>CAVZDP010000009.1:0-428380 GCA_963774075.1 uncultured Solirubrobacterales bacterium | reverse complement strand
GATGTAGTACATCTGCGTGCCGGCCGCCTCAGCTTCGCGCTGGATGACGTCTGCGATGGTCGTGCCGCCTAGGCACTCGCGCAGGGCAGTGACGGCGCTGGACCAGAGGCCTGCGGTGTCGCCGCCGCCGTCAGTGTCGGCGCCGACCTCGCCGTCGAGCAGCTCGACGACTTCCAGCACCGTTACCTCGCTCGGGTCGCGCACGAACGTGTAGCCGCCCTTGACTCCGCGCTGGCTGTGGAGCAGCCCGGCTCGGCGGAGCGTCGCGAAGAGCTGCTCCAGGAACTGGAGCGGGATGTCCCTGCGCCGGGCGAGCTCTGCGATCGGGACCGGCTTGCCGCCCGGCAGGGCGCCCAGGCGCGCCAGCTCGGCGAGCGCCTGGATCGCGTAGCGTGACTTGGAGGTGATCGTGATCATCGAGAAAGGCTCAGTTGGGCACGCATAGTCAGTCTAGTCCCGGGCCAGGCGACTTTCCCGCGCGGGCGAAGCGCCTCGCGTCGTTGCTTCTGCCACCACTCGCTGTGATGGCGCTGATCTTCTTCCTCTCGGCGCAGCCCGGCGACGAGGAGGACCGCGCCTTCTGGGAGGTGCTGCTCCGAAAGCTCGCCCATGTCACCGAGTACGCCGCGCTCATGCTCGCCACCTGGCGGGCGGCGGTTGGACTGCGGCCCGGCTGGACGCCTCGTGCCCAGATTGGCGCCGCAGTGCTCGTGTGTCTCGCATACGCCGTGAGCGACGAGCTCCACCAGACTCTCGTCGACAGGCGCAACGGCACACCGGTCGACGTGATGATCGACTCGATCGGGATCGGCCTTGCCGCCGCTTACGCGTCGCGGCGCTATGCGCGTCTGCGCCGCCGGACCGTCGGGCCTTCGCGGCCGAGCGCGGCGTAGGCGAGCGACTCGAGCGCGCTCGACAGCCGCGAGATCTCCAGGAGAGCGGGGGCGAGCGCGTCGAGCACCTCGAGCCGGCGCTCTATTCCCTCGAGCTGGTCGGCTATGCGCCGCAGCTCCTTGTAGAGGAGGTCGAACTGCTTTTCCTGGAGCTGGCCTTCGGCCATGCCCTAGTTATAGGCGGGACGGCCGCCGGACGCTACAGCCAGCCGCGCTCGGAGGCGATCAGCACGGCCTGGGCACGGTCGACGGCGTCGAGCTTGCCGTAGACGTTGTGCAGGTGGGTGCGAACCGTGCTCGTCGAGAGCTCCAGCTCGAGCGCGATCTGCTTGTAGACCTTGCCCTCGGCGAGGCGGCGAAGCACCTCCAGCTCCCGCGCCGAGAGCGGGCACGGCGTGCTCGAGCGGCGACGGTCGGGCGGTGGGTTCGGAAGCTCGTACAGGACCTCGCGCAGGTCCTGCGGGCCGAAGCCGACCTTGCGCGCCACCGCGAGCAGCTGGTCTGGGGCGATCGGCTGGCCCTGCGCGTAGTGGGCGAGCATGTCGGCGAGCCGGACCAGCCCCGCCTCTCCGATCGCGTCCTCGGCGTGGTGGTGCTCGATCGCTGCGGCGAGCGGCTGCGGCATCCCCCAGCGCCGGGCGAGCACGCCGCCCACGAGCGCATGATCGATGCCGAGCTCACGCCGCTCGGCGTGCACGCGCTGCTCCGGCGTGCGGGCGGTCTGGTGGACCTGACGCGGATAGCCGGGGTAAGCTTGGACGAGCACGAGCTTGCCGATGTCGTGCAGAAGAGAGCTGATCAGGAGCTCGTCGCGCTCGGGAAACTCGAGCCGCGCGGCGAGGCGGTCCGCGGCGCGCTGAGTTGCGACAGCGTGCAGGCGGAAGCGGTCGGGCGCCACGTCCCACACCGGCGTGCGCTCGAAGAAGTCGAAGGTCTTGGTGGCGCCGATCAGCGCCTCGACGCCGGCGGGCTTCAGGATCTCGATCGCCTCCGGGACCGTCCTGACCTTGCCGCGGCCGCCGGAGTGCTTGTTCGCGAGCCGCAGCACCGCGATCACGAGCGCGACGTCGGCTTCGATCGCGGTCACCATGTCCGAGACCGATGGCGGGTCCTGGCTCACCAGGCCCAGCACGCGGCGCCGCGACTCGGCGAGTGCGGGAAAAGCTTCAAGGGCCTCGAAGGCAGCGGTGAGGCGCCGGCCATGCCCCTCGTTGTGGTGCTGGACCGGTGCCATATGGCTCGGCGACACGGTCGGCGTGGGGGCCGAGGCGTTTGTCTTCGCGCTTCCTGCCTTGCGCGGCTTCCCTGCGTTGCTCGTGGTCATCGGCATAGCAGGTATCGGCACGCCGGATAAAAAGTTGACGGACGGAGCCCGCTGTGGGCGCGCCTTTTCGGCCTAGAGGCGGGCCAGGGAGGCGTCTATCCGCGCCAGCGTCTCCTGCTTTCCGAGCAGGGCGCAACTCTCGAAGACCCCGGCCGACACCGTCTTGCCCGTGATGGCCACGCGCAGCGGCTGAAACACCTTGCCCGGCTTCGCGTCGAGCTCTTGGGCGACCGAGCGCAGGGCGCGCTCGATGCCCGCCTCCTCGAAGGGCTCGACCTCCTCGAGCGCCTCGCGCACCTTGGCGAGGGTGCCCGCCGCGCCGTCCTTGGCCATCACCTTCTCCCAGGCGGTGGGATCGACCTCGAGCGGCGCGAACGCGAAGCCGGCGAGCGAGGAGAACTCGCCGAGCGTCGCGATCTTCTCCTGCACCGCCGCGACCGCCTGCTCGAGCCGCGGGTCGTCGGCGCCAGGCAGGCCGCGCATGCGAAGGTAGTCGCGCACGCGCTGCGCGAGCTCGGGTACCGGCATCCGTCGCAGGTACTGGCCGTTCATCCAGCGCAGCTTCTGCTCGTCGAAGACGGCGGGCGAGCGCGACACGCGCTCGAGGCGAAAGTGCTCGATCAGCTCACCGGTGTCGAAGAAGGTCGTCGTCTCGTCGTATCCCCAGCCGAGCAGCGCGAGATAGTTGCGCACGGCCTCGGGTAGGTAGCCGGCGTCGCGGAACTCCTGCACCGAGACGGCGCCATGGCGCTTGGAGAGCGGCTTGCCATCGGGGCCGTACAACAACGGCAGGTGCGCGTACACCGGTGGCTCCGCTCCGAGCGCCGCCAGCAGCAGAAGCTGGCGCGGCGTGTTGGAGAGGTGGTCGTCGCCGCGCACCACGTGCGTGATGCCCATCTCGAGGTCGTCCACCGCGACGGCGAAGTTGTAGAGCGGCGAGCGATCCGAGCGCGCGATCACGAAGTCGTCGATCAGCCGGTTCTCGAAGCCGGCCGCGCCGCGGATCACGTCGTTCACGACCGTCTCTCCCTCGTCAGGCACGCGCAGGCGGACGGCCGCCCCCTCCGTGTTCTCCGCAACCGGCGTGCCGCGGTACCCGGCCCCGCCGGATCCCTCCTTGGCGCGCTTGACGTCCTCCGCGGTGGCGACGTCCCAGTAGGCGGCACCCGACTCGAGCAGCGCTGCCAGGTGCTCGGCGTACCGCTCGGCGCGCTCGCTCTGGCGGTGCGGTCCCTCGTCCCAGTCGAGCTCGAGCCAGCGAAGCGAGTCGAGGATCTGCTCGATCGCCCCCTCGGTCGAGCGCTCGCGGTCGGTGTCCTCTATCCGCAGCACGAACGTGCCGCCCTGTTGGCGCGCGAGCAGCCAGTTGTAGAGTGCCGTCCTCGCTCCACCGACGTGGAGGTAGCCGGTTGGGCTGGGGGCGAATCTCACCTTGACGGACATAGGGGAGGCAGCCGTAGGCTGACTCTCAGGACTTTAGGTGTTCGGCGAAGCCGACTCGATATTCGGCATCCGATGCTAATAGGCGGCCACGTCTCGTCCGCGGGCGGCCTCGTGCGGGCGCTCGAGCGCGCGGAGGCGATGGGCTGCGAGTCGATGCAGATCTTCAACCAGAGCCCGCGGATGTGGCGACCGACCAAGTACACGGACGCGGCCTTCGAGGCCTTCAGGGAGCGATTTGCCTCGAGTCCTCTCGAGTCCGTCTACATTCACGCCGTCTACCTGATCAACTGCGCGAGCGACGACGCGGAGGTGCGCCGCAAGTCGGGCGTCTCGCTCGCCCACGCCCTGCGCGTCGGCGACGCGATCGGAGCGAGCGGCGTGATCGTTCACCCCGGCAGCGGCAAGGGAGCCGCCCCGGCCAAGACCCTGAAGCTGATCGGAGACGCGTTCAAGCGCGTCCTGTCGGACAGCGAGAGCTGCGCGCTGCTGCTGGAGAACACCGCCGGCGCTGGCGGGACGGTCGGGCGCAGCATCGACGAGCTCGGCGCGGTGATCGAGCGCTCCGGTGGCGGCGAGCGCCTAGGCGTGTGCCTCGACTCCTGTCACCTGCTGGCCTCGGGGCACGAGGTCCGCGATCCGCAGGTGCTGGCGCAGGTCGTTGATGAGTGCGAGTCGCTGCTCGGGCTGGAGCGGCTTCGCTGCCTGCACCTGAACGACTCCAAGACGCCTCTCGGCTCCAACCGCGACCGCCACGCCAACCTGGGCGAGGGCGAGCTGGGAGAGGAGGGCATCCGCGTATTTCTCGCCGAGCCGCGCTTTCGGGGGCTGCCGGTGCTGCTCGAGGTGCCGGGACCCGACGGCCACGGCCCCGACAAGGCTCAGATCGATATCGCGAAACGGCTTCGCCGTTAGTTCGAGAAAGCCCGCTAGCTCTGCAGGCCGTCGGCGACCGCGTCGCGCAGGTCGAACGCGCGGTAGCTTCCCGGGCCGCTGTCGCTCGCGTCGAAGAAGCGTGCGTTGACGCAGTCGAACGCGGCGCCCTGGCCCTCGTACGATTGCTCGACGCTGAATGGGCACGTCGCGAGCGGCTCGCGCATTGCCTTCACGCCACCGAAGCCCTGGCGAGTGCGCTCGGCCTTGTTGAAGAGGTCGACGTCGATCTCGACCCCGAACACCTTCTGAAGGCACCCCATGTAGCGCCTGCCGGAGCGCTCGTCTTCGTAGGTGTAGAGGAACGGGCAGTCCATCTCGACGCAGCCACGCGGGTTGATCACCTTGTCGCAGAAGGTGCAGCACTGGCGACATTCGGTCGCCTCTGTGGTCTGCGCTCGGAGCGCCATGCGCAGAGTGTACCCGCGAAAAACGCGCCTGTCGCCCCCTCCGCGGGGCTAGGCGACGAGGGCGTCCGGGCCCAGCAGGTCGTTCAATTCCGCCCGCAGGCCGTGCGTGATGCTCACCCGGCAGGCAGGTCCAAAGCGAAGCCGCCGCGTCCCGGCGCTTGTCTCCATTTCGAGCAGTACGTCCGTCTCACCGGGGAAGTGCTCCAGCACGGACTTGAGGTCCCCGATCAGCGAGTCGGGAAGCCGGCGCGCGTCCACCTTCAGCACCAGCGGCTCGCCGATCTGCGCCGCCGCAAGTTGCGCCGCACTGCCATTCGCCGCGGCCGCCGCAGCCGGGGACGTCGCGGCACTCGCCGCTGCGCTGCTGATTTCCTCCGCGCTCGGTTCGAACTCCTCGATCTCCTGAACGATCAGCTTCGTCTCGCCGCGATCCTTGTGGTCCACGCGACCGCGCACGATCACGCGCTTGTCGACGCTCGCCTTCGACTCGGCTGCGGCGTAGGCGGAGTTGAAGATCAGCATCTCGACCTGGCCGTCCAGGTCGTCGAGCGTCGCGAACATCATCGGCTCGCCGTTCTTGGTCCGGATCCGCTTCGCCTCGGTGATCAGCCCGCCGACGGTCACCCAGGCGCCGTCGGCCTTGCGCTCGATCTCTGCGAGCGAGCAGTCCACGCGCGCTCGCAGAGCGTCGCGTACGTCGGCGAGCGGGTGGCTCGAGAGGAAGATGCCGAGCGTCTCCTTCTCCAAGCGCAGCAGCTCCGCGCGCTCGAACTCCTCGCTCGGGACGGGCGCGTGAACGACGCGAGGCCCCGAGCTCGCGCCGTCGTCGATGTCGAAGATCGAGCTCTGCCCCGACAGCGCGTCCTCCTGGTGCTTCTGCCCGGCCCCCTGCGCCTGCGCGAGCACCATGAGCATCCCCTTGCGTGTCGCGCCGGTCGAGTCGAGCGCGCCGCATTTGAGCAGGCTCTCGATCGCCTTCTTGTTCACCGTGCGCGAGTCCACGCGCGAGCAGAAGTCCCAAATCGACGTGAAGGGACCGCTCCGCCCACGCGCCTCGCAGATCTTCTCCACCGCGCCATAGCCGACGTTCTTGACGGCATCGAGGCCGAACCGGATCGCTCCGCTCGAGACGACGAAGTCGTGACCGGACTCGTTGACGTCCGGCGGCAGCACGCTGATCCCCATCTCCTCGCAGCGCGAGACGAAGAAAGGCACCTTGTCCTTGGTCGACATCACGCTCGAGATCACGGCAGCCATGTACTCGGCCGGGTAGTTCGCCTTCAGGTAGGCGGTGCGGTAGGCGATGAGCGCGTAGCACGCCGCGTGTGAGCGATTGAAGGAGTAGTCGGCTGCCGCCTCCATCAGCGACCAGAGCTGGTTGGCGACGGCGCTCGAGGTGCCGTTCGTCTTGCAGCCGGCGACGAAGTCCTCCTTCAGGGTGGCCATCAGGTCGCGCTTCTTCTTCCCGATCGCCGAGCGCAGCGTGTCCGCCTTCGGGCCAGGGAAGCCCGCGATGTCGCGCGCGATCTGCATGAGCTGCTCCTGATAGAGCGCGATCCCATAGGTCGGCTGCGTGATCGAGCGCAGCCGCTCGTCGACGTAGCGCACCGACTGCGGGTCCTTCTTGCCCCGGGCGTAGTCGGGGATGAACTTCATCGGGCCGGGCCGGTACAGGGCGACGAGCGCGACGATGTCGACGAACTCGGTCGGCCCGACCTTGCGAAGCGCCTCGCGCATGCCCTCGGACTCGAGCTGGAACACGCCGATCGAGTCGCCGCGGGCGAGCATCTCGAACGTCTTGCGGTCGTCGAGGGGAAGCGACTCGAAGTCGATCCGGCGGCCGCCGGAGCGCTCGATGATGTCGACCGCGTTCTCCAGCACGTCGAGGTTCCGCAGCCCCAGGAAATCCATCTTCAAGAGCCCGATCTCGCCGATCGGATCCATCGAGTACTGCGTGACCGCCCTGTACGCGCGCTGCGGCTTTCCATCGTCGGAGCTCGCGGGGGCGGCTCGATCCTCCGCGAGCTGAAGCGGGACGATCTCGGTCAGCGGCCGATCGGAGATCACGACGCCGGCCGCGTGAATCGTGCTGTTGCGGACGATTCCCTCGAGGCCGCGCGCGACGTCGATGATCTGGCGCGCCTCCGGCTCGGAGTCGTAGAGAGTGCGCAGCTCCGAGCCCTTGCCGAGGCACTCGTCGAAGCTCGGGTTGCGACCCATTATGGGCTCGGGGATCAGCTTCGCGATGCGGTCACCGCTCGCGTAGTCGTGACCGAGCACGCGGGCGGCGTCGCGCGTGGCCGCGCGGGGCGCCATCTTGCCGAAGGCGATGATCTGCGCCACGGCGTCGGTGCCGTACTTCTCCTGCACGTAGCGGATCACCTGGTCGCGGCCCTTGACCGAGAAGTCGATGTCGATGTCCGGCATCGAGCGCCGCTCGACGTTCAGGAAGCGCTCGAACATGAGGTCGTAGGCGAGCGGGTCCACGTCGGTGATGTTGAGCGTGTAGCTGACGATCGAGCCGGCGGCCGAGCCACGCCCCGGCCCCACTGCGATCGCGTTGTCCTTCGCGTACTTGACGAAGTCCCAGACGATCAAGAAATAGGACTCGAAGCCGAGCTCCTCGATCACGCTCAGCTCATACTCGAGCCGCTCGACGGCGGCGGCCGGCGGCGGCTCGCCGTAGCGCTGGCGAAGCCCCTCCTCGGTCAGGCGGCGCAGATAGGCGGTGGGGCTCTCGCCGTCGGGCGCCGGGTAACGTGGCAGCAGCACGTTGCCGAGCTCGATCTCGATCTCGCAGCGCTCGGCGAGCTCGAGCGTGGTCGGCACGGCCTCGGGCCAGGCGGCGAACGACGACTCCATCTCGGCCGGGCTCTTGAGGAAGAACTCGTTGGTGTCGAAGCGGAGCTTCGGCTCGGCCAGAGTGGACTTGGTCTGCACGCACAGGAGCGCGGCGTGGCTCGAGTAGTCCTCGCGGCGCAGGTAGTGCACGTCGGCGGTGCCGACGAGCGGCCGCCCGACCTCGCGCGCCATCCGCACGATCTTCTCGTTGACCCTGTCCTGTTCGGGGATCTTGTTGTTCTGGATCTCGAAGTAGACGTTGTCCGCACCGTAGATGCCCATCAGGGCCTCGACGTGCTCGCGCGCCTCGGGCTCGCGCTCCTGCAGGAGGCGCTGGCAGAAACGCGACTGCAGGCAACCGGTGAGGGCGAGCACGCCCTCGGAGTGGCGCTGGAGCAACTCGAGATCGACGTTCGCGTGGCCGCGGTTGAAGCCCTCGAGGAACCCGGCCGAGGACAGCTTGATCAGGTTGCGGAACCCGGCTCCGTCGCGTGCCAGCAGCGTCAGGTGGTTGCGCTCGTAGCGCACACGCTCCCGCTCGTGGCGATCGTCGACCAGGTATGCCTCCAGCCCGATGATCGGCTTGACGTCGTGCTTGCGGCAGGCCTTGTAGAACTCGACCGCGCCGTTCATCACGCCGTGGTCGGTGAGCCCGAGCGAGCCCATGCCGAGCTCCGCGCAGCGGGCAGCCAGAGCCTCGATCTTGCAGGCCCCGTCGAGCAGCGAGTACTCGGAGTGGACGTGGAGATGGACCGCTTCGGCCACAAGACGAGCTTATGACACGCTGCCGACGCCTAAGCGGCGCAGACCGTCACTGCTGCGCGCCGATCTCTGGGCTATTTGCGAGGAATGCCTAGCATTCCCAATTGCCCCGACCCGCGCCGCCGTTCCAGAGCTTCGCCGCCAGCTTGTCCTGCTCCCACTTCGGCGCCAGGTGCGGCGCCTTGTGGCGGCCGCCGAGTCCCTGGTAGGTCTCGGGCAGCATCTGGTAGGCGCCGCCGGCGCCACTCGAGGGGTTGAGCGCGCCGTAGTTGCCGCCCGACTCGCACTGGACGATCGAGTTCGGGATCGCGTAGTCGCCGCCGAGCCACTGGCCGACGGCCTGGCCGGCGTTTCCCCCCTGCCCCGTCGCGGCCTGCAGCGTCCGCACCTGCTGGGTCCATCCGGCCATGCGCGAGCGCAGTGTGGCCAGCGACGCCTGCTGCGCCGCTCTTGCGCGCTGCAGCCCCGCTGCGCGCGCCTGGGCGGCGGCCCGGATGCGCGCAACCTCGTCGCGAGCCGCGGCGGTTCTGGCGACCTCCGCGGTGGCGAGGCCGCGAAGCTCCCGGACACGCTCGACCCAGGAGCGCACGCCGTCGCGCAGCGCCTCCACGCGCCGCACGAGCTCGCCGTCCGCGTCGTTGATCTCCTTCAGGTAGGCGGTCCTGGTGAGCAGGTCGCTGAAGCCGTCGGACTCGAGCAGCACCGTCACGAGATCGGGCACATCGCTCTTGTAGATCGAGACGATCCGGCGGGATAGCTGGCGCTGCGAGCGCCGGTACCGGGCCTGGGCGGCGAGCAGCCGGCGGTGCGCGGCAGCTGCCGCCGCGCGCATCCGTGCCACCCTCTCGCGCCCGCGCTGGACGGCCGCGGACAGCTCCTGCTCGCGCTCGCCGGCCGCGCGGGCGCGGGCCGCGACCGCCCCAAGCTCGGCTGTGCGGACCTGCACGCCGGCGGCGAGGGATCGTGCCTGCTCACGGGCTGAGTCCACGCGCGCCTGCAGCGTCGCCACTTCTGCGGCCTGCGCCCGCGACGCGATGCACAGCGACAGCGCCGCCGTGGCGACGAGCCAGAACGCGATGCTCTCGAGCCGGGCGTGCCCGGTCCTGAACGGCAAACTGCCTCCTTCGATCGCCTACGGGGTTAGCTGTCGGGCTCGCGCCGAAGGAGTGGCGCTACACGTTTCGGTGACTCGCCCCGGCGGCACAGGGCAACGGCCGCCTCTGGTTCCCCCGCTCCCGCTCGTCGGCCGAGCGCGATTAGGCGGTATGTGCCTGCAAATCGGCCGGGACTGTACCAGTGTCAGGAGATCCGGGCGTGGCCGTGGCCCGAGGCACGGCCTCCACCGGCGAGCCGGCAGCCGGTACGCTCGGCAAATGAGCGTCAGCGCTCCTCCCGCCGCCAGGGCGGCGGCCGCGAACCCCGCGGAGGCCTACCGCCGCTACGAGGCGGCCTTCGCCTCGGTCGAGGCCCCCTTTGCCTTCGTGGACATGGACGCGATGTGGGCCAATGGCGCCGGCATGCTGAGCCGGGCCGGGGGGAAGCCGATTCGCGTCGCGAGCAAGTCGCTGCGCTGCCGGCGGATCCTCGAGCTGACCCTCGAACGCGACCCCGGCTTTCGTGGCCTGCTCACGTTCACGCTGCCCGAGACGCTCTGGCTCGCCGAGCAGGGCCTCGAGGACCTGGTGCTCGCCTATCCCAGCGTCGACCGAGGCGCGCTCGCGGCGCTCGCCGACGCAACCGATGAGGACCCCGACGGCGCCCCCGTCGCGATGGTCGACTCCGTCGAGCACCTCGACCTGATCGAAGGCGCGGCCGGTGCGGGACGGCGGCCGGTGCGGGTGGCGATCGAGATCGACGTCAGCTTCTGGGCCATGGGGGGACGGGTAAAGGTCGGCGCCAAGCGCTCGCCGGTGCGAACGCCGCAGGCAGCCGCAACCCTGGCCCGGGAGATCGACCGCCGCGCCGGCGTTCGGCTCGTGGGTCTGATGGCGTACGAGGCCCACATCGCGGGCGTCGGCGACCGCGTGCCGGGAAAGCGCCTTCGAAGCGCCGCCGTCCGGATGATGCAGCGGATGTCCGCGCGCGAGATGCGCGAGCGCCGAGGAGCGATCGTGGCGGCCGTGAGCGAGATAACGGCGCTGGAGTTCGTAAACGGGGGCGGCACCGGCAGCATCGAGCTGACCGCGAGCGAGCCGGCGGTGACGGAGATCGCGGCGGGCTCGGGCTTCTACGCCCCCACGCTGTTCGACAACTACGGCGCCTTCGAGCTGCGCCCCGCGGCCATGTACGCGGTGCCCGTCGTGCGAAAGCCCTCACCGTCGATCGCGACCGCGCTAGGTGGCGGATACCTCGCCTCGGGCATCGGAGAGCCCTCGCGCGTGCCGCGCCCCTACCTGCCCCCCGGTCTGAAGCTCGATCCGATGGAGGGCGCCGGCGAGGTCCAAACGCCGCTCCTCGGACCGGCGGCGGGCGCACTCCGGCACGGCGACCGCGTCTACATGCGCCACGCCAAGGCGGGCGAGCTGTGCGAGCGCTTCACCAGCCTCTATCTCGTCTCGGGACAGGAGATCGTGGACGAGGTACCGACCTACCGCGGCGAGGGGCAGTGCTTTCTTTGAGCGACCGCCTGCGTCACACGCCCACCTCGGCGCGCTTTCCAACCGGGCCGAGCACGCGGTCCGTGTACTCGTTCGCGAAGACCCCGTCTGGGTCGAGTCGCGCTCGCACCGCCTGAAAGCGGTCCCACTCGGGGTAGCGGGGCGCCAGCGTGGCGGCCGACTGGAAGTGTCGCTTTCCCCAGTGCGGGCGCCCCCCGAAGCGGTCCATGATCGCCTCAACCGCGCGGAAGTACGGATACCACTCCATGCCGCGGAACATGTGCACGGCGATGTAGCAGGTGGCCCGCTCGTTGGAGGGACTGAGGAAGGCGTCGTCGGGGGCGACGAAGCGGACCTCGATCGGAAACCCCACGGCGAACCCGCGTCGCTCGATCATGTCGAGCACCTCGCGCAGCGCCTCGGCGCCCACCTCCCGGGGCACGCCGTACTCCATCTCCGTGAACTTGACGCGCCGCTTGCTGGCGAACACGCGGTGGCTGCTGTCGACCTTGCGCGAGCCCGACAGCACGCGGGAGATCGTGCGGTTGAGGCGCGGGATCTGCGATGGGAAGCGCCTGCCGGTGCGCGCGACGGCCGACATCACGTAGTTCTCGAGCAGGGTCTCCTCCCACCACTCCCGCAGCCGGCCGCGTGGTCGCGGCGGACCGTCCTCGCGCTTGGTCTCGCGCAGCAGCGCCACGCCGCCGTGAGGCCACGTATAGAACTCGAAGTGGTCGTTGGAGCCGTCCAGCTCGTCGAGCCTGGCGAGCGTCTCGTCGAGCGCCAGCGGGTGGTCGAAGCGGTTGAGCGTGAAGGCCGGAACGCAGCGCAGCGTCACGCTCACGATGACGCCGAGCGCCCCGAGGCCGACGCGCGCCGCGCGCAGCGTCTCCGGGTCGGAGGGCTGCGAGCACTCGAGCACGCTGCCGTCCGCGAGCACGAGCTCCATCGCCTCCACCTGTGCGGAGAGGTTGCGGAAGCGGGCGCCCGTGCCGTGAGTGGCCGTAGACAGCGCGCCGGCGAGCGTCTGCGCGTCGATGTCGCCCTGGTTCTCCAGCGCTAGCCCGTGGCGGTCGAGCTCCGCCGTGAGGTCGCGCAGCCTCGCGCCAGCCTCGACCTTGACGAGCCCGGATTCGCGGTCCACGTCGAGCAGCCTGCCCATCCGCTCCAGCCGCAGCATGTGGCCGTCGGTGCAGGCGATGTCGGTGAACGAGTGTCCCGAGGCCGCGACCCGGACGGTCCTGCCGGCGGCCCGCGCACGCTCCACCGCGGCGCGCACCTCGTCGACGCTCTCCGGCCACTCCACCCGGGCCGGCTCGCAATGCTGGTCTCCCGCCCAGTTGCGCCACATGGCGCCAAGCGTACAAGCGCCGGTCCGGCGCACCGGTCGTCGCGCCGGCGACCGGCGCGGGCGCGCTATTCGGCGGAGCGCGTCGCCAGGTAGGCGGCAACGCCTGCCGAGATCACCCCGGCCGCCAGCACTACCTTGGCGGGCCGCGCATACCGCTCCCGCAGGTAGGCGAGCGCAAGCCGCCAGACCACAAAACCAAGTGCCTTGTAGAACACGTCCTATTTATACCTAGCCGGCTTCGCCGGACACCTAAAGTCCAGAGCGTCCGCCTCAAGGCGGCCGCCCCTCCTATGTCTTTCGGCGGCTTCTCACTCTATGCGCCATCCGGCTCTGGAGTGACCAGAGCTCGATGAACCCGGGGCTCGCCTGCTGGCTGAAGAGCCCGCCCGAGGCGCCGAAGCCCGCCAGCTCGGCGTCGTAGAGGGCGTTGGGCGACTCGCGCGAGACGAAGCTCACGTTGCCCTTGTAGAGCCGCAGGGTGATCTTGCCGGTCACATAGGCGTTGACCGAGTCCATGAAGGCGTTCAGGTCCGCCAACAGGGGCTCGTACCAAAGCCCCGCGTACACGAGGTAGGCCCAGTGGCGGTCGAGCCCGGCCTTGAAGCCGTTCTGATGGATGGTGCCGACGAGTTTCTCGAGCTCCTGGTGAGCGGTCAGGATCACCTGCGCCGCGGGGACCTCGTAGAGGTCGCGCACCTTCAGCCCCACGATCCGATCTTCGATGTGGTCGACGATCCCGACGCCGTGCCTGCACGCGAGCTCGGCCGTGCGCTCGATCAGCTCGACCAGCCCGAGCCGCTCGCCGTCCAGCGCCACCGGGCAGCCCGCCTCGAACTCGATCTCGACTGTCGCCGCTTGGTCGGGCGCCTTCTCCGGCGGCGTGACGAGCTCGAACACGTCGTCTCTCGGCGGCTCCGTCAGGTCCTCGATCGGGCCGCCTTCCGACGACCGGCCCCAGAGGTTGTCGTCGACCGAGTACGGGGGCACCTCGGTGCCGCCCTTGATCGGGATCCCGTGCTCGCGCGCGTAGGCGATCTCCTCCTCGCGACCCATCCTCCACTCGCGCACCGGCGCGATGATCTTCAGCTCCGGGTCGAGGGCGGCAACGGTGGCCTCGATGCGAACCTGGTCGTTGCCCTTGCCGGTGCATCCATGGGCAATCGTGTCGCATCCGGACTCGCGCGCCTTCTCCACGGCAAGCTTGGCGATCAGAGGCCTGCCGAGGGCGGTGAAGAGCGGGTAGCCGCCGCCGTAGAGGGCGTTCGCCTTGATCGCGGGCAGCACGTACTCGTGGGCGAACTCCTCCTTGGCGTCGACGACGAAGCAGTCGAGCGCCCCCAGGCGAAGAGCCTTGTCGCGCACGACGTCGAAGTCTTCGCCGGGCTGGCCGAGGTCGACCGTGAGGGCGACCACCTCGGCCTCGTACTCGTCCTGGATCCACTTCAGCATCACCGACGTGTCGAGACCACCCGAGTAGAGCAGCAGCACGCGGCCGACCTCCTCGCGTCGGGCCTCGTAGGAGGCGGTCGGCGCCGCCGGCATTCGCTGCTCGGAGCGCTCGCCGCTCAAAGCGCCGCCCTCAGGAAGTCGAGCACGCGGTCGACGTCGGCCTCGCCGATCACGAGCGGCGGTAGGAAGCGAAGCGTCGCGGGGCCGGTGGAGTTGAGCACGATGCGCTCCGCCAGCGCCGAGGTCACGACGGCGGCCGCGCGTGGCTCGGGGAGGTCCGCGGCCACCATCAGCCCGCGCCCCCGCACGGCGCTCAGGGCACCCGCCGCGCGCAGGTCCTCGAGGCCGCTCGACAGTCGCTCGCCCAGTTGGCGCACCGAGGTCATGAGATCCACGTGGTCGAGCACGTCGAGAGTCGCGAGCGCGGCGGCCGCCACGAGCGGGCCTCCACCGAACGTCGTCCCATGGTCGCCCGGCTCGAGCACGTCGGCCGCCTCTGCCGCGGCGATGCAGGCGCCGGCCGGAAGCCCGCTCGCGAGCGACTTTGCCACCGTGATCACGTCCGGGCTCACCGGGCACTGCTCGAACGCCCACAGCGTGCCCGTCCTGCCGAGCCCGCACTGGATCTCGTCGAAGATGAGGAGAGCTCCGACGCGGTCACAGGCCTCGCGCGCGCTCGCGAGCACCTCGTCGGAGACCGGCCACACGCCGCACTCGCCCTGCAGCGGCTCGATCATCACCGCCGCGGTGCTTGGCCCAACCGCCGCAGCGAGCGCGGCGGGGTCCTCCCGCGGAACCGCGACGAAGCCGGGCACCAGCGGCGCGAAAGGCTCCTGCTTGGTCTCCTGAGGCGTGGCCGACAGCGCGCCCATCGTGCGGCCGTGGAAGGCGCCCTCCAGCACGACGATCTCCCCGCGGCGCCGGCGCTTTCGCGCCAGCTTGATCGCGGCCTCGTTGGCCTCCGCTCCAGAGTTAGCGAAGAACACGCGCGCGTCCGGAGCGAAGGAGGAGGCGAGCCGCTCGGCGAGGCGCGTGGCCGGCTCGTTCAGGTACAGGTTGGAGACGTGCATCAGCCGCTCGGCCTGATCGCGCACCGCCTCGACCACGCGCGGATGGCAGTGGCCCGCGTTGCAGACCGAGATGCCGGCGAGGAAGTCCAGGTAGGCCTCACCGTCCGCGTCGTACAGCGTCGCCCCCTCGCCGCGCACGAACGCAGCCGGCTGGCGTGCGTAGGTGCGCATGACGTGAGCTGCGTCGAGAGCGCGGAGCTCCTCACCGGAGAGCGTCTTCACGGCCTCACCTTCGTGCCGATCCCGGCGTCGGTGAAGAGCTCGAGCAAGAGCGAATGCGGCTTGCGGCCGTCCACTATGTGAGCGAAGCCGGCTCCGGCATCGAGTGCCGCGACGCATGCCTTCAACTTCGGGACCATGCCGCCCCCGACGCGCCGCGCCTCGATCTCGCGCTGCACCATCGCGACGTCGGCTTCGGACACGAGGGAGCCGGGATCCGAGGCGTCGGCGAGCCAGCCTTCCACATCGGTCATGAAGATCACCTTGTAGGCGCCGAGCGCGGCCGCCACGGCGCCCGCGGCCTCGTCGGCGTTGACGTTGTACGACTTGCCCTCGCGGTCCGCCCCGACGGAGGCGACCACGGGTATGTAGTCCTGCGCGATGTGATTGAGGACGTCGACGTCGACGTGCGCGATCGAGCCGACATAGCCGAGGTCGCGCTCCTCGCCCTCGGCGTCCGGAACGAGTTGCTTCGTGACATCGAACAGCGCGCCGTCGTCGCCGCAGAGGCCGACCGCCCGCTGGCCGTGCCGGTTGAGACGCAGCACGATGTCCTTGTTCAGCTTGCCCACCAGGACCATCTTCGCGACCTCGACCGTCTGCTCGTCGGACACGCGCAGCCCCTGCACGAACTGGACCTCGAGCCCGAGGCGGTTCATGAGCTCGGTGATCTCGGGCCCGCCGCCGTGCACGATCACCGGGTTCAGCCCCACGTACTTGAGGAGCACGACGTCGGTCGCGAACGCCTCCCGCAGCGAATCGTCGGCCATGGCGCTGCCGCCGTACTTGATCACGATCGTCTTGCCGAAGAACTCCCGGATGTAGGGGAGCGCCTCGAGCAGGGTCGCGACTTCGGGGTGTCGGGCCTCGTTCACAGGGAGTGTCCAGCGCGGTAGGTCGGCATCATGAATATCTAGCGCCCTGCGGGCGGCCCGGAAAGGCCGGAATTCGCTTTGAGGCGAATTCCGTGAGCTCTGACACTTCGTGGCTATCGGCAAGCCGACTCATCATGAATATTTCGAGTTGACGTCCACGTACTCGTGGCCGAGATCGCAGAAGTAGATCGTCGCCTCCTCCTCCCCCGCGCCAAAGGAAAGGGCCATCTCCACCTCGGCTGCGCGCATCGCCTCGTCCAGGCGCGCCCGCTCCGAGTCCGCGAGCGCAACCGCGGCGCCGCCGCGCGCGACTTCGACGTCCTCGATGCAGACGTCGAAGGGAGCCTCGCCCAGCTCCGGCAGCGCCTGCCCGGCCGCCGCCACGATCCTGCCCCAGTTCGGATCCGCCCCGTAGAGGGCGCACTTCACGAGCGGCGAGTTGGCGACCGAACGGGCCACCGGCTCGGTCGCGCCCGCCGGCCCGCGCACGGCGAGCCGCGCAACTCGCGACGCGCCCTCGCCGTCGCTGACGATCTCGAGCGCGAGCTGCGCGAGGAGCGCATCGAGCGCGAGGGCGAAGCGCTGCTCGTCGTCGCCGCCCGCCTCGACGTTCAATCCCGACGCTCCGCTGGCGATCATGAAGACCGAGTCGTTGGTGGACATCTGACCGTCGACCGAGATCCCGTTGAACGAGCGCTCCACGCCGGCGCCAAGGAGACGGTCGAGCGTGTGTGGATCGATCACAGCGTCCGTCTGGACGAAGCAGAGCATCGTCGCCAGCGAGGGCGAGATCATCCCCCCTCCCTTGGCCTGAGCGCAGAGCAGGACGCCGCCGCCGCTCAGCGAGACGTCGAGGCTCGCGTACTTCGGCCAGCGGTCCGTCGTGAGGATGGCGTGCGCGAAGCCGTCCACCGACGGCGAGAGCTCGCCGGCCGCCGACTCGATGCCCGCAAGCACCGGCGTTCGCTCCAGCCCGACGCCGATTACGCCGGTGGACGCGACGCCGACGCGCTCGGCGGTGACGCCCACGCCCGCGGCGGCGGTGGCGGCCATCGCCTCCGCGACCTCGATACCGGCGTCGCCGTTGAACACGTTCGCATTGCCCGAGTTGACCGCGACGGCGCGCAGGCGCTCGAGCGAGGCGCGGCGCGTGACAGTGACGGGCGCCGCGACCACGGCGTTGCGCGTGAAGCGCGCGGCGGAGGTTGCGTCATCGCGCTCGCACGCGAGGAGGCCGACGTCCCGGTCGCCCGAGGGTTTGATGCCGCACGCGACCCCGGCCGCTCGGAAGCCGGCCGGCAGGTCGCCGCGCTCGCGCTCGGCGACGCCGTCGGGTCGCGCCACCCAGCGCGAGCGAAAGAAGCCGGCACCCGCGCTCGGCCCACTCACCAGCTCCGAGCCGCTCCCGCCGGCGCTCGCCGTCACGGCGCCAGCCCCTCTCTCTCCTCGAGGCCGAGCATCACGTTCAGGTTCTGGAGCGCCTGACCGGCGGCGCCCTTCCACAGGTTGTCGATGGCCGCGAACACGAGCGGGCGTCCGGTGCGCCGCTCGATCGCCGTGTGGAGGCGGCAGAAGTTGGTGTCGCGCACGTCTCGCACGCCCGGCGGGACGTCTGAGAGCTCCACGAAGGCCTCTCCCGCGTAGGCCTCCTCGAACACGGAGCGCAGCTCCTCGGCGTCCAGCTCGCGGGTGGGAGTGACGTAGCAGCTCGCGAGCAGCCCCTGATCGAGTGGCACCAGGTGGGGGGTGAACGTCACACGCTCGCGGCAACCGAGGAGCTCGAGCTCCTGGTCGATCTCGGGCGCGTGGCGATGCCCTTCGACGGCGTAGGGGTTCACGTTCTCGTCCACTGACACGAAGTGCGTAACGTCTGTGGCCTCGCGCCCGGCGCCCGACACGCCGCTCTTGGCGTCCACCACCGCGTCCTCGATCAGGCCCGCGCGAGCCAGAGGCGCGAGCGCCAGCAGGGCCGCGGTCGAGTAGCAACCGGGATTCGCGACCAGGTCTGCGCGCGCGATCGCCTGCCGATGCAGCTCGGTGAGCCCGAACACGGCCTCCTCGCGCAGCTCCGGCACACCGTGCGGCCCGTACCACTCCTCGTGGGCGCCAAGGTCCCTGAGCCGGAAGTCAGCCGAGAGGTCAACCACGCGCAGCCCCCGCTCGCGAAGCGCCGCAACGACCTCTGCCGCCGCGCCGTGCGGGTAGGAGACGAACGCGACGTCGAGCCCCGCGAGCCGTTCGGCGTCGAAGGGCTCCAGCACCAGCGGCACGCGGTAGCGCGGGTAGAGGGTGTCGTGCCTGCTCCCGGCGCCGGTGCGAGCGGTGACCGCTTCGAGCTGCACGCGCGGATGCCGCCACACCAGACGTGCCGCGAGCGCTCCCGCGAATCCAGATGCGCCCACGACACAGGCCCTTGCCACCGGCTCGCCGGCGAGCGGCTGTGCCGAGGTGACGGTGACGGTGGCGGTTGTCGGCTTACTCACGGAGCCCTCCGTCGAGCTGGCGCGCAAGCGCCGCCTTGATCCGCTCCCGCAACTTGGCCACCTCGTCGTCGGTGAGGGTGCGGTCCGAAGCTCGAAACTCGAGCCGCAGGGCGACGGACTTCCGGCCTTCGCCCACCTGCTCGCCGCGGTAGAGGTCGAAGACCTGCACCCCGCGAAGCTCCGGCCCGGCGGCGGCCCGCACGGTGTCGATCACGGTTTGCGCCTCGACCGCCTCGTCGACTGTCACGGCTATGTCCTGGTGGACCGCCGGGTAGGTGACGACGTCCTCGTACTGGGCCGGCCCCGGAACGGCGTCGAGCACCAGCTCGAGGTCCAGTTCCATCACCGCCGGCGGCTCGTCGAAGCCGAAATCGAGCGCCACCCGGGGGTGAAGCTCTCCCATCCAGCCAACTTCGTGCCCGCCCGCCAGGATCTCCGCGGCCCGTCCCGGGTGAAGGAAGGCCGGCCCGCCATCGGCGAGCCGCCACTCCACCCCCAGCCCCGCGAGCAGTCCCGCAAGCAGGCCCTTTACGGCGTAGAAGTCGGCGCGGCGGGCGGGGGAGCGCCAGGTCGCCGGCTGGTAGTCCCCGGCCAGCAGCACCCCGAGGTTCACGATCTCGTCCGGGAGCTTCTCCTGCCCGTTGGACAGGAAGGTGCGGCCGATCTCGAACAGCCGCAGCTCCCGCGCGTCGTGGTCCAGGTTGTATCGGGCGGTCTCGAGCAGGCCGCACAGAAGCGTCGTGCGCATCGCCGACTGGTCCTCGCTGAGCGGGTTGACGATGTGCAGTACCCGCGTGTGCTCGTCCTCCGGGGCCAGGCGCAGCCGCGCGATCGACTGCGGCGAGACGAAGCTGTAGGTGACGATCTGGTCGAGACCGCGGCCCCGCAGCAGGTCCTCGGTGAGCCGCCGCAGCCTCTGCGGGCGCGACAGGCCGCCGATCGCACGCTCGCGCGCCGGCAGCGTGGCGGGCAGACGATCCAGGCCGTGCACGCGGGCCACCTCCTCGATGAGGTCGGCCTCGCGCGTGACGTCGTAGTGGCGGAAGTAGGGCACGTCCACCTCGAGCGCGGCGTCGGACGGCCGCGTCGTGAACCCGAGCCGCTCGAGGATCGCGCTGGATTCATCCTGCTCGATGCGCTCGCCGAGCAGCTTCTCGACGCGATCGTTCCGCAACGTCACGGTGATCGGAGCCGGAAGCGTCCCGGCGATGTCGATGGTCCCGGGCACCATGCGCGCTTCGCACAGCTCGACCATCAGGCGGGCGGCGAGCCGCTGGGCGCGCAGCGCGAGCTCCGGATGGAGCCGGCGCTCGAAGCGAGCGCTCGCCTCGGTTCTGAGTCCGAGCTTCGACGACGTCTTCAGGATGTTCGGGCCGTTCCATGTCGCGGCCTCCAGCACGACGCGCGTCGTCTTCTCGGAGACCTCGCTCGCTGCGCCGCCCATGATGCCGCCGATCCCCGAGGGGCCCTTCGCGTCGCACACGAGCACCGCATCGTCGTCGAAGACGTGCCGCTCGCCGTCGAGCGTCACGAGGCTCTCGCCCTCGATTGCGCGGCGGACGTGCAGCAGCGGCCCCGCGATCTTGTCGAGGTCGTACGCGTGCGTGGGCTGGCCGAGCAGCAACATCACGTAGTTGGTGATGTCTACGACGTTGTTGATCGGGCGCTGCCCCGCGGCGATGAGGCGGGCCTTCAGCCACAAGGGCGACGGTCCGATCCGCACGTCGGTGAACACGCGCGCGCTGAAGCGCGGGCAGAGCTGCGGGTCTTCGACGACGACCTCCAGATGGTCCTCGACTTTGCCGGTGCCGGTCGCATCCGCGTCATCCTCTGACGGGTCGGGGGCGAGCGAAGCATTCGTGACCGCGTGCAGCTCGCGCGCGATCCCGTAGACGCACATGCAGTCGGGTCGGTTCGGGTTGATCTCGAACTCGAGCACGTCGTCCCCGAGCTGCAGGTAGCGGCCGGCCGGCTCTCCCACGTCCAACGAGTCCGGCAGGACCATGATCCCTCCGGCATCGGCCCCCAGCTCGACCTCGGCCTCGGAGAGGATCATCCCGTCCGAGGTGATCCCGCGCAGGTTTGCGCGTCCCAGCTTCGTCCCGTCCGGCAGCACCGCACCCGGCAGTGCGACGAGCACGACCTCGCCAGCCGCAACGTTGGGAGCGCCGCACACGATCGTGCGTGTGTCCGACTCGGCGAGCTGCACGCTGCAGACCTTGAGCCGCTCCGCGTCGGGGTGTTGCTCCGCCGCCAGCACCCTGCCGATGCGAAAGAAGCCGGAGTTGCCGTCACCCGACGACACGCCGACGTGCGTGATGCGCTCGAGCTCGGTGCCGCTCATGGAGAGCACGCGGCCGATCTCCGCGACGTCCAGTCCGGGGTCGCAGTACTCCTGGAGCCATGCCTTCGGCACCCTCATCTCTAGCCTAAAACTGCTCCAGAAAGCGCAGGTCGTTGCCGAAGAACAGGCGCAGATCCGGGATGCCGTGACGCAGCATCGCGATCCGCTCGATGCCCATCCCGAACGCGAAGCCCTGAACGCGCTCGGGGTCGTAGCCCCGGTCCTTCACGAAGCCGAACACGTTCGGGTCCACCATCCCGGCGCCGAGGATCTCGATCCAGCCGCTTCCCTTGCAAAGCGAGCAGAGAGACCCGTCGGCGCGGCGGCCCCTGGACGCGCACGCGAAGCAGGAGACGTCCACCTCCACGCTGGGCTCGGTGAACGGGAAATAGCCGGCACGCATCCGCACGCGCTGCGAGCCGCCGAAGATCGCTCTCGCGAACTCGAGCAGCGTTCCCTGCAGGTCCGCGAGCGTGATGTCCTCGTCGACCGCGAGGCCCTCGACCTGGCTGAACATTGGCGTGTGGGTGGCGTCCGAGTCGCGCCGGTAGACGGTTCCCGGCACGATGATGTAGATCGGCGGCTCCTGGGCCTCCATGGCGCGGATCTGCATCGGCGACGTGTGCGTTCGCAGCAGCAGGTCGTCCGAGAAGTAGAAGGTGTCCTGCGAGAGCCTCGCCGGATGGCCGGGCGGGATGTTGAGCGCCGTGAAGTTGTAATGGTCGAGCTCGACCTCCGGCCCCTCCACGACGCGGTAGCCCATCCCGATGAAGACGTCCTCGATGTCCCGGCGCGTCGAGGTGAGCGGGTGCAGGTGTCCCACCAGGGCCGGCGGGTCGCCGGGGAGGGTGACGTCGACGCGGTCGCGCTCGAGGGATGTGTGGAGCTCGGCGGACGCGAGCGCGGAGAGCCGTGAGTCGATCAGTCCCTCGAGCGCCCGCCTCGTCTCGTTACCGAGCCTGCCGAGCTCCGCCCGCTGAGCGGGCGCCAGCTCCGGGATCGAGCGCAGGATCTGCGTCAGCTCCGCCTTGCGACCGAGGTAGCGGACCCGAAGCTCCTCGACCGCGGCCGCCGTGCCGGCGGCCATGACCGCCGACTCCGCCTCCTCCGCGAGCCCCTCGAGGCGCTCGAGCGCCCGCTTGGCGCCGTTGTCGGTGGGCTCGGGGCTCATGCGGTCGGAAGTGTATGTAGTGGCCCCGGCCTCACAAAGACCTCCGTGAGGCTGCAGCGGCGGTCGAAGCCTCGTACAGGCAGAGCGTCGCGGCCATCGCGACGTTGAGCGACTCGAACCCCTCCGAGCGCAGCGGGACGTGGGCGACGTCGTCGCAGGCGGCGGCGAGCTCGTCCGGCAGCCCGGCCCGCTCGGACCCGAGGCAGAAGAGCGTGCGCCTGCCGAGCTCGAGGGCCGGCAGCGGCTTTCCCCGCCTCGGCGCGAGCGCCACCACCTGCCAGCCCTCTCCGAGGGTGGCCCGCGCCTCGGCCAGGCCGGCACGGGCTATCGACTGCCCGAACACGGCGCCCATGCTCGCCCGCACCGCCTTCGGGCCGAACGGGTCGGCGCTCGACGCGCTGAGGAAGACGATCGCCCGCGTGAGCGCGAGCGCCGAGCGCAGGACGGCTCCGACGTTGCCCGGATCGGCGACGTCGTGCAGGTAGATCGCTGCGTCCAACTCGCTCGGTGGCGGCGATTCGGGGCCGAGCTCGGCCCAGCGCTGCTCGAAGACGCCGATCACCCGCGAGCCCGAGCCGAGCGCGCTCGCGCTTTCGAGGGCCTCGCTCGTGACGGGCAACGCCCCCGGGTGGGCGGAGACGATCGGGTCATCGGCGACTACTCGCTCGGCGTCGTAGAGGACGGCGCGCGGCGATACGCCGAAGCGCTGCGCCTCGGCAAGCAGGTCCTCGCCCTCGGCGGTGAACAAGCTTGTGCGGTCGCGATGCTTTCGCTCGCGCAGGCTGCGCACCTCCTTCAGGTGCTGATTGCTCTTGCTTTTGATCGGCTCTCTCATTAGGTGTCCGGCGAAGCCGGCTCGATGTTCACGAAAAAAGGCGGCACCCATTGGGCCCGCCCGGTGAAGTCGTCGCTGCCGTGGAACCTCAACTTTCGGCAGCCGTCACCTCCCGGGCCTGCTTGGCTCGCTCGGCAAATCGGCGGAAGGTCTCGGGGTCACGGACGGCGACGTCGGCGAGCATCTTGCGGTTGACTTCGACGCCGGCCTCGCGCAGGCCGGACATCAGGCGGCTGTAGGAGAGGCCCTCCTTGCGCGCCGCAGCGTTGATGCGCACGATCCACAACGATCTGAAGTCGCGCTTGCGCCGGCGGCGGTCGCGATACGCGTAGGCCTCCGATTTCATGACCTGCTCCTTGGCGCGCCGGTAGCTCGAGTGCTTCTCGCCCCGGTAGCCCTTTGCGCGGTCCAGCACCGCGCGGCGCTTCTTGCGCGCGTGAACCGAGCGCTTGACTCTGGTCACTTCTTGCGCCCCCTTCCGGCGAGCAGCTCACGCGCCTCGCGCCGATCGGCGGGCGAGAGTATGAACGGCCGCCCGAGCCTGCGCTTGCGGTGCGCGGGCTTCTTGCCCAGGATGTGCGTCCGGAAGGCGTGACGCGCCCGCAGCTTGCCGGTCGCCGTCTTACGGAAGCGCTTCTTCGCGCCTGAGTGGGTCTTCATCTTGGGCATGGTTTCAAAAGTATAGGGGCGGCCGCCTCAAGGCGGACGCTCTGGACTTTAGGTGTCCGGCGAAGCCGGCTCGATGTTCTAGGGGCGGCCGCCTCAAGGCGGACGCTCTGGACTTTAGGTGTCCGGCGAAGCCGGCTCGATGTTCTAGGGGCGGCCGCCTCAAGGCGGACGCTCTGGACTTTAGGTGTCCGGCGAAGCCGGCTCGATGTTCTAGGGGCGCCGCCTCAAGGGCCACTGAGGTTCTCGTGCAACCGAACTGGACATTTGGTCGACCGACCGGCGCGCGGGGCCGATCGAGCCCCTAATCTGGCGGCTGGGGGGACACGACCCCGAGGGGAGGACGGAAATGGACAGTCGCATCGCACGCACCGGCAAGAGACTGGCGAAGCGAGCGCCGCTCATAGTGCTCGCCGCTTCGACCGCCGTGCTCGCAGTTTCCTCCGTGGCAACCGCCGAGCTCATCAGCGGCTCGGGCCGCGGGGAACGCATCACGGGGACCGACGACGCCGACGCGATCAAGGCGCGCGGCGGGAACGACCGGGTGCGCGCTCTCGGCGGCGACGACACGGTCTACACCGGTCGCGGGCGGGACATCGCGTCCGGCGGCGTAGGCAACGACTTCCTTTCGGGCGGCCGCGGCACGCGCTCGGACCGCCTGTACGGGAACGTCGGCCACGATCGCCTCACCGGCGGCTCGGGCGGGGATCTCCTGAGCGGGGGCGTGGACAACGACCGGCTGTTCGGCAACGCGGGTCCCGACACGATCGACGGCTTCTTCGGCAACGACTTCCTGACCGGAGGCGCGGGCGACGACCGGCTCACGGGCGCCTCCGGAAAGGACTCCGCCTTCGCCGGCCCCGGCGCCGACCGCGTAACGGGAGGCGAGGACAACGACCGCGTCCACGGCGGCGACGACACGGACGAAGTGATCGGCAACACGGGCCACGACCAGGCCTCCGGCGGCCGGGGCGACGACAGGGTGTTCGGCGATCAGGGCAACGACCTCGTCTTCGGAAACCTCGGCGTCGACATCGTGCTCGGCGGCGAGGGCAACGACCAGGTCTGGGGGCTGGCGGTCGCCGACGTCCCGCTTCCGGGTGCGGACACGCTGCGGGGCGGCCCCGGGAACGACGGCCTGCACGCGCGCGACGGAGAGCCGGACCTGGTCGATTGCGGGGCCGGCAAGAAGGACGTCGCATACCTCGACTTCAAGGACGTGATCGCGGACGCGACGGCCGCGAACCCCAAGGGGTCTTGTGAGAGCGTCAGGCGCGCCGCCAGGAAGAAGAACGAGGACCGGCCCGAGGGCCAGAGAGAGTCGCCGAAGGAGGACGCGCTCGAGGCTTGAGCGTGCGCGTGCGGTAGGGGCTCTTCAGCCTTCGGCGGAAGCGGCGTTGGCCTCGCCGTTCTGATCCGCGGCGGGCTGCGCTTCGGAAGCAGGCTGCGCTTCGGAAGCGGGCTGCGCTTCACCATCGGGAGGCTGAGCTTTGCCACGGGAAGGCTGAGCTTTGCCACCGGAAGGCTGCTCCGCACTTGGAGCCGGGGCCTCCGGGCGGCGGCTGTTCGGCGACGCTCGGACCGGGGCGAGGACCATCGTCATGTTGCGTCCCTCCTGGTTCGGCTCCTGCTCGATGATTCCGTGCTCGCCCAGCTCCTCCGCCAGCTTTCGCAGCAGCACCTCTCCGCGCTCGGGATGCGCGACCTCGCGACCCCGGAACATGATCGTGACCTTGACCTTGTCGTTGTGCTTCAGGAAGCGCAGCACGTGACCCTTCTTGGTCTCGTAGTCGTGCGTCGCGATCTTCGGCCGCAGCTTCATCTCGCGAATGGTCACCTGTTGCTGGTGCTTGCGGGCCTGCTTGCGCCGCTGCTCCTGCTCGTACTTGTACTTCGAGTAGTCGAGCACGCGGCAGACGGGTGGCTTGGCCTCGGCTGAGATCTCGACCAGGTCGAGGTCACGCTCCCGCGCGTAACTCAAAGCGTCATCGCGGTTGACGATGCCGATCTGCTGCCCGTCCTCACCGATCAGCCGCACCTCGGGTACGCGGATGCGGTCGTTTATGCGAGTCGTGTCCCGCTCGGGCGGGCGCCGATCGAACCTGCGCGGGATCGGCACTATCTAGAGCTAAGCATGTAGGCGTGCAGGGTCGCTCGGGCTGGTGCGCGGAAACGCTTCAACAGCCGATGATGCGAGAGAGAGCGGGAGCCAAAAGCAACGGGCGCAAGGAGGGCACGCGGCGCCTTAG
Source organism: uncultured Solirubrobacterales bacterium (assembly GCA_963774075.1). Taxonomy (GTDB): domain Bacteria; phylum Actinomycetota; class Thermoleophilia; order Solirubrobacterales; family JBBDJG01; genus JBBQNR01. The sequence goes on along the minus strand of CAVZDP010000009.1, from coordinate 402,468 downwards.
CGGCGGCGGACCTGCGGTCGGTTTGCGCCCTTCATTGCGGCCGAGTATAGCGGCTGCCTAGGGCGTTTTCCTGGTTAATTCGTCCGCTCTCTGGGGCGCGATATTTCCCGCAACGTCGGCCACCGTCATGGCTCCCAGGTCGCCCTCGCGATGGCGCCGAACCGCGACCTTCCCCGACTCCTGCTCGTTGTCGCCGACGACGAGCATGTAAGGCACCTTGACGAGCTCGGCGTCTCTGATCTTTTTTCCGACCGACTCCGAGCGAGCGTCGGTCTCGCAACGCACGCCCAGCTCGCGCAACTCGCGCTCGACTTCGCGCGCGTAGCCGGCGTGACGGTCCGCGATCGGCAGCACTCTCGCCTGCACGGGCGCCAGCCAGACCGGGAACTCGCCGCCGTGATGCTCGATCAGGATGCCGAAGAAGCGCTCGATCGAGCCGAGCAGCGCGCGATGGATCATCACCGGCGCGTGCTCGCTGTTGTCCGCCGCCGTGTAGGTGAGGCCGAACCGCTCCGGCATGAAGAAGTCGAGCTGGCAGGTTCCGCACTGCCACGAGCGCCCCAACGCATCCGTCACGTGGAAGTCGATCTTCGGACCGTAGAAGGCACCGTCGCCGGGGTTGAGCTGGTACTCGCGCCCGATCGTCTCGAGCGCCTCGTGCAGCGCCGACTCCGCCGTCCGCCACTGCTCGTTCGTGCCGATCGACTTCTCCGGCCGCGTCGAAAGCTCGACCCGCACGTCCTCGAACCCGAACAGCGCGTACAGCTCGTCGATCGCCTCGGTGATGTCGCGCACCTCCGCGACGATCTGGTCTTCGGAGCAGAACACGTGCGCGTCGTCCTGGGTGAACGCGCGCACTCGCAGCAGCCCGTGCAGCACGCCCTCGCGCTCGTTGCGCGTGCAGAGTCCGAACTCGGCCATGCGCAGCGGAAGCTCGCGGTAGGAGTGGCGGCTCGACGCGTACACGAGACACGCGCCGGGGCAGTTCATCGGCTTGATCGCGTACGTGCGCCCGCCCTCGCCACCGGGCGCGTCGCTCGTGAAGAACATGTTCTCGCGGTAGTTCTCCCAGTGACCTGAGCGCTTCCACAGCTCGACGTCGAGCACGTGCGGGGTGCGAATCTCGTCGTAGGCGCGTTTCTCGAGCTGCCCCCGCACGACCTCCTGGATGAGGTTGATCATCAACATCCCCTTCGGGAGGAAGAACGGCATCCCCGGGGACTCGGGCCGCAGTGTGAAGAGCCCGAGCTGCGGGCCCAGCCTGCGGTGATCGCGGGCGCGCGCCTGCTCGAGCCGCTCGAGGTGGCTCTCGAGGTCGTCCTTCGAGAAGAACGCGGTGCCGTAGATGCGAGTCAGCATCGTGTTGCGCTCGTCGCCGCGCCAGTACGCCCCTGCCAGTGAAAGCAGCTTGAAGGCCTTGATGCGCGCGGTCGAAGGCGCATGCGGGCCGCGGCACAGATCCGTGAAGGGGCCGTTGCGATAGATCGAGACGGAGCGCACCCCTTCGTCCCTGACGAGGTCGCGGATCAGCTCCACCTTGTAGCCCTGGTCCTGCTCGGCGAAGTAATGCTCCGCCTCGTCGGCGGCGAGCTCGGAGCGCTCGAAGGTCTCGTCCGCCTTGACGTGCTCGCGCATCTTCTGCTCGATCGCGGCGAGGTCCTCCTCGGACACCTTGACGCCGGCCGGGAACTCGAAGTCGTAGTAGAAGCCGTCCTCGATCGGGGGTCCGATCGAGACCTTGGTACCCGGGTAGAGCTCGGTCACGGCGGTCGCCATCACGTGAGCCGCGTCGTGACGGATCAGGTCGAGGGCGCCGTCACTGCGCGGGGTGATCACCTCCACCCGCTCGCCGTCGCCGAGGGGCGCGGCGAGGTCCCTGACCTCTCCGCCGACCCGGATCGCGAGGGCGGCGCGGGCGAGCCCCTCTCCGATGGCGGCCGCGAGGTCGCGGCCGGTAGCCCCATCTGGCAGCTCGAGCTCCCTGTCGTCGGGCAGGATGACTTTCACGCGGCGGGATGCTAACGATTGCCCGGAGCCCGACCGGAGGGCGGCCGGCGCCGCCATGGCGCGCTGCGATGGGAAATCCCGGCCGCGGCGGTCCAATGTCGCCGGGCGGAATTGTGCCGTTCGGCACGTGACCTACCCGAAACAAACGTTCGGTTCGTGGTATTACTTTGACTGACGAATCGATCAGCAGGAAGCGCCCGGTGTGATGCACAAGTCCGGCGCCCTGCTCCCGCCGCCTGCATTGGTCGGCGGCGGGGTTTCCAGTGACGGAAAGCGACGCGGCAACGCCTTCGGGGATGCCGGGAAGCGGCCCTCGGGCCGCATTTGGAACGGGCTTCGGCCCCGCCCGGGATGTCCGCTGGCACGCCGCAACAAAGGAGGTGACTGTCTGGCGAACGCTGCAGAGGAGGGAGAGGCCGACCACTGACCAGCGACATGAGGAGGAGCATGAGAGCCCCCCTGATTGCCGTGATCAGCGTCGGCATCGCAGCAGCGGCACCAGCAGTTGCGGTATCGGCAGACACGAAGGCGGGAGCCCCGAGCGGCCAACAGCCGGTCTCGGGCCCCGCAGAGAACTACCTTCACCAGCCCCCTGGGCCGGTGACCATTACCAACCCAACCAATGAACAAATGAGACAAAAGAGACTGGTACGGAGGTTCCTCCGCCTGAGGAACCGAACGAACCGCCTGATCGCCAGGCGGGACGGCCGCAAGGCGCGCATCGTGCAGACGACGCAGGCACACTGGTCCCCGCGCAGACTGCGGCGGGCGATTCGCGTGCTGCGCAAGCGCATCCGGCGAGTCCGCGCGGACCTGCACTTCGGGCTCACGCCCGCGGTCCGTGCGGTGCTCGAGCGGATCGCCAAGTGCGAGTCGAAGGGCAACCCGCGCGCCATCGGCGGTGGAGGGTCCTACCGCGGCAAGTATCAGTTCTCATTCGGCACCTGGGAGGCCGTCGGAGGCCGCGGCGATCCCGCGGCCGCCTCGGAGGCCGAGCAGGACCGTAGAGCGGCTCTGCTTCTGAAGCGGAGCGGCACGTCGCCCTGGCCGGTGTGCGGCTAGGCTCCCGAGCCCTCGCGCTCGGGCGCGAAACCGGCCGTGCGTGAGGGCCGCGCCCAGTGGGCGCGGCCTTCTGCGTACGATCGTCGCCATGGACGCCGCCGCCCTACGCGCACAGTTCCCAGTGCTGGAGCGGGCTGCGTACCTGAACGCCGGCACGAACGGCCCAATTCCCCGCCGAGCCGCGGACGCGGCCACGAAACGCTGGCGGCGCGAGCTCGAGCAAGGGCGAAGCGGCGCCCTGCACTTCCTCGAGGTCGCCCAGCTCGGTGAGCAGTCGCGGTCGAGCGTCGCCGCGCTGATCGGGGCGCACGTCGACGAGGTGGCGCTCACGCGCTCGACCACGGAAGGGGTGAACCTGGCGCTGGCGGCGCTCGAGCTCGGGTCACGGGACGAGGTGCTCACCTCCGACGAGGAGCACCCCGGGCTGCTGGCGCCTCTCGCCGCGGCATGCCGGCGTGGAGGAGCCTCGCTGCGGGTGGCGCCCTTCTCCGATCTCGGTGATGCGGTCACCGAGACCACGACGCTGGTGGCCGTGTCACACGTGTCGTGGATGACCGGAGCCGTGGCGCCGATCGAGGCATTGCGCGCCAGCGGCGTGCCGCTGCTGCTCGACGGCGCGCAGGCCCTCGGCGCGATCGACGTAGACGTACACGCGCTCGACTGTGACTTCTACGCTGCCTCCGGCCAGAAATGGCTTTGCGGCCCGGACTGGACCGGTTACCTCTTCGCTCGAGCGGAGCTCGCCGCCAGGCTCGACATGCCCGCGCCCAGCTACATGACGCTCCAGGACCCGAGCAGCCCGCTCGAGCTCCTGCCTAACCCGGGCGCGCGGCGGCTCGACGCCGGGCTGTGGCCGGGGCCGGCGGGCGCCGCTGCGCTCGAGGCGCTGCGTGTGCTCGAGGAGGCCGGCTGGAGCGACGTGCGCGACCACGCAGGGGCGCAGGCCCTGAAGCTTCGCTCCCTGCTCGCGCAGAAGGTCGAGGTCGTCCCGGGCGGTCCGACGACCCTCGTGTCGTGGCGCTCCGAAGACCCGGACGCCGACGTCGAGCGGTTGGCGGCGAGCGGCGTGGTGGTGCGCTCGATACCCGGCCGCGGCTGGCTGCGCGCGTCGGTCGGCGCCTGGAACTCCGCCGAGGATCTAGCGCGGCTCGCCGACGCCGCCTGAGACCCGGGCCAGGGGCTCCGCGGCAGTGATGCGGCGCACGACTTCCGCGGCGATGTCCGGGCGTGAGATGACGCCCGCCTCGACCTCCTCGATCCTGGCCTCGGGGAGGAGCTTCCTGGTTATGGGCAGGAGCTCCTCGTTGAACCAGGGCGTGCCGCCGAACTCCAGCATCACGAGCCGGTCCCCGACGGCGCGCGAGTCCTCGAGCGAAGTCTCGTCGTGGATCCAGTCGTGCAGGCGTGGGGCCGCCGCCTCGTGCGGGCAGTGGGCGACGATGCGGTTGACGCGCTCCCTCACTTCCTCCTCGCTGGTGTCCGGGTTCGCGTTGGCGATCATGGTGTTCAGCGCGGCTCGGTAGTCGGTGTCCATCATGCTCAGGAGGGCCTGGAGGACAGAGGGCGAAGCGGCAAGCGACTCGGTGCCACGGGCGGCGACCTGGCCGACCGGGTTCCCGCCCGAGGTCACGATCGCGCGCACGAGATCAGGGTGCTCCGCGGCCACCTTCACCGCTCTGTTGCAGCCGTCACCCATCCCGTATACGAGCGCGCCGCCGCCGAGCTCCTCGAGCAGCGCGGTCAGGTCGGCGGCGTCGGTGACCATGCTGTAGGGACCGCTCCTGGTCGACCTGCCCGTGCCGCGCAGGTCGTAGGTGACGACGCGATGGTCACGGGAGATGTCGTCGATCAGGCCCTGGTAGACCTCCGGATAGCCGAAGAACTGGTTGGCGAGCACGACCAGCGGGCCGCTGCCGCGCTCCTCCCAGTAGATCTCGATCCCGTCGGGACGCTCGAGGTAGGGCACGCCAAAAAGTTTGGCACAGCCGTCGGGCCGGCCCGGGGAAGCCCGCTGAGACTAGGCGGATACGGCGCGGGCGCGCTCGACCATGTGTGGGACGCCGAGGCGCTCGAACGCGTCCGCCGCCGCCTCCAGCGCGTCGGTGGCCTGCTCGGCGTCCGCGTCGCGGAGCACCGTTCCCGCCAGGAGGTCGCAGGTCGCGGCGTCGAGCGGTCGGTCGAGGCCCTCCCAGAGCTGCTGCGCCTCGCGCAGGAGCGCGGCTCCCTCGACCGGATCGGCACTTGTGGTGCCGCGGGCCTGGAGCGCGGCCGCCTGCCCGACCGGATAGTGCAGGCGCTCGGCCAGGTAGCCCGCCTCCTCGGCGGTCTCCCGGCCCTGGTCGCGCTTGCCGGCCATCGCGAGGGTGATGGCGCGCGCCGACATCGCCTCGATCGACTGCGCGATCAGGCCGGCCCGCTCGCAGACGTCGAGCGCCCTGTCCAGCTCCGTGACGGCGGCGCCGTAGTCGCCGCGGTCACGGAGCGCTGCCGCCAGCCAGTAGAGCGCCGAGAATGCCACCTCGGACCAGCCGACCTGGTCGGCCAGCTCGTAGGCGCGCCGGCACGCCTCCTCGGCAGCCTCCCAGTTGCCGTTTCGCCAGCCGAGCAGGCCGCGCAGAACGTAGGGGAAGCACAGAGTGCCCACCAGGCCCTCCCGCTCGGCGAGGTTGGCGCTCTTCTCGGTCGAGTGGCTCACGCCCTCCCAGTCACCGCGGTAGACGGCGAGCTGCGCGAGCGCCGCATGCAGCTCCACCTGCGCGGGCAGCTCGCCAATCTGGCGGCTGAGCTCGAGGCCCTCGGAGTAGGCGGCCCTCGCCCCTTCGTAGTCGGCTTCGGACACCTCGAGGTGATGGCCGAGCGTCAGCAGCGCCCGGATCGTCTCCCCCTGGTCCGAGTCGCGGCCCAGTTCCACCGAGCGCTCCAGGTTCTCCCGCGCCTTGGCCGTGTCGCCGATGCGGCCGAAGACGCGGCCGAAGATGCCGTGAGCGCGGCTCGCCGCGCCCGTCTCCCCCATCCGCTCGGCCAGGCGCAGCGCCTTCTCGGACGCGTAGATCGCGAGCATGTTGTCACCGGCGTGCATGTAGAGGGAGGCGGCTTCCTCGTAGAGGCGCACGAGCTCCAGGCACGGGGGGCCGTCCTTGAGGAGGTTGATGCCCTTCTGGTAGCGCTCGATCGCCTGCTTTCGCTCGCCCTTGTGCCAGAGGCCCGCCCCGACCTTGCGGTGCAGGTCCGCGACGCGGTTCAGGTCCTCCTGCGCACGGTGGTACTCGAGGCACTCCTCCCAGACCTCGATCGCCGCGTCCACGCGACCCATGCGCAGGGCGACGTCGCCCTGCTTCTCGCCGATCCGCGCCAGCGTGCCGGGGTCGTGGCGAGCTCGCAGCCCGCGCGCCGACTTGTAGTGAGCGAAGGCCTCGGGGTTGGAGTAGAGCGCCGCGGCGGCGTCGCCGGCGGCCTCGAGGAAGTGGAGCGCCTTGCCGTAGACGGGCTCGATCTCGTCGTACTCGATGCCGCTCTCCTCTCCGAGGGAGGCAGCGCGGCCGAAGTGCTCGGCGAGCAGGGCGACGACCTCGTCGGTGCGATCGCCGGCGCGGCCCTCGATGAAGCAGCCGACCTCGAAGTGCTTTCGCCAGCGGACGCTCTTGGGCAGCATCCCGTACGCCACGTCGCGGATCAGAACGTGCTTGAACGCGTACTCGCGCTCGCCGGCGAGCTGCCCGCCGGTGCCCGGGATGACGATGTCCTTTTCCTGGAGGGAGCTCAGCGCCCGGCCCAGCTCGCCCTCCACCTCGCCGGCCACCGTGACCAGGGACCCGTGCCAGAAGGTGCGCCCCATCACGGCGGCGTGTTGCACGAGGCGCCGCTCCATGGGCTCGAGCGAGTCGAGGCGCGCGGCGAGGAGGGCCTGCACGGTGTCGGGCAGCTTGGCCGCCTCCTCCCCGGTCTCCTCGGCGAGGCGGCGCACCATCTCCTCGGCGAAGAAAGGGTTGCCGCCGGCGCGCTCGGCGACCAGCGCGACGGCTTCGCGCTCGGTGTCGCCCTCGGGCAGCAACGACGCCACGAGCTCGCGGGTCTGCTCGACGGTCAGCGGGTCGAGCATGATCGAGGTCGCCTCCCGGCGACCTCCGCCCCAGCCCGACCGGCGGTCGAGCAGCTCGTCGCGCGCGAGGCAGAGCAGCATGAGCGGCCCGCGAACCCACTGCGCGAGGTACTCGATCAGATCGAGCATCCCATGGTCGGCCCAGTGGATGTCCTCGAACGCCAGCACGAGCGGGTTGCGCATCGCCATCGCCTCGATACACGAGCGGACGGCTGAGAAAAAGCTCTCGCGCATGCGTTGCGGATCGTCCATCTCCACGGGCGCGACCCCGGCGGGCGCTTCGACGCCCAGCAGCCGCGCGATCAGGGCGGCGCGGCGGTCGCTCGACTCGCCGTGCTCGGCCTCCTCGCCGACCAGGCCGCGGATCGTCTCCGAGAGCTTGCCCCAGGCCACGTCGGAGTCGTCGGAGTCCACGATCCCGGCCTCGGTCTTGATCACCTCTCCGAGCGCCCAGTAGACGATCCCCGAGCCGTAGGGCAGGCAGCGGCCCTCCCTGAAGGTGGGCTCTGGGTCCCGGCCGTCGAGGCGGGTGCGAAGCTCCGCCAGCAGGCGCGACTTGCCCACGCCGGCCTGGCCGATCACGGTCACGAGGTGTGGCCGGTCCTGGTTGGAGACGCGCTCGTACACGGACTCGAGCAGATCGAGCTTGTCGTCGCGGCCCACCAGCGGCGCCTCGCCCCGCGCCTCGGACCGGCGCGCAGGCTGGACGGCGATCAGCCCGATCGCCTCCCAGGCCGGCACGAGCTCGGCCTTGCCCTTCAGCCGCAGCGGCTCGAGCAGCTTGTAGTCGACCGCCTCGCGCGTGGCCCGGTAGGTCCGCTCGCCGACCGTCACGCCGCCGGGCCTGCCGGCTGACTGGAGCCGGGCGGCGACGTTGACCGTGTCGCCGATCACGGTGTACCCGTCGCCGATCGCGCCGGCGACGACCTCGCCCGTGTTGACCCCCACGCGGAGGGCGAAGTTGACCCCGTGCGTCTCCCCCAGCCCTTCGTTGATCTCGACCATGGCGTCCTGCATCCCGAGCGCCGCGCGGAGAGCCCGCTCGGCGTCGTCCTCATGCGCCACCGGCGCTCCGAATATCGCCATCACGTTGTCGCCGATGTACTTGTCGACGGTGCCTCCGAAGCGGTCCACCTCCTGCCCGAGCCGGCGCAGGCAGCGGTCGACCAGGTTCTTGACGTCCTCGGGGTCGAGCCTCTCGGCCACGGCCGTATAGCCGGAGAGGTCGGCGAACAGGACCGTGACCTGGCGCCGCTCCTCGGGCAGCGCCTCGGCGACGGCCGGCGCCGCGGGGGAGGCTTGGGGTGTTGGGGGGGCGGTGGCCGGCGCCTGAGCACCCCCGTCGAGGACCGTGCCGCAGGCCATGCAGAACTTCGCCTGCCCCGGCGCAACCGTCCCGCACGCAGGGCAAACGCGCTCCAGAGCCGACCCGCAGGACATGCAAAAGCGTGCCTGCTGCGGGTTTTCCGTGCCGCAGGTCTCGCAATTCCTCCCGGCCATGGAGTTCAAGGGTACATCCCGACCGGTGCCGACTCTAACCTTCGGCTCCTCCCAACTCTCCCATCGGGAGCGACGGAAACGCCACCCGAGGTCGTTGTTCATGAAGGAAGGCCGGCCGCCCACACATCCCGTCCAGTTGCGGGGAGTGGGCGACGACACCCGACTATTACCGGCTTGCGGCGTCTCAAGAAGACGATCCCGGGAGCCGAAGAAGATTGAGAAGTGCGTCACACGGTTATGTAGACTTACGCGCTTCGCGTGACCGGAGGGACACGTGCTAGACGGAACTAGTGGGGCCAGCGACGGTGGACTTGTACGGATTCAGTAGGACGCAGGAAGCTAAATCGGAAGCATCCGACGGACGGCGGTGCTCCGCGCTGTCGGCATGCCCGCTTCTCGCCGGCCGGTTCCTCGGGACGTGCGACGGAGAGAGCCAATGACCGCCGGGCTAGGTGCACGGCCCTTCGCCCCCACGGCGCTTTGGTTGGGGGCGATCGCCATGGCGCTGGGCGCCTCCCTGGTGATCGACGACGCAGCGGTGCCGGTCGCGGCCGGCGGGGCCGTGCTGGCCGTCTCGCTGATCGAGGCCCCGATCGGAGCCCGCCTGTTGACGGCGCTTGCCATGGTCCCGATCGCCTTCCTCGGCTCCAGCCCCGAATGGGCCTGGATCGGGGCCGGCGCCGCCGTGGGCCTGGCGACGAGCCTCTTCCGGGGCAATCAGGCGCAACTCGAGCCGAACGGCGACCTTCAGCGCCACCTCGCGTGGTGCAGGCGTCGTGAGGAGCCCGCGCACCTGCTGGTCGCGCCCCTCGAGGGCATCGACGAGCAGGAGGTGCGGAACCTGATCGAGTCGTTCCGGATCACGGACAGCGTGACGCTCGGCCGCAACGCGGGCGGGTCGGAGCTGTTCGCCTTCCTCGACGCGCACGGCTTCGTGCGCGAGGGCCTGGAGGCTCGCCTCGCCGAGCGCTTCAGCGGCCGCAGCTTCGGCTGGGCCACGTTCCCGAAGGACGGCGTGACGCTCCAGACGCTGCTGGATCACGCCCGGGCAACAATGGGCGAGTCGGTCGTGCCCGTGGACTTCAGCGCTTCCTCCGAGGGCCCGCTCATCTCCGAGCTGCCCGCGCACGCTCCCGCTCTCGAGCACGCGGCAGGCAGGTCGTGAGCAAGCGCGTCATCGTGACCGGCTGCGCCGGATTCCTCGGCTCTCACCTCTCCGAGCGGCTCGTCGACGACGGCTACCAGGTGATCGGCGTCGACTGCTTCACCGACTACTACGCCCGCGCGCTCAAGGAGCGCAACCTCGAGCGGCTGCTCGACGAGCCGGCCTTCGTCCTGCGCGAGATCGACCTCGGCGTGGACGACCTCCACGGCCTGCTCGAGGGCGTCTCGGCCGTGTACCACCTCGCGGCCCAACCCGGGGTGCGCGGAAGCTTCGGCACCGGCTTCTCCTGCTACGTGCGCAACAACATCGAGGCGACGCAGGCGCTGCTCGAAGAGGCGGTGCGCAACCCGATCGAGGCGTTCATCTACGCGTCCTCGTCGTCGGTCTACGGCGACACGACGAGCTACCCGACGGACGAGCGCGCCGAGCGCCGCCCGATGTCGCCGTACGGCGTGACCAAGCTCGCGGCGGAGGAGATCGCGGCCGTCTACCACCGCAACAGCGGCGTGCCGGTCGTGGGCCTGCGCTACTTCACGGCCTACGGGCCCCGCCAGCGGCCCGACATGGCTTTTCAGCGCTTCATCACGCGCGCGCTCGGCAACGAGCCGCTGCAGGTCAACGGCGACGGCCACCAGATCAGGGACTTCACGTACGTGTCGGACATCGTCGACGGCACGGTCGCCGCGATGAGGGGCGAGCCGGGCTCCGTGTACAACGTCGGCGGCGGCAACGCCACCGCAGTGATCGACATCGTCGGCGTGCTCGAGGAGCTGCTCGAGCGCCCGCTCGAGGTCGAGTACCGCCCGAACCAGCGGGGCGACGCGCGCCAGACCTGCGCGGACGGCACGTTGGCGGCCAACGAGCTCGGCTTCTCTCCCGTCACGGGACTGGCGGTCGGCATAGCGAAGCAGCTCGAGTGGACCGTCGCACTCCAGGACGAGAAGCTCTACCTCGAGACCGCTCAGTAGCCGCCGGGCGGCTGCTCTACCGCGGAGGCCGGCGCGCCACCGAGGGGTGAATCACGCGCAGGTGGCGCTCCCAGTCCACCCCGCCGTCGATCTTGAAGTAGTAGACACCGTCGTCCTTGCGCTCGATGCCGGCCTTGCGCGCGAAGGCCACCATCGGGTCGTCCCGCCCGAAGCTCGTGTAGGTGGTGCCGGATTCGAAGCCGGTCAGCGACCAGGGCGAGGACGTCGAGTCGCTCACGTAGGCGCCGTAGCGGGCGAGGGCGCGCAGGAGCGTCTTCTTCCAGGCCGGCACCGCCAGCGCGTCGATCTGGGCGTCGCTCAGGGCGAGCTGGAAGCGAGCGCCCATTGGCGGCGCGTTCCTGGGCCTCCTGCACTTGGAGTCGGTCTTCGCGGCGGGCCAGACGTGGCGCCCCGACGTGCACTGGACCGCCATCGTCAGCGCGTGGTTGATCAAACCGGCCTCGAGCTCGACCGCGCGGACGGGGCCGGCGAGGTTGCCGATGCGCGACGCCGTCGCAGCCGAATTGAGCCCGTCGCCGTCGATCCTGATCCTGCGACCGGAGTCGTAGCGCAGCACGCCTCTGCGGACCGGGCGCGCGTCATAGAGGTCGTACTCCCAGCCGTCGGGCTGCACGATCGTCATGTGAGCGTCGCCGCCGGATGCGGGACGCGCGCCGGCGGGAACGCGGATCCGGTCTCCGTCGATCGGTGAGCTGCCCGATCCGTTCAGGCGCACCATGGGGTCGCCAGGGCGAGCGAAGTAGACGGGCTTGCCGTAGTCGTCTCCCTCGTCGGCGATGCCCGCGCGCTCCGGGTTGGGCGGCCCGAATCCGACCAGGCGCCTGACGATCTGCGAGGAGCGCGGGTGGAGCCTGGGGTTCGGAGGAATGGGCCGGTTGAAGGGACTCGAGTCGGAGTACGGGCGCCAGCAGGCGGGCGGCCACTTCCCCACCCCGAAACCGCGAAACGCCGACGAGCAGCGATCGAGCGTGGCGGAGCTGGCGCCGACCCCACCGCCGAGGGCGCCGGACCCGAGCGCGAGCAATGCGACGGTGACAGCGGGGGCGAGTCGGATCGATCGGGTGCTCATGACGTTCCGGGAGTCTCCCTCAGCGACGGCGCAGCTTGTGGCGAAGGCCTTCCACGCGCGGCCAAAGGCGCGAGGCACGCGCCGCCCGCCGGGGCAGCGAGACCTTGCGGCGGAACTTGCGCATGTCGTCGTACCAGTAGATGCCGGCCCTGGGCCACCGCAGCGGATGAGGCGGCTCGAAGCGCCCCGGCAGCCCCGCTGCCGTGCTGTAGCCCGCCCCCCGCGCGGCGTCGAGCACGCGCTCGTCGACGTCGCCGTACGGATAGGCGAGCGACGCGCTTGCCCGGCCGAGCCGCCCTTCCAGGTCCGTCCGCGAACCCTCCAGCTCGTAGCGGAGCACCTCGCCTTCCACCGTGGTGAGGCGCGGGTGCGAGCGGGAGTGCGACCCGACCTCCCAGCCGCGGTCCGCGAGCTCCCCCACCTGGTCCCATGACATGCCCACCAGCTCCCGCTCGTAGGGACCGCCGAGCCATTCGTCGATGCCGGGCCAGGCCATCGGCTCGCCCGTGCCGATCAAGCCCGTGGGCACGAAGACGGTCCCCGGCACCCCGAGCCGCGACATGATCGGCAGGGCCAGCTCGTACACGGACAGGAAGGCGTCGTCGAACGTCACCGCCAGGGTCCGTCGAGCCGGCGGCGCGCTGACCGCCCGGCTGAAGGTAGTGGCCTCGTAGCCTCTGCTGAGCAGCAGCCCGATCTGGCGCTCGAGCAGGTCGGGTGAGATCGACAGCCGCGCCGTCCAGTGCACGCTGACGGCGTGGTAGCAGAGAACGAGAACGTCTCTCATCCGGCCAGTCGGGCGAGGCGCCGCCTGACCCGTGCGGGCATCGTCCGCCTCGCCGCCGAGCCGATCGCATAGGCCGCTCTTCCCACGCCGCGCGAGACGGCGACCGTCTCGAGCCCTTTGTCCTCGGTCGCGAAGCGGTCCTTGTACGCCTCGGCCCCGCGAAGCATCCGGTACTCGCGCATGCCGTCGTCGAATGCCTCGCGCATCGTGTGGGTGAGCAGCACGAACCCGACGCGGTAGCGGTCCCAGGCCGGATCCCGCCCCGATTGGTAGTAGCTCTCGAAGCCGCCGAAGCGAAACCCATGCCAGGCGGCCACCGTTCGCCCGTCCACCTCCAGCGACCAGAGCCGCAGCCAGCCTCGCTCGAGCGCGACCGCCGCGAAGTCCTGGTGGAACTCGCGCAGCGGCCCGACGAAGGCGGGCGAACGCTCGCCCCAGCGCGCCTCGTGCAGCTCGACGAGACGGGTGAAGTCGGCCTCCAGTGACTCGCGGTCGGCGAGCCTGTAGCGGAGCTCGTGCTCGCGGCCGAGCTTGCGCTCCCGGCGACGCACCTGCTCGCGGAAGTTCGAGCTGCGCGAGGCGAGGTACTCGTCCCAGCTCTTGCCGCCGGTGGCCAGCACCGGGCTCGCATCGCGCCCGAGCGTGCGGGCACCGAGAAGCGCGCTCCAGTCGTGACCGCCCGGCAGCCGCTCGGCGAGGAGTACGTCCCACGGCCACGCTCGCTCGCGGAGGGCGTGGCGAAGCGCGGCGGTGACCGGCTCGAGGTCCGCGGGGTCGCAGACGGGCGCGAGCTGGTCCGCGGGACCGTGGCCGAGGAAGCGGAGTGTCCGAACGGGCCGACGCGACGACATGTAGAGCGGCAGGATGCCCACGACCTCTCCACCGGCCCGCCGGCACGCCGTCAGCGCAAGCGGGCGATCGGCGCCGAAGTGACGCCACCACACCTCGGCCCACTCCCTCGTCGAGAAGACGTTGCCGCTGCGCTCAGCCAGCCCCGCCCATTCAGGCGGAGCGCTCTCCAGGGATTCGATCGGGTCGAGCGTCAGCTCAGGCATGAAGGGCAGCGACTTCGATTATCTAGCCTTTCCGGAATGCCCACTCCATCCAGACACGAGCAACGGAAGCGAGCCGTTACCACTCTCCACTTTCCCCGCCGGACGTCGTGGGTGGAGCGCTTCGACATGGTCGACCCTTCGTCGCTTTCGAGCCCGGCCCTCTTTCGCCGGCTGGTCTCGGCGGCGAAACGGTATGAGGCGCTCTTCCTGAACGGCTCCGGCGCGCCGCTCCGCGAGCTGGCGGCGGCGGCCGCGATCGGGAGACGCCGGCGCCCGCCGGCGATCGTGATCGCCGACTGCGTCTGGGGGCGCAGCGGCTCGCGGGCGGACCGGCTCGCGACCGGCGCCGGCATGCGAGCACTCGACGGCGCCCACGTGCACTACTGCGTCCATTCGCGCGAGCAGGCGGACAGGTTCCCCGAGCTGTGGCGCGTGGACGCCGGGCGCGTGCACGTGACGCCCTACTACTACACCCTCTCCGAGGAGGAGCTCGTCGCCCCCGTCGAGCGCGACGGCAGCGTGTTCGCCGGCGGCGACTCGCACCGCGACTACCGCGCTTTGATCGAAGCTGCGCGGCGCATGCCCGAAACCCGTTTCGTGCTCGCCACGGGACGGATTCCGGCCGGCGAGCGTCTGCCCGCCAACGTCAGCGCGGGCCGCTTGTCACACGACGACTACACGGCGCGCCTGCGGAGCGCCAGCGCCGTGGTCGTCGCGCTCCAGGCCCGCGACGACCGCAGCGCCGGCGAGCAGACCTACCTGAACGCGATGGTGCTCGGCAAGCCTGTCGTCGTCACCGACACGATGGGCGTTCGCGAGTATGTGCAGGACCGCGAAACGGGCCTGGTGGTCCCGCCCGGCGACCCAGACCGGCTGACCGGCGCGTTGCACTGGGCCCTCGACCCGGCTAACGAGCCCGAGGTCACCGAGCTGACCGGGCACGCCCGCGAGACAACCCGCAGCCGCTTCGGGCCGGACCGCTATGTCTCCAGCCTGCTCCGAGTGCTGGACGACGTTCTCGGCGCTCGCCCTAGTGGCTAGCAGGTGCGCTGCGTCACGCAGGGATCGATCACGCGCAGGCGGTTGGCCCAGTCGACCCCGGAGGCGACGTCCAGGTAATAGAGGTCGCCGCTGCGGGTGATTCCGCCCTGTCCCTCCTGCAGCGCCTCCCGGACGAACGCCACCATGCGGTCCTCGACCCCGAAGCTCGTGTACGTCGAGCCAGACTCGAACGACGCCAGGGTCCACGGCGCCGAGGTCGAGTCCCCCAGGTAGCCGCCGTAGTCGCGTAGCGCGCGCAGGAGCGTTTGCTTCCAGGGCGGGAAGCGGGCGAGCTCTGCGTCCGAGATCACGAGCTGGAATCGCGTCCCCATCGGCGGGTAGCCGAGCGCCGGGTCGCTGTTGCCGTCGCTCTTCGCCGCTGGGTACACGGAAGTGGTGGCGATGGTTGAAGCGGACATGAACAGCGCGTGGTTGATGCGTCCCTCCTCCATCTCCTGCGCTCGCACGCGCCCGGCGAGATTCCCGAAGCGCGCTGAGGTAGCGGCTGAGTTGAGGCCATCACCATCGACGGGGATCCTGCGGCCGGAGTTGTAGCGCAGGACGCCGCCGGTCACGGGCTCCGCCGCGTAGAGGTCGTACTCCCAGCCGGTCGGCTGAACGATGGTCATGTGGCCGTCGCCTCCGCCCGCGGGGCGCGCTCCGGCGGGAACGTTGATCAGCTCGCCGTCGATCGGAGAGATGGACGACGCCTCCAGCCGCACGAGGGGATCCGTGGGGCTCGCCCAGTACGTCGGCTTGTGGAAGTCGTCGGGCGTGTCCGCGTGGCCGACGCTGCGCCGCGGCGGGACGCCCGCGCCGGTCAGCCGACTCACCATCTCGCTCGAGCGCGGGTCAAGCCTCGCGTCGGCGGGGATGCGCTGGTTGAAGGGGCTCTGTTCGCTGTAGGGCCGCCAGCAGCCGACCGGCCAGCCACCGTCGTGCTTGGTCACGGCGGTGTATCTGCCGTTCGCCAACCCGGGCGTCGCGCTCACGTCCCAGCTGCAGTCCCCGTTGGAGCCGCTCTTCCGCGCGACCACGCGGTCGAACCACAGCTCGAGCGGCAGCAGCTGGCTCAGGCCATGAATCCCGTAGCGCACGAACTTCGCGCGGCGCCCGTAGTAGTTGGGCGCGGTCGAGGACATCGTCAGCGCGCCGTCGACGAAGACCTCGTTGAGCGCATCGCTCTCGCCGAGGCGCTGGTGCACCTCGAGGAAGAACCACTTGCCGCGCGGAAGGTCGATCGGCCCCGCGAGGACCTCGCGCGAGTCGGCGTCCCCCCTCACCAGATAGGCCCTGCGGTTCGACCCCGCGATCAGGATTCCGCTGTAGTCGTTCGAACCCGTCGCCGGAACCCGGTTGCCCCACGAGACGACGATCGCGTCCGTCTGCAGTCGCGTGTCGAACGTCGCCGGCAGGTAGAACGCGGCGCCGTACCACGCGTTGTCGCCTTCGCCCCAGTCGACGTCGAAGCGCGTGAACGCGAATCCGGGACCGCCGCCCGCATGCGCAGCCAGGGCCGAGTAGTCGCCGCCGTACGCGCGGGTGCTGTCGAGAGCGAGCGAGCCGGAGGCCGTGCTCGTGCGATCGAACAGCGAGAAGTCGCCGGTCTCGAAGCCGGCCTGCTGGATCACCGGCGCGTCATCCTGCGCGCTCGCCGGGGCGACCGCGATCAAAAGCGCTGCTATTGCCGCCAGGCCGCCCACCAACAGCCCAGCCACCTTGCCTGCCACTCGACGCGTCACCCTTTCATCGACCCTTCGCATCCCTGCCGCCGGCATCCAACTCTAGCCTCGATCCGGGGGGACCTGGGATACGGCGGTCCTGGCCGGCCAGGCAGGGTACAACGGGTCGACCAGCGCTTCAACCCCCAACCGAGGGGGTTTGACACCCGGCTAGCCCGGAGGGCCCGGCTCAGGGCGCGGTTCGTCGCCGCCGCGGCGTGCGAATGCCATGTCGCGTAGGCGCAGGAGCGCGTCGCGCGCGAAGAGCCAGAGCAGGCCCAGGTAGACGGTGCCGCCGAGCACGCCGGCCGACACGAGCGCCGGCCAAGGTGAGTCGATCACACGCTCGATCGGCACCAGCACAGCGGCCATGCCGGCCGTGGCGAGCAATGGCGGCCACACGGCCTGCCACACCGAGCGAGGGCCGACGTCCAGGTAGCGCATGCCGACGACCGTGCTGACGAGCGCGAAGAGCCCCATCACAACCGCCTTACACGCGGCGACTGCGACGATGCCCTCGTCGACGAACGTCCAGATCGCCGCCAGCAAGAGCACCGCCTCGGGCAGCGAGATCGCTAGCAGCACCCCTGCTCGGCCCGTCGCCTTCAGGACAGTGCCGCCTGGAATCGATATCGCCACGGCGAGTCCGTAGACCGTCAGCACCTGCATCACGGGCACCGAGCGCTCCCACTGGTCGCCGAAGAGCGCGAGGATGAAAGGGTCCGCCATGATCGCGAGCGCCGCCGCCATCGGCAGCGCGATCATGAGCGTGTAGCGCAGCGAGATCGCGAACGCGCGGCTCAGATCCGTGCGCTCGACCGACGCGAAAGCGGGGAACAACACCTGGCCCGCGACCACCGACAGGTTCAGGATCAACAGCTCCGGCAGGCGGAAGCCGAGCGTGTAGAGGCCGACGTCGGTCGCTCCCAGCACCCGCCCGACGAACAGCGAGTCGAGCTGCGTCTCGAGCGCGGTCACGACGTTGACACCGACGAGCATGCCGCCGAACCGCAGCATCGAGCGTAGGTGGTCCCACCGCGGGCGAAGCCGCGGGCGCCACTTCACCATCACCCACAGCACCGCGGTGAGCGCCAGGCTGCCGGCGATGTAGCCGAGCACGAGGCTCCACGCGCCCAGCCCCGCGATGGCGAGCGCGATCGACGTCACGCCGCGCACCGATACATCGGATATCTGCGCGGCAGTGCGCGATCGGAAGTCCAGGCGTTTCTGTGCGAGCGCGAAGTGCGTGAGGCCCACGGAGCGGATCAGGAAGCGCAGGCCGAGCACGGCGAGGATGCCGGCGAGCTGCGGCTGGTCGAAGAACTCGGCGACGAACGGGCTGGCCGCTGCGGTGAACGCGGAGAAAATTACGCCGAGCGCGATGCTCCACACGAACACCGTCTCGGCGTGCTCGAGCTCTTCCTCCTCCTTGACGACGATCAGCGCCTGAGACACACCCAGGTCCGACAGCGTCTCCAGCAGGAACATGAAGAGGATCGCCAGCGCGACGAGACCGAACTCCCGTGGCGTGAGGAGCCGCGCGAGGATCGCCGTGGCGACGAGCGTGAGGACGCGGCCGCCCACGTAGGACCCGTACGCCCACATCATTCCCCGCAGGGTGCGCGCGCCCAGGTTGCGGATTCGGCTCTCCGCCATCTTCCCTATTGTCGGAGCCGGCCGGCGCCCGCTCCAGTCACGACGCCATCGCTGCGTCGTAGATCGCCCGCGTGCGGGCCGCGAACGCCTGAGCCGTGAAGTGCTCGCGAAAGCGCTCCCTTCCCTGGTCGCCCAAGCGGCGGCGAAGGTCCCCATCCCGGAGCAGCGGCTCGAGCGCCTCCTCGACGTGCGCGGGATCGGGAGGAGCGGGGACGAGCACGCCGGTCCTGCCGGGATCGACGATCTCCGGGACGCCCCCGACGGCGCTCGCGACCACGGGCACTCCGGCCGCCATCGCCTCGAGCAGCGCGGTCGGGAAGGCATCCACGCGGGTGGGGTGCAGCAGAACGTCGACCGCCTCCAGGAGCGCCATCACGTCGTCGCGGTGCCCGGTCATCACTGCGCCGTCGCCGAGCTGCGCGGCGAGAGCTCGGACCTCGGCGCGGTGGGGGCCGTCACCGGCGATCAGGAGCCTCAGCCCGGGGATACGCTCGCGCAGCGAGCGCACCGCGCTCACCGCGACGTCGTGACCCTTGCCGCGCCGGAGCACGGTCATCATGCCGACCACGAGCTCCTCGGCTCCGATCCCGAGCTCGGCGCGAATCGCCCCGCCGGCGCCCTCGCGCGGCTCGGCCGCGATCCCGTTGTGCACCGTCACCACGCGCTCCGGGCTGTCCCAGCCGGTGTCGAGGTAGGCGCGGCGGGCGGCGTCGGAGACCGCGATCACGGTGCTGCTGCAACGCCTTCGCGTCAGCGCCATCAGGCGCTCCTTCGCGTAGGCACGCACGTGGCGGCGGTCGCGCTGCCATTCCATGATGTGGAGCGTCGAGACGGCCGGTATGCCGAGCGAGCGCGCTGCCAGGCCACCCAGCATGTCCGCGTAGCCGAGATGGGTGTGCACGATGTCCGGGCGCAGCTCGGCGAGCTGGCGCCGCACCGTGCGGTTGTCGGTGCGGTTCAGCAGCGGCATCGGACCGTGGATCTGCGCGAGCATCGGCTCGATGCCGCGCTCGCGAAGCCGTCCCGCGGCGGGGCTTCCGTCGCGGTCCTCGAGGAACCCGACCGAGAGCTCGATGCCCGCGGAGGGCGCGCCGGCGGCGAACTCAGACAGCAGCATCTCCGCGCCGCCCCAGGTGAGTGACGCGATCAGCGCATGGACCCGGATCGGGCCGCCGAGTTGCGTGGCTCCCACGCTCGGACCTGTCATTGTGCGGTGGTGGTCTGTCTCGTATTGGGACAGGCCACTGGTCGGTCGGCGCGCCGGGCGCGGCTTTAGGCGGCGGCACGGCCGGTCGAAGACTGTAACTGTTTGGGCCGTATGCGACTCGCAGTGATCGAGACGACCCCCTTCGGGGGCCTGCTCCATTACGCCGTGCACTTCGGAGACGCGCTGGCCGCGCGGGGCCACGACGTGGACCTGATCGTGCCGCGCGACAACGAGCTGAGCGGCCATGGGGGTCCCGCGCGCATGCGGGCGGTGCTGACGCCGACCGTCGACTGGAAGAAGCAGCCCAGGCGCGACCCGGTGCGCATCTTCCTGCGGCGGGCGGGCATCGCGCTCCGCCTCGCTCGCTCGTGGGCACGGATCCTCTGGGAGGCGCGCCGCGGGGGCTACGACACGGTCGTCGTCAATTGCGACGTCGGCCTCACCCTCACCGCGACCGGCGGCCTGCTGCTCACTCGCATGCCCGGCGGCCCCCGGGTCGTCCAGGTGGCCCATAATGCGCGGGCGTTCAACCGCTGGGGCGGCGACGACATGTTCGTGCAGAACAACCTCCTGAGCGCCGTCTACAGCCAGATGGTCCGCGGCTTTTCGCTCGTGCTCGTCCACGGCGAACGCACGCGCGAGGAGTACGGGCGCTCGTGGCCGAAAGCGCCGATCGAAGTGATCCCGTTCGGCGGCGATTGGAGCGTCTTCTCCGACGAGCCTCCTCCACCGTCTGAGGAGGAGCGCATCCTCTTCTTCGGCGACTGGCGCAAGATCAAGGGGCTCACCGTCCTGATGGAGGCCTTCGACCTGCTCGTCGAGCGACGGCAGAGCGTGCGCCTCACGATCGCGGGCAGGCCCGCTCCGGCGGACCTCGATCCCGATGCAGTGCGGCGCTGGGCGGCGGGGCACGGCGAGCGCGTGACGGTGATCGACCGCTACGTTCCGATCGAGGACGTGCGCGCCATCTTCGGCCAGGCGCGGGTCGTCGTCACCCCCTACGTGGTGGGCTTCCAGAGCGGCGTTCTGCACGTCGCACAGACGCATGGCCGTGCCGTCGTCGCGAGCGACGTCGGCGATCTCGGCTCGGCCGTTCGCGACGACGAGGCCGGCGTCCTCGTGCCTCCCGAGGATCCCGCCGCGCTCGCGGATGCCCTCGAGCAGGTCGTGTCCGATCCTGAGCTCGCTGCGCGACTTGGGGCCAACGGGCGCAGGCGGGTGCTCGAGCTGAGCGGATGGGACCGTGTGGCCGAGCGCGTCGAGGAAGCCATCTCGGCGCTCAACGGCGCGGTAGCCCCCTAACGGGCGCACCGGCGATGCGCGTAGCGGTCTACACGGACCAGGCGTACTGGCGCCACGAGGGCGCGGTTTACGCTTCGCGGGCGTTCATCGTCTTCATCGGACAGCTCGCGGAGTCGTTCGAGCGGACGGTCGTGATCGGCCGCCTGGACCCCGAGCCGGCACGCTCGCACTACAAGCTCGCGGATCGACTCGAGTTCGAGCCCCTTCCCTTCTATTCCGATGCCGCGAGCCCGCTGAGCGCTCTGCGTGCGCTCGGGCGTGCCGTGCCCACGTTCTGGCGCGTGCTCGGCCGGGTGGACGCGGTCTGGGTGCTCGGCCCCTACCCGCTGTCGCTCGTGCTCGTCGCGCTGGCGGCGCTGCGGCGCAAGCGAGTCGTGCTCGGCGTGCGCCAGGACACGCCGCGATACATACGCAACCGCCGGCCCGGCAAGCGGCTGCTGCACGCGGCGGTCGACGCGCTCGAGGGCGCATTCCGCCTCCTCGCCCGCCGCTTCCCGATCGTGGTCGTGGGCCCACAGCTCGCGCGCAACTATGCGCGCGCCCGGCAACCTCTGGAGGTCTCCGTCTCCCTCGTGCGCGACCGTGACGTCGTCGCCGCCGGCGAGCTCGAGCGGACATGGAACGGCGCGATCACCGTCGTCAGCGTCGGGCGGCTCGACCCGGAGAAGAACCCGCTGATGCTCGCCGACGTGCTGGCGCGACTGCGCTCGCGTGACACCCGCTGGCGCCTCGTCGTTTGTGGCGACGGACCGCTCGAAGGCGAGCTCAGAGCTCGCCTCACCGAGCTCGGCGTCTCGGAGCACGCCGTGCTGAAGGGCCACGTCCCCATCGACCAAGGCCTGCTCGACGTCTACCGCAGCGGGCATGCGTTCCTGCACGTCTCCTGGACCGAGGGACTACCTCAGGTTCTTCTCGAGGCGATGGCGGCCGCGATGCCCGTGATCGCCACCGATGTCGGCGGCGTCGCGCAGGCGGTGGACGGGGCGGCTTTGCTGGTCCCTCCGGGCGACGTCGAAGCGGCGGCCGGCGCGCTCGAGAGCGTCGCGAGCGACGAACCCCTACGGGAGAAGCTCGTCGAGGCCGGCCGCGCGCACGTCCGCCGCTACACGATGGAGGCGGAGTGCCGGCGCGTGGCGGAGTTCATCTCGGGCCGGCGGAGGGACGGAAGTCAGATTCAGCGAACGGGATCCCAGTGAGCGCTCTGGCGCCCGCGGATGCCGCGTACGACGCCTAGCGCCACCGCGACGTTGCCGAGCGTGAACTGGCCGGCGGCCCGCGCAAGTCGTCCGGCCGCTCCCGGCGGTGCGGCGCCGGCGCTCGCGAGGGCCCCGGTCGCGTAGAACGCGGCCTGCCCGGCCGCGAGGGTGCGATAGGGGCGCCTGGGCACGAGGGCGAGAGAAGACGCCAGCGCGGCGGCGAGCAGGAACGGCAGCGCCAGGCGACCGTACTTGTGGGAGGCGGCGCGCCAGGCGAACCCCAGCGGAAGGTCTCGCAACTCCGACAGGGCCATCACACGGCCGGCGCTCATGCGCGAGCGTCGCGCGAGCTCTCCGGTCGCCGGCACGCGCTCCTCGTGCGACGACGCCTCGGGTTCGTAGACCACCCGACCGCCGCGCCGCACGAGCTGGCAGAGAAGCCAGAAGTCGTCGTTCACCAGGCCATCGGGAAACGCCGGCAGCTCTTGCCTTCGCACCGCCATGAACTCGCCGGACATGGCCGCCACGCTGCCGGAGCGGGTCTCGAGCCTGCGGATCATGTCCTCGTAGCGGTCGTATGCGCTTCCACGCTCCCCCCTACGGCCCGCCACCCCAACCACTCCGGGCTCCGCGAAATGGCGTACCGCGGCCTTCAGGCTGCCGGGCTCGAGGATGTTGTTGGCATCCGTCATCAGCACGATCTCGCCCGTCGCCGCCGCAAGCCCGCGGCTCAGCGCGGCGGCCTTTCCCGCGCGCTCAGCCGAGAACAACACGGTGGCTGCGGGACTCGCGGCACGCGCGATCTGCGCCACCTCCTCGTCCCCATCCACGGTCACTATCACCTGCAGGCGGTCTTTCGGGTAGTCGAGCCGATGCAGCGCCTCGAGCTTCTCGCGCAGCTCCTCGCGCTCGCGATAGGCGGGGACGAGGATCGTCACGGGCGGGAACCCCTCGCGGCGGATCCACCCGCGCTCGGGAAGGAGCAGCAGCGCCAGCGGATAGCCGACGAGAACCCAGCCGGCGCCCGCCGCGCTGCCCCAGAAGACGGTGCCCCTGGCCGTCAACCGAGCAGTGTCTTCGGCGGCCTCTCCCTCACCGCCCATCCGAGCGCGAACAGCATCCCCAGCAGCAACCAGAGCAGACGGATCTCGCTGCCGTGCAGGAAGAGGCTGGCGGTCAGGTAGGTGAGGATCGAGAGGATCACGGCCCGCCCGATCAGCAGCCTCCAGACGCCGTAGACGGATGCAAACCGCAGCACCACGAGGAAGGCGAGGCTCCAGCCGATGATGCCGGCCAGGCCCTGTTCGGCGGCGACCTCGAGGGGGAGGCTGTGCGCCTCGCGCTCCGGCCTCGGGTCATTGCCGATGAAGCGGGTGTAGTCGCGGTAGTGCGCGGGGAAGTGGCCGGGCCCCACGCCCGTGACGGGAAACTCACTGAACATCGCAACGGCCACCTTGTTCTCGGTCAGGCGCCCCTCGATCCCGCGCGCGCCGGCGTCCTCCGTCTGCGCCGCGAACAGAGGCAGCGCGACCACCGTCCCGAGCACGACCGCGGCCGCCGCCACCCTGATCCGGAACACCGGCATGATCAGACCAGCGCCGACGATGGCCGCCCCTATGGCGACGATGCCGCCGCGCGACCCGGTTGCGAACACGCCGCCGATCACGGCGAGCACCGACGCGATCCCGAGCAGCTGGCGGGCGCCCCCACGCGCGACCAGGTACATCCCGAACGGCACCAGCGCGGCCATCACCAGCGCAAAGAAATTGGGGTCGCCGACCGGCCCGTCGGCGCGGGGAGTGATCGGGTTGAAGGGGATGTCCGGCTCCTTGAGCGGGAACAACTCTGTCGGGGAGACGAACACGGAGTACACCGACCCGAAGCCCAGGAAGATGCCCACCACGGCGAGAGCTATCGCGGCGCGGTCGACGTCTTCGACGCTTCGAACGACCATCGCCGCCAGGAACAGGAAGGTGATGTTCTTCAGCTGGTCGATCGGGATCGTCAGGCCGTCTGGGCTGAGGAGACCGGACGCCAGCACCGGCAGCGCGAGGAAGGCACAGACGACCAGCACCTCTTTCGCGTATCCGAGGCGCTGGACGGCCAGGTAGGTGGCGAAGGCAAGCAGCGCGAGACCCGCCGTCTCGATCGGCGAGGGCAGGCCGCCGAAGTAGCTGGCCTCGATCGAGGTCCAGACGAGGCCGATGTAGCAGGGCACGATCCAGCGCGGGTTTCGCAGCAGGAAGGCCCCCGCCACGGCGCCGATCACCAGGAACGGGAAAAGGTTCGGCTTCAGCGACAGGAACCGCAGCGCGATCAGCGGCAACGAGGCTGCCAGCAGAACGGCCCCGAGAAGGATCAGGGAGTCGCCGGCGAAGCGCGGCTGGGCGGCGCTGCCGTCGCCGCTCGCCGGGTAGCGGAGCGTCTCGGCTCGGGCCGGCATCTCAGCGCTCAGCGGCTGGTCGGGTAGCGCGTGCGCTCTCTTGTGGTCAGCCAGCCGGGCGTGGAGAGCGTCTCCACCCGGGAGCCGTCCGGTGGCCTCGGCGGGCGCCGGTCGCCCGAGCCCGGTCCCTGGCCGTAGCGGCGCAGGAGGGTCCACGCGCAAAGCGCGCCGAGTACAGCCAGCAGCAGGGTCGCCATCAGGAGCAGGCCGGTGCTGGTACTGGACTGAACTGGATCGGATGGCGCCTGCAGAACGCGGATGTCCCAGATGTCCACCAGCTTGTCCTGCTCGCGGGTCGCCGCGGTCAGCAGAGACCTCAGGGCCGGCTGCACGATGTTCTTGTCGCTCGCGGCGGAGGTGACGCGAATCGCGCGCGTGTCGGGCACGGAGCGGACCGTGACCGTGACGGGCGGATCCCCCGCGCGCTTGAGCGTGTCCGCGGAGGCCAGCAGCTCGACGTACGTGCCGGCGGTGCCGGAGCGCTGGAACGAGTCGAGCACGCCCGGCAGCTCCTTGGGATCGGCGGAGATCGGCACCAGCACGAGCGTGGCCTGGCTCTGGTAGGTGATCGGACGCACGATGCTGTACGCCAGGCCCGAGAACAGGATCACCGTGGCGACGGCGACCGTGACGGTGGCCGGAAGCGAGCGCGTGAGATTGTTCAACAGCTTCACGCCGTGCCCGTTCTGCGCAGGAGGACCGGGACGGTGGCGACCAGAAGCTTCAACTCGGCCCAGAGGGATGGCCGCCTGAAGAAGCTGATCTCGAGTCGGCAGCGTTCGTCGAAGTCCATCGAGTCCCTGCCGAGCACCTGCCACGGGCCGGTGATGCCGGGCCGGAACTCGAGCCGGCCGGTGTGCCAGAGCTGGTAGGTCCCGACGTCGAAGCTCGTCGGACGCGGGCCGACGAGGCTCATGTCGCCCTTGAGCACGTTCATGAACTGCGGCAGCTCGTCGATGCTGGTCCGGCGCAGGAAGCGGCCGATCCGCGTCGTGCGCGGGTCGCCGTAGACGCGAAAGTCCGGCCACGCGACCACGCTCTGCGCGCGCAGCTTCTCCTTGAGATCATCGGCGTTCTTCACCATCGTGCGGAACTTGTACAGGTCGAAGCGGCGCCCCCCCGCCCCCGATCGCTTCTGCCGGAAGAGAATGGGCGCCGACGGGTCGTCGAGCTTGACCAGCGCCGCGACGATGAGCATCGGGATTGCCAGGATAGCGAGGGCGACGCCGGAACCCAGAATGTCGAGCAGCCGCTTGGCGAACCAGTAGCCGGCAGGCGGGTCGACGGGGAAGGAGCGGCCTTCCGTGGTCTGGTGGATCGTCCTTCTCATCGGGATGCGAGCCATCACGTAACTAAACGATGAATACGCCATAAGCTAGCGAAGTCGCGGCCCTGGCTCGGCCCGTCGCGGGCGCCACCAGACCACTGTGCCGGGCCGCTCTCATCGGATGTTTTCGCCATCGCGACGGGGATCTTGAGCACGGGGATACTTGAGCCATGCGGTTCTCGAGGCGACAGGAGCGATAGGTGGCGGACGAGAACATCGAGCGTCTCAACAACATCCTCGCGGGGATGGACGACGACTCCGGAACGGAGCTGACGACCCTCTTCCGCGACGACTCGGCGTGGGCGCAGATGCGCGAGTCCCTGGAGCCGTTCGTGCAGCCCGACTGCGAGTTCGTCTGGATCGCCAGCTTTGGGCAGATGGAGCACAGGGGCCTCGACGGCCTCCGCGAGGGCTGGCTCGACTGGTACGCGCCGTGGTCGACCTATCGGTCCAAGATCGAGGACGTGATCAACCTCGGCGATGACCGAGTGATGGTGCTCGTGCGCGAGCGAGCGCGGCGCGAGGACGGGACCGCGGACGTGGAGATGCGTCCGGCGGGCCTCTTCACCTTCCGCGACGGCAAGCTCGCGCGGATCGACTTCTACGCCAGCCGCGACGAGGCGTTCGAGGCCGTCCGGGGGTAGTGCGGCTGCGACCTTTACCCAGCGGGCGAGAGCAACTACGATCGCAGCTGCGGGGGGAGGGTGACGGGCTCTTTGCAAGCCGATGAGCTCCGTTGAGACAATCACGATCCTGATCACCGATCTGGTCGGTTCCACCGGCCTCGAGTCGCGGATCGGACCCGGCGCGGCAGACGAGCTTCGAAACGAGCACTTCGATCTTCTTCGAGGGGCGTTCGAAGACTCAGGGGGCCGGGAGGTGAAGAACACGGGCGATGGGCTGATCGCCGCCTTCGAGAGCGCGGTGGCCGCCGTTTCGTGCGCCGTCTCGGTGCAGCAGCGCTTCGAGCGGCGGAACCGCTCGAGCGACGAGCAGCTCCTGATCAAGGTTGGCTTGAGCGTCGGCGACGCCACCGCTACGAACGGCGATTACTTCGGCATGCCCGTGATCGAGGCGGCACGCCTCTGCGATCGTGCCACCGGCGGTCAGATACTCGCCAAGGAGATGGTCGCTCACCTCGCGGGCGGCAGGGACGGGCACGCGTTCAACGCGGTTGGCGCGCTCGAGCTGAAGGGGCTTCAAGAGCCCCTTCCGGCGGTCGAAGTCGCATGGGAGCTGCTCGGCGAGGAAGGACCCTCGCTGCCGCTGCCGCTTCGCCTTCAGGAGATGCCGCCGGGCGGCTTCGTTGGCCGCGCCGCCGAGAGTGCCCGGTTGCGAGAGCTCTTCTCGCAGTCGAGCCTGGGCGAATGCCACTTGGTCCTCGTGTCCGGCGAACCCGGGATTGGCAAGACTCGCCTTTCGACCCACGCCGCACTCGAGGCTCGCTCCAAAGGGGCCGTGGTGCTCTACGGGCGATCGGACGAGGAGCTCACGATTCCGTACGGCCCCTGGATCGAGGCGCTCACCCACTACGTCGAGCACGGTCCCGAGCCCGTTTTGCGTGCGCACGTCGAGCGTCACGGAGGTGAGCTGGCGCGCCTCGTCCCGGCGCTCACGGAGCGCCTCGAGAACGTGCCGCCACCCCGCGAGACCGACCAGGACACCGAGCGCTACCTGCTGTGGGGAGCCGTGGTTGGCCTGCTGCGTGAAGCCTCGGCCGAAGAGCCGATTGTCCTGGTTCTCGACGATCTCCACTGGGCCGACAAGCCGACGCTCTTGCTGCTCAAGCAGGTCGTCTCGCAGGGGCAGGGCATGCCGGTGCTGATTCTTGCGGCCTACCGCGAATCAGACCTCACACGCGGGCATCCGCTCGCAGAGGTGGTCGCGGACCTTCATCGCGAGCAAGGTGTGGAGCGGATCATCCTCAAGGGTCTCGCCCAGCCCGACATCGTCGAGATCCTGGAGCGCGCAGCCGGCCAGGACCTGGATGAGGACGGAGTGGAGCTCTCGCGCGAGCTTCATCGCGAGACCGACGGAAACCCGTTCTACACCGGCGAGCTGTTGCGCCACCTGCTCGAGTCGGGCACGCTCTATCAACAAGAGGACGGGCGCTGGACCGTCGTCGGTGCCCTATCCGAGCTGGGGCTTCCCCAGAGCGTGCGGGAGGTCGTTGGACGCCGGATCGAGCGGCTCGGGGAAGAGGCACGGAAGGCGCTATCCGTCGCAGCGGTGATCGGGCGCGAGTTCGACTCGGATCTCCTGCTCGAGGTGACGGAACGTTCCGAGGACGAGCTGCTGGAGCTGCTCGAGGAGGCGGTGGCCGCTTCGGTCCTCACGGAGTCGGCGAGCATCCCGGGTCGCTTCTCGTTCGCGCACGCGCTCATCAACCACACCCTCTACGAGGACCTCGGCACCACGCGGCGCGCTCGCGTCCATCGCCGCATCGCCGCGGCGCTCGAGGAGCTCCTCGGCAGCAAGCCGGGCGCTCGTGTGTCGGAGCTGGCGCACCACTGGATGAAGGCCACCACCAACGTCGACCTGCCGAAGGCGCTCTCCTACGCGCGCCAGGCCGGCGAGCGTGCGCTCTCCGAGCTTGCGCCGGACGAGGCCGTCCGTTGGTACTCACATGCGCTCGAGCTCCAGAACGACGGGCCGGACGTCGACGCGGCAGAGCGCTGCGACCTGTTGATCGGGCTCGGTCAGGCCCAGCGGCAAGCCGGGGAGCCCGCTTTTCGCGACACGCTGCTCGAGGCATCCCGCCTGGCCTCGAACCTGGGGGACGCAGACCGCGCCGCACAGGCCGCCATCGCGAACAACCGCGGCCTGGTGAGCGTGTTCGGCGAGATCGACGAGGAGCGCCTTCAGGCGCTCGAGCGGGCGCTCGAGCTCGACGGTTTCGCAAATCCGGCTCGTTGCGCGCGACTGATCTCGCTCCAGACGATGGAGCTCCAGTTCGATCCCGACCGTGAGCGCCGGCGCTCGCTTGCCGAGGAGGCCCTTGCGCTGGCACGCGACGTCGGAGAACCTCGCACGCTCTCCTACGTGCTTCGCGATCACTTCAATGCCTTCTGGGCGCCGGACACCCTCGAGCTCCGGCGGGCGACGGTGCGCGAGCTCGTGGAGACTGCCGCGGATATCGACGACCCTGCTCTGCGAGGCTGGGCAGCCTATTGCGAGGCGACGGTCCGGGCCGAGAGCGGCGAGCTCGAGGCAGCCGACGCGGCGGCGCAACGTCTCCGCGAGATCGCAGAGGAGCTCGGCGAACCGAACCTGCGCTGGTTCTCGCGCTACTACGACGCCTGCCTGGCGCTCTTGCGCGGCGATCTCGTGACCGCCGAGCGGCTCGGGGATGAGGCATTCAAGATCGGCAACGACGCTGGACAGCCCGACGCCTTCATGATCTACAGCGGCCAGCTCGTTGCCGTCCCCCTCTTCCAGGGCCGGGTCGAGGAGATCGTCGACATGGTGGAGGACGGTGTCGAGTTCAATCCTGGCATCGCCGTCTGGCGCGCAGGGCTCGCGGCCATCTACTGCTGGCTCGGCAGGGAGTCGGATGGCCTGTCAATCGTCGAGGAAGCGGCAAAGGACGGGTTCGATCACGTCTCCTGGGACCAGGTCCGGCTGACCGCGCTCGCCCTCTACGCTGAGGCTGCCGCGCAGGCGGACGCCAAGGACGCGGCTGCCATCCTCTATGAGCTGATCGAGCCGTGGGGCGACCAGATCACCTGGAACGGAGCCACCACATACGGCCATGCCAGCATGTATTTGGGCCTGCTGGCCGGGACTCTTGGCTGGGACGAGCGTGCCGACGAGCACTTCGCCGTCGCCTGCGAGCTCCAGGAGCAGAAGGGGTTGCCGCTTTGGGTGGCGTATTCGCGCTTGAGTTGGGCAGAGGCGCTTGCGCGTCGAGGTGAGGCGGGACGCGCTCGGACGGAGGCATCTCGCGCCCTCACAATTGCGCTCGAGCACGGTTACGGAGCGATCGAGCGCCGCGCCGCCACAGTCGTCGAGATAGGCGCAGAAACACCCTCTCCGCCGTAGCGGGACGTTTCGCAGGTGGGCGCAACTGGGCTCGAACCAGTGACCTCCAGCTTGTCGAGCTGGCGCTCTCCCAACTGAGCTATGCGCCCGCGAGGGTCGAGTTTAGCCGGACCGGTCTGCGACGAGATCGGGGCCATCGAACCCCGTTCGGCGTATGCGAATTTGGCGTTAATTCGGCCAAGCCCTGGAATGCGGCGCTCATGGAAGCGGGCATACGACCGATAGAGACCACATCATCTCCGTCACATTCCCCCCCCAACCGTGCCCGCGCCTCCTCCCAGGCGATGGGCAGGAGGTAGCAAACGTGACAGGACAGATCCGTACGACCCGCGGCAGGCTGCTCGGTCTTGGAACGGTCGCAGCCCTCACCATGCTCGCGCTGTCGCCCTCGTTGGCGAACGCGGCGGTGTCGATCGACGACTACAAGATCATCTCCAACCTGCCGGCAGCGCCGACCGTGCCGAGCAACGGGCCGTCGTCGCTCCAGGCGGGGGCGTTTCCCGACGCGGGCTCGTACACCCTGTTCAGCTACGGGGGGAGCGGCAGCGAGGATCTGAAGACGGCGCTCACCAACTTCGCGCCGGGCCTGCTCGGCAATCCCGAGTCCGTCCCGAAGTGCTCGGAGGTAGCTCTCCAGGCCGGCGGAGCGACGTGTCCGGCGGGGAGCTCCATCGGCACGTCGCGGCTCGACGCTGTCATAGCGGGAACGAGCACTGTCGCGGCGAGTCTCGCGGGCATCGTGTACAACGCGGAGCCGCTCGGCAACGAGCCCGGGCGCCTGGGTGTCGTCACTCCAATCGGCGGCGGCAACAACCTTGTCTCCTCGATCCCGTTCACGATCACACCCCGGGGGGCCACCGACTACGGCCTCACCGGAACCCTCACCGACATCAACCGCCTGCCGGCGTCGCAGTTTGGGTTCAACCTCCAGGTCCGGAGCCTGTCGTTCATCATCAACGGCTCCACGAATAGGTACGTCCGCAACCCGACCTCGTGCATGACCCAATCGTCCACGGGTCAGGCGATCGGCTACGACGACCCGACCGTCGCGACGGGACCGGCCTACACGTTCGAGACCACGGGCTGCGCGGCGGTGCCGTTCCGCCCGAGCCTCTCGGTGCAGATCGGTGACCGTGGCACCACACGGCTGAACGGCTACCCGCCGGTCGTCATCAAGATCACGCAGCCCACCGGGGACGCCGACCAGAAGGCAAACAAGATCACGCTGCCCCCGGAGCTCAACACGAACAACTCCGCCTATAAGCTCTGCACGGAAGCGCAGGCCGACAGCGACACGTGCCCGGCCAACTCCAAGTTCGGCAACGCGCACGCGAAGAGCCCGTTCCTCAGCTCAACCCTGGCGGGGCCGGTCTACCTTCTGCAGCAGACCAGCAGCTCGCTTCCGGGCCTCCTGATCGACCTCCAGGGGCGCGCGCACATCAAGATCAAGACGCGCACGCAGCTGGTCAACAACCGGATCATCCAGTCGCTCGCCTCGAACACGCCTCAGCTTCCGGTCTCGGAGCTGACGGTCGCGCTCAACGGCGGAAAGACGACAGGGGTGTTCCAGAACCGCGAGGACCTCTGCTTCCGCGGCAGCTCGAGCTCGCGCTTCAACACGGTCAGCATGTTCGCCAAGTTCGAGGGCTGGAACGGAGTTAGCACCGCCGACTCGAAGCTCCAAGCGGACATCAACGGCTGCGGGCCGGGAGTGACCGGCGATCTCTCGCAGCCCACCGGCTCGGAGCCGAAGCTGACCGTCAAGACGACGAAGCACCCGGACGCGCCGAACATGAAGGAGCTCACGGTGAAGGTCAGCAGCAACCTCTCGTTCGTTCGCAGTCGAATCGACGAGTCGAGCGGAAGCGCCTCGGCGCTCGGCGGCGGTGCGTTCGAGTACGTCGATTCCCACACCGTCAAGGTCACGGGACTCCCGAGTGCCGGCGCGTCGAAGGCAACGCTCCGCCTGCGCGACGGCGCGCTCAGAGTGAGCAACCGCTCCCGCGAGCTGCTCCGCCGCGGCCGCAGCCGCGAGTTCAGCGTCAAGGTGACCCAGACCCCTGTGACGGGCGCGGCCACCAGCACCCGCGACACCTTCACCGAGAAGGTCTCCAAGTAGCCCTGCTCGGAAGCTAGCGTGACAGGACCGGCGCCCGCTCGGGTGGCGCCGGTCCGCGCGCTGCCAGCTTGCCCTTTGCCTGCATCGCAGCCTCGAAGGCCTGCCTGCTCGTGTAGCGCGGCTGCCAGCCGAGCTCCTGCTTGAGCTTCTCGTTGGAGGCGATCCACGGGTAACGGAGAAAATCGAGCTGGCCGGGTGGAGCCTCCGCGCGAGGAAAGCGCACTCCCCACAGAAACGCCGCCAGGCGCCTGTAGAAGCCGAACGGGACGCGGCGAGTCTTGAGCCCGGTGATCTCGGCCGCCTGCGAGAGGCTCACGGTGCCGTCTCCGGTGAGGTTGAAGATCCCCTCCTTGCGCTCGAGCAGCAGGCGCGAGAGCGCGTCGATCACGTCCTCCTCGTGCACGTACTGGAGCTCGGCGTCCACGCCGTCCATCAGCGCGACGAAGGGCGCGGTCTGCCAGAAGCGCACGATGTAGTTGTCAACGCTGGGCCCGAACACGATGCAGGGCCGCACGATCGTCATCGTGCGATCCGGGTGGCGCGCGTCCCAGAGTTGGCACATGCGGTCGATCTCGGTCTTGTCGCGCGCGTACTCGTAGTGCGGCATGCCGCGCACGGGGTCTTCCTCGCGCAGTGGGACCGGGTTGTCCGGCCAGGCGCCGTAGGCGGTGGTGCTGGATGCCACGAGTAGGTGGGGCGTGCCGGCGCGAGAGGCGGCGTCGAGCACGTTCTGGGTCCCGTTGACGTCGATGTCGTACATCGTGTGCTCGTCGTGCATCGGATTGAGGATGAAGGCGAGGTGGACGAGGGCATCCGGCTCCTCCGCCCGCAGCAGCGGCTCCATGGCGGCATCCCGGATGTCCATCTCCACGTACGTCGTCTTCGGCCACGGGACCGCGGGCGGTCGCACGTCGGTGATCAGGATCCGCTCGGTGTCCTCGCGGCTCGCGAGCAGCTCCACCAGGCGGCTTCCGATGTAGCCGGACCCTCCGGTGATCAGGTACTTCATGGACCTCTCCTTCCTCCAGCCGGTCATTGCCCGGACCGGAACTTAACCCAACGGGCATACCTGCCGATGCAACTTATCGACGAAGCTGGTGTTAGGACTGGCAGAGTCATTGGCGACTCACTGACGAAGAACCGACGGGCCGGCCGGATGTCCGCCGCCGGTGGAACGTTCTTTGGAAACGGAAAGGGCCCTCTCTCGCCAGGGAGGGCCCGGTTCCGTTTTCGGCTTTGTGATGCGGTCTCGGAGCGCTCGAAAAAGCTCGCAGACCGAAGAGGCGACGACCGGAATCGAACCGGTGTAAAGGGCTTTGCAGGCCCCCGCGTAACCACTCCGCCACGTCGCCGCGAGCGCCAAGGTTAGCGTTCGCGCCCGGCAGGCCGAGGCTATACTTGGCCGTCCTCGCGGATGTAGCTCAGTTGGCTAGAGCGTCTGCTTGCCATGCAGAAGGTCGTGGGTTCGAGTCCCATCATCCGCTCTCTCGAAAGCCCCGTTACGGCGGGGTTTTTCTATGTCGGGGTCGAACTCGCGCGCGGTTGCATCGGCCTCTATTTGGGCACTGGTGCCTATTGGTGCCCAATGAGCACCCTCTACTAGCGCCCGCAACCGCTCACCTTCTCCGTCGTCGCGACGCATTGCCTGTACGTAGATCGACAGCCCAAGCTTCGGGTCCGTGTGCCCCATCTCGGCCATGACTTCGGCTGGGCTCGCTCCGAGCGCGTAGAAGAGCGATGCGCAAAAGCCGCCGATCGCCGCTCTCTTTAAAAAGGAGCCGCTGCTCCAATCCGAACGTGTCTGCCGGCGCAGCTCTAGGCGTGAGAGAGCGTGAACCCCTGCCTTACTAGCAGACGGTCATGAACCCGCGTATGCCGCACTACTAGCAAGGGAAGCGCAGCCCTTCCCTCTCCCTCGCGTTCAGGCACCAGCGCGGAGGTGGTGCCCGAATCACCTACGCGGGTAGCCGCGATCGGCCATCTCCACGCCGGGGTACAGGGGCGGGGGAGTACCCCGATCCGCGCGGCCTTGCGTATGTATATATAGGCAGCCTCAGAGATTTGAGGGGGTAAGGGCGCCTAGGCCTTCCGAACTTCCACCCGAAAGGCCCGTGACCCGTCCGGAAGCACATCGTGGCGCCACGAGTACGAACCCTTGACTCCCTCGAGCAGGTTGCGCTCTGACAGCCACAACCCTCGGTCGTCGGCGCTGAGATTCCACTGATGAAGTCCCCGGTAGTGCTGGCGCTCACCCTCGTTCTCGACGGAGGTGACGACGATGAGCCCGCCCGGCCTGCACACGCGGTACATCTCCGCAAACGTCTTGGCCGGGTCTTCGCAATGGTCCAAGGCGTTGGCGCTCGAGACGTAGTGAAAGGAGCCCTCCCCGAACTTGGCCGACAGCTCCTCTCCCATGACCTTCTGTATGCGAGGGGCGTCGTGGTAGCCGTATTCGTCGAGCAAAGCGTTGTAGGTGTCGGCCAGGGGGTCGGCGCAGACAAGCTCGATGGGGCTGTCCTCGGCCCTCGTGAACAGCGTGGACATCGGCCCTGATCCAACATCGAGGACGCGCAGCAGCTCGCCCGGACCGGCTCCAACGGCTTGCGCAAACCCGCGCCCGAACTGCGCCCCGCTCAGGTTCGTCCAGCGGAGCTCCCGCTCCTCGGCGTACCTGTCGTCGGAAAGCCAGGAGCGCCAGAACGCCGCTTCCTCGTCAATGTGGCTGTCCCAAACCCCCACCCACTCGCATCCTAGGGAACCGTCCCTGCCCGATACTGCGCGGGCGATGTCGCAGGAGAATGCAAGGTGCAACTGCCTATCGGATAGTCAGATGTATCCGATCGGATGACAACCGATCGAATGGACTTTGCGGGTTAACAGCCGTCCGACTCGAGACTCGCTTCCGGGTCGATCGACACGGTCGCTTCGTGTTCCGCTTCCGTAGCGAGCCCCGTCCGCTGACCGACTCTCCGAAGCCCAGCGGCTCCGGGCAAGGGCCGGTTACCTTCGTGCAGCAGGTCGGCCGCCGCGGGCACAAGAGGACCGTGTCGCGGTGGGTGACAATCCCCGTGGTCTACTAGCGGCCGCTGCTAGCCTTCTGCGGCCTCAGCGCAAGGAGTCCTCCTTTGATGGCATGTCTGCAGTCGGATAGACAGTCCAGCGCCGCTGAGGCAAGATAGCGACATGAGAGAGACGGAACTCGAAGACAAGCACGCCATCGAGCGTGCGAAGTGGGACATGCTCGCGGCGCGGGAGCTGACCGCGAAGGATGTGCTGCCCGCAGGCGTAACGTTCCGCGAGCGAGCCGAGGCGGGAGACGACAACATGAGCTTCGTCCTCGACGAGGTCGAGGAGTTCCTCGGTGACTTGAAGGGCAAGCGCGTCCTGGAGCTCGGTTGCGGCAGTGGTGCCTACGCCGTCCTGCTCGCGCACTGCGGCGCGCTGGTGACGGCCACGGATCTATCACTCGAATCGGTCGAGGCGACTCGCCGCCGAGCCGAGCTCAACGGCGTGGAGCTGGAGACGATGGTGGCGCCCGCGGAGGATCTCCCATGTCCAGATGAGTCATTCGACATCGCGTTCGGAACGTCGATACTCCACCACCTCGAGGTCGACCGCGCAGGACCCGAGCTCATTCGCGTCATCAAATCGGGCGGAAGAGCCTTCTTCCTCGAGCCGATGGGAATGAACCCGATGCTTCGGTTGGCCCGATCTCGTTTGCCCTATCCCCACAAGACGCCCCGCGGCGCTGATCGTCCGCTCACCTACGTCGACATCGAAGCCTGGGGCACGGGCTTTTCGGAGTACCGGTTCAAGGAAGCCCAGCTGCTGAGCATGATCGAGCGGGGGTTCGGGTTCCATCACCGGCTTCCACGCCTGCGTCGGTTTGACCGGGCGGCTTTGAGTCGTGTCGCCATCCTGCGCCGGTGGGCTCGACTCGTTGCGATGTTCGGGATCAAGTAGCGAGTCGCCCACCTCCGCCTCGCCCGTTGAGCCTGCTGAGGCTCTAACCGCCGAGCCGCTGCACCGCCGCCGCCGCTTCGGATTCGTCGCGCGCTAGCGCGATCGTGACCTCGAGCGAGAGTTGGCTCCAGCGCGAAGGCGCCGCCAGCCTGATCGCGAGGCTCGGCCCGGGACGGGGGTTGGAGCTCTGCTCGGCGGGTCGCACGACGCGAACATTGGCGCCCGCCGTCGACGCGCGCGGCACGACTACGTAGCCGCCCTCTCCTCCTTCGACGAAGAAGTAGCGGACGGCCCCGAGGTCGATCTGGGGCACGGCGGCCGTTCCGGTCAGCCTCACGACCTCACCCGTCTTCAGGTTCACGTGGATCGTCGCCTTCTCCCAGCTCGGGAACAGCGCCTCCGCCGAGAGCGCATCGGTGCGAGCACGGCTGACCCTCCAGGCGGCGTCGATGCGGTCCGAGCGGAAGCGGTAGCGGTTACCGAAGTGCACGCCGGCGCGCTTGGCGAACCCGTTCGTCTCGAGGTCCGTGAACCGCCCGGCGTACGGCTCGCGCGGGTAGCGCGATCCGGTTCGAACCGCGCCCCTCGGGGAGCGCGTGAGGACGACCGGCCGCCGTCCTGGCCGCAGCACCGAGCGCGGGTGCTGCGAGGCAGAGACGACGGAGCCGTTGGCCGCACGGACCACGATCCCGAGGCCCGCGGGAGCGCGGCCTCCGATGTGGGAGACGACGCGCTGCCTCGAGTCGAAGAGCCGCGCGAGCTCGATCCCGCCATACGGGAACGCGCCGCTGCTGACGGCGGTGATGGCTGTGTTGTAACTGGGAGTGGTGACCGTGAGGCGCCCGATCGAGGGGTCGAAGGCGTAGAGGGGCGGCGGCTCCTCGGCGGGCTTGTCTCCGAGGCCACGCAGAACCGCCTCGGCCGCCAGCGCCTGGAAACGCGCGAGCTCGAAGTGCCGGCCCTCGCTGAACTTCGTCGTCACCCCGAAGAGGCTGCTGCCCGGCTCGCGCCTGTCGTCGGGCCAGCGCTCGGTGAAGCGCTCGTAGGTCGAAAGGCCTCGATCGAAGATGAACTTCGCCCAGCGGCGCTCGTCCTCCTCGACGAAGTTCTGAG
This sequence comes from uncultured Solirubrobacterales bacterium, assembly GCA_963774075.1. Classification (GTDB taxonomy): domain Bacteria; phylum Actinomycetota; class Thermoleophilia; order Solirubrobacterales; family JBBDJG01; genus JBBQNR01. The sequence goes on along the minus strand of CAVZDP010000009.1, from coordinate 365,606 downwards.
AGGTCGCGATCGCGAGCAGGCCCTGGCACGACCAGGCCCAGTAGCGCGAGAGATGCCAGCGATACAGGTAGAGGCCGGTATCCCAGTTCAGGTAGCCGCTGTGGGTCCAGTACGCCGGCAGGGCGCGCTTGACCCACGCCCGCAGGGTGCGCGCCTGGCTCGTCGAGAGCGGCCTCATCCCCTCCCGCCGCGCCTGCTCGTAGTAGTAGATGACGTCGAGCACGATGTTCGCGTACTCGGCCGACTCGACGTTGTGGCGCGCCGCGACGCGCTGGAACGGGTTGCGGTGGAAGTTGTAGCTCGGCCCGAGGTTCGCGATTCGCCATGGCCGCACCGATCGCTTCGCGCCGTTCAGGAAGCGCCCGAGTTGCCGCCTGTAGTCGAGGCGGAGCAGCGTAGCGTCGCCAGTCATGCTCGCCGCGCACGCGTGAAGCTCCGCCGCGAAGTTGATCTGGTTCAGGCGCACGTTCGGATAGCGAAAGAAGGGCGAGCGCGCGACCGAGCGCACGCGCTCGACGATCCGGGCCACGGTCTCCTCGGGAAGCTGCAGCTGCTCGCGGGCGCGCCACGCGTAGTAGAGCGCTCGGGCGACCTTGGGATCGACGGTTATGTGCTGCGCGCTGTCCGCGCGCGCGATGCTCGTCACCCATCCGGGCGCGTGACTCTGGCTCTCGGAGCGCGGGTCGCGGTGCCTTGTGGGCCTGCCGCGCGGGGCGCGGAACGGTGGCGACTCGCAGAGTCGCGCCGCGAGCTGCCTCGCCCGCACGTCGTTGCGGGCCCGCCCGTCCTGGCCCTCGAGCGCCGCGATCGCGTGCGTCATGAGCGCGCACGCGTTGATGCGGGAGTCGGTCGTATAGGCGGTGTGCGACTCGTTCCAGAGCTTGTCCATCGCAGGCTGGAGCCAGCCCGCGAACTCCCAGTAGTCGGCGTTTCGCAGCGGCGGGCTCGCGACGACCGCGGCCCGAGCCGCCACCGAGGCCGGCCGCGCGAGCTCAGCCGCCGGAGCTGCCACAGCCGCGGCTTCCAGTGGGCGCCAGAGGCCACCAACGGCGACGGCGAGACCGGAAAGCGCGCTATCGATCAGGAACGACCGCCGGGTGTGCCCGGTGCCTCCCACGACCTCCTCTCCCTGATGTCCTCGCCGTCGGGGTGGGCCGGCGGTTCCGTCTGCCTTGGCGGCCGCTGGAACACCGGCGGCGGCCTTCAGTTGCGCCTCCGGGCTAGCGCGGGACGATGCGCCGCATGAGCGCGGGCGCTCCTCGAAGCTGCACGTGCATCTGCTCCGCCGCCGCGGCGGCCTGGCCGGCTGCGTGGGCCGCGCGGCGGGCCGCCCACGACACCATGCTCTGGCCGAGGTCCGGGACCGGCTGCAGCTGCCACTGGGCGAGCGCGCTCAGGAAGACGTCTTCCTTCCACCACCGCTTCGGCAGCCGCCCCCGCTCCGGCTTGAAGGCCGCCCACGGCAGCACGCCGAGGTCGTGCAGCACCAGGCGCCCCTCCTTCGTGCGCTGCTTGGCCGCATCGCGGTCGCGGGGCAGCGACGGCGGCACCTTGACCTGGCGCCCGATGTACTCGTAGTTGCAGCGATAGAGGTCGCGCAGCCCGGCTGAGCAGCGGGCGGCGCGCTCGCGTTCACTCCGGGGCAGAAGGCCGAAGGGCTCCTGAGGGTCGGACCCGACGGCGGGCATCTGAAACTGAAGGATGGCCCCGAAGCCGAGCTCCCATTCGAACGCCGTGGCCCAGTTGGCCCCCGGAGGCCCCGGGATCCACTTCGGCCGCCCAGACGCGTCGAGCTCCCATTTCCAGGGGGGTGCCGGCGGGCTCAGCACCTTCGTGCCAAACCTCATCGGCCGGTGGCCGTTTGCCTTCCCGGACATAGCCCGCCGCAAGTATTCTCGCCGCGGCGGACGGCCAGTCAGTGGCTCTCAATTCGACGAGCTGCCGTCCGGGCTGACGCCGACCGCCTGCCCGAGTGCCCAGAGCAGCCGCTCGGTTGCGGCGCTGTTGCCGATTGCGGCCCGCACGTGGTCGTCGTCCCCGAGCGGCCCCCCTCTTGCCACGCGCACACGGGAGCGCTCGAGAGCCTCCGCGAGGTCCCCGCCGCTCATCCCGTGAGCGCGAACCCAGACGAAGTTCGCCTGCGACTCGGCGGCCTCAACCGGCAGGGCGCCCATCCCGTCGCGGAGCCTGCCGCGCTGCTCGATCACCATCGCGCGCCGCTTTTGGATCTCCGCGTCGCCGAGCCGCAACGCGGCCGCGACGGCCGCCTGCGTGAGCACGTTCACTCCGTGCACGGGAGCGAGTGCTCCGAGCAGCGACGCGGTGGCAGGCGAGCCGACGACGTAACCCGCGCGCAGCCCCGACAGGCCGTACACCTTCGAGAACGTGCGAAAGACGAGCAGGCGCGGGAAGGCCTCCACCAACTGCATGCCGGCGTCCTCGTCCTCGACGTCCTGAAACTGGATGTACGCCTCGTCGAGCAGCACGGTCACGTGCTCGGGAAGCCGCGAGAGCAGGTCGCCGATCGCGTCGGCACGCATGTAGGTGCCGGTCGGGTCGTTGGGATTGCAGAGCGCAAGCACTCGCGTCCTGTCCGTGACGGCGGCGAGCAGGGCGTCGGGGTCGACGCCACCCTCCGCGAGGTCGACCGGCACGGGCCTCGCGCCCGCGCGCAGCGCGATCACCGGGTAGAGCTGATAGCTCGGCCACGGCATGATCATCTCGTCGCCCTGTGAGAGAAGCAGGTAGGCAGCCGTCTGGAGCAGCTCGGTGGCTCCGTTGCCGATCACGATCTGGTCCGACTTGATCGTGTGCCGCTCGGCGAGCGCCCGCCGCAGCGCGGTGGCGTGACTGTCCGGGTAGCCGTTGATGCGCCCCCGCGCCGTGTAGACCGAGGCCTGCACGACGTCGGCGCTCGGAAACTCGGGCCATTCGGTGCCCGACAGGTCGAGAACGGGCACCTCCTGGAGCGCCAGCGCCTTCTCGCGGGCGCGCCGCTCGCGCAGAATCTGGTTGTACTCGCTCTCCGGCATGTCCTCGTACTGCCGGTAGTAGTCGAGCAATCCCATCGCGCAGCCCCCCGCCGTCCGCTCGCGCTACTGGCGCGAGGAGAGATTCGGCCCCGGACCCTGGATCACCAGCAGCCAGATCAGGAAGGCCGTGCCCCCTATGACCATGCTGATCACGAAGATGCGCTCGAGCAGCCCGTTCTTCTGCTCGTGGCCGGCAGCGCGACGGACGATCTTCCATGCGTGGTCCAGTCGCATCGCGACCGCGAGCGTGCCGAGCATGGTCGCGATCATGCCTGTAAAAGCGATGAGGATGCCGAACACGACGCTGCCGGTGTGGTAGTCCACCTGAGAGCCGACCCAGAGCCACCCGGCCGGCTGCGGCCCCCACAGCGTCGCGCATACGAGCGTCTCCACCACGAGGATGGCCGCGGCGAGGAAGCCGTCGAGCCGGCGCCTGGGCGCGCCGACCTCGTCCGGCTTGCCGCGATAGCGAAGCGGAGCCGTGCCGGGACGGCGGCCGATGAAGAGGCCGCCGGTGTTCGTAGGGTCGTTCTCAGCCATAGGAAAAGGGGAGCACGGCGGTGTTGCCACCTCTCCCCTGCAGCCAAGTTTAGGGCAGCTTGGTCGGCTGGCCCGCCGTCGCCCGTCTGGCGTCGATCGCCTCGTTGACGAGCACGTCAGCGAGCTCGTTCTGCTCGCGAGGGACAGAGCGGATGGACCAGCGCTCGAATTCCCTCAGCGCCCGCGCCGCCTGCTCGTTCAGCGGCCGCAGGTCAGCGCTCTTGACGCGATACTCGCCGGAGAGCTGGCGGGCGATCAGCTGCGAGTCGTTCACGACCTCGACCTCCCTCGCGCCGAGGGTCCTCGCCTTCTCCAGGCCGAGCAGGAGTGCCCGGTACTCGGCGGCGTTGTTCGTGCCGACGCCGATGAAGTCGTTCGCCCGCGCGAGCTCGTTCCCCTCAGGATCGGTCACGACGACGCCGATGCCCGAAGGCCCGGGATTCCCTCGCGATCCGCCGTCGACGTAGACGACCACCCGGTCGATCCCGCTCACGGGTCGGCTACGAGGATCTTGCGAATCGGGCGGCGAAACGTCCCATGCGTCCAGACTCGGCCCAGACGCGCAGCCAAACGCCCAGGACGACGACAGCGATCGCGCCCACCGGCTGACCTTCGTCGAGCAGGACGACCGCTAGGGCGGTAACAGCAAGGGCATAGGCTGCCCGAAGAACCAGCATGGTCGGATGATAAGAGAACTACCCGCCGCAACCCAAGCCGGACTGCCCCTTTCGGGGCGGGTCGTGATCCTGGGAGGGGGCTCTAAGCAGCGTTGATGCTGAGAAAGCTGCCGGGCACGCGGCGGCGGCGGCGGTCGCGCAGCTCGCGCTTGCCCCCACCCGTCGAGCCGCGACTGCGGCGGGAGCTCTCCCGCCTGTCGACGATCACCTCGACGTTGGGGTCGTTCTGGTAGTGAACGCGCAGTTTGTCGTACAGCTCGCCTTCGAGCGCCCGTGGAACAACGCAATAGATCATCGATTCACCCAGTGCCTAACCCTGTCCGTGCTGCGTCCGTGCGTATCTGCACTTCGGAATATCCAGCCGGCTTCGCCGGGCACCTGAAGTCCAGAGAGTCAGCCTTCGGCTGCCTCGGGACCACTATAGGCCCTGCTCGGCGGTCTCGCCATCAAAGCTTTCGACCACCTCGACCGTGATCCTGCCGTCCTCCCCGGTTTTTCCATTCCAGCGCCGCACCTTGGCCGGCAGCTCCTGGAGCTCGTGCCCCCGGCTGTGCAGCCGGACGGGCTCTCGCGTGTCGGACAGGTCCACCGCGAACTGGTACCACGACAGCTCCCAGGCAATGGTGAGCAGCACGCGCGCCGCCGATACGCCCGAGGTGCAGGCGCTCACCTGTGGGGCGCCCAGGGCGCGGGCGATCCCGGCCACCGTGCGGGGGTGCTCCGATTCGTTGAAGAGCTCGACCGCCCGCTCGATCTTGAGCTGGGCATTCGTGGGCACCGCCCGCACGTGTCGGGGATCGCGGATGCGCGGCCGGCGCTCCCCCAGCTCGCCCAGGCGCTTGACCCCGGCGCCGCCATCGGGCTCGCGCTCGCCGTTCGCGGGGACGGCGAGCTCGTCGTCCGCCCGGCGCTCGCCGTCGAGCTCGGGCGGGCGCCTGCGCCTGAAGAAGCGCCGCCGCTCGCTCGGTCTCGGCGGCTGAACCGGGGTATCCGCTCCGCCCGACTCGCGTATCCAGCCCTCCTTCTGCGCGCGCTGGGCGCAGAGCTGGCAGACGAGCTTTCGCTCTCGCGACGGCGCGAGGTAGTGCTCGGGGCGCTCGCCCTTCAGCATCGTGCGCCCGCACACGTCGCATTCGAGGCGCTCGTCCAGCCCTCGCAGCTGCCTGCTGACCTGTTTCGCCATCGCCACCTCCGTCAGGCCTTGGCCGCAGCTTCCTCTTCCTGCTGGGCTGCGGCGATCACCTTCTGGGCCAGATGCGCCGGCACCTCCTCGTAGCGCAGGAACTCCATCGCGTACTCCCCGCGGCCGCCGGTGATCGAGCGCAGGTCGGGCGCGTAGTTGAGCAGCTCGGCCATCGGGACCTCGGCCTTGATCTCCGTCATCGATCCCTTGGGCTCCATGCCGAGCGGCCGGCCGCGGCGCCCGTTGAGATCCCCGATGACGTCGCCGACCGCGTCCTCGGGCACCGTCACCTGGGCCTGCATGATCGGCTCGAGCAGCGTCGGATGGGCCTGCTCGGCCGCCTTCTTGAACGCGAGCGAGCCGGCGATCTTGAACGCCATCTCCGAGGAGTCCACGGAATGGAAGGAGCCGTCGTAAAGCGTCACCTTGAGGTCTCGGACCGGATAGCCGGCGACGATCCCGTGCTGCATCGCCTCGCGAACTCCCTTCTCGACTGCGGGGATGAAGCTGGACGGGATCACGCCGCCCTTGATCTTGTTCACGAACTCGAAGCCGGCGCCGTGCTGCTGCGGCGACAGCTCTATGTGGCAGTCGCCGAACTGGCCACGACCGCCGGTCTGCTTCTTGTAGCGGCCCTGAGCCTTTGCGCTCGTCTTGATCGTCTCCTGATAGGGGACGCGCGGCGGCTTGAGGTTCACCTCGGCGCCGAAGCGGCGCTTCATCCGTTCCACGATCACCTCGACGTGGACCTGCGACAGCCCGGCGATGATCTGCTCGCCGGTCTGCGGATCGCGGTGGAAGTCGAGCGTCGGGTCCTCCTCCTGTAAACGGCGCAGAGCGGTCGACACCTTCTCCTCGTCACCCTTCGACTTGGGCTCGATCGCGAACGCCATCACGGGCGCCGGGAGCTGCACCTGGGCGAACGAGACGGCGGCGTCCTTGCTCGCGAGGACGTCGCCGGTGCGCGTCTCCTTCAGCTTCGCGATGGCGCCGATGTCGCCGGCGCCGAACTCGCTCGCCTGCTGCATCTCCTTGCCCTGCGGCATCAGGAGCTGACCCACGCGCTCCTTGGCGTGCGCCCTCACGTTCGTCACCTGCGAGTCGCTCTTCAAGATCCCGGAGTAGACCCGGAAGAGATTGATGCGCCCCGCGAAGGGGTCGGCGAGCGTCTTGAAGACATAGACGATCGTGTCGTGTGCATCGTCGGGCTCTATCTCGACCGGATTGCCATCGGCGTCGGTGGCTGCGACAGGGCCCTTGCGAGCCGGCGAGGGGAGGTCGTTGACGAGTGCCTCGAGCAGGCGGTCGGTTGCGAAGTTCTTGGTCGCGATGCCGCAGGTGACCGGGAAGATCGTCCCTCTCGAGACACCTTCCTTGAGCGCGTTGACGATCTCGTCGTGCGAGATCTCCTCTCCCTCGAGGTAGCGCTCCATCAACTCGTCCGAGTTCTCGGCCACCTCGTCCATCAGCTTCTCTCGGTAGGAGTCGGCCTGCTCGCGCACGTCGTCGGGGATCTCGACCTCCGTCGCGTTGCCGCGACCGGCGCCCTCGTACTGATAGCCCTTCATGTCGATCAGGTCCACTATCCCGCGAGTCTCGTGCTCGGTCCCGATCGGGATCTCGGTGGCCACGACGTGGGGTCCGAAGGCCCCCTTCAGGGAGTCGAGCGCGCGGAAGAAGTCGGCGCGTTCGCGGTCGAGCATGTTCACGAACACGAGCCGCGCCATGCCCATCTCGTTGGCGCGTTCCCAGAGTCGGTCCGTCGTGACCTCGACGCCCATGACGCCGTTCACCACGAACACCGCGCTCTCGCAGACCCGAAGCGCGCCCAGGGCGTCCGCCACGAAGCTCGGGTCGCCCGGCGTGTCGATCAGGTTGATCTTGCGGTCGTCGTGCTCGAAGGAGGAGAAGCTCGCCGAGATCGACATGTCGCGCTCGACCTCGTCGGGCTCGGAGTCGGAGACCGTGGATCCGTCAGCAACCGAGCCGAGCCGGTTGATCGCTCCGGCCTCGAATAGCAGCGCCTCGTTGAGAGAGCTCTTGCCGGAACCCCTGTGCCCAACGATTGCCACATTCCTGATGCGCTGCGCGCCCTTGTGCGCCACCAGCTTCCTCCTTCCCTCGAAGCGACCGAGCCGAGGGCGGATTGTAGGGGGTGGCGGTTGAGTCAGTCGGACTCTTCGCTTTGCAACCGCGCCTTCAGCCGCAGCACGGCCTTGGTGTGCAGCTGCGAAACGCGTGACTCCGTGACGCCGAGAACCTCGCCGATCTCTCGCAGCGTCAGGTTCTCGTAGTAGTAGAGCGCGACGACGAGCTTCTCACGCTCGGGCAGGCGCGAGATTGCTGTCGCCAGGCGGTCCTTCAGCTCGCTCACGCCGAGTTCGCGCGCCGGGTCCACCGCGCTCGGGTCCTTCATCGTGTCCAGGAGCGAGACCTGGTCGCCGCTCGCGTCCGACACCGCCCACAGCTCGTCCAGCGCCACGACCGACGAGTTCGAGATCTGGAGCAGGCTCTCCTGGAAGTCCTCCATCGAAACGCCGAGCGCCCCCGAGACCTCCTCGTCGGTGGGCGTGCGCCCGAGCTCGCGCTCGAGCTTGCTGTGCACGTTCTCGATCTCCCGCGCCTTCGCGCGCACCGAGCGCGGCACCCAGTCGAGCGATCGCAGCTCGTCGATGATCGAGCCCTTGATCCGCGCCACCGCGAAGGTCTCGAACTTGATCTCGCGCTCGGGCTCGAAGCGCTCGATCGCGCCGATCAGGCCGAGCAGGCCGTAGGAGATGAGGTCGGCCTCCTCGATGTGAGCGGGCAGGCCGCTCGACATCCTTCCGGCCACGAACTTGACGAGGGGCGAATAGGCCAGGACCAACCGCTCGCGGGCCTTCTCGTCCCCCTCTTTCTTGTAACGCGACCAGAGCTCACGTAGCTCTGTTGCCTTGACGCTTGTATCCATAGAAGCGTTACGCGCGGGGATGACTCCGCTCGTACTGGCTGCGCAGCCTACCTGACTCGACCCAAGTGTAAACCTGGGTGGTCGAGAGGCTGGCGTGCCCCAGCAGCTCCTGAATGGTGCGCAGATCGGCGCCTCCCTCCAGGAGATGGGTGGCGAAGGAATGGCGCAGGGCATGGGGCGAAACGGAGGCCGAGAGGCCCGCATGGCGCAGCCAGGCCGCCAGCCTGCGGCGAACGTCCGAGGGCGAGAGGCGGCGCCCGCTCTTGGACAGGAACAGGGCCGGCTCCCCCTCGTCCGCGGCCAGCGCCGGGCGGCCGCGGGCCAGGTAGCGCTCGAGCGCCCGCTGGGCGGGCTCGCCGACCGGGACGAGCCGGGTCTTGGAGCCCTTGCCCAGCACTCTCAGCTCCTCCGCGTCGAAATCGACCGCGCCGAGATCGAGATTCACGATCTCCTCGCAGCGCAGCCCGCACGAGTACGCGAGCTCGAACAGTGCCCTGTCGCGCAGCTCGAGCGGGGTACGAGCCGGAATACGGTCGAGCAGGGCCGCCACCTCGTCTTTCTTGAGCAGGCGCGGAAGGGTGCGTGCCCGTCGCGGCGAGGGGACGAGGTCTGCCGGGTTCTGGTCGATTTCCTGCCGTTCGACCATGTATCCGTAGAAGGTGCGGATCGCCGCCAGCTTGCGGGCCACGGTTGGCTTTGCAAGCCCGCGCCCCCCCTCTGTCGTCGGCCGCGCCATATGCGCTGCGAAGCGGCGCAGGAGGCGATGGTCGATCGCCGTCGGGAGCGCGCGTTGCGAGCTCGCCCAGTCGGCGAAGCCTCCCACGTCGGCTCCGTACGCCCGGCGCGTGCTCTCGGCCAGGCCGCGGGCGTGAAGAGCGGTGTCGAAGCCCTGGAGGGCCTTGCTCCACGCAGGCAGCAACGCCTGATCGGAAGCCGTAGCGGTCGCTTGTTCGTCATGGATCGCCAAGGGTTTCCCACGCGGCCTCGCCACCGAGGAGGTCGACGCTCGTCTTATTCGCCAAGCCCGCCGCGGAGCCTTTTTATGACGCCCTCAGGGCGATGCCGGCCTTTATTGAATAAACACTGGGGCCTGGACGGGCACCTTGTCGTACAGCGCCTCCACGTCCGGGATCGCCATCCGGATGCAGCCGTGCGACGCCGCGGTGCCGAGCGAGGCGATCTCGGACGTGCCGTGGATTCCGGCGCCGTCGTAGATGCCCAGCCAGCGTGCCTTGATCGGGTTGTCCGGACCGGGCGGGATCACCTTGCCGGCGAGGTCCCCGGCCCAATCGCTCTTCGGCACGTGCCAGGACGGGTTCACGGCCTTGTTCTGCACGCGGTAGAGGCCGGCAGGCGTCTCGAGCCCCGCCTGGCCGACGGCGATCTTGTAGGTCTTCGCGAGCTTCAGACGCTCGAAGAGACGCAGCTTGAACGCAGGCCGGTCGATCGTGACGACGTACGGGTACTTGCTCGACAGGTCTGCGGTCGACACCTTCGGCTGCACCACCTTCACCCTTCCTCTCACCTTGCGGTCGTACGGGTCGGCAAGCGCCGCTTCGACCGCCCTTCGCAAACGCCGGCTCTTGAGCTTCAGCCCAGTCTGCGACGGCACGGCCGGCAGGTTCGCCGTGGCGAACTCGACCTTCGCGTCCTGCGGGCGGCGGTTGAGCGAGCGGGCGATGCGATTCACGAATCCGCGCACGGCCAGCTGCGAGTACTCCACGCGCGCGGGCAGCTCCTCGTCGAGGCGTCCATCCGTTATCTCCCGCCACACTCGTCCCGGCAGGCCACCGGAGCGGCTCTTCTCGACCGCCTGTTCAGTCATCCCTTCGAGATCCACCACGAGCTCCGCTCGCTTGGCGGTGAGGTGGAAGCGGCGCCCGGCGACCGCCACGGTCACCCGGCGCTCCAGCCCGCCGGCGATCTCCCGTCGCAGGCGGCTCTCCGCCTCTCCTTGCCTCAGCCCGCCGACGTCCACGCCGGCGACCGTCACGCCTTCGGCGATGACGTCATTGCGCGAGGTGTCGTAGGCGAAGGCGCTCGCGCCGAGCAGCAGCACCGCGGCGGCGGTCGCGTAGAGCGCGATCAGAAGGTTGCGCCTGCTCACGACGAGGGTCCCTCGTTTCGGGTCGGGAACAATATTGCCCTGCTGAGAAGGTTAGTGACGGCGTTCGTCGCCATCGCCGCCGCCCCTGCACGGATGCCGGGCTGCTCAGTCTGGCGGAGGGACGGCGTCGCGCGCCGAGACCAGCTCCTCGGCCTCGCCGCCTTCAAAGCTCGGGCGCTCGCCGAGCTGAGCGCGGTTGCGAACGCTCGGGCTCCAGCGCAGGAAGTCCTCGACTTCCTTCTCGTACAGGTAGGGCTCCTGCGCTCCTCGCTGCACAGCGCGCAGCCGCAGGTGCTCGGCGAACTTGAGCACCGTCTCGCGCGTCGTATGGGAGAAGCGGAAGCCCGTGCTCTTCAGCCTGCGGTTGTCGACCCCCCGCCCGTAGCGGAGCTGGCTCTCCATCTCCGGCGAGATTCGAACGCCGAGCGCGCGCAGCGGAGCCACCGCGAGGGAGGTTCCCACCGGAGGAAGGATCGGAAGCGGGCGCTTTCCCAGCAGCGAGATCACCTCCGACAGCGCCAGCACGCCATCCGCGGCGGCGTTGTAGATGCCGGGCAGGTCGCGCTCGACCGCATGCTCGAGCGCCGCGACCACGTCGTCGACGTGGATGAGTTGATAGCGCGGATCGAAGCCGAGCATCATCGGAACCGCCGGCAGCGAGAAGAGCCGGCCGTGCGACGTGCTCAGGTCGGGTCCGAGCACGTTCGAGCAGCGCAACACGGTTACGGTCACGTCGGGGTTCTGGTCGCGGAAGTCGGCCACTGCGCCCTCGGCCTCGACCATGTCGCGCTCGATCCCGGTCGCGGGCGGGTGCGCCCGCCGCATCTCCTCGGTGAAGAACGCCGGGTCGTCGCGATGCGAGCCGTAGTAGTGGGTGGAGGTCTTGACGATGAGCTTCCGCACCGGCGAATCCGAGCCGGAGCAGGCGGCGAGGATGTTGAGCGTGCCCATCACGTTGTTCTCGTGAGCCAGGCGCGGCGGCGTCGTGGGCGAGTCGACCACGAGCCTCGTGTCCACCACCGTGTCGATCTCCGCCGCGCGCACGATCCGGCGGATCAGCGCATGCTGATTTGAGACCCGCACGAACTCGGTGCGCGCCAGCTCGCGTGTCGGGTCCTCGGAATCGACGCCGATGATGGTCTCGACGCTCGGATGACCCTCGAGGGCCTGTGCGAGCCGGCCGCCCCAGTACGTGGACAGGCCCGTGATCAGGATCCGCTTGCGCGGGGTGCTCTGGGGCTCGTGACTCACTCGCTCGCGCGCCTCGGCTCGTCCTTGGCGCGGCGCGATTGTGTCACAGCCCCGAAGTGACGGCGGAGGTCCCGGCTAGGATGGGGGACCGTGAGGACCAAGGATGCGATTCGCCGGTCCGTCTGGACGGCGATGGACAGGGAAGGAGTCTCACGGTTTCCGGGCGCACAGGGCCGGATCCCCAACTTTGCCGATGCGCGGTCGGCTGCGGAGCGCCTTGCCGACCACCCAGTCTGGAAGCGCGCAAAGACGATCAAGGCCAACCCCGACGCGCCCCAGACCCAGGCGCGCCGGCTCGCCCTCGAGCAGGGCAAGACGCTCGTCATGGCCGTCCCCCGCCTTCGTGACGACCACCCCTTTCGGCTGCTGGACCCCGAAAAGCTGGCCAAGAAGGACCTGCGCGAGGCCGCGACGATCAAGGGTGCGCTGCGATACGGCCGCGTGATCGACCTGGAGCAGGTGCCGCGCCTGGATTTGATTCTCACCGGATCCGTGGCGGTGAACCTGGAGGGCGAGCGAATCGGCAAGGGCGGCGGCTTCTCCGACCTCGAGTACGCGCTGCTTGCCGAGACGCGAAAGGTCTCCGACAAGACGATGATCGCCACGACCGTGCACCCGATCCAGATCCTCAGCGAGGACCTCTTCACGACCGAGCACGACATTCCGGTCGACCTGATCGTCACCCCGCGCGCGGCGATCGAAGTCGAGCGTCGAGCGAACCGACCGCGGGGCGTCCTCTGGGACCACCTCCAGCCGCCTCAGATTCACGAGATCCCGGTGCTCGAGCGCATGGGCTACGCCTGACGCGCTCGCACGCTCGACGCGGTCGGCACTAGACTGGCTGGAAAAGGATGAGCGCGACCCCTACAGCTCCCGCCTCGCCGGAGATCGAGCCTCTCGCCGCGCCCCCTGCGCCCGCGCCCGTCTACGACGGCTATGGGACACAAGGTCGCCCGGAGTGGCTCGACATCGACTGGCAGCAGCACCTGCGCTCGGTCACCGTCCATGGCTCTCGGGTCAACTACATCGAGATTGGCGAGGGTCCCCCGCTCGTCCTCGTGCACGGGATCTCTGCCTGCTGGCAGAACTGGCTCGAGAACATCCCCCACTTCGCCCGCACCCACCGCGTGATCGCGGTCGACCTGCTCGGGTTCGGCGAGTCGGAGCTGCCGCAGGAAGAAATCAGCATCCCGGGCTACGGCCGCTTCGTGGACGCTTTCCTGGGCGAGATCGGCGTCGAACGCGCCGCGCTCGTCGGCAGCTCGATGGGCGGCTTCATCTCCGCGGAGACGGCGATCGCCCATCCGAGCCGGGTCGAGAAGCTCGTGCTGGTGAACGCGGCCGGAGGACCCACGCTGAACGACTTGCAGCAGCGCTGGGGGCGCAGCCTTCTGCGGGGGGCGAAGCTCTTCCACGTGGTGGCGGCCAGGGCGGTCGCCCGCCGCAAGGAGATCGTTCGCCGCCCCAAGCTTCGCCGCCGGCTGCTGTTCAAGATCGTCCGCCACCCCGAGCTCATCGGCCCCGAGCTCTGCTACGAGGTCGCGAGCGGCGGAGGCAAGCCCGGCTTCTTCGATGCCTTCAAGGCGATCGTCGAGTACGAATACTGCGAGCGACTCGACGACATCCCCTGCCCCACCCTGATCGTCTGGGGAGACCACGACGAGATCGTCCCGGTCCAGGACGCAGACGAGTACGAACGGCTGATCCCGCATGCCAGGAAGGTCATCTTCGATGACACCGGGCACCTGCCGATGATCGAGCGCCCGGCGCTGTTCAACAGGGTGCTCGAAGAGTTTCTCGCCGAGTAGCTCCCAGCAGCGCCCCGTCTAGCGCGTGATCGCGCCCTCTGACGCCGACGACACCGAGCGCGCGTACTTCGCCATCACGCCCTTGGTGTACTTGGGCGGCGGGGGCTCGTAGTGCTGCAGGCGCTCGACGATCTCGCGCTCAGGCAGCTCCAGGTCGAGGCGGCGACGCCCGATGTCCACCACGACGGGGTCGCCGTCGCGCACGGCCCCGATCGGCCCGCCGCGAGGCGCCTCGGGTGCCACGTGACCCGCCATCAAGCCGTGCGTCGCGCCGGAGAAGCGACCGTCTGTGACCAGCGCGACCGAGTCGCCGAGCCCCTCCCCCACGAGCGCCGCGGTCACCGCGAGCATCTCGCGCATCCCCGGCCCACCGGCCGGCCCCTCGTTTCGGATCACGACGACGTCGCCGGCCTCGATCCCACCGGCGGTGACCGCCGCCATCGCGTCCTCCTCGCACTCGAACACCCGCGCCGGGCCCCTGTGGTGAAGCCGCTCGTGGCCCGCCATCTTCACGACGCAGCCCTCCGGGGCGAGATTGCCACGCAGGATCACGAGCCCGCCCGTCTCCTTGATCGGGTCGTCGAGCGGGCGCACGACCTGCTGACCGGGAGTCTCCTGTGCGTCGGCCGCTTCCTCGCCGATCGTGCGCCCCGTCACCGTCTGCTCCGCCTCGTTCAGCAGCCCGGCTTCGAGCAGGCGGTTGGCGACCAGCGCCACGCCGCCGGCTACGTACAGGTCTGCGGCGACGAAGCGCCCACCGGGCTTGAGATCCGCAAGCAGCGGCGTGCGTGCGCTGACGCGGTCGAAGTCCTCGAGCTCCAGCTCGATGTCGGCCTCGTACGCGAGGGCGAGTAGGTGCAGCACCCCGTTGGTCGAGCCACCGGTCATCGCGATCGCCGCGATCGCGTTCTCGAGCGACGCCCTCGTGATGACGTCGCTCGGGCGCAGGTTCCAGTCGAGCAGCTTCATCACCTGCCGGCCGCACTCGAATGCAACCTCGTCCTTGTACGGGTCCATCGCCGGCACCATCCCGCTTCCCATGGGCGAGATGCCCATCACCTCGAAAGCGGTCGCCATCGTGTTGGCGGTGAACTGCCCGCCGCACGCGCCGGCTCCCGGGCAGGCGACGTGCTCGAGCGCGGAAAGCTCCTCCTCGCTCATTCTGCCCGCCGCGTGCGCGCCGACCGCTTCGAACACATCCTGGATCGTCACGTCTCGGTCCTGGAAGCGACCGGGTGCGACGGAGCCTCCGTAGAGCATCAGGGAGGGCACGTCCAGACGCGCCAGCGCCATCACGGTGCCGGGGATCGTCTTGTCACAACCGGAGAGCGAGACGACCGCGTCGAAGAGATGCCCGCGCGCGACGAGCTCGATCGAGTCCGCGACCACCTCCCGGCTCACGAGCGAGGTCTTCATTCCCTCGGTCCCCATCGTGATGCCGTCTGAGATCGCGATCGTGTTGTACTCGAGCGGCGTCCCACCCGCGGCGCGGATCCCTGCCATCACCTTCTCGGACAGCCGCCTCAGGTGGAAGTTGCACGGCATCGTCCCGATCCACGTGTTGGCGACGCCGACGATCGGCTTCTGGAGGTCCTCGTCGCTGAGCCCGATCGAGTAGAGGTACGAGCGCGCGGCCGCCCGGTCGGGACCTTCGACCAGCGCGCGGCTGCGATGACGGACGTCCGTCCTCAAGGCGTCTGTGCCACCGTCCCCAGCGGCGACTCGTCGGCCCCCGCCGCGGACCGCCCGCTGCGACGCGCGCGCGCGCGGGCGCGCTCCCACTCTGCAAGTCGCCAGAGGTCGCGCCGCACCTGTTGCGGATCCACCTGGCGGCCGGGCAGGTGCATGTTCGCGTCGCGGATGAGGCGATGCTCGTCCGCCTTGATCATCATCCACTTCGCAAGCACGTCGTCGGAATCGGGAAGCTTGGGTCCGTAGAGAGACTCGCCGGGGTCCGGGAACTCCACGCAGTACTCGCTCAGGAGGCTGTTCGAGCCCGGCAGGTAGGCCACGATCGGCTTGTGCGGGTAGATCAGGTAGCCGTAGCCCGCCGGCCCACCATCGCTTCCGTCCTCACCCCAGCCGAGGACGCGGATGAAACCCAGGTCTCTGTACATCTCCCACTCGTCGCGGTTGACGATCGACTTCAGGAGCGCCCGCGCCCGGCGCTCCGCGCGACGCTCGCCGCCGGGATCGATCCGCACGCTCTGGCGGCGCTGGCGGCGCGAAGGACTGCGTTTGCGCTTCGCGAGCCTACGCGCCTCCCGGGTTCCCAGGTAGACGAGCAGCGCGAAGGCGACCAGCACGAGGATGCTGAACACCGCCGTCACGGCTTTAGTGCCTAGACCCTAGCCGCCGGCCGCGCGGGGAAAGAAGATCACGCGCTCGGCGTCACGGGGGATGTCTGCGAAGTCCTTGACCATCACGGCCTCTCGGCGTCCCGTCGTGCCCTCCTCGATCGGCACGGCGGCCCACATGCCGGAGTCGAGCTGGCGGCGGAACTCCTCTACGAGGCGCTCCTCGTCCTCGGAGAGCTGCGGGTCGCCCTCGGCGAGGACGACCTCCCCACGACCCGGCATCAAGCGCAGGAACCTCATGCGGCGGATTATGTCAGAGCAGGTCGGGGCTCAATCGGCCCGGGCCGAGCTCAATCGGGCCGAGTGGCGAGCCGGAAGACGTCCACCGGCCCCGCCCCGGCGCCCAGGTCACGCAGGCCGTCGCGCACCGCCTCGGAGGCGATCCTCTTCGCGGCGCGCGCCGCCTCGAGCGGGTCGCGGCCGAGCGCCAGGTGCGCCGCGAGCACGGAGGAATGCGTGCAGCCCGAGCCGTGAGCGGCGCCACCGGGATACCTCGGGCCCGTGATCGCCACCAGCCGCTCCCCGTCGTAGAAGAGATCGCGCGTCTCCTCCGCGTCCCCGACGTGCCCGCCGGTGATGACGACAGCGCGCGGGCCGAGGGAGTGAATCGCCCGCGCCGCCTGCTCGAGATCGACGTCCGCATCCTGGCCGGCCACCTCGAGCAGTGTCCGAGCCTCGAGCGCATTCGGGGTCAGGACGGTTGCGCGGGGCAGGATGACCTCGACGAGGGCGTCGCGGGCGTCCGGATCGAGCAGCGGCGCGCCGCTCTCGGCCACCATCACCGGGTCCACGACGACGGGCACCTCGCCGACGAGGTCGAGCGCCTGATCGACCGCCACGATCGTGCCGCGGTCACCGAGCATCCCGACCTTGACGGCGTCGACGCCGAGGTCGTCGACGACAGCCCGGACCTGAGCGACTATCGCCTCCGGGGCGACCGGCGTGACTCCCTCCACGGCGACGGTGTTCTGCCAGGTGATCGCGGTGATCGCCGTCATGCCGTGGACCCCGCAGCGAGCGAAGGCCTTCAGGTCGGCCTGGATGCCGGCGCCGCCACCCGAGTCCGAGCCGGCGATCGAGAGCACCGTGGGGACCGTGCGCGATTGCGCCATGAGCCTCAGAATACGGACGCGATGCTGAAGCCTCCGGTTCCGCCTCCGCTTTCGATCACATGGGACATGAAGGATGTCTCGACCGCCGGCACGAGCATCGACCAGCTCGAGGACGGTCGCCTCGAGTGCCGCATCGAGCACGAGCTGATCGAGGGCGTCACGCCCGAGATGCTCGTCTGGTGGTTCCAGAGCTTTCCGTTCTCGCACCTGGAGCACGGCGGCCAGCTCGTCCCGCTGTACCGAATCTGGCACCCGCGTGACCACATCCGCTTCGCCATCCGCAGGATGGCCCGCGATCGCTCACCCGGCGTCAGTGCGGGCGCGAGCGTCTTGATCCAGGAACGGCTCGGCCCGAAGGTGACGAGCACGCGCGCCCGCGTCGTGCAGATGGACGAGAGCGGGCTGCATCTCGTCGTGCGCAGCTTCCGCATCAAGATCGGAGAGCTGCGCCACACCTTCGAGGCGACACCGCGCGGGACGCTCTACCGCTCGCACCTGGTCGTCGGCTCCTCCCTACCGCTCATCGGCAATGTCGTCAACTGGCTCGCGCGCACGCGGCTCTTCCCGCGCGAGGTAGCCGAAGGCTGGATCAAGCACAACGTCGAAGAGGTCGGCAACTTCCAGTTCTTCCTGCCGAAGCTGTACGCGCAGCGCTCGCAGGCGCATCTGGGCTGAGAGAGGCTCTGAGGCAGCGCTCACGCGCGGCGGACGTAGGCGCCGCCCCCGGAGCGCCTGACCAGACCCATCAACTCGAGCTCTGTGAGACCGGCCAGCACGCGCGCCGCGTGTGCGCCCTTCTGGGCGATCGCGTCGACCGTCCCCGCACCCTGCTCGACCGCGGCGAGCAGCTCCGCGAGCTCCGGCTCGAGCTCCGGCGGGGACGCGGCGGCAGTGCGGCGAGCCGCGTGCTCGCCGGCCCCGTAGAGCGCGTCGAGCACGTCGGCCGCGCAGCGAACGACGCATGCGCCGTCGGCGAGCAGGTCGTTCGGCCCTTGCGCCAGAGGTGAAGTGACCTGCCCGGGCACGGCGCCCACGTCGCGACCGAGGTCGGCCGCGAAGCGCGCGGTGATCAGCGAGCCGGAGTCGGCCGCACCCTCCACCACGACCGTCATCGTCGCGAGCGCCGCCATGATCCGGTTGCGGGCGGGGAAGCACCAGCGCTCTGGCCGCTGCCCGGGCGGCAGCTCGGAGACGACGAGCCCGCTTTCGGCAATGCGCCGGTAGAGGTGGAGCTTCGTGCGCGGGTAGGGGACGTCGGCCCCGCCGGCGAGAACGGCGACCGTCGGCCCACCTGCCTCGAGCGCCCCCTCGTGTGCCGCCGAGTCGATGCCCAGCGCCAGCCCGCTCACGACCGGTACACCGCAGGCGCCGAGCTCGCGTGCGAGCGCGTGCGCCGCCTCGAGGCCATAAGACGAGCCCCTGCGCGACCCGACGATCGCGACCGCGGCGTCATCCGCGAGCGTCGCGAGCAGTCCAACGTCTCCACGGGCATAGAGCAACGCCGGGGCGTCGGGCGGCGCGGCGAGCAGCGGCGGGAAACGCGCGTCGTGACGGCAGACTGCGGCGAGGCGGGCTGCGGCTGCCGCCTCACGAGCACGCGAGCCATCGAAGCGCTCCAGCAGCCCCTCCGCGGCAGTGCGGTTGCGGCCGCAGACGGCCGCGATCAGATCATGGTCGGAGAGCGCGAGCAGGCTGGGCACGCTCCGGCGCTCGTCGAGCGAGCGCGCGATGTAGGGGGTCAGCAGGCCGAGGAGCGCCGAGCGCCGCAGGCAGCCGTCGCAGGCGCTCCACTCACTCACGCAAGCGCCTCCGCAGAGAACGCGTCGACCGGCCTCGGCTCGCGATAGGCGATCGCTTCGGCGACGTCGGCGCGCTCGATGACAGAGCGCCCGCCGAGGTCGGCGAGCGTGAGCGCGACGCGCAGCACGCGATCGTGGCCGCGAGCGCTGAGGCCGACGCGCTCGTGCGCCCGTGCCAGGGCAGAGCGGGCGTCCGGCCTGAGCCGGCAGAGTCGGCGCGCCGCGGAGGCGGGAATGTCGGTGTTGCAGCGCAGGCCCTCGGCCATCAGGCGCTGCACCTGACGCTTCCGCGCCGCGATCACCCGGTCCCTGACCGCGGCGGAGCTCTCCGCGGGCGCGTCCGACATCAGCTCGTCGCGTGTCGGCGGATCGACCCGAACGATCATGTCGACGCGGTCGAGGAGCGCCCCGCTCAGCTTCGCCAGGTAGCGGTGGCGCGCGGTCGGATGGCAGAGGCACTGGCGCCGCGGGTCGCCCGAGTGGCCGCACGGGCACGGGTTCGTCGCGGCGACGAGCATGAACCGCATCGGGAACGCGACCGTCCGCTGCCCGCGGGTGAGCTCGACCGACCCGCGCTCGAGCGGCTGTCTCAGCGCCTCGAGGGCCGGGCGGCCGAACTCCGCCAGCTCGTCGAGGAACAACACGCCGTTGTGGGCGAGGCTCGCCTCGCCCGGCGCCGGAGGGTTCCCGCCACCGATCAGGCCGGCGCTCGAGATCGAGTGGTGCGGAGCGCGAAAGGGCCGGCGCCGCACCAGAGCCTCCCCGCCCAAGAGCCCCACGACGCTGTGCACTCGGGTCACCTCCAGCGCCTCCTCGAAAGTCGGCGCGGGCAGGATCGTCGGCAGCCTGCGGGCGATCATCGACTTTCCGCTTCCAGGGGGACCGATCATGAGGACGTGGTGGCCGCCGGCCGCGGCGACCTCCAGCGCGCGCTTGAGCGCGCTGTGGCCGCGGACCTCGGACAGGTCGGGGTCGTCGGCGGGCGACGCCTCGAGCAGCGCCCGGGCGTCGACCTCCGGCTTCGCGGGAGTCCATTCGCCGGCCAGGAACGAGGCGAGCTCGCGCACGCTCTCGAGGCCCACGACGTCGAGCCCGTCCACGAGCGAGGCCTCGCGCGCGTTCGCGGCCGGAAGCACGAGCCCGGTGCAGCCGCTGCGGCGTGCGGCGTCCGCGATCACGAGGGCGCCTCGCACGGGCCTCACGGTGCCGTCGAGCCCCAGCTCGCCGCAGACGGCGTGGCCCTCGAGTGCCTCGGCTCGCACCTGCCCGCTCGCGGCGAGGACCGCCGCGGCGAGCGCGAGGTCGAATCCGGGGCCGGCCTTGCGGAAATCGCCCGGCGCCAGGTTGACGGTGATCCGCCGCAACGGGAACTCGAACCCGCAGTTGACGAGCGCGGCGCGCACGCGCTCGCGCGACTCCTGCACGGCCGCGTCCGGCAGGCCAACGATCGCGAACGACGGCAGCCCGGCGTGGATGTCGGCCTCCACGGCGACCTGCTGAGCCCCCACGCCCATGAGCGCGAAGGTCGCAACGCCGGAGAGCACGCTCAGCACGTTAGGCGGCGTGCACGAGAAGGCGAGCGCACGATAGTCAAGAAAGCGCGACGGAACTGCGACGCTTGCTTTCCCTTTGACGCCGAATCGGTGAGCTTGCCTCTCCTAAGGTCGCTCCCCATGGCACCAGACCGCCGCACCAGGGTCGGCCGGCTCGGCGAGAGGCTCGCCGCTCAGCGGCTGGAGCGCGCCGGCTACCGTGTGCTCGAGCGCAACTACCGCACGCGCGAGGGAGAGTTGGACCTCGTCGCGCGCCACGGATCGACTCTCGTCTTCTGCGAGGTCAAGACGCTCGTCGCCCGCGATGGCGAGCGGCGCGGCCCCGCGTTCCCCCTCGAGGGCGTCGGGCCCGCGAAGCGCGCGCAGGTGCGCCGCGTCGCGCGTTCCTGGTTGAGCGAGCGCTCCGGAACGGCGCCGGGGTGCCACAACGCGCGGTTCGACGCCATCGGCGTCCTCGTGTCGCCGGCCGGCCGCCTGGTCACGCTCGAGCACGTCGAGGCGGCGTTTTGAAGGCACGCAGCCGGGTGGGTCAGGGCGTCTCCGGCTCGCCGGCGCCCCTGCCGGCCGCCAGAGCATCGGCCGGTTCGCGGTAGGAGCGAAGCAGCGCGATCCTTCCCTCGCGCAGCTCGAACAGCCAGCCGAGGGTCGTCTCGTACTGCGCGCCGCTGCCCTTCCCCCGCGCACGCCAGCGGCCGAGCACGACCACGCGATCGCCGAGATCGTGGAAGTCCTCGGGCAGCAGCTCGAACTCCTCCCACGTCTCGCCGATGGTCTCCACGTACCTACGGATGCCGTCGTGGCCGCGGAAGGCCTCGCCCTCGACGAGCGCAGAGGTCAGGGTGTTGAGCTCGGCGTCCTCACGGTAGACGGCCAGCAGCTCGTCGAGGTCACCGCGATTGAACGCATCGAAGCTCCGCTGGACGGCTTCGAGGTTGCGCGGCGAGATGAGCGGCTCAGCCCTCGATCGCGAGCTGCTGATACGCGACCGACTGGAAGGAGCGCCGATGCAGCACGCTGATGCCCAGCGTCGCGATCGCGTCGCGATGCTCCGGAGTCGAGTAACCGACGTTGGTGTGGAAGTGCCAGCCGGGCAGCTCGTCGGCGGCGCGCACCATGTAGCGGTCGCGCGTCACCTTTGCGATCACCGACGCGGCGGCGATCGCCGCACTGCGTGCGTCTCCTTCGATCACGGCCTGCTGTGGATGGCCGACGTCGGCGACGCGGAAGCCGTCAACGAGGCAGAGGGTGCCCGGCACCGCGACCCGGGCGAGACAGTCGCGCAGGGAGGCGAGGTTCGTCACGTGCAGGCCCACGTCGTCGATTCGCTGCGCGCAGCGCGAGGTGACGGCGACGCGTACGGCGGCGCTCATGACGAGCGGGTAGAGCCGCTCGCGCTCGTCGGGGTCATGCACCTTCGAGTCGTCGAGCCTGGTCAGCGCACGGATCTCGCGTGTGGTCAGGCGCTGGTAGTCGAAGAGGACCGCCGCTGCCACGAGCGGCCCGGCGAGGCTTCCGCGCCCGGCCTCGTCTGCGCCTGCGACGAAACGCGAACCGAGCGAGCGGTCGAACCTGAAAAGGCGCGCGGCCGTTCTCTTGCGGGGGGTCCGGGCGCTAGAGGAATCCGACCCGGTCGATCGGCCAGTAGCTGAAGAACGCTTGCCCGATGATCCAGTCCCTCGGGACCGGGCCCCAGAAGCGGCTGTCGTCGCTTTCGCCACGGTTGTCGCCCATCATAAAAAAGTGGTCCGGCGGAATCTTGATCGGCCGCGGGTAATCGCAGCTTCCCGCCCCATTGCAGGGGATTGTGTACGGCTCGGCGTTGACCTTGCCGTTCACGACGGCGCGGCCGCCCCGGATCGCGAGCGTATCTCCCTCCGTTGCGACGATCCGCTTGATGAAGTTGACGTCCGAGCGCTCGGGGGTCGGCCGGGGGCAGGGCTGGTTGGGAAGCGGCGTCGCTCCGCAGTTGTTGCCCTCGGCGCCCTGCGGCGGGTGAAAGACGATCACGTCGCCCCGGTCCGGGTCGCTCAGGTGGTAGTTGAAGCGGCTCACCAGCACGCGCTCGCCCACTTGCAGCGTCGGCTCCATCGACTCGCTGGGGATGCGGTAGGGCTTGATCAGCACCGCCTGGATGAGAAGGGCGAACCCCAGCGCCGCGGCGACGATCAAGATCAGCTCGACAAGCGACCGGTGGCCGGACGAACGGTCTTCCTGAGCCGGGGGCTCAGAGAGGACGGGATCGGACAGGGCTAGTGGTCCTTCCTGTTACGTACGCCGGGAAGGGCCACTAATTCTTTTCCTCGGCGGGCTCCGGCTCCGGCTCGGCTTCGCCGACCTGCTGCGCCGCCTGGCCGTCGTCACCCTCCTCGGCCTGCGCCTCGTCGCCTTCCGCGGGCGCGACCGCCTCTGGCTCCGCGGGCTCTGCTGGAGCCTCGTCGGCGCTCTCGTCGGCCTGGCCCTGCGGCTCCGTGGCCTCGGCCGCAGCCCCGTCGCTCGCCGCGGCCCCGTCACTCGCCGCGGCCTCGTCGCTCGCCGCGGCCTCGTCGCTCGCCGCGGCCTCGGGCGTCTCGATCGCCTCCTCTGCTTCGAGGCTCGGCTGCACCATCAGCTCGTCTGGCCTCACGTCCCTGCGCTCGCGCACACGCGCGCGCCGGCCTATCCGTCCGCGCAGGTAGTAGAGCTTGGCCCGGCGGACCTGGCCGCGCGCAGCGACCTCGATCTTCTCGACCTTCGGCGAGTGGAGCGGGAACGTGCGCTCGACGCCGACCCCGAATGAGAGCTTGCGGACCGTGAACGTGCGCCGTGCGCCCGACCCTTGGAGGCGGAGCACGACGCCCTCGAACACCTGGGTGCGGCGGCGCTGGCCCTCGATCACCTGAAAGTGGACGCGCACGCGATCCCCCTCCCGGAAGCGTGGGATGTCGCGGCGCAACTGACGGCGCTCGATGCTTTCGATCAGCTCGCTCATGAAGTCAGGAGGGTGAGGGGCCGCCATCGGGACCCGGGCGCGCAGCCGGAATCCTGGCGAGAGCGCGTGATGTTAGCGGACCCCCGCCCGCTTCCCGCCCCGCTAGCTCGGCCACGGAGCGCCGGGCGTCACGACCCGTCGCCCCGCCCGCCGGCCCGCTCCTTGCGCCAGCGGCGAACACGCGCGTGATCACCCGAGAGGAGCACGTCAGGCACCTCCCAGCCACGGTAGGAGGCGGGTCGGGTGTAGTGCGGGTACTCCACTTCGCCCTCGAGCGCCTGCGAGAACGACTCCTCCAGGAGGCTCTCGTCGCTTCCCAGGGTACCGGGGAGCTTGCGCAGCACCGTGTCGGCCACGACCATCGCCGCCAGCTCTCCGCCGGAGAGGACGTAGCGGCCGATCGAGAGCGCTCCGTCCGAGAGGTGCTCGCGCACTCGCTCGTCGATGCCCTCGTAGCGCCCGCACAGAAGCGTCAGGTGCTCGACCTCCGCGAGCTCGGCCGCAACGGTGTCGTCGTGCAGACGTCCGGATGCGGCGAGAACGAGCGTGCGACCGTCCGGGGGCGCGGGCCGGTCAGCGCCGTAGACAGCCTCGAGCGCCGCGTGCACGACGTCGACCCGAATCACCATCCCGGCTCCGCCGCCGTAGGGAGTGTCGTCCACCTGCCCGTGCGAAAGCGGCGTGGTGTCCCGGTAGTTGAAGAAGCGCAGCTCGTTTCCGAGGCGCAGCGCGTTGCGCACGTGCCGCTGGTCGAGGAACCAGTCGAACCAGTGGGGGAACAGAGTGAAGATGTCTATCCGCATGCGCCCCGAGAAGTTAGGCGAACACCGAGCCCACGGAGCTCCCGGTTCTCGCGCCTGAGCGAGAACCGGCTATTTCAGTCCACGATCTCGACCAAGATGCGCTTGCCGTCCTTGACGCCGCCCGCCTTGATCACCGCGCGCAGCGCCTTCGCGGTGCGGCCCTCGCGGCCGATCACCTTGCCGCGATCCTCATCCGCGACGCTCAGCTCGAGCACCACGGTGTCGTCGTCTTCGGTGAACTCGCGAACCTCGACCTGGTCCGGCTGATCGACCAGGGTCTTGGCGAGGAACTCGAGCAGCTCCTTCAGCCGATCCCCTTCGCCTTCAGCAGACGCTTGACCGTGCCGCTGGGCACCGCTCCCTCCCCGAGCCAGACTCGAATCCGCTCTTCGTTGAGCTCGATCGTGGAGGGCTCGGTCTGAGGGTTGTAGTGGCCGAGCACTTCCAGAAAGCGGCCGTCGCGCGGCGCCCGCTTGTCCGCAGCCACCACTCTCCAGTTGGGATTGTTCCTAGCGCCGACGCGCGTGAGCCTGATTCTGACCGCCAACTCGTGAACCGCCTTTGTCGAGGGAGCAGGGAAGGATAGCCAGCTAGCCACTAACTCCGCCGCGTGAGCTGCTCGAGCGAGGGCATCTTGCCGTCCTGGAGCTGGCGCATCATCTTCTGCATCTGGTCGAACTGCTTCACGAGCTGGTTCACCGCCTGGACCGTCGTTCCCGAGCCGGCGGCGATCCGCTTTCTCCGTGAGCCGTCGATGACTTTCGGGTTCCGCCGCTCGGCGAGGGTCATCGACGTCACGATCGCCTCCACGCGGTCGAGCTCGCGCTCGTCGATCTTCGCTCCCTTGAGCTGCTTGAGCTGACCGAACCCTGGCAGCATGCCGAGTAGGTTGCCGATGGGCCCCATGCGCCTGATCTGCTTCATCTGATCGAGGAAGTCGTCCAGGCCGAACTCCTGCTTGCGGATCTTGCGCTCGAGCTCCTGGGCGCGGTCGGCGTCGACGGCCTCCTCCGCCTTCTCGATGAACGAGAGCATGTCCCCCATCCCGAGGATCCGTGACGCCATCCGATCGGGGTGAAACGGCTCGAACTCCGCGATCTTCTCGCCGGTCGACGCGTAGAGGATCGGCTTGCCGGTGACCGACTTGATCGAGAGCGCGGCGCCGCCGCGGGCATCCCCGTCGAGCTTCGTCATCACGACGCCGTCGAACTGCGTCACCTCCGCGAACTGCTCCGCCACGTTCACCGCGTCCTGGCCCGTCATCGCATCCACCACGAGCAGCACGTTGTGCGGACGCAGGCGCTTCTTGATGTCGGCGAGCTCCTTCATCAGCTCTTGGTCCACGTGGAGCCGGCCGGAGGTGTCGACGATGAGCACGTCCTTGCCGTCGCGCTTGGCCTGGTCGAGCGCCCAGGAGGCGATCTCGCGCGGATCCTTCTCGGTGCCCTGCTCGTAGACCGTGGCTCCCACCTGCTGCCCGAGCTTGGAGAGCTGGTCGACCGCGGCCGGGCGGTAGACGTCGCAGGCGGCGAGTGCGACCTCCTTGCCATGCTCCTTCGAGAGCAAGCGGGCGAGCTTCGCGCACGCCGTCGTCTTTCCCGAGCCCTGCAGGCCGGCGACGAGGATCACCGTCGGAGGCGTGGGCGAGAACGTGATCTCACGGGAGGCCTCGCCCATCAGGGCCGTCAGCTCCTCGTTCACGACCTTCACCACCTGCTGGCCCGGGTTGAGGCTCTCGAGCACGTCGTGGCCGAGCGCTCGCTCCTTGACCGCGGCCGTGAACTGCTTGACGACCTTGAAGTTGACGTCGGCCTCGAGCAGCGCGAGGCGAATCTCCCGCATCGCCTTGTTGACGTCGTCCTCGCTCAGCTTGCCACGCGAGCGAACGTCGGAGAGAACCGCCTGGAGCTTGTCGGAGAGGGCGTCGAACACCAGCTACAGGATAGGCGGCCGCGTCAGGCCACTTACAAGTGCGGCCGGGCGGCCGACGCGCCAAAAGGCAGGTGGCCGGCTAATTCGCCGGCCACCAATTGTCCTCTCCCCCAAGGAGCTCCCCGCGGCCTCGAGCCGCGAGGGATCGCTACACGGTCCCGTCTCTGACCGAGATGGCGTTGCGGGGCGGGTTCCCGTTGCCGTGAGTCCTGGCCGTCACGAGCCCTCGACGTGGTTTCGAGAGCGCGGACGGGGCAGCGCCAGCCGTCGAGCCCCTGAGCACTCGACTCGGTGGCAGCCGCCAGGACGGTCCAAGCTCGATGAGCTCGCCCTCGTCAGCCGGGCCCGGCCGCGGCAAGCGCTCATTGGCGCCTGCCAGCGGCGGGCCATACCCGACGCTTTTCCCGACATGTGACTAACCTCCCCGCGACGCGGACCACTCGGCGGTCCTGTGGGACATGCGGCGTCGCTCCTGTGCGGAGCATAGCGGGATTCGCGCGGCATATCAAGAAGTTGTGAAGATTCTTTCGCAGCTAAATACCCTAATTTCGCCTGCCTTTTTGCTATATTGGCCCGGCCTGCATACGCGGCCAGGAGGCACGTCCCATGGAGCCAGTTACGGCGCCTACGCAACAGAAGACCAGCAATGGTCGGGTTGGGACTCGGTTGAACCCCGAGGTCTACGAGAACGTCCCCGGGCACGTGATCCCCATCCTCGAAGACGAGTTCGACGACTTCGACACCAACGTCGAGAAGTTCATCGACCGCGAGATGGAGGAGGCGCAGTTCATCGGCTTCCGACTCAAGCAGGGCGTCTACGGGCAGCGCCAGCCCGACGTGCAGATGATTCGGGTCAAGCTCCCATACGGCGGCGTGACGCCGGAGCAGATGGAGGCCTTCGCCGAGATCGCCGAGCGCTTCGCGCCGCTCGGCAAGGGCCACATCACGACGCGGCAGAACTTCCAGTTCCACCACATCCCGCTTCCCGACGCAGCCAAGGCAATCAGGTTGATGTCGAAGGCGGGGCTCTCCTCCCGCGAGGCCTGCGGCAACACGGTGCGCAACGTGAGCGGCGACCCATGGGCCGGCGTCTGCGAGGGAGAGCTCTTCGACCCCACTCCCTATGTCGGCGCCTTCGTGCGCTACTTCGTGCGAAACGAGGTCTGCCAGCTCCTGCCCCGCAAGTTCAAGGTCGCGTTCACGTCCACGGACGAAGACCGCGCGATCACGGGCATCCACGACCTCGGGTTCCTCCCGCGCGAGCGAGAGGTGGACGGCCGCGTGGAACGTGGCTTCGAGATGCGCACCGGCGGCGGCACGTCGATCATGCCGCGCGTCGCGTACACGCTCTACGACTTCGTTCCGATGAGCGACTACCTGAAGGTGACCGAGGCGATCCTGCGAGTCTTCAACCGCCGGGAGGAGCTGCGCGCCAACCGCGCCCGCGCACGCATCAAGTTCCTCGTCGACCGCATCGGGATCGACGAGTTCCGCACCTGGGTCGACGAGGAGCTGAAGGGCGACTGGGTGCAGGAGCGCGACTTCGACCCCACGCCGCTGCTCTTCGAGCAGGATGAGGAAGCGGACGCCCCGCCCGTTCCGGAGTCCTATTCCTCCCCCAACGGCGACGCGAGCGACTTCGAGCGCTGGGTCGCGTCGAACGTCGCGCCACAGCGCCAGCAGGGCTTCTCGACCGCCGAGGTACGCGTGATCCGGGGAGACCTCTCCCCCGCCCAGTTCCGCGGGCTCGCGGACATCATGCGCGACTTCACGGGCGGTTACGCGCGCACCAGCGTGCAGCAGAACCTCGTGCTTCGCTGGGTGCGCGACGAGAGCCTCTACGACCTCTGGCTGCGCCTCGAGAAGCTGGACCTGGCTCACGAAGGCGCGCACGAGATCACGGACGTCGTCAGTTGCCCGGGAACCGACAGCTGCAAGCTCGGCATCACCAGCTCCATGGGCCTCAATACAGCCGTGCGCGAGCGGCTCGAGCAGATGGAGATCGACGACGCGCTCACCAAGAGGATCCACGTCAAGATGAGCGGCTGCCCGAACGGCTGCAGCCAGCACCACATCGCGAACATCGGCTTCTACGGAGCTTCGATCAAGGTCGGCGACCGCCACCTGCCGGCCTACATCGCCCACCTCGGCGGCGAGTACGAGCACGGGACCGTGAAGATGGCCAAGCGGCTGAAGGTACGTTTCCCCGCCAAGCGGGTGCCGGAGGCGGTCGAGCGCTGGGTGCGCCTCTACGAGCAGCGCCGCAACGACGGCGAGGAGTTCAACGCCTTCGTCGAGCGCGTCGGCGAGGACGAGCTGGTCGCGGCCGTCAAGGACCTCTCGATGCCGGTCGAGTTCAACGTCGAGAACATGAGCCACTTCATGGATTGGGAGCGCAAGGAGCCGTACAAGGTGGAACGCGGCGAGGGCGAGTGCGCGGTCTAGTCTCCTTCCCGCCAGCCCGGCTGTAGCCGCAGCCACCGATATCGCCGGCCGGCCCCGACAGAACGCGGGGCCGGCGGCCTTTTACTCGAGGAGGGCCCGGGCGAAGTCGTCGGGGTCGAACGGGCGCAGATCCTCTAGCCCCTCGCCGATGCCGATCAACTTGACCGGCAGGCCGAGCTCCTCGGCGATGGCGAGCGCGATGCCGCCCTTGGCCGTGCCGTCGAGCTTCGTCAGCACGATGCCGGTCACGTCGACGGCCTCCTGGAACAGCTTGGCCTGGCGCAGGCCGTTCTGCCCGGTGGTCGCGTCCACGACCAGGAGCGTCTCGTGCGGGGCCCCGTCGATCTGCTTCTCGATCACCCGCCTCACCTTTACGAGCTCCTCCATCAGCGGCACCTGCGTGTGCAGGCGCCCGGCCGTGTCGGCGATCACGACGTCGTGGCCACGAGCACGCGCCGCCTCGATCGCGTCGAAGACGACGGCACCGGGATCCGAGCCGGGCGTGGCGCGCACGATGTCGGAGCCGGCACGGCTCGCCCACTCGGCGAGCTGCTCCTGCGCTGCCGCGCGGTAGGTGTCCCCGGCGGCCATCACGACCGAGCGGCCGAGCTCGTTCTGCAGGTGCCAGGCCACCTTCCCGATGGTCGTCGTCTTTCCCGTCCCGTTGACGCCCACGGTCAGGATCACCGTTGGCGAGTGCGAGACGTCGATGTGGTCGTCCCCCACGCGCGCGAGCTCCGCGAGCGCCTCCTGCAGGCGCCCGCCGAGGTCCTCCCCGCTTCCGATACGGCCCTCCGCCGCCTCGCCCTCGAGCCGCTCGACGACCTTGGCCGTCGTGCGCGCCCCGACGTCCGCGTAGATCAGGGCCTCCTCGAGCCGCTCCCAGGCCTCGTCGTCGAGCGCGCCCGAGAAGCTGGCCCGCAGCTCGCCGGTGAGCGCCTCGCGGCTGCGAGAGAGGTTCTGCCGCAGGCGGCGGAAGAAGCCCCTCTGATCTTCCTCCCCCTGGGGGTCCGCCTTCGCCGGGCGTGGGCCGTCGCCCGTGTAGAAGACGTCATGCCAGCTCTTTGCCATCGGCGGCGGATTGTACGAGTGGGCGCCCGCCGCCTCGGCCGGAGGGGCTAGACGTGGGAGAGAAGCTCGCCGACCGTGACGGGAGTGAGCCCTCGGCGGCCGGCCTCCTCGAGGACCAGCTCGAGCGCACCCAGCATGCGCTCGCATTCGATCGGCTTCTCGCGGCGGCCGTCGTGCAGCAGGACGATCGCACCGGGCCGCAGGTCTGCGATCACGCGCTCGGCGATCGAGCTTGCGCCCTCTCCCTCGCGCCAGTCCTCACCCCAGGCGCTCCAGTGCACGCTCGTCCAGCCCCGCTGCTCGGCGAGCGCGAGCGTCGCCGGCACGAAGTGGCCGAAGGGAGCCCGGAACAGGCCGAGCCGCACGCCGAGTGCGCCCTCGATCTCCTGAGCGCCGTCCAGCAGGTCGGCGCTGGCCGCCTGGGCCCCCACCTCGGCGTGGTCGAGGTGGGCCATCGAGTGCAGGGCGACCTCGTGTCCCTCGTCGCGCACGCGCTCGCCGATCTGCGGCTCGCGGCGAAGCTGGCTGCCGACCATGAAGAACGTCGCCTTCACCGCCCGCGCGGCAAGCAGGTCGAGCAACTCGCCCGTGCAAGGGCTGGGACCGTCGTCGAAGCTGAGCGCGAACCGCGGCGCCTCGGTGGGCCCGTGGAAGACGATCGCGCCGGGCGCTGCCGGCGTCACGCTGCTTCGCTGAGGCTCTCCTCGCCCTCCGCGCCGCCGGCCGGCGCCTCTTCATCCTGCTCGGGTGAGCCGTCCCCGAGCTTGCGAGACACGACCTTGGAGATGCCGTCCTTCCCCATGCTCACGCCGTAGAGCACATCGGCTGCCTCCATGGTTCGCCGCTGGTGCGTGATGACGATGAACTGCGAGCGCTTCGAGTAACCGCGCACGAGCGCGAGGAAGCGGTCGATGTTGCGGTCGTCGAGCGCCGCCTCGACCTCGTCGAGGATGTAGAACGGGCAGGGCCGGGCGAGGAAGACCGCGAACAGGAACCCGAGCGCGACGAGCGACTTCTCGCCACCGGACAGGAGCGACAGGCGCTTGGTCGCCTTGCCGGCGGGGGTCACCTCGATCTCGATGCCCGGCGTCTCGTCCTTGGGCTCCTCGTCCTCCAGCTCTGGCTCCGGGGCCGCGGGCGGTCCTGCCGGTGCGGCACCTGGCTCGCCGCCCGCGAACGGCGACCCGTGGTCGGCCTCGCCGGGCTCGGCGGACTCCCCGCCGAGTACCCCTCGCGGCTGCTGCGGCTTCACCAACCGAAGCCGGCCGCGACCGCCGGGGAAGAGCTGCTGGACGACCTCCTCGAAGTTACGGGCCGCGATCTCGAACGTCTCCTCGAAGCTCTCGCGAATGCGGCGATCGGTCTCACGGATCAGCCCGCGCAGCTCCACCAGCGCCTGCTCGAGATCCTTGCGCTGACCCTCGAGCTCCTCGACGTGGGCGATCGCCTCCTCGTACTCGCTCTCCGCGAGCGGGTTCACCGGCCCGATCCGCTCGCGCCGGCGCTCCAGGCGCTCCAGCCGCGCCTCGATTTCGAGGCGCTCCTCGTCGGCCAGCGGCTCCTGGGGCTCCGACTCTGCGCTGAGGCGCCGTTCGAGTTGCTCCAGCTCGGCGGCGATGGCCTGCTCCCGGTCACGCACTTGTGCCGCGCGCACCTCCTCCTGCGTGAGCAGCTCGCTCGCCTCGCGAAGGCGCGCCTGGAGGTCGTACTCCTCCCGCGCCAGCCGCCTCAGCTCGGCCGCCGCGCGCTCACCGACCTGCTCGTCTGCCTCCAGGGCCCGCTCGAAGCCGGCCACGCGCTCGCGGGCGCTCGCGAGCACCGCCTCGAGCGCCGCCGCGAGGCTCTCGGCGGTCGGCAGCAGCGCGCCGTCTCGCCCGAGGCTCACCTGCAGCCGCCGCCTGCGAGCGACCTGCTCGGCACGCTCACGGGCGGCGCTCTCGGCCAGCTTGCGCTCGGCCAGGATCTCGGCGGTGAGCTCGCGCCGGCGCAGGTCGTCCGGGCCGCTTCCGAGCTCGCGGCGCTGCTCGATCACCCACGCCGCCTTGCGCTCGCTCTCGAGACTGCGCTCACGCTCACTTCGCAGCTCGCGCTGCTCGCGTTCGAGCCGGTCGCGGTCCTCCTGGGCCGAGGACAGCGCCAGTGCCGCGTTGGCGGCATCCTGGCGCGCGAGCTCGAGCCGCGAGCGAACGGCATGCAGCTCGCGCTCGATCTCCTCGCGACGGTTGCGTGCCGCGAGTCCGTCGTGCGCGCCCGCGCGCATCGAGCGCACCTGTCGCAGCGCGCCGTGGTAGGCCACGCCGTCGCGGGTCACGGCAATGCCCTCGAAGTCGTTGGGGACGTCCTCGATCCTGGCCACGAGCCAGGCATCGGAGAGGAGTGGCTCGATCACGTCTCGCGCATCCGGTCGCGTACGCACCCGTTCCAGCAGGCGCTCGGCCCCGGGAACGGGCGGCGCCGACCCCTGCCGTGGCGCCG
The DNA here is from genome assembly GCA_963774075.1 of uncultured Solirubrobacterales bacterium. Taxonomy (GTDB): domain Bacteria; phylum Actinomycetota; class Thermoleophilia; order Solirubrobacterales; family JBBDJG01; genus JBBQNR01. Next base: position 333,543 of record CAVZDP010000009.1, on the reverse strand, counting down.
CACCGCGGCGCACCACCGCGCGGCCACCGGGCTCCGGGGTGGAGCGCACCGCGCGCGCTCCCTCGGCGACGTCCTCGACGACGGTCGCGTCGAGGCCTTCCGACAGCGCGGCGGCGACTGCCGCCTCGAAGCCGTCCTCCACGTCGAAGCTTTCCGCCAGTGACGGTCCCGCGCCGGCGCCGGCAGGGCGTTGGCGAGCGAGCGCGCGCTCGAGCTCCACCTCGAGCACCGCCATCGCCGTCGCCACTTCCTGAGCGCTGCGCTCGGCCGTCTCGCGTGTCGCCTGCGCCTCGCCGACCGCTCGCTCGGCTCGTTCGAGCTCCGCAGCCCGTACGTCGGCCTCGCCGCCCAGCGCCGCCGCGCGCTCGGCGGCCTCGCCCCGCTCGCGCTCGATGCCCTCGAGCTCTGCCGCGAGGCGAGCGTCGCGGTCGCGCTCGAGCCGCGCCAGCTCCGCTTCCAGCTCGGCGAGGCGGCCCACCCCACCCGCACCGGCCTCGGGGGCCGGCTCGGTGAGCGCCCGCTCGGTGCGCTCACGCCGCGAGGAGAGCGCCGCCGTGGTGGCCTTCACCGACTCGAGCCGCAGAGAGATACGGTCCGCCGCAGAGCGCATCGAAAACAGGCGCGACGAGAGAGCCTCGCGCTCGTGGCCGTGCTCGGCCAGACCGCGCTCGGCCTGCTCGCGCTGGCGGGCAACGGTCGCCTGGTCGGTTTCGAGCCCGTCCCGCTTGCGGCGCGCGTCGCTCGCCGAGCGCTGAGCTCCCTCGAGCTCGACGCGGGCGAGGCGCAGCGACTCCTGAGCGAGCCGCCCGCGCAGCTCCAGGCTCTGGCGCTCGAGGCGAGCGTGAAGCTCGGCCGCCTCGGCCTGGCGCTTGAGCGGGCGAAGGCGCGAGCGAGCCTCGCGCTCGACGTCGAGCGCGCGGTCGAGGTTGTCCTGAGTGCGCGTGAGCTTCAGCTGCGCGCGATGGCGACGCTTGCGGTGCTTGCTCAAGCCTGCCGCCTCTTCTATGAGGGCGGTGCGATCGACTGGCTTGGAGTTCACTATCGCGTCGACGCGACCCTGGCTGATGACCGAGTGCATCTCCTTGCCGAGGCCGCTGTCCGAAAGCACCTCGAGCACGTCCACCAGCCGGCAACGCGCGCCGTTGAGGCGATAGATGCCCTCGCCCGAACGGTCCACGCGGCGCGAGATCGAGATCTCGGCGAAGTCGGAGTGCAGGAGGCCGTCGGCGTTGTCCATCACGATCTCCACCTCGGCCGCGTTGCGACCCTTGACGCCGTGGCCGCCGGCGAAGATCACGTCCTGCATCGTCTGACCCCGAACGGCGAGCGGGCTCTGCTCCCCGAGCGCCCAGAGCACGGCGTCCGTGATGTTGGACTTGCCGCTGCCGTTGGGCCCGACGATCACGCTCACGCCGGGGACGAAGGAAAGCTCGGTGCGGTCGGGGAAGGACTTGAAGCCCTTGAGGGTGATCGACTTCAGGTGCATCTGGTTTCGTCCATTTCAGCCCAGTTGTTCATTCTCAGCCCAGTTGTTCATTCGACACCGGAGTCACATCTCCCGGAGCTGGTCGAGGGCCTCACGGGCGGCCTCCTGTTCCGACTCTTTCTTGCTCTTGCCGGTGCCCGTCCCGAGCCGCTGCCCCGCGACCTCGGCCGCCGTCTCGAAGCGGCGGTCGTGCGGCGGTCCGTGCTCGCCCACGACCGTGTAGACGACGACGTCGCCGCGCTGGGCGAGGCGCTCCTGAAGCTCGCTCTTGTAGTCGAAGAGGGTCTCGATGGCGACCTCCATCTGACCGTCGAACGCCGCCGCCACGGCTTCCGCCGCGCGCTCGAAGCCGAAGGCGAGAAAGCACGCTCCGATCGCTGCCTCGATCGCCTCTGCGAGCACGCTCTCCGATGCGATCGGAGCCTCGATCAAATTCGGCTGGCCCGCGGGCGCCACCGCGCGCATGCGCTCCGGTACGTCGAGCGCCCTTGCGACCTGGACGCACGAGCGGCGGCTGACCGCCTGGGCGCGGATCTTCGTCAGGCGGCCCGCCGTGTGGCGCTCGAAGCGCGGGAACAGCGCCGTCGAGAGCGAGAGGGCCAGCACGCTGTCGCCGAGGAACGCGAGACGCTCGTAGGAGCTCGCGCGGTCGTCCACCCAGGACGCGTGGGAAAGCGCTTGGCGGGTGAGGTCCTCCGGAAGCTCGTCCAGCAGGGCCCTGAGCTGCGCGAAATGGTCGGTCAGGGGGATTGATGGGCGGGGGCGTGGGCGAGGACGAAGTCGATCGCTTGGCCGACCGTCTCGATCCGCTCCGCCTCATCGTCGGTGATGCGGATCCCGTATTGGTCCTCGAGCTCCATGACGAGCTCGACCAGGTCGAGCGAGTCCGCGTCGAGATCGTCCCTGAACCGGCTCGTCTCCTCGATCCCGGATGCCTTTATCCCGAGCTCCTCCGAGAGATGCGCGCGGACCAAGGTGAAGACCTCGTCGCGGGTCGCGGCGGCGGGCAGGTCGTTCATCGGCCGCCGCTCAAGCTATCAGCGCTCACGGACGCGGGATCCGGATCCTGGGCCTCGTCGACGGCTTGGCGCAGGGCCCCCGAAGCCTCGAGAGCCGCTGCCGTTCTCGAGACCACGTCCTCCTCCACTCCCTTTCGCGCGAGTTCGATCGCGTTCGCGACCGCCCGACGCGTGGAGCGGCCGTGGCAGATCACCACGAGCCCGCGGAGGCCCAGCAGGTACGCGCCCCCCACCCTTTCGGGATCGAGCCGGCTGCGCAGTGCCCCTAGCCGGGGCCGCAGCAGCAGGCCGCCGAGCATGGCGAGTGGGCCGGAGCGGGCTGCCTGCCGTATCGCCTCCGTCAGTGCCCGCGACGTGCCCTCCATGAGCTTGAGCCCGACATTGCCGGTGAAGCCGTCGGTGACGACGACGTCGACGCGCGCCTCCGGGACATCGTTGCCCTCCACGTTGCCGGCGAAGTCGAGGCCCGTTGCGGAGGCGAGCCGCTCGTGGGCGGCCGTCACGGTCGGCGTACCCTTGCCGGGCTCCTCGCCGACCGACAACAGGGCTACTCGTGGACGCTCGACGCCGAGCACGCCCGCGCTGAAGGCGGCGCCCATGTAGGCGAACTGCACGAGGTGCTCGGGGCGCACCTCGACGTTGGCGCCGCCGTCCAGCAGGACCACCGTGCCGCCCGGCAGAGGGAGCGGAACCGCGATGGCGGGGCGGATCACCCCGGGAATGCGCTTCACGTGCAGGATCGAGGCCGCCATCGCCGCACCGGTTGCGCCCGCGCTCACCAGCGCCTCGGCGCCGCCGGCGGCGACTGCCTTGGCGGCCTGCACCACCGAGGCTTCCTCCTTCGCGCGCACGGCGCGCGCGGGCTCCTCGTCATTGGTGATGGCAAGCGGGGCGTCCACGACCTCCACCAGGTCGGGAGGGCTGTCGCCGAGCGCTCGCTCGATCGTGGCCCCGGGCCCGTACAGAATGCATCTCGTGCCGTTGCGGGCCGCCTCCAGCGCTCCCGCCGCCACCTCCGCGACGCCGAGATCGGCCCCGAGCGTGTCTACCGCGACGGTGGCGACTGGTCCTCCTTGGCGGAGGGGCCATCAGCCGGCGTCATCACCTGTCGCCGGCCGTAATAGCCGCATTCGGGGCAAACCCGGTGCGGCAGTCGCGGGGAATGGCACTGCGGGCACTCGTTGTACGTGGGCGCCGAGATCTTGTGCTGTGCGCGGCGCTTGTCCCGCCGGGCGCTCGACTGCTTTCGCTTCGGTACGGCCATCGGACGGGAAGGATAGCGACGTGCCGGTTCGCGCCCGGCTCCGCGGCGGGACCCGGCCTACTCGAGCTTCAGCTCGCTCAGCTTCGCCCAGCGCGAGTCGCCACCCGAGTCGTGGTGGTGCTCCGACGGGTCCGAGCGGTTGAGGTCCGCCCCGCAAACCGGGCACAAGCCGCGGCAGTCCTCCCGGCAAAGGAGGCGCGGCGGCAGCGCCAGGACGAGCGCGTCCCTTGCCCAACCGGCCAGCTCCAGTACTCCGTCGGCGAAGTAGGGGCTGTGGAGCTCCTCGGCCTCGCCGGGCTGATCGACCTCGCGCGCCTCGACTTCGATCAGGGGCTGGGCATCCGCCAGGCAGCGCACGCACGGTCCTGCGAGCGGCGCATCGAACCCAAGCTTGAATGCGAAGCCGGAGGTGGTTCTGGAGACGTCGACGCGGGCGTCGACACCATCCCCCTCGATCACGTAGCGCTGGCCGCCGACCTCGATCGGCTGCAGCCGCACGCGAGCCTCGAGACGCGCCCCGGCCCCCGAGCGCAGCTGAAGGGAGTCGATGTCGAGGGTGTCGGCGACCTGGAGCACGGGCCAAATGTTAGACCCGAGCCCTCGGAGGTCCCGTCATTTGCGCCTGAGCAAATGCAGTCCGAGCCCTCGGAGCTCCCGTCATTTGCCTAAGCAAATGACGGCCGGTTCCCTCGGAGCTCCCGTCATTTGCGCCTAAGCAAATGACGGCCTTCTTTACTCCGATGTACGGCGCAGACCGCGTAGCGCCAAAGCGGTCACGAGCACCGCGAGGCCGGCCAGGCACAGCAGTCCCGGCCAGGTCTCGGACCAGCTGACGTCGCCGACGAAGCCCTGGCGGACGGCGTCGAGCACCTGGGTGACCGGGTTGTACTTGGCGACGTCCTCGAGCCACCCGGTCAGCAGCTGCTCCGGGGCATACGAGCTGGTGAAGAGGACCGCCATGAAGACCCCGGCCTGCATCAGGGGCGCCGCCGCCTGCGTGCGGAACTTGAGCGCGAGCGTGACCGAGTACGAGGCGGCGATGGCCGCGAAGACGCCGGCGAACAAGAGCGCGATCAGCAGCCCGTCGAGCCCGGGGAACTCCGCCCCGAGCGAGATGCCGACGATCATCAGGAGCGTGAAAGGCATGAGCGACCGCAGGCTGGCCGAGAGCACCGTGCCGGCGAGCAGGACACCGCGCGGGACCGGAGCAGCCAGCAGGCGGTCGAACCAGCCGAGCTCGATGTCGCGGGCGAGGTTGACGCCGGTTGCGGCGCCCGTGAAGCCCGCGCCCTGAAGGAACCCCACCGGCAGGATGAAGGTGATGTAGTCGTCGGTGGTGAAGCCGGGCAGGAGCGTGAGGCTTCCGAAGACGGCGGTCAGGCCGCACATGAATATCGTCGGCGCGAGGATCCCCGGGATCGCAGCGGCGGGCACGCGCAGGATCTCGTTGATCCCGCGCCTCATCAGCGCCCACGTCATCGTGATGTTCTCGCGCAGGCGGCTCATCCCGCGCGCAGCCTCGCCCTCAGGGCCCATGCGCTGAGGGCCGTGCCGATCCCCGCCACGATCGCGATCCCTCCCAGACCCTTCATGGTCGAGGAGAGTGAGAGCTCGGAGACGATCGGATCGCGCATGCCTTCGGCGATCAGGCTCATCGGGTTCCAGTCCGCGATCGTCCTCGCGGGCTCGAGCAACAGCTCGCGGGGAAAGAAGGCCGAGGAGAGAAAGAGGATCACGAATACGAGCGGGAAGATGCCCTGCGCGACGCTCGCCCGCCCGCTCTTGAGGGCGATGGCGGCGCCAACCGTCCCCCACGCGAGTGCGTTCAACGCTACGAGGATGATCACGACGAGCGCACCCGCCACGCCGGCCTGGATGTGGGCGCCGAAGATCAGCCCGATGGCGATGAACCACGCGCCGGCCACGAGCCCGAGCGTGGCGGTCGCGATCAGGCGCCCGAGCACGAACGACCAGCGCGCGATCGGCGCCGCGACGAGCCTGTCGACGAACCCGATCTCGATGTCCATCGCGAGCGCGATCGCTCCGCTCACGCCGGCGAGCATCGTCGACTGCAGCATCGCTCCGGCGAGCTGGAAGTCGAGGAAGCCGTGAACCTCGGGGAACTGCGGCAGGTCGACGGCCCTGCCGGCGCCGCCGGTGTTGACGGCGAGGAAGAGCGACGGGAAGACGATGATCGGGGCCAGGAACTGCGGCCGGCGGAAGGCCTGCCGCACAGAGCGCCGGCCGAGCGCAGCCACGACGCGCACGTTCCAGGCCAGGCGGGCGGTCACAACTCGACGGCCGGCGCCGGCTCGCCTGGCTGGCCTTCCACGTGCTGCTCCTCTGATCCCTCCAGGTGGCGGCCGGTCTTCTCCACGAAGACGTCGTCGAGGGTGGGTTGGACGAGCTCCAGCGACTCGACCAGGAGACCGGCCTCGTCGAGGGCCCTCACGACCGGGGCAATCTCGCTCGCGCCGTGCTCGAGCGCCACCATCAGCATCCCGTCCTTGGAGGGCAGCGGCGTCCCGAAGCGGACGATCACCGCCTCCGCGTGCTCGGTCACGCCGTGGGCGAGCGTGATCTCCAGGTGCGGCCTCCCAACCTGCGCCTTGAGCACCGCGGGTGTGCCCTCGGCCGCCATCCGCCCGTCGTCGATGATGCCGACCCGGTCGGCGAGCTGGTCCGCCTCCTCGAGGTACTGCGTGGTGAGGAAGACGGTCGTGCCCTCGTCGTTCAACTTCCGCACCTCGTCCCAGATCGCGCGGCGGCTCACCGGGTCGAGCCCGGTCGTGGGCTCGTCCAGGAACAGCACCTTCGGATCGTGGACGAGCGCCGTCGCCAGATCGAGCCGGCGGCGCATCCCGCCCGAGTAGGTCCCGATCCGGCGGTCGGCGGCCTGGGTGAGGCCGACCCGCTCGAGCAGCGCGGTCGAGCGGCGCACACCCTCCTCGCGCGCGATGCCGTGCAGGGTCGCCTGGAGGTGCATCAGCTCCCGGCCGGTCATCAAGGGGTCGAGCGCCGCCTCCTGAAGCGCGACTCCGATCGAGCGGCGCACCTCCGCGGCCTGCGCGACGACGTCGAACCCGGCAACCAGGGCCGAGCCGCCCGTCGGGCGCAGGAGCGTGACGAGCATCCGGACGGTCGTCGTCTTGCCGGCGCCGTTCGGCCCGAGGAAGGCGTAGATCTCGCCCTCGGACACCTCGAGATCGATGCCGGCCACCGCCACGACGCCGCCGGAGAATCGACGCTCCAGCCCGCGAATCTCGATGGCCGCCACGGCGAAGATCCTAAAGGGTGCCTCTCGGCGCTCCGGGGCGAAACGAGTCGATCGCTCCAGCGCGGGGTTTGAAACAGCGTGCGAAGGAAGGGGAAGAACCGGCACAAAGGGCTCACAACCGTGCTGCTGATCGCATCCGCCGTCTGTCTTGCCGCGCCGGCCACGAGTCGGGCTGCGGACTCCCTCGTTGCCGGTGTGCCACGCCAGACACCGATCGACGCATACGCGGGCCGGGTGGTCTGGAGCGCGTTCGACCCGGCGGTGAACGCGTACCGCCTGACCGAGCACGTCGGCGGTCAAACCCGGTTGCTTCCCATCCCGCCTCGGGCCGCTCCCTTCGACGTCGACCTCGGCCCCGACCGGCGCGATCGCACGGTTGCGGTCTACTCGCGCTGCGAACGGGAGGTCGCGTCGCATTGGCGGGTCGACGGTCGCTGCGGCTGTGACGTGTTCTCGTACGACTTCTCGTCCGGAGAGGAGGCGCGCGTGACCGCCGTGAGCAGCGACGTCGACGAGATCCTCCCGACCCTGTGGCGGGGCGCGATGGCTTTCACCCGTGTGCATCCCTACGGCCGGGAAGCCCGTCGACTCCTCTACTGGCGCCCGCTGACGCCTCGCGCGCGCTCGCACCGGTTGCGAAGCGACCACAGCGGGTGGGCGTTCGCTCCATCAGATCTCGACATGCGCGGCACGCGTGTGGGCGTGGTGTGGGAAGGCGAATGGGGAAGCGCCGAGGTGCGCGTGAGCCGGCTCGGCGGCCGGCCCCGACTCGCCGGGGTCGTGCCCGGAAGCGGCGCTGCGGCGTTGGAATACTCGACCCCCGGCGTGTCGCTCGCCGGCCCGCGCGTCTACTGGATGGTGGCTCAGAGCGGCGAGCCGCCGTACCTGGCGGAGATCCGTCGCCGCAGGACGGCCGGAGGACGAGAGGAGCGGGTCACTCTGACGGGCGCCGAAGCGTCGAACGCCTTCTCGCAGGACGGGGCCGCCGCCTACTACGCGCGCCCGGCTTCGGGCATTGCCTGTCGTCAGCCCTCATGCCTCCACCTGCCGCACGAGGTGCGGCGACTCGACGGGCTCGTCTTCGAGCAGGCGCCCCGTCTGCAATTGCGTTAGCCCTTGGCGAACGCGCGGGGGCTAGCCGACCTCGGCCGGCTCTTGCTCGCGCCCGGCGAGCCTGTCGCGCCCGCGCTGCACGGCCGCGAGGAACTTCTGGAGGTTCACCTCGAGGGTGTTGAGGATCTCGTCCGCGTAGTCCTCGGCGCCGAGCCGGATCTCACGGGCGCGCGCGTTCGCGTCCTCGACGATCTCCTCGGCGGCCCGCTCGGCCTGCTTGGTGACCTCTTCCTGCGAGATCAGGCGCTGCTGCTGGTCGCGCGCCTCCTTGACGATCCGCTCGGCCTCGCGCTTGGCCTCGGCCAGCATCTCCTGGCGCTCCTTGACGATCCAGCGCGCCTGCTTGATCTCCTCGGGGATCGTGGCCCGCATCTGGTCGAGCAGGTCGTAGATCTCCTCCCGATCGACCCGCACCTGATCGGTGAGCGGCACGGGCTTCGCGCTGTGCACGAGGTCGTCGAGCTTGTCTATCAGTACGAGAACGTCCACTAAGGCCTCCAGGCCGGTCTTGTCGGGTTCAGTCCTTGTCTCTCGAGAGCCGGTCCAGCAGCGCCTTCGCTACGTCCGGCGGCACGAGATCCGCAACGCTCCCGCCGAAGGTCGCTATCTCCTTCACGCCACTCGACCTCAGGAAGCTGTATTGGGGCGAAGCCATCAGGTACACGCTCTCGATCTCTGCTGCGAGTTTTCTGTTCAGCTGATTCATCTCGAACTCGTATTCGAAGTCCGAGATCGCCCGCAGGCCCTTCACGATTGCCGTTGCACCGTGCCTGCGGGCAAAATCGACCAGGAGGGTATCAAACACATCCACTTCGACGTTTGCGAGTTTTCGCGTCGCTTGCAGGAGAAATTGCCGTCTTTCCTCCGCAGTGAAGAGGGTCTGCTGCTTGCGCAGAGGCAGGTTGACGACGCCGATGATGACGCGCTCGAACACCGCGGACGCCCGCTCGATGATGTCGAGATGGCCGTTCGTAACCGGGTCGTAGGACCCGGGGCAGACGGCCACGGTGGCGCGTTCAGCGCTCAGCGTCGCCCTCTTTTTCGGCCAACCCGTACACCGATACGAGCGTGTCGCCGTAACGGCGCTCCGTCAAAAGGGGGAGCCGAAGCTCCAGCGGCTGTCTGTACGAGCTCTCGCACACCACGCGCGCCTCAGGGCCGAGCACCGCGGGAAGCAGCTCCGCGAGCTCGGGGCCCAGACGGTGCGCGAGTCTATATGGCGGGTCACAGAAGGCCAAGTCCCACTGATCCCCGCGCCGAGCCGCCGCCCGCAGGAAGGCGGGCACCGAGGAGCGCGTGGCCCGGCCAGCCTCGGCCCCGAGCCGGGCGAGGTTGTCGCGTGCGGCCTTGATGGCTCGCGGGTCGGAGTCGACCAGGGTGGCGCTCGCCGCCCCGCGCGACAGGGCCTCGATGCCGAGCGCGCCCGAGCCGGCGTAGAGATCGAGCGCGCGCGACCCGTCCAGTGGGCCGAGCAGGTTGAAGATGGCCTCGCGAACCCGGTCCGCGGTCGGGCGGGTCGAGGGCCCTCTTGGCGAGGAGAGCCTGTGCCCCTTGAACCTGCCGGCGACTACGCGCAATTCCCATCACTGGTTCGTTTCAAGCCGCGATCGGCTCCACGTCCACCGCGCCGAAGCGCCGCACGATCGCCTCCTGGAGCAGGACGTGCTCCGGTTCGGCGAGCTCGGGGTCCGCCCGCAGCAGCTCCACCGCCCATCGGCGAGCCCGCTCGAGAAGCAGGTAGTCCTCGGGGAGGCGAGCGACCTTGAACTCGGGCAGCCCGGACTGCCTGGTGCCCAGCAGGTCCCCCTCGCCTCGCAGCGATAGGTCGATCTCCGCGAGCTTGAACCCGTCGCGCTCGTTGGCGAGCGCCTCCAGCCGCTGCGTCGCGAGCGCCGATCGTGCCAACCCGGCGAAGACGAGGCAATAGGATTCGTGCTCGCCCCGGCCCACGCGCCCTCGGAGCTGGTGGAGCTGGGAGAGCCCGTAACGGTCGGCCTCCTCGATCATCATCACGCTCGCGTTCGGGATGTCGATCCCGACCTCGATCACGCTCGTCGCGACGAGGACGTCCACGTCACCGCGCGCGAAGCGCGCCATCACGTCACGCTTCTGAGCGGCGCGCATCTGCCCGTGCAGGACGTCGACCGAGAAGTCGCTCAGCTCGGTGGCCGCCAGACGCTCTCCTTCGCGGGTGGCGGCACGCGCCTGGAGCAGCTCGGACTCCTCGACGAGCGGGCAGACCACGAAGCATTGCCGTCCTTCACGCAACCGCTCGCGGATGAACTCGTAGGCGCCGGCTCGCTTCTCCTCGGCCACGACCCAGGTCTTGACCGGCCTCCTGCCCGACGGCAGCTCGCGCAGCGCGGTCGTCTCGAGGTCGCCGTAGACGGTCAGCGAGAGCGTGCGCGGGATCGGGGTCGCAGTCAGGTGAAGCACATGCGGCACCAGCTCACCGCGCGACTTGCGATCGAGCGCCGCCCGCTGCCGCACGCCGAACCGGTGCTGCTCATCGACCACCGCGAGAGCGAGGCGGTCGAACGCGACCGTCTCCTCGATCAGCGCATGCGTCCCGACCAGCAACCGCAGCTCGCCGGCGGCGAGCCTCGGCAGGAGCTCCTTCCTCTCGCGCGCCGGCGTCGATCCGGTCAGCAGCGCGATCGGCGCACCCAGGCGCGTCGCCTCCATGCCCGCGAAGAGATCGGGCGTGACGAGGCGCTCCATCGTCGCGTAGTGCTGCTCTGCGAGCGTCTCCGTCGGCGCCATGAGCGCGGACTGCATTCCCGCCTCCGCCGCGCGGAGCATCGCGTAGAGGGCAACGACGGTCTTGCCCGACCCCACCTCGCCCATCAGCAGCCGTTGCATCGGAGCCCCGCTCTCGAGATCGGCGTCGATCGCGTCCAGCGCCTTGCGCTGATCGGCGGTCAGGTCGAACGGGAGCGACTCGAGCCAACGCCCGATCACGTCGCCGGGCCGGGCGAGCCGCTCCGCGGCTCTCGCGACCTGTCTCGAACGGCGGCGCGTCACGAGAGCCAGCTGATGCAGCAGGAGTTCCTCGAGCGCGAGCCGCCGGCGCGCGATGGGCACCTCGTCGAGCGAGCGCGGGAAGTGGGCGGTGGCCAGCGCGTCCGCTCGTGCGGGCAGACGCTCGGCGAAGCGAAGGTGCGCAGGGAGCGTCTCGAGGGAGTGCAGCTCGCTTCCCCTCACCGCCCACGAAAGCTCGCGCAACCGCCGCGCCGACAGGCCCTCCGTCGCGGGATAGACCGGCACCAGGCCGGTCGTGTGCCGGCCGCCTTCGCTGGCCTCGGATGCGATCTCCTGCTCGCGGACGCGAAAGGTCGCTTCCCCTCTGCCGCCCTCGAGCTTCCCGCGCAGGAGCACGGCCGTCCCCTCCTGGAGCTGATCGGCGAGGTACTCCTGGTTGAACCAGACGGCCTTCATCGGCCCCGACTCGTCGGCGACCTGGCACTCGAGGAGCTTCAGGCGCCGGCGACGGGTCGGGCGCACGCGACAGCTGCGGACCGTCACGGCGACGGTGGCCTCCTCGCCGATCGCCAGCTCGGCCACCCGCCGCCGGCGCTCGTAGTCGCGGTGATCGAAGGGCAGGTGCTCGAGCAGGTCCCCAACGGTCTCGAGGCCCAGCTTGCCGGCCGCCCGGGCGGTCGCGGGCCCGACCCCGGAAAGAGAGACGAGCGAGCGGTCAAGAGTTTCGGGGTGGGGCAGCGAGCGAATGGGCGCGCCGCGCAGCTTCTTGCGCGTCTGCCGCGCACCGGATCCGATGGCGCGCGGTGGCTGAACGTCCTCTGCCATGCCTTCGAGGTTACGGGCAGTGGGTGACGCCGGGCGGGCGGAGTCCCGCTCGTCAGCCGCCTGGAGCGGCCGCCTCGAGCGCCGCCGCCTCGTCGGCGAAGAAGCGCACGCGCGTGATCCTGGCGTCGTGCAGCTCGCACAGCCAGGCCGCGTCGGCCGAGAACTCCACCCCGCTCGCCTTGCCGCGGCCGTGGAAGCGACCGAGGACCAGGACCATGTTCCCCCCGAGATCCCTGATCTCCCCGGGTGTGGGCGCGTACTCGTGCCAGTCCTCGTCCATGTCGGCCACGAAGCGCCGGAAGCCGTCGTGACCGCGATAGGTCGTGCCCTCCAGCACGGCTCGCGCCGGGATCAGCTCCACGTCGGGAGCAAGCCTGGCCAGCATGCCGGGGACGTCGCGCTGGAGAAGCGCCTCCACCGCGGCCCGCACGATCTCGGTGTTGCGTTCAGCCATCTCCTCGACCAGGCTCTCGGCGGCGGGGCGCGCCGCCATTGCCTCATCCTCCTGCATGGGCATCGCCAGCCGCAAGCCCCGCGGCGGCCAGCGCATCATCGGGATCGCTGAACACCTCCAATGCGATGGCCCTGCCGTCGCGAAGCTGCCAGAGGTGCGCGATCCGCTCCTCGACCGGCACCCCGCTGCCGCGCCCGCGGCCGCGCATCATGATCACCACGACCATCCGATCGTCGCCCTCCACGAAGCGCTCCGGCACGAACTCGATCACCTCGAAGGTGTCGGTGTTCTGGGCGAAGACCTCGCGCGCGCCTTCGCGACCGTGGTGAACCCCGGCGTCGGGCGACTCGGGCCTGTCGCGGATGACGAGCTCGGGATCGATCAGGTCGATGGTGGTCTCGAAGTCACCGCGCGACAGGGCCTCGTAGCCGCGCCGCAACTGCGCCTCGACGGATTCGGCCATGCCGTCATTGTCGCGCCTCGTTGAGCCGGGGTCCGGGCGCGGGGCTACTCGGCGGCGATCAGCCACCAGTAGTGCGGCTGCCCACCGTCGTGCGAGTCGAGTTCGACACCCGTGGGAGCCAGCCGCTCCACCACCTCGACGTCGAGCGGCGCCCCGTCCCCGGCACACAGGGTCAGGAGCTCGCCGCCTTCGCCCAGCCGCTCGAGCACCGTTGTGAGCACGGCTTCCGGCTCTCCCCAGGCCACGAGCTCGTCCTCGACGAAGCCAACGGCCTGGCCCGAGCGAAAGCGGCCCTTCTTGTCGTCGCGAGCGGCCGGCGCGACGAACCCGGTCTGAATGGACTCGAGCGCCGTCCGCAGGCGCTCCGAGTTGGCGTCGACGTCGCGATCCGGGTCGTGCGCGACCAAGCCGGCGAGTCCGGCCTGAGGCCACAGCGACTCCACGACCTCGACCCTCTTCTCGGACAACTCGGCGGCGCGCTCGGCCGCCATGATCACGTTCGCGCTGTTTGGCAGCACGATCACCTCGTCCGCCGGGATCTCGTGGATGCCGGCCAGGATCTCGAAGGTGCTCGGGTTGAGCGTCGAGCCCCCCTCTACGACGTGTGCGCCGAGCTGCTCGTAGAGCGCCTTCATGCCGTCGCCCGCGGCGACCGCGACGACGCCGCACCGCGTCTCGACGGCCGCCCTCGTCGTACCGTCGTGGCGAAGTCGGGCGGCGCGCTGGTCCTGCTGCTCGTGCATGTCGGCCACATCGAGCCTTTCGACGTGGCCCGCCTTGGCCAAGACCGCGACGGCGCTCTCCGGCTCGTCCGTGTGCACGTGCACGCGCAGCGTGCGCTCGTCGCCGACGACGAGCACGGAGTCGCCGATCGACTCGAGCTCCGCGACGAACCTCGTCGTCTCGAGGCCAGTGCCGGCGACCACGAAGTTGGTGCAGTAGCGGTAGCGGCTCGACTCGTGACCAGGGTGCTGGAACTGGGCCGGCGCGTAGTGCGGCACGTCCGGCGCCTCGGTGAGCTCGCCTCGCAGCCCCGCGATCAGGCCCGCGACCAGCAACGTGACTCCGTAGCCGCCCGCGTCCACGACCCCGTGCTCCCGCAGCACCGGCAGCAGGTCCGGGCTTCGCTCGACCGAGGACTCCGCCGCCTCGAGCGCCTTCTCGAGCACCTCCGCGAGCACGTCGTCCTGCTCCTTGTCGCTGGCGTCGTGCGTGAGCCGCGGCTTGTCCATGTGAGCGAGCTCCGTCGCCACCCGGTGCGACATCTCTCGCACGACGGTGATCATCGTGCCCTCCGCCGGGTCGCGCACCGAAGCGTAGGCGGCGTCCGCCGCGCGGGCGAGCGCAGCCGAGACGAGGACGGGGTCGACCAACTCGCCGGGACGGCTCGACAGCTCCTCGGCTGCGCCGCGCACGATCTGGGAGAGGATCACGCCGCTGTTGCCGCGCGCGCCCAGCAGCGCCGCCTTCGCAACGGCCTGGACGAGCTCGTCGCGGCCGACCTCGTCCACCGCCTGGCCGTTGATGCGATCCAGCTCACTCATCACGGCGCGCAGAGTCTGCGTCATGTTGTCGCCCGTGTCACCGTCAGCGACCGGGAAGACGTTGAGGTCGTTCACCTCTTGCCTTCTGGCCTCGAGCTGGGCACAGGCCGCGGCGACGACCTTGCGGAAGCGTTCTATGGAGGTCTCGGGCACCGCAGCGACGCTGGACACCCTAGCGCTCCCTCCCGCCAGAGGTAAGGAGGCCCTGAAAGCGCAAAAGGACCCTCAACGGGTCCTGAGGCCTAGGCGGCCTTGGAGACCTTGCCCGCCTTCAGGCAGCGGGTGCAGACGTAGACGCGGCGCGGGGTGCCGCGGTCGTCGATCCGGACCTTTTGGAGGTTCGGGTTGAAGCGGCGCTTGCTCGCCACCATCGAGTGGCTGCGGCTGTGGCCGAACGCGGGGCCGCGACTGCAGACGTGGCATACCTTGGGCATGGGCTCGGCGGATTCTAGAGGGTCGCTTCGGCCTTGCGCGAGATGGTGCTGACGAGCTCCACGATGTGTGCCGGCGCCTTCGCCGGCGAGCCGGCGTCGAACGGCGGCTCGGGGTCGTACTCGATGCTGAGTTGGATTGCCTGGGCGATGTCGTCCCCGGCTACCTGCTGCGCCAGGCGCAGCGCCATGTCGATGCCGGCCGACACGCCGGCGGCGGTGATGACCTTGCCCTGCTCGACGACTCGCTCCGAGGTCGGCTCGGCGCCGAATTCGGTCAGCCTGTCCAACGAGAACCAGTGCGTGGTCGCCTTCAGCCCGCGCAGTATTCCGGCGGCTCCGAGCAGTAGAGCGCCGGTGCAGACCGAGGTCGTCCATTGCGACGTCTCGTGGGCACCGCGGATCCAGTCGAGCAGATGCTCGTCACCCAGCAGCCCTCGCGTGCCGAAGCCGCCCGGGATCAGGAGGATCTCGGGGTCCGTCACGTCCTCGAGCGCGTGGTCCACGACGACCGACAGCACGTGCGTCTCCGTTCGCTTCTCTCCCGGCTCTGCGGCCACGAACCGCACCTGGTTGTCGGGGATGCGGCTCAGGACCTCGTAGGGCCCGACCGCGTCGAGCGCCGTGAAGCCGTCGAAGAGGAGGATCGCGGTCTTCAAGGGCCGAAAGATTAGAGGGAGCGCACGAGGTGCGCCATCTGCACGGCGGTGCGACCGGCGCTGTAGCCCTGGTCGCGCTTGCCGCCGCCGGAGCGAGCGAGCGCCTGCTCCATGGTCTCGACCGTCAGCACGCCGAACGCGCACGGCACGCCCGTGTCGAGCTGCACCCGCTCGATCCCGTGTGCCGCCGCCGCGCAGACGTAGTCGTAGTGGTCCGTCTCGCCGCGGATGACCGCGCCCAGGCAGACGACTCCCGCGTAGCGCCCCGAATGCGCGCAGGCCTTCGCGGCGAGCGGCAGCTCGAACGCCCCCGGCACGTCGTGGACGTCGACGTCGCCGGCATCGACGCCGTCCTCGCCCAGCGCGCGCAGCGCACCCTCGGTCAGGCGCTCGGCAAGGTCCTCGTAGAAGGTGGCGCGCACGATCGCGAAGCGGCTGCCCGCGCCCACGCCCGCGCTCACGTGCGCTCGACGTCCTCCAGGTCGGACTGCTCGACGAGGCCCGCGACGAGCCGCGACTCCGCAACCGCGCGGCTGCGGTCGGCGGCGCGCTCCTCCCTGAACATGTCCTCGTCGAGCGGCAGCCCCTGATGGTGCAGCATGTGCCCGAGACGATCACGCTTGGCGCGTAGGTAGTCGCGGTTGTGCGTGCCGGGGAGCTGCTCGATCGGTATCTGGTCGGTGACCGTCAGCCCGTACCCCTCGAGCCCGACGATCTTCTTCGGGTTGTTCGTGAGGATGCGAATCGACTTGAGCCCGAGGTCGACGAGGATCTGGGCGCCGATGCCGTAGTCGCGCAGGTCCGCGGGGAGCCCGAGCTCGAGGTTCGCGTCCACCGTGTCGAGCCCGCCCTCCTGGAGCTTGTATGCCCGCAGCTTGTTCAGCAGCCCGATGCCGCGGCCTTCCTGAGAGAGGTAGAGCAGGACGCCGAGGCCCTCGTTCTCGATTCGCGTCAAAGCGTCGGCGAGCTGCTGGCCGCAGTCACAGCGAAGCGAGTGGAAGACGTCGCCGGTCAGGCACTCCGAGTGCACGCGCACCATCACCGACTCTCCCTGCTCGGCCGCCGAGCGAACGTCTCCCTTGACCATTGCGACGTGGTGCTTGTTGTCGAGGAGGGAGCGATAGCCGACGACGTCGAAGTCGCCGTACTCGGTCGGCAGGCTCGCCTGTGCCACCCGCTCGACCAGCCGCTCGGTACGCCGGCGGTACGCGATCAGGTCCCCGACCGTGACCATCTTCAGCCCGTGGCGCTGGCAATACGGGACGAGGTCCTTGACCCGGGCCATCGTCCCGTCGTCGTTCATGATCTCGCAGATCACGGCCGCGGGGATGAGGCCGGCCAGCCGGGCGAGGTCCACTCCGGCCTCCGTCTGCCCCGTACGCTCGAGAACCCCGCCCGAGCGAGCTTTGAGCGGGAACACGTGCCCGGGCTGCACCAGGTCGGTGGGCCGCGATCGCGGGTCGATGGCGACCTGAATCGTGTGGGCGCGATCGTGCGCCGAGATGCCGGTGGTGACGCCTTCGCGCGCCTCGACCGAGACCGTGAACGCAGTCTCGAACGACGATTCGTTCTTCGCCGCCATCAGGTCGAGGCCGAGCTCGTCGCAGCGCTCCGGCGTGAGGGCGAGGCAGATCAGGCCTCGCGCCTCCCGTGCCATGAAGTTGATGTTCTCCGGCGTGGCGAACTGAGCCGCGAGCGTGAGGTCGCCCTCGTTCTCCCGATCCTCTGCGTCGCAGACGACAACCATCCTGCCGGCGCGGACATCCTCCAGCGCCTCTTCGATCGTGCTGAACTGTGAGCCTTGGCTAGTCATCTGCCTTCCTCATTCGACGGTAGGGCGAGCTTCTCCACGTACTTGGCGAGCACGTCCACCTCAAGGTTAACCCTCCGCCCCGGTGCGGCATCGGAGAGGTTGGTGCGTTCGAGCGTCTCCGGGACGAGGGAGATGCCGAAGCCGGACTCGTCCACGTCAGTGACGGTGAGGCTCACCCCGTCGATGGCAACCGACCCCTTCTCGACGACGTAGCGAAGAACCGGCGCCGGGGCCTCGATCCACAGCTCGACCGCGGAACCGTCCTCTCGCACCGAGCCCACCTCGGCGACCGCGTCTACGTGGCCCTGCACGATGTGGCCCCCGAGACGGTCAGACGTGCGGAGCGCCAGCTCGAGGTTGACGCGATCCCCGGGCTGCGCTTCGTCCAGGGCGCTGCGGCGCAGCGTCTCCGAGCTGAGGTCGGCCTCGAACGCCTGCTCGTCGACCCGCGTCGCGGTCAGGCAGACGCCGTTCACGAGCACGGAGTCTCCCTCGGACACCGACGACGCAAGCATTGCGCTGATCGCGAGCCGGGCCCCGCCGTCACTCCTCGCCAGCTCCGCCACGGTGCCCACCTGCTGAACCAGGCCCGTGAACATCAGGGAGCTTCCCTCGCCCCCGCGCCTACCACTCGTTCAGGCGAGCCCTGATCATCACGTCCTCGCCGATCGGCTCGCTCACCAGCCAGTGAGCGCGTTGGGCGTCGGCGATCTTCTCCGAGCCCTCGCCCTCGAACAGCCCCGGTGCGGAGCGGCCTCCCAGAGCGATCGGGGCGACGAAGAGGCGTAGCTCATCGATCTCGCCGGCGTCCAGGAACGCGCCTGCAAGGTGCGGGCCCCCCTCGAGCAACATGCTCTGGATGCCGAGGTCGCCGAGCTTCTTCAGCGCGTCGCCGACGCGAGCCTGCTCCGTCCCCCCCGCCGCCGTCACGATCTCGACGCCGGCGGCCCGCAGCCCATCGGCCGCGCTTCGCGGACAGGCTCGCGAGACGACCACGATCAGCGGCACGTCCGGCGCCGAACGCACGAGGTTGCTGTCGACCGGCAGCCGCGCCTCGGAGTCGAACACGACGCGCCGCGGCTGGCGAGCCTCGCCGCCGGCGCGCGCGGTCAGCAGCGGGTCGTCCGCCAGCGCGGTTCCCACGCCGATGCAGACGGCGTCGAGCTCACCGCGCCAGCGATGGACGAGCTTGCGGCTCTCCTCGCTCGAGATCCATTTCGAGTCGCCGGTCTGAGTGGCGACCTTGCCGTCGAGCGTCATTGCAGCCTTGTACGTGACGTGCGGACTGCCCGTGAGCGCGAGTTTCCGAAACGGCTGGTTGAGAAGCCGAGCTGTGCGCCCGCACTCGCCGTCGACGGAGACCACTTCCAAGCCTTCGTCGCGCAGGATTCCGAGCCCCCGCCCGGAGGCCTTCTCCGAGGGGTCGTCGGAAGCGACGACGACCTTCTTGATGCCCGCCTTCAAGATCGCGTCGGTGCAGGGAGGGGTGCGGCCCTGGTGGCAACATGGCTCGAGCGTGACGTAGAGGGTGGCGCCGATCGGATCCTGGCGGCAGTCCTCGAGCGCCGTCACCTCCGCGTGGGCCGCTCCGTAGGCGGTGTGGTAGCCCTCGCCCAGGACGGTCCCGTCGCGCACGATGACGGCGCCGACGAGCGGATTGGGGCTCGTGTGCCCACGGCCATGCTCGGCGAGCTGGATCGCCCGTTTCATATGCCGCAGGTCTTGCTCTGTCATCCCGCTGGTGCGGCTCAGGGCCGCAGGCGGCCTCGAAGGGAGCACCATCGCCGTCCTCCTGACTCGGGGCCGTCGTCCTGACTCGCGAATCAATTCTACTCCGGGGTTCCGGCTCCTCGGCGCTAGGTGCAAGCGCCTGCCCGCAGGCGATGGATCTTCACCGTCGGCCCCGGGCGCTCGTATGCGAGCGGGTAGTAGTCGAAGCTCCAGTCGAAGTTGAACTTCACCGGCCCCTTTCCGGGCCGGTACGGGTCGACCTCGTACACGAGGTCCGAGTGGCGGCTGAGGCTGCGGTAGTAGCGGATGGCCTGCGGCACCGCGTCGGGGTCCGCGAACGCCCTGCCGTACTGCGTCGAGCCGATCACGACCCAGCAGAAGCCCCCTCGGGCGTACGAGCCGACGAGCGCTGGACGCGTCACCCGCTCGTAGTCCTCGATCGCGATCGTGCGCCCAACGTTGCCGCGCCGCTCTCGCCCCTGCTCGTCGACCGTGGTGCGCGTCGTGAGGAACTTGTTCCAGCGGCGGCCGTTGGGCGTCACCGCAGGAGGCCGGCCCGCGTCGGTCGTCCACGCCTCCGGCACGATCGGCTCGATGACGATCTTCGAACCCGGAGGCACGTTCTCGACCATCCACGCCCGCGCGAGGTTGCGCGTGTCGTCGCGCGAGAGCACGCGGTCGAGATGGACGCTGTAGACGATTCCCTGGCCGGCGAGCAGGAGCGCCGCCGCACCGAGCAGCGCGGCTCGCGTTCGAGGCGACGCGCGCAGCCGGTCGACCAGCCAGACGGCGCCGAACGCCGCCAGCAGCGCCAGGGCGGGGAGCGCCGGCAGCAACCAGCGGCCGAAGAAGCGGTCCTGGACGCCCATGAAGACGAACAGGGCGAGCGGCCACGGCACGAGGAACAGCGCCTTCCGCGCGTCGTCGCGAAACGCGAACGGAATCGCGACGGCAGCCATCAGCGCCGGCACCCAGCCGAACCCCCACGTGAGCACCCACAGGTAGTAGAGAAAGCCGGAGTCGTAGGTCTGGCCGAGCTTGCCGAGGTCGCCCGCGGCGCTTTCCTGCTTCTCCACGTCGGCCCAGAACTCGCCGAAGGAGAGCAGGGCATGCGGGTTGGCGACGACGAACGCCAGCGCCGCGACGCCACCGGCGACGGCCAGCCCGAGCGCGGCGGGCGCCCGCTCGCCCCGGTCGGCGAGCCGCCACGCTGCCGCGACCAGCAGCGGCAGGATCACGATCCCGGCGGTGTACTTCGTCGCCACCGCCAGGCCGAGGCCCGCGCCCGCCAGCACGTAGTCGCCCGGCCGGCCGCGGGTGAGCACGCCGGCGCTGCCGTAGACGGACGCCGCCAGCGGGAGCAACGCCGGCACGTCGTTCAACGCGAGGTGCGAGTAGAACACCGGTAGAAAGGCGGTCGCCATGATCGCCGCCGCCAGGAGGCCGACTCGGCGGTCGTAGAGCCGGACGCCGGTCGCGTAGACGAGCGCCACCGTAGCCACGCCGAGGAGCGCGACGGTCACGCGCGCCACGATGAAGACGGCCGTCGGGTCGATCGCGTAGGCCTCGGACACGTCGGCACGCGCACCGAACGGCCAGCCGCCCCCGAACCAGACGGCGAGCACGGAGTGCAGCAGGTACGAGAACGCGGGCGGGTTTATGAAGTAGTGCGGGTTGTAGTCGCCGGCGAAGAAGGCGACCGCGGTCGGCACGAAGTTCGAGCTCTCGTCGACGTTGTAGACGTAGGGCAGCCCGTGCTTGACGCCCCAGAGGCGAAGCGCCAGCGCCAGAGCCAGCACGGCGCCGAGCGCCGGCGCCGGCCAACGCGGACGCGCTACGCGCGTCCGGGCGGGCAACGGACGTAGGCCGCGAAGTAGCGGTCGGTGGCGACTCGCGTGAAGCCCGGCCCTGGCACCTGGGTGGTCGTGTCCGTGTTGACCGCGAAGCCGGTACGCAGGACGTTCCTGCGCCCGACGGGGAACAACGCGACGCCGTAGCGCGCCTTGCGCTGCGACTCGGGCGCCGGGTCGGAGCGCGCCACGACGTCCGGCTCGCCCAGATCGAGGATCCAGCGCACGTCGGGGATCAGCTTGTGGGTTGGCACCGAGACCGCCCCGCAGCGGAGGCTCTCCTCCACCGCGGGTTTGTGCAGGATGGAGCGCAGGCTGCGGCTGGTGTCGCCGCGGAAGACCAGCTCGCCGTCGAAGCGCGTGAAGCTCGGCGGGTTGAAGAGAGTAAAGGTGAGACCTCCGATCGTGGCGGCGAGCGCTCCCGCCGCCCAGGCGCGGCGAAGCCTCGAGCCGCGAGGCATCATGGTGAAGCCTCCCAGGGCGACCGCGGCGAACAGGCACATCATCACCGACGGCACCATCAGGTAGCGCACGATCACTGACAGCCCGGCGAGCCCGCTCGCCACGAACGTGAAGACGCCGGCCAGGAACAGGACCGACGGGATGACGACGCGCGTGGGGAACCTCCAGATCGCGATCAGGAGCCCGGCGATCCCGGCGAAGTAGACGGGCGTCTTCACCGTCGCGCGAAGGAACTGGGGCAGGACGTCGAGCACGACCGAGCCCGACTTCTGGCGCCGAAGCTCGGCGGCCAGGTCCTGAGTGGAATGAAGCGAGAACGCCGGATCGCCGGTGACCACGAAGTCCGTCGCCGCCCACAGCACCGGTCCGATCGCGGCCAGCGCCGCGTAACGGACACGCTCGCCCCAATCCGCGCGCCACCCCATCCACAGGAAGTAGAGGCCCGCGAGGATCCAGGCCTCCGGGCGCATCAGGCCGGCCGCCCCGAGCAGCAGGAAGACCGGCAGGCCGCGACGAGGTTTCGCCGCCTCGAGTGCACCCGCCCACACGACCGTCGCCATGAACGGGATGTCGATGTAGCCGCGCACCGCGAGCGAGGGGAAATCGAAGCGCGTGAGCACGAAGAACGCAGCGAGCGCCCCCACGAACGGGTGAAAGCAGATCCTGCCCAGGCGGTAGGTCCCCGCCGCCAGCACGACCAGGGCGAGCAGCGTGATCAGAACGAGCAGCCTGTCGGCCCCGTCCCCGAACACCGACAGAGCGGCGCCGAAGCCGAGCGCGAGGGGATGCTCGGTCGGCGCACGGTAAGCCTCGAAGCTCGGAAGCTGGAAGTCGAGCAGCTCCTGTCCCCAGAGCAACGTGTAATAGCTGTCGTAGTTCGGGTACGTGGCCCGCACGAAGAAGCCCACGACGGCGATCACGACGAGCACGACGAAAGCCGCCACGGCGAGGGTTTCAGTCGACAGCGCGCGGCCGCGCCGAGAGGCGCTCACGGAACCGGGCATGCGTCGCTGAACGGTTGCTGTCTCCATGCTCTGCTGGGGCTCCAGCGGTGGGTGGGTGAGGCCGCCCCGGAGGTCGCACCACCTCGCGTCGCCCCTCGGCGGGACGGCGGCCGCTCAGTTTACGCAATCATTCCGGACCGACGAGTAGCTTTTTGAACGCCCGGGTGCGGGCGAGAGCCGCTCCCAGCGCCACGGCGATGAAGCTCATCATCCAGATTCCCTGCCTCAACGAAGAGGATTCGTTGCCCGTCACGCTGCGAGACCTCCCGCGCCAGGTCGAGGGATTCGACACGGTCGAGTGGCTCGTGATCGACGACGGCTCCACCGACCGCACGGTCGAGGTCGCCCGTCGCCACGGCGTCGACCACGTCGTGCTCCTGACCAACAACAAGGGGCTCGCACAGGCCTTCCAGGCCGGCCTCGACGCCAGCCTGAAGCTGGACGCCGACGTGATCGTCAACACGGACGCCGACAACCAGTACAACGCGGGCGATATCCCGAAGCTCGTCGCGCCCATCCTTCGCGGCGACGCCGACCTCGTGATCGGCGACCGCGAGGTGCACTCGGTCGAGCACTTCTCGCCGACCAAGAAACTGTTGCAACGCCTCGGGAGCTGGGTCGTGCGGCGCGCTTCGGAGACCGACGTCCCCGACACGACGTCCGGCTTTCGCGCCTACAACCGCGAGGCTGCTCTTCAGGTGCAGGTCGTCTCGCGCTTCACCTACACGCTCGAGACGGTGATCCAGGCCGGCAAGATGCTCGTCGCGATCGACCACGTCCCGATCCGGACCAACCCCAAGCTGCGCGAGTCGCGCCTGTTCCGCTCGATCACCTCGTACGTTCGCACGAACGCGCTCGCGATCTTCCGCGTCTACACGACCTACGAGCCGCTGCGCGTGTTCGCGACCGCGGCGGCGGTAATCGCGCTGATCGCGATGGTGGTCTGGGGCCGCTTCCTCGTGCTGTTCGTGCAGGGCGAGGGCGAGGGCCACGTGCAGTCCGTCGTGCTCGGAGCAATGCTCTTCGTCGTCGCCGTCCAGCTTGCCGCGCTCGGCGTGATCGGCGACCTGCTGGCGAGCAACCGGGTCCTGATCCAGCGCACGCTCGAGCGTACGCGCAGGATCGAGCTCAAGCTCGGTGTGCCGCCCTCCCACTACCAGCCCGGCGGCGTCCCCGGCGTCGAAGCGCCGCTGCCGCCGCGCGACCGTTCCGCGAGCGAGGAGCCGACCCTCCGGCGCGAGCACGCAGCCGCGGTGGTGCCGCCCGAGGGGGGCGCGTGACCAGAGCCGCGGCGCCGGCAAGCGACCCGGCTCAGGCGGTCCCCACCGGCAACACCTACGACAAGTACGGCTCGGCCAACCCGCTCGTGCGACGGCTGATGGCCGGCTTCGAGCGTGACATGCTGGCGCTGCTGGATCGCGCGGACCCGGGTTCGATACTCGACGTCGGCTGCGGCGAAGGCGTGCTGACCCAGAGGTGGGCGGAGCGCCTGGGCGAGGGCCGCGTGGTCGGGATCGACCTCGACGACCCCAAGCTGCGGGAGGAGTGGGCTCGGCGCTCGCTTCCGAACCTGGAGTTCCGGGCGGCAACCGCGGACCGCCTCCCATATGTCGACGGTGAGTTCGAGGCGACGACCGCGATGGAGGTGCTCGAGCACGTTCCCGACCCTGGCGCAGTCCTGGCGGAGATGGCGCGAGTGTCCGCGCGCTGGATCCTGGCAAGCGTTCCGCGTGAGCCGCTGTGGCGCGGGCTCAACATGGCGAGGGGCGCCTACCTGCGCGACCTGGGCAACACCCCTGGCCACCTGAACCACTGGTCCAAGCGCGGGTTCGCGTCGCTTTTGGGCCGCCACGGCGAGGTGGTCGAGCTGCGCTCGCCGTTCCCCTGGACGATGGCGCTCGTCCGAGTTGGGTAGCGAGCCCGCCGCGGGCGGGCGGGCGCCGCAGCAGGAGGGGGAGCTCTCGTACCGGCGCGGCGCGGCGCTGCTGTCGGCGCTCATCGGCGTCACGGGCCTGCTGACCTACGCGTTCCACTCGCTGTCGGCACACGCGCTGGGGATCGACGACTACGGCATGATCGCGACCCTCTGGGCGGCGGTCTTCCTCACTGCCTCGGTGATCTACCGCCCGGTCGAGCAGCTCCTGTCGCGCACGATCGCCGAGCGGCAGGCGCGCGATCAAACGACCGGCCCGGCGCTGCGCGTGGCCGCCACCATTCAGCTCGCGCTCGCGGGCGTCTTCACGGCCGTCGCGCTCGCGCTCCGCGAGCCCATCCAAGCAGATCTGTTCTCCGATCATGCGACTCTCTACTGGGCGTTCGTGTGCGCCGTCGTCTTCTACGCGGCCAGCTACTTCGCGCGCGGCTTTCTGGCCGGACAGCGCCGCTTCGGGCTGTACGGAGGCCTGGTGCTGATGGAGTCGGCGTCGCGTGTGGTGATCGTCGTGCTGCTCGCCGTCGGAGTGTTCGAGGGCCGCAACGCCGCCGCGCTCGCGATCGCGGTGGCGCCGCTGCTCAGCCTGTTCGTCGTGCCGTGGGCGCTGGGCGGCCACGTTCGGCGTTTGTCCGAGGCTCGCTCGACGCGGGACGCAGCAGAGCCGGAGTTCACGCTCGCGCACGGGCTGAGCTTTGCCGGCGCGGTGCTCCTGATCATGGTCTCCGAGCAGATGATCCTCAACTCCGGCGTGCTGATCGTGAAGCTCGACACCGCCAGCAACCAGCAGGCGGCGCTCGTCTTCGCCGTGCTGATGATCGCGCGGGCGCCGCTTCAGCTCTTCCAGGCGGTGTCCACGACGCTGCTACCGCACCTGACGCGGCTCGTGGTGCGCGAGCGGGGCGAGCTGCACGGAGGCGACTTCGGCCGCAGCGTGCGCGTGACGGTCGCGGCCTGCCTCGCCTTCGGAGCCGCGACCGTGATAGGCGTGCTGGCTGTCGGCCCGCCGGTGATGAGGCTCCTCTTCGGATCGGAGTTCGACTACGACCGCCTGGGGCTGGCGCTGGTCGCGGCGGGCATGGGCCTCTACCTCTCCGCGACCACGATCAACCAGGCGGCGCTTGCCCAGGGCCGGGCCCGCTCCGCCGCGCTCTCATGGGCGGCGGCGGCGACCTTCTTCGTCGCGTTCCTGCTCGTTGCGGGGATGGAGGTCGTGCGCGAGGTCGAGGTCGCGTTCGCGCTCACCGCGGTGCTGCTCTCGACGCTGCTGTTTCTCGTCTACCGCCGGCCGCTGCCCGAGACGGCCGAGGCGGTGCGACCCGGGTCTCCGGAGGAGTTGGAGCTGCGGTTGGCGGCGGCGGATGAGGGCAGCTAACCGGGCGCCAGCCACCTGACAGGGACGCCGTGATATCCGGCGCGCGCGATCAGGCGCTCTTCGCCGCCGGGCCAGGTGGTCAGGTGCACGTCGGCCTCGTCGCCGCCGAGCTCCATGCGCAGCCAGGCGAACGGCGCCTCGGTCGTCGCCCGCGCACCGGCCGCCTCGATGGCCGCGACCAGCCGCTCTCGCGTCTCGTCGGTCAGGTAGAGCATCACGATCGAGTGGAAGAGGACGGTTGCGACTCCGGGCTGCGGCTCGGCGAGCTCCCGCTCCGCCCACTCCGCGGCGTCGGCACGCTCCACCGTCGCGGGCTCTGCCGCCGCCAGCTCGAGGGCCCGGCTCAGCGCCGTGAAGCGCTCCAGCTGGTCGGGCCAGACGAACGACCGCAGCAGGAGCCGGTCGCGCTCGGAGCGCGGGTCGAGCGGCGCCGCATCGCAGCCGCCCCGAGCGCGCACGGCCGCCGGCACGTCCAGCGGCAACTCGCCTGTCGCGACGAAGTCGGCGAAGCGCAGCGGCGCCGCCGGCTCGCCGAACGCGAGCCCTCCGGCCTCGTAGCGGTACCTGTCCCAGAGCAGGTTGAGTCCGGCGCTGGCGCCGATCTCCAGCACGCTAAGGGGCAGGCCCGTATCTCTCGCCACCGTCAGAAAGCCGCCGACGAGCGCCCTGCAGCGCCCGACCTCGTTCGTCTGCACCGGTAGCGCGAGCTCGTCTCGCAGCACGTCACGCTGCCTGCCCAGCAGGTCTCTGAACGCGCGCCACGTGCGCTCGGAGCTCACGGTCCCCCCCACCGACGGATAGAAGGGCTCGAGCTCCGTCCCCTCCCCTTTCAGCACCAGCCGGTGCACGGCGCCCATCATCCGCAGCGGGAGCATCGTTCCCGGCTCGTCCGCCGAGTGACCGTCGAGCACCGCCGCGACTGGGCCTCCCGCGAGCACGTCGTCCGCCGCGCGCTCGAGCAGCAGCTCGTAGAGCGGCGACCCGATCGTCCCGCAGTAGCGAGCCTGGAGGCGCAGCGCCAGCGCCGTCGTTGACGCCGGCGAGGCCTCAGTCACAACCCGCCGCGGCGGCGATCTCCCGGTACGCCTCCCCCGGGTCCGGGGCGTGGAAGATCGCGGATCCCGCCACGTGCAGAGTCGCTCCGGCATCGGCGACGAGGCCGGCCGTCTTCGTCGAGATGCCTCCGTCGACCTGGATCGGGATCTCCTCGCCGATCAGCCCGCGCAGCCGCCGCACCTTCGCGGGCGACGTCTCGATGAACGCCTGACCGCCCCAGCCGGGATTGACCGTCATGCACAGCAAGAGGTCGAGCGCGTCCCGAAGCTCGAGGACGGCGTCCGCCGGCGTTCCCGGATTGATGGCGAGGCCGGCCAGGCAGCCGGCGGCGCGGATCTGCCCGAGCGCGTAGTGGACGTTGGGCGTCGCCTCGAGCTGGATCGTGATCGAATCGGCGCCGGCGCGCGCGAACTGCTCGACCTGATTTTCCGGTCGTTCCACCATCAGGTGACAGTCGAGCATTCCCCCGGCATCGTGCACCTGGTCGCGGATCGACTCGACGACCACGGGTCCGATGGTGATCGGCGGCACGAAGTGACCGTCCATCACGTCCACGTGGATCGCGCGCGCCCCGGCGTCGAGCACGGTCGCGAGCTGGTCGCCGAGGCGCGAGTAGTCCGCGGAGAGGATCGAGGGCTGCACCAGCTTCGAGGCGATCAGGTCGGCGGGCTTCATGCGGCCCACCCGTTTCGAATCCGCCGCAAGGCTCTCGCTCTTCATACCGGCTTCAGCATCGATTTTCCGCAGCGCACGCAGTTGAGCTCGGCTGTGTCGCGCATCCTCACGATCGTCGAGTGCTCCCCGCAGTGCTGGCAGTGCGACATGAGCTGATAGCGCACCAGACAGTAGACGCACCGGTAGCTGCCCGGGAGCTGGGTCGCTCGCAGCCACGGCTCGCCGCACCCCGGGCACGTCGGGCCGAGGGGGACCGCATCCTCACTGGTGCGCTCAGCGTCTCTCAAGAGCAGCGACGAAGAAGCCGTCGGTGTTGTCCCTTTGCGGCAACGTCTGGAGGAAGCCGCCTCCCTCCTTCCAGCCAAGAGCAGGATAAGGGGCGGAGGGGTCAATCGCCGAAAAGCCGCTCTGGCGCGCGAGGAAACGCGTGATCTGCTGCTCGTTCTCGCGCTCGCTGATCGTGCACGTCGAGTAGACGATCCTTCCTCCCTCGCGCACGGAGGCCGCCGCCACGTCGAGAATCCTGCCCTGGAGCTCCACGAGCTCCTCGACGTCGCCCGGCCGCTTCCGCCAGCGTGCATCGGGCCGCGACTGCAGCGTCCCGAGGTCCGAGCAGGGCGGATCGACGAGCACCCGGTCGTAACCGGAGCCGAAGCCGCCCGCCGCTGCGTCCGCGATCCTCACCTCGACGCTTTCGATGCCGAGGCGCCGACAGTTGTCCGTGATCGAGCGAGCGCGGCCCGGATCGGCGTCGACGGCCAGAACGCGTCCCTCGTCGCGCATCAGCGCCGCGATGTGCGTGGTCTTCGCCGCGGGAGCGGCGCAGAGGTCGAGCACCGACTCGCCCGCCTGCGGATCGAGGGCGTGCGCCACGAGCATCGACGCGCGCGACTGCGGCATCAAACGCCCGTCGGCGAAGAGCTCGGATCCGTGCAGATCGTAGGGGTCGTCCAGAACGACCGCCTCGGGGACGAGCTGGTCCAGCCGGGCGCCGACCTGCTCCTTTCGCAGTGCCGCGACGACCTCCTCCGCGGTCGCCCGCAGCGTGTTGGCGCGCGCCGCGCTTTCCGCCGGCTCGTTGTCGCGTTCCATGAGAGCGCGTGCCTGCTCCGCGCCGAGCATGCGCCACCAGAGCTCTGCGATCCAGACCGGGTGCGAGTGCGCAAGCGCCGCGCCGGCCGGCGTCGAGTCGTCCAGCTCCGCGATCATCCGCGCCGCCTCGCGGGTTGCCCGGCGCAGAACGGCGTTGACGAGCCCGTGGCCGCGCGACCCCCCCACCTTCGCCAGCTCCACGCTCTCGGCGACCGCGGCGTGGTCCGCCACGCCGCTCATGTATGCGACCTGGTAGAGACCGAGCCGCAGCGCCACGAGCGTCGGCGCGTCGAGGTCGGCGGGCGGGCGCCCGGCCAGGCGCTCTATCAAGTGGTCGAGGGTCGCCTTGCGCTGGACGGTCCCGTAGGCGAGCCGCATGGCGAACGAGCGCTCGCGTCCCGCGAGCCCGAGCCGATCGGCCCCGTCCCGAAAGGCCACGTCCGCGAAGGTCCCCCGCTCCAGAACGCTCCGCACGACGGCGAAGGCGCAACGCCGCGCCGGGGTGCCGCTAGGGCTCGACACGGTCGGGCAGTCGGTGGCCCCGCAGGTACTCGGCCGCCGACATGCTGCGCTTGCCAGGCGGTCGCACCTCGACCAGCTCCAGCGCCCCCTCCGCGCAGCCCACGAGCAGGCGCCCGTCGCTCGAGCGAAGCTCCCCGGGCTCGAGCGTCTCGTCGGTCGCGCGAACGGAGCCGACTCCGAGGCGCTCGCCGCCCTCGAGCGCGAGGTAGGGGCCGACGTGCGGCGTGAGCGCACGCACGATCCGCTCCAAGTCCTCGGCCCGGCGGTCGAGCCCCAGCCGGCGTTCGGCGGGGTCGATCTTCTCTGCGTAGGTGATTCCGTGCTGCGGCTGCTCGGCCAGCTCGAGCGTTCCCGCCTCGGCGTGGTCGAGCGCCTCGATAAGGAGGGGCCCGCTCACGTCGGCGAGCCTGGCCGCCAGCGTGCCCGTCGTGTCGTCAGGTTTGACGGGCTGCGGTGCGGAAGAGAGGGCGATCGGCCCCGAGTCGAGATCGGCGACGATCTCGAAGATCGTGACGCCGGTCTCCGCGTCGCCCGCCATCAGCGTGCGCTCGATCGGCGCCGCTCCACGCCAGCGCGGAAGAAGCGACGGGTGCACGTTCAGGATCATGTGGCGTGAGAGCAGCGGCTCCTTGATGAGCTGGCCGAACTGGCACACGGCGATCGCCTCCGGCGAGTGCGACTCGATCACGTCGAGCGCCTGCTCGTGGTTGACACTCGGTACCTGGAGCAGCTCGATGCCGAGCTCGCGCGCCACTTCTGCTGCGGGAGGCGGGCCGAGCCTGCGCCCCCTTCCCTTCGGCCGGTCGGGCGGCGCGACCACGAGCGATGGCCGGTGTCGCGACTCGGCCAGGGCCTTCAGGACCTCGACCGCGAAGGCCGAGCTGCCCATGTAGACCGTGCGCATCGGTAGGAGGCTTCAGGCGGGTGAGGGCTCGAGCGGCTCCGCCTCGCCGGGCATCCGCTGTTCCCCACCCCCGCGCAGTACGCGCATCGCCTCCTTGCGCTGCTCGCGGTCAGCGCGGTCGAGGATCAGGATCCCGTCGAGATGGTCCATCTCGTGCTGGATCACGCGCGCCTCGAGCCCCGACGCCTCGATGAAGATGCGCCCGCCACGCTCGTTTCGAGCACGCACACGAATGTGGACGTGCCGCTCGACGTCGACCGCCACGCCGGGAAGGCTGAGGCACGCCTCCTCGAGCGGCTCCATCTCCTCCGAGGACCACTCGAGCGTCGGGTTCACGACCGCCACGACCGGAGCGTCGGGCCCGACTCGATAGACGAGCACGCGGTGCATCACTCCGAGCTGCGTGGCGGCAAGGCCGACGCCGAGCGCGTCCTCCATCAAGTACGTCATCCGCGCGACCTCGGCGGCGAGCGCTTCGTCGAAGCGCTCCACCTCTCCCGCCGGGCTGCGAAGCGCCGGATCGCCGAAGATACGTACCTGCGCGAGCGCCGCATCGCGCCGAGCCTCTATCTCAGGGTCGAGCTGCGGTCGCCGCTCCTCCGGCTGCTCGGGCGTTCCGTTCTCCCTCGCACCGGGGGCTTCGGCTGGCACTGCGGCGAGTCTAGCAACGGCCTCCCGCGCCTCCCGCGGGCTGCTGCGGCCTCTGCCGCGCGCTATTGCGGGTCGACGTCGACCGACAGCGCGAGGGAGCTCGAACGCCGGCGCGATGCCACGCTGCGCACCGCTTCGCCGACTGCCGCCACCGCCGCCTGGCGGTCACGCGTCTTCAACAGCAGCATCGCGCGGCAGCGGTCTTTGACCCTGAAGAGCGGCGCCGGGCCAAGGGGCCGCAGGCCCTGCTTCTCCAGCGTTGCGGCCACCTCCGCGGCCGCCCCATCCGCGGTGGCCTGCTCGGCGCCGGACGTGACCACGCGGATCAGGTCCGAGTAAGGCGGATACCCGAGCGCCTCCCGCCGCCGCAGCTCGTCCCCGAGAAACGCGGCCGAGTCGTGCGCCGCGGCGTGGCGCAGGCAGGGCGCCTCCGGGCATAGCGTCTGCACCAGTACGCGCCCCCCCGCGGGACCGCGCCCGCTACGGCCGGCGAGCTGCGCGACGAGCGAGAACGTGCGCTCCTCGGAGCGAAAGTCGGGAAACCGAAGCGTGGCGTCGGCGTCCTGGACCACTGCCAGCGAGACGTCGGGAAAGTCGTGGCCCTGAGCCACCATCTGCGTGCCGACGAGGATGCCGGCGTCCGCGCGCTCGAACCGGTGCAGGACCTCGGCGAGACCGTTCCGGCGGCGGGCCGCGTCGCTGTCGAGCCGGAACACCGGCAGCGGCGCGAGCGCATCGCGCAGCTCGGACTCGAGGCGCTGGGTGCCGGTTCCGTGTCGCGCCAGCGCGGTCGAGCGGCACTCGGGGCAGGCGCTCGGAACGTCTTCGCCGTGTCCGCAGTGGTGGCAGCGAAGCGACTGTGCGTCGTGCTCGCGGTGAAGGGTCAGCGTGACGTCGCAGCGCGGGCACGCTCGGGCATGGCCGCAGCCCCTGCAGACGAGGAACGGGGACCAGCCCCTCCTTGCGACGAGCACGATCGCCTTGCCGCCCTCGCGGCGCAGCGCGTCGAGTGCCTCGCGCGTGCGCGCGTGCAGCGCGTGGCGGCACTCCCGCATGTCGACGAGCTCGACCGGCGGCAGCCGCAACCCGTCCACGCGCTCGGGTAGGTCTATCCGTTCCATTCCCACCCAGCTCTCGGGACGCGGGGTGGCGCTTCCGCACACGAGCACCGCCCCGCTCTGCTCCGCACGTCGCTCGGCGACGCGGCGTGCGTCGTAGCGGGGATCGCCCTCCTGCTTGTAGGCGGAGTCGTGCTCCTCGTCGACGATCAGCAGGCCGAGATCGCGCACCGGCGCGAAGACCGCCGAACGCGGCCCGACGCAGACGCGAGCCTCGCCGCGGCGAAGGCGCTGCCATTCGTCGAAGCGCTCGCCGAGGCCGAGCTGGGAGTGCAGCAGCGCGACGCCGTCGCCGAAGCGCTCGCGAAAGCGGCGTGCCGTCTGCGGTGTGAGCGCTATCTCCGGCACGAGCACGATCGCCGAGCGGCCCTGCTCGACCGCGCGTTGCGCCGCGCGCAGGTAGACCTCGGTCTTGCCGCTGCCCGTGACGCCGTTGAGCAGCAGGCGCGCGTGGCGGCGTGCGTGAAGCGGCTCTAGCACGCGCTCGAGGGCGTCGCGCTGAGCGGGGCTGAGCACGGGTGGCTGCGTGCGCTCGGGCGAAGCGCCGAGCGCGACCTCCGCCACCTGGCGGCGCTTCGCCCTCGGCTCGAGCTTGATCAAGCCCCGCTGCGCCAGACGCCTGAGTGCGCCGTGATCGGCGCCGGCTGCGACAGCGAGCTCGGCGGCTGCGGCGGGGCCGCCCGCGAGCGCGTCGAGCACCCGCCGCTGGCGAGCGCCGAGACGCGACCCGTCGGTCCCGGCCAGCGCCTCGCGCCCCGCGTCGAGCAACCCTGCGACGAGCAACTCCCGCGTACGCGCGGCGGGCTGCGCCCGGCGACCCGTGCCGGCGCCTGGCGGCAGCACGAGCGCGAGCCCGCGGGCCGGCGTCGAGCAGTACTCGTCCGCGACCCAGAGCCCGAGCGAGACGAGCTCGGCGGGGGCACCCGACTCGAGCGCCGCGATCGGCTCCACGAGCCGCTCGGGCGGGATCTCGCTCTCGCCGGCGACGCCCACGACCACTCCCAGCACCCTCCGGCGCCCGAACGGCACGAGCAGCATGGTGCCGACATCGACCCCGTCCATCCCGCTCGGAATGCGGTAATCGAAGGGGCCGCGCAGGTTGCGGGCGGTCGTGAGCGGCTCGACTTTGGCGATCGCGGCCACGGCCCGACCATAGGAGCCGCAACGGACGCTCACCCGAGGCGGGTCGGGCTTTACGGGGTGAACGTGCCCTGCTCGAGGAAGATCTCCTCGTCGCCCGTGCCGCAAGTCGGCGGGCAGGCTGAGGCGGAGATGTCCCCGTCGAGGCCGGAGTCGAGCAGCGAGAACGTGGGCGTGGCGAGGATCGAGCGCTTGCCTTCGGGGATCATCGCCGGGACGAGGGCGTCGAGGGTGGTCGTGAGGCCGCAGTCCGAGCCCCTTGGCGCGGCAGCCGTCGGCACGCAGGAGAGCGGGATGTCCAAGCGCACGTCGGTGCGCGTCCCCGACACGCCGCCGAAGCCGGCCGCGCGGTCGGTGGTGCGGATCGTCGAGGAGAGGACGACGCTGCCCGAGTAGTCGGACTGGTCGCTTGCGTTGCGCACGTCCGAGATCTCCACGGCGAGCCTGACGTCGGCCTCGTCGGCGGGAGTGCTCGGGTTGCCGACGACGGTGTCCAGGCGCACGGAGCCCTTGCCCTGGCCGACCTTGGAGGTCGTGAGCAGGTCGGAGACCTGCGTTGGGGGCTCGCACGATCCTGCGGAAAGTGGAGCGACGTGGCTCGAGTTGGGGCTCGTGCAAGGCTCGTAGGCGGGCACGAGCCACACGAGCAGGGGCGCCGCGCCCCCGGGGCGCGGATATGGCTTGAGGGCGTCCAGCGGCTGCCAGTCGGGGTCGCTGTCGAGACCGCCCGTCGTCACGTTTGCGACTGCGGTGCCGTCGGCATTCATGACCATGATGTTGCCTGCGCCGAACGAGTGCGCGCCCTTGAAGGCGATCTTGGCCTTGTCGGGTGACCAGGCGGGGTGGGACGCGTCAAAATCCTCCCGCAAGAGGACGTCGTTCGTCCCGTCGGGGTTGAACACGTGAATGCCTGGGTCACTCGGGTCGTCGGCGTCATACGCGATCCGCGTGCCGTCCGGTGACCAGCTGGGATAGGTGTATAGGAACAGCTCGTTGGGCTCGAAACCGTTGAGTTGCGCGCCCCCGACGAAGATCCCGTAACCCTGCTGGGTGAACTGTGTGTGCTCGCACGATGCAGCGATGTACCACCCATCCGGCGACCATTGGAAATCGATGCAACCGAGGGTGAGGTCGCTGCTGACTTCGCTTCCGTTGACTGCGTCGATGATGATGGTCCTTCCCGTGAACGCGTCCGTCTCGGAGGGCGGAAGATTCCGCCCGACGACGAGCTCCGTTCCGTCCGGGGACCAGGCGGGGTTGAATGCGTCCGCGATCAACATCGTCTGCCCGCTGCCGTCCGCGTTCATCTTGTAGACGTCCCGCTTCCCGGTGGCGGGGTTCCAGCGGTCGAACGCGATCTTCTGGCCGTCGGCAGACCACGCTGGATGCCGGTCCGCCTGGGTGTTGGTTGTCAGCCTCGCAAGCCCGGATCCGTCCGGATTGACCGTATAGATCTCCGAGTTGCAGGTCGTGCTCCACTGCGGTGGGCAGCTGCCCGCGTTCGGGTCGTCGCGCACGGAGGAGAAGACGATCTTGCCGTTCGCCCCCGGGAACGCCGCGTGCGCCACCGACGGCAGCGCGAGGGCGGACGCGAGCATGACGAAGCAGAGCGCCGGAGTCGCACGGCGGATGCTGCGCCTCGGTTGGATGCGGTCCACAGCTCGCCTCCTCGCTGCGATGCTAGCACCGACTGTGGGGTGAAACGGGCTGCTGGCGCTACTGGCGGACGGGCTGCTCGGCGCGCGACCCGGACTTCTCGTCGAGCCCCGACTCGCGCCGCAGGACCTCGGCCTTGTCGGTCTTCTCCCACGTGAAGTCGTGGTCGTCGCGGCCGAAGTGGCCGTAGGCGGCGGTCTTGCGGAAGATCGGCCTGCGCAGGTCGAGGTCGCGGATGATCGCTCCCGGGCGAAGGTCGAAGTGCTTGTCGATCAGCTCCACGATCCTCGAGCGCGGGACACGCTCCGTGCCGTAGGTCTCGACCATCAGCGACTGCGGGTGCGCGACGCCGATCGCATATGCGACCTGGACCTCGCAGCGGTCGGCAAGCCCCGCCGCCACGACGTTCTTCGCGACGTAGCGCGCGGCGTACGCTGCCGAGCGATCCACCTTCGACGGGTCCTTGCCCGAGAAGGCGCCGCCGCCGTGACGCGCCGCGCCGCCGTACGTGTCGACGATGATCTTGCGCCCGGTCAGGCCGGCGTCTCCCATCGGCCCGCCGATCTCGAACTTGCCCGTCGGGTTGACGAGCACGTTGTCGCGCAGCTCGGTCTCCGTGTAGAGCTCGCGGTAATCGGCGTGCAGGACGGGCTCGACGACGTGCTCCCACAGGTCGGGCTTGATCAGCGACTCGCAGTCGATGTCGGGCCTGTGCTGCGTCGAGATGAGGATCTTCAGG
Source organism: uncultured Solirubrobacterales bacterium (assembly GCA_963774075.1). Taxonomy (GTDB): domain Bacteria; phylum Actinomycetota; class Thermoleophilia; order Solirubrobacterales; family JBBDJG01; genus JBBQNR01. The sequence continues at coordinate 298,308 of CAVZDP010000009.1, read as the reverse complement.
ATCTCGACCGGCTTGCCGTTCTCGTAGCGCACGGTGACCTGGGTCTTTCCGTCGGGGCGCAGGTACGGAACGACTTCGGCCTTTCGCACCTCCGACAGCCTGCGTGCGAGCGTGTGCGCGATCTGGATCGGCATCGGCATCAGCTCTTTCGTCTCACGCGTCGCGTAGCCGAACATCATGCCCTGGTCGCCCGCACCTTCCTTGTCGAGCGGATCCTCGTCGCCCGGGATGTGGCGGGCCTCGTAGGCTTCGTTCACGCCCTGCGCGATGTCCGGCGACTGCTCGTCGATCGACGTGATGACCGCGCAGGTCTCGGCGTCGAAGCCGTACTTCGCGCGGGTGTAGCCGATCTCGTGGGCCACGCGGCGCGCGATCTTCGGGATGTCGACGTAGGTGCTCGTCGTGATCTCACCACCGACGACGATCAGGCCGGTCGTGACGAAGGTCTCGCAGGCCACGCGGCCGTTCGGGTCGTCCTTGAAGATCGCGTCGAGCACCGCGTCCGAGATCTGGTCGGCCATCTTGTCGGGGTGACCTTCGGTCACGGACTCCGACGTGAACAGGTGCTCGTTGTCTGAAAGTTCGGTAAAGGAGCTCATGGGATCTCGATGAAGACCTCCGTCGTCTTCGACTGCGCGTTGACGTGAGTGAGCGCGCTCACCGCCCGCACAGGCGAGAGGTCCGACTTCAGCCCCTGGTAGCCGGGAGCGTCACCCAGTCCCGCCTGCTCACCGAGGGCGAGCAGCTGCTCGAGATCGAGAAAGAGTACCGAGGCGACCCGCCTCAGGTCGTTCCGCATGCCGGGCGCGAACAGCTCGTTGTCGGTGATGCGGCTCCTGGCTCTCTTCACCCTCCTGATCCCGCCGGGGCTCGTGGCGACGACGAGGCGGCCGTCGAAGATGGCGTAGGTGAGCTCGACGCCGGGCCCGATGCGAAGCGACGCGGCGTCGACGCCGGCGATCTGCACGGGGTTGAAGGTCGGCACCTGACCGCCCGCCGCTCCCCCCTGCACCACGCGGGCGAGGAGTGGCCCGAGCCTCGCTAGCAGGCGCTCGGCGTCGCGGTCGTCGACGTCGTCGACGACCAGCGTGATGACGGGCACCGCAGCGGAGCGGCTCACGAACAGCGCCGCCTCCCCGTCGAGCAGCGGAGCGATCTCGCCCAGCGTCCGCAGCCCGCCGGCGTTCTCGAGATCGGACAGCAGGCGGCCGAGGCCTACCTCGTCGGGCACGGCGCCGACGGCGGAGGACACGCTCTCCAGCAGATCGGTCGCGCCGCGCATCCCGAGGTATGCGATGGCGTCGCCCGAGACAGCCTCGAGCAGGCGCGGGTTGAATTGCTCTGCCCGCGGGGAGTTTTGGAGGGCGCTCGAGAGGTGGGCGCGCATGCCGTCATCGTCCACGCGCAGCACGCCGGCGATCCCTTCGAGGCCAGGGTCGTCGGCAAGCGTCGCGAGGCGCCCTGTCAGTCCGGGCTCGCGCTCGACCACGCCCCTGAGTCCGCGCCGCGACGCGTAGGCGAGCAGCGCCCGGTCGACATCGGGAAGGCCGCGAAGCGCCCGCCTGTAGACGGGATCGGCCGCCAAGGACTGCGAGCGCCGCGCGGCCACGTCGATGGCCGAGCGTACGTTGTCCGGCTGGCCGATCACCAGGAAGTCCCGCACGAACGCCGTGGCGAGCCGGCCGAAGGAGCGCAGCTCGACTCCGCGATACTCGGTTCTACGGCGGTCGCCGACGGCGCGCGAGAGAAACGCGTTCGCCAGCTCGCGGTCGGAGACCTCGAGCAGGATCAGGGACCTGGCGAGCCCGGCTTTCCTGTCGGGCACGAGCGCGAGCGCCGCCTCGTCGTCGACCCAGGGGCGCACCTCGCGCTCGAGGTCGAGCGCGCCGCCGCGCCGCGTCAGGGTTCTGAGCAGCCGGTTCTGCGCGCGCCTCAGCTCCGGCAGCTTCTCGACCAGCGCCGTCACTCGCTCCCATTGCTCGGAGTCGCGGCCGACGCTGCCGTGCACGTACACGACCGCGTCGGCCGGCACCAGCCGCGCCGCGCTGTGAGCCGGAGCGCCGGGCTCGCTGCCCTCGAGCGCCGCGGCGAGTGCGAGGACGCCGGCGATCAGCACGACGGCGAGCGTCACCCGGGTAGGGGTGAAACGGGCGCGCAGGCCGGAGCGCAGCCGCCTCATCGAGAGCGGCGGGCTCCGGTGCCGGCGCCGGCACCGGGGGGGCGAGTGCGGCTCGCGCGGCGCGGGCGATCCGCGTAGTCGATCACCAGGGGCACGCCCTCGAACCGGTAACGCGAGCGCAGGCGGTTCTCGACGAAGTACGCGTAGTCGCGCGCGAGAAAGCGGCGGTCGTTTACGTGGATGCGGAAGCGTGGCGGCCCGCTCTCCACCTGCGAGGCATAGAAGATGCGCAGCCGCTTGCCGCGCACGCTGGGCGGCTGGCGCTCGGCCTGCACCTCCGACATGAAGCGGTTGAGGTCGGAGGTCTCGATCCGGCCCTGTGCGCGATCGGCGAGTGCGACTCCTTCCACGAGCAAGCGACTGACGTTGCGCCCGCTCGCGGCCGAGGCCGTGAGCACGCGCGGGCGCAGGCGCAGCTTCGTGGCGATCCGAGCTTTGGCATCCTCGAGGTCGGTCTCGGAGGCGTCCCACTTGTTGAGCACGATCAGCGTCGCGCAGCCCTTGTGCATGGCGAGGTCGGCGATGCGCAGGTCCTCGGACGTGACCCCCTCGCTCGCGTCGCAAACGACCACTGCCACGTCGGCGCGCTCGGCCGCGCGCTCCGACCTGATCTGGGCGTAGTAGTCGACGGTCCCCGCAACCTTGCCGCGCTTGCGAAGTCCCGCCGTGTCGACGAGCACGACGCTGCGCCCGTCCACGTCGAGTCGCGTGTCGATCGCGTCCCGGGTGGTGCCCGCCTGCGGGTTCACTATCACGCGCTCCTGGCCGAGGAAGGCGTTCACGAGCGAGGACTTGCCGACGTTCGGGCGCCCGATCACCGCGAGTCGCACGGCGTCGTCCTCGGCCTCTGGCTCCCGCTCGAAAGTGCGGGCGATCTCGATCACGCGGTCGAGCAGGTCCCCCGTGCCGAGGCCGTGAGCGGCCGACACCGCGGCCGGCTCCCCGAGCCCGAGCCGGTGGAACTCGGCCGCGAGCGGGATGTCCGCGGCGCTGTCCACTTTGTTCGCGGCGACGATCGCCGGCAGGCCCGAGCGGCGAATCAGCTGAGCGAGCTCCTCGTCGCCGGGCCGGACACCCGTGCGCACGTCGACCACGAGCAGGACGCCCGACGCGTCCGCGAGCGCCGCCGCCGCCTGCTCCTGCACCTGGCGCGAGAGCGCTCGCCGGTCCTCGAGGTCCACGCCGCCGGTGTCCACGAGCGAAACCTCGACCCCGTTCCACTCCGCCGGGACCTCCTTGCGGTCGCGAGTGACGCCCGGGTCGGCGTGCGTGACCGCCTCGCGCGTCCCGCTCAGGCGGTTCACGAGCGTGGACTTGCCGACGTTCGGAAAGCCCACGACGGCGATCTTGGGCGGCAGCGCCATCAGCCGTCCCGCGTCCCGGCGTCGCGCGCCCGCACCTGCTCGACGAGGCTTGCGGCGCGCTCGACGACCTGCTCGACCTCGAGGCCGGTGGTGTCGATCACCACCGCGTCCGCGGGCACCCGCAGCGGCGCCGCCGAGCGAGTCGAGTCGAGCCGGTCGCGCTCCTCGATGGCGCGCCGGACCTCCACCGCCTCGCTCGCGTGCCCTCGCCTGCTCAGCTCCGCCGCGCGCCGGCGCGCCCTCTCCTCGGGGTCCGCGGTCAGGAACAGCTTGACCGGCGCCTCGGGAGCCACGACCGTCCCGATGTCGCGCCCCTCGACGACGTAGTCCCCCGCTTCGATCAGCAGGCGCTGCTTCACCAGCAACGCCTCCCGCACCTGGCCGTGCGCGGCGACCTTCGAGCTGGCCCCGGTCACTCGCGGGGCGCGGATCTCCCCGGTTACGTCACGGCCGTCGACGATCACCTGCACGGTCTCGTGCCCGCGCTCGCGCAGTGAGATGTCGGCGGTTGAGGCGAGCCGGCCGAGCGCGACCCCGTCCGAGAGGTCGTGCTCGCCGTCGAGCGCGAGCAGGGTCACGGTGCGGTAGAGCGCCCCGGAGTCGAGGTAGGTGTAGCCGAGCCGTCGCGCGAGCGCGCGCGCCACCGTGCTCTTGCCGCTGCCGGCGGGTCCGTCGATCGCGACGATCATGAGGTGATTATCAGGGTGGCGGCCGGGGCCTTGCGGCCTCGTCGATCCAGCGCTAGCTTGCGCGGTACCCGATCGAAGGAGGAGGCATGGACACTTACGTGATCCTGAGGCGGAACGGCTGGCGTTCGCCCGAGGAGCTGGAGCAGGCCGCCGAGCGCTCGCGCCAGGTTGGCGACGATGAGATGTCCTCCGACATCCGCTGGATTCGAAGCTACGTGCTCGAGGAGTCGGACGGGCTCGGTACGGTCTGCATCTACGAGGCGAGCAGCCCAGAGGCGATCCGTGAGCACGCCGACAAGGCGGACCTGCCCTGCGACGAGATCGTGAAGGTGGCGGACACGGTCATCGTGCGGCCGGATCCAGCGCCGGCACCGGCGTAACGGGAAAAATCGGTAGTGGGGTCAAAAGCGCCCGCCTCGAGGCGGGCGCCAATTATTCATAGACGACCACGTCCGGCCGCGGGCGGAGCGCGAGCACGGCCGCCGGGTCCATCAAGCCGGTGTCCTCGCGGAAGAAGAGCTTGAAGCCCGTGTGGCTTCCGGCGCGCCCGCCCGGCAGCGCTCCCGGCTCGGTGAGCTGGCGATAGACGCCCGTCTTCAGCTCGGGCGTCCCGAAGCCGTCGACGTTCCACACGATCGCCACCCCGGGCCGGGAGACCACGCTCGAGCGGTCGTTCACCATCCCGTCGGTGAACTGGTGCACGAGCAGGAGCTTCTGCGGCAGATCTTTGAGCTGGACGAGCCGTGAGAGGTAGGCCGAGACCTCGTTGACGACCTCCGCCTCGGTGAATCCGATCTGGGCGCCCGGAGCGACGCCCTCCGGCATGCTCCATTCCGGATCGAGCGCCAGGCTCACGTCGGGCTGGGAGAGATAGGGCTCGAGCGCCCGTACCTCGTCGATGAACGAAGCGCGTCCCGGCTGGATGTCGAGGATCAGGATGGCCTTGATGCGCCGCGCCTCCTGCAGGTAGCGGCGGATGACCGCGTCCTGCTGGCGCTCGCGGTGAAGCCCGTCGCGACCAGGCGCCGAGTGGGCGATCGTGGCGATCAGCTCCATGGCCGGCATCACTGGCTTGCCGCCGCGCGCGTAGGCTCGCGCCTGCCCGAGCAGCTTCCGTCCCGCTTCAGCCGGCTCGCCGATGCCGAGGACGCCCAGCTCATCGTGCTGCGGCGCCCCGTAGAAGGCGACCACCTCGTGTCTCGGAAGGAGCACGCGCCCGCCACGGGGCAGCTCCGCGGGGCCGGCCCGTTCGGCGGTGGCTCCTCCGCCGCCTCCGGACAGCGCCCCCGTGGCCCAGAGCAGAAGCAGCGCCGCAGCCGCCATGACAGCGAGCGCGACGCGGCGGCGGCGGCGAAAGATGCGCTGCTGGTCGATGTCGGTCGAGCGCGCCGTCATGCCGCGAGCCGGCCGAGGTCGTCGGCGAAGCCAGGGTAGGAAACGGCGGCCGCCTGGAATCCGCTCACCTGCACTCCCTCCTGCGACGCCACGCCTGCGATGGCGCCGAGCATCGCCAGGCGGTGGTCTCCGTGCGCCTCGATCACCCCGCCGCGCAGGCCGCGTGGGTCGCCCTCCACGACGAAGCCGTCCGCGGTCGCCTCGATCCGGACACCGAGTCCGGCGAGCCCCTCGACTACGGTCGCGATCCGGTCCGACTCCTTGTGGCGCAGCTCCTGCGCGCCCTCGACGGAGCTGGTGCCGCGCGCGAACGCGGCCAGCAGCGCGACGAGCGGGAGCTCGTCGATCATCAGAGGCACGTCCTTGGCGCCGACCGATCCCGCGTCGAGCTCGGCGCCCCCGCGCACGATCAAGTCGGCGACAGGCTCGCCCCCCAGCTCCCGCCCGGCTCGCCGCTCGACGTCGGCCCCCATCCGCTCGAGCAGCGCCAGCAGCCCGATGCGCGTCGGGTTCACGTTCACGTTCCGGATCGTGACCTCGGACCTCGGCACCAGCGCGGCGGCCACGACGAGGAACGAGGCAGAGGAGAAATCACCTGGCACGACGATCTCTTCGAGGTCCAGGCGCTCCACTCCTGCGACCGCGACCTCACCACCTGCCCGCCTGACGGGAACGCCGGCGCGCGCGAGCATGCGCTCGGTGTGGTCCCGGCTCGGGAGCTTTTCGACTACGACCGTCTCTCCGCTCGCGAGTAATCCCGCCAGCAGCAGGCACGACTTCACCTGCGCGCTCGCCACCGGAAGCTCGTAGCGGATGCCGCTCAACTCCGAGCCCGCCACCACCAGCGGCGGCAGCCTGCCGTCACGGCACTCGAGCTCGGCCCCCATCGCCCGCAGCGGCTCGGCGATCCGGTCCACCGGCCGGCGGCGGATGGTGTCGTCGCCGTCGAGCGTCCAGCGCCGGCGCCGCTGCCCCGCGAGCCAGCCCGGAAGCATGCGAAGGAGGGTGCCGGCGTTGCCGACGTCCACCGCGCCCGCGACCTCCCTCGCCCCGCGCAGGCCCACGCCCCGGATGATCAGATCCGAGGCCGCAGCGCGTGGCTCCGAGCGCTCGAGCTCGGCGCCCAGGCGGCGGACCGCCGCGAGTGTCGAGCTCGTGTCGTCCGAGCGCAGGTAGTTGCGGACCGATACGCGCCCGTCCGACATCGCGGCCAGCAGGGCGGCACGGTGGGAGATCGACTTGTCCGGCGGCGGCTCGATCTCGCCGGCGAGCCGTGCCACTGGATCGAATCGCATGACCGCCCGCGCTCAGGCCCCGCCGTCCGCCACGACCGAGACCGGGTAGCCGAGCTCGCCGATCAGCGCCATCGCGCGCTCGGCCCCCTCGGCGCCCGCGATCCAGAGCGCGACCGCGCCGGACTGCATGTCGGGCGCGGGGTATAGCGCCATGTCGAGGATGTTGACGCCGGCCTCCCCGAGCACGAGAGCGATCTGGGCAACGAGGCCCGGCCTGTTCGGGACCGAGACCCGCAGCTCGCTCACCTGGCCGCCCGCTAGCTCCAGCTCGAGCAGCCGCTCGCGGTCGGAGCGCGCCGCTCCGATCCAGCTCTCGAGCTGCTGGGTATCGCCGGAGCGCAGGTGGCCGAGCACCGTCTCGAGACCGGACACGTACTGCCTCAGCTCCGCTTCGATCGTCTCTCTATTGGAAAGGAAGATGTCCCGCCACACCGGCGGGTTGCTGCCGGCCACGCGTGTGGCGTCGCGAAAGCTCGGGCCGGTCGCCGGCAGGTGCTGCTCCTCCTCGAGCAGCGCCTTGGCCGCCTGCGTGACGAGCACGTTCGCGAGCACGTGCGGCAGGTGGCTCACGGTCGCCATCAGGCGGTCGTGAGTGGACGCCGTGACGGCGGCGGGTCGAGCTCCAAGCGCCGAAATCGTGCGGTAGAGCCGGTCGTAATGCACTCCGCTCGAGCGCTCGTTTGGCGTCAGATACCAGGTCGCCCCATCGAAGAGGTCGAGACGGGCGTGGTCGACGCCTGCCGCCTCCGCTCCGGCCAGTGGATGGCCGCCGACGAAGCGCGACGTCTGCTCCGTCTCGAGGTCCGCCGCCTGGACGGCCTCGATCACAGCCCGCTTCGTGGAGCCGACGTCGGTAACCGCGCAGTCGCCGTCGGCGCGCAGGGCGCGGACGACCTCGGCCCCGAGCGCTCCCACCGGGCAGCAGACGAAGCACACGTCGGCGCCCGCCACGGCCTCCTCGACCGACGCCGCCGTCACGTCGATCGCGCCTCTCGCCGTCGCCGCCTCCAGGGCGCCTTCACTCGGATCCCAGCCCGTCACGCTCGCGCCCTCGATCCGCTCGCGCGCCGCGAGTCCGATCGAGCCGCCGATCAGGCCGACGCCGACAAGCGCCAACCTCATGTGCGCGGGCCGAGAAGCTCTAGGCGAATTCCGATCTCGATATTTCCTTGCCCACGATCTCCGCCACGCGCTGCACCTGATCGACGTAGGCCGCGAACTGGTCCGCGGGCACCGCCTGCGGGCCGTCGCAGATGGCGGCATCGGGGTCGTGGTGCACCTCGACGATGATCCCGTCCGCGCCGGCCGCCGCAGCCGCGAGCGACAGCGGCAACACGAGGTCGCGGCGCCCAGCCGCGTGGCTCGGGTCCACGACCACCGGCAGGTGCGAGAGCTCCTTCAGAACCGGAATGGCCATGATGTCGAGTGTGAAGCGCGTAGCCGTCTCGAACGTGCGGATGCCGCGCTCGCACAGGAGCACCTGGTCGTTGCCCTCCTTGAGCACGTACTCCGCTGCCATCAGCAGCTCCTCTATCTGGGCCGCCAGCCCGCGCTTGAGAAGCACCGGTCGGCCGGAGCGCCCGATCTCGGCGAGCAGCGAGTAGTTCTGCATGTTCCGCGCGCCCACCTGGATCACGTCCGCCACCTCGAGCACGGGCTCTAGGTCGCGCGCGTCCATCACCTCGGTCACGATCGGAAGGCCGGTCTCCTCCTTGGCCTCCTTCAACAGCCGCAGGCCCTCGTCGCCGAGTCCCTGGAAGCTGTAGGGCGAGGTGCGAGGCTTGTAAGCGCCGCCGCGCAGCATCGAGCCGCCTCCGTCCCTGACCGCCTCGGCGGTCGAGAGGAGCTGCTCGCGACTCTCCACGGTGCACGGGCCCGCGATCATCGAGAAGCTGGTGCCGCCCACGCGGCGCCCGTCGACCTCGACTACGGTCGACTCCCCGTGCTTGAACTGCCGGGAGGCCAGCTTGTACGGCTTGGAGATCGGCACGACCCTGTCCACGCCGGCGGTGCCGGCCAGGTCCAGGTTCGCGATCCGCTCGCGGTCGCCGATCGCGCCGACGACGGTCAGGACCTCTCCCTCGGAGACGTGGGCGGCCGCTCCCACGGACTCGACTCGCTCCACGACGGCGTCGACCTGGTCCTTGGTCGCGCCCTCTTTCATCACGATCATCATCAAAAGCTCCTTGTCCCAGCCTACTTTTCTACGTCAGATGCCTTGCTCCTGTCATGGCGGCTACGCCCCCGCCACAGGGGGGTTCGCTGGAACGGCACTCGACCGGGGAACTTGGTTCGCTAAGCGGGCTGGCCGAGTGCCTAGCTAAATCGCCAGGAATAAAAGAAGGCGCACGACCGCGGGCCCGTCGAACGGGCGTTCTCGAGAGCGGATGGCATGCTCGCCTTCTCCATGCTTGTGGCACTTTGTAGCAGGAATCTCGGAGCGCGTCCACCGTGGCGCGGGCGCTGGATGTCAAGCGGCGCCGGCTGGAGGCGTGAGGGCGATCTCGCGCATCGCTACGACGAAGCGCTCGTTCTCGGCGCGCGTTCCGTAGCTGACGCGCAGGTGACCAGGCCCGCCGAGAGCCGTCCCCGCCCTCACCGCCACGCCGCGGCGGTGCAACGCGCTCACGACCTCGGCCTCATCCAGGTCTCCGAGCGGAAGCCAGAAGAAGTTCGCCTGGCTCTCGGGACCGGTGAGCCCCACCTCGGCCAGCTGCTCGGCGACCCACAGCCGCTCGACCGCGTTGCGCTCGACTCGCCGGGCGACGTCGTCCTGGTGGCGAAGCGCCTCGGTGGCCGCGGCCTGGGCGAGGCGGTTGACCGCGAACGGCTGGCGTACGCGGTCGACCGCGACGTGGAAGTCCTCCGAGCCGAGGGCGTAGCCGACGCGCAGCCCCGCCAGGCCATAGACCTTGGAGAACGTCCGCAGGAGGACGACGTTCGGAAAGCGCTCGAGCAGCGCCAGCGTCGTGTCCGGATCCTCCGCGAGCTGGAACTCGATGTATGCCTCGTCGAGCACGACCAGGACCCGCGACGGCACCGCCGCGAGGAACTCCTCGATCGCGCCGCTCGCCACATGAGTGCCGGTGGGGTTGTTCGGGTTGCACACGAGCGCCATCCTGGTGCGGTCGGTGATCGCAAGCCTGATCGCTTCGAGGTCGTGCACGTCGCCGCGCCCCAGCGGCACCCGCACCTCGTCGGCGCCGGTGATCGCCGCCAGGTGCGGATACATCGAGAACGACGGCCACGCGTACACGACCTCCGAGCCCGGCTCGAGCAGCGCCTCCGCGGCGGCGAGCAGGATCTCGCAGGAGCCGTTCCCCACGGCGATCCGCGAGACGGGGAAGTCGTAGCGGTCGGCGATCCCGGCGCGGAGCGCGCGAGCAGCCGGGTCGGGATAGCGGTTGACCCCGGACGCCGCCTCGCGCACGGCCTCGACGACCTCGTCCACAGGCCGGTAGGGCGACTCGTTGGAAGCCAGCTGCGCCACGTCGGTGGCCGACTCGCGGGCCGCCCCGGCGACGCTGTCGGTGCCGGCCTCGTAGTGCGGGATGCGAGCGAGCTTTTCGGCGAAGGTGATCGGCATGCGGGTCAGGTTACGGCGTCGAGCGCGGAGTCAGAGGGTCATTGAGCCGCGTCGAGGTCCTCGCGCAGCCTTCTCGCCTCGCCGAGGTAGACGTGCTGCGCGACGTGCTGGTCGTCGGCGTAGTAGTGAAGCAGCACGCGAATCACGCGTTCCAGCGCGCCGGGGACGCCGATCTCACGGGCGCACAGCAGCGGTACTCGGTCGAGGCCGAGGTCACGGGCCGCCACGGCAGGGAACTCTGCATCGAGATCGTCAGTGGCGCTGAAGATGCAGCTCACCATCTGCTCCGGCGAGATGCGGTTTCGCTCCACCAGCTCCGTCATCAGCTCCCGGGTCGCCGAGAGGATCGCCTCGCGGTCGTTGCGCTCGACGGAGATCGCGCCACGCAGCGCGTGCAGCCTGCTGTTGTCGCCCTCGGCCGGCACGGGCGCGGATTCTCGCAGGCCAGCTAGCTTGAATCTCCAGCCCGCCGCAGGTCCTCAACCTCCGCGGGCGTCAGCGGCCGCGAGTCCCCCGGCGCGAGGCGCCCCAGCTCGATCGGTCCGAAGCGCACGCGCTCGAGCCCCAGCACCGGATGGCCGACCGCCTCGAACATGCGCCGCACCTGCCGCTTTCGCCCCTCGTGGATGACGATCTCGAGCTCGGTCGTCTCACCGCCGCTTCGCAGGACGTGCACCTGGGCCGGCGACGTGCGGCCGTCCTCCAGCTCGATCCCGACGCGCAGGGCGCGCAGAGCCTCGTCTGCCACCTCCCCTTCCACCCGTGCGCGGTAGGCCTTCTCCACCTCGAAGCTCGGGTGCGTGAGCCGGTTCGCGAGCTCGCCGTCGTTGGTCAGGATCAGGAGACCGCTCGAGACGACGTCGAGGCGACCGACCGGATAGAGGCGCGCCGGCGACGGAACCAGGTCGACCACCTTCGGCCGCCCCTCCGGGTCGTGCGCCGTGGAAACGACTCCCACCGGCTTGTTCACGGCATGGTGCTCGAGAGCCTCGGGATGGATGCGGCGCCCCTCCACCTCCACGTTGTTGTGCTCGTCGACGTCGCGCGCGGGGTCCGTGACGCGCTCGCCGTCGACGGTGACGCGACCCGACGTGACCAGCCGCTCGGCGTGGCGCCGTGACGCGACGCCGCAGTGGGCGATGTAACGAGCGAGCCTCACGCGGCCTCCCCTGCGGGGCCCCGCCTCGTGGGAGCTACTTCCCGGCTACGGAGGCGACGTACTCGGAGACCTGCTGGGCCTCCTTGCCGGTCACGATGTTCGCCGGCATCGTGCCGCTCCCGGAGCCCCCGTTCTTGATCGCGGCCAGCACGCGCGCCTCGTTCGGCTCGAGCTGGTCGAGCGGCGGTCCGACCTGCCCGGAGGTGCCGGCGTCCTGGAGCACGTGGCAGGTGCCGCAGGACTGCGTGAAGATCAGCTTGCCTTCCTCGAGGTCCGCGTTGGCGCCGCCGCCGCCACCGCCAGAGGCCTGCTCGCCCTCGCCGGAGGGCGCAGCGGCTTCGCCTCCCCCGCCGGCCGCCTCCTCCGAGGAGCCCGAGCCGCCGGCCGTCTCGGAGCGGTTGTCGTCGATCACGAGCGCCGGGATGCCGAGGCCGAAGACGACGAGCACCGCGCCTATTCCCAGCCACGCGGCGGGCACCCGCCGCAGCAGGATGCCGCCGACGAAGATGGCCACCCCGATGAGAAGTAGTGCCCAGAGGACGTCCAAGGGGTGGGCATTCTATTCATAGGGTTGGAGGGACCGCGTAGGCGCGGGAGGCCTCGGCTGCGCTACGGAATGCCGAACGAGAACGCCTCGTTGGCGTTCGAGAGCGCGAAGCCGCCCGTCGGGCCGCCGCCCGCCACGTAGACCCGGCTGCCGATCGTGCCGGCGGCCGCGCCGTGGCGCGGGGTCAGCATCGGCTTCAGCGCGCGCCAGCTGTTGGTCGCGGCGTCGTACTCCTCGTTCTGCGGGAACGCGCCGCCGCCCGACGTGACCTCGCCGCCCATGAGCTGCACGCGGCCGTTGAGCAGCCCGACCGCCATCGTGCGCCGGCCCGTGGGCATGGACGCGCGCGGGCTCCACGTGCCCGCGCCCGGGTCCAGGGCCTCCACGGTGTTGAGCGTCGCGGCCGGAGAGGAGCCGTCGGCGTTGCGCGTGCGCCCACCGAAGACGTAGATCTTCCCGCCGAGCGCAGCGGAGGCTGGGTTGTCGCGCCGAGTGCCAAGCGGCGGCCCGGCGCTCCACGCGCCGGTCGCGGCGTCGAACACCTCCACCGTGGTCAGCGACGCCCCCGTGCCGTCCATCCCGCCGATCACGTAGATCTTGCTTCCGATCGCCTGAGCGGTCACGCCCCCGCGCGCAGTCGGCATCGGCGGCAGCGCGGTCCACGCGCCGGTCGCTGGATCGAACGCGGCGGCGTTCGTGACGGCGCCCGAGAACGCCGCGGCCGAGCCGCCGAAGACGTAGAGCTTGCCGTCGAGCGTGGTCACGGCCGGATTCTCGACCGCCGGGCCGGGCAGGTTGGCGACCGTGGTCCACGTGTCGCCGGCCGGGTCGTACACGTCCACCGTGCTGCGGTGAGCCGAGGCGGTCTTGCCGCCGACGACGTAGAGCTTGCCGCCGAGCGCCGCCCCGCCGGCGTCGAGGATCTGCGCCGGATGTGGCTTCTTCGCGCCCCAGCAGCCGATGTCGGTGGGAGTCAGGGCGCTCACGCGGCTCAGGCCGAGCTCGCCCACGAAGATCCTGCCGTCGGGGCTCTGGGCGACGGGCAGCGGATCGCTGAAGCCGCCGACGAGGCTCGTCATGCTTGCGACCGAGAGCCCGTCGGAGGAGAGCCGCACGCGCGTCAGGTTGTCGCCGACCGAGTAGTTGGCGATCAACAGGTCGCCCTCGAGGTCGCCGCAGAACGCCTCACCGGTGTACTCGATTGTCCCGTTGGCCGACCGGTGGGCGCCGAGGTTCGCCAACGGCGGTGTGTAGTTGGCCGGTGCCGACACACCCTGGAAGCTCCCGTCCTTGAACACGCACTCGTCGCGGCGCGGGTTCGGGTGCCCGTAGTACCTGCCCTGCACGATCCTGTTGAGCGGGTCGGGCTGCTCGCCCGGGTTTTGGCCGCCCTGGTTCCAGGCCCTCGTGTCTGCGTTGCCGAGGCAGGGCGCGGTCGGGCGCGGCGGGAAGGTGCCGGTGACGCCGAGCCCGTTGTCGGGGCCGTAGATGCTGCCGTTCGAGTGGAAGACGAAGTCGTAGGTGTTGCGCAGCCCCGTCGCGTACGTCTGCACGTCGCACGGGGGCGGCCCGAAGATGTCGGACGCGTTGTGGCAGGAGCCGTCGAAGCTCGAGTTGCGCACGTCCGCCACGAGCAGGGCGGCCGAGAGCGGCTGCTCCGCCATCGTGCCGAACTCGGTGTTGGCGGTGTTCGGCGCGCCGGCTCCGGTGTTCCCGCCCTGCGCCAGGTAAAGCTTGCCGTCCGGCCCGAAGTGGATCGAGTTGGTGGCGTGGTTGGCGATCGCGCGAGGCAGTCCCGTGATCACGTCCTGCCGGGTCGCGAGCGAAGGCCCCGAGAGCCGCGACACGATCCCCGCGTTGGGCTGGCCGCTCCCGGTCGACGGGTTCGAGTGCGACGCCCAGAGGATCACGTCGCTGGGCGTCGACAGGGGGTCGACGGTGATCCCGAGCGTGAGCCTGCTCCCTAGTGTCGAGATCACCTGGTCCGCGGCCACCCCGCCGCTCGCGTTGAACGAGATCGCGTGGATCTTGCCGAACATCTCGCTCACGTAGAGGCGGTTGTCCGGGCCCCACGCCATCGAGGTGGGCGACGAGATCGGGAACGAGCTCGTGCTGAAGGAGAGGTCGCCGGCCGGTGGGGGCGCCGCCTGCGCCGTCACGGAGAAGTCGTCGAACGCGTAGGTCTGCGCGGTTGCCCCGTTGCGGTGGCTGGCGAGGATGCCCGCGAAGGAGCGGGTGCCGATCTCCGGATCGATCCCTGCCGCGTCGAAGCTGAAGAACTCGCCGGGGCCCGTGAAGGTGCCCAGCGTCGTCTCCGGTTCGCTTCCGACCCTGTACTTGGCGGTGACCGTGCGGTCGCTCGGGTTCGCCAGCAGGCTGACGTCGACTGACTGAGGCGAGGCGCTCAGAGCGCTCGAATACGTGGAGTTCTGCTCCACGTCGGCGACCTCCGCGTAGAGCTGGACCTTGGTCCCGGTCGGAGTCGAGATCACGACGGCCTTCACGTAGTTCTTCTCGTCGTTGCCGAACCACACGCCCGCCTGCTCGTAGTTGCCCGTGGCGGCGGGCGGGCTGGTGAGCCGCGCCGTGATCAGGTTCTGAGCGCTCGGCGCATCGATCCCGACCGCGAGCGAGTTGTCCTGCGAGTTGACGGTGCGAAGCGCGAGCCCCTTCGTCGTCCTGACGTTCAGCCTGCCCCCGGAGATCGTGAGGTTCGACGGGATGTAGCCGGTGCCGGCACTCGGCTTGTCGAGCCACGTGAAGCCAGTCCCGGCGCCGGCCGAGTCCTTGATCCCACGGTGGTCCTCGCTCCAATCGAGCGTGTAGGGCGCCCGCACCTTGACCTCCGAGCACGGAACGAGCGCGCACCTGCCCGGGGCTGCGTTCTGGACGGTGAAGCTGGCCGTGGTGACGGTCGTGCCGGAACTGCGCGTGACGGCCGCGGTGATCGAGTGCGAGCCGTTCGCGATGTTCGTCGTCGAGTAGGGCTTGGCGGTGCCGTCCGCGTTGCCGCCCGCGAAGTCCCAGGGCGCGCCGGTCTCGACCCTGATCGGGGTGCCCGTTCGCTGCGGGTCGTCGAGGTGGAAGTCGACCCTGGTGATCCCCGACGCCGCGGGAACGAAGACGTACACGTCGCCGTTGACGGTCTTGCCGCTGAGCGCGGATGCTCCCGAGCGATCGGGCGCCGCGCTGAGCTGGAGAGAGTCGGTCGGAGGCGGCGGCGGAGGTGGAGGCGTCGTCGTGTTCTCGACCCGGAACGTGGCAGTGACGATCTCGAGCGCGCCGCCGGTCTTGGTCACCTCGGCGGTGATCTGATGCTGGGCATTGGAGAGCAGCTTGGTGTCGTACGGACGCGCGGTGCCGTCGGCGTTGCCGCCGGCGAGGTCCCAGGGAGCCCCGGTCTCCACCCTGAAGGGCGTGCCCGTGCGGCCGGGGTCGTCGACAAAGAAGCGCACGCGGGTCGTGCCCGATGCGGGCGACGTGAACACGTACATGGAGTTGCTCACGGTCTTGCCCGCGAGCGGCGCCGGGCTGGATCGCGTCGGCGAGAGGCTGAGCTGAAGCGAGAACGTGCACGGCGCGGGCGAGCAGCCGTCCGGCGGAGGTGGCGTGAAGGAGTTGTCGACGGTGAAAGTGGCGTTCAGGACATCCACCCCGCCGGCGCTCTTGGTCACCGCTGCCGAGATCGTGTGCTGGCCGTTCGCCAGCCGCCGGGTGTCGTACGGCAGCGCCGACTTAGCGGCGTCGCTCGCCGTGCCGGCGAAATCCCACGGAGCGCTGCCCTCGGTCTTGAGCGGAGTGCCGGTGCGTGCCGGGTTGTCGAGCCAGAAGCGCACCTGCGTCACCCCGGCCACGGGCGAGACGAACACGTACGCGTTCCCGCTCACCGTCTGGCCGCCCAGCAAGGTTGGCGCCGAGCGGTCGGGGTTCTTGCTAAGGGACAGGTCGTACGCCGCAGCCTTGGCCGCCAGCGGGCCGAAAGCGCCCAGCAGCGCAACGAGAAAGAGCGCGGCTGCGAACAGCGCGAGCCGCCTCGTCATGCGAGATGCACTGGCCCGTGCACCCACACCCTGAGCCATCCATGACCACCGTCCAGCCAAGGCGAGGCAGTCTAGGTCACCCATCGGCGGCGAGCTCGATAAAAGACCGCAAAAAGCGGCAAAAATCCGGCCGCCCGCTTTGCCTAAGCGCCGCGCTGCTCGCCCGCGCGCAGCAGCCTCTCCCGCAGGTCCTGCTCCTCCTCCTCGCTGGCGTCGAAGCCGCTCGGGTCGGGCAGCGACTCGAGGCTCTCGAGCCCGAAGAGCCTCTGGAAGAGGGGCGTCGTCCGGTAGAGAACCGCGCCGAAGCGCGAGCGGCCGCATTCCTCGATCAGCCCCCGTTCCTCGAGCGTCGCCATCGGAGAGTCCGAGTTGACGCCGCGGATGCGCGCGATCTCCGGGCGGGACACCCGGCGCAGGTAGGCGCTGATGGCGAGGCACTCCGCCTGGGCCTGCGAGAGCGGCGGCGTCCTGGGCTTCGCAAGCAGGCGCCGCACGGCCGGCTCCGCCTCGGGGTCGGAGGCGAGCGTGTAACCGCCCGCGACCTCGCGCAGCACGATGCCGAGCCGGCCGGAGCCGAACTCGCGCTCGATCTCGGCCAGAGCCTCGGCCAGCTCCGGCTCGCCGCACCCGAGCGCCTCGGTCAGCTCCGTCGCCTCAACAGGCTGCGAGGAGCTGAACAGAACGGCGGCGATCTGGCGAGCGAGCGGGTTCACTCTTCACCTCCAGTCGGCGTGGTCGGGGAACCGGTGGGCTCGATGGATATGGGCCCGAACGGCCGGTCCTGCCGCCAGGCGAGCTCGCCCCCCTTGTAGAGCTCGAGCAGGGCGAACAAGGTCACCGCTTGAGTCATCCGGTCCTGGCCTCGAACCGCCTCTTCGAAGGAGAAGCTCTCGCGCGCCGAAAGCAGCTCGCGCAGGTTCGAGACGCATCTCTCGAAGGAGACGACGACGCGGTCGAGGTGGCTCGTGTCCACCTCGGGCGGCGTGCGAAGCAGGCCGTCGATCGCGCCTGCGAGCAGCTCCGGCTCGTAGGCCTTGGTCGCCGTGTCGAGCGTGGCCCGGCGAAGCTCGGGCGGAAGCGGGACGGAGCGGTAGCGGTAGCCCTGCTCGGCCGCGAGGCGCTCGTGCATCCACTGGGCCGCGCGACGGAAGCGCGTGTACTCGAGCATGCGGGCCAGCAGCTCCTCGACCGCCTCCTGCGGCTCGATGTCGAGGCCCTCCATCTCCTCGCCCGGAAGCATCAGCCGCGACTTGAGCTCGAGCAGCGCCGCTATCAGCACGAGGAACTCGGTAGCCGCTTCGAGGTCGAGCTCTCCCCGAGCGTCGAGCCGCTCGATGTAGGCGAGGACGACCTCGGCCAGGTGCACCTCGAGCAGGTCGATCTCCTCGTTCAGCACCAGCGTCACGAGCAGGTCGAAGGGGCCCTCGAAGACGTCCATGTCGAGCGTCCAGCGCCCGTCGCCGACTGTCGCGAGCTGTGTCAGAGCCCCATCGCCCGCTTCGTCCTGTCCATCACCGGCACCGCGATTGTCCGTGCGCGCTCGGCGCCCTCCGAGAGGATGCGCTCGAGCTCGCCGCGGTCGGCGAGCGCCTGCTCGCGACGCTCGTGAAACGGTCGCAGGTACTCGATGATCCGCTCCGCGATCTCCTCCTTGTGCTCCTTGCAGCCGAGCTCGCCCGAGCGGCACGTGCGGTCGATCTCGGCAACCCGCTCTGCCGGCGTGTCGAAGAGCTTCTCGTAGGAGAACACGTTGCAGATCTCGGGACGCCCCGGGTCGCCGCGGCGGATCTTCAGGGGGTCCGTGATCATCCTGCCGACCATGTCGCGGATCGTGTCCGGGTCGGCACCGAGCTCGATCGCGTTGTTGTAGCTCTTGGACATCTTGCGGTTGTCGATGCCGAGCAGCACCGGCGATTCCGTCAATACGGCCTCTGGCTCGGGAAACACCTGCCCGTCATCGCCCTGGACTCCCGAGCCGTACAGGTGGTTGAAGCGGCGCACCACCTCGCGCGCGAGCTCCAGGTGGGGAAGCTGGTCCTGGCCGACCGGCACCTTGGTCGCGTGGTAGAGGATGATGTCGGCCGTCTGCAGCAGCGGGTAGCCGAAGAAGCCGTAGGTGTCGATCTCCTCGCCCAGCTCGGCGATCTGCCCTTTGTAGGTCGGCACGCGCTCGAGCCACGACTTCGGGGTCACCATCCCGAGCAGGAGCGCGAGCTCGGCGTGCTCCGGGACCTCCGACTGACGAAACACGATGGAGCGCTCCGGGTCCACCCCGGCCCCGATCCAGTCGGCGAGCATCTCCAGGCCGTCCTCGTGGATGCGAGAAACGTCGCGGAAGCCGGTGGTGAGGGCGTGCAGGTCGACCACGCAGTAGATGCAGTCGTAGCTCTCCTGAAGCGCGATCCAGTTCTTGAGCGCGCCGAACCAGTGCCCGATGTGAAGCCGGCCGGTCGGGCGCATTCCGGAGAAGACGCGCTCCCGCACGCGGATCGCGCTCGCGGTTTGGGCGGCGACCGACAACCGGGCAAGCATAACCCCGCGCCGGGACAAGGCCGCCCCGCCAGACACGGCGTCGGCGGAAAGGAGGATCAGTCGTCGCGCGCGAGCACCAGCTTGACCTCGCGCTCGAGCACCGCGTCGGCGGCCTCCGCCCAGGTGGCGACCCGGCTGGTCACGTGCTCGGGGCTGAGGGCGCCCGCGGCGACCCGGTCCAGAACCTGAGGGATGATCGTGCGCGCCATCGGGCGGCCGACGCGGAACTCGACTCCGTTCGTGTACATCTCGAGCAGCGGCATCGGAGTCTCTGCCTCGAACAGGATCCCGACGCTCGTGCACACTCCGCCGGGCTCGGTCGACCGAAGCGCGAGCGCCAGGCCCTCGCGCGAGCCGCTGGTGTCGACGGTGATCGGGAAGGCGCCCGCCCGCCGGCCGCCGTCCTCGAGGATCTCGGCTCCGAAACTCTCCGCGAGTTGCCTGCGGTCGTGATCCGGGTCGGTGTAGACGACCCTCCCGGCGCCGAGCGCGACGGCGATCTGGACCGCGTACAGGCCGATGCTGCGAGCCCAGCCGCCGCAGATCAGCACCTCGGCGCCGGGCCGGCGCTCGAGCGGACCGGCGACCGTGCGCCAGCCGTCAGCGATGTTGTCGCTCGCGCTCGCGACCGCGACCGGGTCGACGCCGTTCGGGAGCGGGACGAGCATCGCGTCCGCGTACGGCACGCGCACGAGGTCGCTCAGGGCTCCACCCCAGTCGCCGCCGAAGGCTCCGAACCCGTACATCGACTGCCGCGGAACGCTCAGGCAGTCACCGGTCCGACCACGCGCGCACCGCTCGCACTCGCCGCAGGAGATCTGGAACGGCACGACCGCGCGCGCTCCAGGGGCAATGCTGCGGACATCGTCGCCCACCTCTACGACCTCGGCAATGAACTCGTGCCCGAGCGCGATCGGAGCCCCGAACGGCGCCTCACCGGCGACGATCGGGTGGTCGAGGTCGCAGAGCGCCACGGCCAGCGGCCGCACCAGCGCCTCGCGCGACCCGTTCAGCGACGGCTCGGGGACGTCCAGCCACTCGACGCGGTTCGGCTCGACCACGGTCAGCTGGCGCATGACGCGACTTCTATACCCTCGAGCGCGTGGACGTCGAGCAGGCGATTCGCTCACGCCGCACGGTGAAGGCGTTCGAGCCGGAGCCCATCGAGCGGGCGCTGCTCGAGGGGCTGCTCGAGCTGGCGCGCTGGGCGCCCAACCATCACCTCACGAACCCGTGGCGCTTTCGGGTGCTCGGGCCGCAGAGCCACCGGCGGCTCAAGCGGGCGGCCGCCGAGCAGGCGGTTGAAGAGGCGCCCCCGGGCTCGGACCCCGAGGCCATCGGGGCGGCGGCGGCGGCGAAGCTCGATCGCGCGCCGACGCTCGTCGTCTGCTCGGTCGTGCAGTCGGACGACCCGATCCAGGACGAGGAGGATCGCTACGCGGCCGCCTGCGCCGCCTACGTCGTGCTGCTCGCCGCTCACTCGCGCGGCATCGCCGGCTACTGGCGCACACCCGGGGTTCTGAGAACGGAGGCCGGGCGCTCGGCCGTCGGGCTTGGAGACGACGAGCGCTTCATCGGGCTGCTTCACCTCGGCCGAGCGAAGCAGGAGGCGGTGACACCCGAGCGCAGCTCCCCCGAGGCATACGTGACGTTCTTGGACTAAGAGGCTGCCTCCACGGTGTGCGGCTATCCTCGGCAACCGTGAACACCTTCGACGAGACCGAGCGCGACCTCGCCCCCCAGCGCGTCGCCGAGCTGCTCGAGAGCGGCGACGTGCGAGTGGTGGACGTGCGAGAGCAGTACGAGTACGACGCGGGACACATAGCCGGCGTGCTCCACATCGAGCTCGAGCACCTCGCCGGGCGCGCAGGCGAGATCGACCGCGACAAGGCCGTCGTCTTCCAGTGCCGGGTCGGCCGCCGCTCGGCGCTCGCGACTCAGGCCTTCACCGCGAGTGGCTACGACGCCTACAACCTGGCCGGCGGGATCGCCGCCTGGGCGGAGGCCGGCCTGCCGCTCGAGCCGGAGGGCGGCACCGTCGCCCCACACGGCCCCACCTGATCGGGTCGCCGTGGGCGACGTGTGGCGCCCAGCCCCTAGGCCGGCCTAGAGCGGCTGGCGCACCACCGGGTCCCGAGCCGCCTTGACCTCGTCGAGCCGGCGCACGGGGGTGGTGTAGGGCGCGTCACGTGCGATCTGCGGGTCCTCCTCCGCCTCGGCCAGCAGCTCCTCCACGGCGTCGGCGAACGCGTCGAGCGTCTCCCTCGTCTCGGTCTCGGTCGGCTCGATCATCAACGCCTCGTCGACAAGCAACGGGAAGTAGACGGTCGGCGGGTGGAAGCCGAAGTCGAGCAGGCGCTTGGCGATGTCCTGCGTCCTGATGCCGAGCTCCTTCTTCGCCCGCGCGCCCGAGAGCACGAACTCGTGCTTGCACGTGCGCTCGAACGCCGGCGGCAGGTAACGGCCGGCCCTGCCGGCGGCGAGACGGGACATCAGGTAGTTGGCGTTCAGCACAGCCGTCTCGGAGGCCTCCTTCAGCCCGTCGCCGCCGAGGCTCTGGATGTACGCGAACGAGCGCACGAAGACGCCGAAGTTGCCCTGGAAGCCGCGTAGCCTGCCGATCGACTTCGGGCGCTCGTAGTCGAGGTCGAAGTGCGGCTCGCCGCCATTGGCGGCCTTGCGAACGACGACCTGCGGGCGCGGAAGGTAGGGCTCGATCCGCTCCGAGACGGCGATCGGGCCGGCGCCCGGTCCGCCGCCGCCGTGCGGCTGGGAGAACGACTTGTGCAGGTTGACGTGCACGATGTCGAACCCCATGTCGCCGGGCCTCGAGATGCCCATCACCGCATTGAGGTTGGCGCCGTCGTAATAGAGCGTCGCGCCGGTGTCGTGCACGATGCGCGCGATCTCCTCGATCCGCTCGTCGAAGAGGCCGAGCGTGTTCGGGTTGGTCAGCATCAGGCAGGCGACGTCGTCGTCCGCCTTCTCGCGCAGGTCGTCGACGTCGATCCCGCCCCGTGAGTCGGTGGCAACCTTCACCACGTCGTAGCCGGCCATCGTGACGGTCGCGGGGTTCGTGCCGTGCGCCGTGTCGGGCGTCAGCACCTTCGTGCGGTGCTCGCCGCGATCCTCGTGATATGCGCGCGTCAGAAGCAGACCGGCAAGCTCGCCGTGCGCGCCTGCGGAGGGCTGAAGACTCACGTGCGGCAGGCCACAAATCTCCGCCAGAGACTCCTGCAACCGCCACATCAGGTCGAGGGCGCCCTGCGCGCGCTCGGGTGACTGCAGCGGATGCAGGCGTGCGTGACCGGGCAGCGCCGCGACGCGCTCGTTGAGGCGCGGGTTGTGCTTCATCGTGCAGGAGCCGAGCGGATAGAAGCCGGAGTCGAGGTCGAAGTTGCGTCGTGAGAGACGGTTGTAGTGGCGCACGATCTCGGGCTCGGAGATCTCGGGCAGTTCGGGCGGGCGCTCGCGCAGCAAGTGAGCCGGCACGAGCTCGTCGGGCGCGCGGTCCGGGACGTCGAGCTCCGGCAGCACAGCAGCCCTGCGGCCGGCCTGCGAGCGCTCGTAGACCGTCACCACCGCCTCGCGCTGCATCGGCGTCTGGTAGCGGCCGCCGTCGGTGCCGGCGGGTGGGCGGATCACGCGCTCACCGCCCCGGTCTCACTCGCGCGGGCCTCGGTCGATTCGTGGCGGCCGGCCCGCTCGCTCGCGACCGCGCGCTCCAGCAGCTCGCAGAGGGTGTCGAGGTCCGCACGCGAGCGACGCTCGGTCACGGCGACGAGAAGCCCGTTCGGGTGCTCGGGGTAGTCGCGCGCGAGCGGATAGCCGCCATTGACCCCGCGCTCGGCGAGGCGGCGCAGCACCTGATCCACCGGCGCGTCCAGCGAGACGGCGAGCTCCCTCACCACCGGGCGCTCGTGCAGCAGCTCGACGCCTTCGATCGCGGCGAGCCGGTCGCGCAGGTACGCGGTCCTTTTCAGCATCAGCTCGCCGAGCTCGACGATTCCCTGCTTGCCTAGCCACGCCAGGTATACGGTCCCCGCCAGTGCGTTGAGGGCCTGGCTGGTGCAGATGTTGGACGTCGCCTTCTCGCGTCGTATGTGCTGCTCGCGCGTCTGCAGCGAGAGCACGAAGCCGCGACGACCGTCGACGTCCGTCGTCTCGCCCGCGATGCGTCCCGGCATGCGGCGGATGTACTGCTCGCGCGCCGCGAAGAAGCCGAACGAGGGCCCGCCGAAGTCGAGCCGGTTGCCCAGCGGCTGACCCTCTCCCACCGCGACGTCGACGCCGAACTCGCCCGGAGGCCGCAGCACGCCGAGCGTCATCGCGTCCACCGAGGTCACCAGCAGGGCGCCCGTGCGCTTCGCCACCGGCGCGAGCGCCTCGAGGTCCTCCACCGCGCCCAGGAAGTTCGGCTGCTGGAGGATCACGGCGGCGGTGTCGTCGTCGACGGCGGCCTCGAGCCGGTCGGCGGGCGTCGCGCCGTCCTCGAGCGCGACCTCCACGATCTCGCAGCCGAAGCCGCGCGCATACGTCGCGAGCGCCTCCCGGCTGTGCGGGTGGACACCGCGCGAGACGACCAGGCGCCGGCGTCCCGTCTCTGCCCTCGCCAGGTAGCCCGCGGAAGCGACCGAGGAGGGCGCCTCGTACAGTGACGCGTTCGCAACGGGCAGGCCGGTCAGCTCTGAGATCGCCGTCTGGAACTCGAACATGACCTGAAGCCCTCCCTGCGAGATCTCCGGCTGGTAGGGCGTGTACGGGGTAAGGAACTCCGAGCGCTGGGTGATCGCGTCCACGATCGCCGGCACGTAGTGGTCGTACATGCCGGCGCCGAGAAAGGTGATCTCGCTCTCGGCGTGCGTGTTGCGCGCGGCGAGCGCGGAGAGCTCGTCGTACACATGCGACTCGGGCTTGCCGGCCGGCAGCGCAAGCGGCCTCTCCAGGCGGACCGCATCGGGCACGTCCGAGAAGAGCTCGTCGATCGACGAGGCTCCGATCGCCGCCAGCATCTGCTCGCGGTCGCTTTGGGTTGCGGACGTGTAGCGCGTCACTGCGTCAGTTGAATGATCGCAAGCGTGGAGGGGCGACTCGCGCCCTCGCCGTTATTCCTTCTCGAGCGAAGCCTTGTAGGCCGGCGCGTCCATCAGCTGCTCGACCTCGGATGGATCGGTCAGCTTGACCTTCACTAGCCAGCCCGCGCCATAGGGGTCCTCGTTGATCAGCTCCGGCGTCTCGGAGACCGCCTCGTTCACCTCGAGCACCTCGCCCGAGAGCGGCGCGTAGACGTCCGAGACGGCCTTCACGGACTCGATCTCTGCGTACGACTCGTTCGCGCCAACCGTGGAGCCGATCCCTGGAGGGTCGAAGAAGACGACCTCGCCGAGCGCGTCCTGTGCATACCAGGTGATTCCGAAGACAGCCTCTCCGTCGCTGATGCGAGCCCAGTCGTGCTCCGGGTGGTACAGAAGGTCTTCGGGATAGGTCTCGGGTAGCGCAGGTTCTGCCAACTCAGCCCTCCTTCGAGTAAAGGGGTTTCGACTCGACGCGCGCCTGCCTCGTCTTGCCGCGAACGTCGACCTGGATCTCCGTGCCGGGAGCCGCCAGGTCGCTCCGCACGTACGCCATGCCGATTCCGACCTCCAAACAGGGCGACAGAGTACCGCTGGTGACGACGCCTGCTCGCTCGCCCGCGTGCAGGACCGCACATCCCGGACGCGGGATCCCGGGTCCGGTGAAGACGAACGGGGCCAGCCGCTCGGCCGCGCCCTGCTTCGCCTGCTCTCGCAGGCGTTCGACGCCGACGAAGTCCTTGTCGAGAACGCACGCCCAGCCGAGTCCGGCCTCGATCGGCGTGCGCTCGGTCGACAGATCGTTGCCGTAGAGCGGATAGCAGACCTCGAGCCTCAGGGTGTCACGGGCGCCGAGGCCGGCGGGCTTCGCTCCTGCGGACAGCAGGGACTCCCAGATCCTCTCGGCGTCGCTCGGAGAGGCCAGCAGCTCGACGCCGTCCTCGCCCGTGTAGCCGGTGCGGCAGACGAGGACGTCGGCTCCGGCCACGGTTGCCTCCTTGAAGCGAAAGCGCGGTGGCGGATCTGCGGGCTTCGTCAGCGGCGCCAGCAGCGCAAGCGCATCCGGGCCCTGGAGCGCGAGCATCGCGTAGTCCGGCGAGCGGTCGGTGACGCTCACGCCCTCCCAGCCGGCCGCCTGGCGCTCGAACCAAGCGAAGTCCGTCTGAGAGTTCGCCGCGTTGACGACCGACAGGAAGTGCTGGTCGCCCGGGAAGCGGTAGGTGAAGAGGTCGTCCAGGACCCCGCCGTCCTCGCGGCAGAGAAGCGAGTACTGCGCTCCGCCGGCCTCCACCTTCGCGATGTCGTTCGTCAGGAGGTGGCGAAGGAACTCCTCCGCGCGCGGTCCGCGGGTCTCGATCTGCCCCATGTGCGAGACGTCGAACAGACCCGCTGCCGTGCGGACCGCGACATGCTCCTGCCGTATCCCGTCGTACTGGACCGGCATCTCCCACCCGGCGAACGGCACCATCCGGGCGCCTGCGCGCAGGTGAGCCGCGTGAAGAGGCGAGTAGTGGAGATCTGCGGCAGTCGCTGGCACCGCGGCTGGACCCTACCCGACGCGGTCGCGAGGCCTCGGGGCGGCCCCTAAGGCCAGTGGGCCGGCTGCGCCGCTGCGCGGCTACGCCGTCCCTAGTCTTCCTTTAGGAACTCCGGAATGTCGATCTCGTCCTCGCCGATCTCGAGCTCGCGGCGGACGCGGTCGTCCATCACGACCTCGCGCCGGCCGCCGGCGCCGATACGCGGGGAGCGGCGGCCGCGGCCGCCGTCGAAGCCGGTCGCGATCACGGTCACGCGCACCTCGTCCTGCATGCCGTCGTCGATCACCGAGCCGAAGATGATGTTGCTGTTCTTGTCGGCGGCCGACGTCACGATCTCCGCCGCTTCGTTGACCTCGAACAGGCCGAGGTCGCGGCCGCCGGTGATGTTGAGCAAGATTCCCGTGGCTCCCTCGACAGACTCCTCGAGCAGCGGCGAAGAGATCGCGGCCTTGGCAGCTTCGGCGGCGCGGCTCTCACCGCTCGCGGAACCGATCCCCATCAGCGCCGACCCGGCGTCGCGCATGATCGTCCGCACGTCGGCGAAGTCGAGGTTGATGAGACCGGGCACGGTGATCAGGTCCGTGATCCCCTGCACGCCCTGGCGCAGCACGTTGTCGGCCTCGCGGAACGCGTCGAGGATGCTCGTGCGGCGCTCCACCATCGAGAGCAGCCGCTCGTTCGGGATCACGATCAGCGTGTCCACCTTCTCGCGCAGCGCGCGGATGCCCTCTTCGGCCTGCTCCGCTCGCTTCGCGCCCTCGAACTCAAATGGGCGCGTGACCACTCCCACGGTCAGCGCCCCCACCTCGTCCCGCGCGATCTCGGCGATGACGGGCGCGCCGCCCGTGCCCGTGCCGCCGCCCTCGCCGGCCGTCACGAAGACCATGTCGGCGCCCTTCAGAGTCTCCTTGATCTCGTCGTGGCTCTCCTCCGCGGCGGCGAACCCAACGTCCGGGTTCGCGCCCGCGCCGAGACCCTTGGTCAACTCGTTGCCGATGTTGAGCTTGATGTCGGCGTCCGTCATCAGGAGCGCCTGGTTGTCGGTGTTTATCCCGATGAACTCGACGCCCTTGAGACCTGCATCGATCATGCGGCTGACGGCGTTCGTGCCGCCACCGCCAATCCCGATGACCTTGATCACGGCCAGGTAGCTGGAACTCTCCATATCAGTGGGCTTCGTCTTGGGGACTATCCGTGAACACGCGAGAACGCTCCAGGGCTGGTCGAGGCTTCACTGCCTTTTGACATGCCGTCTTCCGCCCTGGGTTTCGGCACATTAGGCGAACTTTCCTGTGCATGTCAAATTCGCAACAAGAATTGGTGCCGTTCAGACCCTCCACCGGAGGTTGAGAGTTCGGAAACACTCCACCTAAGGTTGAGGCGTAGCGAGCGCGAGGGGTTCCTCGCCCTCCTGCGGGCCATCCACGGCCGCGGGGCGCTCGGGGAGGCGCACATCAATCACGCCGGCGCCACTGGATCCGGGGTCGGCCAGCACGCGCGCCGCGGCCGCCCATTTCGCGGCGAGCCGGCGCGGCGGCCCGAGCTCGACCACCGGGCCTTCCCGCAGGGAGACCCGGATGCCGCGACGCTCCACGTAGGCGCGCGACAGAAGCGGGCGTAGCTCGTCGGGCGCCGCTCCGAGCGCCGAAACGAGCACGCGGGCGCGACTCGGCTCGAGCTCCCGCCCGCCCGGGATCGAGCTCACGGCGACGCTTGGCAGCTTGGCCTTCGATCCGAGCCCGCGGAGCATGACGCCGTCCCGCGAGACGGCCACGCGGCGGCCGCCCGGGCTGGTCAGCGCGGCAGCCGGCACGTGCTCCTGTACCTCGACCCTCAGCGTGCTCGGGAAGTCCGTCGAGACCGACAACGAGCGCACGGCCGTGAACGAGTCGACGGCCTCCTCCAACTCTTGCTCGCGAACGTGCAGGATCGTCATGCGCTTGCCGGTCTGCTCGAGCGCCCTGCGGATCGCGTTGGCCTCCCGCCCGTAGCCGACTCCGCTCACGCTGACGTCGCGGATCCGCAGCAGCGAGAGGTCGCGCGCCCATGCGTACCCGGCCCACCCGGCGAGAGCGAGTGCGGCAACCGCGGTTACGATCCACGCGCGCCTGACGAGCGTCATCGCTCGCTCGCCCCTTCGCCGCGCCACCGAAGCTCATCGGGCAACGCAAGCTCCCCCATCACCTGCACCTCTGGCTCGAGCGAGACCCCGAAGCGCTCGCGCACGCGCCGCCTGCCCTCCGCCATCAGCGCCAAGACGTCGGTCGTGCTGGCATCGGCGAAGTTCTCGATGAAGTTCGCGTGCTTGGGCGAGAAGCGCGCGCCGCCACGCTCGAGGCCGCGACAACCCGCCGCCTCGAGGAGCTGGCCGGCCGTCTTTTCCTCGGCGCGCTCGTCCTCGGGATTCTTGAAAGTCGAGCCGAACGTCTTGATGCCGGCCGGCTGGGCCTCCTTGCGGCGAGCGCGCATGTCGGCGAGCACCGCCTTGATGGATGCGGGCTCACCCGGCTCGAGCTGGAAGGACGCGCGCGAGACGACCTCGCCCGCGGACAGGTTCGAGCGGCGGTACGAGAAACCGAGCGCGGCGGGGAGCCGGCGCTCGGTGCCACCCGGCGTGGCGACGTCCACCCACTCGAGGACGCGCTGAAGCTCGCCGCCGTAGGCGTTGGCGTTCATCCTCACCGCCCCGCCGACGGTCCCGGGGATGTTGACCCCGAACTCGACCCCCGCGAGCCCGAGCGAGGCGGCCCGCGCCGAGACCTGAGGCAGGCGCGCTCCCCCGCCGCAAAGTAGGCGATCCCCTTCGTGCTCGATCCTTGCCAGCTCTCCGTCCAGCTTGATGACCAGTCCGCGAACTCCGTTGTCAGACACCAGTAGGTTCGACCCGGACCCGATCGTTCCTACATCGAGGCCGCGCCCCGCCGCCCAGGCAAGCAGGTGCTCCAGCTCCTCGGCCCCGGCGGCGCGGGCGAAGTACTCGGCCGGGCCGCCGGTCCTGATGGTGGTCAGGCGGGCGAGCGGATAGTCGCGCTTCACGCCCGGCGGGACCTCCGTGGCGGCCGTCACGACCTCGAGCCGTTCAGGCGCGCGACCAGGCGCTCGGCGAGCTGGTCCACGTCGCCCGCTCCGAGCGTGACGACGACGTCTCCTTCGCGAAGCTGTCCCGAGATGACCGCCTCCGCCTCCTCGAGTGTCGGCAGCCACCACACCGGGCGCCCGCCCGCGTGGTCGGCGCAGGCGTCCGCCACCAGCTTGCCGCTCACTCCCTCCAGGCTGCCCTCAGGGCGCTCGCGGGCCGGATAGACGTCGAGCACGGCGGCGACGTCGGCGGCGGCGAGCGCCTCGCCCAGCTCGCGGTGAAGATGCAGGGTGCGGGAGTAGAGATGCGGCTGGAAGATCGCGATCAGCCGCTCGGGCAGGAGCGCTCGCGCCGCCTCGAGCGTCGCGGCCACCTCGGTCGGATGATGCGCGTAGTCGTCGATGACGCGCACTCCGCCGAGCTCGCCCTTGCGCTCGAACCGGCGGCCGGCGGCCCGGAACGACTCGAGCGCGCGGGCCGCCTGCTCGAGGTCGCAGCTCACGCGCTCACAGGCTGCGAGCGCCGCGAGTGCGTTCAGCACGTTGTGACGCCCGGGAACCGGGAGCTCGACCTCCCCGACCGGATTGCCGGAGCGTAGGAGCTCGAACCGCACGCCGCTCTCCGTAGCGCGAACCGAGCGCGCGGCAAGGTCGGGCGCGGCGACGTCGCCCTCGTTCAGGACGTCGAAGGTCACGACTTCCCTGCCGGGCGCCACCAGCCGTCGCAGCTCGTCGTGGTGCCACACGATCGCGGCGCCGCCCTCGGGCAGGCGTGCGAGGAATGCCGTGTAGGCCTGCTCGAGCTCGACCAGCGAGCCGTACGTGACGTGATGGTCCAGCTCCACGTTCGTCACGATCGCGATCTCGGGGGACAGCTTCAGGAAGGAGCGGTCGGATTCGTCCGCTTCCACGACCACCCAGTCGCCGGCGCCCCACGCCGCGTTCGCTGTCGGAGCGCCGCCCGCCCCACCCAGCTCGGCGCCGATGAGATAGCCGGGATCCAGGCCGCAGCCGCGCAGCGCGTGCGCCGTCATGGCCGCGACCGTCGTCTTGCCGTGCGTGCCGCTCACGGCGATCGCCTTTCGCAGCGCCGCGACCTCGGCGAGCAGCTCCCCGCGATGGACGATGGGCATCCCCCTGGCGCGCGCTGCCTCGAGCTCGGGGCTGTCGTGCGGAACGGCGGTAGTGACGACGAGCTCATCCGCATCCGCCAAGTGCGAGGGCGAGTGCCCGAGCCCGGTCTCGATGCCCGCCTCGGAAAGCATGCGCGTGTAGGCCGAGTCCGCGCGATCGCATCCGGACACCTGTGCCCCGAGCTCGCGCGCGACGAGCGCGAGCCCGCTCATGCCCGCCCCGCCGATCCCGACGAAGTGAATGCGCCTCCCGGACCACGGCTCCGAAGCCGCGAGCCTTGCACCCGCGGACTCGCCTGCGGTGCGTTCGCCGGCGGCCGCCAGCAGCTCTGCCGCCACCCGGGCCGCCGCGTCGGGGCGCGCGAGCGAGCGCGCAGCCTCGGACATCGCGGCCAGCCGTCCGCCGTCGGCCAGCAGCCCGCGAACGAGCTCCGCGAGGCGGGCCGGCTCGAGCGCCGAGTCGTCGAGGACGACCGCAGCGCCGGCGTCCGCCATCCAGCGCGCGTTCTGCGTCTGGTGCCCACCCGCCGCAAGCGGATACGGAACGAGGATCGATGGCCGGCCGGCCGCCGCCAGCTCGAACACCGATCCGCCCGAGCGGGCGAGCACGAGGTCGCAGGCCGCGAGCGGATCGGCGAGGCTCGGCAGGTACTCGTAGAGGCGGTAACGTGGATCGCCGCCGAGCTGCTCGAGCCGCGCCGCCAGCTCGCCGTGGTCACGTCTGCCCGCCACGTGCAGCACCACGGGCCCATCGTCACCCGCCGTGCCGCCGGCGAATGCCTCCAACGCACAATGGTTCAGCGAGCGCGCGCCGAGGCTGCCGCCGAAGACGAGCAGGCACGGCGGATCCGCGTCGACGCCGAGCCGCGACCGCGCCGCGGCGCGGTCGCCGGCCACGACGTCCCGGCGCACCGGGCGACCGGTGACGATGTAGCGCGTGCTCTCGAGGCCCGCGATCGGGAACGACAGGCACACGCGGCGCGCGAACCGGGCCAGCGAGCGGTTGGCGAGCCCGAGGCGGCTGTCGGCCTCGGCCAGCACCAGCGGCACGCGCAGGATCGCCGCCGCAAGGCCGACCGGCCCGGCGACGTAGCCCCCCGCGGCAAGCACCGCGTCGGGGTGAAGCTGCCTCAGAAGGCGCACGGCTGCCGCCACGGCGCCGACGGCGCGCGCCGCCGCGAGTGCCGCCCGCAGCGGGTTGCGCCGGTCGAGGCCGCTCACCGAGAGGAACGAGATCTCGTATCCCGCCGCGGGCACGAGCTCCGCCTCGGCGCGGCCGCGCGTGCCGATGAAGGAGACGTTCGCGCCCTCAGCGCGCAGCTCGTCGGCGATCGCGAGCGCCGGTATCACGTGCCCGGCTGTCCCGCCGGCTGCGATCACGATCCTGGCCATTCAGCTTCCTTATAACTGCTTGGGCCCGGCCCTTGGCCGTGGCCTGCTTGCCTTTCGCCGCCCGCTTGCGCTTGGTCGCAGCGGGCTTGCCCTTCGCCGCCGTCGCCTTGCGGCGCCGCGAGCGATCAGGCTCCTTGCCCCCCTCGACGACTCGCAGGTGCCGATCGCGTCCGCCCGCCGCGCCCGAGCTGCGCCCGGATCCGGCCCGTGCCCCTCCCTGCTGAGCGATGCCGATCAGCACGCCCATGGCGGCAAGCAGGACGATCAGGTTGCTGTTTCCGTACGAGATGAATGGAAGGGGCACTCCGGTCAGCGGCAGCAACCCGAGCACGGCGAAGAAGTTGATGGTCGCCTGGGTCAGGATCACGGACGTGATGCCCGCGGCGAGCAGCTTCGAGTACAGGTCGCGCGCGGTGCGAGCGGCACGCAGCCCGGCATAGGCGATCATCCCGTACAGGAAGAGCACGACCGCCATGCCGGCGAAGCCGATCTCCTCGCCGATCACCGCCAGGATCATGTCCGTGTGCGCCTCGGGTAGGTAGAAGAGCTTCTGCACGCTCTCGCCGAGGCCGACGCCGAACGGCCCTCCGGACCCGATCGCGATCATCGCCTGCACGGACTGGAATCCCGCGCCCTCCGTGTCTGCCCAGGGATTGAGGAACGTCATCAGGCGCTCCCGCCTGTAGGGCTCGATCACCGCCGCGATCACGACGACGACCAGGAGCGCGCCGGCGAGCAGCCCGAGCTGGCGCATGCTCACGCCGCCGACGACCAGCATCGCGCCGAGCGTGAGCGAGATCACGATCGCTGTCCCGAGGTCGGGCTCGACGACGACAAGCCCCGCCATGGCGCCACCCACCAGCAGCAGCGGCCTGATGCCCTCGATCGAGCGCGTGCGTCCCGGGTCGGACGCGATCATGCTCGCGGCGTATAGGACGAGCGCGAGCTTCGCGACCTCGGAGGGCTGCACCTGGATCGGTCCCGCCCCGAGCCAGCGGCGCGAGCCGTTGACCTCGATCCCGAAGCCGGGCACCAGGACGAGCAGCAGGCCGGCGATCGCGCCCGCGAGAACGAGCGGCGTCATCCGCTTCACGAAGTCCGGCCCGGCGCGCGACAGCAGGGCGAGCACCACCAGTCCCGCCAGCGCCGAGCCGACGTAGCGCTTGAGGTAATAGGAGCTGTCGCCCTCTCCCAGCAGCGTCGTTCCCGAGCTCGCGCTGTAGACCATGATCGCCCCCAGCGCGAGCAGGCAGAGCGTCGCGGTGCGGAGCATCGAGTGCTCGAAGGTCATGCGCTCGCCCCGGCCGAACGGCAGCAGCTTCATCACGCCCGCTCCCGCCCACCGTCGTTCGCGAGCGCGCGGACGAGCGACTTGAAGTGCTCGCCGCGCTCCTCGAAGTCGCGGTACTGGTCGAAGCTCGCGCAAGCCGGAGCGAGCAGCACGACCTCGCCCTCGTGGGCGCGACGCGAGGCCTCGGCCACGGCGCGCTCGAGATCGCCGCACTGAAGCAGCTCGACGCCGGCGGGCGCGAGATCCTCGGCGAGGCGGGCGGCGGCCTCGCCGATCAGGTAGCAACACGCGCAGCGCTCGCGAACGACGGGGACGAGCGCCTCGAAACCGGCGCCCTTTGTCGAGCCGCCGAGGATCGCGTGCACTCCTCCGTCGAACGACGACAGCGCCGCCGCCGCCGCGGACACGTTGGTCGCCTTCGAGTCGTTCACGTACAGGACGCCGTCCAACCGCGCGACTTCCTCGAGCCTGTGGGCAACTCCCTCGAACTCGCGCAGCGCAGCGGCCACCGGCTCGGGCTCCACGCCACGGGCGAGCGCCGTGGCGGCGGCTGCCATCGCGTTCTGGAGGTTGTGGAAGCCTCGCAGCGCCACCTTCCCCGCATCGAGCAGCGGCTCTCCACGCCACTCGAGTCGGCCGCTCACGAGGCGCATGTCGCAGTCCTCGTGGTCGCCGAACCACACGCGCCGCGCGCCGCCCGGCAGATCGCGGCCGGCCAGCGCCGGATCCCAGGCGTTCAGCACCGCGACGTCGTCGCCGGACTGGTTCGCGAACAGCCGCAGCTTCGAGTCCAAATACTGAGCGGCGCTCGGGTGGCGGTCGAGATGGTCCTCGGCGAAGTTGAGGAAGGTGGCGGCCTCGGGAGCGAAGGCGATGCTGTCCTCGAGCTGGAAGCTCGACGCCTCGCAGACGATCGTCGTCGCGGGCTCGACGAGCCCATGGAGCGCGCACACCGGAGTGCCGACGTTGCCCGCCACGGCGACCGGCAGTCCCACCCGGCGATGGATCGCGCCGATCAGCTCAGTCGTCGTGGTCTTGCCGTTCGTTCCGGTCACCGCGCAGAACTCGTTCGAGAGCAGACGCCAACCCAGCTCGAGCTCGCCCAGCACCTCGAGCCCGAGCTCCCGTGCATGTGCCACGACCGGTGCGCCCGCGGGCACGCCGGGGCTCTTGACGACCGTTCTCGGAGGCTGCGCTGCGGCGAGGAGCTGCATTCCATCCGTATCCAGGTGGACTTCGACACCGGCCCGCTCCAGCCCTTCCCGCGCCTGGAGCGCCTCGGGCGGCCGGGCTCGATCGCAGGCGAGGATGCGCGCCCCCGGGTCGACCGCGCGCAGCGCGAGAGCCGCGGCCACGCCGGAGCGAGCGAGCCCGACCACGAGGTAGGGCGCGGGCGGGAGCGGAGGTCGCGACTTCATCTCGCGCGGCCGGTGGCCTCAGGCGCCGACGCTCTGCTGGAAGAGCGTGAAGCCGATTGCGCAGCAGATCGCGGTCGTGATCCAGAAGCGCACGATGATCTTGTTCTCCGACCAGCCAAGGAGCTCGAAGTGGTGGTGGACCGGCGCCATCAAGAGAATGCGGCGGCGAAAGGCGCGGAACGTGAACACCTGCGCCGCGACCGACAACGCCTCGATGACGAAGATGCCGCCGATGACGATCAGCAGCACCTCGGACTTGGTCATCACGGCCATGCCGGCGATCGCGCCGCCGAGCCCCAGCGCGCCCGTGTCGCCCATGAAGATGGCAGCCGGGAACGAGTTGAACCACAAGAACCCGACCGACGCTCCAACCAGGCACGCGCCAAGCAGCGCGAGGCCCTCCCGCTCACCGGCGGAGAGCCCGTCCTGGCCGCCGGTCACGAACGACATCGCCGTGTAGGTGAGGAGCACGATCGCGCAGCAGCCGCCGGCGAGGCCGTCGAGGCCGTCGGTGAGATTGACGCCATTGGTCGCGCCGGCGATCACGAGGAACACGAGCACGACGTAGAAGCCGCCGATGTCGATCTGGGCGTCGAAGAAGCGGAAGTCGAGAGTGCCGTCCAGGCCGATCTCCTGTGTCGCGACGTACCAGAGGCCGATCGCGATCAGGAGCTGGAAGAAGATCTTCGTCCGCGCCGAGAGGCCGAGCGAGCGCGCCTTGACGATCTTCAGCCAGTCGTCGGCAAAGCCGATTCCGGCCGACGCGAGCGCCGTGCCGAAGACGGCGAGGCTCGCGGTGTCGCGCTCCGAGAGGATCAGGTAGGGGATCGCCACCGCCGTGAAGACGACGAGCCCGCCCATCGTCGGGGTTCCTGCCTTGGTGACGTGGTGCTCCTCGGGGCCCTCCTCGCGGATTTGCTGGCCGAACTCGCGCCGGCGCAGGTACTCGATGAACTTCGGCCCAAGGAAGATAGAAATCAGAAGCGAGGCGAGTCCCGCGATCAGGATCTCGCCGAGGACGATCTCGCGCATCAGCGAGCCTCTCCCGAGCCGGCGCCCGCAGCCCGAGGTTGCTCGCCGGCGCGCTGCACGAGCTCGCCGGCGACCCGCTCCAGCCCGACCGAGCGCGAGCCCTTCACGAGCACGACGTCCCCCGGCCTGATTGCCGCGGCCAAGACGGCCGCCGCCTGCTCGGCGTCGCGCGCCTCGATCAGCTCGCCCGCACCGCCGTAACCGGCGCCGTAGGCGCGTGCGAGCGGGCCGACGGCTACCAGCAGCGCGACGCCCGCCTCGGCGGCGCGCTCGCCGATCTCGCCATGGAAACGCTCCCCATCGGGACCGAGCTCCGCCATCTCGCCGAGCACCGCGACGGCTCGCGGCGCGCGGCGTTCGGACGTGACCTCGGCGAGGTGAGCCAGCGCGGCCCGCATCGAGACGGGATTGGCGTTGTAACAGTCGTTGATCAGCAACATGTCGTCGCCAAGCTCGACCTCGTCGCCGCGCAGCTCCGAGAAGGTGACCAGTGGGGCGCCTTCTGCAAGTGCGGCGGTCGCGACGCCGAGCGCGTGACCCGCGCCGATCGCCGCAAGAGCGTTCACGAGGTTGTGCGCCTGGCGGAAGTTGAAATCGAACGTCGCCTGCTCCGAGCCGATCGCGATCTCGGCGCGCGTGCCCTCGCGGCCGCCGACGCTCGCGCGCTCGGCGCGCAGGATGCGCAGGTCCGCCGGGCCGCCGTCGCGCGGAGGCCATTCGCCGAAGGTGAGGCTTCGCACGTCGTCGCGCAGGTGCGGCGCCAGCGCCTCCGCAGCCGCGGGCACCACGTACACGCCCTCCGGGGGAAGCGCAGCGATCAGCTCGGCCTTCGCCTGCGCGACTGCCTCGACCGTGCCCAGCAGCTCCAGGTGAACGGGCCCGACGTTCGTTATCACCCCCACGGTCGGCGGGGCGATCTCGCACAGCTCGGCGATCTGGCCGGGGCCGCGCATCGCCATCTCGAGCACGAGCACCCGCGTGGTCGGTCCCGCCTCGAGCGCCGCGAGCGGAACTCCGACCTCGGTGTTGTAGTTGGCGGGGCTCGCGTGAACGGCGGGTCCCAGCGCCGGCTCGAGCAGCGCCCGCAGGATGTCCTTGGTGGAGGTCTTGCCCGTCGAGCCGGTGATGCCGACGACGCGGCAGCCGTCCGTCCAGAGCCTGTCGACCCACGCCCTGGCCAGGCGCCCGAGTGCCTGAAGGGGATCGTCCACGGACATCACGCGCACGCGGCCGCGCGCGAGACCCGCTACCCGAAGGGCGTACTCGGAGCGCACGAGCACCCCCCAGGCGCCGGCTTCCATCGCCTGCCCGGCGAACTGGCCGCCGTCGACGTTCTCTCCCCGAATGCCCACGAACAGGTCGCCGGGGCGCACCTGGCGCGAGTCGACGACCGCGCGGCTCGGGGCATCCTGGTCCGAGACCGGCCCGGGCCCGCCCGCGAGCAGCGCCGCGCCACACACCTCCCGGATGCGCTCAGGCGTCAGGTCGAGCATGCAGCGGCTCGCGCTCCGGCTTTCAGGCGCTCATCCAACGCCCGAGAGGATGACGATCGGGCCGGTCCTAAGAGACGAGGGCGCGCAGCTCCTCGCGTGCGACCTCGCGATCGTCGAAGGGGATCTTCCTGCCTCCGGTGAGCTCCTGTCCCTGCTCATGGCCCTTGCCCGCGATCAGGACCACGTCCGATGGGCCGGCGATCGCCAGCGCCCGCGCGATCGCCGCGCGGCGGTCGGGCACGACCTCGAGCTCCGACCCGGCCCCGTTCTCGCTCGCCGCGCGCTCGGCGCCCGCGACGATCGCGTCGATGATCTCGTCGGGGTTCTCCGAGCGCGGGTTGTCCGAAGTGACGATCACGTGGTCGGCGAGCCGCCGCGCCTCCTCGCCCATCAGCGGGCGCTTCTCGCGGTCGCGGTCACCGCCTGCGCCGAACACCAACAGCACTCGCCCGTCACGCGCGCCCGTTGCCTCGAGGAACTCTCGAGCGGTGCGCAGCACGTTGGCGAGCGAGTCGGGAGTGTGTGCGTAGTCGACCAGCACGGTGAACGGCTGGCCTTCGTCGATCGACTCGAGCCGCCCCGGCACCTGACCCGCCTTGGCCAGTCCGGCGGCTGCCACCTCGAGGTCGACGCCGAGCGCGCGGCAGGCGGCCAGCGCACCGAGCGCGTTGTAGACGTTGAAGATCCCCGTCAGCGGCAGCTCGACCTCGACCTCTCCGTCGGGTGTCTTGCAGAGGAAGCGCGAGCCCGCGCGCGTGCACTCGACCTGCTCGGCACGGTAGTCGGCGTCCGTGCCGAGGCCGAACGTGACGATCGCCGTACGGCTCGCCTCGACGAGATCGGCTATGAGCCTGCGGCCCCACTCGTCGTCGACGTTCACGACGGGGACGCGCGGAGGCACGGTTGCCGGCGGGAAGAAGAGGCGCCTCTTCGCTCCGAAGTACTGCTCGAGAGTGTCGTGGAAGTCGAGGTGGTCCTGCGTGAGGTTGGTGAAGATCGCGCAGTCGAACTCGATCGCGTCCGCGCGGTGAAGCTCGAGCGCGTGCGAGGAGACCTCCATCGCGCAGGCGACGTCGCCCTCCTCGATCATGCGCCGGAACGTCCGCTGGAGGTCGATCGCCTCCGGCGTGGTTCGTTCCACCTCCTCCTCGCGGCCTCCGATCACGCACCGGACCGTGCCGAGCAGGCCCGTCTGCATGCCGGCTGCCTCCAGCCCGTCACGCACCAGGAAGGCCGTCGTCGTCTTGCCGTTGGTGCCGGTGATGCCGACCACCTTCAGCTCACGCGTCGGATGCCCGTAGAAGGTGGCGGCCATCGGGGGCATCACCACCCGCACGCTGGAGACGACGAGCTCCGGGACGCCGAGCTCGAGCGGCCGCTCGCACACGAGCGCGACCGCGCCGCGGGAGACCGCGTCCGGTGCGAACTCGTGACCGTCGGCGGTGAAGCCCGGCACGCAGAAGAAGAGAAAACCGGGCTGCACGGCGTCGCTTCGGTAGGCGAGTCCGTCGACCTCGGGGTCGTCGACGTCGGGCGGCAGCTCGAGCGCAGAGCCGACGGCCAGCTCACTGAGCCTCATGGGCGGAAGCCTACTTAGGCGCGATACCGAGATACGGGAGCGCGAAGCTGGCGATCTGCTCGAAGGCCGGAGCCGCCACCTCGCCGCCGGTGTGGAGGGTGCCGGGCTCGTCCACCATGACCGAGACCAGCAGGCGGGCGTCGCGCGCCGGCGCGAAGCCGATGAACGAGGCCACGAAGCGCGACTCGGAGTAGCCGCCCCCCTCCGCCTTCTCCGCGGTGCCCGTCTTGCCCGCTATGTCGTAGCCGGCCACGGCCGCTTCGGGCGCGGTGCCGGTAGGCCCGAGCACCCCCTCGAGCATGCTCTGGAGGCGAACGGCGGTGCGGCGAGACAGCACACGCTGAGCCTCTGGCCGCTCGCCGTCGATCACCAGGCGGGGCTTCACGAGCATTCCGCCGTTGGCGATCGTGGCGTATGCCGCCGCCATCTGAACCGGCGTCACCGCCAGCCCCTGGCCGATCGGCAGGTTCCCCATCGAGGAGCCCGAGTAATCCTTCACCTGCGGCACGATGCCCGCCGACTCGCCCGGCAGCGGCACACCCGTCAGCCGCCCGAAGCCGAACCTTCGCACCCAGGTGTCGAATTGCTTGGCGCCGAGCTCGAGCCCGATCTTCACCGCGCCCACGTTCGACGACTGGGCCAGGATCTGCGAAACGGTGAACAGGCCGCCGGTGCCGTGCGCCTCCTTGATCACGCGGTCGGCGACCTGGATCTCGGGGCCGATCGTGTAGGTGGACTGCGGGTTGACGAGCCGTTCCTCGAGCGCGCCGGCCACGGTGATCGACTTGAAGGTCGAGCCCGGCTCGTACGTGAAGCCGATCGCCCTGTTCGCGCGCGCCCAGCTCGGCGCGGCGGAGACGTCGTTCCCATTCACCTGCGGCCAGTTCGCCATCGCAAGCACGTCCCCACTGCGGGGGTCCATCACGATCGCGGTCGCTCCCTTCGGCTGGTACATGCGCCCGACTCCGGCCAGCACGCTCTCAGCCCGGTCCTGAAGGGCGGAGTCGATCGTGAGCCGAAGGTCCTCGCCGGGCTCCTCGTGCTTGACTTCGTCGAGCGAAACGGGATCACCCAGCGCGTCCTTGACGACGTGGTGCTCGCCGTCCGAGCCGCGCAGCGTCTCGTCGAGGTCCAGCTCCAGGCCCGAAAGGCCGACGTTGTCGATCCCGACCGTCCCGATCACCTGCGAGGCGAGCGAGCCCTCGGGGTAATAGCGGCGCTCGTCGTCGAGCAGTCCGATGCCCTCGATCTCGAGCTTCTCGATCCTGCGCGCCTTGCGGATGTCGACCTTGCGCGCCAGATACGCGAAGCCGCGTTGACGGTCGGAGAGCGTGCGCAGCAAAGCGTCCTCCGACTTGCCGAGGATCTGCCCGATCCGATTCGCCACGCGCACCGGGTCCTGAACGAGATAGGGGGTCGCGTATACCGTCGCCGCATCCTCGGAGACCGCGAGGCCCTTGCCGTGACGGTCGGTGATCGTTCCGCGCTTGGCGGGCACGATCGTGTCCTCCGCCTGCTGGACGGACGCCATGCGGCGCAGCTCCGAGCCCTTGAACGCGAGCAGGTAACCGGCGCGCAGAGTCGCGAAGCCGAGCGCCAGCAGGAAGACCGCGAACAGCAATCCGATCCGTCGCTCGATGAGCCGCGCCGGCACCGTCCTTGTACGCCTGCGGCTGCGGGCGGCCACGGCCTACCCGGTGGGCGTCGTCGCGGCGGGGGTCGTTGCGCCCTGGCCGCCGGTCGCGCCGGGCTGTGCACCCTGCGTGGCGGCGGGAGCCTGCTCGGGCTGAACCTGTGGCTGCGGTTGAGGCGGCGCGGCCCCCGGGCCGGTCGTGCCCGCCGCGGGCGCAGTCGTCTGCGCGACTGCGGGAGCGGGGCTCACGGCAGTGGGCGCGATCACCTCCTGGGGCTCGCCGACGGTGACCGTCCCGTCGAGCGCTCCAGCTGAAGGGGCGCGCTTGCCGGCGCGGAGCGCACGGGCTGCTCGCATCGCATCCCTGCGGCCGCTGGAGAGATAGCGCACCGTCCCGGCCTCCGGCATCACGAGCCCGAGCCTGCCGGCGACCCGCTCCAGCCTGCCGCCCGACTGGAGGCGCGAGACGGATGCGCGCAGGCGATCGTTATGCACCCGCAGCTCCTTGGCTTTCTCGGCGTTGTGACCCGCGGCGGAGTTCAGCTCCAGAAGCGAGACGTTGAGCGCCACGAGCCCGAACAGGAGCACCGCAAGGATTCCGATCCAGATTCGCCCTCGCAGCAGGCGGTCGAGCAGCGGCGAGTCCGGCAGCGACCGCCCCGCCCTGACGGCGTGCGACCCGATCGTGCCGATGACGGGCAGCGGTCTGAGTGCCGGGAGCGGGGAGATGCGAGCCCATGGCGCGCGTGATGCGCTGGCCGAACGTGCCGGGGAGACGCGCGCCGTGGCACGGGGTGCTCGTGGGGCGCGCTGACCGACGCTCGGAGCGGCGGGCCCGGAGACGCGCCGCTGGGTGCGGCCGCGCGGCGCCGCCGCACGTCGAGCCCCGCCAGGCTTGGTCGCGCGCGCGGGACGGGCGCTCCTTGGCGGCCGTGCGCTTCGCGCGGTGGTTCCACTCTTAGCCTTCTGAGCCGGCTGCGCTTTTCGCGCCGGCCGTACCGCGGTCGGCTTGCGCGACGCGGTCGAGGGCTTTGTACGGCCGGCCGACGTGGCGGCCGCGGGCGGACTCATCCTGTGGATCCCATCCTGGCCTGGCCGGCCTCGTCGTCTTCGAGCTTCAAAGCCACCCTCAACCGGCCCGAGCGCGACCGCGGATTGTGTGCGATCTCCCCGGCGCTCGGCTTGACGGCGCGGCGAGTGACGAGCTCCGCGACGGGCTCGCGCCCGCAGCCGCACACCGGAAGGTCGGGCGGACAGATACAGCCGCGCGCCCGTTCCGCGAAGAAACGCTTAACGGGACGGTCCTCGAGCGAGTGGAACGAGATCGCCGCCATTCGCCCTCCGGGACGCAGGAGCTCCCACGCGACGGGTAGCGCACGTTCTAGCGACTCCAGCTCCTCGTTGACGGCGATCCTGATCGCCTGGAACACGCGCCGCGCCGGATGACCGGCGCCGAACTGCGCCGGCACGGGCACCGCGCGCTTGATGGCGGCGACCAGCTCCGTCGTGGTGTCGATCGTGCCGCGCCGGCGGACACGCACGATCTCGCGCGCGATCTGGCGCGCGTAGCGTTCCTCGCCGTAGTCGCGGAAGGTCGCCGCGAGGCGCTGCTCGGGCCACTCGTTGACGACGGAGCGCGCATCGAGCCCCTGCTCGGGATTCATCCGCATGTCGAGTGGCGCGTCGTACGAATAGGAGAAGCCGCGCGCGCGGGCGTCGACCTGGAGCGACGAGACGCCGAGGTCCAGGTATACGAGGTCGGCGCGCAGACCCTCGGCCGCCAGCTCCGGCAGGACGTCGGCGTAGTTGCCGAGCAGGAACCGTGTCGAGCACGAGGCCTCCTCGGCGAAGGCGGCGAAGCGCTCCCCGGCCTGCGGATCGCGGTCGACGCAGATCAGCTCCCCGGTGGAACCGAGCCGGTCGGCGACGAGCCGCGCGTGGCCCCCGGAGCCGAACGTGCAGTCGATCGCCGTCTCGCCCGGCGCCGGGTCGAGCGCGTCGATCAGCTCCGCCGCGAGGACGGGTACGTGCACGCGGGGCATGTCCATCAACAGTGTCACGGTCTCAGCGGCGCCTCCGCGGCCAGTCGCTGCGCCGCCTCGGCGACGCTGTCGGAGTCCGGCTCGTGCCGGCGCCAGCGCTCTCTGTCCCAGATCTCGACCCAGTCGTCGCAGCCGATAACGACCACGTCCTTGCCGATGCCGGCGTGCTCGATCAAGAGCGGCGGAAGCATCACGCGCCCCACGGCGTCGAGCTCCGCGTCGAAGGACCCGGCGTGGAAATAGCGCTGAATCCGTCGGGCCTCGGCGTTGAACGGATCCCGGGTGCGCACCCAGTCGCCCATGAAGCGCTCCCAGCCGACGGGCGTATATATGGAGGCGCAGGGGTCCAGCGAGCGGGCAAGAATCAGTCCTCCTGAAAATGCCGCACGGAAGCGGGACGGGACCGTGAGCCGGTTCTTCGCGTCCAGCGTGTGCTCATACTGCCCCAGAAAAGCCAACTTGCGAACCGCTTCTTCCGTCTCTCCTCACGGGTGTCGGCTTCGGATCTCGACTCTGTCTTCCGGCCCGGTGATGGCGGAGTGGGAGGAACCCCGCCATCCCCGGTCGGTCAATCAGCTGGCCCCACCTTACCCCACTTTCCCCCACATTGCAACACCAGGCTCCCACCTGCTGATCCAGCCGCCCCACCCCACCCCGGCTGGAGCGGCTTTATCCCTGCAAATCTCCATATTCTGAGCTGACGGGCTCAGCCGATGGCGCGACCGTGAAAGGCCGCGCCGCACGTGGCTCGGGGGTGGTTGTCCCGCCGCCGCCGCGGCGAAAGCAGCCCGCGCGCCGAGGGCCAATGGCGTGGCATACTCGTCTGGCGCGGACGATTTGCGAGGGGGAGCGAAGGAGCTGGGGGGCGTGCTCGGTACGGCGGGAAGCCGACAGATTCGTGGCTGCAGGAACGGGGTGGGGCTCGCCCTGGTGCTCGCGATCGTGCTCGCGCTGGCCGCCGCTCCGGAGGCCTCGGCCCTCCCGGCGCGGCCGAACATCCTCTTCATAGTCACCGACGACCAGCGCGCCGCCGACACGATGGAGGTCATGCCCTCGACCCGCTACTGGTTCGAGAACCGCGGCACCAAGTTCCCCCACGCCGTCGCCACCACCCCCCTCTGCTGCCCGGCGCGCTCGTCGATCATGACCGGCCGCTACGTCCACAACACCGGCGTGCAGGCGAACCCCGAGGGCGATCACCTCGACCACTCGAAGACGATCCAGCGCTACCTCCAAGACGAGGGTTACGAGACCGGGATCTTCGGCAAGCTGCTCAATTCCTGGCGCTCGCTCCAGAACCCTCCCTACTGGGACTCCTGGGCGGTCGGCCCCAGCGGCTACCTGCCCTACCTGGTCAACGACAACGGCCGCGTGCGAAGCGTCAGCACGTACTCGACCGACTTCCTCCGCGACAAGGCCGTCGGGTTCCTGCGCCGGACGGAGAGGACGGACTCACGTCCGTGGTTCATGTACGTGACGCCGATCGCGCCGCACGCGCCGTTCACGCCGGCGGCCCGGCACGCCGACGCGAGCGTTCCGGCCTACGACCCGAACCCCGCGTTCTACGAGCGAAACGGCGCGCCCAACGACCTGAGCGACAAGCCCGAGCGGGTTCGCCTCCTGCAGGACCCCGACCCCGCCGCGTTCGACGAGTTCATTCTCGGAGACCCATTCGA
This sequence comes from uncultured Solirubrobacterales bacterium, assembly GCA_963774075.1. Taxonomy (GTDB): domain Bacteria; phylum Actinomycetota; class Thermoleophilia; order Solirubrobacterales; family JBBDJG01; genus JBBQNR01. The sequence goes on along the minus strand of CAVZDP010000009.1, from coordinate 255,145 downwards.
TCCGGTCGGCTCCCCCGGCATGCGCGTGCAGCAGCTTCGCTCTTTGATGGCCGTCGACGACATGGTCTCCAAGATCTTCTCGACTCTGGTCGCCAACGGCGAGGAGCAGAAGACGCTCGCGATCTTCATCTCCGACAACGGCGTCATGTGGGGCGAGCACGGCCTTCGCGGCAAGGGCTGGCCCTACCGCGACTCGCAGAGCATCCCGTTCTATGTCCACGCTCCCGGTGAAGCGGCGGTGCCGCCGGGTGGTGTCGACGACGCAATCGCGGCAAACGTCGACCTCGTCCCCACCGCGCTCGACGCGGTTGGCATCTCGCCCCCGGATCCGGTCGACGGCATGTCGCTGCTCGACGCCGGGGCGAACCGCGACCGGATCCTGCTCGAGTACTGGGGCGACAACCAGAACTTCTCGTGGTCGTCGCTTCTCACGCGCGACCTGCAGTACACCGAGCACTACCGCCAGAATGGCTCCGGGTTGCGGCTCGACGAGAACGGCGACCCCGTCCTCGAGTACTACGATCTGAACGCCGACCCCTGGCAACTCGACAACCTGCTCGGCGACGGCAACCCCGGGAACGACCCCGTCACCACGGGACTCTCGGCGCAGCTCGCGCAGGACCGGCTCTGCACAGGCAACTCGGCGCTTCCGCCCGGCTGCCCGCCCGGGCCGGGCGCGGTCCCGGCCGTCGACCAGACGCCACCCAAGGTGAAGCTCACGCTGCCCCTCAACGGAGCGTTGGTGCGGGGAGTCGTGCCCGTCACCGCAGAGGCGTGGGACAACTTGGCCATAGCGGGCGTGCAGTTCAAGGTCGGCACCCAGCCGATCGCGCCGGAGGACACGATCGGGCCGTTCTCGCCTTCGGGTGGCTGGAACTCGTCCTCCGCCTTGGTCTTCGAGACACACAGGGTGAGCGCCGAGGCCCGCGACGCGGCCGGCAACAAGGCGACGGCCAGCGCGACCGTCGGGATCTTGGACACCGATATCCAAGCCAACAACGGCAACGGCCTGGTCGGCGAGGGCGACACGATCACCTACACGTTCCCGAGCCCGGTCAACCCCAGCACGATCCTCACCGGCTGGAGCGGCCTCGTACCTCAGACCGTGAACGTGAGGCTTCAGAAGGAAGGCACTCCGGACGCGGAGCAGAACGACCTCGTCACGGTGACGGGCACCAACACGAACGCCCTCGGCTCGATCAGCCTCGGCCGGTTCGACTACGCCACCGAGGGCGCGGGCATCACGGACTTCCCGAGCTCGACCATGACGATGCCCGACTCGCGCACCGTGCGGGTCGAGCTACACGGCGCGTCGATCCCCACCACCGGCACGGGCACGGGCGCCATGCGCTGGACGCCCGGCACCGCGACCAACACGCAAGGCGTCCAGTTCTGCTCCTGCCTGGTGCTCGAGTCGGGCTGGCCCCTGGATCGGGAGTTCTAGGCCTGATAGGCCACCCCCGAGCGCACAGCTCCGCACGAGTACAAAAGCACGCTCCATCCGTGTACGGGTCCGTGGAAGAAGCGGGGCACCGACCGTATCGTCGCTCCCAATCGAGTCGCCGAGCGTAAGGAGTCCGCAGTGGAAGACCACTACCAAGCACTCGCGCCATGCACTCGGCTCACCTAGGCATATTGCCGATCGAAGAAGTGCTCCCAGCGGCCTCGTTGCTCCTGACGATGGGCACGGTGGCTGTAGCGGGGTGCCTTAGGAGGTTGAGGCGACGATGAGCAACGGCCAGAATGACATCGCGAACCTCGCGCGGGTAGAGCGCGACGACATCTTGCATCGCAAGAACGCGGATCTGCTCTCCGAAGACGAGCTCACCGCGTTCCGACGCGCAGTCGAAGGGATGAAAGACGTGAGTGACCAGGCCCGCGGCGATCAGCGTGGGTTTTTCGCCCACGCGGGCCGTCACGGCGTGCCGGACTGGCTATGCCCGCACCACACGCCCCAGCGGCTATTCCTACCGTGGCATCGCGCCTATCTTTATCGGTTCGAGCAAGCACTCCAGGACCAGGTTCCCGGAGTGACGCTCCCGTGGTGGGACTGGACGGCCACGCGCGCCGTTCCGCAGTCGTTCGCCGAGGACGCCCTGCCGGGCGGGGACCCCAATCCGCTCCGGCGCTCTCGCACGCTCGTGACCGCTGCGGACCAGCGACAAGGAAGAGCCGTGATCGAGGAGACCGAGCGGCAACCCGGCTTTGGCTCTCTTCCGACGCCGGAACAGCTGGACGATGTGATGAACGAGGAGAACTTGATGTTCTTCTCCGACGCCATGGAGAACCTGCACGACCGGGTTCATGTCTGGGTTGGCGGGGAGATGAGCGAAATCGTCCTACGCCGCGTTCGATGCCGCTTCTGGGTTCACCACGCATGATCGACCGTGCCTGGTGGCTGTGGCAGCAGCAGAACCGGTTGATCGCGAGCCCGGCGGCGGACCAGCTCGACATCGTGCTCGAGCCCTTCAACTTGACCGTTCGGGACACGCTGAACGCGAACGCGCTCGGTTACGACTATGCCGGAAACGAGGTCCTGCTCCAGCCGTCCGACGACGGCAACGGGCGGATCGTGACGGACCCGGTCGACAGCGCCGAGGTGGTGAAGGACGATTTCGACCGAGCGGATCTCGAGGTCGGCGGAATCCGCCACACGGGCTCCTCGTACGAGGGCCGCGTGTTCTTGAACAACCCAGACGCCAGCGTCGAGACAGAGGTAAGCGACCCGAGCTACGTCGGCTCGTTTCACGTCTTCGCGCACGGCGGCTGCTACGGCGCCGAGGGTCACTGCGAGGTGCCCGACGAGCGCAGGCGGTTCGACAGGCGTCCGCTGCCATTGGCGATTCGGATGAAGAAGCGGGTGAAGATCACAGACGCGCTGAAGGGAGCTGCGGAAGAAGGCGGCGAGCTCAGCGTCACGATCGTGGGCATCCCGGTACCCGGCTCCCGGAGGGAAGAGGAACCCGAAGCGGTCCTCGACGTGAAGCGCATCTCGATCGTGACCTACGCATGAGCGCGGCCGCCGACAGGTACGCGATGCAACCACCGAGCCCGGGCGCCGAAGCAGCCTCGCAGCGGGAGGCAACCGGCATTCCCCAAACCATGCTGACGGTCCTCGGTGCAGTTGGAACCGGTATCGGGGTCCTCGGCTGGGTCACGTTCCTGGGCGGAGCGATTCTGTGGATCAAGGCCGCGGAGGCTGACCTGCCCGCAACGGAGTCAGTCGCCATCATTCCCAAGACCGTGCTCCTGACGCAGGGAGCGGAGGTAGGGGCTCTCGCCGTCATCGTCGCCGTACTGGCGGTAGGGGTCCTGTACGTAATCGATCAAGGTCTTCGCTGGCGTGGAAAGTTTCGCCTGGGCGCTGCGAAGGAGCACGAAGAAATCTACGCCGCGAACGTCGCCTCGGCTGCCGAGGAAGCCGCATCATTCCAACGTCAGGCAGCGGAATCGCGACAGCTTGCCGAAGGCGCCCGGCAGCGAGCCGATCAGGAACCAGACGAAGCACGCAAGCAACCTCTCCTTGCTGCGGCCGACCAGTATCAACAAGTCGCAACGACTGATCAGCGCCGTGCTAACGCCGCCAGAGAGGGCTTCGCCGATGCGGAACGTCAGCTCGCCGGTCACCGGAGCATGGCTAGAGCGCAAAGTCGGACCGAACGGATATTTCGAGCCATCATGGCCGTGGTTCTCCTTCTTGGCGTGCCGGTGTTATTTGCCGCCATTACGGGGTTGTCGTTTCCTTGGACCATGGCGGTACTCGGAATCGCGTTGATCCCTAGCGCTTTCAGTTTCCTGGTCCTCCTGCGTGAGCGCTGGATCTGGTTTGGCGTCGCTGCCTTCCTCACTGTGAGCCTGGCGCTCACGGCCGCCACCCTCATCCGCACCAAGGAAGAGCTAAAGGTTGAGCCGGCAGCCGTGCTCAGAGAGGGCGCCGGTCCGGTCTGTGGTTTCTTTGTCGCCCAGACGCCGACACACGTCTATCTCGGTACCTACGCTCGGCACGTCGCGCTGGAGGGCGGTCCGTCCGGATCGGCGGCGGGCGAATGTACGGGCACCGAGCCGCCGGATGCGTCGATCGAGCAGCGATCGCTGCCGCCTCGCCTCATGTCGATCCCGGTCGACCAGGTGACCGACACCGCGATCGGCCCTCCGCTGCTGCTCAAAAGGCCGGGAGGACGAGATGACGCTCCGAGCCGCTCTGCGACCATGGCGCTCGACCTCTGCGAGCGTCGGGGGACGAACGGGGCAACCGCCAGTACCCGTCGCCCGAAACAGGGATGCACTCGGAAGCAGATTCGAGGGCTTCGGGAGGTCGCGGCTCCCGGCTGATTCGAGTCGGAGCCTTTCGGAAGGAGGGCACCTCGCCAGCCTTGCCCCAAGTTACCCGGCCAGCCCCAGCCCCGACCGCTCCAGCTCCGCGACCAGCGCGGCGGCGACCATCAGCAACACCGACGGCACGAGCAGCAGCGCTACCGCGAGCTGGATCTTCGGCCCCGCCTTCGCCGCGCTCTCGCGGACTCGTTGCTGCTGAGCGTGGCGCGCACGGGCCGCCAACGCGGCCAGTGCCCGGCCGAGAGGCACGCCATGCTCGCGGCTTCGGCCGAGCGCCTGCACGAGGGCGGTGATCCGCTCGTGCGGGAGCCGCTCGCGAAGGGAAGCCAGCGCCTCGTCCTGGGAGACACCGAGTGAGACGAGAGCGGCCACCCTCCCCCACTCGCTCGCCAGCGTGCCCGGGAAGCGCGCGGCCACCAAGCCCAACGCCCGGGGTGGCGGCATGCCGGCCGCGACTGCCACCCTGAGCAGGTCGAGCATGTCGGGCAAATCGCGAAGCGCAGCCTCGATCCGCAGCCGCCCGCGGCGTGCGAGCCAGAAGTCGGGCGCGAGGAATCCAGCCCCGGAACCCGCCACGATCACGAGCGGCGCTAGGCGAGAGGACGCACCGGATGCCACGAGAATCGTGATGGGCGCCGCGACGAATGCGCCGGCCGTCTTGAGTGCGAGCCAGTCGCGCTGTCCCACCCAGCCCAGGCCCGCACACTCGAGGCGAAGCTGAACCCCGCGGCGCCTGGGAAGCGCGCCCAAAGGCAACGCATTCGCCGCGGTGCGCGCGAGGCGAATGCCGATAGCGAGCACGTGTGGAGCGCCCGCGGCCGAAACTCGGTTCGTGCGCCCCGAACGAAACCGCTCCACAAGGCCGGCGCTCGCTTCCGCGGCCGCGGCGACGGCACCGACAGCGGCGAGGGCCGCAAGCAGAGACGCCACGTCAGGTCTCGACCCGCCCGAGGTGCCGCACGACTCCGAGGCCGAGCGCCTGCAGGACGAACGCCATCGCGACGAGCCACATGGCACCGGCGGAGCTGGTGATGCCGCCGAGAAAGCCCGGTGACGCGAGCTCACCCATGAGCATGCCCGCCAACGGCATCAGCATGACAACAACTGACGTGAAGCGAGCCTGTGCGCTGGCGGCACGCGCCTCATCGGACACGCGGTCCTGGTCGTCGATTGCCGCAGCGATCTCGCGGAGCAATCCCGCCAGGCTGCCGCCCGAGTGACGCTGGACCTGGACGGCGGCGACGATCAGGTCGATGCGCCGTGAACGACAGCGCTCACGCAGCCGCTCGAGCGCGGAGTCGAGCTTGTCGCCGACCTCCAGCTCGTGGGCGAGCTGGCGAAGCTCTGAGCCGATCGCACCGTCGAGCCGACCGGCGCACGCGAGCAGTGCGGCTCGAATCGAACGGCCCGCGCCAAGGGCGTCCGCGATCGCGAGCGCTGCGGTCGAAGCGCCGGCGTCGACTCTGCGCCGATAGCGCTCTCGCCGCCAGACCAGAGAGCGGCCGGCGAACCAGCCGGCCAATCCCGCCGCTGCCAGTGCTGCCAGGGGTCCCGAGATGATGAGCCCCGCGAGCAGACCGCCGGCCGCTGCGAGCCCCTGCAGCCGAAGGCGCTCGGCCGGGGTCGGCGCTGTACCCGCCTCCGCTGCCATCCGCAGCGGGCGGATCGCCTGGTCGAACGAGTCGAGGAGGCGAGCGCCGAGAGGATCCAGCCGTGAGCGAATCAAGCGCCAGGTGGGACCGATCGTCTCCACAAGAGCCGCACCCCCAAGAGCGGCCGCCGCGGCGGCGAGCGCGGCGGCGAGCTCCGCGCTCAAGAACGCGTCAGCCGCCGGGCGAGCGAGTCACTTGGCGCCGCGATGTCCTGGAGCTCGCCGTCGCGGCGCGCATAGAGCTCCCGCACGCCCGCCTCTCCCGCCACGCGTACCACCTCCGCCACCGAGGTCACGACACGATTGCCGCCCCGATCGCGTGCCAGATGGACGACGAGATCGAGCGCGCTCCCCACCTGCTCGCGCACGGCGGCATGCGGCAGCGCGACGTCTGCCATCAGCGCCAGCGTCTCGATCCTCCGCAGCGCATCAGCGGCCGAGTTGGCGTGCACCGTCGTCATCGAGCCGTCGTGACCGGTGTTCAGAGCCTGCAGCATGTCCAGCGCCTCCTTGCCGCGCACCTCGCCGACGATGATGCGATCCGGCCGCATGCGAAGTGCGTTTCGGACCAGGGCTCGGATCGTCACCTCCCCCTCCCCGTCGAGGTTCGGCGGCCGGCTCTCGAGCCGCAGGACGTGCGGCTGCGCCAGCCGCAGCTCCGCCGCGTCTTCGATCGTGATGACGCGCTCGCCGCGGGCGATCAGCGCAGACAGGACGTTCAGCAACGTCGTCTTGCCCGACCCCGTGCCGCCGCTGACGACGACATTCAGTCGCGAAGACACGGATGTTGCAAGGAAGGCCTCCACCTCTCGCGTGAGCGTGTCGCGGGCGACGAGCTCCGGCATCGAGAACGCCCGCCGGCGAAAGCGACGGATGGTGAGTAAGGGACCGTCCAGGCTGAGCGGAGGTATGACGCAGTTGACTCTCGAGCCATCGGGCAGGCGCGCGTCGGCAAGCGGGCTCGCTTCGTCCACCCGCCTGCCCACTCGACTCAAGATCCGCTCGATCACGTGCATCAGCTCCGCGCCCGAGCCAAAGGAAATCTCAGTGTGCTCTATCCGCCCGGCGCGCTCCACCAGGACCGCGCCGAGCCCGTTCACCATGATCTCGTCGACCGTCGGGTCCGTGAGCAGCGGCTCCAGGGGCCCGAGCCCGATCGTGCTCGAGAGCACGCTCTCGACCAGCTCCGCGCGCTCGCGCGAGTCGAGGAGCTGGGCCTCGCCGTCGAGTAACGCCGCCACCCGTTGGCGCAACGCATGCTCGTCCTCGCCGAAGCCTCGGCGGTCGCGCGCCGCGTCGTCGACGAGTCGCCTGCGCACAGAGGACGCCAGCTCTTCGATCGCGCTCTCCCTTACAGGTCCCGCCGAGCTCACGGCCCTACCGCTGAAGGGGTCATGGATGCAGGTCCTCGGCGCCGATCGCGATCGACCCGACGCGGCTGCGGTCGCCCGCCTGGCGCGGGACGAGCCGCACTTCGCGCGCGAAGTTGCGCGCGGCGGCGAGCAGCACCGCCTGGCGAAGCGTGACGCGGAGAGTGGCGACTGCATCCGGGGGCTGCACCCCTTCCCCGCCTGCCTGCTCGTCCTGCGCGGCGCGAAGACCCAGGATCTCCACGCTCTGAACGGCGACGTAGGTGCGCGGCCGCCCGCCCTCCGAGCCGCTCGTCACCAGTACATCGGACCTCGACCCTGGACGAAGCACATCACGCAGCGAGGCCGCGCCCGACACGGGCACCTCGATCAGCCGCGCACGCGCGAGCGCACGCCCAGGGTCTCGACTCACGGGCCGTTCGAGCTGAGAGCGACCGACGTAGCTTCCGGGCGCCAGCGCCACCGAGGCGCGCAGTCCGAGCGCCTGTCCAGGCGAGCGAAGGGCGTCCGGTGGTGCGAAGCGCTCGGGGACCCTCCGCAACGAAAGCCGCAGCTGCACGTCAGAGCGCGTCACGACCCGGCCGGCAGGCACATGCGCCCGAGCCACCACGACCGGCACGAGCGGGCCCACCTGCGTCCTCACCTCACTCGCGTACCCGTTCACGAGCGACACCGCGAGGCCGGCGCAGACGGCCGAGGCCCCAAAGAGCGCGAGCACCCGGGCACGGCGGTTCATGCGGCGCGCGTGGCCCGCTGATCCTGACGTTCACCGCTCGAGCGGCGGACGGGCTCCGGCCGCCGCTCCTCGGAAACGGGAGCAGTGACGTCGGCGAGCGCGAGCTCGATGGCAAGCGCCCTGCCGGCGGACCTGGCCCGCGTGACGATGCGCCCTCCCTGAGACTCCACTGCATCCTTGGCGATGGAGAGCCCGTGACCTCGAGGGGAGCCGGGCCCCGGCTCGCACACCCGGTCCGGATGCGGAGCGCCCGGTCCGCCATCTGAGATCGAGACGCGTGCCAACCCGGCTACCCGCTCGCCTTCGATCAGCACCCGTCCCCCGCCGTGCTCCAGCGCGTTCGCGATCAGGTTGTCCAGCGCACGCGTGAGCGCCTCGGCATCACCTCGGACCCAGACTTCGCCGGCGCGCCAGTCGCAGCGCATGCGAGCGCTGTAAGCCGGCGCGAGCGCGGACCACGCTCTGGCGCGGCGAAGGACGAGCGAGCGCAACTCGATCGGCTCGGCCCGCCGCGAAGAATGACCCGGTCGCACGCCTTGAAGCTCTTCGAGCGCGAGGCGAGCACGGGCGAGCTGCGGTTGAAGCGCGGTCACCCGCTCGCTGAGCCGCGACGGCCCAGCGGCACCGCGTCCGATCAACGTGACGCCGAGCTGAATTGCGGTGAGGGCGCCGCGAAGCTCGTGAAGCGACCGCCCTTGCGAGCGCCGATATCTTCGCTCAGCAGGAGCGCCGAGCATCGCGAGGGACGACACGCCGACGCCAACGAGAGCCCCACCCGCTGAAGCGAGAACCCCGATCATGAGCTCGCTCATTCGACCGGGTCGGTGAGCCGGTAGCCGACGCCCCACACATTCACAACCCACCTGCGCCCGGAGGGAGCGAGCTTGCGGCGAACGCGGCTCGCATGAGAGTCCAGGGTGCGGGTCGAGCCCATGAGCTTGAAGCCCCAGACGTCTCGCAGCAGTTCCTCCTTCGTATAGACGCGGGTCGGTTCGGCGGCCAGCATGCGAAGCAGGGCGAACTCCTTCGCCGAGAGCTCCACGCGCCTGCCGTCGATCGTGACCTCCCTCGAGACCGGGTCGACGCGAAGCTCGCCCACCTGGAGCACGCCCTGGTCCCGGCGCCCACTCGCCCGCCGAAGCACGGCGGCAATGCGAGCCACCAGCTCCGGGTAGTGGAACGGCTTCACGACATAGTCGTCGGCCCCACGCGAGAAACCGCGGACGCGATCGGCCTCCGACGCCCGCCCCGTGAGCAGGATCACGGGCAGGTCGGGGTCCACCCGTTGCGCAAGCCCGTCCGCTGAGCGAAGGCGGTTGCACATCTCATAGCCGGACGCGTCCGGCAGCATCACGTCGAGAAGCAGCAGATCGCACTCCTTCATCTGCAGCAGGTTGAAAGCCTCTCGGCCCGTCGATGCGGCGACCACGCCGTAGCTGTCGGCCCGCAGGTTGTCCGCCAGGAACTCTCGCGTCGCGTCGTCGTCCTCGACGACCATGATGGTCTGACCGCTCGACACGTCACCTCCTCGTTGCCGTGGCTGCAGGGGCAGCCGGTTCACCCTTCAAAGGGTTAAGTGCCGGGAGGCGTCAGATTCGCCCCCACCGTGTCGCCCCAGGCGATCGGTCCAGCCGGAGTCGAGTTACCGCGCCGCGTGCCGATAACGAACATCCATGGTCAAGCTTCCCCTCACCCATGTGGCGATTGTGCCGCGCGTTGCTGCGCTGATGATCGGGCTCTCGGTTCTCGTCTTTCCAGTGAGCGCGTCGGCGGCGACCACGATCGGCCAGCTCGACCCGGGAACGCCGGGCGCGAGCTGCGTGGGAACGAGCTACTGGGTCCAGGACACGAGCGCCGGCCCGTCCTACCTCGCGCCGGCAGCCGGGGTCGTCTCCACCTGGAGCCACAAGGCAAACGCTGCGACCGGGCGCGAGCTTGGTCTGCGTGTCTTCCGGCTCGTCAGCGGAACGACCTACACACTGGTCGGCAGCTCGGGCGTGCAGACGCTGACCGCCAGCTCGGTCAACTCGTTCTTGACGCGGATCCCGGTCCAGGCGGGCGACAGGCTCGGGCTCTATGTTGGCAACCTCGGCTTCCCCATCGGCGGCGGCGCATCGTGCGCGTTCAGCGGCGGGGTAGGCGACCTGATGCACCAGGGCAGCGCGAACCCGGAGGTCGCAACGGGATCGAACGCCAGCCTTGCAAGTACCTACTCGAACATCTACCTGCTGAACGTCACGGCCTCGATCGAGCCGGACGCGGACGGTGATGGATACGGCGACGAGACCCAGGACGGCTGCGCGACCAGCGCCTCGACTCAGGGCGCCTGCCCGACTGCCAATCCGGCGCCAGAGACACCTCAGGAAACGGACAAGACTCCACCGCACGCGACGGTCGCGACGAAGCGCTACTCCGTGAAGGACCATACGGTCTCCGTGAGGATCACCACCGACGAGGCGGCAACAGCGACGGTGAACGGGACGATCAACGTCGCGAACGCGTCGAAGGTCTATCGGCTCAAGCGGTCGACCGCTTCGCTCGAGCAGAATGTTGCGACGAAGCTGAAGCTGCGCATATCGAAGAAGGCTCGCGGGCCGATCAGGCGCGCCCTGAAACGGCACCGGAAGATCAAGGCGAAGCTCACGATCAGCCTGAAGGACGCGGCCGGAAACACGAGCACGGTGAAGTCGACCGTGTCGCTGCGCCTCTAACGGGCCAGGCGGGTCCGCTCGCCTTTATGTTTTCTTGACATCGCCCCGGCAGGTCGTTATCTTGCCGGGCCTCTCGTTGGGGGAGACCGCTCGATGTTGGGGTGGTCAACGAAACGGGCCATGGAACGGCCGTCAACTACAGAAGCGTGACGGAGCTGGGGGCTTCGCCATGCGCGGGGAGGTCGTCCATGTCTGGTTCGTGCGTGCGCGCGCGGCTGTTGCTGCTCGCTTCAATGATCGCGGGTCTCTTGATCGTGCCTACGACGGCGGATGCCGCCTACAACTTCGGCACCAACATCACGCCGATCGGAAGCTACGAGACGGTCTTCGACCGCTCCGAGCCCCCCGCGCCGCAGACCTTCTGGTGCGGGGACGAGCATTTCTTCCAGGACGCCGGGACGCGGGCTGTACGGGACGCGTCGGGCCGCGTGGCGCTGATCATGTCCCACGCCGGAACCAGAAAGGCGAATGGCCAGGACACCTCCGGCGCTCACACTCGCCGCATCATAGGAAGCGGCGGCAACCTCCAGGATCCCGCGAGCTTCACGGTCGAGTGTCCGGTAATTCACACCTCTCACAAGAACACCAACCCCGCTGCCTTCGACAGGTGGGAGTGGCTCGTCTCGCCCTTCACTGAGGATGGTCAGACGTTTCACGCGCTCGTTCACAACGAGTACCACGGCTGGGAGCACGCCGGGCAGTGCCCAGATCCTCCTCCTCCGCCCGAGTTTCCGGCACAGTGCTGGTACAACCAGATCACGCTTGCGAAGTCCACGAACCGCGGGGACCTGTACACCCACGCGACCGCTCCAAATCACCTAGTCGCGACGCACCCCTATCAGTACAACTCAGGACCGCCGATCTCCAAGGGCTACTTCCAGCCCACGAACATCGTGAAGAAGGATGGCTGGTACTACGCGCTGTTCCGGGCTGAGGCGTTTATGGCTCAAACCCGTGGCACATGCGTGATGCGTTCGGACAATCTGGAAGATCCAGATTCCTGGCGCGCCTGGGACGGGGACGCCAACGACCCTCAGGGCGGCTTCACAGTCGACTTCGTCGACCCCTATGCGGAGGCAGGGACGTTCGTGCCAGCCGAGCATGTCTGCGCGCCCGTGAGCGATGCGAGGGCACTCGCGAACAACCTCGTCTACAGCAGGCACTTCAAGCGCTACATGCTCATAGACCAGAGCTTTATCGGCGTGGACGGCGGGCCAGGAGTGGACGGGGTGTTCTACTCGCTCTCGGACGACCTGATCCATTGGGACGCGCCGAAGCTTCTGGTCGACGCGCCGGCCGCCTACTCTCGGGCCTGCACCAATCCGAACCTCGGGATCCGCGTTCCGACGCTGATCGATCCGGACAGCAGTGACCGCAACTTCAACACGATCGGGCAGACCGCACATCTCTACTTCACGCAGAGCCAGGATTGCCCGGAGACTCTGAATCGCGACCTGGTCCGGATCAAGATCCGCTTCGACGCCAAGCCCGCCGGCGACCGGCTGGCGACGTTCGAAGCGGGCCAGATCGGGGACCCCGAGACCGGGTTCGACACATCCTGGAACGGCACGCCGGGACAGTCCGAAATCGACAGCGCCTTCCCGGCCTACGAAGGCTCGAAGTCGGCCAAGCTCACCTCGCTCGGAGGCAACACCGGCCCGTGGGGAAGCTTCAACGTCAGCTGGCCGAACGGCAAGGACGTCTGGTACGGCTCGGCGTTCTTCCTGCAAAACGCCTTCGCGGCCGCGAACGACAGGGTGGCAATCATGCGCTGGCACAACTCCACCGCCGTGCCTCCGTCGCCCTCGCGCTACGGCGGCATCGTGCTCGGCACGGACGACCGCTACCGGCTCGTGCGCGGAGTGACTGGCGGGTCCGAGGACACGATCGGGCCGTCGTTCACCATTCCCGAAGGCAGATGGGTGTGGTTGGAGGTGCACCAGAAGCTCGAGTCCAACCCGTCGAACGCACCGTTCAGCGAGGTCTACGTCGACGGTCGACCGGTCACAGATGCGAACGGCATCATCGGCTCGACCGCCGTCAACGCCTATGACAACAGCACCGGCGTGCCGAATCGCATCCAGTACGGCTACGCCGATCGCAGCCAGGGCAACGCGACTCTGATGTGGATCGACCGCTCGTCGGTCAGCCTGAATCAGCGAGGGCCCATCGGCCCGTCCACTCCGGGCTCGTTCTCGGGCTCCGAGCAGGACGGGTTCGTCACCATGTACTGGCTGGGCACGCGGCCTCCGGGCGGCGGGTTCCGCGTCTACAAGTGGAATCCCGACACCGGAGCATGGTCGCCGCGCTTCAACACGACGTCCAACGGCACGTTCGAGACCGTTGCGAACTGCAAGAGATGGAAATACCGGGTAGCCGCCTACGACGCACAGGGGCGTGAGAGCGTGCCAACCGAGCCGCTCGAGCTGATGCCCAGGCCCTCAGGAGGGTGCCCACCGGGCTCCTGAGTTCGCTGCTGCGCTGAGTCCAGAAATGACGGTGAGCGGTGTGGTGGTTCACACACCGCTCACTCGTTTCGGGGAACAACCTGGAGAAGCAGCGCATGTGGCGTGAACAGGTGCGCGAGGTGCGCTGAAGTCCGCTCGCCTTTATGTTTTCTTGACATCGCCCCGGCATGTCGTTATCTTGCCGGGCCTCTCGTTCGGGGGAGGACCGCTCGGTGGTTGGGGCGGTCAACGAAACGGCCATCAACGGCCGTCAACTACAGAAGCGTGACGGAGCTGGGGGCTTCGCCACGCGCGGGGAGGTCGTCCATGTCTGGTTCGTTTCTGCGTGCCCGGTTGCTGCTGCTCGCGCGTCTGACGCGCCGCCCCTTCGCCAAAGAGCGCCGGATACGGATCGCGTCGGCGGCCGCTCTCATAACGTTGATCGTCTTGCTGCTTGCCGCCTGCGAGCGCACCGCCTCGCACGAGGCGGACGACCTGCGCACCTTCCCTGGCTACGACGACGTCGAGCAGGCGGGCGGCTCCACCTTCCAGCGCTCCCCGGACCGCGCCTATGGCGGCAGCTCGTCCGCGAAGGCGCACTACACCTCGCCACCGTCGGGTGATCCGTGGGCGCGCGGCAAGTTCAACGTCGACGTCCCGCACGACTACAACGGCTACTACGGGGCTGCGTTCTGGTTCCCCGTAGGCACGTTCAGTGGCGGCCAGAGCGCAAAGCTGAAAGGACGCTTGGACATCATGCGCTGGGACAACCAGAGAACCGTTCCCGATGCCCAGAACCCGAACTTCGGCGGCATCCGGTTGCTGCCATCCGACAAGAAGGCGCGTCTGGTGCGCTGGCAGCAGGGAAGCGCCGCAACCGAGATCGGCACTCCGTTCGAGCTCAAGGAAGGCTGCTGGAACTGGGTCGTCGTGCGTCAGAAGCTGGACGAGAACACGCCGGCAGCGACCAACAACGAAGTCTTCGTGAACGGCACGCAGGTCGTCTCGGCAGCGGCGAAGAACCACTACGCCAACGGCGACAACTCCTTCCGCAACGTCGACCACGTGCGGTTCGGGATCGCCGGCGTAGACGAGGCCGCGCAGAGCGTTCCCCTCGACTTCTACGTCGACGAGTCCTACGTATCGAACACCGAACAGCGGGCACCGCTCGCAAACGCCTGCGACTCGCAGCCAAAGCCGAACGTCGTATTCATCGTCACGGACGACCAACGGCACGCAGAGACGATGCAGGTCATGCCCAAGACGCGGGAGTGGTTTCACACTGGGAGCTCTTCTACCAACACGCCAGGTGGAAGCGCCTTCCCCGAGGCGGTTGCGACGAGCCCGGTGTGCTGCCCGGCCCGCGCTTCGATCCTAAGTGGGCGTTACGTCCACAACCACGAGGTGAGGACGAACAACGATGGCGCGAATTTCTCCGACGACGTGCCCACCTCTTTGCCGGCATACCTCAAGTCCGCCGGCTATCAGACCGCGATCTACGGCAAGTACCTGAACGGGTTCAACCGTACGGAGCCGCCACCGGTATGGGACGACTACGCCCTGGTGGACAACTATGCGCAGAGCCCAGGCGCACACCCCGAGAGCAGCGGTTTCTGCCCGTTCGACTCGTATGAGAAGAACGGCGGCTTGAAGCGCTATCCGGCTCTCAACACACCGAACGAGTGCCAGCCGGACCGCCTCGGCAGGTCAGACGCCCCCGAGTCGCCTTACTCGGTGCACTACGTTCGCAACAGGGCGACCCAGTTCATCGAGCAGGCGAGTCAGGGGCAGGCGCCATTCTTCCTCTACCTCGCAATGAACGCGCCACACCATCCAATGGCGCCAGAGGCCCAGTACGCGTCCGCCTCGGTGCCGGCCTTCACTCCGAACGCCTCGCACAACGAATCAGACCAGAGCGACAAGCCGCCGCTGCCGTTTGGTGACCAGAAGTTGATTTTCGACATGAACACACCGACCGGGGTGTCTCCTGGATGGCGCACGCAGCAACTCAGGTCGCTCATGTCAGTCGACGACACGGTCGACGCGGTGATGCGCAAGCTCGAGCAGACGGGCGAGCACAACACGCTCGCGTTCTTCGTCTCGGACAACGGGTTCATGTGGCGTGAGCACGGCCTGTGGCAACACGAGTATTGGCGAGACGATCCAGGGCCAAACGGAGAACCGCGGGACGGCAAGGTCTCATTGCATGATCTCCAGGGTTGCTGGAAGACTTGGAAGCCGGCAGCATTCCCGAACGGCATGACGTGCGGGCTGGCCGGTAAGGGGAAGCCCTACACCGACTCGATCAGGATCCCGTTCTACGTTCGCTGGCCGGGACAGGTGCCAGCCGGCGTAAGCGATAACCGCATGGTCGCGAACATCGACATGGCGCAAACCGCGATCCAGGCCGTCAACAATACTTCCGACCCGGACATCGTCCAGGCGCTCCCGAACGACGGGATGTCGCTTCTCGGCAGCACGCAGACGCGGCCGAACGGGATCCTCACCGAGATGTTCGGCGGGAACGGCTGGGCCTCGATCCGAACGCCGACGTACCAATACATCGAGACCTACAAAGACGACGACCCGGCGACTCCGGAGAACGAGTCCCTACTGATCGACTTCCGGGAGTACTACAACCTGACATCGGATCCGCATCAGCTCGCGAATGTGTATGGGACCGATGGCGAACCGACAGCCGATGATCCGCCCTCGAGTCCGAGCGCGGCGACGCTGTCGAGTCGGCTCGCTGACTACCGTCTGTGCGCCGGCCGGGCCGGCTCTCCGGTTCCTGGTAAGCCGGCCTGTCCGTAGATTGAGCCCAGGCGCTCGGGCCTCGCGCCCGAGCGCCGGGGCCGGGCTACCCTCGGCGGCCTCGAGCCGTTGTTTGCCTCGGGCGGTGCGCCTCCTGCGACATCGCCTACCGACAGGCCGGCGGAAAGCAGGGAGCGCCCTCCCTAGAAGACGCTCCCCGAGAGAAAGCCTTGCCTTGCGGCTCTAGGCTCGCGCGGCTGCTTGCTGCGGAAGCCCCATCGCGTGCTCCGTGCTGATCTCGAAGTACGAGTTCTCGCTGGAGTCGCCCAGGGTTCCGTCGATGTGGTCCCGAACCGCGTCGACAGAGTCACCCTCCCAGACGCAGGTGGCCACCGAGAGATCCGTGCTCGGACAGAACTGGTGCCCTACCACTCCGGGTGGCGCATTAGCGGGGTCGCTAAGGCTTTGACCACGCTCCATCATGGCCTTCGGGTCCTTGATGCGGTGCATTACTCCTACGTACACAGCTGTGCCACCTCCTTACTAGAACGAGCGGCCGACATTACTCGGATCGGAGAGGAACATCAAGATCGCCCGGCCAGCGATCAGACACGCCTGAGGGGGGCAACCCAAGCGCTGAAGGGCCGACCGGCGAGGTCTACTTCGCCCTGCGGCGACGGCGGAGCTCCCGCCGGCGGCTTCGTCTGGACGAGGGGTCTTCTTCCTCGCTCGCACGAGTCTCGTCGGAGGCGACCGCGTCCTCGCCAACCTCGAGGCGCATCATCAGGTCCTCCCCCCTCTTTCTCGATTCGCTGTTCTCCAGCACGCTCTGGATTTGGTTGCGCAGGCTTTCCATGACTTGCGGGGGCGCCGGCGCGTTCATGGACCCGGGTGAGACGAGTCCGGCTGCAGCGGCTTCCTCGGGAGTGCCTTCGATATTCGTCGGATTCTCCGCTCTTTCGGGCGGCTGGACGCTTTCGAGCTCCGTGCGAAACGCACTGACCGCTTCGTGAACCGAGCGCTCGAGCCGCTCGACACTCTCGAGCATTTGTGAGGCCAGACGCGAGCGCTTTTCAAGGAGGCCCTCCAATGCGCTGGCTTCCCGCTCGACCTCACGCTCGGCCTCACGCTCGATCTCTTCCGCCTTACGGGCCGCGTCTCGCTCGATCTCGCTCGCCCGCGCCTCCGCGGCCTCTATCACGTCCGCGGCCTGGCGCTCTACAGACGACTTGAACTGCTCCGTGGCGCTTACGAGCGCGTTCAGATGGTCGTCAGCGGTGGTTGGTTCTTGGCGGAAGCGCGCCATGCGTGTTGACACCCCTTCTAAGGCAGCCCAGGGAATCGAGACCTCGCAACGTTACCCGCATACGCTCGTAAATCAAGGAAGCGCCAGCCCCGTGAAAGGCCGCCGCCGCGGCGTGACGCCCACAAGAAGAGACGCGGCCCGAAGCATTGCCTTGGGCCGCGTCTCGCAAATCGAGCATCCCTGCGCAGCTGCGCCCTATTCGCCGCCGCCTTCCAGTAGCCCCTCGAGGAAGCTCCGCTTCTTGCTCTTGCTCTTGCGCGGACGCTCGCCCTCTCTCTCCTCGTGGCTTCTCGAGTACTCCCTCTCGTAGTGCGCGCCCTCTGCTTCGACTAGTCGCTCGAGCTCACCACGGTCCAGGAAGAGGCCCTTGCAGCCGGTGCACTGATCGACGTGCACTCCGTTTCGCTCGTAGCTGCGCATCTCGCTTCCGCATTTGGGGCAGATCAGTGTCTGGGTAGTTGAGTTCATGGGCATCACCCTAGCGGCGCGGCTCACGCAACCGCGCTGTACGAGGAGCAGGAGGCGAGCAAGGGGACGTCACCAAACGTGCGTTACGGCGTGAAAATGCCCTGCTCAAGAAAAACTCTTTCGTCTCCGTCGCCGCAGGTGGGCTGACAGCCCGGCGATACGCCGGTGCCATTGGAACCCGCGTCCATGATGTCGAGGGACAGGATTCCAATCACGCTGCGTCTTCCTTCGGCCACGGTCCCGGGAACGAGGGAGTCGGCGGACGTGGAGGTTGTGCAAGAGGCCCCTCCTGGACCGGGCGTGGCGGTACAGCCGATCGGGAACGAGAACGGGAAGTCCGACGCGGTCCCGGCTCCAACTGGCGCGGGGTCAGAGTCGCCCGTAGCATCGATGGCGCGGTCGGAGATGCGGACCTTGGGAGACGCCGCCAGATAACCGGTGTAGTCCGTTCCGCCGGCCTGCTGCCGCACATCGCCGAGGTTGACGAGGATCTCGATGTCAGCTTCATCGAGCTCAGTAGCAGGGTCCCCCGGTTTCGACTGCCACCGCGCAAAGCTTTGTGCCAGGCCGGCAGTGCCGGTCGTGAGCTGCGTTGACTCCAGTATCGGGCCCAAGCATGAGGGCTCGTCCAGCGGTTCGGCATGGGTCGAGTCGGGCGAAGTGCACTCCTCGAAGGCCAGCACTAAAGGCACGCGGAGAGGCGTTCCTCCGCCGGGCCTGGGGTAGGTGACCGAGTTCGTAAGGGTGCACGTCAGGGTTTCGCCTGGCGACACGCCTATGTTCGTCGGAGGGCTGCCATCACTGCACGTTGCGGCGCCGGGATACCAGCCGGCCGGCACTGTCTCCGTGATCGAATACCCCGATCTGGGCGCGACATCGGCGAACGTGCGTGTATCGGAGAGAGCCGGGTCCGAGTCGTCGTCGAGCTGGAAGCTCCCCGGCGTCAAACCACCGCCTGCCGTAAAGCCGAAGTCCTGGGGGCTGTCGGGGACGGCGTTCTTTCGGACGATGATCGTGCCGGTCGCGACGACCGCGATTCCAAATGGGCTGTTGGTCGCATCGTCGGTGTCCATCAGGGTGAGATGCCCGCCGGAGTCCATCGTGTACTGGGAGACGTCGTTGCTGTATCGGTTACCGACATAGACGCTATCCCCGTCCGGGGATACCGCAACGGGGTACGGTCCAGTCCCGCCGGCGGCGACAGTGGCCGGGCTCTTGTCCACAAGGACCCCGTCTGGACCCACGCTGAACTGAGAGATCCTGTTGGTTTCCTCATTCGTGACGTAGACGCTCGACCCGTCTGGACTTATCGCGGCCCTCCTCGGATCGTGGTCGCCCAAAACGTCGCGGTCGGACTTGGCAGTCAACAGCCCACCGACGCCGATGGTGTATTGAGAAATGCTGTTGCCCGCCCTGTTGGGGACGTAGAGGTTGGCCCCATCCGGGGTTATCACTACGTCGGCGAACGGCTCGGTGTCGGCAAGTATCGAGGGCGTACTCTTCGGCGTGAGAGCGCCGCCTGGGCCGACGTCGTATTGCCAGACCCTGTTGCTGTTTGTGTTGGCCACGTAGACGCTCGACCCATCCGGGCTGACGCCCACGCCGTGGGGAAAATTTCCGACGTTCGGAGGGAGGATCTTTGGCGTTCCCTTAGCCGCCAGAGCGCCTCCAAGTCCAACGTCGTACTGAGAGATGGTGTCCTCATCCGAGTTCGTCACATAGACGCTCGTCCCATCGGGGCTGATCGCGATTCCTCTGGGGGCGTTGCCTGCGGGGACGGAAGGAGGGCTCTTCGCGAATAACGTTCCTCCCGGAGCGACGGTGTATTGCGAGACGACATCGGCGTCGCGGTTCGCGACGTAAACGCTCGTTCCATCAGGGCTCACGACGATGCCGTACGAGCCGGCGGGTGTTCCAGTCGTCGCCAGGGCAACGAGCGTGCCGTCGGCGTTGGCTCTGTAGGGATTCAGAACCAGTCCGGCGGAGTTGGTGACGTAAGCGAACGTACCTGCGTGCGCGAGAGCGGCCGTCGCGAGCGCCACCATCAAAGCCCCGGTCACAGCAGAGACCGAGCTCATGAAACGCGTTTTTATCGAAACCCTCCGACGTTAGACCAGCGCCGAATCCCCAGAGTGAATTGCGGCGAATCTACCAGCGAACAGGTCGAGCAACGCAAAGATGCCGTGAAGATTTCTCCGGCGGGCCACCGTCGGATAAGGGACAAGGTCATGCCATCCGAGGGGGTTGACGCCGGACAGTCGACCTGAGAGCCTGCACCGACTTGCGGGTTCGCAAGAGCTGTCCCGAACGGGCCAAGAGGGGAGCACATTGAGAAGGGTGTGGACTCGCCCGCTGACCGCCTCTTTGGTGATATTGGCTTGGATCTGCGTCACGGGCAGCATCTTCGCGGCCGTCACGCAAGCAGACACCGAGCAGGTCGAGATCTCCGCCCAACCATCGCTCTACCCGACCTTCGAGGTCGCGGTCAGCGACTACGTGACCCGCTGCACGGAGGGCACCCCGGTGCAGGTCTCTGTGTCAGCGCCACCGGGCACCGAGGTGGCGGTGGACACCCAGCCGCCGCGAAGCGGGACGTTCAGCGCCTACGTCAGCCTCGCCGCGGGCGAGAGCTTCACCGTCACCACGACATCCGGCGGAAGTACCACAGGGACCTACTACGTGCGCTGCTTGCCCGCGGACTTCTGGACCTGGACGTCCGAGCTCTCCGGCCAACCGCAGGCCGAGTGGTACATCGTTAGCCGGAGGGGAACCCCGCTTCAAGGGCAAGCGGGAATCGTCGCGATCTTTGACACCAACGGTGTGCCGGTCTGGTGGATGCACGGCGTTGAAGGTCCCGGTGCCTCTCTGCTGCTGCGAAACGGCAACCTTGGCTGGTCTCACAACCCCCCGGTCACATCGGGCGCCGAGGAGCGCCAATTTGACGGCTCGCTTGTGCGAACGCTCGATGCGGTAGGGGCTGCGACCGACTTTCACGAGTTCCTACTGCTGCCGAATGGCAACTACCTGTTGGGCGCAAACGTGAACCGGCCCGGCTTCAGCCTCTGCGGGCGATCGGATCTAACCATCAGGGACACCGGGATCCAGGAAATCGCGGCCGACGGCTTGCTCGTGTGGTCGTGGTATCCGTCGGACCACATCCCGCTCTCCGAGATCCCCATCGAGTGGTGTAACCAAATCCTCAACATCGGAGCAAACACCGGAATCTACGACCCGTACCACTTCAACTCGGCAGAGCCGGATGGAGGCGCCTTCGTACTTTCATTCCGCCACCTCGACGCGGTCTACAAGATCAGTAAGGCCACCGGCGATGTTGAATGGAAGATTGGCGGTACGCCGCGCGTCGAGAGCCTCGCGACCGTAGGCGATTCCGGCAGTGGGCCTTGGGGCGGGCATGACGCACGGGTACTAGGCGACGGCACAGTGTCGGTCCACGACAACGGCTTCCACCCGACGCTCAGGCGAACACCCCGGGCGATCCGCTACGAGATCGACCCGATCACGAGAACCGCCACCTTGCTCGAGCAAGTAAACGATCCGGGAACCGTAACCGCGGGCTGCTGCGGCAGCGCGCGCAAGCTCCCCGGCGGCAACTGGGTCATGGCCTGGGGCGGAAATCCCCTCGTCACCGAACTCACGCCTTCAGGCAGCCGCGTTTACAGCCTGGCATTTCAGAACGGCGCGTCGACATATCGGGCGTACCCCGTACAACCCGGTGTCCTAAGTCGCTCGGCCTTGCGAGCCGGCATGGATGCCCGGCACCCAAGGTTTCCGCGGCCCGGGGGAGCAACTCCGCTGAGAGTGCCCCTTGTACCGGAGTTCAGCCACTGTGATTCATCCGACTCCACGCACGCTCCGCCCCTCGACTCCCCCTCCTGCTCGAATACAGGAATGGAGTCGGAGCTGCTCACGACTTCGTCGCTGGGCAAGGCGACCGCCGGTGCACGTTTCGACGTCGCTGTCGGGAACCCGTCCACCCCAGAGGATGAGGCGGACGTGGCGCTCAAGGTGACGATCAGGGACGTGAGGAACCAGGTCGATGATTCGGACTACGTGGGGCAGCTCTTGCTCGCGACCGAGATGAGGATCACCGATTCCTGGGCGCCGCACGCCCCCGCCACCATGGAGGACGCGGCGTTCGCAGTGCCCATGAACTGCGTGTCGACCCCTCAGCCGGATCCGCAGACGCGGAACACTCTAGGTGGGAGCTGCGAATTTTCAACGACCCTAGACACGCTCATCCCAGGTTTTGCCCGCGAGGGCGCGCGGGCAGTGATCGCGGCCTTCTCGGTCGCAGTCAAGGACGCTGGGCGCGACGCGACCATTGACCCCGCCTCCGGCTGCCCGCCGACCTGCGGCACTGGCGACGAGGCGGTCTTTCTGCGCCAGGGCGCTTTCCTCCCGTAGACGGCCGGCTTGCGCTCATGGGCCGAACGAGTTGTAGCTTGAAGGCGCCGAGTCAACCGCGGTCGAACCACGCCCGTGCGGAACTGCGACCGCTAGCGCCGTGCCGGAGCAAGTGCCTCCCTTGCCGTCCGAGCCCGTAAACGCGATCCGGTAGACGCGCCCGTCGCTCAGCCCGCTGCGCTCGGAGCGAACATAGACCTGGTTGGACGGAGTGGCTCGTTTCGCGTCAGGAGAAGTGTTGCCGTCACCACGGCCGTTCAGCGGCTCGTCCTGGGTCACGCCCGTGATCGTGAGCGTGACCTGATCGCGTTCGGGATCGGTGGCTCCCACGAGCGCGATGGGACGGTACTGGTGGTTCGGAGGCCAAAGAAGAGCCGGGGCCGGACCTACCTTTGAACAGTCGGGTGGGTTATTGCTCGTGTTGCGCAACACGGACGCATCGTTGTCGCCCGCTTCCGTGCCGTTGTTGGCGACCGCGAGGTCCGGATGGCCGTCGATGTTGAAGTCACCGGCGGCAATCGCCGACGGTCCGCTGCCGACGTCGAAGTACTCGAACGGCGAGAACGTGCCGCCTCCCTCGCCGAGCAGTATCCAGACGACAGAGTGCGCGTCGAAGATCCCCGGCTCTTCCTCGTAGGCCTGATACGCGGTGGCAAGGTCTGGGTGAGAATCGCCGTCGTAGTCGGCAACGGCGATCGACATCGGTTGATGGTCGAGCACGTATTGGTGCGGCGCTGAAAAACCGCCCGCTCCATCGCCCAACAGGACAGCCACGGAGCCGCGGTTGAGATCGATCGCCCCATAGTTCGCGACTGCGAGGTCGTCCTTGGCATCGTGGTTCAAGTCGCCAACCGTGACGCCGATCGGGAGCTGTCCGGTGAAGACGCGCCCGTTGTTTGCGTTGACGTACTCGAAGCTGCCGTCGCCGTTTCCGAGAAGGACAGACACGTGTTCTTCGAAATAGTTGGTCACGGCGAGGTCGAGGTCACCGTCGCTGTTGAAGTCCCCTTCCGCGAGCTCCTCCGGCCCAAGGCCGACTGCTAAGGAGCCCTGTGGACCGGCGGTGAACGTTCCATCGCCGCTACCGCGAAGGATCGAGACACGGCCCTCGGCGTCTATTCCGAGATAGTTGCTGACCGCGAGGTCCAGGTGGTGGTCGTTGTCGAAGTCGGCCGCTACGACCCAGAACGGGCTCGCGCCGGCCACGAACCTTCTTGTGGGGGAATCTGGTTCGAACGTCCCGTCGCCTCTTCCGAGCAAGATCGAGACGTCGTCGGATCCGCGGTTGGCGACGGCCAGGTCCGCGTTGCCGTCCTCGTCGTAGTCGGCGACCGCGACCGTCGTCGGTGTATTGCCGACTCCGTAGCTGACTGGCCCCGTGAAACCACCGCTAGCGGTGGCGAGCAGAATGGAGACGTCCCTGGAAGTGACATTCACGACCGCGAGGTCGCTGCGCGAGTCGCCGTTGAAGTCTCCAGTAGCGACGTCGTGGGCGTCGATGCCGGCGCGGTGGTGGGTGGTCGTGAAGCCGAATCCGTGGGCGGCGCTCGGCGCCCAAGCGAAAGCACCTGCGAGGACCAGGCCGACGATGAGGCAAAGACGCAGCGATCCAGACTCAGCATGCGGGCTCATGACCCCCCATTTGCGTTCGATCGAGAGCTCCCCCCGGTCAATCTACTCCGGAGGCGCAGAGGTTGCCGATGGACGGCTGTTTTGCCGCGAAAGTCCATTCGATCGGTTGTCATACGATCGGATACATCTGAATATTCCATTGGCAGTTGCACCTTGTGTGTGAAAGGGTGGCCGCTCAGGGCACTCTCAGCCGCTCCTGCCGAACACAGCGGAGCGTCCGTCTCTAGGGACCGACAGTGCCGACCGCTATGAGACTCCCGACGGGGGCCGCAAGGCCGCTGGTATCCGGGGGGATCGGGAGGGAAACGGTGCAGCATGGCCGCAATACAGAAGAAGAGAATGGCGCTTTCGCTTGCCCTCGGGGCGTTTCTCGCCCTTGGGCTTACCAGCGTGGCGCTTGCAACGCACCCCCGCCCAGGCGGAGGCACGCCGCTTCGGGTGCCGTTGGTACCAGTGTTCAAGGCTTGCGGTGATGATGAAACGCCTAACACAACGCACACGGCGCCGCTCACGGTGCCGTCCTGTAGCCCCACGTCGCTGAGCTCACCGGTCCTGACGACGGGAGTCGCGGGACAGATGAACGCTTCGATGCGGCTTGACGTCTTCTGCACCAACGCCGAGCTGCCGCCCTGCCCCGCGGCCGGAGACCAGATGGATCAGAGGATCACAGTGAGCGCGACGGACGTGCGCTGCGCGGTCGGCGCCATTCCGGGCTGCACGGCACCTGCAGCGGACTACACAGGCCAACTGATCGCTCGGCTCGGGTTGCGGATCACCGGCCATGCGAACCCAACTGTCTGCGCGGTTCCCTCCGGTGCCGGTTGCACGACCGCCAGCACCAGGTGGGTCGCGTTCGGGGTGCCGGTCTCGTGTACGGCCACCCCTACTTCCGCCGGCGCTACTTGCAGCCTGAACACCACATTCAACTCGCACCTTCCGGGCGTCATCAAGGAAGGCCAGCGGGAGCTGCAAATGGCGGGGGAGCCCATCCCCGGGGTTGATGTCTCGCTTGAGCAGGTACCCGGTGGCATCATCGTGCAGGATGCCGGCCCTGACGGGGACGTTGGCGGTGGGAGCGGGACGGGGGACGAGACAGCGTTCCTGAGCACGGGGACCTTCCTGCCGTAAACCAAGGAGGAGCGTTAAAGCAGGGCAAGCGCATGAGGAAGGCCGGGGCGATTCGATCCCGGCCTTCACTTTTCCTGCCGTCCTGTACGGGCCTTCGAACGGCTGACTGACCCTTGCCCTTTTGCCCCCTGAAACTTTCTCCTGGCTTGAGGCCCCTAGAAGGCTCTAGCTCACTGGCTGCGAGCGTCTTGCTCCGATAGCCCGACGGCTTCGAGGGCTTCGGCCTTTTCGTCGTAATAGCGCACACGCACGGCTCTTCCGTTGCGAAACGTCCACACCGCCGTGATGCGCTGCTCGAGCACGCTGTCGGTACTAGCTGTCCGGGCGTGGAGCCGCATGGGCACGACGATCTCATCGTCAGCCTCGATGAAGTCCTCGGCGGTCATCCAGTAGAAGTCCCAGAACTGAATCCACTCGAGAGTGGCCGCGCCGACCTCGTCAAGCCCGGGATAGATGCGTGGCCCGCCAACGATGCTCGCCATCGCTGCCGACCACTCCCACTCGATGTTCGGGTCGGCAAGTTCGCGCAGAGCCCACAGATCGCCCTTTGCCCACTCACCGTACAGCCGGCGCAGTGCCTCCACGTTCTCCCGCGACATCGGCTACTCCGAGAGCCCCACGGCTTCGAGGGCCTCGGCGTGATCCCTGAAGTGTTCCTGGTGGAAGATCCGGCCCTTGCGCATTGTGTAGACAATCGTGAACTCCAGAGTTGTCTCGGGTCCCCGGCCTACGACATGCCAGGCGACTCTCACGACGACTCGGTCACCCGCGTCGATGAAGTCGGTGATGTGTTCGATTCTGTCCGTGTCCCAAGCCTCACGGAGTAGTTCGAACTGCCGCATGACCGCCTCGCGCCCTACGAAGGGACCTGGCTCAGGGACACCCTCTATGACCCTCATGATGACGTCCGGGTGGTGCAGCTCGCGGACGGTGTACATGTCTCCTGTGTTCCAAGCCTCGGCGAAAGCTCGTGCGACCTCCACGTTCTCCTGCGGCATCGTCCGCGCAGTATCCCGCAGGGGCGCCCTGACCTCTCAAATCTCTGAGCCTGCCATATATGGATATGACAGGCCGCGCGGAAGCTCCCACTCCCCCGCCCTTTACCTAGACACCTTGAGCCGCTGGGTCAAGTCTCTGCAACGGGCGGCCAAGGATCTCGACATGGCGCGAGACAAACACGACGAGCTGATCGCGCGATCGGAACCGCCGGGGGCACGACACAGGAAAGGCCGCCCACAGAGGTCGAACGGGAGTCAGCAGCAAACAACCTGCTACAGCTCGCACAGATGGGCCTCGCGGGCGGGATCGTCGGTTTCATGGAGGACGGCCGAGTAGTCGATGCACTGGGCCAACTGCCCGACATTTACCCTGCACCCATGGCGCTTACGAGGCCCGTGTCCCGAACTTCGCGAATTGTGGCGACGAAACCGATTGGAGCGGCGAGCTGGAACGAGCGTGCAAGCGGGAAATTAGCGAGGCACTAACCCATCGCAGCAACACGGCGTATCGGGAGTTGTCGGGAGCTGAACGGTCGTTGGACAAAGCCATCAAGACGGGTGACGCGAGGCTGGCCGGTTTTTGCCTCTTTCGCGCCGCCGAGCTGATGGGAGCCATCGAGGACGAAAGGAAGAGGATTTGCGTATCCGGTTGGCAGTTGCACCCTGTCTGTGAAAAAGTGTGGCGATCGGCAGTGCCGACCGCTATGAGACTCCCGACAGGGGCGCGAGGTCGCTGTTCTCCCGGGGATCAGGAGGGAACGGTGCAACATGAACGCAATCAGTAAGAAGGTGGGGGTTTCGCTTGCCCTCAGTTCCTTGTTGGCACTTGGGCTTGGCAGCGTGGCGCTTGCAACACACCCCCGCCCAGGCGGGGGCACTCCGTTGCGGGTGCCGCTGGTGGCAGCGTTCAACAAGTGTGGGGGGCCCGCTACGGCGGATGACCCGGCACCTACCACTCCGCCCCCCGGGCAGTCCCACGTGCCGCCGCACATGTTCCCTTCGTGTCCGCCGAACCTCAAGTCGAGCAACTTGACGTTGCAAAGCACGGGCCAGGGGCAAGGCAGGGTTCGTTTCGACCTCATCTGCGAATTGCCGTCGAATGGGCCGCCGCCGTGTCTCGACCAAGCCGGGGACCAGGAGAACTTCAGGATCCTCTTCGCTGAGCACAGCGACGTGCGCTGCCAGGGCGCCAACGCCAACGGCACCTGTACCGGGGCCGGCGCTCCCTACACGGGCCAGCTGATCGTGGAGTCGGTGATCCGTATCACCGACCACTCCAGTGGCAACCCCTCTGGAACCACCTGCACGAACGGTGCGGGTGTGGCGCCGTGCCTCACCGCAACCGTGTCGGATATCCCGTTTCAGTTCCCGACCGCGGCTTGCACCGCTGCTCCCGCTGGAAATTGCAAGGTCTTGGCTGGAACGACGTTCGACTCACTGATACCGGGAATGATCAAGGAGTTCCAGCGTGCCTCCATCGAGGTCCTGAACGTGAGGGTGTTCGACTCTGGGCCCGACGGGGAGATAGCTCCCGCAGGTTTCATGTGCCCGACGACGTGCGGCACCGGCGACGAGAGGAAGTTCCTGGCGCAGGGGATCTTCGCCCCGTAAATCAGGTTTCTGAGCAGGAAGCAACACGCCTCATGCTCACAGAAGGCGGGAGGCAGGTCCGTTCTCGGCCTTCACTTTCCCGCGCTTGCCGATGGGTAGGTCGTGAGGCGCGAACCGCAGCGGCGCCCTTTCACCTTGAAATTTCTCCGGGCTTGGGGCCCCAATGAGGCCCTAGCCTGACGAGCTGCGAGCGTCTTGCTCCGCCACCCCCGCGGCTTCGAGGGCTTCCTCTTTCGTGCCGTACTCCCGTATGTCGACCGCCCGTCCCTCGCGAATCGCCCACAGGAACACATATGCCCCGCGAACATCCGCGCCGGTTTCACGGCCGCGACCGAGCAGATCGGTCACGACCACGACCCGGTCGCCGAGGTTGACGACCTCGTGAACCTCAAACCGCAGATCGTCGAATGTGTCCAGCCAGGTGGCAACGTATCCCTTGAAGTCCTCAAGCCCGTGGTACACCCGAGCGTCGGGCTCGTCGGTGCGGTTCCGATAGACCAAGCCCGAGTCGAACACATCGAAGAACGCCGTTAGGTCCCTGGCGTTGAACAGCTCGTACCCCCGCCGTGCCAGCTCCACGTTCTCGTGCGACATCGCTCGCGAAGTATCCCGCAGGCGTCTCCGACGTCGTGTGCTGGATTTTTCTGGTTTACGGCCATAGTTCCCGAGGAAGCGAAGGGTTACGCGCGTGTCCCCATAGCCAAGGGGATTCATGAAGAAGCTGGGTGTTCCAATCGGGGTCGTCGCCGTGTTCGCGCTCGTACCGGCGCAGGGCACTCCCGGCCGCGATGGCAAGCGGCGGGACCGTAACGCCGTGACGAGGCGCGTGCTGTATCCGGCAATTGAGCGAGCGAACAAGGCGCTCGGCAAGCGGGAACAGGCGACGATCCCGGACGGCAAGGACGGCCAGCCACGGGTGACGTTCCACTCCCTGCGGCGTACCTTCGCCTCCCTCGCAGCCGAGGGCAGGCGCGGACCCGGCATGGACGGCCCAGATGATCGGGCACACAGACGCCCGCTTCACGATGAACGTCTACACCGACGTTCAGAACCGGCGCGAGAACCCCGCCGAGCGCATCGGATCGCTCATCCGAGGGGGTTCATTGGGCAATATTGCCCAATCAAATGGCCACGTCAACCGAAACGGTGCCGGCCTGGAATCAGAGGATTCCGCTCTACCACGGCTAAACTCGTCCCTCGCGGGCGGTTAGCTCAGTTGGGAGAGCGCCTGCCTTACAAGCAGGAGGTCGCCTGTTCGAGCCAGGCACCGCCCACTATCGCTTTGCGGGGGTTTTGCTGACTCTTGCTCGTTAGGTAGGAGTCGAGCGGCCTCAGACGGACACAAAACGGACACATGCTTTGCGCGTGCTCTGCGGATCTGCTCCTCTGCGGACAACCGCTCGGCGCCCTGGAGCTCGTCGAAGACGTGTCCGTATGTGTTGAGCGTCATCGTCGGCGCGTGACCGAGCTGCCGCGCAACCTCGACGACCGTGGCGCCCTCGTGGATCAGAAGCGAGCAGAAGCTGTGGCGGAGGTCGTACGGACGCGTCTTCTCGAGGCCGGCGGCCGCAGCAGCGGGACCGAAAACACGTGTCCGCCAATTCGCCCAGTCGTCTCGGCTCCAGCAACCTCCGTTGTAAGCCTGGAACAGCAGGACGTTTGCGGCCGGTCGTCGGGATGCAAGTCGCCATTCGCTCAGATCCGAGGCGAGCGGCTTGAGCAGGCGCACCGTGCGTGTCTGGCCTGTCTTTGTCGCCTTGACCTTCGCCATGCGAGACGGCCTGCTCGACCAAGAGCGTGCGCTCCCTGAGGTGTCCCCACGTGAGTGCCAACGCCTCGCCGGGGCGAAGGCCGGAGTAGGCGAGCAGCGACAGGAGCACAGCATCCCAGTGCTGGCCCCGCTCTAGGAGCCACGCTCGCATGCGTTCGATCGTCTCCGGCGCAATTGCCCGCACCGCCCTCCTCCGCCCCGCCGGCGGCTTCCTAACGAGACGAGCGGGGTTGTGTGGGATCCGTTGCCACTCGACCGCGCGCTGAAGGACGCCTTGGAGCAGAACGAGCGCCCTGCGGATCGAAACCGGACCGGCACCTGCGGCAACCAGGCGGGCACGAAACTGCTCGATCCGTTCGGGGGTGAGGTCCCGAAGCCGAAGGGCGCCCAGCTGCGGAAGAACGTGTTTGTCCCAGAGCATCGCGTACAGCTTGAGAGTTGCCGGCGCAAGGTTAGGTTGCGCATACAGCCTCCACCACTCCTCAACGAACTCCGCCAGCGTCTGCTTGCTGGCGTCGACGACGTCTAGATCACCGGCTCGCTTTCGACGCCTGATCTCGGCGTCGAACGACTCGGCGTCCCGCTTTCTGCCCAGGACCCGCGAGTGCTCCCGTCCGCTGTTGTCGCGCCAGCGCACGCGCCAAACCACGCTGCCCTTACGCTTGATCCGTTCAATGCTCATCGGTCATCCGCTCCCGAACGCAGCATGCGCCGGAGGCTACCGCGGTCGGTGGCAGTCGCATGGTCGTCGTGGCGAAGTCGTTTCAGAATTGGCGCAGGTTTGACGAGGTTCCGCTCGATCCACTCCTCGACGTCGACTGTCCTGCACCGAAGCCGCCCACACAGCCTGGTTGCGCGGAGCTCGCCGCGGCTGATCGCCCGGTAGATCGCTCTTGGCGATAGGCCGCAAAGGCTCGCGATCTCCTTCGGCGACTTGAACTCTGGTTGCGTGGCTTCGATCGACATTGCAGGAACCCCAACGGTGCGTAGCGAGCCCAGATTTCTTCCTTTCATCCCTTATAGGTCCCGCGGCGCCGATTTTGGTCCCCAGTTTTTGCATTCCACGCACGACTCGTGAACTAGTGGCTGCCCCGGGATGCCTGCCATTCGGCGGCGCGCGGAGCGCCGTCAAGGCCGCAGGCCGACCCCGAGCGAAGCGAGCGGGTTGACGGCGCGAGCACGTCGCCGACAATCAGGCATTCCTGGAGGCAGCCAGGGATGAGCACGAAGGCGGCGGGCCCGTAGGCTGGACGAAGCGTGCTGCAGGCGCGTTGTACCGGCGCGCGGCTCCTGGGCGCTGAGCTACTCCCCGCCTGAGTAGCAGGCCGTTGGATCTGGTGACCTGCCCGTGGAGGTATTGCGCTTCCCTCCCTCCTTTGACCTCAAGTTTCCGTCCGCGGGAGCCTCTGCCTCTGCACGCTCTCTAGCTTGCTCTTGATTCAGCCGGTGTCTGTCTGATCGATTGGATTCTCTTCTTTGCGTAGTCCGTCGCGTGCCCTTCTTTTATCCGTCTTGCGAAGGATGTCGAGGAAGTGGGTCACCGGGGTTGCCCTATTCGTTTGGAACTTGCGAGTTTCGCTTGCCGATGGGAAAAGCGCGAGCTCCCGAGGCAATAAGGGCTATTCGTTTGGAATTCGCTCAAATCGAACTGAACGAATAGACCCCCCCGTATTCGTTGGCGCTTAACGAATAGACCCAGAGCTTGCGCGAAGGGCCTTTGTTAGAGATCGCAGATTGCGATCTCAAAACCACCCCGCGCGGTCCGGCGCAAAACCGTGGCGCACCGCGAAATCGTTCCGAGCCGAGCACCGTGAGAAAGCCCGCTTCGGAGCTCAGCGTCTGGCACAAGGGCTTGTGCAACCACGCACGCGGAAGGGGAAGCGCTGTCCCCGCTCGCCCCTTTTTTCGCCAGCGGCGGATAACGGGCGGCGATGTCGCAGGAGAACGTGGAGGGCATTGAGCGTGCGTATGAGGCGATGAGTCGCTTTGATGCCGAAGCCATGGTGGCCCTCTGCGAACCTGATGTGGAGTTTCGTTCGCGGATCGCGGAAGCCGATGACGTGACGTATCGCGGTCACGATGGGGTGCGTGAGTACATCGCGAGCTTGGCTGAGGTCTTTGAGTGGGTACGGACCGAGGCGTTGGATGTGGTCGAGGAGAGCGATCGGGCCGTGGTCTGCAACCGGTTTCGTGCCCGTGGTCGTCACAGCGGAGTTGAAGTGGAGGAGCGGTTCTTTCAAGCGCTCAGATTCCGCGACGGCAAGGTGCTGTGGTGGGGGTTCTATCCGTCCCGGACCGAAGCCCTCGAAGCCGTGGGGCTGCGGGGGTAACACGTGTCGCGGGAGAACGTGGAGGCCTGGGAAAGGGCCATTCGAGCTTTCAATGAGCGTCCGGGTCGTTTTGCACGATCCAGGCATGACTACAACCCAGAACTTCATCGCCTGCGATCGTGACCAAGAGCTGCTGCTGCCGCCGAGCCTGAAGGACTGGCTTCCCGACGACCACCTGGCGTGGTTCGTGCTCGAGTCGGTCGACGAACTCGATCTCTCGGACTTCTACGCCTCCTATCGCGCCGACGGCTGGGGAGGCGCAGCGCACGACCCGCAGATGATGGTCGCGCTCTTCATATACGCGTACTCGATCGGCGTGCGCTCGTCGCGCCAGATCGAGCGCCGCTGCACCGAAGACGTCGCCTTCCGCGTGATCTGCGCCGGCCAGACGCCAGACCACGCCACGATCGCGCGCTTCCTCGACCGCCACGACCAAGCGATCGCCGACTGTTCGGCGGCGTGCTCGAGAGCTCGAGGAGGAGCGAAAGCAGAAGGCGAAGTCGGTCCCCCGCGATCGCCAAAAGCGGCTTGGGGAGTGCAAAAAACGCCTCGAAGAGGACTTGGAGCTAGAGCGCAGCGTCGCCAAGGAGCACGAACAGTGGCGAAAGCACGGGATCGCAAAGGACGGCTCGCGCCGCATGACCGGCCACAACATGAAGCCCCGCCCGTTACCCACCGAGCCAAGCGGAAAGATCAACGTCACCGATCCCGACTCGCGCAACCTGAAGACAACCCGCGGCTTCGTCCAGGGCTACAACGCCCAGGCGGTCGTCACCGAAAACCAGATCGTGATCGCCGCCGACATCTCGACCGAGTCGCTCGACACGGCCAACCTAGAACCGATGGTCGAAGAAGCCTGCGCGGCGCTCGAAGCTGCGGGCGTCACCGACAAGCCTGGTGTCGTGCTCGCCGACGCCGGCTACTGGCGAAACGACGCGATCGAGGCGATCGTCAAGCGCGGAATCCAAACACTCGTTGCTCCCGACGCCGACAGCCGCAGGGAGCCAAGACCAGGGCGACGAGGAGGTCTTTACGACTTTGTGCGCCGCGTCTTGGCAACCGAACATGGCAAGCAGCTCTACCTGCGAAGACAAGGGTCGGTCGAGTCGGTCTTCGGTCAGATCAAGGCGAATCGAGGAGTGAGGAGGTTCCAGCGTCGTGGTCGATTAGCCGTGTTGTCCGAGTGGCGGCTCGTGACGGCGACCCACAACCTCCTGAAACTCCATCAACACAGGCTGACCGCCGCCTAAAGAGACCCAGCGTTCGATTCTCACCGCCGCCTAACTCAGGGCGGCGTTTTAATGCCTGGCGCGGACTTCGTGCGACAGCCTCCGCGCCAAGCGACAGCCGGGGTGCGCTAGGACTGGCCACTTACGTGAGCCACCTAATCCGCCAGAAGTGTCAGGGCGACTTCGTGCGGGGGAGCTTGCTTTCGCCGCTATCCCGCGACCGGCCCGCTGACGCGCTCAGCGGTCAGCTTCGCCATACGCTCGCAGGCGCGGCGGGCAAACTTGGTTTGCGCTCGGCGTCCGAACACCCGGAAGCCGAGGCGGACGACCGGATTCGGGATGCGTGCGGCGCGCGACAAGACATGAATACGGAAGTCCACATCGCCATTGTCGAGCCACTTCCATACCTCGTAGTCCATCTGGCCCATCTCCAGGTGCCCTTGAAGGGTTCGGTAATTCCATCCCCACACTCGTACCGGCCGCCCCTCCACATTGCGAATCGTGTCGACAAGGCCGCCCACACGACAGCCGAACAAGAAACGTAGGCCATAGAACCGCGCCTCGAGGAGCATGTCACGGTTCTCGAGCGGGGCATTCGGGTCATAGATGGCGCGAATCATTCGCGGGTCGGCGAACTCATAGTTGGTCGCGAGCTCAACCGCCGCTTCGAACGCTCCGCCGGGTACTGGACTTCCTGGCTCTTCGTTGGTAAGGGGTTGGCAGTAGTCGTCGACGTTCCAGCCGCTCGCCGGGCCGCAGTCGGCAGTGCGCCCGAGGTCGTAGTTGAAGGTCTTGCCCTGCAGCGCTTCCAGTGCGATGCGATCGCGCTCGGACAGGCGGCGTTGCATCAGTCGCCCTCATCGTCGTCCTCGTAACGGGCCGTACGGACTTCGATGCCGTTCTCCGGCTTTCCGCCCGCGACGAGCGCTGCCCGCTGGCAGAACTCCGCCCACATGTGCATCTGCACTTCTTTCGACAGACGTAGGCGGTGGTAGAGAAGGTGGAAAAGCCAGCCGTTGCTCCGCGCCCACGACTCGATTCTAAAATCGATCGCGCCGTCGCTTCGAGGCTCGGCCGTGAATTCGATCTCCCCAGCCTCCATGTGACCTTTGAGCGTGACCAGCCCAAACGAACGAGGAGTGCGGGAAGTGACACGCACAGGCCCGTTCCAAGGTCCCGGCATCCGCACCACGTACTCGTCTCCGACCGACATCTCATCAGCATCCCCATCGCGCTTGACGAAGCGAGCCAGCTCGACCGGCGCCGCGACGTTCGGATCAGCCGACAAAACATCTATTAACTGCTCCGCCGAGATGCGAGGCCTTCGTATCTTGAGCGAGTACCGCCGGTAAAACTCCGGCCCCACCCCTTCCGACGGAGGCTGGGTGCTCTCATCCGCCGCGACGTGCGGGTCCGGATTCAAGTCGGCGATCGGTTCGTCGAGCTTCTCGTCGACTCGGTGGAGGTCGACCTCTCGCGTGAGGTAGCGAAAGGTGGCCATCGGTATGCCAACCGCCCAGCCGACCGTTTCGCGCACGAAGCGCCGTAGTCGCACACTAGCCGGACCTTCACGAACGGAGGCTAATGGGGGGCTGGCTGTCATTGGACCGAACTTAGCTCCGTCAACTAGCCGCGTTTTCGAGCGGCCTTCGTCTTGCTGGCGGCCCGACGTAGGCGCTCAGCCTCTTGCTCAGCGACCAGTGCACGCTCCCGCTTGGCAAGGGCACTTGCCTCCTCGTCGAGCTGCTCGAGCCGGCCTTCTTTGGCACGATGGTTGAGAGCCGCCTTGGTCTCGGCCGCGGCTTTCTTGGCGGCAACTATTCGCCGGGTTTCGGCCTCGGTCAGTCGGCGGCTGTCTGCTTGACGCTGACGGTCGGCTCGCTCTTTTTGCGCCTGCGAGCGCCGAGCGGCTTCCTGCCGCTGTCTCTTCGCCAGTTTTTCTTTGTCGGCGATCCGACTGTCGGCCTGCTGCGAGCGCCGCTCGGCCGCTTCGCGCAGAGACTGTGCGCGCTCTCGCTCGCTCGTCGCCGCGCGCAGGCGCGCGCCATGGTCCAGCAGCTCTTCGTCGCGCAGCACCCTGCCGGCGACCTCTCGCACCGTCCCGTCGAAACGGTCGAGTGCGAGCTCTGCTCTGGAGGCCCGGTGGCCGGCCCCCAGAAGCCTGATACCCGAGTCGAACGGGAAGCGCAGGAGCTTCAAGTAACCGCCAATTGCTGATCTCGCAGATAGTGCGGATCATTATTTCTCCTCAGGATCGATGTCGTCAGCCGTGATCTCCGCTCGGCGCGCTTCCTTTTCTAGCTGCGCCGCCGCGCGTTTTTCGGACTCGTGCACGGCCTCTGCCTGCTGCACGGCCCGCGCCGCCGCCGCTACCTGAGCGCGCCGCTCTGCTTCAGCACCCAGCTTTTCTTGTTGAGTGCGCGATTCGACCTGCTGCTGCGCCTGCTCGCGGTCGCGCTCTATGCCGGCCTGGTGCTCCACGGCCGACAGCTCGGTTTGAAGCCGCGTGCGCTCCAACTCATTGTCGGCTCGGGCCTCGCTTAATTCTGCCTCGGCCTCGCGCTGCGCCGCCTCTGTCTTTTCCCGGGCGGCTTCGGCCTCGGCCTTCACCTGCGCTTGCTGGAGCCGACCTTCACGTGCGAGCTGATCATTGTTAAGGACTGAGCCCGCAAGCTCCTTGGCCTTGCCTGCGAGCTTGCCGACCGATCCGCCGGCGGTGTCTTCGGATGTTTCTGGATTTGCCACGTTGCCTCCTGCTGGTAGTTGTTTCATCCTGCGTACGCTTGTCCGAACTCTCAGAAGAGGCGAATGACCACGTTGATCAGGACGGTCAGGCCGACCGAGAGGATGAGTGACCAGATCAAGCAGCCGGGCATGAAGCGCACCTGCGCGCGACTGCCCGGCCGCTTGAACACGAACATGGATGCGTGCGCTAGGTCCTAATGGCGGTCGTCGCCGTTGTCCTGCCCCGCGTGCTGGTTCTGAGCCCTCCCAGTACGGATCACGACTGCCCGCTTCGCCAGGCCGCGGGCGATCATGTATCCCACGGTGAGGATCGTGATGTAGAGCCAGACCTTGTCGGCTGGAAGGCGTCCACGTTGTCCTTCTGCTTGATCACGGCGCCCGCGATAAGGATCAGTGACGAACGTGACCACGTAGGCGTAGAACTCCGTGGTCTTGAGGGCGTGCTTGGTCTCGGTCGTGAGGCGACGCGCTACGCCGCCTATGCCGCGACCGGTACCGGTGCGAGGTGGTGATGCTGTTTGAGCTGCTCCTGCCATGTGTTGCCTCCTTATTGTTGGATAGGTTGTGAAACGCGGGCGGCGTCTATGCGTCCGAGTGATTCAGCTTGCGCTCGGCGGTTTCCAGGATGCCTTGGCGGTCCTTGTGCCGACGCTCGTATTGCCGAACGTCGGCCAGCTCCTCCTCGTCGGCTGCGGTTAGCTCCTTGCGGACGTCGCCGACCGTTTGCTCGTCGTAGCCCGGCCAGGGCTCGTCGCCACGTAGCGAGGCGATGCGGCGCCGCACCGTGGAGCGATTGGCGTTCTTGCGCTCATAGGCGTCGATCTTCGCCAGGTCGATCTGCGAGAGTTCGGTCAACTGCGGGAGGATCTCGTCGGCGTTGAGTTGGTCGTAGTTTCGGATCGCGAGATCCGCCTCCGAGGCTGCCGCGCCCTTGACCTCGCCCTCGACCTGTGCGACACCCGGGACCCGGCGCGCCTGGCGCGCGCTATCGCGCGCCCGCGAGCCGGCCCGCTTCGCCGTCCTCTGGACGGCGTCCTCTACCTGCCGCCGCGTGCGCCGAGCCGTCTGGGCAGCACCGGTCGTTGAGATCTCGTAGAGCTGCTCGCCCTCGAGCTCGGAGCGAACTGCGTCGTCCACCAGCTGAGGAAGGTGCTCACTGAGCCGCTCGAGCATGCGCTCCTCGTCTTCGCGAATCGAGGCGGCGAGCGCCGCCGTCTTGTCGTCGCCTACGCGGTGCGCAAGATGCTCTAGCGAAATGTAGGTGGCGATCTCGAGCGCCTCGGTTGAGCACTGGTCCTTGGCGTTCTTGAGCAGCTTCTCCTCGCCGCTCTCTCCGCGCATGAGGTCCAATGGCCCCTTGCTCAGGGCAATCGCCTGGCCGAGCAGGCTCTGGATGGCGCCGACGCCCAGCTGGAGCAGGCCTCGCTCCCCGGCGAGTTCGCCCAGACGGCGCTCGACCCGCTCCGCGTGGGATGCCGTCTCGCGCAGATGACGCTCCAGGTCGCTGCGGTAGCGCCCGGATGGCGTCATCGCGATATGCGCCTGCAGGGTTCGCGTGAGCGCCTGCTCGGTCGCGTGCGCCTCGTTCAGGTATTGAATGATCTTCTCGGTTGACTTCGTTGACTTCATTTCACCTTCTTCTTTCGCAGTGAATTGTTGGTTTTTCAAGTGACCGGTCGTCTTCAGTGACTGTTGGAGTGTTGCGAGCCACCATTCAGTGAGATCTGATCGGCCATCGGGAGCGTGCGGTCGAGGCCCGTGATTCGAAAGACCTTCTCGACCTGATCGCGCCCCCCCACGATCTCCAGAGCGAACCCTTCTTCGCGTGAGCGCTGCCACGTCCGGAGGATCATCCTAAGTCCCGCCGCGTCGATGAACGTCAGGGCCCGGAGGTCGAGCACGAGCCGGCCGGACTGGACCGTGTCCACGGAATCGCCGAACTGGTCCTCGCAGCTCAGGTCGAGCTCGCCACGCAGCTCGACGTACGTCAGAGAGTCTGTGCGCTCGACCCTGACATCGAGGAGCGGCGCCTGTTGTTCGCGATAGGGGATATCGGAGCGGTCGGGCGGCTGCGGGCGGCCGCTGTCTTCGGGTGGGATCACCTTCGAATCGCCGAAGGACTGCACTGTTCTATGTCTCAAACTCAAGCTCCTCCCTTGGACTGGCGAAAGGGCGGTCTTCAGACTGGACGCCAAGCTCAGTCTGTTTCCACGTACCGGTAAAGAACGGTCTTTCTACCAAAGACAGACCGGTCTGTCAAGGGGGGGTGTATGCTGGGTGCGATGGCAACTACGGTTGAAGCCGGGCGCGGCAGGCGACTCGGAGCTCGCGTGCACATCCTTGAAACCACCTACGTACTGTTCGCGCACCGCGGCGTCCGCGGTGTCGGCATCGACGAGCTGCTCGATTGCTCGAGCATCGCAAGACAAAGCGAACGACCGTCCGGCGCGGTCGTCGCGGCGCAGCCGGCGAAGCGCCGGTAGTCAGGAATAGTTAGGGGTTATCGTGGCCGACTCGACGACGGGGACCTCGCCGACCGACGACGGCCTGCGCCGCAGCCCGCGCGAGCGACTCCTAGACGCTGCGTACGAATTGTTTTCCCGACGCGGTATTCGCGCCGTGGGCGTCGAGGAGGTGATCGAGCGCGCCGGCGTCGCGAAGGCGACGCTCTATCGCCACTTCCACTCCAAAGATGACCTCGTCCTCGCGTTCCTAGAGCGGCGCCAACAGCATTGGACCCACGACATCTACGAGGCCCAGGCCCGGAACGGTGACGCCGGACCCGAAGAAAGGCTGCTGGCGATTTTCGAGACCTTTGACGAGCGGTTCCGCGACAGGGACTTCGACGCGTACCTGTTCTTTAACGCGCTGATAGAAATGGGCGCCGACCACGCCGCTGGCCGCGCCAGCGTCCGCCACGTCGAATACATCAAATCGATTGTGCGCCAACTGGCCGAGACGGCCGACCTGCGCGACACAGATGCCTTCGCCCACTCCTGGCACATCCTCGTGAAGGGCTCGATCGTTGCAGCGGCGGAGGGCGACCCCTACGCCGCCCAGCGCGCCAAGGCCATGGCCCGAGACCTGATCGACCGCCACCGCCAAACTGGGTCACAACCGGCTTCTTCCTCCTCGCCGTAGCGCACCTACGTGCGTCGCCTCGCGCGAGGGCACTCGACCACCTTGACCTCGCGACACTCGCACCTACGCCAGCCGCAGACTTGAAGGTCCAGGGTCAGGCGGCCCCGTCCGCCGCGATCGAGCGGATTTGCACGCGATGCGATCGTCGATGCCATCGACCGTCAGATGCTCCGATCGAGAGCGAGCTGCGCCTGCTCGCGCGCTGCCAGCGCGGCTGGCAGGCCCTCCAAGGTGATACAGCTGACTAGGAGAAATAGTGGCTTACAACGGGAGGAGCCTCGGGGGCGGATAGGACGGAAGGCTGCGGTTTAGGTAGATAAAATGCGGGAAGGACGTACACGTGACCGCGCGCCCTGGCCGTCCTCTGATTCAAACCGCCGCCCTGCTCGTCGGCTTGACCTTCCTGCTCGTTGGCATTGTCGGCTTCATTCCCGGGATCACTACCAATCTCTACGATGGGCTGGATTTCGCTGGCCACGATGGAGACGCGGAGCTTCTCGGCGTTTTCCAGGTGAGCGTCCTCCACAATCTGGTCCACATTCTTTTCGGTGTCGCGGGGCTCTCGTTGGCAAGGACCGCGGACGAATCTCGTCTCTTTCTAGTTGGCGGCGGAGCCATCTACCTGCTGCTGTGGATCTACGGATTGGTGATCGAACGGGATAGTGGCGCCAACTTCGTTCCTCTTAATAATGCGGACAACTGGCTCCACTTCGCATTGGGCGTCGGCATGCTGACATTGGGCGTCGCGCTATCTCGCGGAGCCACTAGAGCCCGGACGACAAAAGCCTGAGACTTCAGACAACCGCTCGGCCACGTCTGGTCGGCGCGAGTCGGCAACCTACCTGGGTGATCAGACTTTTCTCTCGCCTTCCCGGCCCGAGCTGGTCCGGCTCGAACCACTGGGGCGGAAACGGCGACGCAGGGTAGCGAAAGCTGCATGAGGCATCGACTGGGCTTTGCTGTCAAGGTGCTGGGCGACGGAGGGTTGCCCTCTCACGACGCTCGTCGCTGGCAGTCGGGGCCACATCTCACTATCTCGCTCGGGCGTCTCGACCGCATCTTCGACTACCTCGAGCGCAACGCGATCTCCATGTACCGGATGAGCTCGTCGCTCGTCCCCTACGGGACCCATCCCGATCTCCCCCAGTTCCACGGCCAGCTGGAGGAATGTGCAGAGCGTCTCGCGCAGCTAGGCGAGAGGGCACGCGCGTTCGACTTGCGTCTGTCTTTCCACCCCGGCCAGTACGTGGTCTTGAACTCCGAGTCGGAACACGTTCGTGCTGCGGCCTTGCGCGATCTCGAGCTGCAGGCTCGCGTGCTCGACGGCTTCGGATTGCAAGCCGAAGCCGTCGTCGTCCTTCACGTCGGCAGCATGGCTGGCGGTCCCGACGCTGGCATCGAGCGCTTTGTAGATTCGGCCGACGCGCTCTCGGAGAGGGCCCGTGCTCGCCTCGTGATCGAGAACGACGATCGCTGCTATGCGCTCGTCCATGTGCTGAAGATCTCGGAGCGCACGGGGTTACCGGTGGTTTGGGACGTCCTTCACCATCACTGTCACGATCCAGCTGGGATTCCCGATCGTGAGGCGCTCAAGCTTGCGCTGGCGACTTGGCCGGCCGGCGTGACTCCGAAGATCCACTATTCGACGCCAAAGACGGCGACGACTGAGCGGGTACGCCGCAAGGGGCGGCGGGTGGAGCGGTCGCTCGTCCTCCCCCAACTACGTGCGCACGCCGACATGATCGATCCGATCGCCTTCGAGCAGTTCTTGCGCACGACCGCAAGCGGTCTCGAGTTCGACGTGGTGCTCGAGGCGAAGGCGAAGGACATTGCGTTGCTACGGCTGCGCGAGCAGCTTGCCGAGCGGGGCATCGCCGAAGTGAAATGAGTGATGCCGGAGTCGGACTCGCACTGATTTCGTGTTGTCTAAGCGTTGCCCAGTCTGAGGATCTCCGGTTTAGAGAATTCAGAGGCGGCGGGCGGCCTCTGTGCGAGCGACCGCATGAACGCTCGTGCCTGCCACGCGTGTAGCCGAAGCTGAGTGTGTCGGTAAACCCAAGTACCCACGCGCGCGAAGCGACCTCTGCTCCGTAGCCGCGGCTGAAAGCCCTCGACCTCCACCGTGAGATGCAGCAGCGCGACGTCGGGACTGCGAGCGCTCTGCCGACGTTGAACCATGACGCGCAGGACCCCCCGGTCGGGCACCGGAGCCGCGGACACCAGCAGCCCCGTGTTGATTGACCAGCTCACTTCGCCGTTGTCGTGTCCGAGGAAGTAACGAGGTCGATCGAAGCGAATCAGCGCCAGAGAGGCCACGCCCAACACCAGCCGTGGACCCTGATCCGTGCCAAGCAACCGCAGGAGGCGCCCCGAGCGCTGGGTTACCGGACGCCAGTACTGTCTTGCCAAACACGCGAGACCCTCCGGACACCATCTTTTATCGAGCGCCGCCGCACTGATGCAATACTCGGCCTGCTGAATCGAGCGAACCCCCACCCCCGGTTCGAGGATGGCCTCATCGGACATCGACAAGAGCTGCATTCCGGGGCCGGAGCTCAATGGTGGCGCTCGAGCGAGTCCCCGATCTGCCAGAAGTCGGAGCCCACAATCCTACGAACAGTGCCCTGCGCTCGGCGTTGCTGCGTTCGTCCTGATCCACCGTCTTCGCCCGGAGCCAGAGCCGGATGCAAAGACCAACGGAACCCAGCGAGACCAACGGAACCCAACGACAAGGCATGCATCTGTTAGCCGCACACACCGGCTTTATGCATCGTCTTGGTCAGCATTCTGTCATGCCTACCCCAAGGGTCGCTCGGGTATGCGATGAGCATCCCCCCGCAGAAGCATGCCCGCCGGCCAGCCGGCGGCTGCGGCAAGCAGTCGTGAGCGTCTTGGCCGGCACCGAGCTTTTCGAGAAGGTTGGTGGAAATGGACTCACTGGCGGGGCCGACGAATTTGTGGTGCGCATGCCTGGTCCCTGGGACGGCCCGGCTCGAGTCATGGATCGCACTCGGACGTCCTTTCGCTTGGGAACGTTGGACGGACATCTCGAGGCGGGCAGATCGAGTTCCGAGTCTCACGTGACGAGCTGCTGGCATTCGAGATCGAGTCCTCGGCGCGTAACGTGATTCGAGCGAACCCGCTCGTGTGCCCACGGGCGATTAGTCATCGGAAATTTCGCTTTGTAAAGCCGGATGGCTGACGGACGTACTTGTCTCCAAAACCAGATAGTCGGGGGTTCGAGTCCTCCCTGCCCCCGCTCGCCGTGATGAAGCGCAATCCCGTGGCCGAGCCATGCCCAGACGGCGCGGGCGACGACCGCGCGGATCGAGAAGATCGAGCGGAAGGTGCGCGAGCGACTTACGCCTCGAACCCGCGAGCCGATAAGGCCAGGGCGAGCAGGGCCATGCCTGTCGTCACACGACGGCGCGTAGCGAAGCGCCGACTTCAACCGAACCGGACGACGCCGCATGATGGGGCCTGTCGGAAGTCATAGGGCGGAGTCCGCACACCCCTGGCGGCTCGCGCTCTTACTGAGCGCTGAGTTCAGCTCTGCAGGTCGGGATCCTCGGCGATCGCCTTCTCGAGCGCCTTGCCGAAACCCTCGGGCCGGATGTCAAAGAGTGCGGCGTCCGAGGGGTCGGTCACGACCGTATCTCCGGAAAGCCCCTCGATGAGGGGCCGTGCTACCGCGGCGTCCACTGGCGTCACGAGGCCGATCCAAAGAGACGAGAGCCACGGCGTAAGCAACGGCACTGGTATCTGGGGGCGGCGCCTCTTGTGGAGCGCTTCGGCCATGAGATGGAGCATCTCGCCATAGGTGACGACGTCGGGACCGCCGATCTGGATCTCGCGGCCTTTCGCCTGCTGGACGTCCGGCGCCGCAGCGAGGTAGTCGAGCACGTCGTCGACCCCTATTGGTTGGGTCTCGTTGCGAAGCCAAGCCGGGGCGATCATCGCCGGCAGTCGCTGGACCAGGTAGCGAAGCGTGCGATAAGACTCGCTGCGCGCCCCCACGACCATGCCCGCGCGGAAGTAGGTGAGTGGCGGACCGGCCGCCTCCAGGAGAAGAGCGGTCCGATGACGGCTGCGAAGGTGCTTGGACTTCGGGTTGTCGCCCAGGCCGCCCAGATAGACGACGCGCGCGACCCCCTCCTCTTTCGCCACTCGCCCGAACCCCTCGGCGGCCAAACGCTCGCGGTCCTCGAAGGAGGCGTCGCCTCCACGGCCCATCGCATGGATAAGGTAGTAGGCGACGTCCACTCCTTCGCCCATCCCTCGGAGGGAGTCGGGCTTGAGCGCATCGCCTTCGTGCAGGTCGAAGCCGGCTCCTGCGAGATGCCTCGCCCGCTCGCGGCTGCGGACCATGCAGCGGACGCCCCAGCCGCGTCCGGCTAGCCGCTCGGCCAGCCTCCCGCCGACGAAGCCGGTCGCGCCTGTGACGAGGGCCGTTCGGCTCACCCGCACATCCCCTCGCATCTGAGCTGGCATTGCCGCCCCATCTCTCCAGGAGTGCCTGTGGCTGTTTGCGACACGTGGGCGCACGCCGCCTCGTAAAAGAAACCCACGATGCCCGCGAATAGCGGCGCCGCGCCTACAATCAGCGCATAAAGCGGGGCGGACTGGACTCCTCCCTCACGTGGCCTGGCCTCGGTCGACCTCGCCCCGCCACGCACCGGTCTCTCTGCCGTGGCCTTCGATGAACTCCTTGAAGCGCTCGAGATCGCCCTTCACGCGCCGCTTCACGACGCCGAGGGCGTCGCCGACGCTCTCCGCCGGTCCGTCGGGCTCGACGTCGAGCTGGAGCATCACGCGGCTCTTGTTCTCGTCGATTTTGTGGAACGTGACGACCCCTGCGTTCCTCGCGCCCTCGGTGGCCGTCCACGCCACGCGCTCGTCCGGGCGCTGCTCGCTGATCTCGGCGTCCCACTCCTTGACCTTTCCCCACATCTCGGCCTTCCAGTGGAGGTGTGTGTCATCGAGTTGACGAACTTCATCGACGCCCTCCATGAATCGTGGGAACTCCTCGAACTGCGTCCACTGGTTGTAGGCTGCCCTGACTGGCACCCCGATCTCGATCGACTCCTCGATTTTCGACATGGCTCCTCCTCGATGGTTTGTCGTTGG
Organism: uncultured Solirubrobacterales bacterium; assembly: GCA_963774075.1. Taxonomy (GTDB): domain Bacteria; phylum Actinomycetota; class Thermoleophilia; order Solirubrobacterales; family JBBDJG01; genus JBBQNR01. The sequence continues at coordinate 211,230 of CAVZDP010000009.1, read as the reverse complement.
AGGTTCTTCCCTGAACAGAACGGTCTTTCTATCAGAGACAGACTTGTCTGTCAACTGAACTACACTTGTATCCATGACACAAAGCCTTGAAACCATCGGCCGTGTCGAACCTGAGGCTCGCGAGCGGATTCTTGACACCGCCTATGAGCTTTTCTCGCGCCGCGGCGTGCGAGGTGTCGGCGTCGACGAGGTGATCGAGCGCGCCGGCGTCGCCAAGGCGACTCTCTATCGGCACTTTCCTTCAAAAGACGAGCTGGTGCTCGCCTTCCTGGAGCGGCGCGAGCGGCTGTGGACCCTCGACTGGGTCGAAGCAGAGGCCAGACGAGGTGGTTCCACCCCGGAGGAGCAGCTGCTTGCGATCTTCGACGCCTTCGACGGCTGGTTTCGCCGGGACGACTTCGAGGCGTGCTCGTTCATCAATGTCCTGCTGGAGATGGGTCCCGAACACCAGGCTGGTAGGGCGAGCATCCAGCACCTCGAGAACATACGCTCGATCGTGGGGCGCCTGGCCGAAGAGGCAGGCCTGCGAGATCCAGATTCGTTCGCCCGCTCCTGGCACATCCTGATGAAAGGCTCGATCGTCTCAGCCGCCGAGGGCGACTCCGAAGCGGCGCAGCGAGCCAAATCGATGGCGCGCCGCTTGATCGACGAGCATCGCAGGCAGTAATGCCGCACGGAGTAGTAGCGCTAGAGACGGAGGCGCGCCTACTCCGGCGCCGAGCTGTCACCGGGGTGAACGCCCGTAAAGGAACCCACCACAAGGAGCACGAGGCGAGCGAGCGGGGACGAAGCAGCACACCGAGGACTTCGCCGCCTTCGTCAAGGACGAATCCGAGCGGGACCCGGCGCTGGCGGACATCATCGGACCACATCCCAAGCCCAGCCATCACTTCGCTCGCTTTCACGTCGAAGGCAAGGTCGTCGGAATTACTCCGCTCCAACCGGGTAATTGCAGTCTGTGAACCCTCGAAACCAGAATCGGCGCGAGCGCTCGCTCGAAGAGGTCGCGGGTCTTGCCCTCGGAGGGGTGCTGGCGACCGTTGCCGGACTTCGGCGCGGGAAAGCGGTCCACCCGGACGGTGTCGTCTACGATGCTCGACTCGTTGTCGCCGGTGCGGCGACTGCTCCTCGCACGTCGAGGTTGCTAGCGGAGCCGGCCGAGCACCGCGCGATCGTGCGGTTCTCGCGGTCAGTCGGCGTGCCGCGCCCGATCCCCGACCTGCTCGGGATGTCGATACGAGTGCTCGACGTCTACGGCAAAGGCCGGCATCAGGACTTCTTGCTCGTCACTTCGGCCGACTACCCGATCCTGCACCACATCTTTCTTCCCGCGACCGACGTACAGCAGCGGCCCTATACGTCGTCGCTTCCGTACCGCGCCGGACGCGATCTCTTTCTCGTCGGAGCGCTGCCCGATCGCCACTCGCCGCGCCCTGCCGGTGAGACCGAGTTCGAACGCCTCGACGCCGCTGCATTGAGCGGCCGGCTCGCTTTCCAGCTCGCTGTCGCGGCAATCCGAGGCCGGTTCCGACCGGTCGCAAAGCTCAAGATCGGCGCGCGGCTCCCGGCCGAGCTGGACGCGCTGCGCTTCAACCCCTGGAACACAGGCGGCGGCATGGAACCGGCCGGGTGGCTCAACGGCGCACGCGACCGTGCCTACAAGCTGTCCCAGGCGGCATGGCGCCGCTCGCGCAGGCACGGAGCGACGTTGCAGGAGGCTGCAGATCGGCAAGCCGAAGCGCTCACCATCGTCGAGAAGCGCTCCGGTGAACGCCGTGGTCGGAGTCTTTCCTGAGTTGATGTACTCCACATCGGGATGCCAATCGAGCCAGGGCGCGAGCCCGCTTCGGTTAAACGCTTCATATCCCGAGCGGGCCCCGCTTTCGGCATCGCGGGTCATCAGCACCGGCGTTTCGTGGGCCGTATATGGGCCGCATCGATTGTCCTAACCAGTCCCCTCCAGGGTGCTAGAGACAGAGACTTCCTGTCTATAGAGCCCTGCGTTGGCTTGGCGTTAAAGGCTCATACTCGCGCTTGAGCCCGGCCTATATCGACACGGCTTCGGCGGCTGTCGGTCGAGGATCTAATCCGGGTTGCCGCGGACGGCGCCGAACCGACTGACCGATCTCTCCCACAAGCTTGAGCCCTGAAGAGTCAGACACGGAACGCTCCTATCGCGCCAAGCGGAAAGGCGGTACTGGCTGCGTATTACTGAGGATCGCTCAGGTTAAGCCTGAACTTCACGGAGCTTTCCCGTGGCGACGTCGTAGACAAAACCGCGCACGTTCTTGCGTGGGATGAAAGGGCTGGCCTTGATGCGCCCGATGCACTGGCGAACGTCCCCATCCAAGTCGCTGAACGCTTCCGCGGCCCATTCCGGCCGGATGCCTGTCTCTTCCTGCAGACGGGAGCGGAACTCATCGTCGGTGAAGGTGAGCATGCCGCAGTCGGTGTGGTGGATGAGGATGATCTCCTCAGTGCCCAATTGGTGCTGAGAGATCGCAAGCGAGCGGATCTCGTCGTCTGTCACAGCGCCGCCTGCGTTTCGGATCACATGAGCATCGCCCTCTTCGAGGCCGAGCACGCGGGTGGGAATCAGGCGCGCGTCCATGCAGGCGACGACGGCCACCTTCTTCGCCGGCGGGAGCGGCAGATCCTCCTTGTCGAAGCCTTCGGCGTATGCCTTGCTGTTCTCTATGAGCTCGTCTGTCGTGCTCATCGGGACCTCCATTCAGAACGCAGGTTCGTTGGCGGTTCCATCATCTCACCAGCACCTCTTCGGGGAGGTGCTTACAGACGGAGACGAGCGGGAGCGCCCTCCTTCTTGTGCGCGGACGCCCACTCATCGCCCTGCCCGTTTCGCGCGAAGCGGCACCTCGAACTACGAGCGCGGTGAGTCTGCCTCCGGGGCGAATCCCAGCTCGGAGAGCGCGCGCTCGCGGTCCCAGTAGGCGACGAGCCTCTTGGCCTTGCCACCCTGGATGTGGCTTGCCAGTCTCCCCCATTGTCTGGCCAACCAAGACCGGCGCGGCGTCGCCGCGCCCACCGCGACGCGACATTCTCTTCGGGTACGACATGCACTTTGACAGACAGGTCTGTCTTTGCTAGAAAGACGGTTCTGTCTATTCCGGGTCCAGGAGAAGTTCGGTTGGACGTAAAGGGTGGACATGTCGGCGAGAGAGAGGGGCGCCGTTAGTGCAATGTGGATTCCTAATCAAGGAGGTCTTATGAAGAAACTCACGCTCGTCGCCGCGCTGGCGGCGATCGCGGTCGCGGTTCCGCTCAGCATCGGCTCGAGCCACAGAGAGGCACCGCTCACCGCGATCGACCCCACCGCCGACGACACGGACGTATACGCCTTCACGGCCAAGAACGACCCCGCGACTGCGCGGAACGAAGAGGACCAGTTGACCGTCGTGTCCAACTGGATCCCGTTCGAGGATCCCGCCGGCGGTCCGAACTTCTACCGGTTCGACGATCGTGCCCGCTACTACATCAACGTCGATAACGACGGTGACGGCAAGGCGGACGTGCGCTACCGGTTCAAGTTCAAGACCACCTACGAGAACCCGAACTCGTTCCTCTATGCGGCACCTCAGGTGACGTCGCTCGACGACCCACAGTTGTTCGTCAAGCAGTCCTACGACATCTACCGGGTGGGTGAAGCCAAGGCCCACTCGAGCTCGAAGAAGAGCACAAGGCACCGTGGCAACCGGAAGAAGAACCGCCGCGGCAAGCACCGTCGTGCGAAGCGAAGCAACACGCGCGAGGTGCGAATCGCCAACGACTATCCGGTGGCTCCGAACAACGTCGGCCCGAAGACGATGCCCGACTATGACGCTCTCGCGCGGCAGGCGATCAGGGACCTGCCGGGGGGCGGACGCGTGTTCGTCGGTCAGCGTGACGATCCGTTCTTCGTCGACCTGGGCGCGACGTTCGACGGCATCAACCTGGATGGCCGCGGAACACTGCCGGGAAACAAGGGCGGCGGCAAGGACGACCTCGCCGGTTACTCGGTCCACTCGATCGTGCTTCAGGTCCCCGAACAGGCGGTCACGAAGAACGGTGAGAAGGCCGACCGTCCCAGGGACGACGACGATGATGACGATCGCGATGCGGACGACGCAAAGGCCAGTGGCTCCAACGCCTCCAAGAACGTCGTCGGTATCTGGGCCTCGACCGAGCGTCGCAAGCTCCAGGTCACTGACAACGCGAACGAGGAAGGCAAGGGCGACTACGTGCAGGTGTCGCGCCTCGGCAACCCCCTCGTCAACGAGGTTGTGATCCCGATCGGCCAGAAGGACAGGTTCAACCGCACCAAGCCCGCTGACGACGCGGCGAACTTCGGACAGTTCGTCGTGGAGCCGGAGCTGGCGAAGCTGTTGAACGCCCTGTTCAACCTGGGCGTCAAGGAGACGGGTCGCACGGACATCGTGCTGGCTCTGCTCCAAGGCCTCCCGGACCTGAACCGTCAGAGTGGGAAGCCGGTCGACACACTCAAGATCAACCTCACCACTCCTCCAAGTGCCACGCCGAATCGCTTGGGCGTGATCGCCGGGGACGTGGCGGGCTTCCCGAACGGCCGCCGGTTGGCGGACGACGTGGTGGACATCGAGCTGCGCGTAGTAGCAGGCGTGCTGCTCAACCCGCCCAACACGACCCCGCTCGGGGACGGTGTCGACACCAACGACAAGCCGTTCTCGAACGAGTTCCCCTACGTTGCATCGCCGACGTCGGGATTCGACGCGAAGCTGAAGCGGGAGAACGTCCCGCCGGCTCCGTAGGCACAACTGACCGCGACGGGGCCCTCGTCGAGGGCCCCGTTCGGTCGCCACGTCGCTCACCAGAAACCACCCGCTCAGCGACTTCGGAAAGCTTTCGGACATGGCCCTCAACAGACCGCTTCTGATCAAGCTGCTCGCGCCGCTGCTGGCGTTTGCTGTCACGCTGGCGGTGATCGCGGTCCTGAACGGCTCGTCGTCTCCACCGCAGGCGGGCGATGGCTCGGGATCGGCGGCGCCCCCGCGCTCGACCGATGGCCTGATCCGCTCGCTCAGCGCGGTGATCGCCGCGGACCCGAGCAATGCGGACGCGTATTCGCAGCTCGGAAACGTGTACCTCCAGAAAGTGCGAGAGGAAGCCGACACGAGCTACTTCCCCCGGATCGAGGCTGCCTTCCGGCGTGCCCTCGAGCTGCGGCCAGGCGACGCCGGAGCGCTCGCCGGCCTCGGAGCGCTCGCGCTCGGGCGCCATCACTTCGACAAGGCGCTCCGTTATGGCCTGAGGGCGCGCAAGGCCGCTCCCGGCGTAGCACGCATCTACGGCGTGATCGTCGACGCCAACGTCGAGCTCGGCCGCTACGGTGCCGCCGCTCGCGCGCTTCAGCGCATGATCGACCTGAAGCCGAACCTCGCCTCCTACTCCCGCGTCTCCTACTTCAGAGAGCTGCACGGTGATCTGCGCGGCGCCCACGAGGCGATGACGCTCGCCGTGTCAGCCGGTGGGGAGACACCGGAGAACGCTGCGTATGTGCTGACGCTGCTCGGCAACCTCGAGTTTCAGCTCGGCCGAACCCGAAAGGCGGAGCGCGCTTACCGGCAGGCGATCGCGCGCTATCCAGCGTACGCCCCCGCGAGCGCCGGACTCGCGAACGTCGCCGCCGCCCGCGGACAGCTCGACGCGGCGATCCGCCGCTACCGCCTGACGGTCGCTCGCGCCCCCGTGCCCGAGTTTCTCATCGCTCTGGGCGAGGCTGAGCTCGCGGCGGGGCAGCGCGTCGCCGCCCGCAGGCACTTCTCGCGGGCTGCCGCCCAGGAAGTCAGCGCCCGCCGCAACGGTGAGAATACGAGCACCGAGGTCGCCCTCTTCGAGGCAAGCCACGGCGACCCCGATCGAGCGGTCGGCCTCGGCCGCCGCGCCTGGGCGCTCGCGCCCAGCGTGCGGTCCGCGGATGCTCTCGGGTGGGCCCTGACACAGGCCGGCCGGCCCGACCAGGGTCTCCGCTGGGCGCGGCGAGCGCTCCGGCTGGGCTCACGAGATCCGGTCTTCCTGTTTCACGCGGGCATGAGCGCTCGAGCGACCGGCCGTCGCGATCTCGCTCGCCGCTATCTCGCCCGCTCGCTTGGCAACAACCCCCGTTTCTCGCCGCTCTATGGACCACGCGCGCGGAGGGCGCTCGAGAGCTTGCGTTAGGAGGGGTGGGGCGCCCAAGTAACCGAATGTGGAGCTGGAAGGTTCCAGGCCTGTGGCGACCGCCAGCGGACGCGAACGTTCTCCCGCGCGCCGACGGAGGCGCCGGCGCGACGACGACTACAAACTGGCGAAAGCGGAAGTTCGTGCCTGCGCTGGCGCCGCGGGGCTCAAGTCACCCAGGCCGTATGACCTCCGCCAGTCGTGTCGCTCCTGATCCAGGCGGGGCTCTCGGTCGTCGAGGTGGCCCGCAAGGCCGGCCACTCACCCGCCGAGTGCTTGCGCACCTACGCGCACGTCTTCGAGGAGTTCGACCCGGCCGATCGCACGTCCGCGGAGGACCGAATCAGGGCAGCACGTCGATCTGATGTCCTGAGTTCTGCGCACTGCCGAGTTCACGCGAGGCTGTTGCAAAAACCCCTGCCGTCCGATCCGTTTTGGACCATCGAGCAATGGCCCAAACTTCCTGACATGCGACCGAAACCAACCACTTCTCCTGCCGCCGGACCTTCACGACTGGCTTGAAGAAGACCACCTCGCCTGGTTCGTGATCCAATCGATCGAGGAGCTCGACCTCGACGCCTTCTACGCCTCATATCGAGCGGACGGCCACGGCGCTGCCGCACACGACCCGAAGATGATGCTGACGCTTCTCACCTACTCCTACTGCGTCAGGGAGCGCTCATCGCGCGAAATCGAGCGCCGCTGCCGCGAGGACGTCGCCTTCCGTGTGATCTGCGCCAACCAGGTGCCCGATCACACCACGATCTCCCGCTTCCGGCAGCGCCACGAGCAGGCGCTCTCAGACATCTTCGGCCAGGTGCTCACGCTCTGCGCCGAGGCAGGGCTGGTGCGCACAGGCGTGCTGGCCGTTGATGGCTCAAAGATCGCCGCCGACGCATCAGACTCGGCGATCCGCACCTACCAGAAGCTCGCCGAGGAGATAGTGGCCGAGGCGGGCCGCATCGATGCCGAAGAGGATGAGATCTACGGCTCCAAGCGAGGCGACGAGTTGCCTGAGCACGTGAGCACGCACAACGGGCGCCGAGCGTGGCTCAAGGAGGCGAAGAAGCGCCTCGACGCCGAACGCGCCGCCGCCAAAGAGGCAGTCCCAAAGAAGCGCAAGGAGCGCTTGGGCGAAGCCTGATCCGCTTCAGCGCATAGAGCCGACCACCGCCGGGAGAGCGCCTAAGACGCTTGCCGCGTAGACGGCCCGCGTGAGACCAGCGCCTCCCGTCGAACCGTTCCACGTCCCTCCTCGTCACGCGACCAACCGTGACAGCCTGTGGGAGGCCTGTCGATTACCTCCGAGGTAGGTTCCGCAGCACCTCGGCAGTCGCAGCGTCGGCGGGGAAGAACGACTCGATCGAAAGCTCGGAGGTCGTCACCTCGACCGCGGTGCCGAAGGTGGCGACCGTGCCGAAGAGCGACAGCTCGCCGCCGTCTGGACCGCGCAGCCGCAGCGGCATGAGGATCCCGCTCGCGGCCGCCTCGGAGGCGAGATCGTGCCATTGCCCGCGCGCCGGGTCGCCCGCCAGCTCCCCCAGCAGCGCGGCCATCTCCTCGTCCCCGGTGATCGCGGCCTGGTGCTGGAGCCGCTCGACGAAATACGCCCGTACCTCGACGAGGTTGACGATCCGGGGGGCCAGCTCCCGCATGACCCGCTGCATGTTGAGCGGCGGTTCGAGCAGCGCCGGGTCGAGCCACTCGGCGAGTGCCACGGTCGCGGAGTTGGCGGCAACGATGTTCCAGCGGCGATCGATGACGAGCGCCGGGTAGGGCTCGTGTCCGGCGAGGACCAGATCGAGAGCCTCCCGCACCGGCGCAAGCTCGGGGTCCTGCAGCGAGCGCTCGGGAAAGGCCGGCGCATGACCGGCGGCGAGCAGCAGCTGGTTGCGCTCCCGGAACGGGACCTCGAGCTGCTCGGCGAGCAGCAGCACCATCTCCGGGCTAGGCGTCGAGCGACCGGTCTCGACGAAGCTCAGATGTCGGGCCGAGATGCCGGCGGCGAGGGCCAGGTCGAGCTGCGTGCGCCGCCGCCGCTTGCGCCACTCGCGCAGCAGCGGCCCGACCCGAGGCTGGGAGCTCACGATCGCCATCTCGTGGTGCCGACTCTAGCTGCCACGCGACCGCCCCTCGATTACCTCCGAGGTAATCGACAGACCAACCTCCGGGTGCGATCCTCGGCCCATGACTTCGAGCGCGCGAGCCGTCGCGTTTCTCGCCCTGGCGATCGCCGGCCTGCTTGGTCAGCTCGCCCTCTTCGGCGCTTTCCTCGCCGACAACGGCCTCGATCCAGGCGAATTCGGGGATCAGATCTTCTCCTCGACGATCGCCGCGCTGACGTTCGCCGATCTCATGATGTGTGCCGTCGTCTTTCTCGCATGGCTACCCAGGGAGGCGGCGAGGGTGGGAATCCGACGCTGGTGGCCGTTTGCCCTCGCGGTTTTTGGGGGCCTCTGCTTCGCGTTCCCCCTCTTCCTCTACTTCCGCGAACGAAGACGGATCGAGGGCGCGTAGTCAGTCGCTCGGCCGGGCCGAGACCGGCGCGCTGCCGGCGCTTCGCCAATGGGGCGCGGCGAGCGCCACGAGGCGGAGTTGCTTCTCGACCGTGCGGACGATCTCGTCCTCGACCTCGGGGTTGTCGATCGGCACGTCGAGGATCCCTTCCGCGGTCGAGACCATCGCGTTCACGATCAGCCCAGCCATCATCTGCAGGTCCTCGGTGCTCCACTCGTTGAGGTAAGGGAACCTTGCGAGGTCGGTCGCGAGCTCGCTCGAGAACAACCTGATCTCGCCTCGGATCGCCTGGCGAAGGGCGCTCACGCCCCCGAACCGCTCGCGTGCGATGAAGCGGAAGTGAAGGCGGTGCTCGTGCACGTGGTGCACGAGGATCTCGACCGAGCCACGGATGACGTGCTCGGGGTTCGCCTCCGACCGGGCCGATCGGATCATCTCGCGCAGGGTGCGGAAGGACTCGTCGACGAGCGCCAGCCCTAGCTCCTCCATGCTCGTGAAGTGGCGGTAGAAGGCGGTTGGGACGACCCCGGCCTCACGGCTGACCTCGCGCAGGCTCAGGCTGCTGAAGCTCTTGTCCTTGAGCAGCAGAAGCGCCGCCTGCAGCAGATCCGCCCGCGTCCGTTGCTTTCGCTCGCGGCGGGACGCGGAGACTGACCCGGCCGTCGTGGGAGTACGACTGTTCACGTCACAAGTGTGACATAGCGCACCGACATCGCTGTTACGGCCCGCGGGTTAGGGGTAATCTGTGTACAGTCGTACACTCAATATGCAGAGCCCGCCGAGCCCATGACCACCGCCGCCGCCCCACGCCCACAGCCGCCGACGCCCGTGCGCCGGCTCGGCCGCCGCGTCCTGGGCTCGGGATTGCTCGAGGCGCTCGCCGCACCGCACGGTGTCGACCGCTATCTGGAGCTGATCCGCCCCTCGTGGTCGCTGAGCGAGGCCAGGGCCGAGGTCGTCGAGGTCCGTCGCCAGACAGGCGACAGCGTCACGCTGACCCTGCGCCCGAACGAGAACTGGCAGGGCTTCAGCACCGGACAGTTCGTCCGCCTGACGGTCGAGATCGACGGCGTGCGCCAGACGCGCTGCTACTCGCCCGCCTGCTCCGCAGCATGGGGCCGACCGCATCGAGATCACGGTCAAGGCGCATCCCGAGGGCCGGGTCTCCGGCTTTCTCAACCGAAGCGCACGTCCCGGGATGGTGGTCGGACTTTCGGCGGCCGACGGTGACTTCGTCCTGCCGGCGAGCCGGCCCGACCGTCTGCTGCTGATCAGCGGCGGTAGCGGCATCACGCCGCTGATCTCGATTCTGCGAACGCTCTCCGACGAGGGGCATGCCGGAGCCGTGACCTTCGTCCACTACGCACCGACGCGCGATGACGTCATCTACGGCCGCGAGCTCGGCGAGATCGCGGCCCGTCATCCAAACGTGCGGGTCGTCCATGCCTACACACGCGCCTCCGGCGGCGCCCTGACCGGCCACCTCAGTCGCGAGCACCTGCGCGCGGTAGCCCCGGACGCAGCTCGCGCGGAAGCCTATGTCTGCGGCCCGCCCGGGCTGATCGAGTCGGCGCGCAGGATCTGGGCCGAGGACGGCATAGAGCGTCTGCTCCACATCGAGAGCTTTCTCCCCCCCTCGCTCGCGCTCCCCAGCGATCGCGCCGAGGGAAGCGTGAGCTTCGCCCGCGCCCGCGAGCGCCGGCCGAACAACGGCCGCTCCCTTCTCGAGCAGGCCGAACAGGCCGGACTGGGACCTCAGTTCGGCTGCCGGATGGGCATCTGCCACACCTGTACCTGTCGCAAGACGGCGGGCAGCGTCCGCAACCTCGTCACCGGCGAGGTCTCGGGCGCTGAGGAGGAGGACATCCAGATCTGCGTCTCGGTCCCCGTTGGCGACGTCGAGCTCGACCTCTGACGACGTCAACCCCGCACGAGCCTTTTTCCGACCAAGAAGGAGACCCCCGATGAGCACGACCACCATTCCCGAGCTCACCCCCGAGCAGATCGAGTCCTTCGGCGAGGAGCTCGACGCGATCCGCCAGCGCGTCGTCGCCGATCTGGGCGAGCGCGATGCGAGCTACATCCGCAAGGTGATCCGGGCCCAGCGCGGGCTCGAGGTCACCGGCCGCGCGCTGATGTTCGCGGGGTTCTTCCCGCCCGCGTGGCTCGGTGGCGTGACGGCCCTTTCGCTGTCGAAGATCCTCGACAACATGGAGATCGGCCACAACGTGATGCACGGTCAGTACGACTGGATGAATGACCCCGGGCTGACCGGCAAGGGCTTCGAGTGGGACTCGGCCTGCCCCGGCGACCAGTGGCGTCACTCTCACAACTACATGCACCACACCCACACCAACATCGTTGGCAAGGACCGCGACATCGGCTACGGCGTGCTGCGCATGTCCGAGGACCAGCGGTGGCACCCGTACTACCTGGGCAACCCTCTCTACGCGGGGTTGCTGGCGATCTTCTTCCAATACGGCGTCGCCCTGCACGATCTCGAGCTGGAGCGTATAACCGCCGGGAAGGCGGGCTTGCGCCAAAAGCGAGGGATGATCGGCGCGATCTGGGGCAAGGTGCGCCAGCAGACGCTGAAGGACTATGTCCTGTTTCCGCTTTTGACCGGTCCATCGGCTGCGCTCACGCTGGCCGGCAACGCGACTGCGAATCTCACGCGCAACCTGTGGGCGTTCACGATCATCTTCTGCGGGCACTTCCCCGAAGGCACCCAGGAGTTCACGGAGCAGGAGACCGCGGAGGAGACCCGCGGCCAGTGGTACTACCGCCAGCTGCTTGGTTCCGCCAACCTGACGGGCGGGAAGCTGTTCCACGTCCTCTCCGGCAACCTCAGCTTCCAGATCGAGCACCACCTCTTTCCTGACATCCCGGCCCACCGCTACGCGGAGATCTCAGTCGAGGTGCGTGAGATCTGCGAGCGCTACGGCATCCCGTACAACGCCGGTCCGCTGAACAAGCAATTCGGAAGCGTTGTGCGAAAGATCGTGAGGCTCGCCCTGCCGGATCGCCGCGAGGCTCCCTCGGCTGGCCCTCGCCAGGCTGACCAGGCGCCCACGCCAGAGCGGCCGAAGGCACTCGCTGCGACCCCAGTCTGAGATCCTTCAGGGGATGGCCCCGTTAGAGAGAATCGAAGTCCGCAAGGACACCCTGCAGGTGGCTATCGAGTCCGGCGCCACACACGTCGGGCAGATCATGGGGATCGTTGTCGGAGCCGTGCGTGACGTCACGCGCGAGCTCGGCGACTGGGCGACCGATGTCTTCGAGATGCGTGAAGCCGCCAAGCGTGCGGAATCGGATGGCGCGACCACCGAGGAGGTGAAGCCGAGCAGTGACTCCCCCCACCCCTCCTGAAACACCAGGACCAGCACTCCATACGCGGCTCCCGCAGAGAGCAGATTGAGGATGATCGCGGCATCGCCGCTGACGTTCAGGCGCGATTCGTCGGCGCGACAAGGGCGCCCTGGATCATCGCCCCGGAAACGGCTTGGTGTCGGCGATCTCGTGAATCGCGACCTCCGGCGGCGCCGATACCAATTCCAGCAGGCGGGCGGCGAACTCGTGTAGGTGCGGCTCCCAGAAGTGGCGATCGAGCGCCTCCTGATCCGCCCACTCCTCCACGGCGACGAAGCTGAGGTGATCCTCCACCGCGGCGAAGAAGCCGTACCGCAGGCAGCCGTCCTCGCGACGGGAGTCGGACTGCATCTTCTCGAAGAGGGCGACCAGCTCGTCCCGCTGCTCGGGCGCGCACTGAACCCGACCGATCACGACGAGCACCTCTCAGCCCGGCTCCGCGCGGAACTCCTCCAGTCCGGCCGCGGCACGGCGCCGCACGCCGTTCCGCACGATCGGCGTCCAGCCCAACAGGAGACCGGTTGTGCCCAGCGCCTGCCGAGCCCAGCGATGGAAGTCGAACTCGTCACGGTGCTCGACGATGCGCCCGTCGGAGAACCGGAACGAGGCGCGAATGTCGTTGACGACCGGCCGCCCGGTCTGGGTGAACGTGTAATGGGCGCGCCAGTGTGCCGACCCGCGCTCGTCGTCGGCCTCGCGTTCGAGCAACTCGATGCGCAGATCGTTCGCGCGCGCCGTCAGCATGCGCCACATCGCCCCGGCCTCGTCACCGCGAAGATCCGGGAAGACGGGATCGGAGAACGTCACGTCGGGCGCGTAGCAGGCCGACATTCCGGCGCCGTCGCGCTCGGCGAACGCGCCGTAGAAGCGCTCGATGAGGCTCTCGTTCGGTGTCGTCACCGCGTAGGAACCCTACCCAGAAACCGGCGCGATCGGGTGCGTGGAGTCAAAGCGCTGCGTTACGGGCCGAACGCAACCTCGTTGTTGATGGCATCGAATGCGTCCTTGGCGCACTCCTGGGTCGTCTTGACCTGCTCGTACCAGGGCGAGGCGAGCGGGTTGGCCGATGTCGCCACCGCCGCTTTACTCGCTGCATAGGCCAGCATCTGCGACACCGTCATGCTGTCGGCACCGCCGAACGCACACTCGCCCGCGTCGCGGAACGAGCCCGTGCAGACCGCAGGGTCGGCGCTGCTGTCGAACATGGCGCAGACGTGTTGAAGGTCGATGGTGATGCCACCTATCGTCGTGTTCGGGATGAAGGAGTTCACGCTGGACGACCAGCCCAGGGCGGGGTCGCTGAAGTAGACGTCAAGCGCGGTAGAGAGCATCTGGGCCTTCAGCATCGGGTTCATCGAGGTACCCGATGAGTCGGCCGCGTCGACGATGTTCGTGACGTAGCCGGCAATCGCACTGCAGCTGCTGGATGTCAGGTCTTTGAACGGGTTGTACTGCGTTAGGAACGAGTACAGCGATGGCTTGCCGCTGGGGCTACAGGACGCCGTGATGACGCCCTGCCCGTTGTTGTTGCGCCAGAAGCCCTTCGTTCTCGCACCCGTGGTCAGCGCCTTGCGATTGCCGAAGTAGAGGATGGCTGCCTGGTCCGCTCCCAGGGTGGTTGTCATCTTGCACGGATCGGTGCCCTGCGGCACATCGCCGGGGTCGGTGTTGAACCATCCCGACTGGAGCGTCTCACAGATGCGATAGGCCTGGTCGGGCTTCACCGAGAAGGTCGCCTGCCCCGAGCCGTTCGTGGTCTGGGTCGCCAGCGGCGTGGTCGACGATCCCTGGTAGATCTTGATGGTCCAGCCGCTGAGGAAGGGCTCGCTCGGGTCCTTGCTGCCGCTGCCGTTGAGGTCCTTGTACTTGTAGACCGTCACGGTCGCGTTCTTCTTGTTCTCGTAGTTGCACGTGATCGTGTCGCCTGGGTCGACCGTGAAGTTCGCGGTCGTCGTTCCACTCTTGGTGCCCTCGGAGCAGCTGTAGGCGGAGTTCGTCCAGCCGCTCGGGACCGACTCGGTGATCGTCTTCGCTCCGAAGTCGGAGCCGGAGAACGTGAACTTCTTGGTCTTCGGCCAGTCGCCGCCGGTGCCGGGAGTCGCCGGCTCGTTTGTCTCGTTGCCGTCGTCCTCGAGCGTGAAGGGCCCGAAGGCCTGAGCCGGTGGTCGAGAAGCTGAAGTCCTGGCCGGAATCCGGGATCGCGTCCTTGGTGATCGTGACGGTGGCGTCCTTGGTGTTCTCGTAGTTGCACGTGATCGTGTCGCCTGGGTCGACCGTGAAGTTCGCGGTCGTCGTTCCACTCTTGGTGCCCTCGGAGCAACTGTAGGCGGAGTTCGTCCAGCCTGCGGGGACGACCTCGGTGATCGTCTTCTGCCCGAAGGGGTAGTTGGAGCCAGTGACCGTGAACTTCTTGGTCTTCGGCCAGTCGCCGCCGGTGCCGGGAGTCGCCGGCTCGTTTGTCTCGTTGCCGTCGTCCTCGAGCGTGAATGGGGCGAGGCCAGTAGAGCCGAAGGGGAAGTTCTGCGCGCTATCCGGGATCGCGTCCTTGGTGATCGTGATGGTCGCGTTCTTCTTGTTCTCGTAGTTGCACGTGATCGTGTCGCCTGGGTCGACCGTGAAGTTCGCGGTCGTCGTTCCACTCTTGGTGCCCTCGGAGCAGCTGTAGGCGGAGTTCGTCCAGCCGCTCGGGACCGACTCGGTGATCGTCTTCGCTCCGAAGTCGGAGCCGGAGAACGTGAACTTCTTGGTCTTCGGCCAGTCGCCGCCGGTGCCGGGAGTCGCCGGCTCGTTTGTCTCGTTGCCGTCGTCCTCGAGCGTGAAGCTCGAGAGGCCCGAGCCGGAGGTCGTGAAGCTGAAGTCCTGGCCTGAGTCCGGGATCGCGTCCTTGGTGATCGTGACGGTGGCGTCCTTGGTGTTCTCGTAGTTGCACGTGATCGTGTCGCCTGGGTCGACCGTGAAGTTCGCGGTCGTCGTTCCACTCTTGGTGCCCTCGGAGCAACTGTAGGCGGAGTTCGTCCAGCCGCGCGGGACGACTCGGTGATCGTCTTCGCCCGAAGTCGGAGCCAGTGAACGTGAACTTCTTGGTCTTCGGCCAGTCGCCGCCGGTGCCGGGAGTCGCCGGCTCGTTTGTCTCGTTGCCGTCGTCCTCGAGCGTGAAGGGCGCGAGGCCTGAGCCGGTGGTCGAGAAGCGGAAGTCCTGGCCGGAATCCGGGATCGCGTCCTTGGTGATCGTGACGGTGGCGTCCTTGGTGTTCTCGTAGTTGCACGCTGATCGTGTCGCCTGGGTCGACCGTGAAGTTCGCGGTCGTCGTTCCACTCTTGGTGCCCTCGGAGCAAGCTGTAGGCGGAGTTCGTCCAGCCGCTCGGGACCGACCCGGTGATCGTCTTCGCTCCGAAGTCGGAGCCGGAGAACGTGAACTTCTTGGTCTTCGGCCAGTCGCCGCCGGTGCCGGGAGTCGCCGGCTCGTTTGTCTCGTTGCCGTCGTCGCTCGAGCGTGAAGGGCCGATCAGGCGCCGTTGAGGCCGGTGGTCGCTGAAGCTGAAGTCCTGGCGGACCGTCCGGGATCGCGTCCTTGGTGATCGTGACGGTGGCGTCCTCGGTGTTCTCGAACGTGCAGCTGACGGTCTCGCCGGGGTCGAGGTTGATCGTCGCCGTGCGGGTGGCGGTCGAGCCCGTGGAGTCGGTGCCGCCGGCGTCAGAGTCGGTGCAGGTGAGGTCGGTGAGGTCGAAGCCCGGCGTCGGGTCGTCCTCGGTCACGCTGTAGGTGCCGGGGGTGACGTTGAGGCAGGTCGTGTTGTTGGGGTTGGTGTTGTCGGAGTCGTCGTCGAGGGGGCCGATCTGGCAGCCGTTGGGGATGGTGTCGGTGTAGGTGAAGTCCTGGGGGCCGTTGGGGATCGTGTCCTTGGTGATCACGACCTTGCCGCGCTCGGTGTTCTCGAACGTGCAGCTGACGGTCTCGCCGGGGTCGAGGTTGATCGTCGCCGTGCGGGTGGCGGTCGAGCCCGTGGAGTCGGTGCCGCCGGCGTCAGAGTCGGTGCAGGTGAGGTCGGTGAGGTCGAAGCCCGGCGTCGGGTCGTCCTCGGTCACGCTGTAGGTGCCGGGGGTGACGTTGAGGCAGGTCGTGTTGTTGGGGTTGGTGTTGTCGGAGTCGTCGTCGAGGGGGCCGATCTGGCAGCCGTTGGGGATGGTGTCGGTGTAGGTGAAGTCCTGGGGGCCGTTGGGGATCGTGTCCTTGGTGATCACGACCTTGCCGCGCTCGGTGTTCTCGAACGTGCAGCTGACGGTCTCGCCGGGGTCGAGGTTGATCGTCGCCGTGCGGGTGGCGGTCGAGCCCGTGGAGTCGGTGCCGCCGGCGTCAGAGTCGGTGCAGGTGAGGTCGGTGAGGTCGAAGCCCGGCGTCGGGTCGTCCTCGGTCACGCTGTAGGTGCCGGGGGTGACGTTGAGGCAGGTCGTGTTGTTGGGGTTGGTGTTGTCGGAGTCGTCGTCGAGGGGGCCGATCTGGCAGCCGTTGGGGATGGTGTCGGTGTAGGTGAAGTCCTGGGGGCCGTTGGGGATCGTGTCCTTGGTGATCACGACCTTGCCGCGCTCGGTGTTCTCGAACGTGCAGCTGACGGTCTCGCCGGGGTCGAGGTTGATCGTCGCCGTGCGGGTGGCGGTCGAGCCCGTGGAGTCGGTGCCGCCGGCGTCAGAGTCGGTGCAGGTGAGGTCGGTGAGGTCGAAGCCCGGCGTCGGGTCGTCCTCGGTCACGCTGTAGGTGCCGGGGGTGACGTTGAGGCAGGTCGTGTTGTTGGGGTTGGTGTTGTCGGAGTCGTCGTCGAGGGGGCCGATCTGGCAGCCGTTGGGGATGGTGTCGGTGTAGGTGAAGTCCTGGGGGCCGTTGGGGATCGTGTCCTTGGTGATCACGACCTTGCCGCGCTCGGTGTTCTCGAACGTGCAGCTGACGGTCTCGCCGGGGTCGAGGTTGATCGTCGCCGTGCGGGTGGCGGTCGAGCCCGTGGAGTCGGTGCCGCCGGCGTCAGAGTCGGTGCAGGTGAGGTCGGTGAGGTCGAAGCCCGGCGTCGGGTCGTCCTCGGTCACGCTGTAGGTGCCGGGGGTGACGTTGAGGCAGGTCGTGTTGTTGGGGTTGGTGTTGTCGGAGTCGTCGTCGAGGGGGCCGATCTGGCAGCCGTTGGGGATGGTGTCGGTGTAGGTGAAGTCCTGGGGGCCGTTGGGGATCGTGTCCTTGGTGATCACGACCTTGCCGCGCTCGGTGTTCTCGAACGTGCAGCTGACGGTCTCGCCGGGGTCGAGGTTGATCGTCGCCGTGCGGGTGGCGGTCGAGCCCGTGGAGTCGGTGCCGCCGGCGTCAGAGTCGGTGCAGGTGAGGTCGGTGAGGTCGAAGCCCGGCGTCGGGTCGTCCTCGGTCACGCTGTAGGTGCCGGGGGTGACGTTGAGGCAGGTCGTGTTGTTGGGGTTGGTGTTGTCGGAGTCGTCGTCGAGGGGGCCGATCTGGCAGCCGTTGGGGATGGTGTCGGTGTAGGTGAAGTCCTGGGGGCCGTTGGGGATCGTGTCCTTGGTGATCACGACCTTGCCGCGCTCGGTGTTCTCGAACGTGCAGCTGACGGTCTCGCCGGGGTCGAGGTTGATCGTCGCCGTGCGGGTGGCGGTCGAGCCCGTGGAGTCGGTGCCGCCGGCGTCAGAGTCGGTGCAGGTGAGGTCGGTGAGGTCGAAGCCCGGCGTCGGGTCGTCCTCGGTCACGCTGTAGGTGCCGGGGGTGACGTTGAGGCAGGTCGTGTTGTTGGGGTTGGTGTTGTCGGAGTCGTCGTCGAGGGGGCCGATCTGGCAGCCGTTGGGGATGGTGTCGGTGTAGGTGAAGTCCTGGGGGCCGTTGGGGATCGTGTCCTTGGTGATCACGACCTTGCCGCGCTCGGTGTTCTCGAACGTGCAGCTGACGGTCTCGCCGGGGTCGAGGTTGATCGTCGCCGTGCGGGTGGCGGTCGAGCCCGTGGAGTCGGTGCCGCCGGCGTCAGAGTCGGTGCAGGTGAGGTCGGTGAGGTCGAAGCCCGGCGTCGGGTCGTCCTCGGTCACGCTGTAGGTGCCGGGGGTGACGTTGAGGCAGGTCGTGTTGTTGGGGTTGGTGTTGTCGGAGTCGTCGTCGAGGGGGCCGATCTGGCAGCCGTTGGGGATGGTGTCGGTGTAGGTGAAGTCCTGGGGGCCGTTGGGGATCGTGTCCTTGGTGATCACGACCTTGCCGCGCTCGGTGTTCTCGAACGTGCAGCTGACGGTCTCGCCGGGGTCGAGGTTGATCGTCGCCGTGCGGGTGGCGGTCGAGCCCGTGGAGTCGGTGCCGCCGGCGTCAGAGTCGGTGCAGGTGAGGTCGGTGAGGTCGAAGCCCGGCGTCGGGTCGTCCTCGGTCACGCTGTAGGTGCCGGGGGTGACGTTGAGGCAGGTCGTGTTGTTGGGGTTGGTGTTGTCGGAGTCGTCGTCGAGGGGGCCGATCTGGCAGCCGTTGGGGATGGTGTCGGTGTAGGTGAAGTCCTGGGGGCCGTTGGGGATCGTGTCCTTGGTGATCACGACCTTGCCGCGCTCGGTGTTCTCGAACGTGCAGCTGACGGTCTCGCCGGGGTCGAGGTTGATCGTCGCCGTGCGGGTGGCGGTCGAGCCCGTGGAGTCGGTGCCGCCGGCGTCAGAGTCGGTGCAGGTGAGGTCGGTGAGGTCGAAGCCCGGCGTCGGGTCGTCCTCGGTCACGCTGTAGGTGCCGGGGGTGACGTTGAGGCAGGTCGTGTTGTTGGGGTTGGTGTTGTCGGAGTCGTCGTCGAGGGGGCCGATCTGGCAGCCGTTGGGGATGGTGTCGGTGTAGGTGAAGTCCTGGGGGCCGTTGGGGATCGTGTCCTTGGTGATCACGACCTTGCCGCGCTCGGTGTTCTCGAACGTGCAGCTGACGGTCTCGCCGGGGTCGAGGTTGATCGTCGCCGTGCGGGTGGCGGTCGAGCCCGTGGAGTCGGTGCCGCCGGCGTCAGAGTCGGTGCAGGTGAGGTCGGTGAGGTCGAAGCCCGGCGTCGGGTCGTCCTCGGTCACGCTGTAGGTGCCGGGGGTGACGTTGAGGCAGGTCGTGTTGTTGGGGTTGGTGTTGTCGGAGTCGTCGTCGAGGGGGCCGATCTGGCAGCCGTTGGGGATGGTGTCGGTGTAGGTGAAGTCCTGGGGGCCGTTGGGGATCGTGTCCTTGGTGATCACGACCTTGCCGCGCTCGGTGTTCTCGAACGTGCAGCTGACGGTCTCGCCGGGGTCGAGGTTGATCGTCGCCGTGCGGGTGGCGGTCGAGCCCGTGGAGTCGGTGCCGCCGGCGTCAGAGTCGGTGCAGGTGAGGTCGGTGAGGTCGAAGCCCGGCGTCGGGTCGTCCTCGGTCACGCTGTAGGTGCCGGGGGTGACGTTGAGGCAGGTCGTGTTGTTGGGGTTGGTGTTGTCGGAGTCGTCGTCGAGGGGGCCGATCTGGCAGCCGTTGGGGATGGTGTCGGTGTAGGTGAAGTCCTGGGGGCCGTTGGGGATCGTGTCCTTGGTGATCACGACCTTGCCGCGCTCGGTGTTCTCGAACGTGCAGCTGACGGTCTCGCCGGGGTCGAGGTTGATCGTCGCCGTGCGGGTGGCGGTCGAGCCCGTGGAGTCGGTGCCGCCGGCGTCAGAGTCGGTGCAGGTGAGGTCGGTGAGGTCGAAGCCCGGCGTCGGGTCGTCCTCGGTCACGCTGTAGGTGCCGGGGGTGACGTTGAGGCAGGTCGTGTTGTTGGGGTTGGTGTTGTCGGAGTCGTCGTCGAGGGGGCCGATCTGGCAGCCGTTGGGGATGGTGTCGGTGTAGGTGAAGTCCTGGGGGCCGTTGGGGATCGTGTCCTTGGTGATCACGACCTTGCCGCGCTCGGTGTTCTCGAACGTGCAGCTGACGGTCTCGCCGGGGTCGAGGTTGATCGTCGCCGTTCGAGTCTGAGTGTCGCCCGAGCTCGCAACGCCCGCGTTGTCAGAGTCCGTGCACTGAATGTCGGTGAGGTCGAAACCCGGCGAGGGGTCTGCCTCCGTGGAGGTGTAGGTACCGGCTGTCAGCCCGGATACGACGATCTGCTGGCCGTCGGAGATCGTGCCGGCCGCGTCGCCCGTGAACGTGAAGTTGCCCGTCGCACCGTCCGGGACGGTCTGCTTCTCGACGATGATCGTTCCCTCTTCGTTGCAATTGTCCCAGCGCGTGGCGCTGTCGAAGAAACCATTCGTGTAGTCGGGGCTCACCCCGGGGATCGAGGGCATGCCGCCGCAGGAACTCGCCGTCGTGACAGACACGCTGTGGAAGTTCGACCCGGCGGTGTTGACCGTGCCGCAGGAGGTCAGCGAGATCGTCCCGTTTGGGCTCCCAGTGACGTCGCCCTCGCCGTTCTGCCAGCTGATGTTGCCGTTGAACGACCTGACCGCGATCGAGCCGCCGTCGCCCGCAGCACCGCCGCCGGAGGACGCCTCGAGCGAGGTATCCAGGGTGGCGTTGCCGGAGCTCTGAAGCACGATCGAGCCGCCGTTGGAGCCATTGCCGTCCGAGCCCGCTTGGAAGGCGTCGCCGGTAACCGTCAGCACGCCCGTCTTGGCCTTGGCGGTGATCGTGTTCGGAGTGTTGTCAGAGCCACCGATCGACTTCGCGTGCACCGCGAAGGTGTTCAGGTAGGAACCGCCGCCGTTGCTGCTGGTGCGGTTGTTGCCGCTGCCGTCCTTGACAGTCAGGTCGGTGAAGGCAAAGACGTCTATCCATGATCTGCCCCCGCTCCCCCCGTTGCCGATGTCCGCGTTCAGCTCGCCGGCGTTGCCGTTGGTCGAGTCGATGGTGACGTTGTTGGCCCAGACCTCGATGCAGGCCGTCGACTCAGCCGGCTTGCCGGGCCGGAGGACCTCCCCGGCGAGGCCGTCGTTCACGTTGTCGCAGCTGTTCCTGATCCCGGTCGCGTGCGCCCTGCCGGTCGACTCGACGAGGCCGGCGATGAGGACGTCGCAGGCCTCGATGTGAACGAGGTCGGCGCCCGGGTCCGTGCCCTTGCTGGTCACGCGGCCCTTGGTCGTCAGGCCGCAGCCGGAGGCGAGAAAGATCTTGCCGCCCTGCTGGACCGTGGTCCCGTTGCCATCCCCCGCCTCGACGACCGAGCCGGGCTCGGTCGTATAGGTGCGGCCGGCGTTGACCGTTATGTCACCGGCCGGTCCTGTGCCGGTGGCGATCAGCTTCGCGCCGGTCTCCGCGCCGTAGGTGGTGGAGCCGCCGCCCATGAAGAAGGTGCCGGTCGCCGCCGTGGAGTCGCCGACCATGATCGTAATGTTGCCCCCCAAGCCTGTGTCGCCGGCGCCAGCGGACTTGCGAGTCGAGATGATCGCGCCCGGCACCAGCCCGACCGCTCCGGCCATCGTCAGGTCGCCGTCGACGTCGATCGTGATGTTGCCGCCGCTTCCGCCGTTGTTCGCGTTCTCGGCGAGGATCCTGGCGCCGGCCTGCATCTCCATGTCGCCGGTCGCGTTGATGTTGATTGGGCTCGCGCTCGCACCCGAGGGCAGGCCATCGTCGTTGGCCTCGATGACGGAGCTGGTCGTGTCCATCGTGAAGTCGAGCCCGGAGGCGCCATTGATGTTGAGGGTGATTCCGCCTCCGCTCGCATTGATGCTCGAGCCGGGCAGCATGTGCACCGAGTGGTGGAAGTTCTTCACTCCGGTGGCCGTCGTGGGACCGGAGATCTGGCACTCGTCAAAGATCACGTTGTAGGTGCCCAGGTCGCAGCCGGCCTGGTCGGCCGAGGCCGACCCTGCGAAAACAGCCGACAGGACGAGCGTTGCCAGGAGAGTCACGACGCCGCGGCCGCGGCGACTCCCACCCTTGGAACGATTCACCTGAGGCGCTCGGATGTGAGATACATGTGTCCTCCTGACGTGGCGAGCCCGACCCGGCTCGCGTGCAACCTTGCCATCGCTACCTTCTCGCTGTCGGGGTTTGGCTGTCAAGTGCAGGGCTCCACTACTCGCACGCGGTCGCCGACATGAGGTTGAGCGTGACATTCATGGCCGGGAACTGAGTGGCGCCGGCATTGCACTTCACCGGGCTCGTCGTCTTGGGGACGACTACGCCGTCGGCCTTGTTGCCACCCCCGTCGTTTCGCACGTAGTTGAGCAGGCGGTACTCTGCGCCGCCGTTCTCGTGGGTCGAGCTTCCCGAGGATCCGGTGTTGCTGGAGTTGTTCTTCAGCTTGTTCGGAGCGGCGCTCACGCCGCCGCTGATGTCGAACCCGTCACCGGTCGTGCTGGTCGTCTTGTTGCTGCTGGCCTTGTTCTCCTGAATCGTCGCCCCGGAGCCCGCGAGGTGAATGCCGTCGGCCCCGTTGCCCTTGCCCGAGTCGCCGGCGACGTTCTTCAGCAGGCGGTTGGTGTTGCCGGTGACGTCGATGCCGTCGCCGCCGTTGGCGAAGGCCCCGATCTCGGACAACAGGTTGTTGGCGCCGTTGACGTTGACGCCGTCGCCGAGGTTCCCCTTGCCCTTGTCTCCTGCGTCGAGCTTGAGGAGCTGGTTGTTGTTGCCCGTGACCTGGAAGCCGACGCCGTTCGAGTAGGAGTCGGTGTCCGTGAGCACGTTGCTGTCGCCCTGGACGTTGGCACCGGCACCGGTGTTGCCCGTCGCCGCGCCGTTGTGGACGGTGTTGGCGTTGCCGGTGATCTTGAAGCCGACCGCGTTGTTGAGGACGTTCTCGTTACGCAGGTAGCGGCCATTGCCCTCGACCGCGATGCCCGCGGCCTTGCTGTCCGCAGCATGGAGGTCCATCAGGAAGATGTTCTGTGGGCTTCCAGCAGAGGATGCGATGCGGATCGTCGGGTTGGCGTCATTGGGGGTCGGATCGTGAAGCGTCACGCTGCAGCCGATCAGGCCGAACGGCAGGCTGTAGGCGTCGTCGATGACGACTTCCTGGCTCGTGTGCCCGCCGAGCTGCCCCGTCCCGTCCTTGAGGACCAAGATGATGAGCTTCTGGTCGCCGTTGACGTCGCTGACGTTGTCGACAGCATCCTGGACGGACTGACCGAGGTCGATCCGTACGATCACATCGGGTCCTGCGTTGCCGGGGAAGCGCCCAGTCGTCGGGTTGAGCACGTCCTTGACAGGGCCCTTCTCGCACTCGAGCTTCCTGTTCCCAAAGTCGTTCCCCTCGTGGGTATCTCCACCGACGATCGTGAACGTGTAGCCGGCAGCGCCGGGGCTGCCGAGGTGGTTGTGGCCCTCGCAGGCGTTGCCGTCGCTTCCGGGGTTCGGGAAGGTCTGCACCCAGCCCGTCTGAAGCTCCTCGCAGGCGGTGTAGGTGCCGGGGGGAAGGGTGATCTCGTAGTTGCCGTTGGCGTCGGTGAGGATGTCCTCGTGGACGACCACGTTGTCGTTGGTGGTGCCGAAGATGTGGATGGTCCAGTTCGGTAGGCCCGGCTCGCCAGCGTCCTTGACGCCGTCACCGTCGAGGTCGTTGAACTTCTGGCCCTTCTTCACTCCCTCCTGGGGGTCGCAGGCGTCCCAGAGCGCTGCGCGGAGCGCAAAGTTGGAGAGCACGCTGGCCGGAATCGTCGGCCCAGTGCCGCAGAAGGGTGCACCCTCGTTGACGGTCGGGGTGCGATCGGTGGAGCCTGTGTAGTTGACGTCCATGCAGGCGGTGAGGGTGATCGTGCCGGGATCGGTGAGACCGTCGCCGGCGACCTTGATCTCGCCCGGCGGGACGCCGAGCACGTCGTCCTCCCAGGAGCGAACGCTGACCGAGCCGCCGGCGGTGTTGGAGCCCGAGGGCCCGGTCGCCTGCAGGCTCGCGCTGTCGAGGTCGACCTCGCCCGCCGGAGCCGCTCCGCCCGCCTCGACGACGATGTCACCGCCGTCTGCGCCGAGCGCGGTGGCGGTCGCCTGCAGGGCGCGCCCGGAGGCTGCGACCTTGCCATCGAGCGACTTGACCGTGATCAGGCCGCCGAAGGAGTTCGAGCAGGGCGCCTGGCCGTCGCTTGCCGGGCAGGCGTTGGCGTGCACCGCGTAGGGCGGGGTGTAGACGAAGGCGTTGGCGTCGAAGGTGGTCGGGTAGGGCGTGGTCGGGTCGCCCAGGATCGAGACGTCCTTCTGGGCGAAGACGTCGACCCAGCCCCGCATCGGGTTGCGGATGCCGTCGGTGTGGACCTCGCCGTTGTGGGTGCCGGTGTTGTCGATCGTGACGTTCTTGGCCCAGATCTCAACGCAGCCCGTGAAGCCCGCGGCGCCGTTGGTGGGGTGGGCGGTGGTGTCGTCGTTGCAGCGGTTGCCGCCGGTCGGGATCACGTGTCCCGCGCCAGGTGCGAAGGAGCGAACGACGCCCTGGATCAAGACCTCGCAGGCCTCGAGGTGGACGAGGTCGGCGCCCGGATCCTGTCCCCTGGAGGAGACGAGGCCGGTGTCGGAGACGGTGAGCCCGCAGCCCGCCTGGAGCGTGATCGGGCCGCCGCCGGGCGGCTGGATGGCTCCGGTGCCCGATTGACCGGACTCCGAGAGCACGGAGCCGTCGACCGACATCTCCCGGCCGGCGGTGATGATGATCTCGCCAGCCGGCCCACCCGAGCTCGCGGTCACGACCGCGCCGGTCTCCTGAGTGAAGACGCCCGTGGGCGGGATGTTGGGGAAGTTGCCGACGTGGATCGTGATGTCGCCGGCGGTGTCGCCGAAGCTGCCCGTGGCGGAGATGATGGCCCCGGCGAGCGGGCCGGCGGTGCCCTTCATCGTCATGTCGCCGTCGACGTTGATCGTGACGTCGCCTGCGGCCGGGTTCTGGCCATCGGCGTGGATGATGGTGTTGGCCTCCATCAGCATGTCGCCGCCGACGTCGATCGCGATGTCGCCGCCGGAGCCGGTCGTGGTGCCGGCATTGCGCGAGCTCGAGATCTCCGAGCCCGACTGCATCGTGAAGTCGTCGCCGATCGTCAGGCTGATGTCGGCGCCCGAGCCGCCCTGAGAGTTGTTCTCCGCCAGCGTGCTGCCGGCCATCATCGTCATGTCGTCGGGAACCGTGATCGTGATCGGGCGGGCGCTGTCGTTAGGGGGGCTCGAGGGGTCGTTTGCCTCGATCGCGCTGCCCGACTCCATCACCAGGTCGTTGCCGGCGCCACTGATGTTGATCGTGATGCCGCCCGTGCCGGGCGTGGTGGCGTCGATCTGGACGCCGGCCTTGATGATCAGCGTGTGGAAGATGTTGTAGGTGCCGGCCTTGGCCGTCTGGCTCGACTGAACCTCGCACTCGTCGGCGAGCGTGATCACGCCGCCGAGGGCGGTGCAGTCGGGATCGGGGTGTGCTGCGGCCTGTGAGGGCGCGAGCACGGCCAAGAGGCCGGTCGCGAGGACGAGGCTTGAAAGGAGTTTTAGTCGCTTCGTCATTGGTTCCCCCCGTAAGGCGTCATTGATCTACTCGCAGGCCTGCGCCGTCGTGAAGTTGGATGTCGCGTTGGTGGCCGGGAATTGAGTGGCGGCCGAGTTGCACTTCGTCGGGCTCGTGGTCTTGGGCACGACGATCCCGTCGGCCTTGTTGCCGCCGGCGTTGTTCTTCACCCAGTTGAGGAGGCGGTACTCAGCCCCCGTGTTCTCCTTCGTGCCGCCTACCCCCGTCAGGTTGCTCTGGTTGTTCTTCAGCTTGTTCGCAAGTGCGCTGCTCGAGCCGCCGCCGACGTCGAATCCGTCGCCGCCGTTGTCGCTTGCCCTGTTGTTCTCTATGGAGTTGTTGGGCCCGGTTACCTTGAATCCGTCCTGACCGTTGCCCTTGTTGTTGTCGCTCGCGGCGGAGTTGTTGAGGATCGTGTTGCCGGCGCTCGCGACGAGGATCCCGTTCAGGGTGTTGAGGTCGATCCGGCCGTTGTCGCGAATCGTGTTGGTCGGGCCCTCGACGAGGATCCCGTTCCCGCCGTTGCTCTGGACGTTCGCCGTCCGGAACGTGTTGTTGTTGGCCGTCGAGCCGAGCTGGACGCCATCGCCGGTGTTCCTCTCGACCGTGCCGCCGCGAAGGTCGGTGTAATCGCCCTCGACTCGAATCCCGACAGGGCTCGTGTCGACCGAGTTGTAGCTGACGGAGTTGTTGTTGCCGAGCACCCGAATGCCGTACTGGCTCGCGCCCTCGGCCCGCAGCCCCTTGAGCTCGTGGCCGTTGCCGGCGACGTTCCAGCCGATCGTCCCGCCGACGGAGTCGGGGCCAACGATCAGCAGGCGCCCGGCGCCGAGCCCGATGTCCCAGACCGGCTTCGAATTGTCGGCTGCGGTGACCTTGGCGGTCGTGCACTGCGTGATGGTCACCCGCTTCGGCCCGTTGAGGACGACGTTCTCGGTCGTCTCGGAGAACATGCCGATGACCTCGTTCGGGTTGCCGCTGGCCTGGGCGGCGTTGTAGGCCTCCTGCACGGTCAGGTGGTTCGGCACCGACACCGCGTGCGAGGTGCCGTCCTCGTCGACCATCCTCGTGATCGAGGAGGCCCGACCCGGGTCCTCGGGGCACTCGAGCGGCTTCTCGCGGTTCCCAAAGTCGTTCCCCTCGTGGGTATCTCCACCGACGATCGTGAACGTGTAGCCGGCAGCGCCGGGGCTGCCGAGGTGGTTGTGGCCCTCGCAGGCGTTGCCGTCGCTTCCGGGGTTCGGGAAGGTCTGCACCCAGCCCGTCTGAAGCTCCTCGCAGGCGGTGTAGGTGCCGGGGGGAAGGGTGATCTCGTAGTTGCCGTTGGCGTCGGTGAGGATGTCCTCGTGGACGACCACGTTGTCGTTGGTGGTGCCGAAGATGTGGATGGTCCAGTTCGGTAGGCCCGGCTCGCCAGCGTCCTTGACGCCGTCACCGTCGAGGTCGTTGAACTTCTGGCCCTTCTTCACTCCCTCCTGGGGGTCGCAGGCGTCCCAGAGCGCTGCGCGGAGCGCAAAGTTGGAGAGCACGCTGGCCGGAATCGTCGGCCCAGTGCCGCAGAAGGGTGCACCCTCGTTGACGGTCGGGGTGCGATCGGTGGAGCCTGTGTAGTTGACGTCCATGCAGGCGGTGAGGGTGATCGTGCCGGGATCGGTGAGACCGTCGCCGGCGACCTTGATCTCGCCCGGCGGGACGCCGAGCACGTCGTCCTCCCAGGAGCGAACGCTGACCGAGCCGCCGGCGGTGTTGGAGCCCGAGGGCCCGGTCGCCTGCAGGCTCGCGCTGTCGAGGTCGACCTCGCCCGCCGGAGCCGCTCCGCCCGCCTCGACGACGATGTCACCGCCGTCTGCGCCGAGCGCGGTGGCGGTCGCCTGCAGGGCGCGCCCGGAGGCTGCGACCTTGCCATCGAGCGACTTGACCGTGATCAGGCCGCCGAAGGAGTTCGAGCAGGGCGCCTGGCCGTCGCTTGCCGGGCAGGCGTTGGCGTGCACCGCGTAGGGCGGGGTGTAGACGAAGGCGTTGGCGTCGAAGGTGGTCGGGTAGGGCGTGGTCGGGTCGCCCAGGATCGAGACGTCCTTCTGGGCGAAGACGTCGACCCAGCCCCGCATCGGGTTGCGGATGCCGTCGGTGTGGACCTCGCCGTTGTGGGTGCCGGTGTTGTCGATCGTGACGTTCTTGGCCCAGATCTCAACGCAGCCCGTGAAGCCCGCGGCGCCGTTGGTGGGGTGGGCGGTGGTGTCGTCGTTGCAGCGGTTGCCGCCGGTCGGGATCACGTGTCCCGCGCCAGGTGCGAAGGAGCGAACGACGCCCTGGATCAAGACCTCGCAGGCCTCGAGGTGGACGAGGTCGGCGCCCGGATCCTGTCCCCTGGAGGAGACGAGGCCGGTGTCGGAGACGGTGAGCCCGCAGCCCGCCTGGAGCGTGATCGGGCCGCCGCCGGGCGGCTGGATGGCTCCGGTGCCCGATTGACCGGACTCCGAGAGCACGGAGCCGTCGACCGACATCTCCCGGCCGGCGGTGATGATGATCTCGCCAGCCGGCCCACCCGAGCTCGCGGTCACGACCGCGCCGGTCTCCTGAGTGAAGACGCCCGTGGGCGGGATGTTGGGGAAGTTGCCGACGTGGATCGTGATGTCGCCGGCGGTGTCGCCGAAGCTGCCCGTGGCGGAGATGATGGCCCCGGCGAGCGGGCCGGCGGTGCCCTTCATCGTCATGTCGCCGTCGACGTTGATCGTGACGTCGCCTGCGGCCGGGTTCTGGCCATCGGCGTGGATGATGGTGTTGGCCTCCATCAGCATGTCGCCGCCGACGTCGATCGCGATGTCGCCGCCGGAGCCGGTCGTGGTGCCGGCATTGCGCGAGCTCGAGATCTCCGAGCCCGACTGCATCGTGAAGTCGTCGCCGATCGTCAGGCTGATGTCGGCGCCCGAGCCGCCCTGAGAGTTGTTCTCCGCCAGCGTGCTGCCGGCCATCATCGTCATGTCGTCGGGAACCGTGATCGTGATCGGGCGGGCGCTGTCGTTAGGGGGGCTCGAGGGGTCGTTTGCCTCGATCGCGCTGCCCGACTCCATCACCAGGTCGTTGCCGGCGCCACTGATGTTGATCGTGATGCCGCCCGTGCCGGGCGTGGTGGCGTCGATCTGGACGCCGGCCTTGATGATCAGCGTGTGGAAGATGTTGTAGGTGCCGGCCTTGGCCGTCTGGCTCGACTGAACCTCGCACTCGTCGGCGAGCGTGATCACGCCGCCGAGGGCGGTGCAGTCGGGATCGGGGTGTGCTGCGGCCTGTGAGGGCGCGAGCACGGCCAAGAGGCCGGTCGCGAGGACGAGACTCGAAAAGAGTTTTAGTCGCTTCGTCATTGTTGCCCCCTCATGCTTACGGCGTCCCCCTGCATCCGGTCGGGAAGGCGCTCCCGCTGGCACCCGCGATCGTCGTGTTGTTCGCCTTGTTGCCTGTGGCGTTGAAGTTGCCGGCGATGACTCTGAACTCGCAGTCGCCGTTGTCCTCGCTGGCGGAGCCGCCGCTGATGTTGTTCTTGAGCTGCCAGCCCGTGCCGTTGACCCGGATGCCGTCGAGCGTGTTCTTCTTGGCCGTGTTCTGCTCTAGCTCGATCGGGACCGAGTTGCCGTTGCCGATGCCGGAGAGCAGGAATCCGTTGCCGCCGTTGCCCTTGTTCGAGTCGCCCGCGACGTTCTTCAGCAGCCGGTTCGGCTTGGCGGAGGTGCCACCGCTGACCTCGACACCGTCGCCGCCATTCGCCCACGCCTTGTTCTCGGTGAGCGTATTGCCGTAGCCGCTGACGCGGAAGCCGTCGCCGCCGTTGCCCTTGTTGTGGTCACCCGCGACGTTCTTAACGAGCGCGTTCATGTTTCCGTTGACGACGAGACCGCTGCCCGTGTTCGCGAAGATGCTGTTCTCGGCCACGGCCGTGCCGAGCAGGTTCCCGTCGCCCGTGATCTTGATGCCATCTCCGCCGTTGCCCTTGCCTGCGTCGCCGACGTCGTTCTTCGTGAGCGCGTTGAGGTTCCCGGTGACGTCGATGCCGTCACTGCCACTGTCGAACACGTCGTTCTCGGGCAGCGAGTTCGAGTTTCCAGCGACCTTGATCCCGTCTCCGGCGTTGTTGGTCTCGAGCTTGCTCTTCTTGATCGTGTTTGAGTTACCGGTGACGTCGATGCCGTCGCCACCGTTCTCGTCGACGCGGTTCTCCTCGATCAGGTTGCTGTTTCCGATCACCTGAATGCCGTCGCCGGAGTTGAGCTTGACGCCGTTGGAGCCGCGGACGTGGTTTCCGTGGCCGGCGATTTTGATTCCGATCGAGTTGCTCTCGGATCGCACTGCCTTCAGCAGGGTCGACGTGCCGGACGAGGCCTTGCTCGTCTGGATCAGGTAACCGGAGGACGAGCTCGATCCACGCACGTCGAGGTCGCCGATGTGGATGTCTCGCTCACCCTTGCCGGTGTTGCCGTCGTCGGCGCCCGCCGAGGACTCGGCCTGAATTGCCGGCTTGGAGGGATCGGCTGCCGTCACCTTGTGGCCGCAGCCCTCGATGCGGAGGTCCTTGTTGCCGGAGCCGGTAGTCGCGCCGATGACCACGTTCTCGGTGGTGTTGGCGTACATGCTGATCAGCTGGTTGTCGGCCGCCGCGTTGACCGCCGCCTGGAGCGTGTTGTGACGGCTACCCGTGAAGCTTCCCGGGACGACGTTGCCCGGGTCGACGACATGGTCGTCGGCGAGAGTCGGCGTGCAGTCGACCACGTTCGGAATCCCGTCCTCGTCGGTGTCCTTCACGTTCGTGAACGTGCAGCTCACGGTCTCGCCCGGGTCGAGGTCGATCGAGGCCGTGCGGTTGGGGACGTCTGTCGTCGTCCCGCTGTCCGGGTCGGCGCAGTTGATGTTCGGAGGCAGCCAACCCGCCAGCGCACCTTCCGTGACGTCGTAGGTCGCCGGCGGAATCTGGAAGCTTCGCGAGGACGGGTTGGTGCCGTCGGCGTCGTCGTCGAGCGTGAAGGAGCCGATCGGCGAATCGCCCGTGAACGAGAAGTCCTGCGGGTCATCTGGTACGGCGTCCTTGTCGATCACGATCGTGCCGCGCTCGGTGTTCTCGAACGTGCAGCTGACGGTCTCGCCCGGGTCGAGGTCGATCGAGGCCTGGCGGCTGGCGGTCGAGGTCGTGGTGCCGCTGTCGGGGTCGGTGCAGTCGAGGTCGGTGAGGTCGAAGCCGGGCGTGGGGTCGTCCTCGGTCACCGTGTAGGGGCCGGGCGTGACGTTGTTGCAGGTCTGGCTGGCGGGGTTGGTGTTGTCGGCGTCGTCGTCGAGCGGGCCGATCGTGCAGCCGTTGCCGATGTCATCGGTGTAGGTGAAGTCCTGGGGGCCGTCGGGGATCGTGTCCTTGGTGATCACGATCGTGCCGCGCTCGGTGTTCTCGAACGTGCAGCTGACGGTCTCGCCCGGGTCGAGGTCGATCGAGGCCTGGCGGCTGGCGGTCGAGGTCGTGGTGCCGCTGTCGGGGTCGGTGCAGTCGAGGTCGGTGAGGTCGAAGCCGGGCGTGGGGTCGTCCTCGGTCACCGTGTAGGGGCCGGGCGTGACGTTGTTGCAGGTCTGGCTGGCGGGGTTGGTGTTGTCGGCGTCGTCGTCGAGCGGGCCGATCGTGCAGCCGTTGCCGATGTCATCGGTGTAGGTGAAGTCCTGGGGGCCGTCGGGGATCGTGTCCTTGGTGATCACGATCGTGCCGCGCTCGGTGTTCTCGAACGTGCAGCTGACGGTCTCGCCCGGGTCGAGGTCGATCGAGGCCTGGCGGCTGGCGGTCGAGGTCGTGGTGCCGCTGTCGGGGTCGGTGCAGTCGAGGTCGGTGAGGTCGAAGCCGGGCGTGGGGTCGTCCTCGGTCACCGTGTAGGGGCCGGGCGTGACGTTGTTGCAGGTCTGGCTGGCGGGGTTGGTGTTGTCGGCGTCGTCGTCGAGCGGGCCGATCGTGCAGCCGTTGCCGATGTCATCGGTGTAGGTGAAGTCCTGGGGGCCGTCGGGGATCGTGTCCTTGGTGATCACGATCGTGCCGCGCTCGGTGTTCTCGAACGTGCAGCTGACGGTCTCGCCCGGGTCGAGGTCGATCGAGGCCTGGCGGCTGGCGGTCGAGGTCGTGGTGCCGCTGTCGGGGTCGGTGCAGTCGAGGTCGGTGAGGTCGAAGCCGGGCGTGGGGTCGTCCTCGGTCACCGTGTAGGGGCCGGGCGTGACGTTGTTGCAGGTCTGGCTGGCGGGGTTGGTGTTGTCGGCGTCGTCGTCGAGCGGGCCGATCGTGCAGCCGTTGCCGATGTCATCGGTGTAGGTGAAGTCCTGGGGGCCGTCGGGGATCGTGTCCTTGGTGATCACGATCGTGCCGCGCTCGGTGTTCTCGAACGTGCAGCTGACGGTCTCGCCCGGGTCGAGGTCGATCGAGGCCTGGCGGCTGGCGGTCGAGGTCGTGGTGCCGCTGTCGGGGTCGGTGCAGTCGAGGTCGGTGAGGTCGAAGCCGGGCGTGGGGTCGTCCTCGGTCACCGTGTAGGGGCCGGGCGTGACGTTGTTGCAGGTCTGGCTGGCGGGGTTGGTGTTGTCGGCGTCGTCGTCGAGCGGGCCGATCGTGCAGCCGTTGCCGATGTCATCGGTGTAGGTGAAGTCCTGGGGGCCGTCGGGGATCGTGTCCTTGGTGATCACGATCGTGCCGCGCTCGGTGTTCTCGAACGTGCAGCTGACGGTCTCGCCCGGGTCGAGGTCGATCGAGGCCTGGCGGCTGGCGGTCGAGGTCGTGGTGCCGCTGTCGGGGTCGGTGCAGTCGAGGTCGGTGAGGTCGAAGCCGGGCGTGGGGTCGTCCTCGGTCACCGTGTAGGGGCCGGGCGTGACGTTGTTGCAGGTCTGGCTGGCGGGGTTGGTGTTGTCGGCGTCGTCGTCGAGCGGGCCGATCGTGCAGCCGTTGCCGATGTCATCGGTGTAGGTGAAGTCCTGGGGGCCGTCGGGGATCGTGTCCTTGGTGATCACGATCGTGCCGCGCTCGGTGTTCTCGAACGTGCAGCTGACGGTCTCGCCCGGGTCGAGGTCGATCGAGGCCTGGCGGCTGGCGGTCGAGGTCGTGGTGCCGCTGTCGGGGTCGGTGCAGTCGAGGTCGGTGAGGTCGAAGCCGGGCGTGGGGTCGTCCTCGGTCACCGTGTAGGGGCCGGGCGTGACGTTGTTGCAGGTCTGGCTGGCGGGGTTGGTGTTGTCGGCGTCGTCGTCGAGCGGGCCGATCGTGCAGCCGTTGCCGATGTCATCGGTGTAGGTGAAGTCCTGGGGGCCGTCGGGGATCGTGTCCTTGGTGATCACGATCGTGCCGGTCTGGAGCGCCTTGATCTCGACAGCCGCGATGGCGAGATCTGTGCCGGCGAGGCCCGTGTGCGTTGTGCCAATCGTGTTGCTACCCGCGAATGGAGCCGCTCGCTGGCCGCCCCACAGGCCGGCGTCAGTGCTCTCCTGATTGCTCCCGCCACCGGTGACAGCGTCCCAGAGTTCCGTAACGGGGCTTGTCGTCGTAAATGGGGCGGAATTCTCTCCGCCAGCCGACACCGCTCCGAAGATGGTCGACCCGTTCTGTGTAGTGGTGAGAGTGACACTGCCGCTGAGGGACCCTCCGGTGGCCCCGATTGGATCGCTCTGGTCGACACCTGTGTAGTTGGCCGCCGCGACGCCCTTGTAAGCGACTGCGGTCGCGAAGTTGACCACGACGTTGGCGGTTCCAACCGGCGGACTCGTGAGGCGCCAGATCTCAACTCTTTGACCATCGCTGGTGCCACCGCCGGCCGCCTGTGTGAACTCGTGCGTGAGGGGCACGCCGCCGTAGGTCACGGACGTGGCGTCCTCGATGCTGTCGATCATCACGGCCACCAGGAGCAGACGGTCGCCGCCGCTGGAGACAGCGTGAGAGAACGTCGCGGAGGTCTGACTCTCGGAGGACCTGTGCAGGGTCGGCAAGCTGGAATCGACCGTGATGCCGTCCGTGATCACCCACGGGTCGCTCGCCCCCAGAGAGCACGCTCCGTCACGGAACGCCCGCATCGTCACGTCGTAGGTACCGGCCGCGAGCGGGGCCTCGACGGGGATGGAGTGAGTGTCGGTGGTGCTGCCGGTCTCGTCCGGATTCGGGACGGTGGAACAGATCGACCCTTGGCCCTCGATCTCGTACTCCGTCGAGCCCCAATCGTCGGCCGTCGCTGCGCTGAAACCGTTAGCGAGGGTGTGATTGACGGTTAGCGACACGTCCCGGGTTCCAGGGTTGTTCGCCTGCGGCCCGCTGACGGAAGCGGCGGTGATGAACCTCCCCGCGTAGCACACGACCAGGTCGATGTCGTCGATGTCCATCTGCTGGAGAAGCGCGTCGGTGCCCGCGACGGTCTTGGGGTGTGCAGCGACCCTTAGCCGGAAGTTCGCGTCGGAGAGCTCCGAATAGGTCCAGGTGCGCCCGAAGTTGCTCCCGGCCGCACAGGCGGCGGTAGTACCGGCGGCCGGAGCCTCGACGTTTTGGTCGGCTCCCGCGGGGATCACGTTGTTTACTGCGTCGGTGGCGACGACCGGAGAGGTGTAATTGGTGCCGCCGTCATGCGAGAGGCTGACGTCGAAGATGTCGTTGTCGTCGGCATTGCTCACGCGCCCGCGGACGATCGCAACGAAACTGATGTCCGTTGCAGACGAAGGTACTTGTGCCTGGAGGCCGAAATCTCGCCCGACGACGGTCTCGCCGAAGTCGCACAACGCTCGGACGTTGTTGTCCGAGATCGCGTCGTTGGGAGTGGCGCAAGTACTTCCGGTCGCACTCCAGTCTCCGCCGCCTTCCAAGACGACGCTCACGGAGTCGCTGAAGCTGGTCGTCGCCAGGACGCTGCCGTCGGCGCCCTGCACTTCTACGCCGTATTCACCCTGGATGCCGTTGAGGATGTAGTCATAGACGAGGTTCCCGTCACCGTCGGTGGTGGCGGTGTCGCTGCCGGGCTCGAAGCTTCCATCGCCCTTCACGATCGACCCGTTCGGGCGAGTGACCTGCACCACGACGTCGCAGGCCGGCGCGTAGCCGGTCCCGGTCATGTGCACGGTCTCCTCGGGGGCGTAGTCCGCCTTGTCCGTTTGGATGGTCTCGAGGCCTATCGCGGCGCAGGAGCTCGGTGTTGCCGCGGCCGGCACAGTCGCGATCAAGATGAGCGCCACCAGCAGGGCTGAAGCGCCAAGCCACGACACGAGCCGCCTATAGCCGCTTGCAGTTCCCGCTTTTCTCACCCTTCCTCCTTGCACGGCCGAGACGCTCCTGCGATCACGATGTCCGGTTTCACTTGCCGAACCGCTCGGCCGTTGAAGCACGGCTGGCAGTTGGTAGGAGTCGGGATCGTTGCCACGCACCCGGCAACGTTCGCGGCCACGTAGCTAATGGTCCGCCCGGGGCCCGGAACATCCACCCCTATCCCCTGTTGCTGCTGCGCCCTGTAAACAGTGAGCGCTTCCACCCTGATCCGTTCTTCGACTGCTCAGGCCGTCCGCGGCCTTGGCTGGCTACCCTGCCTTGGCGGCGACACTACTCACTCGGATATCAAGATGCCGTGAAGAAAAGGCCCTCGTTTGCCAAGGTGCTGTCAAGTAACCGATCGGATGACATCCGATCGGATGAATGGCGAGGCCGGCCGTTTCACTGTTGTTTTCACCTGGCGGACGGGGACTGGTGGCCGTTTCACGGGATTTCGACGCCGGTCGAGTAGGCTCGACGGCCATGTCTCTCCGGACTCCCGCTTCGGTTCCACGCACCTACGACGAGCTCTGTGCCCGGCACCGCTGGGAGGTTCCCGAGCGCTACAACATCGCGGTCGACGTCTGCGACAAGCACCCCCGCGACAAGCTCGCGATGATCTGGGAGAACTGGCGCGGCGATCGACGCGATGTGAGCTGGGGCGAGCTGCAGGACCTGGCGGCGAAGTTCGCGAACGTGTTGCGCGAGCACGGGGTCGAGCGAGGAGACCGCGTGGCGATGCTCCTCCCCGCGACGCCAGAGACGGCGGCCGCGTTCATCGGCACCTGGAAGCTCGGCGCGATCCTGCTCTCGATGTCGGTCCTGTACGGAGACGAGGGAATTCGACATCGAATACAGGACTCACAGGCGAAGGTTCTGATCACAGACTCCGAGAACGCCGACCGCATCGAGCCCGACCTCGTCGAGCAGATCCTCATCCTCGACGACGAGCTGCTCGCCGATGCGTCGAGCCGGTTCGAGGCACTCGACACCGCAGCCGACGATCCCGCGCAGCTCTACTACTCATCCGGCACGACCGGCCTGGCGAAAGGCATCCTCCACGCCCACCGTTACATCCTGGCCCACGAGGAGTTCGTCTATTGCCACGACGTGCGCGACGGGGAGCTATTTCACGGGATGGGAGAATGGGCCTGGGCCGCGGGCATCGCGCCGTTGCTCGGCCCGTGGCGGCTCGGCGCAACTCAGTTCGTCTTCCAGCGGGAGGGCGGCTTCGATCCCGAGCAGCAGCTCGCGGTCCTCTCGAAGCACGGAGTCACGAACGTGTTCACCACGCCGACGGCCATGCGCGCGATGATGGGGATCGAGGACGCGGGGAAGCGCTACCCGCAACGGTTCCGCATCGTCTGCTCGGCCGGCGAGCCGCTGAACCCCGAGGCGATTCGCTGGTTCCGCGAGCAGTACGGGCTCACGGTGCTCGACTTCTACGGCCTGACCGAGTCCTATCCGCTGTGCGCGAACTTTCCGTTCATGGAAGTGCGCGAGGGGTCCATGGGAAGGCCGATGCCGGGCTGGGACGTGAGGATCCTCGACGAGGACGAGCAGCCCGTTCAGCAGGGGGAGCGAGGTGAGATCTGTCTGCGGGCGCGCTCGAACCCTCACTATCCGATCGGTTACTGGAACCGGCCCGAGGAGTCCGAGGAGACGTTCGGCGGCGAGTGGTTCCACACCAAGGACGCGGCCGAGCAGGACGAGGATGGCTACTTCTGGTATGCCGGTCGCGCCGACGACGTCATCATCTCTGCCGGCTACCGGATCGGGCCGTTCGAGGTCGAGTCCGCCTGCATCGAGCACCCGGCGGTACGGGAGGCGGCGGCGGTCGCCTCACCGGACGAGCGGCGCGGCAACGTCGTCAAGGCGTTCCTGGTACTCGCCCAGGGGCACGAGCCGTCGCCCGAGCTGGCCGACGAGATCAAGCGCTTCGTGCGCGAGCGCCACTCGGCCTACGCCTACCCGCGGCGGGTCGAGTTCGTCGACGATCTCCCGAAGACGCTCACGGGCAAGATCCGTCGCATCGAGCTGCGCGAGCGCGAACAGGAGCAGGACCAGGCCCAGACCCAGTAATTCTTAGCCGGATCTCAGGCAATTGCCATCAACCTCACAAGAACCGCTGGTTTGCTCGCCCGATGCAGCGGCGCGAGTTCTCTCGGCTTCTGAGAACCTGTAGAGCCTGCGGTGACCTCAGCGTCGACGGCGGCCTCTTGGTCCTTAACGAGCCTCTTATCAGGAGCCGCTCCAATGTCGGGATGGTGGATTCGGCCGGCCGAAAGGGGATCGAATGAGGCGCGACCCCAGACATCTGTGGAGAGGCGACTGGCGCGCCGGCTCCGATAGCGCCCGCGAGGCCGCCGAGCGCGAGCGGATCGCGCTTCAGGAAGCCGCCGCGCGGCGGCGCCAGCCGGCACCCGCGCCCGTGGACACCCCGCCATCCCGGCGCATCTGGGCCCGCAGGCTCACGGCAGCCGGGCTCGTGGTGGGGGTCGTCGCCGTCGGCGTCCTGGTCGCGAACGCGCTGATCGACGAGAGCAGCCGGCCCGACGCACTGCCGGCGGTATCCGGCAACGCCGTCAAGCCACGCAGCGGCCAGACTCGGACCGGCGCCATCTACGCGGCGGCGAGCCCGGCCGTCGTATCGATCAGGACCAACGGCGGGTCCGGCACCGGCTTCCTCATCGACGGGAACGGCACGATCGTGACGAACTCGCACGTGGTCGGAACGACCGAGCGCGTGCTGGTGCGCTTCGGGGCGGACAGTGACTCGATCAACGGCAACGTGCAGGGGACCGACCCGTCGAGCGACCTGGCGGTCGTCCGCATCGATCCGCAGAGCCTGCCCGCCGGCGTGAAACCACTCCGGCTCGCCGACTCGCGCACCGTTCAGGTGGGCGACCCCGCGATAGCGATCGGCAACCCGTTCGGCCTCGACCGCACCGCCACCGAGGGCATCGTCTCCGGAGTCGGGCGCGAGATCCAGGCGCCGAACGGCTTCTCGATCGACGCGGTGATCCAGACGGACGCTCCGATCAATCCGGGCAACTCGGGTGGACCGCTGCTCAACGACGGCGGCAGGGTGATCGGCGTCAACTCGCAGATCGAAACGACGGCGGGGACCCCGGGCAATGTGGGCATCGGTTTCGCCGTGCCGTCGAACGCGGTTCGCCAGGTGGTTCCCGTCCTTTCCCGCGGCGGGACGATCAAGCGTGCCTACCTGGGCCTCGAGAGCTCGCCGGCCTCGCCGTCGAGCCCCAGCGGCGCCGCGGTCCAGAACGCCATCCCCGACGGTCCCGCCGACCAGGCCGGCGTGAAGTCAGGCGACGTCATCGTCCGGGTCGACGGCGTGCAGGTGCGCGAGCCATCCGACATTGCCGCAGCGATCGTGAACAACAAACCGGGCGACGAGGTGCAGATCGAGGTGCGGCGCGACGGGTCCACCGTGCTCCTGCGCGCCACGCTCGGAACGCGGCCCGGCGCCACCACGCCGTGAGCTTCGCGGCGCCGCTCGTACTGCTCGGGCTCGTGGCCTTGCCGCTGCTGGCGGCCATGTATCTGGTCGAGCAGCGCAATCGTCGCGCGGCCGCCGCCGCATTCGCCGCTCCGGCCCTTCAGCCCTCGGTCGCGCCGAGGCGCCCGGGCTGGCGCCGGCACGCGCCCATCCTGGCCGCAGCCGCCGCGCTCGCCGTGCTGATCCTCGCGGCCGCGAAGCCGCAGCGCACCGTGGCCGTGCCTGTAGAGCGGGCGTCGATCGTGCTCGCGACCGACGTGTCCGGCTCGATGACCGCGACCGACCTCGAGCCGAGCCGGCTGGCCGCCGGCAAGCGCGCGGCGCGGCGGTTCGTGGACGCGGTGCCGTCCCGGGTGAACATCGGCGTGCTCGCGTTCAACGGCACTCCGACCGTGCTGCAGAGCCCGACGCGCGATCGCGCGACTGCTCGGGCGGCGATCGACGGAATGACCTCGAGCGGGGCGACCGCCACGGGCGAGGCGATCGGCGCGGCGACCCAGATGCTGCGGCCTGGGGGCAGCCGGCAGAGGCGCCGTCCACCGGCGGCGGTCCTCCTGCTGTCTGACGGCGCCTCGACGAGAGGTAGGGACCCGGTGGCGATGGCCGAGGCCGCGAAGCGGCTCGGCGTGCGCGTGTACACGGTAGCCCTGGGCACCGACGAGGGGACGATCACCGTCACGAGAAAGAACGGAACGACGTATTCGCGGCCCGTCCCCCCCGACCCCGAGTCCCTCGCGCAGATTGCGCGCGTGTCGAACGGCAAGGCCTACTCGGCCGCCAGCGCGGACAGCCTTAAGGAGATCTACGAGAAGCTCGGCTCCGAGCTCGGGCACCGCGACGAGAAACGCCAGATCACGTCGGCGTTCGCCGGTGGGGGGCTCGCACTCCTGCTGCTCGGCGTCGCCATGTCGACGCGCTGGTTCGGAAGATTGATCTAGGGCCGGCGAAGCCGGCCAAGAATTCGAAAGGAGACCTGTGACCCCCGTACCCGAACACCCGACCGCCGTTCGTGAAGAGGCCCACGCAACCCTCGACGAGGCGCTGCACGAGGTCAAGCGCGTCATCGTCGGTCAGGACGGGATGCTCGAGCGGCTCGTCATCGCACTCCTCGCCGGCGGGCACGTCCTGCTCGAGGGCGTGCCCGGCCTGGCCAAGACGCTCACGGTAAAGACCTTCGCCGAGATTCTCGGCGGGACCTTCCGCCGCATCCAGTTCACCCCCGACCTGGTGCCGGCGGATCTCGTCGGCACGCGCATCTACCGGCCCGACACGGGCAGGTTCGACATCGAGCTCGGGCCGGTGTTCGGCAACTTCCTGCTGGCGGACGAGATCAACCGCGCGCCCGCCAAGGTCCAGTCGGCGCTGCTCGAGGTGATGCAGGAACAGCAGGTCACGATCGGAGGCAAGACGTTCGAAGTGCCGCTGCCGTTCCTCGTGATGGCGACCCAGAACCCGATCGAGGCCGAGGGCACCTACCCCCTGCCCGAGGCCCAGGTCGACCGCTTCCTGATGAAGGTCGTGGTCGACTACCCGAGCACCGGCGAGGAGGCGGCCGTCGTCGGGCGCTCCCTCGGTGATCCGGCGCAGGTGCGCGAGTGCCTCACCCTCGACGAGCTGAAGCGCTATTCGCGCGCATGCCAGTCGGTGCTCGTGGATCGCGAGGTGATCGCGTACGCGGTCGCGCTCGCGGACGCCACGCGTCGCCCGGCGCACTACGGGCTCGAGGAGCTCGAGCCGCTGATCGAGTACGGGGCGAGCCCGCGCGGGCCGATCGGTCTGATCCAGGCCGGCCGCGCGCTGGCGCTCCTGCGCGGTCGCGGCCACGTGTCCGCGGATGACGTGCGCGATCTCGCCGCCGATGTCCTGCGCCACCGCCTCGTGCTCTCCTACGACGCCCTGGCAGAGGACGTCAGCGCCGACGAGCTGATCGAGCGGGTCCTGGTGGCGGTCGGCGAGCCGGCCACGGACCACCTGCGCCGCGGGGCGGCGGTCGCGTGAGCCAGGGCGCCCTTCGCGTGCCCGCCGCGCGGCAGGGGCCGGGCCCGATGCCGCAACGGCTCGTCGACGCCCTCGATCTCGTCGTCGCGCGGCGCACGGCCGGCACCATGCCCGGCGATCGTCGCGCCGCGGGTATCGGCGCCGGTGCGGAGCTGGCGCAGCTGCGCCCCTACGAGGTCGGTGACGACATGCGGCAGATCGACGCGGCCGCGACGGCGCGCACCGGGGAGCCGCACGTGCGCCTGCACGTGCCCGAGCGAACGCTCACGACGTGGATAGTCCTCGACGTCTCGCCGTCGATGGCATTCGGGACCGCGAACCGGTTGAAGGCGGACGTGGCCGAGGGTGTGGCGCTCGTGCTGGCGCGGCTCGCGGTGCGCCGCGCCGGGCGCGTGGCACTCATGACCTTCGGCTCCGAGGCGCCCCGCCTGCTGCGACCGCGGGCGTCCAAGCCAGGTGTCGCGGCCGTTCGCAGGGCGCTGGCCGAAGGCGTCGCCACCGACGGCGTTTCGCGGCCGGCGGCGCTGGCATCGGTCCTCGGTCACCTTCGCAAGGCAGCCACGCAGCCCGGCCTCGTCGCGATC
Source organism: uncultured Solirubrobacterales bacterium (assembly GCA_963774075.1). Lineage (GTDB taxonomy): Bacteria > Actinomycetota > Thermoleophilia > Solirubrobacterales > JBBDJG01 > JBBQNR01. Next base: position 170,384 of record CAVZDP010000009.1, on the reverse strand, counting down.
GTCTCCGACTTCCGCGACCACGACGCCTGGACATCCCCGCTCGGCGCGTTGAGCGCGCGCCACTCGGTAATGGCGGTGGAGGTTCGCGACGAGCGGGAGGCGAGCCTGCCGGCGGTCGGCCATCTCGCGCTGGTGGACCCCGAGACGGGAGAGCGCGTGGAGGTCGATACGTCGCGGCGCGCGGTGCGCGAAGCCTTCGCGAAGCTGGAGAGTGAGGAGAGGGAGCGGGTGGCCCGCGAGCTGCGCCGCCTCCGTGTCGAGCACGTCGTGCTCTCTACGGGAGACTCGTGGCTCGAGGAGCTCGGACGCAGACTGCGATGAGCTTCGCCGCCCCCACGTACCTGTTCGGTTTGCTGCTCCTCCCGCTTGCCCTGCTCGCCCTGGCGGCGAGCCGGCAGCGCGCGAATCGCCACGCCGTCCGCTTCACGGCCGTCTCGACGCTGAAGGTTGCCGCGCTCACCATGCCCGCGTGGCGGCGCCACATCCCGGCGGCACTCGCTCTCGCGGCGCTCGCCGCGCTCGTGATGGCGCTGGCCAAGCCCCAACGCTCGGTCGCCGTGCCCCTCGAGCGCGCCACGATCATGCTGGTGACCGACCACTCGCGGTCGATGCTCGCGACCGACGTGTCGCCGGATCGCATGACCGCGGCCAAGCGCTCCGCGCGCTCCTTCGTCGGGCAGCTTCCCCGCACGATCCGGCTCGGCGTGATCACCTTCTCCGACGCCCCTGATGCCGTCCACTCCCCCAGCCCGAACCACGCCGACGCGCGCAGAGTGATCGACGCGCAGACCGCGGACGGCGCCACGGCGACGGGCGAGGCGCTCCAGGTCGCCCTCGACACCGTCCTCCAGGACCGGCGCAACGGCAGGCGCGCTCCTGCCGCCATCGTCCTCCTCTCGGACGGAAAGACGACGACCGGACGCGACCCGGTCGCGGTCGCTACCGAGGCAGGTCGCAAGCGCATCCCCATCTTCACCGTCAGCCTCGGGACGCGCGAGGCGACGGTGCCGGATCCGGTCTTCGGCCGGCCGCTGCCGGCGAATCCCGACCCGGAGACCCTCAAACGCATCGCGAACACCTCGAACGGCCGCGCTTTCTCGGCGGAGGACGCCGAGGAGCTGTCAGCCGTCTACAAGGCGCTCGGCTCGCAGCTCAGCACGAAAACTGAGCGCCGCGAGATCACCGTCGCGTTCGCGCTCGGCGGGTCTCTCCTGCTGCTCGGCGCGATCGCGACCTCGGTGCGCTGGACCGGCCGGCTGCCTTAGACGGTTGGGCGAAATGCCTTCTGGCCGGGCGGCTCGTTCAGCGCTTGAAGGAGCCGGTCAGCGCCTCTCCTCGCAGCCGAGAACGCGGTCGCTCGGGTCCACGTAGGCGATGTCGTGTCCAGGGCCGCAGTCAACGCGGTCCGCTCCGGGGCCGCCGCTGAGCACGTCGTTGCCCGGGTTGCCCCAGATCTGATCGTCTCCGGGGCCGCCCGAGAGCGTGTCGTTGCCGGTCGTGTTGGGGAGCCGGTCGCCCCAGATGATGTCGTCGCCCCCGTTGCCGGTGATCGTGTCATCCCCCGCCGCCCCGAGGAGCTTGTCGTTCTTCGGGGTCCCCTCCAAGGTGCGGCGACCCGGGCCGCCGAAACGAACCACGCCGTCGTCGGGGTCGCGCGGAGGCGCGCTCAGCTCGATCACCTCTTCGCAGCCGCTCTGGTCGATGTGGCTGTCTGAGATACCGCCCTTGCTCTCGTACGGGTCGATGTAGAGGATGTCCCTGCCGGGCCCGCAGTTGGCCAGGCCCTCCGCCCCGCGGTCGTTGGAGTGGAGCACGTCGTCGCCCGGTCCACCGTACAGCAGGTCCTTGCCCGAGTCGCCCGAGAGGTCGTCGTCGCCCGGGCCCCCGTAGAGTCGGTCGGTGCCCGATCCGCCGTAGAGCTTGTCGTTGCCTTCCTCGCCGTAGGCGCTGTCGCCGGCCTCGTCGGTGTAGAGCGCGTCATTGCCAGCACCGCCGTGCAGTTGGTCGCGGCCAAATCCGCCGATTCCGGTGTCGTCCCCGCCGCCTCCGTCTACGTACTCGTCGCCGGTGTCGCCGTCGAGCCTGTCGTTGCCGTCGCCTCCGAAGAGGCGATCGTGCCCCGTACCGCCGTTGATCGTGTCATCGCCTCCACGCCCGTAGATCGTGTCCGCGGAGCGACCCCCGTGGATCGTGTTGTCCCGGTTGCTGGCGACTATGTTGTCGGGGCCCGGAGTGCCCGCGCTCGCGGTCGCGAGCCCGGTCGCAAAAGCGATCGAGAAGATCGCCACCGCGACCGAGATTGCGCGCGGAACCCCTCGCACGCCGAGTCGCTGCGACGGTGCGCGGTGACCGTTCATCTTGCCTCCCGAAAGACTTCGGCGACCCTGCCGTATGCCAAGCCGTGTGCTCGGGACGCTAGCCCGTCCCCACTCACCCGTCTGTAAGAAGCGACACCCCTGGAGCGCCAAGAATTCGGGGGTTGGGCCGTCCCACAGCGAACCTAGTCCTCGCCGCGAGCCAGCGTCAAGCCTTGCGGCCGGCTCGCAAGACCGGGCCCAGCGGCGCGGGCGGCCTTTGCCTCGCAGCGGCGAAATCCCCGAATAGGCCACCGAGTCGTATGTTTGGGCCGTGAGCATCCTCTTTCTGCTCGCGACGACCTCTTTCGGAGGGGCGCTCGGCGGTCCGGTCGACCAGGACTACCTCCTGGAGGCCCGCCAGATGCAGGCCCTCTCATTCGCGGTCCACATCCCGCTCGTGTGCTTCGGCATTGCCTTCCCCGCGATGGTGCTCTTCGTCGAGGGACTGTACCTACGCACGGGGGACCCGCTCTACAAGGCGCTCGCCAAGCGCTGGTCGAAGGTGATGCTGATCCTGTTCGCGATCGGCGTCGTCACCGGGACGATCCTGTCGTTCGAGCTCGGCCTCCTGTGGCCCGAGTTCATGGCGACCTTCGGCGGAGTCTTCGGCCAGGCGTTCGCGCTCGAGGGCTTCTCGTTCTTCATCGAGGCGATCTTCATCGCCATCTACGTCTACGGCTGGGACCGTCTGCCACGGCGCACGCACTTCCTCATGGGGATCCCGATCGTGATCACGGGCTTCACGGGTTCGCTGATGGTGATCGCCGTGAACGGCTGGATGAACTCCCCGGTGGGCTTCAGCATCGAGAACGGCATCGTGACCGACGTGCGACCCTTGGAAGCGCTCTTCAACGACAACCTGTGGCACGAGCTGGTGCACATGTACCTCGCCGGCTACGTCGTGGCGGGCTTCGTGGTGGCGGGTGTCTACGCTCGCGCGTGGCTGCGCGGCCGGCGCGACCGCTATCACCGCACGGCCCTCGTCGTTGCGCTGAGCGTCGCCGCGCTAGCCGCTCCGGCACAGGTGCTCGTCGGCGACTGGGCGGCCCGCACCGTCGCCGAGCGCCAGCCCACGAAGCTCGCTGCGTTCGAGGGGCTCGGGCAGACGACCGAGGGCGCGGGCGTCCACATCGGCGGCATCTACGACGCTGACGAGGGAGAGGTGAGGGGCGGCCTGGAGATCCCCAACGCGCTCTCGCTGCTCTCGTTCCACGATCCCGAGGCCAGGGTCCAGGGCCTCGAGGCCGTGCCCGCCGACGATCGGCCCCCGGTGAACGTCGTTCGGTTCAGCTTCCAGACGATGGTCGCAATCGGCACCGGGCTCGCGCTGCTCGGCGCTGTCTACCTTGCGGTCTGGTGGCGAAGGCGGCGCCTGCCGCGCTCCACGTGGTTCTACCGGGGGGTCGTCGCCGCAGCGCCGCTGTCCGTCGTGGCGCTCATCTGCGGCTGGGTGACGACCGAGGTGGGGCGACAGCCATGGGTCGTGTACAGGGTCATGCGCACATCCGAGGCGGTGACGGGGGCCGGCGGCATCCCGGTCGGGTACGCGTTCCTCGTCGCGATCTATCTCTCCCTGGGGGCCGTCGCCTTCATCATGCTGCGCCGACTCGCACGCCAGCCAATCGATATCGGCGAGCCGGCCGGCGGGGAAGGCCTGCGGTCCCGCGAGCAACCGGCGGAGGGCTCGTGATGTTGCCCGAGCTGGCAGCCGGCCTCGTCGTCCTCGGGCTGAGCGCATACGTGGTCCTGGGCGGCGCCGACTTCGGCGCCGGGCTTTGGGACCTGACCGCGGGCGGGGCGCGGCGGGGTGCGCGCGTGCGGGGGATGATCAAGTTCGCGATGAGCCCGGTCTGGGAGGCGAACCACGTCTGGCTCATATTCGTGCTCGTGGTGTTCTGGACCGCCTTTCCGATCGCCTTCGGCTCGGTTGCCTCGACGCTCTACGTGCCGCTTTTCGCCGCCGCCGTGGGGATCATCTTCCGCGGAGCCGCCTTCGCCCTGCGCGGCGAGGCGGCGACGATCGCCGAGGCGAGAGCCCTCGGGGCCGCCTTCGCCCTCTCGTCGGTGCTCGTTCCGTTCTTCCTCGGAGCCGCGATCGGAGGAATCGCGTCGGGTCGCGTGCCCGTCGGCAACGCTGCGGGCGACCCGATTACGAGCTGGTGGAACGAGACCTCGGTGATGATCGGCGCGCTCACCGTCGCGGCGGGCGCCCACGTCGCCGCGGTCTTCCTTGCCGCCGACTCGATCCGGGCCGGGCAGCCCGACCTCGTGCGAGCCTTTCGCGCCCGAGCGCTCGGCTCGGGCATCGTCACTGGCGCGCTTGCGATCGCCGGCCTCTTGGTGGTCCGCGAGGACGCGCGCTTCCTCTACGACGGCCTGACGAGCGACGGCGGGCTCGTGCTCGTGGTCACCTCGGGCGTCGCGGGGCTCGTCACGCTGGGGCTCGAATGGCACAGCCGCTTCGAGTGGGCTCGCTTAACCGTGGCCGTCGCGGTCGGATCGATCGTCGCCGGCTGGGCGCTCGCCCAGCGGCCGGAGCTGCTGCCCGGCCAGCTGACGCTGGAGCAAGCGGCGGCGAGCGACGCCACCCTGGTCGCGCTGCTGGTCAGCGTCGCGGTCGGGATGCTCGTGCTGATTCCGTCGCTGCGCCTGCTCTTTCGTTTGCTGTTGCGAGGCGATCTCGACAGGGAGTTCCGACCCCTGACCGCCGGCGACGACCGCACACAGGCCTGAACATGCGCCGCCCTTCGCTACTCGCTGCCACGCTTGCCGCGTTCGTCCTCGGCGCTGGGCTGCTGCTTGCGTTCGAGAAGGCCGTCACGCTGACGATGGGAATCGCGCTGCTGTTCGCGTTCGTCGTGCTCGGCGTCTTCACGATCGCGAGCCCCGAGTACCTCGAGCACCCGCCGGACGAGTCCGAGCTGCCGGGGAGCGCGAGCAAGGAGCATCGAGGCATCGATTCCCCTTCGTCAAGAGACTATCTAAGGTAGGTGCCCATTCAGCGACCCACACTCGAGGAGGTTCTCATGGCCAAGCCGATTCCCGACGGTTACCCTCAGGTCTCGCCGTATCTATGCGTGGATGGAGCAAGTGCCGCGATCGATTTCTACGGCAAGGTCCTCGGTGCCACCGAGCGCATGCGCATGCCCGGCCCAGACGGCAAGATCGGGCACGCCGAGCTCCAGATCGGTGACTCGGTGATCATGCTCGCGGACGAGCACCCGGAGATGGGCATCCGTGGGCCGAAGGCGTTTGGAGGCACCCCGGTGACGATCGGCGTGTACGTCGAGGACGTCGACGCCGTCTTCGAGCGCGCGTTGGAGGCTGGCGCCAGCGCCGTGCGGCCAATCGAGGACCAGTTCTACGGTGACCGCTCCGGCCAGTTCGAGGATCCCTTCGGACACCGATGGAGCGTCTCCACTCACATCGAGGACGTGGCGCCCGACGAGATGGCCAAGCGCGCAGCAGCGATGGCTGGGTGACCGGCGACAAGTGCCCTCTATATAAGGAGTAAGGAGAGGAGGAGTCGGCCATGGCCATTCGATGCGAGGTCGATGATGCGGTCACGATCGTGACGATCGATCGGCCGGAGGTGGCGAACGCCATCGACAGGCCCACGGCCGAGGAGCTCGCCGACGCATTCCGTCGCTTCGATGCCGATGCGGACTCGGCGGTCGCCGTGCTCACCGGAGCGAACGGCACCTTCTGCGCGGGCGCGGACCTGAAGGCGATGCAGGAGCCAGCCGCCCCGCGGGCGAGCCGCGTGGCGCCGGACGGCGACGGCCCGGTCGGCCCCACGCGGATGCTGCTCAACAAGCCCGTCATCGCGGCCGTGGAAGGGCACGCGGTGGCGGGCGGTTTGGAGCTTGCGTCCTGGTGCGACCTGCGGGTGGCGGCCGACGACGCCGTCTTCGGCGTTTACTGCCGCCGCTGGGGCATCCCCTTGATGGACGGCGGAACTGTCCGCCTCCCGCGCCTGATCGGCCACAGCCACGCCCTCGACCTCATCCTGACCGGCCGCGGCGTGAGCGGTGAGGAGGCGCTGCGCATGGGCCTGGCGAACCGCCTCGCTCCTCCGGGCCAGGCGCTGACTGCGGCGATGTCGCTCGCGCAAGAGTTGGCGGCGCGGCCTCAGGCGGCACTTCGCAGCGACCGCCGCTCCTCCTACGAGCAGTGGTCGCTACCGCTCGACAAGGCCCTGGAGAACGAATACCGCCACGGAATGGCGACGCTCGAGACCGGCGAGATGTTCACCGGATTGGAGCGCTACTCGACGGGCGCCTGGCGCGAGGGCTCGTTCGACTGAGCCGTTCGGCGCCGACGGGATCGGGCGCCTGGAAGAATTCTCTATATGAACGGCCGCACCGCGGATCCCTACCGGGACACGGACATCATCGACTCGCGCGCGCCGCGCACCAACCAGGCCGTGGTCGGGACGCTGGCGCTCGTGGCAGCTCTGACCGGCGAGGCCTGGCTCTGGGCCCTGGTGGCGCTGCAGCTGGCGATCGGGCTGACGCTCGGACGGCGCTGGTGCCTTCCCTGCCTCCTCTACTTCGAGGTGATCCAGCCCCGGTTCGGCGAGGGCCCGCTCGAGGACTCGCGCCCGCCCCGCTTCGCCAACATGATCGGCCTCGCGTTCCTCTCCTCGGCCGCCACGCTCCACTATGCCGGCGCCGAGGAAGCCGCGGTCGCGCTCGGACTGCTGGTGGCAGCGCTCGCTCTGCTCGCGGCGACCACGGGGCTCTGCATGGGATGCGAGATGTACAGGCTCTCCGCCCGCCTTCGTGGCGTCGCGGCGAGGCAGGCTCCGCGGATAGAGCCGAACGACATCGGCCTCTCGCCCAACGGCACCGTGAGCACCATCGTTCACTTCACCCATCCCCTGTGCTCCGAGTGCCGCGAGTGGGAGGAGCGACTCGAGCGCGAGGGCAAACCGCACGTCGCCATCGACGTGAGAAGGAAACCGGAGCTGGCGCGTAAGTACGGCGTCGCCGTCGTGCCGACTGTCGTGGCTGTGTCGCCCGACGGGAAAGTGCTCGAGCGACTGGCGCCTTAGAGGCTCTTAGTCGTGGCCCGGAAGATCAACCGCCGCCAAGCTCTGGCCGCCTTCGGCGCCGTCAGCCTCGGCGGTCTGCTCGCGGCGTGCGGCGACGAGGGCGACGGCAAGAGCGAGGTGACTACGCGCGAAGGAGCGACGGCGAGCGTGCAGTCGAGGACGAAGACGTCCGCGGCCACCGCGGAGCTGTTCGACGAATCGGCAACGTGCGCGCTCAGCCCGGAGCAGACCGAAGGGCCGTACTACTTCGACGTCGACTCCATCCGCAGCGACATCCGCGAAGATCGCGAGGGGACTCTGCTGCGGCTCGCCATCCGCGTGCGAGACGCGAAGTCGTGTGAGCCGATCGAGAACGCGGTCGTCGACGTGTGGCACTGCGACGCTCTCGGACTCTACTCCGGGTTCGACCAAGGTGGGGGCGGTGGTCCCGGAGGCGGCGATCGGAGCGGCGACGAGACCTACCTGCGCGGGGCGCAGGTGACGAACACGGACGGCATCGTGGAGTTCAAGACGGTCTACCCCGGCTGGTACATGGGCCGCACCGTGCACATTCACGCCAAGGTTCATCTCGACAGGAACACGCTCCTCACGACGCAGCTCTACTTCGACGAGCTCGTTACCGAGCAGGTATATGCGCGCAAGCCTTACTCACAACACGCCGGTCGCGACATCTTCAACGACGGTGACGGCATCTTCAGCGAGGAGCTCGTGCTCACCCTGTCGAAGGAACGAGACGGCTATCTCGGCGTCATGACCTTCGACGTGCAAGCGGCCTAGCGGCAGGACGTCGCGCCCCATCGACGTGCGTGACGCGGGAGCGCCTCGGTGGCTTCCTTGGCCTGCCGAGGCGCGCTGAGGTAACGAAGCTACCGCGGGCGGACGACCCAGCTACAAGCCGTACTCGCAGTTGACGCGCTTGGTGGCAGCAGGCGTGTCGGCCGAATCGATCTGGCAGCGATCGCCGGCGGCCGGAGGCGGGTTGTTCGGGGCGCCGCCGTTCTGGTAGTCGTTGTTAGCTCCTCCGATCAGCCGGTCGATGTTCTCGTTGCCGAACAGGCGGTCGTCGCCCTCCTCGCCGAGCAGTTGATCGTCGCCCGTGTTCCCGTTGAGCGTGTCGTTGCCCTGATCGCCGCCGATGCTGTCGTTGCCGGCGTTTCCGTGCAGAGTGTCGACCCCGGGGCCGCCGTTGATTATGTCGTTCCCCTCGCCGCCGGATCCGGTGTCGTTCTGCTCGGCACCGCTGAGCGTGTCGTTGCCGTCGTTGCCCTCGAGGCTGTCCGCACCGGTGCCACCGGTGACGAGGTCGTTCCCGATGCCACCGATCGCGGAGTCGTTGTCCGGCCCACCGGAAACGGTGTCGTCGTTCTCGTTGCCGTGAAGTATGTCGTTGCCGTCTCCACCGCCCACGTAGTCGTTGCCGGTGCTACCCGTCACGAAGTCGTTACCCGGACCTCCGTTCAAGCCCGGATACGCGGTCTCGTCGACCGGGATGCTCCAGACGGCTGAGCTATCCGAGGCAGCGCCACCGTGGATCGTGTCGTCACCGCCTCCTCCGTCGATGCTGTTCGTGCCGCCGCTACCGATCAGGAGGTCGCTGTGCGGCGACCCCTGGACGTTCTCGATGCCACCGAGCGAATCCGTGCCCTCGCCGGTCGCTCGGCCGATCGACAGATCGACCTCGACACGCGGGGAGGACAGGTACCAGACGATGTCCTGGTCGTTGCTGCCCCCCGGGCCGCCGTTGATCGAGTCGTTGCTCGTATCGGCGGAGCCCGCGGGATCCTGCTCGGAGAGACCCCCCGACACGAGATCCCTGCCGTCCATTCCTTGGATCGTGTCCATCCCGATGCCGCCTCGGATGGCGTCGTCCTTCGGACTGCCGATGAGATTGTCATCGCCCTCCCGGCCGTGGATGACATCGCCGCCCTGCTCGCGCTGCCCCGGAGCGTGGACCGTGTAGTAATCGGTGTCGCAGGTGGCACTCGTGCAGTTGATGCCCTCGACCCGGTTTTGCTGAGCGTCGCCGGTCAGCTCGTCGGCGAAGTTGGTCCCGTCGACGTTCTCGAAGGTGTTGTCCGAGGGCCCTGCGGCCGCCAGCGTGTCCTGGCCGCTGGCCGCATTGGCGACGTTGTCCGCCAAGCTGAGGCTGACACCATGGACCGGATCGGCCGGGGTCTTCTGCGGCTCGTCCACGTAGGTGATCTTGTCGACGTACGGGTCCGAGCCTGCCGTCTCCGGGGGTGAGAACGCTCCCGAGATGCGATCGGCGCCACGGCCGCCCCAAACGGTGTCGGAGCCATTTCCGCCTTCGACGATGTCGAAGGAGTCTTGACTAGCGGCGTTTTCGAGCGTGTCGTTGCCGTCGTCACCCTGGATCACGTCACTGCCGGCTCCGCCGTTGATCGTGTCGTCACCACCGCGGCCGCAGAGCCAGTCGTTCCCCGACGCGCCGTTGATCGAGTCGTTGCCGTCCGAGCCGAGGACCGTGCATACTTTCAGCGCCTGGCCGCGGTCGGTGTTGTCGCCCGGATCCGTCTCGGCCGTGGTCGACGTGACGTTGGCCTCGTTCTCGATCGGGCCCCCGAACCTGCCGAACGGGTCGCCCGCCGCGGTCGTCGGCCGCAGCGTGAGCGAAAGGTCTCGGCTCTCGCCCGGGGCGAGCGTGAACGGACCCCAGCGCACGACGTTGTCGCCGCCGTGGGTCCCGTCGCCACCGGCGAACACCGTCTTGCTCGGGACGGGGTCGTCGACATTCACGCCCTGCGCGACGGAAGGACCGTGGTTCGTGATGCGGATCCCGTAGTCGACGTTCGTTCCCTGCCCGACCAGCGTGACGGAGTTGTCCTTCGTGAGCTGCAGGTCGACCTCCGTGTCCGTCGGCACGCAGACGTCCCCCGTCGCGTCGTTAGCCTCGCCGTTATCGACGGTATCGGTCGCGACCGCAGCCGCGTTGCAGAGCTGTGTGTCCTCCGTGACGTCAGCCGGCAGCGGCGCGCGTATGCGCACGACGATCGTCTCGAGGGCATCCATCGTGCCGAGGTCGAGCTGGCCCGTCCACGGAGTATCCGGTGTGCAGTCCTCTCCGAAGCAGTAACTCGCGTTCGCTTCGTTCAGGAGGTTCGGGAGGTCGTCGGTGAGCTGCACGTTCTGGGCGTCGGACGGCCCGTCATTCTTGACCGTCAGCTTGTAGATGACGTCCGTGCCCGCGACCACACCTGAGTCGACCTCCTTCACAACGCCAACGTCGGCTTCGGTCACGACGCCCGTGTCAGTGGTCGCCGTATTCGGGAACGGCAACGTGCCTGGGTCAACCGTGGAGCTGGTCACCGTGACTTCGTTGTGGACGCAGTCCCCGGCGTTCACGACCACGCAGTCCGGCGTGCTCGGATGCACGGTGGCCTTGATCCGTACGATCCGGTCGTCGCCATCAGACAGGGTGCCGACGTCCACCACGCCGGAGACGGGCAGCGTCGAGTAGCCGGTGGGACAGGCGTCATTCACGTCGAGGATGCAGTAGCTCGGGTCGTCATAGCGCGAGTCGGCTCTGACGAGCTGTGGCGACAGCGTGTCCGTCACCTGAACCAGCTGGGCGTCGGAGGGACCGTGGTTCGTAACGGTCACGTCGTAGGTGAGCGGACCTGTCGGATCCGTCTCCGAGCCGGCGGTCACCGGGTCGGGCCGCCCGGTCTTGGTGATCTCGAGCTCGGCCCTCGTGTCGACAGTGTCCCTCGCGAACGTCGTGCCACCAGCGTCCCCATGGCCCGGCTGCGGCGACGGGATCGGGTCGGTCGTGGATGTCGTCACGCGCGCGAATGTCCCCGGCGGAGGGTTCGTGGCCGCAGGCGGATTACGCAGCACGGTTCCCCTCGGAACGTTCGCAGGGATGTCGGCAAGTACCCGGATGATGGTGGAATGGGAGGGCGGCTGGGGACCCAGCGTCCCGAGATCGATGACATTGCTCGAGGGCCACGGCTGGTCGAAGTTCTCGCACGGGAGATTGACGTCGTCATCGACGAACGTGCAGTAGCGCGCGTTTTGGAGCTGCGTCGGCAGAACGTCGTTGACTTGCACGTTCCGTGCGTCGGAGGGGCCCCAGTTGTTCACCCTGATGACGTAGAGGATCTGGTCGCCCGCGATCACGTCGCCCTGCTCGTCGATCAGAGTCTCATCCGCGTACCTCTCCGGGCGGGGAGTACCGAACTTGTGAATGTCCACGTTCGCCCGGGTGATGACCTGGGTGTCCTCCTGGTCGTAATTGGCGTCGTGGATGTTCGGGTCGATGGTGTCGCTCAGTACAGCCGCGAGGTTGCTGATCGGGCCGTCGGGTGTGTTCGACCTGACTCGAGCCTTGACCTTGACCACTTGTGAAGCGCCGGCAGCGATCGTGCCGATGTCCAGCGGGAAGGGCCAAGTCGGGCTCGCCTCGTCGACGGTGCAGGCGGCGCCCAGGCAATAGCGAGCGTTCTCCAGCGCGTTCGGAAGCGCGTCTTCGATCCGGACGTTCTGGGCGTCCGACGGGCCGGCGTTCGTCACCGTGAGCTTGTACATGAGATCCTGGCCTGCGAGCACCGGGTCGGGTCCGGCGACGTCCACAGTGGGTCCGTCGACCTTCGTGATCGACAGGTCCGCGCGTGCGTGGACGTTCGTGTCTGTCTCTCCCGCGTTGTTCGACGGGATGGGGTCGATGGTGCTGCTTCCGGGCGTCGCGGTGTTGTGGAGATTGGTGCCTTCCAGCACCGACGGCAGGACTCTTGCATTGATGGTGACGTACCTCGCCTCTCCCGTCGGCACCATGCCGAGCGGCGTGGATCCGGTCCACGCAGGGCTGAATCCGTTCACGACGCAGCCTTGGCCGACGCAGAAGCGTGCATCGTCAAACCTGGGCGGGTTGGGGAGTGGATTCAGGTTGTCGGTCAAGACGACGTTCTGGGCGTCGGAGGGACCGTCGTTGAGGAGGGTGAGCGAGTAGGTGATCCGCTCGCCGGCGACGACGTTCGGACTCGGGGTCGCGGTCTTGGTCACGTCCAGGTCGGCCCGCGTGATGATCCTGGTGTTGATGGCGAAGGTGTTCAGGGTCTGGTTCGAATCAGGGGTGCTGCTGGTGACCGAGCCCAGGTTGTTGATGAGCGTGTTGTTGACGACGTTGGGCGGCACCTTGGCGCGGATGCGCACCACGATGCTCTCCCCCGGGACGACGGTGTCGAGGTCGAGCGTGCCGGTCCAAGGCGTGTTCCAGTTCTGACATCCCTGGCCGAAGCAGTACCTGGCGTTCTCCTCCTCGAGCTGCGTGGGAAGGTCGTCGGTGACCACGACGTCGCGCGCGTCAGAAGGGCCCCAGTTGTTTATCCGCAGCCCGTAGATCATGTAGTCGCCTGCTACCACCGGCGGGTTGTACGAGTTCGGGTTCGTGGGGCTGTTGACTCGCCTCTGCCCGATCGCAAACTTGAAGATGTCCAGGTTGGCTTCGGTCTCCACCGACGTGTCCTCGGCGTCCGAGTTGTCGCTTGCGTCAGGGTCGGGCGTGTCACTCGTGAGCGAGGCCACGTTGTGGATGACAGTGCCCGCGTCCGTGTTGGACCTGACCTTCGCCTGGATGCGCACGACCTTGGTCTGCCCCACTGTCACCGTGTCGAGATCCAGCGCTCCGGTCCAATTGGACGAGAAGCCGCCGCAGCTCGTTCCCTGGCAGTACTTCGCTTCGGTGAGCTCCGACGGGAGGACGTCATCGAGCTGCACGTTCTGGGCGTTCGATGCGCCATCGTTGGTGACGTTGATCGTGTACGTGAGCAGATCGCCCGCGAGGATCGGAGTGGTCTCACGATCGTCCTGCATGCTGATCCGCAGGTCGGCGCTCGTGACCACGGCCGTGTTCTCGTTAATGGTGTTGTTCGCTTCATTGGGGTCGGTCACCAATCCGGAAACGCTCGCTTCGTTGGAGAGGGTCGGGGCCGTCACGCCGGCTCCCACACGTCGCGCGGATCCGGACAACGACCGATGAACCCGACGCGACCGTGCCCAGATCGAGGGATCCGGTCCAGGCCGTGTTCGGCGTGCAGCCCGAGCCCGTGCAGTATTGGGCGTTGCTGAGTCCGGAAGGCAGGTCGTCGGTGAGGGTGACGTTCGGAGCCTCGGAAGGCCCGTCGTTCGTGACCGTGAGCGTGTAATTGAGGTCCGTCCCCGCGGTCACCGGGTCCGGCGAGTCGCTCTTCGTGATCCGCAGGTCGGCCGATTCGGCCGGTGCGACCTCGATGCACTCCGACAGCTCCGAAGTGTTGCCATTGACGTCCGTCGCCGTGGCGGTGACGAAGCTCCCGAGGGGAAGCGTGTTCGACAGCACCACGGTGAACGGAGTCGAACCGCCGCCGGCGACGAAGTCGTCCTGAGAGCCCTCGAAGGTCTGACCCTCGCCGAAGCCTGACGGGTCACAGCTCGTGTTCGAGAAGAACTCCAGGCGGTACGTGCCTGGTTGGGTGTCTAGCGTGCCGCGAACGGTCGTGCTGCTGTCCGGGGAGGCACTTGTCAGCTCCGGAAAGTTCTGGAGGTTGTTGGGTCCGGGGTCGCCGTCTCCCGAATCGTTCTGGGTCACTCCGTTCTGACCGAGATCGATCCCGAGTCCGGCGTTGGAGTGGATGGAGTTGCCAAGCACGCTGTCGCTCGTGCCCGAGAAGACGCTTACGCCGGGACCGCTGTTGAACGCGATCGTGTTGCCATCGCCGGCCGCAATTCCACCTATCACACCGCCAGAGGCCTGCAGCTGGATACCCCCTTGGGCGTTGCCGATACCCGACGTTCCAGTGGGGTCGGTGCCGATGAAGTTGCCCTTGACCTGGTTACCGGTCCCATCTCCACCGATGAGGACTCCCCAGTCCGCGTTGCCCGAGATCACGTTCCTCGCCCCGGAGGCGCTTCCTCCGATGGTGTTGTCGTGGGCGCTCGTGTGAATCGAGACTCCGGTCCCCACACCCAATCCTGAGGTGCCCGTCGAGTTCGTCCCGATGAAGTTCCCCTCGACGTTGTTTCCGGTCGCGGTGCTCCCGTAAATGAAGACGCTGATCGAGTTGCCGGAGAGAACGTTTCGCTCGGGAATGGTCGTGCCGCCAACCGTATTGTTCGGCGATCCGTCGAGCCACACGCCCGTTTGATTCAGGACAGGAGCCGAGCCGGTGGGGTCGGTGCCGATGAAGTTTCCCTCCACGTGTCCACCGAAGCTTCCGCTGCGAAACACCACGCCGGCGATCTGGTTGCCGGAGATGACGTTGCAGGCGCCAGTACACGAGCCACCCGGCGAAACGCCGGTCGTCCCGCCGACGACCGTGTTCGGCGCGTCGACCTCCACGCCCAAGAAGTTGGGCACACGGTCGGTGCCGGTCCGGTCCGTTCCTATGTAGTTGCCCTGGATCTCGTTGCCGGTCGTGCCGACCCAGATGCCCCTGCTCGCGCTTCCGGAGATGACGTTGCGTGCTGCGGCTGTCGTTCCCCCGATCCTGTTGCCGGATCCAATGAGGTTCACGCCAATCGAGTTGCCGCCGCCGCCGGCCGGAGGGGCCGCAGTGCCGGCGGCATTCGTTCCCAGGAAGTTACTCTCGACGACGTTTCCACTGCCCACGACCATGACCTGGGTGTTGAAGCGATTGATCACGAGGCCCTTGGCGGTACTGCCACCGCTTAGGATCAGGCCCGCGCTGGATGACCCGGCGCTGCCGCCGTCGAGCTCGACCAGCGGCGTGCCGGAGTAGCCGGGCTGACTCGTGCCGTCGACGGTCGCCGCCTCGGTGATCTGCGGAAGCTGCGAGCCGGGCGTGATCGTGTGCGGACCGGGCCCCGTGAAGCCGAAGCTGATCGTGTCGTGGCCGGCGACCGCGTTCGCGCGGTTGATCGCCTCGCGGAGCGTGCAGTCGCCGGCCGTGCAGGAACCGTCGTCCGTGTCCGCCGTTGAGTTGACGGTGAAGGTCGCAGGATCGCCGGCGACGGCTGTCGCGCAGGCCGAGAACTCCGAGGTCTCGCTCGTGCTCAGGTCGGTGGCCGTGGCGGTCACCTTGTCGCCGCTCGCGACGGCGGTCGGAACGGTGGCGCCCCCGAAGCCCACGTCGCCGTTGCCGTCGGTGGTCGAGTTGAAGGAGCCGAGGAAGGTCCTGCCCTCTCCGTTGCCGGACGAGTCACAGGCCGGGTTGGAGAAGAACTCGATCCGGTAGGTGCGGTTTGGCCTGCTGTTGAGCCCACCTTCCATCGCGGTGGTGCCGCCGCTGCTGGTGGCCGAGGTGATGAAGGGGAAGTTCTGAAGGTCGTTGCCGCCAGCGTCCGCGTCGTCCGCGGGACCGCCGTCGTTCGGGGTGACGCCGTTGCCGAAGATGCTGCCGTTGCCGGATGGGTTGAGGTCGATGCCGAGCTCTCCGTTCGAGTGGATCGAGTTGCCGACAACCGGCAGCCCGTTGCCGTTGCCGCCGGCGAAGACGCCATTGCGGAAGTTGTGGGCAAGCACGTTCCCGGTCCCGGCGAGGGTGCCGCCGACCGTGTTGATGCCAGTCGTGAAGCTCACGCTGACGCCGTGTTGGGTGTTGCCGAGAGGCGAAGTCCCGTTGACGTCCGTGCCGATGTAGTTGCCTTCGATCCGGTTGCCGGCCGAGTTGAAGTTGCCGATGACGACGCCACCGAGGTTCGACGAGATGACGTTGCGCAAAGCGGGGTTGCTGCCGCCGATCTCGCTGTTCAGGGCGTTCGAGATCGAGATGCCGTAGTGGCTGTTGCCGAGCGCGCCCGTGCCGCTCGCGTTCGTGCCGATGTAGTTGCCCCAGACCCGGTTGCTGGTCACCGTGTTCGCTCCGGGACCGCCGCCCTGACCCTCGATCACGACGCCCTGTTGGCCGTTGCCGGAGATCACGTTGCGATCGGCGGCGGAAGAGCCGCCGATCCTGTTGTCCGCGGCGTCCCGCGGAGTGATCATGACGCCCTGGAACGCGTTGCCTCGATCCAGCGTCCCCGTCACGTCGGTGCCGATGTAGTTGCCGGCTATGACGTTGTTGCTCGATCCGATGCCGCCTGGGGCGATGGAGCCGATCAGGATTCCGCGGGCGAAGCGGTTGACGACGAGCCCGCGGATCGTGCTGCCGCCGCCCGCGGTCGCGATCGTGATCCCATTGGTCGACCCTCCGGCGAGAGTGCCGTCGAGCTCGATGATCGGTGAACCGGCGAAGCCCGGCTGCGTTGTGCCGTCGATTACCACGATGTCTGTGATCTCGGGCAGCGTCGAGCCCGGCTGGATCGTCTGCACGCCACTCGGCGCGATGTCGAAGAAGATGTGATCCGTGCCCGGGTTGGCGTTGGCACCACTGATCGCCGACCGCAGCGTGCAGAGCGCATCGCAGGGGCCCAGTGAGTCCCCGGTCGACCTGACCGTGAACACGGCCGCGGATGCGGTGGGCGCCGCCAGTAGCAGTGCCGTCAGCGCGACGGCCGCGGCCAGCCCGGCGAGGCTCCTTCGAAGCCCGCGACTCTCTGTGGTCCTGCCCTGCTGCGAATCCCGGCCCAGCTTCATCCCAGTCCCCCTCTGCTAACGGCCGATCGCCGTCCCGGCGCTGTATTTGAATCCTGACCGGATGCTAGGGGGAGTCAATACTGCGAGTTGTTGAATTTCACTACTGCGATTTGCGTACTCGTACTCATACGATCGGATCAATCCGATTGGTTGTCATCCGATCGGATGAACGCGATGCGTGCCGCGCTAAAGAGGGCGCGGGCTCAGCCGAAAGTCGACGCGCTAGTGCTAGTCGGAAGCGCCGGCGGCCTTGGCCACCACGAGCAGCGGGCAGGGCGCCGAACGAGCGAGCTCGGTGGAGACGCTGCCCAGCAGCGCTCGCCTCATCGGGCCATACCCGCGCGACCCGGTGATCAGCAGGTCGATCCCCTCCTCCGCCCTGGAGGCGAGCGTCTCTGCGATCTCTCCCTCGAGGACCTCGCCGTCTGCCAGGACACCGGGCGGCATCTGCTTCAGCGTGCTGACGATCGCGTGCCCCAGCCGCTCGCGCTCCGCCTGGTCGCGCGCCTCGCGATCGTATTCCCACGAAGGCACGCCTTCGTCGCCGAAGAACTGAACGGCGAGCAACCGCACCGAGGCCCCCATGGCCTCGGCAATCTGCATGGCGACGGCGCATGCAGCCTCGGACTCGCGCGAGCCGTCGAAGGCGACTCCGATCACCCCCAGAGACGCCCCCTTCTGATGACCGTATCCGCGCGGCGCGACCGCGACGGCGCACGGCGCGCCGTGTAGAAGCCGCTCGGTCACCGACCCCATCAACACCCGCCCGAGCGCGCCTCGATGGCTCGAGCCGACCACGATCAGGTCGGCCTGATGCGCCTCCGCGAGGTCGTACAGCCCGTGCGCCGGCGAGGACGTGATCACCGCGACCTCGGTCTTGCCCGTGACCGTGCCGCTGCTCGCGAGCGCGGCCAGCTCCTTCTCGACGCTGTCGCGCTCCGATCGCTGGCTGTCCTCCCAGTCGAGGTCGGCCGGGAAGCCGTTCGGCAGCACGTGGGCAACGATGAGGTCGGCGCCGGTGGCGCTCGCAAGCAGGCGGCCAAGGGCAAGGGCGTCCCCGCCACGCTCCGTTTTGTCGTGGCCGACGACGATCTTGCTGAACATCGCGCCTCCTTGCGCCTATCTGCGGGATCTAGGCCCGCGGACGATTCTCAATCATTCCGGTCGTCTCGATCCGAGCCTCGACGGTGTCCACGCCTGTCACCGTCGTGCGAACGGTGCTTCTTCCTGGATCGCTCGGCCTTCCTCCGTCGCTCGTCGTACCTGGGTCCCTCGGCCTTCTTGGGTCGCTCGATGCGAGGAGTCTCTGCGTAGACCTCGCTCACCTCGTAGCCGTGTTTGTCCAACTTCAGCGCTTCGTTTCGCGCCTGCGCGAGCTCGCCGGGGCTGAGCTTCCTGTGGTCGATCAACACGAGAGTCTCTCCCTCGGGATCATCAACCGCTCCGACCTGCACGATGCCCACCCCCGGCGCGTGGTACTTCAGCTGGGAGCCACCTTCAGGATCCAGCGGGTTGGACTCCTCGGTGATCAGCACGTCGTCGAAGCACCTGAAGGGCACGCAAGTCTCCTGGCGCTTCTCGATCACCTGCGCGCAGTCGAGGAAGTCGATCTCGGGCGCGAAGCCCTGGAGGTAGAGGAGGTCGCTCACTCGCGGCCTTCCCCCCATGTGGATACCCGCCTGGGCGTCCGCAATCCCGGAGATCCACACGCTGGGAGCGCCAACGAAGACCCCGCCCTCGAACTCCTCGGGATACTCGCCGAGGTTCCAGACGTTGCCGTCGTCGTCCTGGGCGAAGAAGGAGAGCTCCGACTCGACGACCTCACCCTCGTTCTCGTCCACGTCCCAGATCACCGCAGTGCGCACGCCGTCGAGCACCTTGGTCAGGTCGGTGACAGTGAACGTGACCGTGTGCGGAAGCGGGCCCCCGCCGCGGTTCGCGCGTCCCTCGAGGACGAGCTGGGTCCCCGGGACGAAGGGCAGAAACTTGTTATCGATCTTGGGAACGCCGGGGAAGTCGCCCCGCTCGAACTCGTCGAGTGCGGCACAGGGCGGCCCCTCGCCAGGGCCACCGTCGCCCGTGGTCGTCCCGCCATTGGCGCTGACCGCCGCGGCGCTCACCCACAGCAGCGCGAGGAACATCGCCACGCCTACAAACACAAACCGGACACTCTGCCTACCCACCATCAGTAGCCCCCTATCCGTTGGCACCCCTGTCCGTTCCAGCCATCCTCTCCAAAACCGTTGGAAAAGGCAAGACTGGATAACGAATGGTGAACCGGCTGTACCGATCCACCATTCGCGGGTCACCGAAAGGCTAGGCCGTGGTTGTCGCGAGCTGCTTCCTGCTCTTGGCGAACCGCAGGTACAGGGAGGGCAGCACGAACAGGTTGAGCATGGTCGACGTGACGAGCCCGCCGAGGATGACGATCGCCATCGGGTGCTCGATCTCGTGTCCCGGGATGCTCCCGGCGACGGCAAGCGGGACCAGCGCCAGCCCGGTTGCGCAGGCGGTCATCAGGATCGGCGCGAGCCGCTCCTTTGCCCCCCGCAACACGAGCGCCGGGCCAAACTGCATGCCCTCCTCCCGCTCGAGGTGCTGGAAGTGACTGATCATCAGGATCCCGTTGCGGGCTGCGATTCCGAACACGGTCAGGAACCCGACCAGCGATCCCAGCGAGAGGATGCCGTCCCCTAGCCAGACCGCCAGCACGCCGCCCACGAGAGCCATCGGCAACAGCAGGAACGTCATCGCCGCAAGGCGCAGGCTGCCGAACGCGGCCTGGAGCAGGAGGAAGATCGCGATCGCGGCGCCGATGCCGAACAGGAACAGCCGGTCCTGAGCGGCGTTCAGCTCCGTGGACTCCCCGAGCACCTCCGCGTGGTACCCGGTTGGGAACTTGACCCCGTCCAAGCGGTCTTCGACATCGTCCACGACGGAGCCGAGGTCGCGGCCCTCCACGTTCGCGCCCACGTCGATCCGGCGCGACTGCTGCACGCGCTGGATGTGGTTCGGAGTCGGGGCGACACGTATGTCGGCCACCTGCTCCAGGCGCACTCGCCCGCCATCGGGCGTGTCGATCGCCAGACGCTGAACGTCGCTGAGGCTGTTGCGCGCCGAGGGGATGCTCCACACATGCACGTCGTAGGCCTTGCCCTCGTGGAAGATGTCGCTCACCTCTTCGCTCGCCAGCAGCGTGGAGGTCTTGCGCCGGATGTCGCCCGGCTTGAGGCCATACTTCCGCGCTGCCGCCAGGTCCGCTTCGACCTCGATGTGGGGCAGGTCCGCCGCGAAGTCCGGAGACGCGTCGATGACGCCATCGATGTCTGCAAGCCTCTCGGTGATCTCGTCCGCCTTCTCGCGCAGCACCGGCAGCTCGGGGCCGAAGATCCGCACCACGACCGAGTTGCTGGTCCCAGTCAGGACCTCCTTGATCCTCTCCCTCAGGTACGTCTGAACGTCCCGGAAGATGCCCGGATAGCCCTCCACCGTTCTGTGGACGGCGGCCAGGGTGTCGTCGTAGTCGACGTCGGGGCTGATGCTGATCCAATTCTCGCCGAAGTACACGCCGTAGATCTCATCAGATGCCAGCGCCTGGCCGATGTGGGATCCGCAGTTCTGGACCCCGGGGATCTCTTGCAGGTCGCGGCAGGCTCGCAGCGAGATGCGCTTCTCCTCCTCGATGCCCGTCGAGGGCTCGGTCAGCCAATGCATCAGGAAATCGCGCTCCTTGAAGTTCGGAAGCAGCTGGTTACCGAGCGTGGGGTAGATGAAGAAGCCCGCAAGCAGGCAGAACCCTGCCACCACGATGGCCGGGCTGGGCCGGCGGATGACACGCGACAGGACCGCTCCGTAGCCGCGCTTGAGCACCCGCAGGAGCGGGGACTCGGCGTGGCGCATGCGGCCCCTTGACAGCAGCAGCAGGCACAGTGCCGGGGTCACGGTCAGCGCGACCAGCATCGATACCAGGACTGCGAGCCCGTAGGAGAGCACGAGCGGCTTGAAGAAGGATCCCGACAGGCCCTCGAGGAAGAAGACCGGCACGATCGCGACGACGTTGATCAAGGTCGCATAGGTGATCGCGCTTCTCACCTCGACCGAGGCGTCGAGCACCACCTTGAAGGTCGACACCGCGGCGCCGGACGCGCGGGCCTGCCTCAGCCGTCGCACGATGTTCTCCACATCGATGATCGCGTCGTCCACGACCACCCCTATCGCGACCACGAGCCCCGCCAGCACCATCACGTTGATGGTGACGTCGCGCAAGTCGAGCACCAGGATGGCCGCGATCAGCGACAGCGGGATCGCGATCAGGCTGATGAATGCCGTGCGCCACTCGAACAGGAAGGCCGCGAGGATCAAGATCACCAGCAGCACGCCGATCAGCAGCGCCTTGGTGAGGTTGTCGATCGACTGCTCGATGAAGGTGGCCGGCCGGAAGATCGTCGTATCCATCTCGACGCCGGGAAGCCCGGGGGCGAGCTCGTCGACCGCCTTCTCGACGCCCTTCGTCACCTCCATCGTGTTGGCGCCCCGGAACTTCTGGACGATCAGCAGCAGCCCGTCGCCGCCGTTGACCGGCCCTCCGCCCCATAGCGGCAGGTGGTCCTCCTTGACGGTGGCCACGTCCGACAGGCGCAGAACCCGATCGCCCCTCTTCACGACCGGCACCTTGCCGAGGTCCTCGGGAGCTGCGATCGGCTGCACGTTGCGGATGTTCAGCCGCTGGCCGCCGTTCTCTACGAACCCTCCCGTGCCGACCAGGAAGCTGTCTGCGTACTGGAGCACGCCCGCGTCGACCGCGTTGGAGGTGGTCTCCATCACGCGGTTAAGCGAAACGCCGTTCTCAGCAAGCTTGCGCGGGTCGACCTGCACGTGGCGCTGCTGGAGCTGCTCGCCGTAGATGTCCACCGCAGCCACGCCCTCCACCCGAAGCAGGCGCTGGCGGATCTTCCAGTAGGAGATCGACGACATCTCCATGATGTTCAACTCGTCCGAGGAGAGCCCGATCTTCATGATCCGGCTCGTCGCCGAAAGCGGCGGCATCATCCAGGGCGGCGCCGCCCACGTCGGCAGGTTCGGCGCGATCTGCGCCATCCGCTCCTGCACGAGCTGGCGGGCCTGCAGCTCATCGGTCCCCTTCTTGAAGATCATCCGGATAGCGGAGAGCTGGGAAACCGACTTGGAGCGCAGCTCTTCCAAACCGGGCACCCCGGTGAGCTGCTCCTCCATCGGAACCGTGATGAACTCTTCGACTTCTTCTGAGGAGTTCCCGAGCGCGATCGTCTGAATCTCCACCTGCGGCGGTGCAAACTCGGGGAAGACGTCAACCTTGGTGTTCGGGATCTGGGTGACCCCGAAGACCATCATCGCCGTGGCGGCGAACAGCACCAACCACCGAAACCGCAGACTTCTCGAAACGATCCAACGCATTACAGGAGACCTCCCCTTGCGATCAGTGGCTGCCCGCGACGTCGAGTTCGGTGCCGTAAACCTCCGCGGCTCCGACCGTCACGACTTCCGTGCCAGCGGGCGGTCCCTCGGAAAGGAACACCCTGTTTCCGTCAATATTTGCGACCTTCACCTTTGCCCGCACGTATTCCCGAGTCTTCGGGCTCGTGTAGGCGTAGGTGCCGCCCTCGGCGTCGTAGATCAATGCGGCGTATGGGAGCACCGTGCGCCCGTTCTCCGCCCGTACCGGCTCCGTCTTCACGCCGGTGCGCCTGGCACCCTCCGCGGTGAAGGTGATCCGATGCAGGTCGTCCTTGCTGCCCTTGATCTCCTCGCTGTGCGAGGGCTCGTAGCCAGCCGCCGTCTCGGACTCGACCTCCTTGCAACCGGAGAGCGGCAGAGCGGCGATCACCAGCGCCAGGCCGGCGGCCAGCAGATGTACTCGTCTCCTAGACCAACGGTTACTGAGCACCTGACTCACTCTCCCCTTCTGGCGCGTCTTGAGCGCTCGGGCTCTCTGTGAGAACCGCGCGCTGCGGCTGGATGTCCGTTCCGTCCACCGACGCCGGGTCCACGGCGGCACCAGCCGCCGCGCCTGCCGGCACCGGCTCGACTCCCGCCCAGCGGTGCATCAACTCCTCGTCGGGCGCCAGCTCTGGCTGGCGGCCGCCGAAGCGCAGATACAGGGCGGGCAGTACGAATATTGCGAGCGCAGTCGACGTGACGAGTCCGCCAAAGATGGCGACCGCCATCGGGCTGACGATCTCGAGCCCCGGCGCCTGGCCGGCGATCATGAACGGCACCATCGCCGTCGCCGTCGCCGCCGCGGTCGTCAGAGTCGGCGCGAGCCGCTCGCGAGCCCCGCGCTCGATCAGCGCGGAACCGAAGCTCTCGCCCTCTCGCTCGAGTCCCTGGTAGCGGCGGATCAGCACGATGGCGTTGCGCGCCGCGAGTGCGAACAGCGCCAGCAAGGCCGCAGCCGAGCCGAGCGAGAGCTCGCCGCCGTCGATCAGCACGGCCAGCACTGCGCCCACCAGCGCCAGAGGCAGCGTCAGGAAGGCAAGCGCCGCCAGGCGCCAGCTCCGGAGGGCCGCCTGCAGCAGCAGGAACATGGCGATCGCTACCGCGATACCAAAGCTGAGCACCTGAGTCGTGTTGATCTCCTCGTTCGTGCTCTGCTTCAGCACCTGAGCGTGATACTCCAGCGGGAAGCTGACGTTCGCCAGCCGGTCCTCGATGTCCTTGGCAACGGAGTCGAGGCTGCGCCCGCTCACGTTGGCCTCGACGTCGAGGCGACGCGAAACCGCTTCACGCTCGATCGAACTCGGCGTCTGGGCCACCCGGACCTCGGCCACCTGGCCGAGGCGCACATGTCCGCCCTCGGGCCTGTCGATCAGCAGGTTGCGAACGTCCTCGACGCTTCGCCGCGTCTCGGGTGCGCCCTGCACGATCACGTCGAACACCTTCTGCTCCTGGAACACGCTGCCGACCTGGATGCCCTGGAGCAGCGCAGCCTCCGCGCGACGAACGTCGCCGGGCTTGATCTCGTAACGGCGGGCCTTGTCGAGGTCCACCTCGATCTCGATGCTCGGGTGGGTCCCCGGCAGCGCGACGCGAGGATCGACGACACCGTCGACCTGTGACACGAGCTGGCGCACCTTGGCCGCCTCGCGCCGCAGTACGTCCTGGTTCTGGCCGTACACGCGCACGGTGAGGGGCCTGTCGGTTCCGGTCAGCACGTCGAGGCCGCTGCCACTGTTGGGGTTGTCGCCCTCGTTCAGCGCTCCAACGTCCTTGATCTTCTGCTCGGAGTAGGTGACGACGTCGGAACGCACTCCCTGCGTGCGGTCGATGACGTCCTCGATGGAGGCGCGCGTCTTGTCGTAGTCGGCACCTGAATCGATGCTCACCCAGAGCTCGCTCGAGTTGACGTCGACGATCTGGTCGCCTGCCACGGCACGCCCGACGTGGGCGCCAACGTTCTCGATCCCGGGCAGCGCCCGTAGATCACGGCTGACCTGGGTCGTGATCTCCGTCATACGCGGGTTGGAGGTACCGGGCTTGGCGTCCAGGCGCACGAGCACGTCCCTGTCCTTGAAGGACGGGATCAGCGACGTCCCGAGGAACGGCAGCACGGCGAGTCCGACGACCAGGCAGGCGCCGGCGGCGATGAGCGCCGTGCGGGGCCTGCGAATGAACTTGGAAAGTGCACCCGCGTAGCGCGGGGCGAGACGCCGCAGAAGCGGTGACTCGTGCCTTGCGTGCGAGCCGCGAGAGAAGAGCAGCAGGCTGAGCGCGGGCGTGACGGTGAGCGCCACGACCATCGCCGCACCAACTGCAAGCGCGTAGGAGAGCGCAAACGACTCGAAGAATGCCCCGGGCCGTCCCTCCATGACCGCGATCGGCACGATCGACAGCAGCGCGATGAAGCTCGCGTATGCAAGCGGGCTGCGCATCTCACGTGAAGACTCGAGCACGATCGCCGCGGTCGAGGTGTCGCTGGCCGCCTCGCGATGCTCGCGCAGGCGTCGCGCGACGTTCTCGACGCTTACGACCGCCTCGTCGATCACGATCAGGAGCGCGACCGCAAGGCCGGCGAACGAGATCGCGTTGAAGGTCTCGCCCAGCCCGTCCAGAACCAGCGCCGCCGCGATCAGCGACAGCGGGACGGTCACGGCGCTGATCAGCACCGCGCGCCACTGGAACAGGAAGGCGGAGAGGATCAGGGCCAGCAGGACGCCGGCGATGATCAGCATCAGCGTGAGGTTGTCGATCGCCTCCTCGATGAAGGTGGCCGGGCGGAAGACCGACGTGTCGGCCTGCATGCCCGCGAGACCAGGCTGGAGCTTTGTGAGCGCGTCCTCGACTCCGTCCGTTACCTCGGCCGTGTTGGCACCGGGGAACTTCTCGATCACGAGCATCAGGCCCTTGCCGTCGTTGACGATCGCGTCACCGATCAGCGGCTGGTGGTCGATCTTGATGTTGGTGACGTCGCTCAGGCGCTTCGTACCGCCCGTGCCCTCGACCGGCACCTTGCCGAGCTGCTTGGGATCGGCGATCTGGTCAACGACGTTGCGGACCTGCAGCCTCTGCTGGGGGGTCTCGATGAACCCACCGGTTCCAGGGGTCGATGCCTCCAGGTAGCTGACGGGCGAGGCGACCTGCGCGTTGCCGGCCGTGGCGATGACCTGGCTCAGCCTGACGTTCTTGTCGCGCAGCTCCTCCGGGTCGACCTGCACCTGGATCTGCTGGTCGCGCATGCCCCAGACGGAGACGTTGGCCACACCGGGCACGCCCATCAGGCGGGGTCGGACCGTCCAGCGAGCGATCACAGACTTCTGGATCGGAGAAAGCTTCTCGGAAGAGAGGGAGACCATCAACAGGCGGCTCGACGAGGACAGCGGCTGCAGCATCGTCGGCGGCTTGGAGACGTTCGGCAGCGCGTGAGCCTGCGTCAGCGGCTCCGCGACGAGCTGGCGCGCCTTGTAGATGTCGGTCCCCGGCTTGAACACGAGCACGATCGACGACAGGCCCGGAACTGAGTCCGAGCGGATCGTCTCGACGCCCTGAACGCCGTTTAGGAGGTCCGCTTCGAGGGGGACCGTGATCAGCTGCTCCACCTCTTCCGCGGAGAGACCGAGCGCCTCGGTCTGAACCTCCACGTAGGGCGGCGTGAACTCTGGCAGCACGTCAGCCGGCGCATTGCGAAGCTGCACAATGCCAATCGCCATCACGCCCAGTGCGATGCCGACTATCAAAAGCCGGAACCGCAGACTCGTCCCTACGATCGACCGTATCATCGCCCGAGACCTCCCCGCGCAGTTAGTTGCTTGGAGCTCGATGCCGCGCACCGAAGCGTGGCGGCATCGAACCGAGTACGAAGTTGGCGGGGCAAGCTGCCCAGCAGTGGGTTATAGAAATCCACGAACACAATCCCTTGCATTACCGGCAGCACCTCCGTGCTTTGCCCGGCTCATCATCCCGATGAGCTCATTGCCAACGCCCTTAGAGTTCTCTCAAGCTTTCTTAGAGTTCTCTCAGAGTTGGACCAGACTACCCGCGGCCGTTTCGATTTGTCAACCCTTTTTTTCGGGCGATCGAAATTGGAGGGCCTAGCGGGGAGTGGCTCTCTGTATAGAGGGCGAGGCCACATGTCGCCACTCTTTTGCAACGGAGCTCTGTGCTTCGCGGGCCGGCGCTGGTCGCCGTTCTGCAAGAACACTTTGTGGTGGCGGCGAGGCGAGAGCCGATCTATACTGAGCGCGCTTGCCAGATGGCTAGCGCACGGATCAAAGTACGCAGGAGGCTTTCTTTTTCAATGGTCGATGGATCGGCAGGGACGGCGAAGCTGGTTGGCAACCGGGTTGTAGGTGATCGCGGATGAGCTTTGGGCGTCGTAAGCGCGCGATCCTGGTCGGCCTCGGCGTCGTGATCGTCCTCGCCACCGCGGCATGGGTGGCCGGAGGACAGGTTCGATCCCCCGCCCAGGTGGCGGCTGAGACCGCCGCCCCGGACCCGTCCGCCATCACGGTGCCGGTTGAGAAGCGGGTGCTTTCCAGCGAGGTGATCGTCAGGGGGACCGTGCGCTACGGCTCTCCGCAGCCGGTCGTGCTGGCCACTTCGGACGTCAAGGCGGGCGCCAGCAGCGGGGTCAACATCGTCACCACACGTCCACGCCGCGGAGCGAGGGTCGGCGAGGGCACCGTCGCCATGTCGGTTTCCGGGCGTCCCGTGTTCGTTCTGCGCGGCGCGCAGCCCTCTCACCGCGACATCGCCCAGGGCAGCAGGGGTCCTGACGTGCGGCAGCTCGAAAGCGCGCTGGCTCGGATGGGCTTCTCCCCGGGCCGCGTCGACGGCCGCTATACGGGAGAGACGGCGGCTGCGGTCGCCACGTGGTACGAGAGCGAAGGGTGGGCCCCGTTCGGCTCGACCAGCGCTCAGCTCGATCAGCTTCGTGCGGCCAAGTCCGCCGCGGCCGCGGCGCGTGACGCATACCTTCAGAGCCGGCTCGCCATCCACCAGACCAGGAACCCTGGGACGCCGGGCGACATCGCACAGGCCCGCATCGACCTCGAGACCGCCCGGGACACGGTGGACACGGCCGAGCACGCACTGGACGGCCAGGCGCGCACCGTGTCACTCGCAATTGCGAACGAGAAGCGTGACAACGCCCTCGCCGCGGCCGACGTCGCGCTCAAGCGCTCCGCGCTGAACAAGGCGCTCGACGCCCAGGTCGAGGCTCAGCGAGCCATCAGGGAGGCTCCTCCGGACACGACGGCTTCCGAGAGGGTGGCCCTCCAGGCCGCATTGCGGGCGACCGGCGACGACGTCGCGGTCGCGCAGGCCGACGTCAAGGCCGCCAACGCCTCGGCGACCGCCACGCGCACGGCCGGGCAGGACGCGGTCGTGAAGGCCCAGGCAGACAGGGTCCGCGCTCAGAAGGCGCTGCCGACGGCGCGCCGGCAGGTCGTCCTTGCCGACCGGCGGCTCCAAGTGCTCCAGACCCCGGGCGACACAACGCTTCAGAAGCTCGTCAGCGAGTCTGCCGGAAGGGAGGCCCGTGGCACCGCCAGGGAGGTGTCGCGCCTTGCTCGCAGGATGGGCATACAGGTACCCGCCGACGAAGTGCTCTTCTTCTCCACTCTGCCTCTGCGCGTCGACTCCGTACGCGTGCGCCGGGGCGAGAGCGTGACCGGTCGCGTCATGACCGTCAGCAACTCGCGCCTGGCCGTGGATTCCTCGCTCTCGGTCAACGACGCGAAGTTGGTCAAGTCGGGGGCCGAGGTGAGGATCGAGGAGCCGGACCTCGGCATTCGAACCACGGGCGTGGTCACTCAGGTCGCAGACCGCCCGGGCACGCACAAGGTCGACCCCTCGCGCGTGTACCTCGCGATCACCCCCACGAGCGCACCGGCTCAACTCGTCGGCGCCTCGGTGAAGCTCACCATCGCCGTCAAGAGCACCCAGGAAGCCGTGCTGACGGTCCCGATCACCGCACTGTCCGTTGGAGCCGACGGCTCGTCGCGCCTCCAGGTTCAGTCCGGCGGCCGGGCCCGGTACGTCACCGTCCAGCCCGGTCTTGCGGCTCAGGGCCTGGTCGAGGTCCGCCCGATAGACGGAAAGCTGGGAGCAGGAGACCTGGTGGTTGTCGGCGAGAAGGGCACTGCGCTCTCCGATACAGGCGAAGGCACGACGTCGCCGGGCACCAGCTCAACCCAACCCGGAGGCGACAAGGGCGGCGCCACGACATCGGACTCCGCCGGCGCGACCAGCTCGGACGGAGCGTCGAGCGAAGGTAAGAAGGAAGCCCCGGGTCGCAAGCCGCCTGCCGGCACGACTCCGTAGCCGACCCAATGAAGTCTGAGCCTGCCCCCGAGCCTGTAACGCTCTCGGCCGCAACGCCGACCGATGACTGGTCGAGCCTCAACGGCGCTCACCCCGTCGTGGAGCTGCGTGGCATCAGCCGCACCTACGGCAGCGATCCGCCCGTCCAGGCTCTGCGCGAGGTCGATCTCACGATCCATCGCGGCGATTGGGTTGCGATCGTCGGCCCCTCGGGGTCGGGAAAGTCGACGCTGCTGAACGTCCTTGGCTGCCTCGACCGGCCCACGGCCGGCTCCTACCTCATCGGTGGAATCGACGTGGCACAGCTCGACGACGGCCAGCGGACCGCGATGCGCGGCAAGAGCATCGGCTTCGTCTTCCAGAGCTTCCACCTGCTCGGCCATCGCACCGCCCTCGAGAACGTGATGCTCTCCGAGGTCTACGGAGGAGGCGAGCGGGCCGGCAGGGAGCAGCGCGCGCTGGCCGCGCTCGAGCAGGTCCGGATGACGCACCGGCGCGACAGCATGCCGACAAAGCTCTCGGGCGGAGAGCAACAGCGCGTGGCGATCGCTCGGGCCCTGCTCGGATCGCCGAGCCTCTTGCTGTGCGACGAGCCGACCGGCAACCTCGACTCCGCCAACACCGAGTCTCTCCTCGCCCTCTTTGACGAGCTCTCGCTCCAGGGGCTGACGTTCGTCGTGGTGACCCACGAGGAGGACGTCGCCGAGCGCGCGAAGCGCATCGTGCGGATGGTCGACGGACGCCTGAACGAGGTGACCAGGTGAAGCTTCGATCGCTCGGCCGAGTCGCCGGGAAGGGGCTCGAGAGACTGCGCGGGCTCGCTCCGGGATCGTCTCGCCGCGTCGACCGCCACCCCAGCGTGCCGCAGCCGACGATACCCGCTCGCGACCTATTCGCCGAGGCGGCCGCGGGCCTTCTCGCCCGCCCGGCTCGCGTCGCGCTGACCGTGCTCGGCACGGTCGTCGGGGTCGCCGCGCTCGTTGCGACGATGGGGCTGTCCAAGACCGCCGGCAGTCAGATCGTGGGGCGATTCAGCGAAGTTGCCGCGACGGACGTGGTGGTAACGCCCGTTCCGGTCTCGAGGCAGAGCTCGAACGCTCAGATCCTCCCCTGGGATGCCGAGGCCCGCCTGAGCAGGCTGAACGGAGTGGCGGCGGCGGGAACGCTCTCCGAGGTGGACGTGCGCGGAGAGCTCGTGCGCTCGGTCCCGATCAACGACCCGCTCGGGCAGACCGACGTGCAGCTTCCGGTCAGGGCCGCGTCGCCCGGGCTCTGGCGCGCCGTGCGAGCGAAGCTCGTCGCGGGACGGCTCCCGGACGAGGGACATTCCAGACGCGGTGACCGTGCAGTCGTACTCGGCGTGAACGCCGCACGCCGGCTCGGGATCACGAACCTGGACCAGCAGCCGGCGATCTATATCGGCGACCGCCTCTACCAGGTGATCGGCCTGCTCGGCAGCGTCGGGCGACAACCTTCCCTTCTGGGCTCGATCACCATTCCGAACGGGACGGCACGGCACGAGTTCGGTCTTGCCGCGCCCGGCTCCGTGCAGGTGGAGACCGACATAGGCGCCGTCGACCTCGTCGTCAAGCAGGTGCCCGAAGCTTTGAGCCCGACCGCGCCCCAGCTCGTCCGAGTCGCGGCTCCGCCCGATCCGGAGACGCTGCGCGCCGGGGTCAAGAACGACCTCAACGCCCTCTTCCTGCTGCTCGGCGGGGTCTCCCTGCTGGTGGGCGCCCTCGGCATCGCGAACGTCACCCTCGTGTCGGTGCTCGAGCGGGTCGGCGAGATCGGCCTGCGGCGGGCACTCGGGGCAGCGCGCCGGCACATCGCGGCGCAGTTCCTGGTCGAGAGCGCGGTGATGGGATTGCTGGGAGGCATTGTGGGGACGAGCTTGGGCACGATCGTGGTCGTCGCCGTATCGGCGAGCCGCACGTGGACACCCGTGCTCGACCCGATGATCCCGCTGCTGGCGCCGCTCGTCGGCGGTCTGATCGGGCTGCTGTCCGGACTGTACCCGTCGCTGCGCGCGGCGAGGATGGAGCCCGTGGAGGCGCTGCGAGCGGGCACGTAGGCACGGACACGACGGATCTAAAGCTTTACGCAGCAGTGACGACAGGGAAAGGGACCATCCCAGAGAAAGGAAACACTCGATGAACCTGGCGCGTCACCGGCTTCTGTTCCTGGCGCTGCTGGCTGCGATCGCGGCGATCCTCGTCGCCGGCTGCAGCAGCGACAAGAAGACCACCGAGCCTCCGAAGGAGCTCGAGGAGCAGCTTGGCTTCAGCCAGGAGGGAATCGTCGAGCGCCAGACGCGCGTCGAGGGTGTCATCCGCGACTGCATGAAGGGGCAGGGGTTCGACTACACGCCCGTCGACCCGCTGGCTCAACGCGCCGCGCTGACCGGGAAGTCGCGCATGAGCGACGAGGAGTTCCTGAAGCAGTTCGGCTACGGCATCAGCACGCTGTTCGGGCGTGGCGGCCAGCAGTCCGACCCCAACGACGCGGTGCGCAAGAGCCTCTCGCCGGCCGACCGGGCCGCATACGACCGCGCGCTCTACGGAGAGACGGTGGGCCTCACCTTCGCCGAGGCAGTTGACAACGACTCCATCGCGGACCTCGGCGGCTGCACCAAGCAGGCGACCGAGTCGGCGTTCGGAGGCGCCGCCCTGCTCACGACCCTGAAGGGAAAGCTGGACGAGCTCGACGAGCGCATCGCCGAGGACCAGCGGATGGTGCAGGCAACCGAGAAGTGGTCAGCTTGCATGGCGGAGCAGGGTTACCGTCACGAGGAGCCGGACGAGATCGACGGCGAGATCCTGAAGCGCTTCGAGGCGATCATCGGCCCCGGCGTCAGGGTGGGCTCCACGACGACTCCCGTTGCCGGAGCGAGCTACGACAAGGCTGCGCTCCAGGAGCTGCAAAGCGACGAGGTCAAGATCGCCAATGCCGACCTGGCGTGCGAGAAGAAGCACATCACGCCCGTCGACCAGGCCATCCGGCCGCAGTACGAAGAGACCTTCCGCGCGCAGAACCAGAAGCTGCTCGATCGGATCCAGCCGGTTGGCTCATGAGAGCCGGCTCGCGGGAATCACATCCCGCTTGACTTTTCGCTTTAGGCGGGACTAGGGTTGAAACGCAGGACTGGGGCCTGAAGGGCCTGGGGTACGCGACCACGGAGGGTATGGATGGCTGGCGTCATGGGGAGCTTTACGGGGAGGCTGCGCGCCTTCCTGGCCGGAGGATGGATCGTGCTCGCAGCCGCGCTGGCGCTGCCGGCGACGGCCGCCGCGATCGACGAGTTTCCGATCCCCACACCCAACAGCAGGCCGGGCGCCATCACCACCGGGCCGGACGGCGCGCTCTGGTTCACCCAGGAGGGCACGAACACGATCGGCCGTATGACGACCGCCGGCGTGGTCACCAACGAGTTTCCGATCCCAACGGCTGCCAGTCTTCCCGACCAGATCGTCCTGGGGTCCGACGGGAGGCTCTGGTTCACCGAGTTCAACGCCCACAAGGTCGCCGCCGTAACGACCGGCGGTGTGTTCCAGGAGTTCTCGCTGCCGGCGGGCAGCTTCCCGGACGGCATCGAGGCGGGCCCCGACGGAAGGATCTGGTTCACCGAATCCGGTGTGCACAAGATCGGGCGCATCAACACCAACGGCACCGGCCTCACGCACTTCGACACGCCCACCCCGCTTTCGGGCCCCAGCGACATCGCAACCGGCCCCGACGGCCGGCTCTGGTACACCGAGCAGAACGCCGATCAGATCGGCAAGATCACGACCGACGGAGCGACCACCCCGGAGATCGCTGTCACCGGAGGCTCCGAGCCTTCGGGCATCATCAACGGCCCGGGAGGGCTTTGGTTCACCGAGTTCGTGGGCGACCGCATCGGGCGGATCACGACCACCGGCGTCGTGACCGAGTTTCCGGCCGGA
Organism: uncultured Solirubrobacterales bacterium; assembly: GCA_963774075.1. Taxonomy (GTDB): domain Bacteria; phylum Actinomycetota; class Thermoleophilia; order Solirubrobacterales; family JBBDJG01; genus JBBQNR01. The sequence continues at coordinate 137,699 of CAVZDP010000009.1, read as the reverse complement.
GACGGCCCATCTGCTATTGCGACCGGGCGCGATGGGGCGCTCTGGTTCACCGAGTCCTTCGCGCACAAGATCGGGCGCATGACGACCGGCGGCAGCTTCATCGAGTTCCCGCTCTCGACCCCGACCAGCGAGCCCTCGGACATCACGGAGGGACCCGATGGGGCGCTGTGGTTCACGATGCTCGCCGCCAACAGGGTCGGCCGGATCGTCACCGCCACGCCCGGTGGCACACCGCCGCCGCCACCGCCTCCCCCTCCGCCCCCACCGGGTACCACGACAAAGAAGAAATGCAAGGTGCCGAAGGTCAAGAGGCTGAGCGTGGCCAAGGCGAGGAAGAAGCTGCGCAAGGCACGCTGCAAGTTCAAGATCCGCGGCAAGGGCAGGGTCACTTCGACCAAGCCGAAGGCAGGCGTTCGGACGAGCAAGACAGTGATCGTGAAGGCGAAGAGGGGAAAGAAGAGGAGGTAGGTCGGCAGAGACCTGCTGCACGGCGGCTTTCATGGCCGCCGCAATCACCAGCAACGGCCTTAGCATCTCTTGGCCTGTGACCGCGGAAGCGGACGAACGAGATGGTTGACCCCCCCCAGGAACTGACCGGCATCGAAGAACCCCCGATGCAGGTGCTGCTCGTCGAGGACGACGCCAAGATGGCGAGAGCCCTCGAGCGCGGGCTCCTGCGGGAGGGATACGAGGTCGACGTCGCTCAAACCGGCGACGAGGCGCTGTCGCTGGCAAGCGCCGACGACTACGACGCCGTGGTGCTGGACGTGATGCTCCCGGGGCCGGACGGCTTCACGGTCTGCGAGACCCTGCGGCGCAGGGAGCGCTGGATGCCGGTGCTCATGCTCACGGCCCGCGATCACGTGAAGGACCGCATCCGCGGACTCGACGCCGGCGCCGACGACTACCTGGTCAAGCCGTTCGACTTCGGCGAGCTGCTCGCCCGCCTTCGGGCCCTCATCCGCCGCCGGCCGCCCGAGCGACCGCAGGTGATAGAGGTCGGGGACCTGAGCGTCGATCCGGCGACGCTGCTCGTGACGCGGGCGGGCCGCCAGATCGAGCTCACGGCGCGCGAGTTCGCACTGCTCCACTTCCTGGCACTGCACGCCGGTGAGGTCGTCTCGAGGGCGCAGCTCCTAGAGCACGTCTGGGAGGAGAGCGACGACAACTCGACGAACGTCGTCGACGTCTACGTCGGCTACCTGCGCAAGAAGCTCGAGGGGCGCTCACGCCGCCGGCTGATCCGCACCGTTCGCGGCGTGGGCTTCATGCTGGAGACGCAATGAAGCTTCCGATTCGAGCCCGGCTCACCGCGTTGTACGTCGTGCTCCTCGCTGCCGTGATCGTGGCTCTCGGCGCCTTCCTCGTGCTCCGGCTGAGGGCTGACCTCGAGCAGACGATCGAGCGCGAGGTCGTCGCGAGCTCGTTTCAGATCGGGCGCGGTTACTCGCTCGAGGGAGCCGAGGACTTCCGCGACGTCAGCCGCACGGTGCTCTCGCGCCGTGGCTCAGCCGCTCAGGTGCTCAACCCCGGCGGCCGCGTGCTGATGGCCTACGGCGAGCCGGTTTCCCACCGACCAATCGTCCCTGCCTCGGCACGAGCGGGTGCGCTCGCCGGGGAGCAACGACTCCTCACGGTGAAGCTCGGACCCGACGGCGAGCGCTTCCGGGCGATCGCAACGCCGGTGAAGCGGTTTGGCCGGCCCCGAGTCCTCGTCGTCGCCGATTCTTTGAAGGAAGTCGACGAGTCGGTGAACAGGGTGCTCGTGCTGCTGTTGCTGGCGGGGCCGGCGGCCCTCGCGGTCACTGCGCTCGGCGGCTGGTGGCTCGCGCGGAAGGCTCTGCTGCCGGTGGAGCGGATGACCTCCAAGGCGAAGGAGATCGGCATCGACCGGCTGGACGAGAGGATCGCGGTACCGCGCTCCGAGGACGAGATCGGCCGGCTCGCCGTGACGCTCAACGCAATGCTCGACCGTCTCGAGCGCGGGGTCGCAGAGAAGCATCGCCTCGTCGCTGACGCCTCGCACGAGCTGCGCTCTCCGCTCGCCGCCATGCGCTCCGAGCTCGACGTGAGCCTGCACGGCGACGATCTGTCCTCCGAGGCGCGGGCGGTGCTCGAAAGCACCCGTGAGGAAGTGGACAGGATGACCCGCATAGTCGAGAACCTGCTCACGCTCGCGCGCGTTGACGAGGGGAAGCTCGAGCTGCTCACGAGGAGCGTGGATTTGAGAGAGGCGATCGAGGCAGCCGCTCGGCCGTTGACGTGGCTCGCCGACTCGAAGGGCGTGCGGCTCCAAGTCGAGGCGGACTCCTACCATGCGCTGGCCGATCCGCACCGCCTCCAGCAGGCGCTGCGAAATTTGATCGAGAACGCGATCAAGTACTGCCGGCCCGGCGGCGAGGTGAGCATTTCCTCGTGGGCGCGCGACAGCGAGGTCGGAATCACCGTGACGGACGACGGGCCCGGCATCCCGGCCGAAGCCCGCGAGCACGTGTTCGATCGCTTCTACCGAGCCGATCTCGCCCGCGGGAGAGAGGGCGGCGGCAGCGGCCTCGGGCTGGCAATCTGCAAGGAGATCGCGAACGCGCACGGCGGTCGCGTCTGGGTCGAGAGCGAGGAGGGCAAAGGAAGCGCGTTCTCCCTCGCACTTCGTCCCGCCCGCGCGCCGCAGGAATCACGGCCCGCGCAGGCCCAGCTCGCCTAGTTCTCAGCGCCGATTCCGGGCATGAGGGGGATTCGCAACCTCATCGTGGCGCCCTTCGAGGAGGCGTCGACGATCGCCGCCGTTCCGCCGTGGGCTTCCGCGATCGCCCGCACGATGGCGAGACCAAGTCCCGCTCCGCTCGTCGTCCGCGTGCCTCCCCCCCGCGCGAAGCGCTCGAACGCGCGCGGCGCGAGCTCGGCGGAGAAGCCCGGGCCTTCGTCGCTGACGTCGATCTCGAGCATGCCGTCATGCGGACGAGCCGCTAGAAGCACCTCCCCCGCGCCGTGACGCAAAGCGTTGTCGATCAGGTTTCCGAGCGCCTGACGAGCTCGCAGCTGATCGACCGCAACCTTCAGGCCGGCGGGCGCGTCGATCCGGATCTCCCGCCGTTGCCCGTGAGCCCGATCGGCGAAACGTTGCCGCGCGCGCTCGAGCAGCTCGCGAACCTCGACCTCCTCGCGCAGCACCGGCAGGCGGCCGTCGGCCGTCCGGGCGATCAGCAGGAGATCCTCCGCCAGCTGGGCGAGATGGTCGGTCTCCTCGAGCGCGACGGCGATCGATTCGTGCACGTCCGCGCCTTCGCCTCCGCTCCGACTCGCGGTCTCGAGCTCGGCCTTCAGGACGGCCAGCGGAGTCCGGAGCTCGTGGCTGGCATCCGCCACGAGCCGGCGCTCGCGCTCGAACGAACCCTCCAGCCGCGCGAGCATGTCGTTCAGGGTCTCACCGAGCCGGTGGATCTCGTCGTGGGCCGCGGGGAGCGGCAGGCGCTCACCACCTCGCGTCAGCGAGATTTGCCTGGCCTGCTGGCGCATCGCCTCCACGGGTCGGAAAGCGGCCGTGACCAGCAGATAGCCGATACCTGACGCCAGGAGCACGGCGATCGGCCCCCAGACGAGGAAAGAGCGAAGGAGGCCGGCGAGGGCGTCGTCACGGTCCTCGAGCGAGGCCCCCGTGACGACGACGAGGGTTTGGCCCTGCGCCCGCACCGGGCGCGCGAGCAGCCGCGTGGTCCCCTCGACCCTGGGGATCGTGCGCTCGAGCATGAGGGGGGAGCGAGCCGCACGCCGAGCCTCCTCGGGCCGGATCGCCGGCTCGCGCACCGCGCTCGTCCCCTCGATCCAGCGTCCGCGGGCGGTCAGTATCTGAGCGAAGCTCTCGTCCGACTCGACCAGCCGAGGTCCTCGCCTCTCGCCGCCAGCGGAGCCAGAGCGCTGTACGACAGCCGCGACGTCGTCCGACCGCGACCTGAGCGAGCTCTCGGTAATTTCATTCAGATCCTCCTGCATGCGCAGGTAGACGAAAAGGGCTCCTGCAGCTATCACCAGCGTCATCGCCAGGGCGAAGACCGCGGTCATCCGAGCCCGAATCGGCAGCCGGCTCAGGATCCCCCGTCCTTCCTCAGCCGGTACCCGGCTCCGCGAACGGTCTCCAGCGACTTGACGCCGAAGGGGCGGTCGACCTTCTGCCGCAGGTAGCGGACGTAGACCTCGACAACGTTGGAGCGGTTCTCGTAGTCGTAGTCCCAGGCATGCTCCAGGAGCTGAAACTGGCTCAGTATCTCCCCGGGCCGCCGCATGAAGACCTCGAGCAGAGCGAACTCCTTCGGGGAGAGATGAATCGGCACGTCGCCGCGCGATGCCTCCTGAGTGGCGGGGTCGAGGCGCAGGTTGCCGACGCTCAACACCGGCCGGCGCTCGACGGGGCCGCGGCGACCGAGTGCTCGCAGCCGGGCGAGAAGCTCCGCGAGGGAGAAAGGCTTGACGAGGTAGTCGTCGGCTCCCTTGTCGAGTCCCTTGACGCGGTCCTCGATCGCGTCGCGCGCCGTCAGCATGATGATCGGCGCCCACACGCCGTCGTCGCGAAGTCGCCGGCACGTCTCGAAGCCGTCGATGCCTGGCAGCATCAGGTCCAGGACGACCGCGTCGAACTCCGTGGCCCCCGCCATCCAGAGCGCGTCCTCGCCGCGATTCGCGACGTCCGCCACCATCCCCTCGCCCTGAAGGCCCCGGCGGATGGCCGCGGCCATCTTGAGGTCGTCCTCGACGATCAGCACGCGCATACTACGATCGATTCCTCGATCTGCCGCCGGCGGAGGTGAGCGTCACGGTTCTTTTTATCGTCGTTGCATTGCCGGCCTGATCACGGGCGTAGACGATCGCCACCGTCGTGATCCTCTTCAGCTTCCTGACGAGGCGCTGGTTCTTTCTCGAGAGGCGAACCTCGACCGCGACGGCCCTGCCGCCGGCAATGCGGAAGGACGTCTTCCCGAGCTTCACCTTCTGTCGCTTGGCGGCCCGGTTCACCGCGGCCTCGAGCGAAAGCGTGCCCCGGCACCCCTCCTTCTCCGAGACCGGGCAGGAGAGCAGCACCGGGACGACACCTTTCGAGTCGAGCTTGACCGCCTTGCGCGAGACGCCCATCGCGGGGGCGGTGACGTCGCGGGGCGCGCCGTCCACCCCGGGCGAGTCGCTGCTGCCCGCGCCGCCGCCCGTGTCGGGCGTGGCTTCTGCCGGAGTCGCCTCCTCGTAGGTCATCGCCACGGACGAGCATTCCGACATGTTGCCCGCCCGATCGCCGGCGATGGCACGCAGCGTCGTGCTGGAGTTGTCGGGAACCGCGACCGGAATCCCGGGCGAGGCGAACTCGGCGGCCGTGCCGCTTCCAACGGCGTTCTCAGGAATGCAGTCCGCGGTCGTGGCGGCCTCGTAGAGAGTGACCGTGGAGCCCGCCTCGGCATCGCCGATCACGAGGGGTTCGTTTTCGTTTGCCGGTGAGGCGGGGGCGGTGAAGGTCAGCGTTGGAGCGGACGGCGGAATCGAGTCCTCCTCGTATGCGATCCCGTTGGAGCAGCCGGAGACGTTGCCGGCCTGGTCGGTGCCGGTGGCCCGGAACGTGGTGGCGGTGTCGTCTGCAACCGTCACGGTGATCCCTGGTGAGGCGAAGTCGGTCGCCGTGCCGCTCGCGAAGAGGTTGGCGGGCACGCAGTCGGCGGTTGTCGGCGCGCTGTAGAGCGTCACGATCGATCCGGCCTCGACGCTCCCGCTCAGTCTCGGCTCGTTGTCGTTGGCGGGCGAGGCCGGCGCGATGGTGTCGATGCTCGGCTCCGGCGCGGTCGAGTCCTCTTCATAGGAGATCGCCGCCGAGCAATCCGACTGGTTCCCGGCCGGGTCGGTGGCGGTCGCGCGCAGGGTCGTGGTGGCGTCGTCGACGACCGGGGCCGCGATCCCGGGCGAGGAGAGGTCGCCGGCCGCGCCGCTTGCGATGGCGTTCGCGGGCGTGCAGTCCGTGCTCTCGGCGGCATGGAGAGTGACGGTCGAGCCGGCCTCAGCGCTGCCGACTATCTTTGGGTTGTTGTCGTTGGCCGGCGACGCGGGGGTCGTCGAGCTGAGCGTCGGGGCGGCCGGCGCGGTGGAGTCCTCCTCGTACGAGATCGGGCTCGAGCATGCGGAGACGTTCCCGGCCACGTCGGTCGCGGTCGCGCGCAGGTCCGTCGTGGTGTCGTCGAGCACCGGCACCGCGATCCCGGGCGCGGCGAAGGCGGCCGCCGTCCCGCCGGTGAGGGCGTTCGCCGGCGTGCAGTCGGTTCCGTAGACGGTCACGGTCGAGCCGGCCTCGGCAGTGCCGACCAGGGTCGGAGTGTTGTTGTTTGCGGGCGAGGCGGGATTGGTCGAGCCGAGTGTCGGGGCTGCGGGCGCGGTCGAGTCCTCGATGTAGAGGATCGAAGTCGGCGAGCAGGCGGACACGTTGCTCGCCTCGTCCGTGGCCGTCGCGCGCACGGTCGTGGTGGAATTGTCAGGCACCGAAATCGAGATCCCCGGCGAGGCAAACGTGGCGGCAGTGCCGCTCGCGATCACGTTGGCCGGTATGCAATCGGCGCCTGTGGCGGCAGCGTAGAGGGTTAGCGTCGAGCCGGTCTGAGCGCTGCCAACGAGCTCCGGGTTGTTGTCGTTGGCAGGTGACGCGGGGACCGTGGCACTGAAGCTCGGAGCCGGAGGGATGGCTGAATTCTCCTGGTACACCACAGACGCCGACGAGCAAGCCGAGACGTTGCCTGCCCTGTCCGTGGCGGTGGCTCTGAACCTGGTGGAGGTGTTGTCCACCACCGCGACCGCGATCCCGGGCAAGGCGAAGTCGGCGCCCGTGCCCGTCGCGCGCAGGTTCGCGGGCGTGCAGCCGGTGGTCGTGGCAGCAGCGTAGACGGCAACGGTCGAGCCGGACTCAGCCGCACCGATCACTTTCGGGCTGTTGTCGTTGGCGGGCGAGCGCGGGGCCGTCGAGCTCGGGGTTGGGGCCGATGGCGGAGTCGAGTCCTCCTCGTACACGATCGAGCCCGGCGAGCACGCGGACACGTTCCCCACACCATCGGTGGCGGTCGCACGCAGGGTTGTCGTCGTGTTGTTGAGTACCGTCACGGGAATCCCGGGCGAGGCGAAAGCAGCCGCCGTGCCGCTCCCCAGCGCATTGGCGGGGGTGCAGTCAGCGCTGGTGGTGGCCCTGTAGACGGTGACGGTCGAGCCATCCTCGGCGCCGCCGACCACCCCCGGGTTGTTGTTGTTCGCAGGTGAGGCGGGGTTGGTCGAGCTGAGTGTCGGAGAGACGGGCGCGATCGAGTCCTCCTGGTACGAGATGGACGTGGAGCAGGTGGAGACGTTTCCGGCCTGGTCCGTCGCGGTCGCGCGCAGGGCCGTGGTCGTGTCCTCGAGCACCGGCACCGCGATCCCGGGCGCGGCGAAGGCGGCCGCCGTGCCACCGGCGAGGGCGTTCGCTGGCGCACAGTCGGTTTCGTAGATCGTCACGGACGAGCCGGCCTCTGCGCTACCGATCACCCTCGGAGCGTTGTTGTTTGCGGGCGAGGCGGGGTTGGTCGAGCCGAGCGTCGGGGCGGCGGGCGCGGTCGAGTCCTCCTGGTAGGAGATGGACGTGGAGCACGTCGAGACGTTCCCGGCCTGGTCCGTCGCGGTCGCGCGCAGGGCCGTGGTCGTGTCGTCGAGCACCGGCACCGCGATCCCGGGCGATGCCAGGGCGGCCGCCGCGCCGCTCCCGAGCGCATTGGCCGGCGTGCACTCGGCGATCGTGCTCGCGGCGTAGAGGGTGACGATCGAGCCGGCCTCGACGCTTCCGATCACCTTCGGATTGTTGTCGTTGGCGGGCGAGGCTGGGTTGGTCGAGCCGAGCGTGGGCGCCGCCGGTGCACTCGAGTCCTCCACGTACTCGATCGAGCTGGCCGAGCATGCGGAACGGTTTGCGGCCGCGTCCCTGATGGTCGCGCGCACGGTCGTGGTGGAGTTGTCGGGCACGTCGACCGCGATCCCTGGAGCGGCAAGCCCCGCGAAGCTGCCGCTGCCAATGACGTTCGCCGGCGTGCAATCGGCGGTCGTGGCGGCACTGTAGATCGTCACTGTCGAGTCCGCCTCGGCGCTGCCGATCACCTTCGGGCTGTTGTCGTTGGCCGGCGACGCGGGAGTGGTCGCCGTGAGGCTTGGCTCGGCAGCGAGCGAGTCCTCCACGTAGATGATCGGTGCCGAACAGCTCGACGGGTTGCCGGCCTGGTCGGTTGCGATTGCACGCACGTTGGTGCTGGTGTCGTCGGCAACCGGAATCGCGATGCCCGGAGAGGCGAAGTCGCCCGCCGTGCCGTTCGCAAGCGCGTTGGCGGGCGTGCATTCCGCCAGGGTGGCGGCGCGGAAGAGAGTGACGATGGAGCCACTCTCGGCGTTGCCGGCGATCCTCGGGTTGTTGTCGTTGGCGGGCGAGGCAGGAAGAGTCGCGGTAAGCGTCGGGGCCGTGGGGTCCGTGGAGTCCTCCTCGTAAGCGATCGAGGTCGAGGAGCAGGGGGATGTGTTGCCGGCCTGATCCGTGGCCGTCGCCCGCAAGGTGACGGTGGAGTCGTCAGACACCGCGACCGAGATACCGGGCGACGCAAGGCTTGCGGCGCCACCGGTTCCGAGCACGTTCGTGGGTGTGCAGTCCGCAGTCGTCTCCGCGCTGTAGACGGTGACTGTCGAGCCTGGCGCGGCGGCGCCGACGACCTTCGGGTTGTTGTCGTTGGCCGGCGAGGGCGGCACGCTCGAGCTCAGCGTCGGCGTCAACGGCACCGTGGAGTCCTCCTGGTATGAGATCGCTGCCGAGCAGGAAGAGACATTGCCGGCTTGGTCGGTGGCGGTGGCGCGCACGCTCGTCGTCGAGTTGTCCGGTACGGGCACCGTGATCCCAGGCGAGGCCAGGCCCGTGGCGCTGCCGCTTGCGAGGGCGTTCGCGGGCGTGCAGTCGGAGTTCGTGGGGGCGGCGTAGAGGATTATGGTCGAGCCGTCCTCGGTGCTGCCGATCACCTCAGGGCTGTTGTCGTTGGCGGGCGACGCGGGGTTGGTGGAGCTCAGCGCCGGCGCCGGTGGCGCGGTCGAGTCCTCTTCATAGGAGATCGCCGCCGAGCAATCGGAGACGTTGCCGGCGACGTCGGTCGCGGTGGCGCGCAGCGTCGCAGTGGTGTCGTCGGGCACCGGCACCGCGATTCCGGGCGAGGCGAAGTCTGCCGCCGTGCCGCTTGCGAGAGCGTTCGCAGGCGTGCAGTCCGCGCTCGCGGCGGCGGCGTAGAGCGTGACGATGGAGCTCGCGTCGGCGTCTCCGATCACCTTCGGGTTGTTGTCGTTGGCGGGCGCTGCGGGGGTGGTCGAGCTGAGGGTCGGAGCGCCGGGCGCGGCCGAGTCCTCCTCGTAGGAGATGGCGCCAGAGCAGCCCGAGACGTTGCCGGCCTGGTCCGTCGCGGTGACGCGCAGGGCGGTCGTGGAGTTGTCGGAGACCGCGACCGAGATGCCGGGCGAGGCGAAGTTTGCGGCGCTGCCGCTGCCGAGGAGGTTCGCGGGCGTGCAGTCCGTTCTGTAGACGATCACGCTCGAGCCGCTCTCTGCGCTTCCGACCACTCTCGGGTTGTTGTCGTTGGCGGGCGATGCGGGGTTGGTCGAGTTGAGCATTGGCGCCGGTGGCGCCGCGGAGTCCTCTTGATAGGAGATCGGTGCCGAGCAGGAAGAGACATTGCCGGCCCGGTCGGTGGCGGTGGCGCGCACGCTGGTCGTCGAGTCGTCGACTACGGGCACCGTGATCCCGGGCGAGGCCAGGTCCGTGGCGCTGCCGCTTGCGAGGGCGTTCGCGGGCGTGCACTCCGCGCTTGTAGCCGCGGCGTAGAGCGTCACGATGGAGCTCGCCTCGGCACTTCCGATCACCTTCGGGTTGTTGTCGTTGGCGGGCGAGGCGGGGTTGGTCGAGTTGAGCGTTGGCGCCGGTGGCGCAATCGAGTCCTCCTGATACGTGATCGATGCCGACGAGCAGCCGGACACGTTCCCCGCCTGGTCGGCGGCGGTCGCGCGCAAGGTCGTGTTCGCGTCGTCGGCCACGGAGACCGCGATCCCAGGCGAGGCGAACTCGGCGGTCGGACCGCTCGCGAGAGCGTTTGCGGGAGTGCAGCCGGCGGTCGTAGCGGCGCGGTAGAGGGTGACAATCGAGCCGGCTTCGGCTGATCCGGTCACCAGCGGATTGTTGTCGTTGGCGGGTGATGCGGGGCTCGTGGCGCTCAGAGTCGGGGGCGGCGGCGCCGTCGAGTCTTCCTGATACGCGATCGAGCTCGCCGAGCAGCCCGACACGTTCCCGACCTGGTCGGTGGCGGTCGCGCGGAACGTGGTGGTGGAGTTGTTGGGGACCGTAACCGTGATTCCCGGCGCCTCGAAGCCGGCGGCGCTGCCGTTCCCCAGCGCGTTGGCGGGCGTGCATCCACCGGTCGTGACGGCGCTGTAGAGATTGACGGTCGAGCCCGTCTCGGCGGTCCCGATCAGCCTGGGGTTGTTGTCGTTGGCGGGCGAGGCGGGCGCGGTGGAGCTCAGTACCGGGGGCTCGGGGGGTGTGGTGTCGACCGTGAAGGGCCGGGTCGCAGGGGTAGCATCGGTGTTGTTCCCGTCGTCGATAGCGCTCACGGCGAAGGTGTGCGGCCCGTCGGGAAGCGTCGCAGTCGTGTGGGGGGACGAGCACAAGGCGAAGGCGTCGCCGTCGACGCGGCACTCGAAGGTCGATCCGGCCTCGTTCGAGGAAAAGGTGAACGTCGGGGTCGAGTCGTTCGTCGGCCCCGAAGGCCCGGCGGTGATAGTTGTCTGGGGTTGAGTCGTATCCGGAATCCACGTGAGGATCGAGACGTTGTTGCCCCCCTGATTCGCAACGGCCAGGTCGTCGTGCGAGTCAGGGTTGAACCTGCCCGCCGCTAGGCCGATCGGAGCATTGCCGGCGGTGAAGGTGCTCTGGGGGCCGAAGGTCCCCCCCGCCCGGCCGAGCGCGACCGAGACGTTCTGTGAAAGCTCGTTCGCGACCGCCAGATCGGGATCCGAGTCGCCGTTGAGCTGAGCCGTGGTGATCGAGACCGGCCCCTGGCCGGCAGCGAGATTGGCGGCAGCCGAGAACGTCCCGGCCGCGCCGCCGAGCAGCACGGACACGTCGTTGGAGAAGTCGTTTGCCACCGCGAGATCCGGGTCGGAGTCGCCGTTGAAGTCGGCGGCGGCGAGCGAGACGGGGAAGGTGCCGACCGGAAGGTTGGTCGCTGCTCCAAAGTTGGGTCCGGCGCCGCCGAGCAGCACGGACACGTTGTTGGAGCCACCGTTCGCCACAGCGAGGTCAGGGTCGGAATCCCCGTTGAAGTCGGCGACGGCGGCCGCCTGCGGCGTCGAGCCAACGGAGAGGCTGGACGGGGCGCTGAAGGTCGCGCCCGCGGCGCCGAGCAAGAGGGAGAGGTCGTTCGTGCCCTCGTTGACGACCGCGAGATCGGGGTCGGAGTCGCCGTTGAAGTCGCGCGCGACAATCGCAATGGGGGCGATACCGACGGGCAGGTTCGTCGGTGCGCTGAAGGTGGTCCCCGCCCCGCCGACCAGCACGGAGACATCGTTGGAGCTCCCGTTCGCCACTGCGAGGTCGGGATCGGAGTCGCCGTTGAAGTCCCCCACGGCAACGTCCTGCGGTCCGAGGCCGACATTGTGATTCGTCGGCCCGGTGAACGTCGCTCCCGTTCCACCGAGCAGGATCGAGACGTTGTTCGAGCTCTCGTTGGCGACGATCAGGTCGGGGTCCGTGTCACCGTTGAACTCGGCCACCGCCACCGACACGGGCAAGGTGCCTGCGGGGAAGTTGACCGGCGCGTTGAAGCTGAACGCGTATGCGCCCGCGGGCGCCCAGGCGGCCATCACGAGCAGGCCCGCCACCACGGCTTCGAGCCGAGCCAGTCGCGTATTCGAGACCATCGGGGCCCGCACGGAGCGATGATCCCCGATGTAGATGAGAGAAAGCTGAGAGCCAGCGGGGCCGGCTCGGCTCTTGCTACTGCTTCAACCTGCCCCCCACGGCGGTGAGCGTCAGCGTCTTTTTGGTCGTCTTCGCGTTTCCGGCTCGATCGCTCGCATAGACGATCGCCACCATCGTCAGCCTCCTGACCTTCTTCACGAGTCGCTGGCACTTCTTCGAGAGGCGGACCTTGACGGTGGCCGTCTTGCCACCGGCGATCCGGAACGAGACCTTGCCGAGCCTCACGCTTCTCCGGTGCGATGCGCGCCCGACCGCGGCCTGGAGCGAAAGCGTGCCCTGACAGCCCCCTTGCTCGGAGGCGGGGCACGAAAGCGGCACCGAAACGACTCCGTTCGAGGTGAGCTTCAGCGCCTTGACGGCAACGTTCATCGCCGGTGCGCTCACGTCCGGCGCGGGGGAAGGTCCGCCGCCGCTGCCACCGCCGCCGGAGCCGCCGCCGGTGCCACCGCCGGGAGAGGGTCCACCTCCGGCAGGAGGCGGTCCGCTGTCGGGCGGCGACACCTCTTCATATGAGAGGGAGCCCGCCGAGCAGCCGCTGACGTTGCCAGCGAGGTCGGTGGCGGTGACCCGGAACGTCGTGGTGGAGTTGTCCGCCACCGGGACCGCGATCCCGAGCGAGGCGAAGCTCGCCGCGGTGCCGCTCGCCAGAGCATTGGCCGGAATGCAGTCGGCGCTGGTGGCCGCGCTGTAGAGAGTGACGATCGAACCGGCCTCTGCGGTCCCGATCAGCTTCGGGTTGTTGTCGTTCGCGGGCGAGGCCGGGGCGCTCGAGCTGAGCGTCGGAGCCGAGGGCGCGAGCGAATCCTCCTCGTATGCGATCGGCGCCGAGCAGCCGGACACGTTGCCGGCCTGGTCGGTGGCCTTGGCGCGGAAGGTCGTGGTGGAGCCGTCCGCAACGGCGACCGTGATGCCGGGCGACGCAAAGCTCGCTGCGGCGCCGGAGGCTGTCAGGTTGGCTGGAGTGCAGTCGGCGCTGGTGGCGGCGCGGTAGAGGGTGACGGTCGAGGCCGCCTCGGCGGTGCCGATCAGCTCCGGGTCGTTGTCGTTGGCGGGCGAGGCCGGAGTCGTGGCCGTGATGCTCGGCTCTTGGGCAACCGAGTCCTCCACGTACGTGATCGGCGCCGAGCAGTCCGACACGTTGCCCGCACCGTCGGAAGCTGCAGCACGCAAGATCGTCGTGGAGTTGTCGGCCACCGGGATCGTGATCCCCGGCGAGGCGAAGCTCGCCGCCGTGCCGCTCGCAAGGGCGTTCCCGGGCGCGCAATCGGCACCGTAGATGGTGACGGTCGAGCCGGCCTCGGCCGTCCCGATCAGCTTCGGGTTGTTGTCGTTGACCGGGGAGGCGGGGTTTGTGGACCCGAGCGTCGGCGCCTGGGGCGAGAGCGAGTCCTCTTCATAGGTGATCGAGCCCGAGCAGGCGGAAACGTTTCCGATCTGATCCGTCGCCGTGGCCCGCAGCGTCGTGGTGGTGTTGTCGGCGACGGGGATCGCGATCCCCGGCGAGTCGAAGTCCGCGGCCGTACCGCTCGCAAGGGCGTTCGTGGGTATGCAGTCGGCGCTGGTGGCGGCGCTGTAAAGCGTGACGATCGAACCGGCCTCTGCGGTCCCGATGAGCTTCGGGTTGTTGTCGTTCGCGGGCGAAGCCGGGGCGCTCGAGCCGAGCGTCGGAGCCGCGGGCGCGAGCGAGTCGATCGTGAAAGTCAGGGCGGCTGGGCTCCCGTCGGTGTTGGGCCCGTCATCGACGGCGCGCACCTGGAACGTGTGTGCTCCTTCCGAGAGCGTCGCCGTCGTATGCGGGGACGAGCAGGGGGCGAAAGCGCCGCTGTCGACGCGGCACTGGAAGGTCGAGACCGCCTCGTTTGAGGAGAAGGTGAAGGTAGGAGTCGCGTCGTTCGTGAGCGGCGCAGGCCCGGAGTCGATCGTCGTCTCCGGCACGACTGTGTCGGGTGCCCAGGTCAGGATCGAGACCTGGCCGGAGCCCTGGTTCGCCACCGCGAGGTCGGAGCGCGAGTCGGCGTCGAACGTTCCCGCTGCGATTCCCACGGGCGAGTTGCCGGCGACGAAGTTCGTCTGGGGGCTGAAGTCCCCCCCGGGGCGGCCGAGTAGCACCGAGATGTTGTGAGAGAGCTCGTTTCCGACGGCGAGGTCCGGGTCCGAGTCGCCGTTGAACTCGCCCACCGTGACGGAGACCGGCGCGACTCCGACGGGGAAGTTCGTGGGAGCCGAGAAGCTTCCGCCGGCGCCTCCGAGCAGCACCGAGAGGTTGTTGGAGAGATCGTTCGCCACCACGAGGTCGGGGTCGGAATCTCCGTTGAAGTCGCCGACGGCGATCGAGGTTGGAAGAGTGCCGGGCAGGTAGTTGGCCGGCGCGCCGAAGCTCGTAGCCGCACCGCCGAGCAACACCGAGATGGTGCTCGAGGCTCCGTTCGCGACCGCCAGGTCCTGGTCGGAGTCCCCGTTGAAGTCCGCGATCGCCACCGACTGCGGGGTCATGCCGACGGCGAGGTTGGTTGGCGCACTGAAGCTCGCGCCCGCCTCGCCTACGAGAATCGATACGTTGTTGGTGCTCTCGTTGACCACCACCAGGTCGGGGTCCGAATCGCCGTTGAAGTCACCCGCGGCGATCGAGAGCGGACGTGTGCCGACGGGGAAGGCGCCCGCCGCCGTGAAGCTCCCGCCGACGTCCCCGGTCAGCACCGAAACGTTGTAGGTGAACTCGTTCACGACCGCGAGGTCCGGGTCAGCGTCGCCGTTGAAGTCGCCGATGGCCACGTCCTGCGGTCCGGTTCCGACGGCGTAGTTCGTCGGCCCCGTGAAGGTCGATCCCAGTCCCCCGAGTAGCACCGAGACGTCGTTGGAGAACTCGTTCGTCACAACGAGGTCGGAATCGAAATCGCCGTTGAAGTCGCCCACCGCGACCGACACCGGCGAGTTGCCCGCCGAGAACGTTGCCGGTCCGCTGAAGTTGAGGGCGTGCGCCGGCGCCGGGCCCCACGTCGCCATCGCCAATACCGCGGCGGCCGCGAGCAGCAAGACGCGGGTGGGCGTGCGTACGGATGAGATGACCGGCACTGGAACCGCGACCCTAGTGGTCCTTCTCGGAACGTTCGCCTGGAAACGGCGAGACTCCGGGGCCGGCAGGCAAGGACGCAGGGAGCCCGCGTACTCGGTGAGTACGTGGGCGACCGAGGACACCGCATGTCGGTTCCGGAGGCCGCGGTTTCCGGCGAAACGTTTCGGGAAGGGCCACTGGAGCTCGCCTACCGCTTGCGCTTGGTCTTGATGGCCTTGAGCGTGAGCGTCTTCTTGATGGTCCCGACGTTGCCGGCCTGGTCGCGCGCGTCGACGATCGCAACCACCCGCAACTTCCCGAGCCTCTTGACGAGACGCTGGCTCTTCTTCGAGAGGCGGACCGTGATCGCGGCGTGGTTCCCGCCCGCGACTCGGAACGATGCCTTCCCGAGCTTCACCTTCTTGCGCCGTGCCGCACGGCCGACCGAGCCCTCCAGGGAGACCATGCCCTGACAGCCGCCCCTCTCGGAGGCCGGGCAGGAGAGCGGCACGGGCACGGCTCCGCTCGAGCCAAGCCTCAGCGCCTTGCCGGAAAGCGTGATGACGGGGGCGCTGACGTCCGGGGCAATCGCGCCGCCTCCCGACCCTCCACCGGCGCCACCGCCGCCGGATCCGCCGCCACCCGTAGTGCCGCCGCCCGTGCCACCGCCGCCGGTGCCTCCGCCTCCCGTGCCTCCGCTGCCAGCCGGCGTGACCTCGACGTACTTGATGGAGCTCGAGCAGCCGGAGACGTTGCCGGCCTGGTCGGTCGCGGTGGCTCGAAGCGTCGTCGTCGAGTTGTCCGGCACGGGCACCGCGATCCCCGCCGAGGCGAAGTCTGCTGCCGTTCCGCTCACCAGGCCGTTCGCCGGGGTGCAGTCGGCGCTCGTGTTGGCGCTGTAGAGACTGACGGTCGATCCGGCCTCTGCCGTCCCGCTCAGCCGCGGGTGGTTCTCGTTGCCCCCAGACGCCGGGGCGACGGAGCTCAGGCTCGGCACGGAGGGAGCGGTCGTGTCGACGGTGAAGGAGACGCTCGCCGGAGTGGCGTCGGTGTTCGGGCCGTCGTCCACCGCGCGCAAGGCGAAGGTGTGGTCTCCCTCGGAAAGGTTCCCGGTCGTGTGCGGCGACGAGCAGGCGGCAAAGGAACCGCTGTCGACCCGGCACTGGAAGGTCGAGGTCGCTTCGTTCGAAGAGAACGTGAAGCTCGGCGTCTTGTTGTTGCTGACCGCCGGGGGTCCCGAATCGATCGTCGTCTCGGGCGGTACCGTGTCCGGAGCCCACGTCAGGATCGAGATCGCGTTCGAGCCCTGGTTCGCGACCGCGATGTCGCTGCGGGAGTCACCGTCGAATTTTCCCATCGCGATGCCGGCCGGAGAGTTCGCCGCGAGGAAGTTGGTCTGCTGGCTGAAGTTCCCACCCCCGCGGCCGAGCAGCACCGAGATGTTGTGCGAGAGCTCGTTGGCAACCGCCAGGTCGGGGCGTGAGTCGCCGTTGAACTCGCCCACCGCGACGGAGACGGGCGACACACCGGTGGCGAAGCTCGTCGGAGCAGTGAAGCTGCCGCCCGCGCCGCCGAGCAGCACCGAGACGGTGTTGGAGAGGTCGTTCGCCACCACCAGGTCCGAGTCGGAGTCGCCGTTGAACTCGCCCACCGCGACCGAGATGGGAAGCGTGCCGGCCAGGAAGTTGGCCGGTGCTCCGAACGTGGCGCCCGCGCCACCGAGCAGCACCGAGATGTCGTGCGAGCCGCCGTTTGCGACCGCGAGGTCGAGGTCGGAGTCGTTGTTGAAGTCTGCGACGGCGACCGACTGAGGCGTCGCGCCGACGAGGACGTTGCCGGCGGCGGTGAAGCTCGCACCCGCCCCGCCGATCAGGATCGAGACGTTGTTTGCGTGC
This sequence comes from uncultured Solirubrobacterales bacterium, assembly GCA_963774075.1. Classification (GTDB taxonomy): domain Bacteria; phylum Actinomycetota; class Thermoleophilia; order Solirubrobacterales; family JBBDJG01; genus JBBQNR01. Next base: position 120,718 of record CAVZDP010000009.1, on the reverse strand, counting down.
TCGTTGACGACCACGAGGTCCGGATCCGAGTCCTTGTTGAAGTCGCCCGCGGCGATCGAAAGGGGCCGGGTGCCGACCGGATGGTTGCCGGCCGAGGTAAAGCTTGCTCCCGCCCCGCCCACGAGCACGGTGACGTCATAGGTGAACTCGTTCACCACCGCGATGTCGGGGTCGGAGTCGCCGTCGAAGTCGTCGATGGCGACATCCTGGGGCCCGGTGCCGACTGGGTAGTTGATCGGCCCCGTGAATGTCGACTCCAATCCCCCGGGCAGGATCGAGACGTCGTTGGAGAACTCGTTAGTCGTTACGAGGTCCGGGTCGGAGTCGCCGTCGAAGTCGTCAACGGCGACCGACACGGGCGAATTGCCCGCGGCGTAGTTGGTCGGCCCGCTGAAATTGAGCGCGTGCGCCGCCGGCGCCCACGCGGTCATCGCCAGCACGGCCGCCAGCAGCGCGAAACCGACGAGCGAAGGACCCAGCAGTCGATGCCACCGTATTGCGGCTCCCCGAAGGGGCCGGCTCATGGGCTCAGTGTCTATTCCGCGCATCGGGCTCATCCGTGATCCACAAACGCTCGGGCAGGTGGCCCGTCGCCTCGACCGAGTCGAGGTCGGGCGTCGATCTCGTCGGCTTCGGACGGTCTGCGATCAGGCAACCGCCCTAGGGCGAGCGTAGTCCTTCCCGCCGGCGGCCGCCAGCTTTTTGGGTCTGGAAGCGGTTTTCGGGGGCGATCGCCGCCGCCGCTGGCGTCACCCCCGCGCCGTGGCCCGCACCCGCGCCCGCGCCTCGCTGAAGCGGATCGCCTCGTAGGCGATCAGCCCCATGCACAGGCCCGTGACCGCGGCGAGCGCCGCCAGGGCGTCGACCTCGCGGGCGAACGGCACGAGGGCGCAGCACGCGAGCGCGATCACGAGCCGCTGTCGGTTGAGCGTGCCGACGTTCCGAAGGCGGAAGGCGATGTGGGCCAGCAGATAGAGGGCGACGCCTCCGCAGAGCGCGACCGCCGGCACGGTCTCGAGCGGCTTGTGGACGTCGCCGATCGTCTTCTTGATCCCCAGCGCGAGCAGCACGATCCCGGCGATCATCGGCAGGTGAAGGTAGCTGTAGGAATCGCGCGCGAGCGCCGCCCGCGCGGCGCCGGTCGCCTCCGTCAGCTTGCGCTCCGCCACCGGCGCGACGACGTCGAAGTACGCCCACCACAAGGACGACAGCACGCAGATGGCGAGCGTTGCGGCCGCGATCTCGCCGAAGGCGAGGTCGATGTCTGCCGCGCCCCCGGCCCCGATCGCCACGATCGACTCGCCGAGCGCGATGATCACTATCAGGCCGTGCCGCTCGGCGAAATGCGATGGCGACACGCGCCACCCCGACGGACCGGCGACCAGCACGCCTCCGTAGTCGATCACCAGGGCGATGCACCAGACGACTCCCTGTGCCGGGCCGTCGAAGGCGCTGGCGACGATCAGGAGCAACGGGCCGGCCGTCACACCGGGAGCCATCCGCGCGACGGCGCCCTGGAGCGCGGGATCGTCCCGGCCGGCTTCCCAGTAGAGAGCGATGTGCATGAGCCGGACCACGAAGTACGCGCAGGCGAACAGGAGCGCGTGCTCGTCGAAGGCCTCCGGCACGGCGAGCGACACGATCAGCATCGCGGCCATCGAGACGAAGACGACGACCCGTGCGACGCCCTCTTCCGGGTCGACGGTGTTCGTCAGCCACGAGTATGCGACCCACGCCCACCACAGCGCAGCCAGCACGAGCAGTCCGCGCGCGAGCCCCTGCCATGTGGGTTGCGCGGCCATGAGCCCGGTGACCTGGGTGATGGCGAACACGAACACGAGGTCGAAGAAGAGCTCGAGCGGCGTTACGCGCTCCTCGCGGTCGACTTCGCGCGGCCGGACTTGCGTGCGTGCTTCGTTCATCGGCGTCGGAAGAGAATAAGCGCCAACTTCTCGGCCGCCCGTTCGCTGTCAGAGCTGTGAGCCGGCGAACGAGTCGCTATGGACAGCGGATGGGAGTGCGTCCGTCGGGCATCAGACAGCGATCCACGCGAGCGGGGAGGCGGCCGCTGCGAATGCGAAAGCGGGTGTACTTGCCGATCGCGTCCGGCCTGCTCACGAGCACTCGCACGATCGCGCCGGTGCGCAGCAGAGCGCGCCGGAAGCGCTTTATCTTCAGCACTCTCGTCCCCTGTGTCACTCCCGAAGCGGATTTCCTCGCCGACACGTTGCGCGTCTGGCTCTTGAAGGGGCACCCACGCCCGCGGCAGCGCACCTGAACGGTGGTCCCGACGGGCGCCTGCACGGACAGGAGCCGGAGGACGACGCCCCCTCTGCGAACGAGCCCCGCGATCCGCACGAGTGGGAACGGGCTCAAGAGCCCCGTCGCCGAGACGCCGCCGCGGCCCGCCGACTGCTCGTGCAGGAGCGCCGCTCCCGGTGGGAGCACCGTGACGGTGACCTGAGCGTCAGCAGCAGACCCGCTGTTGTCGACGACTCGCAGCCCGACGATGTACTCGCCCGGAACGGGGAAGATGCGCGACGCAAGCGTCGCGCTGCCGTCGTCGAAGGAGCCGTCGTGGTCGAGGTCCCATCTCTGGCTCGCGATGTAGCCGTCCTGGTCGACGGAGGTGGAGAAGAAGCTGACGACGTCACCGGCCTGCGGAGTGCTCGGAGAGAAGGCGATCGCAGGCTTGGGGCGCCTGTTGCCGACGGGCACCTGTGCCGAGGCAAAGGCCACTCCCCCGTTCACGTCCACAACCTTCAGGCTGACCGTGTACCTGCCGGGACTGGGATAGGTGCGAGACGTCGAGGGTCCGGCCCCTTCGTCGAAGAGGCCGTCGCCGTCGAGCTCCCAGGCCTGAAGGGCGATCGCCGCCCCGTCGGCGCCCGGCGCCGCGGTGGAGGTGAACGTGACGCGCGTCTGGCTCAGCGGCTTACCCGGCGAGTATCCGAACGAGGCGGTCGGGACGGCGTGGGCCACGGGGGCCACGACGCACGCAGCGACGCCCGCCGCCAGCGCGACGCATATGAGAGCGAGCCTGCTCCTAGCTGGGCCCGCGAGTGCACTGGCGCTCGGCACGGGCGGCGAATATAGCGACGAGGCAGGTCGTCACCGGCGCCGCAAGCTCATCGAGGGCGCAATTTGCGGTATTCGGAGACCCGCCTGCGGCGGTCGCCCTCACCTAAAACAGTGGGACCACTCGCTCGCGTCCCGAGTACACGTTGAAGCCGCCTTCGCGCAGGAAGCCGATGAGCGTCATCCCGGACTCGCGCGCGAGGCGCACCGCCAGGCTCGAGGGCGCCGACACCGCGGCCACGACGGCGACCCGGGCGAGCAGGGCCTTCTGCGCTATCTCGAACGAAGCGCGCCCCGACACCATCAGGACGTGGTCCGAGAGTGGGTACGTACCGTCCATCGCGGCGCGCCCGATCACCTTGTCGACGGCGTTGTGGCGGCCGACGTCCTCCCGCAGGACGAGCAGGCGCCCGTCCGGGTCGAAGATCGCGGCCGCGTGGAGCCCGCCCGTGCGCTCGAAGACGCGCTGAGCCGCGAGGAGCTCGGCGGGCATCCGGAAGAGCGCCTCGGGCGAGATGGAGGGGCCCCCCGTCACCGGCTCCGCGGCCTGGCGGACCGCGGCGATGCTCTGCTTGCCGCAGATCCCGCACGACGACGTCGTATAGAAGCGCCGCTGCCAGCCTGCGGCCCGACGGGACCCGGGCCGCAGGCGCACGGTTGCGACGCCCCCATCTCCGCCTTCGGCACGGCACTCGCCGACACCCGCGACGTCATCCGGGCGCACGATCGCCTCCCCCAGCAGGAAGCCCAGGGCAAGCTCGGCGTCCTGACCGGGAACAGGAGTGCGCATCGTGACGGCGACCTGATCACCTTCGAGGCGGATCTCGAGCGGCTCCTCGGCGGCAACCACGTCGCTTCCCTGCGCCACGGCGCCGTCGCGGACGCGCAGAACGGGAAAGCTCTCCGTCGGGCGCCCACCCGCGGCGCCGGACTGCGCTCGCCACTCAGCGGCCAGCTCGCCTGGCGTGGTCACTTGGTAGGGATCCGAACGATCACGGGCGCCGCCCACCAAACTACTGGACGGGAGGCGAGCGCCGCCAAGTATGGGGCCAGGAGGCGGCGCTCACTCGATGCGGGCCAGGTGAGGTAGCGGTCCCGCCGGCAAGCCGTTGGTTTACCGGCGTCCGTGGGGCGGGTACCCGCCCGGACGAGAAGGGCAAAGCTCAACCAGCTTCCGAGCAGGCAAAAAGTTGGCCACGGAAACACTAAACATGCGGTTGTCCGGTGGTCGTGACGCCGCCCTCAGGGCGCGCAACGCACTACGAGCTTTGGACGGCGAAGCGGAGCTAAACGACGACGTGAGGCTGCTCGTGACCGAGCTGGTCACCAATAGCTTCCAGCACGCCGGCGCCGACGCGGACTCGCAGATCGAGCTGGTGGTGCGATCGTCGCCGCATGGCGTGCGCGTCGAGGTGGACGACGGCGGCGAGGGCTTCGACCCGCAGCTTCGCCGGCCCACTCAGGACGGCGGCTTCGGACTACTACTCGTTGACGCGCTCGCGGACCGCTGGGGAGTGGACCGCACCCGGCCTTCGCGCGTGTGGTTCGAGGTCGACCGCCGCAGCCGACCCTAAAAGGCCGGCGCTTTCCGCCGCCGCCGAAGGTCAGGGGCTTCGCTTGGTGCTCCGCGCAAGCTCGCTGTAGAGGCGAGCGTTGTCCACCGCGATGGACGCTCGCCGCCCGAGTTCCTGGATCACGTTCAGGTCCGCCTCGCTGAACTCGCGGTCGGACGTGAACCACGCGAGCGCGATCGTGCCGAGAATCCTCCCCCGCGCCTTCAGCGGTGTCACGGCCGCCGATTGGGCCGGCCACTCCAGCAGCGTGCTCAGGTACCCCTCGTCGCCCTCGGCGATCTTGCGCTTGTACTCGTCGTTGAAGCGCTCGACCACCTGCAGCTCACCCGTGCGGGCCGCCTTCGCTATCGGGTGCGGCCCGTGCGGGTTGATGCGATGCCCCTGGAGCCGAAGCAGCACCGGTTTCAGCCCGGGGTCGACCGTCGCGGCCCCCACCCTGCGCAACTCTCCGCTGTCGTCGATCAAGTCGACCATGCAGCCATCGCCGAGGAACGGCACCGACAGGCTGGCGACCTTCTGAAGCGTCAGATCCAGGTCGAGCGACTCGTCGAGCGCGGCGCTCGCGTCCGCGAGGAAGCGCAACGAGATCTCGGTTGCCTTCTGCTCGCTGATCTCCCGAGCGATGCCGGCGCTGCCGACGAAGTTCCCGATCGCGTCGTGGATGGGAGCGTGGCTGAGGGAGATGTGTACGCGCCTGCCGTCCTTGCGCAGCCGCACGGTCTCATGGTCCTTGACCGGCTGGCCGCGCCTCAGCCGCTCCTGCATCTCGTCCATCTGGTCGATCGCCTCCGGAGGGACTATCAAGGACAGGGGTTGGCCGATTGCCTCCTCCGCCGTGTAGCCATAGATGCGCTCCGCACCCCGGTTCCAGGTCATGATCGTGCCGTCGGGCTCAATGGCGACGATCGCATCGCTCGCCGAGTCGATGATCGCCGCGATCCGCTCTGCTCGCTCCTCGGCGAGCCTGCGGTCGGTGATGTCGCGCAGGTACGCGCTGAAGGCCGGCGGCTCGGCATCTTCGAGCCTGTTCACAGCCACCTCGACGGGGAACACGCTGCCGTCCGCGCGCATTCCCGTCAGCTCGATGCGCCGTCCGATGATCAGCCCCTCCTCCGTCTGCAGGTAGCGTTTCAATGCTCGCCTGTGCCTGTCGCGAAGCTGCGGCGGGATGATCAGCTCAGCCAGCTCTGCGCCGATGACGCTCCCGCGTTCGTAGCCAAACGTCTTCTCCGCCGCGGGGTTGAACTCGATGATCCGACCCTCGTGGTTCATGCCGATGATGCAGTCGAACGCCGACTCGAGCAACCCTCCCTTCAGCTCTTCGCTGCGGCGAAGGGCGGCCTCGGCCTCCTTGCGCGGCAGGTAGCTGCCGATCTGGGACGCAACCTTTCCAACCAAATCGATCAGCCCCGCGTCGTTTTCGAGGACCTCGCGGTTGAACAACTCCAGCACTCCGACGATGGCCGTCCCGCTCGAGAGCGGCACCGCCATCCCGGCGTGCAGGCCCACGTCCGCCGCAGCGTGCGCGCGGGGGAAGTTCGGTTCCTTCGTCACGTCGGCGACCCACTGCGGCTCGGCTGTCTCCCACGCCGTCCCGGGAAGGCCCAACCCGCGGGCGAAGCGGATGGTCTTTGAGAGCTCGCTGAACCCTGGCCCCGTTGTTTGAGGCGACGACCACGTCGCGACGCAGCCGAGCATGTCCGCGTCCGGCAGCACGGCCCACAGCGAAGCGGCGTGCCAGCCGACGCCCTCGCCGATTGCCTCGAGGACGCCCGCAGCGGCCTCCTCGAGGGTCTCGGCCTCGGCGAGCGTCGCCGCGATCGCATGGTCGATCGCGAGTCTCGCGCCGGTGTCTAGCTTGTCCGATGGAACGGTCGCCAAGGGTCTCCCCGTCTCGCAAATTTCGAACACGCGCACGCTGACGCGCCTCGACTGTGAAGGGCCACCGGTGGCGTCCGGAGGCCGTCCCCACTCCTCCTGCTGCTCCGCAGCGTCACCCCGAGGAGGTCACGCGAGCGGCTCGCCAAGATTAACGCCAATCAACACGAGGCTGGGCCTCTGGTATAAGAGAGGCGGGCGGCGACCAGGCTCAATAAACGGCCCGCGAGCCAGCCGCACTGTGGAAGATCGTCAGCTCCTGCTTCGGTACAGCACCTCCAGGGACTCGCGCCTGCGATCAGAGCTCGTCGAGCGCTTTCTTCCCCTGGCCCGCGGGCTAGCCAGGCGCTACATGCGCTCCGGCGAGCCGCTCGAGGATCTGGTCCAAGTGGCCTGCGTGGGGCTCGTGAAAGCGATCGACCGCTTCGATCCGGCGCGCGGCACGGCTTTCTCCACCTTCGCTGTGCCCACGATCGCGGGCGAGCTCAAGCGTCACTTCAGGGATCACGCCTGGGCGGCGCACGTGCCGCGCGGCATGCAAGAGCAGGCGCTCGACGTCGATCGGGCGATCGAGGCGCTTCAGGTACGGCTCGGCCGCTCTCCATCGGTGGCGGAGGTCGCTCGGCACTGGGGGAAGAGCGAGGAGCAGGTCGTGGAGGCGATGGAGGCGCGCGCCGCCGGTCAACCGGTGTCGCTGGACGAGCACATTGGAGGCTCGGATGGCGTCGACACTCGGGCCGACAAGCTCGGCGCGAGCGATGCCCGCTTCGACCTGGTCGAATCTGCCGCGGCCGTGACACCCGCGTGGAAGGCGCTCAGCCCGCGAGATCGCCTGCTCCTGCGTCTGCGGTTCTACGAAGGACTCACCCAGAGCGAGATCGCCGAGCAGATAGGGGTTTCTCAGATGCAGGTATCGAGGCTCCTGCGCCGCACCCTCGACCAGATGCGCGTGGCGGTCGGCTCCGCCTAAAATCAGCGCTTCTCGGCGTGCTCTCGTGGCGGAGACTGGATCTCCTCGGCGTCCGGGTTGCCGGTTTCGAGCTGGCGCCCTCGCTCCAGCTCGGCGTTGATCTCGGTGCCGATGAGGACCGCAAGGTTGGATATCCAGAGCCAGACCAGGAAAACGACCACCCCGCCGAGAGACCCGTACGTCTTGTCGTAGGAGCCGAAGTTCGCGACGTAGAGCGCGAAGCCGGCAGAGGCGGCGAGCCACAGGACCACGGCGACCACGCCGCCGGGAGTGATCCAGCGAAGGGCGGGCTGGTGGACATCCGGCGCCGCGTAGTAGAGCAAGGCCAGAGCGAGCATCACCACGCCCAGCAGGACCGGCCACTTCGCGATCTCCCAAGCGGTGACGGCGGCGTCGCCCAGGCCGATCGGCTCGGCGACGGCCTCGGCCAGCGGGCCAGTCAGCACGAGCGCCATCCCGACCAGCGCCAGCATCATCACCATCACGAGCGTGACCGCGATTTGAAGCGGGCGCAACTTCCAGAATGGACGCCCTTCGCGGACTCCGTAGATGGCATTGGCGGCCCGCATGTAGGCGCCGACGTAGGCGGACGCCGTCCAGATAGCCACGACAAACCCCACCAGCAGCGCGATCCCCGCGCCCTCCTTGTTCTGGAGCACTGTCTCGATCGGCCCCCGGAACGTCTCGGCCGCGGAGGCGGGGCCGATGTCGGTGACGATGCCGAGCAGGGCATCCGTCGTCTCGGGATGCTGCCCGAGGAGGCCGAGCACTCCGACCAGGGCGATCAGCGCCGGGAACAGCGACAGCACCGAGTAGTAGGTGAGCGCGGCGGCCCAGTCCGTCAGGTTGTCCTCGCGGAACCCACGCCCGGTCCTCTTGACGGCGTCCCACCAGGAGCGGGCCCGCAGATCGGAGGGACCCTCAGGCGCTCGCTCTCGTGCGCTCAATCGCTCACTCCGCTCCGCATGGCCCGTTCGGTCGGTGTACCCCGAGCGGTTGGACGGATAACGGCCCTCAGCTCTTGGTTTCGATTGCGGCGCAGCGGGGAAGCGTTGCGAGGAACGCAGCGTGCGCCGTCGAGCGTTGCCGTCAACCGCCCGGGGCTCGCCTCGTGCGCTTGCCGAGCTCCAAGGCAGCCGCCTGACGCGCATCGACGACACAGAACCAGAAGAAGGAGGGACGACATGGCGGAGTTGAAGATCCGCGAAGCCAAGTTGGTGCAGTACCTGAACGAGGCCTACGGGAAAGAGCGGCAGCTCGAAACCGCCCTCGAGGCGCACATAGAGATGGCCACCCGCCCCACGTACCGCAAGCGGCTCCAGGAGCACCTGAGAGAGACGCGCTCGCATGCCAAAGAGGTCAAGCGGCGCATCAAGCAGCTGGGCGGCAGCGCCGAGCCGGTCTCGCTCCCGGGCCCCGACGTGGTGGCTGGAGCGGCTTCGAAGGTCCAGGAAGTGGCCCAACGCGGAGCGGCGCTGGCACAGGGCCCGCTACACGCGGTCCGTGGGACGGGCGAAGAGGAGCGGCAGCTCAAGAACGCCAAGACCGAGTACCAGGACGAAGCGGAGGAGATCGCCAACTACACCGCGATCGAGACTCTCGCCGACACCGTCGGCGACCGCGACACCGCGCGGCTGGCCCGCTCGATCCGGCGCCAGGAGGAGCGCATGTCCTCGTTCCTCGAGAAGCTGATTCCGACCCTCACGAAGGAGGTCGTCAAGGCCGAGATCCCCCCGGCCGAGCGCAACGGCGCAGCGAGGCGCCGCCGCACCGGCTCGAGCAGCCGGGCGCCACGGTCGACGAAATCCGCGTCTTCCTCGCGTAACTCGCGCGGTACCGGCAGCTCACGGAAGACGACCGGCTCGCGGAAGACGACCAGCACGCGCGGTCGTGCCACCTCGAGCCGCGCGGGTGCAAGCCGGAAGCGGGCGAGCAGCGCGCGGGCGAGCGGTCGCCGAGCCACGGCGTCCTCGTCTCGCTCACGCGCGTCGGCGAGCCGCGGCACGACGCGTCGCTCGACCGCATCGCGATCCTCGGCATCGAGTCGCTCCGGCGCTCGCTCCGGCCGCGGCTCACGGAGCGGGAGCAGCCGCTCACGGTAGATTGGTAACGATGGAGACCGGAACAGGGGCGGCGCCCCAGGCACTGGATCACGTCGCCCTCTGGGTCTCCGACCGCGACGCGCTGTCCGCGTTCGCGTGCGAGCACCTCGGCATGCACGAGATCGAGCGGACCGACGACTTCACGCTGGTCGGCGCGGACGCCCGCCGGGGCAAGCTGACCCTGTTCGCCGCCGAGGGACCACGTGAGCCGGGGCCGCTCGCGCGCGTCGTGCTGCGCGTTGCCGACCTGGAGGCGGCGCTCGCGGCGCTGCCAGTCGAGCTCGAAGTGTCGCGCCCCCAGAAGGACCTCGCCCACTTCGAGGGTCCCGAGCGGCTCGGGCTGGGCCTGTGCGCCCGCGACCAGGGCCTGGACTACGACCTCGATCACCTCGTTCTGCGCGTGCCCGACCCCGGCCCCACGTCCAAGGCCCTGGTGAAGTTGGGCTTCGCCCGAAAGGGCGAGCTGCTGAGGGTGGGCGACAAGCACGTGCGCCTCGAGGCGGGCCCCCCCGCGGAGTCCGAGGCGCCGCTGCTAAACCATCTGGCGCTGCTCGTCGACTCCGGAGAGCGCTGGCTCGAATGGGCGCGGGCCGAGGGCATCGAGGTCGCCGAGGTGCGAGACGCGGCCAACACCTACGCGGTGTTCGTGTGGGGTCCTGACGGCATCAAGATCGAGTACGTCGAGCACAAGCCGACCTTTTCGCTCGTCTAATGGAGGAGGAGAGGCGAGCTCAAGCGAGCCTCACTGGACTTTAGGTGTCCGCCGAAGGCGGCTAGATAGGTATCCGTTGTGCCGGACGTCGTCGTCGCAGGGGCGGGAATGGCCGGGCTCGTGGCGGCCGCCGAGGCGCGGGCGCTCGGCGCCGCGGTGCACCTGTGCGAGAAGCAGTCGCGCGTGGGCGGCTCTATGCTCCTCTCCAGCGGTGTCGTATGGCGTCATCGCGACCTCGAGCGCTTCCACGCGGAGTGCTCGCGCGGCGATCGTGCCCTGCAGCAGCTCGTGCACGAGCGCCTGGACGACGACCTCCGCTGGCTCGAGTCGCTGGGTGCGCCGGTCGTGGACCGCTCCACCGGCAACCCGCTCACGAAGGGCCTGCGCTTCGAGCCTGCGGGGCTCGCCGCTGCGCTGGCTCGCGCCGCCGGTCCCGTCGCGCTCGAGGAGCCGCTCCGCGAGCGGCCTCGGGACGGAACCCCCGTGATCCTCGCGACCGGCGGCTTCCAGGCGGACCCGGAGCTCGTCCGGCGCCACATCACGCCGGCGGCCGGTGAGCTGTTGTTGCGCGCGGCGCCCGGCGGCAGCGGCGACGGCCTCCGGATCGGGCTCGCCGCCGGGGCGAGCGAAAGCGCGGGCATGGACGAGTTCTACGGTCGCAACATGCCCGCCCCTCCCGCCCGGGTAGGCGAGCGCGACTTCGTCTCGCTCGCGCAGCTCTACGCGCGGCACGCGACCGTGACCAACGCGTCGGGCGAGCGCTTTGCGACCTCCACCTGGTCGGAGATAGACGTGGTCCAATGGACCGCCCGCCAGCCGCGTGCACGCGCCCGCTACACAGTCTCGGAGGAGGCGCTGGGACGAAAGGTGCGCGACCGTACGGTGGCGGAGATGGTGGAGGCCGCGCGGCGAGCCGGCGCGGCAGTCGAGCGCGGGCGGCGATCGCTTACGGTGGAGGTCGTGGCCGGCATCACCACAACGCTCGGGGGCCTGCGCGTAGACGATCGCGCCCAGGCGGCGGAGCGCGTCTTCGCCTGCGGCGCTGACGCCGGCGGCATCGCGGCCGGCGGCTACTCCAGCGGACTCGCCTCCGCCCTCGTGCTTGGCAGGATCGCCGCCCGCTCGGCGCTCGAGAGCTGATGCGGCACGCGTTCGGGACAGGCTCGCCGTTCTCGGTCGGCATCGAGGAGGAGCTCTTCCTGGTCGACCCCGCCACCCGCCGGCTCTCGCACACTGCAGAGAACGTAGTGCCCGCCATGGCTGCCGCGGACGAGGAGGTCGGCTACGAGGCCTACGCCTGCGAGCTCGAGCTGCGATCGTCGCCCTGCCGCGACGCCGCCGAGGCGACTGCGCAGCTGGCGCGGCTGCGCGAGCGCGCCGGAGGTGCAGGCGCCACGCTGCTGGGCGCCGGCGTACACCCGACCGCGCCGCTCGGCGACGTACGGCTCGTCGACGCCGAGCGCTACCGCCGCGCCAAGCGCAAGATGCGCGGCCTCTTCGCTCGCACGCCCGAATGCGCGCTTCATGTCCACGTCGGCATGCCCGATCCCGACACCGCGGTGCGCGCCTTCAACGGCCTGCGCGAGCACCTGCCCCTGCTGCAGGGGCTGAGCGCCAGCTCGCCCTGGTGGTTCGGCATGGACTCCGGGCTCGCCAGCTCGCGCTTCTCGCTCGTGCGTGCGTTCCCGAGTCGCGGAGTGCCCCGCGCCTTCGAGAGCTTCGACCACTACGCCGAGACGGTCGACGCGGTGGCGAAGGCCGGAGACCACGACGACTACACGTTCGTATGGTGGGACGTACGCCTCCACCCTCGGCTCGGCACGGTTGAAGTGCGTGAGATGGACTCGCAGTACTCGCTCGACCGCGTTGCCGGCCTCGCCGCTCTCGTCCAGGCGCTCGCGCGCCACGAGGCGGAGTTGCCCCCACGTCGCCCGCTTGCGGGGGAGGTGATAGCCCAGTCGAGCTTCGCGGCCAGCCGCGACGGCCTCGACACGGGTGTATTCGACGGCGACGAGATGCGACCGCTACGCGACGTCGCAGCCCGAGCGCTGGCCGCCGCCGGGCCGCATGCCCGCGAGCTCGGATCCGAGGGGGCGCTCGAGGGCATCGAGCGAATCCTGCGGGAGGGCTGCGGGGCGGCTCGCCAGCGCGCGCAGCACGGCCGCGCCGGCATGGACGGCCTGCTCGGATACCTCGTCGAAGAGACGGCCACGCCCTTGACGCTGGAAAGGATTCGCTGAACGAATATGAGCCGGCTCGCTCTCGCTCGCCGGAGCCCTAGCCTGATAGCCCGCTAATCGAGGCGGGAGCCGAGCTGCACCAGCGCGTGCATGAAGCAGCGTCGAAGCCAGGCTCGGCCGCCAAGAGCGAGCACCAGCCTGTCTCGGGCATGCGCGGACTCCACCGTCGCCGAGAGCCGGACGCGCGTCCCCTCGCCCCCGTCTGGCGCCAGCGACCAGCGCACGATGCCGACCGCACCGGACCCGGTCTCGGCGCGCCCGACCATCAGCGCCGGGGGCACCATCTCGACCACGCGCGTGCGAGCCGTGCGCCGGACGCCGAGCGGACCTCTCATGTGCACGAGCGACGAGTTGTCGTCGGAGTCCAAGCGCGCGACCTGCGCCCCGGTCAACGCCCAGTGGTTGTCGAGCCGGCTCAGGAACTCGTACACCCGCTCGGGAGGAGCTCCCACCAGCGCCTCTGCCTCGATCGCCCTGGCCACGAAGGCGGGAAATCTATATATACGAGACTCGTTCGCGCGGGCACCGGGGCTCACTTCCGCGAGCCCCGGTGCTCCGTAAGGCTGGCCTCTACGGCTGGCCGGGCGGGCTTGCCGCTCCGAAGCTGCCGCCACGCGGGCGAACGTCGGCCTGCACGCGCTCGACGCTTCCGTCGAAGCGGGTCCAGACGGCGATCGCGTTGCCGTCCTCGTCGCTCGCCACCTGCGGCTCGAACGCGTCCTGGCCCTCGGAGGAGATCGTGTCCGGCGCCTTGAAGTCGCGCCAGGCCGGTCTGAAGGCCGATTGCACGCGCAGATTGGCGCCGTCCGAGCGCGTCCACACCGCAACCACGTTGCCCTTGTGGTCGATCGTGAGCTGCGGCTCGAAGGCGTCCTGACCGGCGTCGGAGACCGTCTCTGGAGTCCTGAAGTCGCCCCACCTCGACTTGAAGGCGGCAGTGATGAGCGTGTTCGTGCCATTGGACTGCGTCCAGATCGCCACCGCGTGGCGCTCCGGGTCGAACGCAACCTGCGGCTCGAACGCGTCGGAGCCCCCGTCCGAGACCGTCTCGGCAGCTTCGAACTCGTCCCACCGCGGCCTGAAGGCGGCCTGCACGCGCAGGTTCGAACCGTCGGAACGTGTCCACACAGCGAGCGCGTTGCCCTTGCTGTCCAACGCCACCTGTGGCTGTGATGCGCCCTGACCGCCCTCGGAGATCGTCTCCGCGGCTTCGAACTCGTCCCAGCGTGGCCGGTACGACGCCTGGATGCGCTCGTTCGTCCCATCGAACCGAGTCCACACGGCGAGAGCGTTGCCGCTGCCGTCGATCGCTATCTGCGGCTCGAAGGCGTCCTGGCCGGCCTCCGACAGCGTCTCGGCGCTGCCGAAGTCGTTCGACCATCTCGACTTGAACGCTCCTTCCACCCGCAGCTTGGAGCCGTCGTTGCGAGTCCAGACCGCTGCCGCGTCGCCCTTGCGATCCACGGCAACCTGCGGCTCGAACGCATCCTGACCGGCGCCGGACAGCGGCTGCGCCGGACCGAAGCCGTCGTGCTCGGGACGCAGCGCTGCCTCGATGATCGTGTTGGATCCGTTGAAGCGCGTGTACACAACCACGGCATCGCCGTCGCCGTCGAGCCCGACCTGCGGCTGGAAGGCGTCGGAGCCGGCCGGCGAGATGGTCTCCGCCTCTCCAAAGTTCTCGTCGTCCGGCTTGAAGGCGGCCTGCACCCGCAGGTTCCCGCCGACGAGCGCGGTCCAGACCGCGATCGCGTTGCCTTCCTCGTCTGCAGCCACCTGCGGCTCAGAGGCCGGGATCGTCTCGGGCGAGAGGGTTTGCGCGCCGCCGAAGAAGAAGCCGCGCGGGCGGAAGCCGGCCTGGATGCGCGTGTTGGTTCCGTCGAAGCGCGTCCACACCGCGATCGCGTCGCCTTGGCCGTCGAGCGTCACCTGCGGCTCGAACGCGTCCTGGCCCGCGTCGGAGAGCGTCTCCGGTGCCCTGAAGCTCCGCCACTTACTGCGGTAGGCCGACTGCACTCGCAGCTTCGCCCCGTCAGAGCGAGTCCACACCGCGATCGCGTTGCCGCTGTGGTCTACAGCGACCTGTGGCCCCGATGCGCCCTGACCCGCCAGCGAGATCGTCTCCGCGGCCTCGAAGCCGCTGAAGTAGGGCCGGAACGACGACTGGATGCGCTCGTGCGAGCCGTCGAAGCGGGTCCAGACGACCGTGGCGTTGCCGCGGCGGTCGACCGCCACCTGGGGCTCGAAGCCATCCTGGCCGGCCTCGGAGAGAGTCTCCACCGCGAGGTAGCCATCCCACCTCGAGCGAAACGCCGACTGCACGCGCAGGTTGGCGCCGTCGGAGCGGGTCCACACCACGGTCGCGCTGCCCTTGTGGTCGAGAGCCACCTGCGGCTCGAAGGCGTTCTGGCCGGCCGCGGAGGCCGTCTCGACCGGCTCGAAGTCACCGCCGGCTGGGCGGTACGAGGACTGGACGCGCGTGTTGGAGCCGTCGAAGCGGGTCCACACGACGAGCGCGTTGCCCCTGAAGTGGTCGAAGCCGACCTGCGGCTCGAAGGCTTCTTGGCCGGCCTCCGAAAGCGTGCTCGGGCGGACCGAAGGAGGCGTTGTGCGGCCGGTAGGACGCCTGCACGCGCAGGTTCGTGCCGTCGAAGCGAGTCCACGTCGCGAGTGCGTTCCCGCGATGGTCGAGCGCCGCCTGCGGCTCCGACGCTCCCTGTCCGGCCTCGGACAGGGTCTCGACAGCCGTGAAGCTGGCGGCGTCCTCGAGCAGGGTCGTTGCCTGAACGCGCTCGTTCGTGCCGTCGAGCCTCGTCCAGACGACGACAGCGTCGCCGTCCTCGTTCATGGCGACCTGCGGCTCGAACGCGTCCCGGCCCGCCTCGGATAGCGGCACCGGGGTGCCGTAGTTCGAGTCACTGTCTCGCAGCGCCGCTTCGACGCGCAGATTGCTGCCGTCCGAGCGGGTCCAGACCGCGAGCGAGTTGCCCTCCTCGTCCGAGGCGACCTGCGGCTCGAAGGCGTCCTGTCCCCCGGCGGAGATGGTGTCGGTGGGGAGGCTCGGCGATCCTCGCTCCCCGCGGTCGTCGTGCGCGAGCCCTACCGGCACGCCGAGGCCCAGAAGGCCAAGGACGACGAAACAAAGCCACGCCGAGACGAGCGCCCGGCCACCGCGTCGTGCGTTCACCGAATCCATGCCCCCTGCCTTCCGGTCCGTGCTTCCGTTCCTTGCTTGGGAGAACCTCGCCCCAAAGCCCAGGCGATAGGCGGGCAAACTATCGAATCGTGCCGCCTCGTACAAGCACCATCGGCCACGACCCGCCGGCGGTCGCCGGACCCTGCGATGCGCCTCGGGGCGAGCGGTGGCCGGTCCGCTAGGCTCAGCTGACCCGCGCCACGCCGGACTCGTTGGAGCCGGACTGCAGTGATTCGAGCCCGAAACCGTCCACCGGACCGAGCGCGCCCGCCCCCCGGAGGCCGCCCTCGGATGCCTGTACTGCTCCCCAGGCGAGGAGGCGCGCAGTGTAGTCGTAGCCATTCAAGCCGGCGAGGTGCACCTCCGACAGCGGCGCGCCTGAGCCGTCGTAGGCGATTGCGACGAAGTGAGAGCCGGTCTTCGCCCGGGCCTGCGCGTCCGGCCCCCCGGTGGATCCCTTCACGAACCTTCCCGTGGCCGCGGCCGTGAGCCGCCTCATGCCGGGCACCTTCATGGCCAGCGAGCCGCCGGCCGCGCTGATCTGCACTACGCGCGAGAGCGGCCCGAACCAGCCGAGGTATGCGTTCACCTCACGAAGCTGCGGCGCGACGCGCGGTAGCCCGAAGTGGCACGAGGTGCCGACGGAGACTGCCGGCCGCTGCTCGCCCTCGACGTCGAACGTCCGCAGGCGGCGCGCGCCACGCTCCGTGACGACGCGGCCGTCGCGCCAGGCGAAGGCGGGCTCGGCGATCACGCCGGCGAGCGAGGCCCGTGTGCCCCCGCTCATCTCGCCACCGCTGCTCGGGCCCGTGAAGAAGTATCCCGTGTCCACGCGCACTGCGTCCTCTCCAGCTTCGTGCAGCGCCAGCGCGCCGGCCAGGTTCCCAGGCACGAAGTCGTACCCGAACGCGGTCAGCATGCCGGAGCCGGCGCGCTCGGCCGCCGGCCCGAAGTGCTCGAAGACGTCGCGGATGAAAGGCGGCTCGCCGGTGGAGTCCAGATAGTGGGCCCCCTTCTCGACGGCGGCGCGGGCGGCGGCGGAGCCGAAGCGCACGAATGGGCCGACGGTGGTGACCAGGACGTCGCCGCGCTCGACGATGTCCGCGACGGTCTTTGGCTCGGCCACGTCGGCCGTCACCGTCTCGAGCCCGCCGCCGAGCTCATCCGCGAGCTGGGACAGGCGGTCGGCGCTCCGGGCGGCCAGAATCGGTCGCGCCCCCCGCGCCACGAGTGCCTCGGCGGTCAGGCGACCGGTGAAGCCGGTGGCGCCGAAGAGGATGACCCTGCCCGCCATGGCGGAACCCTACGCCAACGCCGGGTTTTGCGCCTAAGCGAAATCGTTGGTCCTGGCAGAGCTCCCGGATTTCGCGCCTAAGCGAAATCGTTGGTCCTGTCAGAGCTCCCGGATTTCGCGCCTAAGCGAAATCGTTGGTCCTGTCAGAGCTCCCGGATTTCGCGCCTAAGCGAAATCCGGTTCTTTCTCATGCTTGCCGCGCAGCACGCACCAGATCGTCATCACGACGATCTTGACGTCGAGCCACGGCGACCAGTTCTCGACGTAGAAGTTGTCCCATTCGACGCGATCGGCGAGTGAGGTCTTGCCTCGCAGGCCGTTCACCTGCGCCCAGCCCGTGATCCCTGACTTGACGCGGTGGCGATCCCCGTAGCGGTAGACGACCTCTTCGAATCGCGCCACATAGTTCTCGCGCTCGGGCCGCGGGCCCACGAGCGACATCTCTCCCTTCAGCACGTTGATGAGCTGCGGCAGCTCGTCGAGCGAGAAGTGGCGCAGAGCCCGCCCCAATCGCGTGCGGCGGTCGCCGGCCGAACGTGGCGCCCGGAACCCGTTCGCTCGCTCGGTCCGCGGGCGCGGCGCGCCGTGGTCCCGGATCTGCTCGAGGGCCCAGTCGGCGTCCGCCTCGCCCTCGAGCGCCGGGTCGCCCTTCATGGTGCGGAACTTGAGCATCTGGAAGCGGCGCCCGTCACGACCGATGCGGGTCTGGCGGTAGAACGTCGGCGTCCCCGTCGTGAGCCGGATCGCCACGGCGATCGCGACCAGCAGCGGCAGCGTGACCAGCAGGGCGACCGCAGCCACCGCGCGGTCGAGCGCGTACTTGAGCGCGAACTGCCAACCCTTCGGGTCGGTCGGCTCGACGGCGACGAGCGGCACGCCGCCGAGGTGCTCGACGGCCACTCGCCTCCCGCCCATCTCGAACAGCCGCGGGACCATCGATACCGTCACTCCGAGCTCGCGGCAGCGACGTGCGAGCGCGAGCAAGACGTGGTGCGGCGCCGTCGAAAAGGTGACGATCACGTGCTGGACGCGATGCTCGGCGATGATGCGGTCGAGGTCCCAGCTCGCGCCGAGCACCGGCAGCATCGCGCCGTCCGCGCCGACGTCGAGAGGCTCCTTGTCGAGGAAGCCGACCGGCTGGAGCCCCAGCTCCGGCCGCTCGAGCAGCCGCCTCGCCACGACATTGCCGAGCCGGCCGGCTCCCACGATCAGCGTCTGGCGGACGCCTTCGCCGTGGCTTCGGGCTCGGGTGTGCGCGACGTGCATCGCGGCTCGCCCGGCGGTGAGCCACACCGTCGCAAAGAGCCAGTAGTGGACGTTCCACGGCGTGTACGGGTCGCTTCCCAGCAGCGCGCGCGCCGAGATCACCGCCATCGCCGCCGCCGCGGTCGTGCCGGCGATCGTCGGCAGGTCGTCCAGCATCTGGAGGCGAAGGCGCGGCCGGTAGAAGCCGCGCAGCGCCAGCAACACGACGACGACCGCCGAAAGGACGAGTGCGTGCCACACGTAGGCGGGCGGGTCCGGCGTGCCGGGCACGAGCAGCTCGAACGTGGCGGCAGCGGCGACAAGGGTCAGGACGTCCACGACCACCGCGGCGCGCATCCACGACGACAGCCGCTGATGGCTGGTTCTGGTCCTGCGCTCGGCCCAGAGGGGCGGCTGCCCGATGGCGAGCGGGTGCTCTCGCGTCTCCGCCTGGCTCATGGCTCAGTCGTCTATCGGCCCAGGGCCGGCAAATGCTGAGCGAGCGCCCGCGGAGTGGGCGGAGAGCTACGGCTTGATCTTCAGGTCGTACTGCCCGTCCAGGTCGAGCTCGAGCACTATCCCCTCGGCGGTGTGCTGGACCGGCACCGGCTGCGTGGAGCAGCAGGGCGTCAGCGTCTCGAGAGTCGCCGTCGTCCCCGGCCCGAAGGCACCCCTCAGGGTGAGCGTGAACGCTCCACCGCCGGCGGTGAGCCGGCCCTGCACGTTGTGGCTCGTGTCCATCCCCATTCCATCCATGTCGAGGGTTACCGCGCGCAGGTTCGTGAACAGGACGTCGAAGGAGTTCTGCGGGTTGCCCGGAGCGCTGTAGCTGCGGTCGATGCCGCTGACGTCGGCGGGCGCGGGCGGCCCGAGGTAGCTGCGCTGGACCGGGGTGATCGTCGGGAAGCTCGAGCGGCCGTGCCCCGCGGTGTAGCCCTCCACGAGACCGAAGTTGCCGGCCGTGTCGCAGGCGGCGCCCGGAGAGCACGTGTCGCCGGGGGTGCGCACGACCATGCCGTCCACCCAGTAGGCGCCGTCGAAGCGCAGTCCGTGCTGCGGCAGGTCCATCGACGGGTAGCGCTTGAAGCGCACCTCGGTCGGCGTCGTCTCGCGCTGCGGGAAGCGGTTCATCCAATCGCGGGTGTGCCCCCACTCGTCGGCCAGGACGAGCGCGAAGTGGTCGAGCGTCGGATAGAAGTAGAACTCGTGCGGGTTGCCGTGCTCGCGGAAGGTCTGAGCCTGTTCCTGCGGGCCCGCCGCCGGCACCAGCTCGTCCACGCCGCCGTTGCTCATCTCGAACGGCAGGTTGAGTCCGTTGTACGCGATCAGGTTCGTGTGACCGGCGACCTGGTAGTCGCCCGGCGGCTGCGGCTCGCCCGGCGGCAACCAGAGCTGGTAGGCCGGCGGTCCTACATACGGAGTGGCGGTGGCGAAGCGGTCGGGCATCAGGAGGCCCATCCGGTAGGTCATGTACCCACCCATCGAGTAGCCGGAGAGGTGCGTGCGCTCGTCGTCCACCGTGTAGTTGGCGCGCGTGTCCTCCCACGCCTCGAGCACGTCCTTGAAGCCGGAGTCGATGTACCAGGTGTCCATCCCGCGGGCCAGCGGCGTGATGACGATGCTCGAGCGCTGGTTGCCGAGCTGCTCGTAGAGGTTGGGCGAGACAGCGATGTACTCGTTGTGGTTGACGTCGAGCGAGTGGCCCATCAGCAACAGCGGAGCGGGCGTGCTCGGTTGATAGTCCGCCGGTAGATGGAGCCCGTAGGGCTGGAACGGTGAGAGGAACTGCGGATCGGGACTGCCGCCCACGTTGCTGCCGCTCGGGTTCTTCAGCTCGATGCCCTCGCCGAAGTCCTGTGCGGAGCGGAAGATGCGGTTGTAGAAGCGGCCGGCCGCGGGAACATAGGAGTCGGTCACGTCCAGCTCCAGGTCCCCGAAGTCCACGTCGTAGCCGAGGTCGGAGATGTCACGGGCGGCGATCGCCTGCGATTGAACCTCCTCGCCCCAGTGGCTGATCAGGCGCGTGAACTGCTCGTCCCCGTCGAACGCGGCGTCGAAGACCGCGCTCTCCCCCGGGGCTCCCCCGCCGGGCGCCGTGGAGGTTGGATTGCCCAATGGCACCTGCATGTAGCCGCGCGCCTGAGGGTCGGCGAGCCCACTCGCCAGCCACAGACGCGCGCTGTGCCCGCGCAGGCTGCGCAGCGATCGCCACGGCACGTTGACCTCGATCGCGTTCTCGTCGAGGTTGACGGCCTGGTAGCGCAGCCGCTCCTTGCGCCCGCGCCAGTCGGTGATCCAGCCGCCGCTGCCCCAGAACGTGACGAAGCGATCGGCGCCCGGCGCGTCCATGCCGGCGCCGTGCGGCCAAGCGGTCGTCCTCGAGCGCTCGCGCTCGTCGTCGATGGCGAGCGTCACGATCGCCGCATCTCTCTCCTTCATCGTCTGCAGGTAAACCAGGAGGTGAAGCCCACGACTGTCGGCGGCGATCCTCACCTGGCGGATGTCCGCGGCGTTGTAGCCGTAGCGATTCTGGTTCGTCGGGTAGCGATAGTCGCCTCGCGTAGGTGCGAGAGCGGCGCGGAACTCGGGCTGATTCGGCCCGCCGTCGAGGTCTGCGCCGTAGTCGTCGTAGAGCCAGTCGTCGTGGATGAGCTCTCCACGCGACACGCGCGTCTCACCGGACAGCCAGGTCGGGTCTCCAACCCACTCGGACAGGTTCCCGTCCGCCCGGTGAACCTGGGCGGCGGCCGGTGATGGGACGGCGACCACCAGCGCGGCGGCAGCCACCAGGGCGCAGGCTATTCGACGGATCATCTCCCCCTCCCCGAGGTGAATGAGGAGGGCAGTCTAGACGATTCCCGCGGAGGGGTAAATGCCCGGTCAGCGAGGCGTGAGGGTGACACTCACACCCTTGGCGCTGCCGTCGTTGCGAAGCCGAAGAATGGGATCACCCCATTCCGAGACGACCTCCGCGCCGCGCGCGTCCACGGCGCAACCACCCGGGTAGTGCCGCGGCGGCACGTATAGATGTGTCTCCGGCGAGTCCGGCCCGAAAGCGCCGCCGTCCGCCCGCCGCGCGGAGTAGCGAAGCTCGAAGCGGGCGCTGGTGCGATCGAAGCCGAACCGCTCCGGCGTGCCCGCCACGGCGGCCGGGTAAGGGCGCGCGAGCGCGCGGAGCTTGTCCTGCTTGACGTTCCCTTCGGTGGGCGGCTGCGACAGGTCGCGCACGAGCCCTTCCTCGGGACGCTCGCAGCACGGGTCCCTGTTCCAGTAGGCCCAGTACTGCCAGGAGACCATCTGCTGATCGGCGAGGTCGGTGACGCGTCCGATGTTGTGCACGTCGTCGGTCGCCCCGAACTCGCTCAGCAGCAGTGTCTCGCCACCGCGGCGCGCATGCCGCTCGGCGAGCCTGAAGACTCGCTGCTCCTGCCGGCGGCAGGCGACGTCCTGAGCCCGCCCCTTCAGCGACGGCAGGCCCGGTGACGCGGCGAGACAGTAGACATGGAAGCTGAACCCCGCTGCCGGATCGCCGAGGGCGGCGTGATGCGTGTCGGCGCCGTAGTCGAACAGCACGTTGGGCTCGTAGAACACCAGCCGCTCGCGGTCCACCTCGCGGATGGCCGTCGCCACCCGCTTGGAGAACGCGGTCAGGCGCTCGTCGAATGCCCGGCTGCCGCCCGGCCACGCGCAGCGAGCGGCCGACGAGCCCGGGAACGGCTCGTTGAAGATGTCGTAGGCGAAGACGGCATCTTGGTCGCGGAAACGTTCGGCGACGTGTCGCCACGCTGCGGCGTAGCGATCCTGCAATCCAACCTTCCCGGGGCCCGCGGCGTTGGACCAGAAGCTGTCGTAGGCGCGCCAGAGCGCTCTCATGACCATGTAGTTGCCGGGAAAGCCGACGTCCGGCCACGCGCGCAGGCCGTCGTCCTGAACGGCCCAGTCGGGAAAGCCCTCCCCGTTGAAGCGCTCGTTCAGCATGTCCTGGTGGAAGTCGAGCAGCACGCGAATCCCCTCGGCGCCGAGCGCGTCCACGGTGCCGGCGATGCGATCCAGGTAGCCGTCGTCGTAGGCGCCCGGCTCGGGCTCGAGCGCCTTCCAGATGATTCCGAGCCGCACCGTGTTGAAGCCGTGCTCGCGCAGGAAGGCCGCGTGGCCGGCGTCGAAGCCGATCGCCGCCGGGTCGTACGGGGCAAGCTTGTTGACGAGGTTGAAGCCGTGCAGGATCACGACCCGGCCCTGACCGTCGGTGATCCAGCGGCCGGCGTGGCCGAGCGGCGCCACCTCAAGCCCGCTTACGAGCTTCGAAAAGCGTCTGTGACGGTATGCGGCGGATGCGCACCTTCCGTGGGCGCTCGAAGCCCGTCTCCTCCAGCCATCCCGCCAGCTCCTGCGCGGTGTACGTCCCAGCGGAGGAGGTGAGATGGAAGAAGAGGCCGAGCAAAGCGCCGGCGTCGGGGCGCTTGCCGGGCGGAGGTGTGAATAGATCGAGCACCGCAATCGTGCCGCCCGGCGCGACCGCAGCATGCAGGCGGCGCAGGAGCGCGACGATCTGATCCGGCGTCAGGTGGTGGATGATGTTGAAGCAGAGGGCCCCGTCGTAGGGGCCGCCGAAATCCGTCTCGGTGAGATCACCCTCGACGTGGAGCACCCGGTCGCTCATGCCCGCCTCGGCGACGATCCGGCGGCCGGCGGCGGCGCTCGCCGGCAGGTCGATCACCGTCGCCTTCAGCGTCGGGTGGCGGCGGCAGAGCTCCACCGAGAACCATCCGTGGCCACCGGCGACGTCGAGCAACGCGGTGGGGTTGGGCGGCAGGCGCAGCGCCCTGGCAACCTCGGGCGCCGAGAGCCGTGCAAGCTCGTACTGGCCGCCGATGTACACCTGCCAGTGGGGATCGTCGGGCGGCCGCTCATGGATCTCGACGCTGCGGCCGCTTCGCACCAACTCCTCGAGGTTCTCCCACCACTTCCAGTACTCGTAGGAGTCGCGAACGTAGGTGCCGATGTACTGGTCGGAGGCGGGATCGAGCCAGCGGCGTGCCCGGTCGGAGAGCTCGTAGCGTCCGTCCCTGCGACGGACGTGGCCAATCGCCGCCAGAGAGTCGAGCAGGACGCGGGTGCCGTCGGGTGTCAGCCCCAGCGCCTCGGCCACCTCGTCGGTCGTGCCGGGCGTCTTCGCAAGGTGGGCGAAGATCCCAAGCTCGACCCCCGCCATGACGGAGCGGGCGATCGCCGGCCAGAAGAGCACCTCCGCCGCCGGCATCGGCGCCAGGTTGAGAATGAGGGCGAGCCTCTCGAGCAGGTTGTCGGGGTGAACGGAAGGACGCACGGGCCGGCGGACGCCCGTATACCACACCGAATGTGGGGTATGTATGTGTCATGGCGCGAGTGATGTTCGTTCCGTTCAGCCTGGTGGCCGGGGTGCTGGCCGGGCTGATCGGGAAGCGGCTGTTCGAGTTCGCGTGGGGCAAGGTCGAGGACGCCGAGGCGCCGGAGCCCTCGCACCACGACACCCCGCTCGCGAAGGTGCTGCTCGCCGCCGCGCTGCAGGGGCTGATCTTCGCCGTCGCGCGCGCCGCCACGGACCGCGGCGCCCGGCGCGCGTTCTACCGGCTGACGGGCGTTTGGCCGGGCGAAGAGCGCAGGGATCCCGAGTAGCCCGCTCGCTCGATGTGAGCGCCCGCACGCAGCCCCGTGTGCGCGGCGGTGCCCGCTCGCATCTCGAGCGCTGCCTGCGAGGGAGCGTCATGTGGCGAGCGCGCCAGACGTAGCGGGTGCACTCCCTCGTGCAGAGCGAGCACCTCAGCGGTCGCGCCTCTTCGCGACCAACCCACGAACGCGACGTCGAGCGCGAAGCGCATGCCGATGGTGTGGACCGATCGGCAGCGAGGTATCAGCAGCGCCCGATCGGCCGGCAGCGACGAGAGTCCCGCGAGTCCGGCCAGCCGCAGGCCGTAGCGCGTCGCCACGGCTGCGTAGAGAACGGCGCCGGAGGGGCAGCGAAGCGCGATGCACGAACAGCCGGCGAACCGCCGCATGTCCCTGAAAGGGCGCGGCGCCGCTCTCTTATGCGGCGGTCAACGCGGTTGCTCAGTCGGGCGTATCAGGATCTCGTTCACGCTCACGTGCTGCGGCTGGGAGACCGCGTAGTGAATGGACTCCGCGATGTCCTCAGCCTGGAGCGGCGCCTTCGTCTTCTCGCGCATGTCCTCGATCGCCTGCTTGGCGAACGCGTCCGTCGTGTGGTCCGCGAGCTCGGTCGCGACCATGCCCGGCTCGATGATCGTCACACGCACGTTCACGTTCAGAGCCTCCTGGCGCAGCGACTCCGAGAACGCCCCCACCCCCCACTTGGTCGCGTTGTAGACGCCGACGCCCATGCTGGCAGTGCGGCCGGCGACCGAGGAGACGTTGACGATGTGGCCGCCGCCCTGGTCGCGCATGATCGGCAGCGCGGCATACGTGCAGTAGAAGAGCCCCATCAGATTGACGTCCACCATCCGCCGCCACTCTGACGTGTCCGCGGTCTGGATCGGGCCGAGCAGCATGACGCCCGCGTTGTTGACGAGGATGTCGAGCCGCCCCAGCTCGGAGTTGGCCTGCTCGATCAGCCCTGTCGCCTCGTCCTCGTTGGTGACGTCAGCGCTCACCGGCAGCGCCTTCCCCCCGGCCTTGCCGATCTCATCGGCGAGCTCGGCCAGGCGGTCCTCCCGGCGCGCCGCGATCGCGACCGCCGCCCCCTCCTGCGCGAGCCGGCGCGCCGTCGCCGCCCCGATCCCGGAGGATGCTCCGGTCACCACGGCCACCTTCCCCTGCAAAACTCCTGTCATCGTTCCTCCTAGCCAAAGGACTTGGTCGTAACATGAAGACGCCTTCGTGCCGAAAAGATAGCTTCAGGTATTCGGCGTAGCCGACTAGACCTTCCAGGGAGCGAGGCACGGCAGGGACTTATGTCAGGGCACGACACAAAGCGACGGGGAAACTACGAATCAGGGGACGACTACGTCCTCGAGTACGGCGACCTCCGGTTCATGTTCAACGAGCACGACTTCCGCCAGCGAGTGGAGCAGGCCGGGGTAAAGCTGGGGTTCGTGCAGCCCGGGCTCAGCGAGGACGAGATGGACGACCTCGTCAACCTCGCCGTCAACGGTGAGATCCGCGAGCCGCTGTCTCCGCTCGGCGATCACGTCAACAGCCGGTGGCAGGAGCTCGTCGGGCCGGCCGACCGATCGCTTGTGCACTGGCTGCGCAGGCTCGTCTTCCGTAGCGCGTGGCTGGACCAGCGCGTCAAGGAGGGTGAGCTCGACATCGTCTTCCGCGAGGACACGCAGAGCTTCGGCTACCTTCAGCGCGATCGGGACTCCGAGTTGATCGAGCTCGCCCCCGAGCCGTCCTGGGAGCCGACCGCCTACCGGCGCTAGCCGTTTCGTCCTGAGCGGCGGCTCACGGCAGAATATCTAGCCGGCTTCGCCGGACACCTAAAGTCCAGAGCGTCCGCCTTGAGGCGGCCGCCCTTCCTATATGGCGCCCCAGGCCGCATCGAGCACCTGCTCGTTCGAGCCGGTGTCTCGGATACGGCCGGCGAGGTGCTGCCACGCCTCCGCCGGGCGCAGCGGCTCGAGCGACTGGCCGAGCCGGCGCTGGCGCTCGGCGAGGACGTTCGCCGCCGTGCCGCCCTCGAGGCGGATGAACGAGCGACGCGCGTCGATCGCGGGAAAGAGGCTCTTGCGGGCGATTTCCTCGCCGAGCCGGAGCTCGGCGCTGGCGACGTCCGCGAGCGCCTCGTGGAGTAGCGCTTCGAGCGTGGAGCCGGACTCCACCCTCGCGCTCGCCACGATCGTCAGCGAGCCACCCTCCTCCATGGCGCGCGCCGCTGAGAAGAGCTTCTTCGCAGCCTGGACCGCCGTGCTCGCGCCGTCGGCCTCCGCGACGTCGCCGTCCCTCCCCCTTCGGCCGCGAGGCCGAGAGAGCGAGTGCGCTCGAGCCAGGCGGCTGATGGAGTCGATCACCAGCAATACGTCCTGCCCCTCTTCAGCGAGCCGCTTCACGCGCTCGAGCGCGAGCGCCACGAACTGCACCTGCGCCTCGGCCGAGCGATCGGAAGACGTGGCGTGCACGGGAGCATCCGTCGCGCGGGCCCAGTCCGTGACCTCCTCGGGCCTTGCATCGACGAGGACGACCATCGGCGTCAAGCCACCCGCTAGCGCCGACCGGACCACGTCGTGCAGGAGCGTCGTCGCGCCGCAGCGTGGTGCCGAGGCGATGAGATAGCGCTGCCCCTTCAACAGCGGAGCGATCAGGTCGAGCATCCGCAGTCCCACGTCGCCGGCGGAGAGAGCGAGCGGCAGGCGCTCGGATGGGAACACCGGTGTCAGCGAGTCGAAAGACGGTCGGTCGCCCAACTCGGATGCCGGCCGGCCGTTGACCGTCTCGGCCTCAGCCAACGACGCGTGTCGCTCGGAGCGGCGTAGCGGTTGCAGAGGGCCGCCGACCTCGTCGCCCTGACGCAGTCCGAGCGAACGCACCTGCGAGCGCGAGACGAAGACGTCGTCGCCCGAGCGCCCGAAGCCCTCGATGCGCAGGAAACCGAAGCCGTCGGGCACCAGGTCCAGTATCCCGGCGCGCGACTGCATGGGTTCGCGCTCACGCTCGTCCCGCTCTTCAACTTCGCGCTCGTCGCGATCCTCGACTTCCCGATCCTCGACTTCGCGCTCGTCGCGCTTGGACTCGTCGCGGCCTGCCCGTGTGCGGGCTCCGCGCTTGGACGCGGCGTCTCCTCGCGACCGACCGCCTCGCGACCGGCCGCGGCGCCGAGGCTCGGACGGCTCGCGTTCGATTGGCTCGCGCACCGCCGCCTCGCGCCAATCGCGAGGCTCGCTCTCGATCACGTCCTGGTCGTCGGGGTCGGTGTGCAGTTCCTCGCCGAGCTGTCCACCCGGAGGGCCGCCGGTCATGCCCGGGCGCGCGGGTTCCTCCAGCCCTTCGAGCTCGTCGATCTCGACCGCCGCCCCGCCGTCGCCCGCCAGCGCGTCGATCAGCTGCTCGCGCCGCATCGCCCTGAAGCGGGGGAGGTCGCGCTCGGCCGCGAGCGTATGCAGGTCGGCGAGGCTGGCGCGCTCCAACTCAACGCGATCGGGTCCGGAGGCGTGCACGTTTCTCGACCTCGTCCTGAAGGCTTCGCTAGGTGGAAGCCGGCTGTCTCGACACGAGCCCCTTGAGCCATTCGACGAATTCGGGCCGCGACTGCCAGTCCTGCTTGAAGAGCTCGCGTCCCTTTTCGGTGAGTGGATGCTGGAGCATTTGGCGGAAGACCTTCGCCGGCACGGTCGAGACCTCGCACCCGAGCTGCGCGGCCGTGACGACGTGCTGGGGGTTACGGATCGAGGCCGCGAGCACTTGCGATGTCGTGCCGCCCGGCCGCAGCGCCTCGACTATCTCTGCCAGCACGGCCGCCGAGTCGATCGAGATGTCGTCGAGCCGGCCCATGAAACAGGAGACGTACGCGGCGCCCGCCTGCGCAGACAGGAGCGCCTGGTTGGCCGAGAACACCAGCGTCATGTTGACCGCGATCCCATCGTCGGCCAGGGCGCGCGTGGCCCGCAGTCCCTCGCTCGAGAAGGGCACCTTCACGATCGTGTGCTCGTGCAGGGCGTCGAGCACGCGACCCTCCGCGATCATCGCGTCCGAGTCGTCCGAGACGACCTCGGCGCTCACCGGTCCCTGGACCAGCTCACAGATTCGGCGGATGATCTCGCCGGGCTCGCCCTCTTCCTTGGCGAGCAGCGTCGGGTTGGTCGTGGCGCCGGAGAGAATGCCCCAGGCCGCGATCTCCTCTACCTCTGCGACGGACCCCGTGTCGATGAAGAACCTCATCGGCCGCAAAGCTTACCCACGTCCGGGGTCGCTGCCGACGGCGTCCAGGACCAGCTCGGTGATCTTCTTCAGGGCGAGCTCCCAGCGGTCCTCGTCGATGATGGGGATACCGGCCTCGCGCGACCGCTCGATCAGGTGGTCCTGGAGGGTGCGGATGCGGTCGAATGCCTCCAGGTAGCGCTCCGGCGGGCGCGGGGACTGGAGCCCCCGCATGTGGAAGTGTGAGCGGTGAAGCTGCTCGTCGGTCACGGCCAGCAGGGCCCGGACGGTCACCGCCTGCTCGCAGAGCGCCGCGCTCGGCACTTCCGGGAGCAGGTGAACTCCCTCGATCACGATCCGTCCCCGCTCGGACACGGCGCGCTCCACCAGGGCGTCGATGCCGGGGGCGATCGCCTCGACCTGGCGCAGGAAACCCTCCACGGTGGCCGCCCGACCCGACCCCATGGCCGGCAGGGCGTGGGCGACGTCGAAGGAGGAATGGTGGACGGCCGGCATGAAATCGTGCGAGAAGAAGGCGCGCACCACCTGTCGGACCTGGTCGGTGGCCACGACGCGGGTGATGCCGAGCCGCCCCGCGAGCTGGGTCGCGAGCGTGGACTTCCCGACGCCCGTCACACCTCCGATCAGGATCACGAGCGGACGGTCGAGGCTGCCGAGCCGCCACCATTGCCGGAAGCGGGCGGTGACCGCGTTTCCCTCCTCCGTGCGCAGTACCTCCTCGGCGAGCGCGCGCAGCTCGTCGACGCCCACCTCCGACTCGACCCGATCGGCGAGCCGCTGCTCGATCTGCGCGGCGAGGGCGAACGAGCGCTCCGGCGACAGTCCCGTCGCCATGATCGTCTGAGCCATCAGGCCCTTCGAGTAGGGCAGTCCGTACTCGCTCAACAGCACGATCACGGGCGGGCTCTCCCCCGGCGCGCTCACTTGCTCTCCACCGCGGGCGTCGTGGAGCGCGCCTGCGCCTCGGCCTCGACGAACAACGTCTCCAGCTCCGAGTCGAGGTCGGGCTCGCCGTCGAGGGACACCGGCCGGTAGGCCAGAAACTCGAGGGGTACCTCTCGCCGTGCGGCCTCCTCGGCGACGACCTCGATCGCTGCGGCCTTCAGCTCCGTGAGAAAGACGTCGCAGCCGCGCTCGGCCGCGCTTGCGAGGTCGCGCTCCAGATCGGCCCGCCGCGCGAGGTTGAACGAGAAGAGGCACACGTCGACGCCCTTGTTCTCGAGCCGCGCGCGCAGCTCGGCCTCCTGCTCGGGATGGGCCGTCGTGAAGACGGCGGCGCGGGCGCCCCGCGGCAGCCTGCCGGCAGGTTCGGGGTCGAGCGAGCAGGCGACGATCGCGTTCGGGTCGCACCAGCGCGCGAGGTCGCGCTTGAGCTCTTCGAGCTCGGCCGCCGGCAGAGCCTCGGCGCCGACGACCACGACCAGGTCGGCGCAAAGCAACCGGTAGGGCCCGAGGTAGGCGAGCGCCTGCGAGCGAGCGCGCGCGGCGCTCGTCACGCAGACCGTACGCTGCGCCGCGACCGGCGGCAGCGCCGCCCCGCTGCCCTCGAGCAGGATCGCGTCGGGCGACAGCGACGCGGCGAGGCGGGCGCCTTCGAGAACGTTGGAGTCGTAGACCTCGCCCGCGAGACCTTCGCCGCAGCGCCGGCAGCCGACGCAGGCGACGCCGGCGAGAACGGCGTCCTCGAGGTAGTCGGAGGCGGCGTGACCGCCTGCGCGCGCGATCTCGAGCAGGCGCTCCAGGCCGGGCCGCTCCGCCGCGCGCACTAGCTGCGGCCGTGACGGCCCGCCCCTCCCCATCGAGACGATCACAGCGTCCGTGCCGCGCCCGCGCAGAAGCGAGCCGAAGTGGCCCGCCACCGCCGTCTTGCCGGTCCTCTTGCCGGTACCGGTCACCGCCAGCACCGGGCCGTCGAAGTCGAGCCGCTCGCGTCGAGGGGGCGTGGCCGTGAAACCGGCCGTCTCGTAGGCGAGCCCGAGGTGGAGCGCCACGGATGCGAGCGCGAAGCGCTCGTCGCCGCCGAGAACGGGCTCTCCCGAGAGGTCGAGCACCGCCTCCGGGTCCGTGCGCCCGGCGAGCGCACGGAGGCCCTCGAGCGCTCCCCCCGGCGCCAACTCGACGTCACGCCCGTAGTACTCGCGGGGGTCGTCGAGCACTGCTCGCCCCACCTTCTCCTCGCCGCCCACGAACAGCACCGCGGCCAGGTCGTGCTCGGCGGCGACGCGATCGAGAGCGTCGCGCGCCACTTCCGGGTGATGCTCGCCGTCTATCAGCGCGATGACCCTCACGGAACAGGGCCGGCGACCAAGCCTCAGCCCACTCCCTCCCGGAATGTCTCGGCGGTCGCCTCGTACTCCTCGGCCTTGCGGTACTCGCCGGTGCCGGGAGAGAACTCGAGGATCATCTCCCGCACGTCGAACGGGTACTTGCGCAGCACGCAAACCTTGTCGGCGATCTCGATCAGGTTGTAACACGGGCGCGTACGACCGCGGAGGCGAAGCGACGACACCGTCCCGGCCGAGACGACGTACATGTCCTCGAGCTTCCACGCGTACGGCACGTGCTTGTGCCCGCAGAGCACGAGGTGCACGCCGCTGCGCAGCAGCACCTCGAGCAGGTCGCCCGCGTCGTAGACGATGTTGCGCTCGCGCCCCGTGCCCGGCACCGGCAGCAGGTGGTGGTGGATGACGAAGACGCGCAGATTGGCCGGGTGAGCGAAGGCCTCCTCTATATAGGGGTAGCGGTTGCGCCCGATCTGGCCGTGGTTGAGGTCTGGCTCGGAGGAGTCGAGCGCGACGATCGATACGCCGTTCTTGTGCAGGATCGACGTGCGCGAGCCGAACATGTCCTCGAAGTGCACGTAGCCGACGTTGCGCGAGTCGTGGTTGCCCGGCACGACGATCTTTTCGTCGCACTCGATGCGCTCCAGGTACTGCCGCGCAAGCTCGTACTCCGCGCGGAAGCCGTCGGTCGTGAGGTCTCCGCTCACGACCGTGACGTCAGGCGCCAGCTCGTTGATCTCCTCGATCGTGCGCTCGAGCAACTCGGGCTGGAAGTGCGGCGAGCCGCAGTGCAGGTCCGAGATGTGCGCGATCTGGAAGCTGGGGTCGCTCAAGCGCCGCCCCTCCGCGCGCTCGCGGCAAGAGGCGGCGTGCGCCCCGGCTGGCGCCGCAACCCGTCGGCCAGCCTCAGCTCGGCCGGCACCTCGACCTCACCCTCGAGCGCGGCGGTCACCGTCAGGAAATCCACCGCCTCCGCCACGTCGTGCAGCCGCAGCACGTGCGCCCCCTTCGAGACGACGTAGGCGACGGCGGCGAGCGTCCCGGCGAGCCGCTCGCTTGGCGGGCGCTCCAGCAGCGCTCCGACGAAGTCCTTGCGCGAGACCGAGAGCAGCAGGGGCCGGCCGAGCTCGTGCAGGCCGTCGAGGCGGCGCATCAGCTCGATCGTCTGCGCGGGCTGCTTGCCGAGGTCCGGCCCGGCGCAGAGCATGATCTGCTCCGGAGCGACGCCGAGCGAGGTCGCCTTCTCGATGCGGGCGGCGAGGAAGCGCCTGACGTCCTCGACCACGTCCGCGTAGCGTGGGTCCGCAAGCTTCTGCTTCGGCCTCGCGCGCGTGTGGGTCAGCACCAGGGCCGCGCCCGTCTCGGCGCACACCTCCGCGATGCCGGCGTCGGAGAGGCCGCTCGGGTCGTTCACCATCGCCGCGCCCGCTGCGATCGCGGCGCGCGCGACCTCCGGCTTGTACGTGTCCACGGACACCAGCGCCCCACCCTCGCCGGCCAGCGCCTCCACGAGCGGGACGACGCGCTCGACCTCCTCCGAGACGGCGACCGGGCGCCCGACCGTGACGCCGGACTCGCCGCCGACGTCGATCAGGTCAGCTCCGGCCGCGAGCAGCTCGTGCCCGCGCTCGATCCTCGCCTCGGTGTCCGCGTACGCGCCGCCGTCGGAGAACGAGTCGGGGGTCGCGTTCAGGATCCCCATCACGAGCGGCCGGCGGCCGAGGTTCAGCATGTGGTCGCGCGCGCGCAGCAGCCGTGCTGGTGCTCTCATGCGATCAAAGTAGCGCGCCGGAGTGCTCGGAGACGACGAGCCCCTCGGTGCGCGCCACCTCCAGCCACGCCTCGGCCGAGCTCGCGGCCTCGCTCTCGCTCCATCCCAGCTCCGGCGCCATCGCGCGCGCGACGCGCCGGGCCGGCTCCAGGTCCTCGGTCAGGCGGCGCGCGCACAGCAGGCCAAGGCGCGTGCGGCGAAGCAGCACGTCCGCGACGCTTCGCGCCTGCTCGTGGCGGGCGGCGACCGTCGCCTCGACCAGCAGGTCGGGCATCCCGGGCAGGATCGGCTCGGCGAGCTCGGGTCGCTGCACGCAGATGGCGAGGGCGCGCTCGGCGAACAGCCCGTAGCGCCCAGCCAGGTGAGCGCGGCTGCGCTCGTCCACCCCGGGTACCTGTGGCAGCTCGCTCACCTCGACGGAGTGCCCGAGCTGGATCTCGTGGGTCCGGCAAGGCGCCTCGCGGAACTCGCGCTCGACGAGCCGGTCGACGGCGCTCTTGGCCATGCGCCGCCACGTCGTGAGCTTGCCGCCGGTGATCGTGATCATTCCGGAGGAGGTCTCGTACAGCTCCGCGCGGCGAGAGATGTCGACGCTCTTCTTGGGGTCTCCGCTGGAGATGAGCGGCCGCACGCCGCCGTAGGCGCCGGCCACGTCGTCGAAACCCAGCTCCACCTCGAAGAAGCTGTTTACGGCGTCGAGCAGATAGCGGACGTCATCCTCGTCGGGCTGAGGGCTCTCGAGCGCCCCCTCGTAGTCCTTGTCGGTGGTGCCGATCAGCGCCTGGCCGAGCCAGGGCAGCGCGAAGATCGTGCGCCCCTGGCCGGCGGGGACGACAGCCGCCGCCTGCATCGGGAGCTTTTCGGCGTCTATCAAGATGTGCGTGCCGCGGCTCGGGTGGATGACCGGCACGTCCTCCTCCTCGTGCAGCTCCTCTGGGCGGATGCGGTCCGCCCAGACACCGGTCGCGTTCACGACGTTGTCGGCGCCGATCGCGAAGCGCTCGCCCGAGAGCTGCTCGACGCACACCACTCCGGCGGCCCTTTCCTGCTCCTCGATCAGCTCGACGACCGCCGCGCCGTTGAGGCAGACCGCACCGAAGCGCTCGGCCTCGCCGAGCACGGTCAGCACCAGCCGCGAGTCGTCGGTCTGGCAGTCGTAGAAGAGGTAGGCGGAAGAGGGGTCGCGCGGCTCGAGGCCGGGCAGAAGCTCGAGCACCTCCTCGCGCGAGATCGCACGGTGGCGGTCGGGGCTCCAGTACTCGCCGCCGTCCTCGGCCGCCTCGCGCGCAGCCTTGCGCCTGTGACGGCGTCCCCGCCTGGCCATCACGTCGTACATGTTGAGGCCCATCCCGTACCTGACGTCCGGCCGGCCACCGCCGAAGAACGGGATCAGGAACGGCAGCGGCCGCACGAGATGCGGCGCGAGCTGGACCATGAGCTGGCGCTCCAACAGAGCCTCGCGCACGAGGCCGAGGTCGAAGTTCTGCAGGTAGCGCAGGCCGCCATGGATCATCTTGGACGAGCGGCTCGAGGTGCCCGAAGACCAGTCCTCGCGCTCCACGAGCGCGACCGAGTAGCCGCGGGTGACGGCGTCGAGCGCCACGCCGGCCCCTGTGATGCCACCTCCGATCACGACCACGTCGAAGCGCTCGGAGGTGAGCCGCTGCAGTGCCTCGGGGCGCGATCGCATTGCCTCTCAGACTAACCGGCTGCCAGGGGACGCCCGAACATGCGGCTATTCGCGGCGCGTGGTCGCCCAGCGCCGCCCCAGCCAGCCCGCGGCCGCGCCAAGGGCCGGTGCCGCGAGGGCGACGGCGAGCCAGGGCGGGAAGCCGGAGCCCGCATCGTCACTGGGGCGGGCGCCGTCCGCTGCCGGCCGGTCCGCCGGGAACGGCCCCGGCTCGGCGACCGGCCTGGAGCCGGGCGCCGCCGGCGCGACCGGCGGCACGGTGGTGCCGGAGGAGGGTGCGCGATCGGCCCGGGTCGCGGTGTTCGCCCGTGAGGGGCCCTCCGGGGAGCTGGGCCTGGCCGAGCGGCGTCGCCCAGGCGCCGGGGTCGCCTCGACCGAGGCCTTGCCGGCCCCGCGCCGCACCGGCCGCAGCGGCAGCGCTTTCTCTCTCAGCGCGGCCAGTGCCTGCGCCGTCACCCAGACGGGAGTCTGGGCGCTCGAGCGCGAATAGCGAAAGCTGCCGTCGCTCTGCTGAAGCGAGCGCAGATACGCGAGCGGGGAACGGGCGCCGCGGCGGCGGAAGCTCTCCGGGTCGCGGCCCGCTGCGACGAGGCCCTGCACCGCCCATGCCGTGGACTGGGCGTTCGAGCGCGAGCCCGCGAGCTGACCGAACCCTCCGTCGGGATTCTGCTGAGTGCCGAGATAGGAGAGCGCTCGTCGAACCCCGGCGCTTCCGCCGTGACCAGCGGCAGCCAGCGCCTGGAGCACCGAGCCGGTGTCGTCCACGTCGCTCGCTCCGGCGGCGGAGAACGAGAAGCCGCCGTCTCGGTTCTGCTGTGAGGCGATGTAGCGCACGGCGCGCCGGATTGCGCCCGAGCGGCGAGAGTGGCCGTCGGCGCGGAGCGCGAGCACGCCGAAGGCCGTCCAGTTCACCAACCCGTCGAACGAGCCGTCGGTGCGGCGGCGGCGAAGCAGTACCTGAACGAGGTCACGGCCGCCGAAGCGCCGTGCCGACAGCCCGGCGCCGCGAACGGCGATGATCGTGCGCTCGATCTCCCCGGTCTCAGTCAGTGAGCCGGCGCGCGAGCGCATGTAATCGATCGGCGTCTTGCGGGCGCGCGTGACGTCGAGCGGGTTGCGGCCACCCGCCTCGAGCCCGATCGCCGCCCACCCCGTGAGGAGCTGGCTCGAGCGCTGACGCGGCGCTCCCCCATAGCCACCGTCCTCGTTCTGCGCGCGTTCGAGGTAGCGCAGCGCGGCGGACGTCCCGCTCGCGGCGCGGGCGCCGTCGGTCGCCGCCGCAGCCGCGGCCAGCAGCGCGACGAGCGCGATCGCCGTGAGGCCGCCGGCGCCCGCGAAGCCCGTCGCGGCGGGCCGCGGCGTGCGCCGCCAGCTCACCTCGAGCCGCTTGCGGTAGCGCCCCAGCAGCCGCACGAATCCGGGGCCGAGCGCCAGCGCCAGCAGCGCGTTGCCGACAGCATGCGCGAGGTTGAAGGGCAGGCTCGCGGCGGAGATCGCCAGGTAGGTGCGCGCCGACTGCTCGGCCGCGAAGCTCGAGAGCGCGAACAGGTCCATCCAGGCGCCGAAGACGAGCCCGGCAAGCGCACACGCAAGCGCGAGCGCGACGCGGCCGCAGCGCAGGCGCGCGAGCGCGGCGCCGCCGACGCCGATCGCACCCCAACCGAGCATCTGCCACGGCGTCCACGGTCCCTGCCCGAGAAAGAAGTTCGAGGTCAGGGCGCCGATCGCGCCCACCGCGAACGCGGGCCGCGCGCCGAGCGCATAGCCGCACAGCAGCACGACATCGGTCGTAGCCTGCACGTTCGGGATCGGGCTCAGGACGACGCGGCCCGCCACCGCGAGCGCCGCGAGCGCCGCGACCAGCGCCACCATCTTCGAGCTCGGGCGGCCGCGCTCGAACCACGCGATCCCGGCTGCGGCGGCCGCGACGACGATCGCCATGCTCGCGACCTGCCAGCTCACGCGACGCTCCCCAGTGACTCCTGGGCTTCCAGTAGGGCGGCCCCCTGCTCGGGCAGAACAGCACGCGCGAGCGGGCCCAGGGCGCGCGCCACCTCCGTCGCGAAGTAGCGCCCGCCGGACAGCACGTCCTCGGTAGGGCCGTCGGCGACCACGCGCCCACGCCCGAGCAGCACGCAGCGGCGCGCTGCCCGCGCGGCGAACTCCACGTCGTGGGTCGCGACGAGAACCGCCGCCCCTTGCGCCGCGAACGCGTGCAGGCGGGCGGCGAGCAGGTCCTTCTCATCGCGATCCACGCCGCGCGTCGGCTCGTCGAGCGCCACCACCGCCGGCGGCCTCCCGCCGCCGATGCCGCGCCCCGCGAGAACGACTCCCAGGGCGAGGCGCTCGCGCTCGCCGCCCGAGAGGTCGCGTGGGTTCGCTTCCGCGGCGCCGGCAAGGCCGAGCTCGTCGAGCGCCGCTGGTCCGGCATCGCGCGGCAGCTCGTCCAGCGCTCGCTCGTGCAGGAAGAAGTCGCCGGGGTTCTGGAGCAGCAGCGCCACGTCGCCGGCGCTTCTAACTGCGCCGCGCGCCGGTCGCTGAAGGCCCGCCGCGACTCTCAGCAGGGTGCTCTTCCCGGCTCCGTTGCGACCCAGCAGCGCCAGCGTATCCCCCGGCTCGACCCGCAGCCCGACACCGCGCAGAGCCTCGAGGCCGGCGCCGCTGCCGTCCTCGTACTCCACCCAGACGCCTTCCAGCTCGAGCGCCGCCGGGGACCGGCGGCTGCGGGCCCGGCGAAACCGCGCGCGACGGAAGTTGCCCCGTGCCTCCGGCGCCGGGTCCGGTCCATCGGCGCTCGGCACAGGCTCACCGATGCCGCGCTCCCGAAGCAGCGCGCGGGCCTCCTTCACCCCGAGCGGCAGCGGTCCAAGCCCGGCGAGCGCGCACATGCGCGCGGCCGGCGGCATGAGCCCGGGCGCGTGATCGGCGCACCAGCGCACGAACTCGTGCGGCGCAGCGTCGCAGACGATCTCGCCCCGCTCGAGCGCGATCACCCTGTCGGCGGCGCCGAGGCAGCGCTCCACCCGGTGCTCGGCGAGTACCACGGCGGTTCCCCACTCCTCGTTCAGGCGCCGAAGTTGCCAGACGAGCTCGTCGCCGGCGACCGGGTCGAGCTGGGAGGTGGGCTCGTCGAGCAGCAGCAGGCGTGGCCGCGTGACGAGCGCCGCGCCGAGCGCGACGCGCTGGAGCTCGCCGCCCGACAGTGTGTGGAGTGATCGCTCGAGCAGGCCCTCGATCCCGAGCGCGAGCGCCGTCTCCTCGACCGCGCGAGCGACCGCGGCGGAAGCAATGCCCCGGTTCTCGAGCGGGAGCGCCAGCTCCGCGTGCACCGTCGTCATGACCACCTGCGACTCGGGGTCCTGGAAGAGCGTCGAGGCGACCGCGGCGATGCCGGCCGGCCCGACCTCGGAGCTGTCGAGCCCGCCGACGACGACGCTCCCAGCTATCTCCCCGCCGTGGAAATGGGGCACGAGGCCGGCCACGGCGCGCAGCAGAGTCGACTTGCCGCTGGCCGACGCACCGGCCAGCAGGACCAGCTCGCCCTCCTTCAGCTCGAGGTCGATGTCGAGTAGTGCCGGGCGCCCGGCGCCCGGATACGAATAGGTGAGCGCCTCGAAGCTCGCGATCAGCTCGGTCACGGCCGGCTCCCGCGCCGGCGCGCGCGCGCAACGGCGATCGGCAGCAGAAGCATCAGCGGGAGCGCGACGGCAAGGGCGAGCTCCGCCCCGCCGAGCGACGCTTCCAACTCCGGGTAGGCGTCGAAGTGGGCCACGCCCCCGAGCCGCGCCCCCACGGCCAGCACCGTGACTGCGAGCGCGCAGAGCGCGAATGCGACGTCGTGCCGCGACCAGGGTTCAGGTGCCTCGCCCCGCATGCGGCTGGGCGCGAGCGCGTACCCTCGCACCTCCAGAGCCGCCGCCAGGTCGAGTGCCCGATCGAGCGCTCCGGCCGCGAGCGCGCGCGTGAGGATCGCGCCGCGCCTGACCGAGCCGAGCCGCCCTTCGCCTGCCCCCACCGGCGGCGCCGCACGCAGCGCGTAGGCCTCGGACAGGCGCACCGCGTCACGCCCGAGCACCGGCACGAGCCTCGTCGCGAGCGAGGCTGCCAGAGCCGAGCGAAACGAGAGCCTGCGAAAAAGGCGCAGCACGGCGTCGGGATCGACCGCAGCCGAGTAGAGCGCCACCGCCATCAGCACCACCAGGACGCGCAGGCCTGCCACGGCGCCGTAGACGGTCGCCTCGAGCGTCAGGTCGAGAGCCCCGAGCACCGGGACCACCGGCCCCTCGACCAGCAGGGTCAGGCCCTCGCGCGAGACGAGCGGATTGATCAGCGCCAGGAGCAGCGCCAGCGGCAAGGCGAGCCGCGCCGCCCGCAGGAGCTCGGCGCCGACTCCGGCCGCCAGCCCGGCGGCGGTCACCGCGGCGAGAGCGGCGCCCAGCACGAGGGGATGATCGAAGAGCAGCGCCGGAAGGCACGCCGCCGCGATGTACGAGATCGAGATCCCGGCGCGGACCGCGTGCAGCGCCGAGCCGGTCGGCCGGTAGGTCGGAACGAGCCGCATCACGGGAGGGCAGCTCCCAGGCCGCGTCCGCGCCCCCGTCACCTCTCCACCCCGACTGGCAGGCGCTGGTCTTGCCGGCCATTCGTCGCGACCGCAAAGCGGTCCCGCAGGCGGCGCTCCTCCAGAAGGTCCACCGCACGCCCGAGCCCCAGCTCGTCGACCCCCGTCACCACCCACGTGGGCTGCTGCTCCTCCAGGCGGGTCGCCGCAACGAGGCCGGCGCCTCCGGCCAGCCGGCGTCCGACGCGGCCGAGCTCGTCGAGCAGGAGCAGCTCCGTACCGCCGGCACCGGGTCCAAGCCGCGCGAACACGCCGCTCTCGCCGGGGCCCTCCTCGAGCCGCCGCGCCGCCGCGTCCTCGCGTGCGTCGCTCCAAACTCCGACGACCAGCCGCAGGACCTCCTCACCGGCCGGTGTGCCGAGCGCCGTCGTGCTGGGCGTCGCACCCGCCTCGTCGAGCCGCCGCGCCACCTTCGCGCAGGCGTCGCTCGCATCCTCGGCGCAGTCGATCCTGACCGGGTAGCGCTTTCCGTCCTGACCGTGCACGAACGGCTCCGGGTACGAGCCGACCACGGCCGCCACGCGCATCGCCCCGTCCCAGCGCCGGTGGTCCCACCAGACGCGGTCGCCGTCGTGCAGGCGCTTCTCCGCGGCGCTCACGTCCGCCTCGATGCCGTTCACGTAGTAGAACCAGTCGCGCCGCTCAGCGCCCGAGGTGCTCGAGGAGAGATCCTCCACGGCGGACACGAAGCGCCCGCCGTAGCGGGTCTCCACGTCGACGCTTCGCTGGAGAAGGCGCATCGCGGTCTCGCCCTTCGGCAGGTCGGGCTCGCTCGCGCGCTCGATGGCGACGGCGCCGAAGTCGCGCGTGACCAGCAGCGACGCGCCCTTGCCCTTCGCCTCCGGGCCGAGGCTGCAGCCCGAGAGCGCGGCGACGACGCAGACGGCGATCGCCGCCGCGAGGGCGCTCAGCCCGCGAGGAGCGTTCACCCGCTTAGCTACCCCCCTGCACCGACTCTGAATGGAATGGGAAACGCGGGCAGCATGCCCTCGCCGGAAGCCGCCAGCTCGTAGCGGCCCTCGACCGGCAGCACGATTCCCGCCACGCCCGCGCCGTTCGTAACAGCGCTGGCGGGTCCGAGCGAGACGGCTGCGCCGGCGGCGCCGCTTGTGCGCGCCTCGTTGTCGTAGGCCCGCACCGTCACCAGGACCTGCTCGCCGCTCTCGCCCCGACGCCGCGACGGCCTCAAGCCCAGCGAGGGCTGGCAGCTCCCGGTTCGCTCGTCGTGCGTGCAGAAGAACCAGAGCACCTCGTCGCCGTTGCGAAGGCGGC
This sequence comes from uncultured Solirubrobacterales bacterium, assembly GCA_963774075.1. Classification (GTDB taxonomy): domain Bacteria; phylum Actinomycetota; class Thermoleophilia; order Solirubrobacterales; family JBBDJG01; genus JBBQNR01. The sequence continues at coordinate 80,923 of CAVZDP010000009.1, read as the reverse complement.
CACGCCCGAGCGGCCCGAGCGGGTCCGCTCCGCCCGCGGTGCCCGCGCGGTGGTTGACCTTGTAGAACCAGCCGTCGCTGCCGCTGTTGCGCTCGCCCCCGACACGGTTCACGAGCAGCTGGCCGCTGTCATCGGGGCTGCGCCGCGAGCAGCGCCCGAAGTCCCGCACTCCATAGCCGGTTCCGGTTCCTGACAGCGCACGGGCCAGCGCGGCGAGCGGGGTCGAGGCCGCGACCTTGCAGCGGCGACCCCCCACGCGCACCCGAGCGGAGCCCGCTCGCAGTTCTCGCGCGCCGCGTATCACGCCTCGACGGCCGACGACCATCACGCGCACCCGCGCGGCCCGCGCCGCGGCCGCCGCCTTGCGTCCCGGCCCTCGCGCGCGCAGCACCTCGAACGCGACCCGGTTGCGGCCGCGGACGAACTGCTCGTCGCGGTTCCGAGCCCGATCGAAGGCCTTCACGTCGAGAACGTAGCGACCCGGAGGCAGGCGCCGCGGCAGCAGGTAGGACCACTGAGTGTCCTCGCCGATGGCGAAGAAGAACACCTTGCGGCAGTGCGTCCCGACGAAGCGCTCGCGGCGACCGCTCCACCACTGGCACGGCTTGCCGCGGACGCGCCGGCTCAGTGCGAGCTTCACCGTCGTCACCCCCGACTCGGCGTCCGTCGCCGTGCCTCGCAGCAGGCGCGGTCCGCGACGGTAGCGCCCGCCGTCGCGCGGCCCTGCGATGCGAGCCTGCGGCGCGCGCGAGTCACGCGCCTGCCCGCTTCGCGTCGCCGGCGTCCCGAGCTGCTCGGGTGGCACGCCGCAGTCGTCCGAACCGGTTGCCGACGCGCATACGAGCACCGCGTTCGAGCGGATCGACCCCGCGCGCTCCGCCTTGAGCTGCTTGAGCCCCGCCGAGTCGAATGTCACTCCCGCGCCGCCATCCGGTCCTGTGAGCGATCCTCCGACGTGGGCCGCGTCGGCACCCGATCCGGTCTTCCCATCCGTGACCGTCACCGTGATCGGCGTCCCGACAGCCGCCGTTGGCGGTCCGACGAGCTTGAGCACGGGCTGCGAGTACACGTTCCCGAGCGCGAACAGAGCCTCGTCACCGCTCTGTACGCGCTCCTGGCAACCGCCACGGTCGGTCGGCTGGAAGTTAGCGACGGTTCCCCAGAAACTGTCGAATGACGTACCAGAATCCGCTCCTATGCGGTCGATCAGGAAGTCTTCGAAGCCGGGGTTCCATGTACCGCGCCATCCTCCGGGGATAGCCGCGTCGGCGAGCGCAGACGTCATGGTTGGTCCTGGCGTGGGATACGCACCGAAGTTGGTCCCGTCGCACTTTTGAGCGCCGGTGCCATCGCCTCCATCGACGGCCCGCCCGTCTGTCGTAACCGGGCCTTCGAAGATCGTGGCGCTCGCGCCTTCGACTCGAAGCTGGACGGTGGTGGGAGCCGCCCAGGCGGCGGGACACGCGGTGAGCGCGGCAGTCGCCAGGGCGATCGAGAGCTTGAGGAGCATGGAGCCTTTCCCTTCCTCGAGGGTTTGCACGGCCTTGGCCGGAGGCAGGTCTCCTGGCTTCCGGGTCTTCCGCCGCGCCTTCCCGGGAAGCGAGGCTTCCCAGTGGCTTCGACCGCGCTCGGTGAGTGCGCCGAGTGCGGCGGACGCTCCCGGTCACAGTGGCGGGACCGCGCCGGTCTTGCACCGGACTTCCCTTTTCGAGGCCCCAACCGCACCCGCTTGCGCGACCCGGCTCGGCGCCTCGTCCCCTATTGGGGACCACCGACCTTGAACGGGTGGGAGTCTACTGCTGGAGCCGGCTCCGGTAGAGGGGGCTCTCGTCTAGCGCCAGCGCACGGGCAGCTGTGCTACTAGCCTGGCGCGTAGCGGTGGTGGATCGCAAGCGCGTTGCCATCCGGATCCTCGAAGAACGCCTGGTGGCAGACGCCAGAGTCGATCGTGTCTCCCCTGAACGCGACGCCGCGTGACTCGAGCTCCACGCGAGCGGCCTCGACGTCGTCGACGCGCAGCTCGATCGGATGGTTGTTGGCTCGGAACTCGATGCCGAACGCCTTGGATTCCATCACCGCGATCGTGAGGTTGCCGGTCTCGAACTCGCCTGCGGGCATTTGGCCCCACCGTTTGGACAACGGCAGACCCAGCACGCTCTCGTAGAACTCCGCCGCGGCGTCGAAGTTCTCAGTCGCAACGGTGATGAAATCGGTGCCGGTGACGAGGGGAGTCGGAGTGGTCATGGAATGGCTCGGCGCGCGGGAGGCCGGCGGCGTGCGTGACGAAGGCCATGGCCCGCAGTAGCCCGTAGGGGATTCGAACCCCTGTTTCCGCCGTGAGAGGGCGGCGTCCTAGGCCAGGCTAGACGAACGGGCCATTCAAACAGCTACGCGAGGACCGATTCTAGAGGCTCGAGGTGCGGGCGGAGGGACTCGAACCCCCACAGGCTTTCGCCCACGGCGACCTGAACGCCGCGTGTCTACCAATTTCACCACGCCCGCGCGCTTGCCCCGCTCAGGGCCGGGTCAAGTGTAGCCACCGGCCGTCCGCGGGCAGGGGCGAGTCGAGGTTCAAGCCTCGTCGCCGCGCGCCCGATAACAAACGACAGGTCACATGGAGCCCGCCACGGACAGAGAGGGCCTCGGCGCTTCGATCCTCTCGAAGCTGGGCCTGAGAACACCCTCCGAGCGCCGCGAGCAGCTCATCCTCACCTCGGTCCTGCTGCTGTTCGCGGGTGTCTTCGCCGGGCGCCTCGTCCTCGAGGACTTCAACCAGCCGACTTCGCTGCTGTACGCGCTGCCGATCACGGTCGTGGCGGCGGAGTACGGCGCCCGCGGGGGGCTCCTTTCTGCCGGCGTCGCCTTTTCCCTCTTCGCCGTTTACACCAGGATCGAGGGGTTCGAGATCGACGTCCTCGCCTGGACGACGCGAGCCGTCGTCTTCCTGCTGCTCGGCGGGGTGGTCGGGCACCTCTCCGACCGGCTGCGAAGCGCACACCGGTCGGTCGAGAAGAGCAAGGGGCAGCTCCAGGCGATACTGGACAACACGACGGCGATCATCCACCTCAAGTCGCCGGACGGCCGCTACCTGCTCGTCAACCGCCGGTTCGAGGACCTCTTCGACGGCGACCGGCGCGGCGTCGTCGGCAAGACCGACTACGACCTCTTCCCCAAGTACTCGGCCGACGCTTTCCGCGCCACCGACCGCAAGGTCCTGAAGTTGGGAGAGCCCGTCGAGGTGGAGGAGATCGCGCCGCAGAGGGACGGCCCGCACACCTACTTCTCGGTCAAGTTCCCCCTCTTCGACCCTCTCGGCGACCCGTACGCGGTGTGCTGCATCTCCACTGACATCACCGCTCGCATCCGAGCCGAGCAGCAGGTGCGCGAGAACCGCGAGCAGTTCCGCAAGGTCGTCGACACGGCCCAAGACGCGTTCATCTCCGTCAACTCCGACAGCATCATCACCGGCTGGAACCAGCAGGCGCAGGCGACCTTCGGCTGGTCACGCGAGCAGGCGATCGGGCGGCCTGTCCAGGACCTGATAATGCCCGAGCGCTTTCGCGCTCAGCACCTCGATGGGATGCGCCGATTCCTCGCCACCGGCGAAGGACCCTTCCTCGGGCGTCGCATGGAGCTGACGGCAGTCCACCGCAACGGGCACGAGTTTCCGATCGAGGTGGCCATGTCGGCGCTGCGTACCAAGGTCGGCTACGTCTTCAACGCGTTTCTCCACGACATCAGCGAGCGCAGGCGAGCCGAGGAGCTGGCGCGGGTGAAGGCCGGCCTCGAGCGCCAGACCGCCGAGCTCAAGCGCTCCAACAAGGAGCTCGCGCAGTTCGCGCACGTCGCCTCGCACGACCTCTCGGAGCCTCTGAGGACCGTCGCCCGCTACGTGCAGCTCCTGGACCACCGCTATCGAGGGCAGCTCGACGAAGACGCCGACGAGTTCATCGGCTATGCCGTCGAGGGAGCGACGCGCATGCAGTCGCTCGTCAACGCGCTGCGCGCGTACTCGACGCTCGGCAGCGCCGATCACGCACCGCTTCCGGTCGACGTGACACAGCCCGTGGAGCAGGCGTTGCGTGCGCTCAAGGCACAGCTCGACGACGCCGGCGCGGAGGTGACGGTGGATCCGCTGCCAACCCTGGCCGCCGACGCTCAGCAGATCAGCGAGGTGTTCCAGAACCTGATCTCCAACGCGGTCAAGTTCGTCGGCGACGAGTCGCCACGTGTGCGCGTGTCGGCGGAGCGCCGCTCGAGGGCATGGTGCTTCTCAATCACCGACAACGGCATCGGGATCAAGCCCGAGCACCGCCTCCGCATCTTCGACATGTTCCGCCGCCTGCACCGCAAGGAGGAGTACGGCGGGACCGGGATCGGGCTGACCATCTGTCGCAAGATCGTCACGCGCCACGGCGGCAGGATCTGGGTCGAGCCGGGTCCGGGCGGCGGCAGCAGCTTCCGCTTCACCATCCCCGACCGCCAGCCCACCGGACCGGCTCCGTCCGACGCTATCGACGCCGGCGACACGGCCGCCCGCAAGGCCACCGCGGTCAACTAGCGCTCAGCCGTTCCGAGTAGGGACTTCCTCCCGGTTGCGCCGGCAGGCGTACGCTGAAGCGCGCGCCGCCCAGCTCCGCCGAGCTGCCGACCTCGACCTCCCCCCCGTGCAGAGCCGCCTGCTGGGCGACCAGCGCCAGGCCGAGGCCCGAGCCGGGCGCCATCGTGCCGGCGCCGCGGGCGAAGCGTTCGAAGATCCGCTCGCGCTCGTCGTCCATGATGCCCGGCCCGTCGTCCTCGACCACCAGGAGGAGGCTCCGGCCGTCATCCTGCCGGCGAATCCCAACTCGCACGCGCCTGCCGCCGTGCCGGAGCGCGTTCTCGACGAGGTTCTCGACCAGCAGCCGCAGGCCGTCGGGCCAGCCCGTTACCTGATGGCGCTCGTCGGCCGCGTCGAGCTCCACGCTCGCGCCTGGGTGCCGGCGCCGCGCGCCCACTACGACCGCGTCCACGACCTCGGCGAAGTCGAGCGACTCCCGCGGTAGCGCCGCCCCCGCGTCGCCTCGCGCGAGCGCCTGGAGTGCATCGAGCAGCGTGACCAGGCTCTGCTGCTCGCTGGCCGTCTCCTCCAGGATCGCCCGCCGCTGAGCCTCCGGCATCGAGGGATTGCGGCGCAGCGCGTCCATGTTGGCGCGGATGGACGTGAGCGGAGTGCGCAGCTCGTGGCCCACGTCGGCGGCGAAGCGGCGCGTCGCCTCGAGCGCGCCTTCGGTCTCGCCCGTAGAGCGCTCGAGTCGCGTGAGCATCGCGTTGACGCTGTCGGCCAGCTCGTCGACCTCCTCGGCGGCATCGCCGCCGGGCAGCCTGCGCGAGAGGTCGCGGGTCCCGCTGATTCCGGCGACCGAACGGCGAAGGCGCGACAGCGGCCCGAGCGCCACGCCGGAGAGCAGGCTTGCCAGCACCGCCGCGAGCGCGATGCCGAGCCCGGAGATCAGCGCGACCTGCGTGCGCATCTCGGCGATGCGCTCCTCGACCGGCTCGAGGTCGGCTGCGAACTGAATCCGTTCCGGGACGACGTCGGCGATCGCCTCCGACGGTGGTGGGCCCGGCTCGACCGTGTAGGTCCTCCAGCTGCGTCCGTCGCTCTCGACCGTGTCGAACCCCGGCTCTCGCGGCGCCGGGAAGCCGTCCCGCGGCACGTCGCCCGCGGCCTGCAGCACCTGGCCGTCGCCGAACAGCCGCACGAACGTCCCGCTCTCGGCGAGGAGACCGGGCGGCGCAAGCCCAGCTGGTCCGCCGGCGTCCGGCCCGATCTCCTCCGGTTTCCCGACCCCCGGTCCCCGCCGGCCCCGCCGGCCGGGGTCGTGTCCGCCGGGCAGGAACGCCTCCGACTCGCGCCCGGGCACCAATGCGGGCCCGCGCAGCGCCACACGGCCCGCGCGGCCGGTCGCTCGGCTCTCCAGCTCGCGGTCGAGGCTCGAGCGCTCGCGCTGGGCGAACGTGGCGACGGTGAGGACCGCGGCCGCGAGCAGGACGAGCGCAACCGCCGCGGTCGCCGCGATCGTCACCCTCGCCCTGATGCTGAGCGGGCGCCTCATGGCCGCAGCACGAAGCCGACGCCGCGTACCGTGTGCAGGATGCGCGGCTCGCCCTGCGCCTCGAGCTTGCGCCTCAAGTAACCCACGAACACGTCGACGACGTTCCCGTCGACCTCGAAGTCGTATCCCCACACGCGCTCGAGCAGCTGCTCGCGGCTCATGACGACCCCGCGATGGCGAGCAAGCTCCTCCAAGAGGTCAAATTCGCGTCGCGTCAGCTCCACCGCTCTGCCGGCGCGCCGCACGCTTCGCTGCGACGGGTCGACCATCACATCGCCAACCTTGATGAGGGAGCCGTCGACCGCCGGGACGCGCCGCAGGAGCGCGCGCAGGCGGGCGACCAGCTCCTCGAGCTCGAACGGCTTCACCACGTAGTCGTCGGCGCCTGCCTCGAGCCCGGCCACACGGTCCTGCGTCTCGTCGCGAGCAGAGAGGATGCAGATCGGCGTCTCGATGCCGCGCTCGCGCAGCCGGGCGACCACGCTGACGCCGGACAGGTCGGGCATCACCACGTCCAGCACGATCACGCCCGGCCTGCGCTCCTCCGCGAGCTCTAGCGCCCGACGGCCACCATCCGCCACCTCCACCGCGAAGCCCTCGAGGCGCAGAGCGCGTTCGAGGGCCGTGCGGATCGCCTCGTCGTCGTCGACGACGAGAACGAGCGGTTCGCGGGCATTCACCTCATGACCAATACTGCGGCATCCGAGGGTCAGATCAAGGGCACGCCCTCGACGGGAGGCGGGGCCGGGAGCTCCGCGCCGTTGGAGCCGTTGCCGTCAGCGGGTGGCGGACCATGGAATTCGAGTCTTCCGCCACGTCCACCACGCTCCCCGGGTCCGCCGGGGCCCGCGCACTTCACGCCGTGCCGGCCGTGCAGAAACGGCGGCAGGCAATCAGCCGAGTTGATCCGCTCGAGCATGCGGTTCGCCTCGGCGCGGGTCAACCGCTCCGCTTTCACGGCCGCCTCGATGTCGGCTTTGATCACGGACTTGATCGCGGCCCTCACGTCGTCCCCGTCCTTGCCAAGCTCGGAGGCGAGCGCGTCGGTCAGCTCCTCGCAGCGCTTCTCGGCCTCCACCCTCGACTTCCTGGCGCCGGGGCCCGGCGGGCGCTCGCGCGGCCCGAGTTTTTCGCGAACGGCCTCTATGGCCTTGCGCAGGTCGCTGGTCGAGACTCCCAGCTCCTTGGCCAGTGCCGACAGGTTGCGCTCGTGACCGCCGGGGCCAGGCCCGCCGAGCCTCACCTCGGCTCTGGTCTGGGCGCCCTGGTCGCCACCGCCGCCGCCCGAAGGCGCGGCCACCGCCACGGTCGCCGCGATCCCGACGATCAGCGCGCATACGGCGGAGATCCACTTCCACGAGTACCTCATCCGACTCTCCTTGCAGGTTCGCTTCCGGCGCTCGGGCCGGCTCGAACGAGAGCATCGACCCCGAGCTTGTGAGATCTCTGAGAAACCACTGAGGGCTTCCTAAGAATCACTTGTGGGCGAGTCCCGATTGCCGCGCGCCGCTGACGGGTGCAGGCTACGCTTGACCGAAGGGGGACCGGCATCCGTCCCTCCGGCAGGAGATCGCATTGACGACGGAGCAGATCATCGTCCTCGGCTTGCTCGCGGTGGCCTACGTGGGCGGCTGGGTCATGGGCGCCGTCACGGCAAGGCTGAGAAGCCGCAGGCACACGCCGCCTTTCCCGACCGCGAACGGCGTGGAGAAAGAAACGTTGGTTCCCGGGCGAAGCCTCATCCCCGTGAGTCTGCCGCAGCCGGTGCATCTGCCCGTGCCGGAGGAATCGGCGAGCGTGGTGTTCGCTGCGCGCGAGCAGCTCGACCACGCCATCAAGGCCTACCACGCCGCGGTCGCGGTCGCGCTTTCGCATTCGAACGGAGCCGGACGCGACGACGAGGCGGCCCTGCGGACCTTGGCGCACTCCCTGGTTGAGCTTGCCCGGGCCACCGGAGAGGCATCGGAGCGGCTCGAGCGCAGTCATCCGCTGGCCGAGATGCTCCGCCAGGCCGGGCCGGAGCTCGTGGAGCTGGCCGCTGACGTGATGGCGCGGTCGAAGGAACGGCGTTTGCCCGCGGCGGTGCTCGACAGGCTCGAGCAGGACCTGACGTCGGCAGCGGCCGCGATCCTCGGCTCGGGCGGCGCCGCGCGGGCCGCCGCGTAGCGGCAGCGATCCTCTGCGCCGAGCTCGGGGAGGGCTAGGTCTCGCCCGCGGGCTGGGGCGCCTGCGGATCCTTCGCTTCGCCCCCTGGGTGCTCGCGGGCGATGTAGGACTCCAGCTCCATCGGCAGTTCGCGCACGCGCTCCGCGACGTCGAGTAACTCCTTCATCGTCGCCTCCTCCTCGACCTGCTCCTTGAGGAACCACTGCATGAACTGCTCGCTGAGGTAGTCGCGCTGGTCGCGCGCCAGCTCGAAGATCTCGCTGATCCTGCGGCTCACGGACCGCTCCTGCTCCAGCGCAAGCTGGATGGGAGCGATGTGGTCGCCGAAGCCCGTCTTAGGGGCCTGGATCTCGCGGAATGTGACCGGCGCGTCCGTATCGAGCAGGTACTTGGCCATCATCAGCGCGTGGTTGCGCTCCTCCCGCGCCTGGGCGTAGAAGAACCCGGCGAGCTGGGGGAACGTCTCGGCCTCGTAGTGCACCGCGATGGCCACGTACTGATGCGACGCGGCGAACTCGTTTGCGATCTGCTCGTTGAGCGCCTCTGTGAACTGCTCTGCCGGCACGGCTCTGCCCCCTTCACGTCGGTTGCCCGAGCACGGACCTTATCCCGCCGGCGGCGGCCGGCACGACGTGGTGGGACCGGAAGACATTTCCCAGGGGTGGCGGGCTCGGCCCCAACCGACTAGGGTCGCGCCGGTGGAGCGGTCGCTACTGGGCAAGCCGGCGCGCTTCGAGGGCGGACTGAAGGAGGTCGCGCCCGGCACGTTCGCCTGGCTTCAGCCGAACGGAGAGTGGGGCGAGTCCAACGCCGGGGTCGTGGCCGGCGAGGGCGAGGCTCTCCTGATCGACACGCTCTGGGACCCCGTCTTGACGCAGCGGATGCTCGACGACGTCGCCGCTCGCGTCGCGGTCCCGATCACGCGGCTCGTCAACACCCACTCCGACGGCGACCACGTGTGGGGGAACCAGCTCGTGGACGTAGCCGACATCGTTGCGACAGCCGCCGCTGGCCGGGTGATCCGCGAGGAATCGCCGGGCGCGCTTCGCCGCTTCAAGACGCTTGCGCCGCGCCTCCGGCTGCTGGGGCGCCTGCCGCTGCCGATCGTCGGCAGCCTTCCCGTGCCGTTGCTGCCGCGCCTGCCACTCGGCCCGCTCGGTGAGTACATCGACTGGATGCTCTCTCCATATGACTTCTCCGACGTGCGCGTGACGCCGCCGACGCGGGAGTTCAGCGGCGAGCTGGACCTGGAGGCGGGAGGGCGCGCCGTGCAGTTGATCGAGGTCGGGCCCGCGCATACGCCGGGAGACCTGATCGTTCACGTGCCCGACGTGAAAGTCGTATTCGCCGCCGACATCCTGTTCGTCGGCGTCGCGCCGGTGATGTGGGCAGGGCCCACTCGCAACTGGATCGAAGCGCTCGAACGGATCCTCCACCTCGATCCGAAAGTCGTGGTCCCGGGCCACGGGCCGGTATCGGGGAAGGCCGAGGTCGAGCTCCTGCGCGACTACCTCGCGTGGTTGGACGCCGCGGCCCGTCCGCGATTCGCAGCGGGGCGCTCGCCGGCCGACGTCGCCCGGGAGCTGCTGCACAGCGCCGAGTACCGCGACGCGCAATGGGCTGGATGGGACTCGCCGGAGCGGATGCTCGTCACCCTTACCACCATCGACCGGCGCCGCCGGGGCGGGGACGGCGCGATCGGGGCTCGCGAGCGCGCCTCGATCTTCGGAAAGGTCGCCTCCCTGGCGCGCGATCTCGAGAGGGGCCGGCGCTGAAGCTCGTCACCTTCGAGCGCGGCAAGCCCGGGGCCCGGCTGGGCACGCTGCTGAACGGCCGCGTGCTCGATCTGCGCGCTGCGCAGGAGAAGTCCGACGGCGAGGCCGCCCCGTGGTCGGCGTCGATGCTCGCCTACCTCGAGGGCGGCGTGGACGCCCGGGCCGCCGCACAGCGGTTGGTGAAGCGCGCGGGGGACGCCAGGAAGGCGCAGCACCGACTCGAGGACGTGCGGCTGCTCGCGCCCCTTCCGCGCCCCGCCTCTATCCGGGATTGCATGTCGTTCGAGCGTCACGTGCTCCAGGCGACGCGGAAGGCAGGGCTCGGCCGGCTCGCGGCCGTCGACGGATTGCTCGAGAGAGTCGTAGGGCCACGCCGCTCCATCGCCGGCCGGCTCAACGGCTCGTTCTACGAGCGCCCTCCCTACTACACGAGCAACCCGCGCAGCGTCGTGGGGACCGGAGCCGAAGTGCGCATGCCCACCTACAGCAAGCGCTTCGACTACGAGCTGGAGTGGGCGGTCGTGATCGGGAAGAAGGGCGTGGACATACCGGAGGGGCGTGCGCGCGATCACATCGCGGGCTACACGATCTTCAACGACTTCTCCGCGCGCGACGAGCAGATGAAGGAGATGCGCGGCCGCCTCGGGCCGGCGAAGGGAAAGAACTTCGACACCGGCAACGCGATGGGGCCGTGCCTCGTGACGCCGGACGAGCTGCCCGACCCCTACGACCTGACCATGACCGCGCGCGTGAACGGCGCCGAGTGGTCGCGCGGCAACACGGGCGAGGCTTACTGGCGCTTCGAGCAGCTCATCGCCTACGTCTCGCGCTCGGAGACGGTCTATCCCGGTGACGTCATCGGCTCCGGCACGTGCTCGGGCTCCGACGGCCTCGGCTGCGGCCTCGAGCTAGGTGCGTTCCTCGAGCCTGGCGACGTCGTCGAGCTGGAGGTCGAGCGGATCGGCGTACTGCGAAACCGCGTGGTGCGCGAGGCCTGAAGGTCACCCGCACATCAGGGCGGCCACGGTCGGGCGTGCCGGTCAGGTGCGCTCGACCGAGATCCGGAACACCGCGCTGAAGCTCCCGCCCGCCGGCGCCAGCGGAAGCCGGTCCCCGCTCCGCAACGCGTTCGTGGGCGCCGTCATGGGCTCGAAGCAGATGAACTGTCCTCCCGGCGGCGAATACACCTGCGCGAATGGGTAGCCCTCGCCGAAGGTGACGGCGATCCGGCGCCCGCCCGCCTCGAGCGCGAACGAGCCGGGTGGCTCGATGTCCTCGAAGCTGTCGTCGAAAGCTCGCTCGCCGAGCGACTCGTCGTCGTAGGCGAACGGCTCCGACTCGCCGGTGGGAATCATCTGCTCGTCGAGCACGAGTCGCATGCGCACCGGCAGCTCGATCCGCCACTGCTCTCGTGGCACACCGGGAGCGAGCAGATAGGGGTGAAACCCGAACGCGACCGGGACGTCCACGTCTGCGGTCGGCTCGACGGTCGTGCGCAGCTCCAGCTCGGAGCCCTCGAGCCGCGACTCCAACCGCAGCAGGTGCGGGAAGGGAAAGCCGGCGAGCAGATCCTCGTGGGCGCCGAAGTCGAGCTCGGCCCGGAGCCAGGCCGCAGAATCGTCCGCGCCGGCCTCCTGGACGCTCCAGCGGGGCGACGCCGCCAGCAGCCCGTGGATCGGAAGGCCGTTCTCCTCCACCTGGATCAGGGGTGACGTGCGATCGAGCACGACCGTGCGCCCGTCGACCCCGTACTCGAAGCCCCCGAGGCGGTTCGCCCACGGGTGAAGCAGTGGGATCCCCATCGTCGCTCCGCTTCGCGCGTACTCGGCAAGGCCGCCACCGAGGTGAAGAAGCTCCTCCCCCGCGTGCGCCAGCGAGCAGCCGGCCATGCCCGCCCGGGGCGCGAAGGTCGCGCTCAGCTCACCGTCGCGTGAGCCGAGCACCCAGGTCTCGTATCCCTCGAGCTCACCGCCGCGGGCCTCGTAGGGCGCTCGGGTCATGGGTGCGCCGCCCTCATCCCTTCAGCTGGCGCCGGCGCAATTCCTCGAGGTGTGCGCTGCGGGTGCGGCCCAGCGGCAGCCCCGCCTCCTCACGGGCGCGATGGAAGAAGTGCTCCTGGCGGCGGGAGATGTAGATGCGGCGCTGCACGTAGAGAGTCGTGATGCCCGCCACCATGATCGCGGTCAAGTTGATCCCGAGCTGCGCGGCGGCGCCGCCGCACTCGCCCCAGTCCCCGTACGCGGCCGCGACGGCGATGTTGGCGGCGGCCGGGATCGTCGTGATCGAGACCAGGACACCGATCAGGGCGCCCGACTTGGCCGAGGTGAGCGACAGGACGCCCGCGATGCCCGCCAGGTAGGCGACCAGAAAGGAGAAGAAGTCTGGATGCGAGATGAAGTCGGTGAACGGGCGCTCCTGGATCGTGTCTGGCGCGATGCCGGTCCATTTCAGCACGAGCACTGCGACGGCCGTCAGCGCCATCCCCACTGGAAAACCGACCGCGAGCGCCAGCAGCGAGCGCCGCGCCAGATGACCCCGACGCTCGACCGTGGCCACCATCAGCCCCGCGAGCGGCCCGAACTCGGGTCCGACGATCATTGCCCCGATGATCAGGATCGGCTGGTCGAGGATGATGCCGACCGCCGCGATCAGCGTCGCGATCGTCATGAAGGCGAGGAAGCTGACCGAGAGCTCGGTGCCCTCGGACGTGCGCGCCTCCACCTCCTCCCACACGACGGCGTCCGAGGGTGCGCCGGCCGCCGCCCGGGCGGCCCTCTCCGCGGCCTCGGAGATGGCGGTGTCGATCGTCTCCATCGCGATCGACCCCTCCTTGTGGATGTTCATCTCCCGCAGGTCGCTCAGAACGACGCTCGCGTCCTCGCGGGCCACGTCGCAGAGGATCACGTCCCCCTCGGGCTTGAGAGCAGCTCTCGGCAGGTAGACGACGTTGCAGACCGAGGGAAAAGCGTTCAGAAGGTCCAGCACGCTCTGGGCCTGGTGGCTGGGCGTCACTATGCGGAGGTGGACCATCGGTCGATTGAAGCGCTAAGTATCCTCGGTCAGCTGCCGATAAGGGCCTCATGGAGACCTTGCTACGCGGCCGGATCGTGCCAGTTCTCGTGCTCGTCGCCGCAAGCGCATCGCTGCCCGCGGCGATCCTCCACTTCTTCGGCAGCGAAACGGTCCAGGTCGAAGGCTGGATCCACTTCGCCTTCATTGCCGCCGGCGCAGGCACCGCTGCGGCGGCCGCGCTGGCTCTCACCGTGGTTGGCGCCCGGCGCGGCGACGGACGTACCGTGCTCCTCGGCACCGCCTTCTCAACGATGACGGCGATGCTCGCGGTGCACGGGTTTGCGACGCCCGGTTTCCTGGTCGAGCAGAACGGCGTGATCGCGTTTTCCGGCGCGGCCGTGCTGCCGGTCGGCGGAGCGGTGCTCGCCCTCTCGGCGCTTCCCGGACTGCGTCGCCCGACTGCCGTGAAGCCGTTGCTGTGGCTTCAGGGCGTGCTGATGACGACCATCGTGGCGCTCGGCGTCATCGGGATCCTGTTCCCGGACAGCGTACCGGGAGTGCCGGAGACGGGCAGCCCCCCGGCGATCGCGCTGATGATCGTGGGCATCGGCTTCTTCGGCGTGCTCGCCGTGCGCGCCGCGAGGACCTACGTACTCACGAGGCGCCTCGCCGATCTCTCGGTCGTGCTGGGAACGGTCTGGCTCGGAGTCGCGGTCGCGTCTCAGCTCTTGCTCAACTACATGCAGCTCGGCTGGTGGATCGGCCACGGAATGGAGCTTCTGGGCGTGGCGATGGTGGGCGTGCCGGTGGCTCTCGACCTCCACCGCGGAGCCCAGTCGCGTCCGCTGGCCGGAGACCTCCGGGCCGCCGAGCTGGTCGCCGCCGAGGAGGCCTTTCTCGGCGCTCGCGTTCGGGCGCTGCTCGTGAACCTCGCGACCAAGGACGAGTACACCGAGCTGCACACCCGCCGCGTCGCGATGCGCGCTGTGCAGGTTGGCGAGCAGCTGGGGCTGCCCGCCGGGCGGCTTCGGAACCTCGCCATCGGCGGCCTGCTCCACGACATCGGCAAGCTCTCGACGCCCATCTCGATCCTTCAAAAGCCGGGCCCGCTCGATGAGCACGAATACGACGTCGTCCGCCGGCATCCCGCCGCCGGCGCGGACCTGGTCCAGGAGCTCGGCGGCTTCCCGCGCGACGTCTACCGGCTCGTGCGCGACCACCACGAGCGCCTCGACGGCGGCGGCTATCCACGTGGGCTGCGCGCCGACCAGATCGACCTCGCAGTACGTGTGCTCACGGTTTGCGACGTGTACGACGCCCTGCTGTCGAAACGCGTCTACCGAGACGCATGGAGTCGCTCACAGGCACTGGGCCTCCTGCGCGACGAGTCCGGCACGGCCTTCGATGCCCGCTGCGTGGCGGCGCTCGAGCAGGTGCTCGAGGCGGAGGAGTCCGAGCGGGAGCTCGCGGTCGAGCTTGCCGCCTCGCTCTCCACGCCCTCGCGGACGGCCGCAGCCCGCGCCTGACGCGACACACGCCGCACCGCCTCTCCCCGATCTCAGAGCTCCGGCCGCTCCCTGCGGCGCTCGGCGGCGTACCGCCACCAGGGGCGCGAGTGCGGCGGAGGCTCACCCCGCTCGAGCGGCGCCGGCCGCCCGAGCACCACGCCGGTCTCGCTGACGAGCTCGCACACGCGCTCTGCGATCGCGGGCGCCGCCGACACTCCCGTCGAGCGGATGGCGGCGGCGTGAACGAGTCGTGGGCAGGCCGGTGAGCGCTCGATCACGTAGTTGACGCCCACACCCGCCGGGCGAAGCCCGGCGTAGGAGCCGATCACACGTGCGTGCTCCAGGGCGGGGACGCGCTCCACGGCCCGCGCCGTGAGCTCCTCGACCGCCTCGGGGCTAACCGCCCAGTCGTTCTTGTCCCGCTGGTCGTGGGCCGTCGGCCCGGCCACGATGTCGCCGTCCACGGTCGGGAACACGAGCACTCCCTTCGTGCGCCCGCTCGGGACCGGCAGCAGCACCTCGTCGAGCTGCAGCCCGGCCGGTGCCGCGAATACCACGAACTCGCCCTTGCGAGGCATGATCCGCAGCTCGCGGTCGCCGGCTGCGTGCGCCACGTCGTCAGCGTGGAGTCCGGCGCAGTTGACGGCTGTGGCTCCGCTCCAGAGCTGCTCGCCGCCGCCGGCGAGCAGCGCCAGCTCTCCGGATCCCTCCTGCACTGCCTCGATCCGCGCGCTCGTCTCGACCCTCGCTCCCGCGCGCTCGGCCGCGGCCGCGAGCGCGAGCGTGAACGCGACCGGATCGGTGACCGACTCCCCCGGCACGACGAGCGAGCCGTCGGCGGCGACCTCGGTCGTCACCCCGTTGGCGCGGGCGTTGCGCTCGAGCTTGGCCACGGCGGCACGCTCCGCCTCGTCGCGAGGTAGAAGGCGGGCTCCGGTCCGCAGCACAGGGACCGCGAGTCCGTCGAGCAGCTCGTCGCGGATCTTGGCCGAGCGCAGGATCAGGCGCGTCTCGAGCTCGCCGGGAGCCGAGTCGAAGCCGGTGTGCAGAAGTCCGGAGTTCGTCCCGCTCGCTCCGAGGCAGAGCGCGTCTTCGGCCTCGAGCAGCGTCACCGCGACGCCGCGGCGCGCGAGCGCAAGAGCGACGCTCGCCCCCACCACGCCGCCGCCGATGACGCAGACGCTCGGGCCGGCGCCCCTCACGCGCCGGAGGCGATCATTCCCTCGAGCTCCCCGGAGCGGTCAAGCCGCTTCAGTTCCGCGTAGCCGCCCAGAGGCTGCGCATCGACGAAGACCTGAGGGAACGTGCGTCCGCCGCGCGCCAGCAGCGCCAGCTCGGCACGGTCCGTGGGACTGCGGGTCAACCTCCGCTCCTCGTACTCGACGCCGCGCCGGTCAAGCAGGCGCTTCGCCAGGAAGCAGTAGGCGCAGAAGCCGGTCGAGTACACGACCACCCGGCTCATCGCGCTCGCCCGCCGCTGCACATCGCCCGCTTGATGCTATCCCTCGCCCTCGGGCTCCGCCACCGGCGCCCGCAGCACCTGGGCGAGAGAGGCGCGAGCCTCGTTCGCAGGCGGCAGCCCGGGCAGCGCTCCAAGCGTCTCGACGACGCGCGCTGCCGTCGCCATCGCCAGCTCGACGATTTCCACGAGCGACCGCGCGTGGGCGCCCGCCGCCAGTGCGGCGCCGAGCACCGCTGTGACCGAGTCTCCCGCCCCGGTCGCGTCCACGGCGCGGGCGGGTATCGCGGGCACGTGCCTGACGCCGCCCCCGGCGGCCACGAGCGCGCCGTCCGCGCCGGCCGTCACGACGGCTGCGTCGGCCCCCATCGCTCGCAGCGCCTCGGTCGCCGCCTCGGGGCTCGCCTCGCCGCTCAGCGCCGTGGCCTCCTCGAGGTTGGTCTTCACGACGGCACAACCGCTCACCTGCTCCCGGACCCGCGCCTGCATCTCGCCGACGTCGGTCCAGCGCCGCGGGCGCAGGTTCGGGTCGAACAGGAACCGCCACCCGCGCTCGACAGCGAGCGCTCGCGCCCGGTGGGTGACCGCGCGGGCCCGCTCGCCGATCAGGGTGTCGCTTCCGAACGCGAGCACGCCATTCGGGGCGGCGAAGGCATCGGCGAGCTGCCCCGCGGCCGCGGCGACACAGGCGTCGCCGTCGCCGTAGAAGGAGAAGTCGGGCTCCCCGGCCGGCGACAGCGCCACGAACGCGTGCGGGGTCTCGGCGCCCTCGACGAGCTCGAAGCGCGAAATGTCCACGCCCTCGGCGGCGAGGGTGTCCCGCAGCCAGCCGCCCCACGCGTCGGCGCCCGCCCCTCCCAGCATGGTGACCGCCGCGCCGAAGCGACTCGCACCGACGGCGACGTTCGCCTGCGAGCCACCGAAGCGGGGCGTGAAGGCGCTCGCGGACGTCAGGCTCGCGACCGGCCGCTCGGACACGAGGTCGACGAGCGTCTCGCCCAGGCAGACCAGCGGGGAGCCGGCGCGCATCTTCGTCTCCCGTCGATCCGTCTCAGTCATCGAGCTGGTACACGACGCCCGCTCCGGCCGACACGTCTCCCAGGTTGATGGGATAGACGCTCAGACCGGGCGCGGCCTGCCGATCAGGTAGCCCTGAGCGTAGTCCACGCCCGCCTCGCGCAGGATCTCGAGCGTCGCCTCGTCTTCGACGCCCTCGGCGATGGTCTCGATGCCGAAGTTGTGGGCGACCGCGATCACCGCTCCCACGATCTTCTGATCGGCCTCGTCGGATGACAGGTCGCGCACGAACTCCATGTCGATCTTCAAATGGGTGACCGGAAGGTGCTTCAAGTAAGTGAAGCTCCCGTACCCGGTACCGAAGTCGTCGAGCGCGAACCCGCAGCCGAGGCCGATCAACCGCTCGGCGAAGTCTCTCGCCGCGTCGATGTTCTCCGCCGCGGCGGTCTCCGTGATCTCGAAGATGACATTGCCGGGATCGACCGACTGCGCGCCAAGCTGCGCCTCGATCAGTCGCAGAAGCGTGGGGTCACCGATGCTCTTGCCCGACAGGTTCACCTCGACCTTGCGCGTCCTCGCAAGCCTGATCGCCTCGAAGACCACCCACCGGTCCACCTCCTGCACGAGCCCGAAGCGCTCGGCATACGGAAGGAACTCACCGGGATAGACGAGGTCTTCGCCGCCACGGCTTCCGACCATGCGCACCAGCAGCTCCTCCTGGTTCACCTCGTTCGAGCGGAGGTCGAGTATCGGCTGGGAGTGCAGCAGGAAGGCTCCCTTGGCGACCGCCTCGCGCACGCGGTTCGCCCAATCGACCTCGCGGCGTAGCTCCTCCTCTACCTCCTTGCGTTCGGTGATGTCGGTCGCGATCGCGCAGACCGCGTACACACTGCCGTCGGGATCGTGCAGCGGGAAGCGCTGCGTGAGGAAGGTGTGATCCTCACCGTCGCAGTTGATCACCTGCTCCTCCTCGACGTTCTCGGCCATCTCGAGCACCCGCCGGTCGCTCGCCCGCACCAGGCCGAACAGCTCCAGCGGAAGCACGGTCTCGTCGGTCTGACCGGCGATGGTCTCGTGGTCGACACCGAACACGCGCCCGAACTCGCGGTTGGCGAACAGATAGCGAAGCGAGCGGTCCTTCGCGTGGATCATCGACGGTGAGTTGTCGATGATCGAGCGCATGCGGTCGTGGCTCTGGTGCAGTGCCTGCTCCGCCTGCTTTCGCTCGCTGATGTCGCGCAGGAACGCCGTGAACATCGGCGGCTCCTGGCCTATGCGGGTGATCGACAGCTCGACCGGGAACTCCGTGCCGTCCGCGCGTGCCGCGACCAGCTCGAGCCGGCGGCCGACGATGTGAGCCTCCCCCGTCTCGCGGTACCGGCGCAACCCCTCGCGGTGCCTGGTGCGCAGGCGCTCGGGAACGATCAGCTCCGCAAGCTCCTTGCCCACGGCCTCCGCCCGCGAATAGCCGAACGCGGCCTCCGCGGCCGGGTTGAACTCGCGCACGATCCCGCTCACGTCCATCGTGATCACGCAGTCGAGCGCCGACTCGACGATCGCCTGGGTGAGCTCCTGGGTGCGGCGAAGGGCCGCCTGGACCTGCCTGTGATCGGTCACGTCCTGCGCCGTGCCGACCACGCCGACCAGATCGCCCTGGCGGTCCAGCAGCGACTCTCCGCGAACGTCGAGCGTGCGGATCTCCCCATCGCCGCGAATGAAGCGGGCCTCATATGAGAACGGCTCGTAAGGCGGCTGGAGCGCCCGCTCCACGATTCTGTCCACGAGCTCCCTGTCCTCCGGATGCACGAGCTCTGTGAGGCTGCGCTCGAGAGTCTTGCCGGAGCCGTTGCTCTTCGTACCGAAGATTGCGTGCAGGGTGTCCGACATCGTCACGCGATCGGACGCACTCTCCCACCTCCAACTCCCTAGGTGCGCGACGCGCTGCGCCTCGGCCAGCCCGCGCCGACTGCGCTCCAGCTCCTCCTCGGCGCGCTTGCGCTCACTGATGTCGAGCATCACCCCCTGGAAGACGCCGGGGCCCTCTGAATCGCCTCCCATGACCGACGCGCGATCGTGGAACCAGATCAGGCGGCCGTCTCGGGCGATCATGCGGTACTCGGAGTCGAGCGGCTCGCCCGTTGCACGACTGTGGTCCTCGTCCGCGAGGGCGCGCTCGCGATCATCCGGGTGAAGGCGCTCGAACCAGAGCGCCGGGTGTGCGCACCACTCCTCGGGCGAGTACCCGAGGATCGCCTCTATCTGCGGGCTGACGTAGAGCCAGGTCCCTTGCTCCCCCGGAGTCGCCACGTAGACGATGCCCGGGATCTTCTCCACCACGTCACGCAAGTCTCCGGGCAGTCGTTCGCCCGCGGCTCGCGCGAGTCGCTGGTCGGGTTCGCTCGGGGTCGAGGCTCTGGTATGCATCGTGTGCGCGACCCGGTTTGGGCCCTCTTGGATTGATCGGCAGCCGCGGGACCCGCCTTGAAGCTCGGTACAGTCCGGGAATGGCGCTGCCGCCCGGCCCACCGGGGCCCGCCCTTCTTCACACGCTGCTCTTCCTGCGCGACCCGCTCGGGTTCCTCGAGCGATGCCGGCGGCGCTACGGCGACCTCTTCACGATCCACTTCCTCGGCATGGGAGACCTTGTCTACGTCACCGATCCCGAGTCGATCAAGAAGATCTTCACGACCGACGGCTCGACGCTGCGCGCAGGCGAGGCGAACGTAGTGCTCGAGCCGGTGCTCGGACTGCGGTCGGTGCTGCTCCTCGACGGCGCTGAGCACATGCGCCAGCGCAAGTTGCTCCTCCCCGCCTTCCACGGCGACAGCGTGCTGCGCTACGGCGAGCTGATGCAGGAGATCACGCGTAGCGAGGTCGAGCGCTGGCCGCGCGGAGAGCCGGTGGCGATGCGGGCGAAAATGCAGGCGATCACGCTCGAGGTGATCCTGCGCGCGGTCTTCGGCATCCAGGAGGCGGGGCGCCTCGCGCGGCTGCGGGACCTCGTGCCACCGCTGCTGGGGATGAGCAGCGCGATCGTGTGGATGCCATGGCTGAGGCGCGAGTTCCCCTTCGGGCCGTGGCGGCGCTTCGTTCGCGCGCGCGAGCAGGTCGATGCGATCCTGTACGAGGAGATCCGCCGTCGCCGCGCAGAGCCGGACGTGGACGAGCGAGACGACGTGCTGTCGCTGCTGCTGAGAGCGCGCGACGACGAAGGTGGGGCGATGACCGAGCAGGAGCTTCGCGACGAGCTCGTGACGCTCCTGGTCGCCGGCCACGAGACCACCGCGATCGGGCTCGCGTGGGCGCTCGAGCGGCTCGCGCACACCCCCCACGCGCAGGCGCGCTTGCACGCCGAGCTCACGTCGGGCGATGGCGACGCGTACGTCGATGCGGTCGTGAAGGAGACCTTGCGCGCCCGCACGGTCGTCTTCGACATCGCCCGTTACGTCACGGCGCCCTTTGAGCTGGACGGCCACGAGATCCCCATCGGCGCCCATCTGGTGCCGGCGATCGCGCTCGTGCACCGGCGCTCCGACGTTTATTCCGAGCCCGCGGCCTTCCGTCCCGAGCGTTTCCTCGAGGGCGAGACCGCGCCCTACGCCTGGATCCCGTTCGGCGGCGGAGTGCGTCGCTGCATCGGGGCCGCGTTCGCGAGCTTCGAGATGAAGACGGTCCTCAGGACAATCCTGTCCGAGGTCTCGCTTGCGCCGGCCGACCCCCGCCCGGAGCGCCCGAAGTTCCGCAACGTAACCCTCGTGCCGGCGAAGGGCGCGGTCCTCGTGGTACGCGACCGTCCCGAGGGACGCGCCGATCAGAGCATCTCGCCCGCCTGGCCCGGCGCCACGGAGCCCGGGGAGTCGAGCCGCGCGAGCGCCAGCCCCTCGAGCGCAGCGGTTACTTAATTGCGGCGCACAAGGATCGTTGCCACGCTGGGCCCGGCGACTCGGCGGCTGGACGTTCTGACGGAGCTCATCGGGGCCGGTGCCGACGTGCTGCGCTTCAACTTCTCGCACGGAACCGAAGCCGAGCACTCCAAGATGGTCGGCCTGGCGCGCAGGGCCAGCGAGCAGGCCGGGCGGGACGTCGCGTTGCTCGGCGACCTACCGGGGCCGAAGCTGCGCGTCGGTGAGCTGGAGGAGGGAGTCGTCGAGTTGCCGGGAGGCAAGCGCCTCGAGCTCACCACGGGCAACGGCCTTGGCACGAGCGACCGAATTCCGGTGTCGTGGGAGGGCCTTCCGGAGGCCGTGAAGAAGGGTGACGTGATCTACTTGGCCGACGGGCGCATACGGCTGCGGGTCAGCGACGTCTCGCCGACGAGCGTCGTCACGACGGTGGAGGTCGGCGGCACCGTCACGTCGCGGCAGGGCATGAACCTCCCGAGCGCCGAGGTGAAGCTGCCGGCGATCAGCGAGACCGACCTTCGGTGGGTGGACTTCGCGAGCGATCACGGGATGGAGCTGATCGCGGTCTCGTTCGTGCGGCGCCGTGAGGATCTCGTGCCCGTCGAGAGCCGGCTCGCCGAGCGCGGCCTCGACACTCCGGTGATCGCCAAGATCGAGAAACGCCAGGCCGCCGAGAACGCCGAGGAGATCGTGAAGGCGGCGAGCGGCGGCGTGATGGTCGCGCGGGGAGACCTCGGCATCGAGCTCCCGATCGAGAAGGTCCCGCTCGTGCAGAAGCGCCTGCTCGCGCTGGCGGGCCGCTACTCCCAGCCGTCGATCACCGCCACGCAGATGCTGGCGTCGATGGTGCGCTCGTCGCGACCGACCCGGGCGGAAGCCTCCGACGTCGCAAACGCCATCTTCGACGGCACAGACGCAGTGATGCTCTCCGAGGAGACCGCGATCGGCGACTACCCGGTCGAGGCGGTCCGGATGGTCGACGTGATCGCGCGCGAGACGGAGCAGGAGCTTCCCTATGCGGAGTGGCTCAGGAGCCGCACGGAGAGAGCGCGCGACGTGGGTGACACCGTGGCTCACGCCGCGGTGGCGGCCGTCTACCAGCTCGGGCTGGAGGCGCTGGTCGTGCCCACGCGAAGCGGGCGCACCGCCCGCCTCGTCTCGGCGCAGAGGCCGCGCGTACCCGTGCTCGCCCTGTCCCCCCGGCCGGAGACCGTGAACCGGCTCAACCTCCTCTTCGGCGTGCGCTCGGTGCTGAACGAGGAGCCGGAGAGCCTGAACGATCTCCTGGCGGACTGCGCGAAGCGAGCCCGTGAGCTCGGCTTGGCGCGGTCGGGCGATTTGATCGGCGTCACGGCGGGCCTGCCGGGTCAGCGGCTGGGGACGAACCTCTTCGAGGTCCATCGGGTTCCCTGAGCCGGTCACTCCGCCGGCGCGTCGACCGCGCCGAGGACGCTCTCGAAGCGCTCCTTATCTAGAGCGCTGAAGCCGGCCGAGGACCTTGATCCGTCGGCGCGGCTTCTGCGAACGCGCCTTTCGGCTTCGCCATTCGCGCACCGTCATGCCCGGCGGGATCGTGCAGTCCTCGTACTGGATGTTCTGCGGACGCTTCTCGTTTCTCATTTCTCTACCTATACGAATCGTAGAGATCGCGTCGACCGAATTCGGCAGTCACTTCCCCAAGCAGGGTGTGATCAGCCTGAGCTCTCGTCGAGTCGGCTCGCGGGTGTACGCGATCACGGCGCTGCCTCGCCGCTCCAGGAGGGCCGGCTGGGCGTCGTAGCCCCTGTAGACGCGTTCCGCGGCCCTGGCCACCCGCGGGCTCTCGTGGACTGAGATGTTGATCTCCTGGTCCTCGGTGTGGACGGCCACCCCACCCTTCTTCGCCACCTGAGCCACGCTGTCCAGATCGGCCCCCTTGCTGCTCACGAAGCCGGGGTACTTCTCCTCCAAGCACGTCTCGACGAGGCGCACCTGCCCCCGGTCGGCGGCGCCTTTCGCCGCATCGTCGTCGGATTCGTCGCCCCCGCAGCCGGCGAGCAGGGTTACGGCGAGAGCCAGCGCTGTCAGGGCTCGAGGGGCCATGCGAGTCCTGTCTTGTAGCAGGATCGCGGTCGCCGACCCCGGTCCAACCGTGCGGTGTCGCGGCGAAACCGGCGCGCTGACGGCGATACTGCGCTTCGTGGAGGCAGATTCGAAGGCACCCGGCCGCGGCGACCAGCTCGCGTCCGCGGTGGTGAGGGGGCTGGGCCTGCTGCCGGAGCGGGTCCAACGGCTCGCCGGCGGGAGGCCCATCCAGATCGACGGCCAGCGGCTCGACCCGGAGGTGCAGCTCGTCCTACGCTTGACCAAGCTCTCCCCGCGCCCCAGCTTCGACACGCTCCCGGTGGCGGAGGCCCGCGAGGAGATTCGCCGCGAGGCGACGGCGTTCGCCGGGCCGCGCATACCCGTCGCGAGCGAGACCGAGCTCACCGTGTCGGGAGCCGACGGGCCCCTGCGCGCCCGTCTCTATGTTCCGAATGGCGCGCCGCCCAGGAGCCCGCTGCTCGTCTACTTCCACGGCGGCGGCTGGGTTGTCGGCGACCTCGACACGCACGACCAGACCTGCCGCTTCCTCGCGCGGGAGGCGTCGTTGCGGGTGCTCGCCGTCGCCTACCGCCGGGCGCCCGAGCACCCCTTCCCCGCGCCGGTCGAAGATGCGCTTGCTGCGTTCCGATCCGCAGTCCAGCAGGCCTCCTCCCTCGGCGCGGACTCCGCGCGGGTGGCCGTCGGCGGCGACAGCGCCGGCGGCAACCTCGCCGCGGCTGTCGCGCAACTCGCCGTCGCGGACGGAGGCCCGGTCCCCGCGTTTCAGCTCCTGATCTATCCGGTGACGGATTTGTCACGCAAGCGCCGCTCCTACGAGCTCTTCGGCGACGGCTTCTTCCTCACCGAGCGCCAGATGGACTGGTATCGCCACCACTACCTTCCCGGTCCGTCCTCAGCCGCCGATCCACGCGCCTCGCCGCTACTGCGAGAGGACCTCGCAGGCCTCCCGCCCGCCCACGTGGCGATCGCCGGCTTCGACGTCCTGCGCGACGAGGTGGAGGAGTACGTTCGCCGCCTCGACGCCGCGGGCGTGCCCGTGACCGTCAGCCGCCACAACGGGCTGATCCACGGGTTCTGCAACGCCGTCGCGGTGGGTCGCGCCTGCCCGCGGGCGATGCTGGACGTCGCCTCGTCGCTGCGCCGCTACGATCGCTGGTCCTGATTTGAACGAGATGGAGCGGGAGCGAGGTCACAGGCCGGTGTTGCTCGCCGTCGAGGGCGATGCGGCGGAGCTGGAGCGCCTCGACCGCGAGCTGGCGCGCAGATACGCCGGCGACTACCGGATCATCTGCGAGCGTTCGCCCGGGCGAGCACTTCAGACGCTGGAGGAGGCGAAGCGCGAATGCGACGACGTCGCCCTGGTGCTCGCCGCGCAATGGATGGACGAGCTGACGGGCGCGGAGCTGCTCGCCGAGGTGCGACAGACCCACCCCACGGCCAAGCGGGCGCTCCTCATCGACTGGGGAGGATGGGGCGATCGCGACACCGCGGACGCGATCCTCGGAGCGATGGCTCTCGGCCACATCGACTACTACGTGATCAAGCCCAGACGGTCGCCGGACGAGCTCTTCCACCGCACGATCTCCGAGTTCCTCCACGAGTGGACGCGCGCCCACACGGAGGGTCCGAGCGAGATCATCGTCGTCGCCGAGCAGTGGTCGCCGCGCGCGCACGAGCTGCGAAGCCTCCTGGCGCGGAACGGCATCCCGCACGCGTTCCACCTGAGCGACTCGGAGGAAGGCCGACGACAGCTCAGGCGGGCCGGCCACGAAGGGGCGAGCGCGCCGGTGGTCATCCCACGCGGCGGCGCTGTTCTCGTGGACCCCTCCAACGCCGAGCTGGCCAGCGCGTACGGGGTCAGCACGGCCCTCGGCGAGCGGCGGGAGTTCGACGTGGTCGTCGTCGGCGCCGGGCCGGCCGGGCTCGCGGCAGCCGTCTACGCCGCCTCGGAGGGTCTCAGCACGCTGGCCATCGAGCGGGAGTCGATCGGCGGCCAGGCAGGCTCGAGCTCGCTGATTCGCAACTACCTGGGCTTCGCTCGCGGCGTGAGCGGCGCGGAGCTCGCCCAGCGTGCCTACCAGCAGGCATGGGTCTTCGGTGCCAGCTTCCTGCTCATGAGCCAGGCCGTCGCGCTGCGCGCGGAGGGCAAGCACCGCCTGGTCACGATTGGCGACGGCACCGAGGCGGTGGCTCGGGGAGTGATCCTCACCGGCGGGGTCTCCTACAGAAAGCTCGGAATCCCCGCACTCGACGATCTCAGCGGATCGGGGGTCTTCTACGGCGCGTCCGTGTCGGAGGCGCAGGCGCTGTCCGGTCAACAGGCGTACGTGGTGGGCGGCGGCAACTCCGCCGGTCAGGCCGTCATGCACCTCTGCCGCTACGCGCAACAGGTGACCCTGCTCGTCCGAAGCAACACGCTCGCCGACAGCATGTCGCACTACCTGCGCAACCAGATCCACGAGACGCAGAACGTAGACGTCAGGCTCTGCACCGAGGTGGTTGGCGGCGGCGGCAGAGGCCGTCTCGAGCGCCTCACGCTGCGCGACAACGTGACGGGCGACACGGAGGAGGTCAACGCGGCCGCCCTGTTCGTGCTGATCGGCGCCGTGCCGCACGTCGACTGGCTGCCGCCTGAGATCGAGAAAGACCGCTGGGGCTTCGTCCTCACCGGCCCCGACGTGTCGCGCGCGGCGGGCGACTCGTACGAGCAGCTCGATCGGCCCCCCTTCATGCTCGAGACGAGCTTCCCCCACGTCTTCGCTGCGGGCGACATCCGCCATGGAGCGGCGAGGCGCGTCGCCTCGGCCGTGGGCGAGGGATCGGTCGTGATCCAGCAGGTGCTCGAGTGCATGGCACGCGACCTCCCCGAGGTGGGGCTGCCGGTTTCGCGGCTCGAGACCGGGTAGGGCCGTGATGGCGGAGCAGACGCCCGTAGGTGGGCTGTTCGAGACTCACCTGACCGTCCGCGACGTTGAGCGCTCGCTCGGTTTCTACCGTGACGTCGTCGGCCTCACCTTGGCGCTCGAGATTCCCGAGCGCGACGCCGCCTTCCTGTGGATCGGCGGCAGGGGACGCTCGATGCTTGGGCTCTGGGGCATCGGCTCCTCCCCGGTGAGCATGAGCATGCACGTCGCCTTCGAGGTCTCCCTACCCGAGCTGCTGCTGGCGCCCGAGCGCCTCCGGATGCTCGGCGTGACCCCGCTTTCGTTCGAAGGAGAGCCGGCGTCCGAGCCCGACGTTCTCGGTTGGATGCCCGCCGCCGCCGTCTACTTCCACGACCCGGACGGTCACCTGCTCGAGTACCTGGCGATGCTGGACGAGGACCCCAGGCCCGACGCCGGCGTCGTTGCGTACTCGCGCTGGAGCGCCTCGGCCTGAGATGCCGGCAAGCCGATGAGCGAGCACGAGCAGAGCGTCGATCTCGTACGCCGGGCATATGAGGCCTGGAACTCGCGTGGATTGGAGGCGTTGGATCCATTCGCTGCAGACGCGATCGAGCTGGAGGACCCGCCGCAGATGCCGGACGGCGCGACGTGGCGCAGGCGCGACGCGGTATTCGCCCGGCTCGAGGACGTGGCGGAGGCGGTCGGTGGCAGCTGGGTCGAGCTGCGCGAGGTTCGGCCCGTGGGCGATGAGGTGCTCGTGTCGATGACCTGGCAGCGCGACGACGCAAGCGGCAGTCCGGTGCTCGGCGACGTGTTCCACGTCGTGCGCGTGCGAGACGGCGAGATCGTCCGCATGCGCGTCTTCTTGAGCGAGGCCGACGCCCTCGACGCGGTGAGAAGCGGCGAGTAGCCGCGCCCGCGCAGCGGTTATCGTCACCTGCGATGGCGAAGAGCACAGCTTCCGAACAGGCGCCCGGGCGCGTTTTCATAACGGGCGCGCTCGGGTTGATCGGGCGACGCCTCGCCGACCGCTATCGAGAGGCCGGCTCAGAGGTGACCGGCATGGACGTGCGGGCGGATCCGGAGCGCGGCGTGGTCGCGGGAGACCTGTCCGAGTCGGGCGGCTGGCAGGACGCGGCGGCCGGCGCGGAGCTGGTGATCCACACGGCGGCGCTGCTCGGAATGGGCGGCGACGCAGAGCGCTTCTGGCGGGTGAACGTGCGGGGCACGCGCAAGGCGCTCGACGCCGCGGTGCGCGCCGGTGCACGGCGCTTCGTCCACTTCTCCTCGATCGTCGCCTTCGGATTCGAGATCCCCGACAACGTCGACGAGCGCCGTCCACCGCGACCAAACGGGGTGCCATACGTCGACACCAAGGTCGCGAGCGAGCAGGTCGTCCTCGCGGCCCATGCCGGTGGTGAGATCGCCTGCACCGTCATCCGCCCGGGAGACGTCTACGGACCGGGCTCCCAGTTCTGGACCGTTCTGCCGGTGCGGGAGCTCGCGGCGCGGCGCCTCGTGCTGCCCGCCATGGGGCGTGGGATCGTCGCACCCGTCTACGTCGACGACCTCGTGGGGGGCGTCACGCTGGCGGCGGCACGGCAGGAGGGCGCCGGCCAGGTGTTCACGCTGGCGGGCGAGCGCACGATGCAGAGCCGCGAGTTCTTCGACTACTACGCGCGCATGTTGGGCAAGAAGGGGACGCCGGTCGCGCCCACGCCGGTGGTGGTTGCGCTGGCGGCGACGGTCGGCCGAGCATCTTCGCTCCTCGGCGGGTCCGGCGACGTCACGCCGGCCGCCGTTCGCTACCTGGCGCGCAAGGGCAGCTACTCGATAGAGAAGGCGCGCTCGATGCTGGGCTACGAGCCCGCAGTGGATCTCGACGAGGGAATGCGCCGCAGCGAGCAGTGGCTGCGAAGCGAAGGGCTGCTGCCGGGCGCAGGCTGAGCAGCCGCCCGAGCGCGCTCGTGGCAGGAGCCGCTCCGACAGGACGTCTGGGAGAGACTCAGCAGACTGCTGGCCCCGCAGTCGAACCCGTTCGCCTTGGTCCCTCGCCTCGTCCGTGCGAAACGCACTTTTGGTGGCCTTCGGGCCTTCGGCCGGGGTTCTGGCTGCAAGGCCAGCCCTGCTGAGAACCGTACTCCGATTGCGGGCTACGTACAAGCAGCCCGGGTAATCGCCTGGTGATCCAGTCCCAGGCGCGACGCAGCCAAACTGCGGCGAGCGCGTGCAAGTGGAGGGCCAGATCCGGCCGCGCACGTCTTAGGCGTCACCCCGTGGGACATACTCCGCAGGGCCGGGCCACAGCACTCCCGGGCAACCGAAAAAACGTACACGACCGGGGGATGTTCATATGAGAGACAGAGACTTCGACTGGCTTGCGGCCCTCACTGGCATCGCTTTCATCCTGCTGTTGATCGTCGGCTTCGTGATCATGGGCGAACCGCCCGATTCGTCGGATCCGGTGCAGAAGACCATCGACTTCTACAAGGACAACGACACCGAGATATGGATCGGCGTCATCCTGCAGGGGCTGGCCGCGACCGCGCTGGTCTTCTACGCCGGCTACCTGCGCAAGGTTCTCCGTGCAGCCGAGGGAGAAGGGCACATGCTCTCGACCGTCGCGCTCGCCGGCGCAACGATCTTGGCGGTCGGAGCCACGATCGACGCAACCATCAGCGTCGCCCTCGTGGAGACGGTGGACGACGTCGATCCCGCGGCCGTTCAGGCGCTCGCGGCGCTCTGGAACAACGACTTCATCCCGCTTGCCGTCGGAGCCTTGATCTTCCTGTTGGCGGCGGGGCTCTCGATCATCCGCCACGGGGCATTGCCGGCGTGGTTGGGCTGGGTGGCGATCCTGATCGCTGTGGTTTCGATGACACCGATCGGTTTCATCGGCTTCATGGCCGCCGCTCTGTGGATCGCGATCACCAGCATCATGCTGTCGCTGCGAGCGCGATCTACCGCCACACCCGGGCCGGCTAGCCCTGGGCTCGGGTAGCGCGAAGGTCTGAAGAGGAACGAGCGCCGGCGATCGCAAGGTCGCCGGCGGCGTTTGCCGGCTCTCGCGTGACTTGGCGGCGCAGCAGCGCCCGCAACGTCGAGCCGTTCTGATAGCCGACCATCGGGGCGATCTGGTCATAGCTGAGGTCGATCGTCCGTCGCAGGTGGTTGGCCTAAGGTTGCCGTCGTGAAGGTTGAGATGCTCAACGTCGGGTGGCTCACGGCAGCCGCCGGCATCTGGCGCCGCGACGACGACCTCGACCGGCAGATCCGCATTCCCATTCCGGCGTACGTCATCGAGACGGCGGAGGAGCGGATCCTCATCGACACCGGCCTCCACCCCACCGCTGTCGACGACCCAGCGAGCCACTACGGCAGCCCTGACTCGCTCAGCCTGTTTCAGCTCGAGCTCGAGGAGAGCATCAGCGAGCAGGTCGACGTGGCCACGATCACCAAGGTCGTGCTGACGCACCTCCACTTCGATCACGCCGGAGGACTGGCGCTGCTGCCGTCCTCGGTTCCCATCGTCGTGCAGCGCCGCGAATGGGACGCGGGCCACGACGCGGCCGCGGTCGACAAGAACTTCTACCTGCCCGTCGACTACGAGGCGGCCGGCCAGCAGGTCACGCTAATCGACGGCGACCACGATCTGCTCGGCGATGGATCGATCCAGCTGCTGCTAACACCCGGTCATACTCCTGGCCACCAGTCGGTTCGCGTTGGCGAGCAGCTCGTCCTCGCTGGCGACGTCGTCCACTTCGCGTCCGGCTTGGACGACCACCGGTTTCCGGTCTTCGGCGACGACTTCGTCGCCCAGGCCGCGTCTGCAAACCGCCTGCGCGCCCTACGTGACGCCGGCGCCGCCGTCCTCCCGGGACACGACCCGGCGGTACTGGCGCCGGGCCAGGTGTACTAGATCCGGGCGCCTGCTTCGGGTCGTCAAGCCACGCACGCTTCCGTGATTGCGAGGCACCCTCGCTGCGGCGATACTGCGCGGGCGATGTCGCAGGAGAGACCATGACGACGGCGTCGTCACACGCGACCCATGAAATAGCCATTTTGACGGCTGGGTGAGGGCGTATTTCTGAGCAGACGGTGGAGATCGCCAGAGCCTTCTACGAGGCATGGAACGCGGGAAACATGGACGCCGTTCGTGAGATGTACGACCCCGACGTCATCGTGCGCACGGAGGAGGCATGGCCGGAGCGGGGGCCGTATGTGGGTAGAGAGGCGGTCATGCGCTGGCTGGGGCAGCTCCGTGAGACCTGGGACACCGACCGACTGGAAGCGATCAGCCTCACCGACGCGGGCGACCGAGTGGTCATCAGGCAGATATGGCGAACCCTCGGCCACGGGCCTGAGGCGA
Source organism: uncultured Solirubrobacterales bacterium (assembly GCA_963774075.1). Classification (GTDB taxonomy): domain Bacteria; phylum Actinomycetota; class Thermoleophilia; order Solirubrobacterales; family JBBDJG01; genus JBBQNR01. Next base: position 50,647 of record CAVZDP010000009.1, on the reverse strand, counting down.
ACCTCGAGGTGACAAGCGTCTCTACCTACCGCAAGGGCAAAATCATCCTCGTGGAGTTCTTCTGGGACCACGACGCTGCCCTCGAAGCCGTAGGGCTCTCGGAGCAAGACGCTCGCGCCGGCTACTGACCCTGCGGGATACAGCAACGCGATGTCGCAGGAGAACGTGGAGCGGTTGCGCGCCCTGCCGTTCTTCGCGCAGATGACCGAGGGCAGGTGGAGCGTGTGTGCGAGGCGCTCCGCGAGCTGGTGCTCGCCCCGGCACTCCGAGCGCCTTCTTAGAAGACTCTCAGACTCACTCATGGCCATCTCAGCTTCGCGGGGAACCATGTCTTCACTACTGGCGTTGGACATCGACGAAGGAGAAGGGATGACTCGCAGTCGAAAAATCGCGGAACCGAGGGACGAGGAACAGCATCGATCGAAGGCCAGGACCGATCACCGCATCGGCAATTCGCAGCGCACGCGGCCCGCGAGGCGGGGTTCAGGCGGCCATCCGAAGCCGACGCGCATATGTGATCGGCACAGCGAAGTCGCGGCTCCGACAGCAGGGCCAAGCAGCGCTCGACCGTTGGCGGCGGAATCTGCTCGCGCCGGGAACGAGAGGTTGTCGGACGTGGCTGCAGTCTCGTTGTTCGTCTTGTCCTACGTCTGGATGGTCGTCTTCTTCGTGGGGCTCTCCGTCGGTTTCTAGCGCCGCGCGCCGACGGCCGCGGGGTGCTTTCTGGGATCACCTCGCGGCCCTCGAAGCCGTCGGCCTGTCGGACGGATGAAAGTCAAGTCCCTCTAGACGATCGGCCCCCTTTCTGCCAAAGTCGCACCCGGTGCGGGTGACGACGAGCTAAAGCGCAGGTTCTGGGGCTGAACCCTGCCGCGCTGTTGTCTCTTCGCCAAGAAGATGACTTGAAGATGCGCGCCCCCGTGTCGCACCCGCACCTTTCTTCTTGGGCTGCCAGTCCCTGACCAGCCGGCGATAGGCGATCTCGGCCTGCTCGGCGAACTCGCGCTCGCGCTCCCTGTCCTTCTTTGTCTCGTGGACGCGCGGACCCGAGTGCTTTCCCCGCCGCCAGCCTGCCCCGACCTTGAGCTCGAGCGCCCGCAGCTTGCGGCGCGTGAGCGTGGGCCGGCCGAAGGCATAGTCCTCTTCGCGCGTGAGCAGGTGCCAGAAGACCACGCAGAGCTTGCGCGCGGTAGCGACCAGCGCGATCTGCGCCCCGCGCCTTGCCCGCACGCGCTCATAGAAGGCGCGCAGCGGACCTGGCGACCTGACCACGATCCAGGCCGCCTCGCAGAGCATGTGGCGAGCCTCTGAGGATCCTTGCTTGGAGATCCGCCCGTGACGAGCGGGTGTCTCGCCCGATTGGCGCACCTTCGGGTCGAGCCCGACATAGGAGACGAGCTTCTTGGGCGTAGCGAAGCGGGTGATGTCGCCGACCACCGCCACGAACGTCGCGGCGGAGATGAGGCTCACGCCGGGGACGGTCATGAGCCGGCGGATCTCCTCCGAGGAAAGCGCCTGCCCTGCGAGCTCTCGCTCGATCAAGCCGACCTCTTCGTCGAGGAAGTCGACCTGGCGCAGGCAGCCATCCACGGTCTCGCGCTCATCGGCCGGCAGTTCGAGCGCCGAAAGCCATCTTCGCCCCGCCTTGCCGAACACATCGCTGACGGGCGGGCGCCCTTTGAGGTTGCGGGCCAGGACGGCGTGCAGCTCGTTCTTTGCCCGCGTCCTCGAGCGCACCAGCTGCGAGCGGCGCCCAAGGCGCCGGCGCAGCGATCGCGTCCACTCATCGGGGCTGAAGACGGAGGGCAGGAAGCCTGCGTCGAGCAGCTCGCAAAGCGTCGCGGCGTCGACCTTGTCGGTCTTCACCTTCGCCTCTGCGATCGCGCGCACCTTCCTGGTGTTGGCGACCACAACCCGCCCGACGTGGGGCTCGAGGATGCGCTTGATCGCAAGCGCGGGCCCCGATGCCTCGAGCGCCACCTGGTCGTCGGGCGCCAGGCTTTGGGCGAAGAGCTCGAGCTCGGCGACGCTCGTCTTGATGCGCCCGCCCGAGCGCAGCTTCGTTCCCTCCTTGATTGCCACCTCGCAGAAGGCGCGGTGGACGTCTAGGGCAATCGACCTCATATAGCCTCCTCTCGTTGATGTCGTGGAGACGCAGCGGGCAAAACGACACAGACGGATTCGTGCTCTCAGCACAACCGGACAAGTCGCAGGGGCGGCCAGTGAGCAAGTCGGGCTCGCAGCCCATCCGACAAAGGACGGCCTGCCCGTCTGCGTTCTCCCAATGCCCCTTGTTCCGGTGCCGGCGACGCTAGTCACGCGACCGGACACTCGGAGCTGGGCATCGGGCCTATCTTCATGCCCGGAGCAAGACGTTCACGCCGACTCCTCTTAACGGGCCATCACTCGCCATAGCCCGCGGACACGCCACCGCGCGCGAGCTGCGCCATCCCGCGGCGCTGGTCCTGTGCTCTTCCTCTTCTGGCCGTTGCGGGGTAGGAATGGACCGCTAATGGATCGACGAGCCTCGGTGATGCGGCGACCAACGCGACGAAAGCCCCGCGTCGACGGGGCTTTCTTTGGATGGGCCAGAGTCGGGGCGACTGGATTTGAACCAGCGACCTTTCGGCCCCCAGCCGAATGCGCTACCAGGCTGCGCTACGCCCCGGTATCGCTCAGGATAACCCCTGCCGAGTGAGGGATGAGGCGGCCGCAGGCCCTTGGGCGCCCACCGAACGGCCGCGTGACATTGGAGTAGCCTCCGGCGCCAGGAGGAATCCAGCGACCGAAGTGGCCGAGCGCGACGACACCGAGCAAATCGCCGATCCCGCGGCGCGTTTCGACGCTGAGTCGGCTCGTCAGCAGGCGATCCGGCAGATCAAGAAGAAGCGCGACGCCTACGGCCGCCGGCCCATCTCGGAGGACGAGGTCAGGCGGGAGATGGAGCGCCTGCGGCACTGATCGACCTCCACTGCCACATACTGCCGACCCTCGACGACGGGGCGATCGACCTCGAAGACAGCGTGGCGATGGCCGGCGTGGCGGAGGCGGACGGGATCGAGGTGGTGTGCGCCACCCCTCACATCCGTCCCGATCACGAGGTCGAGCCCAAGGAGATCGAGGGGCGGGCTCAGGCGGTCAACGACGAGCTCGAACGGCGCGGCGTCGCGACCCGGGTGGCGCCGGGCGGCGAGCTCGCCGAGGTGCAGGCGTGGCGCCTTGACGACGAGACGCTTCGCCGCGTATCGCTCGGGGGCGGCGGCCTGTGGCTCTTGCTCGAGCCGCGACCTGGGCCGCTCGGCGACTCGCTCGTCACCACGGTCGACATACTGGCCGAGCGCGGCTTCTGCGCGGTGATCGCGCACCCGGAACGGCACGCCGCCGGCGACTTCTTCGAGCGCGTGGCCGAGCTCGTGCAACATGGCGCGCTGATCCAGGCGACGGCAGCGCTGGTGGCGGAAGGCCCAGCTTCGGGCACACTGCTCGAGCTCACCCGGCGCGGACTGCTGCACCTGCTCGGCTCCGACGCCCACTCTTCGCACGGGGGTCGCCCGGTACGCCTCTCCGAAGGCTTCGCTGCGCTCGAGACCATCGACCTGGTCAAGCCTCACCTCGACTGGGTGAGGAGGGAAGCGCCCGCCGCGGTCCTCCGCGGCGAGCCGGTCAGCCCGCCTTTCGCACCTACTGCTTAGACCGGGCGCAGCTCGACCCGCTTCACGAGTTCGGCGACGACCTCCCGCGAACCCGTCCCGAGGCCGCGGCGCAGGAAGTTCGCCGCGCCGGCCGCCGCGCCGACCCGCAGCACGTCCTCCCACTCGAGCCCACGTGCGATTGCGGCCGCGATCGCACCCACCATGGAATCTCCGCTGCCCTCGGAGGCTCCCTCCTCGAAACGCGGCGGCGTCAGCTCCCAGGCGCGGCCACCACGAAGAACGAGAGCCGGTTCGGCCCCCCGCGTCACCACGACGGACTCGGCGCCCATCTCGATCACTCGTCCGGCCGCCTCCCGAAGCTGCTCGGGCTCGGCCACCGGGCCGGACACGAAGGTCGCGAGCTGCCAGTCGTCGAGCTTGACGATGCTCGGCTTGCCTTCGAGCGCGCCGTCGAGGTTCGGGGACGACAGGTCTATCAACACGGTCGCGCCGTTGCCGCGCGCATCGGCGACGAGATTGCGGAACAGCTCCACAGGAAGAGAATCGCCTGGGACGGGGCCGGTCACGACCAGAACTCCGGCGTCGATCGCCGTGGCGCACGCGATCGAGAGCAGGTCGTCCACCTCGTGCCGCGACGGCGGCTCGCTCCATGAGCTAGCGATCATCTGCCGCTCGCCGGAGCGGCGGTCGATCACGTACGAGCCGCTGGCCGAGCTGGTCTCGACCCAGCGCGTCTCCCCCGGCATCGCGTCGACGAGGGGCCGAAGGATCTCCCCCGTCTCTCCGCCGCAGAATGCGCTCAGGATTGGGTGGGCGCCCAGCTCGCTCACCATCCGCGACACCCACACTCCCTGCCCGGCGGGGTGCACGTGAATGTCGTCCTGCTCTCCCCTGAGCTCGACCGTGACGCTCAGAAGCGGGTGTGGGCCGAACACCGCCACGCGCGGCTGCGACTCGTTCATGGCTCGGTGATCACTGCGGCATCGACGGCGGCGCGAGCCCGATTCGGCGCCGCCGAGCGGCACGAATCAGGAGAGCGGGCGACGGGAATCGAACCCGCCCTAGAAGCTTGGAAGGCTTCTGTGCAACCACAACACTTCGCCCGCGCGAGAGGCCGATTATAGGACCCCCTCTCCCGGGCGCCGGGGGCACTCACGGCGACCCACGGGCTTGCGCTCTTTGCGCCGGACGTGGAGAATCACTGGCCCTTGCGCCTCTACCAAATCCCGTTCAGCCACAACTGCGTGAAGGTTCGCAAGGCGCTCGAGCTGAAGGGGCTTACATACGAGACGGTGGACATCAACCCCGTCAGGCGCGGGCAGGTCAGGCGGGCCTCCGGGCAGGTGCTCGTGCCGGCGCTGGCGGACGGCGAGCGAGCGATAGCCGGCTCGACGGCGATCCTTCTCTATCTAGAGGAAACCTACCCGCAGCGGCCGTTGCTGCCGCCGGACTCGAAGGAGCGCGCCGAGTGCCGGATCCTCGCCGAGTGGGCGGACGAGACCTTCATGGCGCTCACGCGCAGGATCGCCTACTGGCGCATCATCACGGGCACCAACGCGCTCGGCGACCTCTTCTTCCCCCGCGCCCCACGACCCCTTCGCAGGCTCGGGGGCGCGCTCGCCAAGCTCATGCTCCGCGGGCGTCTTCGGCTGTCGAAGCGTCGCAATCGCCGCGACGAGGTCCGTGCGCGCGAGGCGGCAGAGCAGGCGGTGGCCCGCCTCGGCGGTCGCGACCACCTGGTCGGCGACGCCACCTCGATCGCCGACATCGCGCTCGCGACCATGTCTGCGCCGCTCGCCGTGGCCGCACCCGCTGTCCGAGATCATCCCGCTGTGCAGGATCTTCTCCAGTGGGGCCGTCGCACGCTCGATATCGGCCGGGAGTTCCCAGCTGCGGCCCTTTTCATCGGCGACGCCGCCGAGTAGGCTTTGCTCACCGCTAGGACCGCGGCGGAGCGGTCCGAGGCGGACTTCGGGAGGCTTGGGATGACTACAGGAGCCGGCGCCACGAGCGGCGCCATCGCTTCCAAAGACGCGGCGCCGGAGCGATTCGGCGGCGTCGACGTGCTGGAGCTCTTCCTCCACGAGGTCGGTCGTTATCCACTGCTGAGCGCCGCCGAGGAAGTCGATCTCGCGAAGCGCATCGAGCGCGGCGACCGGGGCGCCAAGGACAAGCTGATCAATTCGAACCTGCGCCTCGTCGTGTCGCTCGCGCGCAGATATCAGAGCCACCAGCTCCCGCTGCTGGACGTGATTCAGGAGGGCATCCTCGGGCTGATTCGCGCGACCGAGAAGTTCGACTGGCGACGCGGCCACAAGTTCTCGACGTACGCGGTGTGGTGGATCCGCGAGGCGATCGAGCGCGGCGTCGCGAACCGGGCGCGCATGATCCGGATGCCCGTATACATGATCGAGCGGGAGCGAAAGATTCGTCACGTCGAGCGCACGCTGACCGCTGAGCTCGGGCGCGAGCCCCACGACGACGAGGTCGCGAAGACGGCGATGCTGCCGTTGGAAAAGGTGCGCGACGTTCGCAGGGCGGCCCGCTGGGTGACGAGCCTGGACGTTCCGGTCGGAGAGGACGAGGACCGCTCGCTGGGCGACCTGCTCGTCTGCCAGGAGGCCGAGCCGCCCGAGGAGGTCGAGGTCACCATGCGCCACGAGTCCCTCCACAGGGCGCTGGGAAAGCTGCCCGACAGCGAGTGCCAGATCGTCAAGCTGCGCTTCGGGATCGACGGCGAGCCGCGCACGATCGAGCAGGTCATGAGCTATCTGAACATCTCGCGCGACCGGGTGCGCCGGCTCGAGTCGAAGGCCCTCGCCCGCCTCGCCCGCTCGCCCGATATGGAAGAGCTCCAGACCCACGCCTGAGAGCCCGGGAGGCTCAGTCGGGGCTCTCGCGGGCGGCCAGCGCCTCGTCCTGGTCGGCGAAGACCTGGAGCCGGATCGCCTTGCCGTCCCGCATCGTCCACCGATGCACGGTGCTCGCGTTCCCCTCGATGCCCGTTGCGCGAGCCCTGGCGCGCATCTCGAGGGAAATCACCACCGAGTCGCCGGCCTCGATCGCATCACCCGGCTCGACCTCGAACCACTCGGCGATCTCCCACACGCTCTCGAACAGGCGGCGCACCTCCTCGATCCCTTTGTAGTCACCCGAGAGGATCACGAAGCGCGGCCCCAGAACCCTCAGGAGCAGCGCCGCGTAGCCGAGGTCCTCCGTCTCCGCGATCTCGATCGAGTCGTCCATACCCTCCAGGAGTCCATCGATGTCGCGCCGATTGAACGCCGCGTAGATGTCGCGCAGGACCTCGACGTTCCGCTTAGCCATGAGCGCCCTCCACGAGGAGGGACAGAACCAGGGAGAACCGAGCCCATGCTAGACGGTTGATTGGGAATCCGCGTACCTCTAGTAGGGGCCGAGGTTTGCGTGCGGTAGTGTCTCATCGCTCACTGAGCCGGGAGGAAAAATGAGCCTTCACATGGAGCGCCTCGACGTCGGCACGGCCGCCGAGCTGAATCCGTATCTGGAAGGGCCCTACGCGCCGGCGCGCGAGGAGGTGACCCTGGATCGCTTCGAGATCGAGGGCGAGATCCCCCGCGACCTGAACGGCGTCTACGTTCGCAACGGCCCCAACCCGCAGTTCGATCCCAACGGCCGCTACCACTGGTTCGACGGCGACGGCATGCTGCACGCGGTCCACTTCGACGACGGGCGCGTGACGTACCGAAACCGCTGGGTCAAAACGGCAGGCTTCGACCGCGAGCGCGAGGCCGGCGGAGCGCTCTGGCGGGGCATCATCGAGCCCTGGCAGGAGAACCCGACGCCCGAGAAGGACACGGCCAACACCAGCGTCGTGTTTCACAACGAGCGCCTGCTCGCGCTCTGGTACCGGGCCGGCAAGCCGTACGCGCTCGATCCCGTCACGCTCGAGACGATGGGCGCCGAGGATTTCGGCGGCACTCTTCGCTGTGAGGTCTCGGCGCACGCCAAGGTCGACGAGCGCACCGGTGAGCTCTGTTTCTTCGACTACGGGATGAAGCCTCCGTACATGCGCTACGGAGTGGTCGGGCCCGACGGCGTGATCAGCCACTTCGTCCCGATCGATCTGCCCGGGCCGCGCCTTCCCCACGACATGGCGATCACCGAGAACTACTCGATCCTGATGGACCTGCCCCTGGTCAACGACCCGCAGGCCGCGCGCGTCGGGAGGTTCAAGCTGCTGTTCGAGCGCAGCATGCCAAGCCGCTTCGGAGTCATCCCCCGCTACGGAAGCGCGGACGAGATCCGCTGGTTCGAGGCCGACCCCTGCTTCATCTACCACTCGGTGAACGCGCGCGAGGAGGGCCAGGAGATCGTGATGGACGTCTGCCGCGTCAAGCAGCCCGAGCCACGTCCCGACCTCGTGGGGCCGCTGGCCCAGATGTTGAGCTACCTGCGTCTGGACGCGCACATGCACCGCTACCGGTTCGACCTTCGAAGCGGCCGCACGAAAGAGCAGGTGCTCGACGACGACAACAGCGAGTTCCCCTCGATCAATCAGGGACTCCTCGGGCGCCCGAGCCGCTACGCGTACAACATGCACATCTCGCCCGAGACCACGCTGCTCTTCGACGGGCTGATGAAGTACGACGTCGACTCCGGCACCGCCGAGACGCATTGGTTCGGCGACGGCCGCTGGGGAAGCGAGGCGCCGTTCGCGCCGAGACCCGGCGCCGTGGAGGAGGACGACGGCTACCTCGTCTCGTATGTATACGACGAGCGCGAGGGTCACTCGTCGGTCGAGGTGCTCGACGCAAAGGACCTCGGCGCGGGTCCGCTGTGCCGGATCAAGCTGCCCGTCAGGGTGCCGCTCGGGTTCCACGCCACCTGGGTGCCTGGTGAGCGGCTCCCAGGTGGGTCGGCGTGAGCGTCTCCCTGGCCAGTCCGCCTCCAACCTATCTTCTCGGCGGCTACCAGACAGACTTCGCCCGCAACCTCGCGAAGGAGGGCGTCGGCATCTACGGGCTGCTCGAGGAAGCGGTGCTCGGGGCGCTGGAGGAGACCGGGGTGCCTGCGGACGACGTCGACGTCGCGCACGTCGGCAACCTGGCGGCCGAGCTCTTCTGCGGCCAGGCCCAGCTCGGCGGCATGGTCGCCGCCGTACACCCTTCCTTCGCCAGCCTTCCGACCGCTCGCCACGAGGCCGCCTGCGCCTCGGGTAGCGTCGCGGCGCTGGCGGCGATGGCGGACCTCGAGGCCGGCCGCTACGACCTCGCGCTCGTGGTCGGCGCCGAGCTGATGCGGAACGTCGACGCTCAGACCGCCGCGGAGCACCTCGGCTCGGCGGCCTGGGCGGGGCGCGAGGCGGCAGACGCGCGCTTTCCCTGGCCGGCGCTCTTCAGCGAGATCGCCGACGCCTACGCCGCGCGCTGGGGACTCGAGCACGAGCACCTGGCGCGGATAGCCGAGCTCAACATGGCCAACGCGGGCCGCAACCCCAACGCCCAGGCCCGCTCGTGGCAGTTCGAGCCCGGCGCCTTCCAGGCCGACGACGACGTCAACCCGGTGATCGAGGGCAGGCTGCGAAAGCAGGACTGCGGGCGCATCACCGACGGTGCCGCGGCCGTGCTGCTCGCATCCCCCTCCTACGCCGAGCGTTTCGCGAGCTCGAGCGGCATGCCGATCGAGGCCATTCCGACGATTCGCGGCTGGGGCCACCGCACCGCCCCGATGCTGCTCGAGGACAAGCTGCGCGCGAGCGACGGCTCTCCCTACCTGTTCTCCCACCTGCGAACGGCGATCCTCGACGCCTACGGTCGCGCGGGTATCTCCGGAGTCGACGACCTCGATCTGGTCGAGACGCACGACTGCTTCACGATCACCGAGTACGCGGCGCTCGACCACCTCGGGGTCACGGAACCCGGTGCCGCCTGGCAGGCCATAGAGGAGGGCGTGATCGAACCCGGCGGCCGGCTGCCGGTCAACCCCAGTGGCGGGCTCATCGGCCTCGGCCACCCCGTCGGGGCGACCGGGGTGCGCATGCTGCTCGACGCCGCCAGGCAGGTGAGCGGCACGGCTGGCGGCTACCAGGTGGACGGCGCGCGCATGGCGGCGACCCTCAACGTCGGCGGCAGCTGCACGACGGTCGTCAGCTTCGTCGTCGGTCGCTAGCCCTGGAAGCCTTCGTCTACGACGCCGTGCGGACCCCGAGGGGGCGCGGCAGCGCGCGCGGATCGCTCGCCGGCACGCGCCCGGTGGAGCTGCTGGCCACCCTCTTTCGCGCGCTCGAGGAACGCAACGGGCTCGACACGAGCCTCGTGGACGACGTCACGATCGGCTGCAGCACCCCCACCGGCGAGCAGGGCGCGGACCTCGCCCGTGCGGCGGCGCTGTTCGCGGGCTGGAGCGAGACCGGCTCGGGGGCCGTCGTCTCGCGACTCTGCTGCTCGGGCGTCGACGCGATCGCGACGGCCGCGGCGAAGATCGATGCCGGCGTCGACGGGGTCGCCGTCGCCGGGGGCGTCGAGTCGATGTCGCGCGTGCCGCTGTTCGCGGACGGCGGCCCGCTCTTCGCCGACGCCGAGGTGGCCGGCGCAGCGGGCTTCGTGCACATGGGCGTCGCCGCTGACATCGTGGCCACCCTTTCGTCGCTCACGCGCGCGGAGTGCGACGACTTCGCGCTCGCCTCGCACCGCCGCGCCGCCGCGGCGCGCGACGGGGGGCGCTTCGAGCGCTCGCTCGTGCCGGTCCGCGCGCCCGGCGGAGAGCTGCTGCTGGACCGCGACGAGATGATCCGCGACGGCCAGACGATCGAGGCGCTGAGCGCGCTGCCGCTCGGCTTCGAGGAGCTCGCGCAGGACGGAGCGCGGGAGGTGATCGAGCGCAGGCTGCCCGACCTGGGCCCGCTTCGCCACGTCCACACCGTCGCCAGCGCGCCACAGATCGTCGACGGCGCCTCGCTCGTCCTGATGGGCTCGCGCGAGCAGGGCGACGCACTCGGCCTCGAGCCCCGGGCGCGCGTCGCGGCGGCGGCGAACGCCGGCGTGACCCCTCCCCTCCTGACCGCCACGGTCCCGGCCGCCCGGCGCGCGCTGGCAAGCGCCGGGATGCGAGTGGAGGACGTGGACCTGTTCGAGGTCAACGAGTCCTTTGCGGCGACCGTGCTGCACTTCGTCCGCGAGCTGGGCCTGGATCCGGAGGGCGTGAACGTGAACGGTGGCGCGATCGCCATGGGCCACCCGCTCGGAGCGACCGGCGGCGTGCTGCTGGTCACGCTCCTCGACGAGCTCGAGCGCCGCGACCTCGAGGTCGGCCTCCTGACGATCCCGGCGGCGGCCGGCATCGGCGCCGCGCTCCTTCTGCAGCGCGTGTAATGCTCTAGAAATGGGGAACGCGACCACGGCCACAGACGTCTACGCCCTCCCCCAGGAGTTCGTGGACTTTCGCGACACGATCCGGCAGATCGTGAAGGAGCGGGTCGAGCCGCGAGCGGCGGAGATCGACGCGACCGGCGAGTACCCCTGGGACGTGCGCGAGCTGTTCGGGGAGCAGGACCTCCTGGGCCTGCCGTTCCCGAGCGAATACGGCGGGACCGGTACCGGCACGCTGATGCTGAACGTCGCCGTCGAGGAGGTGGCAAAGGCCTGCGCCTCGAGCGCCCTCATCCTCATGGTGCAGGAGCTCGGCACGCTCCCGATCCAGCTCTTCGGCACCGATGAGCAAAGGCAGGCCTGGCTTCCGCGCTGCGCCACCGGGGAGTGGTCACCGGCGTTCTGCCTGTCCGAGCCCGAGGCCGGCTCGGACCCCAGGGCGATACGGACCACCGCCGCGCGCGACGGCGAGGAATGGGTGATCAACGGCACCAAGAACTGGATCTCGAACGCCGGCATCGCGGACTTCTACGTGGTGTTCGCCGTCACCGACCGCGAGAGCCGGCGCAGCAGCGCCTTCATCGTCGAGAAGGACCGCGAGGGCTTCTCGATGCCGAAGCTGGAGCACAAGCTCGGCATCAGGGGCTCCCCCACCGGACAGCCCGTGTTCGAGGACGTCCGCGTTCCGCAGGAGAACATGATCGGGCCCGAGGGCAAGGGCCTGTCGGTGGCGCTCGGCACGCTCGAGCGGACACGGCTCGGCGCGGCCGCGCAGGCGGTGGGCATCGCGCAGGGCGCCATCGACTATGCGACCCAGTACGCGCGCGAGCGGATCGCCTTCGGCAAGCCGATCATCGAGCTCCAGGGAATCCAGTTCAAGCTCGCCGAGATGGAGACGCGCACGGCAGCCGCGCGGGAGCTCCTCTACAAGGCCTGCGCGATGGCCGACCGGAGCGAGCCGGGCCTGGGCAAGCACACCTCGATGGCGAAGCTATTCGCCTCGGACACCGCCATGTTCGTGACGGTCGAGGCCGTCCAGGTACTCGGCGGCTACGGCTACGTGACGGAGTACCCGGTGGAGCGCATGATGCGCGACGCCAAGATCACCCAGATCTACGAGGGCACCAACGAGATCCAGAGGGTCGTGATCGCTCGGGCGATGAGCTAGTGGCCGGGTGGCCTCGGGCCGCCACAAATTTCTGTTGACAGGCCCAGGCATGATCCATCATCGTGAGCGAACGCAGCATCTAGGAAGGATGCGTTCAAGGATGAACATCCGAGCGCGCGCAACTGCGCTCGGAGAGGCGCACCTAAGGAGGGGAAGCCCTGATGTGGAAGTTTTTCGGCCTTGTGGCCATCGTCGTGACGGCCCTGTTCGTCACGGCCACGCCTGCCTTTGCCCAGCATGACGATCTGGTCTGTAACGGCACGCTGACGGGCGGCACCTACGACGACGTCGTCGTCCCGCGTGACGCTTCGTGCACGCTCATCGACGCGACGGTCGTCGGCAACGTCCGAGTGCTCAAGAACGCCTTTTACCAGGCGACCCGAACCGCGATGAAGGAGACCGTCTACGCCAAGGAGGCCGACACCGTCTTCATCGACACGGGCTCGAGGGTGTTTGGCAGCGTAAGGACTTACAGGACGGAGAAGGTCTTCGTCTTCAACAGCGTCATCGTTCGCAACATCCGGCTCGAGCGTACGGCCGAGAAGGCACACATCTGCGGCTCGATCGTGCAGAAGGGCGACATCAACGTCGAGCGCGGCGGCCGGGACATCCTGATCGGTGACCCCCGCGCCAAGGATTGCGACGGCAACGTCGTGCGTCGCGGCGACATCGAGATCGAGCGGACTTCCACCGACGTCGAGTTCGTGGTCCGCGGCAACACGATCCGCAGAGGCGACGTGGAAATTGTGCGGAACAACGGCCCGGCCCCGAAGTTCGTCGAGGACAACGTCGGCGGCCGCGAGCTGCTGTGCAGAGGAAACAGCTCTCCCTTCTTCAGTGGCGGGAACACCAGCTGGGACGACAGGCGCGGTCAGTGCGCCTAGCGCCGAGCTAGACCTGCGAGGACACCGGAGTAGTCGAGAGGGCCCGCGAGTTGCGGGCCCTCTCTGCTGCTCTCGCCTGAATCGGCGCCTCGTCTAGGCGGCGGCCGGCGTCGCGCGGGAGCGCCTCTCGGCGATCTGATCCAGCGCCGCTGCGAGCTTCGTCGTATCCTCGTAGAGGCGATCCTCCACGACGCGCCCCCAGCGCAGGCGCAGGAACTGCATGCCTTCGTTCCGGTACGGCTCTCCGCCAGGGAGCGTGGCTCGCGCGGTGAACCGGGTCGCGACCGTGGTGTTCCAGGGCGGGCCGTTGACCACGACCGCCTTGGGTTGGACCTGGAGATCCGGAAAGCGCTCGAATATGCGCTCGAACACCTCGCGCGCGTCTGCGACGCCGTGACGCTCGCCGCCGAGCTCGTGGTCGCCGGCGACTTCGAAGACCGTGGACGGTCCGAACTTCTCGAGCACCGCCTCGTAGTCTCCTTCGCTCAGGCGACTCAAGGTGCGGCGCAGCTGCTGCTTGACAACGAATCGATACATCGCTACCTCCTTAGGGCGGGTTCGCGCGCGAGCAGGCGTTCGGCCCGACTGCACCAGTCGGCGATGAACTCCTGATAGGCAATTCCGAACTGGAGAGTCATGTGGGGAGAGCGGCGACCGCTCTCGGCTGCCGCGTCCGAGACCGCGGGCTCGATTCGCCTCAACTCGTCGGCGAGCCGCTGGTGCGCCTCCCGGATGCGTCGAAGCTGCCCGAGCTGCTCCTCCTTCGAGAGAAAGTCCGAGAAGAAGAACTTGAGCGTCCCCTCGTGCCGCAGCTCGTTGTGAAGCGGCTCGTCGGACGTGAGCCAATCGCGCAACGCCTTCCTGCCGGACGCCGTCAGCCGGTAGGCCTTGCGGCGGCGACCGTTGGTCGTCTCTGAGTCCGCGGCGATGAGGCGCTCCTGCTCCAAGCGCGCGAGCTCGGGATAGATCTGCCCGTAGCTCGCGGCCCAGAAGAAGCGGGTCGAGATGTCCACGAGCGACTTGATCTCGTACCCAGTCCGCTTGCCGAGCTGGAGCATGCCGAGGATGACGCAGGCGGTCTTGCTCAGCTCCATATATCGGACAGATATATCAGCCCGATATATACCGTGTCAACCCCGCCGGGCCTCCTGCTTCAACCGCGCGCTCATGGGGTAAGAAAAGAAATGCTGTGCGTGCGCTCGTAACGGGAGCGACCGGCTTCGTCGGCGGGCGGCTGGTCGAGGCCCTGGGCTGTGCGGGGCACGACGTTCGCGCCCTCGTGCGCGACGCAGGACGAGCCGAACGGCTGGGACGAGGCCGGATCGAGCTCCACGAGGGGGACGTCCTGCGGCCGGAGACGCTCGCGGGCGCGGGCCGGGACATCGACATCGCCTACTACCTGGTGCACATGATGGGCCGGGGCGGCGGCGGCGACTTTGCCGAGCAGGAGCGAACGGCCGCGCGCGCGTTCGCGCAGATGGCCGAGCGCGAGGGCATCACGCGAGCCGTGTACCTGGGCGGCCTCGGCGACCAGCCCTCTTCCCGGCATCTGCGCAGCAGGCACGAGACGGCGAGAGTGCTCGCCGCCGAGGGGCCACCGCTCACCTACTTCCGAGCCGCGATGGTGGTGGGCGCGCGCAGCGAGTCCTACCGCACGCTTCGCTACCTCGTACAGCGCCTGCCCGTCATGGTCGCCCCCGCGTGGCTGCGCACTCCCACGCAGCCGATCGGCATCGACGACGTCATCGCCTATCTCACCCAGGCGCCCGCGGTCCCCGGCAGCGCGGGCCGGGAGGTCCAGATCGGCGGTCCGGACGTGCTGTCATATGGCGAGATGCTCGACCACATGGCACGAGCGATGGGAAAGCGCCCGCGCCCGAGGCTTCCGGTCCCGCTCTTGAGCCCGTGGCTCTCGTCCCTCTGGCTGGGGCTCATCACGCCGGTCGACACCGGCGTGGCGCGACCGCTCGTGGAGGGACTGCAAACGGAGACGGTCGTCACCGACCCGTCCGGCGCCGCGCTCTTCGAGGTCGAGCCGCTCCCCTTGGCGCAGACGCTGCGACTGGCGCTCGAAGAGGAGCGGGCGGGCGGCGGCAGCTGACCGCTGCGCCACGCAAACCCGTGCCGCCAAGTGCCCCGGCAGGCGTTCGCCTCATGCCCGATCCGGAGGGAGCCGCGGTGGCCCGCACGGGCGCCGTCGCATCGGTCCAGGAGGCCCAGCTCTCTTTCCCGCGAGAGTCGCTGGAGGACCGCTGGCGCCCCGAGTCCCTCGAGCGCCTCGCGCGCTCGTACTGGCGCTTCCTGTCGCGCGTGTCGCTCGGCCTGTTGCGGGTCGTGTACAGCCCCGACTCGCGAACCGTCGTGCTGCTCCATCCGGCGGTGCGACTGCTCCGGTTCAGAGCGCCCGAGTACGAGGTGCAGCCCGGTTTCGGGCAGGTGACGTGGCCGATACAGCGAGGGTTGCTGGTCGCCCGCGAGGGCCGGGACCGCGGGTTCCTGCGGATCAGCGTGCGGCGCGACGGCCCCGATCCCGAGTCGCATGCGCGCGAACTCGTCGGCGTGCGAATCGAGGTGCGCAACTTCTATCCATGGCTGCGGGGGAGCGGCTGGTTCGCGCGCTTTGGCACCCGTCTCTACAAGGGGACCCAGCTACGCATTCACGCGCTCATCTCGCGAGGCTTCCTTCGCTCTCTGGCCCGCCTCGACCTCCCGCCAAGGTCTGCCCCGAAATGAGGAAGGCCCGCACTCGGTGCGAGCCTTCGCGCTTACTGGTTCGCTGGATGGCGAGCTACGCCGTGCACTGTCCCGTGTAGCTCTGCCAGCCCGGGTTCGGAGCGCCGACGAAGGGCCCCTTGTTCCCGGTGCAGGAGATCTTCCGACCGGTGTTGCGCTGCACCACCTTGGCGGAGGATCCTGTGTTGTCCACCACGAAGAGGTTCCCATTGGGGATGGAGTTGCCGCGAACCACCAGCTCGCTGTCCGTGCGGTTCTGCATGATCGCGACGCTGCCCCGGGTGACCGTGTTGCCCGCGCAATCAACGGCGAGCGGGTCCCCGACGAGGATGTCCGGGCCGCTGCCCACGACACCGATGCCCATCCCTCGCACGGTCGTCCCGCAGACATAGACCTCGTCGGTCGAACGCGCGACGGCGATGCTGCCGTTCACCGTGGCGTCGAAGACGAACACCTGGGCGGTTCTGTCCGTCCCGACGCTACCGCCCACGCTGGATCCGGTGTCGATGAAGACGGTCTGCGCCTTGTTGCCGAGAACAGATCCGCGGATCGACGTCCTCGTGGCCTGGAGATACGCGTTCGCCTGAACCTCGACGTCTCCCTTGACGGTCGAGTTCACCAGGATGCATCCCTTGTTCGCGGGGACCACCACGTCGCGCGGGATCGTTACGCCCGTGTGGGTCCCGTTACAGCGAAATGTGCCGCCGTTGCTGATGCTGTTTCCGCCACCGTTCGCAATCACCGGCGATGCGGTTATCAGCAAGCCTGTCAGGACAAGCCCGAACAGGGCAAGCAATCTGCCCATGACCCTTCCTTTGGTCGGTTACCAGCGTCCGTGCCGCGGGCCTTACCTGCCGCCTGACCACAGAACCATGACGGGGCGAAAACCCAGCTGAGCCACTATAGGAGTGAAGAATGGATTCAGTCAATCGGAATTTCGGGGAACCGTCCCTGGGTTGCCGGCCAGGTGAAACTGACCGCCCATGGCCCTCGCCTTCTCAGTTCGAGGGCCGGCTCGACTTCGAGGCCGATCGTCCCTGACCTTTGCCCGGACCGAGCGGTAGTACGTGGCGAGGGGGCCCGCCGAGCGGGCCCCCTCTGACTGCGGCCGGCCGACCCGTGACTCCTACGTGCCGAAGGAGTTCACGGTCTGGCCTGAGTTGACCGCGGTGCCCTTGTTGTTGTGGGGCACGCCGATCAGCACGCTTCCTCCGCAGCTGCCGCCCTGGCCGTCCGAGGCCGTGAAAGACACGCGGTAGACGCGCCCGTTGCCGTTGCCCTTCCGCTCCGCCCGCAGGTAGACCTCGCGCGAAGAGGGGCCCCGCCTTGCGTCCGGCGACGTGTCCCCATCGCCGGTGCCGTTGAGCGGCTCGTCCTGCGTCACCGTCGTGACCACAATCGACACGGGATTCCCGTCCGGGTCCGTGACGCCGCCAACCCTGATCAGGTTCAGCTTGTGGTTCGCAGGCCACAAGGTGCTCGGGGTGGCCGAAGCCGCCGAGCAAACCGGCGGTTGGTTACAGCTCAGGCGCAGGTCGAGGTTCGTGACCGGCGGCGGAATCGTCATCACCGCGCTCTCCACGAACAACGCCGTGCCGTCAGGCGATGTGCAGCCGGCCCTTTGGGCCCTCACGACGTAGAAGCCCGCGATCACGTCCCAGCCAAAGTGCCCGCTTGCGTTGGTCGTGTCGGGGTTCCGCCTGTTCGACGTTGACATGATCGCGTCGCCGCCGGGGACCTGCACGAACGTGCCCGGAAGCCCGCTGTCAGACCGCAGAAGCGTCACCGTCGCACCCGCGATCGGAGCACCCTGCACCGTCCTGACGTCACCGCTCGGGTCGATGTAGATCGGGAACTCCCTCACCTCGTCCGGACCGGTCGGACAGTCGATCGTGATCCGAACTGTCGCAGGGCCGCTGTTCGGGAGGAACGGGCCAACGCTGCCCGAGTAGTTGCCGCCCGAGCCGGAGAGCGGGCCGCTGGCGATCTGGTTGCCGCCGGCGCCGGTCACGGTGAACGTCGCCGTCCCGCCGCTGCAGCCGGTGGTCGAGAGCGTGAGCGTCTCGCTCCAGAACACGCTCGGAACGCCTCCGCCCCCCGGGCGCGAGGGTGAGATGCCGGTCCCTGCCGGCGGCGGGGCAGGCCCGCCGAGCGTGATGTCCGCGTCCGTCACGCTGTCGGCGTCCACGATCGTGCGGCTGATCTGGCCGGGGATCGCATTCGAGTTGGCGGGCGGGAATGCCCTTACCGTGTAGTCACCGTCGGCGAGCCCGGTCAGACTGTAGCCGCCGAGGGCATTGGTCCTGCCGGCCGCGCAGATGTTGTCCGAGACACGGCAGGCCTGGACGAGCGCGCCCGCGACCGTGTTGCTCGCGGAGTCGCGCACGGTGCCCGAGATCTGGCCGCTCCCGGGTGGTTGGCCGTTGCGGACCGGGAATACGTAGCGACCGAGTTGCAGCGAGTTGCGGCTGTCGTGGATGAGGCCGGTTGCGCTGGAGTCGAGCAGGGCGCCGTTTACCGCCGAGCCCGGGCCCTCGAACGAGGTCGTGCTGCCGTCCGAGAAGCCCCAGCGGGCGGAATCTCCGCCGAGTCCGCCCGAGCCACCGCTCGCGTCACCAGTCTCCCACTGGATCTGGTCGTAGTTGAAGACGATGTCGAAGTCGCCGGAGCCAACGTCCGAGCGATCGACGAGCAGCAGCTGGAAGTTGTTGAGCTTGTCGGTGTTACCCGAGTAGTAACCAACGCCGATGCCGTCCCACATGACGCAGAATGCCGGCTGGCCCTGGAACGTGGTGTTGCCGTACGTGACGACGTCCGAGCCGGCACCTCGCGTGTCGACGTCCCCCCAGAAGGGAGCGATGATCGGTAGGCCCGAGGCCAGGATCGGCTCCGGCGTGAACGTGTCGAGCGGCTCGGTGAAGGTCACGTTGCCGTTGTTGTTGACGTAGATCGAGCTATAAGGGCTGCCGAAGAAGTCCAGCCCGAATGGAAGCGGCACGGTGTCCGTCGATCCGTCGTCGTTTGCCGGCAGCGTGTTGTCCGTGCAGCCGGCGAGATGAGACACGGCGTTGGGGCCGACAGCCACGGCGGGCGCAGGCGCGCACAATGCCATCGCGGTCAGCACCAAGGCCGACAGCAGAATCAGTCGTTTCATTTCAATGCCTCCCGCTTGCTTGCTTGCTTGCGCGCGAACCTACACGCCGCGCGGGAGATGTCTAGGTCGATTTACACACTGAGGTGATGAAATAGCCGATCGGATGTCATCCGATCGGATGACAGGTCGGGTCAGCTGCCGCTGATGTACCCCGACTCCCTCAGGTAGGCCCTCGCGGCCGTGCTCGGCTCCTCGCGATCCACGTCGACGCGCGCGTTCAGCTCCCGCATCACCTGTTCGGTGAGCCCTTGCTGCACGAGGTCCACCGTCTCTTGGAGGTCAGGCCCCGCCTGATCGACGGTTTCCTTTCGCGCCACGAACACCGGGTTGCCGGGTGGGAACACCTTCTTGTCGTCCTCCAGCGTGACGATGTCGTTGCGCGTGGAGAGCTGAGCATCCGTGGTGAATATGATCGACAGGTCGGCCTGCCCCTTGTCTAGTACCTCGTAGCGCAGGCCGATGTCGACCGGGACGAAGCGCTTGAACTTCAGGCCGTAGTCCTGCTCGAGACCGACCAGGCAGTCCGGCCGCTGTCGGCACTCGGGTGAGCCGTAGAGCGTCAGATCCTGCGACTTGCCCTCGAGATCCGAAATCGTCTTCACCCCGAGCTCGTCGGCCTTCTTCTTCAGCATGCCGACGGCGTTGGCGCTGTTGAAAGGCGCCGGGTCGAAGGCGATCAGCCCATCCTTCGCGAAGTCGTCCCTGGCCTCCTCGACGGCCTGCTGCGCGTCGCTCGGCACGTCCGTCGGCTTGACGCCGAAGAACGAGGTAAGGGCAGTGCTCGTGTATTCGGGATATCCGTCCAGGTCGCCCGTCTTGAGAGCCTTGAAAGCGATCTGCTCCGAGCCCAAGTCGAGGTCCTTCTTCACCTTGTAGCCGGCAGCCTGAAGCGCCTGGGCATAGATCTCCCCGAGGATGAACTGCTCGGTGAAGTTCTTCGAGCCGACCGTGATCGACACATCGGAGTTGTCGGGGTTGCGCTCGATGACCTTCGCCGACTGCTCGCCGGTCGTCGACGTGTCTTCGTCGCCGTCGCCGCCGCACGCGGCCAGCACCAACATGCAGGCAAGTACGGCGGTCGCCGCCAGCAGAGCTAGGACTCGGGGACCAGATCTCATATCGGCTCTTCCTCGTTTTCTCGTTTTGGTGGGATCGCTCGGCTGCGACAACGCTGCGTCGAGGCCTCGGAAAGCCGCAGCCTACCCGCTCGCAAAGCGTAGTGGCGAGGCGGCGCTCGGAGTCGCAAGCTACGTGGCGACCTTCACGCCCCTGGGGGCGACGAGGCGTTGTATGCCCGCGAACGTGAACTCGACGGTCAAGGCCAGCAGGGCCACGAGGATCGCGCCCGCGAGCCGGCCGTCCTCGCCATAGACGTTGGCGCTCAGGATGTAGTCACCGAGCGTCAAGACACCCGCAAGGGGGGCGATCGTCGCGGTCGCAACCACGTTCACGGCCGAGGTCCGGATGCCGCCGAAGATCGTCGTGAGCGCCAGCGGAAGCTCTATCCGCCGGATCACCTGGAGCGCGGTCAGACCCATCCCGCGGCCCGCATCGATCACCTCGCTGTCCACTTGCCGCACGCCTACGTACGTGTTCGTGAGGATCGGCGGGATCGCAAGCAACACGAGCGCGAACGTCACGTTCGTGAAGCCCACCCCGATGTAGGCGACGAAGAAGGCGATCAGAGCCAGGCTCGGGACCGCTCGGCCGATGTTGGAGACACTGATCGCCACGAGCTCCCCCTTCCCGGCGTGGCCCAGCGCGAGTCCGGCGGGAACCGCGAAGGCACAGGCGACGGCAATGGCGGCGACGCTGATCTTCACGTGCTCCCACGTCAGCTCGAGCGCCTCCGAGATACCCCCGACCTCGACTGCACCGGTCTGAGCCTCGCGAGTGTGCAGGATGAAGTCGATCGCGTCCGTGAACGAGGAGAGGACCTCGGCGCAGGGCACGGTCATCCCGTCCGAACCCTCCGCCAGGGCGAGAGCGCTCGCTGCACGGCCAGCAGGAACACGTCGATGGTCAGCGCGAGCAGCACCGCCAACCCCCCGGCCGTGACGACGCCCGTCTTGAAGGTGATGTTGCTGCCTGCGACGATCTGCGACCCGAGTCCACCGGCGCCGGCGAACACCGCGAGCGTCGCCAGCCCGACCGTCGTCGTCGAGGCGATCCGCAGGCCGGCGATGATGTCCGGCAGGGCGAGCGGAAGCTCCACGCGCCAGAGGAGTTGGCGATCCGTGAGGCCGACTCCGCGGCCGGCATCCCTGGCATCCAGGGGAACGTTTTCGAGGCCGGTGACGATGTTGCGGAAGATGATCTGGAGCGTGTAGGCAGTGAGCGCGATCACCGCGGTGGTGGTGCCGCGCCCCGTGATCGGCAGCAGCAGGAAGAAGAGCGCGAGGCTCGGCAGCGTGTAGAGCACGCCGGTCAGGCCGACGATCGGGCCCACGAGCCAGCGCCGTCGATGCGCGATCAGCGCGAGTGAGAAGGCGATCGCGAATCCGATTGCAACAGACGTGACCGTGAGGACGACGTGCTCGAGGAGCGGGTCCACGTAGCGGTCGAAGTTGTCGACGACCCAGCCGGGACAGAGCTTGTTCTGGGCGATGCAGCTCGCGTCGCTGCGGTCGCGGATCTCGACCTGGGCGAGAAGCGGAGCGGCTTCTGCGAGACGCATCCTCCGGGAGCCCTCAGCTGGTGACCCGCTCCTCGGGAGCGGTCGCGAGCCCGGTCGCGTCGTCCGAGGCCAGGAAGTCGGAGATGATCGCGATCGACAGCACGCCCGCCACCCGGCCGCGCTCGTCGACGACCGGCCCGTACAGCGAGCCGGACTGCAGCAGATCCGACAGTGCGTCGCGCAGCACGTCGTCCAGGTCGATGATCGGGTCGGGCGCGGTGCCGGGTTTGGCGGCCACCGTCTGGCCGGCGAGGTCGCGTTCCGAGAGCCATCCGAGCGGGCGCCCCTCGTCGTCTACGACGAGGGGATACGAAAGATCCGCGCCCGCGATCGCCGCCCGTGCCTTGGCGATCGGCTCTCCGACTCGGGCGAGTGGCGCCTTCCAGAGATCGATGTCCCTCACGCGCAGGAGCGACAGGCGCTTTAGCGCCCGATCCGAGCCGACGAAGTCCTCGACGAAGTCGTTCGCCGGGCTCATCAGGAGCTCCGGAGGAGTCGCGTACTGCGCGAGCACGCCCCCCCTCTGCAGGACGGCCACGCGATCGCCCATCTTGATCGCCTCGTCGATGTCGTGGGTCACGAAGAGGATCGTCTTCTTGATCTCGTCCTGAAGGCGCAGGAACTGGTTCTGAAGTCGCTCGCGGTTGATCGGGTCGACCGCCCCGAACGGCTCGTCCATCAACATCAACGGAGGGTCGGCCGCGAGCGCCCGCGCGACGCCGACGCGCTGCCGCTGCCCTCCGGAGAGCTGCGCCGGATAGCGATCGCGCATGTCGGCGGGTAGCGATACGAGCTCGAGCAGCTCCTCCACGCGCGCCGAGATCCGCTTTTGATCCCAGCCGAGCAGCTTCGGGACCGTCGCAACGTTGTCGGCAATGGTGAGATGCGGAAAGAGGCCGACCTGCTGGATCACGTAGCCGATGCCTCGCCGTAGCTCCGCCGCCGGCTGAGCCCGAATGCTCTCGCCGTCGATCAGGATGTCTCCGCTGGTGAGCTCGATCATCCGGTTCACGAGCCGCAGCGCGGTCGTCTTGCCGCATCCCGACGGTCCGACGAGAACGCAGATCTCGCCCGCCGGAACCTCGAGCGACAGGTTCCTGATCGCGGGCTCTCCCTGCCCGGGATAGCGCTTGACGACGTCCCGGAACTCGACCGGCGCCGCAGACCGGCTCGATCGCGGCCCCTTGGCAACCGCGTCCCCTGCCACGCGCGAGATGCTAGCGACGGGCGAGCCGGAGGAGCTTTCGAGCCCGAGCGCGACAGTCATACTGGCGCTGTGATGGGGATCGAAGAGCTGCTGGGCGAGGCGCGACGGCACCTGACGCGGCTGACGCCGCAGGAGCTCGACCGCGCTCTCTCGAACGGCGCGCTCCTGATCGACATCCGGTCCGAAACGCAGCGCTCGACGGACGGCACCGTGCCGGGCGCCAGATTCGTCCCTCGAAACGTCCTCGAGTGGAGGCTCGATCCGTCCTCGCCATCACGTGACCCTGACCTCGCGCGCGCCGAAGCCCTCATCGTCCTGATGTGCGACCAGGGCTACCAGTCGAGTCTTGCTGCAGCAACGCTCAAGGAGCTCGGGCTCGAGCGCGCCACGGATCTGGTGGGCGGGTTTCAGGCGTGGCGAGCGGCCGGCCTCGCGGTCGAGCCGCAACCGCAGGCGGACCGCCTGAACGGATGAGCGGGCAATCCGCCGAGACACACTCGATCCAAGTGGTCAAAGGGGCGGAGCTGGGGGACCTGCTTCCGCTCATGCGCGCTTACTGCGACTTCTACGGAACGCGTCCAAGCGACGATGCGCTCCTCGCCCTCTCCCGTTCGCTGCTCGAGGATCCCGAGCACGAGGGGCTCCAAATCATCGCCCGCGATTCAGCGAACGCGGCCGTCGGCTTCGCGACGATCTTCTGGACATGGTCCACGACGCGCGCGATGCGAATCGCCGTCATGAACGACCTCTACGTGGCGCCTGCGGCACGCGGAACAGGACTTGCGGATCGGCTGATCGCGGCCTGCGCCGAGCAATGCGCTGCACATGGCGCTCGCCGCCTGGAGTGGCAGACGGCTCCCGACAACCTCCGAGCCCAGGCGGTCTACGACCGCGTTGGCGCGATCAAGGAACGGTGGCTCGACTATGGAATCGACGTCGAGCCGACGGTGATTCGCCGGCCCTGAACCGGCGGCGCCGGGACACTTCTACTACGCGGCGAGTACGCCGAGGCAGTCGCCGCCTTCGTGGCGAGCCGAGTTCACGACCGGGTTGGCGGGCTGGACCATCATGCGCTCAGGGCCAAGCGGAACAAGCAGCTCGCGAGCTGCAGGGGCGTCGACAGCCGGATCGAGCCAGGATTCCCAATGGTCGCGGTCGGCGAGTATCACCGGCATGCGCTGGTGGATCGGGCGCGTCAGCCCGTTCGCCTCGCAGGTGACGATGGTGCAGCTCGGCACCAGTCCGCCGTCGGGCGAGCTCCAAGTGGTCCAGAGGCCCGCGAAGCAGAAGGGCTCGGCGTCGGCGAGCGAGAAGTGCAGCGGCCGCCGGGGCTGCTTCGGGTCCTCGGGCTTCTGCCACTCGTAGTAGCCGTCGGCGAGGATCAGGCAGCGATGCTTGGACTGGCGGATCAGGCCGCGGTAGGCGGGCCGCTCGTCGAGCGTCTCGGCGCGCGCGTTGATCATCTTGTAGCCGACCTTCGGGTCCTTCGCCCAGCGCGGCACGAGGCCCCAGCGCAGGAGCTGCATGCGCCTCGCCGCCTGGTCCTCTACGACCGCGAGGATCTCCTGGGTGGGCGAGATGTTGAAGCGCTCGAAGCCGCGATCCTCGTCGGGTTGCCCTATGCCCAACTTCGCTGCGAGCTTCTGTTGGATCTCGTCCGACTTCCGCTGGGTGTTAGTGAAGCGCCCGCACACGGCCGGGCCACTCTAGGATCGGCGTCGGTCGCGTCGCCGAACAGGCGAAGCCGGCCGGCGAACCGCGGCCGCGGCTGCCACTATCTCGGCGGTGCTCGAGATCGACACCCCACACGGTCCGGCGAGAGTCCACCTGCACTCCGCTGATGAGCCGATAGGCGCGCTGGTCCTCGGCCATGGAGCCGGCGGAGGAGTGACTGCCCGCGACCTGGTGGCGGTCACCGACGTCGCTCGCTCGGCAGGATTCAGCGTCGCGCTGGTGGAGCAGCCCTACCGGGTGGCCGGACGACGCTCCCCCGCTCCGGCCCGCCAGCTCGACGCGGCCTGGACGGCGGTCGTCGAGCGCCTACGCGGCGGCGAGCTGCGCGGCTTGCCGCTCATAGTCGGCGGCCGGTCCGCCGGTGCCCGGGTGGCCTGCCGCACCGCGGCGGAGAGCGGCGCGGTCGCTGTGTTGTGCCTGGCGTTCCCCCTGCACTCGCCCGGCCGCTCCTCGAAGGCCAAGGCCAATACCCGCCAACCCGAGCTCGACGCCGTGCACGTGCCGACGCTCGTGGTGCAGGGCGCCCGGGACCCGTTCGGCATGCCACCGTCCAGCTCGACACGCAGTGTGGTCACGGTACCCGGCAACCACAGCCTCACGACCGACCTCGAAGCAGTGGCAGCGGCGGTGCGAGACTGGCTTCCACGCATCTCGAGCTAGTGGTCCTTAGTGGTCCTTCATGGGACGTTCGCCGGATGTCGATCCCAAAACCCCTGGGCCGGTTCGATCTGCTCGACACAGACGGGTGATCCGGCGTCATGAACGCGATGCTGGCGGATCCGTCGTTCGCGGCGAGCAACGTAAATTTCGCAGGGCTGATTCGGTTACGCCGGGGAGCCGAGAAGTGTGACAAAGGAGGAAAGCGATGCCGACGAGAACTGCAGAGGCCGAGTGGAAGGGAACCCTGAGAGAGGGAGAGGGCACCGTCGCCCTCGGAAGCGGAGCGTTCTCTGGCGCCTATTCCTTCGGATCGCGCTTCGAGGAGGGGATGGGAACGAATCCCGAGGAGCTGCTCGGAGCCGCGCATGCGGGCTGCTTTTCGATGGCGCTCGCGGGCGCCCTGGGCCGCGCGGGCAACCCACCCGAGTCGATCCGCACGACCGCGCGGGTGAGCATCGAGTCGCAGGACGGCGGCTTCGCGATCACGCGCAGCGTCCTGGAGACCGAGGCGCGCGTGCCGGGCGTCGAGGAAGCCGAGTTCCAGCGCCAGGCGGACGAGGCGAAGGTGAACTGCCCCGTCTCCAAGGCGCTTGCGGGAGTGGAGATCGAGTTGGAGGCGCGACTGCTCTAGCAGCGCGCGCCCGCATGCGACGTCGCCCCATGGTGAGTGCGTGGTTTCCTACCCAAATAGCGGGTTGGCCGCTTGGTGAAACGCCCATGCGGCGGTAGCTTGCGAGCAATACGACATGGGACCGCGCTCCGTTCAATGGCGGATGACGGGCCCGGAGAGAGGGGGGTGTAAATGTCAAGCGCCCACCCAGTCTCCCTCGGTGATTATCAGGAGCAGGTCGAAGGCATGATCGAAGCCGGCGAGTTGTTTGGGATTGTCGAGGACACCATCAATGCTGCGGCTCTACTAGAGAATCAAAAGGCGGCCCTCTGGCTGCTCGCATGGTCCTTTAGGGACTACGGGGCACAGCGAAGCGACGCATTAGCCGCGCTCGCGCTAGTCAGCGACTGCTGATCGACGAGTTGGAGACGGCGTGGCACGCGCCGTGCCGTCTCCCCACGTCTCGGTCGCGCGTCACGGCGAGGAGATGCTCCCATCCTCCGTTTGCTGATCGCCATCACGCGGTCCTGAGATCGGGCTGTCCTGCTCCTGGGGGTCGCTCGTGTTGGAGCCGACCGCTGCCCCGTTCAACGGCTCATCGAGTATGAACACCTCGGCTGCAAGATCAGGGCCCACGTGGTTGGCGCTCATGAAGGCTACGACATTCCGCCCGGTGAGCGTTTCGATGGCGGAGCTCATCTCGCCTTCCATCGTTTCCTGAAAGGCCCGCCGAACGGTGAGGACCAGGTCCTCTTTGCCAGACGTGGCGAGGCTTAGCTCCGCTTTCGTCATCGTGTCCTCGAGCACGCACAGCACGATTTTGCCGCTGTGAATCGTGCGTGCCTTCGTGGGTCCTCTACCGACGGTGTCGCTGAGAAGCCGGACGATCGCGTTCGAGATCTCAGCGTTGAGCGCGCCGCCCCTGAGTGCTTCGCCAGGACTGGTCATGCCAGTCCTCCCATCTCGCTTCCCTCTGAAAAAGAAACCGCACCGGGAAGAAGGAGGCCTAAGAACCCAAAGAACGGCTGCCACTCACTCTACTCCGATTCAGCGGGAACGCACAAAAGCCCTGATTAAGTGTCCAGCAGGAACCCGATTCGGCTATTTTGGGGATCTCGCCTACCCTGGAAGAGAAGGGAGGAGGCTCGCAATGGACGTTGCCCTCATCATCATCATCGCCGGGCTGCTCGTCGTAGCCATCGTCGTGGGCACCAAGGGACGGCGTGCGAGGGGGGTGGCGCATGAGCACGAGCAGGTCGAAGCTCGCGCCACCGCTGAGAGATCTGAGGCGCAGCACGACGAGTCCCTGCGCCGCCGAGCCGGCGTCAGAGCGGCTCACGCTGAGCGCGCTCCCGAAGTCGATACCGATACCGACGAGTAGCGAGGTTCGTCAGAAGCCGGCCGCGGGTGGCGCACCGTTCGACCCGGCGCCGCGACCCCACGGCGCGAGTCGTTTCGCTGAACTGACCGCCGGCCTTCGTGACTTCGGTCGCCGCCGACGCACGCTGATCACGGTCCTGGGCTCGCTGGCGACCGCGGCGGTCCTCGCGTTCGTGCTCGCCGGGCGCCGCGACGAGTTCGCTGCCGCGCTTTCCGACGCCTCGGCCTGGGTGCTCGCCGTGACCGTGCTGCTTCAGATCGTCGCGCTGCTCGCGCGCAGCGAAGCGTGGCATCTGACCATCGGGGCAGCCGGCGGGACGGTCGACCGCCGCGTCCTCTATCGCGCGTCGAGCATGCAGGTTCTGGGTGGCGTGCTCAACGGGCAGGTGGGGGTCGCTGCGCGAATCGCCGCGCTGCGCCGCTCCTCCCCGGCTGTCAGTCCGCAGGTGCCGACGCTGATCGCCGCGGAGTTTCCGATCCTCGCCGTCGAGGCGACGCTTGCCGCGTTGACGTCGTTCACGCTGGTGGGGCCACTCGGCCTGCCGTGGTGGCTGCCGATCATCGGCCTTGCGGTGATCGGGGCGGCCAGCGCCGGCCTGCGACATGTCGCCCTCTGGAAGGGCCGGGAGCTCTGGAGGGGGCTCGCCGTAGTCCGCAGCCTGCGCGGCGGCAGTTTCCTGATCGCCTTCGTATTGGTGGCGGTGCTCGCGCAGATTGGCCGCAACTGGCTCCTGCTGCACGCGGTCGGCGTCAACGCCTCGGTCTTCGACGCCGTCGCGGTGCTGATCGCCGTGGTGACGCTCGCTCAGCTTCCGGTCGGTCCCAGTGTCGGCGCCGCCGCTGCGGTGCTCATCCTCGGCAGCGACGGCGTGGCGGAGGCCGCGGCGGCCGGGGTTTTGATGACCGTGACGGGCACGGTGGGCGGACTGTGCTTCGCGGCGTGGGCCGGCGCCGATCGGCTCTGGTCCGTCAAGTCGCTGGGGCACATTGCGGCGCGCTCGCCCCTGAGCTCCACGGTCGCGCCGATGGCACAGCTCAGATTCCACGCTCCCGGGCATCTCGGCCAAGAGCGCGTCGTATCTCGGCTGGCTCCGCGTTCTTTTGGAGCCGATCGATCTCCCGTCCCTGTCTGACCGACTCACGGTGCACGGCGTCCTGGAGCCCTTCGATCATGGCTTCGAGGTGCCCAATGCGCTTCTCCAAGTTCTCAACGCGCTGCGCTACCGCCGGTTCCTGCCGGCCGGCATCGGTGGGGACGCTCGTTCGCTCTCTGCGCAAACGGAGTTGAGCCACCATGCGCTCGAGCCTCCCCGGCACGCCCAGTGCCCACTGAATTGGAGATCGAGCTCTGGCCACGCCTAGAACCTTTTTACATACATGTCAGCGGTGCCGCCCGCCCGCCTTGCGCGGGGCTCGCTCCGATTTCACGTGCTGCGTGGGAGCGCCGGCGAGCAGCCGCTTTCGCAGATCGGCGGTGTCCACCCGGGACGACTTGGTATCAGCCATGAACTCGACCAGCGCCTTGACGAACGGGCGAGGCTGATCGAGCTGCGGGAAGTGCCCGGCATCCGAAATCGCGGTGAAACGGCTTCCCGGCATCTCCTCATGGGCCCGCCGGCCATGCTCGATCGGGATTACGCGATCCCGCTCGCCCCAGATGACCAGGGAGGGAACCTCGGCGGCCAGGTAGAGGCGATCGCGCGCGCTGACCCGCTGGCCCGCTGGGTCGATCACCGCGCGCAGAGTGTGGACGAAGGCATGCCGTGCCTCCGCGTCGACCAGCGAGCCATAGCCCCGGGCGAACTCGGTCAGATCTGGCGTCGGGCGAACCCCGAGGCGCGCCAGGAGCCGCCCGACCGCGCGGCCGGCGTCGAGCGTCCCGGGGCGTACGATCAGGGGCAAAACCCACTCAGCGCCCGGCAGTGCGGCGGCTCTCAGAAGAAGGTGTACCTCCGGCCCCAGACCACCACTCGAAACGAGAACTATCCGCTCGCAGCGCTCCGGGAACTGGTAGGCGAGCTGCATCGCCACGCCCCCACCGAGCGAATGGCCGAGGAAGGTTCCGCGCTCGTGGCCCAGGGCCACCATGAGATCGCGGATACCGCTCGCGTAAGCGCCCAGGGAGTAGTCGCCGCGCGGCTTGGCCGACTCGCCGTGACCCAAGAGGTCGGGTGCAAGGACGGTGAAGTCCTCGGCGAGCCATGGCATGACTTCCCGCCAGCACTCGGATGTCGACGTGATTCCGTGAACGAGCACGATGAGCGGGCCTTCGCCGGCGATCCGAAAGTTCACCCGGTGGCCGTGCAGCTCGATTTGTGTGCTGTCGATCTGGCTCATCTTTCCGCCGCTCATCACTTCCCCATCGGGAAGTCTCCCCTATCTTCGCCTCTCGTCCGCACGCCCACGCAGCGATCGAGCTAGTCGGCGTTGAGGTATCGCAGGAGCCACTCACGGGCCAGTGCCGCCACCCGCTCGAGCGTGCCAGCCTCCTCGAACAGGTGACTGGCCCCTGGAACGATCTCGAGTCGAGACTCCCCCGCCAGAGATGCCTGCGCCTGGCGATTGAG
The DNA here is from genome assembly GCA_963774075.1 of uncultured Solirubrobacterales bacterium. Classification (GTDB taxonomy): domain Bacteria; phylum Actinomycetota; class Thermoleophilia; order Solirubrobacterales; family JBBDJG01; genus JBBQNR01. Next base: position 20,871 of record CAVZDP010000009.1, on the reverse strand, counting down.
CAAGATGACCTGGGTGTCCCTGGCACCCACGATGAGCAGCGTCGGCGCAGTGACGCGTTGGAGGGCGTCCTCTGCGAGGTCGGGGCGGCCGCCGCGGGAGACCACGGCAGCTACGCGCTGAGGGCGCTCGGCGGCGGCTATCAGCGCAGCCGCGGCGCCGGTGCTGGCCCCAAAGCATCCGGCAGGAAGATCTGCGACGGCGGCCTCGGAGGTGAGCCAATCGATCGCGCAGATCACGCGCTGGGCGAGCAGCGGGATATCGAACCTCAGGCGCGCGGTCCTGATGTCCTCCTCCTCTTCCTCCGCGGTCAGCAGGTCCATCAGCAGGGTCGCGAGGCCGGCATCTACCAGCACGCCCGCCACCGCACGGTTGCGTGAGCTGAAGCGTCCGCTCCCGCTGCCGTGCGCGAATACGACGACGCCGCGCGCGGCATGTGGAACCGTCAGCGTTCCCACGAGCCTCACGTCGCGGGCGGGAACCCCTACTTCCAGCTCATGGGTCGCTTGACCCGGTTCGATGGTCATCGGCTTCCGTGGCGGCGGTGGGAGGAAATGGGGGGCGTGAACTCTCGTCCTTCCGCTCCGGCGCCCCCGCCTCGCCGCGAAGGCGGGCGGGGGCGCCTCATACGTCCCTTCGGGCTGGTAGCTACTCCGCCTTGACCCGCGGCCCGTGCTCACCGAGCTGACCGCGGATGACGCCCGGGGCGCAGACCGTGCTGTGGACGTTGACGTAGTACGCCTGCGGGTCGGCCTGCATCGCGTCGAGCAACGCCTTGTTCGTGAACGTGCCCTTCCCGATTACGCCGTTCTCCTCCCCGGGGGTGAACGGCAGCGCCTGGACGACCGGGCCCGGCACGCCCCTCGGCGCTCTGTGGATGTGGGCGGCCGTCGTGTCACCCGGGATGTTGTTCGCGACCAGCTTGTATCTCACCAGCCCGGTCGCCTCGTCGAGGACGTGGAACACCGCCGAGCCGCGCGCGCTGTTGTCCGCGGGCGCGCATGGCGGCACCTCTTCGCCGGCGGAGAGAACCACAACGAACGTCTTCGGCTCGGGCGGGTCCGCGAACGCCCCCACGGAAAACGCCAGTCCAAGGCTCGCAATGCTCAGGACACCAATCAGCTTCCGCATGCTTCTCCTTCCCTGGTCGGTTGGCGGAGAAAAGTCTATTCCTCTCCTCCCGACCAAACTGGCACCCTCAGCGTCACCACGAGCGCGCGGTTCCTGCGTCAGGGATGGTTCATGAACCACTCGACATACTCGGTACAACGGTGGTCGTTTGCAAAACGCATTACCCACAGATTCGAGTAGATGGCGCCGTCTGTGTAGCGGGTCTCGCCGGTCGCGATGGCGTGCTCCCCATCGAGCATGAGCGGGGTGTAGGAGGCCTCCCAGGAGCCCGGGTCGTCGCGTTCGCTCAGCCAGCTTTCGATGATCGCCTGGCGGCCCCTCAGCGGCTCGTCGTAGGGATGGTAGGAATAGGCAGCGTCATCACTGAAGAGAGCCCCTATCGCGATGGGGTCGTAGCTTCGCCACGCCTCCACGTACGCGTCGAGCCAGCGCTGAACGTCCTCTCGAGTCATGTCGCTCCTCGCTGAGCGGCGTCATCCACATCCCGTGGATGAGGACGATGGTGTCCGGCGCCCTACTGTTGATACCGCTCCACGGTGTCTGCGTCCCGCGCTTGGGCTTGGTCGGGATCAGCCCGATCCTCCTGTTCGCGGCCACGTAGCTGCTGCTCTTCATCGACCAGCCGTTCGATCCGAGCCGCAATACTCTCGTCGCTCATGCGCCGCATCCTACGCCAGTCGCCCTTGTGGGCGAGCCCCGTAGGCTGAGACGCAGCGATGACTGCGCAAGGGGGAGCGGAGCCGGCAGGTAGCCCATCGGATGGATCGGGCTCGGCCCAGGCCGCGTCTCCGGCAGGCCGCACGGCGTGGGCGCGGAACCTCGCAGCCCCTGTTCGGGACTTCCTCACCACCGAGACCGGCGGCGCCGCGGTGTTGCTGTGCGCGGCGGTCGCCGCGCTGTTGTGGGCGAACTCACCGTGGTCGGGCTCGTACGAGTCTGTCTGGACGACGAAGCTCTCGATCCGTCTTGGGGACGCCGGGATCTCTCAGGACCTTCGGCACTGGGTGAACGAGGGCCTGATGACCTTCTTCTTCTTGGTCCTCGGGCTCGAGGCCAAGCGCGAGCTCGACGTCGGGCAGCTACGGGAGCGGCGGCGGATCACAATCCCGTTGACCGCCGCAGCCGGGGGCATGGCCCTGCCGGTCCTGATCTACCTGGCGTTCAACGCCGGCGGCTCCGGCGCGGACGGCTGGGGAGCTGCGATGTCGACCGACACGGCCTTCGCGCTCGGCATGCTCGCGCTGGTGGCTCCTGGCGGCACGCGACTGCGTGTCCGCCTGCTCACGATTGCGATCTTCGACGACCTCGTGGCCCTTCTGGTGATCGCCGCTGTGTACACGGACGATGTCTCGTTCGTCCCGCTCGCCGTCGCCGCCGGCCTGTTCTGCGTGCTGCTCGCACTCCGGTACGCGCCGATCGCCTGGCGCGGGCAGGCCGCCGTGATCCTCGGCGTGGCCATCTGGGTCGCGCTCTTCGAGTCGGGTATCGATCCGGTCATCACCGGGCTCGCGGTCGGTCTCGTCACGAGCGCGTATCCTCCGGCCCGCACCGACCTCGAGCGGGTGACGGAGCTGACGCGCTCGTTCCGCGAGCAGCCCACGCCCGAGCTCGCACGATCGGCGCAGCGGGGCGTTGCGTCCGCGATCTCCGCGAACGAGCGGCTTCAGTACAGGCTGCATCCCTGGACCAGCTTCGTGATCGTGCCGCTGTTTGCGCTCGCGAACGCCGGCATCGACCTGGACGCCCAGCTGCTCGGCGACGCTGTCACGTCCCCCGTGACACTGGGAATCCTGTTCGGTTACGTCGTCGGCAAGCCGCTCGGGATCCTCGGTTCGGCGTGGCTCGGCTCGCGGCTCAGCGGGCTGCGCCTGGCCCTGAGCTGGCCGGAGATCGCCGGGGCCGGGGCCGTCGCCGGCATCGGGTTCACGATCTCGCTGCTGATCTCGAGCATCGCCTTCGAGGGGCAGCAGCTCGAAGAGGCAAAGCTCGGCGTGCTCGGGGCGGCCGTGTTGTCGTCGCTCCTGGCTTGGACCGTGTTCCGCGTGATCGCCCGGCTGCCCACGCCGGTCCGGGCGCGTCAGCTCGCCGGCACCGCGGACGAGCTCGTCGACCTGTCCGACGAGGTCGAGCCCGACCGCGACCACATCCGCGGCTCGGAGGAAGCACCGGTGACCCTCGTCGAGTACGGGGATTACGAATGCCCGTACTGCGGACAGGCCGAGGTCGCGATCCGCGAGCTGCTCGATTCGTTCGGGGACGACCTGCGCTACGTTTGGCGAAGCCTCCCGCTCAACGACGTCCACCCCCACGCACAGATGGCGGCTGAGGCGGCAGAGGCCGCGGCCGCCCAGGGCGCCTTCTGGGCGATGCACGACAAGCTGCTCGACCACCAGGGCGCGTTGACCGCGCTCGACCTCGGGCGCTACGCCGAAGAGCTCGGCCTCGATGTCGACCGGTTCTGGGACGAGCTCCGTGACCGCGGGCAAGCTGTGCGAGTGGACGAGGATGTGGCGAGCGCGGACGCGAGCGGGGTCGCGGGGACGCCAACCTTTTTCATCAATGGACGACGCCACGAGGGGGCGTACGACATCGAGACCCTTACAAGAGCGGTGGAGAAGGCGCGGGCCCGTGTGCGGCTAAGAGCCGCCCACGCGGCGTCCACGCGAGCGCCGCAGCCAAATGGCGGTTGACCTCAGCCGCTCGCCCGAACCGCTCCCGATGCTCCCGTGATATGTAAGAGGCCCGATGCCTGATTACGAGATCCAAGCGCTCCAGCGGATCTACGACGCTTTCTCGCGGTGGGACGTGGACGACCTCGCCAGAGACGTCACGCACGACTTCGAGCTGAACATGCCGGAGACGGTCCCTTGGGGTGGAACATTCCATGGCAGAGACGGCGTAAAGGCGTTCGCAACCGTCTTCCGAGATCACGTGGAGGGCCAGTGGGCCGACCCGGACGACTATATAGACGGCGGTGACGCGATCGTCGTGCTGGGGCGCCAGCGCGGGCGCGCGATAGCCACCGGTCGGGAGTACGAGGTGCACTTCGCGCACGCCTGGTCGCTGTCCGACGGAATGCCGGCGCGGTGTCGGAGCTACTTCGACACGGCGCCGATCATGGCGGCGCTCGGCTCGCCCGGTTAGAGGCTCTCAGGCCGATCGCGCCACGCCGCTGTTTGTCACGGCGCCATCACCACCCGACCGAACGCGTTGCGGCCTTCCAGGAACGCATGAGCGGCGGCGGCCTCGGACAGCGGGAACGACCTGTCGATCTCGACATGCAGCTCGCCGCTCGCAACACGGTCGATCAGCCCACCGATCATCGGATGGACTCTCGGGTACTCGGAGATCAGCGCGCCGCCCAGGTAGACCCCGCGCAGCGTGTTGTTCTTGGTCCACAGAGACGTGGCTTCGACCCCCGAGCCGCCGCGGCCCGCCACCCCGACACTGACGAGCGTCCCCCGGTACGCCAGCGCTTCGATGCTGTCGACCAGGTTCTTACCGCCGACCGAATCGAGCACGACGTCGACGCCGCGATCATCCGTCAGCTCACGCACCCGGTCGACGAAGCTCTCGCTGGCGTAGTTGATGCCGTGGTCGAGCCCGAGCGGTTCGAGGCGCTCGAGCTTCTGGTCGCTCGAGGCGGTCGAGATCACGGTGGCTCCGGCCTGCTTGGCCAGCTGAATCGCGGCCATCCCCACGCCGCCGGCGCCGGCATGGATGAGCGCTGTTTGCCCCTCGGCGAGGTTCGCGGCCGTGAAGAGACATTCGTGCGCCGTGCCAAACGCGACCGGAATGCACGCCGCTGCCGCAGGGTCGAGGCCCTCGGGGACGGGCCAGGTCACGGCAGCCGGCACGACCCGCTTCTCCGCGTGCGAGCCGTTTGCGTTCAAAGCCACCACCTTGTCACCGACAACGGGGCTCTCGACGCCGGCACCGGCCTCGACGACCGTACCGGCACAGAGGTATCCGACGATGTGCGGGCTCGCGGGCGGCGGCGAGGTCGCGCGAGCCAGGAGATCGCCGCCCTCGATGCTGATGGCCTCGACGTCCACCAGCACGCAGCCGTCGGGGCACACGGGGTCCGGGACTTCCTCGTAGCGCAGCACGTCCGGGCTGCCGTTCTCGAATATCACCGCAGCTCTCATGGCGCGATCGTATCGGTAGCACTCCTCCACCCCGGCTAGCCTGCACACGTGGGCGCCGACGACGGCCTTCCGAAAATCTCGTTCGCCTCTCCGGCCGAGTGGGAAGAGTGGCTGGAGGACAACCACACCGTGTCCGAAGGGGTGTGGATCAAGATCGCCAAGAAAGGCACGGGCATCGAGAGTGTCCGTTACCCCGAGGTGCTCGACAGCGCGCTCAGCTTCGGTTGGATCGACGCGCGGCGCGAAGCACTCGACGAGCGGTATTTCCTCCAACGGTTCACCCCGCGGCGCTCGCGCAGCAACTGGTCACGGATCAATCGCGAGAAGGCCGAGTGGCTGATCGCGCAGGGCAGGATGCGACCGGCCGGCCTCATGGAGGTCGAGCGGGCAAAGGCGGACGGCCGCTGGGAAGCGGCCTACGCGGGCCAGAAGAGCATCACCGTCCCCGACGACCTCGAGCGCGAGCTGGACGCGCGACCGAAGGCCAAGGCGTTCTTCGCCGAGCTCAACAGCCAGAACCGCTACGCGATTCTCTACCGGCTCCAGGACGCCAAGAAGCCGGAGACGCGCGCGCGGCGCCTAGCGAAGTTCGTGGCGATGCTCGAGGCCGGCGAGACGATTCACCCGTAGCCCAGGATCACCCTGCAGTGCTGACGCACGAAAGCTCGACCCCGGACAATGGCCGCCGGCGAGACCGGGCCGCGGGCGAGCTAGCCTAGGGGACCGAGTGATGAATCCCCACCCCACTCTCGCCATCGAGGCCACGGGCCTCGTCAAGGTGTTCGACACGACTCGGGCCGTCGACGGCGTCGACCTGGCCGTACGCAGCGGCTCGGTCTACGGCGTGCTGGGCCCGAACGGCGCCGGCAAGACGACGACGATCCGGATGCTCGCGACGCTGCTGCGTCCCGACGCCGGCTCGGCGAGGGTGCTCGGGCACGACATCGTGAACGAGGCCGATGCGGTGCGCAGCCTCGTCAGCCTGACCGGCCAGCTCGCCTCGGTCGACGAGGACCTCACGGGGCGCGAGAACCTGATCCTGCTCGGCCGGCTGCTGGGCCTCGAGCGTGTTCAGGCCAAGGCGCGGGCAACCGAGCTGCTCGAGGGGTTCGGCCTCGCGGACGCAGCCGGCCGGCTGGTCAAGAACTATTCCGGGGGCATGCGGCGCCGCCTCGACATCGCGGCGAGCCTCGTCGTCACGCCGGCGCTGATGTTCCTCGACGAGCCGACGACGGGGCTCGACCCGCGCTCTCGAAACCAGGTATGGGACATCATCCGCGCGCTCGTCGCCGAGGGGACCACGATCCTGCTCTGCACGCAGTACCTGGACGAGGCAGACCAGCTCGCCGACGGGATTGCCGTGATCGACCGAGGCAAGGTGATCGCGGAGGGCACCCCCGGGCAGCTCAAGGCATCGGTCGGATCAGGCGCATTGCACGTCCGCCTGCTCGACCCGGATCAGCGACCCGAGGCCGAGCGCGTCCTGGCGCACGAGCTCGGCGCGGTTCGTCTCGAGCCCGACCCAGCCGCGCTGTCGGTGTCGTGCGCCGATGCCGATCGGGCCGCGGAGGCCCTCGCCGAGCTGTCTCGGTCCGGTGTCGGGATCGCCGACTTCTCGGTCGGCCAGCCGAGCCTGGACGAGGTCTTCCTCGCACTTACCGGCCACCCCGCCGAGGAGGAAGCCGCCGAGAACGCCGGCACGCCACAGGAGGAGCAAGCAGCATGAGCAGCAATCCGACCACAGGAGCCCGCCCCACGCCGGTCGCCGACGAAGCGGCGCTGCGCAAGGCGCTGTCCTCAACCCCGCGCCCACCGCGCGCGAGCGCAATGTCGGCGGCCTTGACCTTCGGCTGGCGAGGGATGCTGAAGGTCAAGCACGTCCCCGAGCAACTCCTCGACGTGACGATCACGCCGGTCATGTTCGTGCTGATGTTCACCTACATCTTCGGGGGCGCGATCTCCGGATCCACGGCCGAGTATCTGGACTACATCCTTCCCGGGATCCTCGTGATGTCGGTGCTCTTCACCACCGTCTATTCCGGAGTCGCGCTGAACACCGACCTGACAAAGGGAGTCGTCGACCGGTTTCGCTCCCTGCCGATCTGGCGACCGGCACCGCTCGTGGGATCCCTGCTCGGCGACAGCGTGCGCTATCTGGTCGCCGGGACCGTGATCATCGCCCTGGGCGTAGCGCTGGGCTACCGGCCGGACGCCGGCATCGGCGGCGTCGCTGCAGCGCTGGCGCTGGTGGTCGTCTTCGCCTTCGCACTGTCCTGGGTCTTCACGACCATGGGCCTCCTGCTGCGCTCGCCCAACGCGGTCATGAACGCGGGCTTCATGAGCATCTTTCCGCTCACCTTCCTCTCCAACGTCTTCGTCGACCCGGAGACGTTGCCCGCGGGGCTAGAGGCCTTCGTGAACATCAACCCGGTCTCGATCCTGGCGACCGCCTCGCGCGGGTTGATGGAGGGGACAGCAGAGGTCGGGGACATCGCCATCGTGCTGGCCACCGCCGCGGTGCTGACGGCCGTGTTCGCGCCGCTGACGACGCGCCTGTACCGCAGGGGCTGATGTTTCAGGGCCCGCTGGGCGCCGGAAGGCTCCGTCGGCTGATCTTCCTCTGGGCGGGAAAACCGGCGAGGTAGGCGGCGTTCCATGGACTGCGCGAGCGTCGAAGGCCACCACACCTTCGGACCGATGTCGAAAACGAGCGCCGGCACCAGCACCGAGCGAACGATGAACGTGTCGAGCAGCACGCCGAAGGCGATCACGAAGCCGAGCTCGGTCAGGAACACCAATGGCAGCGAGGCAAGGATGCTGAAGGTGCCCGCCAGAACGATCCCTGCAGAGGTGATGACGCCGCCTGTCACTGCCAGCCCTCGGAGCATGCCCTGGCGCGTGCCGTGACGGAGCGCCTCCTCGCGCACCCGCGCCATCAGGAAGATGTTGTAGTCGATCCCGAGCGCGACGAGGAACACGAAGGTCCACAGCGGCAGCGACGGGTCGGAGCCCGGGAAGTCGAAGACGAACTCGAAGAAGAACGCCCCAACGCCCAGAGCGGCCAGGAATGACAGCAGCACCGTGCCGATCAACAAGGTGGGGAGCAGCAGCGCCCTCAAGAGAAGGGCGAGCACGATGAATACGACCAGGATCACGAGCGGGACGATCACGCGCGTGTCGCGCGTGGCGGACTGTCGAAGGTCGCGCTCCTCGGCCGTGGGGCCGCCGACCAGCACGCCTTCCCCCCCGGCCCGCTTCGCGACCTCTCTCAGTTCGGGGATCTGATCGAACGCCTTCGTCGAGTAGGGGTCGGCGCGCAATGTGAGGTCGAAGCGCGCGCCCGGCGGGCCGATCTCGACCGGTCCGAGAGTCGCCACCTCCGGACGGCGTGCCAGCGTCGCCCGTACCTCGTCCGCCCGGTCGAGGTTCGGAACCAGGACGGTGTTCGGCACGTTGACGCCGGCTGGGAAGGCACGCGCCACCAGCGCCTGGCCACGCGTCGAGCTCTCCTCGTCGCGGAATTGAGTGCCGGTCGTGAGATCGGTGTTGAAGTAGACCAGCCCCAGGGACATCACCAGGAGGGCTGCGACGGAGCCGATCCAGACGCGACGAGGCGCCCAACCGACGCGCTCGGCTATCCGTCGCCACACGCCGTGCGTCGCGTCGGTTCCCTCGCTGCCGTAGCGCGGGATGAACGGCCAGAACGCCCGGCGGCCGAAGATCGCGAGCAGCGCGGGCAGCAGCGTGCACATCACGAGCATCGCGACCGCGATCCCCGACGCCCCAATCAGCGCGAGGCCCGAGGTACCGTTGACCTCGGCCAGGGACAGGCAGAGAAGACCGGCGATGACCGTGCCGGCGGAGGCCAGGATCGCGGGGCCGGCGGTTCGCATGGCGGTCGCCACGGCAAGGTGCTTGTCCTGCTGGTGGCGCAGCTCTTCGCGGTACCGCGCCACTATCAACAGCGCGTAGTCGGTCCCCGCCCCGAAGACGAGGACCGTGAGGATGGCGGAGGACTGGCCGGTCACCGTGACCCCAAGCTCGGAGAGCACGTAGCCCACCCCGCGCGAGCTCACCTCGGCGACGATCACCGAGAGGAAGGGGATGAGCCAGAAGATTGGGCTGCGGTAGATGAGGATGAGCAGGACGAAGACGAGCAGCGCCGTCGCGGCGAGGAGCGTTCCATTGATCGATTCGAATACGTCTATGGCATCGGCCGCGAAGCCGGCCGCACCCGTTATCTCCACCTGCAACCCCGGTGGCGCGTTACCCACCACCTCGCGCACGCGGTCCACGTCCCGGGTGACGATGTCCCCCTCGCCCGTGCTCTGGAATGGGACGATGTTGAGGGCCGTTGTGCGGTCGCGCGAAATGATCGGCCTCGGGGGGCGGCCGGCCGTCGCGACACGCACGAGCTCATTGCGATCCTCGGCGATCGCCTTCCGGTCCTGAGCGGTAAGCCCGCCGTCGCGCCTGTACACGACGACGGCGCTGAAGTGCTCGCCGGAGGGAAACTCGTCGATCTGCTCGAGCAGCTTCACCGACTCGGCCTTGGCCGGCAGGTAGTCGACGCTCCGGTTCTGCTCGGCGTCGGCGAAGCGGTCGAAGATGTTCACCGAGTTCAAGCCCAGGAACACCGCCAGCCAGAAAAACGCAGCAAGCCACTTGGCCCGCGGAGTCCCAGAGAAGGTCAAGGCAGCGAGCATCGCGGGCTTTCTATCAGGGCATGACGTCGGCAGGTCGCTCGTCGTCGCGCCTGGCGAGGTCGACGTGGGCACGACTGTCGCTGCCGCGGATCAGCACCAGCGTCAGAACAAGGCCGAGCACCGCGATCGCAGCGCCGGCGAGGAACGCCGACTGGAAGCCCTCGGTCAGTGCGTTCCGCAGCGCCGACGGATCACCGCCGGAACCAGCCATGACGTCGTCGGTCCGCGAGTTGGCGATCGTCGCCAGCACCGCGAGCCCGAGCGCGCCGCCGATCTGCTGCGAGGTGTTGATCAGTCCGCTCGCGAGCCCGGACTCCTGCTCGCGAACGCCGGAGACGGCTGCGATCGTCGTCGTGACGAAGGCGAATCCGAGCCCGGCCGCCGCAAGGAGCGACGGACCGAGGATGTCGGTCGTGAAGGCGCCGCCCACGGAAACCTGGGAGAACCAGACGAGCCCCGCTGCGATGAACACCATGCCGGCCGCGAGCACCGGCTTGAAGCCGATGCGCGTGACGAGCTGGGAGGCGATCGCCGACGCGACGATGATCGACACAGCCAGCGGCAGGTAGGAGAGCCCGGCCTCGATCGCGCTGTAGCCGAGCACCTGCTGCATGTAGAGCGTGATGAAGAAGAACATCGAGAAGAGCGACGCGCCCACGAGGAGCCCCACGACGTTGGCGCCGGTCAAGGTCCGGAGGCGGAAGATCCCGAACGGCACGAGCGGAGCATCCGAGCGAAGCTCGATCACCACGAATGCCGAGATCAGCGCAGCGGAAATTGCCAGGAGCCCGAGTGTTTGACCCGACCCCCACCCAGCGTCGGTCGCGTCGACCAGCGCGTAGACGAGCACCGAGAGACCGGCGGTGATGCTCACCGCTCCGGCGGTGTCGAAGTGGCGCGTGGCCGATTCGGAGCGGCTCTCGGCAATCAGTCCCGGGGCGAGCGCCGCGGCGACGAGCGCGACCGGCACGTTGACCCACAGCACCCACTCCCATCCGAGGCCGTCGGTGAGGATTCCGCCGAAGAGCACGCCGGCGGCGCCGCCCGCGCCGGCGACCGCTCCCCAGGCCCCGAGCGCCTTGTTGCGCTCGGCGCCATCGCTGAAGGTGGTGGTGACGATCGACAGCGCAGACGGCGAGATGATCGCCGCGCCGAGACCCTGGGCCGCGCGGGCGGCGATCAGCTGGCCCTCGGTCGCGGCGAAGCCGGCCGCGAGCGAGGCGGCCGCGACGAGCAGCAGCCCGGATATGAACACACGCCGGCGCCCGAGCAGATCGGCCATGCGCCCTCCCAGCAGCAGGAAGCCGCCGAAGGTGAGCACGTAGGCGTTGACCACCCAGGCGAGGTTCTCCTGGGAGAAGTCGAGCGCCTCCCCGATCGAGGGTAGGGCGACGTTGACGATCGAGGCGTCCAGAACGACGATGAACTGCGCGAAGCAGAGCAGTACGAGGCCGATCCAGCGGCGACGCTCTAAGACTTCTGCTTCATTCACCGTCCGCACACCTCCCTCCCACGTTCCAGCTCAGGACGGTTGCCATGTAGTGGACGCTACCCAGCCGCGGCTGCCGGCACCCGAGCGGTCCACCACCTGGAGGTCAGTGCCATGTACGGTTCGCGTTTCAACGACGAAGGAGGCCAATTGCCGTCCACCGGGTCTGACACTGAGCTCAAGGCGCGCCATCGCGCGATGTGGGCATCCGGCGACTATCCGTCCATGGTCGAGACGTTTCTCTTGCCGCTCGGGCCGCGGCTCGTCGAGGCTTGCAACATTGGCCCCGGGATGCGCGTCCTCGACGTCGCCGCCGGCACCGGCAACGCCTCGATTCCGGCGGCCGAGCGCGGCGCGACCGTCACGGCGAGCGACCTCACGCCTGAGCTGCTCGAGGCCGGCCGGCGCCGCGCGGAGGCCCAAGGCCTCGAGCTGGAATGGGTCGAAGCGGACGCCGAGAACCTCCCCTTCGACGATCAGTCGTTCGACGTCGTCATGTCATCGATCGGGGCGATGTTCGCGCCCCACCACCAAGACGTCGCCGACGAGCTCGTCCGCGTGTGCCGTCCCGGCGGCACGATCGGGCTGCTGAGCTGGACGCCCGAAGGCATGCTCGGCGCGCTGTTTCGGACCATGGGCCCGTTCGCCCCGCCGCCTCCACCAGGAGCGCAGTCGCCGCCACTCTGGGGCAGCGAGGCGCACGTGCATGACCTGTTCGGCGACCGTGTCGAGTTCCACACGTTGGAGCGTGACCCGCTGGAGATCACCGCCTTCGAGAATCCGCGCGACTATGGCGAGCACTTCAAGGAACGGTACGGCCCCACGATCGCCGTGCAGGGGAACGCCCGCAGCACCGGGCGCGAGGCGGAGTTCGAGGAGGCGCTGAACCAGTTCTGCGACGAGTGGAACCGCGGCACGCCCGACCGCGCACGGTTCGAGCAGGAGTACCTGGTCGCGGTGGGCACGCGGGCGTGAGAGACCCTACCGGGAGCCGCCTCCGGTGACGCTGCGGAATGCTGCCCCAGCATTCACTTGCCATGTCGCAGCGCGGAGCGCGCTGCGAAGTACCCGCACATTCCATGCACACCGCCGCCCGGCGGTGTGGACGACGAGCAGATGTAGAGCCCGTCGACCGGCGTCGAGTACGGGACCGCGCGGGCGACCGGACGCGTGAAGAGCTGCCGCAAGTCCTGGACGCCGCCGTTGATGTCGCCGCCCACGTAGTTCGGGTTGCGCCGCTCCACCTCCGCGGGATCCATCGCCGAGCGCGCGGCGATCAGGTCCTTGAACCCCGGCGCGAAGCGCTCCACCTGCGCCTCGATCGCCCCGGTCATGTCGCGCGAGGATCCGTTCGGCACGTGGCAGTAGGCCCAGGCCGTGTGCTTGCCCGTAGGGGCTCGGGTCGGATCGAAGAGGCTCGGCTGCACGAGGAGGACGAACGGGCGGTCGCAGTGCTCGCCCATCGAGGCCGCTTCCTCTGAGGCGGCGATCTCGTCTAGCCCGCCGCCGAGGTGCACGGTGCCCGCGCGCGAAACCTCCGCAGCGCTCCAGGGGATCGGGCCGTCGAGGGCCCAGTCGAGCTTGAAGACGCCCGGCCCGTAGCGGTAGCGCGCGAGCCGTTTGGCGTACCCCGCGGGCAGGCGGCGGCCGGCCAGCCTCACGAGCTGGCGCGGGGTCACGTCGAGCAGCGTGGCGCCGGTGCCTGCGAGTTCGTCGAGCGACTCCACCCATCTACCGGTCTCGATCTCACCACCAAGGGAACGCAGGTGGGACGCGAGGGCGTCGGCCAGGCGCTGGGAGCCGCCACGGGCCACCGGCCAGCCGACGCGATGCGCGCCTAATGCGAGGACGATCCCGAAGGCAGCGCTGGCCGGGGTTCGCAAAGAGAGCATCGAATGAGCGCAGCAACCAGCCAGGAGGGCGCGCGCGCGCTCGCCCCGGAAACGCGAGCGCGCCAGCCCCGTCGCCGAGCGCAGCCCGCTCGCGCCGAAGCGCGCCAATACCAGCGGGTGGAGCGGCGGGCGAAACGGGCCGAGGATCTCGTACATGAGCTCGTCGGCAGTGCGGACGAGCGGATCGAACAATCGGCGGTAGGGCCGCGCGTCCGAACCAAGTCCCTGGGCCGTCTTCTCCACGGAGCGCTCCATCACCACGGCGGAGCCGTCGTCCAGCGGGTGAGCGAGCGGCGCGTCGGGGTGCACGAGCTCGAGACCGTGCTCCGCCAGCGGCAAGCTGCTCAGGAAGGGCGAAGCAAGCGCCAGGGAATGGACCGTTGAGCAGGTGTCGTGAACGTAGCCCGGAAGCGTCAGCTCCTCCGAGCGGCAGCCGCCGCCCACGGTCTCCGCGCCCTCCATGAGCGTGACCCGGCGGCCGGCCCGGGCAAGCACGATGGCGGCGGCGAGCCCGTTGGGGCCCGAGCCGACTACGACCGCGTCGTTCGGGTGCTCAGGCAACCGCGCGATCGCGCTTGAACAGGCGCTTCACAGCCCGTCCCGGACCCCCGGTAGAGAGTGGAGCGGATGGCGGAGCTGTGCCACACGTTGCGCCACCTCGACCACTGGCGCTTCTTGTCGACGCACACGACCTGGGTGTCCACGTCGGCCTCGTGGCCGAAGTGGGCCGCCAGGGCGGTGAGCGTGTGCTGCCAGAAGCGGTCCTCCTGCCTGTGGCCGCCGAGCGTGAGCCCCATCTCGAAGATCGGGTCGCTGGCTCTCATGAGCATCTGAGCCTGGGCGACCGTGTCGCCGTCGAGCTTGGTGGCGTTACGGGACGAAACCCAGCGTTGACTACGCTCATTACCAAGCCGTACCAATCGTGATGGCGGTGGTACGTCACGAAGAACCGGACGCTGTGCCTGTCCTTGCGCCAGGTCAGATACCCGAGGACGGTCGATAGCCCCGCAGCGTAGACGGCGAGCACCAACGTGATCCACTCCATGGGCTAAGTATCCCGCGACAGCATCCGGCCGTTGCCCCGGCCCCGGCACCCACCCAGCGGCCTCGAGGTCGGTCTGCGCCTCCCTGCGCACCTTCGCTGTGAGATCAACGCGTTGCGACCAAGGCTGTAGTCGGTTGCCCGTGGGAAAACCGTGGGAAAGTCAGCACCCTGATCATGCGGTTTTCAGCGGTTGTGAGCGGTAGTTCGAGAGCTCACCTCAGAACGCGAAAAGTCCCGCAAATGCAAGCCTTTTCGCTCTCTAGAGCCAACGGGGCAGCGAGGACTCGAACCCCCGACTGAAATCGCCGGCTCCGCGACAAGGTCACGGGGCGTCGTGATCGACCTGGCCGACGGATGATAAATGTGCGATGCAGGCCCGTGATTTGGGCTAGTCACCCGAACGGGCGTGCGGAGCACCGTCCGCCGAACGTAGGAAGGGATTGTGGTGGTGGATGCGTTCGGCAACCGTTGATACGCTTGAGGCGCGTAGGGGAGTATCCTCGTGGCGCTCCGTCGTCATTCCGGCCGCAGAGTCGGCCCGGCGGAGTCGGCCGAAGCGGGCTAGGAGAGACCTACGAAGGATTGCCATCCGGTTCCTTCGGAGGTGCCTCGATTTCGTCTACCGCTCGCTTTCCCGCTCGCTCCGATACACCGATCGCGCCCGAGGCCCGTCGCTGGCACAGCATCGATATCGATCAGGTCGCAGCCAGGCTCGACACACCCCTGAAATCGGGTCTGAGCGAACAGGAAGCCGCGCGGCGACTCGCCGAGTACGGCCCAAATGAGCTCCACGTCGCTCATGCGGTTAAGCCGTGGAGGCTGCTGCTCGAGCAGTTCAAGAACGTACTGATCCTCATCCTGCTCGTAGCGGTCGGCCTGTCGGCGGTGCTCGGGCACGCTACCGAAGCCCTCGTGATCTCAGTGATTGTGCTGTTTTCGGCCTTTTTGGGCTTCGCCCAGGAATACCGGGCCGAACGCACGCTCGAAGCCCTGCGCAGGATGGCGGCGCCGACGGCCACGGCGCTGCGAGACGGCGACGAGACAGACGTCCCAACGTCCGAGCTCGTGCCAGGCGACGTCATCGTGTTGCGGGTGGGCGACAAGGTGCCAGCCGACGGGCGCTTGTGCGATGTCGTGAACCTGCAGGTCGAGGAGTCGGCGCTGACCGGCGAGTCCCTGTCCGTCGAGAAACAGACCGCGACGCTCACCGAAGGCGAGCTGCCGGTGGGCGACCGCACGAACATGGTCTACGCGGGCACGGCAGTCACCTATGGCCGAGGTCGGGCAGTCGTCGTCACGACGGGGTCGGAGACCGAGTTCGGCGGCATCGCCCGGATGCTCGAGACGATCGAGAGGAGCAAGACTCCGCTGCAGCTGAACCTCGACAAGGTCGCAATGATCCTGGCCCGCACGGCGCTTGTGATTGTGCTGGTCGTCGTGGGCTTGGGGCTCCTCCGGGGCGAACCGATCCTGGACATGCTGCTCTTCGGCACGGCGGTGGCGGTCGCCGTCGTCCCTGAAGCATTGCCGGCCGTGATCACCATCTCGCTCACGGTGGCAGCGCAGCGAATGGTCAGGCGCAAGGCGCTCGTCCGCCGCTTGCCGGCGATCGAGACGCTCGGCAGCGTGTCGGTCATCGGGTCTGATAAGACCGGCACCCTCACCAAGGACCAGATGACCGCGCGTAAGTTCTACTTCGCCGGGCGGATACTGACGGTATCGGGCGCAGGGTACGAGCCGGTCGGCGTGTTTTCACGGGACGGCGCGCGCGTCGATCCTCCCTCCGCTTTGATCGAGATGTTGCGGGCGGCGGTACTCGCGTCGGATGCACACATCGCCACAAGTGACGCCGATCAGCTCTGGCATGTTCGCGGCGACCCGACCGAAGGCGCTCTGGTGGTAGCGGCGGCGAAGGCCGGCCTGCACAAGCCGCAACTCGATGCGCAGTTCCCGCGCGTGAGCGAGATCCCGTTCACGTCGGAGAGCAAGCGCATGACCACGTTGCATGCGACCCCCGACGGCGCTGACGCCTATGCGAAAGGCGCGCCTGAGGTCATCCTCGACTCATGTACGCATCAGTTTTTTGCTTCCGGCGACACCGTGCTCGACGATGCCGCTCGGGCAGCAGCCCTGGCGACGGCGCGGCAGATGGCGAGCGAGGCGCTGCGCGTCCTGGCCGTGGCTCGTCGATCCGATGCCGAGCTCGAGAATGCAGAGCGCGGGATGACGTTCCTCGGACTGATCGGGATGATCGATCCGCCTCGTCCCGAGGCGAAGGAAGCTGTTCGGACCTGCGAGCAGGCCGGCATCAAGCCGGTAATGATCACCGGCGACCATCCGCTCACCGCTCAGGCGATCGCACGCGAACTCGGCGTCCTCAGGTCCGGCCGCGCCGTCACCGGCGCTGAGCTGGAGTCGATGAGCGACGCAGAGCTGGATCGCGAGATCGAGACGATCGAGGTCTACTCGCGCGTATCTCCGGCCGACAAGCTGCGGGTCGTCACCGCCTGGCAGAAGAAGGGCCACTCGGTCGCGATGACGGGCGACGGCGTCAACGACGCACCCGCGCTCAAGAAAGCCGACATCGGAGTCGCGATGGGCGTCACCGGTACCGACGTCAGCAAAGAGGCGGCCGCGATGACCCTCACCGACGACAACTTCGCGTCGATCGTCGCTGCAGTCGAAGAGGGGCGGGGCGTCTTCGGGAACATCAAGAAGTACCTCATGTACCTGCTCTCGGCCAATCTTGGCGAGATCGGACTGCTAGTTGGTGCGTCGCTGCTCGGCAAGCCGCTTCCGCTGAGCGCAGTACAGATCCTGTACGTCAACCTCGCCACGGACGGCCTGCCCGCCCTGGCGCTGTCAGTCGATCCGCCCGAACGAGATCTCATGCGCCGTCCCGCGCGGAGTCGTGAGGCGGGCATCTTCAACAGGCGCGTCGTAGCGCTGATCGCGGTCGGCGGGATGTGGTCGGCGCTCGTCACGCTCAGCATGTTCACCTGGGCCTTGTCCTCCGGCAGAAGGCTGGCCGAGGCGATGACGATGACGCTTGCCACGCTGGTGGTCATCGAGCTACTCAAGGGCTTCAGCTTCCGCTCCGATCGCCACTCGGTGCTGGACAGGCCCTTCGCCAACAAGTGGCTGAACCTCGCCGTCCTTTGGGAGATCGTGTTCCTTGCCCTGGTGATCAACCTGCCGTTCCTCCAGAACGCGTTCGGGACGACCAGCCTGTCGCCAGGGGACTGGGCGATCGTCGTGGGCGCCGCTTCGACGATCGTCCCCGCGCTGGAGCTCGCGAAGCGGGTTGTCCATCGACGAACGGAGGCTGTCGAGGCTGTCTGAGCACCCTGCATCCTCGTGTCTGCGGAGCCTCGGCCGCGCTCGTGCAGACTTGTGTCGAGCATCCTATTCTTGGCCACGCGAACCGACCGCCGCGACCTGACGAGCACTACTTGCTCGAATTGGCCGTGACGTGCGCCCGTTCCGCGATCACACTGCAAAGGGCTTCTACAACAGTCGGATCGACTTGGGTGCCGGCGCAGCGCCGAAGCTCCGCCAGGGCCCCCTCGGCGCTCATTGCCGCGCGGTAGGGACGGCTCGATCTCATGGCGTCGAACGCGTCGCACACCGCGATTACGCGCGCCCCTAGCGGTATGTCGGCGGCGGCAAGTTTGTCCGGATACCCGTTGCCATCAAACCGCTCGTGGCTCGACCGCACGAACGAAGCGGCTCGCGTCAGTGCCGGAGCGGCGCTCAGTATCCGCTCGCCGATCAGCGTGTGACGGCGCATGAATTCCCACTCTTCGGCGTTGAGCGGTCCTGGCTTCCTCAGGATCTCGTCGGGAATCGCGGCCTTGCCAACATCATGAAGCGACGCAGCCTGAAGCAGGGGAGCCACCTCCTCGTCGGGCAGCGCCAGCTTCGCGGCTACCGCCTGGCAGAGCTCGGTGACCTCGTCTAAGTGGATTCCAAGGTCGGGGCTGCGCTCAGAAAGGACCTTCAACAACACGTCCGTGCTCTGCCGCCCCGCGGACGCCCGGCTGCCAACGCTCTTGCGTGCATACATGCGCTGGTCTGCGATGCGAAGCGCCTCGGTGGAGCTGGTTGCTTCCCTGGGCACCAGGACAGACCCGTACGAGGCCGTCACGCTGAAGCCTTCACCGTGCTCAGCCAGCGCCGTCACGGCCTTCAGGGCGATCGACTCGGGGCTGTCGACGTCGACCGAAGCGAGGACACAGAACTCGTCTCCGCCCATACGGTATGGCGACCCGAGGCCTTCCAGCGCGGTCGTGAGGTGGTGCCCGAGCCGCACGAGGAGCGAATCCCCGGCGGCGTGACCGAAGGTGTCGTTGTAGCCCTTGAAGCCGTCGAGATCGAAGAGCAGGACCAGTAGCTCTTGTTCTTTGCTGGCGCAAGAGAGCCCGAGCTCCAGGTCTGCAATGAGAGAGCGTCTGTTACGAAGACCCGTGAGCGGGTCATGATGGGCCTGGTGCGCAAGCTGTGCCCGAGCCCGATCTCGCTCCATCACTCTTCCCAGTTGTGTTCCGATGTGAGCCATCAACCCGAGTAGCTGTTCGTCCGGCTCGGCCGCTTCGGGTGCGAAGAACTCGAGCACGGCAACGACTTCTTCGGATATGAGCACGGGAAACGCGAAGGCGGCTTTGAGCCCGCCCTCCGCAGCCGCCTTTGCCCTCGGGAAATTCGGATCATTGGCGACATCGATGATCCAGGCAGGGGTTCCGGCTGCGAGCACTCGCCCCGGTAATCCAAGGCCCGGCGGAAAGGATGTGGCCTCAGTCTCTCTTCGAAACGCCTCGAACCGGCAGGGGTCGTCGCAACGCCACGTCGTCGTCGGGACGAGGAGCGGAGGCGAACTCTCCTGGACGAGATAAGCATGTCCGACGGGCCAGCCCGTGTGAGCGCAGATTCCCTCGATCGCGATCTTCATCGCCTCGTCGACACTTGAAGCCTCGTTCGAAGCAGTCGCGACGATCTCGAGCAACTCGAGCTCCGCCTGCTTCTCATAGAGGCGGCGCGTGACGGTCTCCGAGATCTGCTCGGCCTCTTTGCGGGCAGCACGCTCGCGTTCGAGCCGATGCCTTACCCGCCTCAGTTCGTCTTCCGGGGACCGCGCTTCGTCGCCCTGCGGCTGTGACCTATCTAGAAAAGGAGATCTCCAGGACACACTTCTCGTCTCCTCGGACCATGCACTTCGGCTGCTCGATCACGGCTTCTTCGCCGTAGTGGGATGCCGCGCCCTCGATCAGCCCTTCCGCGAATGCGCACATCTTGCGCGGAGAGGCATAGCCCATCACCAGCACTTCCTCTGAGGACGTGTCGAAGTCGAACACGGGAACGTCCGCGCCGGGATAGAGCTTTCGAACCTCGGGGTGGATCACTTGGTTGAGCGTAAGGACGAAAGACCGCGTCGATGCATGCGGCTCGAAGAACTGGGGATAGCGGTCCGCGAACAGCGGCAGCGCGCTGCGGCCGAACCAGCGCACGATCTCGTCTGCGGGCGTGCTCAGGGCGGACGAGGCGGCCCCGACGAGCCTCATCAGGTCCTCATCGGAGTAGCTTCCGAGCGAGGTGTAAGCGCCATCGAGCCCCGCGGCCTCGAGGAGCGCGTCCCAGACGTCCTCGCCGTAGTCGTGCGAGACGATCTCCTCGAGGAGATTGAAAACGATCCCTTTCATATCGTTGTTTCCTCCTTCGAACCTCGCCTCGTCTGTGGGTCTGGGCCCGCCCACATGTCTCTCATCGACTGATGGACCCCATCTTTAGACGCCGTTGGCTTACTAGCATCTAGCGCGTAGCGGTCGCTGAAAGAGCGCCCGTAACGGTGCCGAGCAACGACTCTACGTCGATTGGCTTGGTCAGGTACTTGGCGGCACCGGCGCGCAACCGCTCGATCTGAGCAGAAGTGGCGTCAGCGCTGACCACGACCGGGATCGCGGCGGTAGTAGGGCGGTACTCGGCCGCGAGCGCCAGCCGGTTAAGTATTTCGAGCCGGGCCTGGTCGAGATCGCGGCAGGTTTCGACGAACATGTCGGGGACCCGAGACGCGTCCGTCGTGGTCTCCACATGCGTATAGCCAGCCCGCTCGAGGATCCGCCAGATCAGCAACAGGTTCGACTCCTCGTCGTCGACGGCGAGGATCCGGAGCTCTTTTAGTTCTTGCTCTTCTGGCTTCATCGGCGCTCCCCGCATTTCGGAGAGCCTCTGTTCATCGATATCGACCGCCCTCGGATTCCCATTAGTTCCCAGTTGGGGTCCCTCGCAGTTTGGGCACCGACCCCCAGTTATTTGCAGCGGCTTACCTCACACGTCGTGGGGCCTCTGGGCCGCTAGGTGGGCACACCTCACAGGACGAGAGCCGGCCATTGCCATCTTCTCAGGCGCGGCGGCGAAGGCCGTGAAGAACGTTCTTGAGAACGAGAAGAGGTCGCTCTCTGATGCAGA
>CAVZDP010000008.1:0-15693 GCA_963774075.1 uncultured Solirubrobacterales bacterium | reverse complement strand
TGTTCCTGACGCTTGAGGGGGAAGGGCCATCGCCGACCCAGCCGATCGACGAGGTCCTGGATCATGTGGCGAGTGAGAGCGGAAGGCGCACGTGGCCGAGTTCCGGAATCACCCTGGCCCGCAGCACCTGCTCGTAGGCCCTGATCGCCGAGGGCTTGTAGGTCTCACCCGAGCGCGTGCGGATCACCCCGGCCTTGGCGCCGCGAAGCCAGTCCTCTGAGGCCTCAGCGAGGGTCGTTCGCGTCGGGGCGCGCATGGTCCCAAGCCGAAGCGCCGACTTGGCCTCGGCGCGCCAAGCGCGTGCCTCAGCGAGCGCCGGAAACGTCTTTCGGATCGCTTTCGGTCGCGCGGCGACCAAACCTGGGCCTGGTAGCCGGGGCGACAGTCGCACGCCTCGCCACGGCGGCTGCATGCAGTGGCGCCGGTGGCGGAGGACGATGCCCTCAGGCCGGATTCGATGGCGTGGGGTTTTCGGCCACACGACACACATAGCTCTGGTGGACGACAAAGGGAAGGGCTTGCCCGCCTTTGTGCGATCGTCGTGCGATCGCGAAAGGCGACCATCTGGGCGTCAAGGGGCACCCGGGCGGGGGTTCGGCCGGGAGCCCACCGGCGCCTCTGAGCCCGAACGCTCTGGCAGAGGCCCGAATACCGCCGCAAAGGGGGCTGAAAGGGCGCCATCGCGCCTCGATGCCGCGCAAACCGCCTTCATGGGGGAGGCAGGGTTCGAACCTGCGTAGGCTGAGCCGGCGGTTTTACAGACCGCTCCCTTTGGCCACTCGGGCACTCCCCCGGGAGTGTCAGCCGGCCACTGGCCGGCCCGTCCAGTTTAGTGAGGGCGTCGTGGCTCTTCGGCCGGATGAGCACCGGTCCGGCCGGCGCGGCACTCGGCTCGGCCCTCAGGCGAAGTCGCGTAGGCGCTGAGCTTCGGGGAGCTTCTGGAGCTTCTTCAGCGTGTTGTTCTCGATCTGGCGGATTCGCTCGCGGGTGACGTTGAACTCCCGTCCCACTTCCTCGAGTGTCTTCGGCAGGCCGCCGTTCAGCCCGTAGCGTAGCTCGATCACCTGCCGCTCGCGATCGGGGAGCGCGGCGAGCACGCGGCGCACGTTCTCTTTCTGCATGATGATCGTCGCCGAGTCGAAGGGAGACTCTGCGGACTCGTCCTGGACGAAGTCGCCCAGAGAAGAATCGTCTTCCTCGCCGATCGGCTTTTCGAGCGAGATCGGAAGCTGCGCGATCCTCAGCACGTCGCGCACCTCGCGCGCGGTGCAGCGCAACTCGCGTGCGATCTCGTCGGCCGTCGGCTCCCGTCCCAATCTCTGAACGAGCTGGCGCTCGACGTGCACGACATTGTTCAGCTTCTCCACCATGTGAACGGGGATGCGGATCGTGCGCGCTTTGTCGGCGATCGCCCGCGTCACGGCCTGTCGAATCCACCATGTGGCGTAGGTCGAGAACTTGTAGCCGCGCCTGTAGTCGAATTTCTCGACAGCCCTGATCAACCCGAGCGATCCTTCCTGGATCAGGTCGAGGAACGTCAAACCCCGCCCGAGGTAACCCTTCGCGATGGAGACCACCAAGCGCAGGTTCGCTTTCACCATCTGCTCCTTTGCGGGAACGTCACCGCGCTCGATCCGCTTTGCGAGCGTGACCTCCTGTGCCGCGGTCAGCAGCTCGACCTTGCCGATGGAGCGTAGGTAGAGCCGCAGCGAGTCGAGGCTCGGCTCGACCGAGAGGTCGAGCTCCGGCTTGCTCGGATGGTCGTGCTCGCGCGCGACTCCATCCGGGCTTCCCTTGCCCCCACCGCGACCGTGATGCGACAGCACGTCGCCGTCGACCACGATCTCGACCCCGTGGTCCACGAGGAAGGAATGCAGCTCTTTCTGCTGCTCTTCACCGAGGTCGAGCTCCTCCACCACAGTGGCGAGCTCTTCCTGCTTCAGATAGCCGCGGTCTTGTGCTTCCGCGACGAGCTCCCGCAGCTCGTCATGGTCCTGAAACGCAGCACCGTCCGTGAGAACAGCATCGTCTTTCCGGCTCAGCGTGTACCCCCACACCAAAGCATGTCTTCGAAGCGGCGCCCGCCCTGATCGGACGCCCTCTTCATTCCCCCTCCAAATTTCACCTGAGCCGCGACGTCAGTCGCGAGAGGCTGGGCCCTTATTGCTGCGAATCCAACGCAGTCTGGCTCCAAGCCGCGTATCCGGAGTATAGGACGAACTCGCTAATCTTGTGGGTCGAATGTTGGCCGGGGCAAGCAAAGGTCGGAGCCCCTCTCTGGAGGCGCCCGACGTCCAAGCACGCCGCCCCGTCACCAGCCTCAGCCTTTCGCGCGTCGGCGTCACCGGCGTAGAGAAGATTCTCCGTATCTCGGCGAACGGCAGCGAGCAGCTCTACCACGCCGAGCTCGAGTGCTACGTGGACCTGAACCCGGCCCAGATGGGGGTCCACATGTCGCGCTTCGAGGAGGTCGTCAACGAGGCGATCGACGAGGTCGTGATGAGGGAGGCCTTCAAGGCCGAGACGCTGGCGGCACACATCGCTCAGCGGGTGCTCGAGCGCCAGGGCGGCCTCAGGGCCGAGGTCACGATTCGCGCGCGCTATCCCGAGCACAAGCTGACGCCGGTCACGGAGCTCCCCACTCAGGAGCTCTACACGCTGATCGGCACGGCCGTCTTCTCCGACCGCGGGCTGCGTCGGCTCGTCGGCGTGGAGGCGCAGGGCATGACGGCCTGCCCGTGCGCGCAGGAACTTGTAGCTGACGCGTCGAGAAAGCGTTTGCTCGCGGAGGGCTTCACCGACGACGAGATCGAGCGCGTCTTCGAAGCGGTGCCTGTGGCGACTCACAATCAGCGCGGGATCGGTCGCCTCTGCGTCGGCTGTCCGGAAGGTTGCGAGCTCGACCTCAGCGCCCAGACGCTGCTGCGGATCGTGGAGGAGTCGATGAGCTCGGAGATCTTCGAGCTCATGAAGCGCGCGGACGAGCGCGCGGTCGTCGAGAAGGCGCACCGTCGCCCACGCTTCGTCGAAGACTGCGTGCGCGAGATGGTGCGCGGGCTGCTCGACTCCTACCCCCAGCTCGACGACGAGGCGTTCGTGCTCGCCCGCCAGCAGAACCTGGAGACGATCCATCAGCACGACGTCGTCGCGGAGCGGCACGGCCTGGTGGCCGAGATCCGGCAAGAGCTCGAGTCAGAGATTCACTCGCGGCGCCACGTGACGCTGCGAGAGTGGCTCGAGAGCCCCTGCTCGTAGAGCGATGCTCCAAGTCGAGGTCCGCGAGCTGCGCCCGGAAGAGCTGCAGTTCGGAGCGGGCGTTGCAGCGCGCGGCCTCCGCGACAACCCGATGCCCATGGCGGTGCTCGGCAACGACCCGCGCCACCGCGAGCGCATGTTGACCCGCACCTTCGGCTCGTTCCTCAGGGAGATGGAGCAGCCGCCACTCGCCGCATGGCGAGACGGCTACGTCATCGGCGTGGCCGGGATAGCGCCCCCGGGCACCTGCCAGCTCTCACCGCTGAAGATGTTGACGATGCTTCCCTCCACCCGCCCCACTCGCGTCCGCGACGTGACGCGCACGATCCACTGGCTCGGCGAATGGGGGAAGAAGGACCCTGACGAGCCACACTGGCACCTCGGGCCTGTGGCGGTCGAGGGCGGCATGCGCGGGATGGGCATCGGCAGCCGGCTGATGCAGGCGTTCGTCGGGCGCATGGACGAGCTCGGCGACGCAGCCT
The DNA here is from genome assembly GCA_963774075.1 of uncultured Solirubrobacterales bacterium. Taxonomy (GTDB): domain Bacteria; phylum Actinomycetota; class Thermoleophilia; order Solirubrobacterales; family JBBDJG01; genus JBBQNR01. The sequence continues at coordinate 11,956 of CAVZDP010000008.1, read as the reverse complement.
ACCTCGAGACCGACAAGCCCGAGAATGTCGTCTTCTACGAACGGTTCGGCTTCGGGGTCGTGGATGAGGAGCTCGTCCTCGACACGCGCAACTGGTTCATGCACCGTGCCCCGGGGGCGGGGCCGGTCCAGGGCTCGTAGAGGCGCTCGCCCGCTCCAGCTTTCGCTGGCGGCGCTCGTCGTCGATCCGGCGCCGCAGCCCGAAGAAGTAGTCCGCCCCTGAGATCACCGTCACGACGACGGCCAGGTAGACGAGCGAGTCCACCCAGAGAGGCGAGGACTCGACGGCAATCGAGGCGAAGATCGCCGCCACCTGGACGATGGTCTTCAGCTTCCCGAGCGGCCCAGCCGCGATGACGATGCCCTGCTCGGCAGCCACCATCCGAAGGCCGGTGACCGCGAATTCGCGCGCGATGATCACCATCGCGACCCAGGCGGCGATGCGGTCGGAGGAGACGAGCATCACCAGCGGCGCGATGATCAGCAGCTTGTCGGCGAGCGGATCCATCAGCTTGCCGAACGTAGTGACGCTGCCTCGCGAGCGGGCGATGTAGCCGTCGAGACCGTCGGTGAAGGCAGCCGCCGCGAAGACGATCGCAGCGAACGTGTCGCCGTTGGGAGTCTCCGCGAGCAGGGCCACAACGATCACGGGCACCAGCAGGATGCGAAGTACCGTGAGGAAGTTGGGCAGGTTGAGAGGGAACATCAGGCCGCCTGGTGATGACTCGACTCAGCCTACAGGCGGCGCGAGCTGTGCAATGGCCCGTTACGGGCGCTGCGCGTGGTCCTCAGCTTCTCCTTCCGAGCGAGCTTCTCTGGAATCGGCGCTGGTCACGGCCGAAGGGCTCGTTCGACTGGTACGCCCGCACCTCGCGCATTCGCGCAAGCCGCGCAAGGGCGTCGGCCTCGATCTTTCGAACCCGGTCGCGCGATATCCCGAGCCTTTGCACCACCTCGTCGATCGTGCGCGGCTCGCCGGTCTGGATTCCGTAGCGAAGCTGCACGACCATCCGCTCGCGATCGGGCAGGTCCGCGACCGCCTGCCGCAGCGCGTCGTTTCGGAGGCTGACGTCGACCACCTCCTCCGGCTCGGGCTGATCGCTCACGAACAGGTCGCCATAGGAGACGTCGTCTTCCTCCCCCACCGGCTTGTCGAGGCTCGTCACGGTGCGCGCCGCCCCGATCACCTCCCGTACCTGCTTGAGCGGGAGCTGGACATTCTGGGCTATCTCATCTTCCGTCGGTTGACGACCCAGCTCCGTCTGTAGCTCGCGCTCCGCACGCACGATCCGGCGCTCGCGCTGAAGGACGTGCACAGGCATCCTGATCGTGCGGGCCTTGTTCGCGATGCCGCGCTCGATCGACTGCCTGATCCACCAAGTCGCGTAGGTCGAGAACTTCAGGTCGCGCCGCCAGTCGAACTTCTCCGTGGCGCGGATCAGCCCGAGGATGCCCTCCTGTATCAGGTCGAGCAAAGCGAGCTGGCGCCCCTGGTAGTGCTTGGCGATGGAGACGACCAGGCGCAGGTTCGAGTTGATCATCCGCTCCTTGGCCTCGCGGTCGCCCTCCTCGATCCTCTTGGCGAGCTCGATCTCCTCGGGCGCCTTCAGGAGCTGGTGACGGCTCACCTCGTTCATGAAGAGCTGGAGGGCGTCGGTCGTGACGGCCGCCAGGGTGGAGTTGACGTAGTAGCCCTCCTCGGCGCCCTCGCGGGAGCAATCGTCGCTCAGCTCGACGCCTCGACTCTGGATCTCCTCGTAGAGGTCCCCGACGTCCTTCTCGCTGAGGCCGAGGGCGACGATCAGCTGGTTGACCTCGGAGAGCTCGAGACAACCCTCCTCCACCCCTCGCTCGATCAGGGCCGCGATCTGAGCCTCGCGAGGCTCGTCCAGCACTCCCCCATGTCGCGTGACCGTCATCTTGCGGCTCTTTATTTCCCCGACGGCCGAGTGCTAAGCGGCGAATTAGGATGAGTCCCCTGAAACTTCCGCTCAAACCGCCGATCGAGCCCCAGCTCGCCCGTTCCAGAGCCGCATTGCCGCAAGGGCCGGAGTGGGCGTACGAGCCCAAATGGGACGGCTTCCGCGCGATCGCCTTCGTGGACGGGGCCGAGACCTACCTCCAATCCCGGAACGGCAGGCCCCTCAGCCGCTACTTCCCGGAGGTCGAATTCCCGCCTGGGCGCTACGTCCTGGACGGCGAGCTCGTGATCCTCCACGGCCGGGGGAAGCAGGACTTCGACGCCCTCCAGATGCGCCTCCACCCCGCCGAGTCGCGGGTCCGCAAGCTGGCCGGGGAGATGCCGGCGACCTTCGTCGCATTCGACCTGCTGGCGCTCGACAAGGAGAAGCTGCTGCCACTGCCGTTCGAAGAGCGCCGCGCGCGGCTCGAGGAGCTCGTCGCGGAGCCCGTCGCGCTGACGCCGATCGTGCGCCAGCCCGGGAAGGCCAAGCGCTGGCTCGAGAGCGCCGAGGGCGTCGTCGCCAAGGAGCTGAACGCGCCCTACCGGCCGGGCGAGCGCACCGGCATGGTGAAGATCAAGCGGGTGCGGACGATCGACTGCGTCGCCGCCGGTTGGCGGCCGGGCAAGGAGAGCGGGACGGTCGGGTCGCTGATCCTCGGGCTCTATGACAAGAATGGCGAGCTCCAGGTCGTCGGCCACACGTCCGGCTTCAGCGCGAAGCAGAAGCGGGAGCTGCCGAAGCTGCTCGCTCCCTACGAGACCGGCGAGCGTGGAAGCGCCGACGCGAGCCGCTGGAGCGCTGGGCGCGACCTCGAGTGGGTGTCGCTGCGCCCGGAGCTGGTGGCCGAGGTCTCCTTCGACCACGTGAGCGGGCAGCGCATCCGCCACGGCGCGGCCTTCAAACGCTGGCGCGAGGACAAGCCGCCGCGGGAGTGCGGGGTCGAGCAGCTAAATACGTAGGCGGTCTCTTCCTACATCAAGAGGCCGATCTGGCGCAGGATCGAGACCGAGTCCGAGTAGACGTCCTTGCGCTTGACCAGACCGTCCTCGAACGGGATCACGTCCATGCCGTCCCATTTCACCTGCTCGCCGGTCGGCTCGGCCACGAGATCGCCGCGCCGCATGGTCTTCGCGAGCGTCCCGGTCGCGGTCCACTCCTGCACGACGAGCCCGTCACGCACGTAGAGGCGGCGGGTCGTGAACTCGAGGTCGGGCCAGGTCTGGAAGATCCCCCTGATGTGCTCGCGCACGTCCTCGCCCTCGGCGCTCTCGCCCGCCGTGTGGTTGTGGAAGACCATGCCCGGCGCGTGCATGGACATGATCTCGTCGAGGTTGTGCGCGTTCCACGCGGTGTTGTAGCGCTCGATCGCCTCCTCCAGCGCCTCGGGTGCGTCCTTGTCGCTCAACTTCTCTCCTCTACGTACCCGACCGCGAGCTCTATGAGCCTCTCTACATACAGGCGCCCGTGGTCGGCGGTCGCCCGGCGAGGGTCGCCGAAGACGCCCGTGTCGGTCAGCGCGTCGATGCCCTCCTCCAGGAAGCGCGGCAGCCCGGATTCGATGTCGCCGGTGAAGCCGGGGACGGCATCGTCCATCCGCACGAGCTCTGGATGAAGCGCGAGCATCATCGAAGTCTCCCATTCGCCGCCGTGTAGCCCTCCCTCGCCTGCGGGAACCCCGAGCTCGGCGCCGGTGCCGAGCGTCGCGTTGACGAGCAGCATCAGGTCGGTGATGCCGATCACGTTCACGCCCTCCACCGGACCGAGCTTCTCGAGCGCCTCGGCGAGAGGGCGGAAGTTCCCGCCGTGGGTCGGCAGGAGCACGATGCGCTTGAAGCCGTGCCGCGACCAGCCGCGCACCACGTCCGCGACCAGAGCGTGGAAGGTCTCCTCCTCCAGCGACATCGTGCCCGGGAAGGCGAGGTGGTGCCTGGAGCATCCGACCCTCATGGTCGGAGCGTGAAAGGCGTCGAGCCGCTCGGCGAGGGCTCGCCCGAGATCGTCGCCGAAGATCGAGTCGGTCCCCATCGGCAGATGGTGGCCGTGCTGCTCGACGGCGCCGAACGCGACTACGACCGTTTCGCGGCCGGCCTCGATCTCGCGGCGCACATCAGGCCACGTCAGCGTGTAGAGGTCCAGCGCTCCCATTTCACTCCAGCCCGGCCTTTTTCGGCGCCTGCTCGCTACGAGAGCCGCGCGGCCAGCACGGGGTCCTGTGTCGGCTCGCTACTGCCGCTCGCCGGCTCCTCGCTGACCATAACCTGCTCGACCCCCTCGAGACCAGAGGGAATGCCGGTTGCACCACTGCCGTCACGGTGAACCGAGAACAGCGATGAGGGCTCGGGCTTCGTGGCGCCCTTGTGCAACAGCCACACCTGGTAGACACGATCGCGACCTGGTTGCGGCAGGCCCCAGACGCGCAGCACGGCCGCGTTCCCCGAGCGCACGATCCGCCCTCCGGCGGTCGGCCGCACCTCCGTGCCCTCGACCGCGACCGTGCTGGTAGCCGGCCCGTCGTCGTTGCCGAGCAGGTAGCCGCCGACGCCCGCGGCGACGACGAGCAGGGATGCCAGCGCGGCCGCGGGGCGCAGCATCGTCCAGCCGCGAGGGCGGCGAAGCCAGGGTCGGCGCTTGCTCTCGGCCGCAGTGGGCGCCTCCGCTCGCACGGTCGCCATCAGGCGCTCACGCAGCTCCGGCGGCGCCTCGACCTGCTCGACCGACGACGGAAGCACCTCGACGGCGCCGCGCAGCCAGCGCTCCTCGGCCTGGCAGGCGGCGCACGCCCCCAGGTGCTCCTCGAAGCGGCGCTTCTCCTCGACTGTGAGCGCGTCGAGCATGTAGGCGGCCAGTTCCTCCTCGTAGCGGCGGTGATCCTGGTTCATGCCTGAACCTCCTCCGCGAGCTGTGCGCGGATCTTCTCCATCCCGAGCCGCATGCGCCCCTTCACGGTCCCGAGGGGCATGCCGAGCATCGACGCGATCTCCGAGTGGCTGAGGCCACCGAAGTAGGCGAGCTCGATCACCCGCATCTGGTCGCTTGGCAACCCGCCAAGGGCGCCTCGCACCTCCCGCGCGGCCTCGCGGCGGAGCGCCTCGGCGTCGGTCTCCTCCGCCGCGGGGCGCTTGTCGGGCACCTGGTCGTCGTAGCTGAAGGTGGGCGCCTGGAGCACGTCGCGGCGCAGCAGATCGATCGCCCTGTTGCGCACGATCCCCAGCAGCCAGTTGCGGACGCTGCCGCGGGCCCGGTCATAGCGTGCACCGCTTCGCCACAGCGACAGGAAGGCCTCCTGGGTGACGTCCTCGGCGGCGTTGCGGTTGCCGACCATCCGGTAGGCGAGCGAGAACGCCGCTCCGCCGTGACGGTCGTACACGACCTCGAACGCGGCCGGGTCCTTGCGCTCGACGAGGGGCAGGAGCTCCTCGTCGGCGAGCCGTTGCATGTCCTGTGCGGTCAAGGGCGTTTGCATACCACGTCGAGCCGGCCCGCGCCGCGACAGAGGTGCATCGAGCGGCGGGGTGGCCGCCCACTACTACGTCCGGCCGCCGCGCGCGGATCAATGACCCGGGCTGGTGATCCGGTCGAGGGGGTCCCACGTAAGGGTCATTTGTCGACGGAGCAGTTGGAACGTCGGCCACGCGGCAATCCAGCTCTAAGGAGGGTTCCTGATGAAAAAGCTGTCGCTCGTCGCTGCGCTGGCGGCGATCGCGGTAGCGGTGCCGCTCGGTATCGGCTCGAGCCACCGGGAAGCACCGCTCACCTCGATCGACCCCACAGGTGACGACACAGACGTCTACGCCTTCACGGCCAAGAACGACCCCTCGACGGACCAGAACGAGGAGAAGTACTTGACCGTGGTCGGCAACTGGATCCCGTTCGAGGATCCCGCCGGCGGTCCGAACTTCTACCGGTTCGACGACAGGGCGCACTACTACCTCAACATCGACAACAACGGTGACGGCAGGTACGACATCCGGTACAGGTACCGGTTCAAGACCAAGGTCGAGAACCCGAACTCGTTCCTGTACGCCGCCCCGACGGTGGATTCGATCGACGACCCGAGCCTGAACGTCAAGCAGACGTACACGGTCGAGCGCTTGGTCTACGACCACGCGTCGGAGGGCAACGACAGTCGCCGTGGCAGCCGCAAGCACCGCGGCAAGGCCAAGCACCGTGGCAAGGCCAAGCACCGCAAGCGCGGCGCGCGGCGCAGCCACAACTACGACACGTACACCGTCGCTCGGGACGTCCCGGTCGCGCCGAACAACGTCGGCCCGAAGACGATCCCGAACTACGACGCGGTGGCGGCGCAGGCGGTCGAGACTCTCAGGGACGGCACCCGCGTCTTCGCCGGTCAGCGTGACGACCCGTTCTTCGTCGATCTGGGCGCCACGTTCGACGGGATCAACATCCGCAAGCTGCCGGGGAACGCCGGCGGCGGAGTCGACGACCTGGCCGGCTACTCGGTCCACTCGATCGTGCTTCAGGTGCCCGAGCGCCGCATCACGAGGGACCGGGAGTCAGTGTCCGGTGGTGACGACCGCAACGGCGTCGTTGGCGTGTGGGCGTCAACCGAGCGGCGCAAGCTGCAGGTAACCGACTCGCACGACAGCGGCGCGGGCGACTTCACGCAGGTATCCCGGCTCGGGAACCCGCTCGTGAACGAGGTCGTCATCCCGCTCGGTCAGAAGGACCGGTTCAACCGTCTGCAGCCCGCGGACGACGCCAAGAACTTCGGCAAGTTCGTGGTGGAGCCGGAGCTGGCCAAGCTCATGAACGCCCTGTTCGGACTGGGCGTGAAGGAGACCGGCCGGACCGACATCGTGCAGGCGCTGCTCCAGGGGATCCCGGGGCTGAACCAGCACCAGGGCAGCAAAGGCGGGACGCCCGTTGACACGCTCAAGATCAACCTCGGCACGCCGCCCGCGGCGACCGAGAACCCGATGGGCGTGCTCGGCGGCGACCTGGCCGGCTTCCCGAACGGCCGCAGGCTCGCTGACGACGTGACCGACATCGAGCTCCAGGTCGTGGCGGGAATCCTGCTGAGTCCGCCTGACCAGGTGACCGTGCCGCTCGGGGACGGAGTGCCGACGAACGAGAAGCCGTTCTCAGACAAGTTCCCGTACGTCGCGGGTCCCGACTCGGGCTTCAACGCGAAGTTGAAGAAGCAGTACTGAGGGAGGCGCGCGGAGATGGAGGGGGCCTCGCGGCCCCCTCCACTCCACACTCGCAAGGCCATGACTCTCGCACGACCGACACTGATCAAGCTTCTGGCGCCGTTGCTTGCATTCGGCGCCACCATCGCGGTCATCCTCTTGATCGACCGCTCCTCTACCCCCGACTCTCTCCCCTCCCCGGCAAGCGCCGGCGACGCCACGAGCTTCGCCGGCGCCGCCGGATCGACTGAGGCTCGCGTTCGCTCGCTGCAGGCGGCCCTCAGCGAGGGTGGAGAGAGCCCGAACGGCTACGCATCGCTCGGCAACGCCTACCTCCAGCGGGCGCGAGAGTCCGCAGACCCGAGCTACTACGCGCGCGCCGAGCAGGCGTTCGCGACATCGCTCAACCAGCGGCCGCAAAACGCCGGCGCGCTGGCTGGGCTGGGATCACTCGCGCTTGCCCGTCACGACTTCGCGGCGGCGCTTCGATACGGCCGCCAGGCTCGAGCGCAGGCTCCCGGAGTCACCCGTATCTACGGCGTGATCGTGGACGCGCAGGTGGAGCTCGGCCGCTACGACGAAGCGGCGCGCACGCTTCAGCGAATGGTCGATCTCGAGCCCAACATCTCCTCGTACTCGCGGGTTTCCTACTTCCGTGAGCTGAACGGCGACCTGACAGGCGCGGTCGAGGCGATGAGGCTCGCCGTGTCGGCCGGCGGTGACGTTCCGGAGAACGTAGCGAACGTGCAGTCGCTGCTCGGCGACCTCGAGCTGAAACGCGGCCGCGTGCCTGCCGCCGAGCGGGCTTACCGGACGGCGCTGGCCCGCTTTCCGGCCTATGGACCAGCCGAGGCGGGGCTAGCCCGAGTGCGCGCGACGCGCGGAGATCTCGGGGCCGCGATCACGCGCTATCGTGCCCTGGTGGGGAGGTTGCCGTTGTCGGAGTACGTGATCGAGCTGGCAGAAACGGAGCTGGCCGCGGGGCGCGAGCAAGCGGCCCGGGCCGACCTCGACCTCGTCGCCGTGCAGCAGCGCCTGCTCGCCCGGAGCGGCGTCAACACGGACAGCGAGCTTGCGCTGTTCGAGGCCAACCACGGCAGCCCGAGCAAGGCGCTGCGGCTGGCGCGTAGCAGCTGGGGGGAGGCGCAGAGCGTGCGCGCTGCCGACGCTCTCGGGTGGGCGCTGACCAGAGCGGGCGAGCCCGAGCGGGGCCTGGAGTTCGCAAAGCGGGCGCTGCGGCTCGGGTCGGTCGATTCGTTCTTCCTGTACCGAGCCGGCATGAGCGCGCGGGCCACCGGCCAAGCCGGGCTCGCTCGCGACTATCTCCGACGAGCGCTGCGGGCGAACCCGCACTTCTCCCCCCTCTACGCGCCACGGGCGCGGCGCGCGCTGCGGGAGCTCGGATGAGCCGTACGCGAACGGGGGCGGCTTTCGGGCTCGTCGCGTTCGTGACGGCGCTCGCTCTCGCTGCGGCCCCTGGCGCGCATGCCCACCCGCTCGGGAACTTCTCGGTCAACCACGTCACCCAGGTGAGCGTGTCGAGCGACCGCGTCGAGGCGCGCTACACGCTCGACCAGGCGGAGGTGCCGACGTTCCAGGAGCGCAACCTGGCCCCTGCCGAGGTGCTTGCTCGAAAGCGAGCGATAGTCGAGCGCGGGCTCGAGCTGAAGGTGAACGGCGCCCCTTTGAAGCTGCGGCCCGCGGCACCGGCGGTGATCACGTTCCCGCAGGGCCAGGGTGGACTGAAGCTCACGCGTATCGAGCTGCCACTGGTCGCGAACGTCTCCAACCCGCGAAAGGTCGAGTTGGTCGACAACACGTTCGAGGGTCGGGTTGGCTGGGCGGGCATCGTGGCCCGACCGGGCGATCGGACCGCCGTTCGCTCGACGGTCCCGTCGGGCGATCCCACCAACGGCCTTCGTAGCTATCCGGAGGAAGCGCTTCAAAGCCCGCTCGACCAGCGCTACGCTTCGCTGAGCGTCCGCCCGGGCGGCGGCACGCTGACCGCGCCCGAGGCTCCGGGCAGCAGCGCCACGAAGACAACGGAGAGCCATGGAGAGGACGGCTTCTCGGGGGTCTTCAGCGATGCCGCCTCCGGCGAAGGAGTGCTGCTGCTCCTCCTGCTCGCGGCGTTCGGCTGGGGCGCCATGCACGCGCTCTCCCCCGGGCACGGCAAGGCGATGGTGGCCGCCTACCTCATCGGGACGCGCGGCACGGCCAAGCACGCGGTCGGTCTCGGCGCGATCGTCACGTTCACCCACACGATCGGAGTGTTCGCGCTCGGGTTCGTGACGCTCCTGCTATCGCAGTACATCCTGCCCGAGGATCTCTATCCGTGGCTGAACCTCGCGGCCGGGCTGTTGGTCGTGACCGTCGGCCTGGCGGTGCTTCGCTCCCGAGTGCGCTGGGGGCAGGCGCATCGCGCGCACGCCCGTCACCACGAGCATGGTCACAGTCACTCGCACTCTCACGACGTCCCCGAGCGCGTCACCTGGAAGGGACTCGTCGGGATGGGTACGGCGGCCGGGCTGATTCCCTGCCCGTCCGCGCTCGTCGTCCTTCTGGGCGCGATCGCGCAGCACGAGGTGGGGCTCGGGATGGTTCTGATCACGGCCTTCAGCCTCGGCCTCGCCGCCACGCTCACCGGGCTCGGGCTCGCGGTCGTCTACGCGAAGCGCGCGACGTCGCGGCTCGCGGTGCCCCCTCGCCTGACCGCGGTGCTGCCCGCCGCCTCAGCGGTTTTGATCGTGGGGATCGGCTTCGTGCTCACGGCACAGGCGATCCCGGACCTCGGCTGAGCCCGAGCGGACTTATCTGCCTCGACCCACCCCGGGCCCCTCGCCCTCGGGGAGGCGCTCTCCCACGCTCGCAATCGAGCGAATCCGTTCAATCGCCAGCTGGAGGCCCAGGGAGTCCTTCCCCTCTTCATGCAGCACCCCTACCCAGAGCGTTGACGCGGCGAGAAGCCGACGAAGGTCCTCGCGGTAGGCGGCAATGTTTACTACATCATCATCCATGCCTAGTGACTCAGCCTTGAAGGACGCACCTGAAGCGTCGCTACGTTTTGACCCCGGCGGCGGCACATCGTCCCGCCTCCACCGGACGGGTCGACACCTACCGAGCGACCGTCATCATCCCGCCGTGGCCGGCTATTCCGGAACCCCGCTGCCGAAGAAGCTGGGCATCAAGGAGGAGTCGCGAATCGCGCTCGTCGGCGCGCCGCAGGGCTTCGAGCGCATGTTGGCGCCCCTTCCCGACCGAGTCGAGCTGAAGAGCCGGGCCCGCGGGCCGGTCGACGTGATCGTCTACTTCACCCGCAAGCGCGCCGAGCTGGAGCGCCGCTTCGGAGCGCTCGCCCGGCAGCTCGACCCCGCAGGCGGCCTTTGGATTGCGTGGCCCAAGAAGAACGCGGCGCTCGAGACCGACCTCGACCAGATGGCAGTCATGGAAGTGGGTCTCGCCACCGGCCTGGTGGACAACAAGGTGTGTGCGATCGACGACACCTGGTCCGGGTTGCGCTTCGTGGTTCGCAAGGAGAACCGCGTGGGCTGGCCTCCGGCCGGCCCGGAGCGGGGCTAGAAGGAAAAGGCCCGACGCGCCCCTACTCCTATGGTCACCGCCGGGCTACGTCCAGCGGAAGCTCTGAGCGATCTTGTTGAAGTCGTCGGCGTTCGGCGTGCGTACGGCGCCCGTCGTGGAGAGCTCGAGGACCGCGATCTTGCGGCCGCGCCCGAAGTCGTAGCGGTCGATGAAGGCGCGGACGACCGCTCCCGACTCGCGCCTGACCCCGAGCACTCGGACGGTCGACTTCACGACCCGCTGGCCGTTGAGGTTGATCATCCGTGGCGGAGTGACGATCACCAACTTCTTGTTCGCCGCGATGGCTTCCCGCACCGACTTCGTGGTGGGGGCGGGTCCATTCGCAACCCCGACGTGCTCGGAATTGAGACCGACGCTGAAGGTGACGCCGTCCCCGTCTTCCTCCTTGTTCCATCCCTTGGGATAGAGGATCGAGTAGCCCCCTCCTGAGTTGCGGTAGGTCTCGTAGACCTGGTTGTCGGGAATCCGGTTGAGCTTCGGGTTGGCCCCGCCACTGCCGTCGGCAGGCGGCTGCTCGCCGTTGGTTCCCTGCGGGTTCTCAGCCGGCCCGCTGGGCCCGGTGGCCCCGGTGACGGGTGGGACGACGAGACCCGGCGGTCCCGTCGTGCCCGCCGGCTTCGCCGACGTGGAGTCGTCGCCACCGATCGTGTCGACCAGGTAGACGATGAAGATCCCCGCCAGGGAGAGGGCTCCGATCACGCCCGCAACAGCGAGCGTGATCACGATGATGTCGCGGCGGCCTCGGTTCACCGCACGCGATGGTAGCGGGACGCACCCTGGCGGCGCTCCCCTTGTTCTTGTCTAGCCGCTTGCGGCGGTCGCCCTTCTTTAGGTAGCATCCGGCGGCTCGTCCTAGCGAGCGCGCATCACTATCGGGGAGGAAGTGATGAACGGGGAGAGTCGGTTTTCGTCATTGATGTCGAACGGGCGGCGCCCGTCGAGCTTCCGGGTGCGCGGGCGATGAGGACCGCTTCACAGATGCTGCTCGCGGTGCTGCTGGAGACGCCGCGCCCGCCGACCCCTCCGCCTCCGGGTCCGCCGCCGCCGCCGGTTCCGGATCCGGTGCCTCCTGCGCCCGGTCCCACGCCGGGGCCTCCGGATCCGCCCGGACCGGGTCCCTCCATCATCGTGCGCTAAGACTCTCTAGCGCCCCCGCCGCGCGAGAGCCGTTGCTGTAGGTTCGCCGCCCGGCGAAGAGGCGTCGCGCGCCGGCCTGGTGCAGTCGATCGAGAAAAGGAGACGA
>CAVZDP010000007.1:0-23924 GCA_963774075.1 uncultured Solirubrobacterales bacterium | reverse complement strand
TCACCCGAATGCGACTCTATTGGCTGGAGGGCGGATGAGCCGCGACCCCGCACCACAAGCGGCATGGCGCGGAGATCTCGGTGAATCTCAGACTCGCGTGTGAAGCGAGCGCTCTCCCACTGAGCTACGCGCCCTGGGCGCTCATTCTAGAGCGGGAGTATGCGAGCTTCGCCTCAGCAGCGTCAGAATCGCAGCTGGGGGGCTGTTGCACCCTGCATGTGAAACGGCCGTGGGGCGATTGGGCATGTCCTTGCGGTCGGGTTTTGCTGCTGACCCGCGGGGTAAGCAGTGTCCTGTGCTTGTCCTTCTACTGATCATCATTCTGATATTGGCGCTCGGTGGCGGATTCTTCGTGAGCGAGTTCCTCTTCCTCTTGTTGCTCCTTGCGCTGGTCGTGTTTCTCGTCGGGAGATAGACCCCAGCCGCCTCCTTCCCGCCGCGTCCGCATTGGCGGCTTGTGATTGCGAGGCCCCGCGCGCACCGCGATACTGCGCGAGCTATGTCGCAGGAAAACGTGGAGTTGGTGCGGGGGGGCGTGGACTCCTGGAATCGCGGTGACGTCGACGCCTGGCTTCGGACGCACCACCCGGAGATCGAGTGGTACTGGAGATTTCGACTCCTCCTGCGAGCACCGAGCGCGTGAGACGGAGAGGGCAACGATGAGCACCGGGGCAGTGATCGGGGTCGGCGCGGTGACCGGGTTGGTGCTCGGCATCCTCATCAGCGTGACCACCGACATTCCCTTGGCGCCTGAAGTCGGGGTGGTGCTCGGTGCCCTTGTCGGTTGGCTCTCGCGCCGAGGTCGCGCGTAGAGAGGCAACCGGCTCCCCCATATCCCGTACACATTGCGAACGCCACACCGCGACGGTCCCGGTGGGCGGGTCGAGGGGTGTCACCCCCTGGTCCAATCAGGCTCTGCGCGATACTGCGCCGGCGATGTCGCGGGAGAACGTGGAAGTCGCGCGAGCCGGCATTAACGCGTGGAACGCGGGGGACATGGATGCGTTTCGTGAGCTGATCGACCCCGAGGTCATTCTGCGGACCCCTGAGGGTTGGCCAGAGCCGGGGCCGTACTTCGGACGCGAGGCGGTCATACGCCAGTTCGAGCAGAACCGGGAGGCCTTTGATGCCGACGCCTTCGAGCCGATCAGCGACTTCATCGACGCCGCCGACCGAATTGTCGTGAGGGTGATCTGGCGTGGCGCGGGCCGTGGCCCTGACTCGAACATGGAGTTCACAATCGTCCTCACGGTGCGCAAGGGAAGGGTCTTCTACCAGGAGTTCTTCTGGGATCACGCGGAAGCCCTCGAAACCTTGGGACTGTCGGAGTAGGCGATGTCGCAGCAGAACGTGGACATCGTTCGCGCCGTCCTCGAGGCGTGGAACGCACCGGACATGGTCGCCTGGCGTGAGCTGCACGACCCCGACGTCATCATGCGGAACCCGGAGGGGTGGCCGGAGCCGGGGCCCTTTGTGGGTCTGGATGCGGTCATGCGCAACTTCGAAGAGGCTCGCGAGATCTGGGATACCGACACAATCGAACCGATCAGCGATTTCATCGCTGCCGGCGACCGAGTTCTCGTGAGGACGATCTGGCGTGCCGCAGGCCGCGGCCCTGCATCGAACATGGAGTTCACGATCGTCTTTACGGTGCGCAAACGAAGGGTCGTCCAGATCGAGTTCTCCTGGGATCACGCGGAGGCCCTCGAAGCCGTGGGCCTCTCGGAATAGTCGCAATCGGCCACCCGCTAGTCTCACCCTGCCGCCCCCGGCGGCTCCATTCCGGCAGACGATCCAGGAGAGAAGGCATGGCCAGCGTCGAGCAGCGTCCAATAGCCGTTGAACGCCCAGCGTCGGAGACAGAACCCAAGTCCATCCTGTTCAATCCCCGCTCGTACGATCCGGCGGACTTCGACGAGGCGACTCGCCGAGCACTGCTGGCCACTATCGACTTCTTCGAATCCCGCGGCAAGGCAACGCTCAAGGAGCACGATCATGAGCGCATCTGGTACGCCGACTTCCTGGAGCTCGTCGAGCGTGAGCGGATTTTCGCGACGCTGCTGACCCCCGCGGCGGAAGCGGCCGGAGACTCGGACAAGCGCTGGGACACCGCACGGATCAGCGCGTTCAGCGAGATCACCGGCTTCTACGGCTTGGCGTACTGGTACACGTGGCAGGTCACGATTCTCGGGCTAGGCCCGATCTGGCAGAGCGAGAACACAGCGGCGCGCCGCCGAGCCGCCGAATTGCTCGAGGGGGGGGCGATTTTCGCGTTCGGCCTCTCCGAGAAAGAGCACGGCGCCGATATCTACTCGACCGACATGGTGCTGACACCCGACGGCGATGGCGGCTTCGCCGCAAGCGGAAGCAAGTACTACATCGGCAACGGCAACCTGGCGGGCATGGTTTCAGTCTTCGGCCGTCGCGCCGACGTGGATGGACCGGACGGTTACGTCTTCTTTGCCGCCGACAGCGGGCACCCCGCGTACAGGCTCGTCAAGAACGTCGTCAACTCACAGAACTACGTCAGCGAGTTTCGCCTCGAGGCCTACCCGGTCGCAGCCGACGACATCCTGCACACCGGCAAGGACGCCTTCTACGCAGCGCTGAACACGGTCAACGTCGGCAAGTTCAACCTGGGCTTCGCCTCGATCGGCATCTGCGAGCACGCCTTCTACGAGGCGATCACGCATGCCGACGGCCGCGTCCTCTACGGCAACAAGGTCACCGAGTTTCCTCATGTCCGCCAGTTGCTGAGCGACGCCTACTCGCGCCTGGTGGCGATGAAGCTGTTCAGCGATCGGGCAATCGACTACTTCCGCTCGGCGGGTCCTGATGACCGCCGCTATCTGCTCTTCAACCCGATCACGAAGATGAAGGTGACCACCGAGGGCGAGAAGGTGATCGACGATCTGTGGGACGTGATCGCCGCAAAGGGCTTCGAGAAGGACACGTTCTTCGAGATGGCCGCACGCGACATCCGCGGGCTCCCGAAGCTCGAGGGCACCGTGCACGTGAACATGGTCCTGGTCCTGAAGTTCATGGCCAATTACCTGTTCAACCCGGCCGAGTACCCGCCGGTGCCCCAGCGGCGTGATGCGGCCGACGACGAGTTCCTTTTTCGCCAGGGGCCGGCCAAAGGCCTCGGGAAGATCCAGTTCAGCGACTGGCGGGCGATCTACTCGCCCTTCGCCGAGGTGCCGAACGTCGCCCGCTTCATGGAGCAGGCCGAGGGCCTCGGGGCGCTGCTCGGCACGGCCCCGCCGAGCGAGGAGCAGCAGCGTGAGCTCGGCTTCCTGCTCACCCTGGGGGAGCTCTTCACGCTCGTCGTCTACGGACAGCTGATACTCGAGCAGGCTGCACTGACCGACCTCGACGCCGACACGATCGACGCCATCTTCGACGTGCTGGTGCGCGACTTCTCGAGCTACGCCGTCACCCTGCAGGGACACTCCTCGTCCACCGAGGTTCAGCAAGCATGGGCGCTCGGTCACATTCGCAAGCCGGTCGGCGACAGGGACCGGTTCCTCCGGGTCTGGGACCAGGTGGAGCGGCACGCGGGTGCCTACGAAATGCGGCCCTAGCGGCAGTTGGGTACTGACATTGGCTGCTCGAATGCTGCGCCGATACTGGCCGGTCCTGATCGTGTTGCTACTGGTGCTGCTGTTCCTGTGGTGGGTGCGGCCGATCTTCCACGGGCTCGTCATGTTCTTCTACACGAGCCCGATCGTCTGGTTCCCGCCGATCGTGATCTTGGCGATCGGGTTCGCCGCTGCTCGTTACCGCAAGCCCAAGTTGAGCAAGCGCGATCTCGAGCTACTGGCCGGCAGAGAAGATGACAGGCCCAGAGGCCCCGCCCGCAACCTGCCTTCAGTCGGCGTCGGCGTCGGCGTCGTAGTCGGCCTCGCGTTTCTGGCGTTCGTGCTGGGTGCGGCGTTCAAGGGGCCGCTTACGAGTCGCGCGATCTACAACAACACGGACTACGCGTCGATCGCCGGGCTTCCCGAGGGTGGCGTGCCGCGCCTCATGCCGCAAGAAGTCGCGGTCCAGATCGCGTCCAGCGGCTTCAACTCTCCGACCGAGAAGCTGACCGACTTTCGCAGTGTCCTGACTCCGGAAGGCCTCGCCTGGACCGCATTCCGCACTCCCGACGGCGCCTTCAGGATCTTTTCGAAGAAGAGTCAGGGGTTCGTCACTTTGAATGCGGAGTCGACCGAGCGGCGCGTGAAGCCGAGCGATGCAGAACTCGAAGTCGCCCCGGGGCAGCTGCTGACCGACAACCTCCGCTGGCGGTTGCTGAAGCGTCACTACCTCATCGACCTGGCGAACCCCATTGGCGCACTGGACCGGGAGGGGCGACCGATCATCATCGTTCCCTATGTCTCTTACAAGGGCTGGCTGGTTCGCCGTCCCGTACTCGGGGGCGTGTTCGTCGTACATCCCGACGGGGAGATCGAGGACCTCTCGCCGGATGAGGCGCGCAAGCGGCCCGAGATCACCTCGACGGGGCGGCTGTTCCCGGACACGCTGGCTCGCCGCATCCAGGACGCCTACGCGTACAAGCGTGGAATCTGGAACAGGTTCGTCCTCCACGAGGAACAGACCCAGATCAGCGACACGGAGAGCAATCAGCAGCCCTATCTGATCGACTTCGGCAAGCGCGGCGCCAAGTGGGTGACGGTTGCCGAGCCTTACGGTCAGGCCTTTGCGGCCAACGCGATCTTCCTGACGGACACGGTTACGGGAAAGACCGAGATCTGGCGCGTATCGCGCAATACGAGCCTCAGCGGCAACCGCCGCGCGATTCAGACCGTGCGTTCCGTTTCGATACCCGGCGTGGTGTTCGCCGGCGAGGGTGCGAGGGAGACCGGCGGCAGGTTCAAGGTCGTGGAGCCAAGACCTGTATTCGTAGGAGGGCGGTTGCTGTACCTGGTGTCGGTCATCCCGGAAAACGGCAACTCGGTGTCCAAGAGCGTGATCGTCGACGCCGCGCGCAACAAGGTGGTGGCGATCTTCGACAACGACACGGACCCATCCGCCGATCAGGCCACCCTGCGTTACCTGGCGACCGGCGACCTGGATCGGGCCGCCCTACCGCAGGAGGAGTCCGGGAGGCAGGGCGCCACCGACCAACCAGCGACCGAGCCCACGCGTGATGGGCAGCCTTCGGAAACGCAGAGGAATGCACCGAGCGACATTCAGAGGCGCCTCGAACGGTTGATCCAGCAACAGCGGGAAACCTTGCGTGAAACCGAACAGCTGCGGCAGGAAGTCGAGCGCGGCAAGTAGAGCGGACCCCGGTCGGCTAGACGGTTGATTCCGAATCCGCGCACCCCTGGGGGCGCGAGAATCGAGCTGGGCAAGGACGCAGGGCGAAGCCCATGCAGGGCTGCATGGGCGAGCCCGAGGACGCAGATCCAGCGAAGATTCGCAGCGTCATCCAGGGGTGTGGGGAGTTTGGAATCGATCGTCTAGAGTGGACAGTGGACCGTGCTAGGTGGGGCGCTAGCGGTGCCCTGTAACCCGCAACCCGCTCTAGCGGGGCCGAATTCCCACCCGAGGGGTCGGCCCTCAGGGCCAGTACGCCGCGTGAGGCGTCGATGGCCAGGTCCCGCGCGAAGGGGTCCCGTGAACCAGGTCAGGTCCGGAAGGAAGCAGCCTTAAGCGGTCTTCACCTTGCGCCGCGGGTTAGCCTGGCCGGAGCCAAAACGCGGCTGACACGCCTGGGGACTCGGCTTCGAAGGTGGGTGCACGGTCCATTTTCGGCCGCACACGGAGTTATCTGTGCGGCTCTCAGCCGCTCAGCTTGACCTTGCGGCGCAGCGTGGTCGTCTCCCCGGAGTCGAAGCGGATCTCGACCTCCACGGTCACCACAAGCCTCCTGTGCCTGGCGAGAGCACGCCTCACCGCAGTCCGGGCGGCGCGCGAGAGCCTGAGCCTGAGCTTTCCTTCCGCGCCGGCGAAGATGCGAGCGTCGTCGGGCCTCAGCTTCAGGGCCTTGCGAGAGCGCCGGCCGGAGATCGTTCCGTGAGCTGTCGCGACGCATGACTCCATGGGGCACAGGACCGCTACGACGATCCCCCTCCGCCGTACCCTGACCCGGCGTGCACTGCCGACCAGGCTGATCGTTGCGTTCGGCCCGTTCGAGCCGCTCGGGCCCGGCAAAGCCAGGAGTGGTCCGTCGAGGAAGCCAACCCACGACGGCAGGTCGACCGACGGGTCACCGGGGTCACCGGGGTCCGTGGTGGGCGGGGGATCCTGGGCGCTCACCCCGTTGACGATCAGCTGCGGCTTGGTCGACGTCTCCTTCGATGCGAAGTCGCCTCCGTCGGACGCGGCGGTGGCGACGCGGAGGCTGACCACACCGTCCCCTCTCACGAGCGGCGTCACGTCGATCTCGTACCAGTGGCCGGCCGAGACCTGGCCCAGCGTGGTGGGCGCCGCCGTGCCGGCCGCGGGCGCGGACGTCCACGTGACCGTGGACTCGTTCCACGCGCCGTCCGTGGCGCGCACCTGTCCTCCCGAGGGGGAGTTGTCGGTGCAGAAGATCCGCAGCTTCACGCTGTTCACGGTTCCACTCCCGACGCCCGACACGTCGAAACGGAGCAAGAAGTTCTTGACCGGGCTCGCGTCGGCTTCGAGCTTGCCGGAACCGAAGTTGGCGCTCGGCTGAGCCTGCGCGACCGTCGCATCGTCAGTCGGGGTGAAAGTCGATGTGAACGGCTGTCCGCCGACGGGAGGGGGAGGCGGTGGCAGCGTGGGCGTTGTGACCGTCACCGCACCGGAAGAGGCCGAGGCGTTGCCCGCAGCGTCGTACGCGATGACCTGATAGCTGTGTGTGCTCCCCGGCTGAACGGCGGCGTCCGAGTAGCTCGCCGTTGCCGACGTGGCGATCTGGCCTGCGTCGCGGAAGATGCGGTAGCCGGCGACGGCGACGTTGTCGGCGCTCGGGCTCCACGCGAGGTCGACCTGCGTCGCGCCGGTGGCCGCTGCGGCCAACCCGGTTGGCACCGTTGGCGGAGTGGTGTCGGGCGGAGCGGGCGTCGTGACCGCTGCAGCGCTGGACGGCGCCGAGAGGTTGCCGGACGCGTCGTATGCGCGCACGTAGTAGCTGTGGGTCGTGCTCGGCTGGGCGATCATGTCGGAGAAGCTCGCCGTCGGCGACGTCGCGATTTCGAATCCGTCGCGGAAGATTTGGTAGCCGGTCACCGCGATGTTGTCGGCGCTGGGATTCCACGAGAGATTCACCTGCATGGGACTGCTCGCCGCTCCTGCGAGCCCGGTGGGAGCAGTCGGAGCCACAGTGTCGGGCGGAGCGGGCGTCGTCACGGCGGCTGCGTTCGACTGGCTCGAGAGGTTGTTCGAGGTGTCGTACGCCCGAACGCGGTAGCTGTGCGTGGTGTTTGGCAGAGCGGACGTGTCCGAGTAGCTCGCCGTCGCCGACGTTGCGATCTCGCCGCCGTCCCGGAAGATCCGGTAGCCGGCCACCGCGACGTTGTCGCTGCTCGGGCTCCACGTCAGGTTGACCTGCGTGGGGCTTACTGCCGTTCCCGCGAGCCCGGTTGGAGCTGTCGGTGACGCGGCGTCGGGTGCCGCCGGCGTCGTGATCGAAACGGTGTTGGAGGGCGCTGAAACGTTGTTTGCCGCGTCGTAGGCGCGCACGTAGTAGCTGTGCGTGGTGCTGGGCTGGGCGGAGGTGTCGGAGAAGCTCGCTGTCGGCGACGTGGCGATCTGGCTCCCGTCGCGGAAGATGCGGTAGCCGGCGACGGCGACGTTGTCGGCGCTCGCGCTCCAGGACAGGTCGACCTGGTCGGGGCCGGCGACCGTACCGGCGAGCCCCGTCGGGACAGTCGGGGGCGTCGTGTCGGGCGCTGGTCCGGAGAGATAGATGGTCCCGGTGCCCGAGTCGTGAATCGGGCCGCTCAGGTTGCCGCTGAAGTCGTTGCCCGTACCGACCACCGTCGCGTGGCAGAGCGACGACGCGATGTGCAACCCGTAGCGCTGAGTCTTCGACGACTGGTCGTCGCCGGCCCGGTTGCCGGAGACGACATTGTCATCGCAGGCGATCGAGTCGTTGGAGATGATGCGGATCCCGTCGCGGCCGGAAGAGGCGTTCCCGCTGTTGAAGATCGTATTGCCGAGGATCTGGCTCCCGTCACCGCTGTTGATGTGGACTCCATCACCGCCCGCGTTGTAGATGAAGTTGCCGGTGATGAGGTTGCCATTCGGCTTCTTGTGCGGTTGGTCCGCGATCGACGAAGACTTGGTTGCCTCGATCCCGTGTCCGGCGACGTCCGTGATCGTGCATCCCTCGACACGGTTGTCGCGTGAGGCGAGGAACTGGATGCCGTGCGCGGACACGCCGGTGACGACGCAGTCTCGGATGATGTTGTTGTCCGCCGTTCGGGGCGTCCCGCTGACCTTGTCCTTGCCGTCGAAGACGATCCCCCGTCCCCGCGACTGCGCGACCTTGACTCGCTCGACCAGGTTGTGGTTGCCACCGTCGAAATCGAGCGCGTCGCTCGTAGAGCGAAAGGGGCCGCCGGCGTTCACCGTCATGTCGCGGACGACGAAGTTTTCCGTCGTGCTCGTGTTGAACGGCTCCGTGTCGGCGCTCTGGCTCGAGTTGTTCTGGATCACGGTGGCGTTCATGCCCAGACCCTGGAACGTGACGTTCGAGATGTTCTTGAACTCGAACCAGCTGTCGCCGAGGTCGAACACCGCGCCGTCGAACGTTATGGTCCCGCCGCTGCCGTTGCTCAGCGTGGTCGCCGCGCTCTGCACGACCGACTTGAGGGAGCCGCTGTAGCCCGAGCCTCCGCCCTGCGGCGTGGCGGTATAAGTCCCGCCGCTGCCCGTGATCGTGTAGCCGGCCGACGTGGCCGTGCTCGCGAGCGTGGGCCACCACGCGGCGAAAGCAAGCGTCACCGCGCCTATTACGAACAAACCCAAGATCGCACGCGTCCACAGGCGCGCGCCCGGCCTCACTACCGGCATATTCCGTTGCCCCCCTACTTTGCCTTCCTGGCGTCAAACGATCGTAATACCGATCACCCGGAAGAAGCCACAGATCTTTTCCCTCAGCAGCCCCGCGTCCAGAGGTGCCACGACTGGTTGCCCGCGACCGCGACGAACCCGGGCGGGACGTCGGCCTCCAGCCTGCGCGGATCGTTCGCGTCGAGCACGAACTTCTCCTCGACGACGTCGGTTGCGGGCGCCACGAAGAGCCCGCGCCGCGGGCGCTCGAGCTGCGCAGAGGTGAAGTCCTCGGGCGAGCGCTCGAGGTACCAGGCGAGGATCGGGACAGGCCGGTGGTTCGGAACGTAGACGGGCGAGCAGCGCTCGAAGAGGTCCACGCGTGAGTCGACCAGATCGACCAGGTCATCCTCGATCTTTCCTCGTAGCTGGACACCGTCGCGCAGGTTGGCGAGCCCGTTGATGTTCGCCGGCGCAAACGCCGCGAAGAGGATGAGCAGCGCGGTGCCGCCCGCGAGCCAGCGCCGCCTTGCGGTGCCGGGCGCGAGCTCCATCCAGCCGAGCGCCGCGAAACCGAAGAAGATCGCGAGCATCACGGCCGGCAGGAACAGGTAGCGGCCGATCAGGGGCAGGTCGGCGACACCGAGCAGGACGAACGAGAGCCCGCCGAGGACGGCCAGCGCCGCCGGCACGAGCGCCCTCTCACGCGCGAAGCGAAGGGCGAGGAAGAAGCCCGCCACACCCCCGGCCAGCACGGGCAGGCGCAGGATCTCACCGAGCCGGCGCGGCATGATCTCCGGCACCTCTCCTATCCCGCGAGGGCGGCGCAGGGTCTCGGCGCTGTCGCGGGTGCCGGTCAGCGAGTGAAGCGCTTCGCCCGTGATCGCCAGATCACTCGCTGCCCAGATCAGTGGCGCAGCCGCCACGAGCGCCGCGGCGCGCAACCGCGCGGGCCAGTCGAGCGCGGGCGCGAGATAGAGCCAGTAGGCGCCGGCCAGAAGCCATGCCTCCGGCCGCAGGAGCCCCGCGAGCGCGAGCATCGCGAGCACGGGCCAGCCACGTCGCGGCCGGCGCACCTCGAGGACCGCGGCCGCCACGATCAGGGCCAGGAACGGGATGTCGACGTACGCCCGCACCGCGCGGGAGAGGATCGGCTCCCGCGTGGCGACGACGACCGCGGCGAGGATCCCGATCTGCCACCAGAAGGATTCTTCGCCCAGCCGGAACACTCCCCATACGAGCGCCCCGAAGGAAAGCATCGCGAGCGCCAGCATCAGCGCGTAGCCGCCATCCGTGCCCAGCAGCGACGCTCCCGCCCCGACAGCCTCGGCCAGGGGATGCGGGGTCGGCGCGAGCGTGACATCGTAGTCGGGCGAGCGCCCCTCGACCAGGTCGCGCCCCCAGATCAGCATGTAGAGGGTGTCGTAGTTGAGGAACGCCCTACCGAAGAGCGCCCAGGTCGCGGCCCCGACCGCGGCGATGGCGGCGGCGCCGGGCGCCCAGGCCCGAAGAGCCTCGCTGCGGGAACGTTGCACCGGCGGGCCAGCGTATCGAGGCGACCGGGTCACCAGGGTCGTCATCTAGGATGGGTCGTCCAGCTAGTGGCCTGTGATGACCAGCCTCTACCGCCGCCATCGCCCGCAGTCGTTCGACGAAGTCGTCGGCCAATCGCACATCGTGCGCACGATGCGCAACGCCGTCGAGCGGGACAACGTTCATCACGCTTATCTGTTCGTCGGCTCGCGGGGGACGGGCAAGACCTCGATCGCCAAGATCCTCGCCCGCTCGCTCAACTGCGTCAACGGGCCGACGCTCACCCCGTGCAGCGAGTGCGAGTCGTGCCGCGCGATCGCCAGCTCCACCTCGCTCGACGTGATCGAGATGGACGCCGCGTCGAACAACTCCGTCGACGACATTCGCGACCTGCGCGAGAAGGTCGGCTTCGCGCCGGCGCTCGGCCGCTGGAAGGTCTACATCCTCGATGAGGCGCACATGCTTTCGACATCCGCCTGGAACGCTTTTCTGAAGACGCTCGAGGAGCCGCCGCCCAACACGATCTTCGTCCTCGCCACGACCGAGGCGCACAAGGTCCCGGCGACGATCGTTGACCGCTGCCACCGCTTCGACTTCCAGCGCCCCTCGCTGGAGGAGATCTCCCAAGTCCTGCGCAAGATCTCCAACTCCGAGTCGATCGAGGCCGACGACCGCGCGCTCGCCATGATCGCGCGCTCGGCCGCGGGCAGCTTCCGCGACGCGATTGGCACGCTCGACCAGCTCGTCACCTATGGCGGCAACAAGGTCGTGTTCGAGGACGTGCTCGAAGTGCTCGACGTCGCCGACGCCGACCTCATCTTCGACACGACCGAGGCCCTGGTCGGGCGCGATCCGAAGGCGGCTCTCCAGCGGGTGGATGAACTGAGCGCATCGGGGCGCGACCCGAGCCAGTTCATGCGGGACCTGGTCGCCCACCTTCGCCAGCTCGTCGTGATCCAGACGATCGGCGAGGCGCCCGACACCTTCAGCGTCACCGCCGATCAGACCGAGCGGCTCGAGGCCCAGGCCCGCGAGCTGCCTCAGTCCGACGCCGTGCGCGCGATGGATCTCGTGTCGGCCGCGCTCGCCGCGGTCAAGGAGGGCTCCGACCCCCGCATCCAGCTCGAGCTTGCACTGCTGAAAGCCGCCGGACCGCGGTCTGACCCATCGATCGAGGCCCTGCTGTCGCGGATCGAGCAGCTCGAGCGGACAGCCGGGGGCTCCAAGACGCCTTCTGCGCCGCCGAAGAGAGCAGCGGGCGCGCGTGCAGGACCCGCCGAGGAGAAGCCCTCACCTGAGGCGCCCGCTCGCGCCGCGGAACCGGCGACCGACACGGTGGCCGACCCGGCGCCGGCCGAGCCCGAGGCCCCGCGCGTCGTGCAGGAGCTGGGGGTGCTGTGGCCGGCTGTGCTCGACCGGGTACGCGCTGTCGAGGGCGGGCCGATGCTCGGCGCCCTGCTCGCCGACGCGCGGCCGTCATCGCTGGATGAGGGATCGCTCGTGATCGGCTTCCCGCCGTCGGCGGCCTTCAGCAAGCGCAAGATCGAGACGCCGGCCAACCACCAACGTGTTCGCGACGCTGTGCGCCAGGTCACCGGTCACACTCTCGTCCTCCGCTTCGAGTTGATCGACGACGCCGATGGTGAGGACGCCGGCGACCAGCCTACGAGCGAGCACGAGGCGATCGAGCGCGTGAAGGAGTTGTTCGACGCGGAAGACGTCCTGGAGGAAGCTCCCGGCGACGGGCCGCCCGAGCAGTCGGAGACAGGCGACCAAGAACCCTGACCGGAGGAAGTCATGCCCCAGCCGAACATGAACAAGATGCTCAAGCAGGTGCAGGAGATGCAGGCCGAGATGATGAAGGCGCAGGAGCAGCTCAAGGACGAGGTCGTCGAGGCCTCGGCGGGGGGCGGCATGGTGACCGTGAAGATCGCGGGAGACCTCGAGCTGAAGGAGATACGCATCGACGCGAGCGCGCTCGGCGGCGAAGGGGAGGGCCCCGACGCCGAGGATGTCGAGATGCTCCAGGACATGGTGCTCGCGGCCGTGAACGAGGCGATCCGCTCTGCGCAGGAACTCGCGAACCGCAAGCTCGGGGGCGTCGCCGGGCTGGGCGGCCTGGGCGAGCTGGGCCTGCCCGGCCTTTAGGAATTCTTTAGGAATTCTTTAGGAATCCGCCAGGAATCCTCCACAGGAATTGTGTGTTCTCGCCGCCGGTAGACAGGCTGATCACTGAGCTGTCCAAGCTGCCCGGGATTGGGCAGCGTACGGCGCAGCGCCTGGCCTTCCACATCCTGCGAGTGAGCGACGAGGAGGCTCTGTCGCTCGGGGATGCGATCCGCGAGGTGAAGGAGCGGGTCGGCCTGTGCGAGGTCTGCTTCAACCTCGCCGACGGGCCGCGCTGTCAGATGTGCCTGGACCAGCGCCGTGAGCACTCGGTGATCTGCGTCGTGGAGGAGCCGGCCGACGTGATCCCGATCGAGCGCACGAACGAGTACCGCGGCCTCTACCACGTGCTCGGGGGAGCCCTGTCGCCGATAGACGGTGTCGACCCGGAGGACCTGAAGCTCTCCGAGCTTGTCGCGCGCGTGCGCGACGGCGAGGTGAGCGAGGTCGTGATCGCGACCAACCCGACCACGACCGGCGAGGCGACGGCCTTCTACATCGCGGAGGCGATTCACACCTTGGGCGGCGACACCGCCGTCACCAGGCTGGCAAGCGGCCTGCCGGTCGGCGCCGACCTCGAGTACGCGGACGAGGTCACGCTCGGACGAGCGCTCGCTGGTCGCCGGGCGCTCTAGCTCCCCGCGCTCCACACGCCGCTCGGCCGACCTGCGTCTATCCTCAGACGCGATGGCACCCGACGGCATAATCGTGATGAAGTTCGGCGGCACCTCGGTCGCGGACCCGGAGCACATCCTGGCCGCTGCGACCCGGATCGTTCGCGCCCACGAGGACGGCAAGGAGGTCGTCGCCGTGCTCTCGGCGCGCGGGGCAACGACGGACGAGCTGGTCCGGATGGCTCACGAGATCTCGCCCGAGCCCGAGCCGCGTGAGATGGACATGCTGCTCTCGACCGGCGAGCGCATCTCCTGCGCGCTGTGCGCGATGGCTATCCACGACCTGGGCAAGAGGGCCGTGTCTCTGTCGGGGTCGCAGGCCGGCATCGTTACCGATACCACCCACACGAAGGCGCGGATCCTCGACGTGCGCGCCGACCGCATCCGCGAGCTCCTCGAGCAGCGGCGCATCGTCCTGGTGGCCGGCTTCCAGGGAGTGTCGACCAGCAAGGACGTGACCACCCTCGGCCGCGGCGGCTCGGACACGACCGCCGTCGCGCTCGCGGCCGCGCTCGGCGCCGAGGTCTGCGAGATCTACACCGACGTCGAGGGCGTGTTCTCGGCCGATCCCAGGATCGTGCCCGAGGCGCGCAAGCTGCCCTTCGTCTCTTTCGAGGAGATGCTCGAGATGTCCGCTGCCGGAGCGCGTGTGCTCCAGCTTCGCGCCGTCGAGTACGGGCGCAACTACGGGGTGCGCATCCGCGTGCGCCCGAGCTTCGGAGACGGCTCCGGTACCCTCGTCCTCGGGGAGCACGAGACCATGGAACGCCCGCTCGTCACAGGAGTCACCCATTCGACCGAGGACGCCCGCGTCACGCTCACGGGCGTGCCGGACGAGCCCGGCATCGCGGGGCGCATCTTCGGCGAGCTCGCCGAAGCCGACATCAACGTGGACATGATCATCCAGAACGAGCCGGTGTCACCCGATCAGCGGGCCGAGCTGTCCTTCACCCTGCCCAAGAACGACCTCCCCGCGGCGCGGCGCACCCTTCAGCGACTGACCGCCGACCTCGGGCTCGAGCAGCCGATCACCGACGACGGCATGGGGACCGTCTCCATCGTCGGTGCGGGCATGCGCAGCCATCCCGGCGTCGCGGCCAAGGTGTTCAAGACGCTCGGTGATCACGCCATCAACATCGAGATCATCTCCACCTCGCCGATCAAGATCTCCTGCGCAATCCGCGCCGACCGCGTGCCCGACGCGGTACGGGCGCTGCACGAGGCGTTCGGGCTCGGCGCCGAGGACCCACAGCGCGAAGACGCCCTCGGCTCGGGCGACGGCGCGGGGGTGACGCGATGAGCGCCGGGCTACGTGTGGCCGTCGTCGGGGCGACGGGCGTGGTCGGCTCCACCATGCTCGAAGTGCTGGCCGAGCGCCGGCTTCCAGCACGCGAGGTGGTCGCCTTCGCCTCAGCGCGCTCAGCCGGTCGCCAGGTCCCATTCGGAGACGAGACGCTTTCGGTGCGGACCCTCGAGGAAGGAGCGATCGACGGCTTCGATGTCGCGCTCTTCTCCGCGGGCGGCTCGGTCTCGCGCGAGTGGGCTCCGCGCTTCGCGGAGCGCGGCTGTGTGGTGATCGACAACTCGAGCGCGTGGCGGATGGAGGAGCACGTGCCGCTCGTGATCGCCGAAGTGAACCCCGGCGACCTCGACGGGCACCGGGGCATCGTCGCGAACCCGAACTGCTCCACCATGCAGATGGTGATGGCGCTCAAGCCGATCCACGACGAGGCGACGATCGAGCGCGTCGTCGTGTCCACCTACCAGTCGACCTCGGGCACGGGTCAGGCCGCGGTGCAGGAGTTGCGCGAGCAGGCCCGCTCGGTGCTCGACGACGACCCCGTCAGCTCATCGGTCTATCCACATCAAATCGCATTCAACGTGCTGCCCCAGGTCGAGACGTTCAAGGACGGCGACGACTACACGACCGAGGAGCGCAAGATGATGGCCGAGACGCTCAAGATCCTCGGCGACGACAGCGTGAAGGTATCGGCGACGTGCGTCCGGGTGCCGGTCTATGCAGGGCATTCGGAGTCGGTCAACGTGCAGACGGCGCGAGACCTGTCGCCGGGGCGCTGCCGCGAGGTCCTGGCCGCCTTTCCAGGCGTCGTGGTCGTGGACGACCCCGCGCAGGGGCGTTATCCGATGCCGGTGGACGCAGCCGGCCGCGACGACGTGCTCGTCGGCCGCGTGCGCCGCGACCCCACGCACGAGCGCTGCCTGAACCTGTGGGTCGTGTCGGACAACCTGCGCAAGGGCGCCGCCACCAACGCCGTACAACTCGCCGAGCTGCTGCGCGAGCGCGGCCTCGTCGGCGCGCGCGGCGAAGCCGTGGCGCACAGCTGACGTCCGGCAGTCGGGCCGCTGCCACAATTGCGTCCGTGCGTGCTGCGGCAGTGATCATTGTTGCGCTCTCGGCCGCGCTGTCGGCGCCTCCGGCGACGGCCGCTCCCGGCCCTGAGCCGCCACGTGACGTGTACGCCGAAGCGCAGCGCCCCGACCAGACAAGGCTCACGTGGCGGCCCGGCGTCGAGCCGCCGCCGGGGTCCACACCGGCCCTCGAGCGCTACCAGGTGCTGCGCGACGGTGTCCTGATCGCGGACACCACAGAGCTCGGGGTGGTCGATCCCTGGCTCGCAGAGAGCAGCCGCCACAGCTACGTGGTGCGTGCCGTCGACCCCGAGGGACGGACCGCGGAGGCCCCTCCGGTGGAGGTCACCACCCCACCCTTCGCCGCCGGCCTAGAGCTGCCGCCGTACCTCCAGCAACTTTCACCAACACGCGCTGTGATCGTCTGGCAGACCTACACGCCGGCCACGACGAGCCTGCACTTCGGCGCCCTCGGCGGGCCGGAGCGCATCGTTGAGCGGGACCCGGTTCCGCGGCGGGACCACGTCGTGGTCGTGAAGGACCTCGCGCCGGGAACCGCCTATCGCTACCGCTGGGAGTCGGACGGCCGTCTCGGGGAGACCGCCGAGCTGGTGACGCCGGGCGTATCGCCCGCGCAGTTCAGCTTCGGCGTGATCGGGGACTTCGGCACGCCGACGCCGGCGGCGCGCGCGAACCTGCGCAGGTTGTCGGCCGACCGCATCGACTTTGCGATCACCACCGGCGACAACGCGCAGATCTTCGGCAACGAGGAGGAGTACCGGAACTACGTGCTCGAACCGCTTCGCAACTTCATCTCGGTCCGCTCGCTGTGGCCGAGCGTCGGCAACCACGACTACTACGGGCTCGCCAACTACAAGCGTTACTTCGCGCTACCCGGCAACGAGCGCTACTACAGCTTCAGCCATGGCGGCGTGCTGTTCGTGGCGCTCGACTCCAACCGGGTCGGCCCGGTGCAGAAGAGCTGGGCGCGTGGACTGCTCCGAAGCTCGGGCGCGCGCTGCAAGATCGCGTACTTCCACCACCCGCTGTGGTCGAGTGGCCGCGGCTACCGCAGCGGGACGCGCAAGCACCGCCGGCACCGCATCATCCCGCTGCTGACGCGAGGCGGCGTGGATCTCGTTCTCAACGGCCACATACAGAACTACGAGCGGTCGAAGCCGCTCCGGGGCGGGCGGCGCAGCCGGCGCGGGATCGTGTACGTGGTGACGGGCGGCGGCGGCGCCCGCCTGACGCCCTTCGCCACGCGGCGCAAGCCCCGCTGGTCGGCGCGACGCGGCCTCTTCTATCACCGGCTTCGTATCACCGCCGGGCGCCACCTCCTGCGCGGGAAGGCGATCGACACCGCCGGGCGCACGCGCGATCGCTTCACCGTTCCCTGCCGCAAAGGCTAGGCTGAACGCGATCGAGCGAACGAGGGAGGCGCGATGTCGGGACCGTCGGAGGATGCGATCAGGCTGGCGAAGGTCGGGGGGCAGATGGCCGACCTGATCGAGACGGCGATCCTGCGCGAGGCGAGGCTGTACGAGATCGACCCCACGCGGGTCGAGGGACTCGACTGCGAGAAGGCGCTGGCCTACCGCGAGCTGTGGCACGCCGAGTGCCGCGCGGTGGGGATCAACCCGAGGACGCGCCGTCCGCGCGGGAAGAAGCGGGTGGGCTACGACGCCGAATGAGATTCAACGGCTGTGCGCACACGCGGTGCGTATTGAAGGAGACTGTCGTCCAGCTCCGGGTAGTCATGCCGGAGCTGAAGAAAGTCCGGCCACGGGAAGAACTTCCCGCGCGCCGCGTCCGGTCTGGTTCTTCTCTGTCTCAGCTCGGCCTCGGACTTCGTTCGATAGTGGTTGATACGGAGCTTCGAGGCCGACACTGACCAGGTCTTCGCATCGCGAAGGGGATAGCCGTTCTCGTCGACGGCGAGCCCGCTCTCGTATGCGAAATGGTGAACGCCGATGGGATGCGAAGTCCGTATCGGATCCACAATGCTCTTGATGAACTTTATGTTTCCGAGATTCTGCCGCTGGAGGTAGCTCTCGATCACCAAGCCGGAGGGCTTCACGCGGTGGCCGGAAGGGCCGAACAGGGCTTGGTTGACGGCAACGCCCGGGTACCGCTCGTAGGAGACAAGCATGTCGGAGACCGACTCTCCACTCGGCGAGAAGAGGAACTCGTCTATGTCGATGAACGCGATCCAGCGTGACTCGGCCCCGTGGCTTTCCAGGCAATGCGCGTAGGCTCCGGTCTGGGGCGCCGTTTGCACCGGCCAATCGTGCAGCACAACCAGGCCGTCGTCCACGTAGTCGCCCAGCACCTCCATGTGCGCGTCGTCGCTGAAGTTGTTGTACAGGTAGAAGCGATCCACTCCCACGAGTCGGTGGAACTCGAGCCATTCGGCGAGATATTCCGCTTCGTCGCGATAGATCGCGCAAACCGAGAGGTAATGCTCGTGAGAGCGTGACGGCTCCAAGGTCTCGTCGGAGCCATCGTTGGGCGACCAATGTGCTTCGAAACGACTCGCGCTCCAGATCAGGCTCTGTACGTCGATCATGTCTCTGACCGGCACGCCCGCGTCGCGCAGGCGCGCCTCGACCTCGGCTGCAAAGGCCAGATGGTGGTCGTACTGCTCTACCAGCGACGCCGGTGGAAGTTCGTAGCCGAGAAGCCGCTGAAGCTTTTGGAACAGCAAGGGCCGAACTACCGGAAGCGACAGTGGTGCAGCAACAAAGTTGAAGAGGGACCCGAAGGCGAGCGCGTACGTGGGATACGGCTCCGTGCCGACGACGTCGGCCTGCTGAGCCGAGTTCAGGAACTCGGCCACCCGCTGACTTGGATCGCCTTCCTCCGTGAAGCGGGAGAGCGCAACCCGCAGGGATCCCTCTTCCTTCCGAGACCAGTTGCACAGCCATTCGTTTTGGCGGTCGGCGGTCAAGTCGTAGGGGCGAGCGCCAAAGACCCCTGCGAACACGGTCTCGATCGCAGGCCACAGCGTTATCCCAGCGCGCGACGCCTGCAGCATCCCCATGAGCCTCTCGGCGATGTCGAGTCTGTGCTCTCGCTCCTCGACGTCGAAGGTCGGCTTCGCGAAAGCATGCTTCGCATAAGCGAGGAAGCTTTCCCAGCTCCCGCTGCTGTCAGAGGCCTCCGATCTCACCCAGCGTTCGCGCCAAGAATAGGCGACCCGTTGCCGGCGGCCGGACGGCGAAGGGCCACTAGCTAGGAGGCACTGGGCGGCGTGTCGCGTTTGAGACGCTCGCGCGTCTCGTCGAGCCGGCGCTTCATCACCTGCGCGCTCGCCTCCTCGTCGGAGGCCGGCGCTCCAGATCTCCTCGGTTGCGCTTGCGGCGACCGCGCGATGGGACCCTCGCTCCCGCGGCGGCGCGCCGATCCGGCGAGATCCCTCAAGAGGTCGACCAGGAACGCGAGCCGGGGGCGCAAGGCCCCGAGCTACGCCGGCGTGGCGGCAGCGAGCGCCTCGAGCTTGCGCTCGATGGGGCGCGTTCGCACGACGTGCTTGCCCATGCCCAGCTCCTTGGGCTCCAGTCCGAGCGCGAGCCCGACGAGTTGAGGGAGGTGCAAAACCGGCATCCCCAGATCCCGCCCGACGATCTTGGCGGCGTCGGGCTGCTGGAGGTCGAGGTTGAGGTGGCAGAGCGGGCACGGGGTGACGAGCGTGTCGGCCCCGGCATCGATCGCGTCCCCCAGGTGCCTGCCCGCCTGGCGCAGCGACGTCTCGCGGTTCATCGTGATGACCGGAAAGCCACAGCACTTGCGAGCGCCCTCGTACTCGACCGGCGTTGCGCCGAGTGTCTGGATGAGCTGCTCGAGGTACCGATCGCGCTCGGGGTAGCGGTCGAAGCCGAGCCGCGACGTCGGCCGCAGGATGTAGCAGCCATAGAAGGGACCGACGCGCAGGCCGTGCAGCGGTCGCACGACGAGCGACTCCAACCGCTCGAGGCCGTAGTCCTCGACGAGCAGCCAGAGGAAGTTCTTGTTGGAGATCCCCTTCTCGTACTGGAGGCCCTCTTCTGCCAGAACCTCGTTGATGTGCGCGCGGTAGCCGGAATCCGCGTCCAGGCGCTCCTGACACTCGCTCTGGGCGCCCTGGCAGGTCGAGCAGATGTTCATCATCGGCAGGCCCGTCTTCTGCGCCAGCGCGAACGTGCGGGCGTTCAGCGAGTCGGCGAGCTCCTGGTTGTGCTCGGCGATCACGCCGGCGCCGCAGCAGTTCGCGCGGTCCAGCTCGACGAGCTCGATGCCGAGCTTGTCGGCGACGATGGCCATCGAGCCGTGCAGCTCGGGCGCGAACCCACGCGACACGCAACCCGGCCAGTAGGCGACCCTCACGATCCGGCCTCCAGCCCCTCGTCGTCGCCGTCGGTATCGCCCTCGCCGAGCACGTAGAGGTTGATTTCCTCGGCGTGGTCCTCGGCGTGCTCATAGATCCGCCGTATGTTCTCCAGTCCCTCGAGCTTCTCGTGGAAGAGCGCAGTCCTCGGCGTGATCTTTCCGCGCGTGAAGCCGCGTAGCCCGGTTGGAAGCGAGCGCAGGAGCTGGAGCTGCCCCTGGGGGCGAAGGACGCCGAAGCTGTCTTGAAGCAGCTTGCGCTCGTCGAGCGTTCCCTTCTTGGCGATGATGTTCGTGAACGCCTCTTCGTGGCGGCGGCCGTTGTTGGGGTCGCTGATGTCGAAGTCGTGCACGGCGCGGCGGCGCAGGCGCATGATCTGATCCATCGGCGCGACGCCCTTGGGGCAGACCTCGATGCAGTTGAAGCAATGGGTGCAGTCGTAGATGCCGTGTGGATCCTCGGCCAGGTCGCGCAGGCGCTGCTCGGTCTGGGAGTCGCGCGGGTCGCCCACGAAGCGATAGGCCTTCGCGAGCGCGGCGGGCCCGATGAAGAGCGGGTCCACCTCCAGCGAGAGGCAGTCCGACACGCAGGCGCCACAGTGGATGCACGCCACCACCTGAGTGACGTCGATCATCGTCTCGGGCGGCACCACGTACTCGCGCTCCGGGGAGTCGCCCGCAGGGATCAGCCACGGCACCACTCGCTGGACCTTCTTCCAGTGAACGGCATCCATGTTCACGATCAGGTCCTTGAGCACCGGCATGTTGCCCATGGGCTCGACGGTGATCGGGCCGTTGTCTGGCTGGACGTCGCGCAGCTTGGTGTTGCAGGCGAGCCTGGCGCGTCCGTTCACGCGCACGCCGCAGGAGCCGCAGATCGCGGCCTGGCAGGAGCAGCGGATGCCGATAGAGGCGTCCTCGCGGTCCTTTGCCTGCAGGATGCCGTCGAGCACGCTGCGGTGTCCCTCGAGGTCGACCTCGTAGTCCGACCAGTAAGGCGGGCCACCGCTTTCGGGGTCGTACCGGCGGATGCTGAGTGTGTAGCTCATTGGCTTCTGTTGATCATTCCGCTACGGCACCTCTCATTGAATATCTAGCCGCCTTCGGCGGACACCTAAAGTCCAGTGAGTCGCCTGCGCCGGCTTCGCCGGCTACGGCACCTCCCATCAGTATGTCCTCTCTTCAGGCTGCCATTGGGTGATCGTGACCGGGCTGTAGGAGATGTGCGGCTGGCCGTCCCCCCCGAGCGTCAGGTCGATGTGCTTCAGCCAATCCGCGTCGTTGCGCTCGGGAAAATCCGTGCGGTAATGCGCGCCGCGGCTCTCGGTGCGATGAATCGCCGAGATCACCGTCGCCTCCGCACAGTCGAGCATGAAGCCGAGCTCGATGGCGCCCAGGACGTCCTGGTTGAAGATGCTGCCGCGGTCGTCGATCGCCACCCCTTCGTATTCTTCCTTCAGGCGCTTCACGGTCTCCAGCGCAGCGTCGAGGCCCTCCGCCTCGCGGAAGACGGCGACGTGGCGGTCCATCGTCTGCCCGAGCTCGGCCTTCAGCTCCGAGACCCGGCGGACCTTGCCCTGCTCGCGCCCTATCAGCTCCGACAGCCGGCGCTCCTCGTCGTCCACCAGCGCCTCCGACGGCGGGTTGAGGACGACCTCGCGCGCCCGCTGTGCCGCGTGCTCGCCCGAGCGCCTGCCGAACACGAGCGTGTCGAGGAGGGAGTTGGCGCCGAGCCGGTTCCCCCGTGCACCGACACGCAGGCGCATTCGCCCGCCGCGTAGAGGCCGGGGACCTCAGTCTGGCCGTGCACGTCGGTCTTCACGCCGCCCATCACGTAGTGGTTACCCGGCTTGACGTGAATCGGCTCCTTCGTGATGTCGACGCGGCAAAGTCGCGCCCGACGTTGACGATCTCCCGGAGCGCCTCGAAGATGCGCTTTCGGGGCACGACGGTGATGTCGAGCGCCACCGTGCCGTCCGGGAACCCGCGCCCCTCGTTGATCTCGGTCTGCTCGGCCCGCGATACGACGTCGCGCGAGGCGAGCTCGAGCTTGTTGGGCGCGTACTTCTCCATGAACCGCTCGCCCAGAGCATTGTAGAGGCGCGCACCCTCGCCTCTCGCTCCCTCGGTGATGAGGAGGCCGTTGCCCGCGAGCGTCGTCGGGTGGTACTGGACCATCTCCATGTCCATCAGCGGAGCGCCGATCCGGTAGGCCATCGAGATGCCGTCGCCGGTGCAGATGAGGGCGTTCGTCGTCGGGTTGTAGCACTGGCCGTTGCCGCCGGTGGTGACGATCACGGACTTGGCTCGAAACAGCTCCATCGAGCCGTCGCGGAGGTTGCGGGTGATGGCGCCGGCGCACTGGCCGGACTCGTCGAGCGCGAGCCCGGTCGTGAACCACTCCTCGTAGCGCTCGACGTCCTCCCATTTCATGAGCTGCTCGTAGAGCGTGTGGAGGATCGCCTGCCCGGTGATGTCAGCCACGTAGTAGGTGCGGGCCGCGGACGCGCCACCGAAGGCGCGGGTGCCAAGCAGGCCCTCCGCGTTGCGGTGAAACGTGACGCCGATGTGCTCGAGGTGAAGGAGCTCGTCCGGGGCCTCCCTGCACATGATCTCGATCGCATCCTGATCGCCGAGGTAATCCGAGCCCTTGACGGTGTCGAAAGCGTGCGACTCCCAGGAGTCCTTGGGTTGAGCGCCGCGTTTATGCCCCCCTGTGCAGCGTTGGAGTGGGAGCGAACCGGATGAACCTTGGAGATGATCGCCACCGAGGCTCCGGCCTCGGCGGCACTCAGCGCGGCGCGTTGGCCGGCGAGGCCCTCGACCAAGAGTAGTACGTCGTGCTCGGGCAAAGCGCCGGGATTCTATGCGAACCCGGGACGGGCGATCAGGCGGCAGACGACCCTGCAATGCCCTGCTGAAGGGCCCGCCGCACCTGATCCATGGTCACGACGCCACGCAGACGCCCGTCATCGTCGACCGCCATCAGGGCACCGATCCGCCGCAGCGGCTCGCTTCCGAGCAGCGACTCGAGCGGCTCGTCGGTGCGCACGCGCAGGTTGCCCTCGGCCGGCCGCATGATCTCGCGGACGGTAAAGACGGGCTGGCGGTCCTCCGGGATGCGTTCCGCGCGCTCGCGGTCGACCAGCCCGATGAAGTAGCCGAATCCCGTCCACGACCGGGAACCACGGCCAGCGGTAGCGCAGGAAGTACTCGTCGAGGGCTCGCCCGATCGGCGTGTCACCCGGGATGATGACGGGCTCGGCATCCATCACGTCGGACACCTTGAGTCCCTCGATCTTCGACAGCACGGCGGTCTGGTACGCCGCCCCTCGCGCCGCCTGGCCGAGGAAGAGCCCGATGAAGATGAGCCACGCGCCTCCGACGAGGTCTCCCCACGAAACCAGCGTGAAGACACCGAAGCCGATGAGCAGGTAGGAGAAGGCCTGTCCCATGCCCGCGGCGATCCGGGTCGCGCGGTTGCGGTCCCCGGTTCGCCACCAGGCGATCGCGCGCGCACGGCGCCCGCCGTCGAGCGGAAAGGCCGGGATCAGGTTGAACAGGAGCACGAGGATGTTGATCGAGGCAAGGTAGGCGAGCATCGCCAGCCCGCCGTTCGAGAGCGCCACCGGATCGAACCGCACTGCCGCCAAGAAATCGTCCCAACCGGCCAAGGCGATCCCGATCAGCACGCAGAGCGCGGCGATCAGGAGCGTCACGAACGGGCCGGCGGCCGCGACCTTGAACTCGACACCGGGCGAGTCGGTGTCGCGCGCCATCTTCGCGATGCCGCCAAAGAGCCAGAGGTCGATGCCGATGATCGAGATCCCGTTTCGGATC
>CAVZDP010000006.1:0-106133 GCA_963774075.1 uncultured Solirubrobacterales bacterium | reverse complement strand
GCAACTGCTTTCGGCTATTGACCTGTCGGCGGCGTGGTGGCCGCGGGCGCCGGTGTTGCACGCAACGCGGCCAGAGCCTGCGCGCTTTTCTGGCCCAGCTCCGGAACACGCGCGAGAAGTCCGCGCGGTTGCTGGCGCGGTTGCGCCACAGCACCGCGGAATTGCCACCGACGAGACGCCGGTCGACGCCGCGCCCGAGCAGCGCGTTGCTCATCGAGTGGGTGTTCGACATCACCAGCGCGGCTTCGCGGTGTCTTCCGCGAACGTGCGCGTGCGCGCGGCGGTCATTTGGTCAGGCGCGGTGACTTGGATGTTCAGCACCGCGGTGCGCAGCCGCAGCACGTCCGCGCCCGGTTCGGTCACGACCTGATAGCCCGCCGCCACATACGCTTCGCGGAACTCTTCCTGAAAACCCGACTGCACCAGTTCCAGCGCCCGGCGCGCGTCGCCGTCGGTGATGCGGCCTTCAAGGCCCACCACCGAGCTGTTGTAGTTGCGCTGCCAGTTGCGGTGGAACGCCGCCTCGGTCGGGTCGATCATCACCTTGGTGTAGCTGGCGAAGTTCACGCCGGGCGCGAGATAGACCGCGTCGAAGTTGCGCGAGTTCACTTTGACGAGGCCGTCCCACTCCGTGGGCACGTCCTCGGCGCGGTGAGCCGCTGTACTGAGCGCGAGCACGATGAGCGCCGTTCTGAGCAGTCCAGCCATCGCCCGAACCTGCGCGCGCGACAGGCGAGCCAAAATCCAGCGAAACCCGGAAACAATCGCAGCCATTACCGGCTGGCGCTCACTCCCACTCGATCGTGCCCGGGCGGCTTGGACGTCATGTCGTAGACCACGCGGTTGATGCCCGCGCACCTCGTTGATGATGCGCGTCGCGACGCGGCCGAGGAAATCCATGGTCGAACGGGTAGAAGTCCGCCGTCATGCCGTCGGTCGAGGTCACGGCGCGCAGCGCGCAGACATAGTCGTAGGTGCGGCCGTCGCCCATCACGCCGACCGTCCGCACCGGCAGCAGCACGGCGAAGGCCTGCCAGATCTCGTCGTAGAGGCCGGCCTTGCGGATCTCGTCGAGATAGATCGCGTCGGCCTTGCGCAGGATGTCGAGCTTCTCGCGCGTGATCGTCGCCCGGGATGCGGATGGCGAGGCCCGGGCCCGGGAACGGATGGCGGCCGACGAACGCTGTCCGGCAGGCCGAGCTCGCGGCCGAGCGCGCGCACCTCGTCCTTGAACAGCTCGCGCAGCGGCTCGACCAGCTTCATCTTCATGCGCTCCGGCAGGCCGCCGACATTGTGGTGCGACTTGATCGTCACCGACGGGCCGCCGGTGAACGAGACGCTCTCGATCACGTCGGGATAGAGCGTGCCCTGCGCCAGGAACTCCGCGCCGCCGATCTTCTTCGCCTCGGCCTCGAACACGTCGATGAAGAGCGTGCCGATCGTCTTGCGCTTCGTCTCGGGATCGCTGACGCCGTCGAGCGCGCCGAGGAAGAGCTCGGTCGCATCGACATGGACCAGCGGGATGTTGTAGTGGTCGCGGAACAGCGTCACGACCTGCTCGGCCTCGTCCAGCCGCATCAGCCCGTGGTCGACGAAGATGCAGGTGAGCTGATCGCCGATCGCCTCGTGGATCAGCACGGCCGCCACCGAGAATCGACGCCGCCCGACAGGCCGCAGATCACCCGGCCGTTGCCGACCTGCGCGC
Organism: uncultured Solirubrobacterales bacterium; assembly: GCA_963774075.1. GTDB lineage: Bacteria > Actinomycetota > Thermoleophilia > Solirubrobacterales > JBBDJG01 > JBBQNR01. Next base: position 104,428 of record CAVZDP010000006.1, on the reverse strand, counting down.
GGATCTGCGCGATGGCCTCGTCCTTGAAGGCGGCCATGGTCCAGTCGCCGCTTGCAGCCCGGCGATCTTGTGCGCGAAATTGCGCGAGCAGCTTGCGCGCCGTCGGGCGTGTGCACGACTTCGGGATGGAACTGCACGCCGTAGAACTTGCGCTCCTCGTCGGCGATGGCGGCGAACGGCGCGTTCTCGCTGACGTGCCGACGACGTCGAAGCCCGGCGGCAATTGCGGTGACGCGATCGCCGTGGCTCATCCAGACCGGATCGCGCGCGCCGCTCCCACACGCCGTCGAACAGCGCGCGATGGCTTCTTGACCTCGAGCTCGGCGCGGCCGAACTCGCGGTGGTGGCCCGCCTCGACCGTGCCGCCGAGCTGCGCGCGCCATGGTCTGCTCGCCGTAGCAGATGCCCAGCACCGGCACGCCCAGCTCGAACACATCGTCGCGGCGCGCGCGGGCTCGCGATCGTCCGTGACGCTGCCGGCCCGCCCGACAGGATGATCGCCTTCGGCGTCGAAGCGCTTCAGCGAACGCCGCGTCGGCCTGTTGAAGGGCTGGATCTCGCAATAGACGCCGCTCTCGCGCACGCGGCGCGCGATCAGCTGGGTGACCTGCGAGCCGAAATCGATGATCAGCACGCGCTCGTGATGCGCAGAAGCCCCCGCCGCCGGCTGCGGCGCGGGCTGGGTGGTTTTCGCAGTGGGGTGGGCCATGACGTGAAATGCAGCGCTTCGCGCGAGGCGTCAACGGAGAGGACGGCGGCGAGCCTCCCCGCACCGGTTGCAGGCTTATCCACAAGTGTTAAGGTTAGTTAACCATGGCGGCGGGGCCGGAAATGACTGACGTCTGTAAAATTCCGCGACCGCTATCCCAGAACCAACGTCCCAAGTAACCGCGTCACGCGCGATCCTTTGGGTGGCGTATCAGATCGTGGCGATTGCCATTCTCGGCGTCATCGTCTTCGAAATCCTGGCATGGCCAATTCAGGCGACACCGGTCGAGATCGCTGCCGCCATCTCGCTACTTCCGCAGCTGATCACAACCTTCAACCTCATTAGAGCGGGTCGCCCCGCGCCTCCTCTGATGCTCTGGCTAGCGCTCGTCATCGTGTGCGCGATCGCGCTTGGGCTTGGATTGTGGGCAGCAACAAGAGCGTCTGTCGAAGCGACAATCATCGGAGTAGTTTCATTCGCGTGGGCGCCAGCCTACCTCGCGATATGGCTTGGCGATTGGCGGTCGACAGAGCACCGCCGCTGGATCGTTCAAGCCATCAACGTCATATCGGCGAGCTACGTTGTCATCGTCGCCAGCTTGTATGTCCTCGGTCAGGAACAGCATTTTTCGCTTCCGTTGCCGTGGGTCGTGCTGGCGATCCTCGCATTGGTCATTGTACAGCCGCTACTCGCATCACTAATCCAAGCGTTCGCGGACGGACGCCTGCCAGTGAAACCGGGGGGCCGGCCTGAATTGAAGCACATCTCCGGACTAGGAACGATCTTCCTTGCCATTTTCACCGCTTCAATCGTGGGACTCGGTGTTTGGGCCGCGCTGGGACGCAGCGGCTTCTACATTCATCACGAAGCGGGCTTTCTTGTCGCAGTCGGACTAGCAGGCGCCTTCTTGTTCGTAGCGATCGCGCCAAACTTTCAGACAAGCGATAGATTTGTTCGCTGGCTACGACAGACGCCCTTGATCCGCTTCATTAGCGGCTTCACCAGCACGCTAGATGGCGTCCTGGTTTTCGCTTCGCGGGCGCCATGGGAACGGCGCAGAGCAACAATGGTCTCCGATATGCTGTTCTAATCAGCAATCTGGTGGCCGCCGGCCTGCTCGGTTGGTGGCTCCCTGCCCCATACGGTATCATTCCGATCGCGTGGGCGTTCGCAAGCACTCTAGCGGTTTCGCGGCGGTGGGCGTGGGTCGAAGAAGATCGCGAGGACGCGATGCTCAATCGCAAGTTCGACGGGCCGCACATCAAGATTGGCTTCGATCAGGACTTACGGGACGAAGCGCTATTTGGCTTTGCTGCATTAATTGTACTCGTTCCGTCGCATTGCGTCAGGCGCATCTGGCGATGGGTTCCGAACTCTTTGCCGTCTCACCGGGCGGCGACATCGACCAGTTCGCTCCATGGCTTACTTTCTTTGGAACCGAGTTGGCCAAAGCTGTTCCGTTTGTTGATTGGGCAGAGATATATCAGGTTAGGGGTGACGCACCGATTAGTGTCGACGACGAGAACGTAGGAACCGCTCAACACGTCATCTTTGCCACACGAGTGTTGGTCGATTTAGTCCTCCTGGCAACGCTACTTCAGGCAATCTGGGTCGCGCAGCGCGCGTCAAGACTGAGAGACATGTTCTACGAAGATCGCACTCTCAGCCGACTAGACCCGTTCGTGGAAAAGAGAGCGTTCCGCGCACTTGTGGTAGGCGAACGCAATCAATGGAAGCTGAGAGAGGACATTCCCTCGCCGTTCAAGAGCTATGACGAAGATCGTCTTGAGGAGCTTCATGCAAAGTACACGGACGATCCGATCGGGTTCGCTGCCGGCGAGCTTCTCCGAAATCAGTCCGCCGAAATGCTACTTCACGAAGAAGCCAAGCGGGCGACGCCGGATCCGGTAAAACTTGAAGAGTATCTCGAGCGTGCGGAATCGCACGGCGAGGAAATCGCGATCGCGGACCTCCTAAGCGCACACTTCTGGCTCAAGAACAAAGGCCAGCATCTGGGAATAAGGCAACAAATCGCACTGACAATCGCGGCTCATTGGAGCGCTCGCGATGCTGTCAACGCCCTGTTCAACATCCTAATCGTCCCAAACACCCGCGATCCGCGGGCCGAAGTGAGATTGACCGCACTGAACGGGTTGTATGTCCCAGCTCTCAACGGAGACCATGGAGCACAGGTCGCTATCAAGGCCGCCATCAATGACAACGCCGCTAGCGTTCGCGACGTGGCCAAAGGGTGTATCGAACAGCATCCGGAGTGGGGAGCGAACGGGCCGACTTGAGATTTATCCTCCGCCAGCGAGCCCGCACAGCATCTATCCCACACCCCGCACCCCTAATCCCCTTGCAATTCAAGCGTCGCAAATAAATCCATCCTACCCCGCCAGACCTGAGCAATAATGCGTCATCCCTCGCACGGGAGGTTCGAAAGCTAGCCGGACTTTTTGAACGCGAGGGACGCGATCGAGCGTGATGCGCCGCCCAAGTCCAACACGGACGCAAGCGGGCAAAAGCCAGCGGGAGAGGCAATAACCGCTGGGGTCCACGTCCAACGGCTCGGACGATGCACGCCGCCGGCGGCCTGTCATGACGGAGTGAAAGAACTCCTGCCTGCGAGCCGGCGTTTGAGGATCGTGACGGGGCGCGTGCGACGCGCGGTCTGCCAAAGCGCCAGCAGCGGCGGACGCATAGAGACTACCTCGGCGCTTCCCACGCGCCCCACTCCCACTTTGAGGGAGCAGGCAGCTGGCAGCAGGCAGGAGAGCGCCGCTGCACGACGCGAGCGCGCGTCTATTCTCCTGCCCGCTGCCTGCTGCCCGCTGCCTCGCGCATCGCGCCCAACGGAGAACCCACCTGCCCCGCAACGAGCGCAGCTGGGACCGCGGGCACGATCCCGCGGGCAGCGCGCGCCAGCTCGCGGCCATCCTCACCACGGGCGACCGGACCCACGAGCTGCGCCGCATCGCGGCGCCCACCGTCGTCATCCACGGCACCAAGGACCGGATGGTCACGCCCTCGGGCGGGCGGGCGACCGCGCGCGCCATCCCGGGGAGCGAGCTGGTCTGGATCGACGGGATGGGGCACGATCTCCCGCGCGACGCCTGGCCGCGGATCCTCGACGCCATCGTGCGCAACGCGGCGCGCGCCGGCGCGGCGCGCGAGCGGGTCTGACGCCGGCTCAGCCGCCGACGAGCACCGACACGACCACCGGCGCGCCGCAGCCGGTGCAGGCCTTGCCCTCCAGCCTGGCCGGGCGCGCGAGGCTCGTGCCCGCCAGCCCGCAGGCCGGGCAGTGGAACACGCACTCGACGAACTCCCCCGAGCGGATCAGCGCCTCGGCGACGGCGCCGGGGCCGCGCGCGGGCGGGGGAAGGGGCGAGGCGGCGTCCATGGCTCGCCGCGCATCTTGGCCGCTTCCGCGCCCGGCGGCCAGCGGATGCGCTGGACCTTCGTCGGGTCAGGCGCCCCTGCTCCGCATGGTCGTGCCGCCATCGGCGCTCACCTCGAGCCGTTCGTCGTCTGCGCGCCCTCGACCAGGAGGATGTCCGTCTCCGAGACGGACTGGCGCAGGCCGCGGATCGCCTGGTAGTCGGGGTCGTCGAACCAGGCGCGGGCGGCGGCGCGATCCGGGAACTCGATCACCACCACCCGGTCCGGCGCCGCGCCCTCGAGCCGGCCGACCTCGCCGCCGCGCACCGTGAAGCGCCCGCCGTGGCGCTCGACCAGCGACGTGTTCGCGGCGCGGTACTCCTGCAGGGGCTGGGCGTCGGGTCGTCGGCGCGCACGAGCGCGATCACGTAGGCGGGCATGGGCGGCAGCCTCGCACGTGCTCTACTCGGGGCCGTGACTCCGGGGCGCGTGAAGGCACGGGTGGGAAGCGGCGTGCGGCCGTCGCGCGCCGCCGGCGGCTGGCCGCCGCCGGCGCCCGCCGCGCTTCGTGGCCGGCATCGGCGTGGCCGCGGCCACGGGCGGCGACCGCGGCGGAGCCGGGCGAGCGGGCGGGCGCGCGGCCGGGAATGGGACACGGCGGAGCCGGAGCGCACGAGCGCGCGACGCGGCGGCGGCCGCCGAGCGCGCCGGCGCCGGTGGACCGCCTGCGCTCGAGCAGCAGGTCGGCCAGACGCTCGTCCTGCGCTTCGCCGGCACGACCGCCCCGGGCTACGTGCGCCGGGCGCTGCGCGCGCGCCGCGCCGCCGGGGCGATCCTGTTCCGCGACAACGTCGTCTCCCCCGGCCAGCTCGCGCGCCCTCACCGCGCGCCCTGCGCCGGCCGGCGGGGACCCGCTCGTCGCCGTCGACCAGGAGGGCGGCGAGATCCGCATCCTGCCCTGGGCGCCGCCCGCCGCCTCCGCGCCGCAGCAGGCCGCCGCGGGCACCGTGCGCGCCGACGCGCGGGCCGCCGCGCGGGCGCTGCGCGCGGCCGGGATCACCGTCAGCCTCGCCCCGGTCGTCGACGTCACCGACCGTCGCCGGCGCCGCCCTGGCCGGCCGCGCCTTCGGCGCGGATCCCGACGCCGTCGCCGCGCGCCGCGCGCGACGCCGTCGCGGGCTGGCGCGCCGGCGGCGTGGCGGCCACGGCGAAGCACTTCCCCGGCCTCGGCGCGTCGCAGGTCAACACGGACGACGCGCCCGCCACCGTCATCCGGACCGCCGCGCGCCTCGCCGCGATCGACCTCGCGCCGTTCCGCGCGGCCGTCGAGGCCGGCGTGCCGCTCGTCATGATCGGCCACGCCCGCTACCCGGCGTCGACGCGGCGCCGCATCGCCAGCCAGTCGCCGGCCGTCGTCGCGCCTGCTGCGCGAGCGCCTCGGCTTCCGCGGGCGTGATCGTCACGGACTCGATGGAGGCCGCCGCCTCGCTGGCCACGGGCACCGGTCGAGGTGGCGTCGGAGCGCGCGCTGCGCGCGGGCGCCGACCTCCTGCTGCTGACCGGCCGCGGCTCCTACACGCCCGTGCTGCGCCACCTCACGGCCGCCGCCCGCCGCTCGCCGGCGCTGCGCGAGCGGGTGCGCGAGGCCGCCGCGCGCGTGCTCGCGCTCAAGGCCGGCCCCGGCGCGGCCGCCGCGCTGAGCAGGGACGCCGCGCGCCGCCCAGCGATACTCCCGGCACGTGACCCGCACGCCGAACATCGGAGTGACCTGCAACGTCGAGGCAGATCCGCTACGGCGATCTGGACGGAGAACGCCGCGATGGTGCCGCTCACCTACGTGCGCGCGATCGCGCGCGCCGGCGCGCGGCCGCTCCTGCTCGCCCCCACGCCGGCCGACCTCGAGGACCCGGCCGAGCTGCTCGGCCTGCTCGACGGCGTGCTCGATCACGGGCGGCGCCGACGTCGACCCGGCCGCCTACGGCGCCGCGCCGCACCCCGAGACCGCGCCCACGCGCGGCCGACCGCGACGCCTTCGAGCTCCTGCTGGTCCGCGCCGCGGGCGAGCGCGACCTGCCCTGCCTCGGCATCTGCCGCGGCATGCAGGTGGTCAACGTGGCCTACGGCGGCGCGCTCGAGCAGCACCTCCCCGACCGCCTCGAGCGCGACATCCACCGCGGCGCAGAACGGCAACTTCGCCGACCACCGCGTCGACGTCGAGCCCGGCAGCCTCGCCGCGCTGGCCGCGGGCGGCGACGGACGTCGCGGTCAAGAGCTACCACCACCAGGGCGTCGCCCGCGTCGGCGACGGCCTGCGCGTCACCGCGCACGCGCAGGGCGACGGCACGGTGGAGGCGGTGGAGGACCGCGACCGCCGCTTCATGCTCGGCGTGCTGTGGCATCCCGAGGAGGACGAGGCCGACCGGGCTGATCGCCGCCTTCGCCCGCGAGTGCCGCGCGAGCTCGCCGCCGCCCGGGCCTGAGATCGCGCCCGTGCCCTCCGACCGGCTGAGCCCCCTCGACGCCTCCTTCCTGGCCGTGGAGGGGCCGACGGCGCACATGCACGTCGGCTGGGCGGCCTACTTCGACCCGCCCGAGCACGGGCCGCGGCCGGACTTCGCCGGCGCTCGCCGGCGCACATCGCCGCCCGGCTCGACGCCGCCCCGCGCTGGCACCAGCGCCTCGCCGGCGTGCCGCTCGGCCTCCACGAGCCCGTGTGGGAGGACGACCCGGCCTACGACCCCGGCCCAGCACCTCCATCCCGGCGGCGGCCGGCTCGCTCGAGGCGCTGGCCGAGCGCGGTGCTCTCCGTGCCGCTGCCGCGCGACCGGCCGCTGTGGGACATGTGGATCGTGCCCGAGCTCGCCGACGGGCGCATGGGCATCGTCGGCAAGGCCCACCACTGCATGGTCGACGGCGTCGGCGCGCTGGAGCTGGCGGCGGTGCTGCTCGACCGCGAGCCCGAGCCCGCCGTGCCACGGCCGCTCGAGACCGCGCCGCGCGCGCCCGCCGCGAGCCTCGGGAGCGCGCCCGGCCGGCTCGCCCAGGGCGCTCGGCGACCGCGCCCGCGAGGGCGCCGCGCTGGTCACGCTGCCCGTCCGCCTCGCGCTGCGCCCGGCCGCCGCGCTCCGCATGGGCGGCGCCGTGGCCCGCGCCGCGCTGCCGCCGGCGCCGCCGAGCGCGCTGACCGGCGACGAGCTCGCCGGCGCGCGCGCTCGTCACCGCCACCCGGCCGCGTCGACGACCTGCGCGCGATCCGCCGCCGCTGGGGCACGAGCATCAACGACGCCGTGCTCGCCGTCTGCGCGGGCGCGCTGCGCGCCTTCGTCCTGCGCCGCGGCGAGGAGCCCGGCGCCGCTGAAGGCCATGGTCCCGGTCGACGTCGCGCGACGCGAGCGGCCCCGGCAACCACATCACGTTCGTCTACCTGACGCCTGCCGTGCGACGAGCCCGACCCCGTGCTGCGGCTCATGCACGATCCACCGCGCGAGCGCCCAGCACAAGCGCCGCGGCGACGCCGAGGGCACGGACGCCGCGCTGCAGGCGCTCGCCCTCGCCCCGCGCTCGCTGCGCCGGGCGGCGGCGCGCTATCGTGGCCAGCCCGCGCATGTACCACCTGGTCGTCTCGAGCCTTCCCGGGCCCGAGCCTCCCCGTCTACCTCGCCGGCTGCCGCCTGCGCGCCATCCACCCCGCCGTGCCGCTGGCCGCCGGCCACGCGCTCTCCATCGGCGTCTGCACGGTGGGCGGCGACGCGTGCTTCGGCTTCTACGCCGACCGCGTCGCCCTGCCTGACGCGCCGGCGAGCTCGCCGGCGACCTCGACGGCGCGGTGGAGGAACTGCTGGCCGCAGCCTGAGCAACCCCCGCGTTCCGCCACATGTCGGACTCAACCGATCGGCTCCGCGACGTACACTTCCCACGTGGCCGGGGAATCGCTTCCTTCCGTGAAGCAGCGCAGCGTGAACGAGCACTCGATCGCGCTCGCGTCGGAATGGCGCCGCCTCGGCCGCGCCGCCACAGCGGTCGCGCTGCTCACCAGCCCGATCACCTTCACGCTCCTCTACACGAACGACTGGGGCCTGCTGTGGTCGCTGCTCGGCGCGTTCGCCGGCGTCGTCCTCTTCCGCGGCGCTGATCGACGTCGTCGCGCACAGGTTCATCCCCTCGCCCTCGATCTACGGAGCGGAGAAGGAGCTGCAGCAGGAGGACGTCGATCACGCGGCGGCGGCTGTGGTACTGGCGCAAGAAGTTCCGCCGCGTCACCTGGCTCGTCGTGATCCTCGCCGTCGCGATCGCGGCGGGGATGATCTACCAGAGCCTGTCGGGCGGGGACGCGTCCGTCGGCGGCGGGCTCGACGCGGTGCTCACGGTGATCACGACGTACGCGCCGATCGCGTTCATGTACGCGCCGATCCTCGTGATGCTGTTCCTGATCAACTTCCTGATCCTGTTCGGGCCGATGATCCTGCTCGGCGCCGGCCAGATCAAGACGTACGAGCCGGGCGACGCGAACTGGGGCGTGAAGCTCGAGGACGTGCGCGGCCAGGCCGAGGCCAAGCAGGAGATCACCCGCGTGGTGTCGCTCTGGCAGTCGGGCGAGGAGTTCGTCCGCGCGGGCGGCAAGCGCGAGCGCGGCGTGCTCTTCCTCGGCGCTCCCGGCACCGGCAAGACGATGCTCTCCAAGGGCATCGCCACCTCGTTCAACTGCCCGTTCATCACCATCCCGGGCTCGGGCTTCGCGCAGACCTTCATCGGCATGGACGCGGTGCTCGTGCGCTTCCTGGCCCGCAAGGCCAAGAAGCAGGCGGCCAAGTGGGGCGGCCAGTGCATCGTGTTCATCGACGAGATCGACGCGGTCGGCATGCGCCGCCAGAGCCTCGGCTCCGGCTTCAGGCCCGACCCCGCGCCCGACGATCCACGATCACGCCTTCTACGGGCGCAACGGCGCCCTGACCGAGGACGGCGACCTGGTGCTGGAGACCGCCGCCTGGCGGGAGCGGCTGTTCGCCTCGCGCGCCGAGGCGCCCGGGCTCGCCTATCCCGAGCCGATGGTGAAGCTGGCCGGCGCTCGTGCGCAACATGATCCCGATGATGGGCGGCGCGGGCGGCGGGCTGGCGCTCAACCAGCTGCTCGTCGTGATGGACGGCATCGACGAGCCGCCGATGATGAAGAAGTTCTTCAACCGCCGGATGAACACGTTCCTCGACGCGCTCTACATCGTCCCCCAGCGCATCGGGAAGATGCCGCTGCGCCTGCGGCCGCCCAAGCCGCGCGACGAGCAGATCTACTTCATCGGCGCCTGCAACGTGGCGCTCGAGCGGCTCGACCCCGCGCTCACGCGCCCGGGCCGGATGGGCCGCCACATCTACTTCCGGACCCCCACGTGGGAGGACCGGCGCGACATCTTCGACCTCTACCTGGCCAAGGTCGCGCACGAGGAGGACCTCGACACGCCGCGGCGGCGCGACGAGCTCGCCCGCATCACCAACGGCTACTCGCCCGCCATGATCGACCAGGCCTGCTCGCTCGCCCTCACCTACGCGCACTCCGACGGGCGCGAGCGCTTCAGCCGCAAGGACCTCGTGGAGGCCATGACCACGGTGGAGTCGGGCGTGGCCATCGGCCAGCCCTACCCCAAGCACGAGGAGCGCGCGACCGCCATCCACGAGGCCGGCCACGCGGTGTGCGGGCACCTCTTCATGGAGAACCGCCTCTCCACCCGGCTGTCCATCCGCAAGCGCGGCTCCTCCGGCGGCCACCACCAGGCCATGGAGATCGAGGACCGGTTCGGGCACTGGCGCTCGGAGGAGGTCGGCGACCTCATCTGGGGCCTCGGCGCCCTGGCCGCCGAGCACGTCTTCTACGGGCAGAACACCACCGGCGTCACCGGCGACGTGAACTCCGTCACCCATCACGCCGCGCTGATGGTCGGCTTCCGCGCGATGGGCCCGGCGCCCATCGACCTCTCCGAGCGCATCCAGGACCCGGAGGCCCGGCGCGAGGAGGAGGAGCGCATCATGGAGCGCTTCGAGCAGATCGGCTACCGGATCATGCACCGGTCGGGCGGCGGCATGATGGACGGCAACCCGTTCTCGGCCACGCTGTCCGATCCCCGCAAGCGGCCGCTCGTCGCCCAGCTCCTCGGCCAGGCCTTCATGGTCGCCTACCAGACCGTGGTGCAGAACCGCGAGGGCACGGACTATGTCGCGGGCCACCTCATCGCCGCCGGCGAGCTGTACGGCGAGGAGGTCACCGACCTGCTGGAGGATGCCCAGCTGCACAAGCCGGAGATCGACGTCCTCGACGAGTCGCAATGGCCGGCGATCTGATTCCGCCTCCCTCCCCGGCCGGCCGGCCGGACCCCGACGCGCCCGCGGGCAGCCGCGACGCGCCGCTCCCCCCAGCCGTCGGGGCGCGAGCGGCGGCGGGCTGTGGAGCGGCCAGGAGGAGGCGACGCGCACGCGCAACGCCGCGGCGCTCGCGGTCGCCGATCCGGCCAACGCCTCCGAGCCCGCGCTGGCGGAAGCGCAGGCCGTCGCCGGCGCGCGGCGCGTCAGCTCGCCCTACCGGGGCCGCTTCGGATTCCTCACGGGCGCGCTGATCGGCGTCGCCGTGGCGGCGATCGCCGCGGGCGTGCTCATCGTCGTCGTGGAGCTCGGAGTCGACCGCGCCGTCCGGCTGGTCGCCCTGGCAGCCGACGGCGGACGACGACGTCGCCGCGGCCAGGCAGATCGCCGAGCACGTCGGGCCGCAGTACCGGCTCGGCGACGGCGACCAGCTCGTGGGCGTGCAGTCCGGCCCGCTCGAGATCCAGGACGTGCCGCTGTCCGTGGCGCTGGGCATCCACGTCGAGTACACGCATCACGAGGTAGGCCCGTCCCAGCACGAGATCGACATGCGCTTCGCCGACGGTCTCGAGATGGCGGACAACGCGATGACGTACCGGATCGCGGTCAAGGAGATCGCGATGAAGTACGGCGTCTACGCGACTTTCATGCCCAAGCCCCTGTTCGGAGAGAACGGCTCCGGCATGCACGTTCACCAATCGCTGTTCTCCGGTAGCAGCAACGCGTTCTTCGACCCGGCAGACGAGTTTCATCTCAGCGCTGTCGCGAAGTCGTTCATCGCGGGCCAGCTCGCGCACGCGCGCGAGCTCTCCGCGCTGTTCGCGCAGTGGGTCAACTCCTACAAGCGGCTCGTTCCAGGCTACGAGGCGCCCGTGTACATCGCGTGGTCGCGGCGCAACCGCTCGGCGCTGATCCGGGTGCCGATGTACCACCCGGGCAAGGAGCAGGCGACTCGCGCCGAGCTTCGGTGTCCGGACCCGGCCTGTAACCCCTACCTGACGTTCGCGGCGATGCTGCACGCGGGGCTCGAGGGGATCGAGCGCGGATACGAGCTGCCCGATCCGATGGAGACGAACCTATACGACCTGTCGGCGAAGGACCGGGCGAGGCTCGGGATACAGCAGCTGCCCGAGACGCTGGGCGAGGCGATCGAGGAGCTCTCCGGCTCGGAGCTCATGCTGAAGGCGCTCGGCGAGCACGTGTTCACGCGCTACGTGGACCTCAAGCGCGCGGAGTGGGAGCAGTACCGCGTGGAAGTGTCTCCATGGGAGCTCAACCGGTACCTGCCGATCCTCTGAAGGGTCGCCACGGCGAGCTCGCCGAGCGGCTGCGGGGCGTTCACCAGGAGATGGTTGACGCCACGCTCGCCGGCGAGGGCATCGAGCGGGTGGCCGCTCTCGCCTGCGCGCACGTCGGACGGCCGGTCGGCATCGTGCTGCCTGGCCGCCGCCCGGCGCTGCTTTGGCCCGAAGGCCCCGGGGCCGAGCGCCTGGAGGCGCTTCAGGCCTGGCGCCCAACGCGCGCCAACGGGCGCGTGCCGGAGCTTCCCTCCGGCGTGGAGCTCGTCGTGCCGATCAGCTCCGGTGGCGAGGTGATAGGGAGCGTGGCGATGCTGGCGGGGGAGAGGGACCCGGCCGGGGATGCGGCTGAGTTCCTGTACCTCGCCGCGATCACGACGGTGATGGCTCTGGCGCTCGAGGACGCGCGCCAGGACGAGGAGGCGCTCCGGACCGGACTGGTCGAGGAGCTCCGAAGCAAGGACCTGGACGCGAGCGAGATCACTCGCCGCGCGGCTCGGGCCGGCTGCGACCTGGCCCGGGGGACCGTCGTGCTCGCCGTCGGGCTTCGCTCGGCGAAGCCCCGCGAAGCGATGGCGGTCATCACCGGGGAGTACCCGGGCGCCCTCACGGAGCTGATCGACGATCGCATCTACGCGGTCCTACCGGCACGCGGGGCCGACGAGGCCCCGGAGCTGACGGTGCACGCCGCGCGCGGAGTGGCCGCCCGCCTGCACGCGTACGGCAAGGCGGGCATCTCCTCCTTCTACACCGACCCCGGCGATATCCGGCGCGCGATCCAGGAGGCCGAGCTCGTGCTCGAGGTGGTCTCGAGCGACGAGCACATGGCCAAGCAGCTCGCCAGCGGGGCCGGCTCGGGCGTCTACCGGCTGCTCTTCCGCGCGCTCGCGACGCACCCAGAGGAGGTGCGCAGGTTCTACGAGGACACCGTCGCGCCCGCCGTTCGCTATGACGACCAGTACCACTCGGATCTGCTGCCCACTCTCGAGTCTTATCTCGAGAACGACTGCAACATGAACGCGACGGCGCGCGCCATCTACGCCCATCGCCACACCGTCGCCTACCGGCTGCAGCGCATCAAGGAGCTGACCGGGCTCGACCCGATGATCAGCGAGTCGCGCGAGCGCCTCAGCTTGGGCCTGAAGGCATACCGGATAGTGGCCCCGACCCTGCCGCGCTGAGCCCGGTACGGCTGCTCGAAGTTTCTAAGAACCTCTAACAAAACATGGGGTACTCTCACCGGCACCACTCGGGCATGCGCCCGTGAAGGGTCGCGATGAAGCTCGAGGGCATCCACCACATCACCTGCATCACGGCGGACGCGCCGCGCAACGTCGACTTCTACGCGCGCCTGCTCGGCCTGCGCATGGTCAAGAAGACCGTCAACCAGGACGATCCGAGCGTCTACCACCTCTTCTACGCGGACGAGCAGGGAAACCCAGGCTCGGACCTCACGTTCTTCGAGTTCCCGGGCGTGGCGCCCGGCCGAGCGGGGGATGGGATGGTCCACCGGATCGTCTGGCGGGTCGGCTCCACGGCCGCACTCGATTTCTGGGCGGAGCGCCTTGCGGGGGACGGGGTCGACACCGGTCGCGACGGAGATCGTCTGCGCTTCACCGATCACGAGGGCCTCGAGCACGAGCTGGCCGTCGTCGAGACGAGCGACGAGCCGCTCGTGGCGCGCCATCCCGAGATTCCCGACGAGCTCGCGCTCCAGGGCTTCGACGGCGTGCGCGCTTACTCGTCGGACCCTGAGCGCAGCCGCACCCTGCTCGAGGACGGGCTCGCGTTCGAGCCGCGGGCGGACGGCTGGGAGGCGCGCGGAGAGCGCCGTGGATCCTTTTACGCTTACGACGAACCGCCCCCGCGCCCGGGCTTGCAGGGCGCCGGCAGCGTTCACCACGTTGCCTGGGCGTCACACGACGAGGATCACGAGCGCTGGCGCGAGCGCGTGATCGCGGTCGGGGCTCGGCCGACACCGGTGATCGACCGCTTCTGGTTCAGGTCGATCTACTTCCGCGAGCCGAACGGAGTGCTCTTCGAGCTCGCCACCCACAGCCCCGGCTTCGCCGCCGACGAGCCGCTGGAGCTCCTCGGCGAGACCCTGGTGCTGCCGCCCTGGCTCGAGGAGCGGCGCGAGGAGATCGAGGCGGGGCTGACGCCGATCGAGAACCCGCGCACGAAGGCCGCCCGTTCGTCCTGACGGCGCGTCTCGGCTACAGCCCGTACTCCTCCATCAGCCGCAGCCACACCTCGCTGCGGGTCGGGAAAACGGGAACCGCGTGCCACAGCCGCTCGAGCGGGACCTCTCCCACGATCGCGATCGTGGCAGCGTGCAGCGACTCCCCGACCTCCGGTCCGGTGAAGGTCGCGCCCACGAGGACGCGGCGTTCCTCCTGCACGATCACCCGGCTCGTTCCGGGCGCGTCGCGCCCCCGGAAGCTCCCTCCTGCGACCGCGGCCGTCGGGTAGTCGACGGCGCGCACGCCGAGCCCGGCCTCCTGCGCGGACCGCAGCGTGTGGCCGACCGCCGCGACTTCGGGGTCGGTGAAGATCACGCGCGGCGCACCCGGCCCGTCCTGCGTGGCGCTGACCTGCTTGCCGAGGATGTTGTCGGCCGCGATCCGGGCCTGGTACTTGCCCATGTGCGTCAAGGGAGCGCGCGCGTTGACATCCCCGACCGCGTACAGCCATTGGTTGCCGGCGACCCGCATCTGGTCGTCGACATCGAGCGCCTCGCCGGGCTCGAGGCCAATGCTGTCCAGCCCGAGGCCGTCGGTTCCGGGTCTGCGTCCGACGGCGACCAGCAGCTCTTCTGCGCTCAGCTTGCCCCCGTCCTCGAGCTCGAGCGTGACCGCGGCGTCGTCCCTGGCTGCCGCGGTCGCCTTCACCCCGGTGCGGACCTCGACGCCGCGTGCCTGTAGCGCCTCGGTCACCTGCTCCGAGGCGAAGGGCTCCTCCCTGGCGATGAGCCGCGGCCCCGACTCCACGATCGTTACCGACGAGCCGAGGCTCGCCCAGGCCTGCGCCAGCTCGACGCCGACGTAACCGCCGCCCAGGACGAGCAGACGCTTCGGCGGCTCTGAGGCGGTGGTCGCCTCCCGGTTGTCCCAGGGGTCGAGCTCGGGAAGCCCCGGAATGGGCGGGATCGCCGCGATCGAGCCGGTCGCGATCACCACCGCCCTGCGTGCCTCGAGCAGCTCGTCGCCGGCGCGCACGCGGCGCTCGCCCTGGAGCCGCCCACGCGCGCGCACGAGCTCGATCCCCTTCTTCTCGAGCCACGAGAGCTGGCGCGCGTCATCGAGCTGCGAGATCACCTCGTCGCGGCGGCGGAGCGCGGCCGCGACGTCGACCCCGCCGCTCACAGCCTCCCTCGCGCCGGGGACACGCTTGACCTCCTCGAGGAGCTGTCCCGGGCGCAGCAGCGCCTTGGAGGGCATACATGCGTAGTACGAGCACTCGCCGCCGACGAGGTGGTGCTCCAGCAGGGCCACGCTCAGGCCGCCGTCGGCCGCCCGCCCGGCGCACACCTCGCCGGCGGAGCCTCCCCCGATCACCACGACGTCGAATGCCCTGGTGTCGCTCTCTTTCGACACCCGCTTAGCGTTCTTGCTGCGCGGCGCGGTCGAGCTTCTTGAAGTGTCCGCGATGCCATCCGTTGCCGCGGCATCCTGTCAGCTCGACGTCGAGCGGGCCGTCGCTCGTGATGTTCACGGTGGTCCGGCAACTCACGCGCGCCCGCCAGGGATCGATCGTCACCGAGGCGACGTTGGTGACTTCGATGTCGAGCCGGTCCAGCGCCCGTGCCGGCGTGGGCGTTCCCCAGTCGCGGCGCTGGAAGTCGAACGGCAGACCCGGGGGGAGGATCACCGAAGGCAGGGAGCTTGTGCCCTGCTCGAGCGCTCCGACGGGCGGGTCGCCGGCGCCGAAGCCGTGCGAGCGCACGTCGATCGTCGCCACCGGCGCGCCGGTGGCGGTCGAGCGCGGGCGCACCTTCGAGACCCAGTACGCGTGGCCGGCGCTCAGCCCGGCTTGCGGGAAGTCGAACGCCGGGTCGTACGCATACGTAACCCGTGCCGGGTTGCGAGCGACGGTCGCATCGCCGAGGAACTCGGCGGCGGGGGCGTACTGATCGTTGAAGGCGAGGATGAAGTGATCCGGTACGAACGGGAGCCCGAACGGCCTGAAGACGTTCTGCTCGTAGCGATATCCGAGGGCGTCGAGTCGCTGCGTGTTCGGGATCGCTCCGGCCGGCGGCACCGACTCGTCGCCGGCTCCCAGCCAGATCAGGAACGGAATGTGCCGGAGCGAGGAGACCAGCCCGACCGTGTCCGTGCCGGGGAACGGGCCGATGCGAGTCGGCCCGACCGTCGGCTGGGCGCGAGCGAAGAGGTCGGGGAACTGGCCGGCGAGCTTCCAGGTCCCGTAGCCGCCCATCGAGTAGCCCGCGATCGCGCTGCGCGATGGGTCGAGGCGGTGATGGCGCGCGGTGTCCGCCCAGACCTCGAACGCGTCGGCGCCGGAATAGCCGTGGTACCAGCCGTCCGGGCCTCGGCCCGCGGGGGTGACCACGATCGAGCCCTGGCCGCGCTCGCCGAACTGCGACTGGTGGCGGGAGCCGAGGTACTGGTTGTAGCTGCCCGCGAAGGAGTGCAGCAGGAGCGTGAGCCCGAAGCCGCGCGGCGGAAGGGGCTTCTTCGGCACGTAGACGGCGTAGGGCTGAAGCCGGCCGCGCAGGATCCCGGGGCACGAGGGCGAGAACCCGCTCGCCTTCGTGCACTGCCCCGCGTAATCGACCCCCTGGGCAGTCTCGAAGTGACTCGCGAGGATGCGGTCCATCGGCCCCGTCTGTGGGACGCCGCCGGGCTGATCGGGCATGTCGTCGCTGACTCCGGAGGCGAGCTTCGCGAAGTCGACCTTGGCTGAGAACGCGCCGAGGTCGCCGTTGGCGAGCGCGTGGCCCTGGTCGCGGTCACGCCACCAGCCGGGATCGAACAGGATCGAGAAGTCGGGAAGCTGAATGTCCTCGCCATGGCGGAAGGCTGCGTTGAAGAAGGCGGGTGGGCTCGGCAGCAGGCCGCCACCTGGACGAGTCGCGTCGGCCGAGACCTGCGGCAACAGATAACTCTGAGCCGACGGATCCCAGAGGCCGACACCGGCGGCGAGGCGCACGGTTTCCTGACCCGGGTTCCAGACGGAGTGGGGAAGGCGGACCTCGATCTGGCGCCGCGGCTCGTCGACGCTCACCGCCGGCGTGACGGGCACCGGAGCGCCGCTCGCCGCATCCACCAGGTCCGCGGACGCGCCATGCACGGTGAGGAACAACTCGGCCGGCGCCGACGCATTCGCTCCGTGGGGAAGCGGGCGCGCGGTAGGAGAGTCGCCGAGCGCGATCGTCGTGGCGACCAGCGACGGATCGTGCATCGTGTTCAGGGTGATCCGGAAGGCGGTCGCGTTCGGAAGCGGCTTGACGCGCAGCTCGACGAGGTCGGCGGCGTTCCCCGCGTAGCGCGGGTCGGTCGGATAGGTGTAGGTGCCGCCGGGCAGCGAGAAGCCGTCGAACGCCGTTCGCGGGTCGCTCGGATCACGATCGAATCCACGCGCTCCGTGGTCGTCGTAGATGAAGTCCTGGTACAGGAACTCGCCATCGCGATAGGCGCTCGCCCCGGACACGAGGATCGGCGCCGCCCGCCAGATGCCTGTGTTGGTGAGCTGGGGCGCCTCGGCTCGAGGCGCATACAGGATGTCGGGCCCCGGCCGAGCGCCGGAGAGCACGTGCGGCAGGGACCCCTGACCACGCGCGAGCGGCGGGCCGACCGCCCCGATGACGAGCATGATGGCCACCGCGCCCAGCACGAGACGCCCCGCGCGAGCGATCAGCGCAGACGCGCTCCGCGAAGCAGCACTCGATCCGGCCAAGATCCTCGTCCTCCGTGTTCGAGCAGTCGGCGAAGACCGCCGGCCGCTCCTCGTGCGAACCCTCTCTGTTGATCCTACAGCGCCGTGCCGGTGAGGCGGCGGTCCCGGCCTGCTTCCGGCTGGAGCGAGCGCGCGAACGTCTCGAAGCGCGCTGCGAACCGGCTGCGCGCCGGCCATGCCCCCCCGGCCGCATACGGTCTGAAGCGGATGAACATCGAGTCGGTCAAGAGCCCCCGGTCGTTGACCCTCTTGACGATCTGCTTGTGAGGCCGCTCGCGGTAGGCGAAGCGCACCGTGTCCCGCAGCGACTCCCAGACGGTGAAGGTCATGGCGCCGGTGTAGAGGCGCTCCGGGCCCGCGGTACCGGCGATGAGGCCTGGTTGCTGGAACAGCTCCCGAGTGGCGTGGCGAATGCCGCCCCAGAAGAACCGCAGGCTGCGGGGAGGAATGTTGGCGAAGGTCCACACCACGACCGGTCCGCGCTCGTGCTCGGTGGCCGCCATCCCGGCCAGCGGCTCGCGGCCGAGGTAGCTGCCGTGTGCACGAAACGGCGTCAGTCGCAGCTCGCAGTACTCGTCGCTGCGCTCGCGCCACGCGCGAGCGACCGGCGAGCGCTCTAGAAAGCGCTCGAGCGCCGGCTCGTCCTCCCAGATGCACATCGCGAGCTGGCGTCGCGGGTCGACCGGGCCCAGGGTGAAGCCCTCGGCATTCAGTCCGCCGACGAACACGAGCCGGCAGAAGCGAAGTCCCGGGATCACCACCATCCGCCGCCGCTCCACGAACAGGCTGCGGGTGGCGTCGCGAAGCGAGCGGAAGCGAAACAGGTGCGTCGAGGCGACCGCGGTCAGGGGGTGGGGACTCCCCGCCCGACTGCGGCAACGAAGTCCTGGCGCTCGACCGCCGCCCCGCGGGACTCGCTGTAGCCGAGCAGCAGCAGACCCGGCACGCGCGCGATCCGGCCGCACACCCAGGACGGCGCCGCCCGCGCGAGCCCGTAGCGATCGCGGTCGGGATAGGGGCGAAAGCCGAACCCCTCGCGGTCGTAGTCGGCCACGAGACCTCGGGCGTCCTGCTCGCTCAGGTGCGCCAGCTCACCGTCCCGCATGCGCGCCACGACGTTGCGCCCGGCGCTCGTGAACACGAGCACTCCCCCCGGGTTCAGCAGCGACGCGAGCAACGGCAGGAAATCGTCCCAGCCACGCTCGTCGATGTGGGTGAAGAACGACCCGGACCAGATCAGGTCGTAACGGCCGGGCAGCTCGACTTCGCCGGCCCGGGCGCTCGAGTAGACGCCGGTCGCGCCGAAGGTCTTGGCGCAGAAGTCGACGGCCTGCCGGTCCACGTCGCAGGCCGTGAGCGCCGCGTCGGGGAAGGCGGCCTCGAGCATCCGCAGGACGCGGCCGTAGCCTGAGCCGAAGTCGAGTGCCGACGAGACGCTCGCTCGCCCCGCCGCCAGCAGCGCCAGCCTGATCTGCCGCAGGGCGTTCAGCGCGCTCTCGAAGTAGTGGTCGGCGTTGTCCGGGTGGAAGAGGGGATCCTCGGGCGAGATGTCCTCGATCACGCCCGGTGGGCGCTCCCCAATCCGCTCCATGATGCTCGCCACCGGTTGCACGTCGGCGGCAATGATGTCAGCAACGATCGGGGGCTTCGGCACCCGAGCGCTGGATTAACCTCACGACGATGCACGTCGAGTCACGCGAGGACTGGGAGCCCGGGCGCATCCGCAAGCCGGGACTCGAGCCGGCGACGGTCATCGACGTGGGGGCAGGCGCCGGCACGCCGACCCTCTACCAGGCCTTTCCCGACGCCTATCACGTGCTCATCGAGCCCCTGCACGAGTTCCAGCAGGACCTGCGGCGCGTCGTCGCCCAGCACCGCGGCGAGCACGTGATGAGCGCGGTCGGCTCGCGACAGGGGAAGGTGGCCATCCACGTCGAGATCGAAGCGCTGACGCGGAGCTCTCTTCTCGAGCGTTCGACCGGCGAAGAGGCGAAGGTCGAGGAGCGCGAGATCTCCATCACGACTCTCGACGAGCTCTGGCGGCGCCTCGACTGGACGCCGCCCTTCGGCCTCAAGATCGACACCGATGGATACGAGCACCACGTCATCCAGGGCGCGACACGGCTGCTCGAGCAGACCGAGTTCGTGATCGCGGAGATCTCACTGCGACCCAGGCCGGTCGACGGGCGCTACTCGTTCGCGGAGTTCGTCGCGCTCATGGACGAGCACGGGTTCCGGCTCTGCGACATCCTCGGCGCGCCCCGGTTGCGGGAGCGCTCAGCCGAGCTTCAGTACATGGACGGGATGTTCCGCCGCGCCGGCGATTCGCCGACGGCCACCGCAGAGCCCGCCGCTACGGACTGAACACCCCCTGCCGCATGAACACCGACTCGTCGCCCGTGCCGCAGGTCAGGAAGCAGGTGAAGAACCCGAGACTCCCGTCCGGGCCGGCGTCGCGCACGTGCACGGAGAAAGCGGAGATGACCGCGCGGGCGCCCTCGCGCGCGAAGCCGGGCAGGATCGTGTCCGCGGTCGTGTTGAGCGTGCAGGTTCCGCCGCTCGCGGGATTCGCCGTCGCGACGCACTGAACGGGCACGAGCATCTGCGCATCCTCGACCGTCGCCGGCACGTTGCCGTAGTAGCCGTTCGAGCGATCCGTGACGCGGATCCCGGTGCCGACGATCAGCCTGCCGGCGTAGTCGGTGCCGTCGCTCACCTTGCGCACGTCGGTGATCGAGGCCCGCAGCTGGAGGTCGGCCTCGTCGGAGGCCGTGCCGGGGTCGCCCGCGATCACGTCCAGACGGGCTGAGCCGGAACCATTTCCGGTCGAGGAGGTGGTGAGGAGGGGGGAGCTCTGGTCCGGCGGTGCGCAGGATGGCGAGGCGAGAGGCGCCGCGTGCTGGCTGTTCGGGGCTGTGCAGGCGACGTACTCGGGGACGAGCGGCACGCGCACCGGGGTACCCCCGCCGGGACGCGGGTAGGCGCCGGACAGGTTCTCGCGCACCGGGATCTCGAGCGTGACGCCGGTGAGAGTCGTAGCCGAGGGCACGTTCGAGGCCTTGAGGAACGGGTCGTCGTCCTGGGCGACCTCGATCCTGACCCTATGGCCGGCCTCGAAGCGCCAGCCGTTGCCGTGTAGCTGGTACGTGACCTCGCCGCTCGCCGGCACCACGCGCCGAACGCCGCGATCGACCATCACGGCCTGGCCGTTCGGGAACACGTCGTACAGGCGCGAGTCGAGCTGGAAGTTTCCGGTGGTGTTCGTTGTGCTGTAGTCGATGCTCACCGCGGTGGCGCCGATCATCGTCGCCTGGCTCGCCAGGGGCGCGCTCTCGTAGGTGGCGACACCCGGGCCCGCCGGTGTCGTCTCGACGGGGCAGCGTCCGGCGTTGGCGGCGAAGTTGGCCACCGGATCGCTCGTCACCGCGTGCAGGTTCGGCTCCGCGTTGTTGACCGTCGCCTGAAGCCCGGTCATGTCGAACCTCAGCACGTTGGGCGCCAGGTCCCCGAATCTGCTCTCGGTGAACGTCGGCCCCGGCTCGTCCGCGGGCTGACCGGCCGCGTTCTGCGGGCAGATCTGAAGCGACGCGGTGACGTCGAAGCTCGGCTGTGGCTGGGTCGCGTTGCCGGGCGGCTGGGCATAGTGGTCGATGAATCGGTTCAGCCGCGTCGTGACTCCCGTTCGCTCCAGGCCTGTGGGCGCCGCGTTGACGTCGCCGCCCGGGTAGTCGCCGAAGTTGCACACGTGGCGGTTGGTGCCGCAGATGTCCCCCCACTCCTTGGCCTTGTTCTGGACGAAGTGCTGGTAGTCCCCGAAGTACTGCTGGATCGGGTAGCCGGGCGCGGCCAGCTCGAGCCGGTTGGCCATGCGCAGGTTCTCGACCGGGGTGAACAGCGGATCGGTCAGCGTCGCTGCATTGAAGACCGGTATGCGGTAGCTCGGGTCGGAGGAGATGTTGTTGAAGAACTGCTCCTGGTAGTAGGCGGAGCGATCTTCGATGAACGTCGGCAGCACGAAGGCGAACGTCTGGGTGCATAGCGGGTTGATCTCGAACGGGTCCGTCGAGTTCACGCACGTCAGCGTGTCGTCGATGTAGGGCGGGAAGGTCGTGTGGGGGCTTCCCGGTGGGATGCCCGTCTTGCCGCTGTCGTAGAGAGCGGTGACGATGCTGCGCTTCGGGATGCCGGTCGGGTCCGTGCTGTCGGCGCCGGTCGTCTCCGGCAGGCGGTTGGGTGTGTTCGAGTGGCGGCCGGTCGGCACGAGCGCGTACACGAGGTCGGTCCAGCCGTACTTCGGAGCCGCCGCCGCCAGCTTCATCGGCGTCCCGCCGGGGCTGTTCCAGATCGGGTCGGTCAGAGCAAGCCAGGAGAAGCCGCCGCCGTACGAGCCGCCCGTCACGACCACCTTCTGCGGGTTGACGCCGAAGAAGGAGTCCTCGGCTATCAGCCCGGCCAGGTGCTGGAAGTCGTTTATCTCGAAGCGCCGCGAGTCGAGCTGGGTCTCGCCGGTCGAGCCGAGGTTGCCGTTCAGCTCGCCGTTGACGAAGCCGCGCGCGGTGTAGTTCACGACCACGTAGCCGCGAGAGGCAAACCACGCGTTCGAGTAGTGCCAGCGCTCGCCGGCGGTGTCGAAGCTGGTGGCCTCCCAACTGGTCTTGTCGCCGGAGCAGCAGCCGTGCATCATGAACATCAGGGGATAACCGCCCGGCGGCGCGGGCTGCGTCGGGATCGAGATGTCTACGTCGAGCGCGACGTTGCCCTGGTTGTCCGCACCGAGCATGGTGGCGGCGTCGGGCGCCTTCGCCGGCAGGCCGGTCCAGTTGTCGCCGTCGGTGAGCTGATACTTGGCAGGCACCCTGACGGCGTTCTGACCGGACTGGTTCGGAGTGGCGCCGCCGCTCGGCGGCAGCCCGTCGTTGCAGAACTGGTACGAGAAGCCGGCGTGCGGCGTCTGGTTGTCGCAGCTCAATTTCAGCGATGCCGGTATCTGAGCCGAGGCAGCGGGAGCGCACGCGAGCAGCGTCACGAAAATGGACAACACCAGCCAGCGCGACGACAGCGACATATGGACCTCCCGTGCGTGTGCAAGGCGGATCCTCCGCCTTCTCCCGCGGTGAACGTAGCAGGTTTCGGGGGCTCGACAGGCGGATTTGCCGGCGCCGCTAGCCCAACTCGGCCGGATACAGGTCCAACCGCAGCACCTCGCCGGCGCGCACGATCATGAGCTCCGTGCGCTCGCCGATCCTGTCGGCGACCATCAGCCTCTGCAGATCTATGGGTCCCTCCACTGGCTGGCCGGCGAGCTCGACGATCATGTCCTCGGGGCGAAGGCCCGCCTGCCCGGCCGGGCTGCCGGGCACGACCTCGACGACCTCCACGCCACGCTCGGCGCCTACCTTCGCGCGCAGCCGAGGCGGAAGCGGCCGCGTGCCACCGGCGATGCCGACGTAGGCGCGCCGCACCCGCCCCTCGGTCATCAGCGCGCCGATGATCCGGCGCGTCGCTTCGTTGATGGGAACGGCGAGTCCCAGACCGACGCCGGCCAGCGCCGTGTTGACGCCGACGACCCGCCCGAGGCTGTCCGCAAGGGCTCCACCCGAATTGCCGGGGTTGAGCGCGGCGTCGGTCTGGATCACGTTGTCGATGATGCGCAGCGTCTCGCCGGAGCGGGCGGGAAGTGAGCGCCCCAGCGCCGACACCACGCCCGCCGTCACCGAGCCCGCAAATCCGTGCGGATTGCCGATCGCGACGACGAGCTGACCCACGCGCAGACGCTCGGCGTCTCCGAGCTCGGCCGGCTCGAGGTCGTTCTCGTCCACGCGCAGCACAGCGAGGTCCGAGAGCGGGTCCGCGCCGACGATCGTGAAGCGCAGCTCGCGCCCGTCCACGAGCGCCGCCCGCCCCTCGCGGCTGCGGCCCGCGACTACGTGGGCCGAGGTGAGCAGGAAGCCGTCGGGCGTCAGCACGATGCCGCTGCCGGCGCCGGCGGGATAGCTGCCCCGCCTCGTGCGGCGACTGACGCGCAGGTTGACGACCGATTTCGACAGCCGCTCGACAACGGACGTGACCGACCGCGAGTAGGCGTCGAGCGCCGCGCCGTCCGTTTCCAGTGCGTCACGCTCCACGCCAACGGCGTCCCGCGTGTCGGGTCGTGCACCAAAGCCATCCGTCACGTTGGCGCTCATCTCGCGGCCTCCTTCGGCTCGTGTTCCAGCTTCACCGTCACCTGTCGTTCGTCGCTGCCGCGAACGACGGTCAGCTCGAGCGACCCAGGCGACGCGGCGTCGAGTGCCTCATAGAGCGTGTCGACGCCGCTCACGGGGCCCGGCCCCGCTCCCACGATCAGGTCGCCGCGCTCCAGGCCGGCCGAGGCGGCCGCGCTGCCCTCCTCGACCGCGCGCACCAGAACGCCTTCGCGCTCGGGCAGGCCGACCGAGCGGCGCAGCCGTCGCGCGACGTATGACGGGGCCACGGCGACGCCCAGCCGCACGGGCGCGCGCGCCTCTCCGCGGCCGAGGGCCTCGACGCGGGCGCGGGCGTTCTCTCCGGCGGGCACGGCGACTATCAGGCCGCCCTCGAGCCGGATCGCGTTCAAGCCGATCAGGTTTCCGTCGGGGTCGACGAGCGGCCCGCCGCTCGACCCGCGGGGCAGCGGGGCGGTGTGCTCGATGCAGCCGCCGATGCGCCGGCCGCTCGGCCCTCGGAAGCTGCGATCCGCGGCCGACACGAAGCCCGGCGTCGCACGTAGCCCGCGTCCGCCCGGGTTCGCGAGGGCGACGACCGCCGCTCCGATTCGAAGCTCTGCGGCACGGTCGCCTTCCCAGGCCACCGGTCGAACGTCTCCTGTATCCACCGCGAGCACCGCCAGATCGACGTCCGGGTCCGAGCCGGCGACCGTCGCCTCGGCGCGGCGACCGTCTCCGAAAGTGACCCAGGCAGGCTCGCGGCGGACGTTGTGGGCGTTCGTCAGCACGCGACCCTCGGCGATCACGACGCCGCTGCCCGGGTGCCAGCCGCGGCCGAGTCCGACCACGGCAGGCCCGACCCTCTCGACGGCGCCACCGACGGCCTCCTCGATGGCGGCGAGCGCGCTCATCTCGTTGCTCTGTTCGTGTGGGCGGGAATCGTGAGCTGCTCCATCTGCGTCCTCCAAAGAGTCAGTTGCAATTTGCAAGTTACAATCTTACCCACGACGACTTCCCTGCCCTCCTCCCATACGATCGCCGCGTTGGGCCGCTCCCCGGACAGCTCGCCCCTGGCAGAGGCGCTCGCCAGCGTCGGCGACCGCTGGACGCTGCAGGTCGTGGCGGCGCTACTGGAGGAGCCGGCTCGCTTCAACGATTTGCTGGAGCGCATCCCGGGCATCGCTCCGAACATCCTGAGCCAGCGCATGCGGCGGCTGGAGGAGGGTGGCCTGGTCGTCGCGGAGCCCTACTCTCAGCGCCCGCCTCGCTCGCTCTACGAGCTGACCGAGGAAGGCCGGGAGCTCGCTGGAGCGCTCAGGCACCTATCGGACTGGGGGGCGCGACGCTCCGAGCGCACAGATCCGCGTCGCCACGGCGCCTGTGGGAGCGTGATGGAGGCCGTCTGGTTCTGTCCCGCCTGCGAGCGTCCCGTGAGCGAGCAGGACGCAGACCTGCACTACCTCTAAGACTCCCCCGGTCACCGCTACCCAGGCACGGCGGCCGGCTCCCGGGCGGGTTCGGAGTCGCGCGCGGCGTCGAGCGGCACGCCGGCGAGCTGACCGCCGGAGCAACCTTCGGCGGAGACCTCGCGGCGGCGGTTCGTGATCCCCACCGCGCCGATCACGCCGCCGACTCCCACGAGGGCGGCCGCAATGCCCATCCCGACCTTGAACGCTCGCACCGATGCCTTCTCGCTGGCCTCCCTCAGGAGCCCCCGCTCTGCTGCCGGTACGTCGGGCGGGTCGATCACTTCGAGCGTCCGATCCTTCGCGGCCGCCACCGCCGATTGGGCTCGAGGGCTCAGCCTGGTGCCCGCGAGCTCGGAGTCCAGCGCGCTTCCGAACTGCGCCGCGACGACCGCACCGAGCGCGGCCACCCCGAGCAGGCCGCCGACGCGGGCGATTGCGTTGTTGATCCCCGATGCGAGGCCGGCGTTGCGCTCGTCCGCGTCGGCGAGCACCGTTGCGGTGAGCGGCGCAACGGTGAGAGTGAGGCCGAGCGAGAAGACGAGCAGCGCGGGAAGCAGCTCGGTCACGTAGTCGACGTCTGCGTCCACCCGCAGCAGGAGGAAGAGCCCCGCGGCGGCGATCAGAGGCCCGCCGCCCATGAAGAAGCGTGGCCCGTAGCGGTCGGCGAGCCTACCGACGCGACGGGATAGCGCGAACATGACCACTGCGGTTGGAGCCGAGGCGAGGCCCGCTTCCAACGGGCTGTAGCCGCCTACCTGCTGCACGAAGATGACGAGGAAGAAGAAGAGGATCGAGAGCCCGGCATACATCGAGAAGGTCTCGAGGTTCCCGATCGCGAAGTTGCGCCGCCGGAAGAGGTCGAGGTCGAGCATCGGATCGGACGCGCGCCGCTCGTACAAGAGGAAGAGTCCGAACACGATCAGCCCCGCGATGCCGGCGCCCGCCACCTGAGGGTCGCCCCAGCCGAGGTCGGGCTGGCGGATGAGCGCGTACACCGGACCCGCCAGGCCGAGCGTGCAGAGCACTGCGCCGATCCAGTCGACCCTCGTGCCTGGCCGCCCGGGCCGGTCGGGGATGGCGGCGAAGATGAGCCCGAGGGTGACCGCCACCACCGGCACGTTCAGGGCGAAGATCCAGCGCCAGCCCGCGACGTCGACGAGCTGCCCGCCCACGAGCGGCCCCAGGATGCCGGCGATTCCTCCCCACGCGGTCCAGGAGCCGATCGCGGCGGCTCGCTCCTCGCCCTGAAAGGCGAACACGATCACCGCCAGGGCGCTCGGCGTCAGCAGCGCGCCGAACACCCCCTGCAACGCCCGGCCCGCGATCAGCACCTCGATCGTTGGAGCAAGCGCGCAGAGCAATGACACGACCCCGAAGCCGGCGACGCCGATCGCGAACACCCGGCGCTCACCGAACAGATCTCCCAGTGAGCCTCCGACGAGGATCAGCGATCCGAGCGTCAGCATGTATGCGTTGGAGACCCACTGCTGGCTGGCCAGGCCGCCGCCGAGGTCGTCGGCGATCGCGGGAAGCGCCACGTTGACCACCGTCGCATCCAGCCAGGCGACGGCGGAGCCGAGGATCGCCGCCGCCAGCGTCAGGCGCTTGCGACGGGCGGCCTCCATTGGGCGATCGTACAGGCGCGCCGCGGCCCGCTTGGCTTCAGGTGGCGAGCCCTGCGGCGGTTAGGGCTTGAGCTTCGAGTGGGCCCGGCGCCCG
Organism: uncultured Solirubrobacterales bacterium; assembly: GCA_963774075.1. Classification (GTDB taxonomy): domain Bacteria; phylum Actinomycetota; class Thermoleophilia; order Solirubrobacterales; family JBBDJG01; genus JBBQNR01. The sequence continues at coordinate 77,400 of CAVZDP010000006.1, read as the reverse complement.
GTGGAGCCGCTCTTGTGGATGGCGCGCTGGGACTTGCCGAACGGCTTCTGGAGCAGGCGGCCCAGTGGGCCCGGCGCCTTCCCGGCGGCCTGGCCGCCGACGGCCAGCGGCTTGGTTCCTCCCCGCTCGACCTTCCGGGACATCCGTGGCCACAGCAACGCGATCACGAACACGAGCACGCAGAACGCGATTATTCCGGCTATCAGCATCGTGGCCCTCTGCCTACCCCGATCGTGAGCAAGATAGGCATCGGCGCGCGATCCGGTTCCGTCGGGTGTCAGACATAACGTTGCGGGTTCGACCATGGAAGCCGTGCAAACTCTTCAGCTCACGCCCCAAACCGTCGAGGTGCGGCCCGACGGCGTCTATATAGACGGCCTGCTCGTCGAGGACCGCACGCTCGTGCAGCTCGTCGAGCGCAGGCTCGAGCGCGACATCGGCCCGGAGGAGACCGTCCTCGACGCCCTCGAGATCGGCGCGCGGGTGCTCGACCGCGAGGCCACCGGTGCTGAGGTCGAGGCGGTCCGGCAGCAGCTCGAGCGTGCATCCGCCGAGGCCGAGCACGCGTTCGCGGAGCGCGCGCGCAAGATCGAGGACAGCTTCGTGGAGCAGTTCGAGCGCTTTCTCGGAGCAGACGGTGGCGCGATGGCCAAGGTTCTCGATGGGTACGCCGAGCAGATGTCCGAGCTGATCGCCCGCCACTTCGGAGGCGACCGCAGCACCGCCGTTCAGCACCAGGTGAAGGAGCTCGTCGTGACGGCCATGGGCCAGTCGCGGCAGGAGCTTCTGCGCCAGTTCTCGGCCCAGGACGGCCACAACCCGCTCGCGGACTTCAAGACCGCTGTCGTGCGCGAGGTGAAGAAGTCGGGCGACGCGCACGATCGGTTGATCGAGAAGCTCGCCCATCTCGAGGGGGAGGTCAAGCGACTGCGGGACGCCAACGAGGCCGAGACCGAGCTCGCCGCCGAGCGCGAGCGCGGCACCGGCAAGGGCCGCGACTTCGAGCAGCACGCTTTCGACCTGATCGAGAAGATCGCCGCGGCCCGTGGCGACGTCGCCCACCACGTCGGCGACGAGCGTTCCGCCACCGGCGGCAAGCGTGGCGACATCGTGATCGAGATCGACGCCGGGTCCGGGCCCGCGCGAGGGCGGATCGCGATCGACGCGAAGGACGAGAAGCTCTCGAAGAACAAGGCCTGGGAGGTGCTGAACGCCTCCATCCAGGACCGGGACGCGTCGTTCGCGATTCTCGTCGTTGCCTCGGAGGAGAAGGTGCCCTCCGGCCGCGAGCCCCTCCACGAGTACGAGGGCAACAAGATGATCGTGCCCTTGGACAAGGAGACCTACGACGCCGCGGCTCTGGAGCTGGCCTACCGCTACGCCCGCTGCCGCTGCCTGATGTCGGTCGAGCGGGATCTCGCGATCGACGCGCCGGGCGTCCGCGACGCCGCGCAGGAGGCCCTCTCGGCGCTCAAGCAGGCGCAGGGGATTCGCTCCTCACTGACCGGCGCGCGCAAGGGCGTCGACGGTGCCCGGGAGGCGCTCGAGGCCATGGTGGCCCGCGTCGAGACGAGCCTGGCGCGGATCGAGTCGCTGATCTCGAGCCACTAGCCGGAGCGTCTAAGCTACCCGGCTGTGGCGGCGGCGGGGGAGCTGCCCCGCCCATTTCCCTGGAGCCGAAAGTCCCTCATCGGAGGTATTGGCTATGGCGCTGACGCACATGGACCGGTTGAGCTCGACGGACGCGGCGTTCCTCGAGCAGGAGAGCGCGAACGCTCACATGCACATCGGCGCCGTGCTGCTGTTCGAGGGGCCGCCCCCGGACTACGTCGCGTTCCTCAAGCACGTCGAGGCGCGGCTGCACCTCGTCCCGCGCTTCCGCCAGAAGCTGGTGTTCCCGCCCGTGCAGGCCGGGCGACCGATTTGGATCGACGACTCCCGACTGAACCTCGAGTACCACGTTCGCCACTCGTCGCTGCCGGCGCCTGGTGACGACGATCAGCTCGCGCAGCTCGTCGGGAGGATCTTCTCCCAGCGCCTCGACCGCGCGAAGCCGCTTTGGGAGATGTGGCTAGTTCAGGGCCTCGAGGGCAACCGCTTCGCGCTTATACACAAGACGCACCACTCGCTCGTCGACGGCATCTCCGGAGTGGACCTCGCAACGGTGCTCTTCGACGCCAACCCCGTGCCGGCAGGAATCACGCCGCCGGTGCGACCCTGGGAGCCGAAGCCGGAGCCCGGCGACGTTCAGCTCGTCGCGCGCGCGGCGGAGGGGATCGCGAAGGTGCCGCTGCGGGCGGCGCGGCGCCTGCTGCGAGTAGCGCAGCACCCGCGCGAGAGCGTCAGCAAGGCGGCTCTGGCCGCAGAAGGCATCGGCGAGGTCTTGTGGGAGCTCATGAACCCGGCGCCGAAGCTGCCGCTCAACCAGCCGATCGGGCCGCACCGCCGCTACCGCTGGGTGCATTCGAACCTCAGGGACTTCAAGCTGATCAAGGACGCGCTCGGCGGCACCGTGAACGACGTCGTCCTGGCGGTCACCGCTGGCGCGCTGCGACGCTGGCTCGAGACGCGTGGCATCAAGGTTCAGGGACTGGAGCTGCGGGCGCTCGTCCCGGTCAGCCTCCGCACGGAGGACGACCGGGGGATGCTCGGCAACCGCCTGGCCGTATTCCGCGCGCCCCTGCCGGTCTATGCGTCGGACCCGGTCGAGCGCCTTCGCATCGTCCGCGAGGAGATGTCGAAGCTCAAGCAGTCCAAGCAGGTGATGGGCGCCGAGGCGATCGTCGCCTTCAACGACTTTGCGCCGCCGACGGTGCTCGCGCAGGCGTCGCGCCTGAACTTCTCGACGCGCCTGTTCAACCTGATCGTGACCAACGTACCCGGCCCGCAGTTCCCGCTCTACGTGCTCGGCCGTGAGCTGCAGACCGTCGTACCGGTCGCCTTTCTCCCGGACAATCACACGCTTGCGGTGGCGATCTTCTCCTACAACGGCACCATGGGCTTCGGGCTACTCGGCGACTTCGATGCGGCCGAGGACATAGACATCTTTCGCGACGGGATCGACGCATCGCTGGCGGAGTTGAAGGCCGCCGCCCGCGAGCGCGCTCCGAAGCGCCGCAAGAAGACGGCGCAAAAGAGCCCCGCGCCAGACTGGGCTTGATCGGTCGCAGGCGACGCTTCCGCGACCGCCGCGAGGCGGGACGGGCGCTGGCTGGCCGGCTCCTGGAGCTCGGCACGGAGCGTCCCGCAGTGCTCGGCATTCCCCGCGGCGGAGTGGTGGTCGCGCACGAGATCGCGCAGGTGCTGGATGCTTCGCTCGACGTCGTGGTCGTTCGCAAGCTGGGCTATCCCGGGCACGAGGAGGCCGCCTTCGGCGCCGTTGGTGAGGCCGACGTGCTCATACCGGAGTCGCTCGCGGAGATCCAGCCGACCGAGCCGGCATACGCGCCCGTGCAGAAGGCGATAGCGGCTCGGCGTCAGGAGGTGGCCGAGCGGGTTCGGCGCTACCGCGGCGGCCGGCCACTCGCAGTGGAGGGAGCGACGGCGATCGTCGTGGACGACGGGATAGCGACCGGCTACACCTTCGCAGCCGCACTCGCGGTCGTGCGCGCCGCCGGCGCCCGGCGGTTGATCGGCGCGGCACCGGTTGCTGCAGCCGAGGGCGCGGACTTCGTCAGCCGCTACTGCGACGACGTGGTCACGATCGCGACGGCGCCCCGCGGCACGTTCTTTGCGGTCAGCCTCTACTACGACGACTTCCCGCAGGTGTCGGACGACGAGGTCGCAGCTCTCGTGGGCGGGGACAGGGGGCAGACTTCGGGCGGGCGCGGCATAATCTGAGCCGTGGATCCCAGCCGCAAGCGCACGATCCGGCTCGTGGTGGCGCTCAGCGTCGCAGTGCTGCTGTCCGGCGCACTCGTCTACACCTCGTTCGATGCGGCAACCGAGGCTCGTGAGCCCTCCGAGCTGCTCGCGGGCGCGACGCCGGGCAAGTCATATGAGCTGACCGGAAAGGTGGCCGACGGCTCGGTCCGCCGCACCGGGCAGGAGCTCGCCTTCCGGGTTCGCGATCGCACCGGAGGCGCCTCGGTTCCGGTGCGGTACACGGGCGCGGTGCCGGATCCCTTTCGCGAGGGCCGCGAGGTGATCGTGACCGGCCGCCTGTCGAACGGCGTCTTCATGGCCAAGAAGGACAGTTTGGTCACGAAGTGCCCCTCGAAGTTCTCCAAGAAGAGCTCGACGAGCTAGACAGACCACCCGGTCATCTAAAATCGTCCGCCGATGAAGGTCATCCTCGAGATCGTCCAGGTGTTCCTGTCCGTGGGGCTCATCTTTCTCGTCCTGCTCCATTCGGGCAAGGATGCCGGCCTGTCGGGCGCGTTCGGCATCGGGGGCGCGGGTGGCGGTCCGTTCGGAGGCGGCTCACTTGTCGAGCGAAACCTCAACCGCTGGACGATCGCGTTCGCGCTCGCGTTCGTGGTCAACATCATCGTCCTGCTCAAGATCTAGGGCGGGCGGGACCGGCTGCGGGGCGCTCGCCGTCGCCCGCCGCAGACCTGACAGCGCCAGACCGGCAGCCGCCGCGACGAACTGGATCGAGGCCGCCGCCACGAGCGTGCCCTGCGCTCCCAGGGTCACCACCGCGGGCCCGGCCAGCGCCGCGCCGATCGCGAACGATCCCACCTTGAGGCTCGCCGCCGTAGTGAACACCTGGCCGTGGAGCTCGGGCGGGGTCCAGCGCTGGCGGACGGCGAATTGAGCCGCGAAGCCGGGGCCGTCGACCAGGCCTGCCAGTGCGATCAGCCCCAGTGCAACGGGCAGCGCGCCGGCCAGCGGCCACAGCATCATTGCTACGCCTAGCCCGGCTATCGCTCCGATCACGACGGCGTGTGGTCGAAAGCGCGTCTGGAAGCCGACGAGCCCGATCGCCCCGACCGTCGAGCCGGCGGCGAAGGCGGCCCAAAGAAAGCCGGCGGCGCTCCGGCTCTCGCCGAGCTCGTCGACGGCGAAGAACGGGAACGCCACGGTCAGCAGGCCAAGACCGCCGAGGCTGAGCGCGCCCGCAACCGTGACACCGCGAAGCGGCGGCACGTTGACGATGTGCCGGAGCCCCGTGCGGACGATGCTGGCGATTTTCTCGTGCGAGTGCCAAACAGGTGTGGCGTCGAGCGCTCGGATCTGGGCGATCATGCCGATCGCGGCGACGGTCAGGACCGCCTCGGTCAGCAGGGACGCCGCCGGCCCGGCGAGCGCCGAGATCGTGCCGGCCAGCGCGGGCCCGGCGATGATGGCGAGGTTGAAGCTGGTGGCCTCGAGCGCGTTTGCCGACGGCAGCAGGTTCTTGGGCACGATGATGGGGATCAGGCTCGTGAAACCCCCGAACGAGAGTGGCCAGGTGATGCCGGCTCCGATCGCGACGATCGGCAGCACCCAGTCGGGGGCGTTACCGGCCAGGAGGACGATCGCCACGATCGTCACCGCCGCGAGGACCTGGTCGAGCATCATGATCCTGCGCCTGCGGCCGGCGCGATCGAGCCACGCTCCCAGGATCGGCCCGGTCAGAAGGCTCGGAAACGTCACCGCCGCGACGGTCGCGCCGGCGAGCGCGGCGCTTCCGGTGCGCTCGAGCACGAGCAGGACGGCACCGACGGAGAACATGTCGTCGGCGAAGCGGGTGAGCGTAGCTGTGGCATAGAAGAGGGGATAGCCGGGATGACGGCGCAGGCGGCTGTAGGCAGAGCGATCCACGACCGGACAATCCTGGCACACGCCCTTCCGCCGCCGGCTGCGCTTCGGCCGCGATGCCGCTTGCCGCCTCGAATGTCCGACCTGGCCCTATGGCTCGGGCGCCGGCTTGCCCATCGGCCGAGCTCGCGCTAAATTACCCGAATGTCGATCGGCTTTTTGGGTTTGTGCTAGCGTGCCTTTCCCCACTATAGTCATCGACAAAGGAGTCTTATCGTGAAGCTCGTTCCCAGCGCTTCTAGGATCTTGGTCGCCGCCGCGTCGGTTGTGGTTCTGGCTGGAACGGCGGTCGCCTGTGGCAGCAGCGGCGGCGGAGGGACTCTGAGCCTCATTGCCTACTCGACGCCGCAGGAGGCGTACGAGGACATCATTCCGGCCTTCAAGGAGACCTCCGACGGCGACGGGGTCAGCTTCAAGCAGTCCTACGGCGCCTCGGGAGACCAGGCGCGGGCGGTCGAGGCCGGCCTGGACGCCGACGTCGTCGCCCTGTCACTTCAGCCGGACGTCGACAAGCTCGTCCCGAAGTACGTTGCGGCTGGCTGGAACAAGGACGCGTACAGCGGCTTCGTCACCAACTCGGTGGTGGTGTTCGCCGTCCGCAAGGGCAACCCGAAGAACATCAAGACCTGGGACGACCTGATCGAGGACGGCGTCGAGGTGATCGAGCCCAACCCCTTCACCTCGGGCGGCGCGAAGTGGAACATCATGGCCGCCTACGGAGCACAGCTCGAGCAGGGCAAGAGCGAGCAGGAGGCCGAGGACTATCTGCGCAAGCTCTTCCAGAACGTCCCGGTTCAGGACAAGAGCGCTCGCGAGGCGCTGCAGACGTTCGCCGGCGGCAAGGGCGACGTGCTGCTCGCCTACGAGAACGAGGCGATAACGGCGCGCCAGAAGGGCGAGGAGATCGAGTACGTCGTGCCCGCCGAGACGATCCTGATCCAGAACCCGATCGCGGTCACGACCGACGCGAGCGACAAGGCGCAGGCGTTCGTCGACTTCGCCCGCTCCGAGAAGGCGCAGAAGATCTTCGGCAAGAAGGGCTATCGCTCCATTCGCCCGGGCCTGGTCGACGAGGTCGTGTACCCGAGCCCCAGCAAGCTGTTCGAGATCACGAAATTCGGCGGCTGGGACAAGGTGAACGACAAGTTCTTCGACCCGGACAAGGGCATCGTGGCCGACATCGAGAAGGACCTGGGGGTCTCAACTGAGTAGTGATGCCTACACCCAGCCGGCGCCTGCCGGCCTGGGCCGCAGAGTGCCGCGCCCGTCGGGCGCGGCACTCAGCCGTGGCATCGCCACGGCATATTTGAGCGTAATCGTGCTGATCCCGCTCGCTGCCGTCGTCGCGCGCTCCATGGAGGGCGGCCTCGACGCCTTCTGGCGTGCCGTCACCGGAGAGCAGGCGGTGGCGGCGCTCAAGCTCACGCTGATCGCCTCGCTCGTAGTGGTCGCGATCAACGCCGTGACCGGCACGCTGATCGCGTGGGTGCTCGTGCGAGACGACTTTCGCGGCAAGGGCATCGTGAACTCTCTCATCGACCTACCGTTCGCCCTGCCAACGATCGTCGCCGGGCTGACGCTGCTTGCGCTCTACGGCCCGCGCGGGCCGATCGGAATCGACGTCGCCTATTCGAAGATCGCGGTCGGGCTTGCGCTTCTGTTCGTTACCTTGCCGTTCGTTGTGCGTGCCGTGCAGCCCGTGCTGCTGGAGCTCGACCGGGAGATGGAGGAGGCGGCGGCTTCGCTCGGCGCCGGCTCTCTGACGACCTTCAGGCGCGTCATCATGCCGAACCTGCTGCCCGCCATTCTGGCCGGCGTGGCGCTCGGTTTCGCCCGCTCGGTGGGCGAGTTCGGCTCGCTCGTGCTGATCACCGGCAACCTGCCGTTCGAGACCGAAGTGGCCTCCGTCTTCATCTTTGCTCAGATCGAGAGCGACCGCGTGACCACCGCTGCCGCCGTGTCCGTCGTCCTGCTCGCCATTTCGTTCGTCGTGCTGCTCGCAATCAGCGCGGTGTCACGCTGGGGGTCGAAGCATGACGCCTAGGTCTAGCCCTTCGCGGCTGGGGCTGCGCATCGCGGCGCTCGGGTACCTGGGCCTTCTGCTCGCGGCGCCGGTAGGGCTGGTCTGCTACCGGGCGTTCGAGGACGGGTTCGGGCCGGCGTGGGAGGCGGTCACCACGCCGGAGGCGATCAACGCGTTCTGGCTGACGATTCTCATGGTCGTCATAGCCGTGCCGCTCAACACCCTTTTCGGCATCGCCTGCGCCCTCATGCTCGTCCGCCACGACTTTCGAGGCAAGTCCTTCATCAACGCCGCCATCGATCTGCCATTCGCCGTCTCGCCGGTCGTGGTCGGGCTCGCGCTGATCCTGGTCTATGGCCAGGACGGCTGGTTCGGTTGGTTTGCCGAGAACGGCGTCCAGGTCATCTTCTCGTGGCCTGGGATGGCGCTCGCGACGATCTTCGTGTCGCTGCCCTTCGTCGTGCGTGAGGTCGTGCCGGTGCTACGAGAGATCGGCACGGAGCAGGAGCAGGCGGCGTCGACGCTTGGAGCGTCGGATGGGCAGACGTTCTGGCGCGTGACGCTGCCGGCGATCCGCTGGGGCGTCGGCTACGGAGTAGTGCTCGCCACGGCGCGAGCGCTCGGCGAGTTCGGGGCGGTCAGCGTGGTGTCGGGAAAGATTCAGGGAGAGACGGAGACGATGACCCTGTTCGTGGAGCAGCGCTTCCAGCAGTTCGACCTCGCCGGAGCGTACGCGGCGTCTGTCGTGCTCGCACTGCTGGCGATCGCGACCTTGCTGACGATGAACCTGTTCGGAGCGCGGGAGTCCCGGGCACGGTCCGACTAGAAAGTAGAGGCGGGGACTATGGGAATCACGGTGGAAAAGGTGACGAAGCGCTTCGGAGATTTCGTCGCGGTCGACAACGTGTCGCTGGAGGTTCCGGACGGTTCGCTCACCGCTCTCCTGGGGCCGAGCGGGAGCGGGAAGTCGACGCTCCTGCGCATCATCGCGGGGCTGGAGAAGCCCGATGCCGGCACCGTGCTGATCTCCGGCACCGACGCGACGGCGCTGCCCGCCCAGAAGCGCGGTGTCGGGTTCGTGTTCCAGCATTACGCCGCCTTCAAGCACATGACGGTCTGGAACAACATCGCCTTCGGGCTGACCATCCGCAAGCGTCCGAAGGCAGAGGTCAAGCGCCGTGTGGAGGAGCTGCTCCAGCTCGTGCACCTGGACGGCTTCGCCCATCGCTACCCGGCTCAACTGTCGGGCGGTCAAAGGCAGCGCATGGCGCTTGCTCGCGCGCTAGCGGTGGAGCCCAAGGTGCTGCTGCTGGACGAGCCGTTCGGCGCCCTCGACGCACGCGTGCGGCAGGACCTGCGGCTGTGGCTGCGGCGACTGCACGACGAGGTTCACGTGACCACTATCTTCGTGACGCACGACCAGGAGGAGGCGATGGAGATCGCCGAGCAGATCGTCGTGATGAACGACGGTGGTATCGAGCAGGTGGGCGGAGCACGCGACCTCTACGAACATCCGAGCAACGAGTTCGTGATGAGCTTCGTCGGGCCCGTCAACCGGCTCGGAGACCAGTTCATCCGCCCGCACGACTTCGAGCTCATGCTCGAGTCGAACGGGACGACCGAGGAGGCGATGATCGAGCGCATCGTGCACCTCGGCTTCGAGGTCAGAGTCGAGTTCGTGCTTCCAAATGGAGAGCACGCCTGGGCTCAGGTGACTCGCGAGGCGGCAGAGCAGCTGGAGCTCGAGCCGCGCCAGATCGTCTTCGTGCGGCCCGCCCGGTCGCGGGTCTTCGACGAGGCCGGCGGCTAGACCACTGGACGGTTGATTCCGAATCCGCGTGCCCCTGAGGGCGCGAAAACCGAGCTGGGCAAGGACGCAGGGCGAAACCCATGCAGGTCTGCATGGGTGAGCCCGAGGACGACGATCCAGCGAAGGTTTGCAGCGTCAGCCAGGGGTACGGGGAGTTTGGAATCAATCGTCTAGTGCGTTAGCCACGCCTCGGGGTCCTTCGCGATCTCCTCGATCACGTCGGGAAGCTCGCCGGCGGCAACGTCGGCGATCGTCACGTTCTCCAGCACCTGGCGCAGATTCGCTCTCACCGCGATCCACAGCGTCCCGAGCGGCTGCGCGGAGCCGGAGAACGACAGCGCCTCCGGAGACTCGCCGCGTACGCTGGCGAGCGGGCCCTCGACGGCGCGAATCACATCGGCGATGCTGATCTCCTCCGGCGGGCGTCCGAGCCAGTAGCCGCCCTCTGCGCCTCGCTGGCTGCGAACCAGCCCCGCGTGCTTCAGCTCGCCGAGGATGTTCTCCAGGAACTTGAGCGGGATGTCCTGGGCCTGCGAGAGACGCTCGCCCTTGACGGGTCCCTCGCCCGCGACGGCGAGCTCCACCGTTGCCCTCACCGCGTAGTCGGCTTTGGCAGAGACGCGCACGCCTCAATTCTGTCAAAGACGATCGAGAATCAGGAAAGGCGCCGGATCGCGGCTCGCCGGCAAGCCTTCGCAAGGGGCTGCGATAGCCTGCGGCCGACCGGCAGCGGGAATTAGGAGGTTGAGTTGGACTTCGAGCCGAGCGAGAAGACGAAGGAGCTGCAGGAGACCCTGCTCGACTTCATGGACCGCCACGTGTACCCGGCGGAGCCCGTCTGGTACCAGCAGGTCAAGGACTCCGGCGACCCGTACTTTCACCCGCCGGTGATGGAGGAGCTCAAGAAAGAGGCTCTGGGACGGGGTCTGTGGAACCTCTTCCTGCCGGACGAGCGTTTCGGGGCCGGGCTCACCAACCTCGAATACGCGCCGCTGGCCGAGATCACGGGTCGCAGCCACATCGCCCCCGAAGCCCTCAACTGCGCCGCACCCGACACCGGCAACATGGAGATCCTGGCCGCGTTCGGAACGCCCGAGCAGCAGGAGCAGTGGCTCGAGCCACTGCTCGCGGGCGAGATCCGCTCCTCCTTCGCGATGACCGAGCCGGAGGTCGCGAGCTCGGATGCCACGAACATGCAGGGGCGGATCGAGCGCGACGGCGACAGCTACGTCGTGAACGGCCACAAGTGGTGGACGAGCGGCGCGGCTTCCGAGCGCTGCAAGGTCGCGATCTTCATGGGCGTGACCGACCCGGAGGCGGAGATGCACAAGCGCCACGGCATGATCCTGGTGCCGCTGGACGCACTGGGCGTGAGGATCTTGCGCACGCTGCCCGTCTTCGGCTACGACCAGGGCCACGGCGGCCACTGCGAGGTGCTGTTCGAAGATGTCCGCCTGCCGGTGGAGAACCTGCTCGGCGAGGAGGGCGCCGGCTTCGCGATCGCCCAGTCGCGCCTCGGTCCCGGGAGGATCCACCACTGCATGCGGGCGATAGGCATGGCCGAGCGCGCCTTCGACCTGATGTGCGAGCGCGCGCACACGCGCCACCCCTTCGGCAAGGCGCTCGCGCGCCAGGGCGTCGTGCGCAACTGGATCGCCGAGTCGCGAGTCGCCATCGAGCAGGTGCGCCTCCTGGTCCTCAAGACCGCGTGGCTGATGGACACGGTCGGCAGCAAGGGCGCCCGGATCGAGATCTCGGCGATCAAGGTTGCCGCGCCGGATGTCGCGGTACGGGTCATAGACAGGGCCATTCAGGTGCACGGCGGGGGCGGCGTGAGCGACGACTTCCCGCTCGCGTCGATGTACGCGGCGGCGCGCACGCTTCAGATCGCCGACGGGCCGGACGAGGTGCACAAGCTCTCGATCGCCCGCCGCGAGCTGGCCCGCTACCAGCCCGCCGAGCCGGTCGCGGCCGGCTGAGCGCCGCGGCGATGGCGAAGGTTCTGTACGAGAAGCGCGATCGCATCGCGTACGTCACGCTCAACCGTCCCGAAGCCCGCAACGCCATCGACCAGGACACCCACGAGCTGTTGTGGCGCACGTGGGAGGACTTCCGCGACGACGACTCCGTCGACGTCGCGATCTTGACCGGCGCCGGAGAGGCATTCAGCGCGGGGGCGGACCTCAAGACATACATCCCGCCCTGGATGGAGGCGACGCCGCGCCAGGTGAAGGACAACGTCGCCACCGGCCTCGGGGGGCTGACGCGTGGGTTGCACCGCATCCCGAAGCCCGTGATCGCGGCCGTCAACGGTTGGGCGTTGGCCGGCGGGCTCGAAACGGCGCTCGCCTGTGACATCCGCATCGCATCGGAGCGAGCCATGTTCGGGTCCTTCGAAGCTCGGCGCGGCTATCACCACGGTGACGGCGGCATCGTGCGGCTGGTCAACACCTGCGGGGCGGGCGTCGCACTCGAGATGCTCCTCACCGCCGAGCCGATCGACGCGCAGCGAGCGCTCCAGTGCAACCTTGTCTCGCGCGTGGTCCCGCACGATCGCCTGATGGCCGAGGCGGAGCTCGTCGCGCGCCAGATCCTTCGCAACAGCCAGGTCGCCGTCCGCTCCGCCAAGGAGACGATCCTCGACGTCATCGGGCGCCCGCTCGACGACCAGCTCAGGATCGAGGCGCTGAACGCGTACTCAGCACCCGACCCTCAGGAGACGCTCGGCCTCCTCGCGCGCTTCTACGAAAAGAGCGACGCCGGGCGAGCGGGCGAGCACAAGACGCCGCTGTAGCTGGTGGTGGCGCTCGTCACGGGTGCGCGGCGTGGCATCGGCGCCGCGATCGCGAAGCGCCTCGCCGCGGACGGCTTCGAGGTGGCGACGCTCGACCGGGAGCCGGGGTGCACGTTCCAGCTCGACCTGACGGCGGACCCACTCCCCGACCTCGGGCGGATCGACGTCTGCGTCTCAAACGCCGCGATCACCGACACGATCGCACCTGCCCACAGCATGAGCGAGGAGCAGTGGCGCCGTGACATCGACGTGAACCTGACCGGCGCGTTCCGCGTCGTGCGGGCGTGTCTCGCCGGCATGCGCGAGCGGTCCTTCGGCCGCGTGGTCGCGATCTCGAGCATGGCCGCTGTCACCGGGCTGCCGGGACAGGTGGCGTACTCGGCATCGAAGGCGGGCCTGCTCGGGATGATCCGGACGATCGCTGCCGAGGGCGCCGCCCGGGGCATCACGGCCAATGCGGTGTTGCCCGGACTCGTGGCGACGGAGAACGTTCTCGCCATGCCCGAGGCGGTGCTGGATCGCTGGAAGAGCGCGCTGCCCTCTGGCCGGATGGCGACCCCCGAGGAGGTGGCGGCGCTCGTCGCCTTCCTCGCTTCGGATGAGGCGGCCTACATAACCGGTCAGGCGATCGGGATCGACGGAGGCGGATCGCTCAACACGTTGTCGCTCACGAGCGAGCGCTGAACCCGTCCAGAGGCTCAGCCCGGCGGGGGCTCGCCGTAGCGCTCGAAGTGGCGGGCCGGTATGTCCGCCGGGTTCTTGTACCAGTACCAAGTGCAGGGATCGTGGTCGAAGTCCTCGGGTGGGTCGCTGGGGTAGAGGGGGTAACCGATCCAGCGCAACGGCTGGATCTCGTTCATGAAGGAGCAGTGGGTGCAGTAGAGGGGGAAGCCCTCGCGGCCGTAACTCCAATCGTGCGCCTTCTCGGTCTTGCCCAGCCCGTTGGGCCCCTCGTACGCGCCCATCCGCCACAGTCGCTGCCCCGACCCGCACGGGTTCATGGCGAACGTGAACTTCTCTTCGTCCTCGGTGATCGTGAATGCGCCAGGGTGCGGTCCAGTTCCGCTGCACGAGTGCGCGCGCCAGTTCGCCGCGAGCCTGCGGACGATCTCCTTGCGATCCTGGCGCGCGATAGCGCGCACGTGGGGCTGCCAGCCCCGCTCGTTGCTCGAGGCCCAGGCCGCGGCCACGCCATCGTCGCCCATGCGCTCCTGGATGAAGCTGATGAGGCCACCCATGCCGCCCACCATCAGGTCGTGCAGCAGTCGCCACTCGTGCTTCATCTCCTCGCAGAGCGCCTTCGCGGTTTCTAGGTCACCGCTCTCGATCGCCTCGATCGCGCGGTCCATCGTCGGCCGCGACATCTGCTCGAGCTCCTCTTGCGAGAACCACCTTTCAGCCACCGCTGCCCCCCTGTAGGTGTCCGGCCTGTTGAGGACTACAAGTCTTTCAGAGGAGGCCGCCGACGGCACCCTGTCACAATCCCAGGCCGCGATGGCGGAGATTTGCGGGCATCTGGACCAGATCCAACCGGTCACCCCGAGTAGCACCAGTGGCTGCAGCGATTGCCTCGAGACCGGCGGCACGTGGATGCACCTGCGTCTGTGTATGACCTGCGGCAGGGTCGGCTGCTGCGACTCGTCGCCCAACCGGCACGCGAGTCGCCACGCGCGAGAGCACGGACACCCGATCGTGCTCTCGTTCGAGCCCGGCGAAGATTGGGCCTGGTGCTACTCGGACGAGGTCGCGTTCGTAGTCGACGGGCTGCCCGTCGAGGTCACCGAGCACGACTAGCGCCGCCGGCGGCGACGCTCTTCTTGCCGGCGCCGCTGCGCTTGCCGCGCCCCTTCTGGGACTGTGCGGCGCGCCACTCGTCGTGCGGAGGCACCTTCTCGCCGACCACGTAGAGGAAGTAGTACGCACCGAAGTCGCCCATGAAGCGAAACTCGCGCTTGAGGTCGGCGGCCGTCTCCCAGAAGTCACCGTGGGAGCGCAGGTACTTGCGGAACCCTCCGTGCTCCTTGTCGAGCGAGACCATCGTGTCCGCGTTGTCCACGGTGGCAAGCACCTTGTTCTGGTTGCGGATGATCCGGGGGTCGGCGCAGATCTTCTCGATCTCGCGCGGCTTCAGCTTCGCGACGCGTTCCGGGTCGAAGCCGTGGAACGCGCGCTGGAATCCCTCCCACTTGGACTCGACGATCTGCCAGCTCATGCCCGCCTGGAAGACCGCCTTCGTCATCACCTCCAGGTAGTCGGCGAGCGATCGCGGTCGGATGCGGTCGGGCGGTGTCTCCGGCATGCTGAGCCAAACCTATACGGCTGAACGTCTCGAGTGTGTGACGACCGTTCCTCATGTGAGGAGCGTTGCGGCCAGGCCCCAAACGAGCACGACCGCCGTCGTGTACACGAGCGCACCCGCGATCAGGGCACGGTCGAGGCGGTACACCGCCACGAGCAGAAGCGTGTTCAGCCCGGCCGGCATCGCCGCCTGGACGAGATAGGCGTCGGGAACGTCGTGGATCAGGCGCGAGCACGCGAACATCACGGCAACGGGGACGCAGAGCTTGAGCGCCGACGCAGCCGCGACCGCGCGCGTGAGGGGAGGGGGGAAGCGAAAGTCGTCCCGGGCACCTGCGGAGGCGAAAACGCCGAGCGCGAAGAAGCCGATCGGGGCCATGAGCACGAGGAGGGCGCGCGAGGCGTCGACCGCCCAGTCCGGCGCCAGGGCGTCCGGCGCGAGGAGCCCGGCGATCGCCGCATAGAGCGCGGGGTTCCTGGAAAGGAAGGCGGGCACGGCGCGCTCCGTCGCGTCGGACTCCTTCCGGTAGTAGGCCCCGATAGCGAACGCCACGAGGAGCAGAGACGGCGCCGACACCAGGACGTCGTACGTGACCGCCGCGGGCAGGTCGTCGTAGCCCAGCAGCGCCGCCGTGAACGGGAGGCCGAGGAAGCCCGAGTTCGTGACGAACGACGCGCACAGAAAGGCGCCGCGCGCCGGACCCTCCAGCCCCAGCGGACCGCTCGCGAGTACGTAGGCAAGGCCCAGCGAGCAGCCGAGGCCCAGGTACGCGAACGCGATCCCGGCGCCCACAGCTCCGGTGAACTCGAAGCGCGCCAGGTTGAAGAACGTGATGATCGGGAGGATCAGCCACAGCGTCACCGACAGACCCGCCTCGGCGATCCGGGGCGCCGAGGCCATGCGGCGCGCACACGCGATCCCGGCTGCGACCGAGCAGAGAGTGACCGCCACCACCGCAGCCATGGCTCAATCGTCTAGTGGCCCTGCTCGTCCCGCTCGGCCGCTCGTTCGAGCGACGCCCGCAGCGCTGGCAGGTAGGACTTGATGGCCTCGTCGCCGATGCGGCTGAAGCGACCGTGCTCCACCTCCTGGCGGCGAGCTTCCGACAGGGAGTCCCAGATGTCTCCCCGGCCCTTGAGCTTTTCGCGCGCCTCGCGTTCGGAGCGCGTGAAGTAGTGGTTCAGCCGCAGCAGGTCGAAGGAGACCGACTTCGTGAGCGGGCCTTGAACCGGATACTCGTTCTCGTCCACGGTGGTGTAGCGGTCGTAGATGAAGTAGTGAGCGTTGCCCGTGCTCGCCACTCGCCGCGGGTCGATGATGCTCTTGATGTAGCGGTTGCTGAGCGCATCGTCGGGCGCGCGACGGTGGTAGCTCTCTATTACGAGCCCCCGCGGGCGGTCGTGGTGACCTGAGGTTCCGAACATCGCCCAGTTGACGCCGACGGCCGGCCAGCGCTCGTAGTGGCCCAGCAAGTCCGCGACGGATCGTCGCGTCGGCGAGAAAAGGAACTCGTCGACGTCGATGAACGCGATCCAGCGCGACTCGTGGCCGTGCTCGGCGAGCGTGTGACCATAGGCCTCCTGCTGGCCCGGGAAGAACGGCCACTCGTGCACGACCACCGTCCCGTCGGCGATATATGGGGCGAGCACCTCGGCGTGCGCGTCCACGCTCATGTTGTCGTAGAGGAAGAAGCGCTCCACGCCGACCAGGCGGTGGAACTCGATCCACTCACGCAGGTAGGGCGCCTCGTCGCGGAACATCGCGGTGATCGAGAGATATGCCGGAGGCTCGGGCCCGCGGCTACCTCGGCTCGGCTCGGCGCTCCGCCGCTCGGTCGAAGGGGCCCGCGCGGATGAGGGCTTGTCCTCTACCCAGAAGCGCCGCTCTGCTGCACAGATGAAGACGATGCTCTGCACGTCGATCAAGTCGCGCACGCTCACCCCCGCGTGTGGCAGCTCCACGAGCAGCCAGCGCCCGAAGCCCAGGTGGCGCTCGTACTGGCCGGCGAGGGAGGCGCCGGTCCCCGTCGGCCGGCCGAGAATCTGCTCGAGGTACTCGAAGGGCCAGGCGCGAATCAGCGGCAATTCGTACGGAGCGCTCGCGAAGTTGAGTAGCCCTCCCATCGCGAGCGGGGCTCCGGTGTTAGAGGCCGCTGTTCCAGCGTCCATCGCCTCCTCGGCCTGGCGCGCGAAGAGCCCAAAGCGCTCACGGGGCTCGAGGTCTCGCTCGGCGAAGGGAGCGACCGCCGCCCGCAGCGATTCCGCGTCGGCGTGGTTCCACTCGCGCATCCAATGGATCTGCGGCCAGTTCGGGAGGTCGTAGCGATGTCCGCCCACCTCGACAAAAGGATCCCTCAGCACCTGTACGAGCTGCTGGAACCAGTCCGACTGCGAGGATTGAATCGCCTCGAGAACTGATTCCAGTCCGTCGACGACCGCGAACTTGTAGGTGCGCTCCTCCTCGTCGAAGGACGGCTTCGTGCGGGCGCGCTTCGCGTAGGCGACGAAACGCTGCCAGGCTGCCGCGGTCATCGGGAGGGCGGCGCCCGCCCATGGTTCCCGCGGGCGAGCGCCTCGCGCAACGCGGGTACGTAGGCGGCCAGCGTCTCGTCGCGCACGGCGCTCAGGCGCTCCTCCATCGGAAGCCGTGCCTGCCTGCCGAGGTGCACGCCGTGCTTGGCTCGGAATTCCTCGCGCGACTTCATGTAGTAGTGGTTGATGCGCAGGCGGTCGAACGTCGTCGACCTCGTCACGGGGCCGACAACGGGAATCTCCTCCTCGTTGACCGCGAGACCGCTCCGATATACGAACCTGTGCGGGCCGATGCAGCGCTCCGCCCGCACGGGATCGACGATGCACTTGACATAGCGGTTCGACGAGTCTCCGGCGCGGTGCACATAGCTCTCGATCACCAGCCCGCGCGGCGGGACGTCGTGGCCCGACGTCCCGAACACGGCCTCGTTCACGCACACCCCGGGCCAGCGCTCGTAGGCGGAGAGCACCTCGGGCAGTGGGCGCCCGGTGGGGGAGAAGAGGAACTCGTCGAGGTCGACGAAGGCGATCCAGCGCGACTCCTCGCAGTGCTCGCGCAGCGCATGGTCGAACGCACGCGCCTGGTTTGGCGGCGTGCGATCCACAGCGGCGGGATCCTGGCTGCCCACCTGCGCCGACGGCCAGTGGTGGACGGTGACCGTGCCGTCGTCGATGTAAGGCGCAAGCACATCCAGGTGGTCGTCGCTCGACTCGTTGTCGTAGAGGAAGAAGCGCTCCACGCCGACCAGGCGGTTGAACTCGATCCACTCGCGCAGGTAAGGCGCCTCGTTGCGGTACATCGAGACGACGGAGAGGTAGGCCGGCGGGCTTCGCCGGGGAGGCTCGGCCGGCGGCGGCTTCTCCGCCCAAAGGGCCCGCTCGCGCGCGGCGATGAAGACGAGGCTCTGGACGTCGATCATGTCGCGAACGGGAACGCCTTCGGCGCGGAGGGTGCCTTCGAGTGCGGACGCGAACGAGACGTGCCCGGCGTACCGCTCAGCGAGCCCGCCGGGGAGCGGTTTCGCTTCAAGCGCCTCCTGAAGCGACTCGAAGAACCATCCCTTCATGAGTGGGAGCGATGCCGGGTCGATAGCGAAGTTCAGAAACGAGCCGATCACGACCGCGGCCGCTTCGCTGCGCGGAGCCGCGCCCGCGCTCCATGCGCGCTCGACCACCTGAGCGTACGCCTCGAAGCGCTTCTCGGGCGCCGCTTCCGGATCCGCGAACGAGGCCACCGCCTCCCGTCCCGATAAGGGATCCGCCGAGGCCCAGGTCCGGAGCCACTTGAGCTCGCGCTCGTCCGGAAGGTCGTAGCGATAGCCGCCGAGCCCCGGGAAGAGGTCGTCCAGCGCCTCGTCGATCGCCTCGAGCCACTCGCCATCCTCGGCGGCCAGCGCGATCGCTCGGGCTCCCCCTTCCACAACGGCCAGCTTGTACTCCCGCTCCTCCTCGTCCCAGCGAGGCCGCTGCCGAGCCTCGAGCGCATGGGCGACGAAGCGCCTCCAGGTATCCGGCCTGCCGCCCAGCATCTCCAGCTCTCCAGCTTAGGGCGAAGCCCCCTCCTCGAGCCTTGACATGGTTCACCCAGGCCGTTAGAAGTAGCTGGGGGCTGAGGCGAGAAGCAAGGACTGGGCCCGCTCGGATGGCGGTCACCCAGCCGGAACTCCTTCCCACGGGAGGACACATGAGAGATCTCGCCCGTCCCGGGCGCGTGGCCCTTGCTGCCGCCGCGTTCGGCCTGCTCCTCGCCCTCGGGCTCACCACGAGCGCGTCCGCCACCCACCCGCGCCTCGGAGGGGGCACCCCGCTGCGCGTGCCGCTCGCGCCCGCATTCATACCCTGCGTACCCGGGGCCGTGACCGCCGGCCACGGGCTGCCACCCGGCGCGCCGTCCTGTGGCCCGCCGGTGCTCGAGTCGCCTCTGACCAGCGGAGCTGCCGGGGCCGCTGCCGGTTTCGTGCGCCTCGACGTCGGCTGCGTACCACCGCCGGTCCAGCCACTGCCGTGCACGACTGCCGCAGGCGATCAGGAAGACATCACCGTGGCGGGCACGATCACGGACATTACGTGCACAGCGCCTGGGCTCGGGTGCCCGGCGGCTGGTGCGGACTATGCCGGCCCGGTGTCGCTCAACATGGATCTGAGGTTCACCGACCATGCGAACGCGCCGGGAATGGTGCCGTGCGCGGCGGGAGGTGGTGGACCGCCGTGCGTCACGGCGACCCAGTTCGACATCACCATGGGTTTCATGTCCCCATGCGCTCCGGTCGGCGCGGCCGGGGCCCCTCCGGGATCGACCTGCATGTGGGCGACCAGCTTCGACGCGGTCGCCCCGGGCATCGTGACGGAATTCCAGCGAGAGACGATCAGGTTCACGGACGAGATCACCGTGCTCCACCCGGGGCCGGACGGCACGTTCGCCTGCCCGCCCCCGGCGCCGGCGCCGGTGTGCGTGGGACCCGGCGGGAGCGGGGACGAGACGGTCGTCCGCGCGGAGTCGGTGTTCGCGCCGTAACGTAGACCCACACAAACCAAAGGGCAGCAAAGAAGGCCGGGGGCGCCAGCCGCTCCCGGCCTTCGCTCTGGACAGCGGCGTCCCAGCTACGCATTGCGTCCATAAGTTTTTTCAACGCTCGTCCGATACTGAGGCTACGGCGACACATCCGGCCACGGACGGCTCGGCCCACCGCCTCGAAAAAGCCCCCTCAAGCCCCCTGGAGATAAGAATGGATTTCTGCTCGACGCAGCGTGCGTGCGTGACCGCGATTCTCTGCGCTCTCGCACTGGCCATCCTGGCGCCTACCGCGTTCGCCGGCGCGCCTGCCTCCGGGATCACGGGGACATCGGCCTCTCCTTCGAGTGGGCAGCACGCCGTTCAGGCGGCTGCAAAGAAGAAGAAGGCCAAGAAGCGCAGCTGTGTGCACAGAAAGATCTACAGGGTCTCCAAGGGGCGCTTCTTCACCAAGCAGGCCTACAGATGCTGGAGGAAGGCGGTGCTCGCCACGTCGAGTCACGACCGGCTGCTCAAGGAGATGCTGCGGCAGCTCCAGCTCCAGATCGGCTCCGATCGGATCGCCGACGGAGGAATCGACACCGAGGACCTGCGCGACGGCTCCGTCACCAGCCCCAAGATCGCCGACGAGACCATCGAGGGTGAGGACATCGCCAGTGGCGCGGTGGGCACGGGCGAGCTCGCCGACAACTCGGTCACGAGCACCAAGATCCTCGACGAGACCATCGGGGGTGAGGACATAGCAACCGACGCCGTCGGCTCGGACGAGATCGCGGCCGGTGCCGTCGGCACCACCGAGCTCGCCGATGGCTCCGTCACGAACTCGAAGCTCGGAGCCGACTCCGTCACCTCCGACAAGGTTGCCGCCGACACGCTTACCGCCGCTGACCTGGCGACCGACTCGGTAGGCTCGGACGAGATCGCCGCCAATGCGGTCGGTTCTTCGGAGCTCGCGACCGACGCCGTCGGCTCGG
The DNA here is from genome assembly GCA_963774075.1 of uncultured Solirubrobacterales bacterium. Classification (GTDB taxonomy): domain Bacteria; phylum Actinomycetota; class Thermoleophilia; order Solirubrobacterales; family JBBDJG01; genus JBBQNR01. Next base: position 56,712 of record CAVZDP010000006.1, on the reverse strand, counting down.
ACGAGATCGCGGCCGGTGCCGTGGGCACAGCCGAGCTCGCCGACGGCTCCGTCACGAACGCGAAGCTCGGGGCCGACTCCGTCACCTCCGACAAGGTCGCGGCCGACACGCTTACCGCCGCTGACCTGGCGACCGACTCGGTCGGCTCGGACGAGCTCGCCGCCAATGCGGTCGGCTCCTCGGAGCTTGCCACCGACGCCGTCGGCTCGGACGAGATCGCCGCCGGCGCCGTCAACACCACAGAGCTCGCCGATGGCTCGGTCACGAACTCCAAGCTCGGGGCCGACTCGGTCACCTCCGACAAGGTCGCCGCCGACACCCTTATAGCCGCGGACCTCGCAACCAACTCGGTTGGATCCGATGAGCTGGCAGCCGACGCGGTCGGGTCGGCCGAGCTAGCGACCGACGCGGTCGGCTCGGACGAGCTCGCCGCCAACGCGGTCGGCAACTCCGAGATCGCCACCGACGCGGTCGGCTCGGACGAGATCGCCGCCGGCGCCGTCAACACCACAGACCTCGCCGATGGCTCCGTCACCAACTCCAAGCTGGGAGCCGACTCCGTCACCTCCGACAAGGTCGCGGCCGACACGCTTACCGCCGCTGACCTGGCGACCGACTCGGTCGGCTCGGACGAGATCGCGGCTGGTGCCGTCGGCACCACCGAGCTCGCCGATGGCTCCGTCACGAACTCGAAGCTTGGAGCTGACTCCGTCACCTCCGACAAGGTCGCCGCCGACACCCTTACAGCCGCGGACCTCGCAACCAACTCGGTTGGATCCGATGAGCTGGCAGCCGACGCGGTCGGGTCGGCCGAGCTAGCGACCGACGCGGTCGGCTCGGACGAGCTCGCCGCCAACGCGGTCGGCAACTCCGAGATCGCCACCGACGCGGTCGGCTCGGACGAGATCGCCGCCGGCGCCGTCAACACCACAGAGCTCGCCGATGGCTCCGTCACCAACTCCAAGCTGGGAGCTGACTCCGTCACCTCCGACAAGGTCGCGGCCGACACGCTGACGGCAGCGGATCTCGCCACCGACTCAGTCGGCTCCGACGAGCTCGCCGCCAACGCTGTCGGCTCCTCGGAGATCGCAACCGACGCGGTAGGCTCCGACGAGATTGCCACAAACGCCGTGGGCTCCGACGAGATCGCCGCCAACGCGGTCGGCTCGGACGAGATCGCCACCGGTGCCGTGACGTCAGCGGAGATCCTCGACGCGACGATCCAGATCGGGGACCTGAACCAGACCGTCTGGTCAGGGTCGGTCCACCAGGCGGGCACGCTCGCCGCTCGGCCCGCCGCCGCTCCCGCGAACGAGGGCTTTCTCTACTACGCAACCGACGTCTCCGGCGGCACCCTGTACCGCTCGGACGGCAGTGCCTGGACGCGCGTCGCGCCCGGCAACATCGTGACCAACTCCGACCTCGGAGCCGACTCGGTCGACTCCTCCAAGATCGTGAACGGCTCGATCATCACCGAGGACCTCGCCGACAACGCGGTCACCTCGGCCAAGGTGGCCCCCGACACGCTCACCGCCGCCGACCTCGCGACCGACGCCGTCGGCTCCGACGAGATCGCCGCGGGCGCAGTCAACACGTCGGAGCTCGCGGATGGCGCCGTCACGAACCCCAAGCTCGCAGCCAACGCCGTCACCACCGACAAGGTGGCCCTTGACACGCTCACTGCAGCCGACCTCGCGGTCGACTCGGTGGGCTCCTCGGAGATCGCGGCCGGAGCGGTCGGCAGCTCCGAGGTAGCGGACGGATCGCTGCGCGCCGTGGACATCGGGGTCCTGAACGGCACCATCGCGATCGACCCCCCGAACATCACGGCGACGACCTGCTCAACGGTGCAGTCACCCGCCAACAGCGTGCCCGGAATTCAGGTCGGAGACCAGGTGATCCTCAATGCTCCTTCCACACTCGATGCCACGCTCGCATCGAGCAATGTCACGCAGACGACGGCCGACCGTCTGTCGATCCGCCTGTGCAACATCAACAACGGTGGCGACACGAACGACAGCTCCCGCACCTGGAGCTACATCATCACTCGCTGAGCGCCGCCGTGAGGATGACCGGGGAAGGAGCTCGTCAGCACCCGTCGAAGAGGGCGGCGAACCTTCGCTCACTCCGGCGAGGCGTGGACCTCAACCGAAGGAAGCTTCCTTGACCACTGTCGACACCGCATTCGGCGACGGGCCGGCCTCCGGGCGGCGCTTCCAGCCTCGCACGCTCGTTCTCGCGCTCGCAGTGATCGGCATGGTCCTGGCGGCGTTTCTCGCATTCAGGGCGCTGACGGGGGATGACGAGAAGAGCGGAGAGCTGAAGGGCTCTTCCACCGACGCTTTCACGCTCACCTACCCCAAGGGGTGGCGCGCCCTGTCCGAGAAGGACCTCGTCGCGCTGAGCGGACGCCCGCTCGCGGTAGTGCGCCGCCAGGACGGCCGGGGCACCGTGATCCTCCGCAGGGAGAAGCGCGCTCCCGGCGACTTCAGCGCGCTCTCCGGCGATCTGACGCGCTCCCTCGAGAAGCGCGTGCCGGACTTCCGCAGGCAGTCTTCACGGACAGTGAACATTCCCGCCGGGAAGGCGTTTTTCTACTCCTACGTCCGGACCCGGAAGAACACGGTGCACTCCATCCTCGTCGTGCCGGCCGGTGATCGCAGCTACGCGCTCAACACCGTCTCGAGCGGCGGCGCCGAGGACGTGGCGCGCGAGACCGCAAAGATCATCCTCTCGTTCGACGTCGAGAAGTAAGCGCGGGCGGCTAAAGCCCAGGCTTCGTCACCATCAGGTAGATCGCCGCGACGATGAGCAGTCCGGTGATGGTCCCGACGATCCCCTCCATGCGCGCCTTGCGCTGATACTCGTCGGACAGGACCACCTCTCCGTCGCCGGCGGCGGCGATCTCGCGCTCCACCATCACGGCGAGCCGCCGGTCGGTGGGGATGAAGTAGGCGCCGATGAGCCCGCCGATCACGATCACGATCGTGAACGTCCCGCTGAGCCAGAAATCGCCGAGGTCGAAGTCCCGATCGGCAACCTGGTACATGCCGGTGGCGATCACGATCACGAGCGCGGGCGTCGCGAGCCACTGGTTGATGGCCAGTTGCAGGCGGTGGACGTACGGGAGATGCCTCGCGCCCACCTTCATCGCGACCGGGAAGGCGAGAGCCTCGGCGAACGTGGCGCCGAAGCCGACCACGACGGCCGTGACGTGAAGGAAGAGCGAGAAGTCGTAGCCGGAGACGGCGAAGGGCATCTCGGCCGCGCACTCTATCGACCCGGCTTGAGGGACTGAACGCGGGCCGGCCGGGGCCGTGCGATACTCGCTCGACGTCGTGATTGAGAGTGGGAGAGCATGCTCGCCGGCCGCGCCCTGCTGATTCTTGCGCTGGCGATCGCCGTCTACGGCATCGTCGTGTCGCTCGCCGGCGCCCGCAGGGGGGAGGCCTCCCTCGTCGCCGGCCGCTGGAGCGGGCGCGCGCTCGTGGCCTCCGGCCGCCGAGCGATGTACGCCCTGGCCGCAACGCTCGGCGTCTGCTTCACGATCCTGATCGTGGCCTTCCTGCGCTCGGACTTCTCGTTCGAGCTCGTGGCCACGCACTCCTCCACCACGACGCCCGCCTTCTATCAGGCGACGGCGATCTGGTCGTCTCAGGAAGGGTCGCTGCTCCTGTGGGTGCTGCTGCTGAGCCTGTGGTCGAGCGCCATCCTCTTCATCACCCGCAGGCGTGCACTCGACATGGTCCCCTACGCCACCGCGGTCCTGCTCGGATTGGCGGCGTTCTTCTGTGGCCTGCTCATCTTCTTCGAGACCCCCTTCGCCCGCGCCAGCCCAGTGCCTCTCGAGGGCCTCGGCCTCAACCCGCTGCTCAGACACCCCGCGATGATGGTCCACCCGCCGATGCTCTACTCGGGCTACACGCTGTTCACGGTGCCGTTCGCGTTCGCCGTCGGCGCTCTCGCCTCTCGGAGGCTGAGCTCGGACTGGATTCGAACCGTTCGTCCCTTCGCGCTCGCGGCATGGCTCTGCCTGGGCATCGGGATCGTCCTCGGGGCACGCTGGTCCTACTCGGAGCTCGGGTGGGGCGGCTACTGGGGGTGGGACGCGGTGGAGAACGCGTCGCTGATGCCATGGCTGACAGGGACGGCGTTCCTTCACTCGGCGATGGTTCAGGAGAAGCGCGGCATGCTCAAGGCCTGGAACGTCTCGCTCGTGCTCGCCACCGGGATTCTGGCCATCCTCGGCACCTTCCTCGTCCGCTCGGGCATCCTCAACTCGATTCACGCCTTCGGCGCCTCGACGCTGGGCGTACCGTTCCTGGTCTTGATAGTCACGCTGGTCGCGGGCTCGATCGCGCTCGTCGTGTCGCGATCGTCGGAGCTTCGCTCGGAGCACCGTCTCGACTCGCTGCTATCGCGCGAGGCGGTTTTCCTACTGAACAACCTGGCCCTGGTGGGCCTCTGCTTCGTGATCCTCTGGGGAACCTTCTTCCCGCTCATCTCCGAGGTAGTGACGGGCAAGCAGTCTTCGGTCGGCCCGCCCTGGTTCAGCCGTTACACGGTCCCGCTCGCGCTGGTGCTCGTGCTGCTTTCAGGTTTCGGCCCAATCATGGCGTGGCGGCGAACCACTGCGGCCGGCCTGCGACAGGCGCTGCTGCTACCGACGGGAGCGGCGATCGCGACGCTGGCGGTGCTGCTCGTCGCCGGCGGCGTCGCCGAGCGCCCGACGGCGCTGGCGATGTTCTGCTTGGGGAGCTTCGTGATTGCCGTCGTGGTGCAGGAGTTCTGGCGGGGCGTTCGCGCGAGGCGGGCGATGTCCTCCGACTCGGTGCCCCGAGCGGCCGTCACGCTCGTGCGCCGGAACAGGCGCCGCTACGGAGGCTACCTCGTGCATGCGGGAGTCACGGTGCTGCTCGTTGGGGTTGCCGCCTCGTCGACCTTCCAGGATGCCCGTGACGTTAGGCTCGCGCCGGGGGAACGCGCACGGGTCGGCGATTACGAGATCGAGTACGTTCGCCCGACCGGCGACCTCGACGTCGCCTCCAACGGATCTCTCGAGAAGATCGACCTCGGGGCCGACCTGCGAGTGCGCCGCGAGGGCAATGCCGAGGCCGTTCACACCGAGCGCAGCTACTTCCCCTCGAACGACCCCGGCCTGGGCGCCGTCTCGCGCTTTTTCGAAGGCGAGGCGACCAGTGAGGTCGGCCTCCGCGCTGGGCTCGGACACGATGTCTGGACGACGGTCGCTCCAGACATCGGCGGCCTGCGCGCGGTGATCGGGAAGGGAGACGACGTCTTCCGGCAGGCCAAGTCGCTACCCGAGGAGGAACGCTCGGCCGCACTCGGCGTGGCCTTGAGGCGCCTCGTCGCCAGTTACCCCAATGCGGCTCGGCCCGCCACCTTCCGCGTGCTCGTCTCTCCGCTGGTGACCTGGATCTGGGTCGGTGCGCTGATCGTGTTCGCGGGAGGTCTGCTCACGATCTGGCCGGCGCCTTCCGGCGCGCGGCGGCGAGTGAGCGCGAGCTACGCCGCTCGCCTCGCGCGCGAGCTGAAGCGCGCCTGATCCCAGGCCGCACCGGATGGAGGTTCTGCTCGTACTGGTCGTGATCGCCCTCGCGATTGCGCTGATCGCAGGGCCGCTGCGCTCTGGGCACGCCCCTGTCGAGGCCCCGCCGGACCCGGAGCGCACCTCGCTCGAGAACGCCAAGGAGGCCAAGTACCGCGAGATCCGCGACGCCGAGCTCGACTACCGGACCGGCAAGCTCTCCCAGGAGGACTGGCAGGGGGTCGACTCGGGCCTGCGGCGCGAGGCGGTCGAGTTGCTGCGCCGGCTGGACGCCCTGGAGGAGGGCGAGCGGAAGCCTTGACTTGCGCGCCTCGAGCGTGAGAGAGTCACACTTCGGAGGCGGCTTTGGGTCTTTCGACTGGCCGACAGCGACTCGGGCGCACCCTGCTCGTGGCTCTCGCCATGGCCGTGCTGTCGCTCGCCATGCCCGCAGCTTCCAACGCTCGGAAGTTCTCCGCCCCGACCTACTCGAGTCCCATCGCGATGTCCGCGGACGGGAAGTTCGTCTGGTCGGTCAACCCCGGGGGCGACAGTGTCTCGGTCATCTACACGAAGACGAACAAGGTCATCGCCAACATCAAGGTCGGCGACGAACCGGAGAGCGTCGCGCTCGACCCCAACAACCGCTACGCGTTCGTGGCGAACTCCGCCTCCGGCACGGTCACGGTGATCAGGATCACCAGGCCGAGCGCCAAGCGGTTCCGCGCCCGCGTCGAGAAGCGCTCGGGCAAGAAGGGCGCGTTGACGACCGGCGCCGAGCCTTGGAACGTGGTGGTGTCCCCCGACGGCCGGCGAGCCTTCGTGGCCAACAGCGGTCAGGACACGATCACGGTCATCGACGCCCAGAGCAGCAGGGCGAAGGGCAAACGCGGTCGCAGGGGACGAAGCAGAGCGTCGGGCCCGCGGATCATCGGTCACGTCAACCTTCAGAGAAGCCTCTGCAACGACCCCGACCGCAGCCGCCACTTCCAGCCGCGCGGGCTCGCCGTGACGAAGAACAGCAAGCGGCTCTACGTGACTGGGTTCTTCTCCTTCACGAAGCCCGGCGGCAGGCAGGGCGACGACGCCGGCAGGCAGGGGGTTGTCTGCCGCCTGAATATCAAGACGAAGTCGAAGAAGATCCGCGGCTACAGGCCCGCGTCGAAAGTAACGATCGCGCCGCAGGTCACCGGCTTCACGGTCGACTCCACTGGCGACGGGGTGGCCGACCCGACAGCGGCGTTCCCGAACCAGCTCCAGAGCATCGTGATCCGCGGGAACCAAGCGTATCTGCCCAACATCGCCGCCTCGCCGGACGGGCCGCTTCGGTTCAACGTGAGCACTCAGGCGTTCGTGAACGTGCTCGATGGCGTGCGGAGCGGCAGCCCCGTCGACTCCGGAGCAAACAAGTTCATCAACCTCCACCTCGGCGCACGTCAGCCGGAGGCCGGGAAGAAGAAGCTGTTCTTCGCCAACGTCTGGGGAATCGCCTTCACGAACCAGGGCGGCGCGGGTGCCGCGTACGCCGTCTCCTCCGGCAGCGATGTGCTCGTGAAGGCGAACGTCGCCCCCGATGGGAAGCTGAGCAACACAGTCGACGCCGACACGACGCGCTACATCGACCTCAACGACCCCGCGAATCCGGCGACGAGCGGCAACAACGCGGGCAAGTTCCCGCAGGGGATCGTGATCAATCGCAGGGGAACGCGTGCCTACGTCGTCAACTTCGTGTCGCGTAACGTCTCGGTCGTCGACCTTGCGACCGACAGGGTGGTGAGCGTGATTCGAACCGCCCCGCTCCCGGCGCCCGGCTCACCCGAGGAGGTCGTCGCGGTCGGAGCCGAGATGTTCTTCTCGTCGCGCGGTCTGTTCAACCGGCCCGCCGGGGCCTCGGTGTCGACGACCGACCGGCTCTCGAGCGAGGGCTGGCAGAGCTGCTCTAGCTGCCACTTCGAGGGCCTCACGGACAGCGTGGTGTGGGAGTTCGGCGCAGGGCCACGCAAGTCGGTGCCCCTGAACGCCAGCTTCAACCCGAACAACGCGGCGGACCAGCGTGTCCTCAACTACTCGGCGATCTTCGACGAGGTCGAGGACTTCGAGCTCAACATCCGCAACGTCTCCGGACCGGGCAACCTGGCGGCCGCCCTGCCGTGTAGCGCTCCGCCTCCGGCCACGAGCCTCTTCGACCCGAACCACGGGCTGCTCTTCGGCGACAACGGCGACATCAACGCAGCGCCCTGCGTGGTCAATGCCTTCGCGAAGGCAAACGCGAACCGGGCGCAGCACACGGTCACGCTGCCCGGCAGCAACATCGCCGTTCCAGCAATGACGGCACTCCGTGAGTGGGTGAAGCTAGCCGTGCGGACCCCGAGGGCGCCGTTCGCGAGCCGAAAGGTCGGAAACCGCCTTTCAGCCTCGCAGGTGCGGCGCGGCAAAGCGCTCTTTGCCGCGGCCGGCTGCACCGCCTGTCACGTCGGCGGCAAGTGGACGATCAGCACCAAGGACTTCACGTCCCCGCCGGCGGCGACCGAGATCTTCACCGAGACGACGCCTCCCGCAACCCTCGGAGCACCGGTCGGGGTCCAGTACCTGAATCGCTTCCTGCGTGACATCGGATCCTTCAACCTCGGCGTACCCGGCGCTGGGAACCAGCTCGGCGCGAACCTCGGCGCCAACGAGAAGGCGACGGCCGCCGTGAGCGCGACCGGCGTGGCTGGAGCGGCGCCGGACGCGCTTGGGATCGACTACAACGGGGACGGCAGGGGCACCGGCTACAACGTGCCGTCACTGCTGGGGATCGACATGCTCCCGCCCTACTACCACAATGGCGCGTGCGAAAGCGTCTCCTGCGTAGTGGGCAACGTCAAGCACCGCACGGCGAACGGCAAGATGCCGGACAAGCTCGGGAGCGCGAAGGACCGCGACCTGGTCGTGAAGTTCCTGAAGTCGATCGACTCGCGCACGAAGCCCTAGCGGCGAACCTGGGCACACGGCACAGCGCGGCACCCCGGTGGGAGCGGCTCGAATCCGGTTACGCTTTCCGCAGTGCTGTGTTCGCCTCCGAGCTGATTGGGGGAATCGAGGAATTGGAGGAGCGGCTCCGCCGCGACGAGCCCAGGACCGACCGATCGAGGTGACCGCATGGATCCCAACCGGCTGACACAGAAGACCCAGGAGGCCCTTCACGACGCGCAGACCAAGGCGCTGCGCTTCGGGCACACCGAGGTTGACATCGAGCACCTGCTGCTGGCGCTGCTGGACCAGCCGGACGGGCTCGTCCCGCGCCTGATCACCGGTGCTGAAGCCGACGCCGGAGCGCTACGCGCCGCGGTCGAGAGTCACCTCGAGGGTCGTCCTCGCGTCAGCGGGCCGGGCGCGGCGCCGGGGGAGGTGTACATCGCGCGAACCATGGGGCAGGTTCTCGATGCCGCTCAAAGCGAGGCGGAGCGCCTGAAGGACGAGTACGTCTCGGTCGAGCACGTTCTGCTGGCGATGATCGAATCCGGCACGCAGACCGCGGCGGGGCGTCTGCTGCGGGAGAACGGCGTCACGCGCGAGCGCTTCCTCGAGATCCTCATCAAGGTGCGAGGCGCCCAACGGGTGACGAGTGCAACGCCGGAGTCGGCATACGAAGCGCTCGAGAAGTACGGGCGCGACCTCGTGGTCGAGGCGCGGACGGGCAAGATGGACCCCGTCATCGGCCGCGACGCCGAGATTCGCCGCGTGATCCAGATCATCTCGCGCAAGACAAAGAACAATCCGGTCCTCGTCGGCGACCCGGGCGTGGGAAAGACGGCGATCGTCGAGGGCCTCGCCCAGCGCATCGTCCGCGGCGACGTGCCAGAGGGCCTGAAGGACAAGACGGTGTTCGCCCTCGACATGGGCTCATTGGTGGCGGGCGCCAAGTACCGGGGGGAGTTCGAGGAACGGCTGAAGGCCGTGCTCCAGGAGGTCAAGGCGGGGGAGGGCCGGATCCTGCTCTTCATCGACGAGCTCCACACCGTGGTCGGCGCCGGCGCCGCCGAGGGCGCGATGGACGCCGGCAACATGCTCAAGCCCATGCTCGCGCGCGGTGAGCTGCACTGCATCGGCGCCACGACGCTCGACGAATACCGCAAGCAGATAGAGAAGGACGCAGCCTTGGAGCGCCGCTTCCAGCCCCTCGTCGTTGACGAGCCGACGGTGGAGGACACCATCTCGATCCTGCGCGGGCTGCGCGAGCGCTACGAGGTTCACCACGGCGTGCGCATACAGGACGCCGCGCTCGTCGCGGCCGCCACGCTCTCCCATCGCTACATCACCGACAGGTTCCTGCCCGACAAGGCGATCGACCTCGTGGACGAGGCCTGCGCGGTGATCCGCACCGAGATCGACTCGATGCCGCAGGAGCTAGACGCAATCACGCGCCGGGTGATGCAGCTAGAGATCGAGGAGGCGGCGCTCGAGAAGGAGAGCGACGCGGCGAGCAAGGCGCGCCTGGAGGCGCTGCGCAAGGAGCTGGCCGATTTGCGCGCCCAGGCGGACGCGATGACGGCCCAGTGGGAGGCTGAGCGCCAGGCCATTCGCAGGCTTCAGGCCCTGCGCGAGCAGCTCGAGCAGCTCCGGCCCGAGATCGAGAAGGCCGAGCGCAACTACGACCTGAACCGCGCCGCGGAGCTACGGCACGGGCGCCTGCCCGAGCTGGAGCGACAGCTTGAAGCGGAGGAGGAGCGCCTGAGCAAGAAGCAGGGCCAGGATCGGTTGCTGCGTGAAGAGGTCACCGAGGACGAGATCGCCGAGGTCGTCGCCCGCTGGACCGGCATCCCGGTCACGCGGCTGATGGAGGGCGAACGCGAGAAGCTCCTGCGCCTCGACGAGGTGCTGCACGAGCGCGTGATCGGCCAGGACGAGGCGGTCCAGCTAGTCGCCGACGCCGTGATACGCGCACGCGCCGGGGTCAAGGACCCCAAGCGGCCAATCGGTTCGTTCATCTTCCTCGGCCCGACCGGCGTCGGCAAGACGGAGCTCTCCCGGGCGCTCGCCGAAGCGCTCTTCGACTCGGAGGACAACATCGTGCGGCTCGACATGTCCGAGTACCAGGAGCGACACACGGTCAGCCGCCTGATGGGCGCTCCCCCCGGCTACGTCGGCTACGAAGAGGGCGGCCAGTTGACGGAGGCCGTGCGCCGCAAGCCGTACTCGGTGGTTCTCTTCGACGAGATCGAGAAGGCACACTCCGACGTCTTCAACACGCTGTTGCAGATCCTCGACGACGGGCGGCTCACGGATGCTCAGGGGCGGACGGTCGACTTCCGCAACACCGTCATCATCATGACGTCCAACATCGGGTCGGTGTACCTGCTCGAGGGGATCAGCGAGGGACAGATTCCCGAGGACGTTCGCGGGCGGGTGATGGCCGACCTGCGCTCGCACTTCCGGCCGGAGTTCCTCAACCGCGTCGACGAGATCGTGCTGTTCAAGCCGCTGACGCTGGAGGAGATCGAGCGGATCGTGGACCTGCAGATGGTCGAGCTGCGCAAGCGCCTCTCGGACCGGCGCCTCGAGGTCCGGCTCAGCGAGTCGGCCCGCGAGCTGATCGCGCGAGAGGGGTACGACCCGGTTTACGGTGCCCGGCCGCTGCGCCGATTCATCCAGCGCGAGGTCGAGACCAAGATCGGCCGTGCGCTTCTGTCCGGCGAGATCCTCGACGGGGCGACCATCACACTGGACGCCGATGGTGACGAGCTGGTCGTCCGCTGGCAAAAACCCGGAACCGGTGAGACTCCGGATCCGGAGACGGTCGAGGCGGTCGCTTAGGGAAGCCGGCACTTGCTTTCTCAGCAAGCGCGGGTATAGGGTCGGCGCAGACGGTCGTCGAATGAGCCGACCCAGCGGCCGAGTTCGCCCTCCGCCCGTCTTCGGTCACGGATCAAGGGAATCGGTTCTCGACCTCTATGGCCATGCGAATGGTCCGAGAGCTTCCCCTCAGGAGTAGGAGGAAGGGATGGACTGGACCGTACGCAGCCGCACGCCGGTGTTGTCGACCGTACCGCCATGGCCGCTGGCTGCCACGACGCCGTGGCGCCCTCTAGTCGTCGGCTTGCTGCTCGCCCTCGCTCTGACGGCGGCAGCCATCGTGGACGAGACGAGCCCCCGAACGGCGTCGGTTGGGACCGGTTCGGGAAAGCCGCCGCTTACCTTCGTCCCCAACGGCGGCCAGACCGATCCCGACGTGCGCTATCAGGCCCGCGGCGCGGGCTTCTCGTTCTTCTTTACGGACGAGGCGGCAGTGCTCGCCTTCCAGCGCGGTGAGCGCGGACACGCGCTCGAGCTGCGCTTCGTTGGCGCCAACCCGGCCGCGAGGCCTGAAGTCGAGCGGCGCGCCGCCGGCACGGTCAACTACATCTCCGGCTCCGAGCGCCACGTGGGCCTGCCCACCTACGAACGGCTCGTCTACCGAGACCTGTGGCCGGGGATCGACATGGTCTTTCGCGGCCCGGCCGGCAAGCTCAAGTACGAGTTCGTGCTGGCTCCGGGCGCCGACCCGTCCGACATTCGTCTCGCCTATGCGGGGACCGACGGCGTCTCGCTCGGAGCAGGCGGCGCGCTCGCGATCGACACGCCGCTCGGGCGGCTGCGCGACGCGCGGCCCGTCAGCTACCAGACGGTCGACGGCAGGCGCGTAGCGGTGGAGAGCAGCTACACGCTGGCGGGCAGCTCCTACGGCTTCACGCTCGGCAGTTTCAACCGTGCTCGTCCGCTGGTCATCGATCCAGGCCTCGCCTACTCGACCTTCCTGGGTGGCGCCGGCGGCGACCAGGGACTCGGGGCCGCCGTTGACGCGGGCGGGAGTGTCTATGTGTCAGGCGCCACCGACTCCACGGACTTCCCGATTACCGCGGGGTCGTTCGACTCGAGCCGCGATGGCGATGGTTCCGACAGCGGCTTCATCACCAAGCTTGCCGGCGGCGGACCCGCGATCGCCTATTCGACCTACTTCGGCGGTAATCCATCGGATCAGTACGCCATCGCGGTGGATGGGAGCGGCAGCGTATACGTGACGGGTTACAGCCTGGGACCGGACTTTCCACCCACACCGGGTGCGTTCGACACCAGCCATAACGGCGAACCGGACGTTCTCGTGGCGAAGCTCGATCCCACCGGCTCGACCCTCGTCTACGCGACCTACCTCGGCGGAGGTGCTTCGGACCAGGGATACGCGATCGCGGTCGACGGAAGCGGCAGCGCATACGTGATCGGTACGACGACCTCGCTGGACTTCCCCACCAGCCCGGGCGCGTTCGACACCACCCTCGATGGCTTCTTCAACGCGTTCGTGTCGAAGCTCGACCCCACCGGCTCGAGCCTCGACTACTCCACCTACCTGAGCGGAGCCTCGCCGAGTGAGGGATTCGGGATCGCGGTCGACGGCGGCGGGAGCGCATACGTGACGGGTACCGCCGACTCGGCGGACTTTCCCGCCACGGTGGGAGCGTTCGACCCGAGCTACAACGGAATCAATGACGCAGTGCTGGCGAAGCTCGACGCCACCGGCTCGAACCTCGTCTTCGCGACCTACCTGGGCGGGACTTCCAGTGAGTTCGGCGGGGCAGTGGCACTCGATGCTTTCGGAAGCGCCTACGTGACGGGTCTCACCAACTCCGCCGACTTCCCGATCGCGGGAGGGTTCGATACCAGCCAGAGCGCTGACGAGGTATTCGTCACCAAGCTCTCCCCGACCGGCTCGACCCTCGTCTACTCGACGTATCTGGGCGGCTCTCTCGGAGAGGAGGCCTCCGCGATCGCGGTGGACGGTTCGGGCAGCGCCTACGTCGTCGGCAACACATTGTCCTCCGACTTCCCGACGGTGGGAGCGTTCGACACGACCTACAACGGCAGTGAGGACGCTTTCCTGACAAAGCTGTCGCCCACTGGGTCGAGCATCGCCCATTCCACCTACCTGGGCGGAGCGTCTGAGGAGAACGGCGAGGCCGTGGTGGTGGATCCGAGCGGCAACAGCTATGCGATTGGCACGACACACTCCGCCGACTTTCCGACCCCGGGCGGGTTCGACTCGAGCTTGGGCGGATTCGGGGACGCATTCGTGGTCAAGATTTCCGGCACCGACACGGACCCCGACGGCGACGGCATCCACGCGCCGCTCGACACGAGCCCGGGGACGGCCTCGAACGCGTTCGCCGACGGCGCGACCACGTCGGGCTCGATCACAGACCGGGCCGGCCTGAACGTGACGATCACCGACGTCGCCGACCCCGACGGCGTCAGGATCACGGTCGGCGCGGGGGCGGGCCAGGTGACGCTGTCGGTCTGCGGCGGCTTCACGCTCAAGGTCTCGGCGGGCAGCGAGGTCGTCGTCACCTGCTCGAGCGTAACTGTCACCGTCGTGCAGGGAAGCGCGCAGGTCGTGCTCGGCGGCGGGCGCACGGTCGTCTCCATCCCGAACGGCGTGACGGCGAAGGTCACTTCGAGCCCGGACGGCAGCTTCGCGGTCGACAACCTCGGCGGCGGGGTCGTGACCGTCAACGTCGACGGGGTCCAGACTACGATCGCCGCCGGGGCATCGAAGAGCGTTCGCACCTGGGACTTCCAGGGCTTCACGCCGCCGGTCGACAACCCCCCGACCGAGAACGTGGTGAAGGCAGGGCAGGCGGTGCCGCTCAAGTGGCGGTTGGTGGCAGCGAACGGAACGCCGGTCACGACCCTTTCCACGGCGCACATGAACGTCACCTCGCTCGCCTGCAGCCTCGGCACCACGACGGACCAGCTCGAGGAGGTGGCGCCGGGCGGCTCGGGCCTCCGGAACCTCGGCAACGGCAACTATCAGCTCAACTGGAAGACGCCGACGGCCTATGCTCGCTCTTGCAAGGCCCTGCACCTCGACCTCGGGGAGGGCGTCACGCGGGACGCGCTCTTCAGGTTCACGAAATGAGCAGCGGCAGAGGCTCTATGTAGTGTGACTGCGCACCTGGTAGACCGAGAGGAAGCCACTCTCGAAGCCTCTACGCGCCACCCGCAGGTACAGCCGCCAGATCCGAGTCCGCTCCGGCCCGGCGACTCTGACGGCATCCTCGAGCCGGTTCTCCAACCGCCGCAGCCAGTGCCGTAGGGTCTCGACGTAGTCCGAGCCGAAGCCCTCGACGTGGTCGGTCACGAAGCCGGCACGCTCCAGCGCCAGCAGAATGCGCGACGCGTGCAGTGGCGCCGCGTCGGGGAACACGAAGCGGTTGGAGAACTCCCCGGCCTCCGCATCGCCATGGCGCAAGCGCGCGATCCCGTGGTTCAGCAGCCTTCCACCCGGCTCGAGCAGGCTCGCCAGCCGCTGCGCATAGACGTCGATCTGGTTGTTGCCGACGTGCTCCACCATGCCGATGCTGGCGATTGCGTCGAACGACTCCCCGCTCAGCTCCCGGTAGTCCATCGCCCTGATCTCGACCTGGTCGGCGAGGCCCGCATCGGCGACCCGCTTGCGGGCGAGCGTCGCCTGCGCCTCGGAGAGGGTGATCCCGACCACGCTCACACCGTGTCTGCGCGCGGCGTGGATCGGGAAGCTTCCCCAACCGCAGCCCACGTCGAGGACGCGCTCCCCCCGCTGAAGCCCGAGCTTTGTGCAGACGAGCTCGAGCTTCGTCTCCTGCGCCTCCTCGAGCGTGGCCGCCCCGCGCGAGAAGATCGCGCAGCTGTAGGTCATGGAGCTGTCGAGGAACAGCTCGAAGAATTCATTGCCGACGTCGTAGTGGTGACGCACGGCGCGGGCGTCGCGGGCGATGCCGTGGCGCGCCCCTCGCGGGCGAAGCTCGGAGGCTGGGACAGCGGGCGGGCGTACCAGCCCGCACGCCCGCACGCCGGCTAGGGCGAGCCGGACGCGGGCGCCGCGGTCGAGCGGCGGCATGCTCCAGCTGCCCAGCAGTCCGAGCGCGCCGTCGAGGTCGTCCACCGCGAGCTGCCCGGAGACGTAGGCGCGCCCGAGCCCCAGCTGCCCCGGCGAACGCAGCAGGTGGGCGATCGCTGCGGGAGAGCGAACCGTGAACGCGGGCCCGTTGCCCGCGGTCGAGGGCAGCGAGGTGCCGTCCCATAGGTTGATCGTGAAGGGCCGCTCCGGCAGGGCGCGCTCGAGCTCCCGCCGCAGAGGTCCGCTATGTGCGAGCGCCATCGCGCTGAGTCTAGTGTCCTGTCTCTAGGCCTGAGCGGTGGCTGCGGCTTTCCGCTGACGCTCGGGACTGATGCGGACCACGTCCCAGATCAGCCCGCAGCGCTCCAGCAGCCGGATCACGAGACCGGATGGGTCGAGCGCCTGCTCCCAGCGCCGGAGCCCGTGCTGGGCCGAGGTCGGAAAGGCGTGGTGGTTGTTGTGCCAGGCCTCGCCGAGCGAGGGCAGCGCCAGCCAGGCGAGGTTGCGAGACTCGTCGCCAGTCTCGAACCGGCGCCGTCCGAAGAAGTGGCAGAGCGAGTTGATGCTGTAGCTCACGTGGTGGACCACGAACATTCGCACCGCGCCTCCCCAGAGCAGCCCGGTCAGCCCCGTCTTGACCGTGCCGCCGATCGCCATCCCGAGGGCGAACGGGGCCACGAGCCCCAGCGTTGCCCAGACCAGGAAGGTGCGGTCCACGAACCGGATCACAGGGTCCGCCATCAGGTCGGGAGCGTAACGCTGGCGCGCGGCACGCTGGGTGTGGATGAAGAGCCAGCCGAGGTGGGCGTGCGCGAGGCCGCGCAGCGCAGCCCAGCGGCCGCCGTGGCCGACGTGCGGGCTGTGCGGATCGCCCTCGTGGTCGGAGAAGGCGTGGTGCTTGCGGTGATCGGCCACCCAGGAGATCACGGGACCTTCGATCGCGGCCGACCCGACCACCGCAAGCACGGCTCGCAGAGGCTTGCTCGTGGCGAAGCTTCGATGCGTCAGGTAGCGGTGGAACCCGATGGTGATCCCGCCCGCGGTCACGACGTACATGATCCCGAACACGAAGAGGTCGCTCCAGTGCAGAGACCGGTCCCACGCCTGCCAGGCCACGACTCCCAGGGCGAGGAACGGGATCGCCGTGATCAACCCGGTGATGATCCTGTCCCGGGTCTCGTGGGCGACCGGCTGGATGTCGTCGGGACGCGGCGCCGGCCGGCTGTCACCGGCGGGGAGGGTTTGGTCGAGAAGTCGAGTCACTCGAGCGGGAGTTCCACGAGCCGGCCCTTGAGGGACGGACCGACGCTTCCACTTTACCTCCTCTCGATGCGGCCTCGGGGAACGCACGTCCAATCCCGGCCGTCGGGCATTCGTCCGCTCGGCGGAGCCCGTGGCCTGCGGTCCGTAGATTCAGCCTTCGGCGACCAGACCTCCGCCGGCCCCGATCGGCCGGTCGACGCACATCGAAGCGATGCACCCAAAGCGATCCCTGACGCTCCTGAGCGCCCTGGCGGCGTCGGCCTTGGCCATGCCGGTCGACGCGGGTGCCGCGCCACCGGCCTGCCGCGCGAAGGACGCCCTCCAGCTCGGCTTTCAGCGCACTGCGGGCAAGAGCACCGGAACGCTCTACTGGCGGATTCCCGGCGGCCCGCGGCCTCGCGCCTACATCGTGTACTTGGACGGCGAGCTGATTGGAGAGACCGCCGGCCGCTCGATCGCCGTGGACGTGCGGCCGGGACGCAGGCACGTGTTCTCGGTGAGCGTGGTGCAGGCGTCCGGCGCGACGTCGCCGTGCGTCACCCGCCTCGAGATGAGGGTGCGGTTCCATGCGCCCTTCGCGCCGTCCGGGCTCGCCATCACCGCCGTGAAGGGCGCAAGTGCCAGGCTCGTGTGGTCGGGCAGCAGGGAAGGGGACGGGCGCGTGGCGGGTTATCGCGTGTACAGAAACGGCCGCGCCTACAAACGGGTGCGCGCGCGGGCGCTGCGCGTGCGTGCGGGCCGCGCGCAGAGCTTCCGGGTGGCGGCGACGGACACGCGCGGGAATGTCAGCCGGCGAACCCGCCCGATCAGGCTCACCAGGGGACATGCTCCACCGGGCCGGCCAGGAGGGCTGAAGGTGACGCGGGTCGGGCAGTCGAGGGTCGCGCTGTCGTGGGCGGGAGGCTCGCGCCGGAGCGGGCGCATCGCCGGCTACCGCATCTATCGCGACGGCGAGATGGTGCGCCAGGTTCGGGGACGCCGTGGCAGCGCCCCCAACCTCGCGCCGGCCACGAGCTACAGGTTCAGCGTCGCCACGATCGACACCCAGGGATACATGTCCGCCGCTACGAAGCCGGTCGCGGCCACCACCTCCATGCCGGCGCCGACGCTCGGCCGCGCGCACGCGTTTCTGCTCGCCACCACTGACGAGAGCTTCCGCGATCTCCAGCGCCACTACCGCCAGATCGGCACTGTCTATCCGACCTACTTCGAATGCCGCTCCTCGGACGGCGCCGTCCACGGCCGTGACGATCCGCTGATCACGCGCTGGTCCCGCCAGCGCGGGATCCAGGTCATGCCCCGCTTCGACTGCCAGCGGCCGGGCATCCTGCATTCGATCTTGACCGATCCGGCAGTGCGCTCGGCGACCATCCAGCGGCTGGTCGAGCTGGCGCGCCACGACGGTTACCAGGGGATCAACATCGACTTCGAGCAGGGACCCGCGAGCGACCGGGACGCGCTCACGGCCTTCGTCTCCGATCTCGCCGCCCGGCTGGAGGCGATCGGCAAGCGCATCTCGGTCGAGGTGTCCGCGAAATACCAGAACACGACCACCGGCCGGTCGGGCTTCTACGACTATGCGGCTCTCGGCCGCGTAGCGGACCGGGTATTCGTCATGAACTGGGGCTGGCACTGGGCGACGTCCGCGCCGGGCGCCCCGGACGACCTCGAGCTGTGCCGGCGGGTCGCCGACTACGTGGCCTCCATGCCCAACAAGACGCGCTTCGTGCTCGGCACCCACCTCTACGGCATGGACTGGCCGAACGGCGGCGGCCCCTCGAACAAGGCGACCGCGCTCGAGTACGAGGACGTGCGCAACCTGATCGCCCGTCACGGGGCGACGCCGGTCCTCGACCCGCAGGCGGACGCGTGGGTCTTCGGCTACTCCGACGCCGCCGGGGTCCACCACGAGGTCTGGTACCCCGACGCCTCCACGATCGCGAGACGAGTGCTGCTTGCCCGCGACAGGGGCCTCGGAATCGGCTTCTGGCGCCTCGGCAGGGAAGACCAACGCGTCTGGGCCGACGATCAGATCGCCCCAGGCGCTAGCTGGTGGCCCTAGACGCCCGGCTCCTCTGTGCGGGTTGGCTTGCCTCGCGCCGGTAGGGGCCTACCGTGCCTACTATGCGCTCCGGCCTCGTCATCATCGGCCACGACGGCTCTACGACGTCCGAGCATGCGCTGCGCGAGGCGGCTGCGCTGCTCGCCCCGGGCCGAGCCCTGGTGGTCGTCGTCTGGGAGGCGGGAGCGGCCTACGAGTGGATGGAGCTGCCGGCCGCCACGGTGGGCATTCCGCCCGCGCCGATCGACATGCGCACCGCGGCGGAGGTGGACAGGGCGCTGTACGAGCGCGCGCAGCGGCTGGCCGAGCAAGGCGCCGCGACAGCGCGGGAGGCCGGCTTGGACGCCGAGCCCCTTGTCGTCGCCGACGACGTGACCGTGGCCGACACCCTCGTTCGTCTGGCCGAGGAACGCGAAGCTCAGGCGATCGTGGTCGGAGCCCATCGCCACGGCCGTCTCAGCGAGCTGCTGCTCGGAGGCACCTCGCAGGGGGTCATTCGCAAGGCGCCGCGCCCGGTGCTGGTCGTGAGGGGGCCGGCCGAATGAGGGAGCGCGTTCAGGCGCGGCGCGCCCGGCGAGGTCGGCTAGACCTGGGCGATCGGAGCCCTCAGCGCTGAGACCCCGGAGTGCTCCCAGAACCCGGGACGTATACGTGGCCCCGAAGGACCTCGTGGTCCTCATCGGCCTCGAGGGACGGGCCACCGGTGAATACCGACCTTGCGGCGGGCCGCGTGGCGGCGAGTGACGCGAGAGTCAGCGCCACCAGGGCAAGCAGCGCGAGCGCCATCGTGGAGACCGGAACGCCGTTGTCTGCGCCGGTCACCCCGAAGCCCGACAATGGGGTCGCCGGAACGGCCAGGAAAGCGCCCGGAAGCTTCGCCCAGGGTGGCTCGCCTCCGGGACCCGCGCCGCTCGGCGTGCGCCCGGGACCCCTGCCGGAAGAAGGTTCGCGCCCCGTCGAGCCTCGCGTTCCAGGCTCGGACGTCGACCCGGTCGGCGCTGTCGTGAGCTTCGATTTCTGCCCGGGGCGTTCGAGGGACCTTCGCGTTGAGGGCCCGCTCGCATGCCGGGCGCGCGTTCGCCCTGGGGAGCGTTCCGCACCTGGCGCTCCCGTCCGCCGGCGCGAGGTCCCCCGCTTGCGTGCCGGTGATCGCCGCTTGCGTGAGTGCGATCGTGACCCTCGTTCCTTCGAGCGCGACGCCGGCTTCGAAGCGGGCGCAGGCTGAGCGGCGGGCGCCGGAGCGGGGGCGGGTGCGGGCTGCGCCTCGATCGGGCCGGTCACCGATCGAGGTCGCGCCACGTACTGAAGCCTGCGCTCGATGGTCGTCGTGTCGCCCGACTCGGTGATCTCCACCTCGATCGTGACCGTCCTGCTCGCGTCGCCGAGATCGGGCATCGTGAACGCGCCCGAAGCGTCGTCGCCCTCCGGAGCGTTGCCGCGTGCCACCACGTCGTCGTCGAGCTCGATGACGTACGTCGCTCCGTCATCCAGGTCGGAGATCGAGAAGTTCACGCGATCGCCGGACTGTGCCTGCGAGTCGATCAGGAGGAAGGTAGGGTCGGCGTAGGCGACCACCGCGCCGAATGCGATCACCAGGGACCCGAGGGAACCTGCCACGAGAGCCCGAAGAGTGCCGCCCAGCCGCATCCTTGCCATTCCCTGCCCTTTCCCTTCGGCGGGCGGACCCCTTCCGGGAGGCCGTCGAAACCGCCATGGCAAACATACCCAGCCGAGGCGATCAGCGTCAAGCCTCCGCGCCGGCGAGATGACGCAGCTACAAAGCCTTTTTACGCCTTCTGCCAGTAGGAGCGCGTTCCGTCTACAGCGCGGATCTTCTCGGTGATGCCATGCGCGGTTCGGTAGTCGTGAACCGCCGTCCTGCACGCTTCAACCGCCCCGTAGTCGTCCACGATCAGGTAGCCGCCTAGGGACAGGCCCGGATAGAGGTTGTCGAGGCCGAGGATGGTGGACTCGTAGAGGTCGCCGTCGAGTCGGACGACGGCCCATTGTCGGTCCCGGATAGTCGGAAGCGTGTCCTTGAACCACCCCTCGAGGAACCGCACCTGATCGTCGAGCAGCCCGTATTTGGCGAAGTTCTCCTTCACCTTTTCGAGCGGGACCGAGAGAAAGGGCTGCTGGTCGAGTCGTAGATCGGCGTCGGCCGGGTACTCAGGACTTGGCGGCGGGAGGCCCTGAAAGGAATCCGCTACCCACACTTGCCTGTCCGAGCCGTGGAGCCGCAGAAGTGCACGCATGAAGATCGTCGCTCCGCCTCGCCAGGAGCCGGTCTCGATGAAATCGCCCGGCACATCGTTGGCCAACACGTCCTCGACGCACTCCTGAACGTTCGTCAGGCCGGTGTAGCCGATCATCGTCAGACCGTTGTGAGGCCAGTCGTTGCCGACCATGCGCGACTCCGCGTCGACCGGCTCAGGAGTCATCGCGGCCCAGACGTCGTTGCCGATCACGTCGATCAGGCTGCGCTTCAGTAGGTCGAGGTAGGAGGCCCGCAGGTCCATGCCTGCGCGACTCTACCGCCGGATAGGCGACCGGGCGAGGCAAGTGGCGTCAAAGCCCGCACGCCCGAGCGTGAGTCCCTGGCGTGGGGCAAAAGGCGCGCTCGCAAGGTAAGAAACTGCGAGGAAAGACCCGCGTGGTCGTCGTACGCTCCCGGGCAAAGGGCTGCGAGAGAGGAGCTCGACATGGCCGCGAGTGAGAAGGGCAAGGCGAACACGACGGCACCGAAGCGCGACTACGGCCTGATCGAGACGGTCGAGGCGAAGGACCGACGCAGGCTGACGCGCTGGTCGTGGCGCGATCGGTTGCGTTGCCTGAGCTATGGCCGCGCGCCCGAGCCGCTGCCCTCCCACATCGGGACGATCGAACCACCCGACGATGGCAAGGTCGGCATCTGCTGCTCGGGCGGCGGCGTACGGTCGGCCGCCTACAACCTCGGCGCCCTGCAGTCGTTGCAGCGCGCCGGCATCCTCCGGAGGGCCGACTACCTCGCGGCGGTCTCCGGCGGCTCTTACATCGCCGCCGCGTTCGCCATGGTGAGGATGACGAAAAACGGAGATGACTCCGACCCTGACCTCGTCACGCGAGACAAGCCCCCGTTTTACCGTGGGTCGCCGGAGGAGCAGTACCTCCGCAACAGGAGCTCCTACCTCGCTCAGGGTGGAATGGGCAAGCTCTTCCTGGCCCACCGCGTCCTGCTCGGGCTTCTGTTCAACCTCTTCTTCATCTCGCTCTTCTTCGTGGCGTTGGGCATGCTGCTGACGTTCGTCCTCTACGCCCCGTACTACGACGGTCTCACCAACGAGCGTTCCCTGGTCGATTTGAGCATTCCACCGGCTGCTTGGATCACTCCTGTCGGCGTGTTCGGCCTGAGCGTCCTCTTTGGTCTGTGTGCGCTCCTGAAAAGCTTCAAGCGGGACTGGGCACGCGGCTTCTTCGAGACCTGGGCGGCTCGTCTGTTGCTCGGAGCAGCGGGCATCGCCGTGTTCACGGTGCTGGTCCCGGCGCTGGTAGAGCAGGTGCGGAGCGCCAAGGCAACCCCAGACTCGGTCTCGAAGCTCGGCGCGACCGGCGTCGGAAGCCTGGTGAGCATCGTTGCAGGCGTGCTTCTACAGCTTCGTGCGCGCGTGGCGGACCCTCCAAGCGTGCTTCAAACGATGCGGCGCACCGAGCGCTGGGTACGCAGGCTCGGCCGGGGCGCCCGGCTGACGATCGCATATTTCGCCGGCGCCGTCGCGGGGCCGCTCCTCCTCCTCGCGGCGCTCGTCGCGGCTGTCTCGGTCGTCCTCGCCAATTCCGCTGGGGGCGATCGCAAGCCGGCCGCGATTGCGCTGGCGGTTAGCGGAGGCTTTTTCCTGATCCCGTATTTACGTGCAGACCTCACCTCATGGTCGCTGCACCCTTTCTACAAGCGCCGCCTCTGCTCGGCGTTCGCCTTGAAACGAGTGAAGGAGACGAACCGGCCGAACGACACGACGGGCCGCGCTGTCGAGCGCAACTACAGCGATCTCGTCCCGCTCTCCGAGACGAAGCTCGATGACTGGCCGACGTTGCTCGTGTGCGCTGCGGCGAACATCTCCAACAACGCTGCCACCGCTCCGGGACGCGGGGTGACGAGCTTCACCTTTTCTGCCGAGGCGCTCGGAGGGCCGCTGGTGGGCGGGGTGTCCACGAGCGAGTTCGAGGGCTACTTCAGGGAGAAGCGCCTCCGCAACTACACGCTGCCGGCTGCAGTTGCAATGTCGGGCGCCGCGCTATCACCGTCGATGGGGAAGATGACCCGGCGCCCGCTACGATTTCTGATGGCACTAGCCAACGTTCGCCTGGGGGTGTGGGTGCCGAATCCGCAGCGGCTTGACTCCTGGCAGAGGCGCCACCGGCTGTTGGGGGCTGTCCATTGGCTGACACGTGGGCGCTTCGCAAGCGACTATCGCAAGCTGTTGATCCCACTGCCGCGGCCCTCCTACCTGTTCCGCGAGCTAATCGGCCTCAACTCGGTCTCGGCGAAGTATCTTTACGTGACCGACGGCGGCCACTACGAGAACCTCGGGCTCGTGGAGCTTCTGCGACGCGGCTGTACGGACGTCTACTGCTTCGACGCCACCGGCGGAGGGTCGTTTGCCGATCTCGGCGATGCGATCGCTCTCGCGCGCACGGAGCTGAACGTCGACGTGAAGATCGATCCGCGTCCCCTGGTGGTGAAGGGGGAGCGCAACCTGGCCGACAGCGACTGCGTCACCGGGACGATCAAGTTTCCGGAGGGTCCTGCGGGCACATTGGTGTACACCCGCACCGTCATGACGGCAGCTGCTCCGTGGGACGTGCATTCCTACCACGATGCCGATCGGACCTTTCCGCATCATCCGACGGCGGACCAGCTCTACACGGACCAAAAGTTCGAGGCGTACCGCGCTCTGGGCGAGCTGGCCGGCCGGAACGCCCAGGAGAAGATGCACCCCTCGAAGTCGGACCGGAAGAATCCTCCGCGACAGCGAGGAACGTCCCTGACACCCCGACCGGAGCACGGGACGGGGGCGCTCCGGTAGGCGCGGCCTAGGAGCTCGCCGTTCCCGCAACCGGTTCCGGCGACGGGCGCACGCGCAGCCGGCGCGCCGCCCGCGGCGGCAGCCACCAGTTCCAGCGACCGTTCATCATGGGGTCGATGAGCTCTTGGGATCGGTTTCTCGCGTACGCGGCTCACGCCCGGAGGAAGCCCAGCTTCGACGCGGAGGAGCGTCAGTACCGGATCGATGTCGCCGAGCGGTTGCGAGGATTCCTGGAGGCGGCGCGGGACGGCTGTGTCCTTGAACCGGCCATCGAGACGGTGTTCGAGGGCCGGTTCGGCGCGCGCTACTACGATCTGACCGCTCGGAGGCAGAACGAATGGCTCGGAGCTTGGGCCTCGCTGGACGAGCCCTCCTTGAGGGTCGCGCTGAGCCAGTTCCTCGAGGGAGGGGACCCGAAGCGGGCGATCACGGCCTTCGCCCGTTCGGCGGAGCAGGCCGATGCGCTCGCCGGCGTGGGTCCATTCCCGAGCTATGCCCTTGCGTTCGGATCGCTCTTCGCCTTCGTCATGGCGCCCGAATCGCTGCCGGCGATACGCCCGTGGCTCTTCGAGAAGCTGCGCCGCATCCTTGGTCACGAGCAGGCGCGCGGCTCGGTCGCCGCCCAGTACGAGCAGCATCTGGCGTTCGCGGGCGTCGTGAAGGAGCGGCTGGACGCCGAGGGCATCCCGGCAGCGGACATGATCGACGTACAGAGCCTGATCTGGAGCGCCGCGCTCTACGACGAGTTCTGGGCCGGTGACCGTGGGGGGTTTCGGCAAAGCGGCGCAGCCCCGACGACGAACGAGCGCAGCTCTCGCCGGCATTACCTGTCCATCGGCGCCATCTACCGCAACGAAGCCGACAACCTTGCCGAGTGGATCGAGTTCCACCGCCTCGTCGGCGTGGAGCACTTCTACCTCTACGACAACAACAGCGACGACGCCCACGAGCAGGTGCTCGGCGGCTACGTCGAGGAGGGGATCGTGACCCTCTACGACTGGCCGCTGCCAAGGGCGCCTCAGGACGCCGCCTACGACCATTGCCTCCAGGCGCACAAGGACGACTCGCGCTGGATCGCCTTCATCGACATCGACGAGTTTCTCTTCTCTCCGACCGGCCGTTTGCTGCCGGACGTTCTCAGCTCTTACGAGCCGTACCCGGGCGTCGTGGTGAACGCGGCGCAGTTCGGTCCGTCCGGCCATCGCACCAGACCGGAAGGGCTGGTGATCGAGAACTACGTCCAGAGACAAGACCTCGACGAAGTCAGGTTCGTGAAGAGCATCGTCGATCCGCGGCGCGCCGCACGCTGTCGCGGCCCTCACTACTTCGAGTACGACGAGGGTCTCTCGGTGGACGAGAACTGCTACCCGGTTCGAGGCCCGCAGACGATGTCAGTCTCGGCATCGCTGCTGCGCTTCAACCACTACCGGACCAAATCGGAGCAGGAGATGAGGCGAAAGACGGCGAGGCCGGACGCAGCCCGCGGCCGGTACTTTCCTTGGCCTGACTGGGTCTTTCTGCGCCGGGACTACTCGGCCGTCACGGATGAGGAGATAGTCGCGTATGCGCCCGCCGTGCGAGAGGCACTCGAGAAGAGAGCCGCGCGCCTGGAGACGGCGGAGCGGGCATCGACGGAAGGGTTGGCACTGAGGGCTCAGCCCCGGACGACGACCATCGGCCTCTCAGACCCAGCGGCCCCGGCGCCGAATCATCGGCCGGATCGGCTCGAGGCGCTGGCCAAGCAGGCTGAACGGCTCGAGCGGCTCTCGCTGCGGGCTCACCTCGAGCTGCTGCTCTCGCGACACGACGTCAGCTGCGTGCTCGACGTTGGCGCGTACGACGGCGAGTACGGCCGGTTCCTCCGCTCGGCCGGCTACGAGGGGTGGATCTTTTCGTTCGAGCCGGTGGGGGAGATGTACGAGCGCCTTGTGGAAGCCACGCGTGACGACGAGCGCTGGCGGGCGTTCAACGTCGCGCTGGGCAACCGCGATGAGACGCGAGCGATCAAGGTGCGCCAGAACGCGGTGCTGTCCTCCTTCCTCGACAGCAGCGACTACAGCGTGCAGGAGCTCGGCACCATGACCGACACGGTCAGAAAGGAGGAGGTCGTCGTGCGCTCGCTCGATGCACACATCGACGAATGGGTGGCGGAGATCCCCGCGCCGCGCCTCTTCCTGAAGGTGGACGCGCAGGGCTGGGATCTAGAGGTCCTGCACGGAGCGAAGAGCACGCTCTCACGAATCTCTGTGGTGCAGGCCGAGCTGTCGGTGAAGCCGATCTACCGTGACATGCCCGACTATCGGGAGACGATGGCCTTTCTCGCTGACCAGGGATTCGAGCTGACGGGAACCTTTCCCGTCATACGTGACCAAAACCTCAGCCTGATCGAGTTCGACTGTGTGATGGCCAGGGCTCGTTAGGGTTGCGCTGACGTGCAAGACTGGCGGGCGAGGTAACCGTCTTTGAGCAAGTCCCGCGAAACGCAAGACACGCCAAAGAGCTTCTGGGACAGCTACGTCGATCGCTGGCCTGCCAGCCACGAGGGCAGACGGGACGTGCGCTGGCCGGGTGATGAGTGGCAGGATGCCGAGGAGTGGGACAAGCGGTTTGGCGAGATGTTCGAGCCCGCCGGGGTCGGGGGGTGGGAACGGGCAGTCGAGATTGGCCAGGGCTCGGGAAAGTACACGCTCAAGGTGCTCGAGTCCTCACCGGCAGTCGTACGCGCATACGACATCAGCGAGAACTTCCTGCGGACGTGTGCAGAGCGCTGCAGCCAGCAGCTCCGGGACGAACGTCTCTTTCTACGTTTGCTCGACGGCCGCTCGCCTGGTCAGCTTCTCGCCGATCTTGACGCTTGCAGCTGGCGCCGCGAGGTCGATGCCTTCTTCTCGATCGACTCGATGGTTCACGTCAATCTTCAGAACCTCACCCCGTATCTCATCACCGCCGCCATCTCCCTCCGAGTGGGAGGCAAGCTAATCCTGACTCTCGCCAACGTCTGGGACCCGACCGGCTACCGGAAGCTCCTCGGCGACATTGCGGTCTATTTTCCGGCCCAGGGCCAGCCGAACTCGAGCTTCGCCTGGGTCAGTCCTCAGATCGTGCGCTTCATGCTGGGCAACCTCGGCTTCGAGATCGACATGCTCATGAAGGCACCCGCGGAACTGTTCATCATCGCCTCGCTCGCGGACCCTGTGCTGGCCGATTCGCACGAGCGCTACATCGCCGCGCCAGCCGAAGGCCCGGCGACGCAACTACCGGGGTCGGTGGAGGCGCCGCGGGGTTAAGGAGCCGCGGCGGACGCCGGAGCCGCGGTGCAGGCTGTGGTCGGCGCGGTCAAGTCGTACGCGGCCGGGTCGAAGCGGCGAGTCTGGCGGCGGAAGCGCCACGTGAAGTCCGGCCAGATCGTGGTGTTCTTGCCGTTGGCGTCGATGTACCAGCTCGAGCAGCCCCCCGAGTTCCACACCGTACGTCCCATCCGGCTCTGAAGATCCACGTTGTATGCGTCCTGCGCCGCGCGCCGGACCTCGATGCGCGCCGCGCCGCGCTCCTCCATCACGCGCAGCGCGTCCATCAGATAGTCGAGCTGCGCCTCGATCATGTAGACGAGCGAGTTGTGGCCGAGGCCCGTATTCGGCCCGGTGAGGATGAAGAGGTTGGGAAAGCCGGCCACAGCGGTGCCCCTGTAGGCCTGCGGGCTTCCGTTCCAGACGTCGGACATCAGCGCTCCGTCACTGCCGCGCACCGTCTTGGCGAAGCGCACGTCGGTGACGTGGAAACCAGTTGCGAAGACAATCGTCTCGGCCTCGTGCAGCTCGCCGTCGGTGGTCACGATGCCCCCCGGCGCTACATGTGAGACACCCGCAGTGACCACGTCGACGTTCGGCTGCGTGATCGTGGGATACCAGTCGTTTGACGGCAGGACGCGCTTGCAGCCGAAGGAATAGTCCGGGGTCAGCTTTGCTCGCAGCGCCGGATCTGCAACGTGCTTCTCGAGATGTCGCTCCGCCACGCGCTGCGGAAGCTGCATGAGCTTTGGCCGGTAGACGAAGCCCGGGACGAGCAGCTCTCGCGACACGTAGACGCCACTGCGGACGGCGCGCTGCAGCGCGGGAAAGCGGCGGTAGAGGCGCCGCTCGAAGTCGGTTATCGGCCGGTCGCGGTGAGGCATGACCCACGGCGGCGTCCGCTGGAAGACGTCGAGGTGCTCCACGATCGGCTGGATCTCGGGAACGACCTGGATCGCCGACGCACCCGTGCCGATCACCGCTACCCGGCGGCCGGTCAGGTCGTGGTCGTGATTCCAGCGCGCAGTGTGAAAGCTCTCGCCCTCGAAGTCCTCGAGGCCTCGCAGCGCTGGTGTGGCCGGCTCGCTCAGGAAGCCTGGCGCCGCGAACAGCATCTCCACCGCAAACGGGCCCTGTGCGCTCTCGATGCGCCAAACGCCCTCCTGCTCGTCCCACTCGGCGCTCGTGACCTCGCAGTCCAAGTTGATGTGCTCTCGCAGGTTGAAGCGCTCGGTGCACGCGCGCAGGTAGCTCTTCAGCTCGGGCTGCAGAGGATAAGTGCGGCTCCAGTCCGGGTTCGGGGCGAAGGAATACGAGTAGAGGTGCGAGGGGATGTCGCACTGACAGCCCGGATAGGTGTTCGCCCACCACGTGCCGCCGACCTCGGCGTCCCGCTCCCAGACGACGAAGTCCTCGATGCCCGCCTGCCTCAGACGAATCGCCATGCCGAGGCCGCCGAAGCCCGCGCCCAGGATGCCGATCGCGTGCCTTCTGGTCGACGTCCTTGGTGCTTCGGCGCTTGGAGCCGAGGTTTCAACCACAGCGGTAAGCCTAATCCGTTCACTGCTCGCGCCTCTCTCGGCTAGGCTGCGCCGAGGATGTCGTTTCCCGCGCGCCGGCGCACCGCGCTCGCTCCACTCGCAGCGGGGCTGGTAGCGCTGGTCGTGCTGCTCGCGGGCCCGTCGTTCGCGGCCGACCCCGAGGCGCCGCACCACGCTCCCGCGCACTGGCTCCCGAACGAGGAATGGGTCTGGCAGCACTGGCTTCCCTTCGACGAGCAACGCCTCTATGCGCTCTTGCGAATCGACCGCCGCGACCTGTGGCACCAGCTTCGCGACGACACCCACACGGTGGCCGCTCTCGGCGCACGAAGTGGACTGAAGCCCCGGTCACTCGCCGACGCACTCGTCGAGCCGAGGCGTCGCTTCGTCTCACCCGCCAAGTTCCGTGAGCTCAGGACGCGCTCGTTTCGCACGCTGACTCAGGGCCACCTGGCCCAACACATCTTCTTCCACTCGCTGCACCAGTCGGTGATTCCCAACCGCGCGCCACTGATCTTCGGGGTGAGGAGCACGAATGAGTTCCAGCGACTCCGCCGCGCCGAATTGAGCCCGTTGCAGATCGCCCGCCTCTATGGGCGCTCGCGCGTGCAGGTCCAGCAAGCCGCGACCGCTGCGCTCCGGGAGCGGGTGCGCGCAGGCATCCGTGGCGGGGACGTGTCGGCAGGGCAGGCGACGATCCTCTTCAACCGTCAGCTTCGGCAGCTGCCGCGGTGGCTCGGGCAGGCACGCTACAACGGCCCACCGCCCCTGTACCGGAATCCGAGCGCGATTGCCAAAGCGAAGGACTACGCGAACAACGCCTCCATCTCGGGCGACGGTCGCCGCATCGCCTTCGAGGTGTACGAGTCGAGCATTCCGCTCGCGAAGAGGAAAGGCGAGATCAGCGTGAGGACCCGCGACGCCGGCGCTCCGCACTCGAGGCTTGCGAGCCTCGCCAGCAAGCGACACCCCAAGTCGCCACGATCGGCATACAACGCGTCGATCTCCGCGAACGGACGCTACATCGCATACGAGTCCGCACCGGGAAACCTGAACTTCGCAAAACGCTACGGCGGAATCAGCGTGGTGGCGCGTGACCTCAACACCGACACGCTCATTCGCGTTGATCCGCGCAATGCGTCAGATGTGAGGCGGATGCCCCGATCCTCGTACAACCCGAGCACCTCTGCCGATGGCCGCCATGTCGCGTTCGAGTCGTCGCGGCAGGTGCGGGGCTCCGGCCGTAACGCCTTCGAGCTCGGCGTGTTCGTACGCGATCTGCGCGCGCGCAGGACGATCCCGGTTCGCGTCGCGGGGCCGAAGGCGGGCCGCGACGCGTCCGAGCCGCAGATCTCCGGTGATGGTCGCTACGTCGCGTTTACGTCGACGGCGCGAAGGGCCGGGGACGACAGTCCGTCCCAAGTCCTCCTGCAGGAGCTAGGGACCGGCAGGTCGTTGCTCGTGAGCCGCGCCGACGGAATCGACGGCGAGACGGCCAGTGGTGAGTCCTACGAGCCGCGCGTCTCACACGACGGACGGTACGTGGCGTTCACTTCCACGGCGTCCAACCTCGACGGCCGTGCCGGTCGCGGATCCGCGGGGGTGTTCGTGCGCGATCTGAGAAAGGGGGAGACCACCCTCGTCAGCGATTCCGGCGGAGACGACGGCCCGCCGGCCAATGCATTCTCGTTCGGGCCGGCGATCTCGGCCAGCGGGCGTTTCATCGCCTTCGCGTCGGTCGTTCCGGGGAGGAGCGGTGTCGCCGGGCGCGAGTCGCAGGTTTTCCTCCACGACATGCGGTCGGGGAACACGAAACTCGTCAGCCGGGGGAGCGGCGGTGACGGCAGCCCGTCCGAGGGCTTCTCATATGACCCGGTCATCTCCGCTGACGGCCGCTTCGTGGCGTTCACCTCCGACGCGCCAAATCTGAGCGACCGCAAGTTCGACCTCACGCGCGGCATCTTCCTCCGGGACACCAGGTCCAGCGAGACGGCGCTCGTCAGCAAGGGCTTCACAATCGAGCGATCCAACACGCGCAGGATCCTCGCCCTGGTCGCGGTAGGTCTCTTGGCCGCGGTGGGCGCCGGTGCCAGTCGAGTCTTCATGAGGCGCCGAAGACGCCCGGCACCGGCAGCGGCCGGCTAACAAGAGTCCGCTGTGGCCCACGATCGAAAGCAGGGCCGGCTCGCACGGCTGGACCTCAGCCTCAAGCTCTCGCGCGCCCAAGAGCAGGAGAGGCTTAGCGCCGCCCAGCGCCGCCTGGTCGCCCTGCGTCTTCAGCTCGCCGGCAAGCTTGATGACGACCGCTTGGGCCCGCCCGTCTGCATCCTGTTCGAAGGTTGGGACGCCTCGGGCAAGGGCGGAACGATCAAGCGCCTGGTGGCCCCGCTGGACCCACGCCACGTGCGGGTGGCGAGCTTCGGTGCGCCCACGCCCCGCGAAGCGCGCCATCACTTCCTGTGGCGCTTCGTGCCGGCGCTGCCGGGCTGGGGTGGGATGGCGGTCCTCGACCGCTCCTGGTACGGCCGCGTGCTGGTCGAGCGGGTCGAGGGGCTCGCGACCGAGGGTCAGTGGACGAGGGCTTACGAGGAAATCGTCGAGTTCGAGCGCATGTACGCCCGCGAGGGGATGATCATCCTCAAGTTCTGGCTGCACATCTCCTCCGACGAGCAGCTCGAGCGCTTCAGGCAACGCGAACGCGACCCGGTGAAGCGCTGGAAGCTCACCGAGGAGGATTGGCGCAACCGAGGGCGCCGCGAGCAATACGAAGAGGCGGTGGAGGAGATGTTCGCCCGCACCGATCACGAGGTGGGCCGCTGGCAGCTGGTCGAGGCCGAGTCGAAGCGCTACGCGCGGGTGAAGGTGGTCGAGACCACGATCGCGGCGATCGAGAGCGGAATGCGCGAGCACGGCCTCGAGCCCGTGGCGTGATCGGCCCGTCGGGGAGCCGTCAGTCGATCAGGCGAGCGGTCATCTGCCGAACGGCCAATCTCCACAGGGCGACGGCGAGGGCGATCAGCACGGCGAGCCTGATCGGATCCGTCGCCTCGAAGCCGAAGCTCGCGTGGCGGACCAGCTCCACGAGGTGGTGGAGCGGGTTGAGCTGCGCCGCCACCTGAAGGCCCTCGGGCAGCTGGTCGATCGGGAAGAACGTTCCCGCGACGAGGAACAACGGCGTTACGAACAAGGTGGTCACATAACTGAATTGGTCGATCTTGTGGACTGTCCCGGCCACCGCGATCCCGAACGCGGCGAAAGCGAGCGCCGTGATGAGACAGAAGAACGGCACGAGCAGCATTCCGGGCGCGGGGTCGAGCCCAAAGCCCATCGCGACGAGCAGGGGGAAGCAGCCGTAGAAGCCGGACCGGATCCCGATCCACAACATCTCGGCGGTGACCAGCTCCTCGACGTCCACGGGCGCGGCAAGGATCGCGTCGTAGGTGTTTTGGAAGCGGTGCTTCACGAACGTCCCGAACATCGCCGGCAGCGCGCTCGAGAAGATCACCGCCGTGGCGACCATCCCCGTGCCCACGAACTCGACGTACTCGAGACCTTCCACCCGGTCGACGATGGTCGAGCCGAGGCCGACCCCGAAGGCGAGAAGGTAGATGATCGGCTCGAGCACGCTCGAGAACGTCGTCGCCTTCCAGAAGGTGCGGAAGTTCGCCACCTCGCGGCTCATCACCCCCGTGATCGCGGCCGGCTCGAGCCGCCTCATTCGGCCTCGGCTCCGGTGAGCAGCACGAACACGTCCTCCAGGGAGGCGGCGCGACGGATCGCATCAGGCGGCACCGCCCCGTCCTGCGCGCGCTCGGCGCCGACGATCGCGATCGCCGGGCCGGCCGGGCGGACCTTCAGCCCCTGCGCCTCAGCAGCCGCGCGCACCTCCGCCAGGCGCTCCGGCGGAGCGTAGACCTCCGCGGTCTCGCGCCCCGCGTGCTCGGCGATCAGGTCGCTCGGTCGGCCACGGGCGATGATCTTGCCGTGCGCCATCACGGCCACCTCGTCCGCGAGCCGCTGCGCCTCCTCTATGTAGTGCGTGGACATCAGGATCGTGGTGCCCCTCGTCCGCAAGCCGTCGATCAGCGACCAGAGCTCCGTGCGGATCTGCGGGTCGAGGCCGACCGTCGGCTCGTCGAGCAGCATCAGGTTGGGCTCGTGTAGGAGCCCGCGCGCCAGGAGCAGCCGGCGGCGCATTCCGCCCGAGAGCTTGTCCACCTCGTCGCGGC
Source organism: uncultured Solirubrobacterales bacterium (assembly GCA_963774075.1). GTDB lineage: Bacteria > Actinomycetota > Thermoleophilia > Solirubrobacterales > JBBDJG01 > JBBQNR01. The sequence goes on along the minus strand of CAVZDP010000006.1, from coordinate 23,830 downwards.
GGCGCGCCTGCAGGCGCGACATGTCGAGCCCGCGCTCCACCGCTGCGCGCACGTCGGGCACCCGATACAGGCGGGCGAACACGGCCAGGTTGTCCTCCACGGTCACGTCGATGTCGAGGTTGTCCAGCTGCGGCACGACGCCCATCTCCGCGCGCGCGGCCTTGGCCTCCCGCGGCAATTCGTAGCCAAGCACGCGCAACTCGCCGGCGTCGGCGACCGCCTGGCCCGTGAGCAGGCGCATGGTCGTCGACTTGCCGGCGCCGTTGGGCCCGAGCAGGCCGAGGCAGATGCCCCGGGGCACCTCGAGGTCCAGCCCATCCACCGCCGTGATAGGTCCGAACCGCTTGACCACGCCTTTGAGCTCGATTGCCGGCATGGGATGAGGATACGGATGCGCTCGAGCGGCGCCCGCCCGCCGCCGCGGTTCGGCTCAGCCGATCATCGAGCTTCCGCCGCGGCGACCGCCTCGACGCGAGCGGGGACGTGCTTGTGCCACGGAGTCCCGGCGAGCGGGTCCCGCCATCCCAGCGAAGTGAGCTGGTTGGCCGGCACGCCGGTCAGCACCGGCTCTCCGTCGGCGGCCGGGTAGTCGAGCCCCTGGCCGTTGGGGAGTGAGATGTGACCGGGAAGCATCGTGTCTGTCACCTCGACGGTGGCCTCGGCGACCCCGGCCGCGGTGCTCACGACCGCCCGGCCGCCGTCCTCGAGACCCAGCCTTATCGCGTCTTGGGAGCTGATCCGCAGCGCGCCGTCGCGGTCGCGCTTGCGCCAGTCCGGGTCGCGGATGATCGTATTGGCGGTCGAGGAGCGCCGCTCGCCGGCGGCGAGCACGAACGGGAATTCCTCGCTCGTCCAGCCCGGGCGTTCTCCGGCGAGGGAGCGCAGCTCCTCGAGCAGCTCCGGGATCTCCAAGGCGATCCGCCGGTCGGCGTGGGAGACGTAGCTCCACGCGTCGTCGTAGTCGTCCAGTGTGAACGTGATGCCCGAGTGGCCTGCCAGGATCGCGTCGAACAGCGCGTCGCCGTCGGCGTGGCCCGCGCGGCGTACGGCGTCGGGGTAGGTCATCGCACAGCGGTGGGCGAGCCCCCAGAGGGCCGCCGCGGCCGCGGCGCCGTCTGGCAGCGTCGGGCCGAGGGTCTCGTAGAGGACATACGCCGCGAGCTTCGATATCCGCGGATCGCTCGCCGCCGCCTCGCCGAACGCAGCCGCATAGTGGGCGCGGCCTTCCTCAGCGGCCGTGTGCAGCGGCGCGAGTGCATCGTCCTCGATCGCTCCGAGGGCGCGGATGATCCGCGCGTGGATCTCCGGCTCGGCCAGCGTGCCCGGCAGCGGATCGAGCAACGGCGCACGAAGATGGAACGTGTTACGCGGGAACTCGAGGTTGAAGAATGTCGCCTCCCATTTCTCGTACTGGCTCGCTGCGGGCAACACGTAGTCTGCGTGGCGGGCGGTCTCCGTCAGCGCTACGTCGATCACCACGGTCAGCTCCAGCGCGTCCAACGCCTGCCCGAACCGCTTCGAGTCCGCGAGCGAGTGCGCGGGGTTGGAGCTTTCGACCAGCATCGCGCGGAAGCGACTGGGGTGGTCGGTCAGGATCTCCTCGGCGATGACGTTGCAGGGCACGAGCCCGCCGATGATCAGCGTGTCCGTGACCGGCGTTCGGCGCTCGCGCAGGTCGTAGCGGGCGAGCGGGGCCATCCATGAATGCAGGTGCATCGCCCCGGGCTTCGCAAAGTTGCCCGTCACGAGCCACAGCAGCTTGTTGAGGTACGAGCAGAGGACGCTGTGCGGCCCTTGCTGGATGCCGAGATCCTCGAAGGTAGAGACGCTCTGGGCTGCAGCGATGCGGCGAGCGGCCGCTCGGATCAGCTCCTCGTCGACGCCACACGCATCGGCGCAGTCGGTCACCGGCACGTCGCGAAGCTCGGCGAGCACCGTCTCGGAGCCGTGCGCGTGCTCGGAGAGGAAGTCGGAGTCGAGGAGACCCTCCTGCACGATCGTGCCGAGCAGCGCCGCCAGACACCAGGCGTCCGTGCCCGGCCGCGCGCGGAGGTGGAAGTCGGCCAGCTCGGCGGTCTCGGTCACGACAGGGTCGAGCACGATCAACGCGCGGTTCGGATCCCGCGCGATCTCGCGAAGCGTCACGCGGGCTCGCGGAAAGCTGTGCGACTGCCACGGGTTCTTGCCCACGAACACCGCGACCTCTGCATTTTCGAAGTCCCCTCGGGTGTGGCCGCCGTAGAGGTGCATGTCCACGTATCCCTCGCCCATCTTCTCCTGTGCGAGGGCGCTCGACCGGTAGCGCGCGCCGAGCGCGCGCAGCAGCGCGCCGCTGTAGGCGCCGCCCAGGTGGTTTCCCTGCCCACCGCCCCCGTAGTAGAAGATCGACTCCCCGCCGTGGGTGTCCCGCACGGCCGCAAAACGCTCCGCGACCTCACGGGTCGCCGTGTCCCAGTCGATCTCGTCGAAGCCGCCGTCGGGGCGCCGTCGCAAGGGGCTCGTCAGGCGGTGGCGGCCGTTCTGGTAGTGGTCGAGCCGGAAAGCCTTGTTGCAGGTGTAGCCCTGGGAAGCCGGATGAGCCTTGTCGCCTCGGATGCGCGCCAGCCGGCGTCCGTCCAATTCGACCTCGATCCCGCAGTTGCACTCACAGAGGATGCAGGCGGTCTGCTTCCATTCGCTCACGACGCCGTCACCTCGGTCAGGCCCTTCATCAGCTTCGAGCGAGCATCCGGCGTGAGCACGCCGTCGGGGGAGGTCACTTCGAAGATCGGCATCAGCGGGCTCCTTTTCGAGCTATGACGTGCGGCATAAAGTACCATGATGAGCGTCTTGATGGGCCCCGCGACCGAGACGAACTCGCGCGACCGCATGATCCAGAGCGCGGCCATCCTCTTCCGCCGGCGCGGAATCGAGGGCACGTCCTTCTCGGACGTACTCGAGCACAGCGGCGCGCCCCGGGGGTCGATCTACCACCACTTCCCGGGCGGGAAGGCCCAGCTCGCCGAGGAGGCGACCCGCTACGCCGGTGACTTCATCGCCGCCGGGCTCGTGGCCGCGCTCGCCGCCGCCGACCCGGTTGCCGCCATCCGCAAGTTCACGTCGTTCTGGCTCGGCCTCTTGCGAGACGCCGGCTTCGCCGATGGCTGCCCGGTCGTCGCCGCTGCCGTCGAGGGCGACGGCGTCCCTGGCGCGCGCGATGCCGCCGGCGCCGCCTTCGCCCGCTGGGAGGAGCTCCTTGCGGCCGCCGTCGAACGGCGAGGGCTGTCGCCCGACCGTGCGCGCTCTGTCGCCTCGCTGGTGATCGCAGCCACCGAAGGGGCGATAGTGATCTCACGGGCACAGCGCTCGACGGAGCCGCTCGAACGCGTCACCGCCGAGATCGAGCAGCTCGTCGCTGGTCTCTTGGACTAGCACTAGCACTCGGCAGGACCAGGCTCAAGAGCCGCCAGGACCCCGTCGATACAAGAGGCAATGCCGTCACTTTCGCCACGGCGTAGACGTGCTCGGTCGCGCGGGCTGATCTTCGCGGCGATCCTGGCGGCGTCGGTCGCCGCCGCCGTGGGCTACGTAGCTTCGGCCGCTCGGGACAACGCGACCGACCAGGAAGCCAATCCTGGACGATCCCCGACGCTGCCTGACGAGCCGTACGTCGTGTTCCAGAACATGAAAGGGGAGACGGGGGACGGCTTGCACTCCCATGTCACGTTCGCTTCCCTCGAGGAGAGGAGGCGAGGCCGGACCACAACCAGCCTGGTCTGCCACAGGGCCTACTTCGCCGCGAGCCGCGGGCTCTGCATGAACACCGCAACGTCGCACCGGCTCGGCGACATCGTCATCGGGCAGCCGGAGCACCGGACGACGATCACCGGCCCCGACTTCAAGCCGCGCCACAAGCTGGAACTCGGCGGTATCCCGAGCAGAGCGCGCATCTCACCGGACGGGCGCTACGGAGCCACGACGGTATTCGTGACGGGTCACTCTTACCGGGACGACGGCTACTCGACGCAGACCGTGATCATCGACATGGAGCGCGGAAAGGTGTTGTCAGACTTGGAGAAGGACTTCACGGTCACGCGAAACGGAAAGCGGATAGACGGGCTCGACTTCAATTTCTGGGGGGTGACGTTCGCCCGCATCCCTGGTCGCTTCTACGCCACGCTCGGTACGCGCGGAACGACCTATCTGCTCGAGGGAAATGTAAGGACGAAGAGGGCTCGCATGCTTCGCGAGAACGTCGAGTGTCCGTCGATCTCGCCGGACAACACCCGGCTGGCCTACAAGAAGCGAGTAGGAGAGGGGTGGCGGCTGCACGTGATCGACCTCGACACCATGGCCGACACTCCTCTGGCCGAGAAGCGATCCGTCGACGATCAGGTCGAGTGGCTCGACGACGACCGAGTGCTGTACGGCCTATCGAGGGATACCTGGATCGTGCCGGCCGACGGGAGCGGGGCACCGCGGAAGTTCCTCTCCGGCGCGTTGTCGCCGGCCGTCATCCGGAACTGACGCGCCCCTGCTACCTACAGCCCGTCGGAGTAAAGGTGCTGGTCTGGGTGCCTTGGGCCGGTGGGCCTTCATGGGTGGATACTTCGAGCTGGGAGCTCGCGGGCAGACACGACCTCGGATTTGTCACGAGCGCGCGCTTGCTCGAGGTGCCCCGCCGCGTCCTCCTTTGCACCACACCCCTGATTCGGACGTTCACCGCCTTGATGCGGATCGCGTAGCCGGCGAACTCTCTCGGAGGACCCGCAATCGCGATATCCAGACCATTGTCACCGGGTCTTGCGCTCACCGGCAGCATCAGCGCCAGCCCGCCGCGACTGAGGGACCCGAAGAGTGGAACTCCCAACCGCAACCGTTCCTGCCCCACAGGCCTCACGTTGTAGATGTTCCTCACGACCGCCGCCTCGAGGCCGAGCGCTTCCCCTACCAACCCCACCGAGCCCACCTTCGTATTGAGGGAGCAAAGATCGGCAACTAGGTAGGTTCGCGAGCAGAAGGGAGCCGCCCGGCTGGTGACTGTTAGTCCTGGTGGAAGGTGAAGCGCAATGTCCTTTACATCCGATGTCGAAGGATCGAACGATATGGACACGTTCAGGTTCGGATGACCGCCGGCTTGGGTCGTTGACGGCGTTACCGAGAAGCGAGAGATATTCACCGCAGCGTTCGCGAACGGGGCGGTCGCGAGGAGCGCGAGAAAGCAGACAGCGACGAGCAAGATCTGAGGACGAAGCAGGTCTGCCATCTCGGTCTCTGTCGCGCGGCTTGGTGTCATCGGGCGGGGGTCAGCGGCTGATCCAGCCCGAGAAGAACACGGCTGCGCCGATCGCGGCTAGCAGCGCCCCGATCCAGAAGATGGCCTCGCCTCCCGATGCGCCGTTGACCGTCCACGCCATCAAGGCGCCGATCACGATCAGAGGCAGGCCGACTTCCCAACGCCAACGCACGGTGACGCGACCGCTGGGAGGTTTGAAGCTGCGCCTTCGTGCCACACGGTCAGCTTAGCCGGACGAGATGGCTTGATTTGTCCCTTCGAGGCGCGCGACGGTACAGTCCGTCACAGAAGGTGGACAAAACGCACTCGATGACTCCCACGGCAGCTGCACCCACCAACGAACCGCCGGCTCCTGCGACACCGCAGAGCGCCCGCTCTCTGCCTGAGGCGCCGAGCGAGCACGTTGATGTGCTGATCGTCGGTGCTGGGCTGTCGGGCATCGGTGCTGGCTGCCACATCCAGGCCAACTGCCCAGGCAAGACCTTTGCGATCCTCGAGGCGCGAGACGGGGTCGGTGGGACGTGGGACCTGTTTCGGTACCCGGGCATCCGGTCGGACTCCGACATGTACACCCTGGGCTACTCCTTCCGGCCATGGGAGGAAGCAAAGGCCATCGCCGACGGCCCCTCGATCTTCCGCTACATCCGGGACACGGCGCGCGACCACGGCATCGATCGGAAGATTCGCTTCAACCTTCGCGTCGTGCGCGCCGAGTGGTCGTCGGCCGAAGCGCGGTGGACGGTGAAGGCCGAGTGCACCGACACGGGGGAGACGGTTCGCGTTACCTGCGGCTTCCTGTTCATGTGCACCGGCTACTACCGTTATGACGAGGCCTACACGCCGGACTTCGAGGGCATCGAGCGTTTTGCGGGACAGATCGTGCACCCTCAGCATTGGCCAGAGGACACCGATTACGCGGAGAAGCGTGTCGTCGTGATCGGCAGCGGTGCGACGGCGGTGACGCTGGTCCCTGCTATGGCGCAGCACGCCGCGCACGTGACGATGCTCCAGCGCTCTCCGAGCTACATCGTCTCTCTGCCTGCCCAAGATCCGCTGGCCGACTTCCTTCGCCGCACGCTCCCCGCGAAGGTCGCTTATCCCATCGTGCGCTGGAAGAACGTGCTGCTGACCACGGCGTTCTTTCAGCTCAGCCGGCGTGCCCCAAATTTCATAAAGAGGTTGATTCGCAGGGGCATCGAGAAGCGACTCCCACAGGGCTACGACATCGATACGCACTTCACGCCCCGCTACAACCCTTGGGATCAGCGCGTCTGCCTGGTGCCCGACGGCGACCTCTTCGAGGCGATCGGCAGGGGCCAAGCGTCGATCGTCACCGACAACATCGAAACCTTCACCGAGAAGGGGCTCAGGTTGGCGTCCGGAGCCGACCTCGAGGCCGACCTCATCGTCACCGCCACCGGCCTGAAGCTGCTGCTGCTCGGCGGCTTGACGATCGCCGTCGACGGCCAGGAGATCGAGCTCTCGGAGACCGTGGGCTACAAGGGCATCATGTTCAGCGGCGTGCCGAACCTGGCGGTCGCGCTGGGCTATACGAACGCCTCGTGGACGCTCAAGTGCGACCTGACCTGCGAGTACGTCTGCCGGCTGCTCAGGCACATGGACGAGCGCGGCTATCGGCAGTGCACTCCGCGCGGACCCGATCCCTCGCTCCCGACGCAACCGTTCATCGACCTCGCCTCCGGCTACGTTCTGCGCTCCGTTGACAGGTTCCCGAAGCAGGGGAGCAGGACGCCGTGGCGGCTCCATCAGAACTACGCGCGCGACATCCTCATGCTGAGGCGGGGCGCGCTCGAGGACGAGGGGATGGAGTTCTCCAGCGCGAGGCTCGCGGTACACCCGACGGAGCAGCTCGCGGCCTGAGCCGCGCCACTCGTGACGAAGAACACACTACGTGCGCCCCGGTTAGGGTACGGAAGGAGCATGAAGCTTCCACCCGGGCCGCGGATGCCGTCCTTTCTCCAGGGTATGGGCTGGTGGCATCGCCCCACGGCGTTCATGGAGCGCTGCCGCGCCCGCTACGGGAAGCGCTTCACCATTCGGCTCCCGGGCCAGCCGCCCTTCGTGATGATCTCCGAGCCGGAGGAGCTGAAGCAGGTCTTCACCGCGCCCCCCGACGTCCTCCACCCCGGCGAGGGCGCGCGGATACTCGAGCCGGTGGTGGGCAGCTACTCCGTGATCCTGCTCGACGAGAGGCCCCATCTCGAGCAACGTAAGCTCCTGCTGCCGGCCTTCCACGGCGACAAGATGCAGGGGCTGACGGGCCTCATGGAGGAGCTGGCCGAGCGGGAGGTGGCGAGCTGGCCGAGCGGGCAGCCGTTCGAGCTCCACCCGCGCTTCCAGGCGCTCACTCTCGAGATCATCCTGCGCGCTGTCTTCGGTCTGGGCACAGGCGAGCGTCTCGACGCCCTGCGCGAGCGGCTGACCAAGATCCTCGAGTTCGGCACCTCGCCCGCCTCGGTCAACGTTCGCCTGCAGCGCAACTTCGCCGGCATCGGACCGTACGCCCGATTTACGAGAGTGCGGCAGGCCGCGGACGTGCTGGTATACGAGCAGATCGACGAGCGCCGCCGCTCCGGCGAGCGCCGCGACGACGTGCTGTCGATGCTGCTCGAGGCGCGCCACGAGGACGGCTCGGAGATGTCGCGCGAGGAGATCCGCGACGAGCTGATGACCGCTCTCGTCGCCGGCCACGAGACCACCGCCTCCGAGCTTGCTTGGGCGTTCGAGCGGTTGGCGCGCGAACCGCGGGTGCTGGCGCGGCTGCACGATGAGCTGGACAACGGCGCCGATGACGCCTACCTCACCGCCACGATCCAGGAGACGCTCCGCCGCCGCCCGGTGCTGCCCCAGGCGGAGCCGCGGCTCGTGAAGAAACCGGTCGAGATCGGCGGCTGGCACTACGAACCCGGCGTCGTGCTGGCGGCAAACGCGTGGCTCGTCCATCACGACCCCGACATCTACCCCGACCCCTTCGCCTTCCGCCCCGAGCGCTTTCTGAAGGAGCCTCCCGGCACCTACACCTGGATCCCCTTCGGAGGCGGCCGCCGCCGCTGCCTCGGAGCGAGCTTCGCCATGCTCGAGATGAAGGTGGCGCTGCGGGCGGCGCTACGGCGCTGCACGATCGAACAAGCCGGCACCCTCGAGCACACGCGTCGCCGCGCGATCACCATCAGCCCCGGGCGCGGGGCGCGCACGGTGCTGCTGCCGCGCCAGGACGTGCGGGTCGATGGGCGGGACAACGGCGCTACGACGGCGTCGAAGATTTCCTCCGCCGCCTGACACGGGTCTCGGGGCTCAACTGGGTTTTCTTTCGGGCTAGCCGACGGCACCCGGCAGGGTGGTCGCTGGTGGCTCGGCGGAGCGGGCGCGCCAGAGCACGATGCTCGTGGCCACGGTCCAGAGCATGAACGCGAGGAAGGCGAAGAACCCAAGCGGAGTCAGCGCGACGATCCCGATCACCAGCGCCGCCCACGCGAGCCACCTCGGCAGTGCCCCCGTGCCGAGACTCGCGATTCCGGTCGCGAGCAGGAGGGTCGCGGTTCCCACGGCGACCGGGAAGAAGAAGTCGCTGTTGAGCGCGTTCAAAGCCTGCGCGGCCTGCGGGCTGAGGCCGTCGTCGGCGACGTCACCGAGCGTGAAGGTGAAGCCGGCGAACGAGAGTATGCCGACGATGAGCACGATGCCGCCCCCGAAGGCGACCGCCGACAGGCGCGCGATCGATCCCTCGGCCGCCAGCAGCGTCGACCTGAGCACGCCCAGGAAGAACATGAGCGGCACCGTCGACCAGGCGAGGAACGCCCCACCCCACAGCTGAGAGCTGTCGTTGTCCAGGTAGTAGTCGAGGACCTTTTGTGGGGAGTCGTCTGTGCCCGGGGATTCCCCGGCGATGATGAATGCGGCGATCGCGAGGGCCACGAACAGCACTCCCGTCAGGGGCGCAAGGACATGCCAGCGTTGCAGAGCCAATTTCCCTCCTTCGGAGTTGGAGGGTGAAGCCTCGCAAACGCGGAGGACGGGCCGTCGAGCCCGCTGTCGGTACCGTGGGGTCGGTGCGAATAGCGACCTGGAACGTCAACTCCGTCAAGCAGCGTCTGCCGCGGCTGCTGCCGTGGTTGGATGAGCGGCGGCCGGACGTGGTCTGCCTGCAGGAGACCAAGCTCGCAGACGACGCGTTCGTCGACCTGCTCGGCGACGAGCTCGCGCGCCGCGACTACGCTGTCGCAGCTCACGGCGAGGCAACGTGGAACGGGGTGACGATCCTCTCACGCGTGGGGCTGGACGACGTCATTGTCGGACTCGCCGGCGCACCGGGCTTTCCGCGTCCAGAGGCGCGCGCCGTGTCCGCTACCTGTGGCGGGATCCGGGTGGTCTCGGTGTACGTTCCGAACGGACGCGTGCCGGGCTCCGAGCACTACGAGTACAAGCTCGCCTGGCTGGCTTCGCTGCGGGAGATGGTTGCCGCGGGTCCGGAGGCGACGGTCGTTTGTGGCGACATGAACATCGCACCGACCGACGACGATGTGTTCGATCCGGACGCCTACATCGGCGAGACCCACGTGACGCCGCCGGAACGGGCCGCGCTGGCGGAGCTACAGGCGCTCGGCTTGCGTGACGTCGTGCGCGATCGCTGGCCGAACGAGCGGGTGTTCACCTACTGGGACTACCGCGCCGGGATGTTCCATCAGGACCTCGGGATGCGGATCGATCTGGTGCTGGCCGGCGCGACGGTCGCCGGCCGTGTTCGGGCGGCATGGGTAGACCGGCAGGCCCGTAAGGGCAAGGGGCCGAGCGATCACGCGCCGGTGATCGTCGACCTGGACGAGGCGCCGGACGGGGACATCGGGCCAGTCGTGCCACCGCCTTCCGCTCCAAGGGTCAGGCGCGGCACGAAGAAGCTGCCGCAGACGCCCTAGCGCCGGTCGCGGTCGCGCGAGGGCTGAACGCGCTTAGGCTCTCCTGGCATCTTCGGATAGTCGGGCGGGTAAGGCATGTCCCCGTCGGCGTCGTTCTCGTACATGTCGAGGAGCGGCTGCAGTGAGTGAACGGCATCGTTGATCGCGGCATGGCGATCGCCTACCTCGGCAAAGCGCGCGGGCATCGTCGCGACTGTGAAGTCCTCGGGCGCGACCTCGGCGAGCTCGTCCCACGTCAGCGGTGCGGAGACCGGCGCACCCGGTTTCGGCCGCACGCTGTAGGCCGAGGCGATGGTGCGATCGCGCGCGTTCTGGTTGTAGTCGACGAAGATTCGCTCGCCCCGCTCCTCCTTCCACCACTTGGTCGTCACCTGGCCTGGTAGACGGCGCTCGAGCTCGCGCCCGAAGGCGATCGCGGCGTGGCGGACGTCCGTGAACGTCCAGCGTGGTTCGATCCGGACGTATATGTGGACACCTCGGCCTCCCGAGGTCTTCGGGAAACCGGTGTAGCCAAGCTCGTCCAAGAGCACGCGTGCCTCTGCGGCGACGCGCACGGCATCGGCGAAGTCCGTGCCCTGCTGCGGATCCAGGTCGATACGCAGCTCGTCTGGATGGTCGACGTCGTCGCTGCGAACCGGCCACGGATGAAACGTGATCGTGCCCATCTGGGCCGCCCAGCCGACAACCGCCACCTCCGTGGGACAGATCTCATCCGCGTGGCGACCCGACGGGAACTGGATCCGTGCGGTCTCAACATAGTCCGGAGCCCCGCGTGGGATGCGTTTTTGAAAGAAGGCGTCGCCGCCGCCTTTCTCGCGCGTCGAGAGGACGATGCCGGGATGGACGCCCTTCGGCCAGCGCTCGAGCGTCGTCGGCCGCCGCTCGAGAGCGCGCATGATGCCCTCCGCAACGGCGAGGTAGTACTGGACGATGTCGAGCTTCGTGACCGCGCCTGAGCGCTCGGTCATCGGGAAGATGACGCGATCGGGGTTCGACACGCGTAAATCGCGCCCACCTGCGTCGACGATCGTGGCTTCGGATGTGGCCATACCCCGGAGTTCTACGGCAACCACGCCCGACGCGCACCCGACGGCGCGGCCCAGCCCCGGCTTGTAGGCTGACGCCGCAGGGGACACATGGCAGTCGACCTGGTCATCGACATCGAGAACACCCCTGGGGCGCTGGCGCGGGTCGCGGCGGCGATCAGCGATGCCGGCGTGAATATCGCAGCGGCCACGTGCATCGGGCCAGGCGAGCGGGCCGAGCTCCACATCCTCGTCCCGCACGCCGAGGCCGCGAAGCATTCATTGGCGATCTCCCATCTCGCGGTCACGCGCGAGCGGGAGGTCGTCGTGGTCGACGTCGAGGACCGCCCTGGCGTGCTGGCGGACCTGACTCGCAAGATCGCCGGGGCTGGAGTCAACCTCGACCTCGTCTACGTCGCCACCCGAAATCGCGTGGTCTTCGGGGCGACCGACCTCGCTGCTCTTCGGGCCGCGCTGGACGCCACGTAGGCTTGGCCTGATGACGGACAGCCGCGAGCAACCTTCGACCTCGAACACCGCCGCGACCCCAGCTCGGCCGCGATCGAACTGGACCGCAAGCCGCGCGATCGGCATGGTCTTCGCCAGTATCGGCGGGCTGATCGGCCTGGCACTGCTGGTCGGCGGCATCGCCGTGCTGGCCGCGTACGCCTTTGGCCGCGATGACGACGGCTACTTCAACTCCGATCGCAAGCAGATCGCCAGTGCCACCTACGCGATCACCACGGAGGACATCGATCTCGGCGTGGACGAGGCCGACTGGGCCCCGGACAAGATCCTCGGCAACGTCCGGATCCAGGTCGAGGGCGACAAGCCGGTGTTCGTCGGCATCGGGTCCGACGACGACGTCGATCGCTACCTCGGCGACGTCGCCCACGACGAGCTGATCGACTTCCACGGCGACGAGCCCGAGTTCGACCTGCACGAGGGCAGAGCGCCGCGTACGCCGCCCGGCGAACAGGACTTCTGGGTCGCCGAGTCCGAGGGCCCCGGAGAGCAATCGCTCACCTGGGATGCCGAGTTCGGTCGCTGGACCGCGGTCGTGATGAATGCCGACGCAGGCCGGCGCATCGACGTCGAGGCCGATGCCGGGGTCAAGTTGGCCTGGGTGATCTGGGCCGGCCTGGGGATGTTCGTGGTGGGTCTGCTGATGACCGTCGGCGCCGTGGTCGTGATCCTGCTGATCGGCCGGCGCGCAAGCCGGGACTCGACGACGGGCTAACAAAAGAAGGAGCCCACCCCGGCGCTCGGCCGCCACGCCGGCGGTCCACCGGGGTTCAGGAGGCTCGGCCGGTTTCACAGCGAACCTCCACGGCCTAATCGCAGGTGCTTCCAGCTCACCGGGCTCTCGACAGCGTTGCGCGCTCGAGCCGCTCGGCCAGCGCCCGCAGATGCTCGACCAGCTCGGATGGCTCGTGCACCTCGAAGTCGACACCGAGCATCGCGACGCGCAGGGCCAGCCACCCGAGGTCATCATCGCCGGTGCGGTACTCGCAGGTGTGCGCGTCGATCGGCTGGATCGTGCCCCAGTGCGCGGGGAAGCGGCTCGCAATCTCGTCCGCGGCGGCGCGCAGCGTCACGCGTGCCTCGAATCGGTTCGGCGCCCGGGTGATGCTCTCTTTAACGAACGCGGCGGCATCTTTGGCCGGAAGCCTGCGTGCCATGAAGCGCACACCGGTCGAGGCCGGCTTCGCCAGCCGGTCGACGCGGAAAGAGCGCCAGTCCTCGCGCCGCCGGTCCCATGCAAGGAGATACCAGCGCGAGCCGAGGTTCACGAGGGCGTGCGGCTCAACCTCGCGGCGGCTGTGGGAGCCATCCCGGCTTCGGTACGCGAAACGAAGGCGCTCGCAGTCGCGGCAGGCCGCTGCGATCACGGTCAGGTGCTGGGGGTCAACCGTCGGGCCGCCCACCGGGGGGCTGATCGTCGCCGACCCGAGGGCGCGGACACGACGGCGAAGGTGTGTCGGCAGGACCTGCTCGAGCTTGATCATTGCCCGTACCGCGGTCTCCTCGATGCCGGTCACGGAGGCACGCGCGGCGGTGCGAAGGCCGACCGCGATCGCGATCGCCTCCTCGTCGTCGAGCAGAAGAGGTGGCATCGCGGTTCCGGCGCGAAGCCGGTAGCCGCCGGCCGGGCCGGTCAGTGAGTCCACGGGGTAGCCGAGCCCGCGCAGCCGCTCGACGTCGCGGCGGATCGTCCGGCCAGACACCCCGAGCCGGTCTGCCAGCTCTGCGCCCGGCCAGTCGCGGCGCGCCTGAAGCAGAGAGAGAAGCTCCAAAAGCCGGCCCGAGGTCTCCGTCATGTCGATTTCATCATCTCGGAAATTGAGGACAGATCCTGACCTAAATAGCTCGTAGGGTGCGGCGAGCTATACACACGACCGAAAGGAGCAGCAATGCCCGAGCGAGACGGATACATCCCCGGCGTCCCGTGCTGGATCGACACCAGCCAGCCAGATCCCGAGGCCGCGGTCGACTTCTACAGCGGTCTCTTCGGCTGGAAGTTCGAGGACGTGATGCCGCCGGGGTCGGAGGGCAAGTACTTCATCGCGCGCATTCGCGGCGGCGACGTCGCAGCGGTCGGGTCGATCCCCGAGAGTGCGCCGCCGATGGCGATGTGGAACACCTACGTCTGGGTCGAGAGCGCGGACGAGACCGCTTCCAAGGTCCTCGACGCGGGCGGCAAGGCGCTGATGGACCCGTTCGACGTCATGGACGCGGGACGAATGGCGGTGTTCGCGGATCCCGAGGGCGCGGTGTTCTGCGTCTGGCAGGCAAAGGAGCACAAGGGCGCGCGGATCGTCAACGAGGCTGGGTCCTTGAACTTCAACGGCCTCAACACCCGCGACATGGAAGGCGCGAAGTCCTTCTACGGCTCGGTATTCGGCTGGGAGACCCTGACGCTGGGGGGCGGCGCCGGGATGTGGACGTTGCCCGGCTACGGCGACCACCTGGAGCAGGACAACCCCGACCTCCGCAAGCGGATGGCCGAGGTCGGTGCTCCGGCGGGCTTCGAGGACGTCGTGGCGAGCATCGACCCGATCCCCGCGGACCAGCCGGAGGTCGCGGAGCACTGGAACGTGACGTTCGCAGTCGACGACGCCGACGCCACGGCCGCGAAGGCAACCGAGCTGGGCGGCAAGGTGATCGTGCCGCCGTTCGATGCTCCGTGGGTCAGGATGACCGTGATCACGGACCCCCAGGGCGCGACGTTCATCGCGAGCAAGTTCGTGCCGGAGAACCGGGATCTCGGACGTCAGACGGACGCGACGGCCAGCGCGGCATAGGGGAAGAGCTCGGCGAACGTCGAGCCGACCCTGCAATGGGCGAGGCGGGCGGCGTGCGAGACTGAGGAGCCTTCATGAGCACGCAAGAGATTCGGGACGCCGTCAACCGGCATGCCGTAAGGCCGATCCCGACGGATTGGCGCTCACGTCCGGACGCATCGTGAGCCCAATGCGGCCGACGATCCAGGTCATCGGGCGACGCTTGGCTCCGGAGGATCACCGTCTGCGCGACTTCCTCACGCGCGCCGCCCAGCCGTACGAGTTCTACGAACCCGACTCGCCCGAGGCCGTGGACCTGCTGACCCGCCATGGCATCCGCGAGCCGCGGTTGCCGGTCGTCGTCGACGGCGATCGCGTCTTCGACGCTGCGACCGTGGAGGCGCTCGTCGCGGCGTGGGGCGGTCGTCAACCACCGTCCCGGGCCCACTACGAATTGGCAATTGTCGGCGCGGGCCCTGCCGGCTTGGCCGCTGCGGTGTACGCCGCCTCAGACGGACTCTCGACGGTTGTGTTCGAGCGCGATATTCCGGGCGGCCAGGCCGGGCACACGTCGATGATCGAGAACTTCTTTGGCTACCCGGACGGCGTCGAAGGGGCATACCTCGTCCGGATGGCAGCGCGGCAGGCTGAGCGGTTCGGGGCGGAACTTGTGCTTCTGCGCGGCGTGACCGGAAACGAGCACGATGGCGACGGCCCGTGGCGGTTCACACTGGAGGGTGATTTCAGGGTCTCGGCGGACGTCGCCATCGCGGCGCCGGGGATGGTCTGGCGCCGCCTGGAGGTGGAAGGCATCGACGACCTACTCGGTCGTGGCGTCTACTACGGCGCCGGACGCAGCGAGGCCAACCGCTGCGGTGATCACGACGTGGTCGTCGTCGGGGCCGGTAACTCCGCCGGGCAGGCAGTCCTCACCTTCGCCGACGCCGGGGCCCGAGTCACGATGTGCGTGCGTGGCGAAACGCTTGGGCGCACGATGTCGGCGTATCTGGTCACTCGCATCGAGCAGGAACGCCGGATCGATGTCCGTCTGCGGACCCAGGTCCGCGAGGTTCACGCGGATGATGAGCATCTGCGCGCAGTGACGCTCGAGAACGCAGCAGGGACGATGGAGCGCCTGTCCACGGACGGACTGTTTTTGTGCATCGGCGGCGAGCCACGCACCGCCTGGGCGGAGGCAGGCGGGGTTCGGAGCGACCGCGCGGGCTACATCCTCACGGGACCTGACCTGCTGGAGGCAGGGCAGCGGCCCCAGGGTTGGCCACTGGACCGCGATCCGCTGGCCCTGGAGACCAGCATCCCGGGCCTGTTCGCGGCAGGCGACGTCCGTCATGGTTCGACCAAGCGCGTCGCCGGGGCCGTCGGCGAGGGCGCGATGGCCGTAGCACTCGCCCATCGTCGCCTCGCCGAGCTCGCGGCTTCACCGTAGTGCCACCTGCAGGGCCTGGGGCGTCTGCGGCTGCACCGGAATCGGCCCGCGGCTGAGCCCGGCCCTAGGTTGCGGCCGGTACGACGCAAAGCTCCGGCCGGTCGGGGTCGTTGAGGCCGCGCCGGAGCGACAGGAACGCGAGCGCCCCGATCACCAGTGGAAGCCAGAACAGAATCAAGCGGTAGGCGAGCACCGCGGCCACCGTCGGGGCGACCGGCGTCCCGTAGAGGACGAGCGTCCCGAGCAGGCCGCCGTCGATTCCGCCGAGACCGCCTGGGAGGGGGAGCAGGCCGCCGAGCTGGCCGATCAGATAGCCCATCAACACGATCGCGATCTCCGGGGAGTAACCGACCGCGTGGAAGGTGGCCCACAGTACGGCGTTGTCGAAGGCCCAGTAACCGAGCGCGCCCAGCAGTACCTGGCGGTCGCGAACGCGCAGTATCTGCACAGCTTCGGCGATTCCGCCAATCAGGGCCTGACGCCCGGAGGTGAGGAGCCGGCGCACCCGGCCCGCGTCGGGGCCGGGCGCCGGTCCAGGTCCGATCCTGGGGAGGTAGAAAATGACCGCCATCACGAGCATCGCCCCGGCCGCCGGGAAAGCAGTGAGCAGCAGGGATCGATGCGGCCCGACGATCCCGACCGCCATCAGCGTGCCGAGCACGGCTACGGCGGCGAAGTTGACCGAGCTCTTGAGGAGGAAGAAGGCGACCGAACGGCGAGCGATCTGATCGGCGGGCATGCCCCCCTGGTTCAGGATCCAAGCCCCGAGCGCGAGGCCGCCGGCGCCGCTCGCCGGCACGATCGATCCCATCGCAAGCTCTGACCAGCCGATCTCGAAGCTCGTCCTCCAGGGCATACGTGGGCAGAAGAGCGGCTTGAACATCACTACATATGAGAGCCCCGACAACGCCTCGAACGTGATTGCGAGCCCGATCCACCCGGGGCTGGCGCCCTCGAGCCTGTTGCGCACCTCGCCGAGGCCGGGCGCAAGGAACACGATCAGGGCGAGCACCGCCAGCGCGATCACAACCTGCAGCGTCCTTCGCTCCAGCCGCCGCGGCTCGAGCTCTCGCGGCATGCTGACCGGCCCCGGCCCGGTCAGTGGCCTCGCGGTGTACCCCTGATCACCAGATCCGCTCATTGCTCTGGCGTTCGCTCCACGTCACGACGATTGTCCCGACACGAGGCACGAGTGCTCGGACGGCGGGGCCACGCACGAAGAGAAATCAAAACCACACCGGTCTAACCGGTTTGTTATCACGGCTGGTATCACGGGCATTGATTCGAGCTGCCCACGTGACAAGCCGGCAACAAAAAGCCCCGCCTTAGCAGGGCTTTCACATCGGGGCTCGCTCCGCTCGCGATGAGCCCGTTCCCGACGCCAACCACCCAGCCGGGCCCGAGGACGAACGTCCAGTCCTTGATCTCGGCGAGCGCGTAGCCCGATTAGCCCGGCTTCCGCGCCCGAATCCTCCTGCCCCAGCGAGACGCCTACGTCACATTCCAGACTTGGTCGCGCGGGTGCCTAGTTCGAAGAGCTCGCGACGACGCTCGATGACCGCGGCAAGTGGGCTGACTTGAAGCATGTGGCGCAGGAGCTCGAGGGTCGGCCCGATATCGCGGTCGCCGAGTACCTCGAGAGCGAACTGCCGGATCTGCTCGCGCGCTTTGAGTATCCGCTTCTCCAAGCGGCGGCCATTCGATGTCAACGACAGCTCGATACGGCGCCGGTCCTCTTGTCCTGCGCGGCGCTCAACTAGCCCGGCCTCGACCAGGCGGTCCACGAGTCGGCTGGGGTGTCCTGCCTCGGCGATTAGTAGCTCTCCCAGCTCTTTGAGTGACAGCGGTCCAGCCTGGCCGATCACCGTGATCGCGTCGGCCTGCGGACCGGTCACGCCCAACGGCTTCATCGCCTCGTTGGTCAGCTGCTCGAGCGCTCGCTGAGCGGCTTTCACCGTTAGGGCCAGCTCGAAAAGTGGGTCCACGAGATAAGCGTACCTTCATCAGGTGACCTATCACGCGTTATCTGTGATATACCATCTATTCACATCTCCCCAATTTACTGGCTCAGCAACCGTACATGTACATACGTGACCAGAAAACGACTCGTGAGACCGTGCGCTGGCCAGACGCCGTCGACGAGGTTTTCGCGAGTGACCAAGCCGTGATGTTCGCCCACGTCACTCCAGCGCGGGGCGGAGTGCTTACGCCACTGACGAACTTCGGCCTCCGCGACCGCGAAGCGGGCCGCATGACGCCGCTGAGCAGCTCGCTTGGGATGTGGAAGAAGCTCGAGCGGATTCAGAGGAATCCTCAGGTCGCGGTCGCCTACCACAGCCGTGAGCACAGCTTCACCGCGCGCCCCGAGTACGTTCTCGTCCAGGGCCGCGCCTCGTTCTCCTCGCTTGCTGATCGTGGTCAGTGGGTGGAGGAACACCGCCAAAGCTGGGAGCGTTTCATCGGGCCCCGGGACGTCGGATTTTGGGAGCGCTGGACGCGCATCTACCACTGGCGCGTCGGAATCGAGATTGAAGTTGAGCGTGTCGTGGTCTGGCCCGACCTCGAATGTCGAGGCGAGCTGGAGCTTCACGGTGTTCCGTTTCCCTCTGAGTCGCCGCCGGACCAGCGGCCTCCGGCCAAGGGAACTGGGCCCCGGCTCAACCACAAGCGGGCCGCGAGGAGAGCGAGGCGCCGGCCACACGTTCTGTTGGGGTGGGTCGGTGCTGGCCTGGACCCCATCCCCGCGTTGACACCTAGCTGACTAGATCGCTCGGACGGGCGAGGAGGGGCGAAGCCCCGACGAGGCCGTCCGAGGCGACTCGCAGCATGGGCCGCTCGACCCAAAGGAGATCGAGTGGCAACTCAACGCACCTACCGCAAGTTCACGGCCCGCCAGAAGCTCGAGATCGTGCTCGCTGGCCTGCGCGGCGACAGATCCGTGAAGGACCTCTGCCGCGAGCACGAGATCGCCGAGACGCTCTACTACCAGTGGCGCGAGAAGCTGCTCGAGGGCGGCAAGCTCGCGCTCGCCGGCACCGACGAGCGCCAGGGCGAGAAGGAGCTGCGAAAGAAGATCCGCTCGCTCGAGCGCGCTCTCGGGCGCAAGACCTACGAGCTCGAGATCGCGGGGGAACTGTTGCGGGATGGGGACTGAGCGAGCGCGTCGCCCGATCCCGCGAGTTGGTCGCCAAAGGCAGGCCCGTGGCGACCGTGGCGCGCATCGCCAAGATCAGCCGCCAGGCGATCTACCGCACGCCCAAACGACGCGGACGCCCGCGTCGGGGCCCGGCGATCGGAGCGGTCGACGAGGCGATCGTGACGGTCGCCAAACACAACCCGACCGACGGCACGCGCATGGTCGCTGCGTTGACGAGCCGCGAACTCGGCCTGCAGGTGAATCGCAAGCGCGCCCAGCGCGTGATGCGCGAGCAGCGCTTGCTGCAGCGCCACCGCCCCCTGCGCCGGCGCCGCCGGCCGGGCTTCTTTCGGGTCGAGCGCCCCGACCAGCTGTGGCACATGGACATGACCTCGGTCTGGGTCGCAGAGCACGGCTGGTGCTATCTGAACGCGATCATCGACTGCTGCACGCGCGAGATCCCGGGCTGGTCACTGGACCTGCGCTGTCGCGCGCAGGAGGCGATCGCGGTCGTGGAGTTCGCCGTTGCCCGTCACCGCATCGAGCCCGGGCAGCTCACCCTTGGGTCCGACAACGGCACCGCCTACACCTCGCGTGGGTTCCGCGCACACCTGGCCGAGCTCGGGATCACCCATCGCCGCGGCGGCTACCGCGACCCGGAGTCGCAGGCGTTCATCGAGAGCTTCTTCTCGAAGCTGAAGGAGCGCGTCGTGTGGCGCAACGAGTTCGAGATGCTCGACGAGGCCCGAGAAGTGGTCGGCGACTACATCGAGGACCGCTACCCAAACCGCCCTCACTCGCGGCTCGGCTACAGGACGCCGCTTGAGGTTCGTCAAACCTGGGAGGATGGAAGAGCGCTAGTGAAAACCGCGGCCTGAGGTGTCAACGGCGGCGGGGTCCAGGCCAGTGCAGACGGCTTCCCGATGGTTGTGCCGGTTCGAATCTCGGACACTGAGAAAGAGGGAATCGTTTTGGAACCTTCGAGCGGCGTGACGATTCCCCCAGGCGGTCGGCGGGCAGGGCTGACTGCGCACTCGTTCGGCCACTACACCTTCGGTCAGCACAAGCATCAGTACACCGGCTGGATCGAAACCGATCGGGCGCGTAGAGGCGTCTACGCGCCGCACACCGAGTCGGGCTACTGGCTGCCGGAGTCTGAGTTTTTCTACCGGATCGGCTCGGGTTTCGTAACTCGCCGGGGATTTCTTGCGGGCCGGCGGGCCGGGTTCCTACCGGGCTGAGCGTGATCTCGATCGTCGAGACAGTCCGGATTCCCCATGCGCCTGAGCGGATCTGGCGCTTCTTTTCCGAGGAGGTCGAGGACCGCTATCCGGAGTGGCATTCGGAGCACCTGCGGTGGCGCTGGCTTCGCGGGCACCCGCTCGAGAAGGGGGCCGTCTGGTTCGCCGACGAGTGGATCGGGCGGATGCGCATCGCGGGCCGCTTCACCGTGGACGAGGTTCATCCGGGTCGGTACTTCTCCTACCGCCTCGCCTTTCCCTCGTCGCTCGTGCGCGCCGGTGGCTCTTTCCGGCTGGAGCCGAGAGGGGACGGCGGCTGTGAGCTCATTCAGGACGTGCACATGGGTTTCTCGCTGCCGCTGCTCGGTCGCCTGATCGATCTCGTGATCGCCGCCGCTGTGCCCGTCCGGGACCTGCGCCGACACATGCGCGAGGAGCAGGCGAACCTGACCCCCTTGCTCGCGGCGCTCGACGAAGATCGCAACGACGAGTGATCGGAGGAAGTGGCAAATGACTTCCAATAGCGCAGGCCACGTCTCGACAGATCCCGTTCGTGCTCGAGAGTTCGACGCATTGGGACTGCGCTCGCGCGTCCTCGAGGCGGGGGCTCCGGATGCTGCGGAGGCGGTCGTGATGATGCACGGAGGACCGGGGGCAGCGGATGACTGGGCGCTGCTCCTGCCGGAGGTAGGGAAATTCGCGCGTGCGGTCGCATTCGACCTTCCTGGTTTCGGAAAGGCTGACAAGCCCCGGCACTGGTGGGGCTACTCGGCTCCTGGCTGGGCCACCTTCTTCGCCGCAGCCCTGCGCGAGCTCGGCATCGAGCAGGCCCATCTCGTTGTCAACGACTTGGCGGGAGGTCCGGCGCTCAATTGGGCGGCTGCTCACCCCGAGGCGCTCCGCAGCGCAACATTGATCAACACCGGCGACCTGATCGGCTTTCGCTGGCATGCCATCGGCAAGCTCCATCGCACGCCCCTGCTCGGCCCGCTGGCCGCCATCACCGGGCGCATGGGCATGGGTGCCGTGATGCGGCTCTACGAACCAAGGCTGCCCAAGGAGGTCGTCCGCCGCTGGCAACGCGACTACGACTGGGGCACCAGGCGAGCGGTGCTGCGCTTCTACCACTCGTCACCAGCGGCCGGTATGGGAGGGCTTGCGCCCACGATCCGGCTCCTCGACAGGCCGGCGCTCGTCATCTGGGGCGCTAACAACCGCTTCGTCCCAGTCGAACAGGCCGAGCGCCAACGCGAGAGCTTCCCGAGCGCGGAAGTCGTCGTGCTCGACAACAGCGGTCACTACTCGCACCTCGACAGCCCGGACCGCGTCGCCGAGCTGGTACTCCCGTTCCTCGAACAGCACCTGAGCTGAAGCGTTGACGGGCAGGATCGTTCTGTTCGGCGCCACCGGCTACACAGGCCGCCTGACGGCGGAGGCGATGGTCGCGCGTGGCGAGAGGCCGGTGCTCGCCGGTCGCGACTCCGAGCGGCTCGCGGAGCTGGCCGGCGCGCTGGGCGGCCTCGAGACCGATGTCGCGGACGTCACCCGGCCGGAAACCATTCGGGAGCTTGTCGAGCCCGGCGACGTGCTGGTGACGACCGTGGGACCCTTCGCGCGCTTGGGCGACGCAGCTGTCGAAGTCGCAATCGACGCTCGTGCCGCCTACCTCGACTCCAACGGCGAACCGTCCTTCATCCGCCGTGTCTTCGAACGCTACGGACAGCGAGCAGCCGACGCCGGCGCCGGGCTCGTGACCGCCTTCGGCTACGACTCGGTCCCCGGGAACCTCGCTGCGGCCATTGCGCTCCGCGAATCAGGCGAGGCTGCCGAGCGCGTCGACGTCGGATACTTCATGCCCGGCGATCGGCGTGGATGGATGAGCGGGGGCACGCAAGCGTCCCTCGCTGGAGCCTCGCTCGAACCGGCCTTCGTCTGGCGTGCCGGCATCCGAACCAAGCGGCCCGCCGCGCGGGTGCGCTCCTTTGAGGTGGCGGGGCGCCGTCGCCGGGGGATCTCGGCCGGCTCTTCTGAGCACTTCGCGCTGCCACGGCTTCACCCGCAGCTCCGGGAGGTGAACACATACCTTGGCTACATCGTCAGGAACCCGCGTGCGGTGCAGGTGCTCTCGGCGCTGGGAGCGGGAGCAGGCCGGGTCCCAGGTGTAAGAGCTCTAGTCCAGGCGCTTGCGGGGCGGTTTGCGAAAGGCTCGACGAACGGTCCCGATGCAAAGACCCGAGCGCAGACGGGCTCGCACATCGTCGCGATCACCTACGACGCGACCGGCGCGGAGCTGACCGAAGTTCACATGTCCGGCATCAATGGCTACGAGTTCACCGCGCGCATCCTTGCCTGGGGCGCGTCGCGCGCGGCGGCTCATGGCTTGAGCGGCGTGGGGGCCATTGGCCCGGTCGAAGCATTCGGCCTCGAGGAGCTCGAGGCGGACTGCGGGGAGGCCGGGATCAAACGAAGCAGGACGCCGGCACACGAGGGGAGGCTGGCCCGGTCTTGACGAGCGGTGCGCAGACCGCCGAGGTGGGGGTCGTCGGTGGCGGGATCGTCGGCTTGGCCACTACGATTGCGCTGCGCCACGCTGGCATCGACGCCCGCTGCTTCGAACGAGGGCATCCGGGCCAGGGTCAGTCAGCGGGCGAGACACGACTCTTCCGCCATCGCCACGACGACGAAAGGCTGATCTCACTGGCCATTGCTGCCAGGCAGGGGTGGCTGGAATGGGAGGCGCGCGCCTCGACGGAGCTCTTGGGACGTGAGGGCGTGCTGCGCTTCGGCGACGACGTCGATTCGGCGTTTTCGCGCCTGCGAAGCGCTGGGGTGGCCGTGGAGCTCCTGTCCCCGGCGGAGCAGGCCGCCGCGATGCCGGGACTCGTCTCGGCGGGGACGAAAGCCCTCTTCGAGTCCACGGCGGGCGCAATCCGCGCCCGACGCGCGATAGAGCTACTCGTCTCGTGGCTGCAAGGGCGTTTGATTCAGACCGAGGTGCTCGGGGTCCAACGGCTACCGTCGAGTCTTCGCCTGCACACCTCCGGCAGCAGCTGGGACTGCGAGCGGCTGGTTCTGTGTGCCGGCACCTCGACGTCGGCACTGGCACGGAGACTCGATATCGAGATCCCGATCGTCGTTCGATGTCACCCTCGTGCGAGCTTCAAAAAATGGCAGCCATCTCAGCGCCTCGCTGGACTGCAGGACAGCAGTGGTACGCACGGCGAGCTGGTGTACGGAGCACCGCATGCTGACACCGGACTCTACGTCGTTGGTTTGGTCGGTCCCGATAGCGACGCAAGCTGTGATCAGGCGACGGGGGTTCTGTCCTCGGACATCGCGCCGCTCGTGCGGCGCATCCAAAGCTACGTCTCGCGGGCTCTGGGCGGTCTCCTTCCCGAGGTCGCGTCGCTTCGGCTCTGCCACACGACGAAGCTGGGCGATGACAAGGACGCGTTGCGGTCTGGGCGGCGGACGATGTCGTCGCCATC
>CAVZDP010000005.1:0-600878 GCA_963774075.1 uncultured Solirubrobacterales bacterium | reverse complement strand
CGGCGTGTCCGCGCACGGCATCCAGTTCCTCGCCTCACGCGACAACCGTGTCGAGGGATGCACGATCACGGACGTCGCCGGACACGGGATCGAGGCAACCAAGTCTTCGTCGATCGCGGACCAACCGCACAAGAAGCCGAATGGCAACCTCATCACCGGCAACTTCATCTACAACGCGGGCGGTGATGGAGTCCACATCAACAGCGGTGACGGGAGCCAGATCCTCGGCAATACGATCTTCAACAGCGGGAACGCCTCTTCCGGCCGCGACGGGATCCGCATCATCTCCAACGACTCGATCGCCTGCGATGACAATGTCGTCTCCGGCAACCGGGCCGGCGACGACCAGTCGTCGAAGACTCAGCGCTACGGGTTGCACATCGCGTCGTCGCTCTGCCACGCGACGGTGGTCGGTACGGGCAACGACTTCAGCGGCAACCTGAGCGGCCCGATTCACGACTCGGGCACCGGGACCATCTATCTCTCCGGACCAGCGCCCGACACGACGCCCCCGACTGTCCCGACGGGGCTCGCCGGTACGGTCGCCGGCCCCGACCAGGTCGACCTGTCCTGGAGCGCGAGCGCCGACAACGTCGCCGTCGCCGGCTACCGCATCTTCCGCGACGGGAGCCAGATCGCCACGTCGCCGACAGCGAGCTTCTCCGACACCTCCGCCCAGCCCAGCACCACGCACAGCTACTACGTGCGCGCCTACGACGCGGCAAACAACGTTTCAGCGCCCTCCAACACCGTTTCGATCACGACGCCGGCGGCACCCGACGCCGCGTCACCGACAGCTCCAACCGGGCTCGCGGGAACGGCAGTAAGCCCCACGCAGGTCAACCTGACGTGGAGCCCGAGCAGCGACAACGTCGCGGTGGCCGGCTACCGGATCTTCCGGGACGGCGGCGAGATCGCAACGTCGGCGACGGCGAGCTACTCGGACACGTCCGCTCTGCCAAACACCACGCACAGCTACCGCGTTCGGGCGTACGACACCTCGAACAACCTCTCGAGCCAGTCGAACGCAGCCGCCGTGACGACGCCCGCTCCGCCCGACACTGTGGCTCCGACTGCTCCCACCGGGCTCGCAGGAGCGGCGAGCAGTCCCATGCAGGTGAATCTCTCGTGGAATCCCAGCGCCGACAACATCGCGGTGACCGGCTACCAAATCTTCCGCGACGGATTCGAAATCGCGACGTCGCCGACGGCGAGCTTCTCCGACATGATCGCCCAGCCGAGCACGACCCACAGCTACTACGTGCGCGCATACGACGCGTCCGGCAACCTCTCGGCGCCGTCCAGCGCTGCAGCGGTCACGACGCCCGCTCCGCCCGACACCACTCCGCCAACGGTGCCAACCGGGTTGGCCGCAGCGGCCACCGGCGCGACGCAGGTCGACCTCGCGTGGAGCCCGAGCGCCGACAACGTCGCCGTCGCCGGCTACCGCATCTTCCGCGACGCAGGCCAGATCGCCACGTCGGCAACGGCGAGCTACTCGGACGCCGCCGTTCAGCCGGGGAGCACACACAGCTATCAGGTCATCGCGTACGACGCTGCGGGCAACGCCTCGGCCTCTTCCGGTGCGGTGACGGTCACAACGCCCACGCTGCCACCGCCTCCCCCTCCCGTCGGCGGACAGCCGTTCACATCGACTTTCACCCCGACTGACGATGCGACGGTCGCGCAGGCTCAGCCGAGCGCCAACTTCGGTTCCGGCAAGCTCGAAGCCGACGCGAGCCCGGTCAAGAACTTCTTGCTCCGTTTCGACGTGTCGGGCGTCGGGAGTGGAACCGTGAACAGCGTGAAGCTGCGGATCTTCTGCACCGACAACTCCCCCTCGGGAGGACAGGTGCGCGCCACGGACGGCGCGTGGAACGAGTCCACGGTCACGTGGACGTCCGCGCCCGCGGCCGGCACGGCGGCGCCCACCACGCTGGGCCAGGTCTCGGCCGGCCACTGGTACGAGATCGACGTGACGCCGCTCGTGAGAGGGGACGGTGTGGTCAGCCTCCGCGTCGCCACCGCCGCGTCCGACGGAGGCGACTTCGCATCGAAGGAGACGTCGACCAAGCCGCAGCTGATCGTCAACGGGGTGAGCGCCCAGGATCCCCCGCCCACCACGGACCCCGGTGACCCCGGTGACCCGTCGGTCGACCTGCCGTCGTGGGTTGGCTTCCTCGACGGACCACTCCTGGCTTTGCCGGGCCCGAGCGGCTCGAACGGGCCGAACGCAACGATCAGCCTGGTCGGCAGTGCACGCCGGGTCAGGGTACGGCGGAGGGGGATCGTCGTAGCGGTCCTGTGCCCCATGGAGTCATGCGTCGCGACAGCTCACGGAACGATCTCCGGCCGGCGCTCTCGCAAGGCCCTGAAGCTGAGGCCCGACGACGCTCGCATCTTCGCCGGCGCGGAAGGAAAGCTCAGGCTCAGGCTCTCGCGCGCCGCCCGGACTGCGGTGAGGCGTGCTCTCGCCAGGCACAGGAGGCTTGTGGTGACCGTGGAGGTCGAGATCCGCTTCGACTCCGGGGAGACGACCACGCTGCGCCGCAAGGTCAAGCTGAGCGGCTGAGAGCCGCACAGATAACTCCGTGTGCGGCCGAAAATGGACCGTGCACCCACCTTCGAAGCCGAGTCCCCAGGCGTGTCAGCCGCGTTTTGGCTCCGGCCAGGCTAACCCGCGGCGCAAGGTGAAGACCGCTTAAGGCTGCTTCCTTCCGGACCTGACCTGGTTCACGGGACCCCTTCGCGCGGGACCTGGCCATCGACGCCTCACGCGGCGTACTGGCCCTGAGGGCCGACCCCTCGGGTGGGAATTCGGCCCCGCTAGAGCGGGTTGCGGGTTACAGGGCACCGCTAGCGCCCCACCTAGCACGGTCCACTGTCCACTCTAGACGATCGATTCCAAACTCCCCACACCCCTGGATGACGCTGCGAATCTTCGCTGGATCTGCGTCCTCGGGCTCGCCCATGCAGCCCTGCATGGGCTTCGCCCTGCGTCCTTGCCCAGCTCGATTCTCGCGCCCCCAGGGGTGCGCGGATTCGGAATCAACCGTCTAGCCGACCGGGGTCCGCTCTACTTGCCGCGCTCGACTTCCTGCCGCAGCTGTTCGGTTTCACGCAAGGTTTCCCGCTGTTGCTGGATCAACCGTTCGAGGCGCCTCTGAATGTCGCTCGGTGCATTCCTCTGCGTTTCCGAAGGCTGCCCATCACGCGTGGGCTCGGTCGCTGGTTGGTCGGTGGCGCCCTGCCTCCCGGACTCCTCCTGCGGTAGGGCGGCCCGATCCAGGTCGCCGGTCGCCAGGTAACGCAGGGTGGCCTGATCGGCGGATGGGTCCGTGTCGTTGTCGAAGATCGCCACCACCTTGTTGCGCGCGGCGTCGACGATCACGCTCTTGGACACCGAGTTGCCGTTTTCCGGGATGACCGACACCAGGTACAGCAACCGCCCTCCTACGAATACAGGTCTTGGCTCCACGACCTTGAACCTGCCGCCGGTCTCCCTCGCACCCTCGCCGGCGAACACCACGCCGGGTATCGAAACGGAACGCACGGTCTGAATCGCGCGGCGGTTGCCGCTGAGGCTCGTATTGCGCGATACGCGCCAGATCTCGGTCTTTCCCGTAACCGTGTCCGTCAGGAAGATCGCGTTGGCCGCAAAGGCCTGACCGTAAGGCTCGGCAACCGTCACCCACTTGGCGCCGCGCTTGCCGAAGTCGATCAGATAGGGCTGCTGATTGCTCTCCGTGTCGCTGATCTGGGTCTGTTCCTCGTGGAGGACGAACCTGTTCCAGATTCCACGCTTGTACGCGTAGGCGTCCTGGATGCGGCGAGCCAGCGTGTCCGGGAACAGCCGCCCCGTCGAGGTGATCTCGGGCCGCTTGCGCGCCTCATCCGGCGAGAGGTCCTCGATCTCCCCGTCGGGATGTACGACGAACACGCCCCCGAGTACGGGACGGCGAACCAGCCAGCCCTTGTAAGAGACATAGGGAACGATGATGATCGGTCGCCCCTCCCGGTCCAGTGCGCCAATGGGGTTCGCCAGGTCGATGAGGTAGTGACGCTTCAGCAACCGCCAGCGGAGGTTGTCGGTCAGCAGCTGCCCCGGGGCGACTTCGAGTTCTGCATCGCTCGGCTTCACGCGCCGCTCGGTCGACTCCGCATTCAAAGTGACGAACCCCTGACTCTTCTTCGAAAAGATCCTGAAGGCGCCGTCGGGAGTGCGGAATGCGGTCCAGGCGAGGCCTTCCGGAGTCAGGACACTGCGAAAGTCGGTCAGCTTCTCGGTCGGAGAGTTGAAGCCGCTGGACGCGATCTGGACCGCGACTTCTTGCGGCATGAGGCGCGGCACGCCACCCTCGGGAAGCCCGGCGATCGACGCGTAGTCCGTGTTGTTGTAGATCGCGCGACTCGTAAGCGGCCCCTTGAACGCCGCACCCAGCACGAACGCCAGAAACGCGAGGCCGACTACGACGCCGACGCCGACGCCGACTGAAGGCAGGTTGCGGGCGGGGCCTCTGGGCCTGTCATCTTCTCTGCCGGCCAGTAGCTCGAGATCGCGCTTGCTCAACTTGGGCTTGCGGTAACGAGCAGCGGCGAACCCGATC
Organism: uncultured Solirubrobacterales bacterium; assembly: GCA_963774075.1. Lineage (GTDB taxonomy): Bacteria > Actinomycetota > Thermoleophilia > Solirubrobacterales > JBBDJG01 > JBBQNR01. The sequence continues at coordinate 596,271 of CAVZDP010000005.1, read as the reverse complement.
GCCAAGATCACGATCGGCGGGAACCAGACGATCGGGCTCGTGTAGAAGAACATGACGAGCCCGTGGAAGATCGGCCGCACCCACCACAGGAACAGCAGCACCAGTAGCAACACGATCAGGACCGGCCAGTATCGGCGCAGCATTCGAGCAGCCAATGTCAGTACCCAACTGCCGCTAGGGCCGCATTTCGTAGGCACCCGCGTGCCGCTCCACCTGGTCCCAGACCCGGAGGAACCGGTCCCTGTCGCCGACCGGCTTGCGAATGTGACCGAGCGCCCATGCTTGCTGAACCTCGGTGGACGAGGAGTGTCCCTGCAGGGTGACGGCGTAGCTCGAGAAGTCGCGCACCAGCACGTCGAAGATGGCGTCGATCGTGTCGGCGTCGAGGTCGGTCAGTGCAGCCTGCTCGAGTATCAGCTGTCCGTAGACGACGAGCGTGAAGAGCTCCCCCAGGGTGAGCAGGAAGCCGAGCTCACGCTGCTGCTCCTCGCTCGGCGGGGCCGTGCCGAGCAGCGCCCCGAGGCCCTCGGCCTGCTCCATGAAGCGGGCGACGTTCGGCACCTCGGCGAAGGGCGAGTAGATCGCCCGCCAGTCGCTGAACTGGATCTTCCCGAGGCCTTTGGCCGGCCCCTGGCGAAAAAGGAACTCGTCGTCGGCCGCATCACGCCGCTGGGGCACCGGCGGGTACTCGGCCGGGTTGAACAGGTAATTGGCCATGAACTTCAGGACCAGGACCATGTTCACGTGCACGGTGCCCTCGAGCTTCGGGAGCCCGCGGATGTCGCGTGCGGCCATCTCGAAGAACGTGTCCTTCTCGAAGCCCTTTGCGGCGATCACGTCCCACAGATCGTCGATCACCTTCTCGCCCTCGGTGGTCACCTTCATCTTCGTGATCGGGTTGAAGAGCAGATAGCGGCGGTCATCAGGACCCGCCGAGCGGAAGTAGTCGATTGCCCGATCGCTGAACAGCTTCATCGCCACCAGGCGCGAGTAGGCGTCGCTCAGCAACTGGCGGACATGAGGAAACTCGGTGACCTTGTTGCCGTAGAGGACGCGGCCGTCGGCATGCGTGATCGCCTCGTAGAAGGCGTGCTCGCAGATGCCGATCGAGGCGAAGCCCAGGTTGAACTTGCCGACGTTGACCGTGTTCAGCGCTGCGTAGAAGGCGTCCTTGCCGGTGTGCAGGATGTCGTCGGCTGCGACCGGGTAGGCCTCGAGGCGAAACTCGCTGACGTAGTTCTGTGAGTTGACGACGTTCTTGACGAGCCTGTACGCGGGGTGCCCGCTGTCGGCGGCAAAGAAGACGTAACCGTCCGGTCCATCCACGTCGGCGCGACGGCCGAAGACTGAAACCATGCCCGCCAGGTTGCCGTTGCCGATGTAGTACTTGCTTCCGCTTGCGGCGAAGCCGCCATCGCCGTCGGGTGTCAGCACCATGTCGGTCGAGTAGATATCGGCGCCGTGCTCTTTCTCGGAGAGGCCGAACGCGAAAATCGCCCCCCCCTCGAGCAATTCGGCGGCTCGGCGGCGCGCCGCTGTGTTCTCGCTCTGCCAGATCGGGCCTAGCCCGAGAATCGTGACCTGCCACGTGTACCAGTACGCCAAGCCGTAGAAGCCGGTGATCTCGCTGAACGCGCTGATCCGTGCGGTGTCCCAGCGCTTGTCCGAGTCTCCGGCCGCTTCCGCCGCGGGGGTCAGCAGCGTCGCGAAAATCCGCTCACGCTCGACGAGCTCCAGGAAGTCGGCGTACCAGATGCGCTCATGATCGTGCTCCTTGAGCGTTGCCTTGCCGCGGGATTCGAAGAAGTCGATAGTGGCCAGCAGTGCTCGGCGAGTCGCCTCGTCGAAGTCCGCCGGATCGTACGAGCGGGGATTGAACAGGATGGACTTGGGTTCTGTCTCCGACGCTGGGCGTTCAACGGCTATTGGACGCTGCTCGACGCTGGCCATGCCTTCTCTCCTGGATCGTCTGCCGGAATGGAGCCGCCGGGGGCGGCAGGGTGAGACTAGCGGGTGGCCGATTGCGACTATTCCGAGAGGCCCACGGCTTCGAGGGCCTCCGCGTGATCCCAGGAGAACTCGATCTGGACGACCCTTCGTTTGCGCACCGTAAAGACGATCGTGAACTCCATGTTCGATGCAGGGCCGCGGCCTGCGGCACGCCAGATCGTCCTCACGAGAACTCGGTCGCCGGCAGCGATGAAATCGCTGATCGGTTCGATTGTGTCGGTATCCCAGATCTCGCGAGCCTCTTCGAAGTTGCGCATGACCGCATCCAGACCCACAAAGGGCCCCGGCTCCGGCCACCCCTCCGGGTTCCGCATGATGACGTCGGGGTCGTGCAGCTCACGCCAGGCGACCATGTCCGGTGCGTTCCACGCCTCGAGGACGGCGCGAACGATGTCCACGTTCTGCTGCGACATCGCCTACTCCGACAGTCCCAAGGTTTCGAGGGCTTCCGCGTGATCCCAGAAGAACTCCTGGTAGAAGACCCTTCCCTTGCGCACCGTGAGGACGATTGTGAACTCCATGTTCGAGTCAGGGCCACGGCCCGCGCCACGCCAGATCACCCTCACGACAATTCGGTCGGCGGCGTCGATGAAGTCGCTGATCGGCTCGAAGGCGTCGGCATCAAAGGCCTCCCGGTTCTGCTCGAACTGGCGTATGACCGCCTCGCGTTCGAAGTACGGCCCCGGCTCTGGCCAACCCTCAGGGGTCCGCAGAATGACCTCGGGGTCGATCAGCTCACGAAACGCATCCATGTCCCCCGCGTTCCACGCGTTAATGCCGGCTCGCGCGACTTCCACGTTCTCCCGCGACATCGCCGGCGCAGTATCGCGCAGAGCCTGATTGGACCAGGGGGTGACACCCCTCGACCCGCCCACCGGGACCGTCGCGGTGTGGCGTTCGCAATGTGTACGGGATATGGGGGGAGCCGGTTGCCTCTCTACGCGCGACCTCGGCGCGAGAGCCAACCGACAAGGGCACCGAGCACCACCCCGACTTCAGGCGCCAAGGGAATGTCGGTGGTCACGCTGATGAGGATGCCGAGCACCAACCCGGTCACCGCGCCGACCCCGATCACTGCCCCGGTGCTCATCGTTGCCCTCTCCATCTCACGCGCTCGGTGCTCGCAGGAGGAGTCGAAATCTCCAGTACCACTCGATCTCCGGGTGGTGCGTCCGAAGCCAGGCGTCGACGTCACCGCGATTCCAGGAGTCCACGCTCCCCCGCACCAACTCCACGTTTTCCTGCGACATAGCTCGCGCAGTATCGCGGTGCGCGCGGGGCCTCGCAATCACAAGCCGCCAATGCGGACGCGGCGGGAAGGAGGCGGCTGGGGTCTATCTCCCGACGAGAAACACGACCAGCGCAAGGAGCAACAAGAGGAAGAGGAACTCGCTCACGAAGAATCCGCCACCGAGCGCCAATATCAGAATGATGATCAGTAGAAGGACAAGCACAGGACACTGCTTACCCCGCGGGTCAGCAGCAAAACCCGACCGCAAGGACATGCCCAATCGCCCCACGGCCGTTTCACATGCAGGGTGCAACAGCCCCCCAGCTGCGATTCTGACGCTGCTGAGGCGAAGCTCGCATACTCCCGCTCTAGAATGAGCGCCCAGGGCGCGTAGCTCAGTGGGAGAGCGCTCGCTTCACACGCGAGTCTGAGTGTTGGCGCAATCCCGCGCTACGTCGCTTGTGGTGCGGGATTGCGGCTGTTTGGCGCTCCCGCGAATAGGGCCGGATTGGGGTGATTTCGGCTCGATTTGGGCACCAGAACGCTGCTGCTGCCCAATCGCTGATGCTTTAAGTAGCCGATCGGCTGTCATCCGATCGGATGACACCGTACTTGACTTGATTTTCGACCGCTGATCTACTCGCGTTTGCAGAACCGGTGAGGTCAGCGTGCTCACAGGAGGTGAGCTGTGCCACCCAAGAACTCCAAGAAGCGACTCATGATCTCCGCGACCGTGGTGAGCGCGGCGTTGGGAATGGCAGCGGCGCCGGCAGTCGATGCTCAGGTCACGCCGATCGGGCACGCCAAACCGCCGCCGTTCAATGATCCGAGCTTCCAACCAGAGCCAGTCGGGCATCTGAACGTGCCTCCGTTCTCGGATCCGAAGTTCTTCGAAGGGCGCTGGCCACACCCGACGAGCTGCGCGCATCCGGCCCCGAGCTGCTTGAAGCCGCCGCCCGGTATCGAGCCCGTCTAACCCTTAACTAGCTCTTCACACGAGGTAAGCATGCCACCCAAGAACTCCAAGAAGCGACTCATGATCTCCGCGACCGTGGTGAGCGCGGCTTTGGGGATGGCAGCGGCGGCGCCGGCAGCCGAGGCCATCATCGTGCCGGTCGGGCACATCAAACCGCCGCCATTCCAAGATCCGAGCTTCCAGCCAACGCCAGTCGGGCATCTAAACGTGCCTCCGTTCTCGGATCCGAAGTTTTTCCCGAAGGCGCCCGCGCATCCCGAACCGAGCTGCGCAAAGCCACCGCCCGGTATCGAGCCCGTCTAGCTGCCAATTCACAGGAGGTGAGCTGTGCCGCCCAAGAACTCCAAGAAGCGACTCATGATCTCTGCGACCGTGGTAAGCGCGGCGTTGGGGATGGCAGCGGCGCCCGCCGCTCAGGGCGGTGTTACGCCGACCGAGTGCGCCAAACCCCCGCCATTCAACGATCCGACTTTCGGACCACACCCAATCGGGCACCTGGACGTGCCTCCGTTCTCGGATTCGAAGTTTTTCGCGGGGCGTTGGCCGGGGCTGCCAGCGCCAGGCTGCCTCGGGAGTCCAGAGCCGTCTTGCTTTAAGCCGCCCCCAGGTATCACGCCGGGCTAACTCGCTTTAGCCGCCTGGCTCTCCACCGCTACTAGCCAGCGCTGGTCCTGCGAATTAGCGCGGGCAGCGCGCGGGGCGGGCGCGCACTTACACTTGGCCGCGATGTCCAGCACGCGCACCGTCGCGGCGGCGGTTGTCGGTCACGCTCACCCCGTGACGCTGGTGTCGCCGTCGAGATCGGTTTTGAGCCTTTCGTTTTCGTCGGGAGGATGATCTACGCCCGCCTCTCGCCTGAAGCTCGCCGCGATCGTCGTCCCCACTAGCGAGGGCATCCTTCTGCGTTCAGACTTGGCGATGCTTCGCCTCGAGGGCGAAGACGTCGATGCTGCCAAGTCGCTCCTCCCATTGCTCGACGGCAGCCTTGGTGCCGAGGAGATCGCGACGCACCTGCCGGAGTACGACGCAGATTCCGTAATCGAGCTCCTTGCGAACCTCGAGCAACAGGGCTTCGTGGAGCGGGTAGGCGAGGGGGACTCGCTTTGGCGCGCGCAAGAGCGGTTCCTCGCGGCCTGGAGTGGTCAAGGCAACGACCAAATGGAAGTGCTGCGGCGGGCGCGCGTCGTGGTTGTTGGCTTGGAGCCGTGGGGCGTTGTCCTCGCCTCTGAGCTTGCAGCCTCCGCGGTCGGCCACCTCCACCTTTTCGACGACGGTCTCGTAGGCGAGGACGATCTGCTCGGGAGCCGCGTCTTTTCGTCGGGCGATTGCGGTAGGCCACGGGTCGAGGCGCTGGCCGACGTCCTCAGCCACAGAGCAGCTTCGACTGAGCTAGTGACGGGGCCATTTGAGGAGCTGAATCTGCCCGGAGATGAGTGCAGTCTCGTGATCGGAGCGCTCGCGCCAGATGAGCTCAAGGCCTGGCTTACTCTTGCTCGGATCTGCCATGAGGCTGGAGCCCGCTCCCTGTCCGGCTACCTGCAGGGAAGGGAGGCGATCGTCGGGCCGCTCGTGATCCCAGGGCAGACCGCCTGCTGGAACTGCTTCCGGCTGCGGCAGGCGGCGAACGTCTCTCAGCCGGAGGATGAACGCAACTTCCAAGAGGCTGTGCTTCAGAATCCTGCGCCGTTACGCCCGCGCGCGTACCTGGCGTCGATGCCCCCACTGGTGGGGCAGCTCGTTGCCCTCGAAGCAGTGAAGTTTCTCGTCGCCGGCGCATCGCCGCTCGTCGGTCGCGTACTTATCCACGACCTGATTGACCCTGAATCTGCACTCCACACAGTCGTGCGGGTTCCGTGGTGCGAGATCTGCGGGCAAGCGCAGGTCTGGTCCCGAGCAGGCTCGCCGTCAGCGCCGCCTGCGGGCGATCCGTCCATAACGGGGGCCCAGAGGCCCGTCGAGACGCGACAAGAAAGGAAGGCCCCGAATCTCGACAGGGTCACAGAACCCGGGGAGCTTCGCGATCTCCTGCACGGATGTGTCGACTCGCGTGTCGGCATCGTGAACAGGCTGGCTGTCCCCAGGCCGAAGGTCAACGAGCCGCAGCTTCCGTTCTTCTCTTACGCGATCTTGTCCACTTACAGTCAGACTCGACACCGTGAATGGCAACCGGAGCTCGGATTCGGCAAAGGCCTCACGAGGGTTGATGCGGCGCTCTCCGCCGTCGGAGAGGCAATCGAGCGCTACTCGGCCTGTCAATGGCCGGAAACGGTGTGTAGAGCCGCGCTTGATGAGCTCGACGGCGATGTGCTCGACCCGCGCGACCTAACCCTGTATTCGGATGAGCAGTACGCCGACCCCGACTTCCCGTACGCCCGTTTCGATCCTGGTCGACCGATCGACTGGGTTCGGGGCCGGTGGCTCGACGACGGCGCGCCGGTTTGGGTGCCTGCCCTCGTGGCGTACCTGCACTACCCTGCACCGGCCGCCGAAACCTTCTGCGCCGTCACGACGAGTGGTCTTGCCGCGGGAGCGAGCATCGACGATGCGGCTTCGCGAGCTGCGCTTGAGCTGCTCGAGCGCGACAGCTTTACGCTGACGTGGCTCTCGATGTCTCCACCACGGCCTCTGGCAGTCCGGGAGAGCCTGGAAGGCGTCGCTGCCGAGGCTCTCCGTCAGCTCGAACGCCATGCGGGCCCCCTAGAGTTCTATCTCCTAGATGTCGCGGCCCCTATCTCGGTTGTGGCCTGCGTTTCTTCCGGGGACGGCGAGCATTGGCCAGGAGTAGTCGTTGGCATGGGCTCACACCTAAGTCCGGTAGCGGCGGTGAGAAAGGCGATGCTGGAGCAGGCACAGGCAGGTCTCAGCCTGCGCCGTGCCATGCGAGCAGGCAACGTGGAGATCCCCGGAAGCCCGGAGGAGGTTCGCAGCGAGATCGACCACATGACCTACTACGTCCCCTCCGAACGAGCTGAATCGCTCGACTTCTGGAGGAAGACCGCGAGACAACCGGTCGAACTTTGCTCGCTGCCAGAGCCACCGATAGCCTCGCTGTCTGGTCTGAACGCGCTTTCGGAGCGATCCGAGCTCCGGCTCGCCGTCGTCGATGTAACCGCCCCCGACGTAGCCGAGAGTCCCTTCCGGGTCGCGCGCGCGGTCGGCGCGGGTATCCAGCAAATCTCTTTCGGCTTTCGCCAGGAGCCACTCGGCAACCGACGACTGCAGGCCCTGGCGGCTGGGCAGCTCAATCCCGATCCACACCCTGTTGGGTGACCGGGTATCGGTAGTACGTCGATGACTAGGTACGTCGACCCCGACATCGCACGCGTCTATCACGAACACTCCAAGTTAGTGCGAGGCAGCTCCGGACGCAGACACGACGACCCCGACCTGGCCGACGCCCCGCCGCCGTTTCGTATCCATCCGGGTGATGAGCGCTACGCGCTACCTGGGCGAGATTTCGAGCTGGACGCTTCGCTCGGACAACTGCTTCGGGATAGGAAGTCAACCCGCCTCTTCGAGCCGACGGCGATTGAGAGCCAAGTAGCGGGACGCCTCCTTCACGCAAGCTTTGGCGTTCGCGCGTATCACGAGACTGGAGGCGAGGCGGTTGCGGAGAGGCCCTTTCCCTCAGCGGGTGGGCAGTATCCGCTCGAGGTCTACGTAGCGACCCGCTCGGTTACCGATATTCCCGACGGTCTCTATCACTATTCGGTTCGGGAGCACGAGCTGGTGGCATTGCATCGGGATCTCACGCATTCACAGCTCGCCGACGTAGCGATCCACCGAGAAACGGTAGAGGCCGCAAACATCGTCGTCATCATCACCGCCGTCTTCGATCGGACGATGTGGAGATACGAGCAGCGCGGCTACCGGCACATCTTGCTCGAGGCGGGCCACCTCGGGCAGAACTTCTGCCTCTGCGCTGCTGCGCTTGGCCTCGGAGTGGTTCCGATCGGCGGCTTCTACGACCACGAGCTGAACGGCCTGCTCGGCCTCGAGCCGGACGAGACAGCGCTCTACATGATCTGCTGCGGAGCGCCGAAGGCGAGTCGCGAAGTTCACCGCGCGGAGCCGACAGAGACGGTTCGCGACCGTTAGACGTTCCCCCGACGCCCGGTCCGTTCATCTATGCCTCTTGTGCCGCGGGGTTGCGGCTTTGGGCACCAACGCGGATTCTGAGGCTTCCGCCGCAGAGGTGGTCAGCGCAGAATCCCGCTCTACAATGCCCGCCCAGGGCGCGTAGCTCAGTGGGAGAGCGCTCGCTTCACACGCGAGAGGTCGCAGGTTCGAAACCCGCCGCGCCCATGAGGGACCTCCCTTTAGCCGTGTAGCCACGACTGATCGCAGCCGGGATACTGCGCGGATGTCGCAGGAGAACGTGGAGATTGTGAAGGCCGCGTTCGCGGCATGGAACGCGGGGGACATGAATGCGCTTCGTGAGGTGTACGACCCCGACGTCATCCTCCGGATGCCCGAGGGTTGGCCGGAGCCGGGGCCCATCGTGGGTCGCGAGGCCGTCCTGCGTCAGTGGGAGCAACAGCGCGAGACCTTCGACGCCGACGCGCTGGAACCGATTAGCGATTTCATCGACGCCGCCGACCACGTTGTCGTGAGATTCATCTGGCGTGGCGCAGGCCGTGGTCCTGAAGCGAACATGGACTTGACGACGATCCACACGGTGCGCAAGGGAAGGATCTTCTACCTGGAGTTCTTCTGGGATCGAGTGGAGGCCCTCGAAGCCGTGGGCCTGTCGGAACAGCTACCCGACTGACTTCCATCGGGCAGAAATCCTCTGCGCTGGGCGGTTGTTAACTATTTGAGAACCGTGGGGCCGAGACGGTCGCCCTCGCCCGCGGTCCGTTAGCTTGTCGCACGGTGTTCGCCGCATGAGCCCTCTCGCATCCTTCATCGCCGGCCGCCGCACCAAGTGGGTGGTGCTCGCTATATGGATCGTCGCCTTCGCCGCGCTGATGCCGCTCGGCTCGAAGCTCTCCGACAAGACCGAGGACGACACCACCTCCTTCCTACCCGAGAGCGCCGAGTCGACGGACGTGGTCAAGCTGCTCGACGAGCAGTTCGACGCGGGCGAGACCACACAGGGGCTGATCGTCTACCAGCGCGAGGGGGGCCTGACCCAGGCCGACAAGCGCACGATCGCCCAGCACGCTCAGACGCTCGATGCCCTGCCCGGCGAGGATCTTCCCCTCGCCCAGCCGCCCACCGTTCCGTTCGCGCGCGGAGCTCCGAAGACGCTCGTCTCCCCCGAGGGAGACGTCGCCTACACGGTTCTGATCGTCCCCACCGACTTCGACAAGGCGGCGGACTGGGGCAAGAAGGTGCGCGAGGTCACCGGGGACGAGAGCGACGGGATGCGAATCCTCCTCACGGGCGACCTTGGCTTCAGCGCCGACGCGGAGGAGGTCTTCGGCGAGCTAGACACGAAGCTGCTCCTGGCCACGGTGCTCCTGGTGCTGGTGCTGCTGGGCGCGATCTACCGGGCCGTCCTGGTCGCGCTGACGCCGCTGCTCGTCGTCTTCTTTGCGTACACGGTGGCAACGGCATTCGTCTACCTGTACGCAGAATCGGGCGCGACGGTCTCCTCCAATGGGACGACGATCCTCGTCGTCCTCATGTTCGGCGTGGGGACTGACTATTGCCTGCTGCTCGTGTCCCGCTATCGCGAGGAGCTGCGCCGGCTCGAGGACAAGCACGACGCGATGGCGCGCGCGCTCGCGCGCACCGGCCCGACGATCCTCGCCAGCGGTCTCACCGTCACGCTCGCGATGCTCACGCTGGCGCTCGCCGATGCCCGCCTCACCTCCACGCTTGGGCCGGTGGCGGCGATCGGCGTCGCCTGCGGGATGGTGGCCGGGCTCACCCTGTTGCCGGCGCTGCTGACGATCTTCGGACGCACCGGTTTCTGGCCGCGGCGCTCCACGGTGGAGTTCGACCCCGAGCATGCCTTGGAGGTTCGCCAGGGTGTGTGGAGGCGGATCGGCGATCGCGTCCTCGCCCGGCCCGCGCTCGCCCTGGCCGTGACCGTGATCGCCTTCGTCGCCGGCTCGCTCGGGTTGCTCGCCTACAAGGTCGACTACTCGACGACGACCTTCTTCAAGAAGTCGGTGGAAAGCGTCGAGGCGTTCGAGTTGCTCGAGAAGTCGTTCCCCGCGGGCCTGCTCGCCCCGACCACCGTTCTCGTCGAGCGCGAGGACGGCAAGGTCAGGCCTGAGGACATCGCGGCCGCTGAACGAGCGTTGGAGCGTGTACCGGGCGTGGCGTCGGCAACGCCTACCGGCAGGACCTCCAAGGACGGCAGCATGGCCACGATCGACGTCGTGCTCGAAAACGACCCCTATACCAAGCCGGCGCTCAACGTCGTGCCCGACATCCGCGACAGCGTCGATGACCTGGGCCCGGGCGTGACCGCCCTGGTGGGGGGCGGCACCGCAATCCAATATGACTTCGACCAGGCGGTCGAATCCGATCTGCGCCTGATCGCGCCGATTGCGCTGCTGGTGATCGCGATCATCCTCGCGATCCTGCTGCGGGCGCTGGTCGCCCCGCTGGTGCTGATCGCCAGCGTGCTGCTTTCCTTCCTCTGCACCCTCGGGCTCTCTGTCCTGTTCATACGGTTCGTCGTCGGCGACGCTGGCTTCGACGCCTCGATCCCAACCTTTGCCTTCATCTTCCTTGTCGCGCTCGGGATCGACTACACGATCTTCCTGATGGCGCGCGTGCGCGAGGAGGCACGGCGCCACGGCACCCGCGAGGGCATGCTGCGCGCGCTCTCCGCCACGGGCCCTGTGATCACCAGCGCCGGGATCATCCTCGCCGGCACCTTCTCGGTGCTGATGACTCTCCCTGTCACCTACACCTTCGATCTCGGCTTCATGGTCGCGCTCGGGATCCTGCTCGACACCTTCATCGTGCGCACGATCATGGTCCCGGCCGCGGTGGAGCTGATCGGGGACAAGATCTGGTGGCCGTCGACCGCCGCGGGCGGCGGCGCGCTGCACGAGGAGACCGGCGAGCACCCGAGGGCCCCGCTCACCGGTTCAACTCAAAGGCCGTAGGCCAAGACGAAGGCGTGGCGATCGATGCAGTGGAAGAAGCGGCTCACCTTGCCGTCGTCGCCGAACGTCCACAAGTGGACCTCGAGCGCTTCAACGACTTTGCCGGTCGGCTTCACCTTGACCTCGATGTCGATCGGCACGGCGACCTGGTTTCCTCCGCTGAGGAAGTTCCTCGGCTCGAATCGCAGGAACTCGAGATCCCTCTGAACGTTTTCGAAGAAGCGCTGCGCGTGGTCCTTGCCCGTACCCGGTTCGTAAATCGGTATCCCGTATCCAGGCGCGTCCTGGTCCCACTGAACATCGTCGGCGAGCGGGTCGAGAATGGCGGGTACGTCGCCGCGCCCGAAGGCCTCGTACAACGCTTGAATGCTTTCGACATTGCTCATGGTGCCTCCCGGGTCGTGTCCTAGCGGCCGCCAAAAGACAGCCCGTTCCTGCTCATTACAGCCGATCCGTCAGGTATTAGATGGGATGCGGCATGTCGAGGATCGCCGTCATCGTGCTGCTGCTCGGGGCGATCGTTCCCGTCGGCGTCCTGGCCCGAGCGGTCGATGCTCGCGAGGGGAAGCCGCTGGCGACCGCCATAGGAATCAAGGCTGCCCAGCGCTTTGCCCGCTCGCGGGAAGGAGCGGTCGCATTCGCCGTCCTCGACGAGCACGGAAAACGCGTGCGCGGGCTGCGACGTACGACGCGCTTTCGCTCGGCAAGCGTCGTGAAAGCAATGATGCTCGTGTCAGTCCTGCGCCGCGCCGGGAAACGACACCTGAGCGAAACGGAGCGACAGCGCCTGCGGCCGATGATCACCACGTCCGACAATGCAGCGGCGAGCACGATCTATGCGCAGATCGGCGCCCACGGCCTGCGTAGGGTCGCGCGCGCGGCGGGAATGAGGAAGTTCACGCCCGCCAGCCCCTGGGGGGTGTCGCAGATCACCGCCGCCGACCAAGCCCGCTTCTTCCTGCGCATCGACAAGCTTGTGCCTCGCGCTCACAGGAGCTACGCGCGCAAGCTGCTGTCCTCGATCACAAAGGGGCAACGCTGGGGCATCGCGCCGGTTGCGCGCCGCAAGAACCTGAAAGCCTTCTTCAAGGGCGGCTGGGTCCCGGGCATCACCCACCAGGTCGCCCTCCTTGAGCCCAAACGCGGCGGCAAACGGATCGCGCTGGCTGTCCTCACACGGGACAGTCCCTCAATGGCCTACGGCGAGGAGACGATCGAGGGCATCGCGGCACGGATCCTGCGCTGATACAGGTAGAACGTCTAGAGAGGCGAGCCGAGCGTCGCTGAGGACTGCGCGAGCCACGGGACGACATCGTCTCCGCCGAGCGGCCGGCTCACGAAGTAACCCTGGGCCATCTTGCACCCGAGATCGTCGAGCGCCTCTAGGGCTGCCGCGTTCTCCACTCCTTCCGCGACGGCCTCGAGGCCGAGGTTGTTCGCGAGCTGGATGATGCTGCGGACGATGACGGCGGAGCTCTCGCTCTCGTGCATGTCCACGACGAAGGAGCGATCGATCTTGAGCTCGTCGACCGAAAGCCGCTTCAGATAGGCAAGGGACGAGTAGCCGGTCCCGAAGTCGTCGATCGCCAGCTTCACCCCGAGCGCGCTGAGCGCACGCACGATCTCCTCGGCAAGGCCAGGGTCCGCCATGATCGTGGTCTCGGTGATCTCGAGCTTGAGGCGAGGCGGCGCGATGCCCGAGGACTCGAGCAACTCCTCGATCTCCTGGGCGAAGTCGCGGCTCATCAGGTGGCGGGCGGAGATGTTCACTCCCAGCACGAGGTCCGCGCCCTCCGCCTCCCAGGTCCGCCACTGGTCGATGGCCTGGCCGAGAAGCCGCATCGTAAGAGGCTTGATGACCCCGATCTGCTCGGCGATGGGGATGAACTCCCCCGGTGCTACCAAGCCGCGCTCCTCGTGCATCCAGCGTGCGAGGGCTTCGACGCCGACCACCTTTCGCGACCGAAGGTCCATCAGGGGCTGGTACTCGAGCACGAACGTTCCCGCGTCGACCGCGTGGCGCAGGTCGCTTGCGAGCAGCACCCGCTGCGCGCTCTGGGTTTCGCGGTCGTCGCTGTAGACCTCGTAGCCGTTGCGGTTCTGCTTGGCCACTGACATGGCCGCATCCGAGCGTTGAAGCAACTTGGTGACGTCATCACCATGCGTGGGGTAGCACGCAATGCCGATGCTCGCGCCCACCTGCAACGTCAGCCCCTCCGTTCGGAGCGGCTGCTTGAGAGCCTCCAGGATCTTGCTGGCGACGTGGCACGCCTGCTCTGGAGTGGCCTCGGGAAGCAGGACGCCCAACTCGTCGCCTCCGAGTCTCGCGACCGTGTCGCTGTCGCGCAGCACCTCCCCGAGCCGGGGGCCGAGCGTGCGCAGGACGAGGTCGCCATGGCGATGACCGAGCGTGTCGTTGATCTCCTTGAAGTGGTCGAGGTCCATGAAGAGGACCGCGACCGACCTGCCGTCGCGCTCCGCAAGCTTCACCGCCTGATCGATGCGGTCTGCGAAGAGCACCCGGTTCGGCAGGCCCGTGAGCAGGTCGTGCGTGGAGCGGTGCTCGTTTATGACCGCCTCCCGCCCGCCCTTGTAGATGGCGATCATCGGGAGCAGGAGGAGCAGGCAGAGAGAGAGGTCGAGATGCGCCGCGATGAGGATGATCGGAGCCAGGCTGATGAAGACCGCCGCGGTCAGCACCTGCAGCGTCAGATCGCGGTGAAGAATCGCTCGCAGCGACTCCCCCTTGATGATCCCCGGGCCCACGTAGGCCAAGAGGTTGGTGGTAAAGAAATACGCTCCACCGGCGACGAACAGCACCGGGACCTCGAACGGCTCGATCGGGGGAGACGCGTCGGCCCGGGGTAGGTCGGTCAAGGACGACAGCAGAGTGCCGGCGACCACGACGGAGATCGTCTGGTGGGCGAGCACGAAGCTCGCCTCCAGCACCGGCTTGCGATCACGCACGCTGGTCAGGAGGCTCGAGACCATCTGCGCGAGCACGGCCGCCGTCGTGCCGAACAGCAGCAGGAGCGCGTACACGAAGGCGGTCGAGCTCGTGATCTCGTCGTAACCGCGAACCTTGATCGTCAGCATCTGGCCAACGACGACGAGACCGGCGAACGCCCAGAACTCGGGCGGAGCTGTCGGCAGGAAGCTCGAGGCGCCCTCGACGGCAACGGTCGCGAGCAGAGCTAAGCCAACGAGCGTGACCGTCAGCAGATAAGTGTCGAGAGCGCTGAGGGGAGACGCTTGAATGCGGGCGACTCGAATCGATCCCACGAGCTATCCACCACCTGTGAGGCGCTCGTCAGTGTCCGGTAAACGCATAGACATGCACGTCTGAACTGGCGATTACCGCCCCGGCAACATGCTCTGCCCAGCGCCAGCAGACGTGCTTGGCGGTCTCCAAGGACCCATCGGACATTCGTTGCCTACTCTTTAGGCCGGCGGGCCGGGATGAGCCAAGTTATGTACGGCCCCATGAAGTGCAGTACTGATAGGCCCGCGGTGTCCCCGACAGGGTGGTCGAGGACACCTGGCTCCAGGCATCGACGGCTAGCCCAGATCTAGCCTCCGCCCGATAGGCAGCGCATGGACGCGTACGGGCACTGGCCCGTCGGAGCCTCGAACCCGACCACCTCGCTCATTGGAACGGTCGGCAGCGTGAACCGCGACCGGGTCACTGGGCCGAAGTGGAGCGTGTTCACTCCTGGCGGCGTCTCCTGAACGTAGGCGTAGTCGTTGTCCTCCGCCGGCGGGGCGTGCACCTTCACGACCAGCTCGTGCCCGGGCAGGAACACGTGCCCGAACGGGAAGATGTCGATCAGGTACTCGTTCACTGCGCCGGGGACGATGACCTCGCGCCCCTCGTGCGGGCGCCACGGCCTGTAGATGCGGCCGTCCGCCGTCTTCTGCGACTCAGCCGGGTCGACCGCTCGGTGGCTCGCGCGCAGCATTCCTCGGTTGAGGTACAGCAGAGTCCCGTCCGGGGAGCGGTCGAGGAGCTGCACGAACAGCTCGGTGTCGATCCCGGTCGTGGAGACGAACAGCGACGCCGTGATGGGTCCCGCCATCGCGGTCGCCTGATTGAACTTCATCGACAGCTCGACCTCGTCCGGCCCGGTCGGGCTCGAGACCTCGCCGCCCGTGTTGACGCCGGTCTGGTACGCGTACGACTGGCGCCTGGAGCCGTTCACCCATGTCGACGAGCCGCTGGCAAGCGGGGGCTGGAACGCCAGCTTCCCGGCTCCGGTCACGTAGGCGTCGGTGAAGCGCGTCTGGCCGAGCGGGTACCCGTCGGAGCGGATCTCGCCGACGGCTTTGCCGCCGCCCTGGTAGCCCAGGATCACCCGTGACGTCCTCGTTACGCGCTCCCGGGGACCGAACGTGCTCGCAAGGTTGGCCACACCGGTCTTGATGCCCAGGTCGGCGGTCTGCTTGCGGAGCATCCAGTAGTCCATCCACGCGATGCGGTCCTTCCAGACGTGGTCCTCGGTCTGCGTGCCGTGCTCGCCGTTGACCAGCACTATGCGTCTGGAGACCGTGGTGGGCAGGCGGTCGAACACGTGCGTCGGGCCGCGGCCGCCGGTCTGCTCGTCCTGGTAGGCGCCGGTCACGTGGACGGGCACGGTGATGTTGCCTATGTGGTTGACGGACGAGCGCGAGCGGTACCACTCGTTGTCGGTGTTGTCGAGCCCGTGTATGAGCGGGTCGTCAAGGACGGTGCGCGAGCGCTCGGCCTGGTTCGCTGCACACTGTGCGCTCGTCTCCTCGACGGGATAGACCCCGCCTGCGGTCCCTCCGCCCAAGTCGTAGACGGGACGTATGGCGCCCGTCCACAGGAGTGGGAAGCCATAATTCGCGACTCCTCCGGGATAGACGATGTCACGGTAGACGTCGCCGAAGAGGCCGGACGCTGTGACGGCGCGCAGGTGTGCGGGTCGCGTCGAAGCGATCAACATCCCGGTCAAGCCGCTGTACGAGTGGCCGAAGATCACGACGTCGCCGTTCGACCACGGCTGCTTGGCTATCCACTTATCGATGACCTCCTTGCCGTCGAGCGCAGAGCGCCAGCTGAAGACATCGAACTCGCCCGACGAGCAGCCCGTCCCGCGGACGCTCGCGAGTACGGTCACGTAGCGGTCGTCGACGCGAGCGGCGTGCGCCGCGCGCGTGCCCGTCTGGAGCGGAAACGGGATGCCTGTCGCGTCCGCGAGATGGCCCGCCGGAGTCTGCCCCTCGTCCGAGCCGCTCTCGTATCCTGACATCTCGTAGAACGTCGGACACGGATTTCCGGCGTTGCAGTGGTCGGGCACCTTCACGTTGATGGCGATGCTCGCGCCGTCGGACATCTCGACATAGTGCGTCGGCGCGGCCGCGGCCGGTGCGGCCGCGATGGCGGTGAACGCCAAGACGACGAGAACTGCGCCAAGTCGGCGAGCGACGGTGGCAAAACCTCTAGGTGACGACTCCCTCCCCACGGGACCCCCTTGTGTCGACGCGCCGCCATGCGAGGCAAACGCTGATATGTACCCGGCGCCGATGGCTAGATCGCGCCGGGACGGCCCCACGCCCCATCGACGTGAGCCCCCCGAAACTGGACGGGCCGCAGTTTAGCGATTGGAGCTGCTTTTTGCGGGGCAAGACCGAGCGTCGCAGGGTGCGGCCGCCGAGGCGGACCACCCGCCCACGATGCGCCGGATCGGTTCTACGATGGCATCGACGGACCATCCAGTGTCGCCAGGGAAGCGCGCGTCGGGGCAGCGCCGTGGATGTCCGAGCGGCGCTCGCCCCGCTCGACACCAGTTCCAGCCGTTTAGACTCGTTTCACTTCGGGGAGGATCCCGACATGTCAGACCTTGGCACTCTTCCGTACGTAGCATTCCTCTCGGCTCGTGAGGCGTTTGGAGGGCGGGATCGGGAAGCGGGTCGCAGGCCCGTGCCGTCTCTTTCCCCGCTCGGCGTGGGCAAGGGATCGGACGGCGGAGAGACGGGCGAGCAGCTTGACCCGGCCCTCGCGCTGCCACCCAGCAGCCGCTTCAGCCGCGCTCCGCGCGAGTTGGTACCGCTGGGCCTCAGCTAACGCCCTCTCCGAGCCGTACCAGCTGCCGGAAAAACCGGTGGCGAGGCATCGTCTATCCCCTTACACTTATTCGGGGAGGATCAACGACGCATGTCATGGGAGTGGCCCGTGGGGACAGGGCCGGCGACGGCCAACGAGCTAGAGATCACCGAGCAGCTCCACCGTGAGCTGACGCTGGCGCGGGAGCTCGCGCTAGCAGTAGGCGCGGCCGAGACGGTGGACGCTGCGATGGAGCTCACCTTGAGGGAGTTCTGTCAGGCGACGGGCTGGGCGATCGGCGAGGCCTGGCTCAGCGACGGCGAGGACCTGGTCTTGAGCTCGGTCTGGCACGAGGCCTCTACGCGGCTCGAGGGTTTCGACGCCTCCATGGTTGGCACGCGCGTGCCGAAGAGTCTCGGCATCCCGGGACACGCGCTCGAGAGCAAGACGCCAGTCTGGATGCGTAACGTCGCCTCGGACCCGAGGTTCCTGCGCGCTTCGCTTGCGAAGCGGTACGGCATCGGCGCCGGCATGGCGGTTCCCGTGCTGAGCGGCGAGCTCGTGGTCGCCGTGCTCGTCTTCTTCGTCGCGGAGCCGCGCGAGGAGGACGAGCACCTGATCGACCTCGTGTCGGCGGTCTCCGCGCAGATCGGCTCGCTCGTGATGCGAAAGCAGGCCGAGGAGGCTGGCCGGCAAAGCGAGGAGCAGCTGCGAGCCATCGCGGACACCGCAGTCGACGCCATCGTCTCGGCGGACTCCAAGGGCCGCATCACTTACTTCAACCGCGCGGCGGAGCAGATCTTCGGCCATGCCTCTCCGGACGTGATCGGCGAGCCGCTCAAGATGCTGATGCCGGAACGCTTCCACGCGGCCCATGACCACGGGTTCGAGCGGTTCCTGGCGACGGGCGAGTCGCATGTGATCGGGCAGCGCGTCGAGCTCGCCGGTCTGCGCGGGGACGGCACAGAATTTCCGCTCGAGCTCGCGTTGTCGAGTTGGCGCGCGGGCGACGCCGTCTACTTCACCGCCCTCCTGCGAGACGTCACGGACCGGCGGGCGGCCGAGCAGGTGCTTCGCCAGAGCGACATGATGAAGACCGCCCTCCTGCGCTCGGTGTCGCACGACCTCCGCTCGCCGCTGACCGCCATCGTGGCCGCCGGCGAGTCGAGCGCGTCGCCCAGTATCGGGGAGGAGTCGAGGCGGGAGCTGGCGTCGGTGATCGTCAAGGAGGCGACCCGCCTCAGCCGCTTGGTCGACAAGCTACTGGATCTCTCGCGCCTTCAGGGCGGCGCGGCCGCACCCAAGAAGATGTCGTGCTCGATCGAAGAGATCCTGCAGGCAGCCCTCTACCAGACCGACGGCCACGGCAAGGGCTTCGAAATCGAGATCGATCCGGACCTTCCGGGCGTGCTCGCCGACGCGGCGCAGCTCGAGCGCGCGTTCGCGAACCTACTCGAGAACGCGAGCCGCTTCTCCGGCGGCCACCCGGTGCGGGTGAAAGTGGACCAGGAGGTCGAGCGCCTCCTCGTCTGCATCGTCGACAGAGGGCCGGGGCTCGCCCCGGACAAGCTCGACGAGATCTTCGAGCCCTTCTACCGGGCTCCCGAGCTCGAGGCCACTCATCAGGGATCGGGTCTCGGGCTGGCGATCGTAAAGGGGTTCATCGAGGCAAACGGCGGACGTGTGTGGGCGGAAAGCGATGGCCTGGGGGCCGGGACCACCTTCAGCGTCGAGCTGCCACTGGAGCCTGCGAGCGGGGACTCTGTTACTACGGAAGGAGCACCGACGACGGCATGAGCAACGCGCGGCGAATACTGGTTTGTGACGACGAGCCCCAGGTGGTGCGAGCGCTCAGGGTCGTGCTTCAGGAGGCCGGCTTCGAGGTGATCGCCACGGGCAACGCCGCCGAGGCGCTCGATCAGGCGGCGGTGCGGCCCCCCGAGGCGGCCATCATCGACTTGGTGCTGCCCGATCTGGACGGAATCGAGGTCTGCCGCCGGCTTCGCGAGTGGAGTCAGATGCCGATCCTGGTGCTCTCCGCCATCGGCGAGGAGGAGGAGAAGGTGCGCGCGCTGGAGGCCGGCGCCGACGACTACGTCACCAAGCCCTTCGCATCCAGGGAGCTGATCGCGCGCCTGGAGGCGACGCTCCGCCGGGTGGAGCCCGAGCCGCAGGAGCCGCTGGTGAGCATCGACGGCCTGGAGGTCGATTTCGCCGGCCGCAGCGTGCGAAGCGACGGTGAGGCCGTCCACCTGACGCCGATCGAGTACGACCTTCTCCGGGTGCTGCTCCAGAACAGGGGCCGGCTGATGACTCACCGGGCCCTGCTCGTCGAGGTCTGGGGCCCGGCCTACGAGAGCGACACTCAGACGCTTCGGACCCACATCGCGAACCTGCGCCGCAAGATCGAGCCGAACGGCGGGCCACCCCGCTACATCCGGACCGACCCGGGCGTGGGTTATCGGTTCGCCGTCTAGCCCTTCATAAAATCTTCAGGAGTTCGCCGTCAATCCTCACGCGGGCTTGATGGGCGCTCTGGCACGCTACTCGCCACGGACAAGGGCCGGGAGTGGAGGCTCCCTGGCCTTCGCTTCCGTCCTCACTCGGAAAAGCCCCGCTAACGCGGGGTTTTTCTGTAGGCGGAGTTTACGCTGTCCGCCGGAAGGCGGCTAGATACTCCCGCCGCCTGTTTCACGCCTGCGTCGGCCAGCGCGGAGGCGTGGTCGCGGTAGAGGTCGAAGCGCGAGATCTTGTCGTCGCGGAACGTGAAGACGCAGGTGCCCGAGTCGCTCACCTCGAGGCCCGTATCGCGCCGCCGGGCCAGGAAACGGCCGACGAACAGGACCTTGTCGCCCGCGTCGATGAACTCCTGTGGGTCCACCCGCATTTCCTCCCAGGTGTCCGCGAGGGAGCCGAGCGCCTCACCGATCGCCGGCAGGCCTTGGAAGGTGCCGTGGATGTCGAAATCCCAGCCGCTGAAGTCGAACTCGGCATCGGCATGGTAGACGTGCAACGAGGGATCACCCACGCTGTTCCACGACTTCGTGAGCGAGCGGACGAGCTCGACGTTTCGCTCGGACATGCCTACCCCGATTGCTAGCACTGATCCGGCGCTCCGTGCGCCGGCCAGGTGAAAGATTACTCGGCGCCGAGCAGCTCGTCTATGGCCGCCGCCGGGCGGGGCCGGGCGAAGTAGAACCCTTGGGCGATGTCACAGTCGAGCGCGCGAAGCTGCTCGAGCTGCTCGGCCGTCTCGACGCCTTCCGCCACGGCCTTCAAGCCGAGCGTATGGGCGAGGCTGATGACGGCCGTGACGATCGCCACGTCCTCGCCGGCCGTGCCGCCGTCGAGGCCGGCAACGAACGAGCGGTCAACCTTGAGCGTGTCCACGGGGAAGCGCTTGAGCGAGCCGAGCGATGAGTAGCCACTGCCGAAGTCGTCGACGCTGATTTCGACGCCGATTGCCTTCAGAGCCTTCAGCGTCTCGGACGATGCCTCGACGTCCTCCATCATCACGGTCTCGGTGATCTCGAGGCACAGGTGCTGCGCATCGACACCGGTGCCCTCGAGCGCGCGCTCGACGACGTGGAGGAGGTTCGGATCCGCGTGCTGGCGCGCGGATAGGTTGACGCTGATCTTGAGCGGCTTGTCGGGCGCAGCGGCGAGCCAGCGGCGTCCCTGCTCCAGGGCCTGTTCGAGGACCCACGTCCCGATCGAGACGATCAGCCCGGTCTCCTCGGCCAGCCACAGGAACTCCGACGGCTCGAGCAGGCCTCGCTCTGGATGGTCCCACCGAACGAGGGCCTCCACCCCGAAGATCTCGCCGCTTCGAAGGTCGATCTGAGGTTGGTAGAGGACGCGAAACTCCTTGCGCTCGATGGCGTCCCGGAGGTCCGCCTCGATCTGCTTGCGCTCGGCGACCCGGCTGCGCAGGTCGTTGTCGAACAGCTCACAACTCACGCCGCGCTTCTTGGCCCGGTACATGGCCGAATCCGCCTCGCGCACGAGCGCCTCGGGCTCGTCCACATCCGTGCCCGTGGCGACCACGATGCCGATGCTGGCGGTGACGTGGATGGTGTCGGCTTCCAGCTCGAACGGCGCCTCGACGCTCTTTATGATGCGCTCGGCGACGCGGACCGCCTGCTGCTCGTCGCTGATCTCTTCGCAGAGCACGATGAACTCGTCGCCGCCGAAGCGTGCGGCCGTGTCCGTGTTGCGAAGCGCCGCGCCGAGCCTGCGCGCCACCTCGATGAGCACCTGGTCCCCGGTCTTGGTACCCAGCGAGTCGTTCACGACCTTGAAGCGGTCGATGTCGACGAACAGAACCGAGAACGTCGAGTGGTGGCGTCGCGACCACGCGACCGCATGGATGAGCCGGTCGAGGAAGAGCGCCCGGTTCGGAAGGCCCGTGAGCGAGTCGTGCATCGCGCGCCGCGCGAGATCCATCTCCGACTGCTTGCGCTCGATCGCGTAGCTGATCGACCGCCCGAGGGAGTCTCCGTCCACGCGGCCCTTGATGAGGTAGTCCTGCGCGCCTTCCTGGACCGCCTTGACGGCGAGCAGCTCGTCTTGGAGGCCGCTGAGGATCACGATCGGCACGTTGGGAGCCGCGGCGCGTAGCTGCATCAGCGCCTCGAGGCGGTTGGCGTCCGGCAAAGACAGGTCCAGCAACACGCAACCGCTGCCGTTTTGCATCAGCCGCTCGCGCGCCTCGGCGAGGCGCTCGACGTGCTCGACGTCGAATTGCGCGTTCGTGACATCGGCCAGCATCTCACGCACGAGGCGGGCGTCCCCCGGATTGTCCTCGACCAGAAGGATCGGGAAGGTCTTCGGCTTGTGCATCGTCAGATCCATGCTCAGACCGAGGGGAGTCGCGCGCTTGCGAGCCAGAAGTCCTTGATCGACCGCACGACGCTGAAGAAATCGTCCAGGTCCAGGGGCTTGGTTATGAAGCAATTGGCGTGGAGCTCGTAGGAGCGCGAGATGTCGGACTCGGCGCCCGAGGTGGTGAGCACCACCACCGGGATGCGGCGGAGCGCGTCATCGGACTTGAGTTCCTCGAGCACCTCGCGCCCGTCCTTCTTGGGCAGGTTCAGGTCCAGCAGCACGAGGCTCGGGCGGGGACAGTGGGCATAGGGACCCTCTTTGCGAAGGAACGCCATGGCCTCCTCGCCGTCGCCGACCACGTTCAGCCGCGTCGCGCCGTCGCCGTCCTCGAGTACCTCTCGCGTCAGGCGCACGTCGGCCGGGTTGTCCTCGACCAGCAGGATGTCCACGCCGCGGTCGGTGGGCCTGTGCGACGTCGGGTAGATCTTGGGGAACGGGGACGTGACGGTCATCTAGCTAGAGCGGATACGCCCTGTGTCCTTCCTCGGGCTTGCGTGCTTTGTCGCTAATCGAAAATTCGGCTACTCGGCTCGATCCGGGGTTCAGCCGGGGGCCTCTTCCTCATGGTTATCGGCAGTCGGCAAGGCGTCGAGAATCGTGAAATGGAAGCTGCTGCCCTCTCCGGGGGTCGACTCGACCCAGATGCGGCCCCCGTGGCGCTCGACGATTCGCTTGCAGATCGCAAGCCCGATGCCGCTGCCGGGGTATTCGCCTCTGCCGTGGAGGCGCTGGAAGACGCTGAAGATGCGCTCCACGTGCTGAGAATCGATCCCGATCCCGTTGTCGGAGACCGTGAAGTGCCATCCCGAGCCGTCCCGCTCGCTCGAGACGCGAACCTCCGGCCGGCGGTCGGGCACGAACTTGATCGCGTTCCCGATCAGGTTCTGAAAGAGCTGGGCGAGTTGGGCTGCGTCCCCCTGGACGGTTGGCAGCGTTTCGAGAATCACGTCGGCGTCCTTCTCCTCGATGCTCGCCTTCAGCATGATCAGCGTCGCCTCGGCGATCTCCGAGCAGTCGACCGGCCCGATCGCGTATTCCGACGTGCCGGCACGTGAGTACATGAGCAGCCCGTCGATCAGCGCCTGCATGCGCGCCACGCCGTCCACGGCGAAGCCGATGAACTCGTCGGCATCGGAATCGAGCTTGCCGCCGTAGCGCTTCCCCAGAAGCTGCACGTAGCTGGAGACCATCCGCAGCGGCTCGGAGAGGTCGTGCGACGCGGCGTAGGCAAACTGCTGGAGGTCCGCGTTGGAGCGTTCGAGTTCGCCGGCGCGGCGCTCGAGCTCGCCGTGCGCGCGGGCGAGGCTCTCCTGGGCGTTCCTGCGCTCGGAGATGTCCTCCACCTGTGCGATGCCGTAGAGCAGCCGCCCCGAGGTGTCATGGACGGTCGAGGCGCTGTGCATCACCCAAACCACGCCGCCGCCTTTTCGCAGGTAGCGCTTCTCGAGGCGGTAGTTGAGGATCTCGCCGGCGCGGAGCCTCGTTGCCGCCTCGCGGTCGGCCTCCCGATCGTCGGGGTGCGTGATCTCCTCGAGCGTCATGCCGAGCAGGTCGCGGGTCGAGAAGCCGGTGATCTCGCAGAGCGAGCGGTTCACCTGCAGCAGGCGAGCGTCCCCGTCGCCGTCGACCGTCTCGAGTGCCACGCCGATCGGCGCGTCCTCGAAGGCCGCCCGGAAGCCCTCCTGAACCTCGCGCAGCGCGCGCTCCGCGCGCTTTCGCTCGCTGATGTCGCGCGCGATGTAGGAGACGCCGACGAGCTCTCCGTCCTGGCCGCGGATCGGCGAAACGGTGAGGGACACGTCGACCAGGTGGCCGTCCTT
Organism: uncultured Solirubrobacterales bacterium; assembly: GCA_963774075.1. Taxonomy (GTDB): domain Bacteria; phylum Actinomycetota; class Thermoleophilia; order Solirubrobacterales; family JBBDJG01; genus JBBQNR01. Next base: position 572,210 of record CAVZDP010000005.1, on the reverse strand, counting down.
GCGCCGGCCGAGGGTCTCGAGCTGGGTGATGTCGTGTCCAGCGGCGGCCCGAGCGAGGATCTCCTCCTCCTCGCCCGGCCGGTCCGGCGGATCCAGAATGCTGATCGGCCTGCCGACCGCCTCGGCCGGCGAGTATCCGTACTGGCGCTCCGCGCCACGGTTCCATGCCGTGATCGTGCCCTTCGGCGTCGTCGCCACGATCGCGTCGGCCGACGACTCGACGATGCCGGCGAGCTGGCGTATCTGCGCCTCGGCACGCTTTCGCTCGCTGATGTCGTGCAGGAAGGCGTTGAAGAAGTACTCGCCGTTCACGCGTAGCGGCGTGACGGTCATCTCGACGGGGAACTCGTGCCCGTCGCGATGCAGCGCCTCCATCTCGACGCGACGGTCGAAGAGGGGCCCGCGGCCCGTGTGGAGGAAGCTCTCCAGCCCCCTGTAGTGCATCTCCCTGTAGCGGAGCGGGATGATCGTTGCTGCGAGGCTCTGGCCGACCGCCTCCTGCTTCGACCATCCGAAGGTGCGTTCGGCCTGCGGATTCCAGTCCGTGATCACGCCCGAGGCATCGATCGCCACGAACGCGTCGTGAGCGGTACTGACGATCTGGCGGAAATGCTCCTCGCTCGCTCTCAGAGCCTCCTCGGCTCTCTTTCGCTCCGTGATGTCGGTGGAGACCGCGCAGACCGCGTAGGGCGTCCTCATCGAGCGGGCCGGGTCGAGCAGGGGGAACTTCGTGGTCAGGTACGTCCGTGGACCGTTCTCGGCCGGCACCACCTCTTCGAGCTCCAGGGTGAGGTCGCTGTGCAGGACCTGCAGGTCGTCCGAGCGACGCGCCTCGGCCAGCTCCTCGGGGAACAGGTCGTGGTCGGTCTTGCCGACGACCGCCTCGCGGTCGACTCCGTGCAGGGTCTCGAAGCGCCTGTTGACGAGTCGGTAGCGACCCTCACGGTCTTTCGTGCATATGACGGCGGTGGTGTTGTCGATGATCGCCTGGAGGCGCTCGCGGCTCTCGACGACGTCGCGCTCGGCTTGCTTGCGCTTGGTGATGTCCTGGACCTGGCAGATCAGGTAGAGGGGTCGCCCATGCGCGTCCTGCACCAGCGAAGTGGTGAGCTGCGCCCACAGGGGCTCACCGCCGGCGTGGATCAGTCGCTTCTCCACCTCGTACACGGAGACCTCGCCAGCCTGCATCCAGGGCACGTAGTGCAGATTCGGGTCGTAGTCGTCCGGGTGTGCGATCGAGTGGAAGCCCTTCCCGATCAGCTTCTCCTCGGGGTAGCCGGTGATCTCGCACAGCGCCTGGTTGACGCGCAGGAAAACGCCTGCGCCCTCCTGCTCGAGGCTGACGAGAGCCATCCCGATCGGTGCCTGGTCGAAGACGCTTCGGAAGCGCTCGTCCGCCTCGCGCAGCACATCCTCGGACTGCGCCAGGCCGGTCTCGTCCCGGCCGACCGCGAATATCAGGCCCTCGTCCACGTCGGCGGCGGCGCTCCAGAGGATGGTCCGGTAGGACCCGTCCTTGCAGGCGAGACGCGCGCTGAAGTCGCGCATCTCCGCGCCCGGCTCGGTCAGCTTGCGCGACTCCGCGAACACCCGCTCGCGGTCCTCGGGATGGAAGTAGTCGATGTATGGCTCGCCCGCGAGGTGCTCGGCGCTGTAGCCGGTAGCCCTCTCGAAGGCCGGGTTGACGCGCGTGAAGCGACCGTTGAAGTCGCCGATCGCAAGCAGGTCCAGGGAGAGCTCCATGAAGCTCGTGCCCTCGCCCTCGACGCGCCGGCGCTCGGTGATGTCCTTGGCGACGGTGTAGACGAGCTCTTCCTCTTCCTGAACCGTGGCGGTCACGAGGAACCAGCGGTGGGAGTCGCCGTGACAGCGAAGACGAAGCTCATAGGCGGCCGAGCCGCCGCGCGCCGACAGCCGCGCCGCTTGGGCAATCGCGGTGTCGCGGTCCTCGGGGTGCACCAGGTCGAGGTACGGCATGCCCACGAGCTCGGTTCGGTCGAGTCCGGTGGCGCGCTCGTAGGCGGGATTGACCCACTTCAGGCGGCCGTCGAACCCGGCGATCGCGAGCAGGTCGCCGGAGATCTCGACAAAGCGCGAGCGTGCATCCTCGATGCGCTCAGCGTCGAGCGCATCCTGGCTGTCCAGGACCGCTCCCGGCAGGTTCGGTCGCGTCTTCATGCCCGGGTCCGATAGCTGCATCGGACGCTTCGCGCGGTTCCTGAAGCCCGAACCTGCGCCGCCGGACGGGGGCCGAGAGGGAGGCGGAGAGGGAGGGATTCGAACCCTCGAGGCAGGGGAATACCCCGCCCACGCGATTTCCAGTCGCGCTCCTTAAGCCGCTCGGACACCTCTCCGCGAAGCGCGGCCGCCGCCTACCCGACGGCCCCTGAAGGCGAGGGGTGCGGCCCGCGGGCAGAGCCTAGCAGCGGGTGCTGATCCCGCTCGGCCGCGCTTGGGCGGCTCAGCCGCGCAGGTCGAATACCACGAGGCGATCGTTCTCGACCGGGCAGCTCGCGGTTGAGCGCAGGTGCTCGTGGAGGCCGGGGTAGCGCTCGAGCCAGCCGAAGGCGGGCCAGGTGAACACCACGAAGCCGGCGCCCGAGCGGCGCAGGCGCTCGACCTCCTCCACCGCGGCGGCGTCATCGACCGGCGCGCTGACCGGCGGCTTGCCGTCGCTGGCGAAGAACGGGATCGGCTTTCGCGAGCTGACCATGTTGGGCATCAGGAGCGCTTCGTTGACGAGGGCGAATGCCTCGCCGGCGGGCACCGCGGCGGCTATCTCGTCCGATAGCTCGAGACTCTGCTCCAGGCGCTCGTAGCTCACGAGCGCCTGTGCGCCATTGAACTGCGCGAAGCGGGGGAACGCCAAGCCCACGTGCACGGCAGTGGGTCGAAGCGGGGTGTCGGTCGAAGCAAACGCGATGAAGTCGCCGCTGCTTGCGGCGGTGGCCCGCTCGAGCAGGTCGCCATCATCCTCGTCCGCGGCGAGGTAGGTGAGCCGGTCCCCGTAGGCCTGCAGCACCGCGTCGGTGGCATCCGTCGCCGTCTCGTCGGCGACGATCACCTCGAGCGCGGGCCATGTCTGCTGGACCGCGGCCTCCACCGCCGCCTCCAGCAGCTCGGGGTCCGGCACGCGGTTGTGCAGCACGACGGAGACGAGCGGTGGCTCGGGGTCGGTGGAGATCGGGCCGTACTCCGGCAGCCTCGGCACGCGCCGAACCTCAGGCCGCGTCGGCGCGCTCGAGGACCCCTCTGCCTTCCTGGGACCAGCCCGCAAGACGATCAAGCCGTTCCAGAAAGTCGGGTGCACGTTGCATCCCGTCCGCTGGTCGAGCAGCACCTCATACTCGCGTGCGCTCGATTTCATGAAGTCGTAGGTGGCGTCGTGCGGCGGCGCCCAGTTGGTGTCGTCGACGAACACGATGCAACCTTCCGTGAAATACGGCTCCGCTACCTGGAGCCCCTTCAGCTGATGCTCGTACGCGTGGTCCCCGTCGTAGAAGTAGACCCCGATCGGCTGCTCGCCGTGAAGCTCGGCGAAGTAGTCGAGATAGTCCATCTCGTGGAAGCTGTGGGCCGGTCGCTTGAAGCGCTCGAAGCGACTCATGAAAGCGTCGCGCGGGCCACCGAACTCCGAGAAGTTGTCGATTCCGACGCAAACCTTTTCGTCGTTGCCGACCATCCCGGAGTACAGACTGAACCCAACCCAAACCCCGACGTTGACGAAGACGGCGCCGTCGGGCATCGCCCCGACAGCACGATTGATCAGCGAGGAGAGCGCGAAGGTCGACATGCGAGGGGTCTCCAGCGCCTGCGCCAGCCGGCGCTCGAGCGCCGGCTGGTCGGCGGGCAGGACCGTGTTGAAGACGTCGAAGGGGGCGTACGGAAGCTCCAGCAGGCGCGCGTCGGGACCCTCCGGGCGCGGCACCGCGAAGCGGCGGTCGGGCCCGCGGCCGGCATTCGGCTTGAGGACCCGAAACGAGATCTGCGAGGCGAAGCTGGCGTAGTCCATGCCCGTGTCGGCTGCCCCGACGAATGGGACGGCGGCACTGAATATAGACGGACCAGACAGACAACGAGCTATGACAGAACCGGCCGTTCGCTCCACACAACCCGCGCGCCCCTTCATGCAATCTTCATGATCGGGGCGCCAATCCTTACGTGGCCTTCACGACCATGGGTGGCCGGCTGTGGGACGCTCTGCCTGCCAGAGGTTGGAGGGAAAACGAGGGAGGTTTGATGGCTAATGCTGACCGTCGCTCTGCTTTGAGACGGAGGATGCCTGTTCTGGTGGGAATTTCCGCGCTCTTTGCGCTGTTGCTCGGAAGCGTCGCGCTTGCGACTCATCCGCGCCCGGGAGGAGGCTCGCCGTTCCGTGTGCCGCTCGTCCCGGCGTACAACAAGTGTGGTGGTGCGACGACGGCCGATGACCCGGCCCCGGCCACACCGAACGCGACACACATAGCGCCCCTGACGGCGCCGTCCTGTACGCCGCCGACTCTGAAGTCCACCACGATCACGACGGGGACCACCGGCGCCGGCTCGGGATCGGCACGTCTGGACGTGATCTGCAACCTCGCAGCGGGTGCAACCGCAGGTGAGCAGCCGCCGTGCTCGCTCACGGCGGGTGACTCCGAGGACATCAGGGTCGCGGGCTCGGCGACCGACGTCCGTTGTGCGGTGACGTTCGGCACGGTCTGCCCGGTCGCGGGCGGTGACTACACCGGGAAGCTGATCTCGCAGTCGATAATTCGCATCAGCGACCACTCGAACGGCAACCCGGCGACCGTCTGCGGTAACGGCACAGGTACTGGATGTGGCGTCGCGACAGTGAGCGACCTGACGTTCTCGGTACCGATCGGTCCGTGCGTGGCTACGGCTGGCGCGAACGGCTCCAACTGCACCGTGAACACGACGATCGACACGCTGCTGGCCGGTACGGTCAAGGAGATGCAGCGCGGCATCGTCGCGATCCACAACATCCGGATCAGGGACTCGGGTCCGGACGGCAATATCGACATCACCGGACTCCCCTGCCCGCCGTTCTGTGGAACGGGTGACGAGACCAAGACCGCGGAGCAGGGAATCTTCATTCCGTAAGAAGAATGAACCCCAGAGGGGGGAGAGCAGCGCGCTGAGCGCGCCTCAGAGGCCGGGAGTGAGGAGACTCGCTCCCGGCCTTCTTACGTTCCGGGAGCAGTGACGGCGGGGCCGGGCTTCCTGCTGCCCTATCGTTCCCCCGCCGGGCCGGTGTCCCCCGGCTCCAGGAACTGAAGTGCCCGAGCAGGAGTCAAAGCAAGCGATCTCGCTGATCGAGAAGGCGCTCGACGCCTTCTCGCGGCGTGACGTGGACGCGTTCGTCGAGGTCGCCCACCCGCGGATCGAGTTCTATCCCCAGGGCACGTCCGCGCTCGCGCGAGGGGGCCAGCCGTACAGGGGTCACGAGGGGATCCGAGCCTACTTCGGTGATGTCTCGCGAGTGTGGACGGAGCTCAGGGTGATCCCGCAGAAGCACCTGACCGTCGGCGACCACGTGCTGGTGACGGGCCGCATCTACGCCCACGGCGCCGACGGCCTGCTGATCGACTCGCCGGCGCACTGGGTCTGGCGAGTCGAGGAAGACAAGCTGGTGTGGGGGTGTGGCTACACCGACGAGGACGAGGCGCTCGAGGCGCTCGAGTCCTCGACCGGCTGAAGCCGGGCCGCGTCCCGGCGAAGGCCCCGGAAGGTCGGTGTGTTGGTGGCCGAACCCGGGTATCGGTGGTAGGTCACTAGAAAAACAGGAGGTCGACCTGATGCCGCCACGCGGAGTGAAGAAGGGGAGCAAACGCAGTCGCCAGTACGAGCACATAAAGGAGAGCCAGCTCGAACAGGGACGATCTGAGGACAAGGCCGAGGAGATCGCGGCCCGGACCGTCAACAAGGAGCGGGCGCGGGCAGGTGAGTCGCGAACGAGGTCGCGGACCTCGACCAAGGACGTCTCCTCCGGTCGGCGTGGCGGCATGCGCTCGGGTAGCCGGGGTCCTCGTGGTCGGACCCGCGATCAGCTCTACAACGAGGCGAGGCACCTCAACATCTCCGGGCGCTCACGGATGAACAAGGGTCAGCTCCAGCGAGCGGTCGACGCGAAGAAGAGCTGACTGAAAGCGGAGGGGGAGGGATTCGAACCCTCGGCGGACCGAAAGGCCCGCAACGGTTTTCGAGACCGCCCCGTTCAACCGCTCCGGCACCCCTCCGTCACCAGCATATCTAGCCGCCTTCGGCGGGCACCTACAGTCAAGTGACGCTCGCTCGAGCTCGCGTCCAGTCTCGATTAGCGAGCGGCGCGGGGCGATCTCGGTCAGGCGGCCGCGCTCACCGCCGCGGCGCGAAGAAGCTCGACAGGAGCGCGCCGCACTCCTCCGCAAGGAGTCCGCCGGCGACCTCCGGCTGCCAGTTCAGGCGCTGCTCGCCCAGCACGTCGAGGACGCTGCCTGCCGCGCCGGTCTTCGGATCGGGCGCGCCGTAGACCACCCGCGGTACCTTCGCCCACACGATCGCGCCCGCGCACATCGCGCAGGGCTCGATCGTCACGTAGAGGACGGCGTCGGTGATGCGCCAGCCACCGAGCTTGGCTCCGGCCTCTCGCAGAGCGAGGATCTCCGCGTGCGCCGTCGGGTCGGAGCGCAGCTCGCGCTCGTTCCGCGCGGCCGCCAGCACCTCGCCGTCGCGCACGACAACGGCCCCGATCGGCACGTCCTCGTGCTCGAGCGCTCGCTCGGCCTCCCGGAGAGCGAGCCTCATGTAGTACTCGTCGCGCGGGAAGAAGTGGCTCCGATGTGGGGCCACTAGAGCACCGTCTTGCGCCCGGCGAGCCGCCCCGCGAGCTTGAGCGGCACGAGCAGCCCGAGCCGCTCGCTGGTCCGCACGCCGGCGGTCATGAAGGCGAACGAGCTTCGCCGGCGACCGTCCAGGGCCCCGCTCTCGATCAGCTCCAGGCACCAGTCGACCGTGCGCGCGAGCGTCTCGCCGGCGCCACGTGGCCGGTAACCGAGCTCGCGCTTGGCCTTGGCGGATGAGTAGCGCCAGTCGGGCGCCATCAGACGGATTCCCTCGAGCGGAACGCCCGGGATCCGTGCGCGCTTGAGAAGCGCCGCGGCGGTCGCTGCCTCGGGCGGCAGCACGAGCACGGCGTGGTGGCGCCCCGACAGCTTGGCGACCCGCGACAGCACCTCGGACCAGCGCAGATTCTGGCCGCCGAGTATGTAGCGCTCGCCGGTGCCTCCGGACCGTGCGGCGAGCAGATGCCCCGCCGCCACGTCCTCGACGTCCACGATGTTGGTCCACGCGTCCACGATCGCCGGCAGCCGGCCACGGAGGTAGTTGCTGACGATCCGTGTCGAGGTCTCGCCGGGCCGGGCGCGATTGACCGGCGCGCCCAGCACATAGGCAGGGTCCACGGCGACGACCTCCACCCCCAGCCGGTCGCCTGCGGCGAGCGCGGCGACCTCGCCTTCGCGCTTGGCGTCGGCATAGATCAGCCCCACGCCACCCGTCGGGTACTCGGCGCGCTCGTCGGCGGGCCGGCTTCGCGGAGCGGGCCCGATCGCAGCGACGCTGGAGGTCAGGACCACGCGGCGCACTCCCATCTCGGCGGCCGTCTCGACCGCGATTCGGGGAGCGACGGCGTTTACGCGCCAGACCTGGCGGATCGGGCTCGAGGCCACCATCCCGGCGGTATGGAACAGGACGTCGCAGCCTTCGAGGGCCTGCCGCATCGAGGCACGCTCCAGGACATCGGCCTGGACCGGCTCCACGTCGACCCCTTCCAGCGCGTCCAGGCGGGCCGGATCCCGGACGGTCACGCGAACACGCCCCCAGTCACCGCTGCGGCTGAGGGCCGCAGCGACGTGGGCGCCGATGAACCCCGTCGCGCCGGTCACGCATACTGTGCTGGGCTCGGGCATTCGACCTTAGGACCCTTCCGAAACTTCCGCTTGGAGCCTGCGTTGGTTCGGGCAGGCGGCTTGTAGTATCGAGGACGAGACAGGGACAGTGTGACTAGGCGAAACGCTCTCGTTCCCGGAGCCGCTGCAGCGGTCGCCGTCGTTGTTGGCCTTTTGGGGCCGGCGCCCGCGGCTGCCGAAGCCTCGGCCCGCGCTTCCTTCCAGGACGGAGAGTTGCTCGTTCGCTACGCGCCGGGCAGCACGAGAGCGGAGCGCCGGGAGGCGCGCCGCCGCGCCGGCGTTCACTTCGCCGGCATGGTCGGAGATTCGAGCCAGCGCGTGCGCATCCCCGAGGGAGGCGAGACGATGGAGACGGCGGCCCGGCTCGAATCCGACGAGCGGGTCCGCTACGCGCGGCCCAACTACGTCGCTCGCACTTCATTCATCCCGAACGATCCCGGCCGAACCGGCCCGGGCGGCTGGACCGGCGTCCAGTGGAACTTCCTCGACGACCACGGAGCGCGCATCCCAGGCGCCTGGGACAACGCGATCACCTCGGGCCGTCCGGGCGGAAAGGACGTCGTGGTCGCGGTCCTCGATACCGGTGTCGCATACCGGCACAGCCCCGACCGCCGCTACAGGAAGGCGCCCGACCTCAACCGCAAGCGCTTCGTGCGCGGCCACGACTTCGTGCGACAGAGCGACCTTCCGTACGACCGCAACGGACACGGCACGTTCATCGCCGGCACGATCGCGCAGTCGACCAACAACGAGCTGGGCGTGACCGGCATCGCCTACAAGTCGAAGATCATGCCGGTGCGCGTGCTCGACTTCGAGGGCAAGGGCGACGTGGCGACGATCGCCCGGGGCATCCGCTTCGCCGCCCGCCGCGGCGCCGACATCATCAACATGAGCTTCGAGTTCGACATCGGCCTGACGGCGTCCCAGATCCCGGACGTGATTTCGGCGATCCGCTACGCCCATCGCCACGGGGCCGCGCTTGTCGGCGCCGCCGGCAATGCGGAGGACACTCGGGTGGCCTATCCGGCGCTCGCCCGGAACGTGATCGCCGTGGGCGCCACGACCGAGCACGGCTGCCTGGCCGAGTACTCGAACACCGGCCAGGGGCTCGACCTGGTCGCCCCGGGCGGAGGCGCCGACGCCGTCCTGGCCGGCGACCCGAACTGCCGCCCGTTCGAGGATGCCGGCCGCGACATCTTTCAGTTCACGTTCTCCGGCTTCGGCTACCAGCGCTTCGGGCTGCCGTTCGGATACGAGGGGACGTCGATGGCGGTGCCGCACGTGTCCGGCGTGATCGCGCTCGTGCTCGCCTCCAACGTTCTCGGCCCCAACCCGTCTCCGGCGATGATCGAGCAGCGACTAGAAACCACGGCACGCGACATGGGCCCGCCCGGATACGACAGCAACTACGGCTGGGGGCTGCTCGACGCGACCGCGGCCACGGCCCGCTGAGCGCCGTCCGTCAGAGCTCCAGGTCGCCGTCCCGCCACCGCTCCCTGAATTTGCGCCTAAGTAAATTCAGGTTGTTCTTACGATTAAAACCGAGCAGGGAGCGTGGTGAGAGACCTTGTTCGGCACACTGCCGAGCAGGAACCGCTTCGCGCCCGTCATGCCCTTGTTGCCGACGACGATGAGGTCGGCTTTCTTCTCCTCGGCGACGTCGAGGATCGCGTCGGCGGGGTCGCCCTGGCGCGCGTCCGTCTCCACCTCCACGCCTCGCTCGCTCGCGAGCTTCACCGCCTCGGCGAGTGTGGCGTCCACGTCCTCGCGAGGGGTCACGGCGTGCTCCAGGTCGGCCGGCGCCTGCAGCCGCTCCTCGCGCAGCCGAGACTGGGACACCGGCTCGTAGGCACTCACCAAGATGAGGGAGGCTCCGAGCTTCGAGGCGAGATCGGCCGCCTGGCGCACTGCCGCGGTGGCGGTCTCCGATCCGTCCGTTCCAACAACGATGCGACTGAACATTCACACTCCTCGGGCAGCTTCGGCCTCGAGGCCGCCTCGGGTGGAGCGCTCGCGCGGCGGGACGGCCTGGCCGGTCGCGCGGCGAGCGCATCATAATCGAGTCCATGCAGCGTCAACCGATGCCTGGATTCTGGATCGCCATGCAGGTGGTGATCATCATCTGCGTCCTGATCTCGGCCGTGATCGTGATCGTCAAGCTCTAGACGGCTGAGCGATGGCGGAAACGAGAACAGGCGCGGGTGAGCCCAACTACGGACCCTCGCTTCCCGAGTTGCTCCGGCCGCGGCTGCGCGCGCTTCCGCGCTGGCAGCGGGTCGCGCTCGGCTTGGCGCTAGCGCTGCTCCTGGCCGGCTTCGCCTTCATGGCCGCCGGCGAGCGCGGATCGGTGAAGACCTACCGGCAATCCGCGGAAGCAGCCGCCTCCCGAGGGCTACCGCCGATCCCGTTCGAGTTCGACCACTCGAGCAAGATGTCGATCTCCCACCCCTCGGGCGCCTACGTGCGGGCGGAGCGGCTGATCAACAGCACCCTGTCTGGGCGCTTCACCGTCTCGCCGTTTCGGATCGGCCGCCAGCCGGGACTGATCCCGGGCTTCATGCCGATCGTGGCCACCCGCTACGAACGCGAGGCCGCGCGCAGATACGACCGCTTCCGGCTCGCTTTCGAAGGCAGGGCGAGGGTGAACGAGGCCGAGGGGTATCAGTTCGCGTTCACGGCCCGCCTCAACCGCCAAGGCAAGCCGCCGCGCCAGCTCTTCGGGCGCGTCGTCATGCTGCCCGAGCCTTACGACCCCTCGGACCCGGGAGCGCCTTACCCGGAGGGAGAGAGCCCGACGCGCGGGGTGATGATCACCATGCTCGCCACGACCCTCGACAACGTGCCCTCGGCCACTCGCGTGGGCGACGAGGGCATTCTTCAGCGGCCGTTCCGCAGCTTCCGCTTCGCTGGTTAGGGACCAGCGACGGCGTAGGCGCCGAAGGCGCCGCAGCCGGCGCACAGGACTGTAGGTGTCCGCCGAAGGCGGCTCGATATATATGCCGAAGCCGCGCGCTACTCGGCGGGCGGTGCGACCGGAGCGGCGCCGTCGGCCTTGGCCTGCGGCTTCGTCTCCGTCGCGGGCGGCGCCTGACTGGGCGGCGGAAGTGCAGCGCCGCCGCTCTCGGCCGGAGGGGCCACAGCGTCGGCGCCCACCGGCGCGCCCGGCGCCGGGCCCTGGGGACCAGTCGCTCCGGGGCCGGTCGTGCCGGCCGGAGTCGCGACCGCCGCGTCGGTGGTAGCTGCTGGGTCAACCGGCGTTGCGGCCGTGGTGGCGCCCTCGCCGGCCGCGGCCGCCTCCTCCTTCTTGGCGGCCTCGAGCTCCTTCTTCACCAGCGGAATCGGGGGCAGCGTCTCCGCCGACTGGCCGCCGCTCTCGAATGGCGGCGGCGAGACCTTCTGCGCTGCGGGGGCGGCGCGCTTCACCTCGTGGGCGGGTACAGCGATGTTCTTGACCTGAACGGCTCCACCCGCGAGCAGCGCGGTCGCCGCCGTGACGGTGATGGCCTTGGTGGCGACTGCGCCGAGCCCGATCGCTCCGGCGCCGCCCGCCACGCCACCACCAGCCGCGGCCAGGCCGCCAGCAGCGGTTCCGCCTGCGGCAGCGCCGCCGGCGCCGCCCGCAGCCGCGCCGCCCACGGCACCACTTCCCGCGGCGGCCGCCGCGCCGAGCTTGGCGAGCGCAAGCTTTTTGAGTATGAGTATCGGGCCGAGCGGGAGCGCCAGGGCCATTGCCGTCGTGGTGCGCTTGAGCTGCGTGCGATAGTCGCGGCACTGGTTGCACTCGCGCAGGTGGCGGCGGATCGGCGGTGTGAGCTTCTTTAGGCCCTCGGTGATCTCGGCGAGCTCGAGTCGCACGTCCGTGCAGCTCATCTCGCGCGCCTCCGCGGCCTCGGCCAGCGACATGCGCGCTCGCACGAGCAGCGACTTGACGCTCGGGACGGTGTTGTCCATCGCCTCTGCGATCTGCTCGTAGGAGAGCGCGTCCATCTCTCGCAGCAGGAGAGCGGTGCGCTGGGTCTCCGGGAGCTTCTGGATGTCCTCCAGGAGGTGACGGAAGTCGGCCCGGCGATGGACGAGGTCTGCGGTCGTGACGCCGTGGCCGTGCACGTGGTCGTCCATCGTCTCGCGCGCGTCCTGGGTCGGGCGACGGAGGTGGTTGAGGCAGCGGTTGCGCGCGATCCGGTACAGCCACGGCCGCACGTTGATGTCGCGCTGGTCCGCCCGGATAGCGTTGTAGGAGGCGGCGAACACCTCCTGCAGCACGTCCTCGGCGTCCTCCTTCGAGCCGAGCATGTGGCGGCAGAAGCCGAGCAGGCGCGAGCGGTAGCGCTCGAAGAGGTGCTCGAATGCGCCGTCGTTGCCGGCGCGGATGAGGGCGATCAGCCGCTCGTCGGACTGAAGCCGAAGCAGGGGCGACCTGCCTGCGAGCAGGCCCGTGCGCGACTGTTTGACGGTGGTGCTGTCCATGCCGGTGAGGGGGTACCCGACCTTGAAAACAACCTAGCAGCAGGCAAGTTTCGCGGCGCCGGAGCGCTGGTCATCTAAAGTAGGCCGCCCTGCGCCCGGGTGCTGGAAATGGCATACAGGGCGGGCTTAAACCCCGCTGCCCCTAGGGGCTTGTGGGTTCGACTCCCACCCCGGGCACTCCTCGCGGCCGCCATCGCCCAGCAGGGGTGCCAGCTTCAAGCCCCGGACCTCACCGGCCGATCATTGATCGGGCATGGTCTCGGATACAAACGCCATCAGCAGGGCACAGATCCTGATCGTCGACGACGACACGCAGAGCCGCGGGACTCTCGAGCGGTTGCTGTCGGAGGCAGGCTACGCCGCCCTGCGCTCCACGTGGGACTCCTCGCAGGTGGTCGGCCTGTGCTCGCGCGTCCCGCCGGACCTGATCGTCCTCAACCTCGACGTGACAGAGCCGGACGGGCTCGAGGTGATGAGGCTCCTTCGCCCATGGCTCGAGGGACGGTGGTTCCCGATCCTCGCCATCAGCGGCGACGACGGTGCCCGCATCGAAGAGGCGCTCTCGGAGGGCGCCAAGGACTTCGTGACAAGGCCCTTCGATCGCACCGAGGTCCTCCTCCGCATCAGGAACCTGCTGGAGATGCGCTACGCACAGCTAGAGCTTCGAAAACGCAACCTGCTGCTCGAGCAGGAGATCGACGCGCACACCCAGGACCTTCACGAGGCGCGCCTCGACGTTCTGCGCCGCCTCGCTCGCGCGGCGGAGTACCGCGACGACGACGGCGGCCAGCATCCGCAGCGGATAGGGCGCACCTCCGCCGAGATCGCCAGGGAGCTCGGACTCGGTCGCGAAACGGTGGAGCTGATAAGGCACGCGGCACCGCTGCACGACGTCGGCAAGATCGGAGTACCCGAAAGCATCCTGCTGAAGCGGGGAAGGCTGACCAGCGAGGAGACCTCCGTCATGGAGAGCCACGTCGAGATCGGCCACTCGATCCTCGCCGGCAGCTCGTCACCATTGCTGGGGATGGCCGAGCAGATCGTGCTCGCGCACCACGAGCGCTGGGACGGCAAGGGCTACCCGCGCGGCCTGCACGGTGAGCAGGTCCCGCTCGCAGCGCGGGTCGTCGCGGTCGCCGACACCTTCGACGCGCTGGCCCACGCCCGCCCCTACAGGGAGGCGCTGACTCTCGAAGAGAGCGTGGCGGAGATCCGGTCGCTGGCCGGGAGCCAGTTCGACCCGCAGGTCGTGAGGGCATTCGAGCGCCTCGACCACGCGGCCCTCCTGGCAAGATTCGAATCTGCCGGCGCTAGTTCGGGTCCAGCCGTCCGGGGCTGATCGTCTCGTCGGCGGTGTGCCAGGAAACGACCGCCGCCGGGTTGACGTAGACGCGCCCTCCGCTCAGCAGCTCCAGCGGGAAGGGCGCTCCATCTGACTTCGTGAAGGCCTCGAGGACCTGGTCCTGCGTCTCTGCGACGCGGACCGGTTTCGCTCCGGCGAAGCTGACGACGGTGGGCATCGTCAGGTGGTGTCGGCCGCCTGACGGAGCTGGGTCGCGACGTCACCCGTCAGAGGGTTCGCATGCCCGGCCCAGGCGGCCGCAGGCTCGAGGTCGGCGAGCTTGCGGATGCTCTGGCGCGCGAGCTCCGTGTCCTTGTTGATCGCCCGGTGCGGCACCCTCGGCGGGCCGAAGCGCCCGGTCTGGGGGTCGAGCGTGTAGAACGCGTCGGTCGCGAGCGCCAGCCGATCTGACTTGCGCCACAGCGCGATCAACCCCGGAGCGTGGCCCGGCAGGTGCACGACCTCGAACCCGGCGACCTCATCTCCCTCCTTGACGGTGCCGGCAATCTTCACCGGCCCGCCGTCCCAGAGCTTGAGGAGACGCGGCATGGTCGCTCGCGCGAAGAAGCGCTCGAACCGGGAGAAGTCCATGTAGTGGGTGCCGCCGTCGCTCTCGGCGTCGGCCACCTCGTCGGGGTGGCAGAGCACCGGAACGCCGAGGCTCGGCGCGGTTCCCCGGTGGTCGGCGTGGCTGTGGCCCAGGACGACCTGCTTCAGGTTGCCGAGCGTCGCGGCCGCGGTCGCAACGGATTTCGACATCGCCCGGATACCCGCGTCGAACACGGTGATGTCACCGTCGTCATCGAGGAGATAGACGTTCATCGTCTTCAGGGGGAAGCCGCCGCGGATCAGCCACACGCCGTCGGCCACGGCTTCCAGCTTCGCCCGCCCGGACCCCGACACCCGCGTGCGCAGGTTGAAGGCGCGCGTCATGCCGCGCTCGGCGGCGCTGTCGCGAGCCGGCAGCAGGCCGACCTGGCGGGCGAACTGCGTGCCGTCGTAGTAGGCCTCGTTGCGGTGGATGAGGCCGCCCTCGACCGTCAGCAGGTCGATGCCCTCGAGTGCCAGGCGCGCTCCGGTCGCGGCTATCCCCTGGAAGGGACCGCCGCAAAACGTCCCGGTCATCCGCCAGCGCACCGCGACCTTGTCGTCGTCGGCGACGAGATCGAGCACTTCGAGCCGCGAGTCGGGGATCGCCGCGAACAGCTCACCGAAGAACGCGCGCATGCCGTCGGGGACGTCCAGCTCCCCGATCGGGATGACGTGGTCGATGCCGCCCGGCGCCCAGCAGGCGGCCATGGCGTCGAGATCGCGGTCGCCCACAGCACTGAAATAGGTGCTGGCCACGCCGGCCGGATCGCCATCGGAACGCCGGAAGCGCCGACCCTTCGGCTTGGCCTCCGTGCTCGTCGAGGCCGTCTCCTCCTTCTCTTCCACCGCTGGCTCGTCGCTTTCCTTCGCCACGTTGTCCTCCTCCTGTAGCTGGTATCCGCACTCTAGCCTTCGCCGGGTCCGAAATGGATCTCGACTTCTCCGAGGGCTCCGATGCGGGCTTTGACCTGGTCGCCCGGCTCGACCCACACGATCGGGGTCAGCGAGCCGGCGATGATCACCTCGCCCGCCCGCAGCACCTCGCCGGCCTCGGCGAGCAGGTCGGCGACGAGTCGAACCGTCACCGCGAGCTCGTTTTCCGACGGCAGGTCTCCGCTGGCCTGCTCGCCCCCTCCGCGAGTGACCATGGCTTGCCCCGGCGCGAGATCCCCTGGTGGACGCTCAGCGCCGAGAACCACCGCGCGATGAAAGACGTTGGCGGCCAGGATCGACTCGAGGTCGTCGAACGGAAGGTCCACGTCAACGACCTCGATCGCCGGCGCGAGTGCGCCGATCGCGGTGCGCGCCTCGTCCAGGCCGCCGCCGGAGACGTCGCGAGAGAGCACGATCGCGACCTCGGGCTCGACCCCCGGCCGCGTCGCCCCGGTGAGAGCGTGAGGCGCGCCGGGCTCGACCTCGCTCGCAGTGGTGAGCGAGCCGATCACCGGCGCCGAGATTCCGAGCCGCTCCTGCACCGCCTCGACGTTCAACGCGATCTTCCAGCCGAGCGGGCGCTCCCCGCGCGAGAGCAGCTCATTCCGGCGCGCGAGCTGAGCGCAAGGCCGCGGGCGATCCGCTGGTCGTCGGTGCGGCGCTCGCTCACGCCGGCGACCGTCCCTCAGCCAGCTTCGGGCTGGCGGTAGCGGGTCATGATGGTCATCAGCAGGTACGCGACGCCCGCGATCAGGAAGTAGGCCAGAGCGGCCTCGTCGTCCGTGAAGCCGAGCACGAACGGCGTCACGATCAGCACGAGCGAGATCACGTAGTCGAGCACTATGTGGGAATCGAGCGGCAGGCTGGCGACGATCCCGGTCGGCGCCTGAGTCAGTATCCCGACGACGAGGATTCCGGTGCCGATGACAACGCAGATGACCGTGGCGCCATCCGAGTCGAACGAGAAGAAGATCGGCGCGAGGATCGAGAGCGCCCCGAGCGCGTACTCGAGCACGCCGTGGACGACGAGGGGGATCGACCCCCGGCGCATGACCCGCCGTCTAGAGCGCTCCGCCACAGGGCGTTCATCCTAACCACGGCCACTTTGGAACCGGTGCGGCCTCGACTAGAATGAGGCTTCCGATGAGCACTCCAACGGCGACAGAGCTGAGGGCGCCGCAGGAGCTCTCGCCCCGCATGTTCCAGAATCCGTTGCTGGAGCTGGCGTCGCGGGTGCATCCGGTCGTGCCACCCCTGATCTACGTGCCCGTGATGGTCTTCTGCCTCGTGCGCGCGGTCGGTCACGAAGGCCTCGCCGTGGGATCGGTGGCCGGCGGGTTCGCGCTTGGCCTCGCCGCCTGGACGCTGGCCGAGTACCTGCTGCACCGGTTCGTCTTCCACTTCCAGCCGGACACGGGCTGGGGGCGCAAGCTGCACTTCATCATCCACGGCGTGCACCACGACTACCCGCACGACCCGATGCGGCTCGTGATGCCGCCCTCGGTGAGCGTGCCGCTCGCCATCCTCGTCTTCATCGGCTTTCGCGCGCTGCTCGGGCCCGCCTGGTCGCTGCCCTTCTTTGCCGGTTTTCTGCTCGGCTACCTCGTGTACGACATGACGCACTACCACCTGCACCACCACCGCTCGACGAACAGGCTCAGCCTGGCGCTGCGCCGCTACCACTACCGTCACCACTTCCAGCAGTCGAGCCGGGGCTTCGGCGTCACCTCGCCGCTCTGGGACAAGGTGTTCCAGACCTTCCCTCGCCTTCGGCGCAGGCCGAACTAACCCCGGGCGAGCAGCGCCTCGGCCCGGCGCAGGTCGGCCGGGGTGTTGACGTTGAAGAGCAGCCGCTCGGGCTCCCCGAAGCGCTCGAGCTCGCCCTCGTCGATCAGGACCGGGTCGAGGCTCGTCACCGCCGCGTGCAAGGAGGAGCGCTCGCCGAGCGCCGCTTCGAGGCTTTCGGCGAGCGACGGCTCGTAGCGCGCAAGCAGCGGATGCAGGCGGCCGCCGGCGGCAGGCAGGGCGACCGGAACGGCGAGCGTGGCGAGGTAAGCCAGGAGCTCCGGAGCCACGAAGGGCATGTCGCACCCGACCACGACCACGGGGCCGTTCGCGCGCTCGAGCGCGGCGAGGATGCCGGCGAGAGGGTGGCGCGGCTCTTCCGGCTCGAGCCAGACGGGCGCCTCGATCGGCGGCAGCGCGCTGTCCGCCTTGGCGACGACCACCGCCGGGAGCCCTGCGCGCGCGAGCGCGGCGAGCGGATACTGGACCAGCGGCCTTCCGGCGAGCTCGATCGTCGCCTTGGACGTGCCCATTCGATTGCCTGCGCCGCCCGCCAGGACGGCTCCAATCGCGTCCCCAACAGGCGGCGCCATTGGGGTAGTGTTGCGCGGATGGCGACGCGGGACGAGACCCAGGCCGCGGGAGCGGAGGCGGAAGAGCAGAGGCAGCCGCACGGCGGGCTGCTCGCGGCGCGACGGCTCAAGCGGCGCGGCGTCACCAAGCTCTTCACCCTTTCGGGCGGGCACCTCTTCTCTCTCTACGACGGCTGCCGCACGGAGGGGATCGACCTCGTCGACACACGCCACGAGTCGGCCGCTGCGTTCGCGGCGGAAGGCTGGTCGAAGGTGACGCGCGAGGTGGGCATATGCGCGCTCACGGCCGGCCCGGGCGTGACGAACGGTATGAGCGCGATCGCCTCCGCGCACAAAAACAACTCGCCGATGCTCGCGCTCGGCGGGCGCGCGCCGCAGATGCGCTGGGGCCAGGGCTCGCTTCAGGAGATCGACCACGTCCCGTTCGTGCGGCCGCTGACGCGCAGCGCGCAGACAGCCTTCGAGACCGGGGAGATCCCGGGCCTGATCGACGAGGCGCTCGCCGCGTCGCTTCGCCCCCCGACGGGTCCGTCCTTCCTCGACCTGCCCCTCGACGTGGTGTTCATGGAAGCCGACGAGCCCGAGGAGATGCGCGAGATTCCTAGCCCCGCCGACCTCCCCGGCGCCTCCGCGGATGCGATCGAGCGCGTCGCCGGCCTGCTCGCCGACTCGGAGCGCCCCGTGATCATGGCCGGCACCGACCTCTACTGGGGCCACGGCGAGACGGCGCTGCGCGAGCTCTCGGAGTCGCTGGGCATCCCGGTCTTCGTCAACGGGCTCGCTCGCGGGTGCATGCCGGCGGACCACCCGAACTACTTCTCACGGGCGCGAGGGGCGGCCCTGAAGGGAGCCGATCTGGCCCTCGTCATCGGAGTCCCGATGGACTTCCGGCTTGGCTTCGGCGGCTCTTTCGGGGAAGAGACGAGGCTGGTCCAGATCGACGCCGCCGAGCCCGAGCGAGACGCGCCGCGAGAGCTTGCGGGCGAGCTCTACGGCGGACTGCCCGCGACGCTCACGGGTTTGCGCGAGGCCGCCCTCGCTGCCGGCTGCTCGCCCGACCAGACGAAGGCGTGGCGCGACTCACTGCGCCAGACCGAGCAGCAGAAGCGCGCCAAGGAGGAGGCCGAGCTCGGCGACGACCGCGCCCCTCTGCACCCGCTGCGGATATACAGAGAGTTGAGAGAGGTGCTCGATCGAAACGCGATCGTGATCGGTGACGGCGGCGACTTCGTCTCCTACGCCGGCCGCGTGGTCGAGACCTACGAGCCCGGCTGCTGGCTCGACCCGGGGCCGTTTGGGTGTCTCGGCGCCGGCCCGGGGTACGCAATCGCGGCAAAGGTCGCCCGTCCCGATCGGCAGGTCTGCCTCCTGCTCGGCGACGGCGCGTTCGGCTTCTCCGGCATGGAGTTCGACACGATGGCCCGCCACGGCCTGCCCGTGGTGGCCGTCATCGGCAACAACGGCATCTGGGCACTCGAGAAGCACCCGATGGAGTTCCTCTACGGGTACTCGGTCGCTGCGGAGCTGCGCCCCGCGACGCGCTACGACCTCATCGTCGAGGCCCTGGGCGGCCACGGCGAGCTGGTCGAGCGCCCGGATCAGCTGCGCCCCGCGCTCGACCGCGCGTTCGCGTCGGGCAAGCCGGCCTGCGTGAACGTGCTCACCGACCCGACGGTGATCTACCCGCGCAGCGCCAACCTCGCCTGACCGCGCGACGCGCGGCTATCGTCTCGGACATGGCGACGGCAACGCCGGAGGCACTGATCCCTGTCCTCGGAGTGAGGTACGCGTGAGCACACCGGACATCCGCTACGTCGACAGCGACGGCGCGAGCATCGCCTACGCCGTCCACGGCGACGGACCGTTCGACCTGCTGGCCCTGCCGGGCTTCGTCTCGCACCTCGAGGTGCTCTGGGAAGCGCCCGCTGCGCGCGCCTACTTCGGGCGTCTCGCCTCCTTCTCCCGGCTGATCATGTTCGACAAGCGCGGCCAGGGGCTGTCGGACCGTCCCGGGAGCCCGCCCACTCTCGAGCAGTCGGCGCAGGACGCCCGCGCGGTGCTCGCCGCGGTCGGATCCAAACGGGCGGCGGTCTACGGCATCTCGGAGGGCGGGCCGATGAGCATGCTGCTCGCAGCGACTCACCCCGACCTCGTCTCCCACCTGATCCTCTACGGCACCTGGGCGAGGATCCTGAAGGCGCCCGACAACCCATCCGGGTTCGAGCCGGAGCAGTTCGAGCGCTTCATCGAATTCGCACGGCGCGACTGGGGAGGTCCGGTGGCGCTCAATCTCTGGGCGCCGAGCATGGCAGACGACGAGGCTGTGCAGCAGTGGTGGGCGAAGCTCCTTCGCGTCGGTACAAGCCCCGGCGGGGTGGAGGCGGTGATTCGCC
Source organism: uncultured Solirubrobacterales bacterium (assembly GCA_963774075.1). GTDB lineage: Bacteria > Actinomycetota > Thermoleophilia > Solirubrobacterales > JBBDJG01 > JBBQNR01. The sequence continues at coordinate 552,160 of CAVZDP010000005.1, read as the reverse complement.
TGTACGCGAAGATCGACGTTCGCCCGGTGCTCGGGGCGATCAAGGTCCCGACGCTGGTCCTGCACCGGACCGGCGACCGCATGGTGCCGCTCGCCCAGGGCCGGATGATCGCCGAGGCAATCGAAGGGGCGAGGTTCGTCGAGCTCGCGGGCGACGATCACCTGCCACTCGAGCGCCCGGAGGAGATCGTGGACGAGATCGAGGAGTTCCTGACGGGCACGCGCTCGCAGCGCGAGCCAGATCGCATGCTCGCGACGGTGATGTTCACCGACATCGTCGACTCCACCTCGCGCGCTGCGGACATGGGGGACCGGAGCTGGCGTGAGCTGCTCGAACGACACGATGCATTGATGAGGACGCAGCTCGACCGCTACCGCGGTCGCGAGGTGAAGACGATGGGAGACGGGTTTCTCGCAACCTTCGACGGGCCGGCGCGGGGGATCGCCTGCGCCTCTTCGGCGCGCGATGCCGTGCGCGCTCTCGGAGTCGAGATCAGGGCCGGGCTACACACCGGGGAGGTCGAGGTGATCGGCGAGGACATCGGCGGGATCGCCGTCAACATCGGAGCGCGGGTGGGGGCGGCTGCCGGCGCCGGCGAGGTGCTCGTCTCGCGCACGGTCACCGACCTCGTGGCCGGTTCGGGGATCGAGTTCTCCGAGCGGGGCACACATTCGCTCAAGGGGGTTCCGGGCGAGTGGCAGCTGTACGCCGTGCGGAACGGACATCTCCAGCTCTGAGGAGAAACGAAACGGCGGCCGGCAGGTGGGGCCGACCGCCGCTTCCACTTGGCCCCTACGGGACGGGCAGGGGTACGTGCCAGAGGGGCCTGTAGCGACTCGAGCGGCGGGAGGCGCCGATGACGTCCGGCTAGTCGCCCGAGCCTATGTGCTGGAACCCTCGACCAAGGAGACCCGGGCCGCGATTCCGGCGGGGATTATCTACGGGCCGGACGACGGCAAATCCAGAGGGCCGATTTTTTGGCCCCAAACTGCGGCTATTAACGAACTTCGGCGCATCGACGCAAGCTTGCCGTCAAGCTTCTGAGCTCATTCGAAGGAGGAACCGGTGCCCGAAACTCTCACCGTCACACCGCACGAGTCGCTGACCGTTCGCGACAGTTCTCCCGAGGCGCTGGAGGTCGAGGCCCTCTACGGGCCGGGTGGCTCGGCGCCGCCCAAGCACCTGCACCCGGCGCAGGACGAACACTTCGAGGTGCTCGCCGGGAGGTTGGAGTCGAAGGTGAACGGGCAGAAACGAACGCTCGACGTGGGGGACACGCTCGACGTTCCGCGCGGCGCCGTTCACCAGATGTGGAATCCGGGCGGCGAGCCGGCGCGGGTCCTCTGGCGGACGACGCCCGGTGGTCGCACCATCGAGTGGTTTCGCGCGATCGACTCGCTGCATCGCTCCGGACGGGTCGGCAGCAACGGCATGCCCGGGCCGCTCGCGTTCGCCGTGCTCCTGAACGAGTACCGCGACGTCTTCCGGCTCGACGGACCTCAGCCCGTGCTGCGGGCCGCCTTCGCGCTGCTCGCCCCGGTGGGGCGTCTGCGCGGCTACCGGCCGTCCGCTGCGTGAGGGAGTGAGAGGCGAGCGTCAGGTCGATCCGGCCGCTTGGAGGGCGGCGCCCGCGAGGATGTCGTGCTCGGAGACCTCCATCGAGTCGAGGCTGAACGCGCGCATCGACTCGAGCAGGATGATGCCCCCGGCGACGATGGTCGGCGCCCGGTCGGGGTGTAGGCCCGGCACTCCGCGCCGCTCCTCCAGCCGCAGCGCGCCGAGCCGCGCGAGGATTCGTTCGCATGCGGTGCGCGTGAGCCGGTAGCCGTCCACCCGCTCGGAGTCGTAAGGCTCGAGGCGCTGGTCGATGGCTGCGAACGAGGTGGGCGTTCCGGCCACCGCGACTCCGTCCACGACGCTGCGCCGAACCTCGGCGGGGATCGAGCGCTCGATCTGGGCCCGGATCTCCTCGGCGCAGCGCTCCAGCTCGAAGTCGCTCGGGGGGTCGGAGTGGAGGTTGCGCTCGGTGTGACGGACCGAGCCGGCCCGGGTCGAGACGTAGAAGACCAAGTTCGACCCGGCGCCGACGACGAACTCGGTGCTGCCGCCCCCGATGTCGAGCACGAGCAGAGGAGAGTGATAGCTGCGAGCGCTCGAGGCCCCGAGGAAAGTGAGCCGCGCCTCACGCTCGCCGCTGATCGTTTCTGCCTCGAACTCGAATCGCTCGCGCAGCGCGGCCTCGAGCTCCGGGCCGTTGTCGGCGTCGCGCACCGCGCTCGTGAGCACCGCGACGACGCGCTCGGGCGAGTGGCGGTCGATCTCGGCGCGGTACTCGGCGCAGGTGGCCAGTACCCGCTCGACGGCGCTGTCGAGCAGCCGCCCCTGGCTGTCCACCCCCTCCCCGAGCCGCGTCACGGTCGTACGCCGCACGATCTCCTCGACGCGGCCGTCGGCCACGTCCGCCACGAGCAGGCGCGTCGAGTTGGTGCCGATGTCGACCACTGCGACCCGCATGCGGGGCGATTGTAGGGCGCGGCAGGAATGCGCTGGGGCCTCTATTCCTTCAGTCCGGACAAGAAACTTTAGGGCGACCCTTGACTTGTGTCGTGCCGTTCTATAAAAAGCGCACCTCGGGGAGGATGATGATCGGGAGTCGCATTGCTCTTGTACGAGCAATGGTTGCGCTGGCGGTTACGTGCGGTGCGACATTGCTCTTAACGGCGCTATTTGGCGTTCACAGCGCCGGCGCCCTGGTTCCCAATCCTCCGAACATCCTGGTGATCCTCACCGACGACCAGCGCGCGGGCACGATCGATGATTTGGTCGACCCAGCCTCGGGGCAGCCGGTGACGTGGATGCCCAACGTCAAGACCTGGTTCGGGAACGGCGGCACGGAGTTTCCCAATGCATACGCCACCACGCCGGAGTGCTGCCCCTCGCGTTCTTCGATTTTCACCGGGCAGTACGCGCACAACCACGAGGTGAAGACGATCATCAACGACCCCGGGCCGCCTCCAACGGGAGCGAGCGCGCTCGATCAAGGCGCCACGATTCAGCATTCCCTGCGCGATAACGGCTACCGCACTGGAATCTATGGCAAGTTTCTGAATGATTGGGACATCTGGGACGAGCAGTCCATCACCGCCGGCCCCCAACCGCCCGATCCGATCGAGAATCCGAAGCACTGGGACGAGTGGGGGATCTTCAACAATGGTTACGGCGCCTATAGCGGCTGTGCGGTTCCGAACGTGCCTGCGAATGTCCCACCGAGACAGGTCCTCGACAGCCACGAATGCATGTTGCACGTCAACGAGGGCTATCTGGACGCGCAGGGCAACGAGCACGGTACGCAGTGGAATTGGTACACGTACTCGACGCAGTACGTCCGCGAGCGGGCGCTCACATTCCTCCAGACAAGGGAGACCGCCGAAGGCATGGGCAACGATCAGCCCTGGTTTCTGTACTTGGCGCCGTATGCGCCGCACATGCGCGCCGAGCCGCAGTCCGGGTACGAGAACAACTTGAACTGCCCTGGCCCAATTCCGGACTGCGCCTACCAATCGACGCAATCGGCGTCCTATTACGAGCCGGACCGCAGCGACAAGCCCCAATACGTACGCGACGGTCGATGCTGCGCCCGCACCACTTCCAACACTGAGACGGCTACAGCGACGACGCGCCGCCGGCAGTTGACGGCGCTGAAGTCGGTGGACGACATGGTTGGAGCCGTGATGCAGAAGCTTCAGGACTTCGGCGAGGCCAACAACACACTGGCGATCTTTGTGTCCGACAATGGCTTCGTCTGGGGCGAGCACGCACTCGAGGGCAAGCTCGTTCCCTACACCGAGTCCATCAACGTGCCCATGTACATGCGCTGGCCGGCCGGGAGTGTGGCCGCGGGGGCCAGCTCGCCGAAGATGGTGGCGAACGTCGACATCGCGCCCACGGTGCTGAACGCCGTTGGTTTACCGGTGTCGGCGGGCGTGGACGGCAAGGATCTCCGAACGGGCTCCGCACGCGGCCAGCTCCTGCTGGAGTACTGGCGCGAGGCGGACGTCCCATCGGCCTCTCCTGCACCTACCTGGGCTTCGATTCGCTCCGCGCCCAACGCGACGCCCAAGTTCCAGTACATCGAGTACTACGGCGATAGCGGCAACGTCACGTTCCGCGAGTACTACAACCTCGCCAACGACTATGGTCAGGAGGAAAATCTCTACGGCGGCAACGGCCAATGGGATCCCGGTGTCGACCCCACGGGCGCGCCCGACCCGGCACCGCTGCACAGCACCCTCCAGACGTATCGCACCTGCACGGGCTCCGCCTGCCCGTAGGCAGGCGGACGGCTAACGATCCTTGGCCGCGGGTGTATCTTCGGCTTCAGTGATGGACGCCACGCTGACAGCCCAGGTGAAGCCGCGGCTTCGGGGCGTTTTCCACCAGTGGGCCTTCTTTGTCTCGCTCGCCGCCGGCGCGCTCCTGATCGCGATCGCGCCAGCGGGACGGGCCACTGTGGCGACCGCCGTCTACGCGGTGAGCGTCGGCGCGATGTTCGGCGTCAGCGCGCTCTACCACCGTGTGAACTGGTCGTCGCAGGCGGCGCGGCGCTGGATGCGAAGGCTCGACCACTCGATGATCTTCTTCCTGATCGCGGGCACTTACACGCCCTTCGCGCTGCTCGCGCTCGACGGAGCGCTCGCAACCGCGATCCTGATCGCGGTCTGGGCGGGAGCACTCGCCGGCGTCATCCTCAACCTCGTGTGGGTCGACTCGCCGAAGTGGGTGACCGCGGTCGTCTACGTGTCGCTCGGTTGGGTCGCGGTGGTCGCCTTCCCCGAGCTGGTCTCCAGGATCGGCGTCGCCGGTACGGTCCTTCTCGGTGCCGGCGGCATCCTCTACACGCTGGGCGCGGTCGTGTATGCGGCGCAGCGGCCGGACCCCGCGCCGGCGGTATTCGGCTACCACGAGATCTTCCACGTGCTCGTTATCGCCGCCGCCGCGATCCAGTACGCGGTGGTTGCGTTCTACGTGCTGCCCGAGGCGAGCTAGCGTCCGGGCGAAGACCCCGCCTCAGATGACTCTAGACGGCGGGCGAGCTTTCGCCAGCGGCGCTGGCGGTAGCGGTAGAAGCCGTGCGCGTAGAGCCAGACGAGCGCGGTGAGCGGTCCGGCGCGGATCTCGATCTCGTCGGTGTAGAGGCAGCGGTGGCGTGGTTGTCCGCCGCTGGTCCCGCCGGCGAGCAGCGGCTCGATCTTTATGAGGTGGTTCCAGTTGCGCACTGGGCCGCCGTGCTCCTGGGTGTAGATCTCGCGCGCTGCTTCGTCGTGTCGGACGAAGCGGATCTCGTGCCGCCAGGCCGGGATGACGTGGAAGAAGTAGAGGCGCACCGGCACGACGGTGTCCTGCTCGAAGCGCTCGGGCACGTGGCCGAGCGGGCGGATGCCGAGCAGGCCGCGCGTTATGTAGAGGAGCGTCTCAGCTTTGTTGACCGCCTCCCAGGCGCGCTCGGGAGAGGTCTCGAGCTCGGTTGAGACGCGCACGATCACGGCTGGCAGGAAACTTAACGGGGCGGGGTTGAACCGACCTCTAGCCTATGCGAACATACGTTCGTGTCCATCGTCTGCGTGCTGATCCCTCGCTTCGAGCTGCTGGTCGCCGCGGCGGGGGCGCAGGCGGAGTTCGCGCCGCTCGGGCTCGCGCCGGAGCCGGATCGCGAGCAGGTGGTGGGAGAGGTCTCGGGGGCCGCGGAAGCGCAGGGCGTTCACCGCGGCATGCGGCTGGGGGAGGCTCTCTCGCGCTGCCCGGATCTGCGCCTGCTCGCCGCCGACCCCGATCGCGCGGCGAGCGCGTGGGAGTCGGTGCTGTCGGCGCTCGAGGAGATCGGTGCAGCGGTCGAGCCGGGGCGCCCGGGCGAGGCCTACTTCGACGCCGGTTCGCTGCGGCGCCTCTACGGCGGCCACCTCGAGGGAGTGCTCGAGCGCACGCGGCGGGCGCTCGGGACGGCGGGGAGACGGGCGGCGGCGCGAAATCAGACGTCGCGACACCAAGCGGCGGCGCGACTCGGCGCGGGTCCCAGTCGCTTCTGCTCCTTCGCCGCGGCCGGCCGGGTCCGCGCGGGGCGGGCGGCGAAGATCGTCCCCGCCGGCGCGGCGCGCACGTTCCTTGCGCCGCTCCCAGTCGGGCTGCTTCGCTCGCGCTTGCCACCGGCAAGCTCAAAGGCCACCGACATTCCGACCTCGCTCGAGCGGCTTGGCGTGCGCACGCTCGGCGGCCTCGCCGCGCTTCCCGCGGCCGACGTCGCCGATCGCTTCGGCCGCGCCGGCCTCTTCGCGCGCGAGCTCGTCCACGGGCTCGACACCCCGCTTCGCCCCCGGGCGCTGCGCGAGACGATGGCCGAGCGGATCGACCTGCCTGAGGCGGTGTCGGGCTTCCAGCTCGACCAGATGCTGCTGCTCCTGATCGACCGCCTCCTGGCGCGCCCCGAGCGGCGCGGACGCGCGTTTCGCAAGCTGCGGCTGGGCGCGCGCTTCGTCGAGCAGGGCACGTGGTGCCGCGACGTCGCGCTGCGCGCGGTCACGGCCGAGCGCGATCTCCTGCGGCTGGCGCTGGCGCCGAAGCTCGGTGAGCTGCCCGCTCCGATCGAGCAGCTCAGCCTCACCGTGATCTCGTTCGGGCCTCCGGTGGCGGACCAGCTGCGCTTCTCGGGCCACGACGGCAGCGAGCGCCGCAGGCGCCTGGTCGAAGCGCTTCGCCAGACGCGCGCCGCCGCGGGCGCCGATTCGCTTCTGCGCGTGCTCGAGGTCGACCCCGGCTCGCGGGTGCCCGAGCGACGCGCGCTGCTGACGCCGTTCCCCGAGGCTTAGGCCGCGCTTGAGCCGCGTTCTCTATCGGCCTCGTCCCGCGACCGTCGAGGTCGATCGCGAAGACACTCCCATCCGTGTTGCGCACAAGCGCGTGGAAGCTGTGCGGGAGGACTGGCTCGTCGAGGACCGCTGGTGGACAGAGCGCCCGCTACGGCGCCGCTACATGGAGATCGTCACCGACGACGGCGCGAGCGTCGTCGTCTTTCGCGACCTCGCAAGCGGCCGCTGGTTCTTGCAGCGGGGTGCGTGATGGCGTACGTCGAGCTGCACGCCCACTCGGCCTACTCGTTCCTGGACGGCGCCTCCACTCCGCAGGAGATGGCTGCAGCGGCGGCCGTGCACGGCTACGAGGCGATCGCGCTCACCGACCACGACGGGATCTGGGGCGCGATGGAGTTCGCGCACGCCTGCAAGGGGCTCGGCGTGAAGGCAATCACGGGCGCCGAGTTGACGGTCGTGGAAAGGACGGAGCCCGCTCACCTCACCCTGCTCGTTCAAGATCGCCACGGCTACAGGAACCTCTGCCGCCTACTCACGCTCGCGCACGAGGGCACCCGCGACTATTCGCGAAGCGGCGCCACCGCGCGGCGGCCGCCGCGCACGACGATCGACCAGCTCGAGCGCCACGCCGAAGGCCTCCTCTGCCTGTCCGGGTGCGCGCGCGACGGCGCGGTCGCAGGAGCGGTGGAGAGGGGAAAGGCGCGCGAGGCCGAGCGGATCGCCCGCCGCCTGCTCGCCGCTTTCGGCCGCGACCGCTTCCGCGTCGAGCTCCAGCGCCCCTGCTGGAGGCGCGACCGGGCGCGAAACCGCGCGCTCTGCTCGCTAGCCGAGCAGGTCGGCGTTGCGTGCGTGGCGACTGGCAACGTCCACTCCCACCACCCCGACCGCGCCCGCCTGCAGGACGCGTTCGTCGCCGCTCGCCTGCTCTTGACGCTCGATCAGACCGAGCCTGAGCGGCGCGGCAACCGCAGCTCGGTGATGGCGGCGCCGGCCGAGATGGCCGAGCGCTTTCACGACCGCCCCGACGCAGTGGCGGAGACTGCCCGGCTCGCCGAGCGAATCGAGTTCGACCTCACCCGCGACCTCGGCTACCGCTATCCCGGCTCCGAGGACCCGCTGGCCGACGAGAAGCTGGCGAAGCTCTGCCGTGGGCGCCTGGACGGGCGCTACCGGGCCGCCGAGCGCGCCGAGGCAGGCGCGCGCCTGGACGAGGAGCTGCGCGTGATCCGCACGCTCGGGCTCTCGGGCTTCTTCCTCCTTCACCACGACATGCTGGAGCTTGCGCGTGAGGTTGCAGCCGAGGTGCGCGGGCGCGACTCCGCGCGCACGCTGCTCCCGCCTGGGCGCGGGCGCGGCTCGAGCGTCAGCTCGATCGTCTGTTATCTGACCGGGCTCTCGCACATCGACCCGATCCGCAACCGCCTCTTTCTCGGCCGGTTCCTGAACGAGGAGATCAGCGCGCTGCCCGACATCGACCTCGACTTCCCGCGCGACATTCGCGAGAAGCTGATCCCGCGCGTGCACGAGCGCTATGGGGCCGAGCGCGCGGCGCTCGTCGGCGCGTTCGCGACCTATCGCTGGAAGGGCGCGGTGCGCGACCTCGGCAAGGCGCTCGGGCTGCCGGCGGGCGAGATCGAGCGGCTTGCGCGGGCCACGGACGTGTACGGCGACGCCGACGGGTTCGCGCGCGGGGTGGAGGAGGTGATCGGCTCGCGGCGCGCTCGCTCGCCGCGCTGGCGGGCGTTGATCGAGCTCGCTCCCGAGGCGTACGGATTGCCGCGCCACGTCTCCCAGCACCCGGGCGGGATGGTGATCGCAACCGAGCCCTTGATCGACCTTTGCCCCGTGCAACCCTCGGCGATGGAGGGCCGCAACCTCGTGCAGTGGGACAAGGACTCCTGCGCGGACGCCGGCTTTTTGAAGATCGACCTGCTGGGGCTCGGGATGCTCTCCGCGGTCGAGCGCTGCATCGACGAGGTGGCGCGCGTGCGCGGCGAGCGGATCGATCTCTCGCGCGTCCCGTACGACGACGCGGAGGTGTATCGCGTGATCCAGCGCGCCGAGACGACGGGCGTGTTCCAGATCGAGAGCCGCGCGCAGATGCAGAGCATCCGCCGCACCAAGCCCGCGAGCCTCGACGATCTCACGGTGCAGGTCGCGCTCGTTCGCCCGGGACCGATCCAGGGCGGCGCCGTCCATCCTTATATAGACAGGCGCGAGAAGCGCAGAGTGGACCCGAGCTTCAAGGTTCCCTACGCGCATCCCTCGCTCGAGCCCGTCCTGGAAGAGACGCTAGGCGTGATCGTGTTCCAGGACCAGGTGCTGGAGGTGGCGATGGCGCTCGCCGGCTTCGGCGCCGGCGAGGCGGAGGGACTTCGCCGCGCGATGAGCCGCAAGCGCTCGGACGCGGCGATGGCCGTCTACCAGCAGCGCTTCGTCGAAGGCGCCGTCGAGCGTGGGGTCGACCACGCCGTGGCCGAGAGCGTCTTCGAGCAGGTGCGCGGCTTCTCGGGCTTCGGCTTTCCGAAGGCGCATGCCGCCGCGTTCGGTTTGCTCGCGTACCAGTCGACGTGGCTGCGAGTTCACTACGGGCCGGAGTTTCTGTGTGCGTTGTTGAACGAGCAGCCGATGGGGTTCTATCCACCGGACTCGCTCGTGCACGAGGCGCAGCTTCGCGGGATGACTGTCCTGGCGCCCGACGTGAACCGGAGCTTTGTTGAGTGTCGGGTTGAACGGCCTCAGGATGGGAACGCCAGCGGCACGGGTCCTGTCGGCTTGAGTGACCTTTCGGCTGCGGGCCCTCGCCGAAAAGCCACCCTGCGCGCCACCCGTGCCAGACGCGTTGCTGATGACGATTCCACTTCTCTTGCGGTTCGGGTCGGGCTCGGGTACGTCCTCGGCGTTCGGGAGGAGGAGGTCCGGTGGCTCGTCGAGGAAAGGGAGAGGGGTGGGGGTTATTTCGATGCGGGGGATTTGGCTGCGCGGTCGGGGGTTGGGCGTGACACGCTCGAGCGGCTTGCTTGGTCGGGGGCTTGTGAGGGGTTGCCGCGGCGTGAGGTGCTGTGGCAGCTCGGGGTCGTCACGCCGGGGCGGGCGGTCCCCGGCGGCGTTCAGCTCTCGCTGCCGCTCGAGGCGCCGGAGCCGCCGGCGTTGCGCGAGCAAACGCCGTGGGAGCGGCTCGTGGCCGACTACGGCTCGTTTCGGATCAGCATCGATCAGCACCCGCTGGAGCTCCTGCGCCCCGACCTCCCGGAGCGAGCGGTCACGAGCGAGGACCTCGAGCGCCTGCCGGATGGGCAGAGCATCACCATCGCCGGCCTCGTCGTCGCGCGCCAGCGCCCTGCCACGGCGAACGGGATCACGTTCATGCTGCTCGAGGACGAGCTCGGCACGATCAACCTGGTCGTCATGCCGCAGGTCTACGAGCGCCATCGCCTCACTGTGCGAGCGGAGCCGTTCGTGATCGTCGAAGGCCGGCTCGAGAAGCGCGCTGGAGTGATCAACGTCGTCGTGCAGTCGCTTCGGCCGCTGGAACGCCTGGACCTGCCGCGCGCCGAGGTCAAGCACATCGAGCCGCCGGTCGGCCGGGAGACGGGCCGGGAGGCGATCGAGGAGACCGCGGGCACCGGCGGGGAGGAACAGCTCGCGGCCGCGGCCGGCGGGGATCTACGCGCCGTGCTGCCGGTTCCCCACAGCTTCGGCCGGCGTGGCCGCTGAATCGGGCGGCGGCGCCTAGAGGCTCTAAGGTTTCGGGCCGCACGCGATGTCGGAATACAGGGCACAAGCGCTGGTCGAGGCCCCGGTCGAGGAGATCTGGGAGCTCGTCGGCGACCCCCGGCGTCATCCGCTGTGGTGGCCACGAGTGATCGAGGTGCAGGGTTCCCGATTCGAAGTCGGGGACGCCTACGTGCAGATCAGCGAGGGACCGATCGGAAGAGAGACGACCAAGTTCATGGTCGAGGAGTTCAAGGGCCTCCGCGAGATCAAGATGCGCTGCCTGGCCACGGGCACGTATGCCCACTGGCACATGACCGAGGCCCAGGGCAACACGTTCTTGGAGGTCGAGTTCGGCATGGATCCGAAGAGCTTCGGCAACAGGATCTTCGACTTGACGTTTGGGCGGCCGTATTTCCGCCGCTGGCTCGACAAGTCGGTACAGGCGCTGAAGGAAGCCGCTGAAAAGAAGTCGGTCGGCCTGGCCGAGCGTCCGCCGGCCCCCGGGCGCTAGTCCTCTCGCTCCGCAGAGACGGTGGCGACCGGATGTGAGCTGGCGCCGTTCGTCGACGCTGACATGCTCGCCCGGAAGCTCGGCTGCTCGACCCGGGCCGCGCCCGTCCGTATGCGATAGCGGCGGCCGTGTGCGTTCTGCGCCCACCACAGCAGGCGCCAGTGTGGCTGGCGGTTCTCCGGGTGGATCCAGAACGAGCTCGGGATCTCCTGTGAGGGCGATGGTTCGGCGAGCTCGACCTCGGCCGTGATGACGCCCGGCCCGTCGCCGAAGCGGCGGCTCGCCAGCAGTTGCCCGGACGCGTCCACGATGCTCGCCTCCTGTACGTAGCGGGTCAGGTAGCGGCTGCCGAGCATCCAGCGCCCATCGGTCTGCCCGCACCAATTGGCGTGCACCACCGGCACGCCAAGGAGCCGGGCAAGCGTGGGCACCGTGCGCCGGCAGAGGCGAAGGTTCTGGCGCTGGACGGCCCGCCAGAGCGCTCGCCCGGGAAGGTTCTCGGCCACGTCCCACCAGCACGACCCGCCGACGACCATCCGCACTCGGTCGCGCAGGCGACGCGCGGTCTGCGAGCGGATCAGCTCCCAACAGAGGGCGGCGCCGACGCGTCCTTCGGGAGTGGAGATGACGCCGTCGTCGGCGCCCTGCTCGTAGTAGCAGTTCTCCCACATCGTCGGCAGATCCTTGTCGTGCATGCCGAGTACTCCGTCGGGGCCGGCGAGCACGAACGTGTTGCGAACGGCGCCGTCCGGATGGATGGCGAGGAATGAGCCTCCGATCGTGATGCCGTGGCGCGCGGCGAGGTCGAGCAGCAGGCGCGAGGGCTCACCGTCGACCGGCCGGGCCGTTCCGAGCATGCGCTCGTCGAAGGCCATCGCGGTGGTGAAGAACTCCGGCAAGACGACCCAGTCGGCGCCCTTTGCCGCGGCATCCTCGGCGAGCTGCTCCGCCCGCTCCAGGTTGAGGTCGACCTCCCCGAGCCCGGCCTGCATCTGGATCGCCGCGACCCTCATGGTCCGACCCTACACCCCAGTGGCCCGAGACAGACCGCTAGAGAGCGGGCAGCCCGTCGAGACTTTCGGAATTCTTGTCGCGCTGGTACTCGACGAACGCCTCCGGTCCACCGACGCGCAGCTTCTTCTCGGCCCATGCGTCGGCGTGCTGGCGATGTCCCTCGAAGCTCATCAGCGGCACGCCGTAGCCGCAGGAGTCGGCGACCCGGGTGATCTCGATGAGGATGATGGAACGCCGCGACTCCGGCACCTTGGGCTCTTCGAACGCGCAGCGCTCGAGCAGCTCGTCGAAGCGGGGGTCCTCCGCTGCGACGATCTCCCCGCGCCCGTGCAGGCGCAGGATGCGCGGCGGCCCCTCGAAGGCACAGAGCATCACCACGATGCGCCCGTTCTCGCGCAGATGGGCGATCGTCTCGGCTCCGCTTCCGATCACGTCGAGGTAGGCGATCTCGCGCGGGCCCAGGACGCGCAGCGAGTCGATCGGGCCCTTCGGCGAGACGTTCACGTGGTCGCCGTCCCGAGGAGCGGTGCCGACGAAAAAGAGCGCCTGTTCGGCGATCCAGCCGCGCAGGTGCTCGTCGATCTCGTCGTAGACCTTTCCCATTGCGAAAGCTTAACCGCGCGCCGGCTACTGCTCGAGGAAGCGCTGCAGCGCCTGCTTGCCCTCGCCGACGATCGGCTCGCCGTGCGCGAAGAGGAGCGTGTCGAAGTCGAGCTTGGTCAGACGGCGCGCCGAGGCGCGAACCCCCTCCTTGACGTTCGGCGGATCGTCCATGAAGTTGTCGGGGACGAAGCCGATTCGCCCTTCGCCCCAGTGGACCAGGGCGTCGGCGAAGGCGAGCGCGCTGCCGCCAGCCGTGATGTGGAGCGCCGTGTCCTCCGGGCAGATCGCATCCATCTCGTGCGCGACGATGCCGGGCGCGAGCTGGTCCCCGAACGCGAAGCCCTTCACCTCAGGACCGCCCTCGAACTCGTGCAGGCCCGACTCGTGGCAGAGCACCGGGCAAGCGAAGGCCTCGGTGAAGGCGGCGGTCTTTCGATAGTGGTGGCGGTTGGTGAGGACGATGAGCCGAGGCTCGCGCTCGCCGCGAAACCATTCGAGCCCCTCCGCCGGCAGCATCGGGTCGATGAGGGTACGGGGCTCGGCGACGAAGTACGAGCTGACGTCGAACCCGATCCTCTCGTGGAAAGCGGTGTATTGATGCAGGCCAGGAAGGATCTCATTCATGGGCCGCTCAGCCTAGCTGCAAGCTTCGAATTCAGGGCGCGCTTCGCCCGGAATCGCCAAGCTAGCTGTCTATAATCTTCAGTCCACGGCGCGGGGTGGAGCAGTCAGGTAGCTCGTCGGGCTCATAACCCGAAGGTCGCGGGTTCGAATCCCGCCCCCGCTACTTCAAGGAAAGCCCGCTGCGGCGGGCTTTCCTATTGGGCGTGGAGAGTGATGCTCCGACACGCGGGTACCAATTGGGTACCAATCGCGCGGGGCACAGCGCGGGCCGGTAGGAGGCTACGAAAACCCGACCCGCGCTCCAACGGTGCCGTAGGGGACGGCGCTCTGGCGAAGCCGCACGCCACGCCGTGCTGCCAGCTCCCCCGTCGCGGGCTGTCGAGGATCAGCCCGCCCATGAGCGGCAAGTGCCGCCCAGGCTAAATCCCTACTCCCCGAGCGCCCATGGGCTCACGGTTGATCCCGTTCGCCTCGTAGTGGTCGCTCGGCAGGAACAGCGCGTCGAGCTTCGCCCGCACGCCGTCGCTCGTGTCCTCGTAAGCGTTGCGCCAGAAGTCTCGCGACCACCTGAGCGCGTCCTCAGCTTCCGCGCGGTTGCGCCCCGAACTGCCGGCCCAGTCGATCTCGCCGAGAGCGCCTTCCCACGCGAGGGCGAACTCGACGCCCTCGCGCTTCGACGCCGCGAGCGCATCGCGGAGCTGCTCGATCGGGTCAGACGGCTGCATCGGTTGCCACCGTCCCGCTCCAGGTGATCAGGCCGGACCCTGCCAGCTCCTCCAGGATCTTCGGGGCGACACGGCCGGCGGTGCGAATCGGCTGGAGCATCACCGGCAGGAGCACATCGTCGCCGACTAGCTCCGCTTCCCCAAGGACGAGCCGGTACTCGGCCGCCGCGCACGTCGCCCGCGAGAGCGCCGCACGCTGAACGCTCGTGAGACTCGCAGGCGTCAGCTTGAGGCCGGTCGTCGCATTGACGGTGTAGGGGCCGATCACGCGGTCCACGTCGCGCTCTGCGCGTTCGAGCAGCTTGTCGGCGTCGGCGTTGCCAACGCTCGCGTCGGCGTTCTCGTCCAGGTATGCCGTGAGCTCTGCGGTGGTCGCGTAGGTGGCCACTCAGGTTTTCTCCACGACCCCTTGCTCGAGCAGCGCGCGCGCCTCCGCGGCCGGGAGCTCGAACGTCTGACCGGGCCCGTAGCCGGTGCCGTCGTGGTAGACGACACAGCCCTCCTTTACCGTCACGGTGAGGGTCTTTTCGCGAGTGCGCTCCATCAGGGCCTCACCCCCACGATCCGCACGACCGCCTGCGGGTTTGGCACGACGAGATCGGCGCGCAGCTTGCCGCGCAGCTCGCTCGCGTCCTGATTGAACAGGCGCGAGCGATCGAGCTCGATCTGTGCGTCCTGCCGGCGCACGAGCACGACTTCGCTCGCGCTGTAGACGTAGATCGAGTTGCAGTCCGTGCTCGTGCCCTGCGTCTCGGTGAGCGTGAGCTGAGCGGACACGTAGACGCGGTTGCCGAACACCGTTCGCGGCGCGTCCGTGCTCGGCGTAGCGGTCAGGAGCGGCGCGGTCGTCGTGTCCTTGAACTTGCGCACCGTTGACCAGTTGCGCGGGGGGCATCACGATCGCGTAGGGCCCGGGCGCGTTCGCCGCCTCCAGGAGCCCGACCGCGTCGGCGATCGGGTCGAGGTTCGTGAGCTGCGCGCCGTTGGCGCCCATGCTCACGGTCTGGATCGAGGCGACGTTCTTAAGCCCACGGATCTGAGGCGCGGTTCCGTTGCCCTCCAGGAGGAAGAAGTCGAGCCGCAGCCCGAGCATCGTGGCCAGGTGCGTGTTGAGCACGTCCACGACGGATGGCGCCGAGTCGTCTACGACCTCGTTTGACACCTGCACCAAGTGGGCGAGCTTGCGCGGCGTGGCGGTGAGGGTGACGAACGATGGGTCGCCGGGTGTGATCGGGTCCATTTCCGCGTACCAAGCCGGGCTCACGTCGGCCGAGAGCTTCGGCCATTCGATCGAGTCGCGATCGGTCGGGATCACGCGGATGCCCGATTGCAACATCACGCTCGCCGCGCGCAGCTTCTCGAATAGCAGTGTCGACAGCTCGGGCGGCGTGATCGCGTCCGCGGCGCTGCCGGCGAGCGCGCGCGACTCGCCCTTGCGGACGCTCCGCAGCGCATCGATCACTCGCTCCTCGACGGTCGGTTGGGCGTCCGTCGCGGTCCTGTCTTCGACCGCGAGGCCGCCGCTCTCGCGGTCTTCTGGCTTCACGTCTTCTTCCTCCTCTTGCGGGTTGTCGGGTCGCGTCCGAAGTTCGACGCTGGCGGCCGGATACGCGCCGTAGGTTGCGACGGTTACGTCTTGCAGCTCGCGCACCAAGCGAACGGTGCGCAGCTCGCCATCCTCACTCCAGTCCTCGTCGGAGACGACGAAGCGGAAGCTCGCGCCGTCCACATCGCCGCGCTTGACTGCCTCGCGCACGTTCTCTCCGAGCGGCGAGCTTGGGAGATCGCACTCGAAGCGAAGCCCGCGCTCCTCGTCGTGGAGGCGCAGCGTGCCCGAGCGCGTGCGCCCGAGCACCTGCGAGGGATCGTGATTCAGAAGGCAGCGAACGTCCGCGTCGAGCACGTCGGCGAAGGCACCGGGCGCGATCCGCTCCCGGAACCCTCCTAGGTCTAAGCTCTCGACGCCGTACACGCTCGCGTAACCGTGCAGCGTGCGCCCGCGGGTGTCGAGGTCTGAGACGTCGACGTCGATCGTCCGTTGCTCAAGCTCTGGCATGAGGTCTCTCCTGTCGGGTGTGGCCGTTAACTGTCACCGTCGGCACCGGCACGCGCTGCTCGCGCGGCAGGTCCTCCAGCTCGCGGATCTCCTCGCGGCGCATCCAGCCGCGCTCGGGGTCGAGCGCGAGCGCGTAAACCTGTGCGCGAGTGTGCGAGTCGGCGCGCAGGAGCGCGTCGAGCTTGAACTGGACGTAGGTGCCGGGCTGGCAGAGGTCGCGATCGGCGCTCACGGCCTGCTCGATCACGGTGAGCCACGGTTGAAGCGAGAACTTGACGAAGTTGAGCGCGTCCATCTCGGTGGTCGAGTAGGTGAGCGACGTGTTCGATTCGGCATTGACCAGGTGGGCGGGTACGCGGAACAAGCGCGCGACCTCGCTCGTGCTCAGCTTGCGCTGCGCGATGAACTCCGCGTCGGCGGGCGTGATCGACACCGGCTTGAAGTCGATCTCGCCAGCGAGTACCGCAACCCGGCCTGCGTTCTTCGCTCCCTTGTGCCGGTCCTCGAACCCCTTGCGCAAGTTCTCCATCACGTCGCCCTGCGCCGGGCCCTGTCCCACCGTGAGGACGCCGAGCGGCGCCGCGCCGTTCGCGAACAGGGCGGAAGCGTGCTGCTCAAGCGCGGCCGCGAGCCCGAGCGCCTCGCGTGCGTAGCCGATCGGCGATAGGCCGCGAACGCCGTCCACGGACAGGCCGCGCAGGTGGAGAACGTCGTCGGCCCCGTGCCGCGTCTGGCGTCCGGTGTCGTGCGTGAGCGTGTAGACGGGCTCGCCGTTCTTGATCTCGACCGCGATCCGATCGACGGGCAGCATCCCTAGCTGCACGAGCTCGCCGCCCTTGCGGAACTTGCCCACGAAAGCCTCGCCTCGCAAGGCCAGGGAGCCGACGAGCTGACAGACGAGGTTCCCCTGGCTCGTCGCCGGCGCCGGGCGCTCCAGGAGGTCGGCGATCCCACTCTCTATGCGCTGGCGCCCGGAGGCGGTGCGACGGTAGGCGTGGAGGGGGAGGATCGACGCCGACTCCGCCAGGAGCCGCACGCAGGCGAGCACGTCCACGATGCGGAGAGCTGCGTCGGCCGTCTTGGGAAGGCCGGCGACGGTCGACGTCAACATCACGCTCGGGACGTTCGAGCGCGTCAGAGTGCGATCTTCGAATCGCGGCTTGCGGAACAGACGCATGGGCCTCCACACTTAAGTGTGAGGACTACCCCTCGATTTCCTCAAGTGCGCGCTCGACCATTCCCTCCAGGCCTCCGCGGCTTTTACGCCTTCTGCCGTGCCGTGGGGCTCGAGCTCGAGCCCTTCCAGCGCAAGATCGCCCGGACGATCTTCGGCCCGCAACGCGAGACGCTGATCCTGCTGCCGCGCGGGAATGGGAAAAGCTGCCTTACGGGCGCCCTCGCAGTCCATCACTTGCTCACGACCCCGCGGCCGGCCGCCTACGTTGCGGCCGCATCGCGCGACCAGGCGCGCGTCATTTTCGAGTACGCCCGCGACTTCGCGACGCATCCGGCGGTCGAGCAGCGATTCGCCGTGCGGCACCTCGAACTGCGCATCGACCGGGGTTTCCTGCGTGTGCTCGCCTCCGATGCCCCGAAACTGCATGGCCTGACGCCGAGCTACGTGTGCCTCGATGAGCTGCACGCCTTCCCCGACGCGAGTGTCTACGAAGCGATGCGCACCGCGATGCTCAAACGTGTGGGCAGCCGCATGGTGGTGATCACGACTGCCGGCAACGGTGCTGATACGCCGCTAGGGCGCCTGAGGACACGGGCGCTGGCGCAGCCGAATGTAAGGCCGCACGGCTTTTTGACAGCCGCACATGGACCGAACATCGCGATGCTCGAGTGGGCCGTGCCCTTCGACGAGGACGTTGACAGCGCGCGTGTCGTCAAGCGCGCGAACCCGGCGAGCTGGCTCACCGCTGCCGGACTAAAAGAGCAGCGTGAGGCTGTGCCGGATGGAGCTTTCCGACGGCTGCACGCGAACCAGTGGGTCGCGCTCGAGGGACATTGGCTGCCAGCGGGCGCCTGGCAGGCGTGCGCTGGCGAGGCGACCATCGAACCTGGCGAGCGCGTCTGGATTGGCCTCGACGCAGGTGGCGAGCGCTCGGCGACCGCCGTCGTCTGGCTCACCGATGACCTGCGCGTCGGCTGCCGGATCATGCACGGGGACGCGGCCATCCTGGAGGCAGGCGAGCTGATTCGAGAGCTGGCTGCCAGCTTTGACGTGGCCGAGCTGGTGCATGACCCCTGGCGGGCGCAGCAGCTTGCGCTCGAACTGGAACGCGAGGGCAGGATGCAGGTCGTCGCCTTCCCACAGTCTCCGAGCCGGCTGATCCCCGCCTCGCATCGCCTGCACCGGGCGATCGTGGAGCGGCGCCTCACGCACCCGAACGACCCCGAGCTAAACGCCCACGTGGCGAACGTGATCGCGCGCGACACGCCGCGTGGCTGGCGCATCGACCGGGCACACCGGACGGCGTGCATCGACGCCGTGGTCGCGCTCGCGATGGCGGTCGAGAGAGCCGAGGCGAGGCCCGAGCCGGTGGCGCTGCTGGGGTGGGTCTGATCCCTTGAACCGACCCACGCCTAGTGGTCTACTCTGGTCCAGAGGAGGGGATTCGTGCTCTTGCGAACCACATGCGTATTCGTCTTGACTGCTCTCGTGTTCGCGGCTCCGTCAGCGCAGGCCGCCTTCCCGGGCGCTAACGGGAAGATCGCGTTCGTCGGCCACAGCGACGGCGACGCCGAGATCTACACGGTGAATGCGGACGGAAGCGCGCCGACCAAGTTGACGAACAATCAGGCGCACGAGACCAAGCCTCAATGGTCTCCCGACGGGTCGAAGATCGCCTTCGTCTCCGATCGGGATTCAACCTGCGGCCAAGTCCTTTGCAGTACCGACATCTATGTGATGAACGGGAACGGTACTGCACAGGTACGGCTGACCTTCCTCTCCGGGGACCCACAGGCAAGCTCTCCAGTCTGGTCGCCGGACGGGTCGAAGATCGCGTTCGCCCGAACTGACATATGGGACCCGGGAACCGGCGAATACGCACAGGAGAGCGAGCTGTACGTCGTGCCGTCGAGCGGCGGAGCGCCGTTGCAGTTAACCCACTCCCCACAGCCTTGCGCCGATGGGGCGGATCCGCCATGCGGTCCCAGGTCGTTCAAGCACGACCTGGCATGGGCGCCCGACGGCAGCCGCATCGTCTTTGCGAACTCGGACAACGAGTGGTTCTTCGAGTGCGACAATGGCGGCTGCTGGTCGCTGGGGGACGACTCGTACAAGCAGGCCGACTCGGTCACCGGAGCCCAAAGCTTCCTGAGGTCCCTGTACAGTTTCTGGCCGGCGCCGGTGTTCTCACCAGACGGCAGCAGGATCGCTTTGGGGGAGAGGATGATCTCGCCCCAGCAACAGGAGATCTTCGTCATATCCGCCGATGGCAGCGGCGGACTGAACGTCACCAACCATCCTCAGGACGACATCGAGGCCGCCTGGTCGCCGGACGGCACGAAGATCGCGTTCACACGAGCGGGACCGGGATCGGGTCTTTACGTGATGAACCCGGACGGCACCGGGCAGACGCCGATTCCGAACGGCGTTGGCGGTAACCAGGCCGACTGGCAACCCCTCGGCGCCCTCGACCCCTACCCCCGCCCCGGCGGCGGCTCTCCGCAACGGGTCCCGCTCGTCCCCTCCTACCAAAAGTGCACCGCCCCCAACTCCCAGCACGTGGAGCCGCTCGACGAGCCCTCCTGCACTCCGCCCGCCCTCACCTCCCAGGTGCTGACGACCGGCACCGCGGGCAGGGGCCAGGGCTCGGCGAGGCTCGACGCGATCCAGGGCGATCCCGGCACCCCCACCGACGAGGCCGACCTCCGCATCACGGCCAGCGCCTCCGATGTTCGCTGCAAGCAAGCGAACGCCGCCTGCCCCTCTGGAGCGGGCAGCGACTTCACCGGCAAGCTGCTGCTCTCGGTCTCGGCTCGTATCACCGACCGCGCCTCGGGCTTCGGAGGAGTCTCGGCCACCGCCTCCGACACCAAGCTCCAGGCTCCGCTCACATGTACGGCGAGCCCCGACGCCACCCTCGGCGCCAGCTGCACCACCACGACCAGCGCCGACGCGCTCATCCCCGGCTACGTAAAGGAGACCAAGCGAACGGTTTTCTCCTCGCTACGGGTCACGCTCGACGACCCCGGCTTTAACGGCACCGGCTATGGACCCTCCTGCCCGCCCACCTGCGGCGACGGGGACGAAGCGCCCTATCTGGAGCAGGGCGTGTTCATCGGGCTTTAGTCCTCAGGAGCTTTTTTGCGCAGCGCGGTCGGAGAGTCGCCGATTACGCGCTCTCAAAGAAACGGGCGAGCTACCACGCGTGGGCTTCGCAGTGGCAGCGGTGGCAGAGGGGTTGGCCAACGTCGCTATGTCGCCCGAAAACGTGATGGGCTTGAACGCGATCCGTGCTACCGCATACGCTGCAACGCCCACCTGTCGAATGACGGACGCGATTGCTCCAAGCCTTTGACCGGCGCGGTAGTGCGTGCTGTAAGCACCGTGAACCGGAGCTAACGAGCGTGCCGCAGACGATGCACGGACGTGGCGTCACTCGATCGGCCGCAAGGCTTCGATCAGATGCGTGTCCTCCTCGGCGTCCGGGGCACAGATCGCCCACAAGCGAGCGCGCGCCGCGGCGAGCGCGTTCTCCAGCATGCGCACGTAGAGAGGTTCCTCCATCGCTCTTCAGGGTAAGGGTCCCATCCGCGAACTTGACGGATCTGCAGGGTGATCGTCATAGTCTGAAAGCATGAGCAAACAACCGAAAGCGCGTGAGGAAGTGCTCTTTCGCGCCGAACCCCATCTAATGAGGCTCCTCCGCGATTGCAGCCAGATGCGTGGCCGTTCCATCGCTGCGGAGCTGCGCGCAGCCGTGCATGTGCACGTTACGCGCGGGACCCTGCAGGCTCTTCACCGAGCCCCGCAGGACGCACCGCCCGGGCTGACCGCCCCTGGCGTGGCTGACGATCTCGCGGAGCTTGAAGCCCGCGTGTACGGGCAACCCCTGCCCGACCATCTGCTCAAGCGTTATGCAGATGAGGCCGGCCAAAACTGACCGCAGCGCGGCCAGAAGAAGCCCATGAAGCCGCAGGGTTCCGGCTAGGAACCCGGGCGAGCGGCGGCCTAGCTGACTACCAAGCCGCACGCTCGACACCTGCTTTTGGGCCGGGGGATCATCCCGGCCACGAGGCCTTAGGAGGTCTCAGCAATGGTAGATGTCTCGACGGATGCAGCAGAAGAGCGTCGCGATACGGGCGCCTCTTCGCTAAGGATCAGCTTCTTAGGGTTCGCACGCGAGGGCAGCCGCGAGTTGCGTGCGAGTTTCAAGCTCACGCTCTCCGGATCGCCGTTCCGTGCTCATGTCGTACTCGGGCACGGCGGCACCGCCTACGAGTTGCACGTCGCCCATGCGGCGCGGTTCGATGGCGACACCACGGGTGACAGGGAGCTCGATCAGCTCTTAGTCGAGCGCGCGCAGGAAGAGCTCGTGCGTGCCCGCGCGAGCGCGGTGGTGCGCGAGCTCGATCGCGAAGTCGGGGGGCGGCGATGAACGGGGAGCTGCCGCCCGTGGAATGGCTGGCCAAGGAAGGGGAGGAGGAGCACGCCGCCGAAGAGAGGTGCGAACACTCGCCGGCCCGACCATCGCAGGCGACGCAGCTCGTCAAGCTCGCCAGCGCAGCCGAGCTGTTCCACTCGCCGGATGGCGTGGCCTTCGCCACGCTGCCGGTCGGCGACCATGGCGAGACGTGGCCGGTCCGGTCTCGCGGCTTCCGCTACTGGCTCGCCCGCCGCTTCTACGAGAGCGAGAGCAGAGCACCTAACAGTCAAGCGCTCCAGGATGCGCTCGGCGTCCTGGAGGGCGAGGCGCTGTTCGCCGGCACCGAGCGTCCCGTGCATGTCAGGATCGCCGAGGCTGAGGGCTCGATCTACCTCGACTTGGGCGACCCGTCATGGTCCGCGATCGAGGTAGACCGCGACGGGTGGCGCATCGTCGGCGAGGCGCCGGTCCGGTTCCGGCGACCGCGCGGCATGTCGAGCCTGCCGATGCCGACTGTCGGCGGCTCGCTGCGCGACCTCCGACGCTTCCTGAACGTGAGCGACGAGGGTTGGGTGCTCCTCCAGGGCGCGCTCGTGAACGCCCTCCGGCCGCGGGGCCCGTATCCGGTGATTGATCTCTATGGCGAGCAGGGCTCCTCTAAGAGCACGACGGCGCGGATGCTGAAGGCGTTGGTTGACCCGAGCACCGCCCCGCTTCGAGCAGAGCCCCGCGACGGGCGCGACCTGATGATCGCCGCGACCAACGGCTGGCTCGTCGCGTTCGACAACGTGAGCCACCTGCCGGCCTGGCTCTCGAACGCGCTCTGCCGCCTCGCGACGGGTGGTGGCTTCGCGACGCGCGAGCTCTACTCGGACGCCGATGAGGTCATCTTCGATGCGCAGCGGCCAGTGATCTTGAACGGCATTGGCGAGCTCGCGACCCAAAGCGACCTCCTCGACCGCACGCTCGTCGTCAACCTGCCTTCGATCGGAGAGACCGAGCGACGGACCGAGCGCGACCTATGGCGGCAGTTCGAGGCTGCCCGCCCGTTGATCCTCGGAGCACTCCTAGAGTCGGTCTCCGTAGCGCTCCGCAACCTCCCGCACGTGCAGCTCTCGGCGCTGCCTCGGATGGCGGACTTCGCGGAGTGGGTGTCGGCGTCGGAACCGGCGCTCGACTGTCACCAGGGCGCGTTCATGGCCGCATACTCGGCCAACCGGAAGGCCGCCAACGAGCTGCCGCTGGAAGCGTCACCGATCGCGACGCCCTTGCTCGAGCTCGCCGACACGAGGTTCGAGGGCACCGCAACCGAGCTCTTGGCAGCGCTGAGCGGCTCCGTCGACGAGAGCGTGACTCGGCGCAAGGGGTGGCCCGCGAACGGACAGGTACTCTCGACAGAGCTGCGCCGTCTTGCTCCCAACCTCCGAGCTGCCGGCATCGACGTCGAGTTCAAGCCTGGTCGGAGGCGGCGGATGATCCGCCTAGAAAAAGCAGCGGGTGACGCGTCACGCCCGTCACGCGCGCCTCACCTGCCCGAACGCCGTGACGCAGGTGACACGTGTGACGCGGATTTCCGTACCCAATCTGACGACCTTCGACTGGAGGATGCGTGGTGAGCGCGCGGCTGCTCACCGCCGACCAGGTCGCGGCCAAGCTCGGCATGACGCGCGATTGGGTGTACGCGGAGAGTCGCGCCGGGCGCATCCCGGTGGTGAATCTCGGACGCTACTACCGCTATCGCGAAGCCTCGATCGACGCCTGGATCGCCGAGCTCGAAAGCGGTACGCTGACCGCGACAATTAAACGCCCCGGCGGCGCAGGAACGCCCCGGGGCACGGCACAGGAGGTATGAGCTCCCATGCGAAGCAAACGTAGCGCACGCCGCCCATACGGCAGCGGCTCACTCCACGAGTACCGGGGCGGTTGGTACGCCAAATGGCGCATCGGCGACCGCCAGATCAAGCGCAAGATCGGGCCGAAGCGCACTCCCGGCACACGGCTCGGCCTGACTCGCTCGCAAGCTGAGCGCGAGCTGCATCGGATCAT
This sequence comes from uncultured Solirubrobacterales bacterium, assembly GCA_963774075.1. Classification (GTDB taxonomy): domain Bacteria; phylum Actinomycetota; class Thermoleophilia; order Solirubrobacterales; family JBBDJG01; genus JBBQNR01. Next base: position 528,404 of record CAVZDP010000005.1, on the reverse strand, counting down.
GCAAGCGGAGACCGCCGCACCGGTCGCCGAGCGCACGAGCATCCGTGAGGCAGGCGAGCGGTATCTCCATCACGTCGAGTTCGTCATGGAGCGCAAGCCCTCGACGGTGCAGGACTACCGGATCATGCTCGACCGTCACCTGTCGCCCTTCCTTGGCGAGCGGGCGATTGACAAGGTGACGGGCGACCACGTCGCCGCCTACATGCAAGCTAAGCGGCGTGAAGGTCTATCGAGTAAGACGATCAGCAATCACCTGACGTTCCTTCACGGCGTCATGGGCTACGCGGTGAAGCGCGGTTGGGCGGCGACCAATCCCGTTGCAGCAGTTGACCGTCCGCGCCCGAAAGGCGGCGACCCGGATATCCGCTTCCTCGACATGAGCGAGTTCGAGGCGTTGCTGCGCACGGTGCCCGATGACGAATTCGGGCCGATGGAGCGCGTGTTGTATCTCGCAGCGGCCACGACGGGCCTTCGCCAAGGCGAGCTCGTCGCCCTCCGCTGGCAGGACGTGGACTGGACCGCCGGGCTGATCCGCGTTCGCCGCAACCGAGTGCGGGGAAAGTGGGGGACGCCGAAGAGCAGGCGATCCAGTCGTGCGGTGCCCATGATCGACCGGCTCGCCGGGGAGTTGGACCGCCACTTCCAGCGATCGGCTTACCAGGCCGACACCGGGCTTGTGTTCTGTCACCCCGAGACTGGACACCCCTACGACGTGTCGAAGCTGCGCAAGCGGTACAAGGAAGCGCTCAGGCGCGCTCGGGTTCGCCCGGTCCGTTTTCACGACCTGCGACACACGTTCGGTACCGGCGTGGCGGGGGCAGGGGTGCCGATGCGGACCCTTCAGGAGTGGATGGGGCACCGTAGCTCGCAGACGACCGAAATCTACGCGGACTACTCGCCCCACTCGCAGGAGCGAGCTTGGGCCGAGCGCGCCTTCGCGGGTACCAATTCGAGTACCAATGTGAGCGCAATTGAAAGCAACTCGGACCAACCGAAACCGCATCAGAATGGGAAGGCGGCACCGGGAGCAACCGCATAGCGCGGGCTCATAACCCGAAGGTCGCGGGTTCGAATCCCGCCCCCGCTACTCGAGAAACCCGCTGGAGACGGCGGGTTTCTTTATTCCCGGGAGCCCTTGAACGGGCACACTCCATCTGCCACAGACGGTGGGGCCGCCGGCATGCTGACTTGGCCGGGGGTCGAGCGCGACGTATGAACACACGCTCTCCGTGTGCCCAGAGCGCGAAAGGTTTCAGACATCCCAACGGACGGGAATACCTCCCCCCCGGGAGTCTTTTTCGCAGGGATTACCGGGCGTGAAAACTCGAGGGAATACTACCGCCCCACAGTAAAGGGGCGTGGGCGACTCTCCGTACTCATGGGAGGCACACTGTGGCAGGACCAGCAACAGTTCGCACGGGCACAAGCCCACGTTCTCTGATCCAAACTGCCGCCGGGGTTGTCGGCCTGACGTTTCTGCTTGTCGGCATTGCCGGTTTCATTCCCGGGATCACTACCAATCTTTACGATGGACTTGAGTTCGCTGGGCATGACGGAGACGCGGAGCTCCTCGGCATCTTCCAGGTGAGTGTCCTCCACAATCTGGTTCACCTTCTCTTCGGCATCGTGGGTCTCTCGCTGGCAAGAACGCCTGACGGCTCGCGCGTATTTCTTATCGCCGGCGGAGCCACCTACCTGGTGCTGTGGATCTACGGCCTTGTGATCGACCGCGATAGCAGCGCCAACTTCGTACCTCTCAACAATGCAGACAATTGGCTCCACTTCGCGTTGGGCGCCGGAATGCTGACCTTGGGCATCGCACTATCTCGCAGCGCTCCCGCTCAAGCCCGCGTCAGACAAGCCTGAAGCCTCTCAGCCCGATCACATTGGTCCGGAGGCTTATGCAAACAAGTGGTGAGTAGTGATTCTCGCCATCAACCCAACAGGGAGGTCTCATGTCTACGATTGAGCAGTCCGTCGAGGTGCAGGTGCCGCTATCGACGGCCTACAACCAATGGACTCAGTTCGAGGAGTTTCCGAAGTTCATGGAGGGCGTCGAGGAGGTCCGGCAACTCGACGACACGCATCTTCACTGGGTGGCGGAGTTCGGCGGTCGCCGCCACGAGTGGGACGCCGAGGTGACCGAGCAGAAGCCCGACGAGCGTGTGGCCTGGCGCAACACCGACGGCAAGGACAACGCCGGTGTCGTGACCTTTCACCGCATCGGCGACGACACCACGCGGGTGATGGTGCAGATGGACTACGTCCCCGAAGGCGTAATCGAGAAGGTTGGCGATGCGATCGGAGCTCCCGACCGGCGCGTCAAGGGAGACCTTGAGCGCTTCAAGGAGCTGGTCGAGTCGCGTGGCCAGGAAACGGGCGCCTGGCGGGGCGAAGTGAAGCGGCCCGACGAGCGCTAAGCGCTTCGCGATCACCGCTTCCCTGAACCGACACTCGAGGCGCGCGACATCGCCGCGCTGGCTGGCGGCTGGCGGGGGCGCGCGCCTCGGGCTCTGGAAGCCGGCGAGCTTGGGATCTGTTTGAGCGCGGCAGAACCGTGAACGGCCTGGGAGAGACGACACTGACCGGCTACTTTGACGACAGTTCGATGCTTCGAAAGATCCATCGAGAGAGAGCCGTCGCGCTCTCGGGCCCGCGCGCTCTCCTGATGCAAGCAGCCCACCCGCTCGCGGTCGCAGGCCTTTTGGCTCACACCGCGTCGCTCGATGAGCCCTATGAGCGCCTTGCCCGCACCGCCGAGACGATGAGCACGATCGGATTCGGCTCCCGCGCCGACGCCGACCGCGTTACCCGGCGGGTGCGCGCAATGCACCGGCGGGTCAGCGGCCGCCTGCCAAACCAGGTGGGCCTGTACCCGGCCGGGACCCCCTACCAGGCAGATGATCCGGAGCTCTTGCTGTGGGTTCTGTTCACGCTCGTTGACTCGGCACTAGTCGCGTACCGGAAGTACGTCGGCTCGCTCACGCGCGCTGAGGAGGCGGCGTATTGGGAGGACTACAAGCTGGTCGGTCAGCTGTTCGGCTTGAACGAGGGCCACATGCCGGCAACGCTCAACGACCTCGACGCCTACCGGAAGCGAATGCTTGAGGGCGACGAGTTGTACGTGACCGATTGGGCCCGCGAGCGCGCCCGGCAGATCGTGCTCGATCCACCCCTACCCTGGGTCGCGCGTCCGCTGCTCGAGACGGTCAATTTTGTGACGATCGCCCTGCTGCCGGACCGCATCCGCCGACAGTACGGTTTCTCACCGCTGCCTCCGGTGCTCCTCCGCAAGGCAATCGTGGCCGGAGGAGCCGAGTACGTCAAGCGCGTGGTCATCCCCTTCTTGCCGCACCGGCTGAGACTGGTCCCGGACGCCCGCGTAGCCGCTTAGGGCAGGTCGTACTTCAGGGACTTAATGAAGCGCTTGCTGACGGACTCGTGAAGACGCAGCTGCGTATGGCGATAAAGCCATGTGCCCTCCGTGCATTGCAGGGGTGGAGTTCCACATTCACGCCTTCTCACGTCCGGCGCGGATATCCAATCCGTTGGTTCGTTTGGGCTTTCGCCTCTTTGGCCGAAGGGAGCAGGTGAGATTCGCCAGACATGCCTGTGAGCGCATGAGTCGCCTGACTGCGGCGAGACTCGCACATGCCGAGAGGCAGGAGGGCATTCCTCTCGCTGCGGACGAAGTGCTGGTCCAGTCCATTGACGACCGGTAGTCGCCGACGCCACATCGGCGTGCGGAGCAAGCACGCCACTTGAGCGCTCACCGCTTGGGCTTTGCAGTCAAAGTGCTGGGTGACGGCGGGCTACCGTCTCACGACAGCCGGCGCTGGGCGTCCAATCCTCACCTGCGCTGCTCGCTGGAGCGACTGAGCCGCATCCTCGACTATCTCGCCCGACACGACATTCGCATGTACCGGTTAGCGACCGCGCTCGCCCCGTATGCAAGCCATCCCGACTTGCCACAATTCCATCGCCAGGTTGAGGAATGCGCAGAAGAGCTAGCCGCTATCGGAAAGGTTGTTCGCCGCAGTGATATTCGGCTCTCGTCTCACCCGGGCCAGTACACGGTGTTGAACTCCCAGGACAGTCGGGTCCAGGCTGCCGCAATCGCGGAGCTCGAAGTCCAGGCGTCTCTTTTCGCGGCGATGGGCCTGGGGCCTGAAGCTGTCGTGGTCCTGCACTTAGGTGGAATCGCAGGTGGCAAGAGCGCTGCCCGCGATCGTTTCCTGGTTGGCTTCGAGCAGCTATCCGAGAGTGCCAGGAGCCGGCTGGTGATCGAAAATGACGACCGTTCCTTCGGGACGGCTGACGTTGTGGAGCTCGCCAAACGAACCGGGATGCGGGTGGTCTGGGACCTGCTGCACCACCACTGCCACGACCCGGTTGGGTTGAGTGATCGTGACGCCCTCACAGCTGCGCTTGCCACCTGGCCTGCCGCTGTGACGCCCAAGATCCATTACTCATCACCGCGTCTTGATACCGAGGAGCGAAAGATCCGCACTGGTCGGAGAGTTGAGCGACGAACGATGGTGCCTCAGCTTCGCGCTCATGCCGACCTGGTGGATCCGATCGGGTTCGAGCAGTTCATGCGGTACACGGCGCCTGGACGTGACTTCGACGTAATGCTGGAAGCGAAGGCCAAGGATGTGGCCGTACGAACGCTGCGAGACCAGCTAGCCGCACGGGGACTGCATACACAGGCGGGACGCCTGATAATTCCGGGCGAAGCCGAACCGGCATGACGGTGCGGTATGCCACCTAGAAGCACTCCCTGAACCGATCTCATAACCCGAAGGTCGCGGGTTCGAATCCCGCCGCCGATGCAGACACCCGCGACGCAGCGGCGGGTTACGGATAGAAGCGTCCGCGGCCTTCCGTAGATCGGGATCGTTGGACAGCTATATCGGGCCCAACCCGCGCCGCCTAAGGCGACAAAACGAGGAGTGCGAAAGGGACTGCTACCGGCGGTTCAAACGGACGCCACGAGAGCGACCACGTACTGCTCCACGGAAATGCTGAGCTCCCCAGGCGCGACGAACGTCAGGTAGGCGAGCTTGACCTAGCACGTCGAGCGCTTCGCCCAGCGACTGAGCCGGACTAGCGGTTTAGCAGCGGAAGCGGAACTGGCCGTCGGCGCAGTACCAGATGCCGAAGAGCAGGTAGACCGGCGTCCAGATCGGGCCGGTCGGGGAGAACAGGTAATGGTTGTAGCCAGCGTACTGGCATGAGAAGCCCGCCGCGATGTAGCTCCGCTCGTAGCCAGGCTGGCAGCCGGCGCCAGAGCGGTAACCGTTGGGGTTGGGGAAGATCGAGGGCAAGTAGATCGGCCCGGCGGATTGCGCCACCGCGGGCGGAGCTGGAGTCGACGGGGCCTGCAGCGGCGGCGCCGTCGGCGGCGGGTTCTGGACCCGCCTACGCGCGAGGCACCTGCGGTAGCGCCGGATGTAGCGCCGCCTCTTCGCCGAGCCCCGCTTGGAGCGGTGCGCCTTGTTCTTGAGTGACGCACAGCCATTGCCCGCCACGTGTCCCCCTTGGCTGGCGACGGCGGGCGCGGATGCGGTTGGCAAGGTCGCCGCTGTGGACGCGGATGTGAGCGCGAGCGCTGCGAAAAGCGCAGCGCCGACTGCCAAGAAATAGGACTTGGCAAGCCGGCCCATATATCTACTTTCGGCGGTCAAGAATGCTGAATTTCCGCTTCGGACTCCTTATCACGCGAGCCCTGGGGGTAGTACGACTGTAGGTCTGATTCGGCAGGACCGCCAGCAATTACGATCGCGGATCCCGTCTGCCGAGCGACCGTTGCTACGCCACCTGCCGGTTCGCAACTAGGTTGGCGGCGGCTTTCGCTTCGCGCGAAAGCGAGCCCCCGCTACCTAGATGACGCGAGAGACCTCCTCCGGGAGGTCTCTCGCATTCTCGAAGGCTGAGTCCGGCTAGAAGCGGGTCCGCTCGCAGTTGCGAGCACGGTAGCGCGGCTTGCTCCGATGGCTGACGAACAGGACGTCATATCCCGAGCCGCAATCGACCACGCCGCCACGGCCGAAATGCGCATGCACGACGTCGTTGCCCGGGCCGCTGTCGATCTCGTTGCTTCCGTGACTTGCGTAGATGAAGTCGTTGCCGAAGCCGCCGTGCAGAGCATCCCGCTGGGAAGCCGGCTGGCAGCACGGCCAGAAGTCGCCCCAGATGACGTCGCCGTCCGGGCCGCCCTCCACGGTGTCGTTCCCGTGGCCGCCGAGCAGCTCGTCGCTTCGATCCGTGCCAGCAATCAGTCCGTCCTGGTTCTTGTTGTGGCTCCTGTAGACGCCGCACCCGGGTCCAGGGCGATGCTTCTTTCGCCAGTTGCAGTCGTTCGTGGGCCAGCCGGCGTGACTGGCCTTGCCGAACACGACCGCTGCCGATGGGAGGAGCAGAGCGAGCACCAGCACGGCGGCCAACGCCGTCAGCCCACGGCGGGCAGACTTTGCCCCGGACACGATGGAGGGGCGTGGGTCAACCCCCGCGTTCGTTCGAGCGCGCAAAACCGAACCTCCTTCGTCGGCCTACGGGGTTAGCTGACGGGCTGGCGCTAAAGGAGCCTGCGCCCCCACTCGGGGTGGGTTCGCCCCTGGAACTCGGTTCCCCCGCTCCCCGCACCGAAGGCGGGGATTAGGCGTTTTTCTCGGTCTGGAAGAGACCAGCCTACAGGAGGCGATGGCCGAGCCAGAAGCAGGAGCGAGTGGAGGGGATGATGGATCACGCGGCGACGTCGGCGCTTCTAGGGCATGCTGAGCGACGGCGACATCGACGGGCAACGATGACGACCGGCGCTAGGTCGACTATCGACGAACTCGTGAGGAGCATTCGTGCTCCTGTGACCGATGAGAAGATCACGTGCGATCATCAAGCGGACGCTGAGGTCGTTCTACGACGACCAGATGACGCACCACGCAGCGGCGCTCACCTACTACGGGCTGATGTCGCTGTTTCCGGCTCTGCTGCTGGGAATTTCGCTGCTCGGGCTCGTCGGCCAGTACCCGGAGACATACGACGCGATCATGGGTTATCTGCGGCAGGTCGCGCCGCGTTCGGTGCTGGTCCCACTCGACAGCTCGCTGCGTAGCGCACTGCAGAGCAAAGACACAGCGGCGACTGCGGTGGCGATCAGCGTCCTGGTCGCGTTCTATGGGACGACGGGCGTGCTGGAGGCGGCCCGCCGAGCACTGAACGTCGTCTTCGATGTGAGGGGCGGGCGCAGCTTTCTGCGGCGCAAGATGATCGACGTGGCTTCGACGTTCGCACTGGGATCACTTGTGCTCGTCAGCCTCGTGATGGTCCTCGTGGGCGGCGGTTTCGCGGAGGACCTGCTCGGCTTCATCGGGCTTGGGTCGAGCGCCGCTCAAGCCTGGAACATCGTCCGCTGGCCCGGGGCCCTGGCGGTGACGATGCTGGTGTTCGCCCTGATCTACTACGTGACGCCCGACGTTCAGCAGCGCGCGTTTCGATGGGTCACACCGGGCGCAGCCGTCGGCGTGTTGCTCTGGCTCGTCGTGTCGTTTGGATTCTCGACATACGTTTCGCGCTTCGCTGACATCAACGCGGTCTACGGCGCCTTCGCGGGCGCCATCGTGCTCGTTGCCTGGCTCTGGCTGACGAACGTCGCGTTGCTGTTCGGTGCAGAGCTCAACGCGGAGATCGAGCGCGAGAAGCAGCTAGCGGAAGGGGTGCCGGATGAGCAGACGCTCAACCTGCCGGCCCGGCGCAGCTGAAGGGCTACTCCGCCAGCCCCACGGCTTCGAGCGCCTTCGAGCGATCCAGGAAGTCCTCCTGCCGGATCACCAGCCCCCGTCGGAACTTGAAGAGCTGAAATACCGGCTGGCCTACGGCAACGCCGCTGGCCGATCCGTGCCCCCTCTGCTGAGTCGTCACGAGAACGCTGTCTCCAAAGTCGAGGATCTCCTCAGGGTCCCACCGGATGTCCTCGAATGCATCCAGCCAGTACCGCCAGAGCTGGCGGTACCCGTCGTGGCCGTAGAAAACTGTCTCCAGGTCGGGAGGCAGCAGATCGATGGTGGGGTGGTACTCATAGATACCGGGATCGTTGGTAGCGAGGATGAGATCGAAGTCGCGGCGATTGGCCGCCGCGTAGGCGCGGCTTATGAAGCGGGGGAGCATCAATCGCCGGAGCCGAGATCGTGGCGGTAGCCGCAGGAAGGCGTCGCTGATCCGGCGGGAAAGGGCGGGAAGGCGGACGCGCAAGTGCTCGTCCAGACTGCGGCGCTGACTCGCTCTTTCACCGAGCGGACGAAGTGCGATTCGGACCCCGCGCAAGGTCTCGGCGTTCTGTGGCCTCTCCTGCGACATGGCTCGCGCAGTATCCCCCAAGGCGACGCCCGTAGATTGGACTCGCGTAGCCTACGTGCGCTGAACATCTCCGCCGTACGTGGATCGGCTTCGCTGCCCGGCCCGCGAAGCTAGGCTCCTTGCCGAGCCCCAAGAACCGGAGGACGAGAATGGCTGAGACCCCGACCCTGTTCGTTTGCCACGGCGATGACGGCGGCCCGCGGATCCATCCGTGTCGCCGGGTGCAGGAGGCGCTCCGCGCAGCAGGCATCGAGTACGACAAGGTGATCGCCGGCCACGGCAATCCGATCCCGTTCCTGCGCAAAGGCCCGCGCGACGAGCTGCGCGATGCGACTGGAGCAACGAAGCTGCCGGCGCTCAAGCTGCCCGACGGGACGGTCATCACACATTCCCGCGCCATCCTCTCCTGGATCGCCCAGCAGCAGTAGGTGTCTCAGATACCCGCCTGCTGAAGGAAGTTGATTACCTCGTGGGCGCAGCGTTCCGGCTCGTCGTCGAACAGGAAATGGCGAACGCCGTCGAGCAACACGAGCTTGGAGCCGGGAATCTCCCCCGCGAAACGCGACGCGTAGTCGAGCGGGAGGTACTCGTCCTGCCGGCCCCACAGGATCAGCGTGGGTACCTCGAGTGCTGCGAGCTTTCTTTGGTAGGGGTGGCGAACCCTTCGCGGGAGAGGCTGTCCACGAGCGCCTCGCCCTGGATCGGCGTTCGCATCGTCTTGGCGATCTCGGCCCACTCGATGTCGGGAAAGAATCCCGTGTTGCTGACTATCAGGCCGCACACGGCGTCCGGGTGATCGCATGCCCAACGCAGGCCGATCAAACCGCCGGTGTCGTGGACAGCCAGCACCACCCGCTCTAGCCCGACCTGGCGGCGGAAGCGTTCGACTGCCTCGACATGGCGTTCGAAGGTCCCGGGCGGATCGGGCGGCGAGTCGCCGAAGCCGGGGAGGTCCGGCGCCAGCGCTCTGTGCCCGGCTGATGCGAGCGCCGGAAGCAGATGACGCCACATGTAGGAGCTCTGTGGCCACCCGTGCAGACACAGCACCGGCGAACGCTCCGATGGTTGGAGCGGCCCCGCCTCCCGGTAGGCGATCCCGCCCGCGCGCTTGAGCGCCACCTGCGCCACGCGCGCACCCTATCGACAGCTACTTGTACGCGATGCCCGCGCTCGTGGGGCCGGCGAGCGGCACTATCTCCATCTCCTTGAACCCGACCTCTTTGCACCACGCGGCAAAGTCACCGCCGGTGAAGTCGAACGCGTCGCCGAACTCGATCAGCATGTTGAGCGACATGAGCAGCCCGAAGGCGTTCTCGCGCCGCGCGTCGTCGATGAGGTTCTCGATGACGATGAACGCCCCACCCTCCGGCAAGGCATCGTAGGCGGCCTCGATCAGGCGCATCTTACCCTCGAGATTCCAGTCGTGGAGTATCAGCCCCATCGTGATCACGTCGGCCTCGGGTAGGGGATCGGCGAAGAAGTCACCACCCACCGCCTGGACGCGATCGCCCAGTCCGGCGGCTTCGATCGTTCGCTTGGCGATCGGCTCGACGACCGGCAGGTCGAAGCTCGTGCAGCGCAAGTGGGGATGGCGGTTGGCGACGATGATCGACAGTTGACCGGTTGCGCCGCCCACGTCGCAGAGCGTCTTGTACTTGGAGAAGTCGAACTTCTCGGCCAGCGTGCGGAATGGGCCCTGGGAGATCCCTGCCATTGCGTTCATGAACTGCTCGAGCCTGTCCGGGTCGCTGTACAGCTCCTCGAACATCGGCTTGCCGGTGTGCTTGATCTCGTTCTGAGGGGTTCCAGTCTGCAGAGCCTTCGTGAGATCGCCCCAGAATCCATATAGCCGCGCGTTGGACATCTCGAGGATTCCGCCGATGTAGGCTGGGCTTGCCTTGTCGAGAAAGACGGCGGTCGTCTGCGTGTTGCGGTAGAGCGCATCGCTTCCTTCACCGTCGCGATCGAGTAGCTCGAGGGCGACGAGCGCATCGGGGAAGTCGGGGATCGCGCGCGGATGCAGCTCGAGCGCTTCGGCGATCTGCTGACCCTTCATCGCTTCCCCGCCCAGCCTGGTGAACAGCTCGAGCTCGACCGCCGACAGGAGCGTCTTCGACGCAAAGAACCCCATGCCCACCTGCATGATGTGTGAAGGATCGACTTGTTTGGACATCCTCTCCCCGCTTAGGTCCCCTACTAGCTCGTGGCTGCGAGTGCGGCTGGCAGCGTGGGCGGAGCGTCGACGTACTCCGTGAAACGTTTGGGCGTTCCCTGGTGCACGGTCCAAGCATGCGCGGCCGTGTAGCGGGCTTCCTCACCCGTGGCCCGTAGCTTGCCGTGGACGCGGGCCAGGACAACGACCCGCTCGCCGCCGTCCACGATGTCCTCGATGTCGAGGACGAGGCCCTCCCAGTTCTCGCCGATGCCCTGGAAGAAGCGCCCGACGCCGTCCCTGCCACGAAAGTCGCCGCCGTGAGGCAGGCTTTCCGGGGCACGCCAGTCGATGTCCTCGTCGAGCGCGGCCAGGATGGTTGGGACGTCGCCACGCCCGAACGCCTCGTAGATACCCCGCAACAGATCCACGGTTGACTGCGACATTGCTTCTCCTCAGACTCGAAAGGTGGGCAGGGTTAGTTGGGCTGGGCCACCGGCACCTCGGCATCGATGCCCGCCTCCGGAGAGACAAGGATCGCGCCCTCGCCCGTCGGGTAGGCCTCCTCGCCGTGGTAGATGACGTCCAGTCCCAGCGCCTCCTCACGCTCAGTCGCCCGCAGCGGCATGACGAGCCCGATCAGCTTCAGCAGCACGAACGTGGCCACAAACGCGTACACGGGTGCCGCCAGCGCCGCAAGCGCCTGGTCGCCCAGCTGGGCTGCGTTGCCGTACACGAGGCCGTCCGAGACGCCGTTCCACGAAGCCTGGGCGAAGAACCCGATGAAGAGGATGCCCGTAAAGCCCGCGATTCCGTGGGCGGCGAGCACGTCGAGCGTCTCGTCCACCCGCGTCCTCGGCCGCCAGACGATCACCGCGTAGACCGGCAGCGCCACCAGAGCCCCCAGCGCCATCGCCCATCCCGGGCTGACGTACCCGCCCGCGGGTGTGATGCCGACACAGCCGACGATGATCGCGGTCGCCGCTCCGACCGCAGTCACCCGCCTGCCGCGCAGCAGGTCGAGCGCGAACCAGACGAGTAGCGTGCACGCCGGGCACAACAGCGTGTTGGTGAACGCGAGCACGCCGGCATTGCCGGTCGAGAAGCCGCTGCCGCCGTTGAAGCCGAACCAGCCGAACCACAGCAGGCCGCCGCCGAGCAACGCGTAGATCGCGTTGTGCGGCAACAGCGCCTGTCGCCCGTAGTCCTTCCGCGCGCCGACGACGAGCGCGGCTGCCAGCGCCGAGAAGCCGGACCCCATCTCGACCGGCACGCCGCCGGCGAAATCGAGCGTTCCGCCCTCGATCAACCAGCCGCCGCCGAAGGCCCAGTGCGCCATCACGGCATAGACGAGCACCGACCACAGCGCGGCGAAGACCAGGAAAGCGCCGAACCGCATCCGCTCCACGACGGCGCCGGAGATGAGCGCGACCGTGATGATGCAGAAGGTCGCCTGGAAGGCCATGAAGACCAGGTGCGGGATCGTGGTCCCCTCACGGGGCTCGAAGGTGACGTCCTTCAGGCCTATGTGGCCGAACCCGCCGACGAGGTCACCGGTCCCGTCGAAGGCGAGCGAGTAGCCGACGAGCGCCCACGTGACGGTGGCGATCGCGATCGCGGCGATACACATCATGAACGTGTTGAGCGCATTCTTCGCGCGCACGAGGCCCGCGTAGAAGACCCCGAGCCCAACAGTCATCAGCAGGACGAGCGCGGTCGCGGCGAGCATCCAAGCCGTGTCGCCCGTATCCACCTCGGCTACCTGCGCCAGGACTATCGGGATGTCCATCATGCCCCCACAGGCGTCACGGCGCCGGTGTCGGTTTCACCCGTGCGGATGCGGACCGCCCGCTCCATCGGCAGGACGAAGATCTTGCCGTCGCCGACCTCACCGGTCCGACCGCCCTCGCAGAGGGCGTCGATCGCCGGCTGCACGAATGGATCGGAGACCGCGATCTCGAAGCGGACCTTGTCGGCGAGCCCGACCTTGACGGTCGTGCCGCGGTACGTCTCGACGCGGTCGAGCTCACCTCCGTGCCCCTGTACTCGGCTTATCGAGAAGCCACGCACATCGGCCCGGTAGAGGGCTTCCAGCACGTCGTTCGCCTTCTCCGGACGGACGATGCCGATCACGAGTTTCAAAGTCCCGCTCCTTCCTGACCGAACGAACGCGCCGGAGACCCCGCCCCTGGCGCCTCGGATTTCTCCGCTGAGCGCGCGCGAGCTTACCTCACCCCGGGACAGGATCAACTTCCGCTGCGCTTCCGGCAAAACGCTACCCGGCCCGCACCCGGTATTGCCGCCGGACCGTCCCCTAGGGTCCGGCTTCGCTCTCAGGTAACTCTCAGGCGTTGGTCATAAAAGGTCGATGGCCCATCCATTGAGAGGTCCACCCGGTCGGGTCCAAAGGAGATTTCAGATGAACACGAAGAAGGCAATCGCGAGCGCCCTTTGCGTCCTCGCCGCGGGGCTCGTCCTGCCAGCATGCGGCGGCGACGAGAACAGCAATGACAGCACGAGCGATGCGAGCGTGAGCGATGGGCTGCCGCAGGGAAGCGAGAAGGTCGATCTGAACCCGGCCGACTTCTCGCTCAACATCGACAATCCCTACTGGCCCATGAGTCCGGGCAGCAGGTGGGTCTTTCGCGAAACCGACACCAAGGGCACGAAGGAGAAGGTCGTGGTCGAGGTCACCGACAAGACGAAGCTGATCGCCAACGGGATCAGGGCCCGGGTGATCCGCGACACGGTGAGCGAGAAGGGTGTGCCGGTCGAGGTCACCGACGACTGGTACGCCCAGGACAAGGACGGCAACGTCTGGTACCTCGGCGAATACGTCACCAACTACAAGAACGGCAAGGTGGTCGACCACGACGGTTCCTTCGAGGCCGGCGTTGACGGAGCCCAGGCCGGGGTCGCCATGCCTGCGAATCCGAAGCCGGGGATGAGCTATCGCCAGGAGTACTTGAAAGGGGTGGCCGACGACAAGGGTGCGGTCATCACCGTCGGCGAGGAGCGGGTTGAGGTGCCCTTCGGCTTCTTCGACCGCGACGTCCTCATGACGCGTGACCTGGTGCCACTGGAGCCGAAGGTCCAGGAGCTCAAGTTCTACGCCCCCGACGTCGGCCCACTGTTGAGCGTGCACACCGACGGTGACGGCGGCCGCGCGGAGCTGGTCAGCTACAGCAAGGGCGAGTAGAACCTCGGAACGCCGTCGCGGTGGATACGGGCCCGATTGACCTGGATGCTGGCTGAGGCCTGATGGGCGAGGCCTTCGTCTGGGGCATCCTCGCCGGGTCGTCCGTGCTCCTGGGCGGCCTGATCGCGCTGCGCGTCACCATTCCCCGTCAACTGCTGGGCGTCGTGATGGCCTTCGGCGCGGGCGTGCTGATCAGCGCCGTCGCATACGAGCTCGTGGCCGACGCGTTCGACCCATCGGGCGGAAACGCCGAAGTGGCTCTTGGACTGTTCGCCGGCGCACTCGTCTTCTTCGGCGGCGACACACTCATAGACCGCCTTGGCGGCTCGGATCGCAAACGCTCGGATCGACAGCCGGAGACTGGATCAGGTCTCGCGATCACCCTCGGGATCGTCCTCGATGGGATTCCTGAGTCTGCGGTGATCGGCCTCAGCCTTGTCGCGGGGGAAGGCGTGAGCGCTGCCGTGATCGCGGCGGTGTTCCTCTCGAACCTTCCGGAGGCGATCGCCGCGACCACCGGCCTGTCCCCGGCTTGGCCCCGACGGCGGATCCTCGGCCTCTGGGTGGCCGTGACGCTGGTGTCGGGCATATCCGCGCTCGCCGGCTACGCCCTGCTGAGCGATGCCTCCTCCGGAATGGTTGCCTTCGTCCTGTCGTTCGCGGCCGGCGCCCTTCTCACGATGCTCGCTGACACGATGATGCCGGAGGCCTTCGAAAAGGGAGGCAAGCTCGTCGGGCTGGCCACGACGCTCGGCTTCGCGGTCGCGTTCGCGATCTCCGCACTGGACTGACGCCGCACGAAGGAGGCACGCCATGGCCGCTCGCGCTGGGGCCCCCCAACCCCAACCCCCGGTTTCGCGCACTCGCAGGGGGGCGCTCGTCAAGCGGGCGGTGGCGCTCGCCGTGACGGGGATATCGCTGTACCTCGTCGCGCCGAGCCTCGTGGAGGTCTTCGCTTCCTGGCCCGACATCGCGAAGCTCGATTCCGGTTGGCTCGTCGTGATGGCCGCGCTCGAGGCGTCGAGCCTCGCCCTCGCTTCCCATCAGGAACTCTCCGCCCTCGAGCAACACCATTCGGGCATCGGAGTAGTCGACCACGGCGCTCGAATGGAGTGTAATCAGGCCAAAAGAGCGCCGTCGCCGCAGCTGCTGAGCGCCGTCGGCAGTACGCGACCCCGCTTCCCCTGCGTGGAGAGGAGAAGCGGCGCGGCTCAGCGTCGCGCCCACGGACTCGAGCCAGGTGTCTGGACCGTGGATACTTGGCCATGGCGTCGGCCCCGCGCCAGTAGTCGGCAGAGGGGAGAGACTGGATGGAGCAGCCGGAGACCAGATATGCGAAGAACGGCGACCTGAACATCGCTTACCAGGTGGTGGGCGACGGGCCCCTGGACCTGGTCTTCGTTCCCGGTCTGATGTCGCACATCGACCTCGCATGGAGCCTTCCGGCGCCGGTGCGCTTCTTTCGTAGGCTCGCATCGTTCTCGCGGCTGGTCCTTCTCGACAAACGCGGACAGGGCGTCTCGGACCCTATCTCGGAGCCGCCGACGCTCGAGGACGACATGGCGGACCTGCTCGCCGTGCTCGACGCCGTAGACAGCCAACAGGCGGCGCTCTTCGGCTATTCGGAGGGCGGGCCCATGTGCGCTCTCTTTGCGGCCACGTATCCCAGTCGGACAACTGCGCTGATCACCTTCGGGAGCTTCGTCGACATCGGCCCCCAGTTCGACTGGAGCGACGCATTCGAGCGGATCGATGATGCGATCGATCACTGGGGTGAGGGTCGATCGCTATCGATCTTCGGGCCGAGCATCGCGACCCCGGAGCGAGCGCGGCTGTTCGGCCAGTTCGAGCGAGCGGTGGGGAGTCCGCGTCTGATCAGGTGGCGAACCGACACGAATCGCGGAATTGACGTAAGGCCTGTGCTCTCGAGCGTGCAAGCCCCGACCCTCGTGCTGCATCGCACGGGCGACGTCGTTCCACTGGAAGCCGGCCGCGAGCTCGCCAAGCTCGTACCCGGCGCCCGGTTCGTCGAGCTACCTGGGCAGGACCACATCCCTTGGGTCGGTGACTCCGAGCCCATCAGCGACCAGGTCGAAGAGTTCCTGACCGGTGCCCGGCACGCCCGCGAACCAGATCGAGTGCTCGCAACGGTCCTCTTCACGGATATCGTCGGCTCGACGGAGCGCGCCGCAGCCCTGGGCGACCGCCGCTGGCGGACGGTTGTCGAGGAACACGACGACCTCGTTCGCCACCAGCTGGACCGCTTCGACGGTCGCGAGATCAAGACCATGGGGGACGGCTTCCTGGCGACGTTCGACGGACCCGCACGGGCGGTTCGCTGCGGCCGCTCGATTGCCGACCAGATCCACGCGCTGGGAATCGACGTCCGGGCGGGGCTCCACACCGGCGAGTGCCAACTGCATGGGGATGACGTTGCCGGGATGGCTGTCAACATCGGTGCCCGTGTGGGCGCGAAGGCCGCACCAGGAGAGGTGCTCGTCTCGAGGACCGTCAAGGACCTGGTCGTGGGGTCGGGGATCGAGTTCGAGGACCGCGGATCGCACTCCCTCAAGGGAGTGCCCGGCGATTGGCGCCTCTATGCTGTGACCGGCGCCTGAGTCGCTACGGGCCGGTGACCGGCCCTCGCCAGCGCTCGTCCGCGAGGTTTGGCTCAGCGCTGCAGCCGGATCGCGTTCAGGTCGCGCTGCTCGATCTCGTCGGCACGCTCGATCAGCGCTTCGATGTCATCGTGCTCGGCGTGGATATAACGACCGGCGAGCCGGTCGGCGCGTCCGCTCGCGAGGACGCGGACGAGCCGTGGCGCGAGCTCGGGCGGCGTCCACGGTAGGTTGGGGCCGAAGGGCTCGGTCATCTCGGTCCGAACCAGGCCGGGGCTGATGGTGAAGACGGCGATGCCGAACTCGGCAACCTGACCGGCGAGCAGCTCGCCAAAGCGTCCCAGCGCTGCCTTGCTCGCTCCGTAGGCCGTGGCGCCCGCGTTGGGGAGGTACGACGCGCCGCTGCCCGTGTTCACGATCCGACCGCCACGGCGCTCGACCATAGCCGGCAGCACCGCACGGCAGCAGAGATAGGGGCCGAGCACGTTGATCTCGAACACGTGCCACCAGTCCGCCGGATCGTCCTCCCACGGCAGCGAGCCGCCGAGTCCGACGCCGGCGTTGTTCACGAGCAGGTCGATCGGCCCCAGCTCACGCTCGACGGTCGCCTTCATCGCCTCGACGTCTTCCTGCTTGCTCACATCCGCGGTCACCGCGAGGCCGTCGATCTCCTGCGCGGTTTCGTCGACCTGACCCGTGGTACGCGCCGCCACCGCGACGTGCATTCCGGCGTCGGCGAGCTCGCGCGCGATCAGGCGGCCGATTCCGCGGCCGCCGCCAGTGACGAGGGCGACCTGGCCTTCCAGCTCCCGGGTGGGTTGCATCCCTCGGAGGATACGCTGGTCCACCATCCACCGACCTGAGGGAGATTCGCCTGGCCCGCAAGGCCGGAAAGATCTGGCGCGAGCACGGCGCGCTGGAATTCCGGGAATGCGCCGGCGACGACGTGACGGTGGGAAAGGTCACGTCGTTCCCACGCAGCGTGAAGCTCAAGCCCGACGAGATCGTGGTGTTTTCGTGGATCGTGTTCAAGTCGCGGGCGCATCGCGACCGCGTCAACGCCAAGGTCATGAAAGACCCGCGCCTGGCCGACATGATGGAGCCGAAGGCCACACCCTTCGACGCCAATCGCATGTTCTACGGCGGCTTCAAGGTGATCGTCGACGTGTGAGCCGCCGAACAGCTTCGACTCGCCCTACAACTCCTGGCGGCCGGCGTAGCCCGCATCGAGCTCATGCCAGAACCCGATGTCCTGCTCGCCGTCGATCCAGCACAGGTAGACCTCGCGGTCGTCGAGTATGGCGGGGAAGTCGACCAATCCGCCGTCCAGGTCACGAAGCACGATCTCACGCTGGCCGAATGCCGCCACGCCGGCCTGAAGCTCCAAGAACGCCTCGCCGACCTGCTTGCCCGGACTTCCCCCGCCGTTGCCCGGAGCGCCGCCCGACAGCGCCGCTCGAGTATCCGCGTCGGTCAGACGCTCGCGGGCGGCGCGCATGCCGGCTAGCCGCTCCGCCACCCACGGCAGCTCCGCTCTTGCCTCCTCGATCGTGTAGTGGCGGCGATGCCTCATCCCCTCATTCTTCTGCAACTCGCCCGCCAAGCCGTTCGCCGCTCCATCGCCGCCACTGATCATCAGCCGCCGTCGATGTCACATTCCCGCCGACCTCGCCGTTTTACGTGCGAACCCCAGGGCGGAAGGAGGTAGGACCAATGCTCTACACAGGTATCGATAGCCCGATCGGCGAGCTGTTGGCGGTCGGTGACGGGCGGGCGCTGCACGGGCTGTACATGCAGGAGGGCCGAACCGCAATCGCCGTGCGACCGGGCTGGAAGGCGGCCGATGAGCCGTTCGCCGACGTACGCGCCCAGCTCGCCGAGTACTTCGAGGGCCGGCGGCACGTCTTCGACCTGCCGCTCGCGATGACGGGCAGCGCTTTCCAGCGCCGCGTCTGGCGCGCGTTGCAGGAGATTCCGTATGGCGAGACGGCGAGCTACGGGGAGCTCGCACGCCGGATCGACGTGCCGTCGGCCGCGCGCGCCGTCGGCGTGGCCAACGGTCGCAATCCGATCGCCGTCATCGTCCCCTGTCACCGCGTCATCGGCGCAGACGGCAGCCTGACCGGTTTTGGCGGTGGCCTCGAGCGGAAGCGGTTGCTCCTCGAACTGGAGGCCGGTGCGCTGACTCTAAGCGTCTAGCGTCCGATAATTCGCACGAGCTCGCGGGAGTGCTGCGAAAAACCGCCGATCAGTTCCCTCAACCCCGCGAGTTCGGCTCGGAGATCCGCGTCGCCGACTTCAACCGGCAGCATGGAGTCTTGGAGCGATGCGAGCACAGTGTCCGCGCGGCCGACTGCTACGAGGGCGTTGTCGATGAAGCCCTTCGCCCCAGTCGACGGAAGACCTGGGGATGGCAGCTCGAAGGTGCGGCTCGCCAGGCCGTGCCGGCCGGCGAAGCCGGTGTGGGCACGCTTTGCTCTGCCGTATGCGAGCTGAACCGGCTGGAAGAGCTCTTCCTCGAGCCGGTCGGCTGTGGCCGTGTCGAGCTGCTCGTAGGCTGCGCCCAGGGACGCGAGCGCGACGCCGATCGCGTCAATGGTCTCAGCCAGGGCGTCGAGCAGTTGTTGTCGGGCTTCCAGAGTTGTCTGAACCATGACGCCAGACTAGGGCAACTCTTGGGACGACGGGGCCAGAAACAGGAACCACAAGTGTTCTTGCGCCCTAGTGCCACTCACGTCAAAGCGAGGAACCGCACAACCTCCTTGGCCTCCCTTTTCAGGGCCTGCTCGTCCCTCTGTCTGAGATCGTCGAAGGGCTCGAGCACCACATCGTTGCCGGCGATCCTCCAGGTCGCCGCCGCGCGCCCCTTGACCAGCCCAAACGGCCGGAACATGCCGTTGACGGTGACGACCTCCTGATGCGAGCCGAGGAGCGGCTCGCGCGACGTCCATCCGAGTAGGACCGGGTCGAAAGACCCAAGCAACCTCGGAGGCGGGACCGTTGCGGCCGGGCTCCTGCCGGCCAGGTCCACCAACCCGTCCGGACGCTCCTCGAGCTCGGAGGCGACCGCCTGCAGCCCGGCACGGGCGTCGCGCAGTGGGAGCCCCGCCCACCTCGCGAGGTCGCGGTCGCCGGCAGGGCCGTGGCCCGCGAGGTAGCGGCGGGCGAGCTCCGCCAATGCAACGTCGCGGTCGACCGACTCCGGCTCGCCTAACCAATCGCGAACCAACGCGTAGGCATGCTGGCGGCCCACCATCGGCCCACGCACGGTGACTCCGCGCAGGGAGGCAAGCAGCAGGATGTGCACCAGAGCCTGTCCCTCGGTGCGCACTCCGGCCGCAGCGATCCGCTCTCGTAGCTGCGCTCGCGTGAGCGGCCCGTCGTCGGCGAGCGAGCGCTCGATGACCGATACACCACGGTCCGCGGCATCGGGAGGCACGCCTTCCTGTGCCAGGCGCCGAGCGCTTTGTGTGAAGAGCGGTGGAGCGGTCAGCGCATGCAGCCAGGGATAGTCGTCGCTTCGCACCAGGTGCAGCGTGCCGCGGTTGAGCCAGGTGATCACTATTGACCGGTCCTCGGTGAGGGCGCGGTCGACATCGGCCGCGGAAAGGCCAGTCGTGCGTGCCCGGATCGCGAGACGCACTCCTCGGGGGTCCTGGCCCTGAACGGCCAGCAGGCGCTCGGCTACAGCGGCCGGATCGCGGGCCGGCGGGCCCGAGAGCATCTGTGCGGTGAGCCGTTGCGCGATCACGAAGCCCTGCTCGTCGGCGCCCATCCTCGCATCCCACCGCCTCTTGCACCTCAGCCCCGAAAGCCGCTACGATCCCCGCTTCTAGCTGCGGTATCTAACGGGGAACGCGCCCACACGGGCGTCATCGGGGAGGAGAACACATGGCATCGATCGGATCGATGCGCCGGCTGGCAATCCTTGCTGGCATTCTTGGCGCACTGACACTGCCCTCTGCCGCTCAGGCGGCGATTCCGAACATCCCGAACGGGGTGGGCGGTGACATCACCTGTACGGTCCAGACCGGTGCGAACGCCGGGCAGCGCCACTGCTCGGGCATCTTCACTACCTTCGACGGCGCCCCGATCGACATCAACGTCGGCTTCCCGCCGGCTCCGGCGAGCGGCCCCGACGGCGACTTCCCGATCGTCGGCATCTTTCACGGCTGGGGTGGCTCCAAGCTGGGCGTCACCTCCGGCGGCTGGATCAACGACGGCTACGCGGTCTTCTCGATGAGCGACCGCGGGTGGGGCAACTCGTGTGGCGCAACGGACCCCAAGCGCCCTCAGCCCGTGTGCGAGAACGGCTACAACCACTTGATGGACACGCGGTTCGAGGTCCGAGACGCGCAAGAGATCTTCGAAGCGCTCGCCGATCGCGCCGCCGACGGCGCGACCGGCGGCGAGGGACTGATCCGTCCCCAGGGGATAGGCGTGACCGGAGGCTCGTACGGCGGCGGCATCTCGATGGCTCTCGCCGCCCTCAAGAACCGCAAGATGATCCAGGACAACGACGGCACCCTCATCCCGTGGGTAAGCGACGGCGGCAAGCAGATGCGGATTGCCGCGGCGCAGCCGGACATCCCGTGGAGCGACCTCGCCTACTCGCTGCAGCCGAACGGGCACACGCTCGACTACGTCGTCGACTCCCCGTACATGCAGCGCGGCCGGATCGGCGTGATGAAGCAGTCGTTTGTTGCGCTCCTCTACGCGGCCGGTCAGGCGCTCAGCAACTATGCCCCTGCGGGCACCGACCCGGACGCCGACCTGATCACCTGGTACGCGTCGATCAACGCCGGTGAGCCATATGACGAGAACCCGCTCTCGCAGGACATCGTCGACGAGATCACCACGCACCACTCGTCCTACTACATCGACGACTCGACGGCGCCGGCGCCGCTTCTGATCTCCAACGGCTTCACCGACGACCTGTTCCCGCCTGACGAGGCGATCCGCTTCTCCAACCGCACCCGCGCACAACACCCGGGCGCGGCGATCTCGATGATCTTCACCGACCACGGCCACCAACGGGGTCAGAACAAGGCCCCCGACGGCACGTTCCGCAGCCGCCAGGCGCACGCCTGGTTCGACTACTACATAAAGGGCGAGGGCGCAGAGCCCTTCCAGGGCGTGCAGACGCTCACGCAGACCTGCGGCAGCCCGTCCGGCGGCTCCACCGGCCCATTCGACGACCCCAACAGCGATCTCCCCTTCCAGGCCTCGACCTGGGCGGGGCTCGCGCCCGGCGAGGTGCGGCTCCTGGGGCCGCCCACACAGGTGATCGCGCCGGAGGTCAGCGACCAGGCCGGCGCGGCGTTCGACCCGGTCGGCGGCGGAGGCGCCTGTGCCACGGCGCCCGGCACAGATCAGCCGGGCACCGCGAGCTACCGCATGCAGTCAGCGCCGGCAGGCGGCTTCACGCTGATGGGGTCCCCCACGATCATCGCCGACATCAACTCCCCGGGCCCGACCTCCCAGGTCGCGGCACGGCTCGTGGACATCGACCCGAGCACCGGCAACGAGCGGCTCGTCGCGCGCGGCCTCTACCGGCCCGAGATCAACTCGGGAACGGCAGCCACGCGGCAGGTCTTCCAGCTCCATCCCAACGGATGGCACTTCGCCGAGGACCACATCGCAAAGCTCGAGCTGCTGCCCGCGGACCAGCCCTACGGTCGCAACTCGAACGGCCAGGCCGCAGTGACGGTCTCCAACCTGGAGTTGCGCCTCCCGGTCGTGGAACAGCCCGACGGCGGCCTGTTCCAGCCGCCGGCGCCCAAGGTCGTGCCGCCCGGCTACGAGCTCGTCCCGGCGGGGCCGACGCCCTACCCGCGCCCTGGTGGCGCGACGCCGCTGCTCGTTCCGCTCGTGCCCGCATTCGCGGAGTGCACATCGCCCGACAGCACGCACGCGGCTCCACTCGAGTCCCCGTCGTGCACGTCATTCAGCCTCGAATCGCCGCTGCTGACCACGTCCACCATCGGCAGAGGGACGGCGTCCGTACGCATGGACGTGCTGCGGGGCAACCCGGCGACCACGGACGACGAGGCCGACGTAGCGATCAGCATGAGGGCCGGCGATGTCATGAACGCATCCAATGGCTCCGACTACACCGGCAACGTCATCCTCACGACCCAGCTGAGGATCACCGACCGCGCCAGCGTGAGCGGCTCCGGCACCATGCAGGACATGCAGTTCGCCCTCCCGGTCGGCTGCAGCGACACGCCCGCAAGCAGCGCGGGCAGCACCTGCAGCGTCACCACGACGGCGGACACACTGGTGCCCGGCTTTGCGCAGGAAGGAGCACGTGCCGTGGTGTCGGCGTTCTCGTTCAGCGTCCTCGACGCTGGATTGGACGGCGACGTTGGCCCGGCGTCTGCTTGCCCGCCGACCTGCGGGACTGGCGACGAGGCTGCGTTCCTGCGCCAGGGAGTGTTCGCACCGTAACCCTGCGGTCATAGAGCCCGGCATGGCGGCGAGGCCATAGCATTCGCCGCCATGATCGCCCTCGTCACCGGCGCCTCGAGCGGAATCGGGGAAGCGACCGCCCGACGCATCGCCCGCGAGCCGGGCGCCCGCCTCGTGCTCGTCGCCCGGCGCGAAGAGCGGCTGCGCGCGCTCGCCGATGAGCTTGGCGGAGCGACCGTGATCGCGGCCGACCTGCTCGATCAGGAGGCGCCCGGGCTCATCGCCCGCACCGTCGAGCAGGAGCACGGGCGCCTGGACCTGCTCGTCAACAACGCAGGATCGGCCTGGCGCGGCCGGTTCGGCGAGGCGGGCTGGGAGAACGTCCGCCGGCACATGGCCTTGAACTTCGACGCCACGGCGCGCTTGACCGAGGCGCTGCTGCCACTGCTTCGAAGCTCTGCGCCGAGCTCGATCGTCAACGTTGCGAGCACGGCAGGCCGAGTCGCGCGAGGAAACTCTGGCGGCTATTCGGCGAGCAAGTTCGCGCTTTCCGGCTGGAGCGACGCGCTTCACCTGGAGGAGCGCCTGCACGGGGTGCACGTCGGCATCGTGCTGCCCGGCTACATCGCCACGGAGGGCTTTCCCCAGCGGGAGCTGCTCGACAACCCGCGCACCCGCTGGATGGTCTCGACGCCCGAGAAGGTGGCCGGCGCGATCCTCGAAGCGGGACCGGGCGGCAAGGCCGAGCGCTTCGTTCCACGCGGATACCGGGTTGTGGCCGCGCTGCGCACGCTCGCTCCAGGCCTCGTCCGGCGTGCGCTTCGCGGCGGTCCGGCGGCGATGACGCCATCGACGGGCGCCGATGCGCAGGAGGCGGAGACCGGGGCGCAGCCGACATGACGAGCACCGGGCAGCGGGCGAGCGCGATCGTCGTCGGCGCGGGCATCAGCGGGTTGACGGCCTCACGCGAGCTGCAACGCGCCGGCGTTTCGGTGACGCTGCTCGAGGCTCGCGGCCGCGTCGGCGGCAAGATGTACACGGTCCAGATCGGGGCGGATCCGGTCGACCTCGGCGCCCACTGGATCGGACCTGGACAGGGGCGGCTCGCCGCTCTCGCGCGGGAGCTCGGAATCGCGACCGAGCCGCAGCACCTCGACGGACAGAACGTGCTCGTCTATCGCGGGCGGCGCTCGACGTTCAAGGGGACGATCCCAAGGCTCTCGCCGCTGGCGCTGATCGACCTGCAGATCGGGATCTGGCGACTCGAGGCGATGCGAAAGCGGCTGCCGCTCTCGGGAGCGTTGACCGCGAAGGCGCGCGAGTGGGACAGGATCTCACTCGGGCAATGGGCGCAGAGGCGGCTGAGGAC
The DNA here is from genome assembly GCA_963774075.1 of uncultured Solirubrobacterales bacterium. GTDB lineage: Bacteria > Actinomycetota > Thermoleophilia > Solirubrobacterales > JBBDJG01 > JBBQNR01. The sequence goes on along the minus strand of CAVZDP010000005.1, from coordinate 504,303 downwards.
CCACGGCGCGCGCATGGTCCTCGACCTCAGCACCGAGCTCGTCTTCGGGGCCGAGCCCGCCGAGCTCTCTCTCCTCTACTTCCTCTCCTACATGCAGGCGGCCGGCGGTTGGGTGGCGCTGACGGAGTTCGAGGGGGGAGCGCAGCAGGACCACTTCATCGGCGGCTCGCAGCAGATCTGCGTCGGTCTCGCCAAGGAGCTGGGGGACAGCGTCGTGCTCGAGGCGCCGGTACAGGAGGTGTCGCAAGATGACACGACGGTGGTCGTGCGCACTCCCCAAGGCTCGTTCGAGGCCGAGCGGGTGGTGATCGCGGTCGCTCCTGCCGTCGCTGCGCGCATCCATTACTCGCCGTCGCTTCCCCTGGCGCGCGACGCGCTCGCGCAGCGGATGTTCATGGGCGCGTACATGAAAGGGATCGCGACCTACGAGCGACCGTGGTGGCGAGAGCGAGGTCTTTCGGGCCTCGGCTATCGCGACTCGCCGCCGGTGCAGATGGTGGTCGACGTCAGCGGTGACAGCGGTCAGGGCACTTTGATGGCGTTCATCACCGGCCGCGCGGCGCTCGAGCTCGGCCGGCGCCCGCCCGGGGAGAGGCGCGACGCCGTCATTCGAGCGCTGGTGGCGATGCTCGGCCACGATGCCGCTCACCCCACCGAGTACCGGGATTTCAACTGGCACGACGAGGACTGGAGCCGGGGCGGCCCCGTCGGTGTCACGGGCCCCGAGACCCTCTCGACCGTTGGAGACGCGCTGCGCCAGCCGGTCGGCCGCATCCACTGGGCGGGCACGGAGACCGCCCGCGAGTGGATCGGCTACATGGAGGGCGGCATCGAGGCGGGGCAGAGGGTCGCGGGTGAGGTGCTCACAGAGATCGGCAGCGCATCGCCCGCGGTGACCGCAGGCTCGCCGTCCTGATTTCGGGAGTAGCGACGGCGTAAGTCAGGCGACGAGCGCGCGGCCGACGCTGTCGCCGACGCAGCAGGGCTTGTCGGAGCCCTCGACCTCGAGCGTGAAGCGCGTGACCACCTGCCACCAGCCGCCGCCGACCTCGTCGACCGACACGACCTCGGCCTTCGCCCGCACGCGGCTGCCCGCCGGGACCGGCGCCGGGAAGCGGACCTTGTTCCAGCCGTAGTTGACGCCGAGCGCGAACCCGCTCGAGGAGATCAGGTCCAGACGGAACCCGTCGATCATCGAGAGCGTCAGATTGCCGTGCGCGACCGTGGTGCCGAACGGACTCTCCTTCTTGGCGCGCTCCACGTCCACGTGGATCCACTGGTGGTCGCCGGAGAAATCGGCAAAGGCGTCGATGTCCTCCTGGCGCACCTCGCGCCACTCTCCGGGCCCGATCTCCTTCCCGATCAGGTCCTTGATGCCCTCGATCCCGTGAGCTTCAGCCACCGCCACGATGATCGAGCTTATCCGAGTAGGGTGGACCACATGGGGAAGCTCGACGGCCGGTGCCTCTGTGGGGCGGTGACCTACTCATGCGAGGGAGAGCCCGTGTTCACGGCGGTATGCCATTGCCGGGACTGCCAGCGCCAGACGGGTAGCGCATTCTCGATCGTCGTCGGCGTGCCTGCCGCGGCTTTCGAGCTGCGAGGGGAGCTGGGGACACACGTGACGGTCGGCGACGACCACGGGCGGGAGGTTGAGAGGCGGTTCTGCCAGGCCTGCGGGTCGCCGGTGGTCACGGAGTCCGGCGGGCTTCCGGGCGTGGTAGTGATCAAGGCCGGCACGCTCGACGACCCGAGCTGGCTCTCGCCGCAGGTCGAGGTCTGGGGCGGCTCGGCACAGGCGTGGGTTCAGCCCGTCGAGGGCCGGCCGCGCCTCGAGCGTGGCGCCGGCGCCTAGTGGTCGGTCTCATGACGTTGGCCAGGAAATGGCGAGGTTCGGGCGGCGCCAGGCAAGGACGCAGGAAGCCCGGATAGCAGCGCTATCGGGGCGCCTGAGGACGCCGCATGGCGACGATCCGAAGCCGCCATTTCCGGTCGAACGTTATGGGACAGGCCACCAGTGGTCTAGCGCGAACTGAACCCATACGTCGGCAGGTTGGGTCAGGATGTGGGTATGGCAGATCAGCCTGCTCCCCGGAGCGTGAAGATCGGCGACGACGAGCGCGGCGGATGGTCGTCGGATCGACCGCGCCGCGACGGCGCCCCCCCGCGGCCTCCCAACATCTCTGCCCGCTGCCGCGTGCTCACTCCCTCCGATCACCTGCGCTACTCACCCGGGAGCCTGGTCGTGATCGTCTCCGGGTCTGCGGCCGAGCGCGACCGCTTCGCCGAGCGCCTGATCGACAGTCGCTTCCTGCTGTCGCTCGACAAGGTTCGCGCCCTGCTCGAGGGGCGCGTCGCCGCTGAAGACGTCGCCGCTCGTGCGCCGGAGATCATGGACGCCGCGGTCCTCAAGCGGTTGGAGGCGAACGAGACCGTGACCATCGCGGCGGAGGGACTCGGGGCCGACGAGCGCGAGCGCTACGTGCGCATGGCCGCTCGCTTCAAGCGCCCACGGCACCTGATCCTGCTCGAAGCTGCCAGGGACGACGTGAGAGAGGACGACCACGCGAGCTTGAACGAGTTGCGCCGCCGTTTGGATACCGGCGAGTTGGGGGCGGAGGGCTTCCAGACGGCGGTCCGAATCGGCGGCAAGTCCGTTGGCGAGCTCAAGCGGATCGTCTTCCAGCCGCCCCCGCGCGAAGAGTAGTCAGCGCCAGCAGCTCAGTGCGCCGTCGGCGCGCGTTCCTTGGTCGCGAACGCTGACACGGGAGGGACGGTGTCGGCCCGCTCGGGCCCACGCACGAGCCAGGCGTCTATCTCGCTCCAGTGCCCGTAGAGCCACTCGATCTGCTCGTCGCGAGTCGTCGGCACGTCGCCGGCCATGACCTTCCACGCCTTCACCCTGATCGTCTTTCCGACGATTGACCCACGCATCACGTCGCGCGGCCTCAGCACCCCCTCGAACCCTTCGTGCGCGATGAACACCACGTCGCTGGCGGGCGCCCCGTCGATCAGCGCGAACGGACCACCGAGGCGCGGAGGCAGCAGGCGCTGGAGCTCCGATGCCAGCTGGACCAGGCGCTCGTCCCCGGAGTTGGCGATGCGCTCCAGCACGCGCTTCTGCTTCGCCGGTGTCCAGCGCGTCCCCTCCGGGTAGATGATCACGCCTTCGCGCGGCCGGAGGTTCGCGGCGAGCCCACCAAGCGTGCGCACCTCCTGCTCGCTTTCACCCGCATCGCGGGAGGCGAAGTGGCCGCCGAGGCGACCGCCCGCGATGTCGAGGCACGGATCCCACCGCAGCTCCTTCTTGAAGACGTAGAGAAGGTGCATCCGAAGCGGGTTGGCGATCAGCGCGGCCGCGAGCAGCGTGTCGAGGATGCTCGCGTGGCGAAGGAAGACCAAGAGCTGGCGCTCGCCGAGGCCGGCCGGCCACTGCTCCACCTCCACCTTCACGGAGAAGCACGTCCGGATGCCCCAGAACAGCGTCCCCGTCCACCAGCGCTGCAAGGTGATGTACCAGCGGCGCTGGCGCTCACGCCCGAGGCCGAGGAATGCGCCGCTCCCCAGCCACATGAAGAAGGCGATGGTCATGCCCACGACCTCCGAGGTCAGGTAGACCCCGATCATGGCGAAGAACCGCCCGAGCGCCCAGCGGTCGCGCCGAACCGCCCCGAGGACCAGCGCGGTCACCGCAATCACGGGCAGGAGCACCACATAGAGGACGAACGCGAGCCAGACGGCCGAGATCGTGAGGACCCGCCGACGCATGGTTTGGAGCCGCTTCGCCACTGGGCAAGCGATGCTACCTACAAGCAGAGCCAGCCGTGCATGAACGGTTCCGGATGCCGGCATCGTTGCCTTAGCAGCACCGTTCTGGGAGGCTGAGCGAGCCAGGGTCGGCGGCCGAGCGAACCCCCGTTGTCAAGGGAGAGATTTTCAAGTGACCCAGGACGCAGCGACGGCAACCACCAAGACGACGCCCCGAGCGCTGTCCGACCAAGACCTGATCGAGCTCCTCGGATTGATGAAGGGGGCCGACAGCGTCGAGTTGAAGTTGACCGTTCCCGAGTCCGACCACCGCTCGGCGGTTACAGCCCTCGGGATGGACCCGCTGGATGCCCAGATCCGTCAGGTGTACTTCTTCGACACGCCGGATCTGGCGTTGAACGAGCGCGGTGTCGCCGTCCGCGCCCGCCGCGTCCAGCGCAAAGGAGACGACTCGGTCGTGAAGCTTCGTCCGGTCGTGCCGAGCGAGCTACCGGCCGAGCTCCGAAAGTCACCGAGCTTCGGCGTCGAGGTCGACGCGATGCCGGGCGGATACGTCTGCTCAGGATCCCTGAAAGGAAGACTCGGGACGACGGATGTCCAGGAAGTGGTGGCGGGCAAGCGACCGCCACGCAAGTTGTTCTCGAAAGAGCAGCGAGCGTTCTTCGCCGAGCACGCACCGGACGGCTTGGCGCTCGACGACCTCTCGATCCTCGGCCCGATCGTCGTCCTCAAGCTGAGGTTCTCGCCCAAGGGCCACGACCGCAAGCTGGTCGCCGAGCTTTGGCAGTATCCGGACTACTCGCGGGTGCTCGAGCTATCCACAAAGTGTGCAGCGGCAGAGGCGTTCCAGGTCGCCGCCGAGACGCGAGCCTTCCTCGCCCAGCGAGACGTGGATCTCTCCGGCAAGCAGCAGACGAAGACGCTCAAGGCGCTCGAATTCTTTTCGCGGCGGCTTGCGATCAGTCGACCGGCTCGACGACACCGGGCGACCGGGCGGTAGGCCATCTGGCGCTTCGAGCAGCTGGCGCTCTCCTGGGCGGCGAACGCGATCACGCTCGGTGTCGCCACCATCGCACTGGAGAAGGTGACCGCAGACGGAGCCGGGGAGCTCGTGGCAGCCGCCGCGCTGTTCGGTGTCTTGAACACGTTCCTCAAGCCGATCCTGAAGCTTCTGACACTTCCGCTCGCGGCTATCACGCTCGGAGTCGCATGGTTCTTCGTCGCGGCGCTGATGTTGTTGATCACGGAAGCGGTCGTCGACGGATTCGAGATCGAAGGATTCGCGCCGCTCGTCCTGGCGACGCTGATCGTCTGGCTCGTGAACCTCATACTCGACCTGGTGCCCGGCCCATGGCGCGGGACGCGCCGCGATCGCAGCATCTTCGTGCGGACCGCCGAAAAGTAATTCAGCTGCGGGCGGCGAGCAGGGCGAGCACCTGCTCGCCGTGCCTTTCCACGAAGGCCGGCCCGACACCCTTGATCGCGCCCAGCTCGTCCAACGTCGACGGTCTCAGGGCCGCTATCGACTCCAACGTGCTGTTGTGAGCGACCGTGTAGGCCGGCTTGCCGCCGCTGGCGCGCATCCGCCAGTCCTTCAGCGCGCTGAGCAGCGGAGCGTTCACCGGGTCCACCGAGACCTCCGCCTCGGCCGTCCGGCGCGCTCGCTTCGGGGGAGCCAGCGTGCTCGGGTCGGGTAGCCCAAGGGTGTCGGGATCGCACACGTCGCAGCACCGGCCCTCGGGGGCGCCGGGGCGCGCGTCGCCAAAGTGGTCGAGCACCGCACGTCGCCTGCATCTGTCCGACGCGGAGGCGAACGCCTCGACCGCCCGATACGCCTTCCAGGCGCGGTTGCGCGCCACGTGGCAGATCGCAGCGACCTTGTTGGCCGAAGGAGCGTCCGCGAATGTCACTTCCAAGCGTCCGCCGGACGCAGGCTCGAGCAGACACATCCCCGCCCGCTCGGCGATTCCGAGGCAGACACGCTCCTTGTCCTCCCGCGGCGTCTCCATCACCACGGCACCACCGCCGGACGACGCTTGCAGCCGGCGCACATAGGCGAGGACGTCACCAGCCTCGACGCGATCGCGCTGGATGAAGTTGACCAAACGACCGAGATCCGCTCGCATCGCAAGCAGAATCCCCCGCGCCGGCCGACCGTCGCGCCCGGCGCGGCCGACCTCCTGGTAGTAGGCCTCGACGCTCTTGGGGATCGCCCAGTGGATCACCGAGCGCACGTTGGCCTTGTCGACGCCCATCCCGAATGCGTTCGTGGCGACGACGACATCCGCGTCACCCTCCATGAAGCGGTGCTGGGCGGAAGCTCGTTCGTCGGCGGCCATCCCGGCGTGGTATCCGACCGCCTGCAGGCCGTCGGCGCGCAGCCGCTCGCTCACTTCCTCCGTGTCCTTGCGCGTGCCGCAGTAGACGATCGACGGCCTGTTGGCGGGATCGGCGAGCGCTGCGGACAGCATCATTTGCTTGCGAGCCTTCGATCCGGTCCCCTCGAGCGGGATCACGTCGAACGAGAGGTTGGGCCGGTCGAAGCCGGATCGCACCGCGAACGGCTCCCGCAGCCCGAGGCGCTCGCAGATCTCCTCGGCCACCTGCTCGGTCGCCGTCGCGGTCAAGGCCATCACGGTCGGAGACCCCAGGCGGTCGATCACGCCCCGCAAGCGCAGGTAGTCGGGGCGGAAGTCGTGGCCCCACTCCGATACGCAGTGAGCCTCGTCGACGGCGAACAAGTCCACCGTGCGCGTCGCGAGCGCCGACAGGAACGAAGCGGAGGCGAAGCGCTCCGGGGAGCAGAACACGACCCGCGCATCGCCCGTACGAACTGCATGCAGCGCGCTCGTGACGGCCTCTTCCTCCATCCCCGAGGCGATCATCGCCGCCGGGTGGCCGCCGAGCAGGAGCCTGCGGTACTGGTCGGCCATCAGGGCGATCAACGGCGAGACGACCACGGTCAACTCGGCGGACGCGATCCCCGGGAGCTGGTAGCAGAGGCTCTTGCCGCCGCCGGTGGGCATCACGACGAGGCTGTCACGACCATCGAGCGCGGCCTGCACTGCCTCGCGCTGTCCGGGCCGGAACTCCCCATGGCCGAAGTGCTCGAGCAGCGCGTCCGGGTGGCGCGGCCCCTCGTACGCCTTCGCGGGCGGCGCGTCGACCGCGATCCGGTCGAGCCCCTTCAGAGCGAGCTGCGCGTCGCGACCGGCCTGGGCGTCGGCGAGCGCGGCGGCTGCATCTGCCGCCTCCACCCGGCCTGGGTCGTCGAGCGACCGCCAAAGAGACCGCAGCTCCTCGAGCTCGGCATCGGTCGGGTGCGTGTGACCGCTCTCGATGCGGGAGGCCAGCTCCAGTGCCCTGCCGCGGAAGTCGTCCATGCCGCCTAGCCTACGCGCGGCGCAGGACCGGCTGGGTCTCCCCGCCACCGACTCAAAGCCGCCCCGCTACTCTTCCATCCCTCATGACCCGCCTCAGGATCAGTCTCCTGGCAGCCGTCGCCCTTGTCGCAATCGCCATGGCGGCGTGCGGCGGCGACGAGAAGAGCACGACCGAAGCGGCCACGACCCAGGCGACCGAGCAGACCGAGACGATCCCGCCGGCAGACTCTGGCGGCGCTCCGAGCGCCGAGAGGGTGAAGCCCGCCGCCGGTGAAGCGAACCCCGACCGCAAGCCCACGGTGGCGAAGGGCAAAGGCGACCCTCCCGAGGAGCTCGTGGTCCAGGATCTGATCGTCGGCAAGGGCACGGCGGCCAAGAGCGGCGATACGGTTGCCGTGCAGTACGTGGGCGTCCTCTTCGACGATGGGAGCGAGTTCGACGCTTCGTGGAACGGCAAGCGCCGCGGTGACCCGTTCGAGTTCCCGCTCGGCGCCGGCCAGGTCATCCCCGGCTGGGATCAGGGCGTCGTCGGCATGAAGCCCGGTGGCCGGCGCAAGCTGATCATCCCGGCCGAGCTCGCGTACGGAGCGCAGGGCTTCCCGCCCGACATCCCACCGGACACCCCTCTCATCTTCGTCGTCGACCTGGAAGACGTCTCGAGCCAGTAAGCGCCTCGCGACGAGCGGCGCTCAGTCCACGAACAGGTCCGGGATCAGGTCGGCCTCGGCTCCGCCGTACGCGTAGCGGCTGAAGTCCGTGATCCCCTCCTCGGCGAGCACGTCCTCCGCGAGGTAGAAGTTGCCCGTCGCATCGCGACTCGGCCGACTGACGATCGCGTGAGCCGCGTCGGCGACCAGCTCGGGGCTGCGCGAGCGCGTCATCGCCTCATCGCCGCCGAGCAGGTTCTGGACGGCCGCGGTGGCGATGATCGTACGCGGCCACAGCGAGTTGAAGGCGATGCCCTGCTCGCGGAACTCCTCCGCCATCCCGAGCGTGCACATGCTCATCCCGTACTTGGCCATCGTGTAGGCGACGTGGCCCTTGAACCACTTCGGGTCGAGGCCGAGCGGCGGCGAGAGCGTCAGCACGTGCGGGTTCCCCGCGCGCAGGAGATGCGGGATGCAGGCCTTGCTCACCACGAACGTGCCGCGCGCGTTGATGTCCTGCATCAGGTCGTAGCGCTTCATCTCGGTCGCCTCGGTGCCCACGAGATTGATGGCGCTTGCGTTGTTGACGCAGACGTCGATGCCGCCGAAGCGCTCGACCGTCCTTTCGACGGCGTCGAAGACTTGACCGTCGTCGCGGATGTCGCCCACGATCGGAAGCGCCTGGCCGCCCGCCTTCTCGATCTCCTCCGCAGCGGTGAAGACCGTCCCCTCGAGCTTGGGATGGGGCTCGGCCGTCTTCGCGATCAGTGCCACATTCGCCCCGTCGCGAGCGGCGCGGAGCGCGATCGCAAGGCCGATGCCGCGGCTCCCGCCCGAGATGAAGAGCGTCTTGCCCTCGAGCGTGCCCGCCATCACGTCAAGAACCTTTGACGAAATGCCCGTGATGTACGGCATGATGCCGGGGATGACTGACGCGACGATCGGCCACGCGGCGGACCGTAACAGCATGACGAGCGAGGTGCGCATGACGAAGGACGGCACCATCGCCTGGAGCGAGCGGGGCCCACTCGAACCCGGGGTAGCCGGCGAGCCCGTGCTCATGATCATGGGACTCGCGGCCAGCTCACGGATGTGGTTTCGCCTCTTGCCCTGGATCAGCCGCCACCATCGCACGATCGTGTTCGACAACCGCGGCACCGGCGGCTCGGCCGCCGTGCGTTCGGGGCTCACCATGCGCTCCCTCGCCGCGGACGCTTGCGCAGTCCTCGACGAGGCCGGTGTGTCGTCAGCGCACGTGATCGGCGCCTCGATGGGGGGGATGATCGCTCAGCACGTCGCCCTCGACTGCCGCGAGCGGGTGCGATCGCTGACGCTCGCCTGCACGACCCCGGGCGGTCGCAGCGGCGCGCCGCCGTGGCGGCTGCTCGCCACCGCGGCTCTGCGCCCGCTGCTCGGCGCCCGCCGCACCTTCCCGCTCGTCGCGCCGGCGCTCTACGCGCGCGAGACGCTTCGAAGCAGCCCGGATCGCTTGCGAGAGGACCTCGAGCAGCGGATCGCCGACGGCACGTCCCCTCTCACCCTCTATGCGCAGATGGCGGCGATCGCCGGCCACGACACGAGGGCGCGCCTCGGCGAGCTGGCAGGGCTGCCGACGCTCGTCGTCCACGGCCTCGAGGACACCCTCGTGCCGCCCGCTCGCGGGCGCGAGCTCGCTGAGCTGATACCCGGCGCTCGGCTCGAGCTGATCCCCGCCTGCGGCCACCTGCTGACGACCGATGCCGAGGAGCAGACGGCGAGCGCGATCCTCGGCCACCTCGAGCGCTCCGCGCCCGAAGCACCGGCTAGCCCCGACATGCGACAGTTGCGCCCGTGAACGGGTACCTACTACAGGGAAAGGTCGCCTTCGTCACGGGCGCAGCGCGGGGTATCGGACTCGAGACCGCCCGCCTGATGCACGCCCGCGGGGCGTCGGTGGCGATGCTCGATCTCGACGGCGCCGAGGTCGAGCGCGCGGCTGCCGGCGTAGGAGAGCGCACTCTTGCGCTCTCGGGCGATGTCACCGATCGCGACGCCGTCGAGTCGGCGGTCGCGGCGACCGTCGATCGCTTCGGAGGCATCGACGTGCCCGTTGCGAACGCCGGGATCGCGCCGCCGCCGGCCTCCATGCGCAGCGTCGACCCGGAGGCGTGGGAGCGCGTGATCGACGTCAACCTCCTGGGCGTGTGGCGCACTGTGCGGGCCACGCTGCCGCAGGTCGTCGAGCGACGCGGCCACGTGGTCGTGGTGGCCTCGGTTTACGCGTTCATGAACGGTGTACTCGCATCTCCTTATGCGATCACGAAAGCCGGCGTCGAGCAGCTCGGTCGCGCGCTGAGGGCAGAGCTCTCCCCGTACGGCGCGAGCGCCAGCGTCGCCTACTTCGGCTTCATCGACACCGACATGGTCCGCAACGCTTTCGCGGACCCGCTCGCGGCCGAGTTCGAGGACATGTACCCGGGCTTCATGTCACGCCGGTTGAAGCCGGCGAAGGCGGGAGAAGCGATCGTGCACGGCGTCGAGCGGCGCTCCCCACGGATCGTCGCCCCGCGCTGGTGGAAGCCTCTGTCGGCGCTCCGAGGCCTCTTGAACCCGGTGCTCGACGCCCGTTTCGAGCGAGACGACCGCCTCCAGGATCTCGTTCGGCGCGCGGATTCGCGAAGGCTGTAAACGGGCTAGCCGGCCAGCAGCACCTCGAGGAACGCGTCGGTCACCTTGTCGTAACCGGTGTCATTGGGGTGCAGGCAGTCATCGCCGCCGACCCAGTCCTGCGGGGCGAGGTCGCCGTACACCTCGGCCACCTCGACGCCGTAGTCGTCGGCGACATCACGGATGACGTCGTGCAGTCCGGCAGGGATGAACGGCGGAGCACCTTCCAGCACGAGTGCGGCGATCTGCACGCCGCCGGGCACAGTGCTCAGATAGCAGGTGGCGATCCCGTTGTCGTACGTACCGATCACGATCCTCGCGTCCGGCCCGGCTGCCTCGCGAAGGGCCGAGAGCGCGGCGTTGAGGTCGCTCCTGTAGGCCGCGAATTCGGTGGTGATCACCTGCAGGCAGTTCTGGTTGATCCCTCCGCTACATGCGCCGACTATCGGGCCAAAGACGTCGTTCCCGCCGATGCTGATCGTCACGACCTCAACGTCGTTGCGCGGGTTGGCGTCACTGTTGCGGTTCTGAAGCAGGCTCACCGCGGTCGGCAGCTGGTTCGCGATCAGTGTCGGCGTCGTTGCGCCGCCCACCGCGACGGTGACCAGCTCGAGCTTCTTGCAGTGGCCGTTGTCCGTTTTGCCGGGCGAGCAGTTGTACTGCTCCTGAAGCGCCTCGTGTAGCTGAGGAACGTAGCCGCCCTCGCTCGGAACGGCGGCGCCGAAGCCGAACGCCCATGAGTCGCCGAGGGAGAGTTGTACCGGGCTGGTCCTGGCCGCCGCCGGCGAAGCGGTCGCACCTAGTACAAGTAACAGCATCGAAATGCCGAGCACGGCGATGCGCGCGCATCGTTGCATGAGTATTGCCTCCCGCAGTTGGCGCGGCCGGGGGGGACCGCGAAGAATCCACAGACTGACCTTCTTCTTGTACCACATCCCCGAGCATCCGGGGCTCGTTCTGGAGACGGCGACGGAATGCAAGAGCTAAGGCCGCTCCAACTCCGGATGGTGCCGGCGCACGTGTTCGGTGAGCGTCTCTCGGACCCACTGCTGGGTCCGCTCGTCGGCCAGGCGGTAGCGCCCGAGCAACTCCTTTTGGCCGCTGAGCGGAAGATCGCTGATCGTCCAGCTCACGGCGAAACGCTCGAACAGCATCTCGCTCCGGCGGCGCCACATGTCATCGGTCGAGGATGCTGCGACACCGACCGGCTCCTGCAGCTTGGCGACCGTGTCAGCGGATACGGAGTCGCGCAGCGTCAGGACGTTTCCCTCCTCGTCTCGGTAGTCACTCGTGGCCGGAGGAGTGGTGCGACCTCGCTTTCGCTGCCGCTTGCCCATCGCGGGCCAAGATAGCGAGAGGCGAATCGCATCGCGGGATGAAGGCTCGCCGGTTATCGTCTGGGCGTGCCCGACCGCGAGCTGTCGCTGATCGAGTTTCCCGCCGACGACCCCGAGCGCGCCCGGCGGTTCTGGAGCGGCCTTCTCGGCGTCGCGTTGGAATCCCGGCGAACGGGGGAGGGAGCGGGCTGGCAGTCACGTTCGGGGGCGCCGGCCGTAGGCGTCCACGAGCGTGGACGCGGCCCCGGTGACACTTTCTCGCTGCCCTACTTCTCGGTTGCCGACATCCCCGAGGCACTGCGGCGGGTGGAGGCGTTGGGTGGAAGCGTCGTTCACCCCGGAGAGCAATGGGCGATCTGCAAGGACTCCGAGGGCAGTCCCTTCGGGTTGGCGCTCAGCGCTCCCGAGGCTTCGTCTTCGGAATCCGGGCCCGCCTGACGGCGGTCAGCCGGCGGGCGGGGAGAGCACCTCGGCAAGCTTGTCGAGCATGCGTTGCTCGCCCTCGCTCACCCGTTGAGCGTTGAAGCCCAAAAAGCCGCCTTCCTTCGCCGCGTCCGCGGATCGCTTGGCCGCCGTGAGAAGCCACTCCCGAAAGGCCGCCGCCTCCTCGGGAGAGGCCTTCTGCGTCAGGAGCGCGTTCACGGCACGGAGCTCGTTCACGATCTCCTCCCGGGCATCGCTGCCCTTCGGCTTGAAGTCCCGGAGCGGGTTCTTGCGCTGCTTGGCCTTCTCGGCGACGCTCTTGGCAACGGCATCCACGAGCTCGCCGTGACCGCCGGATTCAGCGGTCTCGGTCACCGTCTTGATCGCGGCCATCGACTCCTTGACGGCTTCGATCGGCCCGCCCGGATCGGCGAACGAGATGGCCATCCCCGCGACGAACGGCGCGCGTTCGAGTCTCGCCCACTCACCTTCTGTGAAATCAGCCTTCGTGGTCATTGGCGCCCCCAAGCTTGCGGCCCGCCGGCCGGGCCGTTCGGACCAAACGCTATCCGGTGAGCGCTGCAAGACTGCCGACCATGCGTGCCCTTGCGATCGTCCATCAGCGCGACGCCGGCCCCGGCGTCTTCGCCGACGCCATCCGGGCACGCGGCGTCGAGCTCGACACGTGGCTGCGCGCCGAGGAGGATCGTGCGCCCAGCGACCCGCGCGACTACGACGCCGTCCTCACCTTCGGTGGGGCGATGCACGCCGACCAGGAGGGCGAGCATCCATGGTTGGCAGAGGAGAAGGACCTGCTCCGAGAGCTACTCGAACGCTGCGTCCCGCTACTGGGCGTGTGCCTCGGGGCTCAGCTCGTCGCCCACGCCGCCGGCGCGGCCGTGCAGCGAGCGAGCGAGCCCGAGATCGGCTGGTACGACGTCGCGCTGACCGGCGAGGCGGCGAGCGACCCGTTGCTGGCGCCGCTCGCCCCCGGCTTCAACGCCTTTCAGTGGCACAGCTACGAGTTCGCTCTGCCGCCCGGCGCCACGCCGCTCGCCCGCAGCGAAGTCTGCCTCCAGGCTTTCCGCGCCGGCGACTGCGCGTGGGGCATCCAGTTCCACGCCGAGGTGTCGGCAGAGATCGTCGAGAGCTGGATCGAGGACTACCGCAGCGACAACGACGCGGTTGCCACGAAGCTCGACCCCGAAGCGCTACGTGAGCAGACCCGCGCTTCCCTCGCCTCCTGGAACGAGCTCGGCCGCGGCCTCTGCGAGCGGTTCGTGGCCGTGGCCCTCAGAGCACGGGCATTGCGTTAGAGGCTCTTACTCGGGCGTGAGGTAGGCCGACGAGAGCCCGCCGTCGACCATGAACGTGGAGGCGGTCACGTAGGACGACTCGTCGCTCGCGAGGAACAACGCTCCGTGGGCGATCTCCCGCGGCTTCGCAAAGCGGCCCGTCGGCAGGTGCACCAGCCGGCGCGCCGCCTTCTCGGGATCCTTGGCGAACAGCTGTTGGAGCAGCGGCGTGTCTACCGGCCCGGGACAGAGCGCGTTCACCCGCACGCCGCGCCGCGCAAACTCGACTCCCAGCTCGCGTGACAGCGAGACCACCCCTCCTTTCGAGGCCGTGTACGAGATCTGCGACACGGCCGCACCCATGATTGCGACGAACGAGGCGGTGTTGATGACCGAGCCTCCGCCGCCCTCCAGCAGGTGCGGGATTCCGTGCTTGCAGCACAGGAAGATCGAGCGAAGGTTGACGTCCTGCACGCGCTGCCATGCGTCGAGCGGCGTCTCCAGCACCGAGGTGTCGTCGCTGGGGTTGATGCCGGCGTTGTTGAACAGGACGTCGACGCGACCGAGCTCCCGCCGCGCGCGTGCGTACATGGCCTTCACCTGCTCCTCGTCACTCACGTCCACTTCGATCTGCAGCCGGCCGGCCGACTCCCGGCTCAGATCGGCGCCGACCACGATCGCGCCTTCCTCCTCGAACAGGCGCGCGGTCTCGGCCCCGATGCCGCTGGCGGCGCCGGTGATCACGCAGACCTTGCCTTCGAGCCGCCCCGCCACCTAGCTCACCTATCCCTCCGTCGCGTAGAAGACGTTCTTCACCTCGGTGTAGTGGTCGAGCGCGTGTGGGCCGAGCTCGCGGCCGACGCCCGACTGCTTGAAGCCCCCGAAGGGGGTCGTCACGCGCACCGAGGTGTTCGAGTTGATCGACAGCACCCCCGTCTCGACGGCCCGCGCGACTCTGAGCGCCTTAGCTCCGTCGCGCGTCCAGATCGAGCCCGACAGCCCGTAGATCGTGTCGTTGGCGATGCGCACGGCCTCGTCCTCGCCCTCGAACGGAATCACGCTCGCGACGGGTCCGAAGATCTCCTCACGCGCCGCCCGGTCGTCGTTCGCGACGGGACAGAGGACGATCGGCGCAAACCAGAAGCCTGGTCGGTCGGGCGCGGAGCCGCGAATCGCGATCGGCGCGCCGTCGTCGAGATAGGAGGCCACCTTTGCCCGCTGGTCCTCGGAGATCAGCGGCCCCATCTCGGTCTTCTCGTCGAGAGGATCACCGACCCTGATGTCCGTTACCCGCCCCTCCAACCCTTCCATGAACTCCTCGAGCGCCGAGCGCTCGACGAGGACGCGCGAGCGCGCGCAGCAATCCTGGCCGGCGTTGCCGAAGGCCGCAAGCGGCGCCGCCGCGGCCGCGGCCTCCAGGTCGGCATCGGCAAAGACCACGTTCGCCGACTTGCCGCCGAGCTCGAGCGTGACGCGCTTGATCGTCGCCGCGGCGTCCGCGGCGATCCGCCGCCCCACTGCCGTGGAGCCCGTGAAGGCGATCTTGGCGACGTCCGGGTGCTCGACCAGCCGCTGCCCGCAGACGCTGCCGGGACCGGCCACCACGTTGACCGCGCCCTCGGGTAGGCCGGCCTCGAGCGCGATCTTCTCGAGCTCGAGCGCTGTCAGCGGAGTCAGCTCGGCGGGCTTCAACACCACCGTGTTGCCCGCCGCCAGCGCGGGCGCCACCTTCCATGACGCGATCACGAGCGGAAAGTTCCAGGGGACGATCAGCCCCACCACGCCCAGAGGCTCGCGAAAGGTCATGTCGATGCCTCCCGGAACGGGGATGGTCTCCCCGAGCAGCCGCTGCGGCGCGCCCGCGTAGTAGCGGAAGGTGTCGACGACCATCGCCATCTCCGCCCGCGCGTCCGAGATCGGCTTGCCGACGTTGCGTGCCTCGAGCACCGCC
Organism: uncultured Solirubrobacterales bacterium; assembly: GCA_963774075.1. Classification (GTDB taxonomy): domain Bacteria; phylum Actinomycetota; class Thermoleophilia; order Solirubrobacterales; family JBBDJG01; genus JBBQNR01. The sequence continues at coordinate 488,853 of CAVZDP010000005.1, read as the reverse complement.
AGCTCCTCCATCCGTTCCTCCAGCGCGCCCGCCAGGTGGTGAAGCGCCCGCGCTCGCTCGTCGGGGTCGAGCGCGCGCCAGGCCGGCAAAGCTCGCTGCGCACGCAGCACGGCCTCGTCGGTCTCCTCGATTCCCGCGCGGGGCACTTCCGCCATTACCTGCTCGGTGGCAGGCTCGACGACCGCGATCACCGTGCGCCGACCGCCGTGCGCGCCGCCTGGGCGAGTGCCTCGACAACGAGGCTGCGCAGATCCTCCTCGGGATGCCAGAGGACTCCGAGCGCGAAATCGTGCCCGTCCAGCTCGATCGCCTCGACCAGTTCGTCGCCGGTCGACCACCCGGTGGCGGTCAATCCGGCGCCCAGCCGGTCGATGCCCTGGTGATGATGCGACTTGACGACGAGGAGCTCCGCGCCGGCGGCGCGGGCGGCGACCGAACCGGGGGCGAGTCGCACCTCGTGATCGCCGAAGGCGCCCGGCGCGTGGCGGTGACGTGCGTCGCCGACCACGTCGGGCAGGTGTTGAAGGAGCGTGCCGCCGGTGGCCACGTTCAGCACCTGCATGCCGCGGCAGATGCCGAGCACGGGCATCCCGCGCTCGAGCGCGCGCCGTGTGAGGGCGAGCTCGAAGCGATCACGCTCGGGCCGGGTGGCCGTGGTCTCTTCGTGAGCTTCGGCGCCGTAGGAAGCGGGGTCGACATCCGAGCCGCCCGCCAGAAGGAGCGCATCCACCCGGTCGAGTAGGCCCTCAGGCGACTCCACCGCGGATTCGTCGGGCGGCAGCAGCAGCGCAGTTGCACCGGCTGCCTGCACCGCGGTCGCGTAGGAGCGGGGCGCCATCGTGACGGTCTCGTCCCAAACCCCCCAGCGAACGCGCTCGATCGCTGCGCAGATCCCGATCGCGCAGGTCATCGAAGTCGCAATCCTCGTCGTGGATCAGCCGCGCTCGAACATGCGCCGGCGCTCGTAGTCGGTCACGACCTGGTCGAACAGCTGCTGCTCGGTCTTCCCGTAGTTCAGGTAGTGGCGCCAGACTTCGTCGCCGAACGTCTTGCGGGCGAAGTCGCTCTGCCCCCACAGATCGACCGCCTCGCGAAGGGTCGACGGAAAGGGCTCGGCTCCCGCCTCGGCATACGCGTTGCCCTTGAGCTCCGCCCCCGGATCCGTGCCGCGCTCGATGCCGTCGAGGCCCGCGGCGAGCAGCGCCGCATAGCCCAGGTACGGGTTGACGTCTGCGCCGGGGATCCGGCACTCGGCCCGGCGCGACGCCCCGTGACCGACGATCCGAAAGCCGCACGTGCGGTTGTCGCGGCCCCACGAGATCGATGTCGGTGCCCAGCTCTCGGTGGCGTAGCGCTTGTAGGAGTTGATGGAGGGAGCGACCAGCAAGGCCAGCTCCCTGATGCGGGCACGCTGTCCGCCGAGGTAGTGGCGGAACACATCGGTTTCCTCCTTGCCGTCGACGAAGACGCTCTCGCCGCTTCGGGCATCCATCAGGCTGGAATGGATGTGGCACGAGCTGCCGATGTCCTTCTCGGACGGCTTCGCCATGAATGTCGCCGAAATCCCGTTCAGGAAGGCGATCTCCTTGACGCCGTTCTTGTAGACCGTGTGCCGGTCCGCGGAGGTGACCGCATCGGCGTAGCGCGTGTTGACCTCGTGCTGCCCGTACCAGGCCTCTCCCTTCGAGAACTCCACCGGGATCCCGGCCGCGTGCATGCCGCGGCGAATCGCGCCGAGGTATTGCTCGTCCATCGTGGTCGCGAGGACGTGGTAATCGAGGATGTAGGGGATCGTCGGCGTGAGGCCGCGGTAGTCCTTCTCGTGCGCCTCGGCGTAGCTCTCCTTGTAGAGGTAGAACTCGAGCTCGGACGCGAACATCGGCGTGTAGCCCATCTCGTGGGCGCGCTCGTACTGGGCGATCAGGACCTGGCGCGGTGATGCGACGACCGGCGAGCCGTCGTGGTTCGCGACGTCGCACAGAACCAGGGCCGTGCGGTCGAGCCAGGGGATCGTGCGCAGCGTCCCCAGGTCCGGGACGATCGCGAAGTCGCCGTAGCCGCCCTCCCAGTTGGCCATCTCGTAGCCGGGCACGGGATCCATCTCCATGTCCAGCGCGAGCAGGTAGTTGCAGCCCTCGATCCCGTGGGAGAGCACGTCGTCGAGGAAGTACTCCGCCTGGATGCGCTTGCCGAACAGCCGGCCCTGCATGTCGGTGAACGCCGTGACGACGGTGTCGATCGTGCCGTCCGCGACCTCCTTGCGGAGGTCGTCCACGGACAGCATGCCCGCGGTCCCTCCCGGACCGCCGGGACGGGCCGCTGATTCGTTCCCGGTCAGTCTCGTGTGACCTCGTCCTCTTCGAGGGTCCGCACTGGACCCGTGTACTTGTTCTTTGCGGACACGACCCACCAGATCGCAACGATCGCGCCGACCACAAGCACCATCGGCGTGTAGTTGAACGCCGGTGCGTCGAACTCGTCGAACCACGGCACGCTCGCCGGCCCGAACGGCAGGCAGAAGATGACCACCGCGAGGATCACCCAGACGATTGCGGCGGGATTGATCCAGCGATAGCGCCGCCCGAGGGTCCAGGGCCCGGGCTCGAAGCTGTCGCCCTTGCGCAGGCGCAGGTAGATCGGGATCGTGTAGGCGATGTATAGGCCGACCGTGCAGATCCCGGTGATGGCGAAGAACGCCCAGGGGAAGGTCGGTGCGGCATCGGTGCTCCACAGCGCCGGGATCGCGATGATCAGCGACGCCACCGACACTGCGATCACGGCATAGGCCGGCACCTTGTCGCGGGTCAGGCGCCTGAACAACCACCAGCCTGGCATTCCCCGATCGCGCGAGAACGCGTACCAGGTGCGCGAGGCGCTCGTCAAGCCGGCCGCTCCGCAAAACAGCTGTCCGACGGTGACGATGATCAGGATCAATTTCGCTGCCCAGAGGTCGCCGGCGAGGGCGCTGGTGACGATCGAGTTCGACGCGCCGCCCGCGTCGTTGACCGCGGTGACGTCGCTGGCCGCGAACAGAAGCGCCAAGAGGACGAACCAACCGATCACCGCCGACCAGAACACCGAGCGCCAGACGCCTTGCGCCGCGGCGACGGCGGCCCCGCGGGTCTCCTCGGCGGTGTGGGCGGAGGCGTCGTAGCCGGTCTGCGTGTACATCGTCAGCAGGAACCCCTGCGGCACGACCAGGAACCAGAAGGCAAGGCTCATGACCGATCCCTCGCCGAAGCCGACGAGGTTGAGCTTCTCCGTGAAGACGAAGTCGGCACTCTGGTGATCGTCGGGCAAGAAGACGAGCAGAGCGATGATCACCGCGACCCCGAGGACATGCCAGCCGACGGAGACGTTGTTGAGCAGCGCCAGCAGGCGGATGCCGAAGACGTTCACCAACGTGTAGAGGCCCAGGATCAGGACGAAGAGTCCGAACTGCTCGGCCAAGACGCTCTCGGTGTCGGCGAAATTGACCCCGAAAATGTCGGCGCCGTAGACACCAAGCGTGATGTTGAGGAACGTCGCAGCGCCGTAGCCCACCGAGGCGACGATCCCGACCAGGCCGACGATGTTGAACCAGCCGGTCATCCAGCTCCAGCCGGCGCCGCCCAGCTTCGCCGCCCACCAGTAGGGCCCCCCCGCGGTTGGAAACGCGGAGGTGAGCTCGGCCATCGAGACCGCCACCAGCAGGACGAGGGCGCAGATGATCGGCCAGCCAAACGAGATAGCGACCGGGCCGCCGTTGTTCCAGGCCAGCCCGAAGGTGGTCCAGGTCCCGGCGAGGACCGAGATGATCGTGAACGAGATCGCGAAGTTGGTGAATCCGCTCCAGGCTCGTGTGAGCTCCTGCTTGTAGCCGAGCTCAGCGAGCTTTCGCTCGTCGTCCAAGGCGCCGGTCGGTGTCGCCGGCCTGTCTACTCGCTCAGCCACTCTCACCCTCCTCGCGAACGGCGGGCCTAAAAGGTGTGTTGGCCCGACCTATGGACACGCGCGACGATAGCCCTGCGCCGGGCGCATGTCAACCGTTGGTAAACGGGTTTCAGGGCGGCCGCCGTAGACGGCCCCTCGAGGCTCCCGGAATTCGCGCCTAAACGAATTCCGGACTCAGGTGTCCGCCGTAGGCGGCGGCGATGTTCAGATCAGCCCGGCGAGGATGTGCTCGGTGCCTCGGATGTGCTCGCGCATCAAGCGCGCCGCCCCTGGACCGTCGCCTCGGCGCATCAGCGCCACTAGCTCGCGGTGCTGCTCGTTCGCGTGCGTGAGGACCTGCTCGGGATGGGCGATGAGCGCGATGAGCTCGCTCATCTGCCCCTGCACCTCCGTCATCGCCCGTACGAGGCGCGGTGAGCGCGTGGCCTCGGCAACGCCGATGTGGAAGCGGCAGTCCACGCGTCTGTAGTACTCGAAGTCATGCGCGCCCGTCATCTTCTTCACCAGGTGGTCGAGACGCTCGAGGTGCGCCGGCTCGGCCCGCTCGGCGGCAACCATCGTGGTGCCGACCTCGATCGCCACGCGGTAGTTGAGCATCGCCCAGGCCTCTTCGCCCAGCGGCCCCCGCTCTCGCTCGGCCATCGGCGGCTGCTCCGCCACGAACGTGCCTCCGCTGCGGCCTCGCGACGAGACCAGGTGCCCGCTCTGTATCAGCGTGGTCAGGGCCAGCCGCAGCGTCGATCGCGAGATCGCGAGCTGGTTTGCGAGGCTGCGCTCAGATGGAAGTCGGCTGCCCGGGGGGAGCAGGCCGAGGCGAATGGCGGTCCCCAGTCGCTCGACGGTTTCCTCGAACGTGGTCGGCGGCCGAACCGGCTCGAACACGCGCTCCAGAGTCGCGTCGCGGGCCATCGCGTAAAGGTACAGCACACGCGCCTTTGCATTGAGCACGTAAGGACGCCCCCCGAGTGCTCGCCGTTCGGCCAGAATAACGTCGCATGAGCCTGCTGCTCGGCATCGACGAGGGCACCTCCGCCGTCAAGGCGGTCCTCTTCGACGCCGAGCTACGGCTGCTGCGCGAGGGACGCCGCGAGAAGGCGTTGCACCACCCCCGGCCGGGGTGGGTGGAACAGGACCCCGAGGAGGTGCTGACCGCCGTCGTCGAAGCCGTGGCGGAGGCGTTGCGCGACGCGCCCGGTGAGCTGGTCGCGTGCGGGCTCGACCACCAGGGCGAGTCCGTGCTCGCCTGGGAGGCGGAGACCGGCCGGGCTCTGACACCGATCGTGACCTGGCAGGACAAGCGCTCGCAGGAGATCCTCGACCGGCTCGAGGAGGAGGGCCGCGGCGAGGAGATCCGCCGGCTCAGCGGGATGCCGCTCGACCCGTACTTCTCCGCCGGCAAGCTCGCGTGGCTGCTGGAGCACGACGAGGCGGTGGCCCGCGCCCGCGCCGCCGGCAATCTCAGGATGGGCACGGTCGACGCCTTTCTCTGTGACCGGCTCGGCGCCGGGTTTCGCACCGACCCCTCGACCGCATCGCGCACGCAGCTCGGCGCGCCGGACTGGGATCCCAGGCTGCTCGAGATCTTCGGCGTGCCCGGAGAGGTGTTGCCGACGATCGCGGACACTGCGGGCGAGCTCGGCACGCTGCGCCATCCCTCGTGGCCGTGCGAGTTGCCGCTGCGGGCGCGGTGCGTCGACCAGCAGGCCGCACTCGCCGGCGCGGGCTGCGTCATCCCCGGCCGAACGAAGGCCACCTACGGTACGGGGGTGTTCGTGCTCGCAAACGTCGGCGCGGAACGCCCGGCCGGAGCGGGCGGGCTCGTTCCGACCGTGGCGTGGCGGGTCGGCGGCGAGGTGGAGTGGGCGCTCGACGGCGGCGTGTTCACGGCCGGGGCGTTGCTTGAGTGGCTCAGCCGCGACCTCGGGATGGCGCCGGACGCCGCGGCGTTTGCGGGCCTCGCAAGGGAGGTGGAGGATTCAGGAGGCGTGCGCGTGCTCCCCGCGCTCGCGGGCCTCGGGGCGCCGTGGTGGAAGCCGACCGCACGGGCGGTCCTCGCCGGGTTCACGGCGGGCGCCCGGCCCGCTCACGTGGCGAGAGCCGCGCTCGAGGCGATTGCGTGGCGCGTGGCGGACATCGTCGAAGTGATCGCGGAGCGCAATCCCGTGGAGGTCCTGCGCGTCGATGGCGGGTTGACGCGCGAGCCGCTGCTGCTCCAGTTTCAGGCGGACGCGGCCGGCGTGCCGGTCGAGCAGGGAGCCGTTGACGCGACCGCGGCCGGGGCGGCGGGGCTCGCCGCCGTCGGAGCGGGGCTGTGGCCGACGACCGCCGCGATTGCCGACCACATCCCCACCGGGGAGCGGTTCGACCCGCAAAGGGGAGCTGCATGGAGAGAGTCGGAGCACGCACAGTGGCGCGAGTTCGTGGAGCGCGCCGCCCAGCTCTGAGGCCGGGCTGGACATAGAGCCTGCCGTCCGTCTAGTTTCACCTCTGAGTTCAAGCCGACGCGAGGTGTGGCATGGAGAGATCGACCAGGGCGCTGCCAGAGGTCTAACCGGAGCTCGTGGGAGACCTCGAGCTCGAACAGGTCGCTCAGAAGTACCTTGGCCGGCCGAGCGAGGAGCGCCGAGGGACCGCGCTGTGTCTCTCCGGTGGGGGGTATCGCGCCGCGCTGTTTCACCTCGGGGCGCTTCGGCGCCTCAACGAGCTGGGGGTCCTGTCCAAAGTAGACGTTGTATCCACGGTTTCAGGGGGAGCATCCTTGCTGCCTTTCTCGCTCAACACCTGCCCTGGCCCGCGCCGGGCACTGCACTGTCCACACAGCAATGGAACGCGACGGTTGCCGGCCCATTCAGAAACTTCACGAAGAAGAACATCCGCACTTTGTGGCTCTTCCGCCGACTCCTCCCGTGGAACCTTCCTCGGTCGACCGTAGCCGTCAAGACCCTCGAGAGGCGGTTCGCGAAGAGCCTCGTTCAACTTCGCTTATCCGAGCTGCCCCAGCGGCCCGAGTTCATCTTCTGCGCCACAGACATGGTGTTCGGTGCGAACTGGCAGTTCGAACGAGCACGAGTTGGTGACTACCAGGCCGGCTACGCGCAGACGCCGGCCGACTGGACCGTTGCCCGTGCGACTGCCGCCTCAGCATGCTTTCCGCCACTGTTCGATCCCCAGCCGATCGACCTCGGTCCGGAGCAGCTTCACGGGGGAAAGGCAGATGATTATCCGGGCCGCGCCGATCTCATTCGCGGGCTTCGTCTCACCGATGGCGGGGTCTACGACAACATGGCACTGGAGCCCGTCTGGGACACCTTCCGCACCGTGCTCGTATCGGACGGCGGCGCGACGCTCGATTTCCGGCCGGACCCGCACTGGATCGCCAAGCGCATCGGCCGCTACCAGACTCTGCAGGGGTGGCAGGCCAGTGCGGTGCGCAAGCGCTGGCTCATCTCCCGCTACCTCAACAAGAGGCCGATGGGCGCCTTCTGGGGCATCGGCAGCACGGTCGACCACTACAAGCACAACAGCGGCGGCTACTCGGAGGATCTCGTCGACCAAGTCATATCGGAGGTCCGAACGGATCTCGACTACTTCACGGACGCAGAGGCTGCGGTCCTGGAGAATCATGGCTATTCGATGGCGGAAGCAGCACTTCGGACCCATCCAGCGGATCTGAGTCCGTCAGCGGAGCCGTTCGCGCTTCCGCATCCCAGGTGGGCCTCCGAGGATGCCGTGCGGACAGCGCTGGAGGGGAGCCACAAGCGCAAGCTCACAGGAAGATGGCGAGTCCTCCAGCCAAGATGGCCGTTCCGTCGCTCCTGAGCGACGAAGTCGTAAAGGGCCGGTCGCAGGAAGGTGGGCCAGCCGGTACGATCGTCCGCGTCCCGCCGCAGCGATCAGGGAGGCCCAATGGCGTCGATCGGCAGCGATCTGGAAAAAATGCTCGTCACCGAGCGCGAGCAGTGGGTGGACGGCCCGCCGCACGAGCTGTTCAAGCGGCTCCGTGGCGAGTGCCCCGTCCACTGGACATCGCGGATCAGCGAGTATCCGAGCGAGGACGGGTACTGGTCGATCACCACCGCTGACGACGTCCACGCGGTCAGCCGCGACTGGCGCACTTACTCCTCCGAGCGCGGCGGCGTTACGGCCGCCACGGACATCTTTCCGCTCGAGCTCATACGGGCGATGTTCATCGGCATGGACCCGCCCAAGCACGACCGCGTAAAGGCGCTGTTCCAGGCGGGCTTCACGCCCAAGCGGATCGCCGCTCACGAGGACGAGATCCGCGCGATCGCCGTCGACGTGCTTGACGGGCTCGCCGGCCGGGAGACCTGCGACCTCGTCCCCGATGTCGCGCAGCCCGTCGTCTCCCGCGTGATCGGGAGCTTCATGGGAATCCCGAAGGAGGACGACGCCGTCTGGGCGCACCTCATGAACTCGGCGCTCGGCGCGGGCGACCCCGATCTCAACCCCGACGGCGTTCAGGGCGTCGTGGACAACGACATCCCGGAGGTCTTCGAGCGCTGCCGCCGCATGATCGCGGAGCGCCGTGAGAACCCGACCGACGACCTGACGAGCGTGCTCGTCCACGCCGAGATCGACGGCGAGAAGCTCGAGGAGCACGAGATCGTGATGGGCTTCTTCCTGCTGGTGGCCGCCGGGAACGACAGCACCAAGGCGACCTATTGCAGCGGCATGCAGGCTCTGATGGAGAACCCGGACCAGCGCCAGCTCCTGCTCGATGACCCGTCGCTGATCTCGAGCGCCGTCGAGGAGTCCCTGCGGATGTTTCCCGCCTTTGCGCACTTCCGCCGCACGGCTACGTGCGACACAGAGCTCAACGGTCAGAAGATCCGCGAGAACGACAAGATAGTGATGTGGTACGTCTCCTCGAACCGCGACGAGACGCGCTACGAGGATCCAGATCGCTTCGACGTGCGGCGCAACCCCGAGCACCAGGCCTTCGGCGCCGGCGGCCGGCACTTCTGCCTCGGAGCCGCTCTGGCGCGGCTGGAGCTGAACGTTCTGTTCGAGGAGACGCTGAAGCGCTACCCGGCGATGGAGCTCGTCGGAACGCCGACGGTGGCCGAGTCGCCGTTCATCAACCAGCTGAAGACGCTTCCGGTGCGGCTGTCGCCGTAGCGGCGCTTGGCTTTTCGCGTTCGAGCGAACTAGCCGATCGGATGACATCCGATTGGAGGACACGCCTGTTGAGGAGGAGAAGGCGGGCTTCACCTCCCGAGGAAACCCGCCGCTACCCGACTGAGAGGTGACCCCACACGAGCGAACCTCTCGAGCGAACCGTGACGAGCCGAACCTATCAGCGCTCGCTCACCCCGGCATCAAGTGTGCGTAAAGATTCGCGGCCTCGACGTAAAGATTCCGGGGCGACCCGCCGGCCTGGCTATTCTTGCCTCTTTTCGCGCTCCTTCAGCCGCTCCTCGCGCGCTTTCGTGCGGTCCTCCCGTCTCTCCTCCCGCGCCTTCTGCACGTCCTCGCGCCGCTCCTCGCGGGCATCGAGCTCGGCAATGCTCGTGGGCCCGAGCCTCAGCGTGACGGCGATGATCACGACGGCCACGATCGCGATCGCGACGAGCAGCGAGCCGAGCATCTGGCGCGTATGTGAAGAGCGCTCCACGCCTCAGCCCACGACGTGATCGGCGGCCGCCGTTACCCACGTGGCGACGAAGAGCGCGAAAACGGAGACGCCGAGCGCAGGCAGGAACCGGCTCATCCGATGCCAGCGGCGGACGACCATGATCTTCAAGGCGAGCACCGCGATCAGGCAGGAAGCGACGACCGTGTGCGCCGCCGCGTCTTCGAATCCGAAGTAGCTCAGGCACATCACGGCGACGACCGCTGTGATGACGACGATCGCGTCCCCCACCGCCCGGTGAGCCGCAAACGCGGGCTTCGGCGCCAGGAACGACAGCCGCACGCGCCCGTAGGCGACGGTCATCAAGCACACCTGATAGACGGCGAGCGCGACGACGACCGAGGCGAGCACGACCTTCACCTCGGTGACGTTGCCGCGCGTCACGCTCTCGACCAGGTCTTCCACGCTCGATGGCTTTCCCACCCGAACGCCTCGTCAATCCCTTGATTCGTCGGTTACCGCAGCACGGCGGGAAAGCCGCCCATGCAGGGGCCACCTACACTTGGTTGGCTGTCCCCGCCCACCAATGGCGAGCCTTCTCTCATATTTGACGAACTCGAGCGACGGCGACATGGCCATCGACCTCGGCACCGCGAACACGCTCGTGTACGTGCGCGGACGCGGCATCGTCCTCTCCGAGCCGTCGGTTGTGGCCGTCGACTCCTACAGCGGACGGGTGCACGCCGTCGGCGCCGAGGCCAAGCGCATGATCGGGCGCACCCCTGCGTCGATCTCTGCGACGCGTCCGCTCAGGCACGGGGTGATCGCCGACTTCGAGGTGACCGAGCAGATGCTGCGCTACTTCATCCGCAAGACCCACAAGGCTCGCTTCGCGCACCCGCGCGTCGTGATGTGCGCTCCCTCAGGGGTCACGGACGTCGAGAAGCGCGCCGTCGAGGAGGCATGCCATTCGGCCGGCGCCCGGGAGGTACACCTGATCGAGGAGTGCATCGCCGCGGCGATCGGATCGGGGCTGCCGATCGCTGAGCCGAGAGGGCAGCTCGTCGTCGACATCGGGGGCGGCACGAGCGAGGTCGCGCTCATCTCGCTCGGCGGCATCGTCCTCTCCGAGTCGCTGCGGATTGGCGGCTACGAGCTCGACGAGGCGATCGCGACCTATGTCAGGCGCGAGTACCAGCTGGCGATCGGCCAGCAGACCGCGGAGGACGTGAAGTTCGGCGTCGGATCGGCCTGGCCGTTGGAGGACGAGCTCGAGACCGAGATCCGGGGTCGCGACCTCGTGAACGGCCTTCCAAAGACGATCACCTTGACGAGCCAGGAGGTGCGCAGCGCCCTCGCGGAGCCCGTGCAGGCGATCGTGGATGTCGTCAAGCACACGCTCGAGAGCACGCCGCCCGAGCTCGCCGCCGATATCGCCGACCACGGAATCACGCTCGCGGGCGGAGGCTCGTTGCTGCGGGGCCTCGACGAGCGCCTGCGCCACGAGACCCAGATACCCGCGGGCGTCGTGGACTCACCCCTCACCTGCGTCGCAGTCGGCGCGGGCCAGATGCTCGAGGAGATCCCGGCGCTGGCCCGCGGCAGCCGGAAGCGAGCCCGCCGGCGCCCGGCCTCCCGCCGCCCTGGCAAGCGCGGCGCCCTCAGCCGCCTGGGCTAGCTCGCAGGCAAAGAGATCCCGGGACCGGGCGGTCCCACTCGGGCGGCAAGTGGCTCTCGCGCGGGCAGGTAACGGTGTTACCTGCTTTTTCACGCCCTCCTTTCAGAATGACGAGAGAGGGGTTCCACATATTCGATCACCGGCGAGAGCCGGAAACCGAGCAGGCGGCGGCGATCGCCGCGGCGCTGCTCCTGGAGCTGGTGGCAGCCGGTGTCGCGGCCGCGGTCGTGGTGCGGCGAAGCAGGCGGGCCGAGATCGGGCGCGCCATCCCCGCCGCGAGGCAGCAGGTGGTGAGCGTATGAGCGGCGTCGCCTGGCTCATCGGTCTGCGTGACCTTCAGTGGGCGCGACGCCGCTTCGCGATAGCGGTCGCCGCGACGGGACTGGTATTCGCGCTCGGCCTCGTGATGTCCGGCGTCAGCGCGAGCTTCGACAACGAGATCCAGCGCACGGTCCGTTCGTTCGGCGCCGATTCATGGCTGGTGAGGGACAAGAGCTTCGGGCCTTTCACGGGTCCGGCGACCATTCCCGCCGACCGGGCCAGGAGCGTCAGGAAAGCCGAAGGCGTGCGCGACGCGGACCCGGTCGCCGTGCTACGGGCGACCACCACCACTCCCAGCCGGCGCAACCTCAACCTGATCGGCGTCGTACCCGGCGGCGTCGGCTCGCCGGAAGGCTGGCGGGGCCGCCTACTCGAGCGGGGGCGGACGGCGATCGCGGACTCGAGCCTCGGTCTCGAGGTCGGGGACAGGCTCGACCTCAACGGAGCGAGCTTTCGGGTCGGAGCGCTAACCGACGGCATGACCTACTTCGCCGGCATTCCGACCGTCACCGTGTCCCTACGTCAAGCTCAGCGGCTCGGCCTCGACGGCCGCCCGCTGGCGACGGCGATACTCACGCGTGGGCGACCCTTCGTTGCTCCCCCGGGACTCGAGCTTCTGACGGACCACGACGTCGCACGCGATCTCGAGCGTCCAGTTCACCAGGCGAAACAGACCATCAGCCTGATCCGCTTCCTGCTGTGGGCGGTCGCCGCGGGCATCATCGGAGCGATTGTCTACCTGTCCGTGCTCGAGCGCCTGCGCGACTTTGCGGCGCTGAAGGCGATCGGCGTCTCGGCCCGGCAGCTCCTGGGAGGACTCGTGCTCCAGGCCGGCGTGCTCGCGCTGCTGTCGGGTCTGCTCGCGATCGCCCTCGAGGAGGCGATCGCACCCACTGTCGCGATGTCGGTGGAGGTGCCGCTCTCCACGTTCCTGACCCTCCCATTGCTCGCGATGCTGGTGGGCGTTGTCGCGAGCATCCTCGGGCTGCGGAGGGCGGCAGCGGTCGATCCGGCGCTCGCTTTCGGAGGCAGCCGATGACCCTGATCTGTGGAGACCTGACGGTCGAGTACTCCGGCGGCGGCTACGTCGTGCGCCCGATAGACGGCCTGGAGATGAAGGTCGCGAGCGGTGAGCTCGTGCTGCTCCTGGGCGCAAGTGGCTGCGGCAAGACCACTCTGCTATCCGTGTTGGCCGGGATCCTCCAGCCCAGGCGCGGCAGCGTTCAGCTCGACGGGCTCGAGGTCACGAAGCTCGGAGTCGCTGCGCTGACCGACTACAGGCTGCACAAGGTGGGCGTGGTCTTTCAGGCCTTCAACCTCGTGCCGAGCCTGAGCGCAGCCGAGAACGTGCAGGTGCCGCTGATGGCGGCCGGCTACGGCGCCCGCCGTGCGCGCGAACGAGCAAACGAGTTGCTGGCGCAGGTTGGGTTGAGCGGACGTGCCTCTCACCGCCCGGGTGAGCTTTCGGGCGGCGAGCAGCAGCGAGTCGCGATCTCGCGTGCGCTCGCGCTGGATCCGCCGCTGCTCCTCGCCGACGAGCCGACCGCTCACCTCGACTACGTGCAGATCGAGGGCGTGTTGCAGCTGCTGCGCGAGATCGCGGACGAAGGCCGGATGGTCGTCGTCGCGACGCACGACGAGCGCATGGTTCCGCTCGCCGATCGCGTGGTGAACCTGAGCCCCCGGCCTCCGCGCGACGGGCGGGCGGCGAGGGAGGTCCAGCTTTCACCCGGCCAGAGGCTCTTCGACCAAGGCGACCCTCCGGACGTCGTATACATAGTGATGGACGGGGCGATCGAGCTCGTTCGCCAGCTGGCGGACGGTCGCGAGGAAGTGCTCGTCCGCCACGGCCGGGGCGAGTACTTCGGTGAGCTCGGCCCGATGTTCGGGCTGCGTCGATCCGCAACAGCGCGCGCCGCGACGCAGGCGCGAGTGCTCGGACTTCCTCTGAGCGAGTTCCGAAGCCGCTTCCGCTGGCAGGACTCTTCTTCCCCGTCCTCGGTGGAGCTGCGCTCTTCTCCTGGCTTGCGTACCTCGCGATGACACCGGCGTGCGCCAGTTGCGGGAGAATCAAGAGGGATGAGACGCGTATTCTTCGCCGGCCTTCTCTTCGCGCTGCTGGCCCCGGTGGCCGCCAGCCAGGCCGACCCGGTGCAGGAGTTCAGCTTCGAGTTGCGCGACGTGCGCCCCGACGGCCGCTTCACCGTCGTGTACACGCAGCGAAGCTACGACACGACGGGCATCGTGCCCGTGCAGCCGAACCAGTTCCACCTCCGGTTGCCGGCCGGAGCACGACTGCGAAAGGAGTTCCTGCGAAAGCGCGCGCTCTGTGACATCAAGAAGCTCGACAAGACGCGAGACCCGAAGTCCTGCCGGCGCTCACAGGTCGGCACCGGGCGCGTCCTCGTCGATGCTCGCCCGTTCATCACGGAGCAGATCCCGGCCGATCTGTGGCTCTTCCTGGGGAAAGCGACGACCAAAAAGGGGGTCGCCAGCCTGGTGATCCTCGGCAAGCAGGATCAGAGCGCTCCGGTCGTGAGGGACATTCCCGTCGTGCGGGACTTTCGCGCGCCGCTCGTCTTCATGAACTTCCTCGACGAGCCAACCAGAGACGGCCGGTACGGCTACAAGCTCGTCTTCGGGAACAGTCCCACCGGCGGCGGGGGTGCGAGCTTCGCCATCGCGGAGACGCACGTGGTCAACAGGGGCTTCACCCTCAGGCATAGACAGCGGGTGTGCGTGAAGCGCCGCGGCGGGAGGTGCATCAGGAGAAAGATCGAGCGCAAGAAGCTCTTCTGGTTCACGCCCCCCGCATGCCCGCCGTCGGGGAAGGTGAGCTTCGAGGCCTTCTTCGGCTACGAGTCGCTTCCGGACGTGGTGAGGACGACCGCGCTCCCCTGCCCGCGCTTCAGTGCTTAGAGCCCAGAGCGCCGGCCGAGCGAGACGTGCAGCGAGACCAGGGTTCCGCTGTCGCTGCGCACGATGTCGAGCCCGTCGGCGAGCTGGCGCGCAATCGGGAGGCCCCAGCCACCTTTGTCCGGGGTAGGTGGCGGTAGCCAGCCGGCAAGCGGGTCCGCGAGGCCCGGCCCGCAGTCCGCGACCTGGCAGATCAGCTCGTCCTCCTCCGTCCACAGGCGAGCGCTCACCGGAGCGGCGCCGTACAGGATCGCGTTCGTCGCGACCTCGTTGGCCGCGAGCACCAGCTCGTCCACTCGCTCCGACTGGAGCCCGGCCCCGATCGCGTGTGCGGCGACGAGCCGGCGGAACCGCGGGCCGTCGAGGGGAAGCTTTGGGGCTTCATCCGGTGGCGTTGGCGGCAGACCGGGAAGAAACTCATCCGGAGTCAAGAATTCCGGGCACGGGTGGACCGAGCTACCGTCGACGCGTTCGGGATGGGTGTGGAGCGCATGCTCCAGGATCTCGTCCGGCAGGACCGAGCTGTCGTAGAGGCAGATGAACCGCAGCGGCGCGTCGGCAAGAGCGAGATTGATGATCGACTCATACCGCGCCCACTGCCGGTTGGAGGCCATCGAGCCGGTCCACACCGGCTCGCCCATCGCACGCAGCACCCGGCCGGGGGGGACCTCACGCACCAGGTGCTTGACCGCTTGGAGTCTGTGGTACGGGCGGTTGCACCACTCGTCGGTGTCGTGGAGCTCGACCCGGCCGGCGTCGTCCCCCAGCTCGTCGCGCAGGGCGGCGATGTTCGCCGGCTTGGTGGCACCGAAGATCGTGTCCCCGCGCTCGAGTCCCTCACGGACGAAGGGCGCCATCGACGCGACGAACTCATCCGGCGAGCCGTAGAGGAACGCCTGGTGGACGAGGGCCGACCGAACCGCGCCGGTCACGGCGCAGCCTCCCCGATCGAAAGCGTGCGATCGATTCCGAGCATCTCGATCAGGTGGCGCACAGGAGCGCGCGGGCCTATGAGCGTCAGTCGCCGACCTTGATCCTCGAGCTGCTCGGACAGCTCGCGAATAGCGCGCATGCCCGCCACGTCGATGAACGCGAGCTGGCTCAGGTCGAGCCGCACCTCGTCCGTTTGCCAGTCGGCGGTCCCGAGCGAGGCGACGAGCGAGCCGCAGTTGCGGCGATCCACCTGCCCACGGAGCACGAGCGACCCGGTTGCCTCCGAGGGTCTCAGCAATTCGAACGTCGAAACGTCGTCTCGAACCCTTTCGTCCAAGAGCGGATGCATGTCCTGCGAGTCTGCCACGGCGACAGAGTAGCCACGGACCGCTCAATGTGGGCTTGCCCGCGCTTGATAGGGCTCAAACAACGCCCGGGGGCCCTGCGGGTGGACCTACCGGCCCCCGGTGTCAGGGCACGGGGCTCGTTTGGGCGTCGGCGTCGGGGGCGGCGAAGCGGCGCAGCCCGCTGCGGATCCAATCCGGGATCTCCGTCTTGCCCCAGGTCTCGACGTCGACGCAGACGTGCTGCAGCCGGCCTTCCACGAGCAGTTGGCCGTCACGCACGACGTCGATCTCGGTGGTCAGGCTGGTCGTCCCGAGGCGGGTGATGCGGGCGCGAAGCTCGAGCACGTCGTCGAAGCGCGCCGGCGCCCGAAAGCGAGCGTTGGCCTCCCCGACCACCGCGTCGACGCCCCGCTCCACCATCTCCTGCCAGGGGCCGATCGCCTCGCGCCAGAGCTCGGTGAAGGCGACGTCGAAGTAGAGGAGGTAGTTGGCGTTGAAGACGATTCCCTGTGGGTCGCACTCGCCGTAGCGAACGCGAAGCTCGTGCACGAAAGGCTCGGTCACGGATCGCATGGTATGGAGGTTCTCTCAGCCTCTCAGCCTCTCAGCCTCTCAGCCTCTCAGCCCGCGGCGGGGCGGGCGGTCCCGGCCGGCCGTGAAGCCGTTCGGGTCGCCCCGGAGGACGGCGCGGCAAAGCGAGGCGCGCGCACGTCCGGGGCGGTGCTCGCCACCCGGTGAAGCCCCCACACGAGCAGGCCGAGCAGGCCGAGCGCGATCGACAGCACCGCCGAGTAGGCCAGCGCGGTGAGTCCCGGTGCGGCGCCCTTTTGCTCGCGCTGGAGGATCTGGTGGTCCGAGACGAATGCTCGCTCGAAGCGCCGAGGTGCGGGCACCTCGCGCGCCGGGATCGCCACGTCCTCGGGCAGGTACACCGGCAGCGCGGACAGAGACCTGTCCTGGTGCAGGCGGATCAGCGCCTTCCAGTTTCCGTGGACGGGGATCGGCTGAGTCGTCGCGTAGCGGCCGGGGCCGATTCGCTTCATGCTGTCGACGACGAGCCCACCGCCCTGCCACGCCGTGACCGTGAGCCATTCGGCGCCCTTCGCCGCATCGGGCGGGTCGAGGGTAACCGTCATCTGTGCCTCGCGCTGGGGACCGCTGCGAACGTCCTCGAGCGCGACCGTGCCGGTCACGCCCCCCTCGGTTGGCTTCATCAGGCTGTAGCCAACGAGCGCAGCGATCGCGACGGCCGAAAGCGCGGCTGCCACGCGCAGCGGACGGGTGCTCGGTACCGCCTCGGCGCCAAGCCTCGCTCCGATCCACGCTCCAACGAGAGCGCCCGAGACGGCCGCGGCGAAGCCGAACAGGGCTGCCTCCGGCAGCAGCGACGACGGCCATGCGATCGGCATCCAGACGTGCGACCACGCAAATTCGGAGGCGAGGCCGACCGTGCCGATCAGAGCGCCCGACCATGCGCCGATCGCGAGCGGGCGCTCGCGCGGCAGGCGCAGCGCGACCAGCTCGACGGCCAGCGCTTCGACGACGTAGAGGGGCAGGTGCGGCGTCGATTGCCCGAGCACGGGCCCGACGAGCACCGCGATGGCGCCGCGCACGGCGAGGAAGAAGGCGACGGCGCCGAGAGCGCTCCCGCGACCGAGCCAGACGCGCGTGGCGACGAGTGCGACCGAGGAGGCGAGCATGATCAGCATGGGCTGGAAGACGAACCTGAACTGTGGGACGCCGAAGTCGAACTCGGCCTGGAACGTAGAGAGCCCGATCAGGAAGCCGCCGGTGAGCGCGACGCGCCGGGCCCGGTAGGCGAAGCTCAGCTTCGACATGCGCTCTTCGCTGCCGGCTCTGACCCGCACGGCCTCCACCAGCAGCACCGCCATGCCGACCAGGGTCATTGCGGCTCCGCCGATGAGCATCAGGTGTGTCGGACCCCACAGCGTCACGTCCTGGCCGAAGATGCGATGCCAGAAGTCGTCGAGCGGGAAGCCGAGCAGCGAGAACGCTCCGCAGGCGCAGACCAGCACTCCTCCGAGCGGGGCGTACCAGTCGTCGGCGATCCGGATCGCGCTCGGGCTCGGCCGGCCGAAGGGCAGCACCATCGCCACGAACCCGGCGCTGAAGATGCCGAACAGGCCGGCGAGGATGAAGTAGTGGGCGGGATTCGCGAGCGGTCCGGCGTCGCGCCCGACGTCGATGTGAAGCGAGATGTCCCAGTACATGCCGAACAGCGCCGTCAAGAGGGAGAGCGTGGAGATGGCGGCGGGCAGCGCGGCCCAGCCGGGCAAGCCGGAGGCACGCTCCGACCAGGCGGCGGCGCGGGTGAGGACCTTGAGGCGGCCGCTGCGATGGCCCGCGCCGAGCGCCAGCAGCAGCGCGGTTACGAGCACTGCGCCGACTGTCGCGAGCACGATCTCGGAGGTCGCCGCCCCGCCGGCAGGCTCGGTGTCCGCGCCGTACGCCGGCGCTACGAACAGGGCCGCCGGGACAGCCGCGGCTGCCTCGAAGAGAATGAGCCTTCGAGTGGTGGACATGCGGATCCTCCCCACGTCGATGTTCGCGCCTGGAGCGGCGCTCGGCAACTACACGTGCAGATGTTACCTTATTTGATGTAACGTTGTTAGGTGATACCTTTCACACAACGGTGTCCACCGTCGAGAAAAGCCCGATCCAGCCCGCGGAGCCCGACGCCGACCTGACGATCGAGCAACTCGCCCAGGAGACCGGGATGACGGTCCGAAACATCCGGGCGCATCAGTCCCGAGGGCTCCTCCCCCCGCCGGATGTGCGGGCGCGAACGGGCTACTACGGGCCCGAGCACGTGGCTCGCCTGCGCCTGATCCAGGAGATGCAGGCGGACGGGTTCAACCTGAGCTCGATCAAGCGGCTCGTCAGCGGGGCGCACGGGGCGGCCGAGCAGATCCTCGGCTTCAAGCGCGCCTTGACGGAGCCGTTCGGCAGCGACCGCCCCGAGCTCCTGGACCAGAGCGAGCTCGAGGAGCGGTTCGGCGAGGTCGACACGAAAGCGCTCGCCAAGGCCGAGCGGCTCGGCCTGCTCGTCTCGCTCGGCGCGGGGCGCTACGAGGCCCCGAGCCCCTCACTGCTCGCCGCCGCGGAGGAGGTGATGCGGCGGGGAGTCTCACTGCCCGCGGCGCTCTCCGTCGTGGAGCAGCTCGAGCGTCATTGCGTGGCGGTGTCGCGCAGCTTCGTGAAGCTGTTCCTCGAAGAGGTGTGGCGGCCGTTCGAGGAGGCCGGGCACCCGGACTCGCGGTGGCCGGAGATGGTGGAGTCGATCGAGCGGCTGCGGCCGCTCGCCTCCGAGGCCCTGCTCGCCGTCTTCCAGCAGGCCATGACGCGCCAGGTCGAGGCGGCGTTCGGCAAGCAGATAGAGCGCAGGGCGAAGCGCGGCCGCTGAAAAGAGTCCCTTCGCGGGAGTGCTCTCTCAGACGCCTTCGGGTGCGAGCCGGAACGACCACGACGCGACACGCCGGCCGTCGAGGCGCCAGACGGCCTTCCAGCGCCCCGGCCCGCCTCTGTCGTTCACCAGGCGTGACACGTCGATGCTCGAGCGCCCTCGTGAGTCGGTGCGCCGGCGCCAGCAACGGTGCTCGCGCAGCGATCCGCCGATCAGGCAAGCGCGGTAGCGCGTGGCACGGCCGGGCGAGACGCGAAACTCGAGCGCGTGGTAGTTGCCCTGCCCGCGCCGCCTGCGACGGTCATCCGCGGTGACGCCGCCGACCCAGCCGCGATAGCGCAAGGAAGCCTCCGCAGCGGAGCGAACGGGGGCGATCGCTGCCGCGGCCTGCGGTGGGGAGGGCTGCGCCGCCTGGGGCACGCTGCCTCCCGGCGGCGGGGGAGGTGGCCCGTCGGCGGGGGGAGGCGGAGGCCGCAGGACCTCTTGAAGCGCGGCCCACGCCGGCTTCGGTCCGTACTCGGTGTCGAAGGGCAGCGGCAGGCTCGTCGCGCCGCGCCACGTGTAGCGGTCGGTGAAGCCCCACGTCGTGATCCGGAAGCAGGCCGGCTGCGCCTGGCAGGCGGCGGCGACGGTGCGATAGGAGTCCGCCTGCCGGGCGAGCTTCTCCTCCATCGTCCGGCCGAGGTACCAGATCGGGACGTCCAGCTCGCTTACGTGCACTGCGAGGCCGAGGTCGCCGACCCGCCGCATCGCCTCCTCGATCTGGGCCTGCGGCGGGGCACCGCGCACGAAGTGCATCTGTGCGCCGATGCCGTGTAGCGGCACGCCCCGTGCGAGAAAGTCCGCCGCCATGCTCATCAGCGCCTCGAACCTCGGGTTCGGCACCTCGGCTCTGATCTCGTTGTAGAAGAGGCGCGCACCAGGGTCGGCGCGTTGCGCGAAGCGAAACGCCTGCTCCACCCAGTCGGGGCCGATGACTCGCGACCACAGGCAGTCGCGGAGCGTGCCGTCGGGGTTGAGCGCCTCGTTGACGACGTCCCACGACGGCACCCGCCCACGAAAATGAGCCATGACCGTCGTGATGTGCTGGTCGAGCACACGGAGCAGCTCCTGCCGCGTCCAGCTTCTCCCCGTGAGCCAACCCGGCAGCCACGTGTCCTCGCACCACGCGAGTGTGTGACCGTGCACCTGCTGGCCATGTTGCCGGGCGAAGGCGACGATCGCATCGGCGAGCCCGAACTCGAAGCGACCCCGATCCGGTTGCAGGTCGGCGATCTTCATCGTCGACTCCGCCGTCAGCGCCTGGTAACCGGCGAGAGTCGCCCTGTAGCGGGGGTCCGGGTCCGCGCCGAAGCCCCAAGAGTTGACCGCGGCCCCGAGCTCGACCGGGCCGGAGCGCGTAACGGCGCCGGCCGGCTGTGCGAGCGCGAGAAGGAGCGCCGCAGCGCACCCGAAGGACACGAAGAGCCTGGTTCGAGCCACGCGTGCCACGCGCGTCCAATGGTAGCCGGGGGCTGGGGCGCCCGGGCCTTGCTGCCGATATACGAGGCATGGACGAGCGACCCCGCCGCACGAATACGCCTCTCCCGGTCAAAATCGCCCTGGCGGTCGCGATCGTCGGTGGGCTCGGCTGGTGGGTTGCCGACCGCAACGACCGGCGAGGCAACGAGCAGCGGCTCGCGGAGGTGGCGTCGGCGATCGCAGGCCGTGACGTCGAGATCGCCTGTCCAGGACCGCTGAAGCGGGTGTTCGGCTACGAGACCACAGAGGGCAGCGTCCGGTTCGACGAGCGCGGGCGGCCCGCCGACGAGGCGAGGCTGGAGCACGCACCGTGTGAGAACCTCGACGCGCTTGCGGAAGGACGGCGCGACGGAGCGCTTGCCTGCCTGGCCGCCGGTGGCGCCGATTGCGGTGAAGGCGCGGATCTGACCGCGCGCGCGGTCGATGTGCTCGCTCACGAGTCGTGGCACCTCGCCGGCGAGACGGACGAGGCAGTCACCGAATGCCGCGCGCTCCAGACGATTCCGATGGCCGCGCAGCGCCTCGGCGCGAGCGAGCAGGAGGGAAGAGGGCTCGCCAAGCGCGCGCTCGAGGTCTGGTATCCGCAAATGCCCGGCCGCTACCGCTCCACCGAGTGCCAGGACGGGGCCAAGTTCGACCTGAACCGCGATTCCGCCGTTTGGCCCTGAGAGCCCCTGACAGAAACACCCGCAACGCCTGACGCGCAGCGGGCATTCCGTTGAGAGGTCTGTGTGGGCGACGACCGGGGCGGTGAACCCCGTTTCAACGGTCATGGAGGCTGCCGCACCGCGCACCTGCCGCAGCCAGGCAACGGCGCTGGCGGCGGCGGTGCGGCGCCCTTCCATCCTCCCCGGCGCCCGAACCCCCTTCCCCCGCGAATTGGTCGGCGGGAGTGCTCGGACTATGCATCGAGCCGGCTAGATCAGCTCGTGGGCGGCACTGTATACCAGAGTTACAACGGTTGTCAACCCCCTGGTTTTACCGTCCGTGTATCCGCTATTATTCGAGCCGTGGAAGCAGCCGACAACCAGCGCCGTCCTGGCGCAAACGGCCGCCATCGCCCTCCTTCGCGGGGCGGCGTAAGCCGGGTCAGCGCCCGCCGTGAGCGCGAACGCGAGATCGTCGACGCCACCCGCGCGCTCTTCGACGAGCGCGGCGTACAGGACGCGCCGATGGAGGAGATCGCCCGCGCCGTCGGGATCAACAAGGCGCTGATCTACCGGCACTTCGCGTCTCAGGAAGAGCTATTCGTCCTCACTGTGTCGCGCTACCTCGGCGAGCTCGCCGAGCGCTTCGCTCAGGTCGACGAGTCGCTCGACCCCCAGACCCAGCTGCGCCACGTCAGCGAGAGCTTCGTCTCCTTCTGCAGCGAGTACCCAGCTTTCCTCGACTGCGCGATGTCGCTGATGCGCCAGCCCTACGAAGAGCTCGTCGAACGAGTCTCGGAGGGAGTGCTGTTTCGCCTCGGCCAGAGCATGTCGGGATGCGTGTCCCGCCTTTCGCGGATCCTCAAGGCCGGAGTCGAGCAGGAAGTCTTTCGGGTGGAAGACCCCGACCTCATGGCCAACATGCTCTACGCGCAGGGCATCGGCGCGATGCACCTCGCCCGGGTCGGCGCCGGCGTGCGCGAGGTGACGCCCGGCGTGCCGCAGATGTTCACGATCGACTCAGCGGACGTCGCTCGCACGGCCGTCAACGCAACCTTTGCTTATGTGCTCGCTCCAGGCGTGGCCGGCGCAGGCGGAGCTCGCGGGTAGTCAGCAGACCTTGAAGGGCTTCTCGATCAGCTCCGGCTGAGGCGGCCGGCCCGAGGCAGGCTCGTACCAGGGCTCGAGCAGCTCGTCGCCCTGCCCAGGTCCTCTGAACGTCCAATCCTTGACCGCCTCGCGCACGCCGATCGGGAAGACGGTGAGCTCGCCGCTTGGATCCAGCCTCATGCGCAAGAACTCCTTGTAGCCCTCTATCGACTGCGAGGCGAAGACGTCGTTGTCGTGCTGGCGCGGGTTGCGCTTGTGCGCGAAGTGGAAGTAGAGAGTCAGGGCGCTTCGGCCCCACAGCACGCCGACGACGAAGACGATCAGCGCGGTGAGGTAGCCGGGCCAGAAGCCGCTGTTCTCCGTGGCCACCTCGCGAAGCCCCCACAGGCCGATGTCCAGCTCGCGAAGGCGCCACAGCACGAACAGAGTCGCGGCCGTCAACGGGACGAGGTGCGCTCCCGCGTGGACGAGCCCGTAACGCACCGCTTTCCATCGGCGCGCTGCCTTGCCGTCGGCTTCGACATCGGCAGTCGAGCAGAGGAGAAGGATCAGCAGGCCGGCGAACAGGATCGCCCACGGCGTGAGAGCGTCACCCAACAGCGCCCAGACACCGTCGGCGAGGCCCGCGAGGATGTTCGGCTCCTGGTCCTTGACCCCAGCCGCAAGCACGAGCGCGAAGGCGGCGTAGATCGAGCCGGTCAGCACGCCGAGCGTCCGGGTCCGATTTGGATTCAGCAGGCGCAACACGCCGCGGCTCAACCACTCGGAGTCCTTCGCATCCGGAAAGATCGCCGCCCGCGTGTAGGTCGTGGGCGCGCTCGATCCGTGCGGCTCGACCTTCAGCGGATCCGGCATCGTGTGAGTGGCGGACAGGTAAGCGCCACCGCCGCCCGACGTGACTCTGTGTGCCGGCTCGACCGATCCGCGGTAGTGGCAGTAGTGGTGGATGTCGCCGGTGACGGTCAGAGGGAGCACCGCACCGCGGCCCTTGATGTAGCGCTCCTCGAAGTAGGTGAGCGTGCGCCAGGACTGCGGCGTGGGCTTCTGCTCCGCGTGCACCCAGCTCGGCTTCGACGTGACCAGCACGACCTTGTCGCCGGGGCGGAGGTGCTCGCCCATCCGATCGAAATAGGCGAGCTGGGGCTCGTCGATGTAAGTGTCCAGCTGGATGTCGATGCCCCAGAGCCACCACCGCTGGGGAAGCTGGATCGCGAAATAGGAGCGATGCTGGCTAGTCCGCCAGCCGCCAATCCAACGCCGCTGGCAGAAGAGCCTCATGAAGCTCGTGAGGCCGTCGTACCAGTCATGGTTGCCCGGCACCGCGAACAGCTTGGGCTGGCGCTCTCGAACGAAAGGAAGAGCTGCGCGATAGGGACCGACGAAGCGCTGCTCGTAGCGCTCCCAGCTCGCCGCGGGGTAGACCTGGTCGCCCCCGAGGACGAGGAACCGCCCGCGGCTCGTGTGCAGATCGGCGTCGTCCCACCGCAAGTCGAGCGCCGGCTGCGCCAGCAGCCACGCGATCGTGTAAGTGGAGTCGAAGCCGTCGCCTACGTCGGAGGCGAAGTCGATCCACAGGCAGCCGTCCTCGTCGAGGTCGGCCTCTTCGAAGGGGTACTGCTCACACGGGAGCCCCGCTTGGAGCTCTCGCTTGTCGGCGAAGCGCGCGAAGAGCTTGGAGGCACCCACTTCCAGAATCGCGCCGCCGAGGGTCGACGGCGCGAACCACGACACCATCTTGTGGCGGACGATGTCCTTGCGCTGCGGCGGTGTGGAGCTCAAGGCGCCGGACCGGAGACGGCGCCTGGGAGCACTCCGAGAGCTCTTACGTGCGCGCGCCCTTCGGGTTTGCCCGCTCCAACTTGTCCGCCCGGCGCTCGGGGCTCACTCGCCTCAGGTTCCACGCGAGTCCGAGCCGCTCGAGCCCCGTGATGAACAGCCGGCCGAAGTCGAGCTCGCGCTTCCGAAGCCCGTGGAATGGAGAGGTCGGAAAGGCGTGGTGGTTGTTGTGCCACGCCTCGCCGAAGGAGAGCGGAGCGAGCCAGCCGAGATTGCGGGACTCGTCGTCCGTCGAGAACGGCCGCCTGCCGGCGAAGTGGCAGAGCGAGTTGATCGCGAAGGTGAGGTGGTGCACCACGAAGATCCGCACCGGACCGCCCCACAGGAGCGCGATCAGCGCTGCCTCCAGCGTGCCCGCCAGCGCGTAGCCGGCGGCGAACGGCAGCGCCAGGCCGGCGAGCACCCATACCGCGGCGGTGCGGTCGACGAACACGATCACCGGATCCGCCAAGAGGTCGGGCGCGTAGCGCTCGCGCGGTGCACGGTCGCCGTTGAAGATCCATCCGACGTGAGCGTGCCATAGGCCCAAGACGGCTCCGCGCAGTCCCCGCCGGCCGGTCAGGTGGGGGCTGTGCGGGTCCCCGTCCTCGTCGGTGTACACGTGGTGCTTGCGGTGGTTGGTCACCCACCTGATGATCGGCCCCATCATCGCCATGGTCCCGAGCACCGCGAGCGTGAACCGCACGGGTCGCCCGGCCTCGAACGAGCGATGTGAGAAGAGACGGTGAAAGCCGACGCTGATGCCGATGCCTCCCGTCAGGAAGTACATCCCCGCTGCTATCAACAGCGCCTCCAAGCCGACCAGACTGTCCCAGAGAAGGACGACGGCGGCCACGAGTCCGATTGCGGGAAACGCCACGCCGAGCACGTTGCCGATCCGCTGCGCGCGCGTCATTGCGGGAACGCCTTCCCCGGCGCCGTCCGCACGCGGAACGACAGCTCGTAGGCGGAGGGTCGGAACATCAGCGTCGGATCGTCGGAGGGCTCGATCCCCTCCACGCGAGGCAGCGGGTTGAATTGAGGCATGGTCTCGTTCATAGCAGGTCCTTCCCACAGCCCGGTCAACTCGAGAGATCCGGCGTTCACGAATCGCGGCCGGCGATCGCCCGCTCCAGCGGTGGTTATCGTCTCGCGCCGGTCCGGCCAAACCTTCGTCGGGTCCGACAAACGGTTCCTGCGCTGGTCCTCGACCGACGCGAGCTGGAGCTCGAGCCGGAAGCTGATCGAGCGCGGAGGAGTGCGGCCGAGCCGCTCCTGCAGGTCCTGCTGGAGGTAGTCGCGATCGAGCCCACGGGCGCCCGACTGCGAGATCCAGCGCTCGCCCTCCTCGGGCCGCCAGCTGTAGCGCACGAAGCGCGTCTTGCCAAGACCGTCGATCCACCTGAAGGAGTGCAGCGAGTTGTAGCGGCAGTTCGCGTAGCTCGGCACGCGCTTGAAGAGGAACGTTGCGACGGTCGCGCGCAGGGCCTCCCTGTGCCTGACCGGGAGGTAGAGCGCCAGGCGCAGCATGGCGAGCATGCGCCAGAGGGCGTGGGACCTGCGCTCGAAGAAGCGGTTCATGCGCACGAAGTCGTCGGGGTTACGCGCGTTGAAGCAGGGGAGGGTTACCGCCACGATGTCCGTGTCGGCGCCGCCGGCCAAGTCGAATCGGGTCGCCATGCCCCGAAGCTGGCGGGCGAAATCGGGCTTGTCCGGATCGCCGGAGTTGTTGGAGAAGCGCACGAGGACGTTGGTCGGCGCTTTCTTCATGTGCGGCGCCGTCGTGAGATCGTGAGCCTCCGCCGTCGGGGTGAAGACGCCCGTGCAGATCGTTCCCCTCGCATGCGCCGCCCGACATCCGGGATGCCGACCGAAGATGTTGGTCAGCGACTCGACTGCCTGCTCCGGGGTCGCCACGAACCAACTTATACCCGCGGATGCGCGCGCGGTCGAATTCTTGGCCACATCGCTCAGCCGGGATCGACTCGCCACTCGACCGGGCGTCGGCGGTCGGGCTCGTATGCGCAGAAGGTTCCCGTTCGCACCGTCGCCTCGAGCTCGCGGCCGAGCTCGGCGTCGTGCTCGCCGAGCCTCTTGATCGTCGCCCGCAGCGCCTTGGTCACGCTGACGCGTGCCCGCTCGGCGTTCGAGGCCGCCTTGCGGTCGCGGCCGCCGAGCCCAAGCGCCCCCGCCAGCTCGCCGGCCAGGAAGTCCATCTCCTCGCGGGCGTGCGAGGCGCGTTCGGGGTCGTTGAACGACTCCGCCTCCGCAAGCTCCTCGCCCAGCTCCTCGAGGCGGCGCCGGTAGGCCGCCTTGGCCTCCGCGTCGAGCGCCGGACCCGCGTCGCCCTCCCCCGTGGCCGAGAGCGCGGCCTCAGCCGCGGCGGCGCGATCGTGCACGGGCGCATCGCTTGCGGCATCGGCACGCGCGAGCTCGAGGGCGTGGAGCTCCGCCCCGGGATTGGAGAGCAGCAGGGCGAGGTGGCGAATCCCCTTGCCGTCGCGCACACGGACGGAGCGCTGCTCGAACGTGAACGCCCACACGTCCCCCTCGCGGCGCAGCATCGCGACGGACTCGGCTTCGCGCTCGGCTGCGGGCTCGCTGGCCTCGACCGGCCCCGAGCTTCCAAGCGCCCGGCGGCGCTCCTCGACTCTCTGCACCACGTTCTCGACGCCGAGCTCCACGGCGAGCGCGCCCGCCTCGGCGAGCAGCTCCAGCTCTCTCTCGCGGTCTTCGGGCCGGGCGCGGCGGCCAAGCATGTCGGCCTGGGCGAACGCGGTCCTCATGAGGACGGCCGGAGCGCCGAGTCGCGCCGCCGACTCTCGGGCCTCGGCGAAGTGGGTCTCGGCAAGCTCCCATTCCTCACGACCCGTGGCGAGGATGCCGAGAAAATGCGCGACCGGGCCGACGAACGCCGCCTGGACCGTGATGACGTTGCGGCCGTTGAACGGCGAGAGCAGCTCGTAGAGCTCCCCGGCGCGCCTGTGGTCGCCGAGACGAACGGAGATCTCAGACAGGAGCGAAAGCGTGATCAGGTAGTCGTTGTAGCGCGGTAGGTCGCGGAAGCCGTTTGCCGCGAAGCGCTCGAGCTGGCGCCGGGCGTCCGCCTCTCTGCCTACCTCGCACTGGATCAGCGCCACCACAGCCGGCCAGGCGGGGGTGGCGTGCACGCCCGCGGATTGGCGTGCCTGCCCTTCGGCCTCTGCCAGCCGCCACTGCGTCCAGCGCAACCCCGAGAGCTGGTCCCTGGCAAGCCCGATCAGGATCGGCTCTCGCAGGCGAACGCCCTCCGCGGCCGCTCGTGCGTTGAGGCTCTCAGCGTCTTCGAGTCGCCCGGCGATGACCGCCTGGCGCGCGCGATGAAGCAGCACGTATGCCGGCACGCGTGGGTCGGAGCTGTCGGTGACCGAGTGCTCGAGCTCGCCGAGCACGGCGTCGGCGGCGGGAACGTCGTCCAGCTCGATGAGGAGGTCGAGCAGCCGGTTGCGCCCGGCCAGCTCGAGCTCGTCGTCGCCGCTTCGCGCGGTGAGGGACAGCAGCTCCCGCATCCAGGCGAGGTCGCGCTCGGCGTTGTGGGGCGCCCACGTTGCGAGCTGGCCGTTGCTGAGGACGTGCGCCAGCGTCGTGTCGTCGTCGAGGCCGCGCGCGAGCTCGATCGCCTCTTCCGCGAGCGCGAGGCGGCGCGCCTCCGTTCCGGGCATGTAGTAGGCCGCAACCCCCAGGCGGGCCATGACACGCGCGCGCAACGCCACGTCGCCGTCCCCGAGCCGCTCGAGCGCCTCACTCAAGAGGGCGCTCGGCTCGTCGGAGATCACGCCCATGCCGCGCGGAAAAGCCCGCATTGCCAGGGCCGCCTCTGCGAACAGCTTGGGATCCTCGAGCCCGCGGGCGGCGTCGGCCGCTGCGATCAGGGTGTCCGTAGCCGCGAAGTGATCGGCTCTTCGCAACGCCTTTCCCTTGGCGAGCAGGATCTCAGCCCTGTGCTCTGGGTCCGGCGCAAGCAGCTCGCCCACGTCGAGAGCAAGCTGGTAGAGCTCGGCGGCCTGCTCGTAGGCGAACAGGCGCATCGCCTCGCGCGCCGCCTTCTCGGCGTACTCGAGCGCCTTCTCCGCGTAGCCGGCCGGCGCCGCCTCCGCGTAGTGGTGAGCGCGTTCGGCGAAGTGCTCGCGCGCCTCGCCGTGGCTCGCCTCGAGCGCCTCGGCGACGGCGCTGTGGCTCTCCATCCGCCTCGCCGTAGGAAGGCCGGCGTAGAGAGTTTCACGGATCAGGTTGTGGCTGAACCGGAACTGGCCGATCGAGCCCGGCATCGCCGTCACGAGGCCGGCGGCGAGCGCTTCGTCGACGGCCGCGATCACCGCCTTGCTGCCCGTGGCCTTTTCCAGGGTCGCGACCTTGAACTCCCGCCCGATGACGGTTGCGGCCTCGAGCACCGCGGTCGTTGACGCTCCGAGTGGCTCGAACCGTCGCCTGACAGCGTCCCGGACCGTGTCGGGCAGGGGGAAGCGCACTCCTCCCCTTCCCTCGATCGTCGCCGCGTCGCCTTCAGCTGCCACGAGGCCGACGACCTCGTTTGTGAAGAACGGGTTTCCCTCGGTCGTCTCGTGCAGGTCGCGCAGGGCTTCCGGAGACCACTTCTCGCCGGTGCGATTTTCGACTATGCGACCAAGCTCTTCCTCTCCGAACCCTCGCAGGACGAGAGTCGGGCCTTCGCGCCCGAGCGCCCCGATGAGCCTCTCGACGTCCGGGCGCCGCCGCGCCGCCGCCTGCTGGTAGGTGCCGAGCAAGAGGACGCGAGCGTCCCCGACGCTGCGGGCCACGAACTCGAACAGCAGTAGAGAGCCTGGGTCGGCGGCGTGGAGGTCGTCGAGCACGATCACGAGCGGGTCTGCGGCGGAGGCCCGCCGCAGGAACGACGCCACCGCGTCGAAGACGGCGAAGCGCGCTTTCTCCGAACCCTGAGCACGCGGGGGCTTGACTCCCGGCAGTCGGTTCGGCAGCTCGGGAATGACCTGCGCGAGCCAGCTCGCGCCCGCTCCCACTTCGGCCTCGAGCGTCGCGTCGTCGCGAGTCTCGATCAGGCCTCTCAGCAGCTGCACCCAGGGCCAGTACGCGGGCGCGCCCGCTGTTTCCCATGCGCGTCCCCAGAGCGGGAGCATGTGCCTTGCCACGCCCCGGCTGGCCGTCTCCTCTGCAAGCCTCGTCTTGCCGATGCCCGGCTCGCCCGCGATCAGCACGACGCGCCCGTGCCGCGTGCGCGCGTCGCCGAGCGCGGCGTCGAGCTCCACGAGCTCGCGCTCGCGGTTTACCAGTGGCGCCGTGGTGCCGGCGGGTGGGCTTGGCGTGGCGTATGTGTCGGCTGCCCCCAAAGGCGGCCTCTCCCTCCTGCTCTCCGCAAGTCTAGAGCGCAAGCACGCGTCGCTTCACCTCGCATTCACCTCGTTGTGTCGCCGGCCGCCCGGCGTTAGGGTCGGCCATGGGGGATGGACAGAGAGCCCGATCGTGACGGTTACTCGACGGCACTGACCGCGCTCGGGCCGGTGCCGTTCTTCTGGTGGGAGTTCTTTCTGAGGTTTCGCTGGTGGCTGGGCGATCGGCCCTGGCTGAAGCCGGTTCTGCGCCTTATGGATCGGGCGCGCGGCGGGGCCGGTGTTTCCTCGGCGAAGAAGCTGACCGACCTGGCTTTCATCAACGCCGCTCGCTGGTCTCTCGTGCACCGTGTCCCCCCATCGCGGCGATGGTGGCGCCGCAAGGGCCGGTTCCCCGGCGCGTACCTGCTCTTCGAGGCCAACTTCAACGGCGATACGGACCAGTACCTCGAGGCCTTCTCCCTGGTGGTGGCATCGGGAATGCGCAACTTCTGGGGCGCCAAGTATGACCTTCGCGGCGCCTACGGCATTCCCGACGTCGCCAAAGTGACCAAGTTCCTGCGCTACGTCAACGACCACAAGAGCCGCCCGAGCTACCACTATTGCGGTTACCCCGACGCCTCGACGAAGATGATTCGCTGCGCGTTGGAGCTCGAACGCCGGCTCGCCGAGTTTCGCGAGCGCACGACGGGGAAGGGCCCGGCCGAGGTCGACCAAGCCTGCCAGCGGCTCCTGCGGGAAGCGCAGTACATCCGCAACCCGCCCGTGAACGCCAAGCCGCGGCCCACGATCCACTGCCTGACGGCCGTGGCGGCCGTGGACCCTGTGAGCAGGGAGGACCTGCGAATGGACCTCCGCACGCTGGATCGTCAGCCGACGCCGGTCCCGGTGGACAGGACGCACTTCGCGCGCTGGGTGCTGGTCGACAGCTTCGACCCACCGCCGACAATGGCGCGCGACTCGACCCCGTACCTGATCTTCTCCGCATGGTTCGACGGCTCCTCCGACGCGTTCGTGGAGAGTCTGCACGAGCGCCTCGGGGGTCGCGCGCTGCAGATCTGGCGTCACTGTGGTTATCGGGGCAATGACGCCGCATCGCTGCGTGACTTCCTCGAAGGCCACGAGGTGAAAGGAGGCGTGAATGCCGCCGCTTACGACGGCTTCACCATCGAGCGGATCCGCTCCGCATTTCAACGGTGGGAGGCGTTCACCGAACTCATGGTCGACGTGCAGCACCTCAAAGGGCAGCCGCTTCGAGAGGAGCTCATCAAGCGAGGAGTCCTGAGACCGTGACCCGGCGGCGTTCCAGGAAGTAATCGCAATGGTGCTACCTCTCCTGAAGTACGCCCTGAAGCGTCTCGTGGCGCTCCCGGCGCTGGTGAAGGAATTGGTCATGCTGCCCAGGAGCAAGGTCGACAAGCGCGACCTGCAGGGCAACGTCCTCACCGCGTACGGAAACGACTTTCGCTTCGGCCTCTACCTGTTCGTTTGCATCACCGACGCGCGTGAGGGACGGAGGTGGCTGCGCGAGCTCTGCCCGCGTGTGACGAGCGGGGAGTCGTGGCGCCGCGGCCACAAGCCGCTCGAGACGCTCAACCTCGCGTTCACGTGCAGGGGACTGCAGGCGCTCGGTGTCCCGCCGCAAAGCCTCGACACCTTCCCGGAGGAGTTCCTTGAGGGCATGGACAACCGCGCCGAGCTTCTCGGGGACCACGGTGAAAGCGCTCCACCCCTGTGGGAGCCGGGGCTACAGCAGCCGCACGTGCTGGTGACGGTGATGGCCCAGGACAAGAACGTCCGCCGCCGGCGCGAACGGTTGCTCGTCGACCGAATCAAAGCGACCGAGGGCCTGAGCGTGGCGCACGTCGAGCGAGCCGCCCTTCTTCGCCATCCCGACGACGACAGGCTCTACGAGCGGGAGCACTTCGGATTCGCCGACGGCTTCTCCCAGCCCTCCATCCGGGGCAACTCCGGCCCGTACCGCCGGAAGGGCATGGGGACTCCGCACGTCTTCTGGTGGCGGAGCATCGCCCCGGGCGAGTTCGTGCTCGGCTATCGCGGTGATGACGGCGACCCGCCAACGGCGCCGGTCGGACCGTTTGGCCACAGCAGCTCCTTCGCGGTTGTGAGGAAGCTGTACCAGAACGTGCCGCTCTTCCGACGTTACCTGCGTGAGCAGGTGATCGGCGGCCTGCCGTTCCTACCGTCTACTCCGCTGCCCACGGATCCCTTGGACCGCGACAAGGAGCTGGCCAGACGTGAGCGGCTGCTGGCCGCCAAGCTCGTCGGGCGCTGGCACGACGGAAGGTCGCTCGTCGTGTCGGACAGCCCCACGGGCCCCGAACGCGACCGCGGCCTGAAGGTCATAAACAGCTTTCGCTACCGCCAGGACAAGCACGGCTACGGCTGTCCCCTCGGTGCTCACGTGCGCCGTGCGAACCCCCGTGACGGCTTGGACCCGCGTGACCCTCTGGGCTATCGGGGCAAGCTCGCCAAGCGCCACCGGATCATCCGTCGGGCGATGCCCTACGGGCCGGCGGCGTTCCTGCCCGGGCGACAGGACTACGAGCCACAGGGCCTGTTCGACGTCGACGTCGCGGACGCCGATCGCGGGCTGATGTTCATCTGCTACCAGGCGAGCATCGCGCGCCAGTTCGAAATCGTGCAGGGACGTTGGCTCAACGACGGGGACGCCTTCTGGCTCGGTGGGGACAGGGATTTCTTGACGATCAGCCCCAAGCCGGAATCCGTGGGGGAGGGCAAGATGGGGGTGCAGGGGCCGAGACCGAGCTTCGTGAGGCCCCAGCCGGCCTTCGTAACGACCCGGGGCGGCGGCTACTTCCTCACGCCCGGTCGCACGGCGCTCCGCGCCCTCGCGGGGGGCTACTGGCTGTGATCCGGGGCTCGTTTTCGGCTCTCTGCCGCGGGAACGGCCGGGGTAACGATGTTCCCTCGAATGTCACGCCCTTCAGTCGAGATGGCAAACGCAGAGCTCCACAGCTTCCTTTTCGCCGATATCTGCGGCTTTTCGCAACTCACGGAGGCTGAC
The DNA here is from genome assembly GCA_963774075.1 of uncultured Solirubrobacterales bacterium. Classification (GTDB taxonomy): domain Bacteria; phylum Actinomycetota; class Thermoleophilia; order Solirubrobacterales; family JBBDJG01; genus JBBQNR01. The sequence continues at coordinate 456,200 of CAVZDP010000005.1, read as the reverse complement.
GGGGACGAGGCCGCCGCGGAGATCGCTATCCGCTTCTACTCGGAGCTGTCTTTCATGGCTGTAGAGCACGGCGCCGAGGTGGTCCACCGCGTCGGCGACGGCGCCATGATCCACTCTCGCTGCGCGGCGGCCTCGGTGCGCCTGGGACTGGACGTGTTGTCTCGGATCGGAGCCAGGCCCCCATTTCCGCAGATCCACGCGGGCATCCACACCGGGACCGCAATCGAGCGCGACGGCGACTGGTGGGGCGGGACCGTCAACATCGCCGCGCGAGTGGCGGCCGCTTCGGAGGCGGGGCAGCTCCTGCTGACCGAGGCGACCAGGCTTGCGGCAGGCAGGCTTTGCCCCGCCGAGCTGCAGACACTCGGGCCAATGCGCTTCAAGAACATCTCCACACCCATCTGGGTGTACTCCGCCGCCGGCTGCAACGGCGACGCGCTCACGCCGGCCGCCGCCGGCATGCAGGCCGAATCGAGTCGAGACGGCAGGGCGGCCCTCAACGGGCTGCAGCTTCCGGCCCCCTGGCTCAACCCGGGCCACGCCTAGATAGCGCCCCCCTACGCCGGTCGCCTCTGGGAATATCGAGCCGCCTTCGGCGGACACCTAAAGTCGCGAGCGCCCGCCGTACGGCGGTCGCCCCTGGATATACACTCGCCGCCATGGCCGCCTTTGCTTCCCCAGAGGAGTTCCGGGAGGTCATGGACCGTACTTTCTCGATCATGAGCACAGACCCCGAGATGGGACCCAAGCTGCGCGACGCCCAGGTGCCGCAGAGGTTCGAGTTCCCGGACATGGAGGAGGTGGTGAACATCACCTTCGACGACTCCGGCGGGGATCAGAACCTGCGCTGGAAGTGGTCGGACGCGGTCGACTGGGATCCCAAGGTCGAGATGACTATGAGCTCCGAGGTCGCGAACAAGTACTTCCAGGGCAAGGAGAACGTCCCGGTCGCCCTCGCCCGCCGGAGGATCAAGAGCTCCGGCGACATCAAAGCGGCGCTCAAGCTGATTCCGATCACGAAGCCGGTGTTCGCGAAGTACCGCGAGCTGATCGAGCGCGAGTATCCGCACCTTGTCGTCTGATCGGGTCTTCTCGCCGGGGAACGGCGTGGGGGCCGTCGAGAGGGCCGGCCGGAGCGCGGCGGACTCAGTGGCGGCTGGGACGTCGGTGGTCGGCAGCGCGGCGACCGTCGGCAGCACGGCGGTCGTGGGCAGCGCCGCGGTCGTCGGGAGCGCCGCGACCGTCGGCAGCGCGGCCGTGGTCGGAAGCGCGGGAGTGGTCGGCAGCGCCGGCATCGTGGGCAGCGCGGGCATCGTCGGCAGCGCCGGGGTGGCGCTGAGCGCGGGAGTCGTCGGCAGCGCCGGCATCGCGGCCGGCCTCGGCAACATCGGCTGTAGCGGCTGCGTGGCGTGCATCGGATGCGTCGACTGCGTCGGCTGCGTGGCGTGCATCGGTTGCGTCGGCCTGCGGGGAGCCGTCGCGGTGATCGGCAAGAGTCGCTGAGCGACCGGCGCCGGAGCGCCGTTGCTCGAGATCGACGTCAACGCACGGTCCGCCGCGCCTCCCGAGCGGGCCTGGAGCCTGCTCGTCGACGCGCGCACGTGGTCAGGCTGGGCCGGATTCGACGAGGCGGACGTGGAGGAGGGCGACGGCCTCGGGGAAGTGAGGCGATTTCGCAGGGGCCGCTTCGTGACGAGGGAACGAGTCACGACACTCGAGCCGCCCGCCCGCTTCGCCTACGAGCTCGTGTCCGGCCTCCCGATTCGCGACTACCGCGCCGAGGTGACGCTGACGCCGGAGCCGGGAGGCGGGACAGCGATCCGCTGGCGGTCGTCGTTCGCCGCCCGCTATCCGGGCACGGGCCGGCTCCTGCAGGCGGGCCTGCGCCGGTTCATCGCGGACGCGGCAAGCGGTCTTGCCCGCGCGGCGGAGGCCGACGGGTAGTCGGTTCTAGGTACGGCGCTCGACCGACACGGAGTACGCGCGGGAGCGAAAGGGAAGGATCGGGTCCGCGGAAGCCTCGATCCCGTCGGTCAGCCGCATGGGGTCGAAGACGAGCACGTCGTCTCCGCGCTCGCGGGAGTCGTCGATCGCGGTGAGCTCGAGCACCCCGGCGTCGACCGTGCGCCGGCTCTTGGGCCAGATGGCGGTCGAGTCGTCCACCGGGTCTCCGGGCTCGGCGAGCTGGACCTCGAGGGTGAAGCGAACCGGCTCGCGTTCGAGGCGGCCGGCGATCTCTTGCTGCAGGAAGTCGCGGTCGCGCCCCTTCGCTTCGCCGCGCGCCAGCGTGCGCTCGCCGGCGTGTGGGATCAAGCGGTAACGGACGTAGCGCTCGGCGCCCTCCCCGTCGACCCATTTGAAAGCATGCAGCGCCTCGTAGCGGCAGTTCGCGTAGCTCGGAACCGGCTTCGCGCGCAGCCCGTGAAACAGGGCGTGTCTCGCGCTCCAGTGCGTGACGAGGTACGCCAGCAGCCGGGCGGGCCGTGGCTTCGGCAGGTGCCGTCGCTCGTCGCGCTTGAGGGCGCGGTTGAGCTGGAGGAAGTCCTCCGGCGTGCGAGCGAGAAAGGCCGGCAGGGTGACCGCGACGACGTCGGTCCGTGACCCATCCGAAAGGTAGAACTTCACGGCGAGCCCCCGCCCGTCCGGCATGGCGTCCCGTGTCGCCGGGTCGCCGGATGCGTTCGAGAAGCGCGCCGTTACGTCCACCGGCTGCTGCATGTGAGCCGCGCGGGTGAGCGCCGCCGCCTCGCTCGTGGGAGTGAAGCGGCCTTTGCAGAGCGTTCCCTTCGCGTGCACGGCGCGGGCCTTGTGCGCCCCATAGTTCGCGTTCAGCGAGTCGACCGCCTCCACTGCCTGCGTGTCCACGGCGCCGACAATAAACGAGGGCCCCCGAGCGCGCTGCCCGGGGGCCCTCTTCACTAGCGCGTGAGCCCGGCTATGGAATCGACTGCAGGAACATCCCGTTGTGATCGCTGCCGGGGGTGTTCTTGCAGGTGTGGTTGCCGCTCGCCTGGGCGTAGGAGAGCGATATGCACCTGCCGATCGCCCTCTCGCCGTATGCGTTCGGGTGCAGCGACTCCTGCGCGTCGCCCTGGCAGCAACCGGAGTTGAGCCAGCGCACCCACTCCTTGGTGATGGGCGATGGGCCGGATCCGGTCACCAGGCTCGAGCTGCGGTTGCAGACCTCGTGCCCGTTGAGCGAGTCGCGCACGTCCAGGAAGCGCGCGCCCTTCTGCTGAGCGACCGTGCGCATGTTGTCCACGATCGTCGGAGTGGCCGTGTTCTTGGCCCAGTCGGAGTCGACGTTCCAGAACGGACAGCCGCCCTCGGTGAGGCGTGACCACGAGGTCTCCGGATAGCGGTTGTCGACTCCCCTTGGAATCGGCGACGCGTAGCCCTGGATGACCAGCTTCCACTGCGAGCTGCTGTAACCGGCGGCCGACATGACCGCGCGTACCTCGTCTATCGCCTTGCGGAGGCCGTTCGCCGCCGCGGGCAGGCCGGCGACGATCTCGGCCTGCTCCTGCGCGTGGCAGGTATAGCCGATGGTCCACGCGACCGTGCAGTCGATCACGTGATCGGAGAACCCGAGGTCGTTGGCCGTGATGTTCAACAGCACGAGCTTGATGTTCTTCTGCTGCGCGATCGGCAGCAGCTGGTCTGCCTGTGGAGCTTCGCCCTTGAAGGCCACGCCTCCCTGCGAGCCGCGCCAGATGTGCTTCGTCTGAGCGCCCGAGCAGGCCAGGTTGATCTTCTCGTTGACGGAGATCCCCGCGCTGCGGATCGGCGCCACGTCGGCTCGGTGACAGCCGTTGTCGTACGAGCTTCCATACACGCGATGGGCGTCATAGCTGCAGAAGATCCCAAGCGTGCAGCGCGCGGCACGATCGGTCCCGTCGCGCGTGCCGAAGATGTTGAGGCTGTTGCCCTGCCAGCGGCCGGCCTCTCCGGACGAGAAGCTGTCGCCGAGGGCGACGATCGCCGTGGTAGATGACGTCGGTCCAGCACTCGCCACCGGCACGGTGGCGAACAAAGCGGCAAGGACCGACACAGCGAAGGTAGCGACCTTCGTCTTGGTCATCCGCTCTCCCTTCCCCTAGTGGGTTGCTCGCTCCCACCCCGGCGCGGGCGCGAACATATCAGCCACGGGGGATCAGCGGGGCGAGCGGTTCGCGCGCCCGTCGGGCGTCACGACGAGCCAGGTGCCGCCGAACTCCACCACGTTCTGACAGGTGACCTCGCCCGGCTCGGTGTCGGTGACGTAGTAGTAGAGCGGGTGGCCGTTGTAGGTCACGATCGACCTGCCGCCGCGACGCCTGCTCGTGCCGAGCAGGCTCGCGTCCACACCCTTGCCGGCGCGCGGCCTGCCGCGGGTGAAGAACGGGGGCCAGGCCTTGGCGCAGGCGCCGTAGCAGCGGCTGCGGTCCGACTTCTCGCGCGTGAACAGGTATAGCGCACGGCCCCGGCCGTCGAAGAGCATCTCGCCGTAGCGAGTGCTCATCACTTTGACGGTCTTGCCGCGACGGCGGGACTGGCCTGCAGAGTCATCGCGGCCCGCGCGGGTCTCCGTGCTCGCCTCCGAGCCGCTCGCGGCGGCGGTCGCCGCCGGCTCGTCCGGCGTCGTGGCGGCGCTGCTCTTGCCGTCGTCACCTCCGCAGCCCCCGAGGCCGAGCAGGAGTGCCGTCGTGGCTGAGATTGCGGCGGTTGCGGGCTTCATCTGATCCGGTCTCCTCGGACTCGCTTGTGTCGGTCTGCCCAACCGGAACGTTACGCGCCTCGAGTGCCAGAAGCGCCGGCAGCCCGAGCTCAGCCGCTAGGCGTAGCTCGCGACCTTGTCGTCCACCGCGCGGTCTGACCTGCGCCTGCGCGGGGTGACGTGGGGGCCGAGCGTGACGCCCGGCACGCCCGGCTGGAAGCCGGCCGGCCTTGCCGGGAGCCCGTAGTCGGCCGCGCGCTCGACGAGCTGCGCGCACGCTCGCTCCGACACCGCCGAGATCGTCAGCGACGGGTTGACCCCGAGCGACGTCGGGATCGCCGACGAGTCGATGCAGAACAGCCCCTCGTAGCCGAACGCCTCGTTGCGATGATCGACGACGCCGAAGTCCGCGGAGTCGGCCATGCGGCAGCCCCCGAGTGGATGCGAGGCGTTTGCGCTTCGGAACGTGAGCTTCATGAAGCGCGCGAGCCCGTTGCGCTCGACGATGCTCTTCATCGCCGCGTCGGCCGCCTCCCGAACGCGCACGGATTGCTCCGACAGCTCGTAGTTGAAGAGCCCCACGCCCACCGGGCCCGCGTTCGGGCGCACGTGGCTGCCGCTCGGCGGGACGGCGAAGAACTCGCCGTCGTGGGTGTCCTCGACCATGGCGAGGATCTCGATGTGGTTGTTGAACGTCGAGAGCGCCTCCTTCTTCTGGCGTCCCCACCAAGACGGGTCGCCCGAGGGAGCGCGCGCGTCGTCGTAGAGCGTGTGCGCCAGCGGAGACAGGTAGATCTCCTGCAGCGTGAAGCGGGTACCGTCGCCCTGCACCCCCGGCTTGCCCGCCCAGAAGTCGTAGGTCATCGTCGTGATGTGGTTGCCCTTGTAGATCTGGCCGTATCCCGGCAGGCCGAGCACGTCGCTGACCTTCCGTTCGTCGTACTCGACCCCCGCGATGTGGTCACCGTTGATGCCGAGGTGCTTGCCGACCTGGGTCGAGAGGCTCGGCAGGTTGGGGCGCGAGCGCATGAGCAGCGGCGAGTTACCCATCGCTCCCGCCGCCAGGATCAGCACCTTGCACTCGACCTGGAAGCTGCCGGCGGGCTGCCCGGTTGCGTCCGGGCCTTCGTTGTCCATCTGCGACACGTTCAGCAGGTAGCGATACGGCCGCGCCTGGCTCTGGCTCACGACCTCTACCTGCGAGTTCGGCCGCACCTCGACCCCCATGCCCTCCGCCGCCGCGAGGTAGTTCGTGATCACGGAGTTCTTTGCACCGAAGACGCAGCCCGTGTGGCACCACCTGGCCTGTATGCAACGGTCGAGGTCGATCGCCAGCGGCACGCGGTCGCAGGTATGGCCTGCCTTGTCGAGCGTCGCGGCCCACAGGCCACCCGCCTTCGCGACCTGGGCCCAGCTCGGCCGCTGCACCCGAAGCGCCTGCTCGGCGCGCAGGTAGTACGGGTCGAGCGTGGCGCGGCTGATCTGGGCGGGCCACATGCGCCGGGCCGGGCCATCGTTCGGATGGCGGTCCCTGCGCTCGAACGTCTCGCTCGGGGAGCGCAGGGAGGCGGCCAGATAGAGGTTGGACCCGCCGCCGATACCGTCGCCGATCACTATCTGCGCACCCTGTCCCTGCACGAGCCCGTAGATGCGCGACAGGTTCTCGATGTCCATCGACTGCCGGAAGTCCGTGTGCAGATGGCGCCGGCCGCGCTCGAGCACGAGCACACTCGGCGTAACGCCGGCGGCGCCGTAGAGCTCGGCGAGCCTGAACGCGGAGATCGAGCCCCCGAAGCCGGATCCGACGATGCAGACGTCGACGCGCTCAAGCACGGTTACGCCTCACGGCATGCTCCCCTGCGCGGTGCGCTCGCGCGAGAGCTTGCGCTTGTACGAGAACTCGGCGTATCCCTGCGGCGCGGTGCCTGGATGGCCTATTACCTGCAATCCCGATGCGGTGTCGATGGTCGCGTCGGGCTGGGTCGCGGCCGCCACGAATGCGGTGAACGGCACGGCCGCTGCCGCCTCCCAGATCTGCACGCTCGGGTTCGAGGCCGACAGGCCCTCGATGCACACGGCGGCGCGCTTGTCGAAGGCCAGATCGAGGAACTGCCCGCCGCGCAGGATCGAGCGCGCCTCGAGCTCCGACAGGAACGGAGCCTCGAGCGCATCGAACCCGACCTTCGGGTGGTGATAGAGCAGCAGCGCGTCCGCCTGGACGGCGCCCGGTTCGGGATGCACGCCGGCGATCGCCTTCGGGTGGATCTCGTGGCCGAGGTCGGTGAGCGTCGCCACGCGGCCGGGCACGAGCGTGTCGGCGAAGGCCTGCAGAGTCCCGTCCGGAACGGTGGCGGCGGACGCTTCGGACACAATTCCGAGCATCCGCTCGGCGACCGGCAGCGCAGACAGGACGAGCCCGCCCAGGCCGAGCAGGGACGCTCGCTGAAGTAGCTGGCGGCGCGAAAGCAGGCCGGCAAGATCGCCGGATGCCGCTTCCGCCTGGAGCTCGCGCTCCAAGCATGTGGCTTGGTTATTCATCTCCCCGACGCTTCCCGGCCGGCGGCCGGGCGCGCGCAAAAAATAGCGCATGTGACGCGTCTCTGCCAGGGATGTGCTCCGCGGGGCTTCCGGCGTCGACTCGCGTCCGTTACATTTCCCTGTCGCAATCGGGGAGCCGCCCGTAACGGGCGGAAAGGAGAGTCGCATGAATCGGGGGTTGGTCCGTCTCACGCTCGCTTCGCTGTGCCTCGCCGCCGTCTGGCTGGCGATCTCGTCCACCGCTGCCGCTGCGCCGCTGGCGCCGTACGACGGCAGCAACCCGTTCAAGTGCAAACTGCAGAAGGCCGGCCTCGGGGTCGACTTTCGCGACCCTGACGCAGACCCGTTCTGCGTCGAGTACGACAAGACGCAGCAGAACGTGACCGACTTCGGGCTGGTCGAGTTCCTGCTGCTGGAGCCTGCCCGGGTCGCCGCTGCCGTGCCGAAGTGCTTCTACTACCAGCGAGACCACTGGACCGGCTGGGTGGTCCAGGGCTCTTCGCCGCAGCTGTGGCACTGGGACGGCGGCTACTTCTTCGACAAGGCGCTCGGTCGGGGTGGCGTTCACGTCGAAAACTTCGCCATCGGCGGCCAGACTGCCGATCCGCGCGACGTTCCCGGTTTCCCGGCCGAGTACGAGCCGTACTTCGCTCCGGGCGGCGGCGGGGCGTACATCTCGCTCGGCCCGGCGGACCCGACCTGCACGGCGAGGGTCGACACGCCCGAAGAGGCGAACCGGATCTACAGGTCCGGCTGGCGCGGGTAGCCGCGGCGGCCAGCAAACAGAAACGCCCTCCGGCGAATCGCCGGAGGGCGTTGTCCCCATTGAAGCTTCTGGTGCGATCTAGTTCCGGTAGCCCATCTCTGACCCTCCACAGACTTCGTTTGAGCTCTTCAGTTTCGGACCGGTTCCGGTGGACGCCTGCCCTTGCGAGTCCTCCGGATTCAGCTTTCTCGTTGGTCCCACGACCAACAGACGGTTCAAGGGGGGGCCCATCTTCCCGGTCCCAAAAAAGAATCTGTGACCAAGATCACCCCGGCCCCAGAAAGACGAACGCCCCCCGGCCGGGTGGGGCCGAGGGGCGCTGCCCACTGTGCTTCTCGTGTGTCTACTAGTTGCGGTAACCCATAGCGGACCCTCCAGACTCAGAGCTCAGGAAGTACGGAGGGTCGCCCGTCGAGCGTTTGCGCGATGGCTTGCGCCTGGTCGGTGCCCTCTCGACAACCAGACGGGTGGGCGCCGAGTCGTCTTTCCGGGCTTCGCGGGCTGGGCGAAGCCTTGCAGCGCCGCCCGGCTAGGCGACCGCGGCCTGCGCCTGCTCCAGCGCCTTCGCCGCGTCTTCGACGTAGCTGCGTGCGAGCGCGACCCGCGGGTCGTCGCTCGTGGTGCCGAGATTGACCTCGACGAGGGTCGCCGTGGCACGAGCGCCCGCCACGGCGAGTGACGCCGCGACTGCGACGTCGGCGCGCAGGCTGGGCTCGCCGTTCTCGGCCACGGCGGCCGCGAGCGCAGCCACGTCCGACGCCGCCTCGCCGATCTGCAGCGGGATCTCGGCGGCTCGCTCGAGCGCGCTCGCGATCGCGTCGTCGCGCGATCCGGAGGCGGCGCCCTCCTGGCTCTCCCGGCCCCTGAGGAGGCTCAGCGCCTCGAGGTAGGCACGGACGTTCCTCTCGGCGAGCGGAACGACCCGCTTTCGAAGTGACTCCGCCTGGGCGCCCGCCCCGCGCGCTTCCGGCCAGTGCTCTCGGGACAGGCGCGCCGACATCGCCACCAGCGCGGCGGCCATGGCGACCGCTACCGCCGCCGTGAAGCCGGCGCCCGGAGCCGGGTCGGGGGAAGCGAGCTCCTCCAGCAGATCCTGGAGCGAGAGCTCGAAGAAGCTTGCGGGGGCGTGCGACGAACCGGGGATCAACTGTCTAACGGACCTGGTCGGCCGCTTCCTCGCCGAGCCGCTCGAGACCCTCCGCTGCCGCGGCCGCGACCACCGCGTATCCCTTTTCGCCTGCGACTCGGGCCGCCTCTCGCAGAACCGGGACCGTTTCCGCCTCGCGTCCGGCAAGCTCGAGAACCTCCGCGTGGGCGATCAGCGCGTCGGCCTGCAGGCAGGACCAGTCGGTCCGGCGCACGAGCCTGAGCGCGCGCGCGGCCGCTCGCTCGGCGTGCACGTGCCAGCCGCGCGCGGCCAGGAGCTTCGCCCTCACTGCCAGTCTGGGCGCCTCGATGCTCGCGTCGTTGCTCGCCCAGTCCTCCTTCACCACGTCGAGGAAGCCTTCCGCCTCGTCGACGCGGCCCTGGAGGCGCAGGGCGTCAGCGAGCGGGATCGCCGCCTCTCCGAGCGAGCCCTTGAGGCCCATCTCGTCGAGCACCTCGTAGCTCGAGCGCACGGCCTGCTCTGCCGCGAGCGGGTTGCCAGCCGCGAGCTCGAGGTGGCCGAGGCTTCGCTTCGACCACTGCGCCATGTAGGTGAGCCCGAGCTCGTCGCTGATCTCGGTCGAGGCGGCGAGCGACTCGCGCGCGGGAGCGAACTGGCCGAGGCGCGTCTCGCCGATTCCGAGCAGGTGCAGCATGTCCGCCTCGAGTGAGGGGATGCCCTCCTCGCGCGCGACCGTGAGCCGCTCGCGAGCGAACTCGACCGCGCGGTCGAGATGGGTGGGCCCATCCAGCAGGCACATCCCGAGCGCGAAGAGGATCGCGTTCCAGCTTCGCGGCGACACCTCGGGCCCCAGGTACTCGAGTGCCCGCTCCAGGGCGCTCTGACCGGCGGCGGCCTGCCCGGCATAGGTGCGCATCTCGCCGATCAGGCGCCAGGCCTCTCCCAGGCCGCGTCCGTCGCCGACCTGCTCGAGGATCTCGATCGCCTGCTCCGCCTCGTGCACTATCTCGTCGGGGCTCCGCTCGGGCTCGGCAACGAACCAGATGTGGGCGCGCCCGAGCCTGGAGTTCCCCTCGACCGCGGAGTTGCCTGCCTGGCGCGCCAGCTCCAGGGCCTGCTCGTAGATCTCTCCGGCGCGCTCGTGGTTGGCGGTGCCCTCCAGCGACTCGCCGATCGCCGGCAGGAGCTCCAGCCGCTCGGGGTCGGTCTCGGGGAGCAATGCGCTGCCGCGCTCGAGCAGATTGACCGCGGCGCCGTCCTGGCGGGCGCGTGCAGCCCGCCGGCCGGCGGATGCCAGGCGCGCGGCTCCGCGCCTCGCCAGTGCCCGAGCGCTCTCGTCGATCGGCGCGAGCTCGGCGTGGTACCGGTAGGCCTGCTCCAGGTGGTAGCCGAGTATCGCCTCGAGCTCGACCAGCCTCTCTCCGTAGCGATCCTCGAGCCAGTTGGCGAAGCGCTCGTGTAGTGCGCCGCGCTTGCGCTTGGTGAGAGCCTCGTAGGCGGCGTCACGGATGAGGGCGTGTCGGAAGGCGAAACCCTCGTCGCCGGTGAGCGTGGATGCGCCGGACGCGACCAGCTCTCTGGAGGTGAGCGAGGAGAGCCGCCCGTGAACCCCGTCGGGCGCGCCGACCAGCGCCGAGACGGCATCCGCCCAGAACTCCCTGCCGATCACCGATGCAGCGCCGATGACCTCCAGCTCGGCGACCGGCAGGCGGTCGAGCCTGGCCGCGAGCAGCGCGTGGATCGTCGGCGGGATGGCAACCTGCTCCCGGCCGTCGCCCTCGCGCACGAAGGCGAGCATCTGCTCGGCGAACAGCGGATTGCCGTCGGCGCGATCCACGAGCTCGGAGCGAACGCTGTCGTCGATGGCGTCCTGGGCCACCAGGTCGTCCACGAGCGTCCTCATCTCCGCCTCCGGCAAAGGCTGCAAGACGATCGCGCCGGCCTCGCTCTCGCCGCCCACCCACGCCGGCCGCTGCTCGGTGAGCTCCTCCCGCGCCAGGCAGACGAGCATCAGGGGGGCGTCAACGCGTTCCGTCAGGTACTCGATCAGGTCGAGCAACGGCGGCTCGGCCCAGTGGACGTCGTCGATCACGAGTGCCACCGGTCGTTCCCTGGCGAGCGCCTCGAGAAAGCGGCGCACGGCCCAGCTCGCGTCCCGCCCGCTGCCCCCGCCTTCGCTCAGCCCGACGGCCTGCATCACTTCTTCGGCTATGGACTCGGCATGTGGATCGCCCACCAGCAGCCGCGCGATCTCCGTTTCGGGATGCTCGCCCGCCGCCTGCCGGACGATCTCGGCGAGCGGCCAGAACGTGATCCCCTCGCCGTAGGGCAGGCAGCTGCCGGAGAAGACGCTCGCCTGCTCCCCGATGGTGGCGCGCAGCTCCTGGGCCAGACGCGACTTCCCGATACCGGCGGGGCCCAGCACGACGGCCCGCCGCGCGGATCGCTTCGCCAGCACGCGCTCGAACTCCTCACTCAGCAGGGTGAGCTCGCGATCGCGACCGAGCATGCGGACGTCGAGCCGCCGCGCGGGCTGGCCGGCGGTGGATACGACCTCGACCAGCCGAAAGGTCTCGACCGGCTCGTCGCGCCCGTTGATGTGTACCGGCGCGGCCGGCTCCGCCCGGATCACGGCCGACACGAGCCGGTGAGTCGCCTCGCCGATCAGCACGTCCCCCGGCTCCGCCGCCTGCTCGAGGCGGGCGGCCACGTTCACCGCCTCCCCGGTCACCAGCGCCTGACCGCTTGCCGGGTCGCCCGCCACGACCTCACCGCTGTTGATGCCCGTGCGAGTCTCGATCCGCACCCCCCATTCGCGATCGAGCTCTCCGTTCAGCCTCGACAGCGCGGTCCCGAGCTCCGCCGCGGCTCGCACGGCGCGCAAGGCGTGGTCCTCCTGGGCGACCGGAATTCCGAATACCACCATCGCGGCGTCTCCGATGAACTTCTCGACCGTGCCCCCGTGCCGTTCGCACGCCTCTCCGACGGTCGCGAAGTAGCGCGACATGATCCGCCGCAGCGTCTCGGGCTCGAAACGCTCGGCGAGCACGGTCGAGCCGGCTACGTCGTTGAAGAGAACCGTGACCGGCCTGCGCGAGTCGGGACGGAGCTCGGTGCCCAAGCGTGCGCCACAGGACATACAGAAGGTTGCCTCGGGCGGGTTTGCGAGGCCGCATCTACGGCAAGCCGCGTCCACGCGTTGAGTGTATGCCAGGCGACACGGATACCGCCCGAATTCCAGGGATAACGGGCGTCGCGATGCGCCCTTGCCGGCCAGGAGATATTCCCCAGGAGGCCGCCGTAGGCGGACTCAGGCGACTTCAGGTGTCGCCCGAAGGGCGCGAGATATTCCTACGTGGCGGACAGGCGTTCCCTGAGGGCGGGCAGCAGCGTCGGGTCGAGTTCGTAGCCCGCTGCCGCGAGCGCCGCCTCGAGGTCTGCCGTCACCGCCGCGCGAAACTCCTTGTCGGCCTCGACCCGCGCCGCGATCTCTTCGATCTCCAAGCGCGCGCCGGGCAGCTCCTGTGCGGCTCTGATCCAGCTCTGTGGCGCCGGAGGAAGGGCTCGCAATAGGTCCACCAGCCGCTCCTCGTCGTATTCAGGCAGTCCGGTCATTTCCTCTCAACTGACGGCTCAAAGCGCGACTTTCTTCCCTCGAGTTGCCGTCTCAACTTGGACAGGCAGCGCGAGATGCGGCTGGCGATGGTCCCCGGTGGCAGATCCAGCGCCTCACCGATGGTCTTGTAGCTCTCGTCGCGCGCGAAGAAGCGGTCGAGGATCTCGGCGCAGTGCTCGGGCAGCGCACGCATCGCCTCGTGCACCGTCAACGCCTCGTCGAGCAGCGCAAGCGCGTCTTCGGGATCGGCCGACTCGGCCGGCTCCTCCACGGGCTGCTCACGCCGGCCCGAGCGCAGCCGGTCTACGCAGAGCCTGCGCGTGAGCGTGCCGATCCAGGGCCGCACCGCCTCGTCGTCGCGCAGCTCGTCGAGGTGCTCGTACGTGCGGGTGAAGACGTCCTGAAAAACGTCCTCCGCATCGTGAGATGCGAGTCCGTACACCCGAGTCGCGATCGCGAACACGTAGCGCGAGAAGCGGTTCACGAGCTCTCCCCACGCCTCCTGGTCGCCGCTGCGACAGCGTGCGACGAGGTCGGCGTCGGCAAGCAGAGCAAGCGACATGTCTCGGTAATCAAACCACGACCGCCGCCCCTCTCGCCACTCGGCGGCGCCCAACGCCACCAAGTCGACTCAGGTTCTAACCTTGGGTCTCCCAACCCAGGACGGTCTCCATGTCGCTCACTGTCGGGACGGGCCCGTTTGGGCATCACCCCGCCGGCGCCTTCAACTTCGAGCTTCCCCGCAGCAGAGGGATCATCTATTTCGAGGACAGCCCGCGGCGGATCCGTGGCAACTTCGCCGGCGAGACGGTGATCGACAGCCGCCACGCCAAGCTGCTCCACGAGCAGCGCCTCCTGCCCGTCTACTACTTCCCTCGTGAGGAGGTGCGCACGGACCTGCTGGAGCCGAGCGAGCGCAGGACCCACTGCCCCTACAAGGGAGATGCCTCTTACTGGTCCGTGCGGGTGGGCGAGCGCATTGCCGAGGACGCCGCCTGGAGCTACCCCGCCCCGCTCGATGGAGCGCCGCCGCTCGCGGACTGCATCGCCTTTCACTGGGACAAGCTGGACAGCTGGCTGGAGGAGGACGAGCCCGCGATCGTCCACCCTCGCGATCCCTACCACCGCGTCGACGTGCTCGACACCTCGCGCCACGTCGTCGTGCGCGTCGAGGGCGAGGTCGTCGCCGAGACGCGACGGGCCAGAGTCATCTTCGAGACCGGGCTACCGCCGCGCTGGTACCTGCCGCCCGAGGACGTGCGCACGGACGTGCTGTTCGAGAGCGACACCGTCACCGGCTGCGCCTACAAGGGCTTCGCGCGCTACTGGTCCGTGCAGGTGGGGGACGAGCGGGAGAAGGACCTCGTTTGGTTCTACCCGGAGCCCCGTCCCGAGGTCGATCGGATCGCGAACTACCTGGCATTCTTCAACGAGCGGGTCGACCTCGAGATCGACGGCGAGCTCCAGGAGCGTCCAGTGACGCAGTGGTCGCCGCGGCGCAGGGCCCCGGTCGCGCTCTGACTCAACTTGGCTGAGCGCCTGATCGTCGACGGCATGAACGTGGTCGGGTCGAGGGCCGATGGCTGGTGGCGGGACCGCCGGGGCGCGATGAGAAGGCTCGCGGCGGAGCTCGCAGACTACGCGCGTCGCTCGGGCGACGACGTGACCGTCGTCTTCGACGGCAGGCCCTTCGACCTCCCGACGGACACGACCGAGGCGCTCCACGTCGTGTTCGCCCCCCGCTCCGGGCGGGACGCAGCCGACGACGAGATCGCGCGCATGGTGCGCGCCGACGGCGAGCCGAGCGGGCTGGTCGTCGTGACCTCCGACAGCGGCCTCGCTCAGCGGGTCCGCGACGCCGGAGCCCAGGTGGTGTCCGCGCGGACCTTTGACCGCCGGCTCAGAGTAAGGGGGTGAGGTGCAGCTCTGGCGAGCGGCCGCCGCTCCAGGCGGCGTTCGATAGTGTGATCGCGAAGCATCACCGACCGTCAGGAGGACCATGCCAGAGGCCGTGATAGTCGACGCAGTACGGACGCCGATCGGGCGCGCATTCAAGGGCTCCCTCGCCCAGCTTCGACCAGACGACACGGGCGCCTATGTCCTGGACCAGCTGCTGGATCGGCACCCCGAGGTCTCGCCGGAGTCCATCGAGGCCGTGATCGCCGGCTGCGGCCTGCCGCAGGGGCTGCAGGCGTTCAACATCGGGCGGATCATGGTGTTGCTGTCCGAGAAGCTCCCCGACAGCGTCAACGGGACGACGGTCTCGATGTACTGCGCCTCTAGCCTCGAGGCAATCCGCCAGGCCGCCAACTCGGTCGTCGCCGGCCAGGGCGACACTTACATCGCCGCCGGCGTCGAGTGGGTCAGCCGCTACAACGAGCGTCAGGAGGCGGCGGGTGTCGCGGATCAGAACGAGAAGCTCCAGGGTGGCGACGGCCGCCCGAACGCCTACATCGCGATGGGCGTCACCGCGGAGAACGTCGCCGAGCGGTGGGAGGTGAGCCGTTCCGACATGGACAAGTACGCCCAGCGCTCGCAGGAGCTGGCGGTCGCCTCACAGGAATCGGGTTTCTTCGACCGCGAGATTGTCCCCGTGCCGCTCCCGGATGGGAGCAAGGCGGAGAAGGACGACGGGCCGCGGCCGAGCTCCACCCTGGAGAAGCTCTCTCAGCTAGAGCCGGCGTTCAAGGAGGGCGGCAAGGTGACGGCGGGCAACTCGTGCCCCCTCAACGACGGGGCCGCCGCGGTGCTGGTGATGTCCGACTCGAAGGCGAAGGAGCTGGGCCTGAAACCGCGTGCACGGATCGTGACCGGGGCCACGGCCGCGCTCGAGCCCGAGCTGATGGGTGTCGCGCCGATCGGGGCGATCCGCAAGGTGCTCGACCGGGCAGGCATGAAGATCGGCGACGTCGACGTGGTGGAGCTGAACGAGGCGTTTGCGGCCCAGGTGATCCCGATCATGAGCGAGTGCGACATCCCGCTCGAAAAGCTCAACCCACACGGCGGCGCGATCGCGCTCGGGCACCCGTTCGGCATGACCGGGGCCAGGATCATGACGACGCTGCTCAACGACCTCGAGACCGAGGACAAGCAGATCGGGCTCGAGACGATGTGCGTGGCCGGCGGCCAGGGCGAGGCGATGATCGTCGAGCGGCTCTAGTGCCACTGGGAACATAGTTGGGCCGGGTTCTCGCGTGACCGGCAGCTCTGAGGGCTCACGAGCCAGCCCGCAAACGTGGCCCCGGACCCCCGCAACGCTCTAAGATCGTCTCGAACGCATCGCAGTCTCGATAGCGGGGGGCACGCAGCTTGGTCGTAAACTCGCCGGCCGGTCGGGCTTCCGGCCGCCGATCGGTCCTTCGGGCAGTGGTTCTGGCCGCGATTGCGGCAGCGAGCGTTCTCGCGCTGACGGCGCCAAGCGCCGGCGCGATCACCCTGCCGACCGGCTTCGACGACCAGCCCGTGACGATCGTGCCGCGTCCGACGGCGATGGATTGGACGCCCGACGGCCGGATGGTGATCGTCTCTCACCCGGGCCTCGTGCGCATATTCAAGAACGGTGCGCTCAACTCTGGCTTCGCCCTCGACTGGCGCCAGCAGACGTGCCGCGACGAGGAATGGGGAATGCTCGGCGTCGCGGTCGATCCCAACTTCGCAACCAACAACTACATCTACATCTACTACACGGCGCCGAAGTTCGGGGGCTGTTGGAAGAACGTACCCAACAGCCCGGTGAATCGCGTTTCCCGCTTCGTGCTGCAGCCGAACGACGTGGTGGATCATCTGAGCGAGACGGTGATCGTCGACGGGATTCCCGATCCCGACGGCATCCACGCCGGCGGCGACGTCGAGTTCGGCGTCGACGGCAACCTCTGGATCAGCACCGGCGACGGCGGCTGCGACTTCCGCGGCGACAGTGGCTGCTATCCCTTCAACGACGCCGCTCTGGATCTCGGCGCGCTCTCGGGCAAGATCCTGCGCGTAACGAAGACGGGAGCGATCCCGGCGAACAACCCGTACCAGGGAGCCGGCACCACGCAGTGCAGCCCGACCGGATACACGACCCTCGGTCAGGTCTGCCGGGAGATCTATTCATACGGGCTGCGAAACCCCTTCCGGATCGGCCTGGACCCCGACATGGCGACGCCGCGCGTCTACGCAAACGACGTCGGGCTCAACATCTGGGAAGAGGTGAACCACGTCGCCGCGGGGGCGAACTTCGGCTGGAACGTGCGCGAGGGCAACTGCGTGCGCGATTCGAGCACCGACTGCGGTCCACCGCCGGCAGGGATGACGAACCCAATCCACTCCTACAACCACTCCACCGGTTGCGTGTCCGTGACGGCGAGCGACTTCGTTCCGGGCGGCGCCTGGCCGACCGAATACGACGGCGACTACCTGTTCAGCGACCTCGTCTGCCAGAAGCTCTGGCGGTACGACCCGACCGGGGGCGGGGTGAGCGAGTTCGCCACCGGGATTCCGTACCAAATCGATGGCGTCTTCGGCCCGGACGGAGCGAACAGGTCCTACTACTACATAAGCTGGGTCGGCTTCCCCAACGACGAGATCCGGAAGATCGTCTACACGGGGCAGGACAATCGCACGCCGCGGGCGGTGGCCTCCGCCATTCCGACCGCCGGAGAGCTGCCGCTGGCGGTGGACTTTGACGGCACCGGCTCGAGCGACCCCGACGACGACGTCCTCACCTACGACTGGGACTTCGGCGACGGCTCCCCGCACTCGAGCTCGCCGACTCCCAGTCACACTTACACGAGCGCAGGAACCTACATCGCGACGCTCACCGTCGACGACGGCAATGGGGCCGTGGACGTCGACACCGTGCCGATATCCGCCGGCAACGAGGCGCCCATTGTCTCCATCGACGCCCCCGTGGCGACCAAGAAGTTCAAGGTGGGTGAGACCCTGACGCTGGTCGGGAGCGCCGAGGACACGGAAGACGGGTCGCTCCCCAACAGCGCGCTCGAGTGGCGGGTCGAGCGACACCACGACACCCACGCGCATCCGTACCTGACGCCCACGCAGGGCAACAACATCCAGATCACGGGGCCACAGCCGGAGGAGCTTTCAGCGGCGACGAACAGCTACCTCGAGCTCATCCTGACGGCGACCGACTCGCAGGGCGCTTCCAGCACGGTCACTCGCAACATCCAACCGAAGCTCGTTGACGTCACCTTCGCGGCCAACCCGAGCGGGCTCCAGCTCGAGGTTGCCGGCAGCACCATCACGACGCCGGCCACGATCACCTCCTGGGACAACTGGGGCCTGATCGTCAACGCTCCAGACCAGGCCGACGCTCAGCTGCGGTGGTGGCTGTTCGACAGCTGGTCGGACGGCGGCGCGAGCTCACACACGATCATCACGCCGCCGACGGCCGCGACCTATACGGCGAACTTCGAGAGGCTGGTCTATCCGCGGCCCGGTGGGGGCACGCCGCTGCGGGTGCCGCTCGTCCCCGAATTCCAGGCCTGCACCGCTCCCAACAGCTCTCACGTCTCACCTCTCAGCCAGTCTTCCTGCTCGCCGCCGGTGCTCGAATCACCGCTCCTCACGACCTCGCTGTCCGGCCGGATGCAGGCGAGTGCCCGACTGGACGTGGCGGTCGGCAACCCCGCCACCCCCGCCGACGAGGCCGACTACCACGTCAGGGCATCGGCAACCGATGTCGTGAGCGACGTGCCGGGCAGGCCCGACTACACCGGCCCGCTGGTCCTCGCGACGACGCTCCGCATCACCGACAGTGCGAGCGGGCCCTCCCAGGCGGTGCCGGCCACGGTGCAGGACGTGCAGCTCGGGTTTCCGTTCACGTGCGTGAGCAACCCGACTCCCCAGTTCGGCGGGAGCTGCAACCTCAACACCACCGCTGACACGCTCGTCCCCGGGCTCGCCAGGGAAGGCAAGAGGACCATCTTGTCCACGCCGTCGATCTCGGTGCTGGACGCGGGGCCGGACGGGAGCGTCGCCCCGGCGGCCGACCCGTTCGGGCTCGGCTGCCCGCCAACCTGCGGCTCGGGTGACGAGAAGGTCTTCCTGCGCCAGGGCGTCTTCACGCCCTAAAACCCTTTGACGGAATGCTCGCGTTGAGGTTCTAGGCCCCTTGCGCTAGGGTTCGACACTCAGGGGCTCGGAGGGGTCCGCGCCCTACGCATCCACGGGGAGGTAGTAATGCGCAGACGGGTTGACGCCCGCATGCGCCCGGTCTCCGGCATTCGCAGCCGGCGCGGCCGTGGCGTCGCGGCAACCGTGACGGTGGTCCTGGCTCTGGCGGGTCTCGGCCCGCTCGTCGGCACGTCGGTGTCCGCACCTTCGGGCGGCGGGTCTCAGGCGTCGTCGGTCTCTGCCGCCAGCTCCAGCGGCGGCCTGCAGGCGACCATCAGGCGCACGAGCCACGGCATCCCGCACGTCGTCGCCGACGACTACGCGGGGCTGGGCTTCGGCTATGCCTACGCCTTCGCGCAGGACAACCTGTGCGTGCTCGCGGAGACCTACGTCACCGCCAACGGCGAACGCTCGCGCTACTTCGGGCCCGACGGCTCCTACACGCAGGGAGGCAACGGCGCGACGGCCAACAACCTGAACAGCGACTTCTTCTTCCAACGCATCAAGGACAGCGGCGTGATCCAGGGCCTGCTCGAGCTCGAGCCTCCGCGTGGCCCCCGTCCGGAGATCAAGGAGGCGGTACGGGGCTTCGTCGCCGGCTACAACAAGTACCTGCGCGAGACCGGCGTCGACAACCTGCCCGACGCGAGCTGCCGCGGCGCCGCCTGGGTGCGCGAGATCACCGAGATGGACGCCTATCAGCGCTTCTACCAGCTCGGATTGCTGGCGAGCCAGGGCGTGGCGATCGACGGCATCGGCGGCGCGCAGCCGCCGACGCCCCCGATCGAGCCCCCGCTGCCGACGCCGGCGGAGCGAGACGCCATGCTCGCGGAGCTCAAGCAAAAGCTCCCGCTGGGTGGCGTCGGCAGCAACGCCTACGGACTCGGCAACAACGCGACCGACAACGGCAAGGGCATGGTGCTCGGCAACCCCCACTTCCCGTGGGACGGGTCCGAGCGCTTCTACCACGCCCAGCTCACGATCCCGGGCCAGGTGAACGTGAGTGGAGCGAGCCTCTTCGGCGTCCCGGTGGTGAACATCGGCCACACTGACAACCTCGCGTGGAGCCACACGGTCTCGACGGCCTTCCGCTTCACGCCGTTCGAGCTGCGGCTGGTGCCCGGCTCGCCGACCACGTACTTCTACGACGGCGAGCTGCGCCAGATGGAGGCGGAGCAGGTGACCGTACAAGCGCGAAACCCGGACGGCTCACTGTCCCCGCGCAACCGCACTCTGTACTCCTCCCACCACGGCCCGATCCTGACCTCGATCCTCGGGTTGCCGCTGTTCCCGTGGACCCCGGCCACAGCCTGGGCGATCGGCGATGCGAACGCAGGCAACTTCCGTTATCTGAACCACTTCTTCGAGGTCAACCACGCCCAGAGCGTCGACGAGCTACGGGAGCTCACCGAGCGCAATCAGGGCGTCCCGTGGGTGAACACGATCGGCGCCGACTCGAACGGGGTCGCCTTCTACGCCGACCTCTCTGTGGTGCCACACGTGACGAACGAGAAGGCGGCTACGTGTAACACCGAGCTCGGCCGCGGAACGTTCGCTGCGCTTGGCCTGCCGGTGCTCGACGGCTCGCTGTCGAGTTGCGAATGGGGCTCGGACCCAGATGCCGTGGAGCCGGGCATCTTCGGCCCCTCGAACCTGCCGAAGCTGTTCAGAGACGACTACGTGACCAACTCGAACGACAGCTACTGGCTCACCAATCCCGACGAGCCGCTCGTCGGCTTCGATCGCATCATCGGAGAGGAGAACAGCGAGCGCTCGCTGCGCACCAGATCGGGGCTCGTGATGGTCGAGAAGCGGCTGGCCGGCACCGATGGGCGGCCCGGCAACCGCTACACGCTCCAGCAGCTCCAGGACACGGTGTTCGACAACCGCCAGTACGCGGGTGAGCTCTGGCGTGACGAGCTGGCGGCGATGTGCCGGCAGAGCCCGGTGCTGCCCGGAGCGAATGGCCCCGTCGACGTGAGCGAGGCCTGCCCGGTGATCGAGGCGTGGAACTTGCACGACGACCTCGATTCGAACGGGGCGGTGCTGTTCCGGCGCTTCGCGTCGAGGGCGCTCGCAGCCGTCGGGCTGGAGCGGCCACCGGGGATCTTCGACGAGGAGTATTCGCCCGCCGACCCGGTGAACACTCCGCGCGGCCTCAACACTGAGAACCCGCGCGTCCAGCAGGCACTCGCGGACGCCGTCACGGACCTGCGCAGCTCCGGGATACCGCTCGATGCGAGGCTGCGCGAGTGGCAGTACGAGCGACGCGGAACCGAGCGAATACCGATTCACGGCGGGCCCGGCAGCGTCGGCGTGTTCAACGCGATCAACGTCTCCTGGGTGGCGGGGCAGGGCTTCCCGAACGTCCCGCATGGCTCGAGTTTCGTGATGGCGTCCCAATTCACCGGCGGCACCTGCCCGGTGGACACGCGCACGATCCTCACCTACTCGCAGTCGACGAACCCCGCGTCGCCCTACTTCGCGGACCAGACGCGGATGTTCTCGAACAAGGAATGGGTTGACGAGCCCTTCTGCGAGGAGGAGATCACCGCCGATCCCAATCTCGAGGTGACGACGATCGAGGAGCCCGGGGCGACGCCGTATCCACGCCCGGGTGGCGCGACGCCGCTGCGAGTGCCGCTCGTGCCGGCGTTCGCCGAGTGCACGAGCCCCGACAGCCGGCACGTCGCGCCGCTCGACGCGGGATCGTGCACCGGCCCAGCATTGGAGTCGCCGCTACTGACGATCGGCCCGTCGGGGGCAGGAAGCGGTCGGGCGCGGATCGACGTGCTGCCCGGCAACGCGGTGACGTCCGTGGACGAGGCCGACGTCGCGATCAGCGCTGTCGCGAGCGACGTGAGACAGAGAGCGGACGGGGCGGACTACGCGGGCAAGCTCTTGCTGTCCACTGCGCTGCGCATCACCGATCGCGCCAACGGCCTCTCGCAGGCACAGTCGGCAACGGTCGAGGACGTGGAGCTCACGGTGCCCGTTGACTGCGTGCCGACCGCCGGAGCGGCCGGCGGCAGCTGCACGGTCACCACCACGGTCGACGCGCTCCTGCCCGGCTTCGCCGTGGAGGGAAGGCGCGCCGTGATCTCGACCCCGTCCATGACGTTGCAGGACGCCGGCCTAGACGGAAGCATCGGGCCGAGCGGCTGTGCGATCGAGTGCGGAACCGGGGACGAGAGCCCGCTCCTGCGCCAGGGCGTGTTCACACCCTGAGCGATCCGACTGCGTGTTGAGCCGAGGGCCGCCGCTCGCGCGGCGGCCCTCGCATGTGCAGCGGTTGAATTAGGGTGCCCCTTGTGGCACGCGACCTTCGACTCGGACTCAACACCGGCTACTGGTCGGCCGGGCCGCCGCCCGGCGTCGAGGAGGCGATAGCCGAGGCGGACCGCCTCGGCTTCGACTCGATCTGGACCGCTGAGGCCTACGGGTCCGATGCGTTGACACCGCTGGCGTGGTGGGGGTCGCGGACGCAGAACGTTCGCCTCGGCACCGCCATCATGCAGCTCTCCGCGCGCCAGCCCGCGGCGACGGCGATGGCGGCGATGACCATGGACCACCTCTGCGGCGGTCGCTTCATTCTCGGCCTGGGCGTCTCAGGGCCACAGGTCGTCGAGGGCTGGTACGGGGAGTCCTTCGCCAAGCCGCTCGCCCGCACGCGTGAGTACGTGCAGATCGTGCGCGACATCATCGCCCGCAAGGGTCCGGTGACGAGCGACGGCCCCCACTATCCTCTCCCGCGGCCAGACGGCACCGGTTTCGCCAAGCCGCTCAAGTCGACGATCCACCCCTTCCGGGAGGACATTCCGATCTTCCTCGGCGCCGAGGGGCCGAGGAACGTCGCACTCACGGCGGAGATCTGCGACGGATGGCTGGCGCTCTTCTTCTCGCCGCGGAACCAGGATTTCTACCGTGATGCTCTCTCGGAGGGGTTCGCCCGCGACGGCGCCCGGCGCTCGTGGGACGACTTCGAGATCGCCGCGACCGTGCCGGTGATCTTCCACGACGACGTCGAGCAGGCGGCCGACTACCTACGCCCGATGTACGCGCTCTATTTCGGCGGCATGGGAGCGCGGAACGCCAACTTCCATCACGACGTCGCCGTTCGCCTCGGGTACGAGAAGGAGGCGAAGCAGATCCAGGACCTCTACCTCGACGGCAAGAAGCAGGAGGCCGCGGCGGCGGTGCCGACCGCCCTGGTCGAGGACCTGACGCTCATCGGCCCCGAGGACAAGGTCCGTGCCGAGCTCGACGAGTGGAGCGAATCGATCGCGACCACGCTGCTCGTGGCCGGCGATCCTGCGGCCCTCCGGCGGATCTCCGAGCTCGTGCTCGGGTAGGCGCCGACCGCCCCGCGCCACTTTGCTCGTTCTGGCCTAGCTGCTACCCTCGCGGGCGTTGGGGCCGGGCGAAAGCGCTCGGCGCAGGTAGTGCAGGTCGTCGCAGGTCGTTGCCACGAGCATCCTCCGCGTAGCCGGCACAAGACTCTGGAGGACATTTCATGGCAACCGGCACCGTCAAGTGGTTCAGCGACGACAAGGGCTACGGGTTCATCACGCCGGACGATGGCACCAGCGACCTGTTCGTGCATCAGAGCGCGATCAAGGCGGAGGGCTTTCGCTCGCTCCGTGAGGGGTCGAAGGTCTCGTACGAATCCGAGGCCGGCGACAAGGGCCCGAAGGCCGTCAACGTCCAGCCGATCAGCTAGCGACAGCGAGTTAGGGAGCGGCTAGCGAGCCGCTCTCGCACGCCGCGAGCTGGGGCTCGCGCGCTCGGCGCCTGCGCCGCGCGTTCTCGCGCGCGCCGCGCGTGCGGGCGCAGAGTGCGGCTCGCGGCGTGTGCCACCGCCGATCGCGAGCGGCGGAGCGCCGGCGATCCGTTGCAACTCGCGAACGCGAAGCACCACACCGACGAGTACGAAGAGGGCGCCGAGGGTCGCGAGCCCGAGCAATGCCCACCGTAGCCCGTTGGCGTCCGCCGCCGACCAGCTAGGCGGAGGGAAGCTTCCCGTCCGC
Organism: uncultured Solirubrobacterales bacterium; assembly: GCA_963774075.1. Taxonomy (GTDB): domain Bacteria; phylum Actinomycetota; class Thermoleophilia; order Solirubrobacterales; family JBBDJG01; genus JBBQNR01. The sequence continues at coordinate 432,332 of CAVZDP010000005.1, read as the reverse complement.
GCGGGGCCACCGAGCACGGACGCTGTCGGCGCGATGGCGGCCATTGGAGCCGCCAGTCCGACCGCGACAAGGCCGCCGATTGTCGTGGGGTCGAAGACCGCTCCCCCGATCAGTGAGCCGCAACCGTCTCGCCCCGCGCTGAGCAGGTTGCGCAGGGACCTGCGCTCGAGCCGTCCGGCGGCCCCGGTGGTGATGCCCAGCGACCGCGCGAGAGCGCGCCGTGAACGTGGGCGCGTGCCGTCGAGCCCGAACCGACCTTCGAGCATCCGCCGCTCGAGGGGGTTGAGCTCCCCGAGGCAGCCCTGAAGGCTCGCTACGGCGGCCTGCAGGGCGGCGAACGCCCGCCCTCGGGTTCCGCCGCCGAGCGCGCCGGCGTCGAGGGCCGAGACGAGAGCCCCGAGCACCGCCGGGTTGGCGAGCGGAGAAGCCGGAGCGACCCCGGCCGAGGCTCCGCTCGCGAGGCCGGCCGCCGAGAGGGCGCCTGCCCCGCCGCCAATTCCGCCGCCGCCCCCGCCGAGCCCGGCAGGGGTGGAGGTCCCGCCGAGGCTGCCAAGCGCGCCGCCCGGCCCGGAAGTGCCCTGGCCTCCGCCTCCGCCGCCAGTCTGAGGGGAGAGCAGTCCGCCGCCCCCGCCGCCCGAACCACCGGGTCCGACGCCGCCCGCGGGGTCGGAGAGGGGGGAGGCAGAGGGCGACCGCCGGTCCGGCAGCGGCCCCGAGGGAAGGGTGGGTAGGTTCGGCCCCGAGCCGCCGCCGCTGGAGGGGCCGGAGCTCGAAGGAAGCTTGGGCACCTTCACCGACGGAGCGGAGGGCTTGGAGGGCTTGCTGGGTGTCTTCGGGACCTCGACCTTGGGAGCCTGGACTTTGGGGACCTCGACCTTGGGAGCCTCGACCTTGGGGACCTTCACCTTCGGTGTTTCGACCTTGGGCACCTTGACCTTGGGTGTTTCGACCTTGGGCACCGCCGGCTTCTTCGGGATGGGCGCAGGAACCGAGATGGGCCCGGTAGGGCCAGCCGGAAGCTGCGGAAGCGCCACAGGAAGGGCGGGAGCGGTGGCGGCCGAACAGCAGAGCAGTCCGACGATCACTCCCCAGGCCAAGGCCATGCGCATGTACGGGTGCCTCCGCTGCAAGTCCATTTGCTTTCCCCTTCGGTCGTCGTGCCTCACTGGTGGGCGACCGATACCGCCCTCTTCCCCCGCCCGCGGCGGCCCTAAACCTACCCCGATCACGAGAGCCGGCACTTTCCGGCCGTTGTGAGCTCGGCGAGCGCCTGGCGGGTCAGCTCAGCCGCCGGCGCACTACGCCAGTCTCCGGGCAGCCGCGGACGTTTTCGTTCGAGGCTCAGCCAGCGGGCGAGCCCAGCCGCTCCGCCAGATAGCGGCCAACCGGCTCCTCTGTCGGCTCGACCTCGACCCGTCGCCTGCGCCCGAAGCGGATCAGGCGCATCACGGCGATGTCGCGGAACCCAGCCTTCTCCACGGCGCGCCGCGACGGCTGGTTCTCCTCGGCGACCTTGGTGATGAGCAGCTCGTAGCCGCGCTCGTGGAGCGTGTCCGAAATCGCCGCCCACGCTGCCGGCGCCACGCCGCGGCCGCGGTAGTCCGGCGACGTGACCGAGTCCTCGAGGCCTGCCGCTCGCTGCGGGAGCTCGAGCGCGCCCCCCTTGGCGGCGTAGACCGGCATTCGGTCGTAGAAGGTCCAGCACGCGAAGGCCGGGTCCTCGGCCTCCAGAACGAGCCACAGCGTCGCGCCGTCGCCTAGGCGCCGCTCTCCCTCCTCGAGCTTGACGGTGGGCAGCCTGCGCAGCAGCAAGAGCTCGTCCTCGCCCCCTTGGACGAGCCGGAAGCCCTCGGGCATCGGCCGCTGCGGCCGGTCGGCCCCAAGGTCGAGCTGGTACCAGTGGTGCGCCTCGCGAAGGTAGAAGCGACCGCCCAGCCGCGAGGCCGCGTGACGCGCAGCGCCGGTGAGCCCATGGCGACGCAGGCCCCGTTTCATGCGCCGAGCGGCGCTCTTGACCTTCGGTCCCATCACCTTGATGTATCGGCGAATTCGGGTTCATATTGAACCTGACGATTCAGCCGTACAAAACCTGCGGCAGCATATGCTCCCGCAGGGATGAGCTGGGAGCCTGAGCTCGAGGAGCTTCGGCGCCGCCGTGAGCTGGCGGCGCGGCTCGGCGGCCCCGAGCGGGTCGAGCGCCAGCACGCGAGCGGCCGGCTCACGGTGCGAGAACGCATCGAGCGGCTGTTCGATCCGGGAAGCTTTCGCGAGACGGGCTCGATCGCCGGGCGCGGTGAATACGCGGACGGCGAGCTCGTCGAGTTCATGCCCGCGAACGTCGTAATCGGGAATGGCCGGATCGAGGGCCGACAGGCCGTCGTGCAGGGCGACGACTTCACAGTCCGGGGCGGGGCTGCCGACGCCGCGATCTGGCAGAAGATGGTGTACGCGGAGCGCATGGCGCACGAGCTTCGGCTTCCGCTCGTGAGGCTCGTCGACGGAACGGGCGGCGGCGGCAGCGTCAAGACGCTCGAGCAGATGGGGTTCACCTACGTACCGTTCATCCCGGGCATGGATCTCGCCGTGGAGAACCTGTCGCTCGTTCCCGTCGCCGCCGCTGCCCTTGGCCCGGTCGCCGGCCTCGGCGCCGCCCGCGTGGTCGCATCCCACTTCTCCGTGATCGTGCGCGACACCGCGCAGCTCTTCGTCGCCGGCCCGCCCGTCGTCGCCGCCGCGATGGGCGAGACTCCCGACAAGGAGGAGCTCGGTGGCGCCCGCGCACAGGCCCGCGCGGGCGCGGTGGACAACGAGGCCGTCGACGAGGATGACGCACTCGAGCAGGTGAGGCGCTTCCTGTCCTATCTGCCGCCGAACGTCTGGGAGCCTCCGCCCAGCGCCCCCTCTAGCGACCCGCCCGACCGCCGCGAGGGGGAGCTCTTGACGATTGTTCCCCGCAATCGTCGCCAGCCCTACAAGCCGCGCCGCATCCTCGAGGCGGTGTTCGACCGCGACTCGCTGTTCGAGCTGGGCCGAAGCTACGGCCGTCCTCTCGTCACGGTGCTCGCACGCCTTGCTGGGCGGCCGGTCGGCGTGCTCTGCTCCGATCCCAACCACTACGCCGGCGGACTGAACGGCGATGCCTCGGACAAGCTCGTGCGCTTCGTCGACACCTGCGACCAGTTCAGGCTTCCGGTCGTCAACTTCGTCGATCAGCCAGGCTTCCTGATCGGCACGGAGGCGGAGCGCCAGGGCACGATCAGGCGAGGGACCAGGGCGCTTTGCGCCGTCTACCAGGCGGCCGTGCCCTGGGCCTCGGTGATCGTGCGCAAGGTCTACGGCGTCGCGGGGGCTGCGCACTCGAACGCCGAGCGGTTCGGAGTTCGCTACGCCTGGCCCTCCGGCGACTGGGGCTCTCTGCCGATCGAGGGGGGCATCGAGGCCGCGTACCGCCGCGACCTCGAGGCGGCCGCCGACCCTGTGGAGCTGCGGGCCGAGATCGAGGCGCGCCTGAACGCCGTGCGCTCCCCCTTCCGTACCGCCGAGCGCTTCGGGATCGAAGAGATCATCGACCCGCGAGACACGCGGCCGCTCCTGTGCGAGTGGGCCGAGCGCGCGCACGAGCTCGTTGCCTACGAGGTCGGCTCTCCGCGCATGCGTGGTCTGCGTCCTTGAACCTCTGACGAAATGCCCAGCGCCCGCCGCCGCCCCATCTCCCGCCCGCTGCTCGTGATCGATGCACCGTCGGCGTTGTACCGGGCGTTCTTCGCCCTTCCGCGCTCGATCAAGGGCAACGACGGCCATCCGGTGAACGCGCTGCTCGGGAGCGTGAACCTGATCCTGCGCGCCGTTGCGGACCATGACCCGCGCGCGGTGGTCGCCTGCTTCGGCGACGACGCGGCCGCGTACCGAGTGAAGCTCTATGAGGGCTACCATGCCGACCGCCCGCCGGTTCCGGACGAGCTGGCGCCCCAGTGGGCCGCCGCGCCGGGCCTCTACAAGGCCTTCGGATGGAGAACCGCCGATCGACGCGGGCTCGAGGCCGACGACCTGCTCAACTCCTACGCGCTCGTCGAGGCAGAGGCGGGGGGAACTTCGCTCGTGATGACCGGCGACCGGGACCTCTTCCAGTGCGTTGGCGAGCGCTGCTCGGTGCTCTATCTGCGAACCGGCGCGCGCGGACCCGAGCTCGTGGACGAAGCAGAGGTGCGCCGCCGCTACGGCGTACCGCCGGCGCTGGTGCCGGACTTCATCGCGCTCCGCGGCGATCCCTCCGACGGCCTGCCGGGCGCGCCGGGAGTGGGGGAGAAGACCGCCGCCGACCTGCTCCGCCGTCATGGCTCGCTCGAGAGAGCGATCGCCGGCGCGTTGCGAGAGACCCCCCGGCTTCGCGGCTCCTTGCGTGACAACGCCGACGAGCTGAACGACTTCAAGGACATCGCAACCCTGCGCCGGGTCGTGGTCAAGCGCCCGCCCGACCGGTCAACGGACTTCGAGCAGGGGGCCAGGGCGGCCCGGGCGCTCGGGCTTCGCCGCCTCGCCGAGCGGGTCGAGCGGGCACCGGACTGAGCGGTCGCGCCGCCGGCCCGTGCGGGGCCCCACTTACCTATAGACTAGGTAGTCGCCGTGAGCCTCAAGCACGTCATCCTCGGCTTCCTGGTCGAGCGGCCGATGCACGGCTACGAGCTCAAGCGCAAGCTCTCGCCGGCGCTCCCGCCCGACCGGATGCTGAACGACGGCGTTCTCTACCCCCTTCTGAGGCGGCTCGAGGCGGAGGGCCTCGTCCGAAAGCGCGTGGAGCGAGGAGACGGCAGCCCCGACAGGCACGTCTACAGCCCGACGGCGGCAGGGCGCCGCGAGTTCTCGCGCTGGCTTCGCTCGAGTGCCGACGAGGGGGATGAGGTCACCTACGACTTCCTGCTCGGCCACCCCTTCCTCGCCAAGTGCCTCTTCTTCGATCGGCTGGAGCCCGACGAGGTGCGGGCCAAGCTGCTCGAGCAGCGCACGAGCTCGAGCGAGAAGCTGCGCGCCTTTCAGCGGATCCGCGATGGGATGGTCGAGCGCGCCGTGGACCCCTACCGCGTTGCGGTGCTCGAGCTCGGGATCGCCCAGCAGCGGCAGAAGGTGCGCTGGCTGAAGCGCATGATCGAAGACTTCGACGCCGAGCGGGCGCGCAGCGAGCCTGGCCGTCAAGTCGACCGCAAGCAGAGGAGGGCAGCATGACGCGAGACATCGGCGCGATCGACATGTGGGCGCCTATCGTTCCCGTGCCGGAGGTCATGGCCTACGTCTCCGAGCACTTCCCGCGTGAGATGGCAGGCTACCTGCGCGTGTTCTACAAACAGGAGCCCGACGCGTCGCAGTTCCGTAACGTCGCCCGCGCGTTCGGGCGCGACGAGGACGAGGTGATGAGTCTGCTCGACGAGGCGGGCATCGAGCGCACGCTCATCACCGGCTTCGACGAGTGGTCGAGCGTGCACGAGACGTTTATCCCGAACGAGCTGGTCGCAGGGCTCGCGGCGCGCCACCCCGACCGGTTCATCCCGTTCGCCGGCATCGACGTGCTGAAGGGCATGGACGCGGTGCGCGAGCTCGAGCACTGGATTCGCGAACGCGGCTTCCGCGGACTCAGCCTGCGCCCGTTCATGATCGGCATCCCGGCCGCCGACCGCCGCTACTACCCGCTGTACGCGAAGTGCGTCGAGCTCGACGTCCCGCTCAGCATCCACACGTCGGCGAACTGGACGACGGTCAGCCCCAACGATCTCGGCCACCCGCGCCACCTCGACGTCGTGGCGGCCGACTTCCCGGAGTTGAAGATCGTGATGAGCCACGCCGGCTACCCATGGGTACTGGAGGCGGTGCTGCTGGCGTGGAAGTATCCGAACGTGTACCTCGAGCTGGCCGCGCATCGCCCCCGTTACCTGGCAACGCCGGGCACCGGCTGGGAGCCGCTGCTGCGCTTCGGCCAGACCACGATCAAGGAGAAGGTGCTGTTCGGCACCGGCTGGTTTCTGCTCGGCCGCCCACCGGGGCAGGTAGTGGATGAGTTCCGGGCGCTCCCCGTCGCCGAGGACGTGATGGAGCTCTGGCTCGCCCGCAACGCCGAGTCTCTGCTGAGAGACGTGGTTCGCGCATGAGCGCCGGACGGGATCGTGGCGTTGTGGTGGTGACCGGTGCATCGACCGGCATCGGGCGAGCTTGCGCGCTTCACCTCGACTCTCGCGGCTTCGAGGTCTTCGGCAGCGTGCGCCGCGACGCGGACGGAGAGCGCCTCGAGGCCGATGGCTCGGAGCGACTGCGCGCGTTGCACCTCGACATCACGGACGCCGGTTCCATCGAAGCCGCGGCGGCACGCGTTCGGGAGGCGGTGGGAGACCGCGGTCTGGCCGGCCTCGTCAACAACGCCGGCGTGGCCGTGTCGGCGCCGCTCGAGTTCATCCCCATCCCGGAGCTTCGCCGTCAGCTCGAGGTCAACCTGATCGGGCAGGTCGCGGTGACGCAGGCCTTTCTGCCCCTGCTGCGCCAGGCCCGAGGGCGAATCGTCAACATCGGCTCGATCGGCGGTCGGGTCGCGCTTCCGTTCGTCGGTCCGTACGCCGCCACGAAGTTCGCCCTCGAGGCGATCACCGACTCGCTGCGACGAGAGCTGCGCGGCACGGGGGTGGAGGTCTCGATCGTCAGGCCGGGCGGAATAGCGACGCCCATCTGGGACCGCGGGTTGGGCACCGCCGAGGAGCTTCGCGCCGACTTCCCACCCGAGGCGGAGGCGCTCTACGGCAAGGCGCTCGACGCCGTGCGCAACGCGGCGGCGGAGACCGGACGCAGCGGTCTGCCTCCGGAGCGCGTCGCGGAGGACGTCGAGCATGCCCTCACAGCATCGCGCCCGCGCACCCGGTACCTGGTCGGCCGTGACGCTCGGGCACGGGCCGCGCTCGCCAAGGTGCTGCCGGACCGCGTGTTCGACCGCCTGGTTGCTCGCGCACTCGGGATGTAGGAGCGGCGGGCGGCGCCGGCCGGCCCGGACAGCCGCGATACTGGCGGCATGGACGTGGCCGACAACCAGGGGACGGTGATGCGCATCTACGAGGCCTGGAACGGTCCCGGCCGGCTCGAGAACGCGCTCGATCTGATGTGCGCGGACGTCGAGTGGGTCAACCCCGACTACGCGGTCGAGCCCGGTACGCGCTGCGGCCACGCCGGGATGCTCGACGTGCAGCGCACGCTCGATGCGGCGTTCAACGACTACGAGCACGAGCCGTACGAGCTGATCGGAGTGGGGGAGGACCAAGTCCTGGCGCTGCTCAAGTTTCGCGCCCGGGGGCGTGACAGCGGCGCGCACCTGGTGGTGGACGAGCAGCACCTGTGGACGTTTCGGGACGGCAGGGCCGCGCGCCTGCAGTGGTTCCACGACGTCGCCGAGGCGAGCGCCGCAGCGGGGGTCGAAGCGCCGCGGTGACTGCGGCCGGGACGCGCTGCACGCGGTCGCCGTGACGCCCGCGCGCGTGCGCGTGCGGCTGCAGCCGCGAGCGGCGCGGGACGAGATAGTCGGCGTGCGCGACGGCGCGCTGATGGTGCGCGTCAGCGCCCCGCCCGTGCAGGGCCGCGCAAACGAGGCGCTGTGCAGGCTGATCGCCGCGCGCGCGGGGGTGGCGAAGAGCCGCGTGTCGGTCGCACGCGGAGCCGGCTCCCGCGACAAGCTCGTGAGCGTCGAGGGCGTGGACGCCGCGAAGCTCGAGCGGGTGCTGGGATTGGCTGAGCACGGGAGGCTCAGAGCCTCCAACGAAATGCCCGGTTAGAGGCTCTCACCGTACGAAGCGGCAACAGCCCTTCGCATCGATGGCAGCGGCCCCCGCCCGCGATTCGCGAAGCTCGCTCTCGATCTCCTCCAGCAGGTCGACGTCCACCCTTCGCCCGCCCAGGCGGCCCCGGACCGTGAACCGGCGCTTGTCCAGCGTCAGCACGCCCCGGCTGGCGGCACGGCCCGCGACCCGGAAGCGCTGGCGGCCGCGGTCGTCGAGCAGCGTGGTTGGCCGTCCTCGCGATGGGATCTCGGTGACCACCACGCCCGGCACGTACTGGTAGTGGTCGAGCCTCCCGTTCGAGTGGATGCGTCCACCACGCAGCCCGCCGATCGCCCGGCTGGCGGAGATCTCACCCCCCGTGTAGAACAAGAGCTGGAAGAAAGCGTCGGCGATCGTGGCCTGAAAGGCCGCCAGTGTGCGCCCGGCGCGTCCGGGCAGCCCGCCGGCGCGTCGAAGCTGTCGCACCGACCGCGGGGCGATCGGAGTCGGCAGGAAGGCGGCCGAGAAGATCTCCCGCAGCAGCTGGCCGAGCTGGGGGCACTTGGTGCCGACGGGCCGGCCGGCGAAGAATCGGGCAACGGCCCTTTCGGCGCAGGCCGAAAAGTCGTTGACGAGCGCGCCGTGACCGGTTCCCGGCAGGACCAGGTGCGTGGCCCCCGGTATCTGCGCCGCGAGCCGGGCGGCACCCTCCTGGGGGGTACGAAGGTCCGCCTCGCCGCTCAGCAGGAGGGTTGGGACGCTCGGCGCCACGAACGGGGTGGGCGCCGGAGCCGGTCCGGCCGTCGGCCAGTGGGCGCACAGGCGCAGGCTGTCCGAAGCCCGCGCGGTCGCGCGGTCGAAGGGCGCGAAGACGGAGTCCGGCAGCGCGCCCGCACGAGAGATGGCCTGCCCCCAACGGTGCGAGAACGGCAGCTCTGACTGCCACGGGAGCGGTCCCTCCTCGCAGGTCGTCGCGACGAAGAGCGCCGGGCTGAAGTCGCGCACCGGCTCGAGCTGCGACTCGAAGACCCGGTCGCGGTGCGCGAGCCGCAGCAGGGGAGCCGAGTCGCCGCGCAGCGCGGAGGCCACCGCAGCGGGCAGCTCCGCGCGCAAGGTCGGGTCGATGTCGCCGTCGATGAGGATCCGCACCAGCCGCAGCCGGCCGAGCTTGCGCCGGTGCGGCCGTCCGTCGCCTCCGAAGACGCGGCCGCGGATTGGCGCGAGCGCCAGACGGGTGACCAGCTTCGACAAGTCACCGGCGGGATCGCGTGTGATTCCCCTGCAGGCGCCCTTCGAGCAAAGCGCCCGCAGGACTCGCGGCACCGCCCCGAAGACGTCCAGCATGAACGGGTCGGGGCCGTCGAGGCCCACCACCGAGTCGAGCAGTAGGCGCTCGACGTGCGCCGGATACCGGGATGCGTAGGCCAGCGCCACCTTGGTCCCGTACGAGGTCCCGTAGAGGGTCAGCCTCTCGACCCCCACCGCCTGGCGGACGGCCTCGATGTCCTCGGCCGTGTCGTACGTCGTGTAGAAGCCCCGCCGCGCCCCGAGCGTCGCCGCGCACTCTCTCACGGTTGCGCCGAGATCCCCGATCTTAAGACGCTCGAGGCGGGGGCAGCGCAGTACGCCGGAGCGCCCCGTTCCCCGCTGGTCGAACGCGATCAGGTCGCGGGTCCGCAGGGCGGGCCGCACGTCTTGGGCGAAGTCGAGCAGCAGCGGAGCCGCGGACTGCCCGGGCCCGCCCGCGAGCGCGAGCACGGCTCCGCGCGACCTGCCCCGCGCCCGCAGCCGCTCGACGTGCAGGCCTATCGTGCCCGCCACCCGCCCGGAGCGGTCGAGTGGAACGTCGACGCGAGCGCATTGCGCGCGACCGCCGTGACAACGGCCGAATGGAGTGGACGCAGAGGCGACCGGGGGAGCGAGGCCGACCGCGAGCAGCGCGGCGAGTAACGCGAGTGGCCGTCGCACCGGGCGATTGTCGCACCGATGTCGCCGCCGGCGAACACCGCCGGCTTGCTCGCCCTACGGCTAGGGTGCGCGCCGTGAACCTCTGCGAGCCGGCCCAGGCACGTTGAACCGCGCGCGCCTGTATCGCCGCGCGACGGTGCTCGCGCTCGTGCTCGCTCCGGGGCTTCTAGTAGCCGACAACCTGCTGCACCCGAAGGAGTACGAGCCGGGCAACGAGGCCGCGCAGCTCGCAGAGATCGCCGCGGAGCACGAGCGCTGGCAGATCGCGCATGTGCTCGGCTTCCTCGGAATACTGATCTACGCGGCCGCCGTGCTGGGGCTCGCTTTCCTTGTGAGCAGGCGCCAACCCCGCCTCGGCCTCGCGGGAGGCGCGCTCGGGCTCGCCGGGCTGCTTGGGTTCGCCGGCGTCATTGCCCTCGACGGCTTCACGTGGGGCGTGCTCGGCGAGATCTACGGGCGCGAGGGCGTGGACCGCGCCACGCTGGAGGCCGCGTTCGAGGAAGTCCAGAGCTCGTCGTGGTCGCTCCCCTTCTACGTGCTGGCGCTGGCCTGGATCGCGGGCATGGTCTCGCTCGCGGTCGGCGCGGTCCGCCAGGGCGCCGTGCCGGCGTGGGCGGGCGCCCTCCTCGTGCTCGCCGCACTGATGGCGGGCACGGAGACGATATTCATCAGCAACGCCTACTTCGTGGCCGGAGCCGTGACGCTGCTCGCCGGAGGCCTCGCCGTCGGCCACTCGATTGCGCGACTGGGCGATGACGGCTTCGCGAACGGTGGCCCGCCTGACTAGCGCTCTTCATGTGTGCTCGGTTCCTTGCCCTCGCCCCAGTTTGGGCCAACTTTTGCCGGTTCCGTTTCGATGCCGGCGCTCAGAGAGCCTTCACTTGTTCAATCTGGAGTAAGATGGCGGCTGCCTCTCTTACAGCGAGGCAGAGGCGAAGACTGACTCGATGCGCGCCTCTGAAGCGCCCGGCTCCACCGGCCGGGCGCTTCTCGTTGTGGCGCCAATGACCGAAATCGCGAACGAGACCGTTCTGCGGGCAGCTAACCTTGATCGACCCGCGCGCCCGGCGCGGGCGAGCGAACCAGGAGGATCGAAGATGGAGAAGGCGACGTTCGCAGCGGGCTGCTTCTGGGGTGTCGAGGCGGCGTTTCGCGAGCTGCCAGGTGTGACCGGCACGTCGGTGGGCTACACGGGCGGCCTTCACCCGAGCCCCAGCTATGAAGACGTCTGCTCCGGCACGACCGGTCATGCGGAAGCGGTCCAAATCGAGTTCGATCCCGACCAGATCTCCTATGAGTACCTGCTCGAGCGCTTCTGGGACGTCCACGATCCCACTCAGCTCGACCGCCAGGGCCCCGACATCGGAAGCCAGTACCGCTCCGCGATCTTCTTTCACACGCCCGAGCAGGAGGCGGCCGCACTCCTGGCCAAACGCGAGCGGCAGGCCGGCACGGGCAGGCAGATCGTGACCCAGATCGTTCCCGCCGGTGATTTCCACCGGGCGGAGGAGTACCACCAGCGCTACCTCGAGAAGCAGGGTCGAGCCAGCTGTACCCCCGCTCTGCGCGTGACGGCGGCCTGACCAGCCGCGACAACTAAATAGATAACAATCGATGTAGTGTGCTATCGTCCACTGCATCGATGAACGTCGATCTAAAACTGGAGCCCAAGCAAAAGCGGCCACCCGGCGAGCCGTGCTGCGACTCGCCGGTCCGCCTCGACGTCGGCTCCGACAGGGCCAACTCCCTCGCGGCCCTGGCAAAGGCGCTGTCGGACCCGATCCGGGTCCAGCTCGTCGACATCCTGCGCAGACACGCCGGCAGGGTCTGCGTCTGCGAGCTCCAGCCCCTGTTCGACGTCTCCCAGCCCACCCTCTCCCATCACCTCAAGGTGCTCCGCGACGCCGGCGTCGTCGGGGTCGAGCGGCAAGGGCTTTGGGCTTATTACTACGTCAACCGCGAAGCACTGGAGGAGCTCGAGTCATGGCTGTCTTGAAACCGCATCTCGCCCTCACCGTCGCCGACGTCGAGGGCGCCGTCCCGTTCTACACCGCGCTGTTCGGAGGCGAGCCCGTGAAGCTCGAGCCCGGCTACGCGAAGTTCGAGGTGAGCGATCCGGCCCTCAACTTCACGCTCAACGAAGGCGACCGTGGCGTCGGCCTCGGCGCTTTCAACCACGCCGGCATTCAGGTCGACTCCACCCAGGAAGTGATCGATGCGGGCCGGCGACTCGCCGACGCCGGCTTCCCGACGCGCGAAGAGATGGGCGTCACCTGTTGCTACGCGCGACAGGACAAGGTCTGGGTGAGCGACCCGGAGGGCACCCCGTGGGAGGTGTTCGCGGTCACGGCCGACGTGGAGGCCGAGCCCAAAGCGTCCCCGGCGACCTGCTGCGCCTGAGACGCCGAACTAGATCAGCCGCCGGGGAGGTGGGTCGCCGGGCGACCACGTCTCCCAGTCCGGTCGCACTCTGGCGTTCCAGCCGGTGACTTCCTCGACGCAGCCGAGGCAACCCCGGCCATGGACGTCGATCAGGTAGACCCACTCGCCTTCGTCGGGGTGGCGAGGGCCGCGCAGCATGAAGCGAAGCGCCGTCGAAACATAGCCTTCGTCGTCTAGTTGCTCGAAGTCGGCGCGCAGCACGATCTCGCGCTCCGCGAAGTCCAGATCCCTGTCCTGGCTGTCTTCCATTCGTCCCTGGCCCTGGTCCGGCGCTGGGCGGGCGCTTGCATCGGTCTCCAAACGAGATCTCCCTCAGTATCTTGGGGGCGCGCCCCGCGTGCTCTTGGTTATGCCCGAGATGAGCGGCCGTAATGCGACTTTAAGGTGTTCCGGCGAAGCCGGCCAGATATTTCCGTAAAGAGGAGGAGCCATGGCAGTAAAGCTTCATCGCTGCTCGCTGATGTTCTTCAAGATGAACGTCCACCCGTGCTGGAAGGTTCAGAAGGCGCTCGACGATCAGGGGGTGGATTACGAGGTCGTGAAGGGCCCGCTCTCGAGGGCCAAGCGGACTCGGGTCAAGGAGCTGACCGGTCAGGCCGCGTACCCAGTGATCGAGTTCGAGGACGGTACGGCCTTCCGCGAGGAGTCGAAGGAAATGGCGGAGCAGATTCGCGCCGGCAAGCTGCGGGAGCGCAAGCAGGAGGACGCCGCACGGCAGCCGATGGGCTGACAGCGATTCGACTTCCCTTCGGACGCCGGTCGGCCGCGGCGGTGACCGCGGCTCTACCAATTCCGCGCGCGAGCGGCTAGACTGCCGCCCACATCGCAAGGGGAGGTACGAAGTGCGCAGCATGCTTTTGGCGGTGGCTGTCGCGCTCGTGGCGATCGTCGGGGGAACTCCGGCCGCGTATGCGGCTTTTCCTTACGGGTCAGGCGGTCCTCACTATCGCGTCGGTCCCGGCGAGGTGCCGAACGATCTGAGCGGCGACTCGAACGAGTTCAAGTACGCGGCGACGGCCGAGGACGGCAGCCCGCATACCGCGGACGCGCGCGAGCTGTTCGGCGTTCGTGGTGGGCACGTCGTGGACCGCGACGCAGGCGTCGACACGGCATGGCAGACCAGCACGGGGCGCCCCGACGTGCTGATCGCGGTGCTCGACTCCGGCATCAAGTGGAACGACGCCTCCGCGATGGGCGACCTGCGCCGCAAGACCCACCTGAACAGGGACGAGCTGCCCCACCCGGATGGCTGCACGCAGTACGACTGCAACGGCGACGGGGTCTTCAACGTAGACGACTACAGCGGTGATCCCCGAGTCGACCTCGGCGACTCCCGGCGCGTCGGCCCGGCGGGCGTCATGGTCCCGCAGGACCTCCTGATCGCGTTCTCCGACGGTGACGACGACGACGGCAACGGCTTCGTGGACGACATCGCCGGCTGGGACTTCCTCGACAACGACAACGATGCCTTCGACGACGTCCAGTACGGCCACGGCACCGGCGAGGCCGAGGGCTCCACGGCCGAAGCCGACAACGGGCGCAACGCCGGCTCGTGTCCCAACTGCATGTCCATCCCGCTGCGAGTAGGCGATTCCTTCATCGCCGACGCGAACGCGTTCGGCCAGGCGGTCATCTACGCCGTGGACAACGGCGTGCTCGTGGTGCAGGAGGCGCTCGGAACGCTGAACCAGTCACAGCTCGGCCGCCGCGCGGTCGAGTACGCATACGACCACGGAGTCGCGGTGATCGCGTCGGCGGCGGACGAGGCGGCCCAGCACCACAACTGGCCCTCCAACTACCCGCACACGATCGTCGTCAACTCCGTCACGCAGTACGACGAGGTCTTCACTCCCTCCAGCCGCAGCTACCTCGCGTTCAACGGCTGTACGAACTTCTCCACGCACATCACGGTCGCGATCCCGAGTACGAGCTGCTCCTCCGACGCGACCGGCGTCGGGTCCGGGCTCGCCGGCCTGATCTACAGCGCGGCGCTGAACGAGGTCGACAACGGCAACCTCGCTCCGCATGGGACGTGCACGCTCGTGAGCGGTGATCCGTGCCCCCTGAGCGTCAACGAGGTCAGGCAGCTGATGGCCTCCGGGTCGATCGACGGAGCCCTGCAGGCGGACGACGTCAACTTCGCCAGTCAGCCGGAGACCTCGTGCCATCCGTTTCCGGCTCCCGGATGCACCGACAAGAACCGCCTCTTCGCCGACGTCAACGCGAACCGCCCGGTGGTGTCGCCGCTCGTGACGACCAAGACGTACCCGGCGCGAAAGGACTTCGACGAGTACTACGGCTACGGGCGCGTGAACATGGTGAAGGCGGTCACGGCGATCGAGAGCTCGATGATCCCGCCGGAGGCCGAGATCACCTCGCCGGACTGGTACGCGCAGGTTGACCCGACGCAGCCGACCGTCGCGATCAGGGGAGAGGTGAACGCACGCGGCGCCGGCTACTTCTGCCAGGTCGAGGTGGCACCTGGCTCGGAGCCGAACAACGCTCGCACGACCGAGTTGGTCCCCGGCGACTTCAAGCTGGTCGCCTCCTCCTGGTGCGACGGCACCCAGCGCAGCGCCGCCTTCGACGGCGTGCTGGCCGAGCTCGATCTCAACGACCTGAAGTCGCGGTTCCCCGCGACGACGGGAGCCTTCAACGGGCCGGAGCCGACTCCCGGCGCGCCGAACTTCAACGGACGCCCGAACCACGAGCCCTACGGCTTCGTAGTGCGCGTCGTCGTCTCGACATCGCAGCAGGGCAGCACGGTCAGTGGCCAGGACCGGCGCAACTTCTTCCTCCACCGCGATCAGGACATGCTGCCCGGCTTCCCGCGGACGCTCACGAGCGACGGCGCGTCCTCGCCCGCGCTCGCCGACCTCGACGGAGACAACCGCAACGAGCTGATCGTCGCGAGCTCCGACGGCGTCGTGCACGCTTACCGGCGGGACGGCAGCGAGCTCCCGGGCTGGCCGGTGCACAGCGACCCGCTGCCCCTGCACACGGGCGGGGAGGCGTTCACCAGCGGCGACGTGCCCGAGGATTCCTCGTACGCGGCCATCCTCGCGTCCGTCAGCGTCGTGGATCTCGACCGCGATGGCTCGCTCGAGGTGATCGCAGCCGACATGGGCGGCAAGGTGTACGTCTGGGAGTCGGGCGGGACGCTGCGGTTCAAGCGCGAGGCGAACGCCGAGTTCTCCGGCAAGCCGCTCGCGCCCTTCGAGAACGTTCGGCGCGGACCTCGCTACCGCACTCAGCACGGCTTCCTGGGCTCACCGGTCGCCGCCAACCTCGACGGCGGCGGAGGCAAGCTCGAGATCGTCGCCGCCGGCATGGACCGCCACGTCTATGCATGGCGCTCCGACGGCGCGGCCGTCGACGGCTTCCCCGTGCTCACGATCGACCGCTCGAAGATCACCGCCATCGATCCCGATACGCACGCGCCAACGTTCGCGAGCGGCATCGGCGCCGAGTGGAACCAGGGCGCGATCGTGGACACGCCCGCCGTCGGCGACCTCAGCGGTGACGGGCGTCCTGAGATCGTCGTCGGCACCAACGAGGAGTACGAGCCGAGTGCGGACGGCGGGGTCAACGCGGGCAACCTGAACACCGCGTCGCTGGCGCTGCTCGCCCAGGCCGGCGTGCTCGAGTTCGCCAACACGCGTCTCTTCGCTCTGAAACCGGACGGAGAGCCCGGCGGCCCCTCCGTCGGCGGGCCGAGCCCGTTCGTGACGGGTTGGCCGAAGAAGCTCGCGTTCATCAACAAGGAGCTCCTGCCGGTGGTCGGCGAGGGAGTTACCGGGTCGCCGGTGATCGCATCCGTCACCTGTCCGTTCGGCGGCGGCGGCCCGAAGGTCGGGGCGAGCTCCGCGGCGGGGCCCGCGTACCTCTTCAACCCGGACGGCAGTTCTTGTTACGGGCAGACGCCGGATCCCCAGGGGCGCCAGCAGGACAACGCGATGGCGACGGACTTCGCCGCCGGCACCGAGAAGTACGACACGCCGGCGATCCCCGCCGTTGGGCATCCGGCGTTCGGGGACTTCGGCGGCGGGACGTCCTTTTTGGTTCCGGCGGCCGGCGTCATCCGCGCCCTCGACCTCGTCGTCAACGAGTACCAGGGCGGCCAGGACTTCGTGGCGGCGCTCGATCCGCAGACCGGCCAGTTCAGGCCGGGCTTCCCGTCGCCGGTCAACGATCTCCAGTTCCTGACCGGTCCGTCGGTGGCGGATCTCGACGGCCTGCCCGGGGAGGAGCTCGTGGGCGGAACTGCGTCGCTCGACCTCTACGGGATGAACGCGGCCGGCCTCCCGTTCTCGCCCGCGTGGCCGAAGATGACCGGTGATTGGACGGTCACCAACCCCGTCGCCGGCTCGCTCGGCACGCTCGACATCGACTCCGCCGCGCGCAAGGTCGTGATGTCGCTGACGCGCTCCGGCGTCATGCTCGGCTACGACACCGATGCGCCCGCGTGCTCGCCCGGTTCATGGCCACGGTTCCATCACGACAACGCGAGCTCAGGCGACCTGCGTCGCGACGCCGTCTCGCCGGGCAAGCCCATGGACGTCTCCCTGTCGGGAACCACGATCTCGTTCGAGGCGCCGGGCGATGACCTGCTGTGCGGCACGGCCGACCACTACGAGGTGGTCACCTCCGACGTCGAGATAACCGGCGCGAACTTCGATGACCAGACGCCGCTCGGCGGCGCTCCGGCTCCCGCGGCGGCGGGTGGCCAGCAGTCGTACGCGGTGCCGGTGGTTTCGCGACGCTACGTCGCGATCCGCGCCGTCGACGAGCAGGGCAACGTCGGGCGGCCGATCGTCGTGCAGGTGCGGCATCCGCGTCCGGGGGGAGCGACGCCGCTGCGCGTCCCGCTCGTGCCCGAGTTCCAGGCTTGCACGAACCCCGACTCCACGCACGCAGGTCCCCTCGACGCGCCGTCGTGCAGCGGGCCGCAGCTCGAGTCGGGACAGCTCACGACGTCGACGCTCGGTCGAGGCGGTGGCTTTGCGCGCATGGACGTCCGGACCGGCGACCCCGGTACGCCGGAGGACGAGGCCGACGTGCGGATCGACGCCTCGGCTCGAGACGTCCAGCTCGCCGCGGGCGGTTCCGACTACAGCGGCAAGGTGATCCTGCGAAGCCGCCTGCGCCTGACCGACTACGCGAACGGCGCGAGCGGTGACGAGTCCGGCACGGTCGAGGACTTCGACCTCTCGGCGCCGTTCGACTGCGTTCCGAGCGCCGACCCGGCGACGGGGTCGACGTGTGCGATCGGGACGACGCTCGACGCGCTTTTGCCAGGGGTTGCCGTCGAGGGCCGGCGGGCCGTGATCTCGGCCTTCTCGCTGATGCTCCTCGACGCTGGCGCCGACGGTCAGATCAGCCCACAGAGCGACCCACTCGGGCTAGGCTGCCCACCAACCTGCGGCTCGGGCGACGAAGCCGTGTTCCTGCGACAGGGGGTCTTCACGCCATGAGAAGAATCGCCGTAGTGCTCGCCGTCCTCGCGGTGCCCCTCCTGACGGCCACGTCCGCCTCTGCGGCCTGCGACCCGATCGACCCGGCCGTGTGCCTGCAACCGTGGCCGAACGACTACTTCACGGTCGCCGACCCGAGCACGAACACGGGCAAGCGACTCAACCTAGGGCTGCTCGACATGCCGCGAAATGTGGCGAACAATCCGATCCGGCCCGAGGAGTGGAACCGCAACGACGGTTTCAGCCCGGGCCAGAAGATCGTCACCAAGGTGCCCGATTTCGACAGCCCGGAGGCATTCCAGAACACCGGCGCGGTACCCATCACCGACATCGAGCGCACCTACGAGCCGGGCCAGCCGATCGTCGTCCTCAACGCCGATACGCGCCAGCGCCACCTGATCTGGTCCGAGCTCGACGCCAACCCGGTCAACCCCGCGGACGCGAACCTGATCATTCGCCCGGCCGTCAACTTCGAGGAGGGCGGCCGCTACATCGTGGCCCTTCGAAACCTCAAGAAGTCAAACGGCAAGACGATCAAGGCAAATCAGGCCTTCCGCATCTACCGCGATCGCCTCAAGAGCAACGACGCGGCGGTCACCGCGCGCCGCCCGCACATGGAGCGCATCTTCCGCACCCTCGAGCAGGCGGGCATCAAGCGCTCGAGCCTCTTTCTCGCCTGGGACTTCACGGTCGCGAGCACGCGCAACCTGTCCGAGCGCGCGCTCTCCATACGCGACGACGCGTTCGCGCAGCTCGGCGACTCCGACCTCTCCGACCTCCAGATCCAAGGCGCGGCGCCACAGTTCGACGTCACGAGCACGACGGACTTTCCGCCCTGCGGTAACGACGGCTGTCAGAGCGGCGAGGACGACCGCATCGCCCGCCAGGTGCAGGGCAACCTCATCGTGCCCTGCTACCTGAACGCCGCCGGCTGCCCGCCGGGGTCGCGGTTCGCCTACGCGCCCGGCTCATCGGTGCCCCTTGCAATCCCCGGCAACACGCATCTGGCGAACTTCAATTGCCTGATTCCGCGCGTCGCGGCGGACGGAGCGCAGGTGATCCCGGCCCGGCCCTCGCTCTACGGCCACGGTTTGCTAGGCAGCGCAAGCGAGGTCACCGCGGGCAACATCAAGGCGATGGCGAACGAGCACAACTTCGTGTTCTGCGCCACGGACTGGATCGGGATGTCGACGCAGGACTTGCCCAACATCGGCACGATCCTCGCTGACCTCTCCAACTTCTCGACGCTGCCCGACCGCGCCCAACAGGGCTTCGTCAACTTCATGTACCTGGGCCGGCTGATGATCCATCCCGCCGGCTTCAACTCCGACCCGGCCTTCCAGTTCGTAAAGGGGGGCCAGCCGCAGCCGGCGATCAATCCGCAGCGGCTCTTCTACGACGGCAACAGCCAGGGCGGGATCATGGGCGGCTCGCTCACCGCGCTCGCGCCCGACTTCGAGCGCGCGGTGCTCGGGGTTCCAGGGATGAACTACTCGACGCTCCTCCGGCGCAGCGTCGACTTCGACATGTATGCGCAACTCCTCTATCCCAACTATCCGAACGAGCTCGAGCGGCCGCTGATCCTCTCGCTTATCCAGACGCTGTGGGACCGCGGCGAGGCGAACGGCTACGCCCACCACATGACGAGCAACCCGTACGACAACACGCCGCCGCACGAGGTGCTTCTGCACGAGGCGTTCGGGGACCACCAGGTGGCCAACGTGACGACCGAGGTCGAGGCGCGGACGATTGGGGCCCACGTGCGCCTGCCTGGACTCGACCCCGGCCGCCACAGCGATGTGAACCCGTTCTTCGGGATCCCGGCGATCGAGGGCTTTCCGTTCGGTGGCTCGGCGTTCGTGGTTTGGGACAGCGGCTCGCCCACGCCTCCGCCGAGCAACATCCCGCCGACGGCCGGCAGCGACCCGCACAGCCACCCCCGCAGCTCGCCGATCGCGCGCGTGCAGAAATCGGAGTTCCTGCGCGTCGGCGGGCAGGTGGTGGACGTCTGCGGCGCCGACCCCTGTTATGCAAACGGATACACGGGAACAGGTCCGTAAGGCCATGAGCGCGAAGCGCATCGCCGTCCTCATAGCGACGGTCGCCGCCCTTGCCGTGCCATTTGCGGCGAGCGCGGATCACAACGCCATCGAGCGGCTCTCGACCGGCCCGGTCGGGGGCAACGGCGCCATCGCCGCAGCCTTCGCGGGCTCGTCGATCGACGGTGGTCACGTCTACTTCCAGACCTCAGAGCGGCTGACGGCGGACGACACCGACACGCGCATCGACGTCTATGAGCGCTCCGGAGGCGCGACGATCCTTGTCTCTACCGGAGCCATCGGCGGCAACGGCGGCTTCAACGCCTTCTTCGCCGGCTCCTCCGCTGACGGCTCGAAGGTCTTCTTCGGCACGGCCGAGAAGCTGACCGGCTCGGACAGTGACAGCCAGACCGACATCTACGAGCGCTCCGGCGGCTCGACCGCACTCGTCTCGACAGGGGCGACCGGCGGCAACGGAGCGTTCCCCGCCTTCTTCGACGGGGCATCCGCGGACGGCTCGGTCGTCCTCGTCAGGACGACCGAGAAGCTCGAGGCCGTCGATCTCGACAGCCAGACCGACATCTACCAGCGCTCCGGTGGCTCGACAACGCTCGTCTCGACAGGCGCGGCCGGGGGCAACGGCGCCTTCCCCGCCACCTTCGGCGGCGTCTCCCACGACGGCAGCCGCGTTTTCTTCGAGACGCAGGAGGCGCTGGAGCTCGGCGACTCCGACGCTTCCTTCGACGTGTACGAGCGAAGCGGCTCGGCTACGGCGCTCATATCCACCGGCTCGGCGGCTGGGGCCTCGGATGCCTTCTTCGACGGCGCTTCCAGCAGCGGCGCAAGCGTGTTCTTCTCGACGGACGCGGCGCTCGAGCCCGCGGACGGAGACGATCGCTTCGACGTCTACAGGCGCACAGGCGGCACGACGACCCTGATCTCGACCGGCTCCAGCGCGGGCGGCGCCTTCGACGCCCTGTTCGGTGCAACCTCGGCCGACGGGGCTCGCGTCGTGTTCCAGACCGACGAGCCACTCGAGGCCGGGGACGGCGACGCGCAGGTCGACGTGTACGAGCGCTCCGGTGGAGCGACCACGCTCCAGTCGACCGGCTCGTCGGGGGGAGACGGGCCACTCGATGCGAGCTTTGCCGGCGCCTCTGCGGACGCCGCGCAAGTGTTGTTCGAGACCGAGGAGTCGCTGGAGCCTGCCGACTCCGATGCGGAGGTCGACGTCTACCAGCGCTCCGGCGCCGCGACGACTCTGATCTCGGGCGGCCCGGGTGGAGGCAATGGGCCGTTCGACGCATTCTTCTCGGCAGTGTCGGACGACGGTCAGAGAGCTTTCTTCCAGACAGAGGAGTCGCTCGCGAGCCCCGACTCCGATTCATTTCGCGACGTGTACGAGCGCTCGGGCAGCGTGACTACGCGCGTGTCCGGGGGATTCACTGGAGGGAACGGTTTCCTCCACGCCTCATTCGCGGGTTCATCCGCGGACGGCGACCGCGTCTTTGTCGCCACCAACGAGAAGCTGGTCGTCGAAGACACGGATGCGGTGCAGGACCTCTACTCGGTGTTTCCAGGCCCGGCCGGGTATCCGCGCCCCGGCGGCGCGACGCCGATCCGCGTGCCGCTCCTTCCCGCGTTCACCCAGTGCACGAACCCGAACAGCATGCACGTCCCGCCGCTCGATGCTCCTTCGTGTTCTCCTCCGGTGCAGGAGTCTCCGTTCGTGACGACCTCGCCCGCCGGAAGAGGTAACGCCACCCTGCGGCTCGACGTGGTCGTCGGTAACCCCGCCACGCCGGAAGACGAGGCCGACATCCGAATTTTTCTCTCCACCACCGACATCCGCACCCCCGGGCAGCAGACCACCGACTACCTGGGCAAGCTG
Source organism: uncultured Solirubrobacterales bacterium (assembly GCA_963774075.1). Taxonomy (GTDB): domain Bacteria; phylum Actinomycetota; class Thermoleophilia; order Solirubrobacterales; family JBBDJG01; genus JBBQNR01. Next base: position 410,737 of record CAVZDP010000005.1, on the reverse strand, counting down.
CTCTTCACGACCGAGCTGCGGATCACCGATCGCGCCAACGGCACCTTCGAGACGACGCCGGCGACGGTACAGGACGCGCGCTTCCAGGTGCCCATCAACTGCGCCTTCACCGAGGACCAGGCGGTCGGCGCTACCTGCAACCTCAACCTCACGACCGACGTGCTCGTACCGGGCTTTGCGAAGGAGGGCAAGCGCGCCGTCATCTCGGCTCTCGACATCGGCGTCCTCGACGCCGGAGCGGACGGCGTCGTCGTGCCGGGCTCCGGCGGGTGTCCCCCGACGTGCGGCACCGGCGACGAGAACCGGTTCCTGAGGCCGGGCGTCTTCACTCCCTGATCCTGGCCGCGCAGGGACTCTCGCTCCAGCGCTTCTAACTCAGGTTCGCCCCCGTTAGTCTCCGCCGAGGAGGGAGAAGGCCATGTTGGCCGTGCGAACAGGGCGAAATTCGGGTGCGCCTACCCCAATGCCGATCCACTTGGGGATTGCTGGCCGTCGGCATGTCCATCGCGTGCCTGGCGCTGCCCGCCGGTGCGTCCGCGGCCTTCCCGGGCGCGAACGGGAAGATCGTCTTTCACAGCTGCACCAGCGACTGCAGCAACGCCGAGGTTGCGGTCGTGAATCCGGATGGCTCCGGAAGGACCGCTTTGACTCCCCGAATCGACGGCGGATCTCCGAGCTGGTCGCATGACGGAGCGAAGATCGTCTTCGGCCAAGAAGTCGTGTCGGTGATGAACGCTGACGGAAAGCAACAGGCAGATCTTCGGCGTAGGCGGCGATTCGACGACCAGGAATCCATTGGCTGCCACCTGGTCGCCTGACGGTAAATACGTCGGCATCGTGCTCTTCAGCGGCTGCTCCACCTACCCGGGCCTATTGCTTCAACGAGGACATCTGGGTGGACGCCTCGGACGGAAGTGGCCAGACCCGGATCCACTGTGGACAGTGCCCCGGCGGCAGCTTTACAGCCAAGGCGATGCTCGAATGGTCGCCGGGCGGAGACAAGCTCGCCTTCGACGGTTCGGCGTGGGACTTCTATTTCGACGACGAGATCGGGGATTTCGTCTATGTCACTCAGCCCTCGGACATCTACGTGATCGCCAGCGATGGCACCGACCTCGAGAACTTGACCAACAGCCCGGCTGAGTACGAAACAAGCCCATCTTGGTCACCGAACGGATCGCAACTCGCCTTCAGCAGGCTTGGCGACATCTGGGTCATGCCGAGTGCAGGCGGAGCCGCGACCAATGTGACCGCTACTCCCGGAGAAGCTGAGGAATACCCGAGCTGGTCTCCCGACGGAACGAAGTTCGTGTTCACCTCGACGCCGTCCGGCTTCACGGCGAACGAGATCTACGTCATGAATCTCGACGGAAGCGGACGCACCAGGTTGACTACCGACTCGCGCGGTGACCTCCAACCCGACTGGCAACCCCTGGGCGCCCTCGACCCCTACCCGCGCCCCGGCGGCGGCTCCCCGCAAAGAGTCCCGCTCGTCCCCTCCTACCAGCAGTGCACGGCTCCCAACTCCCAGCACGTCGAGCCGCTCGACGAGCCCTCCTGCGAGCCACCGGCGCTGACATCGCAGGTGCTCACGACCGGTACCGCCGGCCGGGGCCAGGGCTCGACGCGCCTCGACGTCGTGCAGGGCGACCCCGCAACGCAGACAGACGAGGCCGACGTCCACATCACGGCCAGGGCCTCGGACGTTCGCTGCAAGCAGGCAAACGCCGCCTGTCCCGCGGGCGCGGGCTCTGACTTCACCGGCAAGCTGCTGCTCTCGCTCTCGCTTCGGATCACAGACCGTGCTTCCGGCTTCGGTGGCGTGTCGGCCACCGTCTCCGACGCGAAGCTCCAGGCCCCACTGACCTGCACCGCGAGCCCCGACGCGACGCTCGGCGCGACCTGCACCACCACTACCAGCGCCGGCGCGCTCATCCCCGGCTACGTGACCGAGCAAAAGCGCATCGTCCTCTCCTCGCTACAGGTCACGCTCGACGACCCCGGCCCCAACGGCTCAGGCTACGGCCCGGCCTGCCCACCGACCTGCGGCGACGGGGACGAGGCGCCCTACCTGGAGCAGGGGGTGTTCATCGGGCTATGAGGCGGGCGCTGTTGATCGCCGCCTTCGCGCTGCTCATAGCCGCACCCTCGGCGCATGCCGCCTTCCCGGGCGCGAACGGGAAGATCGCGTTCACCTACCAGACCGCCAGCGGCTGCCAGCAGATCTTCACCGTCGACGACGGCGGAGGAAACTTGACGAACCTCACCAACGCCTCGACCAGGGACCAAGACCCGGCATGGTCCCCGGACGGACGGAAGATCGCCTTCGCCAGCAGTCGATTGCAGAGCCCATGCGGGCTGGTGGACATCTTCGTGATGAACTCTGACGGCACCAATGCCGTCAGGGTGGCAACCAACGGCTTCGACCCCGCATGGTCGCCCGACGGGCAGAAGATCATCTTCATCAAGGGAACCCCGTTCGCGGCTTGCCGGGACACGACGATCAACACGGTCAACGCGGACGGGTCGGGCGAGGTGAGCCTGAACTTTCCAGGAAACGCCGGAGCGGACGAGCGTGCCGTTCGTTGGTCGCCCGACGGCGAAAAGATCGCTTTTGTCAGCGTCCCGTTCACGCCAGAACCCGGCGGCGAAGGCTGTCAAGAGGATCCCGGGCGGCTCAAGATGATGCGACCTGACGGGACCGAGCTCACCACTCTTCGTGAGGGCTCGTCGCTCGAATTCGACTGGTCGCCTGACGGTCAGAGGATTGCTGTCAGTGACGGCGGTATCTGCATCCTTAGATTGGACGGCGTGCCTGGTGGCTGCGTTACTTCTAATCCACTGGACGAGGAGCCAGCCTGGTCACCCGACGGCCGCCGGGTCGCCTTTGTCCGCGGCCAGGACCTCTATGTGGCCAACCTTGACGACACGGGCGTGACGCTCTTGCACGACCATCCGGATCGCGGCGATGCTGATCCCGACTGGCAACCCCTCGGCGCCCTCGACCCCTACCCCCGCCCCGGCGGCGGCAGCCCGTTGCGAGTCCCGCTCGTCCCCTCCTACCAGAAGTGCACCGCTCCCAACTCCCAGCACGTCGAGCCGCTCGACGAGCCCTCCTGCACGCCACCGGCGCTCACCTCCCAGGTGCTGACGACCGGCACCGCCGGCAGGGGCCAGGGCTCCACGCGCCTCGACGTCGTCCAGGGAGACCCCGCAACGCAGCAAGACGAGGCCGACGTCCACATCACCGCCAGAGCCTCCGACGTTCGCTGCAGGCAGGCAAACGCCGCCTGTCCCGCGGGCGCGGGCTCTGACTTCACCGGCAAGCTGCTGCTCTCGTTCTCGCTTCGGATCATCGATAGGGCCTCGGGCTTCGGTGGCGTGTCGGCCACCGTCTCCGACACGAAGCTCCAGGCCCCACTGACCTGCACCGCGAGCCCCGACGCCACGCTCGGCGCGACCTGCACGACGACCACGAGCGCCGACGCGCTCATCCCCGGCTACGTCAAAGAGACGAAGCGAACCGTGGTGTCCTCGCTCTCCACGACGCTCGACGACCCCGGCCCCAACGGCTCAGGCTACGGCCCGGCCTGCCCACCGACCTGCGGCGACGGGGACGAGGCGCCGTACCTTTCGCAGGGCGTTTTCATAGGGCTCTAGTCCGAGGATAGGCTTGGTCCCAATGTCCGAGCGGGCGCTGATTCAGGGTGGCTGCGTTCTGACGCTCGATCCGTCGCTCGGCGACTTCGAGCAAGCCGACGTGCTGGTCGAGGAGGGCCGGATTTCCGCGGTCGGCCCGGAGCTCGGGGCCTCCGACGCGGAAGTCGTCGACGCGAGGGGCAAGATCGTGATGCCGGGCTTTGTCGACACGCACCGCCACACCTGGCAGACGGCTCTGCGTGGCGTGTGCGCCGATTGGACCCTCCAGGACTACTTTCGCGGCATCCGGCTCAACGTCTCGACCGTCTTCGAGCCCGATGACATGTATGCGGGCAACTACGTCGGTGCGCTGGAGGCCCTGGATGCGGGTGTCACCACCCTGCTCGACTTCTCCCACTGCACCAACACGCCGGAGCATGCCGACGAAGCGATTCGCGGCCTGAAGGACGCCGGTTTACGAGCCGTGTTCGCCTACGGCTTCTATCCCGTCCCTCTGGCGGAACCGGGGTTCGCAGATCACGACGCACGCATCGCCGATGCTCGGCGAGTGCGGGAACGGCACTTCTCTGCGAGCAACGGGTTGGTCGACATGGGAATCGCCCTCACCGAGCTCGGCCTCGTGCCGCTCGAGGCGACCACTCGAGAGCTCGACCTGGCACATGAGCTCGACCTGCTCGTCACCGCGCACGTCGGGACGGTGGCAGACCGAAGGTGGCCACACGAAGTCGAGATCCTCCACCGCCATGGGCTGCTCGACGCCCGCCAAGTCCACGTCCACTGCAACGCCTGCTCGGACGCTGAGCTGAAGCTTCTCGCCGACGCCGGAGCCGCAGTGTCGGTGACCCCCGAGACCGAGCTTCAGATGGGCATGGGGTTCCCGATCACCGGGCAGGCGCTGGCACACGGGCTGCGCTGCGGGTTCGGCTGCGACATCGTCTCCCTCGAGGCGGGGGATGTGCTGACGCAGGCGCGGCTGGCGCTTCAGGTACAGCGCGCCCTCGACAATCACGTGACCATGGAGAGTGGACAGATGCCGGAGAGGCTTTCGTTCACCGCCCGGCGCGCGCTCGAGCTGGCGACGTGCGGTGGCGCGGCGGTCATCGGCATCGACTCCGACGTCGGAACGCTCTCGGCGGGGAAGCTTGCCGATCTGATCCTCATCCGCACGGACGGCCTCAACTTCTCACCGTGGAACGACCCCGTGGCGACCGTGATGCTGCACGCCCGCGCGAGCGACGTCGACGCCGTGATGGTGTCGGGCCGGTTCCTCAAGCGCGACGGGCGGCTCCTTCACGCCGACGCAAGTCACGCGCGTCGGCTCGCCGAGCAGTCACGCGATCGCCTGATGGAGGCCGTCGGGCGCAGGGGAGGCCTCCTCCCCGAGCTGCCCCAGGGATGGTTCGACGGTGTTCGAAGCGCTGTGATCGAAAACGTGAGCCGGGGCTGAGCCCCAGCGCAGCGGGGCTACTCGCCCGAGCCGGTGCCCGCGCCGGCGACCGGGTACCAGTCGCGGCAGGATGCGCACTTGCGGGCGAGGTCGCCGCTCGGGTGTGCCCGCGGCGCGTCGAGGAACGAGCCGCACTCGGGGCAGCTGTAGATGGACCTCGCGGTGCCGACCTCGTCGGGGAAGCGCCCCGCGTCTACCAGCGTCTCACTCATCTGAATGCAGCTCTCCTTCTTCGTACTTCTGACGTCTGGTCCAATCGTGGCGCCGGGCGACAGCGGTGGGATGTCCAATCCGTGAACATGCGGTAAAAAGCCGGTGACCGCCCCATCCCTCGTCATTCGTGGGGAACATGACCCCGGCCACGGCAATGCCGATCCGGTAATCGACAACCGTGGCGGGACCCTTTAGCGCTTCATGCTCGCGTCGACGACCGGACATGGTTACCTTCAGCTATGACGACCCCGGGGGATGATTTCTCGATCGCCGGCCGGCCACCACCGAACATCCTCTACGTCCACTCCCACGACACGGGTCGCTACGTGCAGCCGTACGGCTACCAGGTACCGACCCCGAACATGCAGCTGCTCGCCGACCAGGGAGTGCTCTTCCGCCAGGCCTTCTGCGCGGCGCCGACGTGCTCGGGAAGCCGCGCCTCTCTGCTGACCGGCCAGTATTGCCACAACAACGGCATGCTCGGCCTGGCTCACCGTGGCTGGACGCTCAACGACTACCGCCACCACTTGATCTATCCCCTGCGGGACGTGGGCTATCACACGGTGCTGATCGGCGAGCAGCACATCTCGGACGATCCGGCGACGATCGGCTACGACGAGGTAATCGAGGTCGACAGCCATCACGCCGGAGACGTGGCACCGATCACGGCTCAGAGACTGAGCTCCGTGCCCGAGCCGTTCTTCATGTCGGTCGGCTTCTTCGAGACCCACCGCCAGTTCTCGACGCCGACATCGGTGCGAGACACGCTCTATTCCCTGCCGCCGGCGAACCTCCCCGACACCCTTCGAACGCGAGAGGACATTGCCGCCTTCAAGGCGAGCGCGCGGTCGCTCGATCAGGGCATCGGCGCGGTCCTCAACGCGCTGCACAAGTCGCGGCTGGCCGAAAGCACGCTGATCGTCTGCACGACCGATCACGGGCTGGCCTTCCCCGGGGCGAAGGCGACGCTTTACGACCGCGGCATCGGGGTGATGCTGCTCATGCGAGGGCCGAGCGGCTTCACGGGCGGGAAGGTGTTCGACGTGATGGTCTCCCATCTCGACATCTACCCGACCCTGTGCGCCGTCGCCGGCGCGAAGCAGCCGCCGTGGCTTCAAGGCAAGTCGTTGTTGCCACTGGTGCACGGGGATACCGACGCCATCCATGACGAGATCTTCGTCGAGATGACGTATCACGCCGCCTACGAGCCCATGCGCGGCGTGCGTACCGAGCGCTGGAAGTACATCCGGCGCTTCGACGGTTCCGCGCGCCCGGTCCTTCCCAACTGCGACGACAGCGCGACCAAGGACCTGCTCGTGGAGAGCGGATGGGGGGAGCAGGAGGTGCCCGAAGAACAGCTCTACGACCTGGTGCTCGATCCGAACGAGGCGGCCAACCTCGCCGCCAGCCCAGCCCACGTCGCGACGCTGACCGACCTGCGCGCGCGTCTCGAACGCTGGATGAAGGAGACGGACGATCCCCTCCTCGACGGGCCGGTGCCCGTACCGCCGGGGGCGGTGATCAACGACGCCACGCAGGTGTCGCCGAACGAGCCGGTGCACACGCCCGAGGATGCCGCAGCATCCGCGCCAACCGGGTAAGAATGGGACATGGGCGTCGAGCGCTCATACCTCGTGTGCTCCACTCCGCGAAGCGGTAGCACCCTCGTCTGCCAAGCGCTGAAGGCAACGGGAATCGCGGGACGGCCGGAGGAGTACTTCGAGGCCTTGCGCAAGACCGGGCGCCGCCGCCGTCCGGAGCAGTACTTCGTCGGTGTCGACGACCAGTCGATCCTCGATCACCTCGGCGAGCGCGGGGTGAGCGAGGATCCGGAGCCTCGGTCACCACTCTGGAGCAGGACCGCCTACGACCGCTACCTCGACTGGGCGATGGAGGTCGGCACAACGAAGAACAACGTGTTCGCGGCGAAGTTGATGTGGGGTTACTTCGGCGACTTCGTCGGCCTCCTGCGAAACGTGCCGCGCTACCGGGACCTGGCCCTCGCCGAGTTGCTGCCGGCGGTTTTTCCGGGCCTCACCTTCGTCCGGGTACTGCGTGCCAACAAGATCCGCCAGGCGGTGTCCCTGTGGAAGGCGGTGCAGACCGCGACGTGGCGCGAGAGCGATCAGCTCCAGGCCGTGCAGGGCAGCGGCGACGGCGACTCCGACGCGCCTCCCTACAAGAGCTTCCTGGAGGATCACCTGCCCCAGCTTCGCTTCCACTACCGGGCGATCGCGCACCTGCTGGACCAGATTCTCTTCGAGGAGGCCTCCTGGGACGCCTTCTTCGAGCATTGCGGCATCCGTCCCATCCTCGTCCTGTACGAGAACTTCGCCGCCGACCCTCAGACGAGCACGTTGAACGTGCTCGACCGCATGGGCCTCAGCGCGCCGGCGGACTTTCGCTTCGAGCCTCACATCAAGCGGCAGTCCAACGCCCTCAACGACGACTGGGTGCGCCGCTACAGCGAGCTGCGGCTCGGGACGGAGTTCGATCTGGTTCCCGCCGCCCTGGACTCAGAGCCCGGCGCGCCCGTGCTGGAAAGCTGAACGCTATCCCGGAGGCCTCCGGCGCTCTACAATCCGATGCCTGTTGGGGGGAGCGGCGAAAGCCGGCAGCCGCGAGGCTGCGATTGCGGGGAGGGTTGCGCGCACAGCGGCGGCGCTCGCGTGCGTCGCTCTCGCGTGCGTCGCTCTCGCGATTCCCGTTCCCGCCGCGGCGCATCACCCCTCCGCCTCGGCCGCGGCGGCCCCCATTGCTTGTGCCGGCGCAGCCGATGCGTCGCTGACGCCGCACCGGGTGATCACCGGAGAGTTCGACGGCTCCGTCGAGGGGAGCTACGTGCTGCTTCCGTTCGTGGTGCCGGAGGGGACGACGGCAGTGCGGGTTCGCTACTGCCACGACCAGCCGGAGGCGCCGACCAACGCTCAGATCAAGCACGTTCTCGACCTCGGGCTCTATGAATCGCGTTCTGCCCCGGGCGCACTGTGGGGCGTGGAGGAGTTTCGCGGCTGGGGCGGGTCCAGCCATCCCGATGTGACGGTCTCGCGCAACGGCTTCTCGAGCGAGGCCCAGTACGTGGCCAACTCGAGACTTCACCGCCAGGGACATACCACGCGCGGGTTCGTTCCGGGCCCCGTTCCCGCCGGCGAGTGGGCGGTCGAGCTCGGCGTCGCCGCGGTGGCGTCGCAGGCCGAGGGAGACTCGGACGGCAAAGTTGCCTGGCGGGTGGAGGTCGACGTGAGCGACGATCCGCTGTGGGAGTCCGCGCCCTACGTCGCGGCGCCGTACGACAGCGCGCCCGCACGCTCCGAGCCCGGCTGGTACGCGGGCGACTTCCACGTCCACGCCGAGCACTCGTCGCTCGGCGACGCAACGATGCGGGAGTCCTTCGACTACGCGTTCGCGCCGCTGGCGCGCGACTGCAACGGATCGTGCCAGTCCCCGGGCGCGGGTCTGGACTTCGTCACCCTCTCCGACTACGTGACGACCTCGGCGTGGGGAGAGGTCGGCCGCTTCCAGGCATCCCACCCCGGAAGGTTGATCATCCGAAGCGCCGAGATCATCACCTACCGGGGTCATGCGAACAACCACGCGAGCGTGTCGTATGCCGACTACCGCACGGCCCCCGTGTTCGAGCGACTCGCCGACGGCACGCTGACGGCGCGGCGGGGTGCGCGCCCCGCGAGCGATCTATTCGACTCCGTCCACGGCGCGGATGGCTTCACGCAGATAAACCACCCGACGATCTTCCCGTCGGAGGTTCCCGGGTTCGACTTCATCTGCCGCGGCTGTCCGTGGGATTACACGGACGCCGAGACCGACTACTCCAAGGTCGATGCCATCGAGGTCGCGACCGGCCCGGCCGGGCTCAAGCAGGATCCGGAGCCGGGCCCCAACCCTTTCACGCCGCTGGCCATCCGGTTCTGGGAGGACGCAATCGACTCTGGCGGCTCGAATGCGAACAGGATCGCCGCCGTCGGCTCCAGCGACTCCCACAACGCCGGTCGCACTCCCGATCCCGTCACCCAGTCGCCGATCGGACAGGCAACGACCGTCGTGTACGCCAATGAGCTGTCGGAGCGCGGCATCCAGCGCGGGGTCGAGGCCGGTCACACCTACGTCAAGGTGTTCGGCAACGACGGTCCAGATCTGCGCTTCGAAGGCCGCCGGTTGGGCGCAGGCGGCCCGGCGGCGATCATGGGAGACACGTTGCGAGTCGGCAGCGCCGAGTTCACCGCGCGGGTGATCGGAGCGGGCCCGGGCGCGACCCGACCCGGCAACTACGAGCTCTTCGTCCTCAAGGACGGGCTCCCGTTCCTCGCCACTCCGGTCGCAGGAGACGACTTCACCTTCTCGTTCGCGAGCGCCGGAACGGGCCGGTACCGGCTTCAGCTCCAGCGCGACTCCGCGATCGAGGCCGTCTCGAGCCCCATCTACGTGGAGCCGGCCCCGCCGCCGTATCCGCGTCCTGGCGGAGCGACCCCACTGCGCGTGCCGCTGGTCCCGGAGTTCGAGTCGTGCGGCACGCCAGACGCGCAGCACGTCGCGCCGCTCGACGCGCCGTCGTGCATCGGGCCACGGTTGGTCTCCGCTCTGGTGACGACCTCCAGCACGGGCAAGGGAACCGCCTTCGCCCGGCTCGACGTTGCGGCGGGCGACCCCGGGACGGCGGAGGACGAGGCCGACGTGCGCATCGCCGCGCTGGCGTCCGACGTGCGCGAGCGCTCGGCCGGGTCGGACTACGGCGGCGAGCTCCTGCTCGGCACGCGCCTTCGCATCACCGACGGGGCCAACGGGCCCGGTGAAGACGAGCCGGGAACCGCCGCGGACGTCGACTTCACGATCCCCTTCGCGTGCGCCGCCACGCTTGATCCCTCGCTTGGCGCGACGTGCTCCCTGGCAACGAGCGCGGATACGGTGATGCCGGGTCTCGCCCGAGAGGGCGACCGCGCGGTCGTGTCGGCCCTCTCGGTCTTCGTGGCCGACGCGGGACCCGACGGCGTGCTGCTCGCGCCGGGCGCGGCTGGCTGCCCGCCGGCCTGCGGCAGCGGGGACGAGGGCGTCGCCCTGCGGCAAGGAGTATTTTTGCCCTGACGATGGCGGGCTCCTTGCAAGCGGGACGGCGGCGCTGGCTTTAACGGTCGTCCTCAGCGAGATCCAGCGCGAGACGCTGGCGAAGCTCTGCGACACGTTCGTCCCCGCTCTCGAGCGCGGCGATGACCCGCACGGGTTCTGGGCTCGCTCGGCCTCCGATCTCGATGTGCCGGCCGCGATCGAACAGGCGCTCGACGGCACTGGCGAGGAGGAGCTCGAAGGCCTTCGCCGGCTCCTGGACCGGCTCGCGGCGGATGGCTTCAACGAAGCCTCACAGGCTGAGCGGGAACGCATGGTGCACTCCCTGTCGGACTCCTCGACCGAGGCGCTGGCGGGTCTTCACGGGCTCAAGGGCCTCACGGCGATGCTGTTCTACGCCAACCCCGATCCCGACACCGGGCGCAACCCGAATTGGGATGCGGTCGGATACCCGGGCCCTCGCTCGGCGCCGCCAGATGCTCCGAAGACGATCCGCGTCAGGCGCCCGACCGGCGCGGAGCTGACGCTCGAAGCCGACGTCTGCGTGGTCGGCTCGGGCTGCGGCGGCGGCGTCATCGCGGGCGCTCTTGCGGAGCGCGGTCACAAGGTCGTCGTGCTCGAGTCCGGGGGCTACTACAACGAGGCGGACTTCAACCAGCTCGAGCTTTGGGCCTACCAGCACCTCTACCTCGGCGGCGGCCCCTTCCCGACCGCCGAGGGGCAGATCACCGTGATGGCCGGGTCGACGCTCGGCGGCGGCAGCACGGTGAACTGGATGAACTGCCTGCGCACGCGCCCGTCCGTGCGAGCGGAGTGGGCCGAAGAGCACGGTCTGGAGGGGCTCGACGGCCCCGACTACGACCGTCACCTGGACGCGGTCTGGGAGCGCCTGCGGGTGAACGAAGGTTGCTCCGACCTCAATGGACCGCACCAGCGCCTGGCCGAGGGCTGTGAGCGGCTCGGATACTCCTTCAAGAACATCACCCGCAATGCCGACCCCGACACCTACGACCCGGAGACCGCGGGCTACCTCGGGTTCGGCGACCAATCCGGCTCGAAGCTCGGCACTCTCAAGACCTATCTGGCCGACGCGAACGAGCGGGGGGCGGAAGTAGTGGTGGACTGCCGTGCCGAGCGAATCGTGACCGAGGGCGGTCGCGCGGTGGCCGTCGAAGGCACGTACTCCGACGCGGACGGGCGCCAGGCTCGGGTGGCCGTGTGGGCGCCGCAGGTCGTGGTCGCATGCGGCTCGATGGAATCGCCCGCGCTGCTCCTGCGCTCGGGGCTCGGCGGGCCGGCCGTGGGGGACTATCTGCGGCTGCATCCCTCGACCGCGGTCTTCGGCGTCTACGAGCAGGAGCAGGAGGGCTGGTGGGGACCGCCGCAGGCTGCGCTCTCGGACGAGTTCGCCGAGTTGGACGACGGCTACGGCTTCCTGCTCGAGTGCCCGGCAACGGGCGTTGGCATCACGGCTTCGGCGGTGCCCTGGCATTCCGGGCTCCAGCACAAGGAGCAGATGTCGAAGTTCGCCCGCTCCAGTTCGATGATCCTCCTTGTTCGAGACCGGGGACACGGCAAGGTCACGATCGACCGCGACGGAAACGCGGTTCATAGCTACCTCATGACCGAGGAGCGAGATTTGGCATTGTTCCGGCGCGGGCTCACCGAGCTGGTGAACCTCCACGAGGCAGCCGGCGCGCACGAGGTCGTGACGCTCGGCCGCAAGACGCCGGTGTGGCGCCGGGGCGAGGACATCGGCGCTTTCCGCGAGGCGGTGGCCAGCTCCAACCTCGACCCGCACGAGCACGCGGTCTTCTCGGCACACCAGATGTGCTCTTGCCGGATGGGCAGCGACCCGGTGACGAGCGTCGCGAACCCTTGGGGCGAGCTGCACGACACGAAGGGCGTGTGGATCGGGGACGCGAGCGCGTTCCCGACGGCGTCGGGAACGAACCCGATGATCACGATCATGGCCCTTGCGCACCGCACGGCCGAGGCGATGGACACCGCCGCCGCGTAGCGGTCGGCCGCTAGTATCCGGCTCGTGATGGCAGAAGGTGAGATAAACGAGGTCGTGCAGGGCGACGGCTACGCGGCGGCTCACCTCGACGGGCTGGGGGAAGGCCCCGGCTTTCGCAAGGTCAGGCGCGCACTCGGCGTGACGGCGTTCGGCATCAACGCGATCGTGCTGCCGGCGGGCATCGAGACCGGCTTCCACTTCCACGACGCGCAGGAGGAGACGTACTTCGTGCACAGCGGCCACGTGGAGTTCGAGTTCGGCGACGGCAGCACCGTGCGGCTCGGCCCGGGTGCCCTCGTGCGGGTGGACGCGGCGACCCACCGCAAGATCCGGAACGTCGGGGACGACGAAGCGGTGTTCGTGATCGTCGGCGGCAAGGACGGCTACGTCGGCCGGGATGGCCGGATGCCGGAGGGCGAGGAGCGCGTTCGCCCGGATCTCCCGCCGGGCGCACCGGCAGAGACTTAGAGCTGCGGCGCCCCGACCGGGGCTGGGCCCTTCTCGAGGTAGGCCTCGAAGGCCTCGACGCAGCGCGGGTCGAACTGCCTGCCGGCGTTGCGGCGAAGCTGGTCCACCGCGGCCTCCATCGAGAGCGCGATTCGGTAGGGCCGGTCGCTCGTCATCGCGTCGAAAGCGTCCGCGACGAGCAGGATGCGCGACGCGAGCGGGATCTGCTCGCCACTCAGGCCGTCGGGGTAGCCGGATCCGTCGAAGTTCTCGTGCGAGTGACGGATCCAGGGGCCGATCCGCTCGACGCCGTCCACGCGCGCGACCATCTCGGCGCCCACCGCCGGATGCTTTTTCACTTCCTCGAACTCCTCGTCGGTAAGTGGTCCCGGCTTTTGGAGAATGCGGTCGGGCACCGGCACCTTGCCGACGTCGTGCAGCATGGCGGCGATGCGTAGCTGCTCGAGCCGCTCGCCCGACCACCCGAACTCCTGTGCGAGACCCGCCGAGTACTCGGCCACCCTGCTGGAATGCTCGACCGGCACGGCCATCCGCGCATCGACCGCGCGCGCGAGCGCGGCGGCCCAGCTCAGCTCGCGCCGTCCAGCAGCGGTTTGCTCCGGCGGCGCCTGGCCCTGTTTCATCTCGTAGAGGCGGGCGTCGGCCTGGCGGTACAGCTCTTCGCGCTCGACGCCATCGAGCGGGAAGCACGACACGCCGGTCGTGATGCCGATCCGCTTCCCGATCTTCTCCACCACGCGGCCGGCGATCTCGAGCGCGTTGCCCTGCGTGGCGCCTGGAGCCAGGATCGCGAACTCGTCGCCGCCGATGCGCCCGATGGAGTCCGCAGGGCGGACCGTGTCGCGCACCTGGTCGATCACCCAGCACAGCAGCTCGTCACCCGCGGCGTGGCCTTCCACGTCGTTGATCGCCTTGAAGTTGTCGAGGTCGAGCATCACGAGCGAGACCGGCTTGCCGCGCCTCAGCGCTTCGTCCAGCTCGGCCTGCACGCGCTCGCCGAAGCCGCGCCGGTTCAGGCATCCCGTGAGGGGGTCGGTCCTGGACACCTCGGTCAGCCGCTCGCGCTGCCGGTCGTGGTTCTGCGCCTGCCAGGCACACATGACGGCGGTCGAGGCGAGGCACGCCGCGATGAAGCCGAGATAGGTCGGGTCCGTCGTGCCGTCGGCGCCGCCTACCGCGACGAAGGTCAGCACGTCGAGCGCTCCGACCGGAACGAACGAGCGCAGCGGATAGAAGAGCGCCGCGAAGACGAGCGGTAGGAAGAAGAGGACGGAGAGTGGGCTGGGAGCCCCGCCGTCGAGGGCCACGATGGCCCCGATCAGCACGATCTGGACGAGGCTCCAGACGACGAAGAAGGGCTCGTTGACGCGGCTGCGCACGATGGTCTGGATCGGAAGCGCGACGAATAGCACGCCCGTGGCGGCGATCACGCCGAAGAAGGCGAGCAGCAGATCGCGAGAGGCGCCCTCCCAGGTCACGGCCACATATGCGCCGCCGGCGCCGCAGATCGTGAAGGTGAGCCAGACGGCTGCCTTCACCATCGCGATGCGAAGCTGGACCTCTGAGACGTCGACGATTCGTGCCGGCTCGTGCTCCGCCATGGCCAGTTAATCGGCGCTCGTGACCAGAATCATTAGCTCTCACGGCCGGATGCGGCCGCTTTTGCCAGGTCGCCCCCCGGGGTGCCGCGAACGGCACGCCAGCAGCCGTTTCTGGCCCCCGACCCGTGGGTACCACGACGAGGGCAAGCAACCGTGGAGGAAGAGATGACGACCATAGAGCTTTGGAGCTATCGCGAATCCGTGACCGATCTCGACCTGACCGGGTTCTCGGTCGAGGCGGTCGACGGCGAGGTCGGAAAAGTCGACAAGGCGACCTACGAGGTGGGCTCGTGCGCCATAGTGGTCGACACGGGCCCCTGGATCATCGGCAAGCGGGTCCTTCTCCCGGCGGGCACGATCGAGCGCATCGACCCCGAGGACGGAACGGTCTACGTCGACCGCACGAGGGAGGAGATCAAGAACGCCCCCGAGTACGACCCGACCGGCTACGTCGAGCAGGAGCACAGGCTCGCGCTCGAGCACTACTACTCCCCCTTCTACCAGTAACCCAAGACCTGAGCTCGGCTCAGGCCGCCCCGCTCGGGCGGCCTGAGCCGTCATACTGCGGTCGGATGAGCAGTGAGGACGTAGCGGTTCTGACCGCCGCCTACGACGCTCTGAACGGCGGGGACACCGAGGCGGCGCTGGCCGTCCTCACCCAGGACGCCGAGTGGGTCGAGCACTCGGACCTGCCCGAGGCCGGCAGCTACAAGGGCCGGGACTCCATCCGGCGCTTCCTGGCGGGGTTCCTCGAGTCCTGGGAGGACTTCCACCAGGAAACGGAGCGGTGCGTGGACGGCGGTGATCGCGTGGCGATCATCCTGCGCTCTCGCGCCCGCGGCAAGGGCAGCGGCATAGAGGTCGAGTCACGCTACGGGCACGTCTGGACCATGCGGGACGGCAAGGGCGTGCGCGTCGACACCTACCACGACCCCGCCGGGGCGCTCGAAGCGCTCGAGCGAGACGAGCCTCAGGCGGGCTCAGCCGCACGCGCGGAGCCGTAGGCGCCGGTTCCGAGCACGCCGATGAGGAAGCCCGCGTAGAGCCACGAGTCGAGCGATCCGCCGGTGAGATCCTCGGCGTGGATTGCGAGCGCGAGCAGCTGCAGGGCGCCGAGGACCGTGTACGCGTAAGCGGCCCCACGGAAGCGGTACCGGTCGTTCTCGATCACGGCGTGCAGGGCGGACACGCCGAAGCCGAGGACGAATGCTCCGACGGCTCGCGCGGTCAGGGGCGAGAGCGGCCAGGGCCAGATCTCGTCCGCCCGAGCCGGCGCGGCGAACAGGGCAGCCCCGACGACGACCATGGTCAGCCCCTGTAGGGCCAGGAGCGCCCGCAGGGCCTCGGGCAACGGCAGGTGCTCGTCGCGGCGGCCGCCCTCGTGTCGCAGCTGGCGGGCGATGACCACCACCAGCAGCGGCGGCACGATCATGTAGGCGATGAGCCAGAACCAGCCGAAGAGGCTGTCGAAGTCGAAGCGGTCGAGGTGAATGAGCGTCGCCACGAGCAGTAGGACGGCGATCACGAGCACGGGTGGCAACGCGGCCCTGACGCTGAGCCAATCCCGCTGGAGCGCGGACCACGCGAGCAGCACGAAAGCCGCCCAATAGCTGGCGCCGAGGAACGCGGCCGTTAGAGGGGGCGCGATCGTCCAGGAAAACCAGCTCTCGGTGTCGTTGCCGCCGAAGAAGAGCAGCCCTCCCGCGATGAGTGCGAGCAGGGCGAACGACCACAGTACGAGACGCAGCTCGGTGCTGACCTGGTTCATGGGTCGCGGAGCTTAGAGGTCTCAAAGCTCCGGACCGGCTGTCGCCGGGCGTGCATTCGTTAACGTGGAGCCGATGACGGCGATGCGCAGAGTGGGTCACAAGGGAGCGGACCTGATAGAGCCCGGCAACACCAAGGCGAGCTTCGACGCCGCCCTCGCGCACGGCGTCGACATGATCGAGCTGGATGTTCTGCCCGAGCGCGGGGGTGGTCGCCTGATCCTCGCGCACGACTACGAGGACGCCGCCGAGAGGACGTCGCTGGCGCTCGACGAGGGCCTCGCGCACCTCGCGTCCGAGCCCTTCGCCGGCATAGACCTGATCGTTGACCTCAAGCTTCCGGGCTACGAGGACGAGGTCCTGACGGCCCTCAGCCGCCACGGCCTACGGGCGCGCTCGCTCGTGTCGACCACGCACCGCAACAGCCTCGCCCACCTTCGCGATGCTGGGGAGGGCACACGAATCGGCTGGTCGGTCCCGCGAGCGCGTCGTGACTACACCCGCTCGACGGTCCTCGCCGGTCCTGCCCTGCTGGCCCTGCGCGCGATCCGGGTTGCGCTTCCCGGCCGCGCCGAGGCGGCAATTCGTTCCGGCGCCTGCGACGCGATCCTGGCTCACTGGCGGCTCGTCTCGCCGCGTCTCGTCGAGGCCGTTCGGCGCGCCGGGGGCGAGCTCTACGCCTGGACCGTGGACGAGGCGCCCCGCATCCTGGCGCTGCGCGAGCTCGGCGTCACGGGGGTGATCACGAACGACCCGCGACTCTTCCTGGAGGCGGCGGGGGAGTACTAGACGCTAGAAGTCTTGGACCACCAAGGGCCGGAGCAACCGCCGGATCAAGAAGCCCGCGTTGGCCCACAGTCCAGGAAGCCAGTACGGGATGCCGAGGAAGTCCTCGTCCGTGTACTCGAAGACCCCCAGCGACGAGAGGATCGCCTCGGTCGCCGGGCCGAGCACCACCGCGAGGCCGACGAACAGACCCTCGCCGGGCACGGAGGAGGTCAAGAGGCGAATCACCGCGAGCGCGACGAGCGCCACCGCCAGACTGATTCTGGCCAGCTCCGTCTCCGGCAGCGTCGTCAGGAAGTAGAGGCCCGTGAACAGCGCAAGCTCGCCCGCGAGCACGGCCAACCTGCCCAAGACCGTCGCGTCCCTGCTACTCAGGGGCGGCTTTCCCGCCAGGCCCTCGAGCCACGGTAGGGCGATGCCGGCGCCGACGCCGAGCAGGCCGAACTCCAGCGGCACGAACCACGCCAGGCGGCCGAACGTCTCGTTCGAGTACTCGAGCACGTCGCTGTAGGCGTGGATCGCGTCGAGGCCGGTGCCGACCGCGGCGCCGAGGACGAAACAGAGGGCAAGACGGACCGGCCGGGCTCCCATGGGCGCAGGCTAACGCCCGCCGCGTTCCGGAGATATACTGCCGGCGGTACCGCGTCCATCGGGGAGGAGGCTTGCGGTGATGTCTCTACGTTCGCTCGCGCCGACGATCGTGATCGTCGCGCTCTCGCAGCTGCTACTTGCGAGCGCCGCCGTGGCGGCGCCGATTCCGGAGGGACCCGAGGCGGGCAGCGTGCCCGACTACATCGGCTCCCCGGCGCGTCCCCGCGCCGTCAACTCTGCGCAGCCGCCGCGCCATCCCTTCATGGCGCCCAACGGCCGCAGCAACATCCACAACGACGCGTACCAGACCGACACGTACCAGGTGTCCGGCCCGCTCGGGAACGCGATGCGTACGCTGTCGAACTTCCAGGGGGCCGAGTGCGCCTCCCACACCTTCGACAGTCGCGATCGCATCGTCGCGATCTGCGTCGGCTTCGAGGGACCGAAACTCGTGCTGTTCGATCCGCAGACGCTCGAGCCGCTGACGCGACTTCCGCTGCCGCCGCGCAGTGGTGGCGGGGGCGGCGATCCCTTCACCGACTTCTCGGGCGGAGGCTACTTCTATCTCGACCACCTCGGCCGCGCGGTGGTTCCCACAAACCACCGTCACGTGTGGATAGTCGGTCAGGCGGAGCTGCTCGGCGGGCCGACGTTCCAGCTCGAGCGCGACTACGACCTCACCCCGCACGTCGTTCTCGGCGACGCAATCATCTCGGCGATGCCCGACTGGTCGGGGCGCATCTGGTTCGCTTCCGTGAGCGGTGTGGTCGGCTCGATCGATCCCGCCAGCGGCACGGTCAAGACGCACGCGCTGGGGGAGCGCATCTCCAATTCCTTCGCGGTCGGCGACGACGGCGGAGTGTTCATGGTCTCCGATCGCGCCCTCTATCGCTTCGATGCGGCGCCGGACGGCACCCCGACCGTGACCTGGGACGAGCAGTACGACAACATCGGCGTGCGCAAGCCGGGCCAGACCAGTCCTGGATCGGGCACGACGCCGACCCTGATGGGCTCACGCTTCGTGACGATCACCGACAACGACGACCCGATGAAGGTGCTGGTCTACAGGCGGGCCCGCAGCGTGACCGGGGAGCGGCTCGTCTGCGAGCGAGCCGTCTTCCAGCAGGGAGCCGGCTCCACGGACCAGTCGCTGATCGCCACCGACAAGTCGATCGTGGTGGAGAACAACTTCGGCTACACCGGGCCGACCTCGGTGATGAACGGCGCCACCACGACGCCCGGGTTCGAGCGGGTCGACGTGGACGCTGACTCCGGGACCTGCCGCACGGTGTGGCGCAACGACGAGCTGAGCGCGCCGTCCGTCGTGCCGAAGCTGTCGCTCGCGAACGGGCTCGTCTACTCGTACACCAAGCCGGCCAACGCGGAAGAGGTCGACGCGTGGTACTTCACGACGCTCAGCTTCCGCACCGGAGCGACCGTGTACAGGAAGCTGGCCGGGACCGGGCTCGGGTTCAACAACAACTTCGCCCCGGTCACCCTCGGCCCCGACGGGACAGCGTACGTCGGCGTGCTCGGAGGGCTGGTGCGGCTCGAAGACGGCTGACCGAGGCTAAGCGAGCCGGCGCTCGAGCGAGGTCTCGATCCTCGGGGTGCGCCAGTCGCCGGGGACGATGCGCTCGAGCCGCAGCGTGGCGGAGCGCCCGTCGAGGTCGAGCGTGGCGAACTGATTGTCGAAGGTTGGGTCGTCCGCCAGGCGCCAGCGCACGTTCGGAGGCGCGACCCCGGCTGCGCGCGCGAGCGCGCGCGTTGCGCGGCCGACGGGTTTGCGAGTCGCAAGCTCCACCGTCAGGCGCTCGTGAGCGTTGAGCGCGTTTCGGAAGGGTGAGCACACAGCCTGGTACGCGGCGCTGCTCACGCCGTCCGAGCGGCGGAAGGCGAGCTCGGAGAGATAGGCGTGATGGACGTCGCCGCTAAGGGCCAGGATCGTCGCAGGGGGCTTGCCTCGCCGGCCCGATCCGACGGCGATCAGCAGGTCGACCATGCGCTCGAAGGAGGCACCGAAGGCGGCCCAGTGCTCGAGGTCCAGGGCGCGGCGAAGGCGCTCCCCGGCGCCGGCGAGCGCATCGCCCCAGGCGCCCTCACAGAGCCGCTCGCTCCACGCCTCGAGGTAGTGGAGGGCGGGCGGCAAGAAGATCGGCAGCGAGTCCACGAGCAGCAGGTGATCGAAGTCGCCGCGGGCGTGCTCTTCGATCCACTCCCACTCGCGGTCGTCCACGATCTTGCGCCTGGGACCGTCGAGAACCCGGCCCTCGCGCGAGTCGAACACGATGAGGCGGGTTGACCCGATGTCCCGCGAGTAGCTCCAGCGGCTTCCGTTCGTGAACCGGTCCGCCTTCCCGGCGAACTCCCGTAGCAGCGGCCCGGCGTCGCTCGCCTCGCGCGCCCGTTGGAGAAGCTCGTTGCGCTCGAGCTCCGAGGGCGAGAGATTGCCGATGTGCTGGTAGATCCAGTACGACATCAGCGCGTTCACGATCCGCCCCTCCCACCAGTCCTGGGCGCGCATCTCCTCGAGCCACGCTTTCGACGTGTTCCAGTCGTCGTGCACGTCGTGGTCGTCGTAGATCATCGCGGTGCCGATCGTGGACAGCAGCCACCGGATCGTGGGGTCACCCCATGACTCCCAGTACAGGCGCGTGTACTCCTCGAACGTGAGCACCCCCTCGCCGGGGGGCCGGCTCGTGTCGCGCCGGGAGCGGATGAACTCGCGCGTGCGTGGCGAGTCCTCGTCGACGTAGACCTGATCCCCGACCGACAGCAGCAGGTGAGGCCACTGCTCGCGCGGCGTCGACCTCATGCGAACGGCGAGGGCGTAGAGAGCGTCGATCTCGCGGCCGTGCTCGGGGTCTTCGTCCTTGGTGAGCGTGTACGGCGGCTCGTGCGGGACGGCCACGCGGCAGGAGCCGAAGACGATCCTGATCGGGCCACTGCGGTCGAGCGGGCGGATCGCGCTGGGCGGGAACCGGGACTCGGCCGGGGGCCAGCTACGCTCGCCGTCGAGCGCGACGGCGTACTCGTGCGTTTCGCCGGAGCCCAACCCACTCAGGGGCAGAAGGGCGTAGTGATGGCCCTCCACGTGGAACGTGCGATTCGAGCGCCCGAGCACCTCGACCTCGCACGGGGCGTCTGTTTCCATCCACACCGTCGCCTCGGTCTCGTCGAGGTAGCGAAGAACCGGACCCAGGATCAGCTCGGCCATCGCGGAAGCCTAACTTCAAGGCGGCTTGCCGCGCCGCGTTCGCCCTCACGAACATCGATCGCTCCCGGCCCGGCTTTCCGTCCAGCTCAGCTGGGCGCCCGTAAGCAGTGCGGCGCCCGGCGCCGATCGCTAGCGCATGTGCTCTCGGCTGCTCGCCGCCGCGGTCGTCGGCGCCACTCTCACCCTCGCCGGTGCAGTCGTGCAACCGCTCGGGGCGGCGGCATATCCGAACAGCTTTCCGCCTCTCTCAGGCAATCCCGCGAACCGTTTTGCTCCCGAGTCGATCGACGATTACCGCTACGACCGCGCGCGGCGCTGCCGCAAAGAGGCGACGCCGGGCGCCCTCGCGCTCGAAGCCTGGCTCGCCCGCCGCTCCGCCGGCGAGTCGTGGGGAATCCTGCGCTGCGAGAAGCTCGACTCGGGCAACTACAGCGTCCACGCCGAGGGCA
Organism: uncultured Solirubrobacterales bacterium; assembly: GCA_963774075.1. Classification (GTDB taxonomy): domain Bacteria; phylum Actinomycetota; class Thermoleophilia; order Solirubrobacterales; family JBBDJG01; genus JBBQNR01. Next base: position 389,443 of record CAVZDP010000005.1, on the reverse strand, counting down.
GGGCTCTCGACTGGCGCCTGGATTCCCGGGACCCGACGGAGCGCAGCGCCGGCCGCCGACTGATCTCGCTGCTGCTCGCCACGGACAGAGCGGGGAACCTTCATGCGCTCGCCCGCCGGATGGGAATCCAGGAGATCATCTGGGACTGCAAGTCCTGGTGGTCCGGCGCGCATGGTCTGGATCGCTACTCCGCCTGCTACAGCAAGCGAGGAAAGCGCCGCCGGCGCGTGGATGCGACCACCGCGCACAAGGATCATCTCCACATCGGCCTGAACTGGCCGGGCGCTCGGAAGCAGACCACCTTCTGGGCTGAGAGCCTCTGAAGGCCAGATAGGCTGCGGCTCGTGGACGACCGCGAGCTGTTCGACCGCCTCCACGGCAGCCTCCGGCGCTTCTACCGTCTGCTGGGGGACGAGGCCGGGCCGAACGAGCTGGTCGAGCTCCACAGCGTGACGGCCTGCATCGCTCGGCGAGCGCCGGAGCGGTCGGTCTGCAATGGCGTGGTCTACGACGGGCACGAGCAACTCGCGGCCGTCATCGACCAGCTCGCAGAGTCATACGCAAAGGCGGGCGTGCGAGCCTGGACGGTGTGGACGCCGGAAGACGACGGCCCCACGGCCGATCTGCTCGCGAGCCGGGGTCACGCCCTCGACGCGAAGCCGGCGGCGATGGCGCTCGAGCTCGACGCGTTCGAGGACGAAAGCCCGAGACCGGGGGACTTCCGCGTGGAGCCCGGAGCTGATCCGGCCCTGGTCGGCCGTCTGAACGACGACGCCTACGGCTACCGCGACTTCGAGCAGGTCCTCGACGGCCTTCTCCCTGAAGTGGGGCACTGGTACGTCGCCGACCTGGACGGCGAGCCATGCGCGAGCACGATGGCGTTCGACAGCGAAGGCGACTGCGGCATCTTCTTCGTCGCCACCCTTCCCGAGGCCCGTGGCAGGGGGATCGCCGGCGCGCTCATGAGCCGGGCCCTGCGAGACGCCAAGAATCGCGGCTGCACGACCAGCTCATTGCAGGCGACGCGCATGGGCGAGCCGATCTACGAGCGCCTCGGCTACCGGACGCTTTGCCGTTTGCACATGTGGGAACAGCGTCAGCGGCCAGCCGGCCAGGACCAGCGCTAGCGCTTTCCGCGCCGCCCCCGCGCTCGCCGCTAACCCTCTTCGTCCGCCGGGGGCGGCCTCCGCTCGCGCTTCCTGCGCGCCGCCTGCCGTTTTTCCTCGAGCCTTCTCTCGGTCGCCCCGCGAGTGGGCTTGGTAGGCCGCCGCTCCGGAGACACGTGGAGAGCCGCCGCAAGCCGTGCGCGCAGCCGCTCGAGCGCGAGCGCGCGGTTGCGAGCCTGGCTGCGGGAGTCCTGAGCCACAGCGGTGATCCGCGGTCCGGCGCGCTCGATCAGAAGACGCTTCTGCTCCGAGCCGAGCGCCCGCGATGCCTCGACGTCGAATACCGCCTCCACCCGCGAGGCGGTCACGTTCGCATGCTGCCCGCCCGGCCCCGACGACCGGCTCGCTCGGACGTCGACCTCCGCGAGGGGAATCGCCACCTCGGCGCTCACGATCATGGGATCCTCCATCGACGTGATGGTGACCGATGCGGAAGCGGATGCGCGGTGCTGGTAGCCGTGCTGGCGGACACCCATCTGCCGCGCGGCACTCGTGCGTTGCCCGCGCGCTGCGTCGCGCAGATGCGCTCGGCGGACCTGATCGTCCACGCCGGCGACTTCGTGGGTCCTGACGTCCTCGATCAGATCGAGTCGCTCGGGCCGCCGGTGGTCGCCGTGCACGGCAACATGGACGTCCCAGAGCTGAGGCGGCGCCTACCGGAGACTGCGTCGTTCGAAGCGGCGGGAGTGACCGTCGGCGTCCTCCATGACGCTGGGCCTGCGGCGGGCAGGTTCGAGCGGATGCGCCGGCGCTTTCCCGAGGCGAGCGCGGTCGTGTTCGGCCACTCGCACCTCCCGCTCCACGAGCGGGCGGAGGGCTTTCAGGTCTTCAACCCGGGAAGCCCGACCGAGCGCAGGCGCGCGCCGCGCCACACGATGGGCATCGCGCGCGCCGATGCGGGCGCGATCTCATTCGAGCTCGTCGCGCTCGACTAGTGTCCGTCAGTCCGGGCTAGCCGGCCGGCGGGTCCAGCGCGACGTGCTCGATCGACTGCGGCTGGAGCGGGCGATCCGAGCCGTCGGTGGGCACGCTCTCGAGCGTATCCACCGCGTCCATGCCGTCGCTGACGCGGCCAAAGACCGTGTGCTTGCCGTCCAGCCACGAGCACTCGTCGGCGGTGACGATGAAGAACTGGGAGCCGTTCGTGTTCGGCCCCGCGTTCGCCATGGCGAGCACTCCGCGCACCATTCGGTGCTCGTTCTGCTCGTCCTCGAACGTGTACCCGGGTCCGCCCGTGCCGGTCCCCTGCGGGCAGCCCCCCTGGACCATGAAGTCCTTGATCACTCGATGGAAGACGAGCCCGTCGTAGAAGCCGTCGCCGGCGAGCTTGCGGAAGTTGGAGACCGTCTTGGGCGCGTCGTCGTCGAAGAGCTCGACCGAGATCGTCCCGGCGCTGGTGTGAAGGTCCGCACGCGACATGGCGGTAGTAGCCTAGACGATTGATCCCGAACCCCTGCGCGGATTCGGAACCAACCGCTCGTGCAAGAGGGAACCGTGGAAGGCATATTCGTGGCGGCCGAGGGCGGCGGCAGCACGCGCCCGGTCGAAGCCGCGCGCGCGATCGCTGGCAGCGGGCTCGAGGGCGACCGCTACCAGAGGCGCAGCGGGACCTTCTCGGACCGGGGCGGCGATGGGCGCGACCTGACCCTGATCGAGGCCGAGGCTCTGGAGGCCCTGGCCGCCGAGGCCGGAATCGCGCTCGAGCCCGGAGAATCCCGCCGTAACGTCGTGACGCGGGGGCTGTCTCTCAACGACCTCGTCGGCCGGCGCTTCACCGTCGGCGAGGTGGAGTGCGTGGGCAGGCGGCTCTGCGACCCGTGCACGCACCTCGAGGGCCTCACGCAGCCAGGCGTGCTCAAGGGCCTCGCACGGCGCGGCGGCCTGCGAGCCGACATCCTGCACGGGGGGCCGATCACGACCGGAGATCCGGTCCGCGAGCTCCCGAGCTAGGACTGGGGAAGGGCTAGGAGATCTAGGTGAGCTTGCCGATCTTGAAGATCTTCGTGCCGCAGTCGGGACAGAAACCCTGAATGGCGGGCCGCCCGTTCTTCATCGTTACCTGCTTGGCGTCCTTGATCTCGACCTTCTTGCGTTCCTTGACGCAGTAACCCTGTGCCATGCCACATCCTCCTTTCAGGATCAGGCGCGACGGCTCACTTCACCGCCTCGGGGGAACGCTAGGGTACTCGCCGGACACCGCTCGGCCCAGGTTCGTAACAGATGTAACGTTCTCGCGTCGCGCCTGGAGCAGGTCGGGGTTTGCGGCCGTCATGGGCAGGGCTGGGCAGCGACGAGGTGTCCACGACCTCGAAGTCCCTGCCGTGAACGCGCCGGAGGGCGTGAAGCTCCTCGTTGTTCCACCCGGGTGACGGCGCTCCGCTGATGTACCAGGGAGAGCCGTTGTCGGCCAGGATCATCCCGTAGCGCTTGAGCGCCTCCAGCACCGCGCGCGCCTGCGGTGGGTAGCCGGAGGCGTCGAAGCGGCGCTTCAAACGGACCCGAAGGCCCATCGGCGGCAGGCTGCGATCGTTCGAATCGGAGGCGTGGTGGCGGGCTGGATACACGTACGCCCGCCGCGTGCGCGAGGCGGTGAAGCGCAGCGCGTGGTCGATGCCGCCGCGGCGGAGCTCCTCGAAGCGCGCGAGGCCGGGCAGGATCGGAAGGCCCGCCGCGTCTGCCGACGTCCAGCCGCGCGGGCGCAGCCGGTTCGAGCGCAGGCTCCAGATCGCCCCGGAGCCGGCCCGCCAGCGAGCCCCTCCCGCGAGCGGATAGGCGGCGTACAGCTCGTATAGCCGGCAGCGGTCGCGGTCGACGACGATCACGTGGCGGTCGCCGTCGGAGGCGCGCCCGCCCTCGATCGGCGCCCCGGGCGGCACCGGGTAGCGCCTGCCGTCCGACTCATCGGCGTACTCGAAGCTCACACGCACCTTCTTCTGGCGGCGGGAAACGGTGGTGTAGGGGATCCCGATCGGTCGGCCCTCCCAGCTCCCGGAGCCGAAGTCCGGGTGCAGGCTGGCGCCAAGCCCGATGCTGCGCACGATGGTGGCGGAGTTGCCGGCCACCGGAAGCGCGTCCACGCGTTGGTTCCACGGATTGTCCGCCGGGAACATCGGGCAGGACCGGGCGCCTCGCAGCGCGCGACCGTCGGCCGGATCGCGAGCCGCCGGCGCAGCCACCAGCCAGAGTGCGGCGCCCAGGAGGGCCGCTGTGGCGATCCGGGTCATCACTGCATGATTCGACGCCGGAGGCGAGACTCCGAAGGCCGGCTGGACAAGAGTCGCACCCTCTCTACCCTTCCCTTTCGAGATTCGAGACGAGACACCCAGACGACATCAGGAGAGAGCGGATGGCATCCAAGGTCAACAAGCCCGACGAGCAGTGGAGGCAGGAGCTCAGCCCGGAGCAGTACGAGGTCACGCGCCGCAAGGGGACCGAGAGGCCTTTCACAGGGAAGTACCACGACAGCAAGGAGGATGGGGTCTATCGCTGCGTGTGCTGCGGGAACGAGCTGTTCGACTCCGACACCAAGTACGACTCCGGCACGGGCTGGCCGAGCTTCTACGCCCCGTCCGGGGATGACAGCGTCGAGACCGCCGAGGACCGCAGCCTGTTCATGGCGCGGACCGAGGTCGTGTGCAGCCGCTGCGACGCCCATCTGGGGCACGTATTCGACGACGGGCCGGACCCGACCGGGCAACGCTTCTGCATCAACTCCGCGGCGCTGAAGCTCGACCGCGAGGAAGGCGGGGGTTGAGCGGCTCACATAGGATCAACACGTGCGGCGGCTTGCGGACGACCTCTACATGCTGAGCGGTTTCCCGCCTGCCGCGATCAACATCTACCTCATGGGCGACGTGCTCGTCGACGCCGGCACACGCCACTCCGGCCGGCGCATCCTCCGGCAGTTGAAAGGGCGGACGGTGACCACCCACGCGCTCACGCACGCTCACCCGGACCATCAGGGGGCGAGCAAGGAGGTCTGCGAGCGGCTCGGGATCCCACTCTGGTGCGGGCGGGACGACGTTCCCGGCATGGAGGGCGGCTACTTCGAGCAGGCGGAACACCGGATCAACCGCGTCATCAAATGGGCCTGGGCCGGCCCCGGTCACCCGGTGTCACGGCCCCTCGACGAGGGGGACGTGGTTGCCGGCTTCAAGGTCCTGCACGTGCCCGGGCACTCACGGGGGCACGTCGCCTACTGGCGTGAGTCCGACCGCGCTCTCGTGCTCGGCGACGTGCTGAACAACATGGACGTCGTCACCGGCCGTCGCGGCCTCCGCGAGCCCAAGCGCATCTTCACGCCGGACCCGGCACAAAACCGCGAGTCCGCGCGGCGACTCGCAGCGCTCGAGCCGTCGCTCGTCTGCTTCGGCCACGGCCCGCCGCTGCGTGACACGCGCCGCTTCGTCGAGTTCGCCGAGCGCCTGCCGAGCTAGGTCGCAGGCGTCTTTGCCTACGTGAGGGCGAGCACCGCCAGCGGTGCGGCGGCCAGGACGACCAGCGCGCAGTCGCGCAGCCGCACGACGAGATGGGCCGGAGGTGCAGGCGGCGCGGCACGGAAGCGAGCCGCCTCGACGGCGACCCAGGAGAGCACCGCATCGAGCACCGGCAGCGGGCGTCTGGGCACGGAGCGCAGCCCGTCGGCGACGGAGCGGGCGGCGCCTGTGAGCTGGCGTCCAGAGCCGAGCTCGTCGAGCACGAGTGAGGCTTCGCGCATGGAAGGGATTGCGCGTACGCGGTGCAGCATCCGACGCGAGATCTCTCGTAGTCCCGCGGAACCCGCCGCCGAGCGCAGCCACGTGGCGACCATCACGAGCAGCGCGGCTCGAAGCGCGCGACGCAGCGCGAGGTCGATCCCCGCTCCGCCCAAGAGCCCGAAGAGCAGCACTCCGCCCGCGAGCAGCGCGGCAATCGCGATGCCGGCAGGAACGATGTCGCGATCGCCTCGCGTCGCCGCCCATGCGATGGCGAGCCAGACCGAGACAGCAGCCAGCACCGGCCACTGGGTGCCCGCCAGCAGCACGCCGAATGCCACCGCCGCCGCGAGAGCGATGGCACGGGGGTCGAACCGGCGCTGCACGGCTGCCTGCGCGTCGGGGAGGGCCGGCTCGGGACTACCGGCGGCGCCCTCGGGCCAGAGCGCGAGCCCGCGCCGGTAGACGAGCACCTGGACGGTGCTGGCGAACGCGGCCCAGATGAGCAAGGAGATGCCCGTGGCCACGAGCGCGGCCTCGGTTCCCTCGGGCACGAGCGGCAGGCGACCGGCGACGGAGTCGTAGGTGTCCGTGTAGGCGTCGATGCCGCCGGCCAGCACGAGCGCGAACACCGCCACCGTGAGGGTCGTGTGGACCAGCCGGATCGCTGCGCATGCGAGCACCTGGCGTGCCACCGAGACCCGGCGTCCCTCGAGGCGGCCCAGCAGAGGGGCGGACAGCGCCTGCGTGAGCGGGACGCCGAAGCGCGCCGGCCCCATTATCGCGACCGTTTGGAGCATGGCCGCGACGCTCGCTCCGTACCCGACCCGTAAGCCGCGCATCTGCCCGGCGCGCGCCAGCGCGACACCTCCGGCGAGCGCGATCCAGAAGCCGGCCGAAGGCGCAGCGCGCGACGCGAGGAACGACGCGGTGGCGACGTGAGCGAGACCGGAAGGCATGGCACGGCCGCGACCCGTCCCTTCCGTGGTCGCTAAGGTCGCGGATGTCGTGGTGGTCGGCTCGACGGCACCAGACTCTAGTGCCCGCCCGCGGGACGGGAGAGGGTAGAGCCTTGCCTGAACGGATCGGGTTTCTCGGCCTCGGCATCATGGGGTCGCGCATGGCGGCGAACCTGCGCAAGGCCGGCTTCGAGCTGACGGTCTGGAACCGAACGCGCACAACTGCCGAGAGCTGGGCCGAGCGCCACGGCGCCGCCGTCGCGAGCTCCCCGGCCGAGGCGGCGAGCGCCAGCGACGTCGTGATCACGATGGTCGTCGACGGCTCTCAGGTCGAGTCGGTCCTGCTCGGCGAGGGCGGAGCGGCGGAGGGGGCTCGGGATGGGCTGCTTGCAATCGACATGTCGACGATCGGACCAAGCGCCGCGCGGCGAATCGGCGCCGCAGTCGAGGGGCGAGACGTCGCGTTCCTCGATGCGCCCGTCACCGGCTCGTCCCCGAAGGCCGAGGACGGGACGCTCACGATCATGGCCGGCGGGGACGAGCGCGACTTCGCGCGGGCAAGGCCGCTCTTCGATGCGATGGGTGAGCTCGTGCTGCATGTGGGTCCGCTCGGCCACGGGCAGATGGTGAAGCTGATCAACAATGCGGTCGCGGCGATCAACACGGCCGTGGCGGCCGAGGCGCTGCTCGCGGGAAAGCGAGCCGGGCTCGACCTCGACGCGCTCGTGACGGTGATGAACGGTGGCTCCGGAGCTTCGGCGATGCTCGAGCTAAAGGAAGGACCGATGCGGGCTCACGACTTCACGACGCTGTTCAAGCTCGAGCACATGCTGAAGGACCTGCGCCTCTGCCTCGGTGAGGCGGGGGCGGTTGGTGGCACGATGGAATTTGCGAAGCGCGTCGAGGAGATCCTCGCCGAAGCCGCGGAGCAGGGGCTCGGCGAGGAAGATTTCGCTGCGCTCTCGAAAGTGCTCGAGCAGCAAGCAGGCCTGCGCCTCTAGGGCCCGGGGAAAGGGCGAACGCTCCTACGGAGCGGGACGCGTGAACGTGCCGCCGCGCGAGCGGCGGATCAGGTACACGATCAACGTCGCGAACGCGACCGACAGCAGGATGCCGCCGCCGTTGCGGCCGAACAGCGCCCACGCGAGCAGCCCGGCCGCCAGCGATCCGCCGATTCCGACCAGAATCGTCTGCCCGATCGAGAGCGGGTCCCGGCCCGGAAGAGCCAGCCGGCCGAGCGCGCCGACGAAGAGTCCGGCGACCACGATGAGTATCAGATAGAGGAGGACGTCCACGAGGGGGAGCCTATCCCGTTGGCGACCGCCGTAGGCGGGCGCTCCTGACGCTAGGTGCCAGTCCTCTCGGGCACGCCGGACTGGTTGGCCTCGTCGCAGAGGAGCCGGAAGCCCGCGTGCAGGAAGTCGTTCACGGCCGCGGTGGCGAGCACGGCGGTGACGATGCGCCCCGCGCTCGGAGAGGTAACCCGCAGGCCCACCAGGCCGAGTGCGCTCCAGGCGCCGACGCAGCGGGTGCATGTCACGAGCTCGCCGACGGCGTGCCGCAGGCGCCGCCCACGCGGTCTCCGCCGGCCGCCGCTCTCCTCGACGAACGGTTCGCGCACCCAGGTCCCGATCTTCTCGCGCGCGATGGTCTTGGAGAGCGAGAAGCTTGCAGCGCCGATGGGGATCAGCTCTGGAGCGGTGATGACAGTTCGCTCCGGCGGCATCCGTCTCGCGGCCGCGACCAACGCCGCCAGAAGGGCGACGTAGACGGCGTTCAAGGCGCCGTAGTCCCGTGGCAGCGAGGGCTCGGGCCGCTGCAGGTTCTCGGGTGCGGGCAGCCCGGGAGCCGGAGACTCCGTGACTGTGGAGACGGTTTCCACGTGACCGGCGTACCCACGCCCTCGTCCGGGGAAACTGTGCGCATGGCGGAGGTGTTCGTGCGCAGGTCGAGGATCGAGGCGCCGCCCCGCGACGTGTTCGCCTGGCACGCTCGCCCGGGGGCGCTGGAGCGCCTGGTCCCTCCCTGGCAGAAGGTGGAGGTGATCAAGCAGGCCGGCGGCATCGAGGATGGCGGGCGGGTCGTGCTCCGAGTCGGCCCGCCGCCCTTCGGACGCTGGGTCGCGGAGCACCGCGACTACGTGGAGGGAGTGCGCTTCTGCGACGTGCAGGTGGACGGGCCGTTCGCCCGCTGGGAGCACACCCACTCGTTCGAGCCGGCCGCCGGCGGCGCTTGCATGATGGAAGACCGGATCGAGTACGAGCTTCCGCTAGCACGGTTGACGCGGCCATTCGCGCCCTTGGTGAGGCGCTCTCTCGAGCGCACCTTTCGCTATCGGCACGCGGTGGTTGCCGGCGACGCAGGCATGGGAGGTGGTGCCCCCGCGAGCCGCAAGCACGTTCTGGTCAGCGGGGCGAGCGGCTTGATCGGGTCGGCGCTCGTGCCGGCGCTGAGCACAGCCGGCGACCGGGTCACGCGTCTCGTGCGCTCCGGCGGTACGAAAGAGGGATCCGTCGCGTGGGACCCGGCCGCCGGCAGGCTGGACGCGGGCGAGCTTCGCGGAGTGAACGCGGCCGTTCATCTCGCCGGAGAGACCGTCGCCGGACGCTGGACCGACGCGAAGAGGAAGCGCATCCTCGAGAGCCGGACCCGCGGCACGCGCCTGCTCGCGGAGACCCTCGCCGGACTCGAGCCGCGCCCATCGGTGCTCGTGTGCGCCTCCGCGATCGGCTACTACGGCGACCGCGGCGACGAGGAGCTGACCGAGGCGAGCGCGCCCGGCTCCGGCTTTCTGGCGGACGTCGTGGGCGAATGGGAAGAGGCGACGCGGCCGGCGGCGGAGGCAGGCATCACGGTGGTGAACCTGCGCTTCGGCGTCGTCCTCAGCCCGTCTGGAGGAGCCCTCGGGGCGATGCTCACGCCCTTCAAGCTCGGCGTTGGCGGCCCGTTCGGCTCGGGCGATCAATGGATGAGCTGGATCGCCATCGACGATGTGGTCGGCGCGATACAGCACGCGCTGGGAGCCGGCTCGCTGTCGGGCCCCGTCAACGCCACCGCTCCTCAACCCGGTCACGAACAAGGAGTTCTCCAAGACGTTGGGGCGCGTTCTTCACCGGCCCGCCGTCGCGCGCGTGCCGGGCTTCGCTCTGCGGCTCGCTGTCGGCGAGTTCTCGGGCGAGCTGCTCGGCGGTCAGCGCGTGTTGCCGGCGAAGCTGACCGAGGCGGGGTACCGCTTCCGCTTCCCTGCGCTCGAGCCGGCGCTGCGCCATGTTCTCGGTAAAACCGGCTCAGCTTGATAGCGGAAAAAGGGGGGGATGGAGGGACGGTTCCGGCCGCCCCTCCATCCGGGCGGGGAGAGACCCTCGCGATCTGATCGCGTGGGGTCAGGGGTGATTACAGGGTTCAGCGCCCGCCCTCAAGGTCCTGCCGGTGGATCCGTGCGTGGTCTGGACGAATCGCCGATGCGACTCGGCTGGGATACGCTTGCCGCGTGAGTCTCTACGGGCGCCTGTTCGCCTCCTTCTACGATCGGATGCTCGCCGGAACCGAGGATGCCGGCCTGCGCGAGCGCCGCCACGAGCTTCTGGCCTCCGCACGGGGGAGGGTGCTCGAGATCGGGGCCGGCACGGGCCTGAACGCCTCCCACTACACGGACGCGGTGGACGAGGTCGTTTTCGCCGAGCCCGAGGAGCCTATGGCGAGGCGTCTCGAGCGCAGGCTGGCCGAAGCGGGCGTGCGGGGGCGCATCGTCGAGGCACGCGCGGAGGCGCTGCCCTTCGAGGACTCGAGCTTCGATACCGTCGTGAGCACGCTCGTTCTCTGCACGGTTCGGGACCCGCAAGGCTCGCTGGCGGAGATCGAGCGCGTGCTGGCGCCCGGCGGGCAGTTCCTGTTCCTCGAGCACGTGCGCTCCGAGGACCCGAGGATCGCCCGCTGGCAGGACCGGCTCCACGGGATATGGCTCCGCCTCGGCCACGGCTGCAACTGCAACCGGCCGACTCCCGCCTTCATCGAGGCCTCGCCGCTTCGGATCGAGGCGATCGAGCGCGCCGAGATGCCGAAGGCGCCCCCGATCGTGCGCACCCTCGCGATCGGCCGGGCGGTCGCGGCGAGTTAGCGCCGCAGTGGCGCCTGCGCGGCGGCCCACGCAGGAGGCCCCGAGCACCGGCGAGGGAGCCGATTGCAGGTTCTGCGCGATGGTCCGCGGTCGCATCGACGGACACCGCGTGCTCGAGGACGAGCACACGCTCGCCTTCCTCGACAACCGGCCGCTCTTCCCCGGGCATTCGCTGCTGGTTCCGATCGACCACTACGAGACGCTGCCCGAGCTGCCCGACGAGTTGCTTCCGGAGCTGCTCGGGAACGCGCGGCTTCTGGCCCGCGCGATGGAGACGGGCTTGGGCGCGCAGGGATCGTTCGTCGCGATCAACAACCGCGTGAGCCAGAGCGTGCCGCACCTGCACGTCCACGTCGTGCCTCGCACCAAGGGGGATGGCCTGCGCGGGTTCTTCTGGCCGAGGCAGAACTATCGCGACGACGCGCACGCCACCGAAACGCAACACGCGCTGAGCGACGCCGTGGCGGCGCTGCGGAGCTGACTGTGCCGAGTCTTCGCAGGCGAAGAAGGAACGTCCCGGACTTCGCGGCCGAGGGGCTTCTGCGTGGCCTGCGAGGCAAGAAGCGAGCCGCGCGTCTGGAGCTGCTCCAGCACCTTCATCGCCAGGGCGTGACGCTCGAGGAGTTGAGGCGTGCCATCGCCGAGAACCGTCTGGCGATCCTGCCGGTCGAGAGGGTGCTGGCGAGCGAGGGGAAGTACACGATCGCGGAGGTGGCCGAGCGATCAGACATCGACATCGACGTCTACATCACTCAGCGCCGGGCGGCCGGCCTCCCGATCCCGGCGCCGGACGAGAAGGCGTTCTCGAACGACGACGTCGAGGCCGGCCGCAGGCTACGGCAGGCGCTCGATGCCGGGCTGCCGGTGGCGTCGCTGCTGGATGGCGCTCGAGCGTTTGGGCAGGCGGCCTCGCAGGCGGCCGCTGCCGCGCGCCTGCTCGTGGCGGAGGCTTTCATCCGGCCCGGCGACACGGAGCACGACGTCGGTCTTCGGTACGCGGAGGCCGCCCGCACGCTGCAGCCGCAGACGGGCCTGACGCTTCAGTACCTGTACGCGGCGCATCTGCGGGAGCAGGTCCGAAGCGAGATGATCGCCGCTGCCGACCTCGCCGAGGGTCGGATCACGGGAACGCGGGAGGTGGCGGTCTGTTTCGCCGACCTGGTCGGCTTCACGCGGCTTGGCGAGCAGGTCGGGGCGGAGGACCTCGGGACCGTGGCGGAGCGCTTTCGCTCGCTCGTCTCCGAGGTGGCCCGACCACCGGTGTCCCTCACGAAGATGATCGGCGACGCCGCGATGCTGGTGTCGTCCGAGCCCGAGCCGCTGGTGGGGGCGGCGCTCGAGCTGGTCGACGCCGCCGAAGCCGGTGACGAGCTGCCGCCGCTCAGGGCCGGGATCGCGATGGGGGAGGCACTCAACCGCTGGGGCGACTGGTACGGCGCTCCGGTCAACCTTGCCAGCCGCGTGACTGCGGTCGCCCAACCTTCGAGCGTGCTGGCAAGCGAGCAGGTACGGCACGTGGCGACCGACGGCTTCGCCTGGTCCTTCGCGGGTCGTCACCGCCTAAAAGGCGTGCCGGGCCAGATCGCCCTGTTTCGCTGCCGGACGGCCGATGCGGGAGGAGGCCGCGGCTTGCGCGCGAAGTAGCCTTCCCGTGTCCGCCGGAGAGTCGCTTCAGAGGTTCAAGGAGACCGAGAGTGGCGAGGGCTTCTCCCTGCAGAACCCGCGCCTCCTGAAGGTCGAGCTGAAGGACGTCGCCATCCAGGCCAAGGCGGGCTCGATGGTCGCCTACCAGGGGGACGTGAAGTTCGAGCATGCCGGTTCCGGGGGCATGGGCAGGCTCCTGAAGAAAATGGCGACCGGTGAGGGGGTGACCTTGATGAAGGCGTCCGGAAACGGTGAGGTTTTCCTGGCCCAGGACGCGCAGGAGGTCCATCTCGTCGAGCTCGAGCAGGACAGCCTCACGGTCAACGGCGCGAACCTGCTCGCCTTCGACGCGGGCATCGACTGGGACATCAAGAAGGTCGAGGGCGCGTCGGGCGTGATCGCCGGGGGCCTGTTCAACGTCGTCCTATCCGGGACGGGGACCATCGCCGTCCTCTCGGACGGTCCGCCGTTGCTCCTGGACGTCGCCGAGGCTCCCACGTTCGCGGACCCCAACGCGGCCATCACGTGGTCGAGCGGCGTCAAGACGTCCGTCAAGACCGACGTCAGCCTCAAGACGCTGATCGGGCGGGCTTCGGGTGAGTCGATCCAGCTCGCCTTCTCGGGCGACGGCTGGCTTCTGATCCAACCTTCCGAGGGCCGGGTCGATCGAGGCGGCTCGGGCGGTCGGGGCGCGCGCAGCAACATCCTCGGCGGGAACTAGCCGCCCCAAGACGAGCGCCGACTAGAATCGGCTTGGCCCGCGAGACTGCGGGTCGGAGCTCTAGCTCAGATGAGAAGGTTCTCGATCGCGCTTGTCGTAGCGGCGTCACTGGTCGCCGCGACGCCGGCGGGCGCTGCGCAGGAGCTCACCTACAGGTACGGACCCGTACAGGTCGACGGCTTCGAGGTCGACCAGGGAACGGCGCTCTCGAACGTGCCGAAGCCCTTTGTCGACGGCTACGTCACCGGGATGGAGGTCGAGGTGGTGGACGCGGCGGGTCAGCCGATCTCTCCGAAGCGGCTGATGCTGCACCACGTCGTGTTCCTGAACCTCGGCCAGGCCGGCAAGTTCGATCACCGCGACCGGACCTGCAGCATCTTCACCGGCCTCGACAACCAGACGAAGCTGCCGGCGCTGGCCGACCGCTTCTACGCGGCCGGCGAGGAGCGCAACAAGTTGCGCCTCCCGCCCGGGTACGGCTACCCGGTCAAGGGCGACGACTACTGGATCGTGACCTGGATGCTGATGAACCACCGGGCGACGCCCGACCGCGCGTACATCCAATACAAGGTCACCTACGAGAGCGAGCGCCCGCTCACGCCGGCCTACATGATCTGGCTGGACGTGGAGAACTGCCTTGCCGACCCGGTGTACGACGTTCCCGGGGGCGGAACCGCGGGCTCCACTCACTCGCGCTCGATCACGTGGAATGCGCGCGAGCCGGGCCGGATAGTCGCCGGCGGCGGCCACGTACACGGGGGCGGCAGGAGCATCGCCTTGAGCCAGCCGGGCTGCGGAGGGCGAGAGGTGTTCTCCTCCCGGCCGCTCTACGGGTTGCCGAGCCACGACTTCTACAACGTGAAGCCGGTGCTGCACGAGCCAGGACCGATCGACATGAGCGGCTTCATGGCTCCGACCGGCATCCCGCTCGCGCGCGGTCAGCCGCTGCGCATCACCGCCTCCTACGACAACGCGCGACCGCACACGCGGGTGATGGGCATCATGGGCCTGTACTTCTCGCCCGATGCCGGCGTCACGGACGGTTGCGCGCCGCTGCCCCCTTTGGAGACGCATGCCGCCAGCGTGCCCGGTCGCGCCGAACCGCCGAGCTTCACCGTGCCGCTCGCGCGCAAGCCGAAGGGCCGCATCAAGCGGCTCGGACGCAAGACGACCATCGACGTCGGCGACTTCTACTATGAGCGCCAGCGAGTACGGGTCTCGCCAGGGTCGGTGTTGCGCTGGCGCTTCGACGGCACGTTCCTGCACGACGTGACGGTCGCCAACGGGCCGCTCGGCTTCTCCTCGCCGCACCTCGACGACGCGCGCAGTCCACCGCGAGAAGCTCCAGGAGCCCGGCAGCTACAAGCTCTTCTGCAGCCTGCACCCGACCCGCATGACCGGAGTCGTGACGGTCGAGCGCAAGCGGAAGCGGCGTTAGCACCGGGTGCCTCGAATCGAGCTCCTCTACTGGGAGGGCTGCCCATCGTGGCCCCGTGTCATCGATGACCTCCGAGAGGCTGTCCGTGAGCACGGGCTCGATCCCGAGAGCGTGGAGCTGCGCGAGGTGACGAACGAGTCCGAGGCGGCCGCCGAGCGCTTCGTCGGCTCGCCGACGATCCGCATCGACGGCAGGGACGTGGATCCGACCGGAGGGGACGAGCCGTACGGGCTAACCTGCCGCCTCTACAGGCTGCGAGACGGCCGCCCGTCGCCGACGCCGGACCCGGGCGACGTGCGGGACGCCCTGCAGCAGTCGATCGAAAGAGGAGGCTGACGGTGGCTGACACGACCACGACCGGCATCTCGATCGGTGACACGGCGCCCGCGTTCGAGCTGCCGGACACCGAGGGAGAGCGCCATGCAATCGAGGCGGGAGGCGATGCGAAGGCGACCGTGGTCGTCTTCACGTGCAACCACTGTCCATACGCGCTCGCGTGGCAGGACCGCATCGCGGACGCCGCAAGCGATTACGGCGCCCGCGGCGTGCGGTTCCTGGCGATCAACTCAAACGACGCCAAGCGCTATCCGCGCGACTCTCTGGAGGCGATGCGCGAGCGCGTGCGCGCCGAGCAATGGCCGCTGCCGTACCTCCACGACGAGAGCCAGGACGTGGCGGCGAGCTTCGGCGCGAAGGTGACGCCGGACGTGTTCGTGCTCGACCCCGAGCTGCGGCTGCGTTACCGCGGCGCGCCCGACGCCGACTACGGAGACCCATCGCAGGGAGCGCGCTGGCTGCGTGACGCGCTGGACGCGCTGCTCGAAGGCCGCGACCCCGACCCGTCGGAGACCGAGCCGGTCGGCTGCTCCGTCAAGTGGAGGGCGTGAGCGCATCAGGCGCCGCGGCGCGCGCCCAGGAAGGGGACTACCTGGTTCTGCGCCCGCTCGCCCTCTCCCTCCGCTACTGCAGCGAGGCCGTCATCGCCTCGTCGATCGTCAACGCCTCGCTGATGATCCGCTCCTGCTCCACGTGGTGGGCGGCGGGGTATCCCTCTCCGGGGCTCGCCCGGTAGGGGCGACCGATGTAGGCGAGCGCCACGCCGGGCGGCATCATCTCGCGTTCGCGAGCGCGCGTGAACATGAACCTGCGGGCGCCCATGTTCTTCGGCTCCTCCTGGACCCAGATCACCTCGCGCACATTCGGGTACGAGGCGATCAGCTGCTCGATCTCCTCGTAGGGGAACGGATAGAGCAGCTCCACGCGCGCGACGGCGATCCGCTCGTCGTCGTAGCGCTCGTCTCCGACGAGGTCGTAGTAGATGCGCCCGGTGCAGAACAGAAGGCGCGCGACCTTGTCGCGAGCGTTCGAGCGGTTGGGGTCGTCGATCACGCGCTGGAGAGTGCCGATTGACAGCTCGCGCAGCGGCGAGAACGAGCGCTGCTCGCGCAGCAGGCTCTTCGGCGTGAACACGACCAGCGGCCGCCGCTTCTCGATGAGCGCCTGGCGCCGCAGCAGGTGGAAGTACTGCGCCGGCGTCGAGACGTTGGCAACCCGGATGTTGCCCTCGGCGGCGAGCGTCAGGAAGCGCTCCACGCGACCGCTCGAGTGCTCGGGCCCGGCGCCCTCGTACCCATGCGGCAGCAATAGCGTGAGGCTCGCCGTCTCATCCCATTTCGCCAGGCCCGACACCAGGAACTGATCGACGACCACCTGCGCGGCGTTGACGAAGTCGCCGAACTGCGCCTCCCAGATGACGAAGGCCTCGGACGCCGCCGCGCTGTAGCCGTACTCGAAGCCGAGCGCCGCGATCTCGGACAGCGGGCTGTTGTGGAGCTCGAACGGCGCCTTGGCCTCGTTCAGATGCTGAACGGGCGCGAACTTCCTTCCCGTCTCGGCGTCCACGAGCTGGAGGTGGCGCTGGCTGAAGGTGCCCCTCAAGCTGTCCTGGCCGGTCAGGCGCAGCGGGACCGCGTCGGCGAGCAGGGAGGCGAACGCGAGCGCCTCCGCGTGGCCCCAGTCGACCGGATCGTCGGGGCCGATCTTCAGGCGCTTCTCGCGCTGGGGGCGAAGCTTGCGGTGGACGTTGAAGCCCTCCGGCGTGGAGAAGAGCTGGCGGTTCAGCTCGAGCAAGAGCTCGACGGTCACGGCCGTCTGCGGCTCCACGCTGCGCGAGCGGTCGAGGAACACCTCCTCGGTGCGAGGCTCGGGCGAGAACGTCTTTACCTCCTCGTGCGCCTCGGCCAGCTTCGCCTGCACCGCGCGCATCTGCTCCTCCACCTCCTCCGCAGTGACCAGCCCCTGCGCCACCAGCGCCGTCGCGTAGAGCTCGCGTACCGGCGGGTGCTTGCGGATCAGCTCGTACATGAGCGGTTGCGTGTACGCCGGCTCGTCCGTCTCGTTGTGGCCGTAGCGCCGGTATCCGATCAGGTCGATCACGATGTCGCGCGAGAACTCGTTGCGGTAGGCCATCGCCAATCGCACGGCGACGATGCAGGCCTCGGGGTCGTCCGCGTTCACGTGCACGATCGGGACGTCGAATCCCTTCGCCAGGTCCGAGGCGTAGCGCGTCGAGCGCGACTCCTGCGGCTCGGTCGTGAAGCCGACCTGGTTGTTGGCGATCACGTGGATGGTGCCGCCGGTCGAGTAGCCGGCCAGCGCTTGGAGGTTGAGCGTCTCGGCGACCACGCCCTCGCCCGGGAAAGCGGCGTCGCCGTGAATCAGCACCGGCAGCGCGGCGCACGGGTCGTTGACCGCCTCCTTGCCGCTGCGGTCGGTCTGGTCGGCCCTGGTCCGGCCTTCGACGACTGGATCGACGTACTCGAGGTGGCTCGGGTTGTGGGCCAGCGAGACCGTCAGCTTGCCGCCCGAAGGCGTCTCGTATGTGCCGCGAAAGCCCTGGTGGTACTTGACGTCGCCGGTCCCGCCACGAGGCTTGGCCGTGCGTACGTCGGTGTCCTTCGCCGCCTCGAACTCGGCCAGGATGTCGCGATAGGCGCGGCCCGCGGAATGAGCCTGGACGTTCAGGCGCCCCCGGTGCGCCATGCCGATCAGAGCCTCGCGGGAGCCGGTCAGGCTTGCGAAGTCGAACACCTCGTCGAGCATCGGGATCAGCATGTCGAGGCCCTCGATCGAGAAGCTCTTCTGGCCCAGGAACGCCTTGTGCAGGTACGTCTCGAGCGCCTCGACCTCGGTCAGCCGGCGGAGAATCCGCTTCCTCTCGTCCGGTGGCAGGGGGCGCCGGTACTCGCCGGACTCGATTCGCTGCCGCAGCCACACGCGCTGGCGATGGTCGGCGATGTGCTCGATCTCGTAGGCGATCGTGCCGCAGTAGGTCTCGCGCAGGTGCGGAAGCGCCTCCGCGAGCGTCGCGCCGGGGACTTGGATACGCAGCACCTCCGCGGGTATCTGGGCCATGATCTCCGGCGTCAGGCCGACGGTCTCGGGCTCGAGCGCGGGATCCCCGATCGGCCGCGAGCCGAGCGGGTCCAGGCGGGCCGCCAGGTGGCCGTGCATCCGGTGCGCCTTGACGAGCGAGGTCGCGGCCTGCACGTGGTAGAGCATTTCCTTGGGGACGAGGTCGCCCTCGATCGGTGGCGGCGCCGCGGGCGCGGCGGTGGGAGCGGGCGCGGCAGCGGAGGGCGCCGGCGGCGCGGGCGGGAGCGCGACGCCGAGGCTCCCGAACACGGAGTCGTAGAAGCCGTCCTCGCCTTTGAGCAGCGCCTCGATGCGCCCGAGGAAGGCGCCGGACTCGGCGCCCTGAATCACGCGATGGTCGTAGGTCGACGTCATCGTCATCACCTTCTCCGCGCCCGCGACGCCCGCGGGCGGCCCGATCGCGCCCGTCGCGACGATGCAGCCCTGCCCGGGCATCAGGCGAGGGACGGACGCGACCGTGCCGATGCCGCCGGGATTGGTGAGGGTGACCGTCGCGCCCTGGAGGTCGTCGGGCGACATCGCGCCCGTGCGCGTCTTGGCGATCAGGTCCTCGTAGACCTCGCGGTAGGCGGCGAAGTCCATCTCGTCCGCAGCCTTTATCACCGGCACGATCAGAGTGCGCGACCCGTCGTTGCGCTGCACGTCGACCGCGAGCCCGAGGCTCACGTGCCCGGGCACGAGGCGAGCG
This sequence comes from uncultured Solirubrobacterales bacterium, assembly GCA_963774075.1. GTDB lineage: Bacteria > Actinomycetota > Thermoleophilia > Solirubrobacterales > JBBDJG01 > JBBQNR01. The sequence continues at coordinate 370,581 of CAVZDP010000005.1, read as the reverse complement.
GGCTTGCCGTCGACCTCGGCGAACGAGTGACTCATCGCGGGATGGCTCTCCAGCGCCTTCACGATCGCGTACCCGATCAGGTGGGTGAACGAGACCTTCATCTCGCGACCCGCCTCCTTGAGCGCCTGGTTGAGCTGCTTGCGGCGGGCGTCGAGCGTCGTGACGGCGAGCGTGCGGAAGCTGGTCGCCGTCGGGATCGACAGGCTCTGCACCATGTAGCGGGCGAGCATCAGATCGCCGCCGCGCAGGGGCTCCGCGCGCGCCTCGCCCGTGGCCGGCGGCTTCTCCGCGACGGCGCGCCCCGCGCCGTCGCCGCCGTTCGTCCTCGCGTACGCGAGGACGTCCTCCTTCAGGATCCGCCCGCCGGTACCCGTGCCCTCCACGTTGGAGAGGTCGATGCCGTGCGTTGCGGCGACCCGCCTGGCGACCGGCGTTATGCGTGCGTCATCCGGAACCGTCGCCTCGCGAGCGGGATCGGCGGTGACGGCGGCGCGCTGGGGGGCCGCCTGCGGTTCCGCGACCTCGGCCTTCGCCGTCGCGGCGTCGGCCTGCGGGCCGCCTCCGTCGGTCGCACCGTCGGCCGTTGCGCCGACTTCGATCTCGCCCAGGGGATCGCCCACCGCGACGACCTCGTCCTCGCCGGCGAGGATCTTCACGAGCTTGCCGGTGGCGGGAGCGGGCACCTCGGCGTCGACCTTGTCCGTCGAGATCTCGACGACGGTCTCGTCCTTCTCGACCGCCTCGCCCTCCTGCTTGTGCCAGGTGAGCACGGTCCCCTCGGACACCGACTCGCCCATCTGCGGCATCGTGATCTGAACGGTCTCTGACGCCACCTTTACCTTCTGATCAGCCTGCTTGCCCTCGTCCCCAAGAGAGCGTCATCCTACCCGCAGCTCGCCTCCCGTACGAGAGGCCGGACGGGGGTCGGCGGCCTCTTCCGGGGAGCGCCCGCCCCGCTCCGCCTCCGCGAGCTCCCGCGCCGCTGCCTCCGCGAGCTCCCGAGCATCGGCGTCCCTGGCCGCTCGGAAGAAGAAGAACAGAAGCGCCCCGATCATGAGCGCAAAGTCCACCCCCAGCATCAGGCCGCCGGCGATCTGCTGGTCCTCGTAGGGGGTCAAGCCGTGCTCGAGCGCGCGGTCACCGTAGAAGCCGTCGTAGATCGGGTGCCGGGTGATCAGGAACGCCATGCCGAGGAACATGCCCGCGAAGCGGGCGCCGACGATGTAAGGGATCTTCCAGAGGTCGCCCGGGACGCGCCTGCGCTCAGGCTCGAGCGCCGAGAGCCAGACCAGGATCGACGCCAGGATGAAGCTCTGGTGCTGGAGCGCGTGCAGGATCGGGTCCCGGAGCGCGGCCTCGTACGCCGGCGCGATGTGCCAGCCGTAGAGCACCGCGATCCAGAGCGGCACCGCCACGAGCGGCTGCCGCAGGAATCGGAAGAGACGGCGGAGCCGCGTCGAGCGGGCCAAGGGCACGAGCAGGGGGCGCGGCAGCATGAACGCGTAAACGGGCGAGCGCAGGCCGAGCACCAGCAGCGGTGCGGCGAGGTCCGCTATCAGCAGGTGCTGCGCCATGTGAGCCGAGAGCAGGTCGGTCTCGCCGAGCTCGTCGAGGGGCGAGAGGAGCGCGATCCCCATCAGCGTGAGTCCGCCGAACCAGTACGCGCTTTGCAGTGGCGGCACGTGGAACCCCCGCCGCGACAGGACCCGGGCCGCGCGAAGGTAGAGGGCCGCTGGAAGCAGCAGGAGGTAGACGGCCGTCAGGTCCATCCCTTACTCCCGGTTCCCTTCGCGTCTTCGTCCCCTGACCGCCATCACCAGGAACCAGCAGGCGAGTACGGCGATCGGGAGCAAGGTCAGCAGATCGACCACCCAGTGACCCGCGTGCGCGAAGGGGAGGGGGGGCATTCACGGATAGTGTGACGCCTCGGGGCGCGAGGACTCGAGCCCCGTTCGCAGCCGTTCCGAGGCAATCGCGAGCAGGTAAAGCGCCACCGTGCAGGCCGCGACGGAGGCTCCCGCGGCCGTGCCCGCGTAATAGGAGAGATAGAGGCCGCCCGCTCCACAGGCGACCGTGACCGCTGTGGCGAGGGCCATGATGCTCACGACTCGCGTGGCGACGAGGCGCGCGACGGCGGCGGGAGCGACCAGCACGGCGACCACCAGCAGGCTCCCGAGCCCCTGCACGGCGACCAGCGTGGCGCACGCGATCAGCAACAACAGCGCGGCGTCGGCCAGAAGGGGGCTCGCGCCATAGAGCTGCGCGCTCGAGCGGTCGAAGCCGACGGTGAGCAGGCGGGAATGGAGCAGGCGCAGCGCGACCAGGACCGCGGCGGCCAGGGCCGCCGCGAGAGCGAGGTCGAGGTTCGAGACGCCGAGCAGGTCGCCGAACATGAGGTCCTGGATCCCCGGCGGTGACTCCCTCGAGAGCGCGAGTAGCGCTCCGGCCCCGAACAGCGTCGTGATCACGACCGCCACCGCCGCGTCGCCGATCTCGGGCGCCCGGCCGGCGAGCGCGATGCACAGCGCTGCCACCGCGAGGCCGAGCGCTCCACCGGCCAGCAGCGGAAAGCCGGCCACGACGGCCAGCACGAGGCCCGGGAAGAGCCCGTGCGCGAGCGACTCCGCGCTGTAGGACAGCCCGTAGAGCACGACCCAGCAACCGAGCGCTCCGCCGGCCATCCCGATCAGCACCACCTCGAGCAGCGCGCGCACCATGATCGGCTGCGTCCAGGGGTCCGTGAGCGCCTCCCACATCTCAGTGCCCGTGGTCGTGGTGGTGGTGGGCGGGCATTGCCGCGCGCAGCGAGCCTTCCCCCGGGAGGGTCAGCATCTCGTTGCCGTAGGTCTCCTCGAGCACGCTCGCCGTCAGAGTCGAGCTTGGGGGGCCGAACGCGACCTGGCGCCGGTTGAGGCACAGCACCAGCTCCCACTCGCTCACCTGGCGGGCGTCGTGGCTCGCGATCATCAGGCTCTTGCCCTCCCCGGCGAGCTCGGCGATCAGACCGGTGAGCCGCTGGGCGCTCGGCTCGTCGACCCCGGTGAAGGGCTCGTCGAGGAGCACGAGGCGCGCGTCTTGGACGAGCGCGCGCGCGACGAGCACCCGCTGTCGCTGCCCTCCCGACAGCTCTCCGAACAGGGTTCCGGCTCGATCGGCGAGGGCGACCGAGTCGAGCGCCGCGAGGGCGCGCCTTCGCTCGGAGCGACCGGGCCGCCGCCACCAGCCGAGGCGGCTGATCGAGCCCATCAGAGCGACGTCCAGCGCCGTGACGGGGTAGTCGAGGCGCGAGCGCTCGGTCTGCGGCACGACGGCGCAGCGCCCGCTCACCGCCACGGACCCGCGCAGCGGAGCGAGCTCTCCTGCCAGGACGCGAAAGAGCGTCGTCTTGCCGCCGCCGTTGGGCCCCAGCACGCCGACGCGCACGCCCTCCTCGACCGAGAACTCGACCGCCTCGATCGCGCGGACGCCGCCGTAGCCGGCCGCGAGCTCACGAGCTTCGGCGACGGGCGTGCTCACTGAGCGAGTCACGTGCGGCAGCGCAGCCGACCGGCGCTGAAGCCGCGCACCATCGCGTCGGCGTTCGCCGCCAGCATGCCCGCGTAGGTGGCGCCCGCGGACCCCTTCGAGCCGAGCGCGTCACCGTAGAGCGTGTAGTCCGTGACCGCCCCGGTCTCGCGCGCGATCGAGCGGGCGAGCCGATCGTTGAGCGATTCCTCCGGGAAGATCGCGCGCACGTCCTCACGCTTCATCACCTCGACGAGCTTCGAGACGTCCCGCGCCGAAGGCTGCGCCTGCGTGGTCTGCGAAGGGATGACGGCGCCGACGACCTCGATGCCGTAGCGCCGCGCGAAGGGCGAGAATGCGTCGTGATCGGTGACGAGCTTCCGGCGCGACCTCGGCACGGCCGCCATGCAGGCCGCGATGCGCCGGTCGACGCGCTCGAGGTCGGCCGCATAGCGCTGGGCGCGGTTCGCGAACGCCTCCGTGTTGGCCGGGTCCGTGCGCGCGAGCGCGGCGCCGATCGCGAGCGCGGCGCGCCGCACCTCGCGCGGGTCCTGCCACCAATGTGGATCGGCGGCAGTCCCGCTCCCGCCCGCTGGGGAGCGCTTCGGCCCGACGGCGCCAGCGAGGTCCACGACGGTGGGGTTTACCCCGGCCTGCTCGAGCAGGCCGCCGATCCAGTCGTCGATCCCGTTGCCGCTCTTCAACACGACGTCCGCGCCGGCGACCGCTTCGACGTCGGCCGGTCGCGGCTCGTAGTCGTGCGGGTCGGTGCCGGGCTGGAGGATGCCGTGCACGTCGACGTAATCCCCGCCGACTTGGCGCGCCCAGTCCGCGGCGTGCGTCGTCGTCGCGACCACGTCGACCTTGCCACCGGACTGCTCGCCCTCGCCGCCGCAGGCGGCGAGGGTCGCGAGCGCGAGCAGCGCTGCGAGCGCAGCCGTAGCGGCTCGCGGCCGCAGCGCCCGCGCGAGCGCCGACGCGGCGAAGCACGCTCCCGCGAGCACCGCGATCGTCGGCCCCGGCGGGGCGTTCAGCTTCACGGACAGCCACAGGCCGGCGACCCCTTCGAGCGCGGCGAGCAGCACAGCCGTCGCCTGCCAGGACCCCAGGCGGGAAGTCCACGGGCGCGCGGTCGCGGCCGGGACCACGAGCAGCGAAGCGGTGAGCAGTGCGCCGGCGGCCGAGATCACCGCCGTCACCACGACCGCGATCAGCGCGAGCAGGAGCAGGTCCGGAAGCGGCGAGCGCAGGCCGATCGCCCGCGCGACGCTCGGATCGAAGCCGGCGGCGAGCCAGGCGCGGCCAAATCCGGCGGTCGCCGCCATGGCAAGCGCGCTCGCCGCCCCCGCTACGACGAGGTCCCAGTCCTGGATGGCGAGCAGGCTGCCGAACAGCAGCGTCTCCACGCGTGAGCCCGACTCGAAGACGTCGCTGGCGAGGATCACTCCCAAGGCCAGCGCACCGACGAGCACCACGGCCGTGACGGCGTCCGCCCCGCTGCGGCGAGCGCGCGCGAGCTGCGACACGCCGAGCGCGAACGCAAGCGCTGCGCCGAACGCGCCGAGCGGCGCGGCGAACCCCAACCCGTCGGCGAGCACGAGGCCTGGAAACGTCGCGCTGCCGGCCGAGTGCGAGTAGAAGGCGAGGCCCCTGAGCACGATCCAGGTGCCGAGCAGCCCGGCGCCTCCGGACAGGAGCAGCACCTCGAGCATGCCCCGCCGGACGAAGACGAGTTCGAAGGGGTCCAGCATTCGATCCGCAAAGTATCAGGTAATGGGAACGATTATCATTTCCATTTGGGGTTATCATGACTGCGATGGGCTCGAGGAAGACGGCCGTACCGGGCACGCCGGCCGCCAACGACGCGTGGCGCGAGCACGCGCTGGAGGCACTGGGGCGCTCGGGGCATCGTGCAGGTGGAGCTCGCGCCGCGGTGATCGAGCTTCTCGCCCACCAGCGCTGCTGTCTCACCGCGCAGCAGATCTTCGACCGGCTTCGCCGGGAGGGCAGGGCGGTCGGCATCGCGAGCGTCTATCGCGCGCTCGACGTCCTGTCCCGGCTCGGCCTCGTGCGCCGGCTCGAGATCGGGACGTCGGCGTGCTACGAGGCCGAGTACCCCGGCGGCGACCACCATCACCACGTCGTCTGCGACAGCTGCGGCGAGGTCGCCGCTTTCGAGGATCGGGCACTCGAGGAGGCGATCACCCGCCTGGCGCGGCGGCATCGCTACGCGGTCGGCGTGCACGAGGTCACGCTGCGGGGCGAGTGCCCGGATTGCCGCGCGGCCTTGAGGCGCGCAGAATTCGGCTACGCTCCGTCAGGATGAGGGTGGAGTCACGCATGCTGCGCTGGCTTGGCCTGCTGTGCGCGGGTGCGATCGGCCTGCACGAGCTCCGCTATCTGGCGGGGCCCGGCGCCCACTCTCACGAGATCCTCTCGGCCCAGCCACACGCCTACCTGCCGCTCGCAGGCGCCCTCGTGCTGCTGGTGTTCGTGGCGTCGGTGGTCCACTTCGCCCTCGCCCTGCTCTTCGCCCGCCGCGGCGAGCTCGAGTCACGCGCGCCCGTTCGCTTCAGTGCAGCCTGGCTGTGGGCGACGCTCGCCCTGCTGGCGATCTTCGTCACCCAGGAGTCGCTAGAGGGCGCGCTCGTCGGCGGCCACTCGGCGGGCCTGCACGGCCTCCTTGGGCACGGCGGATGGTCGGTTCTCGCCTTCGCACCACTCGTGGGGGTGATCGTTGCCGTCCTGCTGAAGGGCGCACAGAAGGCGATCGAGCTCGCGGCGCTTGCGGGGCTCACGCTCTCGCGCCCCAGGCCGGCGCGCACGATCCCGATGCGGCCGCCGGTCTGCGGTACGCCGCGCCTTCGTGTCCTCGCGCGCAACCTCGCCGGCAGAGCACCACCGCTCCTCTCGTAGCGAGCTCGCCATCCTTGGTCCGTCCCTCGTGGGATGCGGCCGCAGTGATCGTGAAAGGAGGTTCTGCATGGGCCGTGGAGGCTCGACGAGCAAGCGCTTGGTTTCGATCGCGTCCGTGGCGCTGGCTTTCGCGTGCGCCGGTGTCGCGCCCGCGGGCGCGCACGAAGGCAACCCGAACTTCCGTTCCGAGGTGCGCACCATAGAGCCGCCGCCGAAGGGAATCCAGTTCGAGGTGCGCAACTACGACGACCGGCTTTCCGCCGTCAATCGCAGCCAACGGACGCTGCTCGTGGAGGGCTACGACGGCGAGCCGTACATCCGGATGCTCGCCGACGGGACCGTGCAGGTGAACAAGCGCTCGCCCACCTTCTACCTGAACGAGGATCGCTTCGCCGAGGTGAACCCGCCTCCCGAGGCCGACGAGAAAGCGCCTCCGCGCTGGGAGACCGTGGACCGCAGCGGCCGCTACGAGTGGCACGACCACCGCATCCACTACATGTCGAAGGACCGCCCGCCCCAGGTGAAGGACGAGGACAAGGCCGCGAAGATCTTCGACTGGAAGGTGCCGATCGTTGTGGGAGCCCGCCCAGCCGTCGTGGAGGGGACGCTGAGGTGGGAGCCGTCCGATTCGGGTGTGCCCAGCGCTGCCTACTTCGCGCTCGCCGGGCTCGCCGTCGCGAGCGGCCTGCTCTTCTTCGCCACCCGCAGGGTTCGCGCTCGACATCCCAGATCGGGCGGAGGTGGGGCCTGGTGAAGCTCGCGCGGCGCTTGACCGAATATCGAGCCGCCTTCGGCGGACACCTAAAGTCACGAGCGCCCGCCTACGGCGGTCGCCTGTTGGTTATCACCGTGTTGGCCTGGCTCGCGCTGGCCTCGCCCGCGGGTGCGCACGCGATCATCGAGCAGACGTCGCCGGCCCGCGGCGTGACCGTCGAACAGCAGCCCGAGCTGATCCAGTTCGCCTTCAACGAGCCGGTCGAGGGGAGCTTCGGCGCGGTACGCGTTTTCGACTCGCGCGGCGCGCGCGTGGACGAGGGCGAGCTGGTGCGCCCCCGGGGAGACGAGACGATCGGCGTCGGCATGCGAGCCGGTCTTCCCGACGGCACCTACACCGCGACCTATCGCGTCATCTCGGCCGACGGCCATCCCGTCGCCGGCGGCTTCGTGTTCTCGATCGGGGTCCCCGGAGCGCAGGGCAGGACCGTGGCCGAGCTGACGGCCGCAAGCGACGTTGGCGCGGTCACCGACACCGCCTTCGGCATTGCCCGCGGCGTCACCTACGCTGCGATCGCGCTCGCGATCGGCTCTCTCGTCTTCCTGCTCGCGGCATGGCTTCCCGCCCTGCGCTCGACCGCGACCGCGGCGGCCGAGTGGCTGGAGGCCTCTCAGCGCTTCGCGCGCCGCCTCCGGCTGCTGCTGCTGGTGGCGCTCGCGGCCGGCGTCCTCGGCGAGGCGGCGCAGATCGTGCTGCAGGGCGCCACCGCCGCCGGCACGTCGTTCTGGTCGGCCCTCGACGCGGACGTGATCCAGGAGGTGCTCGACACTCGTTTCGGCATGGTTCACCTGCTCGCCGGCTGCGCGTTCGCCGGCGCGCTTGCGCTGTTCACCATCGGGAGCCCTGTGCCGTCGCTGCGGCCTGCGACCGTCGGCAGCGCCGGCCTCGCGGCGCCGTCCCCATTGTCGCGGCCCACGCTCGTGGTCGGCGCGCTCCTGCTCGGGTTCGTCGCTCTCACGCCGGCTCTGGCGGGTCACGCCTCGACCCAGGACCCGAGGGCGCTGCTGATCCCGACAGACGTGCTCCACGTCTTGGGGATGAGCGTATGGATCGGAGGCATCGTGGCGGCGGTGCTCGCGCTGCCCGCCGCAACTCGGGCCCTTCCAGGGGAGGAGCGAACCCGGCTCCTGGCGGCGGTGCTGTCGCGCTTCTCCCGGCTCGCGCTGCTGGCGGTCTGCGTGCTCGTCGCGACCGGAACCGTGCAGTCGATCATGCACCTCGCCGACCTGAACGACCTGCTCGACACGGCGTTCGGCCGCGCCGTGCTGATCAAGATCGGACTGATGCTCCTGCTGATCGGCCTCGGCGCCTACAACCAGCGACGGTCCGTTCCGAGGCTGCGCAGGCTCGCGGAACGGGGCGAGTCGCCGGGTGGCGCAGGAGTCGGGCTGCGGCGGGCCCTGCGCGCCGAGATGGCGCTGCTCGCCGCTGTGCTCGGGGTGACGGCGGCGCTCGTGAGCTACCCGCCACCGAGCACCGCCGACGCGGGTCCGTTCGTGACGACCAAGTCGGTCGGGCCGCTCGAGCTGCAGGTGACCGTCGATCCGGCGGAGCTCGGCCGCAACGAGATGCACCTCTATCTATTCCGGGCACGCGACGGCACCCAGTTCAACGGCACCAAGGAGCTTCGGATCCGGATGACGCTTCCGAGCAAGGACATCGGACCCCTGGCAGCCCGGCCCGTGAAGGCGGGGCCGGGTCACTACGTGGTCCCCGCAACCGACTTCGGCGTCAAGGGCGACTGGGAGCTGCGGTTCACGGGCCGTGTCTCCGAGTTCGACCAGTACGAGACCACCGTCGAGGTCCCGATCAAGTGACAAGCGACAGAGAGGAGAGCCCGTGTCCAACAGGAAGCTGACATCGCCGGTGATCGTGGGGGCAATCGCGCTCGCGCTGATGATGGCCCCGACGGCCTCGGCGCACGTGACGCTTCAGCCCACGAAGGCGCCGGCGGGCGATTTCACCCGCCTGGACGTGCGCGTCCCCAACGAGCGCGACGACAAGGGCACCACCAAGGTCGACGTGCAGTTCCCGGCGGGGATTCCGTCGGTTTCCTACGAGCCGGTCGCCGGCTGGCGCGTGAAGGTGAGCCGGGAGAAACTCGACACCCCGCTCGAGCAGCACGGTGAGAAGATCACCGAGCAGGTGAGCCGCGTCACCTGGACCGGGGAAGGAGAGGCGGGCAGGATCGGTCCCGGGCAGTTCCGGGACTTCGGGCTGTCGCTACAGGTCCCCGACAAGGCGGGCACGAAGCTGACCTTCAAGGCGCTGCAGACCTACGAGGGCGGCGAGGTCGTGCGCTGGATAGGCCCGCCCGACGGCGAGGAGCCGGCCCCGCAGGTTGAGGTGACCGCCTCGACCGAGTCGGAGCACGGCGAGGAGGCGAAGACCGAGGACACCGGAGGCGCGGCCGGCACGACCGGCGCGGAGGGCGCGGAGGGAACCGCCACTGCCAGCACGAGCAAGGATGACGACGACGAGGACGACGACATGCTCACGATCGTGGCGCTGGTTGTCGGCGGCCTCGGCCTCGTCACCGGAGGCGCGGCCCTGGTCCGCTCCCGCCGGAGGTAACTCGACTCATGACCGGAGAGTCATAACCCGGAGAGTCGCGGGTCCGAGTCCCGCCACCGCCACTGGTAGGAGCCTCCCCCCTCGAGCAAGATCGGGGAGGCTCCTCCGGTACAGATTCGCTTCCGCTGCTCGCGCGAACCGGCAGCGACGGTAATTCTGAATCACTACCGCAGGTGTAGCTATGAGTGGTCCGGCAGTTTTTCGCTCTCGTCGAGTTTCTCTTGCGACAGCTTCTTCTCTGTAAGCCCCACCGTTTCAAAAGCCTGCGCGGGTTCTCGGAACGCCCGGAAGTAGATGAGCTTTCCTTCACGAAACTTGAGCACCCAGCCAATCGGCGATTCGTTCTCGACGCCACTGCCTTTGCCGCGGTAGTGAAGGCGACCGACGAGCACGGCAATGTCTCCTATGCCAAGCCCATCGTCCACATCAACACGCAGAAACTCGAATGCCTCGACAACTTCTGTGACGGAAGCCCGGATGCCCTCATGCCCGAAGTAGACGCCTCCGGCGCCTAGCTGCGCGAACAACGAGCGCCATTCAACCTCAGGGTGGGAAAGCGCGATCAGGCGCGAGAGGTCCTGTCCCGGCTTTCCGCTTGCGACCTCGGCTGCGGCTCTGCTGAGTGCCTCCATGAATTCACGACCAGCCGCCTCGATGTTCTCGCCAGACACAAATGCAGTATCGCGTTTCCTCCTGCAGCGGGCAACTAGCAGCTGGCGCTAATCGCGCGAAGGAGAAGTGGCTGCTAGCGCTTGTGCCCGACCGTGACGAGGTACTCGGCCGCTACGCGCACCGACCCGTCGCCGGCCTCGTTAGCGGACTCGAACAACGAGACGAGGTCGCTGCGCAGCTCTGGCCAGCGCTCGCCCAAGGCCGCTTTCGCCATCACCATGGGGCCGAACTTCTCCTCGTAGAAGGTGACGAGCTGTTCGACACTGGGCTTCTCGAACGTGACCGTATCGCGATCGAACTCGAGCTCAAAACCATGTGGCTCCAGCATCTCTCGCACGTGCTGCTCGGAGCCCCAGAGGATCGGCGGCTCGACGATGTCTGGAGGTGGGGTCATGTAGCCGCCGATGGTCTCGAAGAAGGAGCCGGTAAGTCCCTCCGGCGTCCAGGTGGTCGTGGCGACCACCCCCCCGGGGCGGCAGACGCGAGCCAGCTCCGCGGCCGCGACGGCGTGGCGAGGAGCGAACATGTGGCCGAAGGTCGACAGGACGCGGTCGAAGCTCTCGTCTTCGAACGGCAGCGCCTCGGCGTCGGCCTCCACCCATTCGACCTCGACACCCGCCTCCTTTGCCCTTCTGCGGGCGTGCTCGAAGTGTTCGGGGGTGAGGTCGCTCCCGACGACCCGCGTGCCGCGCAGCGCCGCCGGAATCGCGACCGTGCCGCCACTGCCCGTGCCGACATCGAGAACGTCCATCCCGGCCTCGATTCCAACGCGGTCGAGCAGCCGTGGGCCCACGTCCGCGATCAGGTTCGAGGCCTCGTCCCAGTCTCCAGCGGCCCACGTCGCGCGGTTCCGTTGCTTGATCTCGGCCAAATCCGCCACTCGGCACCCCCTACGATCGGGAAGGCGGCGACTCTACACCACGTCGGCTAGAAGCGGGGGTTGATTCTGGCAGTGATCTGGAGCCGCTGATCGAGCGTGTCGGTCACGCACAGTTTGACGAGATGCGAGGGCCCTCTACACCACATGCGCTGTCGTTTGTCGCGCGAAGCGCAAGCCGGGGTCAGGACCCGGCCACCGCGACACAGACGTGACCCGCTATGCAGAATCGGTCCCGGCACACATCACCGAACGCTGACTTCGGGACGGCCGAGGTTAGAGCACGCTGGAGGCGCGAGGCACACGGAAGCGGAGCATGGTGACGGCGCCCGACTGGGTGTTGCTGAATGGTTCGAGGTCAATCCTGTGGAGGGTCGGGGTCGAAAAGCGGACCCCGTCGCCCAAGAGCACCGGGAGGACATAGACCAGGATCTCGTCGACGAGCCCTCGCTGCAGGCACTGGCTGGCCAGGTCGGCGCCAAGGATCTCCAGGTTCTTACCGCCCGCGGCGCTTAGCGCCGTGGCGACGGCGTCCGCGATGTCACAGGTGAGGAATGTGACGTTCGGGTCCGGCTTGTCGGGAGGATCGTGGGTGAGGACGAACTGGGCTCCGCCCTCGTAGTTGCGCTCCTCGTGGGGCATCTGCTTGGCAACCTCGTAGGTACCCCGGCCGATAAGCATCGCACCAGTGGCGGCCATGACTTCAGGGAATGCGTCCGGTGTCAGGAAATCGAAGATCCAGTCCATCGTGTGGCCGGGACCGGCGATGAAGCCGTCAAGCGACATCGCCCTGTTCACGACCACTTTGCCAGTGTCGGTGCTCATGTCAGGCGCTCCTTTCCACAGTCTTGGGGCCCCGGGCTGAACCATAAGTCCGGCGCGGTGGGCTGGGTCAGGGCGAGACTGAGTGCGGCGAGCGCGATGCCGGTGGGTCGCGCGCTCGGATTAGGCTTCGCGTATGCGTGATCAGAACGTCGAGCTCCATCGCCGCGCCTTAGAGGCGTTCAATAATCGCGACATAAAGGCTTGGATCGCATTTTGCGATCCCAGATCGAATTCCAGTCAGTGCACGCGGCGGTCGGTGGCGCTACCTACTACGGTCACGAGGGGCTAAGGAGATACGAGGCTAATTAGGCGACCTGCTCGATCTCGGACGCGATGCTGTCGGCGAAGGCCTCGGGCTGGGACAGAAACGGGTGGTGGCCTGAGGGGATGTCGATCAGTCGGGCGCTGGCGCGGGCACGCTGTAGCTGCAGCTCCGCCGGAATTGCGAGGTCCTCGGTGCACACGAAAAATGTCGAGGGCTTCTCCTGCCACGCTAGGGGTGTCTGGGCAAACGGCATCGCGGACTGACGTGTCAGGCGGGCCAGCGCCTGATGCACGATGTCTTCGTCGCAGTCCTGGAGAAACAACTCGGCGACTATCTCCGCGTGGACTCCAACCGTGCCGTCGTCGCCAGGATCCATCCACGGCGTGGGCTGAGAGGCGGCGACATCGGCCAGGGACTGCCCGGTTTGGGGCATCACCGAGGTCACGTAGAGCAGCTGGGAGACCCGCTCATCAGCCCCAGCCTCGGTAATGACCATTCCGCCGTAGGAGTGCCCGCACAGCACGACGGGCGCCTCCGCTTCTGCGATCGCCTGCCGGGTTGCCTCGGTGGACGAAGATCAGCGTTGGCACGAGTTCTCCTTGGGGCCGGATGACTTAACGGCGTTACAGGTTAGCTGGCGCTTTCGCTTCCTTATGGAGCGAAGCGGTACTGCCCAGCGCCGAGGCTTTAGCTCACGATCGACCTACTTCGGAAGCAGCCTTTTCAATGACTCCAACCACGGCTTCCGGCTGCGACACATAGATCGCATGGCTGCCCGCGACCTCATCAACGGTCGAACCCGCCCGCGCAGACATTGAGCGCTGGGCTGGCGGGGGGATCATCCGGTCTTCAGTCGCAACCAGGTACCAGCTTGGCTTGCTCCGCCACGCCGGCTCGCTGATTGTGCCGCCCAGGGCGTCAACACCCCACGGAACCTGTGAGTCGGCCATGAACTCTGCCTCTTCGTCACTCACGTCGGCCGCGAATGAATCATGAAACTTCTCCCGGTCGAGGGACAGGAAGCCGTTTTGCGGCGGCAGAATTGGCGGTACGGGCGCCTCGGGCGGCGGATTCGCAATGAGCGTGTTCACCGACTCGCCCTTGTCCGGCGCGAAGGCCGCGATGTAGACGAGCGCCGCAACGTTGGGATCGTTTCCAGCCTCAGTGATCACCGCTCCACCGTTAGGAATGACCGACGAGAGTCACCGGCTCGTCCTGCTCGTCGATTACCTGCTTCGTCGCGGCGACATCGCCTTCGAGCGAAAGCGTCGGATTCTGGACGACGCTGACGTGGTAGCCGTCCTTCTTCAGGAGGTTGTAGACGTCCTTCCAGCCGGAGCCGTCCACGAAACCGCCGTGAACGAGAACCACCGTTCCAGCTTTTGAGCCACGTTCCGTGATGCTCTCCTTCCGGGAGGTTTTAGGTGTTTCGATCCTACGTCGCCCTAGACGCAAGTCAACCGCCCCGAAGAAATCTTCACGGCCGCTCACTATCGCTCTCGCGTGAATGCACCCGGCGCGCCCTTACTGGTTGGCCTGGGCCAACAACCAGAGGCCGAAGGTCGTGTAGGCGATCATGACGCCGAGCATCCAGTACTGGGACCGCACCGCGTCCTTGACACGGGGGTAGATCGCGAGCGCGCGGTCGTGTGCGAGCACGAGCCCGCAGACGTGCCCCACGACGAGCGCGCCCACCTGCACGTACCAGATCGCGGTCGCGCCGATCACGCCGTAGTCGATGCCGCTGCCGGCCGTTCCGAACAGGTTCCACCCTTCGCCGAGCGGATCCGAGATCAAATAGCCCATCGCCTGGCCGTTGTAGACGAGGAACGAGATGTAGTGCGCGATCACGTACACGGCCGCGATCGGCACGAGCGTATGCACGAACCTGCGCGCCAGATCGCCTTGGGAGAAGTCGTGCCCCACCGTGCGGGCACCCGCGATCCCGATCGTATAGATGGCGCCGATCACGGCCATGCCGGCGATGATGCCGATCGTGAACGCCAACTCCCCGGCCGTCGAGAGGCTGAAGCCCACGTCCACGAAGCGGTCCTGCAGCCACGGTCCCACGTCGGCCCAGAGCGGCCCCTCGCTCGCGCCGTCGAAGGTCACGGTGCCGAGCATCGCGATGAGAAGCGCCACCGTCCCCGGAAGGGGGTCGAGTCTGGCCAGGCCCGTGAGCGGACGGCGAAATCCGAGCCGCCCATCCCTGATGGCGACGGGCGAGATCCGCGAGAAGAGGTTGAAGTAGACGGAGAAGCCCTCGCCGTTGTCGATCCACGCCCTGGTGCCGTAGACGGAGATCGCGACCAGGGTCAGCGCGGTGTAGACCAGCGTCGCGATAGCGAGTGCACTCGGGTCGTCGCTGTCGACGTAGGCCAGCTCCATCCAGGCGAAGGCGAGCACCGTGGCGAAGGCGGGCCAGCGGCCGAGGCGGCGCGGATACGCGTACGGCTGGGGGAGTGGGCCGGCGAGGCGCGACATCACGAACGCCACGGCTCGCGCGATCGCGCGCCAGGGATTGAAGGCTCTGAACACGTCCCCGAGCAGCACGCTGACCACGACGAGGCCGACCCAGAAGATCACATATATGAAGGTGGGGGCGAAGTTCGACAGCGCTGTCTGCTCTCCGAACAGACCCGCGACGACGACGAGCCCAAGCACGCCGACGCCGGCGAGCCCCGCCAGAAAGTCCGTCACCGGGTTCACGATCGCTCGCGAGAGCCACGCCGGCAGTGGCCTAAAGCCTTCGTCGCCCTCGAGCACCGGGCTTCGCCACAGAACCGACAGCCCGACGAAAGAGACGATCAGGACGACTGCGGCCGCCCAGGCGAAAAGCCACTCGGGGATCGGGAGGTCGGCGCGACCCACGAGGCCGTGGGCAAGGGCCGCGTCGGGTACGGCGAGCAGCGCGACGACGACCGCGCCGGCGGCGGCCGCCGCGCCGCGGCGCGTCACGAGGGCTTCACGCGCAGCTCGGCGATCTGCACGTGGCGGCTCTCGAGCTCGATCTCGAACACTCCCTCGAGCTTCGCGACGAAGTCGAAGCTCGCCGTCCCGCCGGCGTTGACGAAGTTCGTCCGGTCGTAGCCGTGCACGTGGACCTCGTCGGAGACGTCCGACTCGACGACAAAGCGCACGCGCTCTCCCTTCGCGTACTCCAGCCGCTCGATGCCGCCCACAGGCTTGGCGTTTCTGACCCTGATCGTGACGCGTTGCGCCGCGCGCTCCCGGTCGGTCGTTCGCTCACGTTCGTCGCCCTCGCCGCCGGTGACGGTCGAGCCCTGCCGTTGTTGCTGCTGCCGTTGCTGCTGCTCCTCGGTGGCCGGCAGCGACGGTGAGCCGCCGTCATCGTCCGCGCTGAGGAGCACGAACAGCACGACGACCGCAGCCATCGCTGCGAGCGCGATCGCCACCCGGGCGCCGTTCGAGCGCATCATCGTCTCGAGAGGGAGGTGGACTGCATGGCGGCGCGATTGTAGTTGCGTAGCCCGAAGCGGGCGTTGGCTAGTCTGATGCCGTGCGCGGGTCGAGGAGCATCGGGGTGGGGCTGTCCCTCGTGGCCCTGCTCGTGGCCGCCGGCTGCGGCGGCGACAGCGGCGAGGCGTCCTTCAAGAAGGCGGGCCCACCGCCTCCGCCGAAATGCCTCGAGCGATGGAACGAAGATGAGATTGCCGCGCAGTTCGGCCGCCACGCCTACTCTCCGGGCCACGACTCGCGCGCGGCTCGCGTGACGCTCCTGAACGAGCCTGCGCAGGGCGTCGAGGACGCGTGCCTGGTCATGTTCGCGGCCTCCGAGTCGGACCGGGAGTACGGCACGCTCGGCCAGTTCCACACCCCGCAGAAGGCGGACCCGAGCGGCCTGGTGGAGGGAGGCTGGCAGCAGGTGACCATGCTGCCGGTCGATACGCCTCAGGAGAGGATCGCGCTTCAGGCGAGCGGCTCTGAGAAAGCCAACGCGGCGCTCGACGGCGACGGCAAGCTGAGCCCACTCGAATAGGGCCAAACGGCTGGCTGGACGTTCGCGCGCGAGTCGCCTCGGGTAGGGGAAGAACGGTTGCCCCTGGATCGGCCGGGCGGCTGCCGGTACCTTTTCCTGTTTCGCGCTCATGCAGAGGAACGCCAGAAATCGGCAGGGTGGACTCGACGGGCTGCGCGGACTCGCCGCGCTGGCCGTGTTCGGCGTGCACCTCTGGATCTACCAGCTCCCGAACAGCGTCGACGTCACGCGCGACCACTTCGGCGAATTCCTGCTGTTCGAGACGAGAGTCGCATTCGTCATGTTCTTCGTGCTCTCGGGCTATCTGCTCTACCGGCCGTTCGCGCGCGCCGCGCTCGGCGAGAGTGCGCCGGCGTCGATCGCCGCCTACGCCGTGCGGCGCGCCGCTCGCATCATGCCCGCCTACTACCTCGCCCTGGCCGGCACGGTCGCCCTCATCGCCACGGCCGGCGACGTCGCCGGGCGGCGGGTCGTCGAGCACGCCGAGTTCCCGCTGTTCCTCGTGTTCGGGCAGAACTACTCACCCCACACGCTCCTGAAGCTCAACGCCGCGACGTGGACGCTCGCGATCGAGGTCGCCTTCTACATACTGCTGCCCCTGGTGGCGCTCGCGGCGCTGCGACGCCGCGGCAGCGCGCGCTGGCAGCTCGCGCTGATCGCCTCCCTCGTGGTCGCCGGCATCGGCTGGAACGTGCTCGACTACGCGGCGGGCTGGGGCCCCGTCGCCAGCCACTCGCCGCCCTCTTTCCTGCCGTACTTTGCGTGCGGGATGCTGGTCGCGCTCGCCGTCGAGGCGCACCACGCCGGCCGGCTGGGGGCGATCGGCTCGCGCACGACGGCGCTGCTCGTCGCTGGCGCGGGAGCGCTGCTGGTCGCCAACGGCTACTGGCACGCGAGCGACTCGAGCCCGGACGGGATCGCGATCGAGGCGGTGGCGGACCTCGGAGCGGCGATCGCATTCGCCGCCGTGATCGCCGCGATGGTGATCGGCTCCGGCGTCGGGCTCGGCTGGCTCGGAAGCAGGCCGCTGGCCTGGTTCGGCCAAATCTCCTACGGCTTCTACCTCTGGCACATCCCGCTGATCGTCTGGGCCCGCGGGCACGGGCTGCTGGGCGGCGGGGTGCACCTCGACCTCGCGGTGATACTGCCCGCAGCCGTCGGAATGGGGGCGGCGAGCTGGTACCTGGTCGAGAAGCCGCTGATGAACCGTGCCGCGCGGCTGAAGAGGGCGGAAGAGCCTGCGCCGTCGGCGGCGGCGCGTCAGCGCAGCCAGGCGCGCACGATCGCGTTGGCGAACCCGAGGCCGTAGCGAAAGACCGCCGGCTTCTTCGAGTGGCCGTGCAGGCGGCGCGTGACCGTGACGGGAACCTCGCGCGCGGGCACGCCACGCTTGATCGCCTCGATCATGAACTCCGAGGTGTGGAACTGCTCCTGGCGCAGCACGAGCTGCGGTAGGACGCTTGCGCGTACCGCTCGGTAACCATTCGAGCAGTCGCTTACTTTCGTGCGGGTGATGAACGAGACCAGGCGGTTGAAGAAGACGATCCCGAGCTCGCGCGAGTAGTTGTTCGGCTCTGCGTGGCCGAGAACCCTCGAGCCGTGCGCGACGTCGACCTCGCCGTCGAGCACGGGCCTGACGAGCCTCGACATCTCTTCCGGCAGATGCTGACCGTCGGCATCGAGCGTCACGACGACGAGCGATCCCGAGTCAGAGGTGAGCCGGTAGCCGGTCCGAAGCGCCGCGCCGCCGCCGCGGTTGATGACGTGCCGGGCGACCGCTGCGCCGTGCGCGCGGGCGACGTCGCCGGTGGCATCGCGAGAGCCGTCGTCCACCACCAGGACCTCGGTGCCGACGCCGCAGACCTCGCGCGGGATTCGCGACAGCACGGCGCCGACGTTGTCCTCCTCGTTGTAGGCCGGGATCACGACGGCGACCTTGTCGCGGAAGCGGTCAGGAAGCCCTCCGGTGCGGAATTCCTCCCAGGCGATGCCCTCGAGCACCGCAGATAGCTCCCGATCCACGCGGCCCGTCTGCCACAGCGAGCGCAGCGTGAGCGCGAACAGGACGAAGATCGCGAACACGGCCAGGCCGAGTATGCGTCCGCCGGCGCCCTTCTCGAAGTCGAAGAACGACAGGATCGCGTCCGCGAGGCTGGTGGCAGAGACGATCACCAGACCGAGGCCGGCCAGGAGCATGATCAGGACGTCGACGTTGCGCAGCGAGCGGCGGCGCCAGATCGCGAACGCGATCACGGCCGCTCCCGCGATCAGCCCTGACGCGCGAAGGGCGGAGAGGTCCATGCGTGCCGGAGGATAACCCGGCGTCCAGCGCCCCGGCGCCAGGGTGTCACCATCGCGGCGGGAGGCGACTGGGGTACCTACTGGGTCTCGGCGCTCGTGCCGACGGCGCGCGCGCCGGCGCGTGGCCGCCTGCGCTCGGCGATCCATCCTCCGGCGACGAGGCTCAGCCAAACGGCGCCAGCGGCCGCGAGCGCCAGCACCAGCGGCATCAACGGGACGTTGCGGCGGGGCACCGCGAGCAGCAACCCGCCGAGCACGGTGATGCCGCCGATCAGGAGCGCAAGCAGGAGTGCCTCCCAGCGCCGCCGCCACGCGAGCACGGCGAGGCCCAGGAGCGCGAGCGCCACGATCGCGTAGTGAAAGGCGATCCAGCCAGGCGCCCGCATCGTCGGCCCCGAGCCTCGCCGCCACACGTTCCACATCTTGGTGGCGACCATGCGCATGTACGCGAACGGCCGCTCCGAGAAGTACTTGCGGAAATTCTCGCGCCCGATCCGCGCGAGCGCCGCGTCGCGCTCGAGCTCCGGGTACTTGCGCGCGACCTTGTCGAGCAGGTTCTTCATCTCCGTGTCCCGCACCTCCTCGGGAGACACGTAGCGGTCGCCGGTGTAACGCTTGATCAGCGCGCGCTTGACCTGGAGCTGGCGACCGTTGCCCGGCAGGTAGGTGGCCACGAAGAGCGCCTTGCCGCCGCCCGTGGTGACCGGCACGAAGCGGTCGAGCACGACGTAGTTGCGGACTGTCCACGGGGCGAGCACCGCCGCGAACGCCGCCACGAGCAGCACCGAGGAGGCGACGCCGAGACGCCACGATCGCTGCCGGCCGACCCTGACCAGTGCCAGCAGGGCGAACACCGCGGCGAAGGCCAGGTACTCGGGTCGCGTCAGCGCGGTCGCCCCGAGTAGAGCGCCCGGCAAGAGCCATGCCCACGGGCTGCGCCCTTCATCCGAGGCCCAGAAGAACGCGAGCACCGCCGCGACGAGCGTGAAGGCTGCGATCGGCTCGCTCAGAAGCTGTCCGTTGTTGTCGAGGAAGGTGGGATAGATCGCCGCTCCGAGCGCCGCGAGCAATCCGACGCCCGGGCCGCCGAGCCGGCTGCCGAGCAGGTAGACGAGCAGCACCATCGCGGCGCCGAGGATCGCGACGGCGATGCGCGCCCGCTCGACGTCGACCCCGCCGGTGAGAAAGTAGACGCCCGCATAGAAGATCGGCGCCCCCGGCGACCAGTCGCTCGGACTGCGCATCTTGGGCGTCCCATAACGCCCCTCCTCATAGAGAGCGGCGGCGATCTGCTCGTACGAACGCGAGTCGTTGCCCTGGTAGGCCACGATCGAGTCCGCGCCGGGGTTCGCGGGCGGGTCGATCGCCTTCTCGAGGCGCAGGCCGAAGCCGAGCGCGACCACGAGCGCGAGCGCCACCAGCACCAGCGGACCTCCGTGGCGGCCCGGCAGCGTGACGACGCGCTCGCGCACGACGGACCTGAGCGACGCGAGCGCCATCGCCGGGATGCTAGATGACCGATTCAACGGAACACGCACCCGCCGATGGCCCGGCTTTTACCCAGTCCCCACTCGCGGGACCGCCACGTCCGCTACCCTGCCACGGTCATGCGGATCCTGATCCTCGGTGGGGACGGGTATCTCGGCTGGCCGACCGCGCTCCGCTTCTCCGCTCGCGGTCACGAGGTCTCAGTCGTAGACAACTTCTCCCGTCGCCGCTGGCACCACGAGCATTCGACCGACTCGCTCACGCCTATTCGCACGCTGGCGGAGCGGATCGAGACGTGGAAGGACATATCCGGCGCCGAGATCGAGTGCTTCGTAGGCAACATCGAGGACGGCGAGTTCATCGACCGCGTCGTCGCCGAGACGGAGCCGGAGGCCATCGTCCATTACGGCGAGCAAGCTTCCGCGCCTTATTCCATGATCTCGCGCAAGCACGCGGTCGACACGCAGTACACGAACGTGATCGGCACGCTCAACCTGCTCTTCGCGATCAGGGACCGGGTGCCGGAATGCCATCTCGTCAAGCTCGGCACGATGGGTGAGTACGGGACCCCGAACATCGACATCGAAGAGGGCTACATCGAGATCGAGCACAACGGCCGCAGGGACGTGTTGCCATATCCCAAGCTACCGGGCTCGCTCTACCACCTCTCCAAGGTTCACGACTCCCACAACATCCACTTCGCGTGCCGCGTCTGGGGCCTGCGGTCGACGGACCTCAACCAGGGCGTCGTGTACGGCATCGAGACCGACGAGACGGCCCTCGACGAACGACTCATCACGCGCTTCGACTACGACGAGATCTTTGGCACGGCGCTGAACCGCTTCTGCGTACAGGCCGTGATCGGCCACCCGCTCACCGTCTACGGCAAGGGCGGCCAGACGCGCGGCTGCCTCAACATTCGGGACACGCTCCAGTGCGTCGAGCTGGCGGTCAACACCCCGGCCGACGTGGGTGAATTCCGCGTCTTCAACCAGTTCACCGAGCAGTTCAGCGTCAGCGGACTCGCTGAGCTGGTCCAGGGAGCGGCCGGTCAGCACGGCTACGACGTGACGATCGAGAACGTGCCGAACCCGCGGGTCGAGCTCGAGGACCACTACTACAACGCCCGCAACACGAAGCTCCACGACCTCGGGCTGCAGCCGCACTATCTCGGTCAGGAGCTCGTGCAGTCGATGCTACGGATCATCGACGGCTACAAGGCCCGCGTGATCGAGCGCGCGATCGCCCCGCGCACGCGCTGGAAGCCGGGGCGCTTCGGTCGCGATAGAGCGCCCGTCGGCGCCGGCAGCACCGGCCGGGGCTAAGCCTCCACCTCTAGAGCCCAAGTCGCCTTTCGTCCAGGGCGGCTCCTCCACAAAAGGTCCAGAAACCTTGCGCGCGGAGTTGCTCGCGCTCCTTTTCGCCGATCTCTCGCTCAGAGAGGGAGGCACGGATGCGTGGATTTGCCAGAGCCAGGGATGGTTGGCGGGTGGGCAGGGAGGCCCGCCGGCTCGCTGTCGCCACCGCGGCGCTACTGACGGCGGCAACGCTGACGTTTGCACCGGAAGGCCTCGCCGGCAAGCGCATCTTCATGGGCACGAACGGCAAGGACCGGATCACCGGCAACGCCGGCGACAACAAGATCTACGGGGGCCGCTCCGCGGACTACCTCGACGGCGTCGCCGGAGCAGACCTGCTCAGGGGCGGGACCGGCCCGGATTCCATCGTCGGCGGCACCGAGAACGACCAGCTCCACGGCGAGGAGGCTAAGGACCGCCTCTACGGGCAGATCGGCGACGACGAGCTGTGGGCGGGCACGGCCGGCGACCACATCTTCGGCGGCGACGGCAACGACGTCCTCAACGGGGAGTCGGGCGACGACGAGATGCTCGGCGGAGGCGGTAACGACACCTTGAACGGCGGCTTTGGCAGGGACAGGCTCCATGGCGAGCAGGGAGACGACACGATCGACGCCGGAAACGCGGGCGACAAGCTCTACGGAGGCGACGGCAACGACCGCCTCGACGGCTCGAGCGCCGAGGACACGCTCTTCGGCGAGGCGGGCGACGACTACCTGATGGGCGGCACCGCCCGCGACGACATCTACGGGGGCGAAGGCAACGACACGATCAACGCGGTCGAGCCAGTGGGGGCCCTGTCGGAGGGGATCGTGGACTGTGGTCCCGGCTACGACGTCGTCTACGGGGACCGGCGCGACATGCGCGCCACGGACTTCCGCAACTGCGAGGTCATCACGCAGGGCACCGCTCCGGACGACGGCGACCCGCTGCGCGGCACGACCCGCATCGGTGCCGAGGGCCCCGACACGCTGATCGGTGGAGACCTCAATGACACGCTCCTGGGCGGGGCTGGAGACGACGTCCTGCGTGGCTTCGCGGGCGTGGACGTGATCTGGGGCGACCACATTCCCGGCTCGACCGGCAACGACCGCATCTACGCCGGCTTCGGCGCCGACCAGATATTCGGCAACAGCGGCAACGACCTCGTCCAGGGCGACGAGGGCAACGACCGCATCTCGGGCGGCGACGGAGACGACCACATCGACGGGGGGCCCGGTGACGACGAGGTTCGCCCCGACCCCGGCAAGGATCGCGTGCTTGCAGGCTCCGGCAACGACCGCATCCACGCATTCGGCGGCGGCAAGCGCGACTACGTCAACTGCGGACCCGGCCGTGACATCGCCTTCGTGGACCGCCAGGAGCGCCGCCGAACGCGCGGCTGCGAAGTCCTGCGCTCCCGTTAGCCCTCCGCTAGTTTTCTCCAGAAGCGGACGTACTCCCGCTCGTGGCCGATGCCGGCCTCGAGCGCAAGCCGCGGTCCCTCGGGCGCAGTCTCAGCCTCGGCTTGCATCTGCCGGTAGCGCTCGAGGCGGCGCTCGTGGGTCTCGAGCTGCTGGCGGGCGAGATTCTTCGGGTCCGCTCCGAAGAAGAGCTTCACCAGACCGGGGTCGCGCAGCTCCCACTCTCGCTCCGCCGGCGTGGACAGCCAGGCGCCGAGTGCCTCACGCCCCACCTGGGTGAGCGCGTAGTGCTTTCGTCGCCGCCCGCCGCGCTCGCGTCGTTCGCTCAGATAGCCGGCGCGGGCCAGGCGCTCGGGTTCGGAGTAGAGCTGCGAGTGGGGGATGGTGAAGAAGTGGCCGACGGAGGCGGCGACCATCTGCTTGAGGTCGTAGGGGGTCGCCTCGCCGGCCAGCTCGAGCAGGCCGAGTACCACGTACGAGGTCGGAGTCAGTGTGACCGCTTTCACTTGCGCTTCGATGGTCCTATGGTACGGTTCAGACCATTCCCATAGTCCGATTCGGACGATTAGGAGGCGAGGCATGGTACTGCAGGCAGACCCCGCGCAGCGCTCGAGCGCTCACGACTGGCACGGCATCTTCGAGTCGCTCCCCGAGGAGCACGACTACGTCGTCGAGGAGATCGAGGGCGCCCTGCCGGCCGCTCTCACCGGCACGCTCTACCGCAACGGCCCGGGCATCAACGAGGTCGGCGGAAAGCCCTTCGCTCACCTCTTCGACGGCCACGGCATGATCTCGCAGTTCGTGCTCGACGGCGGAAGCGTGCGCTACCGCAATCGTTTCGTGCGCACGCCCAAGTACCTAGCCGAGCGCGAGGCATCGGAGCCGCGTGTGCGCGGGTTCGGCGAGCAGCGCTCCGGCGGTGTGCTGGCGAACGCGCTACGCCTGCCCGGCAAGGGCAATGCGGCAAACACGAGCGTGACGCTGCACGGCGACAACCTGCTCGCCCTCTGGGAGGCCGGCCGCCCATGGGCGCTCGACCCCGACACGCTCGAGACGCGCGGCGAGCACGACTTCGGCGGCACCCTGAAGTCCGCCTATGCCTTCTCCGCCCACCCGAAGTACGACCCGAGAACCGGCGACATGTTCAACTTCGGCGTCGCCTACGGCCGGCGCACGCGCATCCGCTGCTACCGCGTCGAGCCGAGCGGGCGCCTGCACCACCTCCAGCCGGTGACGCTGCCGTGGCCCGTGATGAACCACGACTTCGCGCTCACGCAGGAGCACATGGTGTTCGTGATCGATCCGATCGTCGCACGCATCGGGCGCGTCATCTTCGGCCTCGACAGCTTCGGTGAGTCGCTGCGCTGGGAGCCGGACAAGCCGACGCTCGTCGTGCTCGTGCCGCGCGACGGCGGCAAGCCACGCACGGTCGAGGTCGAGCCGTTCTTCCACTTCCACGTCAACAACGCCTTCGAGGACGGAGGCGACACCGTAGTCGACCTGGTGCGATACGACGACTACTCGATCGGCGAGAACTCGCTCAAGCACTTCCGCACCGGAGGCTTCGACGAGCCGGCCACGCTGTGGCGGCTGCGCGTCAAGCCGGGCGGCACGGTGGAGTCTCACGCGCTGTGTCCGCTGACGGCGGAGTTCCCGCAGCACGACTGGCGCCGCACCACCACCGACCATCGCTACTCCTACCTGGCGGGCGGCGAGGACAGTGCCCTCGCCACCAACGGGATCGTGAAGGTGGACCACGCGAGCGAGAGCTGGGCGGTGCACAACTTCGGCGAGGGCCACGTGGCCGGCGAGCCGATCTTCGTGGCGCGCTCGCCCGACAGCGGCGAAGACGACGGCTGGCTGCTGACCGTGGTCTACTCGGCTGCGGAGCACCGGTCGCGCCTGGTCGTGCTGGACGCGCGCGACGTGGAGGCCGAGCCCGTCGCGGTCGCGCATCTGCGCCACCACGTGCCGCTCGGGTTCCACGGTACGTTCACCACGCGCGTGGCACAGCCGACTGTGACCTAGAGGGCGAGACCCGACGGATGTGCCGCTAGATCACGACGCCGTGCCGCAGGGTGTCCTCGGTGACGACCCGCGGGTTCACGAATTGCAGTAGATAGTCCGGTCCCCCCGCCTTGAAGCCCGTTCCCGACAGCCGGTTACCGCCGAACGGCTGGCGGCCGACCATCGCTCCGGTGATCTGGCGGTTGACGTAGAGGTTGCCGACCGGCGTGCGCGACGACACGTACTCCACGGTACGGGGGTTTCGCGAGAAGAGGCCGCCCGTCAACGCGTAGTCCAGGCCGTCCACGATCTCGCACGCGGCCTCGATGCTCGACACGCGCTCGACCGCCAGCAGCGGTCCGAAGATCTCCTCCTCGAGCACCGACGAGCCAGCCGGTAGGTCGGCCGCGACCGACGGCGGTACGAACCATCCCCGGCTCGGAACCGGCTCACCACGCGCCAGCAGGCGTCCTTCGCGCTCCGCCTGCTCCTGATAGCCGAGGACGCGCTTCTGGGCGGCCTCCTCGATCAGCGGCGGGACCTGTGTCGCGAAGTCGTCGGCCTGGCCGACCTCGAGCAGCTCCACCGCTCCGCCGATCCGGTCGGCGAAGTGGTCGGCGATCGCCTCGTGCACCAGCACCCGGGCAGCGGCCGAGCACTTCTGCCCGCCGTAGGCGAATGCGGATGTGGCGATCGCCGGCACCGCATCGTCGAGGTCCGCATCCGAGTCCACGATCACGCAGTTCTTGCCGCCCATCTCGGAGACGACTCGCTTGACCTGTAGCTGGCCGGGAGGCGTGCGCGCAGCCGCTGCGATGATCTCCAGCCCAGCGGCCTTCGAGCCCGTGAAGGCGATCGTCGCGACGCCGGGATGGCGCACGAGTGCGGCGCCCACGTCTCCCTCTCCGGGTAGGAGGTGCAGCGCCCCGGGAGGCACGCCGCCTTCCCGCAACGCCTCGATACACGCGAGGCTGGAGGCGGGAGATTGCTCGGCGGGCTTGAGGATCACCGCGTTGCCGCTCGCCAGGCCGCCCGCCACCATGCCGGTCGGGATCGCGAGCGGGAAGTTCCAAGGCGAGATCACTGCGCAGACCCCGCGCGGCGCGTAGCGCATCGAGTTGCGCTCGCCCGGGGCGTCTACCAGGCGGCGGCCTTGACCGAGCTCGAGCGCCAGTCGTGCGTAGTACTCGAGGAAGTCGATCGCCTCGCAGACGTCGGCGTCGGCCTCGCCCCACGGCTTCGCGCACTCGCGCACCTGGAGCGCGGCGAGCTCGCGCCGGCGGCTTCGAAGGCAATCAGCGGCACGGACCAGGACGGCGGCGCGCTCGGCCGCGGGCCGCCGGCCCCAGTCCCGAGCGCCCTGCTCAGCAGCTTCGACCGCGCGATCCACATCGGCCGCCTGCGCCCATCCGGAGCTTGCGATCACACGCTCGGGGTTACCGGGGTCGGTAGAAGCGAGGGCGTCCACCGTTTCGCGCTCGTCGCCGATCCAGACCGGCACCTTCCGGGGCAGCGTTCCTTCCAGCTCGCGAAGCGCGCCCACCAGCTCCTCACGCACGGTCGCCCGACGAAGCTCAGCCTGCGGCTCGTTCGAGAACGGTTTCACGGCGCCGTGAGCAGCTCTTCGACGCTCATGCCCTGTGTTTGTGGGGCGAGGAACGACGCGTTGCTCGTGTTCTCGAGCAGTCTACGCACGAGGTACGCCATCCCCGCGACCAGGTCGCCCACCGGGCAGTAGGTTCGTACGCGCAAACCTTTCGCTACGAGGGCATGCTGAAGATCGTCTCCCAGACCGCGCAGAACTTGAAGCTCGACATCGCCGTCTTGGGCACCGACCGCGCGGTTGTACGCGATCGCGTGGGCGATCGAGCGCAGGTTGTGGGAAGCGACCGCGACCCGCACGAGCGGGCGAGCGTCAAGCAGGCGACGCGTGAGCGCCTCGAAGTTCCGGTCGCACTCTGCCTTGTCCTCGAACACCGGCGCCGGCCAGCCGTGGCGGCGCGCCTCGACGATCTCGTGGTCCCAATAAGCGCCCTTCACGAGACGCACGACAGGTGGTTGCGCATCCCGATGCTCATGCGACCACTCGAGTAGCCGCTCCAGCGTCTCGGGTGAATCACGCAGATACGCCTGGAGCACCACACCGGCGGACGGGCCGGCGGCGAACTCGTCCTCCGACAGGATCTCCAGGACGAGGTCCAACACCGCCTCACGCGTATCGAGCCATTCCATGTCGACGTGGAGGTGGGCCCCGAGCTCGCGTGCCAGGCGCAGCAGTTTGGCGAGCCGGCCTGCTGCGTCGCGCTTGCCGACGTCGGGCGCCTCAGCGCGAAGGAGCGGCGTGAGGGCAGACACCTTCACGCTCAGGTTCACTCGGGGCAGGGCGCCGATCGAGTCACGTTCGAGCTGTGGTTGCTCGAGCCAGCCAAGAGACGCTTCGTGCACCGTCCGCAGCGCCTCGGCGCAGCGCTCCGCGTAGCGGTCCGCCTCCTCGACAGTGACCGTGGCCTCGCCGAGCAGGTCGACGGAAGCAGCCACACCATGCTGCCAGAGGTCGTGAAGCATGCCTAGCGCATGGCGCGGGGTCTCTCCCACGATGAAGCGATGGGCCAGATGGCGAACGCCGGCGGCGGCGGCGAGTCCGAGCGCGCGCGCTCCCGCCTTGGAGTCGGCCATTCGCATCGCGGCGTCGAGCGGCGGGGGGCGCTCGTCGACCTCGTCCAGGAATGCGCTCAGGTGACGGGCGAGGTCCTCGAGCGATCGGCAGGCGGGCACGACGTCCACGAAGCGAAAGAGCGCAGTCCGCAGCTCGGCGTCGCGAGAGGCGAGCTCCATCGCCTTCTCGTCCAGCGCCCTGATCGGGTGGCGTGCGAGCGATGGAAAGGCGTCGGCAAGCTCGAGACCGATGCGACGCACTTCGGCTTCGAGCTGGTCAGCCGCCATGCCTCGACGATACTCCCGGACCGCCGGAGAACGTTGCAGAAGGGGGTGGCGAGACCCTCAGCGGGGCTGGGGGTGGGGAGACCCTCAGCGGGGCGGCATCCGCAGGGCGCCGTCGAGCCGGATCGTCTCCCCGTTCAGCATCGGGTTCTCGACGACGTGCATGGCGAGCGCGGCGAACTCCGACGGCTTGCCGAGCCGCTGCGGGAAGGGGACCTGGGCGCCGAGCTCGTCGCGCGCCTCCTGCGGCAGCGCGGCGAGCAGCGGCGTGTCGAAGGTGCCCGGCGCGATAGTGATCACTCGGATCCCGCGGCTCGACAGGTCGCGCGCCGCCGGCAGCGTCATGCCGACGATGCCTCCCTTCGAGGCGGAGTAGGCGATCTGGCCGATCTGTCCGTCGAAGGCGGCGATCGAGGCCGTGTTGATGCACAAGCCCCGCTCCTCACCGAGCGGCTCGTTGTCGTTCATCGCGGCGGCCGCGTGTCTGAGCACGTTGAAGGTTCCGACGAGGTTGATGCGCAGCACCGTCTCGAAGGGCATCAGCTGGTGCGGGCCGCGCTTGGACGCCGTGCGCTCGGCCCAGCCGACGCCGGCGCAGCAGACGCTGATCCGCAGCCCGCCGTCCGCCCCCGCGGCCTCCTCCACGGCAGCGGCGACCTGCTCCTCCGCACCGACGTCGCAGGGGACGAACCGGGCTCGTTCGCCGAGGTCGGCCGCAAGCGCCTTGCCCTTCTCCTCGTTGACGTCCGCGATCGTCACGGTGGCGCCTGCGTCGTAAAGGGCCCTGGCGGTCGCCTCCCCGAGTCCCGAGGCGCCTCCGGCGACCAGCGCTCCGCTCCCTCGCGCTTTCACGGCCGCGGACCTTACCGTTATACCGTTAAGCTCAGGGCGGCGATGGCGGCTGGAGTCACCTTCGACGAGCGGATGGAGGGCTTCCTCGCGCCCTGCGGCGGCGAGCCTTCGGGCCGCGACCAGTACCGCAGCGGCTACCAACACGGAAAGCAGGCGGGCGGCGCCTGTCACTTCGAGGCCACGATGCTGATGCAGGACATCGCCGCGTACGTTCGTGACCCGGAGCACCGCGCCCGCATGAGCGGCACGTTCCACTGGGACGCGATCGGGCAGGCGGAGATCCGCGACGGCGAGTTCCAGCTCTACGTGCGCAACCCCGAGACCGGCATCCGCGAGATGCGCTACCGGTTCACGTTCGATGGTCCGGGCGGAGAGCCGCTGACGTTCTCGGGCGTGAAGTGGATGAAGCCGAAGGCCCGCATCAACACTTGGGCGCCGTCGACCACGCTCTACTCCCGCGTCGAGCGTGCGGACGGGTCGACGGCCTGGTGCGGGATCCTCAAGATCGGCATGCGAGAAACGCTCAAGCTCTTTCGCTCCGCTCGGCCTGTGGGCGCCGCGGACCGTTCAGAGGGCAGGCGCGCCGTGCGCGCCTTCAACAAGTTCTTCGCGCGCGAGCAGCTCGCGCTCCTTCGCGAGGGATAGCGGTCTAAGCCCGCAGCTCGGCGGCTGCGAGGGCCTCGGATCGATCTCGATATCCGCCGACCAGCCGCACGACCTTCGAATCGCGAAGCGTCCAGACCTGAAAGACCTGCATGTCGACCTCTGCTCCGCTCTCCTTCCCCTTCCCCCGCATCGTGACCGCGGTTACCACCTTGTCGCCGGCATCGATGAGCTCCTCGGGAACTCCGTGGAAGTCGTCCCAGACCTCCTCGACCACGCTCCTCCATCGCTCGACCTCAGCGTGACCGCGATAGATGTGAGGGTTGAAGACGTTGCGTGACAGGTCGAGCTCAACATCTGGGTCGAGGAACTCGAGGACCTGCGCGACGTCGCGGCGGTTGAAGCCCTCGATACAGCGGCGCACGATCTCGACGTTCTCCCGCGACATTCCCCGCGAAGTATCACCTACGGTCGGGGCCGCGTAAGATGGCACCCGTGCTGAAGGAAGGTGACAGCTTTCCCGACCTCCACGTAGAGTCGCGAAAGGGTGACGTGGCGCTGTCGGAGCGCTGGCGCAAGGGGCCACTCGTCGTGGCGTTCATGCGCCACTTCGGCTGACCCTTCTGCCGCGAGCACCTCGCCCAGTTGGGTGAGGCCCACGAAGAGTTCCGGAAGGCCGGGGCCGACATCGTCGCGATCTTCCAGTACCGCGCGGACCCCACGTACCACTTCTGCCGCAAGCGGGACGTACCGTTCGACTGCCTCGGCGACCCGGAGCGCGAGGGCTACCACGCCGTCGGACTCGAGCGGGGACCGGCGAAGGAGTACGCCGGCCCGCAGCTTGCGAGGGGGTTCCTGCGAGCGGCGAGGCACGGCGCGCTGCCGGGCAATCCGCAGGGCGGCGACGTGGCCCAGCGGCCGGGCACCTTCGTCGTGTCGCCCGAAGGAGTGGTGCTGTACGCGCACTACCACCGTGACTCGGCGGACAACCCGCCGATGAGCGAGCTGCTCGCGGCCGTACGTGAGTCAGCGCCGCAGCGCTAGGTCTAGAGCCTGTAGCGCAGAAAGAGGAAGCCGCTTTGCTCGAGCACCGAGCGAAGCTCGACCTCTCGCGGGCCCTCGAGCGAGGTGCCCTCGAGGATCGTCGGCTGGTCGGCGCTGCAGGCGAGCAGCGGCGAGAGGGTGAGGAAGAGCTCGTCGACAACGCCCGCGGCGATCATCGCTGCCAGCAAGGTTGGGCCTCCTTCGAGTAACACCGAGCGCACCCCATGGCGCTCGCGCAACCGGCGCATCCCCTCAGCCAGGTCGAGCGGCTCGCCTTCGACTCGCTCGACGACGATTCGGGCCGGGCAGGGAGGTGCTTCGCGCGCGGAGTTGGTGAGCACGACGATGCGCGCATCGGGGTCCAGGAACAGGGGCGCCTGCACGGGCAGCTCCATCGAGCGCGTGGCCGTGACCGCGAGCGGCACCGGCTCGAGGCCACGCTCGACGCGGCGCCCCCGGCGCTCCTCGCTCTTGATCAGAGGCCCGTAGTTCTCTAGCGCGATGGTCGCGGTGCCGGTCATCACCGCATCGACCTGCGTCCGCAGGTCGAGGAAGATCTGCTTGTCGGTCTCGCCCGCGAGGCCCCCGCTTCTGCCCTCCAGGCTGGCGCGGCCGTCGACGCTCGCGATCATGTTCGCGATCACGTAGGGCCGCGCGGGCGGCGCCAGCGTGGCGAGCTCGAGCTCGCCGTACGCATCGGCCACGTCGAGACTGCGCTGCTCGGGGTAGAGCTGCTCGATGATCACGGAGCGGGAGCCCCTAGGCCGGACCCGACACGGAGAGCGCGAACAGCCCCTCGGCGTCGGTGTGCCAACCGAGCAGCTCGAGCCCCGCGCACGCGTACTCGTGCGCGAGCCCGGCACGCGTGAACTTGCACGAGATCTCCGTCCGGATCTCTTCCCCGCTCTCGAAGTCGACGTCCATCTCGAGCGCTTCGATGCGCGCGGAGTGCTCCTCGGCCGCCCGCAGCCGCATCTCGATCCGGCGTGCCCGCTCGTCGTAGAAGGCGACGTGCTCGAAGCGTTCGGGGTCGATGTTTCCCCCGAGCGACGAGTTCACGACCTTCAGCACGTTCTTGTTGAACTCCGCCGTCACGCCCTCGGAATCGTTGTACGCCGCCTCGAGCGTCGCTTTGTCCTTCACGAGGTCTGTGCCGACCAGCAGCCGGTCGTCGGGCCCGAGCATCTGCCGGGTGCGGCGCAGGAACCCGAGGCGCTCCTCGCGGTCGAGATTGCCGAGGGTCCCGCCGAGGAAGGCGATCAGCCGCCGGCTCCCGTTGGGGCGCAGGCGCTCGAGGTCCTGCTCGAAGTCCCCCACCACGCCATGGATCGTGAGCCCCGCATAGGAGCCCGCGAGCCTGGCGGCCAGCTCGCGCACGGCGGACTCGGAGACGTCCACCGGCACGTAGGTCGCGCCGTCCCTCTGAGCGAGGATCGGGTCGAGCAGAGCGTGCGTCTTGCGCGCGGACCCCGGGCCGAGCTCGACCAGCTCGCGCGGCCCGGATTCTGCCACTATGTCGGCTCCGACTCGGTCGAGGATCTCCTGTTCGGCCCTCGTCGGGTAGTACTCCTGGAGTCCGGTGATGCGCTCGAAGAGCTGCGACCCGCGCTCGTCGTAGAAGTACTTGGGGGAAAGCGCCTTGGGCGAGCGCGAGAACCCGTTGCGCACGTCGTCATGGATCGTCGCCAGCGCCCCGTCGCGCAGGTGAACCTCGATGCGGACCTGGGGGCTCTCGAGAGCGCCGCAGAGCGTGCCGCTCATGCCGCCTCCCCGGGCTTGGCATCTCTGGCGCAGCGAAAGCCGGAGAAGATCTGTCGCCGCTCGGGGTAGTCCCAGTTGCGGAACGTCGCCGTCACGGCGCCGCCCTGGGTGGCCCAGGAGCCACCGCGAAGCACCCTGAACGGCCCGCCGAAGAAAGGTCGCGAGTACTCCTCGTACGGAAACGCCTCGAAGCCGTCGTATGCCTCGAAGCCGCTCGCCGTCCACTCCCACACGTCGCCCGCCATCTGGTGTGCGCCGCATGGGCTGCGGCCGTCGGGGAACGCGCCGACCCGGGCCGTGGAGAAAGCGAGCTGGCCGAGGTTCGCTCGCCCCTCGTACGGCTCGTCGTCGCCCCACGGATGAAGTCGCTTGCGGCCGCGGTCGTGATCCCACGAGGCAGCTTTCTCCCACTCCGCCTCCGTGGGCAGCCGCTTTCCCTGCGAGCGCGCGAATGCCTCGGCCTCGTGGAAGCAGACGTGGCAGACCGGGCGCTCCGGCTCGAGCGGCTCGGAGCGCCCGAAGCGGCGCTCCGTGAACCCATCGTCCTCGCGGATCCAGTAGCGCGGCGCCTCCGCGCCCTCGCGATGGCGCCAATCCCAGCCGGTGTCCGACCACCACCGGCGCCGGGAGTAACCGCCCGCCTCCACGAACTGCGCGTACTCGCCGTTCGTCACCGGGATGGCGTCGATGAGGAACGGCGCCAGCCCACGCATGTGACGGGGGCGCTCGTTGTCGTAGGCGAACCCGCCCTCGGCGGTGCCCATCTCGAACGCTCCACCCGGCACCAGCACCATGCCGGCGGGCCGGGTCACCGCCGGGGGCGTGTCGACCACCGCCGGCAGCTCGTAGGGCTCGCTCATTATCTGCAGGGTCTGGAGGATCGTCTCGGAGTGCTGCTGCTCGTGGCGGGCAACCATCTCGTATACGAACCCTCCCGCGAGCAGCCGCCCGGCCGCCTCGCCGAGATCGGCCCGCTCGAGGCACTCGAGCGTGCGCTCGCGCACGGCACGCATGTAGGCGAGGCAGTCGTCGGCGCGCAGGAAGGGGAGAGCTCCGCGCTCACTGCGAGGAGCGGTGAAAGGGTCGTACACGTCGCCGAGCTCATCTCGTAACGCAGGGCGGCCACCGACCGTTCGGACCAGCCACAGCTCCTCGAAGCTTGCGATGTGACCGAGATCCCACACGATCGGGCTCATGAGAGGGTCGTGCGTGGCGTTGAGCGTCTCGTCCGAGAGGCTGCCGATCAGCAGCAGGGTCCGCTCACGAGCTCGCGCCAATCCCTCGGATAGGCGGTCCTCGAGCGAGGCGGTCTGGCCGTCCGTGACGGGGAGCTTGGTGGGAGCGGTCGCCAAAAGCGGTCGGTCGTCGAGCAGCCGGGGAATCCTATGCCTGATCAGCGAGGCCGCGCGCCGCCCCGCTAGCGGCCCTCGAAGGTCGCCTTGCCCGGTCCCTCCGACAGGAAGGACCGCACAGCGCCCTGGAGGTCCTCGGTCTTCCACAGCGCGCTCGTGATCTCGGGCACCCGCCGGTCCGCCTCGCGCACGCCGCCGTCGAGAAACGCCCGCACGACGGCCTTCGTCGCCGCGTGCGCACGGGTGGGCCCTGCCGCGAGCTGTGCCGCGAACCTCGACGCCTTCTCTACGACCTCTTCATCGGGCAGCACCCGGTTGACGACGTTCCAGCGCTCCAGGGTCGCAGCGTCGTAGAGGCGGCCCGACATGACCAGCTCGCGGGCGCGGGCCGGCCCGGCCCGCTCCGCCACGCGCTGCGTGCCGCCCCAACCAGGAGTCAGGCCCACGACCGCCTCGACGAGGCCGAACTGAGCCGAATCGGCCGCCCAGATCATGTCGCAGGCGAGTGAGAGCTCGAAGCCGGCGGTCAGGCAGAGCGCGTGCACCGCCGAGAGCGTGGGGATCGGAAGCTCCTCGAACCTGTGCATCAGGCCGATGCCTTCGCGAAAGACCTGCGCGCCGTCCTCCGGGCTCAGGCCCTCGAAGCCGGTGACGTCGGCTCCGCCCGTGAAGACGCTTCCCTCCGCCCTGACGAGCAGGGCGCGCGCGTCCGAGTCGGCCACCTCGTCGACCGCATCCATCAGCGACCTCACGAGCTGCTCGCCGAAGAGGTTAAGCGGCGGGTGATCGATGACGATCGTCGCGAGCGGACCGTCGCGCTCGACGCGGGCGGGCTTCTCGGGCATCCTCGCCCGCACCATATAGTCCGACCGGCTCGTGCGACGAGAGGAGGAGGCTTGACGACGAACACCGAGGCGGGCAGCGCGCTGGAGGTCGTGAAGGCCCACATGGCGGCGGAGGATCGCCAGGACCTGGAGGCGACCGTGGCGACCTTCACGGACGACTGCTACTACGAGGTTCCGGGGCTCGGAATCCACCTGCGCGGCAAGGACGAGATCCGCAAGTGGTACGAGGACACGTTCATCGCGGTGCCGGACCTGCGCAACACCGAGGAGCGCTACTACGAGAGCGCCGGCAACGTGTTCTTCGAGGCGAACATCGAAGGAACGCATCTCGGGCCCTGGGCGGGCTGGGCTCCGACCGGGCGCAGCTTCTCGCTGCCGATCCTGGTCCGCATCCCGATCGCCGGCGACGGCCTGATCGAGGCCGAGATCGTGCACTTCGACAACGCCGGCCTGTTCGTGCAGCTCGGCATTCTGCCTCGCCAGGGAAGCGCGCAGGAGCGCATGATGCAGGCGCTGCACAGGCTGCGGACGCGGGTTCCGCTGCTGCGCTGAGCGCGGATTCGCAAGTCAACCCTTCTGGCGCAAGAGTCGCTTCGCGCTTGCGTGCCGGGGCGGCCTACGGATAACGTGACGCTCGCATGCAATTCGATCTCTCACGCCTGCAGCGCGGAGACATCATCTCTGGGATCGCGGGCCTCGTGCTCCTGCTCAGCCTCTTCCTGCCGTGGTACGGGGTGGACCTCGGCGAGAACCAGCAGCTCTGCGGAGCCGACAAGGACAGCTGCACCGCTTGGGAGACCTTCAACTATCTCGACATCCTGCTCGCGATGGGCTCGTTCGCACCGTTCATCCTGGTGTGGATCATCGCGCGCGGCCATCAGCTCTCCTGGCCGCCAGGCGAGGTGACGGCGATCGTTGGCATCACGGCCACCGCGCTGATCCTCTACAACGGATTGATCGACCGCGTGGGAGCGGAACGCAGCGCGGTCAGCCTCGACATCGGCTGGTACGTGGGCCTGGTGGGGGCGCTGATCCTCCTGCTCGGCGCCGCGAACGTGCAGATGATCCGTGGCGGTGCGCCGCGCCGCCCGCCCGGCGTCTTCCGGTAGGACGATTGACTCCAAACTCCCCGTACCCACGGATGACGCTGCGAACCTTCGCTGGATCGGCGTCCTCAGGTTCGCCCATGCAGCCCAGCATGGGCTTCGCCCTGCGTCCTTGTCCAGCTCGGCTCTCGCGCCCCCGTGGGCACGCGGATTCGGAATCAATCGTCTAGAAACCCCGCGCGAGGTATCCTCGTGCCGCCAGTATGGAGCGCGAGACGAGCGTAATCGCCCACGACCTGCGCGACACGACCGCGCCGGACCGCAACCTTGCCCTCGAGCTGGTCAGGGTGACCGAGTCGGCGGCCCTCGCCGCCGCACGCTGGGTGGGCCGGGGCGACAAGGAGCGGGCGGATCAGGCGTCGGTCGACGCGATGCGCTTCACCCTCCACGCGGTTCCGATGGACGGCGTCGTCGTGATCGGCGAGGGGGAGAAGGACGAGGCGCCGATGCTCTACAACGGCGAGCAGATCGGCGATGGCAGCCCACCTCAGGTGGACATCGCGGTGGACCCGCTCGAGGGCACCCGCCTCACGGCGATGGGCCAGCCGAGCGCTCTCTCGGTCGTGGCGCTCGCCGAGCGGGGCAGCATGTTCGACCCGGGGCCGTGCGTCTACATGGAGAAGATCGCGGGCGGCACTGATATTGCCGACCTGCTGGACCTCGACCGCCCGCTCGAGGAGACGCTCGAGCTGGTGGCGAAGCGGAAGGGCTCGGCCGTGAGCGACCTGATGGTGATAATGCTCGACCGCGAGCGCCACGAGGGCGCGGTTGCCGCCATTCGCAAGGTCGGAGCGCGGGTGCGCTTCATCACCGACGGGGACGTGTCGGCAGCGCTCCTCGCCGTTACGGAGGGCACCGGGATCGATCTCCTTTGGGGGATCGGCGGCACACCCGAGGGCGTGCTGTCGGCGGCGGCCATCAAGTGCATGGGTGGGCAGATGTTCGGGCGCCTATGGCCTCGCGGCGACGACGAGCGGCGCCGCGCCCTCGAGGCGGGCTACGACCTCGACCAGTGCCTGGACGTCGACGGGCTCGTAGCGGGCAAGGACGTCTTCTTCGCCGCCACCGGCGTCACCGACGGTGACCTGCTGCAGGGTGTTCGCTACCAGGACGGCGCAGCGGCCACGACCGAGTCACTCGTGATGCGCTCGCGCTCCGGGACCGTGCGAAAGGTCTGGGCGACGCACAACCGCGTCAAGCTGCGCGAGCTGACCGGCACCAGATACGGCTAGCGGCTCTCGGGGCAGCCCTCACAGGATCGCGATCCGCACGCGCTCGCCCGCTGCGACGTCGCCGCGCTCTACCTCGAGCAGTGCGAGCGCCTGCGCACCCACCATCGAGGTCAGCACATGCGACCCCTGCTCCTTGGTGGGGCGTACGTGCCAGCCGTCGTCGCGCGCCTCCAGGCGGCAGCGCACGACATGCGCGCGACCCGTCGGCTTCCGGTATTCGTCATCCATGACACCCGTCACGAGCTGCTCCTCGATCGGCGCACCCCCCAGCGCCGCGATCGCCGGACGAACGAACAGGTGGAAGGTGACCATCGCCGACACCGGGTTGCCGGGCAGCCCGAAGACGAGCTTCCTACCCGCGACGCCGAACCACGTCGGGTGTCCCGGCCGCAGCGCCACGCCCCAGAAGACCTGCTCGACGCCGAGGTCCGCGAGCGCTCCCTTCACGTGGTCGTGCGCTCCAACGGACACGCCTCCGCAGACGACCAGCACGTCCTCCTCCAGCCCGGCTCTGAGGGCGCGCACCGTGGACTCGCGGTCGTCCGGGGCCAGCGTCACCGACGCGACCTCCGCGCCGGCCCGCTCCGCCTGCGCCGGGACCGTGTAGGCGTTCGAGTCGCGGATCTGCCCCGGGCCCAGGGGGCGCCCGGGCTCGACGAGCTCGTCACCCGTCACGACAGCCGCGAGGCGCGGGCGCCTGACGCAGGGAGCCTCGGCCAGGCCGACCGAGGCGAGCACCCCGATTTCCGCAGGCCCGAGGCGCGCGCCGCGTCGCAGGACGACGTCGCCCGCTCGGATGTCCTCGCCGGCGCGCCTGATCTCCTTGCCGGGTTGCACTTCGGCCAGCACCTCGACGGCCCCGTCGAGCGAGTGAGCGTTCTCCTTGCGAACGACGGCGTCCGCGCCCGCGGGGAGCATCGCGCCGGTCGAGATGAGCGCTGCCTCTGACTCGCCGATGGTCCGCGAAGAGGGCCTGCCTGCGCGCGACTCTCCGGCGATCGCGAGGCGCACCGGCCGTTCGGGTTCGGCGCCCGCCGTGTCCTGTGCTCGGACGGCGAAGCCGTCCATGGCCGAGTTGTCGAATCCCGGAACGTCGTCGGCGCTGCTGACGTCCTCTGCAAGGACGCGGCCGAGCGCCTGCGCCAGCGGCACCCGCTCGTCGCCCAGAGGTTGCGCCCGCTCGAGGACGAGCGAGAGGGCGGCCTCTGGGGTGAGCAGTTCGGTTACGACCGCCTGATGTTGCGCCCGATCAGCCTCGCCGTGCCGCGCGCCAGCGACGCGCCCCGCTTGATGGGGAAGAACGCAATCCCGATCACCTGCTCGGGGATGCCCGGTGAGGACTGAGCGGTCGCCCCGCTCTGGCGGGCGCGGCCCGTCTTGGCGGAGCTGCTGGTCGAGCGAGATCGCGCCTTGCTCTTGGTTGCGGCCGGCGTTGCCTTGCGGGTCACTCCCCGCGACGGAGACCGTCGAGCGCTTCTGCGCTGTGGTCGGCTGCGGGGGAGCCTCGCCATGACCTGGGGGTTCTGCTCGGGCGTCGCCTGCTCGGCCGGTGGGCTCTCCACGGCGGTGCTTGCCGGCCACTCCTCGGCGGGCGGCGAGTCATTCGCGGGCGTGGTCCACGGGCTGCTCGAGGGCTCGGGCGTCCCACCGTCGCCGGCGTTCGGCTTTTCGGAGTGTGGCTGGTCCAAGACTTCCTCCTCCTCAGTGGTCTGACGGCCGCTTATTCTGCATCATCGACGGTGGCCCGTGGCCCGAATTCGACCTCTAAGTCGAATGGCATCGCTCCGTTTCACGCAGTTTGCGGGTTCCTGGTTGCACGGGGCCGGCGCCCCCGGATAACGTTTCCATGGCGGCCTCGTTCCGGGAAAGGCGCCTATGCTTGTCTTGGCTCGTGTGTCCGGCCTCCGGGAGCGTCCGCCGGCGCGGGTCGGTCAGACGGCCAGGCGCCTAATGGAATCCCCGCAAGGGGGCGAAAAAGGCTAGTGGAGCGCCTTGACTTCAGAAAATATAGCGATAAACTCTGCGAACGCATGTTTGAGTGGCCCGACGATTCCCGGGCTGCACAGGTTCAGAAGCCGAAGGCGGAGCGGACTATGTCCGGTCCGCTTGCTGTCGGCGTAATGGCGACTTATTTGACGACGTAAGGGAGAACGTGAAGGGTCAGATGCTTCAGGGCGAGCTTCAGGAACTCGAGGAGATCAAGGGTCTCCTCGTCAAGGGCCAGCAGCAGGGCGTGCTGAGCTACACCGAGGTGGCGGACGCTGTCTCCGAGGTCGACCTCGACGAGGCCGACGTCGAGGAGCTCTACGGTTTCCTCGAGAAGTCCGAGATCGAGCTCGTCGAGGACATCGACCAGGGCATGAAGCCGGCCGAGGCGGAGCCCGCCGAGACGGGCAAGCGCCGCCGCAAGGCCAAGGGTCAGATCGACCTGCGGCCCGACATGACCACGGACTCGCTCCAGCTCTTCCTGAAGGACATCGGGAAGGTCCGCCTGCTCACGGCGCAGGAGGAGGTCGATCTCGCCAAGCGCATCGAGCGCGGCGACCTCGACGCCAAGCAGAAGATGGTCGAGTCGAACCTGCGGCTCGTGGTCTCGATCGCGAAGAACTACCGCAACCAGGGCCTGCCCTTCCTGGACCTGATCCAGGAGGGAACGCTCGGGCTCGTGCGCGCCGCCGAGAAGTTCGACTACCGCAAGGGCTTCAAGTTCTCCACCTACGCGACCTGGTGGATCAGGCAGGCGATCGCCCGCGCACTGGCCGACAAGGCCCGCACCATCCGGATCCCCGTGCACGTGGTGGAGAAGCTGAACAAGATCGGGCGGGCGGAGCGCAAGCTCGTGACCGAGCTGGGCCGCGAACCCCTGGCCGAGGAGATAGCTGCGGTGACAGGGATCGACCCCGACGAGGTCGGAGCGATCAAGCGCTCGGCGCAGGCCCCGATCTCGCTCGAGAAGCCGGTCGGCGACGAGGAGGAGTCCGAGTTCGGCCAGTTCATCGCCGATGAGCGCGCCGAGTCGCCCTACGACCGGGCGGTCGACAACCTGACCAAGGAGGCACTGCGAGAGGCGCTCGAAAACCTCTCCTACCGCGAGCGCCGCGTCCTCGAGCTCCGGTACGGCCTCGGCGGGGAGCACCCCCGTACGCTGGACGAGGTCGGGCGGACCTTCAACGTCACACGAGAGCGGATCCGCCAGATCGAGAACCAGTCGCTGAAGAAGCTGCAGAGCCTCGCTGAAGCCCAGAAGCTTCGCGAAGTGGCTTAGAGCCCAGCGCGCGCCCCTCCCGAGTACGCCTCACCCCGGGCCGGCCGCGAAATAGGGCTTTTTTGGGGGGCCCTGGCCTCTCAAGCGCAGCCGTCGCCCTGCCGATGAACGCTGGGTATGGCGTTTGACCTGCAGCGAACGCTTCACAGAGTCGTGGAGCGAGGGGGGTCCGACCTGCACCTGAAGGTGCCGGCTCCTCCCCTCATGCGCATCCAGGGCAAGCTCGTCCCCATGGAGGACGAGGAGCCCTTCACCCCTTCGGACACAGAGCGCATCCTCCGGGAGATGCTGACCTCGAGCGAGCGCCTCAGCGACTTCGCCCGCGACGGCGAGATCGACTTCTCGTACACCGTCGGCGGCCTCGCTCGCTTCCGCGTCAACGCCTTCCGCCAGCGGGGGTCCATCTCGATCGCCCTGCGAGTGGTGCCGTTCGGCATCAAGACGGTCGAGGAGCTGGGTCTTCCGGACGTCGTCTCGGGCCTCGCCGAGGAGCCACGAGGAATCATCCTCGTCACCGGTACGACCGGATCCGGCAAGTCGACGACGCTGGCGGCGATGATCGACCAGATCAACCGCAACTACCCGCGCAACATCGTCACGATCGAAGATCCGATCGAGTTCCTCCACCGCGACCGCAAGTCGGTCATCCACCAGCGCGAGGTCGGGTTCGACACCGCCTCCTTCCCGAAGGCCCTACGGCGAGTCCTGCGACAGGACCCCGACGTGATCCTGATCGGGGAGATGCGCGACGAGGAGACGGTGCGCACGGCGCTGAGCGCGGCTGAGACCGGCCACCTCGTGATGAGCACGCTTCACACGATCGACGCCGTGGAGACCGTGAACAGGATCGTGGACTTCTTTCCGCCCCACCAGCACCAGCAGGTGCGCGCCATGCTCGCGGGAGTGCTCCGCGGGGTCATCTCGCAGCGGCTCGTGCCGACGATCGAGGAGAACGGGCGGGTGCCGGCCTGCGAGGTGCTGACCATGACCGGTCGCGTGCGCGACATGATCGTCGACATCAACGAGACCGGAAAGCTTCACGAGGCGATCGGGGAGGGCTCCTACTACGGGATGCAGACCTTCGACCAGTCGCTGCTCCACCTCTACCAGGCCGGCAGGATCTCGCTCGATCAGGCGATGACCGCCGCCACCCACCCGCACGACTTCAAGCTCATGGTGGAGTCCGAGGGTAGGCGCTCCACCTCGGTGGACCAGATCTACAGCAACGGCGAGGGCGGCCAGAGCGTCGGTCCCGGCGGTGCGCCCCAGACGTCGCCGGCGCGGACCTTCTAGCCGTAGGGCCGCGGCGCCCCATGCCGGCGGTGGCCGGCCCCTACTTCAATCTGTAAAGCCTTGGTATCATCGGGCATCGGCACGGGCTTGGGGACCCGTTGCCAAGAGGCTCCGAGAGGTTCAGCCAGATGCAGTCGAACGAGACCTGTCCGGTTTGCCAGACCGCCGAGATCATCTCCGGCAAGTGGACGCTCCTAATCATCCGTGACCTCGCGGAGGGCCGCTGCCGCTTCTGCGAGCTGGAGCGCTCGCTCGACGGGATCAGCCCGAGGACGCTTTCGCTCAGGCTGCGGGCGCTGGAGCAGGAGGGCGTGGTCGAGCGCCGCACCTATCCCGAGGTGCCTCCGCGGGTCGAGTACCGGCTGACGCCGAAGGGCAAGGCGCTCGTGCCGATGATCGAGCACATGCGCAGCTATGGCCGGCAGTGGCTGATCAACGGTAGGTCCCCACTGCCCGAGCGACAGACCGAAGCAGCCTGATCCGTCCGCCGAGGCGGTTCTTTTTTTGCCGGACCGGCCCTGCGGGCCGGTCTTTTCTCTTCCGGCGCCGGTTGTGTAAGGAGTCGCCATGTTGCGCGGCCGGGAGCTTGCCGGTCATATGCGCCGGCGACTTCGCACCTCAACCGGAAGGAGAACCGAATGAGTCGCATCCTCCGTCAGCGTCCATCGCCCGCGATGGTCGTCGCCTTCATTGCGCTCTGCGTCGCGCTAGCGGGCACGGCCAGCGCGCTCCCCGGTCGCAA
Organism: uncultured Solirubrobacterales bacterium; assembly: GCA_963774075.1. GTDB lineage: Bacteria > Actinomycetota > Thermoleophilia > Solirubrobacterales > JBBDJG01 > JBBQNR01. The sequence continues at coordinate 328,581 of CAVZDP010000005.1, read as the reverse complement.
CAGCGTCAAGAGGGACGACATCGCGCGCAACGCCGTGCGCACGAGCGACATCACCAAGAACGCGGTGCGCACCCGCCACATCAAAGCGCGCAACGTCACGCGATCGAAGATCGCCAGGCGATCGATCAACTCGTCGCTGGTCGGCGTGGACTCACTGACCGGGGAGAACGTCCTCGAGTCGAGCCTGGCGACCGTGCCCAGGGCGACCAGCGCCGACAAGGTCAACGACCTGACACTGCGGAAGTTCTCGTTCCGGGCGACGCCTGGGACGCCGCTGACGAACGTTCTCAGCCTGAACGGCCTTGCGCTAAACGCGGCCTGCAACGCGGGCCCCGCGCTCACCGTCAGTGCGACGACCGCCGTCAGCGGCGCGATGGTGGACTCTGGCGGCACCTATGGAGCCGGTTCCTTCTACTTCGTCGAGGACGACGCGTTCGCCGTCGGCGACGCGTTCGACGTGCTCAACGACGCCGTGACGGGAAGCACCTCGCTGCGCGGCGAGCTCACCTATGTGCGCGAGGACGGCGGCGTCGTCACCGCGAATTACGTCGCCGAGGAGACCGCCTCGCAGTGCGTCTTCGCGGGCACGGCGACCGGCTAGCCGTAGGTGTTCGCCGAAGGCGGCTAGATATTTCAGGACAAGCGCTCGCGTCCGCGTGCATGGCGACGTTCACGCGCAGGACGTGAGCGCTCGGCGGCGAAACGTCCGGTCGTGAGGAACCGGACGCTCCACGATCACCTTCACGTCTTCGCCGAGCGGGCCGCCGAACACCTCCAATCGTCGCTGGAGTCCGGGCTCGAGATCCCGTTCGAGGTCGACGAGCGGCCCGGTCAGACCTCGGTCCTCTACCACTACAAGCCGCTCTCCGAACGGTTCGTGCGCGAGCGGTTCGGCGAGCTTCGTCGTCTCGAGGGTTTCGGTCCGGCGCTGCTCGCGGTCACCCGCATCGAGGGGATCTCCGCCTATCTGCGCGTACTCGGCATCAGCTACGTGCCAACCTCCGAGCGAGATCGTGCGGAGGCGGTGCTGCGGGAGTTCCTGACACGCGTCTGGGAGGAGGTCAGCGGGTTCGAGCTCGAGGAGAAGCGTTTCGAGCGCGCATATCGCGAGCTGGAATCCGTCGTGTACGAGAACACGATCGTCAACACAGTGCTGGCGCCGCTGCCCGGAGTGCGGCTGGCCGCCGAGCGCTGGGATCTCGGGGCAGGACTAGAGCTCGTGCGGGGGGATCTTTGCGAAGCCCCGCCCGAAGCGGTGTGGACGGCGGGCCGCGAGGAGAGCGACCCAAAAACGTTGGCGGTAATCACCGTCGAGGCGACTCCGCAGGACCCGCCGCCGCTCACCGCCGCCCGCATCACGTTCCGCAAGCTCCTCACCACCCTGCGACTGCTCAAGCCCGGTGGCGCGACCCTAGGCTCGACCGCATGGTGGCGCCTCGACGACGGGCCATGGCAGGCGGTACCTCTTGGCCACGCGGGGCGTGTGAGAGCGCCGGAGTACTGGCTCGAGGAACAGGACCGCCGTGAGCTCGCCGAGCTCTTCGAGCTCGTGCGCGTGCGACCGCTCGGCGGCGGCTCACTTCCGTGGGCGCTCCGCCGCTTCGAGATGGGCTGCGAGCAGCATGTGGCGATGGAGGGCCTCTCCGACCATCTGCTCGCCGTGCGCGCGCTGCTCGACGGAGGCGAGGCCTCTCCCGCGAACCTCGCCAGCCGCCTGGCCGTCCTCTGCGCCGAGCCGGCCGGGCGCCGCATGCTCGCCCAGGGCATAGAGAGGGCGTTCGAGCTCGAGCGACTCGTCATGCGCGGCGAGCCCGATGGAGCACGGCTCGGCGCTCCGGCCGACCGGATAGCCCACGAGCTCGAGCACAACCTGCGAGCGATCCTGAGAGACATGGTCTGCGGTTATCTCGGAGCCGACGTGCGCCGGATCGCTGACGAGCTCCTGATGGCGGAGGCCGCCGCGAAGCCCGAGCCGCGCATCGAAGCGCGAGCGGCCGGCCGCAAGCCACCCGCTCGCCGGACAGAGCCGGTCGTGGAGCGCTGGGACGACGTGATCGCGCACGAGGCGGAGGCTCCGGAGCCAGTAGAGCCACCGCAGCCACCGGACGCGCACGAGCCGCGCTTTTCACGCGCGCGCAGCGGCTCACCGGCAGCCGGCCTCGCCGAGGGTGTTCGAAGCCGGGTCGCCCGACTCGCCCGCCCCGCGGAAGGGAAGCCGCAGCGTCCGAAGCTTGCTCGGGAAAGCGAGCAGAAGACCGACGAGGTCGCGGTCGGCGGTTTTGGCTGGCGGCCCGAGGGTGGGTCCGCCGACTGGGGCTTCGACGACGACCCGGACGACTTCACCGCCGCCGTTTAGCTAGTCGCGGCATAGCACGCCTGGGCGCCCGCGCCTTGGCCGCCCGAGGGGCGTTGCACGTCGGCCACTACGCCGTGACGCGTTCCAAGAGGGCCTGGCGCTCGTCACGGGAGGCAAATAGGTAGGTATTGATCTTCGCCAGGCCGCCTACGTCGTGCACGTCTTCGTCGAGGTACGGAACCTGGATGATGCGGTCCTCGTCCAGCCGCCTCGTCAGGTCGGCGATGTTCTCGCGGTCGCGCTGAGCGAGGACACGGTAGTTCTGGAAGTTCTCGTACACCTTGGCCGCCAGCCGCGAACCGTTGGCCGAGCCGTCGAGCGAGCGCTCGAGCTCGCCGACGAGCTGCTCGAGCGCCTCCGAGGAGTCGAGCCCGCTTGTGTCCTCCGCCCACTGGAGGTAGTCGTGATGGACCTTGTTCACCACAACCCCGCCGAACGGCAGCCGGGTTTCGGTCAGTCGCCGCCAGAAGTAGATCGCCTCTTCGATCGGCTCGCGCTCCGGCGCCGTAACGAGCACGAACGTCGTGTCGCGGTGGCCGAGAAGCTCGTTCACGCGCTGGGCGCGCTGGCTGAAGCCCTTCGCCATGTCCCCGAAGCTCTGGAAGAACTCGGACAGGTCCTGCAGGAGGTCGATGCCCGTGACCCGCTTGAGCACCGAGAACAGCGCACCACCGGATCGCCCGAGCACCCTCATGCCCATCCGCCCGGGTCGGAGGAAGAATTGAAGGGACTTGCCCTCGATGAAGCGGCTCATGCGCTCGGGTGCGTCGATGAAGTCGAGCGCGTGGCGCGTCGGCGGGGTGTCCAGCACGAGGAGGTCGTAGCGGGCCTCCTGGTAGAGCTCGTAGAGCTTTTCCATCGCCATGTACTCCTGCGAGCCCGCCATGGCGTTGGAGACCTCCTGGTAGATCCGGTTGGAGAGAATGCGGTCGCGCGTCTCCTCGTCCGGGGCGTGGCGCTCGATCAGGTCGTCGAACGTGCGCTTCGCGTCCAGCATCATGGCCCAGAGCTCGCCCTTGACCTCCAGACCGTGCTCGGCGAAGCGCTCGGGCGGAACCAGAGACTCCTCGTTGCCGAGCTCCTTCAGCCCCAGCGAGTTGGCGAGCCGTTTGGCCGGGTCGATCGTCAGCACGGCCACCTTCTTACCCTCCGCCGCCATCCCGAGCGCGATCGCCGCCGAAGTCGTCGTCTTGCCGACGCCGCCGGAACCGGCACAGATGCAGATGCGCTTGCCTTCGAGCAGCTCGCCGACGTTCACAAACCGACCTCCACCCGGTCGGCGAGCCGACCGATGGCGGTCATGTCGAGCCGCGGCTCGAACAGGAACGGGAGCTCGACGACGTCCTGGTGCACGCCCTCCTCGAGCCGTCGAAGCTGCTCCCGGTGCGAGCGCGCACGGGTGTACTCGGACAGCGCGGCGCGCAGCGCCGCTCGGCGTACCATCTCGATGCCGTTGCTCGCGCCCTGGCGCTCGAGCGCCCTCTCGTAGCGCTCGCGCACGATGCTGGCCTCCTCGTCGCTGAACAGATCGGGATAGATGCCGTTCAGGAACACGCGGTCTAGCCCCATGCCCAGCTCCTCACGCAGACGGCTCTGCAGATCGAGGGTCTCGTTCACCGGCATCTCCTCCGGCCACGCGACGGCGCACACCGCGGTGAGGCTCCTGTCCGTGATGAACTCGTAGATCGTGTCCGCCTGGCGCTTGATCGGCCCGACCCGCGCGATGTCGCCGAATGTCTTCGGCGTTCGCAGCAGGCCGAGCCCGTGTCCGGTCGCCGGAGCGTCCACGATCACCAGGTCGTACTTCGCGCCCCGCTTGACCCGCCTGTCGAGCTGAGCCAGCTCCCAGACCTTGCCGACGGTGACGAGCTCGCGCATCCCCGGCGTCGCCGCGGCGAAGTACGTGAAGATGCGGTTCTTGAACATCAGGTCGTAGAGGGGCTTGATCTTGATTTGGAGCAGCAGGTACTCCTCGAGCGCGCGCTGCGGGTCGATCGAGAACGCGGACAGGTTCGGCGCGATCTCCGTCTCGTGGTATCCGACCCCCTGGCGCTCGAACACTCGCGACATGCGCTCCTGCTGGGCGACCTCGCAGACGATCGCCCGTTTTCCGCGTCTCGAGGCGGCGATCCCAAGCGCCGCCGCGACGGTGGACTTGCCAACCCCGCCCTTGCCGGTCACGAAGATGAGCCGTTTGTCGAGGATCGAGGCCACGGGCACGGTCAGGGTATCCCCCGCGAGTGGCTCGCCTACCCTGACGAAGGGCTAGCCGGGGTGCTCGGCTCGCGGCCCGCCGCGTCTGATCGCCCGCGCGATCCGGCGGCCGAAGCTGTCGTCCTCGGGCAGATGCAGCGCATCCGCCGACCCCGCTTGGAGCCTGTTGAAGACGTACCAGGCGCCGAAGGCCAGGATCACCGAGGTGACCGATTCCTTGGTCTCGAACAGGCTGTGGGAGAACGGGAAGCCGTCGTTGTGATAGCGGTCCTCGAAGTATTCGTGCGCGACCCAGTCGAGAAGCTGGTTGGCCACGAGCGCGGCGCTCACCAGCAGCGGCATGATCGGCAGAATCCTGCGAAGCACCCGCCGCACTCGCACCGATGTGGCGCTTGCCACCGGCACGAGGACGCCGAACGTGAACCAGAAGAGCTGGAACAGGCGGTCGGCGTCGACGACGTCGCCGCCGAACTCGAGGTTGTGGAAGTTGATCTCGTCCTGCGAGGACGCCTCCTTGATGTTCGATGGCGTCTCGATCCCGAGGAATCGCTGCCCCCAGCTGATCTCCTCGCCGAAGCCGACGAAGAAGAGAATGGCGAGCGCGAGCAGCGAGGCCTGCAGCAGACGTGGCGGCCGCCGGCCGGGCTCGCGCCTGCGGGCGCGAAGAAATCCGCCAAAGAAGAACAGCGAGGCCGCGAGCAGGCCGAGGGTCCCGGGGCCCTCGATCCAGCGGTCCTCGTCGATGAGCGAGTTGTAGGTCCCCTCGTCGAGCCAGAGCAGCGCGTACATTCCGGCCGCGAACGCGATCAGCGCCGCCAGGAGGATGCGACGTCCTCCCGGGCTCTCCAGCCCGGAACTCACTCGGTCAATCCTTCGAGAGCTGATCCGTCAGGCAATCGCACCGAGCTTAACGCTGCACGGACCTGAAAGCCGCGTCGCACGGGAAGGAATACCGCCCGCCGATGCGAATAACCGCGCAATGGGTCTACTCCAGCGATTCGGCCTTCCCGACCAGAGGTCGGGACAGGCGCCCAGCCGGATGCCAAAGGCGCCTCCCGCCCAGGAGGAGTCCACGCCTCCCGCCCGGGAGTCGACGCCGGCCCCCTCCGAACAAGAGGACGATGCCGTGAACGCCACCCCCAGCTCAACGCCACAGGTCGAGGTGCGTGACCACCCGCTCGCCGAGGCGCGGGAGTTCGAGCCGCCAAGGGCGGCGGCACCGGCCGAGGCACCGCCGGCGTCGCTCGGCCGCTCGCGAATGACGAAGCCCGGCCGACCGGACGGGCCTCTGCGCGCGGGAGAGGCCAAATCGACGCCGCCCGCCCCCCAGGTCGCCAAGGCCAAGGTGATCGCGTTCGCCAACCAGAAGGGTGGTGTCGCCAAGACGACGACGACCCTGAACCTCGCGGTCGCATTCGCCGAGGCCGGCCATCGGGTTCTGGCCGTCGACATGGACCCTCAGGGCAACCTGACGATGAGCCAGGGCATCGACCCGGACTCGGTCGACAGGTCGATGTACGACGTGCTCGTGGACCACATCTCGATCCGCGAGGTGGTCCGCAAGCGCGAGGTCGACGTCGCCTGCGCCTCGATCGACCTCGCCGGCGCGGAAATCGCGATGAGCACGCAGATCGGGCGCGAGCGATCTCTGGACAAGGCGCTGCGGCCGGTGCTGGAGGACTACGACTTCGTCTGCATCGACACGCCTCCGTCGCTCGGCCTGCTGACGATCAACGCCTTGACGGCCGCCGACAAAGTTATCGTGCCCGTGCAGTGCGAGTATCTGTCTATGCGGGGGCTGGTCCAGCTCCAGAACACACTGTCGATGATCCGGGAGGAGCTGAACCCGGGCGTCGAGATCGAGGGCATCCTCCCTACCCTGGTCGACAGCCGCACCGTGCACGCCAAGGAGGCGATAGAGATCCTCGAGGAGAACTTCGGGGAGCGCGTGTTCGCCACGCGCATAAAGAAAACGATCCGTTTTGCGGAAGCTCCAGTCAAGGGGACCTCGGTCCTGAAATACGATCCGCACGGAGTGGCTGCGAAGGCCTACCGCGATCTGGCTAAGGAGGTCCTTGGGAATGGGTAGCGATAAGAGGGCGAGCATGCGCGAGGGCCCTCTCGCCGAGCTCTTCAGGAAGACGACAGCCGACGATGGCTCGCGCCCGCCCGAGCGCCCACGCGAGGAGCCGGTGGAGGGGAAGCGCGAGGAGTCGCGCACCCGTGACGAGCGGCGCCCACGCGATGAGCCGCGTGCGCTGCGCCGCGACGACGAGCCGCGCCCGGTCCCGACCGCGAAGGAGCGCCTGAGCGCCGCCTTCTCGCAGGACATCCCGACGGATGTGCTGGAGCGCCCCGGCGAGTCGAGGTCCCGGCCGCGCGACGAGCCCCGGATCGTGTCTCGCGGCGTGCGCAAGCCCGTGCTTCGTGTCGTGGGCGTCGGCGGCGCCGGCGTCAACGCGGTCGACCGCATGATCGAAGCGGGGGTCGAGGGCGTCGAGTTCATCGCCGTCAACACCGACCTGCAGTCGCTCCAGGAGAGCGCGGCCCACGTGACGCTCCACATCGGGGCCGACATCACCCACGGCCTCGGATCCGGGTCCGACCCCACGGTCGGTCGGGCGGCCGCGCTCGCGGACGACGACCGCATCAAGAGCCTCCTGAAGGGATCCGACATGGTGTTCGTCACCGCCGGAGCCGGAGGCGGGACGGGCACCGGTGCGGCCCCCGTTGTGGCCGCTATCTCGCAGGCCATCGGAGCGCTCACCGTCGGCGTCTGCACGAAGCCTTTCGGCTTCGAGGGCAGCCGGCGTGCGTCCGCGGCCGAGGAGGGTGTGACCGATCTGTCCAAGTGCGTCGACACGCTGATCGTGATCCCGAACAACCGGCTGCTGTCCGTGCTCGACAAGGGCACGTCGATGATCGACGCGTTCAAGGTCGCCGACGACGTCCTGCGCCAGGGCGTGCAGGGAATCTCGGACCTCGTGACGCTGCCGGGGCTCATCAACCTCGACTTCGCCGACGTGCGGACGATCATGACCGACGCCGGGCAGGCTCTGCTCGGGATCGGCATGGGGACTGGCGAGCGGCGAGCGATCGAGGCAGCGGAGCAGGCGGTCGCGTCTCCACTGCTCGAGACGTCCGTCGAGGGCGCTCGCTCGATCTTGCTGTCGATCACGGGTGGCACGGACCTCTCCCTGTGGGAGGTCAACGAGGCGGCCCGGGCCGTCTCGGAGGCGGCTCACCCGAGCGCCAACATCATCTTCGGCGCGATGGTCGACGACAAGCTCGACGAGGAATGCTGGGTAACGGTGGTCGCCACCGGCTACGGCGACCGGCCGACGCGCCGGTCGAGCTCCCGAGCGTTCCGCGAGCCGTCCGGCGAGCCGCGGGTCAGGAGAACACGCGACTCCGGGCTCTCGTTCGACCTAGAGGTCCCGGAGTTCGTTCCCGGGCGCTAGTCCCGACAGCACACCCGTCCCAACTGCCACCCTGGAGCACTACGCTCCGCCGTATGAGCGTCCTGGGACGCATGCAGCTGCGAATCGGATCCCGCCCATGAGCGGGGTGATCGCGGCCGGCCATCCTCTCACCGCGCAGGCCGGCGCGCAGGTGCTGAGCGAAGGGGGGAACGCGTTCGACGCGGCGATCTGCGCGGTGCTCGCCTCGCTGGCCGTCGAGAGCCAGCTCACGGCGCTCGGCGCCGGGGGCTTTCTGCTCGTCCACACCGCCTCCGGCGAGAACCATCTGCTCGACTTCTTCGTCGAGGCGGGGGGGCGCGGCATCGATGCCTCCACGCGCAGCGACCTCGTCGCCGTCGAGGTCATCTTCGACGAGACGCCACAGCTCTTCAACATCGGGCCCGCCTCGTGCGGCGTCCCGGGAGTGCCGGCGGGGCTGTGGGAGGCGTCGCGCCGCTTCGGCTCGATGCCGTTCCCGGAGCTCGTGAAGCCGGCCGCGCGCTTCGCGCGCGAGGGGGTGCCGGTGTCCGCGATGCAGGCGTACATGTTCAAGGTGCTCGAGCCCGTCGTCACCCACTTTCCGGAGACCCGGGCGCTGTACGCGCCGGAGGGGCATCTGCTCGAGGAGGGTGACGTCTTTCGCTTTCCGGAGCTCGCCGACGCGCTCGAGCGGCTCGGCGACGAAGGCCCCGGCTGGATCTACTCTGGGGAGGTCTGCGAGCGCATCTGCAACTGGGTGAGCCAGCGTGGCGGGACGCTCGACCCGGAGGACTTCGCCTCTTACCGCGTCGTCGACCGCCGCCCGGTCGAAGCCTCCTACCGAGGCCGCCGGGTGCTGACGAACCCGCCGCCGTCCTCCGGCGGAATCCTCATCGCCTTCGCACTCGACCTGCTCGAGCACTCCGGCGGGCCGCTTCCGCTGGACGATCCGGACGCCCTCGCGCTGCTTGTCGAGGTGATGGCAGAGGCACAGCGAGCCCGGGGTGGCGACTTCCACGACCGCCTGCACGACGATGGGTTCGCCGAGCGCTTCCTCTCCGGTTCGCACATCGAGGAGGCGCGGCGCCGGATCGCAGGCAGCATCGAGCGCCACCGGAGCGAGCGCGCGTCCGCCGGCGGCGACGCCGTCGGATCGACGACTCACGTGGCCGTTCTCGACGGCGAGGGCAACGCGGCAAGCGTCACCTGCTCGAACGGCACCGGCTCGGGGGTGCTGCCACCCGGGACCGGCATGCACCTCAACAACATGCTCGGCGAGGAGGATCTGAACCCGCTCGGCTACCACAGGCTCGCGCCCGGCACGCGAGTGACGAGCATGATGGCCCCCACGGTCGTCCTTCGGGGCGGCGAGATCGAGCTGGCGCTGGGAAGTGCCGGCTCCAACCGCCTGCGCTCAGCGATCACGCAGGTGATCAGGTACGTCGTGGACTACGGGTTCCCCGTCGACGAGGCCGTGCGGCTCGGGCGCATGCACTACGAGGCGGGCGTTCTGCACGTCGAGAGCGGCTTCGACGCCGAGGCGCTCGCCGAGCTCGAGCGACGTGGGTACGAGCTCGTGCGCTGGAAGGGCGTGAACCTGTTCTTCGGCGGAACGCAGTCCGTCTATCGCGACCCCGAGAGCGGAGCCCTGGCCGGTGGGGGCGATCCTCGCCGCGGCGGGGTGGCGATCACGGTTTGAGGGCTCCCGCGGCGAAGCCCGAGCTTCGCGAAAACTGGCTCCAGCCGCTCTGGGGTGGTGGTAGCGTTGTCGCGGCAATGAGGGCGGCAAGGGGAGTGAGGGCCGCCCGCGCATCGCGCGGCAGGCGGCAGGGAATCGCGGCGGCGGCTGCGGCGGCTGCGTGCGCCTTGGCGCTCGCCATACCGCTGTCGGCTTGGGCTGGAGCGGGCTGGCTGCCGGCGAGCGCGATCTCCGGAGCCGGCGCCTCCAAGGCCCAGGTCGCCGCGGCGCCCGACGGCACGGCGGTTGCGGTGTGGGAGCGCGGGTCGGAGATCGAGGCCTCCGTGCGCCCGCCGGGCGGCTCGTTCGGCCCGGCGCAGGTCATCTCGAGCGGCGGCCTTGCGGTCGAGCCGCAGGTCGCGATCGGCGCCAACGGCACGGCGGTTGCCGTCTGGCACACGGTGCTTCCCGACGGCGTTACCGAAAGGATCGAGACCGCGATCCGACCACCGGGCGGCAGCTTCGGACTGGCGCCGATGCTCAGGGAGGTGGTCGTGGAGTCGTCCCTGGGCGAGACGACGGACGAGGTCGCCCAGCCGCAGGTCGCGATCGACTCACAGGGCACCGCGATCGCCGTCTGGCGCCACGCCCGGGACATCCCGGGGGATCCCGGCTCGAGCGTCGCGAACATAGAGGCAGCGGTCAGGCCGCCGGGCGGGGCGGCGTTCGGTGGCTACGTCCAGCTCGAGGGGATCAACGGCGACTCCGACGACAACGTCCGGTTGAGCGACCCTCAGATCGGCTTCGATTCCGAGGGCGGGGCGTTCGTGGCCTGGGCGCACGAGCTGGTGCACGTGCCCCAGCCGCCCCCACCCGACCACGCGATCGCCTACTCGCGGCGACCGGCTGGAGACTCCTTCCCGCCCAACGAGAGCGCCGTCCCCTCCTCCACGACGAGCACTACTCGGCTGGTCGCCCCGCAGCTCGCGGCCAGCGCGCAGCGTGACGTGGTCGTCGTCTGGCGCTCGGACGCCGGCGGCTCCGGCACCGTCTTCTCGGACATCCGCGAGGCGGGCGTGTTCACGAGCCCGCAGACCCTCTCCGCACCCGGAGCTCGCGACCCGCAGGTGGCGTCGGACCCGGGCGGCTCCGCGGTCGCCGTCTGGGACGAGACGACTTCGAAGTCGATCCTCGCCTCCTCGCGTCCGCCGGGAGGGCTCTTCGGCCCGGCTGTCTCGATCTCCGGCGACGTACTCGGCGGCGAGACCGTCGCCAGCCCCCAGATCGCCGCCAACCCGTTCGGCGCCATGTTCGCCGTGTGGCGGCACTCCGGCACGAGACCGGGGCTCGGCATCGTGGCGTCCCTGCGCTCGCCCGGGGGGTCGTTCTCGGCTCCGGTCGGGATCGCTCCAGCCCCGAGTGGCGCGTCGCTGCCACAGGTGGCGACCGACTCGCAGGGCGATGCCGTCGTCGTCTGGCAGCGAGGCGGGGCGATCGAGGCGGCCGTATTCGACGGCGACCCCCCGCCGGGCATCGGGGGCGGTGCGGATCCGGGGTCGGTCGCCGACCTGAGCGCGCCCGACGTGCGCGCGTTCTCGCTTACCCGCAAGCGCTTCGCGGTCGGATCCGAGCCGACGGCGCTGACGGCTGCCCGCGCGAAGCGGCGCCGGACGAAGAAGGGCACGCAGTTCCGCTACTCCCTGTCCGAGGCTGCCACCGTGCGGATCGCGATCCGGCGGGCGCGGATCGGCAGGCGTGTCGGGAAAAGCTGTCGAAAGCCGACTCGCCGCCTCCGCAAGCGCCGCCGCTGCACGCGCTACACGTTCACCGGGGAGCTGCGGCGCAGCGCTCGCACCGGCGCCAACACGACAGCGTTCAGCGGACGTTTGAAGCGGAAGGCGCTGCGGCGCGGCCGCTACCAGGCGACGATCACCGCGACCGACGCGGCGGGCAACCGCTCTGCTTCGGGCAGGCGAGCGCGCTTCACGATCGTGCGCGGATAGCGGGACTCGGCCAGGGCCTGTCCAAGCGCGGCTAACTACTAGGAGCTGAACCTGACCTTGCCGTTCTGGCGCGCGTGCTCGGCGATCCGCTCGGCGACCTCGAGCCGCTCCATCGCTGCCTTGAACAGGCGCGAGAGCAGGCGCATCCGCGCCTTCTCGGAGCGCAGCTCGAGCAGTCCCTGCTTGACCTCGGCGCCGATGTCGACCGTGGCGGCCATCTCGTAGGCGCCGAGCTCGGCCAGGGCCTCCTGCTCGGGCCGGCTCTCGGTGACGCGCTCCACGAGCTCGGCGAACCGCTCTCGCGCCTCCTCTCCGACGGTTTCCTCGGCCCGGTCGCCGCGGTCGCTCAGAAGCTCGACGTCGCCGGCCGGGTAAACGTGCTCCTCCCGTCGCTCGAGCAGCCGGAAGGGGCTTCCGCCCTCGACGAGGACGTTCATGCGACCGTCGTCGCTGCGCTCCAGCACGTCGGTCACCTTCGCTGTGCAGCCGACCTCCTTCAGCCCGTCGTCGGACAGCCACAGGACGCCGAACTCGCTCCCGTCGTCGAGGCACATCGAGATCATCGTCTTGTAGCGATCCTCGAAGATGTGGAGGGGCACGACCTCGGTCGGGAGGAGGACGATCGGGAGCGGGAAGAGGGGTAGGTCTTCGACTTGCCCTGCCACGGATCCCAGTGTAGGGAACGGGTGGGGAGCGCTTGGGCTATCCGGGCTTGCGGCCCGAGAGGAGGAGGTTGTAGAAGAGCCCTGGGGGCAGCCGCGACTCGAGCACGTTGCCGTCGAGCCACTGGAGCGCCAGGTAGCTGCGGAACGCGAATTGGTGCCAGCCGCGGGGGACCTCCTCGGGATCCGAGTCGGCCTGGAGCGAGCGCAGGAGCCACCCGTAGGCGCTGGCCACGAGCTCCTCCCCGGAGATCCGCACTTCCGTGAAGCCCGCCCGCGCCGCCATGGTGCGCAGCTCGCCTGGGCTGAAGACGTGCACGTCGACCCACGGCTCGAGTCGGTGGCCGTCGTCCTCGGCGTCGGCGTCATTCCCGTCCGCGGAGCTGGGCGCGCCGACGAGTCGCCGCCATGCCGGAGCCGCGAGGATGCCGATCCGTTTCGGAACGGCCGCGATGCGGTCGCCGTAGCGCGAAGGCTCGCCCATGAAGGCGATGGTCCCCCCGGGTGCGAGCACGCGGTTGAACTCGGCCAGCGCGTGGTCGAGCGCCGGCAGGTGGTGGAGCACGGCGTGGCCGAGCACGAGGTCGAAGTGGCCGTCCGCGAAGGGGAGCCGCTCGGCATCGGAGCGCACGGTCTCGACCTCCACGCCGAGCGTGCTCGCTGTAGCGGACAGCCGCCGCAGCATGCCGTCGGAGATGTCGGTCGCGGTCGCCTCGCCGATCACCCCGGCACGCAGCAGGTTGAGCGAGAAGTAGCCGGTTCCGGCGCCCACCTCGAGCGCCCGGCGGTAGTGACCGGGCCTCTTTCCGAGCGCCTTGGTGAGCTTCATCAGCACCTGCCGGCGGCCGACGTCTCCGTAGTCGATCCCCCATTTGCTGTCATAGCTGTCGGCCGCCGCGTCGTGATAACGCAGGTTCACGTCCTTGATCTGCTTGGCGGTCGGCGCGTCGCGGCTCACGGTGGCGGGCAGGATAACGGGGGCGAAGGGCCGGGAGCTCGCGCTTTCGGAATGATTGCGTGCGTGAGCGAGCCGAGGTACCTGCAGCGTGACCAGCCCCCGGGAGTGCCGCCTCTCGAGCTGACCGGCGAGCGCACGCTGCCCGACATCCCGGAGGAGAACTACTGGTACCGGCGCCACCTCGCCGTCTATCGCTGGATCGCCGAGCGCTGCCGCGGAATGCGCGTGCTCGACATGGCGTGCGGCGAGGGTTATGGCTCCGCGGTGCTCGCCGATTCCGCCTCGGAGGTGGTTGGCGTCGAGGCCAACCCCGAGGCGTTCGAGCACGCCCACCGCAAGTACGCTCGTCCGGGCCTTTCCTTCGAGAGAGCTCTCGTTGAGGAGTTCGACGATGGCGCTCCGTACGACGCCGTGGTCTTCCTGCAGACGGTGGAGCACGTGGAACACCCGGGGCAGCTGCTGGAGCGCTTCGCGTCGCTCCTCAACACGGGCGGCGCGGTTTACGTGAGCACCCCGAATCGCCTCACGCTCGCCCCTCCGGGGGCGGCGCGCTCGGACAACCCCTGGCACGTACACGAGTACACGGCCGCCGAGCTCGAGCGCCTGCTCGCGCCGCGCTTCGCCCGGTTCCAGCTTCTCGGACTCTTTCACGCGCGCAAGCTGAAGGCGCACGAGGCGGCGCTGCGGCTTGGCTGGGACCGCGTCCATCCGGCACTGGGCCTCACGAAGCGCTTCTACGCCTGGTTCGTGCCCGCCATCGGCGAGCGCGACTTCGAGCTGCGCGAACAGGAGCTCGACCGCGCGCTCGACTTCGTCGCAGTCTGCCGGCCATGAGCGCCGCGGCGAGGGATCGCGGCGAGCTCGCGATCCTGCTCCACAGCCACATGCCCTACGTCGAGGGCTTCGGCACCTGGCCCTTCGGCGAGGAATGGCTCTTCGAGGCGATAGCCACCTCATATCTACCGCTGCTCGAGCTCTGCGAGCGCTGGGCGGAGCGCGGCGAGGAGCAGCTGCTCACGATCGGGGTCACGCCCGTGCTCGCCGACCAGCTCGTGCTCGGCGAGGTCGGCGCCCGCTTCCTGCGGTTCGTGCGCGACGTGCGCGCAAAAACCCACGCTCTCGACATCGACGGGCTTCAGCGCGCCGGTGAGCGAGACGCTGCAGCGGCCCTTCGCCGCTCCGCCAAGCTCTACGAGCGCGCAGCCGATCACTTCGAGGAGATCGGGGGAGACCTCGTCGGCTCGCTGCGCCGGTTGCGCGATGCGGGGGCGGTGGAGCTATGGACCTCGGCTGCGACTCACGCCGTGCTCCCCATGCTGGCGACCGAAGCCGGAACCAGGCTGCAGGTCGAGACCGGCATCGAGAGCCAGCGCGCACGCTTCGGCGGCTGGAGCGGCGGCTTCTGGTTGCCGGAATGCGCCTACCGGCCGGGAATGGAGGATCAGCTCGCGCGATCAGGGGTGCGCTGCTACTGCGTCTACAGCGACGGGGGCTCGGACGAGCCCCTCGGCCCGGTCGCCGCCGGCGGGCACGGTCCCGTCGCAGTCCCGATCGACTGGCCCGTGATATCGCTCGTTTGGGACGAGCACGGTTATCCGGCCGATGGCGTCTATCGCGACTACCACCGCCCGACGCTGAACGGCCTGCGCGCTCATTCCAACGCCGGCGGCCCCTACGACGCCGAGCGCGCGAGCGCGAAGGCCCGCGACCATGCGCGCGACTTCGTCGAGCGCGTGGCCGCCCGGCTCGAGGCCTACCGCTCCGCTCGCGGGCGGCCGGGGCTGGTGGTCTGCGCGCTCGACACGGAGCTCCTAGGACACTGGTGGCACGAGGGACCGCAGTGGCTCGAGGCCGTAATCGAAGAGGCTGGTGTGGCCGAGCTCTCCCTCTGCACCTTGCCCGAGGCGCTCGGACGCCACGACCCGCGCCCCGGGGCGCTCGCGGAGTCGAGCTGGGGAGCGGGAAAGGACCTGCGCACGTGGGACTCGGAGGCGGTGGCAGGCCTCGTCTGGCCAGCGCGGCGGGCCGAGCTGGGCCTCGCCGGCGAGGTCGCCCGGAACGGGATGCCCTCCCCTGTGGCGCGCGACAACGGCGCGGGCAGCGCGCGAAAGACGGCGCTCGAGCGCGCCGCCCGGGAGCTTCTTGCCCTCCAGGCGAGCGACTGGGCCTTCATGGCCACGCGCCGCCTCGCGGCCGACTATCCGGAGCAGAGGGTGAGCGGGCACGAGGCCGCGTTCGGGCGGGCGCTGGCCGCCGCGGAGGCGGGCGTGAAAGACTGCCGCCTCGTGTCCGGCACGAGCGAGGGCGAGGCGATGGACGGCAGGCTGCGCGGGCTGGCGCCGGGCCTGCGGCTGTCGCGCCTCGCAGCGCCGCCCTCGGCCTGGGGGCGCCCGGGCGCCGACGCTGCTGGAGCGCGAGCGCGATGCGCGTCCTGATCCTTTCCTGGGAATACCCGCCCCTGATCGAGGGCGGCCTCGCGCGCCACGTCCGCAAGCTCTCCGAGAACCTCGCCCCTCTCGGCGTGGACGTCCACGTGCTCACCCGCGGGCGCGAGGAGTCCCCGGCGGAGGAAGTGCGCGACGGCGTCACCCTGCACCGCGTCCGCGAGCCACGCCGACCGCGGGAGCTGACCGAGTTCATCACCTGGGTCGAGCACATGAACACGGACATGCTCGCCGCCGGCGTCGAGCTCGGCGACCGCTTCGACTACGACCTCGTGCACGGCCACGACTGGCTCGTTGCCGCAGCGGGCGACCACCTCGCCAAGCGCTTCGACACTCCGCTCGTCGTCACCATCCACGCGACCGAGTACGGGCGCCACCAGGGCTGGGTGGACAAGCACCCGCAGAGTCACATCCACGGCATCGAGCACTGGATGGCGAACCGCGCCGAGCAGGTGATCGCATGCTCGGCCTACATGCGAGACCACGTCTCCGACGTCTACGGGATCGAGGAGGAGCGGATCGCCGTCATCCCCAACGGCATCGATCCCGCCGACCTGCAGCCCTTCGACGGCGAGGAGATGCGCAGGCTGCGCGGCGAGTTCGCCGCGCCCGAGGAGAAGCTCGTGCTTCTGATCGGCCGCCTCGTGTACGAGAAGGGCTTCCAGATCGCTCTCGAGGCGATGCCGCAGGTGATCGAGGCGCTCGGAAACGTGCGCTTCCTGGTCGCCGGCTCCGGGACACACGAGCACGAGCTGCGCCAGCAGGCGACGGCACTCGGTCTCGACCATCACGGCAGCTTCCTCGGCTGGATCGGCGACGACGTCCTGCACACGCTCTACCGGATCGCCGACCTGACGGTCGTGCCCTCGATCTACGAGCCCTTCGGCCTCGTGGCGCTCGAGGCGATGGCGTCGGGCTGCCCGTGCCTGGTCGCCGATACCGGCGGCCTGCGCGAGGTCGTTCCACACGAGGAGGTCGGGCTTCGCTTTCGACCCCGCGACGCCGGGTCGCTCGCCGAGGTCGCGATCCGCGTGCTCGCCGACGACGAGCTCGGCCGGCGGCTCGTCGCCGAGGCGTACGAGCACCTGCGGAGCTTCGACTGGGTCGACGTGGCGGGGCGCACGCTCGCCGTCTACGAGGAGCTCGCGGCGGCGCGTGTCGCGCCGCCCGCCTGAGGCAATGGAAGCGGCCGAGCTTGCGTTCGCCGGGATAGCCCGCCAGGCGGAGCTCGTTCGCGGCGGGAAGGTCTCGCCACGCGAGCTCGTCGAGCTCTACCTCGACCGCATCGCGCGCATCGACCCCGAGCTGAACTCGTTCCGCGTCGTGCTGGGCGAGCGCGCGCTGGCGGAGGCCGACCAGGCGGGGGCCAGGCGTGCGGCTGGAGAGGACCGGCCGCTGCTCGGCGTTCCGGTGGCGGTGAAGGACAACTTCGACGTCGCGGGAGAGGTGACGACGCATGGCACCGGCGCCTACGGGGCTCCCGCTCGCGAGGACGCCGAGCTCGTCAAGCGCCTTCGTGCCGCCGGCGCAATCGTGCTCGGGAAGGTACACCTGCCCGAGCTGGCTGTCTTCGGATTCACCGAGTCCGCAACGTGGGGAGTGACGCGCAACCCGTGGAACGTCGATCACACGCCGGGCGGCTCGAGCGGCGGCAGCGGGGCAGCGGTTGCGGCGGGGCTCGCCGGCGTGGCGACCGCGTCCGACGGTGCCGGCTCGATCCGCATCCCGGCCTCGTGCTGTGGCCTGTTCGGGCTCAAGCCGCAGCGCGGCCGCGTGTCGCTGATGCCCTACCGCGAGCACTGGCACGGTTTGTCGGTCGCGGGCTGTGTGAGCCGCTGCGTGCTCGACACCGCCCTTTTCCTCGATGTCACGAGCGGCCCGGCGCCCGGGGACGTCGACACGCCGCCGCCCCCGGCGCGACCGTTCGTGGAGTCGGCTCGATCCGCTCCCGGCAAGCTGCGCGTCGCGGTCTCGACCAAACCGCCGCTGCCGGCGCTCGTGGACGAGCGCGTCAAACGCGCCGTGCACGACACCGCCGAGCTGCTGCGATCCCTCGGACACGAGGTGCGGGAGAGCTCTCCGGACTACGGGCTGATCGGCAACAGCATCATCCCGCGCTACCTGCACGGCATCCACGACGACGCCGAGCAGATGGCCAGGCCACGCCGCCTGGAGCGGCGAACGCGCGGGCTCGCGCGCCTCGGCGGTCTCTTCTCGCCGGGGATGATCGCTCGGGTGCGCGAAGCCGAGCGCGAGCACGCGAATCGAGTCAACAGGCTCTTCGACGAGCACGACGTGCTGCTGACCGCTGTCACCGCCAAGCCGCCGGTGGAGGTCGGGCGCTGGGAGGGGCTCGGCGGCCTGCGGACGCTGCTCGGGATGGCGCCCGTCTATCCGTTCACGGGGGTCTGGAACGCGCTCGGCCAGCCCGCTGCAGCGGTGCCGGCCGGCTTCACGGCCGACGGGTTGCCACTCTCGGTGCAGATCGTGGGGCGGCGAAACGACGAGGCGACGCTGCTCTCCCTGGCGGCGCAGATGGAGGCCGAGCGGCCATGGGGTGACAGGATGCCCCCGGTCTCGTAAGCTCGCCCGGAACAAGCCCAAACTCGCCTGACGGCGAGCTTTGGGGATCGGAACAGGCCCAAACTCGCCTGACGGCGAGCTTTGGGGATCGCAGAAAGGACGAGCCCCTTTGACCGAACACCCCGTCCTCTACCACCTCGAGATCTCGCACTACAACGAGAAGGTGCGCTGGGCGCTCGACTACAAGGAGATTCCGCACGAGCGGCGCGCGCCGCCGCCGTTCTTGCACATTGCGTGGGCCTTCCGGCTCTCGCGCGGCAAGACGTTGCCCGTCCTCGTCCTGAACGGCAAGGGCATCGGCGACTCCACCCACATCATTGCGGCGCTCGAGGGCGAGTACCCCGAGCCGCCGCTGTACCCGGCGGACAAGGAGGAGCGGCGGCGCGCGCTCGAGCTCGAGGAGCACTTCGACGAGGAGCTCGGCCCCTACATCCGGCGCTGGCTCTTCCACGAGTCGCTCGAGAACCTCGAGCCCGCTCAGTTCATCGACGGAGCGCTCGGTAATGCGCACAGTGCGGTCAAGGCGACGATGAAGGCAACGGCTCCCGTCGGCAAGCGCATCCTGCAGTTGCGCTACGGCATCAACGCTGCTGACGCTGCGATCGCCCGCGACAAGGTCGAGGCGGCGCTCGACCAGGTGGAGGCGGAGCTACAGCCCAGCGGCTTTCTTGTCGGCGATCGCTTCAGCGTCGCGGACCTGACCGCGGCGGCGCTCCTGTTCCCGCTCGTGAGGCCGCCGGAGGCGCCCCACATGATCCCGCCTCCAATGCCGGAGCAAGTCGAGCGCTTTCGCGAGTCGGCGGCGGAGCGGCCGGCCTTCAAGTGGGTCCGGGAGACGTACCGCAGCCACCGCGGCACCTCCGCCGCAGTGCCCGCCTAAGAACCAGGCTCCACGGGCTCGCTCCAAATCAGGTTCCTCGGAGCCTCGCGCATGCGGATCAGGCGCGCGGGCACCCCGCCCACGACCGCGTTCGCGGGCACGTCCTTCGTGACCACGGCCCCCGCTCCGACGATCGCGTTGTCGCCCACGCTCACCCCACGAAGGATCTGGGCGCCGAACCCGATCCAGACGTTGTTGCCGACGCGGACGTCTCGCTTGTAGATGCCCTGGACGCGGATCGGCCGCTCGGCGTCGGCGACGTTGTGGTCGAAGTCGATCAGCATCACGCGGTCGGCGAGGATGCACTGGTCGCCGATCGAGACGTGCTGGTAGGCCGAGATCGTGCACTCCTGACCGAGCACGGTCTTGGCTCCGATCCGCACCTCGCCCTCGTGGCAGCGGATCTTCGTGTCGTGTCCGATCCAGGTCCAGCGACCGAAGCGAACGCGCGCGTGACGGCCGATCTGGAGCTTCACGCCCGGGCCCAGGAACAGCATGCCGTCCAGCCGCATCCGGTAGCCCGAGGCCGTCAGGAACCGGCGCCACATCAGCCGCGCCGCCAGCAGCGCGTACTTCGGGGTCAGCATGCGGTTGCGCGCCAGGAAGGCGATCAGCGCGACCGGGCCGTTGCGCGCCGGCGGCCCCCCGGCGGGCAGCGGCGGAGCGTCAGGCAGGCGCTCGAGCGTTTCCTGGCTCACGGGACTGCAATCATAGGCTCGCCGTGGAGGGCGGGGCCGAGCAGACGAAGCCGCAGCTCCCGCTGGCCGCGCGGCTGCTGGCGGGCGACAAGCGCGCGCTCGCTCGCGGCATCACGCTCGTGGAGAACGACGACCCCGCCGGCTGGGAGCTCGTGCGGGAGGTCTACCCGAGCACGGGCAGCGCGCGCGTGATCGGGCTGACCGGGCCTCCGGGCGCGGGTAAGAGCACGCTGATCGGGGCGCTGGTGAAGCACGCTCGCCTGCGGGAGCGTGAGGTTGCGGTCCTGTCCGTCGATCCCTCCAGCCCCTTCACGCACGGCGCTCTGCTCGGCGACCGCATCCGGCTCGCCGACCACTTCCTCGACGAAGGGGTCTACATCCGGTCGATGGCGAGCCGCGGCGCGCTCGGCGGCCTCTCCGAGGCGACGCTGCAGGCCGCGCTCCTCATGGACGCCTCCGGCAAGGACGACGTCTTCGTCGAGACCGTCGGCGTCGGCCAGGCCGAGATCGACATCATCGACCACGCGGACACGGTCGTGCTCGTGTTGATGCCGGGGTCGGGGGATTCGGTCCAGGCGCTGAAGGCGGGCATCATGGAGATCCCGGACGTGATCGTCGTCAACAAGGCGCACCACCCACTGACCGACAGCATGGTCCGCGAGATCAGGAGCGTGCTGGCGCTCGGGCCGGCGGCGGACTGGAAGGTGCCGGTCCTGCGCACCGAGGCGCTCTCGGACGAGGGCATCGACGAGCTCGCGGACGCCATCGATTCCCATCACGAGCACATCGAGCAGGCTGGGACGCTCGAGGAGCGACGCAGGCGCAACCTCATGAACGAGGTGCTCGGCCTCGCCGCGGTCAGGATGCGCCGTGAGCTCGAGCGCTCCCTGGCCGGCGACGACGAGGTGAGGGATCTGCTGGACAAGGTGGTCCGGCGCGAGCTCGACCCGGCGACGGCGGCCGAACGGCTGCTCGAGCGCCGCGCGCAGCGCTGACCGCGTGCCAACGGTAGAGGCGAACGGCGCGGAGCTCCACTACGACGAGCGCGGAAGCGGCTCCCCGGTCCTGCTCGTGCACGGGACCGCGGCGTGCGTCTGGGGCGACACCTTCGATCGCCTGGCGACGAGCCACCGGGTGATCGCGTACGACCGCCGCTCGTTCGGCGGCTCGGCTCAGCCGCCGCCGGAGGATCCGCGCGTGCATGCTCGCGACGCCGCCGCACTGTTGGAGGCGCTCGCCGCTGCGCCGGCGACGATCGTCGGCTGGAGCCTGGGCGGTGTGGTCGCGATCGAGCTCGCGCTCGAGCGGCCGGACCTCGTTCGTGCGCTGGTATTGCTCGAGCCGGCGCTCCACGTCAAGAGCCGGCCGAGCCTTCCCGAGCTGATCACGATCATTCGGATCCAGCTCGCTCGACGCCGCGACGAGCGCCGTGCCGCTGACATCTTCCTGCGCTGGGCGCTCGGTGACCGCTCCGGCGGCGGCGGGTTCGAGCGGTTGAAACTGGAGTACCGAGAGCAGATGCTCGCCAACGCGCACGCGATCCTCGCCGACATCGACGGCGGCACGGGCGAGCACGTGAAGCGCCGCGACCTCGCCGCGATTGTCTTTCCCGTGGTGGTGCTCACAGGCGACCGCAGCGACCGCACCTTCGCGCGGGCGGCGCGCCGCATCAAGGGTGCGCTGCCGCGAGTCGAGCACCGTGTGATCGCTGGGGCGGGGCACATTCTCCAGCTCGACGCTCCCGAAGAGGTCGCGGCCGCGGTGGAAGAGCTCGCCGGTTGAGCGAGCGCCAGAGCTTACGGACCGGCGCTCGTCAGCTCTTGCAGCGGTCGAGACCGTTCGCCCAGCCTTCTGTGTGAAGCGAAAGCCGAGCGCGGGGCTATTCGACGGTCCAGGTGTCTCCGGCCTGGAGCAGGGACTGGAGGTCGTCGGCCGTGACGCTCTCCTGCGCCGCCTCGAGCTCGCGCGCGATCGAGGCTCCGTAGGCGGGACGAGCGATCGAGCGGAAGATGCCCACGGGCGTCGGGCCGACGGGCCGCTCAGAGAGGTGAGCCAGCTCGAATGCCAGGCTCGGGTCGCGGCGGCGTACGTCGTGAACGACGAGCGCGTCCTCGCCCGCCTCCTCGACGTCGACGATGTGAAGCGCCCTGTTACCGTCGCGCGCGACGCCGCGCTCGTTGTTCTCGCCGAAGCGGATCGGCTGCCCGTGCTCCAGCCGGATCTGGTTGGCCGCCTTTTGGTCCTTGTCGCGCACGGCGTCGAAAGCGCCGTCGTTGAAAACGTTGCAGTTCTGGTAGATCTCGACGAACGCCGACCCGTCGTGCTTCGCCGCCGCCCTCAGGACATCGGCGACATGCGCGCGGTCGGTGTCGACCGTGCGCGCAACGAACGTCGCCTCCGCGCCGAGCGCCAGGGCGACCGGGTTGAAGGGATGGTCCTGCGAGCCGAACGGCGTCGACTTCGTCACCTTCCCCATCTCGCTCGTGGGGGAGTACTGGCCCTTCGTCAGCCCGTAGATCTGGTTGTTGAAGAGCAGGATCTTGATCGGGACGTTGCGGCGCAGCGCATGGATCAGGTGGTTGCCGCCGATCGAGAGCGCGTCGCCATCGCCGGTCACGACCCAGATGGAGAGATCCGGCCGCGCGGTGGCGAGCCCGGTGGCGAGCGCGGTCGCGCGCCCGTGTATGCCGTGCAGCCCGTAGGTGTCCATGTAGTAGACGAAGCGGCCCGCGCAGCCGATGCCGGACACGAACACCGTTCGTTCCGGTGGCACGCCCAGCTCCGGCATCAGCGACTGGACGGTGGCGAGGATCGCGTAGTCGCCGCAGCCCGGGCACCAGCGCGTCTCCTGGTCGCTCGAGAAGTCCTTCTTCGTCAGCTTCGCCATCGGCGCGCTTCCGTTCCCGCTCCCGTTCCCTTCCACGTCGCGGTGGCTCACAGCATCCTCTCCAGGATCTCGCGCTCGAGCTCGTCCGCGAAGAACGGCAGCCCCTCGACCTTCGTGATGCTCTCCGCGGGCACCAGGAACTCCGCTCGGATCAGCTTCACGAGCTGCCCCATGTTCATCTCGGGGACGATCACCTTGTCGTAGGAGCGCAGGACCTCGGCCGTATTGCGCGGCAGCGGGTTCAGGTGGTGCAGGTGCGCGACCGCGATCGGCTTGCCGGCGATGCGCAGGCGGCGCACGGCGGCCTTGATGGTGCCGTAGCTCGAGCCCCAGCCGAGCAAGAGCGTCCGCGCTCCCTCGTCGTGGTCCACGTGGAGCTCCGGCACGTCATCGGCCACCTTGGCGACCCGCTCCGCGCGCAGGCGCGTCATGAGCGAGTGGTTCTCCGGCTCGTAGCTGATGTTGCCCGTGCCGTCCTCCTTTTCCAGCCCGCCGATGCGGTGCTGCATGCCGGGCGTGCCGGGCACGGCCCAGGGGCGCGCGAGGTTCTCGTCGCGCAGGTAGGGCAGGAACTCCTCGCCCTGGTTCGGCCCCTTCGCGAACTTAGGGTCGAGCTCGGGCAGGTCGTCCACGTCGGGCACCTGCCACGGCTCGGATGAGTTGGCGAGGAAGGTGTCCGAGAGCAGGATCACCGGGGTGCGGTACTTGACCGCCACTCGCACTGCGTCGAGCGCAGCGTCGAAGCACTGCCCCGGGGTGGAGGCCGCGATCACGGGCAACGGCGACTCGCCGTGGCGCCCGTAGACAGCGAGCAGGAGATCGCTTGCCTCGGTCTTGGTCGGCATCCCCGTCGAGGGGCCGGCGCGCTGTACGTCGATCACGACGAGCGGCAGCTCGAGCGCGACCGCGAGGCCGATGGTCTCGGCCTTCAGGTCCATGCCGGGCCCACTCGTGGCGGTCACCCCGAGCTGGCCGCCGAAGGCGGCGCCGAGGGCGATGCTGACCGCCGCGATCTCGTCCTCGGCCTGCACGGTCCGCACGCCGAAGCGGGTGTGGCGGGAGAGCTCGTGGAGCAGCTCTGAGGCCGGCGTGATCGGGTAGCTCGCGTAGAAGAGCGGCAGGCCGCTGCGAACGCTCGCCGCCACGAGCCCTAGCGCCATGGCGGTCGTGCCGTTGACGTTGCGGTAGGTGCCGGGCTTGGCCGGCGCCGGCTTGACCTCGTAGTGAACTGCGAGCAGCTCCGCCGTCTCGCCGAAGTTGTATCCGGCACGAAGGGCCGCTAGGTTCGCGTCTTTCACGGGGGGGCGGGAGGCGAACTTGCGCTCGATCCAGGTGACCGTGACGTCCAGCGGCCGCCCGTACATCCACGAGACGAGCCCGAGCGCGAACAGGTTCTTGGCGCGCTGGGCGTCCCGGGAGGAGGCGCCATCCACGTCCTCGACCGCCCTCATCGTGATGCTCGTCATGGGGACGCGGAAGACCTGGTAGTCGGTGAGGCTGTCGTCGTCGAGCGGGTTCGCGTCGTACCCCGCCTTGCGCAGGTTGGCGTCGCTGAAGGAGTCCTCGTTCACGATCACCGTGCCGCCGCGCTCGACGGCGCCGAGGTTCGTCTTCAGGGCCGCCGGGTTCATGGCCACGAGGACGTTCGGGTGGTCGCCCGGGGTGAGGATGTCCCGCGAGGCGAAGTGGATCTGGAACGCCGAGACGCCGTGAAGGGTCCCCGCCGGCGCGCGGATCTCGGCCGGGAAGTCGGGCAGGGTGGCGAGATCGTTGCCCAGCATGGCGGTCGCATCCGTGAAGCGGCTGCCGGCGAGCTGCATGCCATCGCCGGAATCGCCCGCAAAGCGGACGATCACTCGCTCCTTTTCCACCGCCTTTGTCACTACATACCGATGCCGGGGCCTTTCGCCGGTGCCTCGGATCCTCCCGCCCTGTGCAAATGGCTTCCGAGCGGCCTCGGCACAGGTTCGAAACGCCCTTCATTGATTGTACGCATCACCTCAGGCGGCGCGCGCGGGTTCCGTCAGCAGCCGAGCTGGCGGGCGATCACCATCTGCTGCACCTCGTCGGTGCCTTCGCCGATGGTGAGGATCTTCGCGTCGCGGTAGAAGCGGCAGACCGGGTACTCCTCGATGTAGCCATAGCCGCCGTGGATCTGGACCGCCTCCTCGGTCGCCCGCACCGCCAGGCGTCCCGTCTTGAGCTTCGCCTGCGCGGCGGTGAGCGTGAAGCTCTCTCCCCGCTCCTTCTGAATCGCGGCCTTGTAGGTGAGCAGGCGAGCAGCCTCGATCTCGGTCGACAGGTCGGCGAGCTTCATCTGTATCGCCTGGAAGCGCGAGATCGGCTGTCCGAAGGCCTTGCGCTCCTTCGCGTAGGCGAGCGCCTCGTCGAGCGCTCCCTGAGCCAGGCCCACGCCCATCGCCGCCACGCCGATACGGCCGCCGTCGAGCAGGTGCAGGAACTGCTTGAAGCCGTCACCCCTGGGGCCGAGGAGGTTCACCTCGGGGACGCGGCAATCCTCGAAGGTGAGCGGGCGCGTGTCCGAGGCGTTCCAGCCCATCTTGCGGTAGGGCTCGCCGATCACGTAGCCGGGGGTGCCGTTCGGGACGATGATGTTCGAGATCTCGCGGCGGCCGTTCTGCTGGGCGGTCACGGCCGTGATGGCGACGCAGCCGGTGATTTCCGTGCCCGAGTTGGTTATGAACTGCTTGGCGCCGTTCACCACCCACTCCCCGTCCTCCAGACGCGCCGTCGTGCGAGTGTTGCCGGCGTCCGAGCCGGCCTCGGGCTCGGTCAGCCCGAACGCAGCCAGGCGGCGCCCGGTGCAGAGCTGGGGCAGCCATTCCTGCTTTTGCTCCGGGCTACCCCAGAGATAGATCCCCATGGTGCCGAGCGAGGTGTGCGCGGCGACCGTGATGCAGACGGAGGCGTCCACGCGCGCCAGCTCCTCGATCGCAATCGCGTACGAGAGGGTGTCGGCGCCGCCTCCGCCGTACTCTTCTGGAAAGGGGATGCCCATCATCCCGAGGCCGCCGAGCTTTTCGACGATCTCGTACGGAAACCGCTTGTCGCGGTCGAGCTCCTCGGCCACGGGCGCTATCTCGGCGCGCGCGAATTCTCGCACCGTGTCGCGGATCAGCTGCTGCTCGCGCGAGAGGTCGAAGTCCATGCTTCCTTTCGGTGTTCGCGTTCCTGACGGCGGCTGGATGTTACGGCCCAGGCACGGGACAGCGTTGCCGGAGCGTCTCGAGTCGCCCCATAGAATCGGTCGGTGGCCGACGGCGAAGCCGATACCTGTCGCCGTGGCTGACGGCGAGCTGATACTGGTCGCGGGCGCTCTTCTGGCGCTCGGGCTCGCTGCCGTGCTGGTCGCGGATCGCCTGCGGGTGCCCGGGCTCGTCCTCTTCCTGGGGCTCGGAATGCTCATCGGTTCCGACGGCCTCGGCTGGATCGACTTCGACGACGCCGAGCTGATGCGAACCATCGGTGTCGTCGCCCTGGCCTTGATCCTGTTCGAGGGCGGCCTGGCCGCTGGCTGGCAGTCGATCCGGCCGGTCCTGCCGACGGCGCTGTCCCTGGCGTTCGTCGGCACGCTCGTGACCGCGGCCGTGGCGGGGCTCGCCGCCGCCTGGATCTTCGACCTCTCGACGCTCGAGGGCCTGCTCGTCGGCGCCACGATCGCCGCCACCGACGGGGCGGCGATCTTCGCGATGCTGCGCGGCTCGACGCTTCAGCGCCGTCTGGCGCGCACGCTCGAGGCGGAGTCGGGACTCAACGATGCCGTGGCGGTACTGCTGGTCGTCGGCCTCATCGACTGGATCCAGCTGCCGGACTACGGGCTGTTGGACATGGCTTGGCTGTTCGCGAAGCAGTTCGCGATCGGGACGGTGGTCGGACTTGCCGCCGGCGCGTCCGGCGTGTGGGCGTTCAAGCGCCTCAGCTTCGCCACACCCGGCCTCTATCCCGTTGCCTCGATCGCGATCGGGGCGCTCGCCTTCGGGGGCGCCGACGTCCTGGACGGATCGGGCTTTCTCGCCGTCTACCTCGCGGGGCTCACGCTCGGGTCGGCCGCCATCCCCGCGCGGCGAACCGTGACGGCGTTCCACCAGGGCCTGGCGTGGGTCGGCCAGATCTCAGTCTTCTTCGCCCTCGGACTGCTCGTGTTCCCCAGCCGGCTCGACGACGTCGCGGTGGAGGGCCTGCTGCTCTCGGGCGTGTTGATGTTCATCGCGCGTCCGCTCGCCACGCTGATCGCCGCGCAGGTGGGTGGTTTCAGTCTTCAGGAGCGGTTGCTGCTCGGCTGGGCGGGCCTCCGCGGAGCGCTGCCGATCGTCTTTGCGACCTTCCCCGTGATCGAGGGGGTCCCCAGCGGCGACCTCTTCTTCAACATCGCCTTCTTCGTCGTCGTCACCTCGACGCTCGTTCAGGGCATCACCTTCGAGCCGCTCGCCCGAGCGTTCGGGCTGACGACCACAGAGCCGGCCTTGCCTGCGCCGCTGACGGAGGTCGGCACGATCCGGCGACTTGGAGCCGAGGTCGTAGAGCATCCCGTTCTGGAGAGCGACGCGATCAACGGGCGCCTGGTCAAGGAGCTGGAGCTCCCGCGCGAGGCGCTGGTGAGCGTGATCGTCAGAGAGGGCGAGGCTGTCCTTCCGCGCGGGTCCACGCGCATCGAGGCCGGGGACCGACTCCACATCGTCGTGCGACAGGAGGCTCGGTTGCACATCGATCGTCTCTTTGGCCGCTGGGCCGAGGGCCCGATCGGAACCGAGGCGCGCGCCAAGGTGCCGCCACAGGCCCGGCCGTCGGTGTTCGTGGCGCGGCCATGGCGAGCGGAGGACGGCGACGCCGCTGCTCCGGAGAAGGTCAACGACATCGAGGTGGCGAGCCTCTTGAGGACGCGTCGCGACACGCCGGGGGCGCTCGTCGCTCTCGTCGACGGGCGGTTCGCGGTCACCGGGCGCTATCTGATCGCCGGCAGCTCCCGCGCGGTCATCCGCTACATCGCCGATCGCGTCGACCCCGAGACCGTGTCCGAGCAGGAGGACGCGTGGTGGCAGGAGGTGGCGGGAGTGCTCGCGCGCCCGGGCCGCCGTCGCTTCGGCCCGACTAACCCCCGCTGAGGGGCAGAGGCTCCTACCCGGCCTCGGCGCGCACGAGCTCCACGAGCATACGCACGCCCCAGCCGCTCGCGCCCTTGCCGACGTAGTCGCGGTTGTCCTGGCCCCACGCGGTGCCGGCGATGTCGAGGTGCGCCCAGGGCCGTCCATCGACGAACTCCTCGAGGAACGAGGCGGCGTAGGCGGACGCGGCCTTGCGTTGATCGGAGACGTTGGTGAGGTCGGCCACCTTGCCGCGCGTCAGCTCCTTGTAGTCGGCGTGGAGCGGCATCCGCCAGGCGACCTCCCCGCTCATCTCTCCGGCGCGCACGATCTCACCGGCGAGCGCATCGTCGTTGGAGAAGAGGCCAGCGTACGTCGATCCCAGCGCCGTGATGATGGCGCCGGTCAGCGTGGCGAGGTCGATCAACCGCTCGGCGCCGGACGCGACCGCGTAGGCGAGCGCGTCGGCGAGTATCAGCCGTCCTTCGGCGTCGGTGTTGTTCACCTCCACGGTCTTGCCGTTGTAGGTGGTGATGACGTCGCCGGGCTTGACCGCGTGGCCGGAAGGCATGTTCTCGGTCGCGGGGACGATGCAGACGAGGTCCGCCGACAGCCCGAGGCGCGCAATAGCGGCGGTCGCCTCGATCGCCGCGGAGCCGCCCGACATGTCCATCTTCATCTCCTCCATCTTCGACGAGGGCTTGATCGAGATGCCTCCGGTGTCGAACGTCACCGCCTTGCCGACGAACGCCAGCTTGCGCGCTCCGCCTCCGGCGTAGCGCATCACGATCAGACACGCCTCCTCGTGTGAGCCCTTGGACACCGCCTGCAGGCCTCCCATGCCCAGCTCCGCGATTCTCTCCGGACCGAGCAGCTCGACCTCGAGCGAGTCGATCTCGGCCGCGAGTCGCACGGCGTGATCGGCAAGTCGCGAGGGCGTGAGCTCGTTGGCCGGCAGGTTCTGCAGCTCGCGCGCGCTGTTCTGCGCCTCCGCAACCAGCGCGGCGCTCTCGACTGCGCCTGCCACGTCCTTCTCGCAGCCGATCTCCAGGCTCTGCGGACCGGCGTCGGCGTCGTCGTCGTTCTTCGATGTCTTGAAGCGGTCGAAGCGGTAGGAGGCGAGCACCGTGCCCTCCGTCAAAGCCGCCGCGATGGCGTCCTGGTCGACTCCCTCCGGAACGGCCCACGCGAGGCTCTTCGCGGATGCGTCCTTCGCCCGGGCGTACCCGACGGCGGCCGCCACGCGTGCGCGCTCGCCGTCGAAGTCGGCGCGTTTTCCGAGCCCGATCACGAGCACACGCGAAAGGGTGCCCGCGCCGTTGGCGTGCACGAGCGTCGTCCGCTTGAACGACGGCTTCGCCTCGCCGGACTCGACGAGCCGCCCGAGCCGTCCCGACAGCGCCGCGTCGAGTGCTTCGGGCAGTGCCTCGTCCTCGAACAGCCCGACGCACAGCGTGTCTGCGGAAGCCTCGTGCGGTGCGCCTTTGCGGAAGGTGACGCGCATGGCCGCGCAGTATAGGTTTGAGGCCGCGTAGGCGCCGTAGGCGCCGCAGCGGACTCACAGGCCTTTAGGTGTCCGCCGAAGGCGGCCCGGTATTCGTTTGAGGCCGCGTAGGCGCCGTAGGCGCCGCAGCGGACTCACAGGCCTTTAGGTGTCCGCCGAAGGCGGCCCGGTATTCGTTTGAGGCCGTGTAGGCGCCGTAGGCGTCTCATGGGACTCTGCAGGGGCTCCGTTAGCATGGTTCTCCGGAGCCCGCACTTCTACGAGAGGTCTTCCTGATGCCACAGACAGTGATCCTCAGCGCCGCACGGACGCCATTCGCAAAGCTCGGCGGCGCCCTGAAGTCGTTCGACGCCACGGACCTCGGGGGCATGGCGATCGCGGGCGCGCTCGAGCGCGCCGAGGTCGCGCCGGAGCAGGTGCAGAAGGTCGTGTTCGGCCAGGTGCTCCAGGCCGGCCAGGGTCAGATCCCGTCCCGCCAGGCCCAGATCAAGGGGGGCATACCGAAGGAAGTTCCCTCGGAGACCATCAACAAGGTCTGCGCGTCGGGCATCCGCTCGGTCGCCCTGGTCGACCAGGCCGTGCGCGTTGGAGACCTGGAGACCGCGGTCGCGGGCGGCATGGAGAGCATGTCGAGCGCTCCGTACCTGCTTCCGCAGGCCCGCTTCGGCTATCGCATGGGCGACGCGAAGGCGATCGACGCCATGATCAACGACGGGCTCACGAACCCCTTCAGCGGCAAGCACATGATGCAGGAGGCGAGTGAGGTGGCCGCAGAGCTCGAGCTGACGCGGCCTGACATGGACCGCTGGGCGCTTCGAAGTCACGAGCTGGCGATCAGGGCGACCGACGAGGGCCGCCTTCCCGAGGAGATCGTGCCGGTGAAAGTGACCTCGAAGAAGGGCGAGACGCTCGTGGAAGTGGACGAGGCGCCGCGCCGCGACACCTCCCTCGAGGCGCTGGCCAAGCTGCCGCCGATGTACGTGAAGGACGGCTCGCACACCGCCGGCAACGCGCCGGGCGTGAACGACGGAGCGGGAGCGCTCGTGCTCGCGTCCGAGGAATGGGCGAAGAAGGTGGGCCGTTCGCCGCTCGCGCACATAGTCGCGACCGGAGAGGTCGCGGACGAATTCGCCTACCTCGCGCGTACACCCGCCAAGGCGGCCGCGCTGGCGCTTGAAAAGGCGGGCCTGAGCGCGGACCAGATCGATCTCTGGGAGATAAACGAGGCGTTTGCCTCGGTCGCAATCAACTCCGTCCGCATGCTCGGAATCGACGACGAGCTCGTGAACGTGAACGGCGGGGCGATTGCGCTCGGCCACCCGATCGGGGCGTCTGGCGCCCGCATCCTCGGCGCGCTCGTACACGAGCTTCGTCGCCGTGGGGGCGGGCTCGGCTGCGCCGCAATCTGCTCGGGCGGCGGCCAGGGCGACGCCGTGATCGTCGAGGTCAACGGCCGCTGAGGCCGATCGACCGCCCGGCCTGCGTCTGACCTCGAAGCCACCGAAGCCGACGCGATGAGCGCAGCCGCGTTCTTCGACCTCGACCGCACGCTGATGGCGGGATCGAGCGCGTACCACTTCGGCCGCGCGATGTACAAAGCCGGCAACCTGTCGCGGCGCAAGCTTGCGCGCGACGCGCTCGAGCAAATCCGCTTCCGGGTGCGCGGCTCCACCGACGCGGGTGTGAACGCGCTGCTCAAGCGCGTGATGGCGGCGATCGCGGGGCGTCGCGTCGTTGACCTCGCGCGCGTCACGCCCGACGTGCTCGCGGGAGTGCTGCCACGTGTCTATCCGCAGATGATGGCCGTCGTGCGGGAGCACCAGGACGCTGGCCGTCCCGCCTTCATCGTCACGGCGGCCTCGCACGAGATGGCGGAGATGCTCGCGCACGTGCTGGCGATGGACGGCGCCGCCGGCACCCGGTCCGAGATCGTCGACAATGTCTATACGGGGGCGCTCGGCGGTCCGTTCATGTACGGCGAGGGGAAGGCGCAGGGCATGCGTGAGTTCGCGACCGAGCGAGGGATAGACCTCGCGTCGTCATGGGCCTACTCCGACTCGGCTTCCGACCTGCCGATGCTCCAGGCCGTCGGACACCCGGTCGCGGTAAATCCAGACGCGGCCCTGGCGGAGGTCGCCAAGCGCGAGGGCTGGGAGGTGCTGCGGTTCGAGAAGCTCGGCCAGCGGCTGCGCTTCACGGCCGCCGTGCTTGCCGCGGGAGCCGTTGGAGGAAGCGGAAGCTGGCTCGCCGTGCGCCGGCGCGGGCGCCCAAACCGACGCGGCGGGCGGCTGCGGTAGCCTCAGAGCGCAGTGACTCGAGATCGGCGCGTGCGGAAGGTGAGGCTCGACGCCCTGAAAGGGTCGGCGCTCGACTTCGACGTCGATCCTGAAGACGACCTCATGAAGCCGGGAAACTCGCCTCCCGAGCGGGCCTTTCAACTCGTCTCGTGCGGTTTCGACCTCTTGATGGCGATCCGCGAACACGGCCTTCCCGTGAGAGGCATGCGCATGCGCGCAAAAGCTCAAAAGTGGATCCTCCAGGACTCCATCTTTGGCGGAGGGGCTACGTCCAAGGTGTTCGCTCGTTTGATTCCGATCCTGATGGAGACGCTCGACGGCCGCCTCGACGACCACGATCCCGAGGGCGTGCAGCCCCCGACCGTCCCCCCAGAGCACCATGCTCGTCTTGCTGCGGTGGTCGAGGACTTCTACCCGGCGACGCACAAGAACACCCCGGACATGTGTCTGGAAGAGTTCACCGTCATGGAGCAGAAGCGCCCACGCGACAGGGTCCAGCAGGGCGAGGAAGAGGGTACGGAGTACTCGCGCGCGCTGATGAGGGGAGAGGACCCGGACACCGATCCAGAGCTGGTCGCGATCCAGCGCCGCTGGGCACGGGACTACTACATCAACAAGGCCACGATCGGGGGACTGAGAGTGTTGCTGAGGCACGACTGGGTGAAACTCGAACCAAACGTCGTGGAGATAACAGACCCCGGGGCGCGCAAGGTGTCCCAGACCCGCGCCCGGTCACTCGCAGCCTGGATCGACGGCACTTCCAGCTACCGCCAGTACGCACTGGTCGATTGGGCGGGACAGCGCGACAACGCGACGAGCGACGCCGCGCCATCCGCATCCGGCCCCGAGCCCCCCAAGTAGCGGCTCGGCTGACGCCCGGCGCCGAATTACACTAGGTCCATGGCAGTAGAGCCCGAGGCGCTGCGCCGCGCACACGAGTGGCTGAAGGAGGTCTACGCGCGCCAGCCCGAGCGCGATGCGCTGTTCACCACGATCTCCGGAGAGCCGGTCGAGCCGCTCTACACGCACGAGGACGTCGCCGACACGGACCCCGAGCGCGAGATCGGCTATCCGGGGCAGTATCCGTTCACGCGAGGGGTCTACCCGTCGATGTACCGGGGGCGGCTCTGGACGATGCGGCAGTTCGCCGGCTTCGGGACGGCCGAGGACACGAACGAGCGCTTCCGGTACCTGCTGGACCACGGCCAGACGGGGCTCTCGACCGCTTTCGACATGCCCACGCTCATGGGCCACGACTCCGACCACCCGCGCTCGCTTGGCGAGGTCGGTCGGGAAGGCGTCGCCATCGACACGCTCGCCGACATGGAGACGCTCTTCGCCGGCATCCCCCTGGGCGACGTGACCGTCTCGATGACCGTCAGCGGGCCGGCGCCGATGCTGCTCGCTCTCTACGTCTGCGCCGCCGAGAAGCAGGGCGTGCCGCGCGAGAAGCTCGGCGGGACGATCCAGACCGACATCCTCAAGGAGTACATCGCGCAGAAGGAGTGGTGCTTCCCGATCGACCCGGCGATGCGGCTCGTCACGGACATGATCGAGTTCTGCTCGCGCGAGCTGCCCCGCTGGCACCCGGTCTCGATCTCCGGCTATCACATCCGCGAGGCGGGCTCCACGGCGCAGCAGGAGCTTGCGTTCACGCTCGCCGACGGGCTCGCATACGTGCAGGCGGCCGTCGAGCGTGGCCTCGACGTCGACGATTTCGCGCCGCGGCTGTCGTTCTTCTTCAACGCGCACATCGACTTCTTCGAGGAGATCGCGAAGTACCGCGCGGCCCGCCGGATCTGGGCGCGCGAGATGCGCGAGACCTACGGCGCGAAAGACCCGGCGTCCTGGCTCATGCGCTTCCACAGCCAGACAGCTGGAGTGTCACTGACCGCGCAGCAGCCGCTGAACAACATCGTGCGAACCGCGCTCGAGGCGCTGAGCGCCGTGCTCGGCGGGACGCAGAGCCTGCACACCAACTCCTACGACGAAGCGCTCGCCCTCCCGACGGAGGAGGCGGTGCGCATCGCGCTGCGCACCCAGCAGATCATCGCCCACGAGACCGGCGTGACGAACACGATCGATCCTCTCGGCGGCAGCTACTTCATCGAGACCCTGACCGACCGCATGGAGCAGGCGGCGCGCCAGTACCTCGAGAAGATCGAGCAGCTCGGCGGCATGGTCGAGGCCGTGAAGCGCAACTTCCCCCAGAGCGAGATCGCCGATGCGTCGTGGCGCTACCAGCTCGAGGTCGACGAGGGCAAGCGCGTCGTCGTGGGCGTGAACGGCTACACGCTGCAGGATGAGGTGCCGATCGAGACCCTGAGCATCGATCCATCCTTCGAGCGCAAGCAGATCGAGCGGCTGCGCGCCGTACGCGACCGCCGCGACACGCGCTCGGTCGAGGACAGCCTGGCACGGCTGAAGCTGGCCGCGGCCAACCCGGAGCACAACCTCATGCCGCTGCTGATCGACTGCGCGCGCTCGCTCTGCACAGAGGGAGAGATGGTCGAGGCTCTGCAGGAGGTGTTCGGTACCTACGCCGAGTCGCCAGTCTTCTAGCGCCACGCGGTTTCGCGCGCTCGCGGCTCACCTGCTCGCCAACCCCCGCTTCGACGCCGAAGAGCGCGAGGGCGCGCTCGAGGTCGCCGGGATGGCGAAGGACGTCCTGCTCGCCGGCAGGGACGGCGTCGATTTGCCCACGAGGCTCGACGCTCTGTTCACGCGCATCCTCGTGCCGGCCCGGCCCTACCCGCTCTTGCCGGTCGCCGCGGCCGATTGGCTGCAGGGCTGGGCGAACGGCGACGAGCGCTCGCTCCGCCAGGCTTTAGCCGGCTTCCTGGACGATCGGGCCGACGACCAGGAGCGGCTCGGCCGCTTCTGCGAACGGGCGAAGGCGGCTTGTCGAGCCGCGGGCCTGGAGTGGCGACCGCGCCATGCGCTGGCGGCCGGCTCGCTGTTCAACTTCGCGCTCGCCCCGCACTCCGTCCCCGTCGTGCACGCTTGGAGGTACCGCAACGTCGGATTGGCTCTCGGGCTCCCGGTGGAGCAAGGCGGTTCGGCGCGTGAGCACTACGAGAGCTCGCTGGCGCTCGCCCGGCGCGTCGAGGCCCTGCTGCGCGAGGGGGGCACGCCGGTGCGGGACATGCTCGACGTCCAGGCGCTCATCTTCCTGGCCTCGCTGCGGTTCGATCCCACGACCTCCGAGCTGCGCGGCGTCGAGGGCACACGGCGAGCGACAGCGAGCCCATCGGGTCGTCGCCCGCGCCGCGGCAAGCCGTACCTCTCGCTCTGCTCATGCCTGGGCTACGACGCTCCGTACCTGGTCGAGTGGCTCGAGTTCCATCGGCTCGTGGGAGTGGAACGCTTCTTCCTCTACAACAACGGCGACAGGGAGGCTCAGCGCGAGCTCCTGGAGCCCTACGTCGACTCGGCGCTCGTCGTGCTGCGCGACTGGCCGGACTTCCCGCCGCAGGTATCCGCGTTTCGAGACTGCCTCCAGACGCACGCCGACGGCTCGCGCTGGATCGCTTTCGTCGACACCGACGAGTTCCTGTTCTCGCCCGCGGGGCGGCCGCTCCCCGACCTGCTCTCCGAATACGAGGGCGAGCCCGGCGTCGGCGTGAACATGGCGATCTTCGGACCGTCCGGGCACGACGCGAAGCCTCCTGGGCTCGTGACCGAGAGCTACACGCGCAGCTTCGGCTCGCGAGAGATCAAGTCGATCGTCGACCCGGCGCGAGCGGTCGATTGCATGAACCCTCACTTCTTCACGTACGACAGCGGCCAGACCATCGACGAGAACCGCTATCCGATCGACGGGGCGCGGAGCACGTATCTCTCGTACTCGCGGCTGCGCATCAACCACTACTTCACGAAGTCGGAGCAGGAGGCGCGCTCCAAGTGGGAGACCGCCCGACCGGACACGGGGGAGGCTCGCAGCGCGTCCTTCCTCGACATGGCCAAGTACGCCGAGGAGAGGTTCGCTCGTCGCGACGAGGCCATCTTCCGCTACCTCCCGGCTCTGCGAGCGGCCATCGCGACGGAAGCGGCGCGAGCTTAGGGTGGGTTGCCTAAGATCCGTCTTGTCGAGACCACTTGTGGGGAGGGAAAAGGGCTCTATGCGCTTCAGTTCCAGGCTCGTGCTGCTTGCAGCGGGCGTCGCAGCGGCCGTAGCTCTCCTCGCGGCGCCGGCGCTCGGCGGCTCAGGGGTCACCGCAGCCGACACGAAGAACGTGTCGGTGAATGACGACTTGTTCAGCCCGAGGGCCGTGACCGTGGCGCAAGGGGACAAGGTGGTCTGGCGCTGGAAGGGCTCCGCGGACCACAACGTGCGGTTCAGGAAGGTGCCGGCAGGGGCCAAGCGTCCGAAGGGCTCGACGACGAAGGCGAGTGGCCGATTCGCGCGCACGTTCAGCAGGAAGGGCACCTTCCGGTACGTATGCACGATTCACGAGGATGTCGGTATGAAGGGCCGAGTAGTAGTCGACTAGACGGTTGATTCCGAATCCGCGTGCCCCTGGGGGCGCGAAAATCGGTATGCGATCGAAGGCGGTTCTCAAACCCGCCGTGGCGATCGCGTCAACGCTCGCCGCGGTGCTCTTTGTCGCGCCGGCCTCGGGCGGCAGCTCGGAGCAGCGGCGCCCGGTGGACGGGCGCGTGGCGGTCCGGGACAACTTCTTCTCCCCCCGTTCGCTGACCATTCAGAGCGGCGAGATCGTGAAATGGACCTGGAAGGGCGACAACCGTCACGACCTCGCCTTCACGAAGCTGCCGAAAGGCGCGAGTCGTCGCGGCGCCGCTGCGCGCAGTGACGGCCGCTGGTACCGAAAGTTCCGAAAGCCCGGGCAGTACCGCTACGTGTGCACGCTGTTCGCCGGCATGCGGGGATCGGTCACGGTCGTGGACGCTGAGCCGTCAAGCCGCGAGCCGGCGGGGCTTCCCTGAGGTAGCCCTTCCCTGCC
The DNA here is from genome assembly GCA_963774075.1 of uncultured Solirubrobacterales bacterium. GTDB lineage: Bacteria > Actinomycetota > Thermoleophilia > Solirubrobacterales > JBBDJG01 > JBBQNR01. The sequence goes on along the minus strand of CAVZDP010000005.1, from coordinate 291,911 downwards.
GGGGTGGGGTTGGCCTGAAGAGGGCCCTCAGGGTTCATTCAGTCTGCCGCGGGAAATTCCCGCAGCTGGTGCGCGGGCGTGAAGAAGTTGCGGTGGGCCAGGCCGACCGCTGTCAAGCCTGCCAGGGCAACGCTTCCCAGCAGGCTGTAGAGCAGGATCAGCTGGAGCCGTACTGCGTCGATCGGCTCGGCGCCGGCGAGCAGCATGCCGACCATCGTCCCCGGAAAGAAGATCAAGCCCGTGGTCTTGGTGGAGTCGATCAACGGGATCATGGCCGAGCGCAGGGACCGTCGCACGATCGGGAGCATCGCCTGCGTCGCGGTGGCGCCGAGCGCCAGCGTGGCCTCGATCTGGTTCGCCGAGGCCCGCACGTCGTCGCCGAGCCGGTTGAGCGCGACGGCGGCGGCCGTCATCGAGTTGCCCACGACCATGCCGCCGACCGGGACGAGGAAGCGCGGCTCGGGCTCGAACACCCCGAGCGCGACGACCAGCACCAGCGTGGTCGAGCCCGCCAGCGCGAGCGCCACCAGCAGCGGCCAGAAGGCGCCTGGCACCCGGCGCGCACGGTGGCTTGCCGTCAGGGCTCCGAATACGACCATCACAGCGATCAGCGCCACGACGAAGGCGAGCTGGTCCTGCTCGAAGATCAGCTTGATCACGTAGCCGATCGCCGTCAGCTGCACGAACGAGCGAAGCACCGCGATGCCGATTTCGGTCTCGAGCGACGCTCGCTGCCAGAGCGAGACGCCGACCGCGAGTGCGACCAACGCCAGGGTGGCGAGCACATCGCCCGGGCCGATGTCGATCGGCGGCACCACCTAGTGGCCCTTCCCGGAACAGGCCACTAGACCACCCGCTGGTGCTCGTTGACGCGGCCATGGTCGAGCCGCAGGATCCACTCCGCGAGCCGTCCGGCCTGCTCGAGGTCGTGCGTGACCAGCACGATGGAGAGGTCGAGGGTGTCGCGCAGCCGTACTAGGGTCGCCTCGACCGCGTCCCGCGCCGCCTCGTCGAGCGCCGACGTCGGCTCGTCGAGGAGGAGCACCCTCGGCTCGAGGGCTAGCGCCCGCGCCAGCATCACGCGCTGCTGCTCGCCGACGGAAAGCTTGGCCGCGTCGCGATCGGCGAAGCTCGCATCGAGCCCGACGAGCTCGAGCACCTGCGCGGCAGGCTCCGGCTTTCCCGCCAATCTTGCCCCGTAGGCGACGTTGTCCGCGACGGTCCCCTCGACCGGGGCAGGCAGCTGCGGCACCAGGCACACCTCGCGCCGCAGCGAGAGCACGTCGTACTCGGCGACGGGGCGGCCGCGATAGCGCACCTCGCCGCCGTCGGGGTCGGCGAGCCTGTTCAGCAGCCGCAGCAGCGACGATTTGCCACAGCCCGAGGGCCCCGCGATCGCGCAGGCCCCGATCGGCAGGCTGGCGCTGACGCCGGTGAGGACCGCGGAGCCGGCACGAGACAGCGTCACATCGTCGAGCTCGAATAGGGATTGGGTCACGGACATTGTGAGAACAGGCCGCCGTCGGGCATCAGAACTCCCGGAATTCGCGCCTGAGCGAATTCCGGACTGCTCCGCCGGCGGAGCCGGCGGAATATGTGATTATGCTCGCGACAAGCTCACTAGCGGGAAGAGGGGAACATGGCAACCATGAAGGGTGTCGCCTTCTATGGGCCGGGCGACGTCCGGGTCGAGGAGGTGCCCAAGCCAACGATCGAGGAGCCCGGAGACGTGCTGCTGCGCGTCGATCGCGCGGCGATCTGCGGCACCGACCTGCACCCGTATCACGGCCGCCTCGAGATCGAGGAGGGGTTCGTGCTGGGCCACGAGTACACGGGGACGATCGAGGCCAAGGGCGACGTCGTGACGCAGTTCGAGGAAGGCGACCGCGTGGTGGGGTCGTTCTTCGTCGCCTGCGGCAAGTGCTGGTTCTGTCGGCGCGGCATCTTCATGAAATGCACCTCGATCCGGGTTTTCGGCATGGGCATGGCGTTCGGCGACCTCTCCGGCGCCCAGTCGGAGTACATGCGCATCCCCGAGGCGGACCTCACCCTCCGCAAGATGCCGCAGGACGGCCTCGACGACGAGGACATCCTCTTCGTCGGCGACATCCTCACGACCGGCTACGACGCCGTCCGAAAGGCCGGATTGGTGCCGGGAGACGTCGTGGCTGTCGTCGGCTGCGGACCGGTCGGGCTCTGCACCGTGATGTCCGCGCGGGCTCTCGGAGCCGGGCGTGTGGTCGCGATCGACATGGTGCCCGAGCGCCTGAAGCTCGCCGAGAGCCTCGGCGCCGTGCCGGTCAATCCCAAGGAGACCGACCCCGAGGACGTGGTGCGCGACATGACCGAGTGGCGCGGAGCGGACGTCGTGGTTGACGCCGTCGGTCACGAGTCGGCGCTCGCGACGACCTTCAAGCTCGTGCGTCAGGGCGGGACGATCTCTCTTCCCGGCATGTACGTGGAGGACCAGGCCTCGATACCGATCGGCGACATGTGGCTGAAGAACATCAGCGTGGTGGCGGGCGTCGCCAACATTCAAGGACACATGGACGAGCTGCTGGAGCTGGTGCGCGACGGGCGCATCGATCCGAAAGCCATCATCTCCCACCGCCTGCCGCTGGACGAGGCGCCGAAGGGCTACGAGATGTTCGACAAGAAGGAGGCGCTGAAGGTCGTCCTGGACCCGACGGCTTGAGGCGAAGCCACTAGTCCCGGGAGGGAGGAGAAATGCTCCAGGGGTTGATGCAGGACCACCCGCTCACGCTGCGACACGTGCTCGAGCGGATGCGCACCGTCTACGGCGACAGCGAGGCCGTCACGCTGCGCGCGGCCGGCGACGAGCCGGTCAAGACGCGCGCCAGCTACGCCCAGGTCGGAGAGCGAGTGGACCGTCTGTGCCGCGCGCTCGAGTCGCTCGGCGTCGGCAGGGGGGATCGCGTCGCGACGTTCGCCTGGAACTCGCAGGAGCACCTCGAGCTGTATCTGGGAACGCCCTGCATGGGTGCGGTCCTGCACACGCTCAACATCCGGCTTTTTCCCGAGCAGCTCACATACATCGCGAACCACGCCGAGGATCAGGTGGTGTTCGTCGACGACTCGCTCGTGCCGGTGCTCGAGAAGGTTGCGCCGAGCTTCGAGACCGTGCGTCACTACGTCGTGATCGGCGGCGGCGACTCGGGCTCGCTGCCGAACGTGCTTCGCTACGAGGAGTTGCTCGAGGCGCAGGAGCCCGGCTACGACTATCCCGACCTCGACGAGCGGACCGCCGCCGGCCTCTGCTACACCAGCGGAACGACAGGCAACCCGAAGGGCGTGCTCTACACGCACCGCTCCAACGTTCTGCACGCGATGGGGACGTGCATCTCGGAGACGCTGGGCATCTCGTCTCACGACCGCCTGCTGCCCGTGGTCCCGATGTTCCACGCCAACGCGTGGGGGCTTCCGTATGCGTGCGCGCTCGTGGGGGCCGACATGGTGATGCCATCGCGTTTCCTGCAGGCCGAGCCGCTCGCCCGCCTGATCGCCGACGAGGGCGTCACGTTCGCGGGCGCCGTGCCGACGATCTGGATGGACCTGCTGCGCTTCGCCGACGAGCACAAGCCGGACCTCTCGAGCCTGCGCTTCGTCGTCTGCGGCGGCGCCGCGGTGCCCGAGTCGCTGATGCGTGGCTTCGCCGAGCGCCATGGCGTCCCGATCATCCAGGCCTGGGGCATGACCGAGACGAGTCCACTCGGCGCCGTGGCGCGGCCCCCGAAGGCGCTGGATGGCGAGGATGAGTGGAGCTACCGCACTGCTACAGGGCGCCTGGTGCCTGGAGTCGAGGCGCGGCTCGTGGACGATTCCGGCGAGGTGGTGCCCTGGGACGGCGAGTCCACCGGTGAGGTGGAAGTACGCGGCCCCTGGATCGCATCCGATTACTACAACGACCCATCGGGGGCCGACAAGTTCGACGATGGCTGGCTTCGCACCGGCGACATCGCGTCGATCGACCGCCGCGGCTTCATGAGGATCTCCGACCGCGCGAAGGACGTGATCAAGTCCGGCGGCGAATGGATCTCCTCGGTCGAGCTCGAGAACGAGCTCATGGCGCACCCCGACGTGATGGAGGCAGCGGTGATAGCGAAGCCGGACGAGCGATGGACCGAGCGCCCGCTCGCCTGCGTCGTGCTCAACGAAGGAGCTTCGTGCGACGCGGACTCGCTGCGCGAGCACCTGAGCGGTCGCGTCGCCAAGTGGTGGCTCCCCGACGAGTACGCGTTCGTCGACGAGGTGCCGAAGACGAGCGTGGGCAAGTTCGACAAGAAGGTCCTTCGCAAGCAGCTCGCGGAGGGAAAGCTCCAGGGACGCGTGCCGGCGAGCACGGGCTGAGTTGTAGAGCCCTCGCGCTCGCCATGTTCCCGCGCGGGGCGTAGCTCCCGTCGGCTAGCATGCCCGCGACGATGGAGGCGAGCACCGAGACGGCGTCAAGCGGCGGCGACAGCAAGCGCAAGATCCGGGTCGTCGTGGCCAAGCCCGGCCTCGACGGTCACGACCGAGGCGCGAAGATCATCGCGCGGGCCCTGCGCGACGCCGGGATGGAGGTCATCTACACGGGCCTTCACCAGACGCCCGAGCAGATCGTCGAGACGGTGATCCAGGAGGACGCCGATGCGGTCGGGCTCTCGATCCTGTCGGGCGCACACATGACGCTGGTCCCCCGCGTGCTCGAGTTGATGAAGGAGCGCGAGGTCGACGACGTGGTTGTGATCGCCGGAGGCACGATCCCCGGGGACGACGTCTCGGAGCTGAAGTCCCTCGGGGTGGCTGAGATCTTCACCCCCGGCGCCTCGACCCAGCAGATCGTCGAGTTCGTGCGCGGCGCAGTCCGCTAGCGAGCGCTCGAGGCCCTGCCACGGCCCTGGCGAACGGCCGCTTGCAGGCGCCGCACCCCGCGCCTCCAGCGATATAGAATCCGCGCGCTCGCGGGCCAGAGCGGCAGCGCCAGGCGCAGGGCCGGCAGTCCGCGTAGCCGTCCGGCCGATGCGATTGATTGGTCAATCAGTAATAATCCGCCCGGCCACGATCAGCTTTCAGCAGCCCGCCCGACAGGAGGCAAGCACGACGTGAAGATCTGTGTGCTCGTCAAAGAAGTGCCCGACGCGGCAGTGGAGAAGCGCATCGACCAGTCGACGAAGCGCATCGACCGCAGCGGCGAGAAGAACCTGAATCCCTTCGACACCCATGCGATCGAAGCCGCGATGCAGCTTCGCGAGGGTGGCGCCGTCCAGGTCGACGAGGTCGTAGCGGTCACGATGGGGCCCGAGTCCGCCGTGCGCGCCCTGCACAAGGCCGTCTCGCTCGGCGCCGACCGGTCCGTGCACCTGACCGACCCAGCGCTTGCCGGCTCGGACGTGTGCGCGACCGGCTACGCCCTGGCGAAGGCCCTCGAACGCGAGAGCCCGGATCTGGTCCTGCTCGGCCAGCAGTCCGACGACGGAGAGTGCTACACGATCGGCGCCGTGGTGGCCGACCACCTGAGGATGCCGTCGCTGACGCAGGTGATCAAGATGGACGTCGAGGACTCCAAGCTTCGTTGCGAGCGCCAGGCCGAGTACGGCTACGACACGGTCGCGGTTGAGTTTCCCGCCGTGATCAGCGTCGGCGACGCCATCAACGAGCCCCGCTATCCGAGCCTGAAGGCGATCATGGGGGCGAAGAAGAAGCCGCTCGACACGCTCTCGGTCGGCGACGCCCAGATCGAGGCGTCGAAGGTGGGGGAGGAGGGCTCGCGCACCCAGGTGCTCGTGGTCAATCCCCCTCCCCAGAAGGAGTCCGGCACGATCATCGAGGACGAGGACACGAAGGAGACAGTCGAGAAAGTCGTGGCCTGGCTGCAGGAAAGGAAACTCGTCTGATGGGCGGCCGCGCAGCGGATCGCGTACCTGAGAGGAGGCACTAGTGGCTGGGATTCTCGTCTACGCCCTGCACGACGACGAAGGCGTCTTCAACAAGAACTCGCTCGGCGCGGTCTCCGAGGCCGCGAAGCTCGCAGGCGCGATCGGCGGCGAGGCAGCGGCCGTGGTGGTCGGCGACGTCTCCGACGAGGCCTGCCAGTCGCTCGGCGCGTACGGCGCCTCGAAGGTCTATCGCGCGCGCTCGGTGCCTGAGGGCCTCGCCCAGCCGATCGTGGACGTGATGGCGAAGGTGATCCAGGACAACGGCCACTCCTACGTGCTGTTCGGCGGCGGGCTGCTCGGCTTCGAGATCGGCGCCGGCCTGACCGCGCGGTTGGGCGCCGGAGTGACGATGGAGGTCACCGAGGTCCGCGCACAGGACGGCAAGCTGGTCGCGATCCGGCCGATCCTCCAGGACTCCGCGATAGCCGAGGTCGAGTACGTCGGCGAGCCGGGCATCATCATCGGTCGCCTGAACGCGTTCGACGAGGTCGAGCGCGACGGCGGCTCGGCGGAAGTCCAAGACGTCGACGTCGAGCTCTCGCCCTGGTCAACCAAGGCAACGATGATCCAGCGCGGAGAGCAGCGCGGCGAGGAGGTCAACATCGAGGACGCCGACGTTCTGGTCGCGGGAGGCCGCGGGCTCGGCAAGGCCGAGAACTTCGACCTCTGCCACCAGCTCGCGGATGCGTTCGGCGGCGCGGTCGCCGCGACACGGGCGGTCGTGGACGCGGGCTGGTTCCCGTACTCGGCCCAGATCGGCCAGACCGGGAAGACGGTCGCGCCGAAGCTCTACATCGCCGCGGGCATCTCGGGCGCGATCCAGCACAAGGTCGGCATGCAGTCCTCGGAGAACATCGTCGCGATCAACAAGGACCCGAACGCGCCCATCTTCGAGTTCTGCGACCTCGGCATCGTCGGCGACCTGCACAAGATCGTCCCCAAGCTGACCGAAGCCGTGAAGACGGCCAAGAGCGGCTAGACATCCTATGGGCGTAGTCCCCGCGCAATACCCGCCCCCGCTGGATCAGGCCAGGGAGTTCGTCGGCCCGCCGACCGACGCCGCCGAGGACCGCATAGAGGTCGGGATCGCGATCGTCGGCGGTGGCCCGGCCGGAATGGCCTGCGCTATCAAGGCGGCTCAGCTGCTCGAGCGCGAGCCGGCTCTGGCCGAGAGTCTTGGCGAGGTCCCGATCGCCGTGATCGAGAAGGGCAAGGTGGCCGGCAGTCACCTGCTCTCGGGAGCGAACATGAACCCGTCGGCGATGCTGGAGCTGTTTCCCGACCTGTCGCCGGAGGACTGGCCCGTCTTCCAGAAGGTCGAGAAGGACGCCGCCTACTTTCTCACGAAGAAGCGCGCTCTCCCCCTGAAGCCGCTGCCGCCGCCCTTCCGCAACCACGGCAACTACGTGACGTCGGTCGCCCAGCTCGGCCGCTTCCTCGCCGAGAAGGCCGAGGAGGCGGGCGTCTACGTGCTCGCCGAGACCACGGCCGAGAAGCTGCTGGTCGAAGACCGGATCGTCAAGGGCATCCGCACCGGCGACAAAGGGCGGGGCAGGGACGGCGAGCCGCTGTCGAACTTCGAGCCCGGCTCCGACGTGATCGCGAAGGCGACCGTGGTCGCGGAGGGAACGGTCGGGCACCTGACGATGGCCGCCATGGACTACTACGACCTTCACGGCCGAGACCCGCTGCGCTGGGAGATCGGCGTGAAGGAGATCTGGGAGGTCCCCAAGCCGCTCGACCGCGTCATCCACACCATGGGCTGGCCGCTTCGCAAGAGCGCGAAGTACAGGGAGTTCGGAGGCAGCTTCATCTACCCGATGGGCGAGGACAAGGTCTGCATCGGGTTCGTGGCCGGGCTGGACTACCGCGATGCGACCTTCTCGTGCCACGACGTGCTGCAGGAGTTCAAGACGCATCCATTCGTGCGCGGCATCCTCGAGGGCGGCAAGCGCATCGGCTGGGGGGCGAAGACGATCCCCTCGGGCGGCTACTGGGCGATGCCCAAGCACCTGAGCGTTCCCGGCATGTGCATCGCGGGCGACGCGGCGAGCATGGTGAACATCCCGACGCTGAAGGGGATCCACTACTCGATGCACGCGGGCATGTACGCGGCGGAGACGATCGTCGACGCGCTCGCGCGCGACTCGATCAACTTCGAGGCCTACGACCAGAAGGTGCGGAAGAGCGTCATCCGCGAGGACCTGTACCGCTCGAGAAACGTGAGGCAGGTGTTCGACCGCGGCTTCTTCGTCGGCGGCGCGCTCGCCAACGCGATGACGATCACGAAAGGCGCCTTCCCGGGCGGCCATTGGAGCTTCAAGTCCGACGCGGAGGAAGACATGTTCGTCGACGGCGCGGCGAAGAACTACCCAAAGCCGGACAACAAGTACATCTTCGACAAGCTCTCCAGCGTGTTCGCGTCCGGCAACGCGACGCGCGACGACGCCCCGAACCACATCCGCGTCCAGCAGACGGTGCCGCGCGAGCTGGCAGAGGCGTGGGTACACATGTGCCCGGCGGCCGTCTACGAGCTCCCAGAGGACGCACCCGCCAACGGCGAGGTGACGGTTCAGATCACGCCCTCGAACTGCGTCCAGTGCGGGGCGATCAACGCCAAGGGCGGCCGACTGACCCCGCCCGAGGGCGGCGACGGCCCGATGTACACGCTGGCCTAGCGCCGGCGCTCTTGTGGCGCCTGCCACCCGGGGCTACGATCGCCCGGTGGGAGTAGCTATGCGCATCTTGATGGTGCTTACATCGGTGTTCCTCGCCACCTTCGCGCTGCTAACGCTCCTCTCATTGCCCGCGCTCGCCGCATACCCGGGCGCGAACGGCCGGATCGCGTTCGTCTCGAACCGCGACGACGACAACCGTGGCAACCTCGAGATCTACACGATGAATCCCGACGGTTCCGACGTCCAACGGCTGACCGCGCATCGCCTCCCGGACGAGGAGCCCGCCTGGTCGCCAAATGGCAAGAAGATCGCCTACACGGGCAGCCTGGGAGCCGACCGCGGAGTCATCGTCATGAATGCCGATGGCTCGCAACCGGTCAAGGTGACCTCCGGCTCGTTCTTCTATCCCTCAGGCTCGCCCTCATGGTCGCCGGACGGCATGAAGATCGTGTACCAGCGCTACGACGAGGGAAGCGGGCGCACCGATCTGCACGTCGTCAACGCGGACGGAACGGGGGACGCGAAACTGACCTCGACGCCGGACATAGGTGAGTTCCATCCCGCTTGGTCGCCGGACGGCGCCAAGATCGCCTTCTCGCACTTCGTCCCCCCCTGCCCGAACTTAGTCTGCAACTTCGAGATATTCGTGATGAACCGCGACGGCAGCGGCAAGACAAGGCTTACGTTCGACGGCGACCAGGACACCGCTCCGGATTGGTCACCCGACGGAACCGAGCTCGTCTGGGGAAATCTGAACGGCACGACCGAGATACAGGTCATGAACGCCGACGGTTCCGACCAGCGAAGCTTCTCGCCGGCCGCCCGGGGTTACCAGCCGGGGTGGTCGCCAGACGGCACGCAGATCGTATGGTCAGGATTCGGGCCCCCGCCCGACTTCTTCGGCGGCAACGAGATCAACGTCATGAACGCGGACGGAAGTGATCAGCACGCGATCTCCAGAAGCAGCTCATTCGACGTCCAGCCCGACTGGCAGCCGCTCAACCGCCCGCCCGACTGCTCGGGGGCAGGCGCGGCCCCGTCCTTCCTGCTACCGGCGAATCGCAAGTTCACGCTCGTGTTCGTGAGGGGGGTGACCGATCCGGATGGCGACCCGGCAGCCATCACCATCGACGGGGTCACCCAAGACGAGCCGGTGACGGCGAACGGCGACCCGACCGCCCCGGACGCGGCCGCGGGCGGACAGCCGGACCGGGTGAGTGTGCGCGCCGAGCGCAATCCGCAGGGCGACGGCCGCGTCTACACGATCGCCTTCACGGCTTCCGACGGCCGGGGCGGCACGTGCTCCGGTGTGGCGGATGTATCGGTGCCGCGCCACAAGGACGACCCGGCGGTCAACTCCGCTCCGCCGAGCTACGACTCGTTCGGCGGCTGAGCCGAGTCTGCGATCCTTCCGCGCCGTGCCGGTCGCGGCCGACCTCCTGATCCGCTCGCTGCACCTGATCGGCGCCGCCGTCTGGGCAGGGGGGCTCGTGTTCCTCGCGATAGCTGTAGTCGCCGCGCGCAGGACCCTGCCCGAGCGAAACCGCGTCGCCTTCTTTCGCTACGTCGGCCGGGCGTTCGCGCTGGTCGGCGGTACCGCGCTCCTGGTGCTCGTCCTCACGGGGACCGAGCTCGCGAGCGACCGCGACGCCTGGGACACGCTCGGCGAGAGCTCTTACGGCGACACCCTGCTGGCGAAGCTGATCCTCGTCGGGCTGGTCATCGTGCTGACGATCGTGCACAGCACGATCCAGGGGCCGGCGCTGTCGCGTCTTCGTGCGCAGGCCGCCGAGCGACCCGACGATGCCGAGCTCGCCGGGCAGATCCGGCGGCGGGCGGCCGTCGCGGGGATGGTGTCGCTCCTGAACCTGCTGGCCACGCTAGCAATCCTGGTGTTGGCGGCGCGCATGGTCACGGGCTGATTGACCGACTCTCTAAAATGGGAAGCGTGAAAGCCGAGATCCATCCCGAATACGTCGACGCTCACGTCCGCTGTACGTGCGGCAACGAGTTCAACACCCGCTCCACCAAGGCTGAGCTGCACGTCGAGATCTGCTCCGAGTGCCACCCCTTCTACACCGGCAAGCAAAAGCTGGTGGACACCGGTGGCCGGGTGGAGCGCTTCCAGCGCCGCGCCGCCAAGAAGCGCCGAGGTTAGTGGCTCCTTAGCCGGCAGGCCCGGGACGGCCCGGGGCCCGGCTACCATGGGGAGAGCCCGCGGAGGGTGCGCCTTCATGAGCACTGAACTCGACAAGCAGGAGCCGGGCCTCGACGCTGTGACGTTGCCCGACGGGCGGCTGATGTCCAGCAAGGACGCCCCGATCGGCGGTCAGGCCGTTCTCGAGGGCGTGATGATGCGCGGCATTTCGACGTGGGCCGTGGCGGTTCGAAAGCCTGCGCCGGCGCGCGAGAGCGAGAATTTGCCCGAGGACGGGCTGACTGCGCCCAACGGAGCCGACGCCGACGGCGAGAAGGAGCCGCTGGCGATCGCGCCCGCCGCCGGCCTCGACGGCGCCGTCATAGCCTCGGTCAACGGAGCAGCCGGCGACGAAGCTCTCGGCGAGATCGACGTTCACCTCGAGCGCTTCGAGCCCTGGATACGAAAACGGCGCCTGTTCAGGTTGCCCGTCGTCCGGGGGGTGGTCGCGCTCGTCGAGTCGCTCAAGATCGGCTTTCGCGCTCTCGGCCTCTCAGCCAACGCGCAGCTCCCGGAGGGCGAAGAGGAGCTCTCAAGTCGTGCATGGGGAATCACGATCGCCATCTCGCTTCTGTTCGCCGTCGGTCTCTTCTTCGTGTTGCCCGTGACGATCGCCAACTTCTGGAAGGACTCACTCGGCAACTCGGTCGTCTTCGTCGTCGTCGAGAAGCTGATCAGGATCACGATCTTCCTCGTCTACCTTTGGGCGATCTCGAAGCTGCCGGATTTGAGGCGCGTATTCGAGTACCACGGCGCCGAGCACAAGGTGATCGCCGCATACGAGGCCGGCGACCGGCTCGTGCCCGAGCGCGCCACGCTCTACTCCCGCCTGCACGTCCGCTGCGGCACCAGCTTCCTGTTGATCGTGATGATCATCGCCGTGTTCGTGTTCGCGCCCATCGGAAGGCCTGACCTGCACTGGCTGATCCTCTCGCGCGTGCTTGGCATCGGGCTCGTCGCCGGGCTTGCCTATGAGGTGATCAAGTGGGCGGGTCGCAACCGCCGCAAGCGTTGGGTCATGGCTCTGATGTGGCCCGGCCTCCAGCTACAAAAGCTGACGACGCGCGAGCCTACTCTCGACCAGCTCGCGGTCTCGATCGCCGCCCTCGAGGCCGTGCTCGCGGTCGAGGATCCCGCCTCCTCCACCGAAGAGGACCGGCTCGGGATGGAAGTCGTCGCCTGAGCCTCTGGGGGGCGCCGTGATCGAGCGGTTGATAGAGCAGATCGAGGGCCGCTACCGCGAGCTCACCGAGCAGCTGTCCGATCCGGAGACCATCGCAGACCGCGACCGCTACACCGCGGCCGCCCGCAGTCACCGAGAGCTCCAGGATGTGCACCGGCTCGCCGAGGAGTACCGGCACGCCAAGTCGGACGCGACCGGCGCGCAGGAGCTGCTCGAGGGCGGCGACGGCAGCCTGGACAGCGAGGAGCGCGACGAGCTGCAGGAGATGATCGTCTCGTCTCGCAAGCGTATGGACGAGCTCGAGCAGGACCTCCGCCTCGCGATGATCGAGAAGGACCCAAACGACATGAAGAACGTGATCATCGAGATCCGCGCCGGCGCCGGCGGCGACGAGGCGGCGCTCTTCGCGGGCGACCTCTACCGCATGCTGACGCGCTACGCGGAGCGACGCGGCTTCAAGTCCGAGCCGCTGTCCCTGAGCGCCGCAGAGGCCGGCGGCTTCAAGGAGGTGGTGCTCGAGGTCAAGGGCGACGGCGCGTACAGCGTCTTCAAGCACGAGGCCGGGGTGCACCGCGTGCAGCGCGTTCCCAAGACGGAGTCACAGGGGCGGATCCACACCTCCACCGCCACGGTGGCCGTGCTGCCGGAGGCCGAGGAGGTCGAGGTCGCCATCGACCCGAACGACATCCAGGTTGACGTGTACCGTTCCTCCGGCCCGGGGGGGCAGTCGGTCAACACGACCGATTCGGCGGTGCGACTAACCCACCAGCCGACGGGCATCGTGGTCTCGATGCAGGATGAGAAGTCACAGCTCCAAAATCGCGAGCGCGCGATGCGCATCCTGCGGGCGCGCTTGTACGAGCGCGCGCTGAGGGAGCAGCAGCAAGAGCTTGCCGCCGACCGCCGCGCGCAGGTGGGTACCGGCGAGCGCTCCGAGAAGGTGCGCACCTACAACTTCCCCCAGGGGCGCGTGACCGACCACCGCGTCAAGGTCACTGTCCACAACCTCCAGGGCGTCCTGGAGGGTGAGCTCGACGAGCTCACGGCCGCGCTCGCCGCTGAGGAGCGGCGGAACAAGCTCGAGGCCCAAGCCGCCGCCTAGGCGATTAGCGGATTGATCGAAACGGGCTCTGCTGTCAAGGACGCCCTGGCGCACGCCGCCGAGACGCTGGAGATGGCGGGCGTGGACGACCCACGGCTCGATGCCGAGCTTCTGCTGGCGGAAGCCACGGGTTCCGATCGTGCACAACTCTACGCGGACCCCGAGCGAGCGCTCGATGTGGACGAGGCCGAGCGCTTCTCTCGCATGCTCGCGCGGCGTGAGCGGCGTGAGCCGGTCGCGTACATCCTCGGTCGCGCGCACTTCCGCGAGCTCGAGTTGCACGTCGACCATCGCGTGCTCGTGCCGCGCCCCGAGACCGAGCTGCTCGTTGAGCTGGCCCAGAACGGGCAGCGTGTGCTCGACGTTGGCACAGGCTCGGGCGCCATCGCGCTCGCGATCGCAAACGAGCGCACAGGCGTGCGGGTCACCGGGATCGACAACTCCTTCGACGCGATCGAGGCGGCGCGCGCGAACGCGGCCCGGCTCGGGCTCAACGTGGAGCTGCTGATCGCGGACCTGATCGTGGGCGGGCCCTACGAACTGATCGTCTCGAACCCGCCGTACGTGCGCGACTCCGATTGGCCGGGCCTGCAGCCCGAGATCACTCTCTTCGAGCCGAGCGAGGCCCTCAAGGCCGGGCCCGACGGGCTGGACGTCATCCGGGACCTGGTCCCCGCCGCCGCCGAGGTCCTGGCGCGCGGCGGGATGCTCGGGATCGAGGTCGGACAGGGGCAGGCGCGCACGGTGGAGGGGCTCTTCGAGCGGGCCGGCCTCGGTCACATCGAGACCATTCGTGACCTCGCCGGCATTCCGCGCGTGGTCACCGGTCGTCGGTAGCGCACCAAGGTCGCGGACGTGCCTCTGAGCACGGACGACGTGTTCGCGTTCGAGCGCTGCATCGGGCGCGGCGGCGTCGCGGTGTTCCCCGCCGATACCGTCTACGGCCTTGCCTGCAACCCCGGCTCGCCTGGCTCCATGAAGCGTATGTACGCGCTCAAGGGACGGGCTCCCGACAGGCCTGCGGCCGTCATGTTCTTCGAGCTGGACCGCGCGCTTGCGGCGGTGCCGGAGCTCGGTCCGCGTACGGTCGCGGCCCTTGGGGTGCTGCTCCCCGGAGCGCTGACGGTGGTCGTCGAGAACCCGGGTGGGCGCTACCCGCTCGCGGGTGGGGCGGGCCTCGGCATCAGGGTGCCGCGACTGGAAGGAAGCGCCGCGCCGCTTGCCGGCGCCCGCGTGGCGATCCTCCAGACGAGCGCCAATCGCAGCGGAGAGGCCGACCCGAGCACGTTGAGTGACGTCGGCACAGAAATTCTCGACGGCGCGGATATCGTCCTCGACGGCGGCGAGCTCTCCGGAACGCCGTCGACCGTGCTGGATCTCACCGGCTACGAGCGCGACGGGCGCTGGGAGGTCCTGCGCGAGGCGGCGGTGCAGCGTGAGCACGTCGCTCGCCTCCTCGACAGCCTCGAATGACGACCGCCACCACTCACTTCCAGAACCCCCCTCCAGAGCAGCTCTACGCCCACAGGTGGCAGATCTGGGGCGTCGTGATGATCGGCCTCTTCATGGCCCTGATCGACATCACGATCGTCAACATCACGATTCCCCAGCTCGAGCGCGACCTCGACGCGCCCGTGGACGACGTCTCGTGGGTCTTGAACTCCTACAACATCGTGTTCGCGGTGCTGCTCGTCTCGATGGGGAGGCTCGCGGACCAGTTCGGCCGCCGCCGGTTCTTCCTCATCGGGATGTCGATCTTCACGGTCGGGTCGCTGCTCTGCGCGCTGTCGTCGTCCATCGACACGCTGGTCGCGTTCCGCGTCGTGCAAGGCGTGGGCGCGGGCATCCTGGCTCCGCTTGCGCTCGCGATGACGACGCTCGTGTTTCCCCCGGAGCAGCGCGGGCTGGGGCTGGCGCTGATGGCGGTCGTGGCCAACACCGCCGCGGCGCTCGGCCCGCCCATCGGAGGACTGCTGGTCGAGTTCGCCACCTGGCCCTGGGACGCGGGCTGGCACTGGATCTTCCTCATCAACGTGCCGATCGGGATCACGGGGATCGTGCTCGCGCTGCGCGTGATGCCCGAGACGCGCGACCCCCATGCGGGCACCGACGTCGACTGGTGGGGAATGGTCACGATCGGCGGCTCGATCTTCTGCCTCACATACGGCCTCGTCGAGGCCGACGACAAGGGCTGGGGATCGCCGCTGATCGTCTCGCTCTTCGCCGCCTCCGTGCTGCTGGCGGCGCTTTTCGCGCTCTCTCAGCGCTACGGGCGATTCCCGATGCTGACGCGCGAGCTCGTGCGAAATCGCCAGTTCATAGGAGCAAGCGCAGCCTTCCTGCTCTTCGCCATCGGGATGATGGGCGCGCTGTTCATGACCGTGCTCGCGTTCGTGAACCTGTGGGGCTACTCGGAGCTCGAGGCGGCGCTGGCGATCAGTCCTATACCACTGGCGGGACTGTTCGTCGCGCCGGTGGTGGGGCGGCTGGCGAACCGCGTCTCGCCGCGCGCGGTCGGCGTGCCGGCGCTGGTCGTGATGGCCGCCGGCCTCTTCCTGCTCAGCGGGCTGCCCGCGGAGCCTTCGTACTGGGATGTGCTGCCCGCGCTCGTGCTGATGGGGGCAGCGATGGGGGCGACCTTCCCGGCGCTGAACATCGGCGCGATGGGCTCGATCCGCGGCCAGGAGCTGGGTCTCGGGTCGGGGATCGTGAACATGTCGCGCCAGGTCGGGTTCGCTATCGGAGTCGCCGTGCTCGTCGCTGTCTTCACGGGCACGATCGACGGCAACGTGCGTGACGCGCGCCTGGACGTGGCGGCGCTCTCGCGTGAGAGCGGGCTCACCGGGCGAGATCAGTCGCGGCTCGAGGACCGCGTGCTCGCCGACCCGCGCGACCCCGGTGCGCGGGAGCCGGCCGCGGGCACTCCGGTTGAGCGCCGGGCACAGGACATCGTCGACGAGCACGTGCGCGACTCCTTCGGAGCGGCCTTCCGCGTGGCCGCCTTCGTGACGCTGCTCGCGGTGCCATTCGCGCTCGCGATGCGAAGACGCCCGGCCGACGTCTCCACCGCTGAGGCGGCGGCCGTCGCTGCCTAGGCTCTGGGGCTCGCGCCGTTCGCGGTTTTCGTGGGCGGTCGGGACGGGTATACGCAGGACCTGATGGCAGTCCAACCAACTGGCAGCACGCCTCCCTCATCCTCGTCGCAGCCGACTGTGGACGTCCATCGGCTGCTCGTGGTCACGAGCGAGGCGACGACCGACGACAGAATCGTCGAGGAGGTCCAGCGCAGGGTGCGCGACCGCGACGGTGAGGTGTTCGTCGTGGCGCCGGCGCTGACCTCGCCTCTCAAGGTCGCAGTCGGTGAGGTGGACGAGGCCATCGACGAGGCGCGCACGCGCCTCGACGAGTCGCTCCAGGCCCTCCAGCAGGCGGGGGTGCACGCGAGCGGTCACGTCGGCGAGGCGGATCCGATGCTCGCGACAGAGGACGGCCTGCGCATGTTCCCGGCGGACGAGGTGGTCATCGTCACCCACCCCGAGGGCGAGTCACAGTGGCTCGAGAAGGACCTCGTGAAGCGCGCGCGAGAGGAGCTGTCCGTCCCGATCACGCACATCGTCGTCCAGCCGCCGTCGAACGGCGGCAGTCCGACGGTCGAGCGGGTGGAGCGCGTGCCCCCGGCTCCTGCCGCGCGCGATGCGGAAGAGGAGAGGCCCGACTACCTGCCGCCGCTGGCGTCGCGCGACCGGTTCGCGCTCGTCATCGGGACCTTGGGCACGATCGCGCTGGGCCTGCTCGCCCTCGAGTGCGCGATCGACCAGGAGTGGCGGAGCATCACGGCCGGCTGTGCGGCGCGGGCGTTGCTTGCGCTCGGCGCTTTCATGATCACTGTCTGGCACGGCGTCGCGCTCCTACTCATGGGCAGCGTGCGCTACACGGGCTTCTGGGCCGCGGCGGCCGCCTACTCCGTGATCTGGGGCATACCGACCGCCATCGTGGTCAGCCTGATAGTCGGCTAGCGCCAGGCGGCTGGAGCAGCCGCGGGGCCCCGCGGCGCAGCCTTCTCCGCGCCCTTCTTTATAGTCAGGAGGCCATGCGCGTCGCCGTCGGAGTGGATCACGCGGGTTACCCGCTGAAGCGGACGATCGTGTCGATCCTCGAGCGCGAGGGACACGAGGTGATCGACTGCGGCACCGACTCCGATGACTCCGTGGACTACCCCGTTCACGCCGCCCGGGCGGCCCGGCTGGTGTCGGCGGGCGACGCCGACCGTGCCGTGCTCGCCTGTGGCAGCGGCACCGGTGTGAGCATCGTCGCGAACAAGTTCGCGGGGGTGCGGGCGGTCAACGCGCGCGACTCCGACGACGCGGAGATGAGCCGCCGCCACAACGACGCCAACGTCCTCGCCCTCGCCGGTCGCGCTCTCGAGGGTGAGCAGGCGAGCGGGATCATCGCCTCGTTCCTAGAGACGGGGTTCGAGGGGGGCCGACACGAGCGGCGCCTCGACCAGATCAGGCAGATCGAGAGCGGCGAGGTACCCGATGGCGTGGCGCCCGAGCGCGCTCCAGCCGACGCCTGAGAGCAAGAGCCACGACGAGGAGGAGACACTGAGCGATCTGGACCCGAACTACTTCAGCGAGTCGTTGTCGAGCGTCGACCCCGAGATCGCCGATGTCCTGAGGAACGAGCTCGAGCGCCAACAGGGAACGCTCGAGCTGATCGCCTCGGAGAACTTCGTCCCCCAGGCCGTGCTCGAGGCCGCGGGCTCGGTGCTGACCAACAAATACGCCGAGGGGTATCCGGGCCGTCGCTACTACGGCGGCTGCGAGTGGGTCGACGTCTCCGAGCAGCTAGCAATCGACCGCGCCAAGGCGCTTTTCGGCGCCGAACACGCGAACGCGCAGCCGCACGCGGGCGCGCAGGCCAACAATGCCGCCTACATGGCGCTGATCGAGCCGGGCGACACGATCCTCGGCATGGAGCTGGCGCACGGCGGCCACCTCACCCACGGCATGAAGCTGAACGTGTCGGGCAAGCTGTACAACGTCGTCGGCTATCAGGTCCGCCGCGAGGACTACCGCGTCGACATGGAGCAGGTGGAGCGGCTCGCGCGCGAGCACCGGCCGAAGCTGATCGTCGCCGGCTGGTCCGCCTATCCTCGTCAGCTCGACTTCGCGGAGTTCCGCCGCATCGCCGACGAGGTCGGCGCGAAGCTGATGGTGGACATGGCTCACTTCGCGGGCCTCGTGGCGGCCGGCGAGCACCCCAGCCCGGTCCCGCACGCGGATGTGGTCACCACCACGACGCACAAGACACTCGGTGGACCGCGCGCGGGCTTGATCCTCTGCAAGGAAGAGCACGCCCAGGCGATCGACAAGGCGGTCTTCCCCGGACAGCAGGGCGGCCCGCTCCAGCACGTGATCGCGGCCAAGGCCGTGTGCTTGAAGATCGCGGCGAGCGACCTCTTCCGCGAGCGCCAGCGGCAGACGATCGCGAATGCGCGCGCGCTCGGCGAGACGCTTCAGGCCGGCGGGCAGCACGTCCTGACCGGGGGCACCGACGTGCACCTGGTGCTCGTCGACCTCGGCATGGACGGCCTCGACGGCAAGGAGGCAGAGGACAGGCTCGCCGAAGTCGAGATCACCGTCAACCGCAACGCGATCCCCTTCGACCAGCGCCCGCCGATGCGAGCGTCCGGGCTTCGGATCGGCACGCCGGCGTTGACGACCCGCGGCATGGTCGAGGACGACCTGCGCGAGATCGGGCACGTGATCGCCGAGGCGCTCGCGCCGAGCTACGACGAGGCTACGCGCGCCGAGCTATCGGATCGCACTCGGGCGCTGATGGAGCGCTACCCGCTCTACGCACACCTGTCGGCGACGGTGTAGCGCCCTCGCTGCTACCGGGCCTATCGAGCCCCGGGGTGCTCGCCGAGCACCTGCTCGTACACCGCCGCGTAGCGCTCGGCCAGCGAATGCCAGGAGTAGTCGCTGCGAGCGTCGCGGTAAGCGCGCTCGCCTCGCTCGCGGCGCGTGGCGGGATCGTTCACGGCTTCGACGAGCGCTTCGGCCAGGCTCGGCTCGTCGTCGGGCTCGACGATCCAGCCGTTGGGCTCCTCCGGCCTCGTGTTCACGAACGAGAGCGGGCCGCCGCTGCGGGCGACGATCACCGGCAGCCCGCACGCCATCGCCTCGATGAAGACCTGGCCAAAGCCCTCCCTGATCGAGGGCCCGACGAGCACGTCCGAGCAGGCGAGCCCGTCGGGCAGGTCGTTGTGCCCACGCCAGCCGCAGAAGAAGATCCCATCCTCGCCGACCTCGCGCGCGACCGCGACGGGGTGCTCGCCCTCCCACTCCCCCGGGAAGCCGCCCCAGATCACCAGCGGAGCCGGAGTGTCGAAGCGCGTGCGAGCGGCGGCGTACGCCCGCAGGAGGAGCGGCACGCGCTTGACGCCAAGAAATCGGCCCACGAACAGGAGGACGTGCGCCGGCTCGCCGGTCCGCGCGTCGAAGAATGCATCGAGGTCCGCCTCGCCGTAACGCACGCTTCCCGGGCGAGCCGACTCGTCCCAGCCGCGTGGATCGTCCACCAGCCAATGTCGCCAGCGCGCCAGCCGCTCATCGTGCGAGAGCTGCCGGCGGTCGAACCTGCCGATGTCGACGCCGTTGGGGATCAGCTCGATCCTGCGCTCGTCTATGCCGAGCAGCCGTACCGCCTCGCCGCGTTCGTGCGGTGAATTGACGACGATGCGATCGACGTCCCGCGCGATCGAGCGCATCCTGTCCGCCCAGTGCTCTCCGAACCGCCAGTAGCGCCATCGGGTCTCGTCGAGCACCAGCCGCTGGTCGGGCTCCAGTTCGTCCTCGTCCGGGAGCGTTCCCGTCTCCGAGCGCTCGGCCATGCCGGCGAGGTCGGATCCGAATGTCCGTGCGAAGCCGGCCAGGTGTGCGATGCGGTCGAGCATCTTCGTCTCAGTGCCGTGGAGGCTCGTCACGATCGGCCGGCCCGGAAATGCTCGCCTGACCGCCTCGTGCTGTGGCGTCAGGTGGTGAAGGTGGAAGACGGGGAAGTCCTCCTCGAAGCGTGCGGCGAGCAGCCGTCGCCAGGAACGGGTCAGGTGATCGCCGAGCTCCGGCGACACCGATGCGAATACGCGATCGGGAGCGCCGGGACGGTCTTCGAAGGAAGGATGGAGCGGCACCGGCTCCGCGATCGGGTCGCGGCCAGCGCGGTACGCGGCCACGGCCGGCCCGTAGTCCACCGGCCGCACACGAAGGCCGGCGAAGAACGTCTCCGCGTGGGACCTGTTGCCGGGCTCCCCGAGCGATCCAGAGACGAGGGTGACCTGCAGGCCGCTCTCCTCGAGCGCCGGCGAGAGGTAGCGCGCCACCTGCGCCGATCCGCCACGCGGGTAGAAGAAGAGTGCAGTCGCCAGCTTCATTCGTCTGTCCGGGTCAGCTCGAGGGTGAATGCACGCGCGAGCTCGTCCGGCACAGGCGTTGCTTCAGGCGCGGCGGCGCTCGGTTTTCGCGGGCGCCAGCAGTCCGGGCCTGCGCATTGCCTCGAGCCAGACGGCGCGCGCCTCCTCGCGCCCGCCTTTGGCGGGGAGCCGTTCGGCCACCCAGGCCGGACCGGCGGTCGGGATCTCACCCTCGATCGCCGCGATGCCGTGGTGGCGCTCTGTGCCGGTTCGCTCACCGGGGCCTGTCAGCACCTCGTTCAATGTCTCCCCACGGCGGATGCCGACGACGTCCATGTCCGGCGTGCCCTCGCGCCCGGCCTGCGCCCAGATCCGCTCCGCGAGCTGGCCGACGGTCAGCATGGCCGGGTCTCCGGGTCCAGCGAGCACCACGCCGTCCGCGGCCAGGAGCGCGCCGTGCGCTGCGAGCGTAGTCGCGTGCGCCATCGTCACCCAGTACCGCTGCATGCCCGTGTCGGTGACGGTCAGCGGCACGTTCGCGCGCGCCTGTCGCAGGAAGAGCTCCGATGCACTGCCGGCGCTGCCGAGCACGTTCACGAACCGGACGGCGATCCGCTGCGCCCCCGCGCGGCTGGCCGAGAACGCCGTGAGCTGCTCCATGAAGCGCTTCGTGCGGCCGTAGAAGCTGGCGGCGAGCGCCGCCTTGTCGGTCGAGGCCACGACGACGGTCTCCACCTCGGCTGCCTCCGCGGCCCGCAGCACGTTCCAGCTTCCGTGCAGGTTGTTGTCGACGAACTCCTCGGGGAACACCTCTGCCCAGTCGACGTGCTTGTAGGCGGCCAGGTGGAAGATGAGGTCCGGCCGGGCGCGCGCGACCTCGGCGTCGAGACGGCCGCCGTCTCGCACGTCGCAGAGGACATGGGCAACGCGCTCGAGCGAGGCGGCGTCACGCTGGCGGCGGTCGGCGATCAGCGACCCCTCGTGCCCGTCGAGCAGCGTCACCCGCTCGGGGCGGAAGCCATCCAGCAGCGTGACGAGCGCCCGACCGATCGAGCCGCCGCTGCCCGTGACCAGGATGCGGCGACCGCCGAGTCGCTCCTGCAGGTCGAGCAGAGACGGCACGGGGTCGCGGTGGCCCAGCACCGCCTGCCAGTCGAAGTCGTCGCTCGGGATTCGCCTCGGACGGGGTGCCGGCGCCGGAACCTGCGGCTCGCCCAGCACGCGTTCGATCTCACGGTAGCCGGCCTTCATGGCGGGCGAGGCCGACGGATCGGGCTCGTTGATCTCCGCCACGATGAAGGGCACGAGCTCGCCGAGCCGCCTCACCACCGGATCCAGCTCCAGCTCGCCGCCCGCATAGGGCAGCCCCTCCGCGAGCAGACCGTGCGCGTTCGAGACGTGCGCCACCTCGGCGAGCGGGCCGAGCTCCTCGACGTAGCGCTCGAGGTCCAGCTCGTCGTCGCCCGAGAGCCCGAAGAGCGTGGGGTAAGCGGCCGCGAAAGAGCGGAAGAGCCCAGCATGCGAGGTGTCGATGGTGAAGCCAAGCTCCGGGACGCTCTGGCGCCACTCGAGAAGATCTCTCCAGTGGCCCCCAATCTCGGAGAAGTAGACGCCGCCGGTGCGCATCCGAAGCACGGGGGGTACGTTCTCGATCAGCGGCTTCACGCCCCTGTTGGCGCAGGCGGTCGCGAAGTAGGAGAGGAAACGCACCACGGCGTCCTCGTCGAGCGGGGCCCGAGATCGGAACTTCGCGGCATCGCGGGGGCAGAAGAGGTGGATCGTGAGCACCGGCGAGCCGATCGCCGCGGCGAACTCCGCGCTGCGGTCGATGCCGGAGCGCGCCTCGGCGTCGAGCGAGTCGACGCTCACAAATGCGCCGCTCGGCCATGCGACCGGCGCCTCGGCCGTGAGAACAGGCCGGCCTTCGGCATGCCGAAGGCCGGGTTCGCGAGCGCTCGTCGCTGCGTCGATGGCCCGTTTGAGCGCGTCGTCGCTTGCGACGTGCGCCGGTGACAGGCACAGCTCGAGCCCGCGCCAGTCGTCTCCGGCGAGGCGGTCGGCGATCTGTTCAGGCTCGGGCGCGGCCTTCAGCAGCGGGATGGCGGCTGAGCCAGTCGACATAAAGTTGAACGGCCTCCTCGAGCGGACGGACGGGAAAGTCTAGTCTCGGAGCCGCTGCGCCCGCCGCATAGCTCTCGTTCTCGCCCGCCGGCAGATTCCCTCCGGGAGTGACCACGGCGGAACCCGAGCTTGCGGCCGAGCGCACGACCTCGGCGGCGCTCAAGAGAGACGTCGAGACCCCGCTCGCGAGGGTGAGCTTCTCGTTCCAGCGTCCTTCCGACACGATCGACTCCAGCGCCCCGACGAGGTCGTCCACGTATATGAAGTCCCGCGAGCGGCTCGGGTCGCCCGGTATAACGATCGGCTCTCCCTCGAGCGCGCGCGCCGCGAAGGCGGCGATCGCCCCAGTCGCTCCCTCCCAGGTGACCTGCCCGGGGCCGAAGACCGATGTCAGCCTGACAACCGTGGCGCGGGCCTCGTGGAGACGGCAGGCGTCCTCGGCCAGGCGCTTCGAGAGCGCGTACGGGTCCGGTGGCGGCTCCACGGCGGCGCGCACGCTCGAGGGATATACGAGACCGGCTCCGTGCTCGCGACAACCCTCCAGCATGTTGACCGTCGTGCCGACGTTCTGGCGGACCGCGTTTGCGGGATCGGCTCGGGCGCCGGCCGGATCGGGCACGCCGGCGAAGTGGAGCACCGCGTCGTGACCGGCGACGAGGTCACGCGCCGCCGGCGCTCCGGCGTCGAGCTCGACGGCGTCGAGCTCGGCCGACGCGGCTCTCGCCGCGTGACCGGGTCTCGCAAGCGCGGTGACCTCGTGCCCGCGCTCGCGCAGCAGCGTCGCTGTGCGCCAACCGAGAAAGCCGGTCGCCCCTGTGACGAGGAAGTTCAAGCTCGCGTGCTCGCGAGGTAGCCGGCCAGGCGGTGCTCGTACTGGAACGGGCTCGCAAAGCGGCAGGCGGGCGAGCCGGAGGGGGCCTCGCCCCGTGCGAGGGCGGCCACGTCGGCGACCGTGACGGTCTCGGCGGCGACGTTCTCGACGCTAACGCCGGGTGCCGCAGGCGACTCGACCATGATGCGCGCGACGTCGGCGACGTGCACCACGCCGATGGTTGCGCGCCCGCCGCCGTCGAGGTGTAGCGGCTCGTCGCGGGTGGCGAGCCGCCGGAACTTGTCCACGACGGTCTGCGACTCGGGGCGCGAGTGCTCGACCGGGCTGGGCCCGTACACGATGCCCAGGCGCAGGATCGCCAGGTCGAACCCCGAGCGGCGGGCCTCGATCGCCAGCGACTGCTCGGCGTAGAGCTTCGAGAGGTGCGCGAGGTCGTGCTGCTCGCCGTAGGGGTATGCGCTCGTAACCTCGCCTTGCGGCGAGGGACCGTAGACGTTCAGCGAGCTGGCGTACACGAGTGCGGACGCCCCCGCAGCGGCGACGGCCTCGGCCACGCGCCGGGCGCCGGCCACATTCGTCGCCTCCGTGTACTCGGGATCACGCTCCGAGAGCGGACGGCTCGCCTGGGCCGCAAGCAGGTAGACGCGGTCGGGGCGCGAGGCCAGCAGCCTCTCGAGCGCTTCGGTCTCGCGGATGTCGGCCGTCTCTACGCGGGCACCGCGCTCCTCGAGCTCGCGCAGCTGCTCGCGCTCGGTCGCGTACCAGTTGTCGGCCAGCGTAACCTCGTCGCCTCGCTCGAGCACGAGGTCCGCGAGCACGGCGCCGATGTAGCCGGCGCCGAGGATCAGCTTCGACTCAGCCATGGCCCGGCCGCACCCTAGCGACTACCGTCTTGCGCGCGTGGTTGCGGTGGACTAGATGCGGCGAACGTTCGAGCCGCCGGGAACCGCGTTCCGTGTGTCGACGATCAGGCGTGCGTACTCCCAGAGCGGCTGCTCGACGAAGCGGCGGTGCGCCGTCAGCAGAACCACGCAGTCCGCGGCGCGCATCTCCTCGGCGCTCCACGCCGTGCTCGTGTGCAGCACGCCGTCGAGCTCGAGCTCGCTCACCCACGGGTCGCAATAGCGCACGTCTCCGCCGCGCGCGACGAGCTGCCGCAGCACCTCGAGGCTCGGCGACTCGCGGATGTCGTGCACGTCCGGCTTGTATGCCATCCCGAGCAGCAGCAGTCGCGAGCCCTTGATCGGTAGGTGCGAGTCGTTGAGCGCGTCGCTGACCTTCTGGACCACGTAGCGAGGCATCTGCGCGTTGATCTCGTGGGCGGTCTGGATGAGCTGCGCCGAGTAGCCGTACTCTCTCAGGCGCCAGGCGAGGAAGTGCGGCACAACCGGTATGCAGTCGCCGCCGAGCCCGGGGCCGGGATAGTGCGGCAGGAAGCCGAACGGCTTCGTCGAGGCGGCGTCGATCACCTCCCAGGCCGAGATGCCCAGCTTGTCGCACATCAGGGCAAGCTCGTTCACGAGCGCGATGTTGACGGCGCGGAAGATGTTCTCGTGCAGCTTCGCCGTCTCGGCGACACGGGTGCTCGAGCATGGCACGACGGTGTCGACGATGTTGGCGTACAGGAGCGACGTGCGGCGCAGGCACTCCTCCGTCACGCCGGACACCAGCTTCGGGGTCGTGCGGATCGTGTAGTCCTTGTTGCCCGGATCGACCCGCTCCGGCGCGTAGCCGAGGAAGAAATCGGTGCCCACCTTCCCGCCCGAGCGTTCCAGGATCGGCAGCACGACCTCCTCGGTGGTGCCCGGATGCGTCGTGGATTGGAGCACCACGAGCTGACCCTGACGCAGGTTCTGCGCCACGGCTTCGGCGGCGGCCACTATGTATGACAGGTCGGGCGTCCGCGTCTTGGAGAGCGGCGTCGGCACGCAGATCGTGAGCGCGTCGAGCTCCCTGACCTCGCCATAGTCGGTGGTCGCCTCGAGGCGACCGTCGGTCTCGTCATAGCGGTGGACCGGGACGTCGACCAGATACGAGCGGTGCTCGCGCACTGCGTTGACGCGGCCCTCGTCGATGTCTATGCCGGTCACGCTCAAACCGGCCTCGGCGAAGGCCATCCCCAGCGGCAATCCCGCGTAGCCGAGGCCGACGATCCCGATCCTGGCCTCCCGCGTTGCCAGCCGCTCGTCGAACGTGGCCACCGCGGCCGTAGAGACAACTCCACTCACGCGAGGCGATGCTAGCAGGGGTCCCCACCGTCCCGGAATAGGCGATCCGGCCGCTTGGCAGGCGGAATATTCGGCTGCGTGGGACCTTCCACCTAAAGTCCTGAGGTCCGCCTGACAGCGGCCCCCTCTGGGACACTTTGCACCATGTCCTTCCCGGACTCCCTCGATGCACTGATCGGGGACGCCACGGTTGTCTGGGGCTTTCTCGCGGCTGCCGCGATCGTGCTGCTGCTGACTCCGCCCATCGTGCGGCTGGCCCACCGGATCGGCGCACTCGACGTGCCGAGCGACCGCCCGCGCGTGCACTCGCACCCCGTGCCGCGCATCGGCGGACTCGCCATCGTCGCCGGCATCGCCGTGCCGGCGGCCGTGCTGGTGGTGGGCGACGGCCCCTACCTGGGGATCCTGATCGGGATGCTCTGCATCGCGGCCGTCGGGTTCGCCGACGACGTGCTGGGGCTCTCACCGCAGCTCAAGATGTTCGGTGTCGTGGCCGTCGCGTTGATTCCCGTCGTGGGTTGGGATCTCACGTTCGAAAGCATCGGCCTGCCGCTGCTCGGCAACATCGAGTTCGGCTGGACGGCCTATCCGCTCACGGTGCTTTGGATCGTCGCGATCGCCAACCTCATGAACCTGATCGACGGCATGGACGCGCTCGCCGCGGGCATCGTCGCGATCGCGGCGTGCTCGTTCGCGATCCTCGCCGCGTCATTCGGGCGCATGGACGCGGCGGCGCTGGCCGCGATCGTGTGCGGGGCGACGCTCGCGTTCCTGCCGCACAACTACCATCCGGCGAAGATCTTCATGGGCGACACCGGCGCGCTCGCACTCGGGTTCGTGCTCGCGACGATGGCCGTGCAGGGCGTGCTGAAGACGGCTGCGACGATCGCCCTCGCGGGTCCGCTGCTCGTGATGGCGATCCCGATCCTGGACACTTCGTTCGTGGTGCTGAAGCGGCTCAAGTACCGCCGCGCGCCGTGGGGCGCCGATCACAACCACTTCTATCACCGCTTCATGCGCATCGGCTTCTCGCAGCGAAGGACCGCCGCCTACCTGCACGCATGGGCGGCCCTCTTGTCGGCGTTCGCGATCTTCGCGCGCTTCGTGCCGCCGCGGCCGGGCGGCGAATGGGACCTAGGGAACACGCTCGCCGTATCCGCCTTCGGCTTGGTCGTCGTGGCGGCGTCGATCTGGATGGTCTACACGCTCGAGATCCTCAAGGCCAGGCACCTGCGAGTGCTCGGCTTCAAGCGCTTCGCCGCCGAGCCCGGGAGCGAGGGCGAGGAGGCCGTCGAGGAAATCTTGGTCCAGCGCTAGCGAACGAGAGGTAGCGCGAGTGCGAGCATGTCGGCCGGATCGCGGCGGACGCGCTGCTCCCAGGCGTCGGCCGGCTTGCGCACGAGCTCCAGGTCGCCGGGGTCGCGCAGCACGCGGAGCCGTCCCTCTCGCATCAGCAGCTCGTCGATCGCCCCCGGCTTGCCCTCGAAGATCGACCACACCGGCGTGCCGAGCACGGCCGCCTCGCGGTTCATGGTTCCGCCGGCTGACACCAGCGCGTCGGCGAAGGCGACGAGGCTGCGCCCGTCGACAGCCCGCTCCGGCACGATCAGGCGGTCGAGCCCTGCCGCGGCGAGAGCGTTCCTCTGCTGGGCGGTGCGGGTCAGCACGACGGTCTGGGCGCTCTCGTGGGAGTTCAGCCGCTCGAGCAGCCGCGTGAGCAGAGCGTTCTCGGAGCCGTGGAGGTAGAGCGCATAGGAGGGCGCCGTCCGGACGACACAGAGCGGCCTGGCTCTGTCCACGCCGAGCGACTCCAGCACGCGCGCATCCGGCTCGAAGTCGGACATGTAGTACTCCTCCTTGAGACCGGCGTAGCGCACGAGCTTCGGAGGCTTCGCGCCGTAGCGCCGCAGCCGCTCGGGCGGGATCGCATCTGGGACCAGCACGCGGCTCGCGAGCCTGCAGTTGACGTGGTGCTGGAGCGAGGCCCACTCGTAGTCGAACATCGTCGTGTTCGAGATCCGGAGCACCCGGCAGGCCGGCGGCAGATCGGTGGAGCCGTGAGCAAGCGCGCAGTCGAAGCGCCGCCCGCGCCCGAAGCGCAGCAGTTGCGGAACGCGGCCGGCCGCAGCACGAGCCTTCCCCCACCGCGTGGCGCCCCCATGGCGGCCGAGCACCATGTGGGAGTGACCCCAGTCCTCGAGCAGCTCGATCGTGTGCGAGAGCGGGCGCGCGGTCAGGGTCACCTCGTGGCCCTGACGCTCGAGCAGCTCGACCAGCGGCCGGAGCACGAGCACGTGGGCGGTGTTCGTGAGGTCGACCCAGACCCGCATCAGAACCGCCTGGGCCTAGGCCCGGCCGTAGACCGGAATCGCGGCGCCGCTCGTGGGGCGGGAGTCGTCGGAGCACAGGAACTTGATCACCGCCGCAATCTCGGCGGGCGGAACCCACTTCGAGTGGTTGGCGTTCGGCTGCGAGGCACGGTTGGCCGGCGTGTCGATGACGCTCGGCAGCACCGCGTTGCAGCGCACGCCGTCGTCGCGATACTCGGTGGCTACCGCGCTGACGAAGCCGAGCACCGCCGACTTCGCGGTCACGTAGCCGGCTGCGCCGGGGAAAGGCTGAAGCGCCGCGCGCGCCGACACGCATACGACCGAGCCCCCGCCGGCATCGATCAGGTGCGGGAGGGCGGCCTGCGTCACGAGGTAGGTGGGGCGCAGGTTGAGCTCGAGCTGGCGCTCGAAGCGCTCAATGGGCATCTCGTGCACACGCGCGCCTGAGTCGAACCCCCCCACGAGATTCGCGACGGCCCGCAGCGGCGCCTCGGTGTCTGCGGAAGCCTCGGCCGCCGCGAGCGCTGCGGCCTCAGAGTCGAACAGGTCCGCTTCCACGAGGACGAGACCCTCTCTCTCGGCGATGCGCTCGCGCTCCGCCGGAGCGATCCAGGTGACGACCACGCGCCAGCCGGCTTCGAGCAGGGCTTCTACGACGGCGCTCCCGAGCGCCCCCGTCCCACCCGTCACGAGGACCGATGAACTAGCCACGCTGGAGAGGGTAATCGGGCGCCGCTGCCACGGCTTCTGCGACGATGCCCGGCTGCGGGAGGCGACGCTGGATGATCAACCACATAGAGCCCGTCAGCAGGCGCTCGGCCACGGGGACGACCGCGACGGTGTACGAACGCTTGCAGCGAGAGTTCGGGCTCCACGCCGAGCCCATCACGCTCCATTCCCCCGACGCGGACCTGCTTGCCGGCGCCTGGAACCTCTGCCGCGAGCACCTCGTCGCGCGCGGCCGGGTCGAGCGCGAGCGCAAGGAGGTCGTGGCGACGGCGGTCTCGGCCGCGAACCGCTGTCCCTTCTGCGTCGACGCCCATGCAGCGATGCTGAGCGCGCTCGGTGGGCTGGATACGGCGCGGACGCTCGAGGCAGGGCGCTTGGACCGGCTGCCGCCAGCGCTCGAGGCAACGGCCAGGTGGGCCGCGGCGACCCGTCGACGGGGGGCGCTGGAGCTGCGCGAGCCGCCCTTCGGCGAGGACGAGGCTCCTGAGATGATCGGGACTGCCGTTCTCTTTCACTACATCAACCGCCCCGTCAACGTATTCCTCGACGAGACGCCGTTCCCGTCCGGTGCCCGCGCCCTCAGGACGGGAATGCTGTGGGTCGCGGGGCGGCGTTTCAAGGGAGTCGTCTCCGTGGCCCCCGAGCCGGGCGAGACGCTCGACCTCGCTCCGGCCACGGAGCTGCCGGACGACCTCGGCTGGGCGCGTGGGTCGGAGCCGATCGCCGCTGCCTGGGCGCGGTTCTCCGGCGCCGTCGAGCGTCTCGGTGCGAGGGCGCTGCCTCCGTCCGTCCGCGAGCGCGTGAGCGAGCGCCTTCGGGTCTGGGACGGCGATGACCCCGGCCTCGGGCTTGGTTGGCTCGAGGACCAGCTCGAGGGCCTCGCGGAAAGCGACCGACCCGCCGGCCGCTTGGCGCTGCTGACGGCGTTCGCCTCCTACCGCGTCGACGAGGACGTGGTTGCCTCCTACGGGCGCTCGCTCACGGCCGACGGGCGGTCGCGGAGCGCCCTGACGGTGGGGGCCGTCGCATGGTCGGCCTTCGCGGCGGCGCGCACGATCGGCAGCTGGCTGACGCAAAAAACCGCCCGAAAGGCCTCCTGGTAGCCGCTGTTACAAAGTTGTTACAAAGTCGATTTTTTCGCTATGCTGCGGGCGTCGCACCAACGGACAGCGACCGAGGAAGAGGGACTCGAGCGGAAGCCGATCGGACCGCTGAAATGGCCCTCCAAGTCCTCGTCCGGCAGGGTCAGGGAAGTCCCGTTAGGCTCACGCGGGCCTTGAAGCCGGACGCGGTTCAGCAAGGATCAGGGAGTGCCTCGATCCGGCGTGAGTGCCGGACAAGGCGTCATTCGAGAGATGAGAGACCCAGAAAGCATGACAAGCTCGAGCGAGCGAGACGGCGGTGACGGGACCCGCGGGGGCCGGGGCCCTTCTGATCGGCACGATCGTCACGTGCGCCGCCGCCGGACTCGGAATCGGTGCACTGTTGGGGGCGCCGCTGCCGCTCGCGCTGGCGGGCGGCGCAGTCGGAGTGGTCGGGGGGTTCTGGCTTGTCTACCGCACGTTTAAGGAGATCTGAGGCCGTGGACCCGTGGGCCGCGCTGAAGTGGCTCGACCTGGTACTGCTGGCGCTGGCCCTGCCCCTGTTCCTGCTCGCGGGGCTCCCGATGGCCGGCTACGCCGCCGCCGCGGGCGCTTGGCTCGCGCAGCGCGCGATCCAGGTTGCCATCCAGCGGCGCGCCTCGACCTCCGAGGATCCCCGCACGATCGTCGGGCTCACCGTCGGAGGCATGATCGCCCGCGGCTGGATCGTCGCGGGCACGATCTTCTCCGTCGGCGTTGGCGCGGGAGACGAGAACGGTCTTGCTGCGGCGATCCTCCTGATGGCGCTTTTCAGCGTCTACTTCACGACGGAGCTCTTGACGCGTCCCCTCGACAAGCCGGGGGCGTCGTGAGCCGGCGGGCGAAATTGCTGCTTGCCTTCGCCGGACTGCTGGCCGTCGCCATCGTGCTCGGCGTCATCTTCGGCAGCGAGGGCAAGAACGAGACCTACCAGCCGCAGAACGAGTTCAAGCTCGACCCCTGGGTCTCGATCAAGATCGGACCGCTCGACATGAGCATCAACAAGGCGGTCCTCTACCTCTTTCTTGCCTGCGTCGCGACGATCTGGACCCTGACGTGGATCGCGCGCCGCATGGAGGCCAGGCCGAACCGCGTGCAGACCGCCGTCGAGGCGGCCTACGAGCTGATGCGCGACAACATCACCGGCGCGAACATGGACCGCAGGATGGCGACCAAGTGGTTTGCCTTCGTCGGCACGCTCTTCCTGTTCATCTGGTTCTCGAACATGATCGGCTACCTGCCGTTGCCGACGAACACCGAGCACAAGGTCGACATCTTCGGCGTCGCGTTCCCGGCCTTCGCGCTCTACGCGGCGACGGCCAACATCTCGGTGACGCTCGTGTTGACGCTGGTCGTCTGGTTCAGCTACCACATCGAAGGCGTGCGAGCCAAAGGCCCCCTCGGCTACCTCAAGAGCTGGGTGCCCGCGGGCGTCGCGGGTCCGGCGGCGGTGCCGATCTTCTTGATCGAAGTCATCTCACACTTCGTCCGGGTGATCTCGCTGTCGGTGCGACTGTTCGCCAACCTGCTGGCCGGCCACCTGCTGATCCTCTTCATGGGAGGTGGGCTCGTCGTGCTGCTCGGGCTCGCCGCGCTGGGAGTCTTCACGCTTCCGATCGCGATCGCCTTCTACCTGTTCGAGGTGCTGCTGATCGCGACCTTGCAGGCATTCATTTTCTCGACCTTGACCGCCATCTACCTCGGCGAGGCCGTCGCCGAGCACTGAATGAAAGAGGAGGCAGCTTTGCTGACTCTCAGGACTTTAGGTGTCCGGCGTAAGCCGGCTAGATATTCCGAAGAAAGGAGAGCGTTGTGGACCCTTCACTCCTCACTCAGATAGCGCCGGTGCTGGCACAGGCCGACACCGCCAGCGACGCCGGCAAGTCGATCGCGCTCGGTGTGGGCGCAGGGCTCGGCACGATCGGCCCCGGGATCGGCGTCGGGTACATCTTCGGCAAGGTGATCGAGTCGGTCACCCGTCAGCCGGAGATGAGGGGCGAGATCCAGAGCATCATGTGGCTGGGCTTCGCCCTGACCGAGGCGATCGTGTTCTATGCCTTCATCTTCGGGCTGATCGCGTTCTTCCTCTAGGTGGGCGCGTTGGCACACGACCTGGCAGCTCCGGTCCTCTTCGCCGCTGAGGAGACCGGGGGCGGCAAGTTCCTCGTCACGCCGAGCGTCGGCTTGATGATCTGGACGCTGCTCGCGTTCGGCGTGACGCTCTACGTGCTGCGCCGGTTCGTCTTCCCACGCATCGCCGAGCAGCTCGACAAGCGCCAGCGTGCGATCGAGGAGACGATCGAGACGGCCGAGCGCACGCGCAAGGAGGCGGACGCGATGCTCTCCGAGTACCGCGAGCATCTCCGGGAGGCCCGCCAGCAGGCGGAGGACATCCTGGTCCGCGCGCGCAAGGCCGCGGAGCGCCACCAGGAAGAGGTCGTCGCGGCCGCGTCGCAGAAGCAGCAGGAGATGCTCGAGCAGGCCCGCCGCGACATCGAGGTCGAGACGAGGCTCGCGCTGGAGCAAATCCGCAGGGAGGTGGCCGACCTGACCGTGATGGCGACCGAGAAGGTGACGCGCAAGACCCTCGACGGAGAGGATCATCGGCGGCTGATCCAGGAGGCGCTGCAGGAGGTCGACTTCTCGGTGCTCGGGGACGAGCAGCGGGGGAACGGGGGCTAGTGGCCTAGTGGAGCAACTGGCTCGCATCTACTCGGAGGCGCTCTTTGCCGCCGCAAAGCAGCAGGGCAAGCTGGACCTCGTGCGGGAGCAGCTCTCGGCGTTCGTCGACGCTCTCGAATCCCACCGCGAGCTGAACCTCTTTTTCTTCTCGCCCTTCTTCTCCACGCAGGAGAAAGAGGAAGGGGTGGGGACCGTGCTCGTCGGAGCGGACGAGATCTTCGTCAACTTCCTGCGGGTTCTCATCGACAACCATCGGATGCCCGTGCTCTTCCGCATCCGGCGCCAGTTCGAGGCGCTGTGGCAGGAGGAGAACCGGCTGCTGCCCGTCGAGGTCACGAGTGCGATCGAGCTCGACGAGGACGTCGCTCGCCTGATCCGCGAGCGGGTCGAGCAGCAGACGGGCAGACGGGTCGAGCTGACCCGGCACGTCGATGACAGCATCCTCGGAGGCCTCATCGTGCGCGTGAGCAACATGGTCCTCGACGCGAGCATCCGCAACCAGCTCGAGAGATTGAGACGGCAGGTGGCGCGGGCTACCTAGCCGGCCAGGCAGATATTCAGAAGAAAGACGAGGGGAGTACGACCAGATGCCAATGGAGATCAGACCAGACGAGATCACGAGCCTGATCCGCGAGCGGATCAGCGGCTACGAGGCGGGCGAGGCGGACCTTTCCGAGGTCGGCACCGTGCTCGAGATCGCGGACGGGATCGCGCGCGTGCACGGGCTCGAGAAGTGCATGTCGATGGAGATGCTCGACCTGCCCCACGACGTGACCGGCCTGGCGCTCAACCTGGAGGAGGACAACGTCGGCGCCGTGCTCTTCGGCGAGTGGCAGAAGGTCGTCGAGGGGGATACCGTCAAGCGCACCTCACGCCTGCTCGAGATCCCGGTCGGCGACGCCCTGCTCGGTCGCATGGTCAACCCCCTGGGCCACCCGCTCGACGACAAGGGCGAGATCAACACGACCGAGACTCGCGCCGCCGAGTTCAAGGCGCCCGGCGTCGTCGAGCGCCAGCCCGTGAACGTCCCGATGGCGACGGGCCTGAAGGCGATCGACGCGATGATCCCGGTCGGCCGGGGCCAGCGCGAGCTGATCATCGGCGACCGCCAGACCGGCAAGACGGCGATCGCGATCGACACGATCATCAACAACAAGGACAAAGACCTGGTCTGCATCTATGTCGCGATCGGCCAGCGCATGTCCACGGTGGTGGACGTGATGGAGCGCCTCGAGGCCGCGGGCGCGATGGACCACACGATCATCGTGGCCGCGCCCGCCGACGAGGCTGCGCCGATCAAGTACATGGCGCCGTACGCGGGGTGCGCCATGGGCGAGTACTTCCTCTACAACGGCAAGGACGCGCTCTGCATCTACGACGACCTCACCAAGCACGCCTACGCGTACCGGCAGATGTCACTGCTCCTGCGCCGGCCTCCCGGCCGCGAGGCCTATCCCGGTGACGTTTTCTATCTGCACTCGCGCTTGCTCGAGCGCGCCGTTCGCCTGAACGACGACCTTGGCGGCGGCTCGCTGACGGCCTTGCCGATCATCGAGACCCAGGCCGGCGACGTGTCGGCGTACATCCCGACCAACGTGATCTCGATCACCGACGGGCAGATCTTTCTCGAGACGAGCCTTTTCCACGCAGGCGTGCGGCCGGCGATCAACGTCGGCATCTCGGTCTCCCGGGTGGGAGGCAACGCGCAGACGAAGGCGATGAAGAAGGTGGCCGGCAAGCTGCGCCTCGAACTCGCCCAGTACCGTGAGCTCGAGGCGTTCGCGCAGTTCGGGTCCGAGCTCGACCCAGAGACGCAGAAGACTCTCGCGCGCGGCGAGCGACTGGTCGAGACGCTCAACCAGCCCGAGGCCGACCCGTGGTCGGTGGAGGACATGGTCGTTGCGATCTTCGCCGGCACCCAGGGTTTCCTCGACCGGATCAAGGTCGAACGCGTGAGGGAGTTCCAGGAAGCTTTGCGCGAGCGCATGCACGCCGAGCACGACGATCTCCTCCGCCGGATCCGCGACGCCGGCGAGCTGAGCGACGAGGACGAGCAGACGCTGCAAAAGGGGGTGGCCGAGTTCCTCGACGATTTCGGCCCCGACTTCGACGAGGACGGGCAGCCGCTCGACACGGACGCACCCACGGCCGCCGGCCCGGGCGCCCGCGACGATGCGACCGAAGCGTCACGGGACGGAGCCGATGGCGCTGAGCGCGCGGGTGAGGCAGAGCCGGAAGAGGAGAAAGTGCAGGCCTAGTGGCCCTCCCCGGAACATCTCGCCGGAAACGGCGGTCTCCGGAACCGCCATCCTGCGTCCTCGGTCGCCCACGTAGTCACCGAGTACGCGGGCTCCCTGCGTCCTTGCCTGACGGCCCCGGAGCCGCGCCGTTCCCAGGCGAACGTCCCGGGAAGGACCACTAGTGGCAACCCAGAAGGACGTCAAGAACCGCATCGCGAGCGTCAAGAACATCCACAAGATCACGCGCGCGATGGAGATGGTGGCCGCGGCGCGGCTGCGGCGGGCCGAGCAGCGCATCCGGGCGCTGCGGCCCTACGCCGACGCGATCAGGCGTCTGACGCGCCAAGCCGCCCAGGCGGCCGAGCAGATGCCTCGCGTGCCAATCTTGGCCGAGCGCGAGCACGTGGCCAGCGCCGGCATCCTGCTGGTGACCGGTGACCGCGGGCTCGCGGGCGCATTCAACTCGAACGTCCTGCGTTCCGGCATGCAGGCGCGCGCAGAGCATGAGGCCAATGGTGCGAACGTGGTCTGGTACGCGGTCGGTCGCCGCGGCGTGTCCTCGCTCAGCTTCCGCAAGCTCGATCCCACGGCGCAGTACGTGGGGGTCACCGATCGTCCCAGCTACGCGGACGCGCGCCAGATCGCGAACGACCTCACGGCGGCCTACATCGACGGCAAGGTGGATCGCGTCGACATCGTCTACAACAGCTACATCTCGCCGTTGTCGCAAAGGGTGACGCGCGAGGTGCTGCTGCCCGTGCGCGAAGCCGACGTGATCACCGGCGGCACGGAGGAGCACGACCAAGACGATGAGGCTCGCGAGGTCGAGGAGCGGCACCGAAAGGCGCTTTGGATCTACGAGCCCGGCCCTGAGGAGATCCTTCAGCGGCTACTGCCGGACTTCGTCGAGATCACCGTGTTCCGGGCGCTGCTCGAGAGCACGGCCTCTGAGCACGGCGCTCGCATGACCGCGATGCGAAGCGCGTCCGAGAACGCCGATCAGATGATCGATGACCTGACGCTCGAGGCGAACCGGGTGAGACAAGCTGAGATTACGCAAGAAATCATGGAGGTCGTCGCCGGAGCGGAGGCGCTCGGATGACCGATTCGGATTGGCCGGCGACGGCCTCACGAGACTTTAGGTGTCCGGCGAAGCCGGCCAGATATTCAATGGAAGTTGTTGCCGGCGCGGAAGCGCTGGGATGAGATAGGAGAGAGATGGCTGAGCAGAACGGAACGAACGTCGGCTACATCGAGGAGATCCAGAGCGTCGTGATCGAGTGCGTGTTCCGGGAGCGGCTGCCGGCGATCTACAACGCGATCGAGGTCGAGCTGCCCACCCAGGGCGGGAACGGCTCTGCGCGCCTCGTGGCCGAGGTCCAGCAGCACCTCGGCGATGACCGCGTGCGCGCGGTCGCCATGGACTCCACCGACGGCCTCGCGCGGGGCCAGCGGGTCGTCGATACAGGCGGGCCGATCTCGGTTCCGGTCGGCAGGGCGACGCTCGGTCGCCTCTTCAACCTGCTCGGTGAGCCGATCGACGGCGGCCCGCCGGTCGAGGCCGAAGAGCGCTGGCCGATCCACCGCGACGCGCCAAACGTCGAGAACCTGACTCCGACCCGCGAGATCCTCGAGACGGGGATCAAGGTGATCGATCTGCTCGAGCCTTACGCCAAGGGCGGCAAGGTCGGCCTCTTCGGCGGCGCCGGCGTCGGCAAGACCGTGATCATCATGGAGCTGATCAACAACATCGCCAAGCAGCACGGCGGCCTGTCGGCGTTCTGCGGCGTCGGCGAGCGCACCCGCGAGGGCAACGAGCTCTACCGCGAGATGCAGGAGTCCGGCGTGCTCGACAAGACGATGCTCGTGTTCGGCCAGATGAACGAGCCGCCCGGAGCGCGGCTCCGCGTCGGCCTCTCCGGCCTGACCATGGCCGAGTACTTCCGCGAGACCGGCGGCCAGGACGTGCTGCTTTTCATCGACAACATCTTCAGATTCGTGCAGGCAGGCTCCGAGGTCTCGGCGCTGCTCGGGCGTATGCCTTCCGCGGTCGGCTACCAGCCGACTCTCGAGACCGAGATGGGCGAGCTGCAAGAACGGATCACGTCGACGCGACAGGGCTCGGTCACTTCGGTGCAGGCGATCTACGTGCCGGCCGACGACCTCACCGACCCGGCGCCGGCGTCGGTGTTCGCGCACCTGAACGCCACGACGGTGCTCTCGCGCTCGATCTCGGAGAAGGGGATCTACCCGGCGGTTGACCCCCTCGACTCGACCTCGACGATCCTCAAGCCCGCCATCGTCGGCGAGGAGCACTACCGGGTCGCGACGCAGGTGCAGGAGGTGCTCCAGCGCTACAAGGAGCTGCAGGACATCATCGCGATCCTGGGCATCGACGAGCTCTCCGACGAGGACAAGCTGACCGTGCAGCGCGCCCGCAAGATAGAGCGCTTCTTGTCGCAGCCGTTCTTCGTGGCCGAGCAGTTCACCGGCCGCTCAGGCGAATACGTGCCTGTCGAGGAGAGTGTGCGCGGCTTCGCGGAGATCATCGAGGGCCGCCACGACGAGCTGCCCGAGCGCGCCTTCTACATGAAGGGCAGCATCGACCAGGTGATCGAGGACGCCCGCAAGGAGTCGTAGTGGCCGACCGCGCGAAGTTCCCCGTCGAGGTCCTCACTCCCGAGGGAGCGGTGTTCAACGGCGAGGTGGAGATGCTCTCCACGCGCACGACCGTCGGTGAGGTGGGCGTGCTCGCCAACCACGCGCCGCTGCTCGCGACGCTCGACCCGGCGGAGCTTCGCCTCCACCTGAGCGAGACCGAGATCAAGCGCTTCGCGCAGGGCGAGGGTTACCTGCAGGTGTTCGGCAACGAGGCGCTCGTGCTCGTGGAGGAGTGCCTGGAGCCCGAGCGCATAGACCGCGAGGCGATACGCCGGCGGCTTCAGGCTGCCGAGGACGTACTGGCGCGAATCGACGAGGAGGCGCTGAAGCAACGTGTGGCCCAGGCGCGCACGACCGCGGAGCGCGACGAGGCTCGCCAGCTCACCGCCGAGTACGACAACGCGCTGGCCGACCGCAAGCGCGCCGAGACGTTCCTGCGCCTGGCGGGCGAGTAGCGGCCCGGCCGGGTTTCTTCGCCGCGACGACCCTAGCTGCCGCCGTTGGATCCGGCGTCCGGCGGGTGCATCGCCACTTCGGACACCCGCCTCGGCCCGGGCCCGATGTACTTCGCGGTCGGGCGGATCAGGCGGCCCTCGCGCTTCTGCTCGAGGATGTGAGCGGACCAGCCGGCCACGCGGGCGCACGTGAACATCGGCGTGAAAAGCTCCGGCGGGACGTTGGCATGGTCGAGCACGACCGCCGACCAGAACTCGACGTTGGTGGCGAGCACCCTGTCCGGCTTGCGTGCTTTCAGCTCCGCCAGCGCAGCGTGCTCCAGGGCCTCCGCCGCCTCGAACCGCGGCGAGCCGATCTCCCTGCAGGTGCGCCGCAACACGCGGGCGCGCGGGTCCTCCGCGCGGTAGACGCGGTGACCGAAGCCCATCAGGCGCTCGCCGCGGTCGAGCACCTGCTTGACGTAGCCCTCGGGATCTCCGGAGCGCTCGACGTCGTCGAGCATCTGGAGCACACGCGAGGGAGCGCCGCCGTGTAGCGGACCCGAGAGCGCTCCGACGGCGGCCGATAGCGCCGCGGCGCTGTCGGCGCCGCTCGAGGCGACGATTCGAGCCACGAAGGTCGAGGCGTTGATTCCGTGCTCCGCGGCGGAGGTCCAGTAGGCGTCGATCGCCTTGACGTGCTTGGGGTCGGACTCGCCGCGCCAGCGGATCAGGAAGCGCTCGGGAATCGAGCGCGCCTTGTCGATCTCGGACTGCGGAACGGGCGGGCGACCGGGACCGCGCGCCGATTGAGCGACGAACGAGAGCGCCATCACCGAGGCGCGCGCGAGGTCGGTGCGCGCCTGGTCGTCGGTGATGTCGATGAGCTGCTGAAGTCCCCACTCAGGTGCCAGCATCGCCAGAGCGGCTTGCACGTCGACGCGCGGGTCGCCGGAGCGGATCGTCAGCGGATATGGCTCGGCGGGCGGAAGCCCCGGAAGAAAATGCCCATCGACCAGCAGGCCCCAGACCTGCTCGAAGGGCACCG
This sequence comes from uncultured Solirubrobacterales bacterium, assembly GCA_963774075.1. Taxonomy (GTDB): domain Bacteria; phylum Actinomycetota; class Thermoleophilia; order Solirubrobacterales; family JBBDJG01; genus JBBQNR01. The sequence goes on along the minus strand of CAVZDP010000005.1, from coordinate 252,972 downwards.
TTCCCACCAGGTCCTCGATGTCCACGCCCCGGTAACGAAGGGCGCTTCCTGCCTTGTCGGGCTCGGCGATCTCGGTCGCGAAGGCGACGACGCCCTCGAGGCCCGACCGTACCTCAGAGAGGTCTGGGCCCTCGGCCACTCCAGTGGTCACGTGACTCGGCAAGTCCGCCTCCTGTCATCGGCTGGTCCCACGAGCGCAGAGATTAGGGCAAGTGGGAGCGGGCCTTCGGAACCCATGGCCTGGGCCGAGCGGCTCGAGCCCGCCCTCCTGGGAAACCATGCGGCTGCGGCGGCCGGGGCGGCGCTCGCTAGACTCGCCTGCCGGCGAGCATTGGACGAGCGAGCGCTAACCGAGAGGCTGATCGCCTACGACACCTCGACCGCCGCCGGCGTCGTCAGCGCTACCGAGTTCGTGCGCGGATGGCTCGAGGCGCGAGACGTACCCGTGGGCGAGCTGGAGCTGCACGGCCTGCCCGTGCTGGCGTCGGTCGTCGGCGCCGAGCGCGGCCCGACGGTTGTCCTGCACGGCCACATCGACGTGGTCCCCGGGCACCGGGAGCAGTTCAAGGCGCGAGTCGAGGGCGATCGCCTCTACGGGCGCGGCGCCTACGACATGAAGGGTGGCCTGGCAGCCATGATGGGGGCGGTTCACGAGCTCAAGGACCAGAAAGAGGTCAGGGTGATCCTGGTCGTGGTCCCCGACGAGGAGTCCGAGGACGACGTGGAGCGGGCGACGGCGTTTCTCGTCCGCCGCGGATACGTCGGCGACTTCGCCATCACGGGCGAGCCGACCGACCTCCACATCGGCATCCAGGCCAAGGGCGTCCTTGCGATGCGCCTGGAGGTGAGCGGAAAGGCCGCGCACGGCGCTCGACCGTGGCTCGGGGACAACGCGGTGCTGAAGGCGCTCGACACCTTCCGCGCGATCGAGTCGCTGCCCTTCGCCCGCGAAAGCTCGGACCTCTTCGACCGGCCGTCGCTAAACCTCGGCCGCATCCTCGGCGGCGACGCTCTCAACAAGGTGCCCGACTCGTGCGTGATCGACGTCGACGTGCGCTACCTCCCGGGCCAGGAGCCGCGCGACATCCTGACCCAGGTCGGCGAGCTGCCCGACGTGCGGATCGTCAAGCACTTCGCGCGTGCGCCCGCGATGGTCGACCGCAACAACCCGTTCGTTCGCGTTCTGACCGAATGTGTGACCGGTTTCCTCGACAAGCAGGCGGTGAGCATCGGCCGGGACGGCGCCTCGGACGCGATCAGCTTCATAACCGCGGGCGTGCCCGCGGTCGAGTTCGGCCCCACCGGCGCCGGCCACCACGGCCCCGACGAGTGGCTTTCGATCTCGTCGCTCGCCGTCTACAAGCGGGCGCTGATCGACTTCGTGCATCTGATCCCCAAGCGGCTCGGCGAGGACCGCCACCTGCGCATCGCCTGAGGCTCGTGCTGAAGCGCTTCCTGCTCGGCTCACTCTCGATCGCGGTCGTCGCGGCCGCCGCGACCGCGTCCAGCGTGCTGTTGTTCTTCGACCAGACCGTCGCGAAGTTCCGCCATGTCGACACCGGCCGCGAGCTGACCTTCGTCGGTGGCGGTGATCCGCAGACCATCCTGCTCGTCGGATCGGACCGGCGCTGGGGTGACAAGAAGCTCGGGCTCAAGGCGCGCTCGGACACGATCATGCTCGTGCGAGTGGACCCGAGCAAGGGCGTGGCGCTGCTGTCGCTGCCCCGTGACCTGAAGGTCGAGATCCCCCGGCACGGCTCGGACAAGATCAACACGGCCTACACGCTTGGCGGGCCCAAGCTCACTATCCGGACCGTCAAGCAGCTCACAGGTCTCGATATCAACCACTACGTCGATGTCAACTTCCGCGGCTTCAGGCAGGGGATCGACGCGATCGGGTGCGTGTACGTGGACGTCGACCGCCGCTACTTCAACGACAACTCCGGCCTCGGTGTCGGCCAGCAGTACGCGGTGATCAACGTCAAGCCCGGATATCAGAAGATGTGCGGGCAGCGCGCGCTCGAGTTCGTGCGCTTCCGCCACACCGACACCGACATCGTGCGCAACGCGCGCCAGCAGGACTTTCTCCGGCAGGCGCGCCAGCAGCTCTCGGTCGGCGAGCTGATCCGCAACAACCAGAAGCTGATCGACATCTTCGCCGACAACACCGCTTCCGACATCCGCTCGTCGGGCGCTCTACGGCGGCTGCTGAAGCTCGCCCTCGGCGCGATCGACGAGCCGATCAAGCAGGTCCGCTTCCACGGCCGCCTCGGAGAGTCGTACGTCTACGCCTCCTCGGCGCAGATGAAGACCGCGGTGCGCCAGTTCCTCAACGTCTCGGCCGGCAAGGGTCCGCTGGCGAAGCAGCGCAAGAAGGCGCCGAACGCACGCAAGGGGACAAGGAAGCGCAAGCAGGCGCAGGTGAACCTCATCGACGGCACGATCGCGGGCAGGGAGCAGGCCGGCCTGGCGGACCGCGACGTCGGCTTCCCCGTCTACTACGCACGCAAGCTCGTGCCGGGATCCTCCTACGTCGACGCGCCGCGGACCTACAAGATCAAGCCGATCAAGGGAAAGCGGGTCGGCGCCTACAAGATGGTCATCTTCACCGGCTTCATCGGCGAGTATTACGGCGTGCAGGGGCTCCGCTGGCGCGACCCGCCGATCCTGGAGGACCCGTCGGAGAAACGGAAGTACCGGGGCCGCGAATACCTGCTCTTCTACAACGGAGACCGGCTGCGGATGGTCGGCTGGAAGACGAAGCGGGGCTCCTACTGGATCTCCAACACCCTCCTGCAGACGCTGTCCGAGGGAGAGATGCTCGGCGTTGCGCGCTCGCTCACGCGCTCCGGGTAAGTGCGGGATACCGCGCGGGTCATGTCGCAGCAGAACGTGGAGGTTGTGCAAAGGCTGATCGCGGGATTCAATCGCCGCGACGACGACTGGCGGTCGGTTCTCGCTGAGCTGGACCCCGATGTTGAGGTGGACGATCGGGACATCAGCCTCGACACCGAGCTCTACCGAGGACACGACGGAGTGCGCAAGTGGCTCGAGGTCTGGAGCGATGCCTGGGGGAGTTGGAGGATCGAGGGCGTGGAGGTGCGACCCGTGGGGGAGGACCGAGCTATCGCCCTGTTCCTGATGCTCTGCAAGGGCCAGGGAAGCGGGATCGAGCTTTCCCTCCACGATGCCGTGGTCTGCACCGTGCGAGCCGGCAAAATCGCAGAAATCGTCTACTACAACGAGCTGCAGTTGCAGGAAGCCCTCGAATCCGTGGGACTGACGGAGTAAGCGCGATGTCGCAGGAGAACGACACAGTTGGAGTTCACGGCCGTCTACACGTTGCGCAAGGGCAGGATCTCCTACCAGGAGTCCTTCTGGCATCACGCCGAGGCCCTCGAAGCCGTGGGGCTGCCGGAGTAATCCATGTCGCAGGAGATGCCGAGGCCGATTAGCCAGCCCTCTAAGTCACATTCCTCGCGCCGGCGACCGATAACCTGACTACATGCCGGAGCGACCACCGATAGGAGTGATCGGCGTCGGCTGGGTCGGCCTGGTGAGCGCGGCCTGTTTCGCCGAACTCGGGCACGAGGTGTGGTGCCGCGACATCGACGCGGAGAAGATCGCCACCCTGCGCGGCGGTCAGGTCCCGATCTTCGAGCCGGGACTGGGCGAGCTGGTCGCCAAGAATCGCGAGCGCCTGCACTTCGAGAGCGACGTGGCGCCGATCCTCGAGAATGCTCGGCTGCTCTTCGTGTGCGTGGACACCCCGCCGACGTACTCCGGTGACGCCGACCTCTCGCGCGTACATGCGGTCATCGACGAGCTTCCGGCCACCGGCGACCACGCGATCGTCATGAAGAGCACCGTGCCGGCCGGCACCGGCGCCGCGATCAAGTGGAGGCTGGCCGAGCTCGGCAAGGCGGGTCTCGCCTATGTCTCAAACCCCGAGTTCCTGAAGGAAGGCTCCGCTGTGGACGACTTCATGAACCCGGACCGGGTCGTCGTCGGCAGCGACGGCGACGTCTGGGCCGGCGACGCGGTGGTCGCGCTGTACGAGCCTCTCGACTGCCCGGTCGTCCGCACCGACGTCCCCTCGGCCGAGATGATCAAGCTCGCCTCGAACGCCTTTCTCGCGACCAAGATCTCGTTCATCAACGAGATCGCCAACGTCTGCGAGGAGGTCGGCTCCGACGTGAAGCAGGTCGCCCTCGGCATGGGCCTCGACCCTCGCATCGGGCCTAACTTCCTAAACGCCGGCATCGGTTACGGTGGCTCATGTTTTCCAAAAGATGTGTCAGCCCTGAAGCAACTGGCCGGCAACTCCGGCTACCACTTCCAGCTTCTCACCTCGGTGATCGAGGTGAACGAGCTCCAGAAGCGGCGGGTGGTGAACAAGCTCAAGAAGCACCTGGGCTCCCTCGTCGGCAAGGAGATAGCGCTGCTGGGGCTGGCGTTCAAGCCCAACACCGACGACATGAGAGAGGCCTCCAGCGTCGTTCTGGCCGCGCGCCTGCAGGGCGAGGGAGCGCGCGTGCGAACGTACGATCCGGTCGCCGAGGACCACGCCCGAGAGCTGATCACGGGAGCGGAGATGTGTGACACCGCGATGGACGCTCTGGATGGAGCCGATGCAGTGGTTATCGTGACGGAGTGGCCCGAGTTCGCCGAACTCGATCTGGAGCAGGTGAAAGCTCGCATGAAAGCCCCGGTGATCGTCGACGGTCGCAACCTCCTCGACGCGGAGAAGGTGCGCTCGGCGGGCTTCGTGTACGAGGGGATCGGGCGGTAGGGAGGGCGGTACCGTGCAGGCCCTGATCCTGGCCGGAGGAGAGGGGACGAGGCTTCGGCCTCTGACGTCGAGCGTTCCGAAGCCGGTGCTTTCACTCGCCAACCGGCCGTTCATCTCGTACATGATCGACTGGCTCGTCTCGCATGGCGTGGACGACGTCGTCATGTCGTGCGGCTTCCTGGCGGACGGGGTGCGCTCGGTGCTCGGCGACGGGGACGGCAGGGCGCACATTCGCTACGTGGAGGAGGAGGAGCCGCTCGGTACGGGCGGTGCGGTCAAACACGCCGAGAAGTTCCTCGACGATCGCTTTCTGGTCCTCAACGGCGACATCCTGGCCGACTTCGACCTCAGCGCGCTACAGCGCCTACACGCCGATCGCGACGCCGCCACGACCATCTCGCTGATCCCCGTCGAGGACCCGTCGGCATACGGGCTGGTGCGAGTGCGCGAGGACGGAGAGATAACGGCCTTCCTGGAAAAGCCGAAGCCCGAGGAGATCGACACGAACCTGATCAACGCGGGCGCCTACGTGCTCGAGCACCGCGTGCTCGACATGATCGAGCCCGGCCGCGCCGTCTCGTTCGAGCGCGAGGTCTTCCCCGCGCTGATCGGCTCGGGACTCTACGGGTACCAGGCCTCGGGCTACTGGCTCGACATCGGGACGCCGGAGCGCTACCTCGAGGCGACCCGCGACATCCTCGACGGAACCGTCAAGACCGCTGTGTCCGCCACCCGCAACGGCGCGGGCGTGGTGCCGCCGTCGCTGGTGGGCGAGCGCTGCCTGATCGATGGCAGCGCCAGGGTCGGCCCGCACTCCGTCCTCGGAGGCGAATGCCAGGTGGCCGAGCAGGCGGTGATCGAGGAGGCCGTCCTGCACGCCGGCGTGACGGTGGGTCCCAGCGCAATCGTGCGCGGGAGCATCGTTGGCGCCGGCACGAGCATCGGGGCGCGCAGCCGCGTCGAGGCGGGAGCGGTGATCGGCGCCGGGGTCGAGCTACCGCCCGAGAGCGTTCTCGGCGACGGCGACCGGGTCGAGTAGGCCGGAGTTCGCTTAGCTCTGAATCCCTCCGGCGGCAATAGACTTGCGCGCGTGCCGGGCCCGAGCGCCGAGCAGATCGCACGCGTAGACACCTCGAACCAGGTGGGGGATGTGCTCGCGCAGCCCTCTCACCTCCAGGACGCGCTCTGGCGTGTCGAGACCGCGGCGCTCGACCGCCACGCCGAGCTCGCGCGCGATGGCGAGTCCCCGCTGCTGGTCTGCGGCATGGGCGGCAGCGCAGTAGGCGGCGACCTTGCCGCGGCCGCCCTCGACGGCCGCCTGACCCGACCGCTCGTGACCATCCGCGGCTACGGGCTGCCCGCGTGGGCCACGCCGGACTCCGTCGTCCTCTGCGCGAGCTACTCGGGCAACACCGAGGAGACGCTCGCGTGTTACGACGCGGCGGGCGTGCTCGGAGCCAATCGCGTCGCCGCGACGACCGGCGGGCGCTTGGCCGAGCTTGCAAGGGCGGACGGCGTGCCGGTCATCGGCCTTCCCTCGGGACTCCAGCCCCGCGCGGCCGTCGCCTATCTGTTGGTCGTGACTCTGGAGGTCGCCGGCTTCGCCGGAGTCGCACCTCGCCTGCGCACCGAGGTGGACGCCGCGTCGACTGCGCTGACGGAGCTCGGGAGGGAGTGGGGCCCGGAAGCCGACGAGGAAAACCTCGCCAAGGAAATAGCAGAGCGCGGGCACGACGCCTGCCTGTGCGTCTACGGGGCCGGCCCGACGACAGCGGCCGCCTACCGCTGGAAGTGCCAGATCAACGAGAACTCGAAGCTGCCCGCGTTCTCCGCTCAGCTTCCGGAAGCCGACCACAACGAGATCGTCGGGTGGGACGGGGCGCCGGACGTCGGCCGCTTCAAGGCGATCTTCCTGGAGGACATCGACCAGCACCCACGCACCCGCAAGCGGATCGAGCTCACCTCGGAGCTGATCGCCGATCGCGCCGAGGACAGGATGACGGTGTCGAGCCGCGGCAACGGCCCGCTCGAGCGCCTCCTGTCGCTCGTGATGCTGGGCGACCTGGCGTCGATCTACATGGCGGTGCTGAGGAACGTCGATCCCACGCCGGTCGACGTGATCGAGCGGCTGAAGGTCGAGCTCGCCGCTGCGGCGAGCGCCTGACGGCGTACATCTTCGCCCGCCTATACTTCGGCTCTCGCGCTCCCGCCGGAGCGCTCGCTTTGTAACGAGACCCGGGAGCTTCATGACCACAGCCGCAAGGAATTACGACGTCGCCGACCTCTCGCTCGCCGAGAAGGGGCAGGCAAGGATTGAGTGGGCGGACCGGCACATGCCCGTGCTGGCGTCGATCAGGGAGCGCTTCGAGCGCGAGAAGCCGCTCGACGGCATCCGGCTCGGGTGCTGCCTGCACGTCACGACGGAGACGGCGAATCTCGCCCGCACGCTGATCGCGGGCGGCGCGGAAGTCGCGCTCTGCGCCTCGAACCCGCTCTCCACGCAGGACGATGTGGCGGCGGCTCTGGTCGACCGGTTCGGCGCCGAGGTCTACGCGATCAACGGCGAGGACAACGACAGCTACTACGCGCACATCAACGCCGTCTGCGACAAGCACCCCCAGATCACCATGGACGACGGCGCCGACGTGATCGGCGTGCTGCACGGGGAGCGCCAGGACCAGATCCCCGGGGTCCTCGGCGGCACTGAGGAGACGACCACGGGCGTGATCCGGCTCAAGGCGCTCGAGGCGGAAGGCCGGCTCGGCTTTCCGATCATCGCCGTCAACGAGGCCGACACCAAGCATCTGTTCGACAACCGCTACGGAACCGGGCAGTCGACCCTCGACGGCATCATCCGCGCCACGAACGTGCTGATCGCCGGCACGCGGGTGGTCGTTTACGGGTATGGGTGGTGCGGCCGCGGTGTCGCGTCGCGGGCGAAGGGATTGGGGGCGCACGTGATCGTGTGCGAGGTCGACCCGCTGCGGGCTCTGGAGGCCGTGATGGACGGCTTCGAGGTCATGCCGGGCGTCGAGGCCGCGCGCTCTGGACAGCTCTTCATCACGGTTACCGGTGACAAGCACGCGATCGCCGAGGAGCACTTGCAGGTGATGAAGGACGGCGCGATCGTTGCCAACTCGGGCCACTTCAACGTCGAGATCGACATCCCGGCGCTCGAGAAGCTGTCGGTCAGCCGGCGCGAGGCCAGGCCGCTCGTCGAAGAGTTCGAGATGAGCGACGGCCGCAGGATCTACCTGCTGGGCGAGGGCAGGCTGATCAACCTCGCCGCCGCCGAGGGCCACCCGGCAGCCGTCATGGACATGAGCTTCGCCAACCAGGCGCTCTCGGCCGAGCACCTGGCCAAGCACGCCTCCGAGCTCGACAAGAAGGTCTACGTGGTGCCGGAGGAGATCGACAAGGAGATCGCGCGGCTCAAGCTCGAGACGATGGGCGTGAGAATCGACTCGCTCACCGCCGAGCAGAAGAAGTACCTGACGAGCTGGGACCAAGGGACCTGATCCCCGCCTGGTGTCGCAGCGAGGCGCACGTTGAAGCAACGCAAGACCCAGCTCGCCTGAGCGCATGAGGGCGATGCTGCTCGGGGCGGGGCTCGGCACGCGCCTCCAGCCGATCACCTACGAGCTGCCCAAGCCGATGGTGCCCGTGCTGAGCAGGCCCGTGATGGACCACATCCTGCGCCTGCTGGCCGAGCACGGCTTCGATCGGGTGGTCTGCAACCTGCACTACTTCCCGGAGATGATGCAGGAGCACTACGGCGACGGCTCCGAATTCGGAGTCGGGCTCACCTTCTCGTACGAGGAGAACCTGCTCGGCACCGCCGGGGGCGTTCGAAACGTGCGCGACTTCTTCGGCGGCGAGACCTTCCTCATCATCTCCGGCGACGCGCTCACCGACATAGACCTGACCACGCTCTGGTCTCGTCACCGCGAGCTGGGCGGGATCGGGACGCTGTCGCTGAAGCGGGTGGACGACCCGAGCCAGCTCGGCGTCGTCATCACCTCCGAGGACGGGCGCATCCAGGGCTTCCAGGAGAAGCCCGACCCCGCGGAAGCGCTCTCGGATCTCGGCAGCTGCGGCATCTACGTCTTCGAGCCCGAGATCTTCGACCACTTCCCGGAGCGGGCCTTCGTGGACTGGGCGAAGGACGTGTTCCCGGTCCTGCTCGAGCAGGACGTGCCGCTCTACGGGCACGAGATCGGCGAATACTGGAACGACGTGGGCTCACTCGAGGAGTACGTGCAGGGGAACTTCGACGCGTTGACCGGGAAGGTGCGGATACGGGTAGAGGGAGCGAGCGTGAACGGAGGCCTGCGCGTCGGCGAGTCGTCCACCATCGACGGGCAGGTGCTGATGGAGCCGCCGGTTTTCGTCGGGGAGGACTGCCGGATCGCGGCGGACGTGCGCTTGACCGGTCCGGTCGTGATCGGGGACCGCTGCACGATCGGCGAGGGCGCCGTCTTGCGGGACGCCGTCGTTTGGCCGGGGACCGACGTCGCGCCGAACGCGATGCTGATCGGCGCGATCGCAGGTGAGCGCCCGCTCGCCGAGCACCTGCGAGCAGAGACCTCCCGGCTGGGTTAGGTGCCGAGGCGCTCGCGCCGGCGCTGTGCCTGCTCGGAGCGCTCCAGCATGCGCGCAAAAAGCAGCGCGAAGAACGACGCGAGCACGATCGACTGCTCGAGCATCATGAGCAGGCCGCCGACGTTCTGGTCGTCGAGCGCGGAGAGCCCCCACGTCCGGGGCGCCTGCTCGTAGTGCTCGTAGAAGGACGTGCGCGAGAACGCGAGCACGAGTCCGAGCAGGCCGAGCATGAGCTTGGCCCCCGCGACGTAGGCCACCATCGCCATGCCCTGCAGCCGGTGGCGCGGCGGCACCGGCTCGAGGACGTACCACCAGAACGCGAGCCCGGCCGCGAGGAACGTGAGGTGCTCGAGCTGATGCGCCCAGGCGTTATCGAGCGCAAGCTCGTAGAGCGCCGGCACGTGCCAGAGGCAGATCACGGCGACGACGAGTGTCAGGACGACGAATGGATGCGCCAGATAGCCGAGCGAGCTCTCGACGGGACGCAGCCGGCGGACGAGCGGTCGCAGCAGTGGCCTGGAAAGGCCGAGCAGGAGAAGGATCGGAACTGCGTCGGCGATCAGCAGGTGCTGCGCCATGTGAACGCTGAACAAGCGCTCCTCCCCGACGCTGTCGATCGGAGACATCAGCGCCAGCCCCAACACGAGCAGGCCGCCTGCAAACGCGAGCGGTCGCAGGCGTTCCCGCCCGGTTGCGGGGGCTACGCCCGGGGCGCTTCGAAGCTCGTGCACTCGCCAGGCGTAGATGGCGCCCGTCAGCACCAGCGCGGCGGCGAGCGCCGGCCGGAACGACCAGACGTACGGCGTGGCCGCGCCGCCTACTACGTTCGCGTCGGACAGTCGTCGCACCCCGGCATCGACGCGGCTCACTATCGCAGGAACCATGAGATTCGATGCTCGACACGCTCGGCCGCGCACTCGTCTCGATGGTCGTGCCGCCGTTGTGCGGTGTCTGCCGCGAGCCCGAGCTTTCCGGGGCGCCGCTCTGCCGCCCCTGCCGCGCCGCGCTCGTCCCGCTCCCGGACCCGCGCTGCGGGCGGTGCGGCGCGCCGGGTGTGCGGCTCACGGGCGCGTGTGGCGACTGTCGCGGGCGCAGGCTCGCGTTCGAGCGAGCCTGGTCCGCATATGTCTACGAGGGGGTGGCCCGGGATCTGGTCGCCGGGTTCAAGTCACGCGGACGGACGCCGCTCGCCCGCTTCATGGCCGCCGAGATCTCCCGCCTGGCGCCCGAAGGCATCCTCCAGGGCGCGCTCGTCCCCGTGCCCGCCCACCCCGAGCGCAGGCGTCGCCACGGCTTCAACCACGCTGCAGAGATCGCGGCCGCGCTCGCCCGTGCCACCGGCATGCCGAGGCGGGATCTGCTCCTGCGCCCTCACGGCATGCCCACTCAGGTCGGTCTCGAGCGGCGCAGCCGGCTGCGCGGCGCCCGCGGCTCGGTCTCGGTACGGCCTCAGCGCGAGACCCCGTCCGTGGCCGTCCTCGTGGACGACGTCCTCACGACCGGCGCCACGCTGGACGCCTGCGCCACGGCATTGCGACGCGCAGGCGCGAAGCGGATTTTCGCCGTCACGTTCGCCCGTGCCATACGCGGATGACCCGAGCGCGGCCTGACCGGGCGATGCCTTTTCGCCAGTATGATCGGCGCTAGGGAAGGTATACCGACGGGGGACGCGCAGCAAGATCTATGGCGGGCGTTGTGAGCACGACAGGGGCATGGAAGCGGTTCCTGTCCTACGCGGCGCATGCGCGAACGAAGCCAAGTTTCGACGCGGAGGAGCGCGACTACAGGCTCGGCATCGCCGAAAGGGCGAAGGGCTTTCTCAGAGCCCTCGAGGCAGGCGGCAAGCTCGAGCCCCTGCTCGGCACCGTCTTCGAGGGGCAGTTCGCCACGTTCCGCTCCTACCAGCTCACGGCTCCAAGGCAGGACGAGTGGCTGAACCACTGGGCATCGCTGGACGCGCCTTCGCTGCGAGCGGCGCTCCTGGGCTTCCTCGACGAGGACAAGGATGCCGAGGCTCGATTCGAGACCTTCGCGAGCATGGCCGACCAGGCCGCCGCGAGCGTCGGTATCGCGCCGAACCAGCGGCACGTCGTGACCTTCGGATCGTTGTTCAACTTCGCGGTCGAGCCGGCGGCACTGCCCGCGATGCGACCGGGACAGTACGAGCGGCTCGAGCGCCGCCTGGGCTGCGAACAGGCGGAGGGTGCCGGTGCGCTCGAGCGGTACAGGCACCATCTTGCCTTCGCATCGGACGTGCGCACGCGCCTCGAAGCAGAAGGTGTCCCGCTTCGAGACATGGTCGACGTCCAGAGCCTGATCTGGGAGGCGGCCGAGTACGAGGACCTGTGGACGGCACAGCAGCGGCTGGGTCCACCGGGAAGGCGACGGGGCCGGTCCAAGCGAAGCTCCAAGGGTCTCAGCGCCGAGCGGAAGGAAAACGAGGTCTACCTGTCGGTGTGCGCGATGTACCGCAACGAGGCGGAGTTCCTCCCCGAGTGGATCGAGTTCCATCGGCTGATGGGCGTGGAGCGTTTCTTCCTCTACGACAACCTGAGCAGCGACTCACACCTCGAAGTGCTCGCGCCGTATGTCGAGGACGGCACGGTCGTGCTCTACCACTGGCGGATGCCCGCCGCAGGCCAGAACAGCGCCTACGACCACTGCCTGAGGCAGCACGGCAAAGAGTCTCGCTGGATCGCTTTCATCGACCTCGACGAGTTCCTGTTCTCGCCGACCGAGCGAGCCCTCCCCGAGCTGCTCAGGGAATATGAGGGTTGGCCGGGCGTCGCTGTCCACCAGGCGCAATACGGCTTCTCCGGCCATCGCACGAAACCCGAGGGGCGCGTGATCGAGAACTACGTCCAGCACGCGGACCTCTGGCGCGCCACGGTGTTGAAGTCGATCGTCGACCCGGAGGGGACGCTCCGCTGCCTCAGCCCGCACCACTTCGAGTACAAGGAGGGCTCTGTGGCGGTGGACGAGAACGGACACCCCGCTCGCCACCACAAGACACTGTCGAACTCGGCGTCACGCCTGCGCGTGAACCACTACTACACGAAGTCGGAGGAGGAGTTCAGACGCAAGTCCGCGACGCCGGACGCGGCGAGGAGCATGTTCCGAATATGGCCTGACTGGGATGGCCTGCGGTGGACTTTCTCCCAGATCACGGACCCCCGGCTCAGCAAGTACGGGCCGGCGGTGAGCGAGGCGATCGCGGAGGCTGCCAGCCGAACCCTTCGTACGCCGGTCGCGGTCGCGGTGGGGACGATTGAGGCGCCGCCCCCCCCATCTCCAGCGGCCAGTCCCCCCGCGGAGGCGGCTGCCGGGTCGGGGGCGCTCGCGCCGCCCCCACCGCAAGCGGTCGCGCCGCCACCACCGCGAGCGCGCCCACCGGCCTCACCCAGAGCGCCCGCAAAAGGGGCATGGAAGCGGTTCGTGTCCTACGCGGCGCATGCGCGAACGAAGCCAAGCTTCGACGCGGAGGAGCGCGCCTACAGGCTCGACATCGCCGAAAGGTTGAACGGCCTTGTCAGAGCACTCGAGGCTGGCTGCAAGCTCGTGCCCGCACTCGACACCGTCTTCGACGGATACTTCTCCGTCCGCCCCTACGAGTTCACGACTGAAACGCAGAACGAGTGGCTGAGCCAGTGGGCATCGCTGGACGAGCCTTCGCTGCGAGCAGCGCTCCTGGGCTTCCTCGACGAGGACAAGGATGCCGACGCTCGATTCTGGAACTTCACGAGCATGGCCGAGCACGCCGCCGCGAGCGCCGGCATCGCGCCGAGCCAGCGGCACGTCGTGACCTTCGGATCGTTGTTCAACTTCGCGGTCGCACCGGCAGCACTGCCCGCGATGCAACCGGGACAGTACGAGCAGCTCGAGCGCCGCCTGGGCCGCGAGCTGGTGGAGGGTTCCGATGCACTCGAGCAATACAGGCACCATCTTGCCTTTGCATCGGACGTGCGTACTCGCCTCGAAGCCGAAGGGGTCCCGATTCGAGACATGCTCGACGTCCAGGGCCTGATCGGGGGCGCGGCCGACCACGAGGACCTGTGGACGGCGCAGCAGCGGCTGGGTCAACCGGGACGGCGCAACTCCAAGGGCCGCGGGGCAGAGCGGAGAGAAACCGAGGTCTACCTGTCGGTATGCGCGATGTACCGCGACCAAGCGGAGTTCCTCCCCGAGTGGATCGAGTTCCATCGGCTGATGGGCGTGGAGCGTTTCTTCCTCTACGACAACCTGAGCAGCGACTCACACCTCGAAGCGCTCGCGCCGTATGTCGAGGACGGCACGGTAGTGCTCTATCACTGGCGGATACCGGGCGCGGGCCAGAACAGCGCCTACGACCACTGCCTGAGGCGGCACGGGAAAGAGTCTCGCTGGATCGCTTTCATCGACCTCGACGAGTTCCTGTTCTCGCCGACCGAGCGACCCCTCCCCGTCCTGCTCGAGGAATATGAGGGTTGGCCCGGCGTCGCTGTGCACGAAGCGCATTACGGCTTCTCCGGCCATCGCACGAAGCCCGAGGGGCGCGTGATCGAGAACTACGTCGAGCGCGTCGCCCTCAAGCAGACGTCGGTGATAAAGACGATCGTCGACCCGGAAGGGGCGATTCGCTGCCTCAGCCAGCACCACTTCGAGTACAAGGAGGGCTCTGTGGCGGTGGACGAGAACGGACACCCCGCTCGCGACCACAAGACGCTGTCGAACTCGGCGTCACGCCTGCGCGTGAACCACTACTACACGAAGTCGGAGGAGGAGTTCAGACGCGAGTGCGCGACGCCGGACGCGGCGAGCAGCAGGTTCCAGCCGTGGCCGGATTGGGGTAGCGTGCGGTGGACTTTCTCCCAGGTGACGGACCCCCGGCTCAGCAAGTACGGGCCGGCGGTGAGCGATGCGATCGCGGAGACTGCGCGTCGAACCCTTCGTTCGCCGGTTGCGCTCGCCGCGGGGACGATCGAGCCGCCGCCCGCTGCGTCTCCAGTGCCCCCGCCGGCCGCACCCAGAGCGCCCGCCCAGGTGATCACGCTGCCGGAGGGTCTCGCCACGCAGGCGACGTGGTTCGAGAGCATGGCGCTGCGGAGCCACCTCGGACTGCTGCTGCCGCGGCTGGGGATCAACTGCGTGCTCGACGTCGGCGCGTTCGACGGCGAGTACGGCCGCTTCGTTCGCGCCGCGGGCTATACAGGCTGGATCGTTTCGATGGAGCCTGTCAGCTCGGCGTACGACCAGCTCGAGCAGGCTGCCAAGCCCGACGCCCGGTGGCGCACCCTGCGCGTGGCGCTCGGCCGCCACGACGAGAGCAGGCAGATCAAGGTAGCCCAGAACAGCGTGCTCTCTTCCTTCCTGGAACCGAGCGCGTACGCCGTTCGCGAGCTCGGGGCCATGACGGACACGGTCGTCCAGGAGAGCGTCACCGTGCGCTCACTCGACTCGGTCATCGAGGAGTGTCTGGAGGGCATACCGCAACCGCGCATCTTCCTGAAGACCGACACGCAGGGGTGGGACCTCGAGGTGATGCATGGCGCGCAAGCGACCTTGCCGCGCGTCCTCGGCGTCCAAACCGAGCTCGCGGTGAAGCCGATCTACGACGGGGTGCCCGACTACTCGGAAACCATGGACTACCTTCAGGATCAGGGCTTCGAGGTGACCGGGATGTTTGGGGTCGTGCGCGACCACTCGCTGCGGCTGATCGAGTTCGACTGCGTGATGGCCCGGGCCGAGCACACGGCCCTCTGAGCGAAGGGCCGCGTCAAAATAACTTGACATAAAAGCTGCCCTATGTGAGGGTCAGGCAGGCGAGCGGGCGGTTGCCAGCGCGCCGGCAAGGGTGCCGGGCGACTCGACGAAGTGTGAAAGGCCGAATAGGTCCCATGTTTGCAGCACGCGTTCTCGGAACGGTCGGGGCGGCGGATCCTGCACGCCGGCGCACCCTCCGTTTCCTTCTCGTTCTGCTGGTTGCCGCCACCGGGGTGGTAGTGCCATCGGCTCGAGCAGCCGCGACTTTGCCGGCCGGCTTCAGCGATCAGTTCGTCGCAGCGGTGCAGAGCCCAGTCGCCCTGGCCTGGACGCCCGACGGGCGCATGTTGATCAATTCCAAGGAAGGGGCTCTGCGCATATACGAGAACGGTGCTCTTCTCCCCGACCCTGCGCTCGATCTCAGCTCGGTCATCTGCGCCGACAGCGAACGCGGCCTCCTTGGCGTCGCGGTGGATCCGGACTTCACCAGCAATCACTACGTCTACCTCTACTACACGTTCAAGAAGCACGGGGTCTGCGAATCTCGAACACCCAACATCCCCGTCAACCGCGTCTCTCGCTTCGTGTTGAACGACGACGACACCGTCGATATAGCGAGCGAGACGGTCCTGATCGACAACATCTACTCGGTCGACGGCATCCACAACGCGGGCGACATCGACTTCGGCAACGACGGCAACCTCTACGTATCGGTCGGCGACAACGGTTGTGACTGGCGATGGCAGACCAGCACCTGCTACCTGAACAACGACGCCTCGCGCGACCTCAGCATTCTCGCCGGAAAGATCCTCCGTATAGCGCCGGACGGCAGCATCCCGAGCGGCAACCCGTTCACGGGACCAGACAGCGACCAATGCAACGTGAGCGGCAGCACGGCCCCGGACCGCCGCTGCCGCGAGATCTACGCCTCGGGCCTGCGGAACCCGTGGCGAACGGCATTCGACTCCGACGCCGCGGGCACCCGCTTCTTCATCAACGACGTCGGCGCCGGGAAGTGGGAGGAGGTCAACGAGGGCGCCGCCGGGGCGGACTACGGCTGGAACGTCAGGGAGGGACCGTGCGTCGCGGACTCCTACACGGATTGCGGCCTCCCGCCGGTAGGCATTACCAACCCCATCTATTCCTACCCGCACACGAATCCGGACGGTTGCACGTCCGTCACGGCCGGCGACTTCGTCCCCGACGGCTTCTGGCCACCGGGTTACGACGATGTCTACATCTATGGCGACAGCGTCTGCGGCAAGCTCTACACGCTGATCCCGGACGGCTCCGGCGGTTACAGCTCGCAACTCTTCGGCTCCGAAGCGGATGCTCTGGTGGATGGCCGCTTTGGGCCCGACGGGTCGAGCAAGGCCTTCTATTACTTGCAATTTACTTTCCCGAGCAACCAGATCCGCAAGATCTCCCACACCGGCACCGGCAACATCCCGCCCAACGCGGTCGCGACTGCCAATCCGAGCTCCGGCAACACGCCACTCACGGTGAGCTTCGACGGCAGCTCATCGTCCGATGCCGACCTCGATCCGCTCACCTACGATTGGGACTTTGGCGACGGCTCCCCTCACGGCTCCGGCTCCACCCCGAGCCATACCTACACCGTCGCCGGGAC
This sequence comes from uncultured Solirubrobacterales bacterium, assembly GCA_963774075.1. GTDB lineage: Bacteria > Actinomycetota > Thermoleophilia > Solirubrobacterales > JBBDJG01 > JBBQNR01. The sequence goes on along the minus strand of CAVZDP010000005.1, from coordinate 236,209 downwards.
CTACACCGCCACCCTCACCGTCAGCGACGGCCGCGGGGGCGAGGACAGCGTGACGCTTCGAATCGACTCAGGGAACACGGTGCCCACGCCGACGATCGATGCTCCGGCTGTGGACGAGCTGTTCTCCGTAGGGGAGACGTTGACCCTCACGGGCAGCGCGACCGACCCCGAGGATGGGACGCTCCCCGACAGCGCGCTGAGCTGGACGGTCCTTCGCCGCCACAACACTCACACGCACCCGTACCTGCCCGCCACGCAGGGGAACAACGTCGAGATCACCGGACCGCCTCCGGAAGATCTCGAGGCAGCCGGGAACAGCTACCTCGAGGTCTACCTGACCGCGACCGACTCTGAAGGCCTCTCGCAGACCGTGCAGCGAAACGTTCAGCCGAAGAAAGTCGACCTCACCTTCCAGTCCGTGCCCGACTATTTCCAGCTGCGCGTTGCCGGCAGCCTGATCACCACACCAAGGACGATCGTCGCGTGGGAGAACTGGGCCGTCGACGTCGAGGCCTTCGACCAGGTTGTGGCAGGAAGGTATTGGGTCTTCGACGGCTGGTCCGACGGCGGCACTCAGGAGCACACCATCACGACACCGGCCAGCCCCGCGACATACACGGCCAGCTTCAAGGTCCTTGCCTATCCTCGGCCTGGGGGCGCCGCCCTGGCACGCGTCCCGCTCGTTCCTGAGTTCGCCAGCTGTGACAGCCCCAATTCGTTCCACGCCCCTCCGCTTGACGAGGGGTCCTGTACACCTCCCCAGCTCGAGTCCCAGCTGCTGACCACTTCGACGTCCGGACGCGGCACTGCGTTTGCTCGCTTCGACGTGCTCCGCGGAGACCCCGCCACGCCCGCGAACGAAGCTGACGTGAGCATCTCGGCGAGCGTCACCGACGTGCGGCAGAACATTGTTGAGCTGCTGGACTATGAAGGAAAACTCGTCCTCCGGACCGACCTTCGCATCACCGATTCTGCGAACGGCGCCGATGAGATCATGCCTGCAACCGTTGGGGACCTCGGTTTCTCGGCGCCGTTCGACTGCCTCGCGACGCCGGCACCGAACCGCGGCGCGACCTGCGACATGAGCACGACCCTCAATGCGATCGTGCCCGGGTTCGTGCAGGAGGGCAAGCGTGCGGTTGTGTCGACGTACTCGATCCTCGCTTTGGACCCAGGGCCGGACGGCGTACTCACGCCGGCCTCGGATCCGCTTGGATACGGTTGCCCTCCCACCTGCGGCTCAGGTGACGAGAGAGTCTTCCTGCGCCAGGGAGTCTTTACTCCGTAACGCCTACTTCTTGAACTCGACCCGCCGTCTCACGAGGTCGCGGTCGAGCTGCAGCTGGCAGTCGTGCGGGTTGAATCGGACGAAGTACATGTAGGGGCGCCTTCCCGTCGTCTCGAAGTTGCGCGACCGGCTGTTCGGATCGAGCAGCGACGGATAGGTGACCGGCCCGCGGTCGCCGCACTTGTAGGTCCACGGCAGCTCGGTTCGCGCGATCAGGCGTTCCCGGTTCCAGTGGACGAGGTCCTCGGATACGGAGAAGTAGATCCCCCAGATAACGCCTCCCCTGCGAGGGCGCCGACCGGATGGCCCGACAAGGACGAACTTGTCGAGATAGGTGTTGAAGGTGAGGCTCGATGACATCACCCCGATCTGCGGCAGGGAGACGGGCTGGCAGACGTGCTTGGCGGGGTCGAGCCGGCGCTGGTAGGGGTTGACGAAACGAACGCCGAAGCCCTTCCCGTCCCAGGCGCGCCACGAGCCGGGATCGGCGAGGTTGGCCGTTCGCATGAGGCAGGTCCCTCGCCTTTGCTGACCGTACCGCTCAACCTGCAGCATCGCGTAGTAGTGGCCGCCCTTGCGCACGATGTTGCTCGGCTGAAAGAGCCCATATGGTCCAGCATCGGGAACGTACCGGTAGGGAGCGCTCGCCACCAGATGCTGTGGCGGGGGTCTTTGGGTGAAGGTCGCTCCGCCGTCGCTTGACGACGCGAGAGTGATCGCGTTGTACTGACATTCGGTCACGCTGAGCGAGGCACAGCTTGCGGGCGAGCCATCGCCGTGGTACTCCACGTGCACGAGCGCGTTGACGTTCCGGCCGTCGGTCGTATAGGGCGCCCCTATCCATTCCGCGCCATCGAACTGCCACGGCCGGGGGTCGAAGTTCGATCGAAAGGCGACTGCACAGCTGTATTGCACGCTGTTCAGCGACTCGCCCACCCAGCCACGGGTCGCCGTGTGGGAGGCAAAGAGTCGGACGCGACCGCTGAAGTCACGGAAGGCACGGGCAGCCTGGTCTGGAATGTCTGCGGGCTCGCACGCATCACGGCTCGAGTCGAAGACCATCTGCTCCTGCCCGATCAGGACGATTCGCGCTCGTCCCGATTCTTGTTTCTGGCCCGACATCGCGCCCGACGCGACAAGAGCAAGCAAGGCAGAGCCAGGCACGAAAACGAGCATCAAGAAAGGCCACCGTCCACGATTCATCCACCGTTTAGGCCTGGGCATCTCATCCATTATCGCTCCGGCCGTTGCGGTGAGCGCCGGCTGTGCGGACCGGCGCGCCTGCATCGTCTTCTCGCTGGATTAGGCCGGGCGGCCGCCTCAAGGCGGACGCTCTGGACTTTAGGTGTCCGGCGAAGCCGGCTAGATATTCTGGCTTCGCCGGACCGCTGGAAAAGGTCGTGCCCGAGCCGTAGCATGGGAGGCGCGTTTCCCGCCGAGAGTCAAGGAGGTCTGAGAGGTGCAGATCGAGATCAGGTCGCGTAACGGGGCCGTGCCGGAGGCCCTCAGGGCGCACGCGGAGCAGCGGTTCAAGACGGTCGGCAAGCAGGTCTCGGAGCTCGCGCGTCTCGAGCTCGAGCTGCTCGAGGAGCGCAACCCTTCGATCGCCGACGGCAAGGTCGTCGAGGCCACGCTCCACCTCAAGGGCACGGTCCTGCGCGTACGCGAGAGCTCGGCGGATCTGCGCCACTCCGTCGACGTGGCGGCAGACAAGCTGGGCCGCCAGGTCAAGCGCCACCGCGACAAGCGGCGCCGCCGGCGCGAGCAGGCGGCGGGCAAGGCCGCCCCCAGCGACGGCCCCCCGAGCGCCACCTGAGGCTCTTCTGCCGGGACGCGAGGCCCGGGCCGCTACGATGATCGTCCCGCCGAAATGAGCAGAAAGCTGATAGATCGTGCACTTCGCCTGGGCGAGGTGCGGCAGTTCAAGGACTACGAGAAGCGCGTTGCCCGCATCAACGCGGTCGAGCCCGAGATGGAGCTTCTCGAGGACGACGAGCTGCTCGAGGAGGCCGACGCCCTGCGCGAGCGCGCCCGCAGCGGCGAGTCGATCGACGATCTCCTCTACGAGGCGTTCGCGCTTTGCCGCGAGGCCGCCAGGCGGACGGTCGCGATGCGCCACTTCGACGTCCAGCTCATCGGGGGCATGGTCCTGCACGACGGATCGATCGCCGAGATGAAGACCGGCGAGGGCAAGACGCTCGTCGCAACGCTCCCCGTTTTCCTCAACTCCCTGGCCGGCGACAGCGTCCACGTCGTCACCGTCAACGACTACCTCGCCCGCCGCGACGCCGAGTGGATGGGCCCGATCTACGAGGCGCTCGGGGTCAGGGTCGGTGTGATCCAGAGCATGCAGTCCTTCGAGGAAAAGCGAGCCGCCTACCAGGCGGACGTCACCTACGGCACGAACTCCGAGTTCGGGTTCGACTACCTGCGCGACAACATGGCGGTGTCGCTCGACGAGGTCGTCCAGAGGGGCCACCCGTTCGGGATCGTCGACGAGGTCGACAACATCCTGATCGACGAGGCACGGACGCCCCTGATCATCTCTGGCGCGCCCGAGGAAGCGGCCGACCTCTACCAGCAATTCGCGCGTCTCGCGCCGCAGCTCAAGGGCGTGGCGAAGATCGACAGCCGCACGAAGTTCGAAGTCGAGGAGGAGCCCGACTACGACTACGAGTTCGACGAGAAGCACAAGACCGTCGCTCCGACCGAGCGCGGGGTCGACAAGTCCGAGAAGTTCCTCGGCGTCGACAACCTCTACCTCGGCGAGCACGGCAACCTCGTCAACCACCTGATCCAGGCGCTCAAGGCCGAGTCGCTGTACAAGCGCGACAAGGACTACGCCGTCATCGACGGTGAGGTGAAGATCATCGACGAGTTCACCGGGCGCATCCTCGAGGGCCGGCGCTGGTCGGAGGGCCTGCACCAGGCCGTCGAGGCCAAGGAGCGAGTTGGCGTGCGCGAGGAGAACCAGACACTCGCCTCGGTCACGCTCCAGAACTACTTCCGCATGTACGACAAGCTCGCCGGCATGACGGGAACCGCCCTCACCGAGGCGAACGAGTTCATGAAGATCTACAAGCTTGCGGTTGTGGACATTCCCACCAACAAGGACATGGTCCGCCTCGACCACAACGATCAGGTCTACAAGACCAAGGACGGCAAGTGGGACGCCGTCGCGCGCGAGATCAAGGAGCGCCACGAGAGCGGCCAGCCGACCCTGGTCGGCACCGTCTCGGTCGAGCTGTCGGAGAAGCTCTCCGACAAGCTGCGAAAGCAGGGCGTGAAGCACGTGGTGCTGAACGCGAAGCCCGAGCATGCCGAGCGCGAGGGCGAGACGATCGCGGAGGCCGGGCGCCTCGGCGCCGTCACGATCGCCACCAACATGGCCGGCCGCGGCGTCGACATCATGCTCGGCGGCAACCCTGAGCACCTGACGCGGGCCGAGCTTCGAAAGCTCGGTGTCGAGCCCGACGACGAGTCATTCCAGGAGACCTACGACCAGGTCTTCCCGAAGATGAAGGAGCAGACCGACGCCGACCACGAGAAGGTGAAGGAGCTCGGCGGGCTCTTCATCTGCGGCACCGAGCGCCACGAGTCGCGGCGGATCGACAACCAGCTTCGTGGGCGCTCCGGGCGTCAGGGAGATCCGGGCGAGTCCCGCTTCTTCCTCTCGGCGGAGGACGACCTGATCCGTCTCTTCGCCGGCGACCGCATCTACCGCATCCTCGATCGCCTCGGCCCCGTGGACGAGGAGGGCCAGGAGCAGGCGATCGAGGCCAAGATGCTCACGCGTACGGTCGAGAACGCGCAGAAGAAGGTGGAGGAGCAGAACTTCCTGATCCGCAAGCGGGTGCTCGAGTACGACGACGTCCTCAACCAGCAGCGCGAGGTGGTCTACAAGTACCGGCGCGAGATACTCGAGGGCCGCGACATGTCCGAGCCGGTCAAGTCGGAGTTGCGGACCGTGTTCGAGAACCTCGTTGCCGAGTACACGCCTGGCGACTTCGTCGAGGAATGGGACATCGACGAGCTGTTCGTGCAGCTCGCGCAGGTCTACGACGCCAGCTTCGGCGCGGCGGATCTGGTTCCCGAGGACCTCGTGCGCGACGAGCTCGTCACGCGGCTGTACGAGGACGCGCTGCGCCGCTACGACGAGCGCGAGCAGGAGATCGGCTCCGAGCTGATGCGAAACCTGGAGCGTGCTGTGCTCTTGCAGATCATCGACAACCGCTGGCGCGAGCACCTCTACGACATGGACTACCTGCGCGAGGGGATTCACCTGCGCGGCTTCGCGCAGCGAGACCCGCTGGTCGAGTACAAGAACGAGGGCTTCGCGTTCTTCCGCGAGCTGATGAACTCGATCTGGGCGGACTTCGCCAAGTACATCTTCCACATCGAGGTCGAAATCGCCCCGGCCGAGGCGGAGATCGCGTTCACGCCCTCCTCCTCGCGCACGAGCTCGACGCGCGGCCTCAACTACACGGGCGGCGGGCAGGAGCAGCCGTCGGCCCTCTACGGCGGCGGCGAGGCCGTCGGCGTGCCGGCTGGAGTCGCGGCCGGCGCCGAGGGCGGCGAGGAGATCGCGGCGCTGCCCGAGGTGGAGACACGCCATGTGGACGAGCGCGACAAGATCGGGCGCAACGACCCCTGCTGGTGCGGCTCCGGCAAGAAGTTCAAGAAGTGTCACGGCTCGTAAATCGAAGCCGGCACGGGATCGGGACTGGCCACTAGGCATGGCGGACCAGACACAGGTAGAGCAGGCTCCGCAGCGGATCTCGAAGCTCCGCGACCAGCTCAAGCTGCTCGCGGACTACCTTTGACCCGTCTGCGCTGGAGCGAGAGCTGGCCGCCCTCGAGGGCGAGATGCAGAAGCCCGGTTTCTGGGACGACCAGGAGCGGGCCGCCTCGCTGTCGGCGAAGCACAGCCGCGCGAAGCGGAGGCTCGACCGCTACCGCAAGGTCGAGTCGGAGCTGGACGACCTGGAGGCCCTGGTGCCGCTCGCCGACGAGGACGAGGCCCTGCGGGAGGAGTTCGGCGAGCAGCTCGAGGCACTCGAGCGCGAGCTGGCGCAGCTCGAGGAGGAGCGCCTCTTCCAGGGGCGGTACGACGAAGGCGACGCCGTGGTCACCGTTCACAGCGGTGCCGGGGGCACCGACTCCCAGGACTGGGCGGAGATGCTCCTGCGCATGTACCTGCGCTGGGCCCAGCGGCGAGGCTTCGAGGCCGAGATGAAAGAGGCCGCGCCCGGCGAGGAGGCGGGAATCAAGTCGGCCACCTTCCTCGCCCGGGGCGAGAACGCGTATGGGCTCTTCTCGGCTGAGAAGGGGGTCCACAGGCTGGTGCGGCTGTCACCGTTCGACGCCGCTCGGCGTCGCCACACGAGCTTCGCCCTCGTCGAGGTCAGCCCGCTGGTGGAGGAGGACCTCGACGTGCAGATCGACGAGGCGGACCTGCGCATAGAGACCTACCGTGCCTCGGGCGCCGGCGGGCAGCACGTGAACAAGACCGACTCGGCCGTGCGTATCACCCACCTGCCGACCAAGGTTGTCGTGCAGTGCCAGAACGAGCGCTCGCAGTCGTCCAACAAGCAGACCGCCATGAAGCTGCTGCGCTCGAAGCTCGTCGAGCTCGAGGAGCGCCGCCGGCGCGAGGAGCTGGCGCGCGAGAAGGGCGAGGCCGAAGACGTGGCGTGGGGCTCGCAGATCCGCTCCTACGTCCTTCATCCCTACACGATGGTCAAGGACCACCGCACCGGCTACGAGATGGGCGACGCCGAGCGCGTGCTCGACGGCGACCTCGACGGCTTCGTGCACGAGTACCTCGTCAAGGCGGCGAGCCAGGGGAACGGCGCCGCCGGCAGCTCGAGCTAGCCCTCTCGAAGATCGAGGCCCGTGACCAGACGCATGCCCCCAGCGGCTTCGTACTGCACGTCCACGCTGTCGTTCTTGCGGTACGTGCCCGCGATGCCGAAGAACATCAACGCCCAGCGCCAGAACCCGAGCTTGCCCTCCTTGGCGAGCGGCTTGGCGAAGCGAAGGCCGCCCTGCTCCACGACGTAGTCGCTGCCCTCTCGCTGCTCGACTCCGTTCACCCACACCCGAAAGGGCGGGCGCGCACCCGGCGGGAGCACAGCAACCCACCTGCGCTCGCCTTGTGCGCCCGGTGCATCGGCGCGTTCGCCGGTCGACCGCCTCTGCATCGTCGCCGCATGTTGGCATAGGGTCCGCGTCGCGGTGCTGGAGCCGGGAGTAGAAGAGCTCGTCATGAGGGCCCTGGCGGAGGACGTCGGTCTTCGCGACGTCACAACGGAGGCGACCGTCGAGCCCGGCGCGCGCGCGCGCGGGCGCATCGAGCAGAAACAGGCGGGCGTGATGTTCGGGCTCGAGGTCGCGACGGCTGTGTTCCGGCGCCTCGACCCGCTCGTGCGCGTCACGCCGCTCGCGGCGGAGGGCAAGTGGCGCGAGGAGGTCCCAGTCACCGTCGCGGAGCTCGAGGGCGAGGCCCGCGCGCTCCTCACTGGCGAGCGCGTGGCGCTCAACTTCCTCCAGCACCTGTCGGGGATCGCAACGCTCACCGCGAGTTGCGTCCACGCGCTGCGGGGAACCGGAGTGGAGCTGCTCGACACGCGCAAGACGACGCCGGGCCTGCGAGCGCTCGAGAAACAGGCCGTCGCCGCCGGAGGCGGGCGCAACCACCGCATGGGCCTGTGGGACGCCGTGCTCGTGAAGGAGAACCATGCCGCGCTCGCCGGGGGCGTCGGCGAGGCCACGCGGCGGGCTCTCGAGCGAAGGCCGGCCGGAATGGCGGTCGAGGTGGAGTGCCGCACGCTCGACGAGGTGGAGGAGGCACTCGGCGCCGGCGCGGATCGCCTGCTGCTCGACAACATGTCGCCCGACCAGATCAGGCGCGTGGCGGAGATCGTTGGCGGGCGCGCGACTCTCGAGGCGTCGGGCGGCATCGTACCCGGCGCGCTCCAGGGCCTCGGAGGCCTTGGCCTACAATTCGTGTCGATGGGGGCGCTGACGCACTCGGCTCCCGCACTCGACCTTTCATTGGGCTTGGAAGCCACCTAGACCCTCACCCGGGCCGGCCGAAGCTGCTCGAATGCAACCGCTTCCCACCATCCAGACGTCGAACCTCCCCGCACCGAGCGAGCTGCTCGACACGGCGCCGCTCGCGATCGAGGACGTCCCGGGCATGCAGCGCGAGGTGCGAGAGCTCGTCGCCAAGCGCAATGCCGTCATCCTGGCCCACAACTACCAGGTGCCGGAGGTCCAGGACGTGGCCGACTTCGTCGGCGACTCGCTCGGGCTCTCGCGCCAGGCGGCCTCGACGGATGCGGAAGTGATCGTGTTCTGCGGCGTGCACTTCATGGCCGAGACCGCCTCCATCCTCTCGCCGGGCAAGACGGTGTTGATCCCGGACCCGGAGGCCGGCTGCTCGCTGTCCGACTCCATCACGGCCGACCAGCTTCGAGCGTGGAAGGCCGAGCACCCCGGCGCGATCGTCGTGATGTACGTGAACACCTCCGCGCAGGTCAAGGCCGAGACGGACTACTGCTGCACGTCGTCGAACGCGGTCAAGGTGGTGGAGCACATCTACCGAGAGCACGGCGAGGACACCGAGATCCTGTTCGGCCCGGACATGTGGCTCGGCGCCTACGTGGAGCGCGAGACCGGGCGCAAGATGAACGTGTGGGACGGCGAATGCCACGTGCACGCCGGAATCCGGCCTTCCGACATCAACGCCATGCGCGCCCAGGAGCCGGAGGCCGAGTTCCTCATCCACCCCGAGTGTGGCTGCACGACCCAGGTGATGGAATACGTCGCCTCCGGCGACGTCGACCCAGAGGGCACGCACTTCCTCTCGACCGAGGGGATGATGCGGCACGCCGCCGAGTCCGACGCCGACACGATGATCGTCGCGACCGAGACCGGCATCCTTCACCGCATGCGACGTGACAGCCCCGACAAGCGGATCTTGGCGGCGAACGAGGCGGCCGTGTGCCGCTACATGAAGATGATCACGCTGCCGCGGCTGCGTGATTCGCTTCGCGACCTCGTGTTCGCGGTGCGCGTGCCCGGGGAGATCGCCGAGCGGGCGCGCGTCCCGATCGAGCGCATGGTCGCCATCGGCTGAGCCCACCCAGAACGCAGCCTCTCTAAGAGGTTGTCTCGCCGCCAGGCGTGCGCGGAGGGTTTTGAGACAGCCTCTCTAAAGCCGGTCGCGCCTCGTTTCGATAAGGAGGCTGTGGAGCGCTTTCGCACCCACCTCAACTACTCGAACGTGATGGCGACCATCGCCGTCTTCGTGGCCTTGGGCGGAGGCGCCTACGCCGTCACGATCCCACGCAACAGCGTGGGCGAGAACCAGCTCAAGCCGAGCGCCGTGACGACGAAGAAGCTGAAGCGGGCCGCGATCACCTCGGAGAAGCTCCGCAGCCGCTCGGTCACCGCGGCGAAGATCAAGGACCGCACGGTCACCGAGAAGGACCTCGAGATGGGTTTGCTGCCGTCGCTCGTGGCCGCCAAGGCGTCGGACGCCGACCCGCCCCCGACCCCCGGCACGGTGATCGCCCAGACGACCATCATCACCACCCGCGCCGGGAGCGTCCAGGTCTTCGCTCCCCTGCGTGGCATCTTCTCGAGCTGCAGCGTGGACGGATCCTGCTCGACGCGGTGGGGCGTCTACGTCGACAACAAGCCTGTGCCGGGCGGCGGCGTCCTGCTGCAGGCGGAAGCCGACGATGGCGACGGGTTCGAATTTCACCTGTTGTTCGGCGCAACCGCCGCGCCGGTGCCGCCGGGCGCGCACACGGTCAAGCTTGCCCGCACCACGGCGGGCAGCGTCGCCAGCGCCGGCGAGCTGAGCGCTCAGCTCGGCGCGCTCGCCGTCGACTGAGGCTCGGGCTTGACGGACACGCGCCGCAGATCGCGGGCCAGCACGCGCTTGTAGGTGTGGGGGTCGCAGCGGATGCTGTGCGGCCCCTCCATCGGGAAGCGTTGTCTCGTCCGGCGCTCGCCCTTTTCGATCGCGGCCCACATTCGCTTCGGCGAAGGCAGGGAGAGCCGCCCCCCGAGCAGGGCGGCGATCCACGTCGCCTGGGTCTCGACGATCGGCAGCAGCCCGCCCGGTGCGTCCACGAGGCCGACGAAGCAAAGACCCGGATGCCGCGGCGGCACGATCCGACGGTAGAGAGGCAGCTCCTTCCCGCGAGGCTCGAGCAGCTCGGGATCCAGAAAGGGAAAGCTGATCCTGTACCCGGTCGCGTAGACGATCCCGTCGACCCTTTCGCGGCTGCCGTCCTCGAACCGGACGTGCTCTCCCTCCAGTCGCTCCACCTTCGGCTTCACGGTGATCGAGCCTCGGCGCAGGGCGGGAACGAGGTCCGAGGTGATCGCGGGCAAGCCCTCGATCAGCCGGTGGTCCGGCGCCGGCAGGCCGTAGTCGGATGCGCGCCCCCCCGGCGAGGCTGCAACGCCCGCCTCGAGGAACCAGTTGATCAAGCGCCACGGCAGGCGGCTGGTCACGTCGAGGTCCAGGCGGTCGTACGGCTTTCCACGGATCCAGCGAGGGATGACGTGCGCTCCCCTGGGCACCGACAGGTAGGTGTGCGCGGCGGCGCCCGAGATCTCGCCCGCGATCTCGCACGCGGACTGGTTGCAGCCGACCACCAGCACTCTCTTTCCGCCGAACCGCTCCGGCGTCCGATAGTCACGTGAATGGATGGCGTCCGCGCTCGACTGGCCGGGAAATGCAGGGTCGATCGCGTCCCAATGGTGCCCGTTCGCCACCACGACCGCTCGGTAGTCGCGCTCCGAGCCGTCGCCCAGCGTGACGCGCCACGTCTTCGACTCCGCGCTTTTCACCACCCGCACGACTGTCGTTCGGACCCGGATGTGGTCGCGCAGGCCAAAGGCGGCCGCATAGGCGTCGAGGTATTCGGCCATGTCCGAGTGGTGCACGAAATCCCCGTAGGACTTCGGCATCGGAAAGCCGGGGTATTGCATGCGTGGCCGAGAGACGTTGGTTCTCAGCGATTCGTAGGCCGCGCTCCCCGCGTCGTTTCTGTAGCGCCAGTTGCCGCCTATGTCGGACCCCTGCTCGAAGCACTCGACGGCCATTCGGCGCTCGGCCAGGGCCTGGACCGCCGCGAGGCCGGATGAGCCGGCGCCGATCACGCAGACCGGCCCCTGTGGCGTCGATTCGCTCATGACTGATGAATAGCACAAACCGACTAGTCGGTATGTTAATCTCGTCAAATGGCGGCGAGCTCCCGCGATCGACTACTGGACGCCGCTGCCCGAGTGTTCGCCGAGCGCGGCTACCAGGCGGCGTCGGTCGATGACGTGGCTGCCCAGGCCGGTCTCTCCAAGGGCGCCGTCTACTGGAACTTCAAGAGCAAGGACGACCTCTTCCTCACGCTCTACGAGGAGCGGATCGGCCGGCGACTGCGGGACATGGTCGAGCTGACGCAGTCGGCCCCTACCGACGAGCCCGCCTCGGAGGGGGTGAACCAGCAGCTCCTCCAGGTGCTGGTGGAGGAGCGAGACCTCGTGCTTCTCTCCTACGAGTACTGGTCGCTCGCCATGCGGCGCCCGGAGCTGCGGGCGCGCTACGTGGAGCGCAACACGGCGCTTCGCTCCGGACTGGCCCGGGCCCTCGAGGAACGCCAGCGCCAGCTCGGCGCGCCCGAGTTCTCGGTCTCCGCGGACGACGTCGCGACCGCGTTCGTCGCCCTCGGCTCCGGGCTGGCGATGATGAAGCTGGCCGACCCGGACGGGGTTGCGGACGGTCTTTTCGGGGAGATCCTCTCCCTCGTCTACGACGGCCTCGTGGCCAGGGCGGCACGCGGCGCGTGAGAGGCTCTGAGACGCCCTTCCGTCCGCACGTCGCCATACCCTGCCGCTCGTGACGCTCGCTGGTAGCATCCGTCCGGTCCGCTCCGTAAGCGCGGCCGGCCGGCCGGCAGCGTCGAGTGAGGGAGGCATTCCGCGGCCCGGCTCGGCAATCTGCCGCCCGCCTGCGGCATGAGCCCAGCCGAACCGAAACCCTCGGTAGGGCAGGCTCGCGCGGCGGAGAACGCCGACGCAGCCATGAACAAGAGACGAAAGGTGTCGCACCTGGCCCCGGTCGAGAACATCCCGGCGCAGGGCTTGGAGCGCAAGATGCGCCTTCGAGGCGCCCGCAAGCCGTCCATCGCGGAGCTCGAGCGCTACGCCACCGTGTTGCGGATCGACTGCGTGCGGATGCTCGCCGTCGCGAAGTCCGGCCACCTCGACTCGTCACTCTCGGCGGCCGACATCGTCGCCGCCCTTTACTACCGGGTGCTCCGCCACGATCCCGAACGGCCGAACTGGCCGGGACGCGACCGCTTCGTGCTGAGCAAGGGCCACGCCGCGCCGATCCAGTACGCGGCCCTGGCCCGGCACGGCTACTTCCCGCACGAGGACCTGATGGGGCTGCGCAAGCTGGACGCGCACCTCCAGGGCCATCCGGACATGACCCGGACCCATGGCGTGGAGGTTTCGACCGGCTCGCTCGGGCAGGGGCTGTCGATGTCGCTCGGGATCGGGCTCGGCTTGCGCCTCGACAGGATCGCGGACGCGCACGTGTTCGCCATCCTGTCCGATGGCGACTGTCAGGAGGGCCAGACGTGGGAGGCGGCGATGGCGGCCGCCCACTTCGAGGTGACGAACCTGACCGCGATCGTCGACTACAACCACCTCCAGACCGACGGCACCACCGAGGACGTGATGGACGTCAAGGACGTGCGCCGCAAGTTCGAGGCCTTCGACTGGGAAGCCGTGGAGATAGAGGGCCACGACATGTCGCAGATCGTCGAGTCGCTCGAATGGAGCCGCACGCGCGAGGGCCCCGTGGCGGTCGTCTGCCAGACGAAGAAGGGTCGTGGAGTCTCCATCATGGAGAACCAGTTCGGCTTCCACGGCAAGCCGCCCTCGCCCGAGCAGGCGGAGCAGGCGCTCACGGAGCTCGAGGCCAAGCTCGCTGAGCAGACCAAGCAGCTGGCGCTTTCGCGGAAGCGATGACGCCGCTCGCCGAGAAGGACCCGGTTCCCACTCGCAAGGCGTACGGCGCCGCGCTCGTCGAGCTCGGCGAGGCACACGAGGAGGTCGTGGCGCTCGATGCCGACCTCGCCGTCTCGACCCAGAGCATCGAGTTCGGCAAGCGCTTTCCCGAGCGCTTCTTCAACGTCGGCACCGCCGAGGCGAACATGATGTCGATGGCGTGCGGCCTCGCGACCACCGGCAAGATCCCGTACGCATCCACCTTTGCGATCTTTGCCACCGGCCGCGCATACGACCAGGTCCGGCTTGGCATCGCCCACAACGAGTTGAAGGTGCGCGTGTGCGCCTCGCACGGTGGGCTCTCGCTGGGCGAGGACGGCGCCTCGCACCAGATGATCGAGGACATCGCGCTGATGCGCGTGATGCCGAAGATGCAGGTCGTCGTGCCCGCCGACTACAACCAGGCCTACCGCGCGGTGCTCGAGAGCTACGAGCGCGAGGGACCGATGTACATGCGCTTCGGCCGGCCGGCCACCCCGTTCGTGTACGACGAGGTGCCTGCCACGCTTGGCGGCGGCGCCGACGTGCTGCGCGAGGGCAAGGACATCTCGATCTTCGCCTGCGGGCACATGGTGTGGCGCGCGCTCGAGGCTGCCGAGATGCTGGAGCGCGACCAGGGCGTCGAGGCCGAGGTCGTGAACGTGGCGATCATCAAGCCGCTCGACTCCGAGTCCGTGCTGGCGTCGCTGGCACGCACGGGCGTCGCGGTCACAGCGGAGGAGCATCGCAAGGTCGGTGGGCTCGCCGACGCGATCCGCGAGGTCGCGGCCGAGCAGTACCCGGTTCCGCTCTTCGCCGTCGGCGTCGGCGACCGCTTCGGGCTCTCGGGCACGGGCGAGGCCGTGATGGAGCGCTTCGGGCTCACCGCCGAGGGCATCGCCGACACGGTCCGCCAGGCGCTCGCGCTCAAGCCGGTGGTGAAGCACGCGCCGCCGGTGCTCGACGGCACCGACGACTAGCCGAGGCGCGCGGCCTCTCCCGCGCGAGAGGCGTAATCGCTGCTTCAGCAGGAGGCGGCGCGAGCGGGTCGAAAAGAGTGGCCTGATGGGCCGCCGGCCGCTTGCGGGCCGGTCGAGCGGCGCGAAATGCCCGCATTTGGCACAATTCCCCGTTTCGTGCGTGGCAATGGCAGCAAAAAGCGCGCCGGCGCTCACTCAGCCGGCGCGGCCAACGGCACGCCCGCGGTCCAGGTCCGCGACGTTACCGTCGTCTATTCAGGCGGCAACGTCGGCCTCGACGGGGCGTCCGTGGCGATCGACCGCGGGGAGTTCGCGTTCCTGGTGGGCCCGACCGGCTGCGGCAAGTCGACCTTCATCCGCCTCCTGTTGCGGGAGGTCGAGGCCGCGCGCGGCCACGTCCTGATCGCGGGCCGGGACATCGGCCAGCTACCGCGCAACAAGGTTCCCAAGCTGCGCCGCAACATCGGCACGGTGTTCCAGGACTACAAGCTGCTGCCGAACCGGACCGTCTTCGACAACGTCGCCTACTCGCTCCAGGTCATCGGCGCCACGCGCACCGACATCCGGCGCAAGGTGCCGGAGGTGTTGCGCCTCGTGGGCCTGACGACGAAGCTCCAGGCCTACCCCGACCAGCTCTCGGGCGGTGAGCAGCAGCGCGTCTCGCTCGCCCGCGCGTTCGTGAACCACCCGCCGCTCCTGCTCGCCGACGAGCCGACCGGCAACCTCGACCCGGAGACCTCGATCGGAATCATGCAGCTCCTTCACCGTATGAACCGCACGGGCACCACCGTGATCGTGGCAACGCACGATCGCGAGACGGTCGACCGCATGCGCCGGCGCGTGATCGAGCTTGACGAGGGACGGATCGTGCGCGACGAGCACTCGGCGCTCTACCGCACAGACGTGCAAACGGCCCGCCTCAGCGCCAGCACCGCCGGGAGCCCCGGCTCTTGAGAATCGGCTTCTTCTTGAAGGAGGCGCTTCGCGCGCTGAGGCGCAACGCCGCCCCCAGCCTGGCGGCCTTCGCCACGATCCTGATCACGACGCTCGTCCTCGGCGTCTTCATCCCGGTGATGCGCGCTGCGACGGCGAAGACGAACGAGGTGCGCAACAAGATCGAGCTCGAGGTCTTCATCCACGACGACGCCACCCGAGCGGAGGTCGCCGAGCTCGGCCGGCGAGTGACGGCGCTCCCGCATGTCGAGAGGAGCGAGTTCGTCAGCAAGGCTGAGGCGCTTCGGATCCTGCGCCAGCGCCTCGGCACCAAGTCCTCGATAGTCAACGACCTGCCCGGAAACCCGCTTCCGCGCTCCTACCGCATCAAGCTCGATGACCCGGCCAACGTGGACGTCGTAAAGGCCGCGCTACGCCCCACCGACGCGAGAGGCGCGGCGCACTTCATCAGCCCGGCGATCGACGAGATCAAGGACCGCGAGGACGACACGAACAAGATCCTCTCGGCGACGAGCACGATCAAGATCATCCTCGCGGGCCTGGCCG
Source organism: uncultured Solirubrobacterales bacterium (assembly GCA_963774075.1). Lineage (GTDB taxonomy): Bacteria > Actinomycetota > Thermoleophilia > Solirubrobacterales > JBBDJG01 > JBBQNR01. The sequence goes on along the minus strand of CAVZDP010000005.1, from coordinate 220,369 downwards.
GCCTGCTCGTGGCCGCCTCGATCCTGCTGGTAGCCAACACGATCCGCCTGTCGGTGTTCGCGCGCCGGCGCGAGGTCGAGGTGATGCGCCTGGTGGGGGCGACGAACTGGTTCATTCGCTGGCCGTTCGTGATCGAGGGGCTCGTCGTGGGCTTCTTCGCCGGAATGGCCGCCGTGGCGCTCCTGTGGCTCGCCAAGGAGACAGTGGTCGAACCGCTCTCCGACCGCTTCGCTTTGATCGCTGCACCCCAGACCATCGAGTTCACGGTGTTGGTCGTGGTGCTGCTGGCGGCGGCGACGGCCGTCTCCGCGCTTGGGTCAGGCCTCACCCTGCGCCGGTTCCTGCGGGTTTAGCACTGGCAATGGCGCGCTGCGGCAGCTTGCGAGGGCGCGCCACCGGGTAGGCGCGCAGCCATGGGAAGACTGATCGGGCTTCTAGTGGCCCTGGCGGCGCTCGCCGGCGGCCTCTACCTCGGTGGCCACCCCGGCGACCTGCCGGAACCGATCCGCGACGTGTTCGTCGAGGAGAACGCCTCCCTCCCGGCCGATGCAGCCGAGATCATTCAGGAGAACTACAAGCGCGAGGTCTCCGATACCCGCCTCCAGAACGGAGCGCTGCGGGGAATGGTCGATTCGCTCGGCGACCGCTTCTCCCACTACTTCTCCCCGCGCGAGAACGAGCTCTTCCGGGAGTCTGTCGGGGGCGAGTTCTCAGGCGTCGGATTGACGGTCGTGGAGCACAAGCGCGGCCTGCTGGTGACAGGCGTGTACCGAAAGACGCCGGCACAGCGCGCCGGGATCAAGCCCGGTGAGGTGATCACGGCCGTGAACGGCGAGTCGATCGCAGGCGAGTCCTCGGAGCTCGCCACGGCGAAGATCAAGGGCAGGCAGGGCACCTTCGTCACTCTCACGGTCGAATCCCGCAATGGAAAGAGACAGCGGACCTTGAGGATCAAGCGCGAGCGCATCACCATCCCGGTCGTGGACGGCCGCCTGGATCGGATCGACGGCAAACGAGTGGGCGTGGTGGCCATCGCGTCCTTCACGAACGGCGTGAGCAATCAGCTCGCGGGCGAGCTCGGCCGGCTGCTCGACCGCAAGGCTCAGGGGTTCGTGCTCGACCTGCGCCAGAACGGGGGAGGGCTACTCGACGAGGCCGTCCTGGTGGCGAGCCTGTTCGTACCCAACGGCGTGATCGTGACGACGCGCGGGCGTACGCGCCCAACTAGGGTGCTGCGCGCCACCGGGCAGCCTTTGGTGCGCAACAAGCCGGTCGTCGTGCTCGTGGATCGCGGCACGGCGAGCGCCTCCGAGATCGTGACCGCCGCGCTCCACGACCGTATCGGGTCGAAGGTGGTCGGCCGCCGCACCTTCGGAAAGGGAGTGTTCGGCCAGATCTTCGACCTCTCCAACGGCGGCGCGCTCGACCTCACCCTCGGCAACTACTACACGCCGCGAGGGCAAAACCTCGGTGGTAAGGGCATCGAGCCGGACATTCGCGCCGCCGACCGTCCGACCACTTCGCGCGACGAGGCCTTCGAGCGCGCGCTCGACGCGCTCGACGCCGAGCTTGGAGGCTCTAGGCGCTGATGGCGTCGCGGCCGGCGGAGCGGGACAGCTTCGTCGTCGTGCTGGCGCGGCGCGGGCGCTTCACGGTCGGGGAGCGCCTGTTCGAGCGCGGCCGGCGTGTCACGGTGGAGCTGCGACGGCGCGGCGAGGCACGGCCCGGCGACATGGTGCTGGTGCGCGAACGGCGCCCAGGGAGCGGTCGAGCCGAGATCGTGCGCGTGCTCGGGCGCCCGGACGTGGCACGAGACGTGGTGGAGGCGCTGCTCGCCGAGCGCGGACACGCCCGCCGTTTCCCCGAGCGCGTCGAGCGCGAGGCAATCGAAGGCGCGACACGCAGCGACGAGCGGCCGCGTCGCGACCTGACTGCGCTCCCCACCTTCACGATCGACCCCTCGCAGGCGCGCGACTTCGACGACGCCGTCTCGGCAGAGCGGAAGGGCGACATGGTTCGCGCTCACATCCACATCGCCGACGTCGCGGCCCACGTCAAGCTCGGGTCGGCTCTCGACGCCGAGGCGCACCGCCGTGGCAACAGCGTCTATGTCCCGGGAGCGGTCGAGCCGATGCTGCCGCAGGCTCTCTCGAGCGACGCCTGCAGCCTGGTGCCCGGCGAGCCGCGCAGGGCGGTGACGGTGGAGCTTCTGCTCGACGGCGAGTCGCAGGTGCGCTCGACCGCTTTCTACCGCAGCCTCATCCGCTCCGACTGCCGCCTCACCTACGAGCAGGTCGACCAGATCTTCGCCGGCCGCGAGCCCTACCCCCAGCCGGTCGCAGAGCCCTTGAATCTAGCCCGCGCCGTGGCCAAGACGCTGGGAGACAGACGGCTCGCGCGGGGAGCGCTCGGGCTCGAGACCTCGGAGCCCGAGTTCGAGTTCGACTCCGAGGGGAACGTCAACCACGCGATCGACGACGTGCAGACCGAGGCGCACGGCGTGATCGAGGAGCTGATGATCCTCGCCAACGAGCAGGTGGCGCAGGAGCTCGGGCGGCGGCGAAAGCCCCTCCTCTACCGGGTGCACGAGGAGCCCGAGCCGGCGGCCGTCGAGTTCCTGGTGGCGCAGCTGGAAAGCCTCGACGTGCCGACCCCGCCCGTGCCCAAGCAGATGAGCCCGAAGGAGGCGGGGAAGCTCGTCGGCGAGATCGGGCTCCGGGTGATGGAGCACGTGCGCCTGACCGGGCACGGCGGGGCAGCGCTCACGTCGCTCGTCCTGCGCTCCCTCAAGCAGGCCTACTACTCGCCGCAGAACCTCGGCCACGCCGGGCTCGCGAGTGCGGCCTACGCCCACTTCACCTCACCGATCCGCCGCTACCCGGACCTCGTCGTGCACCGCGCGCTTCTGGCCGCCGTCGGAGATGACGAGGAAACGCATCCGCCGCACTCCCTCGGCGAGAGCGGCTTCCACTGCTCCCAGACGGAGCGCGAGGCGACGGCACTCGAACGCAAGGCCGACGACGTCTGCCTTGCCTTCCTGCTCGAGAGAGAGCTGTTCGAGAATGGTTGGGAGCGCGAGTTCGACGGGGAGGTGAGCGGCCTCGTGGGTGCCGGCGCGTTTGTGAGCTTCGCGACCGGCGAGCGCGACACCGCCCCCTGTGAGGGGTTCCTGCCGGCGCGCAGGCTGCGGGAGTACTACGACCTGAACGAGCTCGGCACGGCGCTCGTGGGGCGCCGCAGCGGCAGCCAGCTACGGCTCGGCGACCCCGTCAGGGTGGCCGTCGACGCCGTCGATTCGCCGCGTGGCCGTGTCGACCTCCTGCCCGCCGCCGATCGTGACTCCGGCGGCGAGGGTAGTCGTGGCCGGATCGCCTCGCGCGGGAGGCGGCGGTGAGCAAGCGCAGCAAGGGCGGGGCGCGGAAGCTGGCGTCCGGCGACGTCGCGACCAACCGGCAGGCGCGCTTTCGCTACGAGCTGCTCGACAGGTGGGAGGCCGGGATCGTGCTCCAGGGCAGCGAGGTGAAGTCGCTGCGCGACGGCAAGGCGAACCTGAAGGACTCCTACGCCGTGGCGAGAGACGGCGAGGTCTGGCTTCAGGGCTGCCACATCGCTCCCTACGGGCCGGCGGCCGGCCAGGGCCACGACCCCGAGCGCCCGCGCAAGCTCTTGCTTCGCCGCGCCCAGATCGAGCGCCTGGTCGGCCAGACCCAAGAGCGTGGGCTGACGCTGGTGCCGACGCGGATCTACTTCTCGGGCCCACACGCGAAGGTCGAGATCGCGCTGGCCAAGGGCAAGGAGTTGCGCGACAAGCGCGATTCGATCCGCGACCGCGAGCAGAAACGTGAGATGGAGCGGGCACTCAAGGAGCGATCGCGCTAGAGGTACGCCCTTCGCCGTCGACAACGTCCATGCGTTCGATCAGGCCATCGCGGATCGTGTAGATATGCGTGACGCGCTCATCGGAGATGACGTCGCCGGCGAGGGTACGGACTACCTGATGAACGTCGACGGCCACGCGGCCGTCGTCCGTGACGTTGAACCGCTCGGGTTCGACGCGTGAGTCGATCTGCTCGAACTGGCGCGTCCAGTAGCCACGGACCCCCAGATGACCGCGCACTCGGGAACCCTCCATCACATTCGGCCAGTCGACGTCCGGGTGCATGATCGCCAGCGCGGCATCGAGGTCGCGCGCGTTGAAGGCGGCGTAGGCGCCTCGAAGGAGCCGTTGTGCGTCGCCGCTCACTGCGGTCACGGTACCTGGCTAGGTGTCGCCGAAGTCGCGCTCGAGGTGGGTCTCGGACATCCCGAACGCAAGTAGGGCTATCAGGCTCACGTAGACGAGCGCAATGAGCAAGCGATCGCGCGGGCGGACCTTGTAGTACTCCTGCTGTCCCGGCTCCTTGCGCGCCTTCCAGCGCCGCCACGTCTCCATTCCGCCGAGCAGCAGGATCAGGAACATGATCGGGTTCGGGAACACGAACAGCGTCGCGACAAGGGCGGCGACGCCGACGAGCCACATCCAGGGCGAGAGCGCGGCCATCGCGCGACCGCCGTCGAGCGGCAGCACCGGCAGCAGGTTGAAGAGGTTGAGGAAGAAGCCGGTGAAGGCGAGCGCCATGAACAGGTCGTTGCCGGTCGCGTTCGCCACCGGGATCAGCGCCGCCGAGCCGATGCTGCCGAGGATCGGTCCCGCCAGTCCGACTCGGGCCTCGGCGACCGCGTTGTCGCCGAGCGACTTCGCCCAGATGACCGCGCCCATGAACGGGATGAACATCGGCGCTGACGCCTTGATGCCCTCCCGCCGGAGCTGCAGAACGTGACCCATCTCGTGCACGAAGATCAGCAGCACGAAGCCGACCGCGAACTTCCAGCCCCAGATGAGCGAGTACGCGGCGACGGAGACCAGCATGCTGGCCGAGGTCGTGAGGACCTTGAGCTTCGGTAGCAGCAGCAGGAGCGCCTTGAGCTTGGCGCCGAACTTGAGGACGACGAGCGCCAGAGCGCCTAGAGGAGCACCGAGCTTCTTCCAGTCGAACCTCCGCCGCCCGGAGCCGGGATGGATCGGCCCCTCGCCCGCGAGCTCGCCGCCGTAGGGCGTAGGCGCAGGGGCGGGCGGCCGCGGTGAAAGCGGGGGGTAGCTCGTGGGGGTGTGGTCGTGGCTATCCATCCAGGGACTCATCGGCGGCCGGGCGGCCGACCTTCATCTACGTAGATACTTCACTTATTGAAGCCTGAGCTAAGATTAGCTCCTGTAGTACCCATCAACTCCAGGGGACGATTGGTTTCGACGTGGTCGTTTCCGTGGAGGAAGTCGCAAGCCGAGGTCCCCGGTTGGCCTCGTAAAACCACCGGGAAACAAAACACATGCGGACTCTCACGAGTACGCCCTCGCCGCTTAGTTCATAGCTAAGTAGTGAGAGTCGGTCCTCCCTCGGCCCGTGGGGAGGGGCACCGGCTTCAGAAACGGGCTTGCCTGGCGCGGTCTGCTCTCGCCGCACCGGGGACTCTTAGAGGGCTGGCCTCCCGGACGTGCCCGTCGGCGCGGACGCCGGGAGGCGAGATCAAAGCGCCGACTAAGCTTGTAGAAGCTTCCTTTCACGCGATCGCGGACGCGGGTTCGATTCCCGCCGTCTCCATATTTGGACGGGCGCGCCGCGCCCCTAGGGCTTTTCGACCTCGGTAGCCCGGCGCGCAGTGTCTACGTCGGAATAGTTCTCAACCCGTGCGATCAGGTCGTCGCGGAACTCGATGATCTGGGCATAAGGCGGCACGTCGACCTTGGCGCCGCTCGCCTTGCCGCGGAAAGTACCCGTCGCCTTGACGAACATGCGGTCCTCGCCGGCCTCCACGATCTCGACGGGCCGGTGGTCAATCTCGCCGAAGGCGTCGCGGAGCAACCCAAGGACATCCGCGATGCCCGAGCCACGATAGGCCGTGGCATCGGGCCATCATCCCTCCCAGTGCGTGAAGTCCCACACGGTTCCGGGAACTCAGCGTGGCCCGGCCTGCGGATTCCTAGTCCTGGATGCCGATCTCCTCGATGACGCCATCTCTATCTTGTCCGAAGAAACCGTCCAGCCGCACGATCCTTCCGTGGTGGACCGTGTAGCGAACCGCTCCCCATTGCTCGAGCTCGACACCGCTGGCAATGCCCTCGCCCGAGTGACGGGCAATGATGAGAATCCGATCGGGGGCTTCCTCGATCACCTCGTCTACCTCGGCGCGCCAGTTCCTGAAGGATTGCGCCCACTGCTTCATGGACTCGCAGTATCCGTCGGGGCCGTGGTAGATCTCATCGAAGCCCACCGGTACCTCAAAACCACCCGTGCCGGAGGCCATTTCGAGGTGCACCTCGACCTTGGGATCGGCAGCGGCCCTCAGGACGTCGTAATCGCCGCGCACCCACGCCTCGAAGCCGGTGCGCGCGGTCCGCACTACAAGGGCTCGCCGCACGCGTGACCCCGGGGGCAGGCGCAGCACCGACGCGGCAACCGCGTGCGCAAGCGGCGGAAACCGGGTGGCGAGACGTTGGTCGGGGGTACGGCCGCTTTTTGCGGTATCGCTGGCCACTGGATCCAGTGTCTTGGGTGAATGGGTTGTATCGATCCTAGGGCACGTGGGCTGTGGCAGTAGGGCGCTCGGTCGTGCGCGCCATCCCTCATCAGGACCGGCTTTGCGCGGCTGCCGAACCGATCGTCTCCACTTTCGGGCTCTATTTTTTTCGCGATGTGACGTCCCGTATTGCCATAACCGGATGCGGTCGAAGAGGTCATCGATGGCGACCACGCGGTCGCGCTTGGCTACGTCACGCCCGCTCGGTGGGGCACCGAAGAAGCTCGACCGGATTCGGCGCAACCCGCACGTCGCGATCGAGACCCCGGCAGGCCTGGTGCCGCCGGGCGGCCGCCGCGCTGGCTTGCTGGCCACTGGTTCTCTCGCGGCGTCGTCGGCCAGCAACAGCACAGGCGCGGGCGTCAGCTTCGTCTGAAAAGCGAGGTGCTGGATGCGTGGCTGGCGTGCTGACATTGGAGATCGAACCAGGGCGTAGATAGGGGAACTCCCCGACGAATTCGCCTCGGCGATCGCGCAAGCTCTGCCTACACCACGAGCAGAGGAGAGTCATGAGCGTGATCGACAGTCTGAGTTGTGAAGTGATCGAGCCGCAGGACGAGCGCTACGACGCGGCGCGCGCCCTCTGGAACGGCTCGATCGACCACCGTCCGGCGGCCATCGCCCGGCCCCGTACGGAAGCGGAGGTCGCCGAGGCCCTCCTCCGTGCCCGAGACAAGGGAGCGGACATCGCCGTGCGGGGCGGCGGGCACAGCATGCAGGGCCACTCGATGTCGGACGGCGGGGTGACCATCGACCTGTCGGCCATGAACCGTGTCGAGGTCGACGCGCAGGCCCGCCGTGCACGCGTGGGCGGCGGCGCGCTGCTCGGCGACGTTGCACGGGCCACCGGCCCGAATGGCCTGGCGATCCCCTACGGCCACGTGTCGCACACCGGAGTCGCCGGCCTCACGCTCGGCGGCGGGATCGGCTGGGTCACGCGCCGTCACGGCCTCACGATCGACCGCCTGCGTGTCGCACGGGTCGTGACGGCGGAGGGTGAGGTCGTGCGAGCGTCCGAAGAGGAGAACCCAGACCTGTTCTGGGGGCTGCGTGGCGGCGGCGGCAACTTCGGCATCGTCACCGAGTTCGAGTTCGAGCTCTGCGAGCACGGGCCGGAAGTGCTGGCGGGCATGTTGCTGCACCCGCTCGAGCGTGCCGGCGAGGCCCTGCGTTTCTCGCGCGACTTCATGGACGAGGCGCCGCACGACCTGACGGTGTACGAGACGTTCATGACCGTTCCTCCCGAGCCGCCGTTCCCCGAGGAGCTCCAGGGCAAGCCCGCCCTCGCAATCGGGATCGTCTACGCGGGCGACCCCGATGAGGGCGAGCGTGTGGTGCGGCCGCTGCGCCAGTTCGGCCCGCCGGCACTCGACGCGCTCGGGCGGATGCCGGTGATCGGCGCGCAGGAGATGCTGGACCCGACCGCACCGCATGGGATGCGCAACTACTCCAAGAGCCACTGGCTCGCCGAGCTGCCGGACACGGCGATCGAGCGGGTTGTCGAGTTGCACTCCGGCGTGTCGTCGCCGATGTCGATGATCATCACGGCACGCATGGGCGGTGCGATCGAAAGCGTCTCACCAGAGAGCACGGCCTTCGTGCACCGCGACGCCTACCGGCTTCTGTGGGTGGTCGGGGCCTGGCTGGAGGGCGACGATGGCGAGCACATCGCGTGGACGCGCGAGGTGTTCGACGCGCTCACGCCGCACAGCACCGGCGGGGTCTACGTCAACTCGCTCCAAGACGAGTCCGAGCAGCGAGTCCGCGACGCCTACAGCAGCTCGGTCTGGGCGCGGCTTGTCGAGGTCAAGGACCGCTGGGACCCCGACAACGCCTTCCGGCTCAACTACAACGTGCCGCCCTCGGCCCGCGCGCGCGCCGCGTAGGCGGCGGCCTCGGCGCGGTTGCGGACGCCGAGCTTGGACAGGACGCGGCCGACGTGGTGCTCGGCAGTCTTGGGACTGATCACGAGGCGCTCGGCTATCTCGGGGTTCGACAGGCCGGCGGTCAGCAGCTCCAGCACCTCGCTCTCGCGGCGCGTCAGCTCGCCCGGGGTGCGTGGTGCCGGGCGGCCGGGCGCACCGAGCTCGCGCAGCAGGCCCGCGGCCTGGTCGGCGTGGCGGGCCGCGCCGAGGCGCTCGAAGATCGCCAGGCCTGCGCGCGCCGACTCGATCGCGAGCTCCGAGCGGTGCTTGGCCAGCGCCCGCGCCAGCTCGACGCGAGTCTCTCCCTCCTCGAGGGGCAGCTCGAAGCGGGCGAAGCTCTCGGCCGCGCGCTCGAGCGCGTGCACGTCGGGCTCTTGCTCGGCGAGCCGGGCGACCTGAGCGCGCTGCAGGTCCGCGACGGCCACGAGGTCGTTGCGGCCGAGCCGGCCGGCGAGTCGCTCGAGCGCAGCGGCCGCCAGTTGGGCGTCGTCGGCTCGTCCGCGCGCGAGCTCGACGGTCCCCTGCAATGCGAACAGCGGGGCGCTGTAGGCATCGCCGTCGCCTGCGCCATCGAGCCGCTGCTCGAGCCGCTGCGCGGCGAGCTCGACTTCGCCGCGAGCTAGGTGGAGGCTGACCATCGCCTCCACGGCTCCAGGGCGGTCCTCGCTTCCGGCGAGCAGCTGCGCGGCTTCCTCTGGCCGCCCTTGACGGATGCGCAGCTGGGCGAGCCCGGCCAGCCCGGACAGCGGGTCGGTCTCGGTCAGGCCGCGGAACTCGTCGAGCGCGGCCTCGTACTCGCGCTCTGCGTCCGCCCAGCGGCCGCTGGCCATCAGGAAGTGGGCGTAGATGGCCCGGCACCAGCTCGCGAGGGGGAGGTAGTTGCGCCGGCGGGTGAAGTCGGAGAGGGTGCGGCCGAAGTCTCGGGCGCGGCGCACGTCGGCGAGCTGTTCGCAGGCCACCAGCGTGATGCAGCAGGCCTCACCGATCGCCAGCGGGTCCTCCGCCTCCCCGGCGACGGCAACCGCGATCGCCTCGTCGAGCACGGCCATCCCCTCCTCGACGCGACCCTGCGAGACGCGGGCGAGGCCGACGTGACTGAGCGCCGCCGCCTCGAGGTCCGAATCGCCGATCCGCCGGGCGAGCTCGAGTGCATGCTCGCCGTGGTGCTCCTCCGCGACCGGCTCGGCGGCGCGCTTCGAGAGCTCGATCTCGAGCCAGCCGAGGGCGGCGCAGTCATCGAGGCCGTCGAGCAGGCGCCGCGCGCGGCCGAGCCAGCCCTGCGCCACCGAGGCATTGCCCGCGATCCGGTACTCGGCTGCGAGGTAGCCGGCTATGAACCCTGCGCGCTCTCTGTCTCCGCGGCGCTGGTAGCCGGCGAAGGCCTTGGCGCGCAGTTCCATGCCGGTCTGCTTCTCGCCGAGCCACCAGAGCGACTGTCCCAGCCCGTCGAGCGCGTCCGGCTCATCGGGCTTGGCGGCGAGTACGTGCTCGTAGACCTCCTTCGCGGCCCGCCAATCCCCCCGGGCGAAGGCAGCGCGGGCCTCGAGGAGACGCTCGTCGCCGGCTGGCACGGTTGTCATGAGGCGATCCTCGCAGGCTGGTGGGCAGTTACATAGAGCCGAGAGCTCTGCCGCTAGGCCGCCCCGCCTGAAACCTCGCGCGCCTGGCGTGCAGCCTTGGTGCGCGTGGTCTTGTCGAGAGCGAACTTGCGCAACCGCACCGCGGACGGGGTCACCTCCACGCACTCGTCCTCTCGCAGGAACTCGAGCGCCTGGTCGAGCGACAAGACGCGGTGCGGCACCAGCCGAATGAGGACGTCAGCGGTGGACGAGCGTATGTTGGTGAGGTGCTTCTCCTTGGTCGCGTTCACGTCCAGGTCCTGCGAGCGCGCGTTCTCGCCGACGATCATTCCCTCGTACACCTGCTCGCCCGGGCCCACGAACAGCGTGCCTCTCTCCTGGAGGTTCATGAGAGCGAATTGCGCAGCAATTCCGTTGCGATCCGACACGAGAGCGCCCGTCGGCCGCGTGCGCAAGTCGCCCGCCCACGGCTCCCAGCGGTCGAAGACGTGGTGAAGAAGGCCGGTGCCACGGGTCTCGGTGAGGAACTCCGTGCGGAAGCCGATCAGTCCGCGGGCCGGCACCAGGTATTCCATCCGGACCCAGCCCGTACCGTGGTTGACCATCTGCTCGAGGCGCCCCTTGCGTAGCGCCAGCAGCTGGGTGATCACCCCGACGTAGTCCTCCGGCGTGTCGATCGCCAGGCGCTCGACCGGCTCGTGGATCCGGCCGTCCACTTCGCGAGTGAGCACCTGAGGCTGTCCCACCGTGAGCTCGAAGCCCTCACGCCGCATGAGCTCGACGAGGATCGCGAGCTGCAGCTCGCCGCGGCCCTGCACCTCCCACGCATCCGGCCGGTCGGTGTCGTCGAGTCGCAGTGAGACGTTCCCCACGAGCTCCTGCTCGAGCCGTGCCTGCACCTGGCGGGCCGTCAGCTTGGTCCCATCCCGGCCGGCGAGCGGCGAAGTGTTGATCCCGATCGTCACGCTCAGGGATGGCTCGTCGACCGTGATGACCGGCAGGGGCCGCGGGTCCTGCGGATCGGCGAGCGTCTCCCCGATCGTGACATCCGCCAGCCCAGCCACACCGATGATCTCGCCCGGCCCGGCCTCGTCCGCATCCACGCGATCGAGAGCGTCGGTCACGTACAGCTCAGCCACCTGCGCGCGCTGGACCGTCCCGTCGGCACGACACCAGGCGAGCTGCTGGCCGCGGCGGATGATCCCGTGTCGAACCCGGCAGATCGCGAGGCGGCCGACATACGGCGACGCGTCGAGGTTGGTGACGTGAGCCTGGAGTGGGTGGTTGGGGTCGTGCACAGGTGCGGGGATGCGCTCGAGCAGAAGGTCCAGCAGGGGCGCGAGGGACTCACCCTCCTCGTCCTTGGAGAGCGATGCCTTTCCGGCCCTCGCGTTGCAGTACACGATCGGGAAATCGATCTGGTGATCGTCGGCGTCGAGGTCCAGGAACAGCTCGAGTACCTCGTCGACGACCTCGTCGATGCGCGCGTCCGGCCTGTCCACCTTGTTGACGACGAGGATCACCGGCAGGTGCGCCTCCAGTGCCTTGCGCAGCACAAAACGCGTCTGCGGCAACGGTCCCTCGCTGGCGTCGACGAGTAGCAACACGCCGTCGACCATCGTCAGCCCCCGTTCGACCTCGCCGCCGAAATCGGCGTGACCGGGCGTGTCGATGATGTTGATCTTCACGTCGCGGTGACGGACCGCGGTGTTCTTGGCCAGAATCGTGATGCCCTTCTCGCGCTCGAGGTCCATGGAGTCGAGCACGCGCTCGGCCACGTCCTGGTTCGCGCGAAAGGCGCCGGACTGCCACAGCATCGCGTCGACCAACGTCGTCTTGCCATGGTCGACATGCGCGACGATCGCGACGTTGCGGATGTCCTCTCGGGCGATGAGCATCGTCTCAGGGTATTTGGCGGACCGGAACGCGCGACTTCCCGCTCGTGGTGTTGAGGTTTGAGCCTCGACGATTGCAGGTAGGTGAAGGAGGTCATTGTGAGCGGCGCGGGCTCGCCCCGTGCCGATGTGTCGTCGCGTCCACAGACGAAGAACCAGGAAAAGAGGTAGGCATGAGAAAGCTTGTTCTTCTTGGCGCGCTTGTCAGCGCCTTCGCGTTCGCGGGCACCGCCGTAGCGTCCGATCCGCTCATCCTCCCGGCCGGCGAGGAGGGATGTGTCTCGCCCGCGGGTGACACGTGCACCTACACGACCACGCGCGACGGCGGCTACGCGGCGAACGGGGAAACCTGGACGGTGACGGTCGAGATTCCGGCGAACGGAGATCTCCGCGATACGAACGCGGACGGAAAGCTTCGGTACCTGTTCAACCTCGGCAATGCCCCCGAGCCGGGCTGTGGCTTCTTTGGTCCCGGCTCGACGGTGACGACGAGCGCGGGCCCTGGCAGCACCGTCGCCGCCGGTAATCCGTTCCCCGGCCCCAGCGACGCCGTGATCGGGGACAGCAACGACTGCGCCACCGGGAAGGTCGCGGCCAACAACCCGAACTACACCCCGGTCGACTAGACAGCTCAGAGCAACTGAATTCGGAGGGTCGGGCGCTGGCGCTCAAACGCAGCGCCCGATTCACCCTGTCGCGACCGCGCCTTCATGACCCCCGGAAGAGTTGAGATCCGGTTCGCCTGCCGCTCGGTAGTAGGGTCCTGCGCAACCGAATCGATCAGCAGGGGACCGAGGAGATCTCATGAGCGCGAAGTGGACGAGCGACCAGATTCCTGACCAGAGCGGGCGCACGGCGATCGTGACCGGGGCCAACAGCGGTCTCGGGCTGGAGGCGGCCCGTGAGCTGGCGCGGGCCGGCGCGCACGTGGTGCTCGCCTGTCGCGACACCGAAAAAGGCGCAGCGGCCCTGCGGGACATCCAGGCCGACGTGCCGAATGCGAGGGTGGAGCTCGCCCCCCTCGACCTGGCGAGCCTCGCCTCGGTCCATGCCTTTGCCGAAAAGGTGCGGGCCGAGCACGACGGCCTGGATGTCCTCATCAACAATGCCGGCGTCATGGCGCCTCCGCGCCGGGAGACCGCTGACGGGTTCGAGCTCCAGATAGGGACGAACCATCTCGGCCACTTCGCTCTGACCGCCCTTCTCATCGGCGCGATGGACGGACGGGAGGAGGCCCGGGTCGTCACGGTGAGCAGCGGTGCACACCGTTTCGGTCGCATCGATTTCGACGACCTTCAGAGCACGCACCGTTACAGGCGCTGGCGGGCCTACGGGCAGTCGAAGCTCGCGAACCTGCTCTTCGCGTTCGAGCTCGACCGCCGTTTGCGCGCCGCCGGCTCCGCCATCCGCAGCCTCGGCGCCCACCCCGGCTATTCCGCGACGAACCTGCAGTCGGCGGCGCCGCCGATGGTCGACCGGCTCGTCATGGTGGTGACGAACCGCCTACTGGCCCAGGACGTGAAGATGGGTGTGCTGCCGGAGCTCTACGCGGCTACGTATCCGGGCCTCGAGGGCGGGACGTACATCGGTCCCGACGGAATCGCGGAGCAGCGCGGGCATCCCGAGCCCGTCGGAACGAGCGGCGCGGCTCGCGACGAGGAAGCTGCCCGCCGCCTGTGGGCGGTTTCCGAGGAGCTCACGGGCGTCACGTTCGAGCTGCCGGTCCCCGCCGCACGCTGACGGGCGAGCGATAGCTGGAAGATCAGCTTCCGGCAGTCGCCGCCGCGCCGAAGAACTGCCGCACGAATCCGGTCAGCTCAGGACCTGCCTTCTCCGGCGTGCCGGTGTCGAACGGCGGCGCAGGGTCGTACTCGATCGCAAGCTGAATGCCCTTGGCGGCGACGTCGCCCAGCTCCCGCGCGGTCAGCTCGAGGGCCATGTCGATGCCCGCCGACACGCCTGCTGCCGTCACGACGGGCGACTCGAAGACCACGCGCTCGGCGACGGGCACCGCCCCGAGCTCGGCGAGCCGCTCGCGCCAGGCCCAGTGGGTGGCCGCTCTCTTGCCGTCCAGCCAGCCCGCCTTCGCGAGCACGCCGGCGCCGGTGCACACGGAGGTCATCCACGTCGGCCGCACATCGCGCATCCAGGTGATCAGATCCTCGTCCAAGAGCGGTTGCTCGGGCTTCGAGCTTCCCCCCACCACCACGATGTCGGGGTCGGGGATTTCGCCGAGCCCGCACGTCGCGGCGAGGGGGAGACCGTTGTCCGCGATGATCGGGCCGGGAGTGGAGGCAACGAACGCCGCCTCTGCGCCCGGCCAGTTGGTGAGCACCTCGTATGGGCCCACGAGGTCGAGCGCCGTCATGTCGGGATAGAGAACGAACGCCAATTTCATGCTGCCTCCAGGGTCGTCGTGAATCGGTCGCGATAGTCGGACGGGCCGACGCCGAGCACGCGAAGGAACGCGCGGCGCATGACCTCGGCGCTGCCGAAGCCGCTTCTCCACGCGGCCGCCTCGACGGTGGAACCTTGCTCGAGCGCCTCGCGTGCTGCCTCGACTCGCACGCGCTCCACGAACCTGGCCGGGGTCGTGCGCAGCTCTGCGGCAAATCGCCGCACGAGGTGACGCTCGCTCATCGAGGCGCGCTCGGCGAGCGTCTCGTTGCGATGGTCGCCGGCCGGATCGGCGACGATCGCGTCCAGCAGCGGCCGAAGCGACGCGGTGCGCGGCACCGGTGGCGCAAGACGCTCGGAGAACTGCGACTGGCCGCCGGGTCGCTGCATGAAGAGGACCAGCCAGCGGGCGGCTGTGCGAGCCAGCTCAGGACCATGGTCCTCCTCGACGAGCGCAAGCGCGAGGTCCATCCCGGCCGTGACTCCCGCCGAGGTGGCGATGTTGCCGTCACGGACGAAGATCCGGTCGGGCTCGACGGCGGTCGCCGGGTAGCGGCTAGCGAGAGCGTCGCACCACGCCCAGTGAGTGGTCGCGCGGCGTCCGTCGAGTAGCCCGGCGGCGGCGAGCAGCTCGGCGCCGGTGCAGACCGATGTGACTCGACGCGCCTGCCGCGCGAGGCGGGCAACGTGGCGCACGATCGACTCGTCCTCAGCAGCGCGACGCGCGCCGAAGCCGCCGGCCACCACCAGCGTGTCGAGCGGCCCACGGACCGATGCCAGGTCGAGGTCGGCGCCGAGCCGCAGGCGACTCTCCGATCGCACCTCGGTTCCTCCGGGCGTAGCCAGCTGAACGCGATAGCCCCCGCCCATCAGCTTGGAGGCCGCATCGAAAACCTCGGCAGGTCCCGCGACATCGAGCAGCTGAAAACCGTCCACGGCGACGATCAGAACCCGTCTCACGGGCGGATCGTCGCATCGCGCAACGATGTCCGCAAGGACCGATAGCCCACCAATACGGACCGCTCCTAAGATACGCCGGTGCTCGAGGTTCGCGACCTGACCAAGCGCTTCGGGTCAACGGTCGCCGTCGAAGGGCTCAGCTTCAGCGCCTCGCCCGGCCGGATCCTGGGTTTTCTCGGCCCCAACGGCGCCGGCAAGACAACCACCCTGCGCACGCTACTCGGGCTCACGCTGCCGACCGCCGGCACAGCCACCGTCGACGGGCGCCCGTACCGCGAGCTACGCGATCCAGTGCGGGTCGTCGGCGCGGTGCTGGAAGGGCCGCAGTTCCATCCGGGGCGGAGCGGTCGCAACCACCTCCGCGTGCTGGCGACGGCCGCCGGCCTTTCCTTCGCAAGGGTCGAGGAGGTCCTGCGGCTGGTCGAGCTCGAGGGCGCCGGCAACCGGCGTGTGAAGGGCTATTCGCTCGGCATGCGCCAGCGCCTGAGCTTGGCCGGAGCGCTGCTCGGCGATCCGCAGGCGCTCGTGCTCGACGAACCGGCCAACGGCCTCGACCCGCAGGGAATCCGCTGGCTGCGCGACTTCCTGCGCGGCCTCGCGGCTCAGGGTCGCACGATCCTGTTCTCGAGCCACGTGCTGGCCGAGGTGGAGCAGACTGTGGACGAGGTCGTCGTGATCAGCCGGGGCAAGGTCGTGGCGCGAGGATCCCTCGACGAGCTCACTCGCGATGCGGCCGCCCCCGTCCGGGTGCGCGGCTCCGATCCGGAGCGCCTGCGCCAGGCCCTGGCGGCCAAGGGGATCGATGCGGAGCTCTACCCGCCCGATTGGCTGTTCGTGCACCGCGCATCGCTCGAGGACGTCGGCACGACCGCCTTCGAGAGCGGCGTCGTCGTGTACGAGCTGTTCAAGAGCCAGCAGACGCTCGAGGACGTGTTCCTGGAGCTGACGGGACGAACGGAGGCAGGACGGTGAGGAAGGAGGTGAGGGCAGAGCTCTTGAAGCTGCGCACGGCACGCACCTTCTGGGGCTTTGCCGCAACGATCCTGGGTCTCGTCATCGTGATCACCGTGCTCGCGCTTGCGCTCGACAAGGGGAGCCTCGACGACAGTGAGGACAACGTCCGCTCCCTGCTGTCGACCGCCGGTGGAGGGGCGCTGCTGGTGCTCGTGCTGGGGGTAGTCTTCGGCGCCGGCGAGTTCCGGCACGGCACGATCGCCTGGACCCTGCTCGTGACGCCGGACCGCTTCCGCGTGATCGCTGCAAAGACGCTGGCCAGCGCGATCGCCGGCCTGGTCGTGGGCGTTGCGATCGCCGCGGTCACCGCTGTCATCGCCCTGCCATGGCTTTCCGCCAAAGGCGTCGCCATGCCGTCGACGGGCGAGTTGATCGAGTTGTTCCTGGGCGGGATCCTCTACACGACGCTGGCCGGCGCGCTGGGTACCGCAGTGGGCATGCTGCTACGCAACCAGGTGGCCGCGATCGTGCTGGTGCTCGTGGTGCTGTTCGTGATCGATCCGACGCTGTCGGTTTTCATCGACGGCTACGAGAAGTATTCGCTGTCGGGCCTGAATGTCGCGATGAGCGGGGGTCCCGCCGAGGACGTCGGCGGCGACGTGCTGCCGCTGTGGTCAGCCGCGCTGGTGTGGGGTGCCTACACCGGCGCGTTGGCAGCCGCCGCCGCCGTGCTCATGTCACGGCGGGACATCTGACGCCGGTCAGCGCGACGGGTCGGCAGGGCGCCGTTCAGGCCGCGAAGCGCTCGGCTGCCCGTGCCCGCCGCTTGGCCGCCTCGAGCTCGCGGTCCTTCGGCGGTGCCGAGCTGACCAACCCCTCGAGCAGCTTCGTCGTCGCGAGCGCGACCTCGTCGACGGCGCGATCGAAGGCTTCGGCGTTCGCCTGGGACGGCTTGCTCGAGCCGCTGACCTTGCGCACGTATTGCTCGGCCGCCGCGCGGATCTCGTCGTCCGTCGCGGGCGGCGCGAAGTTGTGGAGCGTTCTGATGTTGCGACACATGGCCCTAAGAGTAGTACGGTCGCCGTGCTCGATGGCCGAGAAGCTCGATAGGACCGAGGAGTTTCATCGCCAGGTCGAAAACCTGCTCCAGAAGGGCTATCCGGAGGCGGCCGGCCTCACGACGGCGGAGTTCAGGAAGCACGTCGATCCGCTCGGGGAGAGGATCACCGACCCGGCGGCGATAGGCGACGGGACCTGGGCCGACCGCTTTCCGTTCGTCGTCGTCGTGAAGAGCGAGCTGGTCGATGCCGGGAAGGCGATCCAGCTCGTCGAGCGGCGCGAGGAAGCGGGCTTCTCGGTACTCGACCCCGACGACATCGCACGCTTCGAGCCGCTCGAGGGAATGCAGCTGCCCACCAGCTCTGCGTATCTGCTCGTGGACGTCGACACCGGGAAAGACAGCCTCAATTTGACCCCGGATGATGCTCTGGAGACCATCCAGGGGCGCGACCGGTCCCCGCTCACCATCGACGAGGGCATCGCACTGGTCACGCACCATCCGGAGGCCGTGGCCAAGAACGGCGGTTTCTCGCTGCCGGGCTCGCGCTGCGGCGACCGCAGGGTCACGGCCCTGTGGATCAGCCGCGGCCGGCCCAAGCTCGGCTGGTGCTGGGCAGGCAATCCGCACACGTGGCTGGGCTCGGCCTCCTGCGCCGGCAGGATCGGTTCCTCGAGTCCGTGACCTGTGGCCCCGCCACGGCGGGAGCTACCCTGAGCTCATGTCACGTGAAGACGTGGAGCGCCTGAGTGACCAAGATCACTTTTCCTCGCGCGCGGGGAGGAGATCCTTCGAGTCGAGGGTCAGGCGGAGAGGAGGGTGCATGGCAGTGGCAGCCGAGCGCAGCGCCGATCACGCCGCCGAAGGCGTGGCGGCGGCCTTCGTTCAGCGGTTCGAGGAGGCGTGGTCGAGGTCGGCCGCCGAGCCCCTGCTGGAGCTGCTCACCGACGACGTCGTGCTGCGTGCGCCGATGATGCCGACGACCGTCGGCAAGCAGGCCGCCAGAGCGGCATTCTTACGAGTTTTCACTGCCTTCCCGGGCCTGCACGTGACCGTCCACGAGTGGGCTGCGCGCGAAGAAATCCTGTTCATCGACTTCACGGCGAGCTGCACCTTCGGAGGCCGCGAGCTCAGCTGGCGCGCCGTGGACCGATTCGTCCTTCGCGATGGCGCCGGCGCGGAGAGGACAAGCTACTTCGACGCCCTTCCCATCCTGATCAAGGTCCTCGCCAGTCCTCGCGGCTGGGGCGGGCTGTTCCGGGCCCGGATCGTGCCCTACCTCCGTTGAGCGCACGCGACTCCATCGAATCGGCCGGCTCGCGCGCGAACGGCTCGACGAACGGCTTCATGGCCTCGAAGGGGCCGCGCGCCAAGGGCTCGCTCCTGCACCCCGAGGCGTCACTGCCGCCCGGCCCGAGCATGCCGCGCTGGATGCAGACGCTCGGGTTCATCCTGCCGATCCCCTTCATCGACACCTGCAGGCGACGCTACGGAGACATGGTCACGTTCGGAACGCTCTTCGACCCCTGCTTCGTGATGGTCTTCGAGCCCGAGCACGTGAAGAAGCTTTTCCGGGGCTCGCCGGACCAGCTGCGCGCGGGGGAGGCAAATGCCCCGCTCGGGCCGGTCGTCGGCGAGCGCTCTCTTCTCCTGCTGGACGGCGAGCAGCACCTGCGGGAGCGGCGGTTGATGCTTCCCGCCTTCCATGGCGAGCGCATGCGCGAGTACGAAGCGGCGATGCGCCGGGCGGCGGATCAGCAGATCGATAGCTGGCCCGTCGGGCGCCCCTTCGAGTTGCTTGCCTCGATGCAGTCGCTCACGCTCGACGTGATCATGCACGCGGTCTTCGGCGTCACCGAGCGAGTCCGCGCCGAGGAGTTGAAACGGCGCGTGCGGTCGATGCTCGACCCCGTCGGCACGAGGCTCGGCATTCTCGTGATGGCGCTGTCGAGCGGCCGCTTCGGCAACGGCGGCATGAGGCGCTTCGAGGAGTCTCGCCGAGCGGTCGACGAGCTGATCTACGACGAGATCCGCCACCGTCGAGAGGAGCCGGACCTCGAGAGCCGCGAGGACGTCTTCTCGATGCTGCTGCTCGCCCGAGACGAGGATGGACGCGCCATGACCGACAGGGAGCTTCGCGACGAGCTCGTGACCCTGCTCGTCGCCGGCCACGAGACGACGGCGACAGGGCTCGCGTGGACGTTCGAGCTTCTGCTTCGCAACCGGCCGGCTTTGGACCGGCTGCGATCCTCCCTGGCCGAGCAGGACGAGACGTACCTCGACGCGGTCGTCAAGGAATCCCTGCGCCTGCGACCGGTCGTTCCGGGAGTGGGGAGGGTCGTGCGCGGCCAGCCGTTCGAGCTGGGTGGATACGTGATACCGCCGGGGATGGAGATCAACCCCTCGATCGCGGCGATCCACCGCCGCGCCGACCGCTATCCGGAGCCGCGCGCCTTCCGGCCCGAGCGCTTCCTTGGACCTGACGCTCCCGACACGTATACGTGGATACCGTTCGGTGGCGGCACGCGGCGCTGCATCGGGGCCAGCTTCGCAATGTTCGAGATGAAGGTGGTCGTACGCCGAGTGCTCGAGCGCGCCGAGCTGGACGCGGTCGGACGGCGACCCGAGAAGGGGTTCCGCAAGGGCGTCACGATCGTTCCGAAGCGGGGCGTGCGCGTGGTCCAGGCCGCGCGTCCACGGGAGGTAGCGGCGGCGGGCGACGCAAGCCCCGCGCAGCGCCTCACGCGGACTGGCGAGCCCGCGACACGCTGAGGCAGAACTCTCTCAGCGCCTCTGCGAACTCGGGCCTGGCGGCGGGGGAGTCCGGGACCCTTATCACCGGCGCGTCGGGGAACGCCTCGGCGGCGTCTTCGAAGCCCTCCTCGGTAAATGAGATGCATCCCTCGTGTTGCGCGAGCAGCAGCGGGGAGCCAGCCTCCTTCAGCAGCTCGCCGATCGGCTCGGCATCTGAGCCGAGGGCGTCCCAGGTCTCGAGCACCCACTCCTTGCTCGGGAAGCGCTCGATCATCCTGTCGGCGATCTCCTCGCCGACGGATCCACGCGTGACCTGCACGATCCCGTGGCGGATGAACTCGCGGTGGTCGTTCTGAAGTAGCTGGCGCATCGCCGCCCACACCTCGCGGCTGATGGCCGGGCGCTCGCCGTCCATTTCGTACGAGACGCAGGCGTGCCCAAGCGCGATGCCCTCGACCGCTTCGGGTCGTGCGACAGCGATGCGAGCCGCGGTCGCGTTGCTCCAGCCGTCGGCGACCAGGAAGAAGCGCTCCCAGCCGCGACGCTCGATCTCCTCGAGGCCGCGGCGCACGATGAGGTCGCGGATCCGGAGTCGCCCCTCGCGCACCGCCTCGAGATCCTCCTCCGCGAGCGGCTCGTCGCCCACACCTGGCGGGTCGAATGCGGCGACCTCGGCCCATTCCTCGAGCTGCGGCATGATCTGCCACTCGAGCAGGCTGAACTCCGGGACGAGCAGTAGCCGCGGTCTATCGGCGGTCGACATCCCGCCGTTTATACCGCGCGGGTCTACTTCTTCTTGCCGCGGCCGGGCTTCGGAGGCGTTCCGCCCGTCCCTGAGCCGCCGCCCGGGCCCGTATTGGGCCCCGAGGTGGTCGGGCCGTAGCCGCCGGCGTAGAGAAGGTGTCCGTAGTAGCGGCTGCCGCCGGAGACCCTGAACGGGTCCTCAACGAAGCCGTACGAGGCCGGCCGCGCTGCGGCGTCGGAGCGAAGCTTGGCGATCACCTGAAACGGGGACAACCCTGCACACCCACCGGTGGCGATGCACAGCGCGGCTGCACCCGCTGCGTGTGGCGCCGCCATGCTCGTCCCGGAGCTGAGCCTGTAGCCGCCGCCGCGCCATGTCGAGTTGATGCACTTGCCCGGAGCGGCCAGTGTGTGAAGCGTATCGCTCGTGCCGGGCGCAGCGAAGTTGCTGAAATCGGCCGCGCTGTCGTCGACGTCGGCGGAACACCCCTTGGGCATGACCCCACCGCCGCCTGCTGTCCCGTTGGTGTCCGAGATGGCGCTGACCGTCAGAACCTCGTCATAGGCGGCAGGTACCGAGGCCGCGAAGTCCGTCGCATCATTTCCTGCCGAGGCAATCACCGTGACTCCGCGCGCCGTGGCGGCACAGATCGCCTGGTGCAATGGGTCGCCGTTGGTGTTGCCGCAGTTGCCGTCATCCGACCCTGGCGTCACGAGGCTCATGCTGGCGACCTTGATGCCCAGGGTCGTCGCGTTTGCGACCAGCCAGTCGACCCCGCAAAGGAGATCCGAGAGGTCTCCGCCACCGGAGCTGTCCAGCACCCGGACGGAGTAGATCGGCGCTCCGGGCGCGACGCCGACAACGCCAGCGGCGTCGTCCTTCGCCGCGATGGTGCCGGCGGCGTGCGTACCGTGACCGTTTCCGTCGGCATGGTCCCGGCCGACGCAGGCCTTGCCGCCCGCGATGTTGAGCTCGGGGTGGGGGCCGGAGCCGGTGTCGAGCACCGCGACCGCGGGGCTGTTGAGCGTTCCGGAGCCGTCCCCTGCGCCACTCAGGTCGGCATCGATCCGGTTGATGCCGGTCGGGAGAGCCTGGGAGCCGGACCTGCCCGCCGAGCGGACGCGCCGATCGGCGATGACGCGAGCGACGCCGGCGGCCTGGCGCAGCTTATTCAGCCGTGCAGTCGGGATCTTGGCCGAGTAGCCGGCCAGAGCGCTTCCGTAGACGTGCTGGGTGTCCGCATCGAAGCGTCTGCTGTGGTCCTTCGCGAGCCGTGTCGCCGATACGCCTTGCTCGAGCACCACCACATAACGACCCTCCCGTGGCGGCGCCGCGCTCGCGGGGACCATGGGCATGCCCAGCAGTCCTGCCGCCAATGCGGCGCAGAAGAGAGTCGGGCGCGTCATGGCGCTCTCCGGCCTTCCGCTCGGTGCGCTACTTGCGCCGGCTCGGGGTGCCGCTGACGGTCTTGCCGGCGACCGGCAGCTTCAGCTCGTCGCCCTTTCCTGCCGGGCCGACGCCGAGCTGCCCGCTCATCGCGACGACCGCGGCGAGCACGAGCGCCAACACCACGGCGGCTACGGCTACGGCCGCGGCGCCACGGTTCACTGCACTAGAGATGACTGTTGCCACTTCGCCCTCCTTGGCTGGTGGATCTGGTTCAACGATCATCGACACCCGAGCCCCTCATCTGTAGGGGCTTCGCGCTACTACATCTGTCCGCCCAGACCCCAAGCCGAGCAGCGAAACGCCGAAGAAGTGAGGGTGAAGACTCCCTCGCATGCATCCGAGGGCCTGGTGGCCCCTGCGGTGGCGCAGCTGTTCGAGGAGGCGGAGGCGCGCATGGCTCGCCGCCTCGGCCGGCGCGAGCGTTCGGTCGAGGCACTCGCCGCGATCGCGTTCGTGCTCGTTGCGGCGCCGATGGCGGCGTTTCTCCCTTGGGAGGGATCGCTCTCACCGCTGCTCGCCCTGGCGCTCGTCGGAGCATATGCCCTGGCCGCCCGCGTCAGGTTCGACGTCGGCGCCGGCTACACGGTCCCCACCGAGCTGATCTTCGTGCCGATGCTGTTCCTGGTACCCATGCCCGTCGTGCCGCTCATGGTGGCGGCCGGCTTCCTCCTGGCGGAGGTGCCCGACTACCTGCGCGGCCGAACTCATCCCGAGCGCTCGCTACTCGCGCTCGGGGACTCCTGGCACGCGATCGGCCCGGCGCTTCTGCTCACGCTCGCCGGCGCCGGCGATCCGAGCTGGAGCGACTGGCCGCTCTATGTGGCGGCGCTTGTCTCTCAGTTCGGGCTCGACATGGTCACGGTGACGGCTCGGGAGTGGTTCGGGCTCGGGATCGCTCCGAGCACGCAGCTCGGCGAGCGCGGCTGGCTCTACGCGGTCGACGCGCTGCTCGCCCCGCTCGGGTTGCTCGCCGCCTTCACGTCCGAGGAGCAGCCGTACAGCTTCATGCTCTGCCTGCCGCTCGCGGCCCTGCTCCAGATCTTCGCCCACGAGCGAGCAGCTCGCATGCGACACACCCTCGAGCTGAGCCACACATACCGCGGCACGGCGATGCTGCTCGGAGACGTCGTCGAGGCCGACGACAGCTACACCGGCAGCCACAGCCGCGGCGTCGTGTCGCTCGCATTGATGGTCGCCAAGCAGATGGGGCTCGACCAGCGCCAGCAGCGCGACGTCGAGTTCGCCGCCCTGTTGCACGACGTCGGCAAGATCACCATTCCCAAGGAGATCGTCAACAAGCCCGGCCCCCTCGACGAGCGCGAGTGGGCCTTGATGAAGACCCATACCGTCGAAGGGGAGCGGCTGCTCGAGAGAGTCGGCGGAGTGCTCGGTCACGTCGGGGGCATCGTTCGCTCTTGCCACGAGCGGTGGGACGGCCAGGGTTACCCGGACGGGCTCGCGGGCACGGAGATCCCGGTCGAGGCGCGCATAGTGAGCGCCTGCGACGCATTCAACGCCATGGTGACGACGAGGCCGTACCGCAGGGGCATGACCGTCGAGTATGCGCTTGAAGAGCTCCAGGCCTGCGCCGGAGGCCAGTTCGACCCGCGGATTGCCGACGAGCTCTCGCGTGTCGTGGTGCGCCAGGTCGACCTCGGTTTGATGTCGCGGCAGCCGCAGAAGCGCTCGGTCGACTCTCGCGCAGAGCGCGACCCAAACCTCACCTTCGCTCGCTGACCCTGGGCGGATCCGCGGCATCCTCGGGGAAGCGCGGAAGCTCGACCACGAAAGTCGTGCCGCCCTCGCTCGCAAGCTCCGCCCGCACCAGCCCGCCGTTCGCCTCCACGAAGCCCTTCGTGATCGCCAATCCGAGGCCGGGGTCATAGGGACCAGCGTCGTGGCGGCCGCGGTAGAACGGCTCGAAGATGTGCTCACGGTCCTCAGGGGAGATGCCGGGGCCGTGGTCTCGCACGCGCACCAGCACGCTGTCGTCGCGGGCCTCGAGCGTCACCTCCACCGGCGCGGCGATGGCGAAGCGGCTCGAGTTCTCGAACAGGTTGAGCAGCGCGCCCTCGAGCTGGCCGGCATCGGCGCGCACGAGCGGGAGATCAGGCTGTGTGGCGACGACGAAGCGCTCGCGAGCGGGCATCCGCTCGAGCGCCGTCTCCACGATCTCCTCGAGCGAGCACCAGATCGGGCGTGGCTCGGCCGCACCGGCCTCGAGCTTCGAGAGGTCCATGAGCTTTTCGAGCAACGTCGAAAGCCGTGTAGCTTCGGTCACGATCACGGATGCGAGCTCGCGGCGGTCGTCGCTGTCGAGCGTCGGCGAGCTCGAGGACTCGCCGGCCGCGATGATCGCCGTCAGCGGCGTGCGGAAGTCGTGTGAGACGGAGCGGATGATCGTCGTCTTCAACCGGTCGCTTCCGCGCAGCGCATCGAGCAGTTGAGAGATCCGTTCGCTCAGGAGCGCCAGCAGCAGACCGGCGACGGAGAAGGTCCCCACTCCCATCAGGTAGTACAGGAGCGGGTCGTCGGCGGCGTCGTGGTGCAGCAGCACCAGGGCATAGCCGGTGGCCGACGTCAGAAGGCCCACCAGCCCCAGTCGCCAGTCGAAGAAGTAGAAGCCCGAGATGATGACCCACAGGTACAGAAGCGCGTAAGCATTGAAAGTGGTGGTCCCACCCGAGTAGGCGACGCTCGTGATCAGGACCGCTCCGAACGTCGGCAACGACTGGAAGACCCAGAGCGGCGGCCGCTCCTGGCCGATCAGCATCAACGCGGTAACTCCCAACGCCAGGAGAGCCGGAATCACCATCCCCGGCTCGAAGCGGTCCGACTCGGTCGGGACCAGAAGCGTCACCAGCACGAGTGTTCCTCCGGCCCCGTAGAGGAGCGCGAACGCCCGCGGCAGCGCGGGTCGGTCCAGCGCGCGCGCGCGGATGCTGCGCTCGGTCAAATGACTCTCCTGCCCCGGGCTCCCCTCGCTAGTCAAGCGACCCAATCGTAGCCCGGAGCCGGGCATTCCGTTGAAGGCTCTAAGCAGCGGGCTTGTAGACGCTGACGACGGCTGCGCCGCCCAGGCCGATGTTGTGCTGGAGGCCTACCTTCGCGCCCGCGGCCTGGCGCTTGTCCGCGTCGCCTCGAAGCTGCCACGTGAGCTCCGAGCACTGCGCGAGCCCAGTCGCGCCGAGCGGGTGCCCCTTGGAGATCAGCCCGCCCGAAGGGTTGACCACCCAGCGACCGCCGTAGGTCGTGTCCTCGGCGTCCACGAGCTTGTGGCCCTCGCCCTCATCGGCTAGCCCGAGCGCCTCGTAGGTGATCAGCTCGTTGGAGGTGAAGCAGTCGTGCAACTCGATCACGTCTACGTCCTCGATCGCGGTCTCCGCCTCGGTGAGAGCTTGACGCGCTGCCTCCTTCGACATGTCGAAGCCGACCACCTTGATCGAGCTGCGCTCCTCGAACGTGGAGGGCATGTCGGTCACCATCGCCTGGCCGGCGATCTCGATCGCGCGGCCCCACAGGTCGCGCTCTTCCACGAACCGCTCGCTCGCCACGATCGCGCAGGCCGAGCCGTCGGAAGTCGGCGAGCACTGGAGCTTCGTGAGCGGCTCGTGGATCATCTTCGCGCCCTTGATGTCGTCCATGCTGTACTCGTCCTGGAACTGCGCGTAGGGATTGTTCACCGAGTGCTTGTGGTTCTTCCACCCGATCCAGGCGTAGTGGTCGGGCTCCGACCCGTAGCGCTCCATGTGCTCGCGCCCGGCGTTGCCGAACATCTGCGGCGCGAACGGGCTCTGCTCGGGCTCTCGAACCTCGAACATCGCCATCATGTGGCGGTCGATCGGGTTCGTGCGGTCGGTGTACTTGACGCCCAGGGACCCCTTTTCCATCTTCTCGAAGCCGAGCGCGAGCGCGCAATCCACCAGTCCGCCTCGCACCGCCTGGCGCGCCATGTAGAGGGCTGACGAGCCGGTCGAGCAGTTGTTGTTGACGTTCACCACCGGGATGCCCGTCAGACCCAGCCCGTAGACGGCGCGCTGACCGGAAGTCGACTCGCCATAGCAGTAGCCAACGAAAGCCTGCTGCACGTCCGCGTACGAGACGCCCGCATCCTCGAGCGCCTTGCCTCCGGCCTCGGCGGCCATGTCCGGGTAGTCCCAGTCGCGCGAGCCGGGCTTCTCGAACTTCGTCATGCCGACTCCAATTACGAACGTGCGGTGGCTCATGCAGCTTCCCTTTCGTCTCTTGGTCGAATCGCCCGCGCTGACGCGAGCTGCGAGTATTAGACCGCATGCGACGGTTCCTCGTCACGTGGGCCTTCAACGTTGCGGCACTCTTCGTCGCGGCCTGGCTGCTAGAAGGAATCGACTACGGCGACCGCGAGTGGGCGCTGGTGCTCGCGGGGCTCGTCTTCAGCCTCGTGAACATCTTCGTGAAGCCGGTGCTGACGCTGCTCGCCCTGCCTCTCATCCTCCTCACGCTGGGCGTGGCCTACTTCTTCGTCAACCTGCTGATGCTCTACCTGACGAGCTGGATCGTGGACGACTTCCAGATCGACGGATTCTGGTGGGCCGTGTTCGCGACGTTCATCGTCTGGCTCGTCAACCAGGTTCTCGATGCGTTCCTCGGCGGGATGGCCGAGGACGACCCCGTTCCCTGACGCCGGCATGCGGGTGAAGCTCTACGCGCTGTCCCTCTCGCATCCGAGTCACGCAGCGCGATTGATGCTCGAACGCAAGGGCATCGAGCACAGGGTCGTTGACCTGCTGCCCGGCTTGCACCCGGTGCTTCTACGTTTCGCGGGCTTTCGCGGCGGCACCGTACCGGCCCTTCGGCTCGATGGACGCCGCCTGCAGAGCTCGCGCGCGATCTCGCGCGCTCTCGACCAGCTTCGCCCCGAGCCGCCGCTCTTCCCTGTCGACGCCGAGCTGCGCCGGCGGGTCGAGCACGCCGAAGCGTGGGGCGAGCGCGAGCTGCAGCCGGTACCAAGGCGGGTCTTTCGCTGGTTGGCCTCGCACGACGCGGGCACGCGCCGATGGCTCGCGCGCGACATCGGCATGCCGGCGCCGAGTCTCATGGCTGCGCTCAACGTCCCGGTCGCGCGTCGCCTCGCCCGCATGGCCGGCGCGGACGAGGCGCGCGTGCGGGCGGACGTCGCCGCGCTGCCGGGCATGCTCGACGAGGTGGACCGGTTGATCGCCGACGGCACGATTGGCGGCGACGAGCCAAATGCGGCCGACTTCCAGATCGGCACCACGGTGAGGGTCCTGCTCGCCTTCGAGGACCTGCGGCCGATGGTGGAGGGGCGCTCGGCGGCCGCGCTCGGAGAGCGCCTGCTGCCGCGTTTCGCGGGCCCGATCCCATCCGCGCTACCTCGCGAATGGCTATGAGCTCGATGTTCCGTCACAGACCGTGGTGCGGCCACTCGGGCGCCCGGCCCTCCTTGAAGGCCGACGCCCCGACCGTGTGCTTGTCACGGCGCAGGAACATCGAGATCGTCATCTCGGCTTCGATCCGCAGCCGCTCCTCGAGCGTGCGTCCGATGCCGCGCAGCACCGACTCCTTGTCAGATCTGATCGCCCCCTGCGGGAGCGCGGCGATCTCGTGCGCCAGCTCCTGTGCTCGCTCCAAAGCCTTCCCATGCGGAACCACCTCGTTGACCAGGCCGATCCGCTCGGCTTCCGTAACGTCGATGCGCCGCCCCGTGATGATGAGCTCCATCGCCCGCGCGAAGCCGACGACCAGCGGCAGCCTGACCGTCATTCCGTCGCCACCGACGATGTTCCAGCGGCGCTCGAGAGCACCGAATTCCGCGTTCTCGGCGGCTATGCGGATGTCGGCAAGGAGCGCCGTCTCGAGCCCTGCCGCGAACGCGTAGCCGTTGACCGCGGCGATCACCGGCTTGAAGACGTCGGCCCGGCGCGTGTAGCCGCATTCCCCCGGGGAGTCGTAGACGGACACGCGGTACTCGTCGAAGTCGGGCGTCTCGGTCATTGATGCAGCGTCTGCAAGGTCCCAGCCGGCGCAGAAGGTCGTCTCTCCGGCGCCGGTGATCACGAGCACGAACGCGTCCGGGTCGTCCCGGAAGCGCCGCCAGGCGTGATGTAGCTCCTCGTTCATCTTCCGGTTGACCGCGTTGTGCTGGTCGGGGCGGTTGTAGACCAGCGTCACGACGTGCTCGCTCTTGTCGTAGATCAGCGTCTCGTAGCTCATTTGCCCTCCTCGTCGATGTGCGCTGCGCGCCGCGGCGGGCAGCCCGCATACCCTTTCACCGCTTGCCGGGTCGGGGCGGCGAGCCGTCCTGCACCCTCGGTAGCGTCGCGCGGGTGCGCGTGCTCACGCACATCGATCGCCTCGAGATCGAGGAGCTGATGGCGCGGGACGAGTTCTTCTGGCTCGACCTCGAGCGACCCGAGCAGTCGGATCTCGAGCTCCTGCGGGAGATGTTCGACATTCACCCGCTTGCCATCGAGGACACGCAGAAGTTCGGCCAGCGGCCGAAGCTCGACGACTACGAGCGGTACGTGTTCATCGTTTTCTTCGCGGTTCGGTCGCTCGCGGACGGCGAGACCGGGCTGACGGAGGTTCACCTCTTCGTCAGCGGCTCCTACGTGATCACGATCCGGCGAGAGCACTGCGACGAGCTCGTGGGCGTGCGCAGCCGGCTCGAACGCGGCCCCGCCGGAGCCGAGCACTTCGTCGTCTACCGGATCCTCGACGCTCTGACCGACTCGTTCTTCCCGGTGCTGTCCCGTATCGACGACGAGATCGATGCGCTCGAGGAAGCCGTCGTGATGGAGCCGACCGACGAGCAGCTAAAGCGCATCTTCCACGTCAAGCGGAACCTCGTCACCCTGCGGCGGGTCGTGACGCCGCAGCGCGACCTGTTCGCGCGCACCATCGACCAGATCACCATGCTGCCGGGGCTGCAAGCCGGTCCCCGAGACTACTTTCGCGACGTCTACGACCACCTGATTCGGATCTCGGAGCTGATCGACTCCTACCGCGACCTGCTCTCCGGAATGATGGATGTCTACCTCTCGACGGTGTCGAACCGGCTGAACCAGATCATGAAGCAGCTCACCGTCATCTCGACCGTGTTCCTGCCGCTCATGTTCGTGACGGGGTTCTTCGGCCAGAACTTCGGGTGGCTGGTCGATCACGTCGACACGTTCGCCGCCTTCGCGGCGTTTGGCCTCGGCGGCGTGCTGGTCCCGCTGGCGCTGCTGTTCGCCTGGTTCAGGCGCAGCGGGTACCTCTGAGAGGCCGGCGGACGAATGGCCGAGGCAGAGCGCCTCGGAACTCTCATGGCGGCGGGCGAAAACGCCGATTTACATCTGGACTGTAGGTGCCCGGCGAAGCCGGCTAGATATGCAGGGATGCGCGTGATCGAAGCCAGGGAGAGGCTCGGCGCGAGCCTGGATGGCTCGCCCGACACGGCCATGGAAGCGGACACCCTTACCGCACTGGTCCGCCATGCGGTGATGGCGCCGTCGGTGCACAACGCGCAGCCATGGCGATTCCGCGTCGAGGGCTCATCGGTGCAGCTGCTCGCGGACCGCTCACGCTCGCTGCCGGTGATCGACCCGGAGGACCGCCAGCTCACGATTGCCTGCGGCGCGGCCTTGCTCAACATGAGGCTCGGGATCCGTCGCCTCGGCTTCGAGCCTGCGATTCGGCTGCTTCCCGACGACGAAGACCGCGATTTGCTCGCGATCGTAGGTCTAGGCGAGCGCCGCGAACCCGCTGACGATGAGCTGAGGCTTTTCGAGGCCATTCCCTCACGAGCGACGAACAGGGGTCTGTTCGAGGAGAGGGAGGTCGACGAGGAGCAGGTCGAGGGCCTGAAGAGCGCCGCCGTCGAGGAGGGCGCCTGGTTCTCCGCCTACCGTGCTCCGGAAGGCAAGTACGCTCTGGCGGACCTGATCGCTCGTGGCGACCGTACCCAGTTCGCCGACGATGGCTTTCGCGAGGAGCTTGGCGCATGGATGCGACCACATGCCAACGGCGCGACCGACGGCATCCCCGGCTACGGCTTCGCGGGCAAGCGCCCGGTCGCGAGCCCCTACGTGATGCGCACCTTCGACATGGGCGGCGCTCAGGCTGCAAGGGACCACGACCTGGCTGCCGCCTCGCCGATGCTCGCGGTGATCGGTACCCCTGAAGACGACGCTGGGAGCTGGCTCGCCGCCGGCCAGGCGTTGCAGCGCCTACTGCTCGAGGCGTGCTCGCGGGGTCTGTCGGCTTCATTTCTGGATCAGGCGGTAGAGATTCCCGAGCTTCGCGGGGAGCTGCGCGACCTGGTCGGGCTCGGCGGTTTCCCGCAGGTCCTCGTCCGGCTCGGATACGGGCAGCCCGTCGGCCAAACGCCGCGGCGCCCACTGTCGGACGTCCTGGCCTAAGCGGCCCGAGCCGCACTTGCATTGCGCCGAGGCGCAGTTAGGCTGTCGCCCTCAAGCCAGTCACGGTAAACGCTAGGGGGAAAGATGGCGACGAGCAGTCGCAGGAAGACCACGAGCAGGGCTCGTGCAGGCTCGACCAGCAGACGCAGCGGCTCGCGGGCCCGGACGAGTGGGGGCGAAGCCTCTCTCGACAACCTGAACGCGGCGCTGGAGACCGCGTACAAGGCTCTCAACGAGCTGAGCGCAAGCCTCGGCCGCAGCGGTCGCGACCTCTTGAAGGAGGTGCAGGGAACGCTGACGAAGGCTCGTAGCGAGACGCAGCGCCTGAACAAGACGCTGCTGGCAGACCTCGAAGGGCTTCAGGAGCGACTCACCGGCGCGGGCAGCAAGCAAGGCGCCAGAAAGAGCTCCGCCCGCAAAGCGACCGCCCGCAGGGGAACAGCCCGCAAGACGACAGGCCGCAAGACGATAGGCCGCAAGACGACAGGCCGCAAGACGCCGCGCAAGACGACGGCGCGCAAGGCGACGGCGCGCAAGACGACAGGCCGCAAGACGACGGCGGCCACCCGGCGGAGGGCCGCTTCAGCAAAGCGGTCCTAGGGCTTGGCGCCCTAGGGCGGGCTTCGATAGGCGCTCCGGACCCAGATCTCGACCAGCGAGTCGAGCAGGGCGCGGTCGCTGATGTCGCTCGTCCCCTCGGCGCCTAGGTGTTGGTAGAACGTGCGCTCCGTCATCCAAACGAGCGCGAATGCCTTCGCGCGCGCGCTCGCCGCCGGCTCTCCCTCCGCGCGCAGCCGCTCCTCGGTGGGGACGACAAAGCGGCCGATCACGTCTCGCCACAGCTCGCGGATGCTCTCGTCGTAGCCCGATGCCTCTATCACCGCCCCGAGCACCGCGCGCTCGTCGCTGTAGACGTCGAAGACGTCCTCGAGCGCGCGTCGCAGGTCATCCGGTCTGCCGGGCCCACTCCACCAACTGTCGGCCGCCACGTATAGACGCTCGGCCGCGTCCTGCAGGGCATGGATCAGCAACTCGCGCTTGTCGCGGAAGTAGAAGTAGAAGGCCGTGCGGCTGCGGCCCGCTCGGCGAGAGATCTCCTCCACACTCAGGTCGGCGTACGAGCGACCCTCGAGCAGTAGGGCGGCGCTGGCGGCCACGAAGGCAGCTTCGGTCTCGAGCCGCTGCTCGCTCGGCTCGTCCCTGCGCTGCGACAGAACCGCCATCTCATACAAAAGCTTAACAGCACGTCTTGACAGATAGTCTTGACGCTGTGTCAAGAGCGCGATAGGCTGCTGCCTCCGGATTCGCGAAGCAGGAGGAGGCCTCATGGGGACGCTGGCAGATCTAGCCGTGCAGGGCGACGTCGCGACGGTCGCCGACGAGTCGAAGCTGGCGAGCATCAAGCTGATGTCGCCGCAGCAGCTCTACCAGCTGTGGGAGCGTCAGCACTGGTCGGCGTACGCGATCGACTTCAGCAAGGACGTGGCCGACTGGGCGGAGCTGCCGGAGGACGTGCGCAGCGACGTCGTGTGGGGGCTGTCCTCGTTCTTCGTCGGCGAGGAGCGGGTCACGACTCAGTTCTCGGGACTCGTGATGGCTTACGAGGACCAGGCCGAAGAGGCCTTCCTCGCTACCCAGCAGGTCGACGAGGCGCGTCACGCGCAGTTCTTCTCACGCCTGTACGACGAGGTCGCCGGGATCGGTGGAGGCATGGACACCCAGCTCGAGCGCGTTCGCGCCGACCTCAACGACGCGTTCATCCAGCTCTTCGACGAGCACTTGGTAGAGGCCGCCGAAAAGCTGATCGCGAATCCCCGCGATGTGGAGTCCAAGGTCGACTTCGTCACGCTCTACCACATGGTGATCGAGGGCACCCTGGCGCTCACCGGTCAGCAGTTCATCACCGACTTCTTCGAGCAACGCGGCATCATGCCCGGCTTCGTCGAGGGATTCAGGAAGGTCAGCCAGGACGAGCATCGCCACGTCGCTTTCGGGACCTGGTACCTGCAGAAGACGGTGCGCGAACGTCCTGAGCTCGTTGCACGCGTGCAGGAGACGCTCGCTGAGACGCTGCCAGTCGCGGGCGGCGTGCTGGTGCCGACCGGCAAGGACCCCTTCGGCGAGTGGGACCTGCTCGGCTACTCGAGTACCGAGGTGAACGAGTTCGCCTTCACGGCGCTGACGCGGCGCCTGAAGGTGATCGGCATCGGTTTGCCTGCCGTGGCCGCGTGACGTTGCGTACTTGGCAGACTATCCAGCCGGCTTCGCCGGACACGAATAGGCCGGAATTCGCGTAGGCGCGAATACCGGGAGCTCCGCGGGCTCGACTGACCCCACCTTGAGGCGGCATCTTCAGGTTTTACGCCGCCGCTAGAAGCTGCCGCAGCACGAAGTGCAGGATGCCGCCGTGGCGGTAGTAGAGCCACTCGTTCGGAGTGTCGATGCGCACGCGCGCCTCGAACTCGGTCGGATCGCCCGTGTCGGGCGTCGCGGTGACACCAAGCGTGGGCGCACCGTCCTCCACCGACGCCAGGTCGAAGCGCTCCTGCCCGCTCAGGCCGAGCGACTCGATCGACTCCCCGTCCTCAAATTGGAGCGGCAGTATTCCCATCCCGACCAGGTTCGAGCGGTGGATGCGCTCGTAGCTCTCCGCCAGCGCGAAGCGTACGCCGAGTAGGCGGGGCCCCTTGGCGGCCCAGTCGCGTGAGGAGCCCGAGCCGTACTCCTTACCGGCGATCACGCAGAGTGGCACGCCCTCCTCGGCGTACCGCATCGCGGCATCGAAGATCGTCATCTGCTCGCCGTCCGGGAGATGGACGGTGAATCCGCCCTCGGTCCCCGGCGCGAGCTGATTGCGCAGCCGCACGTTCGCGAACGTGCCTCGCATCATCACCTCGTGGTTGCCGCGCCTGGACCCGTAGGAGTTGAAGTCCTTCGGATCGATGCCCCGCTCGATCAGGTAGCGCCCCGCGGGCGAGTCGACCTTGATCGCGCCGGCGGGTGAGATGTGGTCGGTGGTAACGCTGTCGCCGAGGACGGCGAGCGCGTGTGCTCCGATGATCGGCTCGAAGCCCGCGGGCGGCTCCGCGGGCATGCCGTCGAAGTAGGGCGGGCGTTTGACATACGTGGAGGCGTCGTCCCAGGCGTAGCGATCGCCTTCGGGGACCGGCAGCGTCTTCCATTTCTCGTCGCCCTCGAATACCTCGCTGTAGCTGCGCCGGAACATGTTCGACTCGATCGCCGACTCGATGGCGTCCTGGATCTCCCGCTGACTCGGCCAGATGTCCTCGAGGAAGACCGGCTCGCCGTCGGAGCCCTCGCCGAGCGGCTCGGTCAGCAGGTCGACGTCCATGCGCCCCGCGAGCGCGTACGCAACGCACAGCGGCGGCGAGGCGAGGTAGTTCATCTTCACGTCGGGGTTGATGCGGCCCTCGAAGTTCCTGTTGCCCGAGAGCACCGAGCACACCGCCAGGTCGTGCTCCTGAACAGCACGCTGGACCGGTGGCGGCAGCGGTCCCGAGTTGCCGATGCACGTCGTGCAGCCGTAGCCGACGAGATTGAAGCCGAGCTCGTCGAGGGGAGCCTGGAGTCCCGCTCGCTCGAGGTAGTCGGTGACGACCTTGGAGCCTGGAGCCAGGCTCGTCTTCACCCACGGGCGCGGGCGTAAGCCACGCTCGGCCGCCTTCCTGGCGAGCAGCCCGGCGCCGAGCATCACGGACGGGTTGGAAGTGTTGGTGCAGCTCGTGATCGCCGCGATCACGACGTAGCCGTGGTCGAGGATCGTCTGCGTGCCGTTCTCGAGCGTGACGTCGACCGCGGAAAATGGGCGCTCGGTGACCGCGGCCGGTGCGCCGGCGGGAGGGTCTTGCGGCTCCGGCATCCCGCCCCCGGTCACACCCGCCATCCAGGCGGGCGGATCGCTGGCGGGAAAGGACTCGGCGGAGGCCTCGTCGGGCGTTCCGTTGGCGAAGTCTGGCGGGTGTCCATCTCCGGGTTCCGTCTCAGAGACGAACTCGCGGAGGGCGACGAGGAACGAGCTCTTCGCCTCGGCCAGTGACACGCGGTCCTGCGGGCGCTTGGGGCCGGCGAGGCTCGGCACGACCGTCGAGAGGTCGAGCTCCAGAGTGTCGGAGAAGGTCGGCTCGTCGGAGCCCTCGTCGTGGAAGAGCCCCTGCTCCTTGCAGTAGGCCTCGACGAGCGCAACCAGCTCGGGCGGGCGGCCTGTGAACTCGAGGTAGCGAAGCGTCTCGGCGTCGACGGGGAAGATGCCGCATGTGGCGCCGTACTCCGGCGACATGTTCCCGATCGTGGCGCGATCGGCGATCGTCAGGCCGGCGAGGCCATCGCCGAAGAACTCGACGAACTTTCCGACTACGCCGCGCTCACGCAGCATCTGCGTCACCGTCAGGACCAAGTCGGTCGCTGTCGCCCCCTCGGGCAGCGAGCCGGTGAGCCTGAAGCCGACCACCTGTGGCACGAGCATCGAGATCGGCTGCCCGAGCATCGCGGCCTCCGCCTCGATTCCGCCGACACCCCAACCGAGCACGCCGAGCCCGTTGATCATCGTCGTGTGTGAGTCGGTCCCGACCAGGGTGTCGGGGAAGGCCTGGCCGTCCTTCGCGTATACGACGCGACCGAGATACTCGAGGTTGACCTGGTGGCAGATGCCGGTGTTGGGTGGCACGACCGCGAAGTCCGCGAACGCCTTCTGCCCCCAGCGGAGAAATGCGTAGCGCTCGCGGTTGCGCTGGAACTCGAGCTCCGCATTGCGCTTGAAGGCGAATTTCGTGGCGTACTCGTCGACCTGGATCGAGTGGTCGATCACCAGCTCGGCCGGCACGAGTGGATTGATCGCCCTGGGGTCGCCGTCCATGTTGTCCATCGCGTCGCGCATCGCCGCGAGGTCGACAACCGCTGGGACGCCCGTGAAATCCTGCATCAGGACGCGGGCGGGGGTGTAGGCGATCTCGTCTTTCGGCTCGGCGGTCGCAACCCAGCGGGCGACGCTTTCCACGTCCGCCGTCTTCTCAGCAGCAGCGTCTTCCTTGCGGAGCAGGTTCTCCAGCAGGATCTTGAGCGAGTAGGGGAGGCGCGCGACATCGTAGGCCGACTGCAACGCCTCGAGACGAAAGATCTCGTACTCGCGGTCGCCGACCGCGAGCGTGGAGCGGGCGCCGAAGCTGTCGCTCACGCGCCCCGCCCCCGGCGCCTGCGGGCGTCGGTGCGCGCGACGATACGAGCCTCACTCATGCCTGCATCTTCGCGCATTCGCGCCGCCCTTGCGGACCTGTGGCGCCACCGGCTCGCGCGATTCCGGGGTCTTCGTCGAACGCGCTAGCCGGCCTTGCCGGCGTCCCCGCCTGCACGCTTGTCCCGCCCGGACGAGCGACCCACCGTGGCGCGCCCGGCCTGACGCAGGCGCTTCTTGAGCTCCAGGTTCTCGGCCTGGACGGAGGCGAGCCGCTCGCGCAGCTCGGCGAGCTCGCGGCTGAGCGCGGCGACCACGGCTCCGAGTCGGTGAGGGTCGATGAGCCCCCCGGCACCCGACAGTGCGCGGTCGCTGGCGCCGGCGACCTTTCTCCCGGCCTGGCGCACGGCCTGGACCGGGTCCTTGCGCCGAGGGGCGTCTGGCCGGGCCGCTCGCTTCGCGGCCGTCTTCTTGGTGGACGTCGCCTTGGACGACGTCCTCTTCGCGGATCGGGGCCTCTCGCTTGCCATGGGGCTCAGCAACGGGACGCTATGCGATGCGGCGCTCGTTGTAAATGTTGCAATCGCCGCTTGCAACTGGGGGGTACGCCGCTCGGCCGTCCGCGGTGGCCGCGGAATCAATCATCTAGCGCTAGCGGGTCGCCAGCGCCATCAGGTCGAAGGCGGTGACGACGCCCTCCGGCGAGAGGTCCGGAGCATGGCAGACGAGGAGGTGGGAGACGTTCGCCTGAGACAGCGCCGCGAGCGCGTCGCGAGCCGTGGCGCTCGGCTCGATGGTGATCGGTCGCTCCGTGATCGCGTCTCGGGCGTAAGACAGCGCTCCCTCGCGCTCGAGCCAGCTCATGAGGCCGCGTGCGGTCACCCATCCGAGCGGCTTCCCCTGGTTGCGGCCGATGACGAGAACCGCGTGAACACGGTGGGATACGAGCACGCGGAAGGTGTGGCGGACCGAGGCGTCCTCGGTGATCGAGACGACGCCCGGGGTCATGATCTCCCGCACGGCGGTGTCGAGGAACTGTCCCGTGGCAAACGGCGTCGCCTCGCGCTGCGCATAGCTCGAAGTGCTCATCGGCTCTCGGGGCATCCTAGGCGACTACCACCAATCGTCTAGACGGTTGATTCCGAATCCGCGCGCCCCTGGGGGCGCGAGAATCGAGCCGGGCAAGGATGTCGGGCGAAGCCCATGCTGGGCTGCATGGGCGAGTCCGAGGACGCAGATCCGGCGAAGATTCGCAGCGTCATCCAGGGGTGTGGGGATTTTGGAATCAATCGTCTAGTCCAGGTCCAGCCCGCTCAGGAACTCCTCCGCATCGCTCCAGCGCTCCGAAGTCACTCTCAGTGCCAGGTCGCCGCGCCCGAAGCGGTCGAGCGGCCAGTCGGAGGTGAGGACGGCGTCGATGCCCGCCTCCGCGAGGTGTTGCCGCCAGGCGCGGGCGGTGTCGAGGTCGGCGAAATCCCGCACGATCTCCCAATCGTCGAAGCGAGGGTCGCCCACGTGCAGGTCACCCGTTTCCTCGCTTCCGCCTCCGCGACGTCCAAAAAGCTTCCTCATGCCCACGCTTCATAGCGGATCGCGCGCGGAATAGTATCCGCCGTGCCGATCGGCAGATTCGACATATCGATTCACGCGCAGGGGGTTCGAGAATGAAGGCGTTCGTGACCGGGGCAACCGGATTCATCGGTAGCCGGCTCGCTAAGAAGCTGCGCGCACGCGGGGACCAGGTGGTGGCCCTAGTGCGCTCGCGCGAGAAGGCGAAGGACCTCGAGCAGCTCGGTTGCGAGCTGGTGGAAGGAGACCTCTCGTCCAAGGAGGCGATCCGGCGGGGGATGGAGGGCTGCGATGCGGTCTTCCACTCGGCGGCGGTCTACAAGGTGGGGATACCGAAATCGGAGCGGGCAGCGATGAAGGAGACGAACGTGGGCGGCACCGAGAACGTGCTCGACGCCGCCGTCGACGCCGGCGTGCAGCGGATCTTGTACGTGTCGACCGTGGGCGTGTTCGGGAACACGAATGGCAACGTCGTGGACGAGGGCTACCGCCGGCCGGGTGATGACTTCCTGTCCACGTACGACGAGACCAAGTACCGCGCGCATCAGACGGCGCTCGACCGCATCGCAGACGGAGCCCCGATCGTCATAGTGCAACCCGGCGGCGTCTACGGGCCAGGCGACCACTCGGAGCTCGGCAACATGATCGACCAGGTGCGAACGGGGAAGCTGCGCATGCTCATGTTCCCGGAGCTCGGCTTCAACCTCGTGCACGTCGAGGACGTGGCGGAGGGCATCGTGCTCGCGCACGACCAAGGACAGGTGGGACAGTCCTACGTTCTCGGCGGCGAGATATCGAACATGAAGAAGCTGGTCGAGAAGGTGGCGGAGCTCTCGGGCCGCAAGGCGCCGAGACGGGAGTTGCCTGCCTCGATGATGAAGCTCGCGATCCCGATCGGACCGCTCGTGGGCAAGATGATGGGCTTTCCGCCCAACCTGGCCGAGATGATCCGGACGTCCGACGGTGTCACCTTCTGGGCCTCGGATGAGAAGGCGCGCCGGGAGCTCGGGTACGCGCCGCGTGACCTCGACACGGGGCTGCGGCAGACCCTCGCCGGGTAGGACCCCTTCGAACATACGTCCGCGGAAGGTTTGAGCCTGCTTCAACACACGTCCGCGCGAGTTGAGCGACCGCCCCGGATCGGTTAACCGTTCCGCCACGTCGGCGGCAGCGTCCACCGCCAAGACGGACACGGATGTCCGGGCCAACCGCCGCCACACGCAATCTCGAGGTGCAGCCGTCGTCGACTCGGCCGGTTCCGCTCGAGCTGCTTCGGGCCAGCGACGAGCGCCTCGCCGAGCTCTCGTGTGAGGGGCACGCGCTCGCTTTCGCGGAGCTGGTGCAGCGCTACCAGAGACCGCTGATCTCCTACTGTGCCTCGATTGTCGGCCCCGACCGCGCCTCCGACGCCGTGCAGCAAGCGTTCCTGCAGGCCTTCCGCGGCATGTGCCGTGGCGCTACCACCGAGGTGCGGGTGCGGCCCTGGCTCTACCGGGTCGCGCGCAACTGCGCCATCGACATGGTGCGACAGAACGGTTGGGACCACGAGCAGCTCGACCCGAGCTTCGACGGCGTGCCACAGCCTCCCCAGCTCCTCGAGCAGAAAGAGCGACTCTCGGAGATGGTGCAGGCGGTTCGCGCGCTGCCCGAGCGGCAGCGCGTCGCCCTCACGATGCGCGAAGTCGAGGGTCGCAGCTACGGCGAGATCGCGGACCGGATGGGCCGCACCCAGGCGGGAGTACGGCAGCTCATCTTCCGTGCGAGGGCATCGCTTCGATGAGGTTCCCGCGCGTTTACTTGCTCGCGTGCGGGATGCTCACCTGCGCAGCGCTCGCCTGCGCCATGCTGGCGACACCGGTCCGCGCCGACGCCGTCGCGGAGCCGGCCGGCGCGGACCTCGCCGGTGCGACCGCAAGCGGCTGCGCCGGTAGAGAGCCGACCGGCCTGCGGTTCGCGCGCCAGCGCGGCCAGGCGGCGGGGTGGCTTCGGTGGCGAGCTCCCCTCATGCGCCCGATCGATGCCAGGTATCGGGTGTACCGAAACGGGGCCGTCGTCGGACAGACGCGTGGCCTTTCTCACTGGCTGCGCGCACGTCCGGGCAGGCGTCACATGTTCATGGTGCGGGTTGTGACTTCATCCGGGCGGGTGATCCCATGCGCGGGGCGACTGCGGCGCACGGTCAGCTACAGGGCCCCGCGGGCGCCCCGCCGTCTCGCGGCGTCCCGCGTGACGGACAGAAGCGTGCGTCTGCGCTGGACCCCGGCGCGCGGGGGCGAGGCGCGGGTGGCGGGTTACCGAGTCTTTCGCGACGGCGCCACGCTGCGCCAGATCAAGCGGCGCAATGCGCGGGTGAGGCTGTCGTCCGGACGCCGCTACCGGCTCGCCGTCGCCGGCGTGGACGGCAGCGGCCATGTCGGCCGGCGGCGGGCCGTGATGGTGAGCACCAAGCACTTCCCACCGCTTTCGCCGGGCGCGCTCGGAGCCTCGGACGTGACCGATACGGAGGTGACGCTCAAGTGGTCGGCGGGCCGCGTGCGCAGCCGCGAGATCGTCGGCTACCGCGTGTACCGCAACGGCACGACCTTGCGCCAGGTGAACGCCGGAGCCCTGCGCGTCACGAGCCTGGCGCCCGCCACCGGATACACGTTCACAGTGGCCTCCGTGGACAAGATCGGCACGGTCAGCCCACCGAGCGCCCCCATCGGCGTCACCACGAATCTCCCGCCGCCGACCGAAGGCAAGGCCCACGCCTTCCTGCTCGCCTCGACCGACCAGAGCTTTCGCGATCTCCAGGCCCACTACCGCCAGATCGGAACGCTGTACCCGACCTACTTCGACTGCCGGGCCGACACCTCCATCGTTGGCGTCGACGATCCGCTCGTGACCCGCTGGGCGCAGCTTCGAAAGATGACCGTGATGCCGCGCGTCAACTGCCAGAGCGAGTCGGTTCTCACGCGAGTGCTGACCAACTCGAGCGTGCGGGCAGCCACGCTCCAGCGCATCCTCGGCCTCGTGGACGCCCATGGGTATGACGGGATCAACATCGACTTCGAGAAGGGCAATGCCGGCATCCGCGACGCTCTCACGAGCTTCATCTCGGAGCTGGCGACGAAGCTCCATGCGCGCGGTAAGCGGCTCTCCGTGGAGGTCTCCGCGAAGCGCTCCGACGATGCCACTGGGCGCGCTGAGTTCTACGACTATCGAGGCCTGGCCGCCGCCGCCGACACGGTCTTCGTCATGAACTGGGGCCTGCACTGGGCGACCTCCGCCCCCGGCTCCATGAACGGGCTGCCGTGGGCGACGCAGGTCGCCAACTATGCGGCGCGTATGCCCCACAAGAGGCGTTTCGTGCTCGGCACGCCGCTCTACGGGTTCGACTGGGCGGGGAGTGGGGGCACTGCGAACCCCGGCGTGGCGCTCGAGCATTCGGACGTGATGGCGCTGGTGGCCGCAACGCGTTCCACGCCGGTGCTCGACCCCGTTGAGCGGGAGTGGCGCTTCACCTACCGCGATGGGCGCGGCACGCTGCATACCGTCTGGTACGAGGACGCCATCACGGTCAGGGAACGGATGCGGCTTGCGCACGATCGTGGAATGGGCATCGGGTTCTGGCGCCTCGGCAACGAGGACCAGCGCCTCTGGGACAGCCCATGGCTCGCCCCGAGCGTCTCCTGGCCGTAGAGGTACTTGCGCCCTCCTAGAGGGCTGCCTCAAACCTTTTCTGGCCCTATCGCCGCCGGTTCAAGCGGACGGCTGTACTAGATCTGGACGGGGCGTGCGTGAGCTTCGCCGCGTCCATCCGTCTTAGGGCACAAGACGCTGCATCGCCGAAAGCGTCCGTAGGAGAGGCCGGCAAGCGCCGGCAGTGCCAGACCTCGATGCTCGACACCCTCAGGCCAACCCATTTCCGCAGTAGCGCAAGCCGCGCCGCTCACATCGCCAAGCGGTGGCTTGGGCCGCTCGACGCCACGGCTGCAAGAACGCCGGTTTCGATGCTCGACTACGTGCTGCGCATCGTGGCGGGCATCTACCTGGTCGGGATCGTGCTCGCAGTGATCGTCTACAAAGGCGCGTTCATCGAGGTCGTCGCGGTCGATCCGATCTTTGGCGTCTACAGCGTCGTCGTGTGCGCCTACATCCTGAGCCGCTTCTTCCTCAGCCTCATCTTCAAGACGAGCTGCGACTACGGCCTGGAGCCGCGAGTCGCGGTCGTGATGCCCGCCTTCAACGAGGAAGCCGCCATAGCCGACTCGGTGCGCGCGATCCTGGCGCTCGACTACCCCGAGACGAAGCTCGACGTCGTGGTCGTCAACGACGGCTCGACGGACGGCACGCTGGCGGAGATCGACGCGGTTGCGAGCGAGAACCCCCGCGTGCGGGTGATCGACTTCGAGCACAATCGCGGCAAGCGCGCAGCGATGGCCGCCGGCATCCGTGACACGGACGCCGAGATCGTGGCCTTCGTGGACTCGGACAGCATGCTGGAGCCGGACGCGCTGAAGATCCTCGTGCAGGGATTCGGCGACCCCGAGGTGGGCGCCATCGCGGGCCACGCGGACGTCCTCAACGTGCGCTCGTCGTGGATCACGCGCATGCAGGCGGTCCGCTACTACGTCGCCTTCCGCGTCGTGAAGGCCGCTGAGTCCGTGTTCGGCACCGTCTCGTGCTGCTCGGGATGCTTCTCGGCCTATCGCCGCGAGGCGATCCTGCCCAACCTCGAGCGCTGGGAGGGGCAGCACTTCCTCGGCAAGCACTCGACGTACGGAGACGACCGCTCCCTCACCAATTTCGTGCTACGCGACTGGAAGACCCGCTACGACTCGCGTGCGCTCAGCCACACGATCGTGCCCGACAACTTCGGCCAGTTCCTGCGCCAGCAGCTGCGCTGGAAGCGGAGCTGGACCCGCGAATCCCTGATCGTCGGGCGTTTCATCTGGCGGAAGCACCCGCTCGGCGCCATCGCGGCTTACCTGAGCATCATCCTGCCGGTCCTGGCGCCGATCATCGCCTGCCGCGCGCTGCTGTGGCTGCCGCTCGTCGAGGGCGGGAGCACCCCCGTCGTGTACCTGATCGGGATCTACGCGATGGCGCTGCTCTACGGCCTCTACTACGCGTGCCGCCACGGGCGCTTCGACACCCTCTGGGTCTTCGGCGTCCTGTTCATCTTCTTCTACCTCGTGTTCCTGCTCTGGCAGACGTATTACGCGATCGCGACAGCGGCTAACGGATCCTGGGGCACGCGCCCCTCCTCGTCCGCGCCGGCCGAAGCGGCTCCGTGACGCCGTTCAAGTTCGCGCTCGCGCGCGGCTTCGCCTTTCTGCTGCTTCCGCTGTCGCTGGTCCCGATCTACCTCGCCCTCCCGCGGCTGAAGGCCGAGTTCGGCGACGCGGCTCCAGCGGCCGACCGCCACGCGCTGCCACCGCCGAAGGTCTCGCTCTCCTCCGGGGAGAAGGCGCGCTGGGAGCGATTCCCGCTCTACAAGGGCGCGATCCCGGTGCTCGCCTATCACGGCATCAACGCCCGCAACGACGTCTATTCCGTGAGCAGGCGCTCCTTCGCGGCGCAGATGGAGATGCTCTACCGGGCGGGGTTTCGCACGGTCAGCATTGAGCAGTACGTGCGCTTCCTGCGCGGGGACCTGAAGGGGCTGCCGGCGAGGCCGCTCCTGATCACCTTCGACGACGGTCGCCTCGACTCCTATCGCGGGGCCGACCTGGCCCTGGCGCGCTACGGGTTCCGGGCGACGATGTTCGTGATCGCCGGGGAGGCCGAGAAGGGGGAGTCGTTCTATCTGAACTGGGAGGAGCTGCGCCGGATGTCCGAGAGCGGGCGCTGGGACGTGCAGGAGCATGCCGGGGAGGGTCACCACAACGTGCGCTACGAGCGTGGCGGCGAGACGGGCCCCTTCTACGCCTTTCGGCGCCTGACCGACGACGGCCTCGAGAGCTTCGCCGAGTACCGTCATCGCGTCGTCTCCGACGTGCTCACGGGCAGGCGGCTGATGGGAGAGCGCCTGCCTGGCTACAAGCCGCTCGCTTTCGCGGTCCCGTACGGCAACTACGGCCAGCAGGAGACGAACGACCCCCGCATACCGCCGTTCTTGAAGGGGTTCCTGATGCGCGCGTTCGACGCCGTTTTCATCGTAAAGCCCGCTCACTACACGACCGCGAGCACCTCGCGAGGCAAGATCGGGCGCTACGAGGTACGCACCTATACGACGGCCGGTCGCCTGTACGACTGGCTGCGCTCGGGCCTGCCGCTGCCCAAGGGCGTCGAGCCCCTGGAGCCAACGTGGTGCCACGTAGGCTGGCAGTGCGTGCCCGAGTTGGCGAGCGGGGCCCAAGTGCCGGCCGGCGGCGCCTGAGTCTCTCCTCCGCGCCAGGTGAACAGTCGAATATGCTCGAGTCGCGTGAGCGCGCCTGCATCACTCGGCTCGGAAGCGACGGACCTGCTGCAGCGTCTGATCGCCTTCAACACCGTTAACCCGCCCGGTAACGAGCTCGACGCGCAGCGTTTTCTCGAGGGCTACCTGGGGCGCGCCGGATTCGAGTGCCGGCTGCTCGGCGCGCGGCCCGAGCGCCCCAACCTGGTCGCGCGCCTGCGCGGAAAGGCCGAAGGCAAGACGCTCTGCCTACTCTCGCACGTCGACACGGTGCTCGCGACGCCGTCGGAGTGGTCGGTGGACCCGTGGTCCGGTGAGGTCAGGGACGGGCACGTGTGGGGACGAGGCGCGCTGGACATGAAGGGCCAAGTTGCGTGCGAGGTCGCCGCCGCCGCGGCGCTCGCGGAGTCGGGATGGCGGCCTGAGCGGGGCGACCTGCTCGTTGTCGTGACTTGTGACGAAGAGGCGGGTGCGACGCTCGGCGCGCAATGGCTGTGCGACAAGGCACGCGAGGAGGTGCGCTGCGACTGGGTCGTGAACGAGGGCGCCGGCGAGTTCGTCGACTTCGCCGGAAGCCGCTACTACACGTTCTGCGTCGGGGAGAAGGGGGTGTTTCGGTTCCGGCTCGAAACGGAGGGCCGCGCGGGCCACGCGTCGATCCCGTGGATCGGCGAAAACGCCCTCCTGCGCATGGTCGAGGTGCTGGGCAGGCTCGACGGGCGCCAGCCTCCTCTCGACTCATTCCCGGAGGC
Source organism: uncultured Solirubrobacterales bacterium (assembly GCA_963774075.1). Lineage (GTDB taxonomy): Bacteria > Actinomycetota > Thermoleophilia > Solirubrobacterales > JBBDJG01 > JBBQNR01. Next base: position 175,748 of record CAVZDP010000005.1, on the reverse strand, counting down.
CGTCGGCGCTCTGGAGGCGGTTCTGCAGCACGCGGTCGAGGACCTCGGCGCCGCCCTGGAAGAGGTTCGCGGGCTCGATCCCCGCCTGGCCGACGCCCTGCGTCCGATGCTGAGCGTGACCCTCGCGCCCACCATGATCAGTGCCTCCCAGAAGGAGAACGTGATCCCGAGTCACTGTTCAGTGGTCGTGGATTGCCGAGTCCCTCCCGGCTTGGCCGAGGACCACGTCCGAATGCGGGTGACCCAGCTGCTCGGAGGTGAGAGTGAGGCCGGTTACCGGCTCGAGTTCGTCGATCACATCGTGGGCAACAGCTCACCGCTCGACAGCCCGCTCACGGAAGTCGTGCGCGACTTCGTGCGCTCGCAGGACCCGCATGCACGCTTGATTCCCCTGGTATTACCAGGTTTCACGGACAGTCACTGGTTTCGTAAGGCATTTCCCGAATGCGTCGCGTACGGATTCTTTCCGCAAAGCGCGATGAGCCTCTACGACACGACACCGCTAGTGCATGCGCCGGACGAACGCATCGCGCTGGAGGACGTGCAGCTCGCATCGGGCTTCTATTACACGCTCGCTCAGCGCATGCTCGCCTGACGTGTAACCACTCGAGTTTTGGCTCAACACGGACGTGCACTTGCGTTGCGGTCCGACGTATGAAATAAAAACCTGCAAACCTGCAGAGTTGCAACTGCAGTCTGTCCCCGCCCACCGAGCCGGAGGAGCCAAATGCCCCCAGCCCGAAGAAGCTCATCGCGAAGTGGTGGCGCGCGTCGTAAGACCGGCGCACGCAAGACCACGGCGCGGCGCAAGCCCGCAGCACGCAAGACCACCGCGCGGCGCAAGCCCGCAGCACGCAAGACCACGGCGCGCCGCAGCACCACCGCACGGCGTAAGACCGGAGCCCGCAAGACCACGGCACGCAAGACCACCGCACGCCGCAAGACCGCAGCACGGAAGACCACCGCACGGCGCAAGACCGGAGCACGCAAGACCACCGCACGGCGTAAGACCGCAGCACGCAAGACCACCGCGCGGCGCAAGACCGGAGCCCGCAAGACCACGGCACGGCGCAAGACCGGAGCCCGCAAGACCACGGCACGGCGCAAGACCGGAGCACGCAAGACCACGGCACGGCGCAAGGCCGGAGCCCGCAAGACCACGGCACGGCGCAAGACCGCAGCACGCAAGACCACCGCGCGGCGCAAGACCGGAGCCCGCAAGACCACGGCACGGCGCAAGACCGGAGCCCGCAAGACCACGGCACGGCGCAAGACCGGAGCACGGAAGACCACCGCGCGGCGCAAGGCCGGAGCCCGCAAGACCACGGCACGGCGTAAGACCGGAGCCAGGAGGACGACAGCCCGTCGGGGTGCTGCCGGCAGGACGACCGCGGCTCGCCGCGGCGGTCGCACGACGGCGCGCCGCTAGCGGCGCGCGCCAGCGCACCGGGGAACTACGCTCGCCGGCGCGTGCCAGACGGCATCCGAGACGGCGGCTTCGGCCGCCGTCTCTTCATGCCGCGGATTTGTTGCGCCCCGGGGGCGCGCGGATTCGGAATCAATCGTCTAGAAGAGCGCGGACTGCGAAGGCTCGTCGTCGCGCTCGCGCGTCGCGCCCTCTCTCTTACCACGACGACGGCGACTGCGGTACTTGACGAGCGCGGAATGCTCGCGCCGCACGTCGGAGCCCGCGTAGGCGCCCTTCGCGTAGATCTCCTCATAGCGCGGAACGAGGTCGGGTCTGTACGCGCGCAGCCAGTCAAAGAAGATGTCGCGCACCTCCCCGCGCAAGTGCAGGGTGACGCCCGCGACGCTCACTGCGCGCGCCTCTGTTGCGAGGGCGAGGATGGTTTCGATCTGCTCCGGCGAGTCGTTCACGCCCGGCATCAGCGGAGCAATGAGAATTCCGGCCGGCACGCCGTTGCGGTTCAGCTCGGCGACGGCCTCGATCCTGGCACGCGGTGAGGGGGTGTGTGGCTCGGTCTCGCGCCAGGCGCCCTCATCGAGTGTCGGCACGGAAAGGAACACCGTCATCTCGGCCCGCTCATGTAGCTCCTGCAAAACCTCGAGGTCGCGTAGGACCAGCGGCGACTTGGTCACGAGGGAGCCGGGAGTGCCTGAGTCGCGAAGCGCCTCCCAGATCCCGGGCATCAGCTTGTAGCGGCTCTCGACCCACTGGTAGGGGTCGGTGTTCGTGCCGAGGGCTACGTGCTCGTGTTTCCACGAGGGCCGGGCGAGCTCGACGCGCAGCACCTCGGGCACGTTGACCTTGACGACGATCTCGCGCTCGAAGTCGCCCCTTGCGTCGAGGTCGAGATAGGTGTGGGTGGGGCGGGCGAAGCAGTTGTGGCTCACGACGCCGTTGGCGATGAAGTCGCCCGTGCCGGTGGTGATGTCGAATAGGGGCAGACGCTCGCTCAGGGGCTCTATGGAGGCGATTCCGAGGGGTGCCGGGCACTCGATCGCCATTCCGTCGATTGAGCGTTTACGCGTGATCGCCGGGTCGACGGTGTGGAAGAAGCGGAGGTTCTGGACGAGGCCGCCGAGGAGGCGGACACAGGCCAAGCCATTGCTGCGCTTGGTCCGCTCGACGGTGTGGGAGAAGCCCAGCCGCCGCAGGCAGTAGGTCGTCCAGTCGATGATCTCCGGGTCGATGCTGGCGATCCGGATCACCTGTCCCCCGGCTCCTTCAGCATCGAAGATCCCGGCTAGGAAGCCCTTCGCCCAGTCGGTCCCCGGCCGGCGGGGCCAGCGAATGGCTTGCCGAACGGCCTCGACCTTGTCGTGTGCCGACGTGCGAATGGCTCTCATCGGCCGCCCGGCGGCCGCCGCGAACGCGAACTCCTCCGTCGAGACGTCGAGGTACTCCTGAGCCCTTCGCAGAGCCTGGATGTCCGTCAGCGCGAGGCGGAAGCGGTGCACTTCGCCACTTCCACGCCCTTCGCGATCGTAGGTATACGAACCGACGTGGCCGTCCCCGCGGACCAGGCCGCAGAGGTAGCCGAGGCGGTAGTCGAGAGTGTCCAGAGGAGCAGCGGCGTGGCGACCCGTGCCCATCAGCTTGTTGTTGGTGGTGAGGTGCGGACGCTGCAGCGGACCCTGCTCCGAGCCAATCACGTACTTCCAGCCTCGGTCGGTCAGGAAGCGGTGCTCGGCGCTTGCGATCAGCTCCGTGCCGTCCTCGAGCGTTACGCGGTATGCGGCCTTGCTGGTCTCCCAGTGGGCGAGCACCCGTGTGAGCGTGTAGCGGCGGTATGAGCCGTCGCGGACCGTCCCATAGATCTCGTCTCCTTCGCGCAGGTCTGCGAGCTGTTTCGTGCTCCCGTCAGCCATCAAGACGGGCGTGTCTCCCGATTGGCAGTAGGTACACGCATGAGTGCAGCCCCTATACGGGTTGACCGTGAACCGAAACGGCATCCGCGACTGCTTCGGCACGCGGTTGAGCGCCGAGCGCGCCCGTATCTCGTGGAAGCGAACGCCCAGTGCCTCCGGCGCGTCGAAGGTCCGCACCACCGCGTCCTCCCCGAGCCGCGGAAGCCGCCGCTCGCTGTCCTTCTCCACCGATTGCTCCTGCCAGCGCACGAACACATGTTCGCACCGATGCAGGACGTATGCGCCGGACCCGCCGCTTCTACTACGAGCTCTTCGGGCCGATTCCCAGCTCGTCCGCCCGCTCCGCCATCGCTTCGATGACCGTCTGCAGGTGCGCGTCGAGATCCAGGCCGGACTCGGCGCCCAGCTCTTCGGCGCCGATCTTGATGTCGTCCCGGTTGACCGCCGCGGCGAAGCTCGGCTGCTTCAGCTTCTTCTTGACCGACTTGGGCGTCATGCCGTGGATTCCCTCAGGCCGCACGTACGCGCAGGCGGTGATGAACCCGGCGAGCTCGTCGCAGCCGAAGAGCGCTTTGTCGAGCAGGCTTTCGCGCGCCACGCCCATGAAATCAGCGTGCGCGAGCACGGCATGGATCACCTCTTGCGGATAGCCCCGCTTCTCGAGCTCCGCGACGGCGTACCGCGGGTGGCCGGTCTCGAGGTCGGGATAGCGCTCGTAGTCCAGGTCATGGACCAGCGCCGCCACCGCCCAAGTCTCCTCGTCCTCGCCGAAGCGGCGCGCGTAGGCGCGCACCGCCGCCTCGACCGCGAGCATGTGCTTTCGCAGCGAGTCGGACTCGGTCCACTCGCACACGAGCTGCCAGGCTTCCTCGCGCGTGGGCACCGGCCCAGTCTATGAAAGCTGCGCTTACAGACGGGCCGCTGTGGGTACACGAAACGGGCATGGCAAAGATGTTCGGGAGGCGAGCGCGAGCGAGCCTCACCGAACTAGGTGTCCGCCGAAAGGCGGCCCCAGATGAAAGGAGACACGTTGATCTCGATTTTGATCGCGGTTCTGTTCGCGGCTCTCGTGTACGCACTCTGCCTCGCGCTGGGCCTGCCGGCGATCATCGGGCTGATAGCGGCGATCCTGGTGCTGCTCGCGGGCGTGCCCACCGGGGGCTACGGCCTCGGACGGCGATGGTAGCCGCGAGCTAGTCGAAACCGCAGGGAAGGCGCCGCCCGCAGGGGCGGCGCTCTTCATTCTGGGGGGTGAGCGCGAGCGAACCTCACTGGACTTTAGGTGTCCGCCGAAGGCGGCTCGATATTCATGGGGGGTGAGCGCGAGCGAACCTCACTGGACTTTAGGTGTCCGCCGAAGGCGGCTCGATATTCATGAGGGGAGGCGCGAGCGAGCCGAATACACTGCTCGCCCGTGAGCGGAGGCGAACGTCCCACACCCGTGAGCGGAGTGTCGGAGCTCGTGCTCGAAGTGGCCGAGCTCGAGCGCTCCGAGCGGTTCTACGTCGACAAGCTCGGCCTGCCGGTGGTCGAGCGCTGGCCCCACCGGAACGCGGTCTGGGTGCTCGCCGGGGGCGGCACGCGCATCGGGTTGTGGGAGCCTCAGGTCGGTCTCGAGGGAAGCCAGGGTGGAACGCACGTCCACTTCGCCATGCACATCGCCGAAGAGGACTTCGAACAGCTCGTCGCGACGCTCCGCGGACGCGGTCTCGAGGTGCCGGTGCACGAGTTCGGCGGGCTCGGCAGCGCGGAGTCGCCGAGCCGAGCCGCCTACGTCACCGACCCTGACGGCCACCTGGTCGAGTTCTGGACCGCCCGCATGACGGACTACCTGAATTCCTGAGAGGATCTAAGAGCCCTTAACGGAATGCCCGCTGCGCCTGAGGTGTGGTGGGTGTTTCTGTTAAGGGTTCTGAGCCGATTCCGGTTGGTTCAGCTCCGCCAGCAGCGACTCGAGGTCGAGCGGCAGGGTCGCCATCTCGATCTCGCCGTTGCGTCGTGGCCAGGTGGCCGGATTTCGGTCCCAGTAGATCTCGATCCCGTTGCCGTCGGGATCGTGCAGGTACAGCGCCTCGCTTACGAGGTGGTCGGAGGCCCCGCTGAGGCGGACGCCCATCTCGTTCAGGTGCACGAGGACTTCTGCGAGCCGGCGGCGCGTCGGCATGCGGATCGCGAGGTGGAAGAGGCCGGTCGAGCCAGGGGGCGGGGGAGAGCCGCCCTTGCTCTCCCACGTGTTGAGCCCGATGTGATGGTGGTAGTCGCCGGCGGCGAGGAAGACGGCGTCGTTGCCGTAGCGCGCCCTCACGCCGAAGCCGAGCACGTCCACGTAAAACCGCTCGGCGCGCTCGAGGTCGGCCACCTTCAGGTGCACGTGGCCGATCGTGGTGCGGGAGTCGAGCGTGAACTCGGACATGGCGAAAGTCAGGCGGCGACTGCGGCCTCCACCCGCTCCAGCTCTTCGTCGGAGAGGCGGATGGACGCCGCGGCGATGTTCTCCTCCAGATGGTCCTGCGAGCTCGTGCCCGGAATCGGCAGCATCACCGGCGAGCGCTGGAGAAGCCATGCGAGCGCCAGTTGCGCCGGCGTGGCCCCGTGCCGGTCGGAGATCTCTCGCAGCTCAGGGGAGTTGGCGAGCGCGCCCGCCTCGATCGGGTACCAGGGAATGAAGCCGATGCCGTCGCGCTCGCAGGCATCGAGCACGGCCTCGGAGTCTCGCGTCGCCAGGTTGTAGCGGTTCTGCACCGAGACGATCGGCACGATCGAGCGCGCCTGGTCGAGTCGCTCGACGCTGACGTTCGAGAGGCCGACGTGACGCACCTTCCCCTCTGCCTGCAGCTCGGCCAGCGCGCCCACCGACTCTTCGAACGGCACGTTCGGGTCGGGGGTGTGGAGCTGGTAGAGGTCGATCGTGTCCACGCGCAGTCGCGACAGGCTGCCCTCGCAGGCACTCTTCAGGTGCTCCGGGCGGCCGTCGGGTCCCCACAGGTCCGGCCCGCGGCGTACAAGCCCGCCCTTCGTCGCGATGACCAGGTCCTCGGGGTAGGGGTGAAGCGCCTCGGCGATCAGGTTCTCGCTCACCTCCGGCCCATAGGCGTCGGCGGTGTCGATCAGGTTCACGTCGAGCTCGACCGCGCGCCGGACCAGCGAGAGCGCTCCGCTGCGGTGCTCCGGCTCGCCCCAGATGCCTCCTCCGGTGATCCGCATGGCGCCGAAGCCCATCCGCCGCACGGTCATGTCGCCGCCGATGGCCAGCTCGCCCGCGCCCGTGGCGCTCGAGGGTTGGGGGGAGGCGGCCACGAGGCGAGGGATGCTAGCGCCCGGCCCGAGTCGAGCCCGCGAGGCGGACGCGACGACCGGCGGCGCCGAGATTCAGGCCGCAGCGCGCTCGTCGCCGCCGGCCGGCTCGGCCGGCGCGAGAGTCGCCTCGGCGGTATCCAGCACCGAGGCGATCGCGGCCAGAAGCTGGGGCTCGAACTCCTGGTAGAGGTCTGCCGCCGCCATGTGGTCCCCCTCGACGTCGAACGTCCGGGCGCCGAGCGAAACAGCCAGCTCCCTCTGCCTGCCAGGTGGCACCTGCCGGTCGCGGGCGGTGACGACTACGGCTGCCGGGATCTTCAGGCGACCGATCCACGGGCGTGAGTCGAAGCGCCCGATCTCGCGGCCCGCCTCGGCGACGTCGAGCGCGCTTCCGCGCGAGAGCTCCGCCGCCGCCCAGGTCGTCTCGGCGCTGTCGGGGAACCCCGCCTGGCGCAGGCCGAAGCGCCAGAGACGGTTCGGGAAGAGCGCGAGAAGGAGGCGAAGCAGCGCCATGGTGCGCCAGAAGAGGCGCAGGCGCCAGTCAGTCCACTCCCGCGAGGTCGCGCAGAGCACCACTCCGCTCAGGACGTCGCGGTTGTCGCGCGCGATCAACTGCGCGATCGGCCCACCCATCGAATAGCCGACCGCAACCGCCGGCGTCGATCCGAGGTGGCGCAGCAGGGCGGCGGCGTCCTCCGCGCAGTCCTCGAGCCGGAACGGCTTCGGCGTGCGAAGCCCGCGGCCGTGACCGCGGTGGTCGAGCGCGACCACGCGATAGCGCTCCGAGAGCGGTGCGTACATGCGCCACCAGTTGAGGTCCGCGCTCACCATCCATCCGTGCAGGAGGAGCACGACCGGCCCCTCCCCGCCGCTGTCGCGCACGAACAGCTCGCCGCGGCCCGGAACGTGGACGATCCGCCCCGGCGGCATCGGTCCGGGCGGCTCAGGCGCCCACGCAGGCGCGGCGCGCCGGCGGCGAGCGGCGACGCGGCGAGCGGTGTCGGCTAGGCGCGACATCAGCGTGATGCTCGCAGCCAGCCCGGCACCGGGTCAACCGCAGGTGACGGCGGAGCCACGCTGGGCCTCAACCGACGTGCCTGCACGGGACGGTGTTGCCCTCGGGCGGGATCGGGTGCTCCTTCAGCATTCGCGCCAGGTGGACCACGTTGTGCGCCATCCAGCTCGCCGTCTTCTGCGTGTAGGGGTGGTCCTTCCCGTTCGCCTCGATGAACGAGGGCCCGGGACCGGCGTCGCCGACCCAGTACGTGTCCGCGTTCGGCGGGATGGTGAAGCCGAGGTGGGAGAGGTTGAAGAGCGTCGTCTCGGCGGAGGAGTGCGCGCCGTCCTCGTTGCCGGTCACGACCACGCCCGCGACCTTGTTGTACATCGGGTACTGGCCGACCTCGTTCGTGTCCTCATAGGTGCCGTCGAGCCGCTCGATCACCATCTGGCAGACGCTGCTGCGAACGCCGAACCAGATCGACGTGCCGATGATGAGGATGTCCGCGCCGAGGATGCGCTCGAGGATCTTCGGCCACTCGTCTCCCTCGCCCATGTCGGAGACGACCCCGAACGGGACCCGGTAGTCGACCGGACGAACGACCTCCGTCTCGACGTCCAGGTCGTGCAGGTGCCCGATGACGATGTCCAGGAGCGCCTGCGTGTTAGACGCCTCGGGCGACTTCTTGAGCGTGCAGTTCAGCAGTACGGCCTTCAGCTTCATGTCCGGGGTTCCTCCTGATTTTCTGAATATCTAGCCGCCTTCGGCGGACACCTAAAGTCCAGAGCGCCCACCTACGGCGGTCGCCCCTCAATCGACCATGGCCTTCTCCAACCGCCCGGTGAGCGTCGCCGTGGTCTCGCCGAGCGCCGCGCTCATGCGATCGCGTACGTCGGCGAGGTATTCCTCGAAGTCGTAGTCGACGCGTCGCGCTTCGAACTCGCCGTCCCCGTGCCACAGGGCATACGCGGCCCTACGGTCGCCGTCGAACGGCATGCCCACGCTGCCCGGGTTCACCAGCAGCCGCCCATTCGCGTCGCGGCTGAATTGAAGATGGCTGTGCCCAAAGACCAGCACCGGCGAAGTCGCGCCCGCGAGCAGCTCCTGCTCGCCGTCCGCCGGCTCGGGAAGGAACGTCTCGACGTCCGAGCGCGGCGAGCCGTGACAGAAGAGCGCGCCGTCCAGCTCCACCGTCGTGGGCAACGCCGCCAGGTCGGCGACGAGCTCCCGCCCGAGCTGAACGCGGCACCACTGGAGCGCCTGCGACACGAACGCGAGGTCGGGAGCTTCCTCGGGGCTCGCGGTCCAGCGCTCGCCGTTGCCGCGTATCCAGACGGCGTCGAGCTCGCGCAGCCGCGACACCGTCTCACGCGGCCAGGCTCCCGCGAACGCGTAGTCGCCACCAAGCACGAAGGTCCGTGCGCCGGCAGCACGCGCATCCGCGAGAACGGCATCCAGTGCCGGCAGGTTGGCGTGAACGTCGTAGAGCAGCGCCCGAGGGGCGCCGGCGCTCATCGAACTGTCACGCGGGGCGTTCGCCGCCCTGTCTGAGCGAAGGGTGTCCGTCCCCGGGCCAGGGCACGAGCAGCAGCAAGAGCCGCGAGTCCTTCAGCGCACGAACCTCGTGGCGCTCCTTGGGGTCCAGGTGGGCGAGCAGTCCCGGCCCACCCCTCACGACCGGGCCCTCGGCCGGTTCGAGCTCGACCTCCCCGTCCGCGACCACGAGCCAGGCACGCTCGTGCACCTGGTGCTCCTGGAGCGCCTCGCCGGCGGGAAGGTTGATGACGATGGCCCGGCCCTCGTCGTCGGTGCGGAGCACCTGCGGGAAATGGGGCTCCACGTCCACCGATCTGACGTCCCACGTTTGCACGCGACACCTCCTGTCGTTCGGATCGGCCGTCAGTCTATGTCAGCATCTACCCAATGAGCGGTTCCTCGGATCCGAGCGCGCTCGTGGCGCACGCCTCCGACCACGGCGCAGCCGCGGACGAGCTCGAGATAAGAGGCGCCGAGCTGTCGCTTCGTTACGCGCGGCCGTCCGACGCCTCGGCGCTCTACCGGCTGGCATCCGACGCCGAGGTGACGAAGTTCTTCTCGTGGGGTCCATACCGGGACCAGCGAGAGGCTGAGGACTACATCGCCTCGCTGCCCGCCAAGCGGGCGCAGGGACGGATGCTCGAGTTCGTGATCGTGCACCGAGAAGGCGGCGTGATCGGCGTCACGGGCCTGTCGGAGTTCTCACTCCGCGATCGCCGGGCGGTCGTGGGAACCTGGCACGGGCGCGAGTGGTGGGGCAAGGGGGCGAACCGCCAGTCGAAGGCGCTGGTGCTCGGCCTGGCGTTCGCGGGGCTCGGCCTCGAGCGCGTGACGGCCTGGTGCGGGACCGACAACGGCCGCTCTCAGACGGCGCTCGAGCGGCTCGGGTTCGTGCACGAGGGCGTTCTGCGGCACTGGCACGTGCACGCGGGAGAGCCGAACGACGTCATCTCGTACGGCATGTTGCGCTCGGACTGGGAGGCGAGCGGCCTGGCGAGTGAGCCGTGCGAGATCGTAGGGCGTCCTCCTTCCCAGTTCGTGATCCGCTAGCCGCCCTCCAGACAACTAGGCACCCTCACCATGCCGGCCCTCACCACGGGCGAAGCGGGCGGCGCCACGCCGTGCGACGTCGGTGACCTCCCGCCCGAGCCGCCATTCGAGCTCGAGTCCCTCCTCGAACGTCCGGCCGACGCCCTCGATGGCGGCGCGGCGGTCGCTGAGCATCGTCTCCTGGGGAAACGACGCCAGCCGCTCCGCCAGCTCGATCGCCCTTTCGAGGTGACGGCCGGCAGGCGTGACCTCGTTCACGAGGCCGATCCGCAGCGCCTCATCCGCGTCGACGGGCCGCCCTGTCAGCATCAGCTCGAGCGCTCGCCCCATTCCCACCACGCGCGGCAGTCGCTGGGTGCCGCCGTCGATCAGCGGCACGCCCCAGCGCCGTTCGAAGAGCCCGAACGTGGAGCCCTCGGCGGCGATCCGCAGGTCGCACCAGAGCGCGATCTCGACGCCCCCCGCAAGGCACCAGCCGGAGACGGCGGCGATCGTGGGCTTCGACGCGGCCAGGCGAGTGAATCCCATTGGGCCGGCAGGGTGGTCTATCTCGAGCGTGGTAAGCGCCTTCAGGTCCGCGCCGGCGCAGAACGACGTCTCGTCGCCGGTGAGCACCAGCACGCGGGCCTGTTCGTCGCGCTCGAAGCGCTCGAGCCCCTCGCGCAGCAGGGCAGCGGTCTCGCCGTCGACCGCGTTGCGGCGCTCGGGGCGGTCGATCGTCAGCACCGAGGCGCTCCCCGATCGCTCGTAGCGGACTGGAGCGTCAGCGCTCATCGGCGGCGATCGTACACATTCCCGCAGTTTGCGAGATAGGGGAGCGACCTGGACGGACGTTGGCCTTGCGCGAGGTTTCGCGAAGCGGATACTTAACGCGAGGTTCAAGGTTTGTTCACATGGCTCTCAGGTGAGGCTGGAAGCTTGAGGAGGAGAGACCGGCTGCCACCGGCTCTCGAGAGGTGGGGCGGCGTCAGCCGCCGGAAAATCCGACCCGCCACCGAAAAGGGGGACGGAATGTACGAGCCCAACTGGGACCAACCCAACCCTGCAGATCTCCAGAGCGTTGCTGAGCCTCCGCTACCCGACACCGAGACGCTGCTCGCCGAGGTGCGGGCCGGCTATCCGGCCGTCTCCTACCCTGCAGCGCAGGAGGACGGTCAGGACGAGGAACAGGTCGACCAGGCCATCATGGCCGGTCTCGTTTGGCCCTAGCTCCTCGAGCCCGTCGACAATCTAAGAGCTTCGCGGCGTTTCGCCCAAGTGGGCGGGCGGCGCGACTGGCCCGGCGATGAAGTCGCAGACGGTGTCGATCAGCTCCGGGCGGTCGAGCCAGGGGAAGTGGCCGGCGTTCTCCAGCCGCAGCACCTGCGGCTCGCCGCCCAGTCTCTCGGCCCAGCGGTCGGCGAAGTCCGCGTGGATGTACGGATCCTGCTCGCCCCAGGCAACGAGAGCCGGTCCGCTGAGCCGACCGAGGTCGCGACCGGCGGCGACGAGCCGGTCGGGGTCGGCGGCGCGGTAGAGATCGAGGATCGCGCGCTTGTTGCCCGCGTCGAGATGCTCGTGGAAGCGGTCGACCACTTCGGGGAGCGAACCCGGCCGCGGCGTTGCCTGTCTCATGAGCTGCGTGGTGCCGAAGCGGGTCACGGTGGCGTTCAGGAGCTCGCCCACGCCCCGCCGCCGCCACAGACGCGCGACCCAGTGCCAGCGGTAGCCCGGGAAGAGCGGCACCGTGTCCATCACGACCAGGCGTCCCACCGCGTCCGGCCTGCGCTGCGCGACCACTAGGCCGATGACGCCCCAGTCATGCACCACGAGGTCGAAGCGCTCGAGCGTCAGCGCTTCGATCAGGCGCTCGAGCCAGTCCGCGAGCTCCTCCATGGTGAAGCGAAAGCCGGGTGGGCGGTCCGCCTTTCCCCATCCGAGGAAGTCCGGGGCGAACGCCCGCCTGCGTCCCTCGATCCGCTCCAGGAACGGCCGCCAGTCGTCGGCGTTGGTCGGGTTGCCGTGGAGGAAGAGGACCGGATTCTCGCCCGCGGGTCCGTCGACTTCCAGCACGCGGGTGGCGCCGCCTCCGGGGTCCACCCGCTGCTCCTCGATCAAGGCGCGAGAGCGTCGATCTGCTCGGGCACCTGCTCCGGCGCGCAGATCGGCGTGAGCACGGGAGTGGTGATGCCGCCCGCGACGAACTCCGCCAAGCGCGCCTTCTGCTCGTCGGCCGCGCCGAAGATGAAGATCTCGCGGATCAATTCCTCGGGCGCGAGCTCCCGCGCGCGATCGCGCTCGCCCGCGCTCCACGCCTCGACCATCGGATCGATCGCGCCGCCCCAGCCGAGCCAGCGGAAGAACTCCGCGTACACGGGCACCGTGGCGTAAGCGGAGAACATCCAGCGCGCCAGGGGCATCGCTTCCTCCGCCGGCTGCGGCACGCAGAAGAAGCGGCAGAGCACATCCGACGACCCTTCCACGCGCCCGCCCTCGCGCTCGCCGGCGCGGATCTCCGAGATGACCCCCGGGAGGCTGGAGAGCGGCAGGAAGTTGACGAACGTCCCGTCGCCGAGCGCCCCCGCCAGGCGCAGCATGCGCCCGCGAAGCGCCGCCACGTAGATCGGCGGCGCCGTCTCTGGCGGCGTCTCGAGCTTGAAGCCTCCAGGGCCCCGCTCGCCGGCCAGGATCAAGCGCAGCGCCTCGACCGTTTCGCGCACGCGCGTCAGCGGCTTCTCGAACGGGATCCGGTTCCAGCGCTCGACGATTACGTTCGAGGACGAGCCGATGCCGAGGCAGAAACGCCCCTCGCTGGCGTCCTGGAGCGCGGCCGCGTGCTGCGCGAGCACGGCGGGACCGCGGGTGAACGCGTTCACGACGCCGGTGCCGAGCCGCATGCGCTCGGTCCAGACGGCGGCGAGAGCGAGCGGGGTAAAGCCGTCCGGGCCGCCGGTCTCGCCGCTCCAGAGGTCGTCGAAGCCCGCCGCCTCGGCACGCTCGAGCAGGGGCCGGTGGTCGCGAAGGCGCACCCCGGTGAAGGGAACCGTCAATGCCCACCGCAAGTCAGGCAATGCCGAACTCCCCGTAACTCTCGAGCGCTCGGTAGACGGCCTCGCTGCCGAAGTCGATCGCGCTCGCCGGGATCCGCTCGTCGGCTCCGTGAACCGTCTTCCAGAAGTCGAATCCGGGCGGCAGCTTCATCGGCAGGAAGCCGTAGGTCTGGATTCCGAGCTTCGCGAAGAAGCGTCCGTCGGTGACTCCGGCCAGGAGCAGCGGCATCGGGGTGCAGCCCGGGTCCAGGTGGCGAAGAACCGCGGCAAGGGCGTCGAACATGCCCATGTCGGGCTCGGCGGGCCCCGGATCGTGCCTCGAGAGCTCGATCTCCACGTCGTCGAGGACGACGTCGCGTAGCTCCGCGATCAGGTCGGAGGGGGCGAAGCCCGGCAGCAGGCGCCCGTCGAGCAGCACGCTCGCTTCGCTGGGGATCACGTTCAACTTCTTGCTCGCGCGCAGCACCGTCGGGCTGACGGTGTTGCGGAGGAGCGGATCGAGCGCGTGGCCTCCGGCGCCCATCAGGCGGATGCAGAGATCGGACAGGGCCGGCTTTGTGACCCCGCGCACCACCTGGCTCGCGGGGGGCGAGAGTCCGGCCGCCATCGCCTCGGTCATCTGGCGCACGACCGGCGTGACGTGCAGCGGCAGGCGGGCGCGATCGATCCTCCCGATCGCCTCCGCAAGCTGAGCGACCGCGCCGCCGCGCACCGGCATCGCTCCGTGTCCGCCCGGCCCGCGCGCGGTGAGGCGCAACGTGCAGATCTGCTTCTCGGCCACCTGCACCGGGTAGAAACGACGGCCCCGGACGTGCATCGTGAAGCCACCGAACTCGCCGATCGCGTAGCGCACGCCCTCGAACAGCTCGGGGTGCTCGTCGACCATGTACATGGCGCCGAAGTCGCCGAAGCCCTCCTCGTCGCTCAACAGGCACAGGACGACGTCACCGGCCGGCACGAGCCCGCTCGCCTTCGCGCGCAGGAAGGCCGAGAGCATCATCGCCACGCCCCCCTTCATGTCGACGGCACCGCGCCCCCACACATAGCCGTCCTCGACCACGCCCTCGAAGGGTGGGTGGCGCCATTGCTGGCCCTCGGTGGTGACGACGTCGACGTGCCCGAAGAGCAGGAGCGGCGGCGCCTTGCCCTCGCCCGCGAGCCGGGCGACAAGATTCGGGCGCTCCGGGTCACGCGCTCGGATTGTGGACTCGACGCCGGTCTCGGAAAGGAGGCTCTCCACGTACGAGATGCACTCGCGCTCGTTGCCGGGAGGATTCGTCGTGTCGAAGCGGATGAGCGTCCGGAGTAGCTCCGCGGGCCGCGTCTGCAGGGCCGCGATGTCCGTAAGGGTGCGCGTCATGACTGGTGCGCGGCTCCGCCGGCCTGCACCAGGTACTCCGAGATCCCGATCGCTTCGTGGCCCTCCCAGCGATAGCGGGTGAGCGCCTCGTTGACGAGCGTCAGCCTGCCGTCGCGACGCTGGCGAAGCGGCGCGACTTCGATCGCGCTTCCCTCGAGGAGGGTCTCGCGGCCGAGCGCGTCCCGTGCACGAGCGCTGAAGCTTCGCTGGAAGCCGAGCTCTGGGTCCAGCTCGGACTTGGTCTCGCATGCCTCGATCGCCGCGAGCATTCCCTCGCGCATGAGGAACCCGCCCGCGGTCTCGCCACCGTCCTCGAGGCCGACGTTGTTGAGCAGGAGGTAGTTGTCCGGGTCCACCACGATCCCGAACCAGCGCCAGTACGGCACCCCCTGCCAGTCGCGCACTCCCCAGGAGTGGTCGCGAAGCGAGTGGCCGTTCAGCGGATGGCGGCGGCCGTCGACCTCGATCACGCCGGCGATGGATCCCGGCTGCTCGTAGTGAGCGCTTGCAACCGGGCTCGAGATGCCGCTCTCGAAACTGAGCGGGTCACTCCACGCCGTGAAGTTGAGTATTCCGTCCAGGTCGACCTGGCGGAAGCGCTCGCGGTCGGTCGCAACGTGCTCGGCGCGTTCGTAGAGCCGCCCGCCGCCGCCGAAGCAAAGCTTCCACAGCTTGAGTGGCTCGACGCACTCGAGCTCGACCGGTCCACACGCGATCTCGTCGGTGGGCTCGCCGCGGGCGAACGCGAGCAGGAAGCCCTGCCCCGGAAGCCAGATGCCGAGCGCGCCCTCGGTGACCCCCTCGTTCGGGCGCCTTCCGACCCGCGAGTAGAAAGCGAGCCCGCGCCCGTCGCCGCCGCCGAAGTAGAACGAGTCCGACCACTGCTCCTCGACCCCAGCCTCCTGCCAGGACTCGTGCGCGGGGCCGATCTGCGCGGCGTGGGTTGCCATGAGTCCACCCTAACGCTAGGGCTCGGAGTTACTTGTGTTTACGCTTTTCCAGCAAGTACTGGGCCGTGCTCAAGCCGGCGATCAGCAGCGTGAAGAAGATCATGAGGCCGAAGCCGAAGTTCGTGATGACCTTGTCGTCGGCCTTGCCGTAGAGGCCTTCGCCGCCCTTGGCAGCGAGCGCCGGGGCCGCCGTGAGGAGGATGGTCGCGAGCGCCGCCGCGAGCGTTGCGATGAAGGCGCGAACGGGCATCGGCGAGGCGAACTCTAACGCACGCTTCGTGGCCCTCGAACCGCGCCGCGGCCTGTTAACGGACGTTCACATCGTGATAACTGATACGTAACTGTTGCGGATGGGGCGCACCCTAGACTCAGCGTTGAGGTGAACGGAGTCAACACATTCCTCTCCTCTCGAGCTGGCCAAAACGCCCATGACGAGGACAGGGATCGCCTCGATGGCCGGCTCGGCCTCAACGTGCCGCACGAATGGTGGCCTCGTGCGGCCGCCCTGAAGGCGATCGAGGCGGCCGGGGTCCCATGGATCCAGGTCGCCTCGCCGCCTGTCGAGATGCTGGCGGATCCGCGCCACGTGATCCGACACGGGCAAACGCTTCGGAGCTCGCTGGAGACGACCGGGCTGCGCACCGTCGTGCACGGCCCGACAAGCTTGAAACTCGGCTCCTCACTGCACAACCGGGCGGGAGAGGGCCTGATCGAGTACGCGCACCAGCTCGGGGCCACTCACGTCGTCTACCACGCACTGAACGTTCACAGGCACGGACCGGAGAGCGAGAGCGAGGAGCGCGCGCTCGAGCTGCTCGCCCGCTGGGGCGAGGCGCTGGGCGTCGTAGTCTGCATCGAGAACCTCTGCCCGGTCTATCCGGGACCGGCGAAGGTCTGCCACGATCCGGAGGCGGTGCGCAAGCTCGTGCTCGAGGTCGGCTCGCCGGCGCTGCGGATGCTGTTCGACGTCGGGCACGCGAACGTGGTGGCCGACCGCGAGGGGTGCAGCGTCGCCGCGCTGCTCGAGCCGGTCCTGGACGTCGTCGCCCTCTTTCACGTGCACGACAACCTCGGGGCGCGCCGCTACGACGGCGGCGGCCATACCTTCGACCCCCTCCGGCTCGACCTGCACCTGCCGCCGGGGTTGGGCACCGTCCCGTGGGAGTCGCTCGCGCCGATGCTCGTGCGCCACGATGCGCCCCTCGTGATGGAGATCGATCCCTCTCACCGCCCACCGGCCATGGCGCTCCGTCAAGCGCTTTGCGCGGTGCTGCTCGGCGAGGAGCCTGCGACCTCCTCTCTCGAGACGGTGCCCAACCTGCTGGCCTGAGTCCAGAGCCTCTTTCGTCAGAGGCTTCCATAGGCTCTGAGCAGGTTCGCCGCTCTCTAAGGCATCCTTTCCCGCTCCCCCCGACGACCGGCCGAGCCGCCGGCCGTAGCCGCGCGCCCGTGTCAGATCCTCACAAACGACGTTGAGCGAGCTCGAGGCGGTCGTGCTCGGGATCGTCCAGGGCCTGACGGAGTTCCTGCCGATCTCGAGCACGGCGCACCTGCGGATCGTGCCGGCGTTCGCCGGCTGGGAGGATCCCGGCGCCGCCTTCACGGCGGTCACGCAGCTCGGCACGATGGCGGCGGTACTGCTCTACTTCCGCACCGACCTGGCGCGGATCGCGCGCGCATGGACGGCGAGCCTCTCCCGTCCCGAGCTGAGACGGCAGATCGATGCGCGGCTCGGCTGGTACATCCTGCTCGGGACGATCCCGATCGGGATCTTCGGCTTGCTCTTCCAAGACCAGATCGAAAGCGGCGCCCGTTCGCTCTATCTGATCGGGGTCGCCATGATCTTGCTCGGGCTGGCACTGCTTGTCGCGGAGGAGCTGGCGCGGCACGACCGGGGCCTCGAGAGCCTCACGTCCCGCGACGCGACCGTGATCGGCGTCGCGCAGGCGCTCGCGCTGGTGCCGGGAGTATCGCGCTCGGGCGCCACGCTGACCGCCGGCCTGCTCATGGGCCTCGATCGCCCCTCCGCCGCGCGCTACTCGTTCCTGCTGTCCCTGCCGGCCGTCGTGCTCAGCGGCCTGTACGAGCTTCCGGAGATCTTCCACGGGACCGGAGCGAGCGTCTCGGCGACGGCGATCGCCACGCTGCTCGCTTTCGTCGTGGGCTACGCCTCGATCGCCTTCCTGCTCCGCTTTCTCACGAACCACACGACGCTCGTGTTCGTCGCATACCGGGTGGTCATGGGGGCGACGGTCCTGGTCCTGGCCGGGGCAGGCGTCATCGGATAGCCGCCGGCGGGTCGAAAAGAAGCTTCCTTTACACGTTTGGAGGCGGGAAGTACTCCGTGCCCACGAGCCGGTCGCCGTCGAAGCTGAGCGCCCACACGCTCGCCTTCTTGGCCCGGAACGGTTCGGGCAGCTCGAGGCCGTCCTCACCGGCGAGAAACGCGACCAGCCGCGGGATCACCTCTCGTTGGCTGCAGGCGGCGACTGCCTGTCCGTCGTCGCCGAGCCTTCGGATCGCCTCGGCCGCTTCACGCTCGCGTCCCGGGAACTCCTGCTCCGCCAGCAGCGGCTCCTCCAGTATCTCGCTGCCGATCGATTCGCTCAGCGGCTTCAGCGTCTGGATGCAGCGCACGTTGTTGGCGGAGACGAGGTGGTCCACCTCGAAGCGTGAGAGCAGCCGCACGAGCTCCTGCGCCTGGTCGTACCCGACCTCGTCGAGCGGGCGCAGGCGGTCGTCGCCGTCCCACTGCTCGCGCTCACCGGCGCTTCCGTGGCGCACCAGGAGCACGGTGCTCGTACGCACGGGCCCCGCGGTGAAGCGCTCGAGGATCTCGCGGTCGCTGGCACGGGTCAGCATCTTGTCCGCTCCCTCGGGCGACACCCAGGCGAGCTCGTCGACTTCACGGCTTGGCGTAAACGCGCCGCCGATCGCCTGCATCACCCAGTAGTGCACTACCTTCTCGCGCGGCCCGCCGTTCGAGTTCTTGACGTAGCGGACGTCGCCGAGAGCCAGGCCCGGGCGCACACGGTAGCCGGTTTCCTCGAACACCTCGCGCAGGCCTCCCTCGAGCTCCGACTCTCCCGTCGCGAGCTTCCCCTTGGGAATCGACCAGTCGTCGTAGCGGGGACGGTGCACGAGCGCGATCTCGATCGCGGAGTTGTTCGAGTGGTCTTGAGCTTGCCGCCACACGACGCCTCCAGCGGCGCGGATCGGCTTTGGCATCAGGTCTCCTTGCTGTCGGTGGGGGGTTCCACCGGAAGCCACTTCCTGAGCTTCTTCCTGTTCAGCTTGCGCCACGCGCGCGGGAACCGGTCACGGGCATCGGTGCGTGCACGCTGCTCGCGCTCGACGAGTCTGCCCGCTGCGAGGTTGAAGGCGCCGTCGCTCGGGCGCGCGGCCGCAACCTCCTCCAGGAGCGCTGCCGCCACGGAAGCGTCCTGTGCCTCGCCGAGCACGTCCTGAACTTTCGCCGCGCGGGCCGCGAAATGACGGGCGGGTTCGCAATGCTCGCCGAGCGCGGGAGCGACGGCCTCGGCGGCGTACCGCGCGCCCTTGGCGCGGATCCGCACGCGGTGGTAACGCTCGTCTGGGTCATCCTCGGACAGCGACGCGGCCGCCCGCTCGAGCCGCCGCCAGGCCGCTCCCGCGAGGGGAGGCAGGGCCTCGCCGGCGGGCTCCCGGGCCGCGTCGGTCAGAACGGGTGCGCGAGTCGCCTCCACGAGATCGTCCAGCAGCTTCACGTAACGGGGGCTTCGCAGCGCGTTCAAGAGGCTCGCTCTGGCAACCAGGTGCTGCTCCTCGAGGTGGCCGTAGAGCGGGTCGATGTCCCGCCCGAGGTCTTCCGCCGCGGAGTGCAGCCGGGCGCTCATCACGTCGAGGTCGCGCACCTGTCCGAGCACCTGGCCCAGCCAGCGCAGCTCGTCCCGCAACCTGTCCGCCCACTCCTCGTCAACGAGTGGAGCGAACGTGCGCAGATCGCTTCGAAGCCGACGCGCACCGACTCTCATCTGGTGCACCGGTTCGACGTCTCCGAGGCGCGAGCCGGGATCATTGGAGAGGATGCGCAGGACGCTCGCCGCGATCGCCCCCTGCACCGCGTGTGCGGCGGGGTCTCTGGGCGACAGTCCCTCGGGCGGCACGACGTCGGGTGGCAGTTTCGCCTTCGACCCGAGCGCGCGCACCGCTTTCGGCACGTGCTCCGGCGGCGAGGCGCCGGCATCCTCGAGGGTGGCCGCGATTCGATCGAGCGCCGGGCGGTCTATGCCGTGGCTCTCGATCTCGAGCTCGCGGAAGCGCTCGACCACCCTGCCTTCCTTCGTCACCGACACCCTGTCGTCAACGAGCTCGGCGATGTCCTTGCCGTCGCTTCCGCGCAGGCGCCATCGCCGCCGCCTGGTCTGCAGCCGTGCGGCGGGTGCGAGCGGTGCGGAGCGCACGAAGGCGGTGACCAGATCCTGCGCCGAGCGCGGAATCCGCCCGCCCGAGCCGTCGAAGTGAAGCTCGTCGCGACTTGCCCCATCGTCTCCCAGCATCGGCAGCTTCAGCGTCCAGCCTGAGTCGTCGCCCTCGCCCGTTCGGAAGCGAAGCGTCACGCCGTTGCGTGCCAGCCGCAGGTCGTGGGTGTCGTAGTAGGTGGCGCGGAGGTCGAGCGCCGGCAGCTCCTCCATGCCTGCGACGTCGCCGCCGGGTGGCAGCGCGGGGGTGACGAACGGGTCGTCGACCGCCAGCTTCAGCTCCAGCTCGCGCATCTAGATGTATGCCGCGTCATCGGCGCGTGCGTGGCTGGTGGCATCAGTCATCTGCTAGGTGGTCACGCTGGGACCGGTGTAGGCGCCCTCGCCGGGTTGGCGCATGAGCTGCTTCTGATAGTCGAGCACCAGCTCGTCGCCGGGGGTGCGCCGCGTCCAGCCGCCTTCGCCGTCGAGCGTCCAGGCGGAGACGTTGTCGGACAGGGCGAGCTCGAGCAGGAACTTGAGCTGGCGCCGCAGGGCGGGCGCCTTGACCGCCGCGATGGCCTCGACGCGACCGTCCAGGTTTCGCTGCATGAGGTCGGCGCTGCCGATGAAGAGCTGCTCGTCGCCGCCGTTCTGGAAGTAGAAGACGCGCGAGTGCTCCAGGAAGCGCCCGAGGATGCTGCGCACGCTGATCCCCTTGCTGAGCCTCTTGATGCCGGGTTTCAGCATGCAGATGCTGCGCACGATCAGATCCACGTGCACTCCGCGCTGAGAGGCGGCGTAGAGGGCGTCGATCACGGCCGGGTCGCCCAAGCTGTTGACCTTCATGACGATCCGGCCGGGCTGCTCGGGGGTGCTGAGCTCCGCCTCGCGCTCGATCATGGCGATGATCCGCTCGCGCATGCCAACCGGGGCCACGATCAGCGAGCGATACTCGCGCTTGCGGGAGAAGCCGGTGATGTAGTTGAACAGGTGGCTGACCTCGGCACCGAGCTCCTCGTCGGCGGTCAAGAGGCCCAGGTCCTCGTAGAGACGCGCCGTGATCGGGTTGTAGTTGCCTGTGCCGACGTGCGCGTACCGGCGTAGCTCCTCGCCCTCCCGTCGAACGACCAGGCACAGCTTGCAGTGGGTCTTCAGCCCGGCCAGCCCGTACACGACGTGGCAGCCTGCCTGCTCGAGCGTCCTGGCCCAGGTGATGTTCGCGCTCTCGTCGAAGCGCGCCTTCAGCTCTACCAGCACCACCACCTGCTTGCCGCGCTCCGCCGCCTCGATGAGCGCGTTCACGATCGGACTGCCCGACGTGCGGTAGAGCGTCTGCTTGATCGCGAGCACGTCGGGGTCCGCGGCCGCCTGCTCGACGAAGCGCTGCACGCTCGTCGTGAAGGATTCGTAGGGATGATGGGTCAGCACGTCGCGGTCGGCGATCAGCTCGAACACCTCCATGTCCTCGTCGGTGAGCGCGACGTCGGGGTGCGTCACCGGGTGGAACGGCTCGTCCTTGAAGTCCGGCCGGTCCATGGAGTGAAGGGTCCAGAGGCCGGAGAGGTCGAGCGGCCCCGGGAGAGAGTGCACGTCGCGCTCGCCGAGCTCTAGCTCGCTCATCAGCAGCTCGAGCACGTGCTGAGGCATCGTGTTCTCGACCTCGACGCGCACCGCAGGACTGAAGCGGCGCCTGCTCAGCTCCTCCTCGAGCGCCTCCATGAGGTCGGCGGCGCCGTCGCTCACCTCCATGTCCGCGTTACGAGTGACGCGGAAGGTGTGGTGCTCCACCACGTCCATGCCGGGGAAGAGCTGGTGCAGGTTGGCGGCGATCACCTCCTCCAGCGCCACGAAGCAGTCGCCACCGGAGAACGCGACGAAGCGGGGAAGCGAGGGCGGCACCTTGACCCGCGCGAAGTGAATGCGCCCACCCTCGGTGTCGCGCACCAGGACCGCCAGATTGAGGGACAGATTGGAGATGAAGGGAAACGGCCGCCCTGAGTCGACGGCGAGCGGCGTCAGCACCGGGAAGAGCTTCTCGGTGAAGAACTCGTTCAGCTCCTCGCGCCGATCGTCGCCGATGTCGTCCCAACGCACGATTCGCATATCGGCCTTTGCGAGGGCCGGCATCACCTCGTGCAGGAACAGGTGGGCGTGCTGTTGCGCGAGCTCGACGACGCGAGGGGCGATCGCATCGAGCTGCTGCTGGGCCGTGAGGCCGTCGGGCGAGCGCAGGCCGAGGCCCGCCTCGACCTGCCGCTTGAGGCCCGCGACGCGCACCATGTGGAACTCGTCGAGGTTGCTGGCGAAGATCGCCAGGAACTTCGCTCGCTCGAGCACGGGTGTCTGGGGCTCCGCTGCGAGCGCGAGGACGCGGGCGTTGAACTCGAGCCAGGAGAGCTCGCGGTTCAGGAGCCGCTGCGGCGGCAGCCGCACCTGGCTCGGCCGGCCTTCGCGGCCGCCCGTCGCCGGCACGGGCTGCACGCTTGCGCCGTCCCGTCCGTTCATCACCTCCCGCCCTGCAACGTCCTTCTGGGCCGCTGCCCTCTGGCTGGCTGCATGCGGTGTCAAGTCGCGTCGAAGGTTAGGTCAATGAGCCGCGAGGCACCAGAGGGAACTGGTTAAGGACTTGTGAAAGTGACGGTTGCATTGCAAATAGGCGGCCGTGGTCGCGGTTACGCTCTTGCGGTGGCCGCTCCAGAGGCAGGTGCCGCGAATCCCCGCCCCGCCGAGGCGATCAAGGACGTCCGCATCGGCGCCCCGACGCGCGGCAACCGAAAGCTCGAGGCGCTGCTCGAGGCGGCCAACGGCGACGACCAGCTCAAGGCCTGGTGGCACGTTGCGCAGGTGAACGCGACCAGGCTCGGAATGTCCGACCATTCCTGGGTGCACGTTCAGATCGTGGTCAACATCGCGCTCCGACTTCTGCGACTGCTTCAGCGCAGGGGCGTCGAGTCCGCGATCGTCTCCGACCACGGCATGAAGGACCGCGACGCCGAGGTCGTGGTCGCGGCGGCGAGCCTGCTGCACGACACCGGGATGTCGATCCATCGGAACGATCACGAGGCCTACAGCCTCTTCCTCGCCGCGGCCAAGCTCGAGACCCTGCTTGCCGGTGCCTATCGCGAGCCGGAGCGCTCGGTCGTCGCCGCGGAGGCATTACACGCGATCATCGCCCACCGCCGGCTCGGCGAGCCGTTCACGGTCGAGGCGGGGGTGGTGCGAGTCGCCGACGCCCTCGACATGGCGCAGGGCCGCTCGCGCATCCCGTTCGAGAGCGGTCGCCAGAACATCCACTCGCTGTCCGCTGCGGCGATCGAGAAGGTGACGATCGAGCCGGGCACCGAGCGCGCCGTCCAAGTCGAGATCGAGATGAACAACTCGGCGGGCATCTTCCAGGTCGACGAGCTGCTCGCCACGAAGCTGCGCGGCTCGGGACTCGAGGAGCACCTCGAAGTAGTGGCGCGAATCGAGGCGGAGCACGAGAAGCGGCTGCTGCCGGTGTTCCGGATATGACGGGAGACGCCGTAGCGGCCAAAGGCCGCGCAGGCGGCTTTCAGGACTGAGGTGCCCGGCGAGCGGCAGCGAGCCGGCTAGATATTCCCGTCCAAAGCTTCCCCGTCTAACTCGACCACCAGCTCCTCCACGCGCCGCGCTATGTCGTCCCTGAGCTCGTGCACCTCTGCGAGCGGGCGGCCCTTGGGATCCGGCAGGTCCCAGTCGAGATAGCGCCGGCCGGGGATGTAGGGGCACTCGTCGCCGCAGCCCATGGTGACCACGACGTCCGCCCAGCGGGCGTCATCGTCTCGAAGCTTGCTCGGCACATTCGCCGACAGGTCGATGCCCAGCTCGCGCATCGCCTCCACGACCTCCGGGTGCACCCGCTCGGCCGGCGTCGTACCCGCGGAGCGCGCATCATGGCGCCCAACCGCCGCGCGCTCGAAGAGCGCTGCGCTCATCTGCGAACGGCCGGCGTTGTGCAGGCAGACGAACAGGACGCGCGCCATCGCGCAGTCCTACCCCGTGACGCGCTCGGGCGAGAAGCGGTAGCCGATGCCGAAATGCGTGTGGATGTACTCCCAGTTGGGAGCGCAATCGGCGAGCTTCCGGCGCACCTTGCGCACGAACACGTCCACCGAGCGGTCCCGGTAGGCCATCTGGCCGCCCCAGACCCGCGCGTAGATCTCGGGCCGGCTGACGACACGGTCCACGCGCTCGGCGAGCACCATGAAGGTCTGGAACTCGCGCACGGTGAGGCCGACCCGGCGTCCACCCGCGATCACCTGGAGCTCGCCGGGGCGGATCTCGAGGTTCGCGATCTTGACCACCGACGGTGCCGCGGGCGGCACCCTCGGTGGTCCATCAGGCGTGTCCGCAGTCACGGCCTGGGCCGGGTCAGCCATCGGAGCGGGACGCGTCCGTGAACTCGCGGAACTCGCCGCTGATCACGAACGCGATTTGCTCGCCTATGTCCACGGTGTGGTCCCCGATGCGCTCGATGTAGCGCGCGATCAGCATCATGTGCGCCGCCCATTCGCGGGTCTCGGCATCGCTCGTGCCGATCTCGATCGCGGCGTTGAAGATCTCGCGGTTGGCAAGGTCGATGACGTCGTCCTGGCGCACGAGGTCCTCGGCGAGCGCGAGGTTGCGGTCGCGGAAGGCGGTCTGCGCCTGCTTGAGCTGGTCGCGCGCCTGCAAGGCCGCGCTCTCGATCCTGGCAAGGATCCCTTCTGCGCCGGGAGGGCTCTCGCCCATGAAGAAGACGAGCTTCGAGATGTTCACGGCCAGGTCGCCGACCCGCTCGATGTGGACGATGGTGTGCAGGAGCGCCGCGACGAGGCGCAGATCGCTCGCCACGGGCGCCTGGCGCGCCAGCAGGCTGAGGATCCCTTGGTGACAGTCCAGGTAGCGCCCGTCGATACGGTCGTCGCCGTCGATCACCATTCGAGCGAGCTCCGCGTCTCCCGTGGTGACGGCCTCGACCGCCTGGTCGAGGGCGGACGCCGCCAGGTCCACGGTATTCAGGACGTCCTGTTCGAGCTCTCGCAGCTGCTCGTGGAACTCGACTCTGACCGCGCTCACCTAGCCGACCCTTCCGGTCACGTAGTCCTCCGTGCGCTTACTGTCGGGGTTCGTGAAGATCTTCTCGGTCTCGGCGTATTCGACGATCCGGCCAACGGCCCGCTCCCCCCGCACATCCGGCATCAGCACCGCCGTCATGTCCGAGACACGCGCCGCCTGCTGCATGTTGTGAGTCACGATCACGATCGAGTACTCGTCCTTCAGCTCCAGCATCAGGTCCTCGATGCGCCCGGTCGCGATCGGGTCGAGTGCCGAGCACGGCTCGTCCATCAGGATCACATCGGGCTCGACGGCGAGGCAACGCGCGATGCAGAGGCGCTGCTGCTGGCCGCCCGAAAGGGCGTACGCGTTGTCCTTGAGCCGGTCCCGAACTTCGTCCCAGAGTGCGGCCCTGCGCAGCGCGCGCTCGACGATCCCATCCATGCTGCCGTCCATCCCGATCACGCGCGGGCCGAAGGCGATGTTGTCGTAGATCGACTTCGGGAATGGGTTGGGCTTCTGGAACACCATCCCGATCAGCTTCCTGACCTCGACCGGATCCACGTCCGCGGCGTACAGGTCCTGCCCGTGGTAGAGGATCGAGCCCTCGACGTGAGCGCTCGAGATGAGGTCGTTCATGCGATTGAAGCAGCGGATCATCGTGCTCTTGCCGCACCCCGAAGGGCCGATCAAAGCGGTGATGCGCTTGCGGCCGATGTCGAAGCTGATGTCCTCGATCGCCGGCGCCGCGCCGTACTTGACCGTGAGTCCGTGGACCTCGAAGATCGCCTCGGCGGCTGTTGGCGCCCCGAGCGACTTGTCATTCGCTGCCACCTCGGGCGGCGTCACCGGCCCCACTTCTCGCTGCTGGCCGTTCACCCGATCCAACGGTACCTGCTCCATCTTCGTCCTCTCCGTTACCGGTTCTTGCATGGTGGCCTCACCACCTCCTCTGGTATCGGTTCCTGAGCCAGATAGCGAAAGCGTTCATCGTCAACAGCATCCCCAGCAGGACGATGATCGCCCCCGCCGCAAGCAGGTGGAACTGGTCCTGCGGGCGGCTTACCCAGTTGAAGATCTGGATCGGCAGCGCCGT
Source organism: uncultured Solirubrobacterales bacterium (assembly GCA_963774075.1). Lineage (GTDB taxonomy): Bacteria > Actinomycetota > Thermoleophilia > Solirubrobacterales > JBBDJG01 > JBBQNR01. Next base: position 149,597 of record CAVZDP010000005.1, on the reverse strand, counting down.
GAATGGGCTCATCAGCCCATCGGGATTGAAGGGCACGTACGTGAGCGCGCCCAGCAGGATGAGCGGCGCGGTCTCGCCGATCGCCCGCGAGAGCGCGAGGATGGAGCCGGTCGCGATCCCCGGCAGGGCGGCGGGCAGTACCTGGCGGCGGACCGTCTGCCAGCGCGTGGCTCCGAGTGCGAGCGCTCCCTCCCGGATCGTGGCGGGAACGGACCTGATCGCCTCGCGCGAGGCGATGATCACGATGGGGAGCACGAGCAGCGTGAGCGTGAGCGCACCCGCCAGGAGCACACGCCCGAGCGAGAGGCCCCGCACCAGGAACGCCAGGCCGAGGATGCCGTACACGATGGAGGGCACCGCGGCGAGGTTCTGGATGTTGATCTCGATCGCGCGGTTGTACCAGCGAGTCTTGTCCGCGTACTCCTCGAGGTAGATCGCTGCGCCCACGCCCACGGGAAGAGCGAAGAGCGCGACCAATCCCATCAGGCAGAGCGTGCCAACGATCGGCGACTGGATCCCGGCGTTGGCTGGGATCGACGACGGGAACGAGGTGATGAAGTCCCAGTTGAGCTGTGCCAACCCATCGGCAGCCACGTCGAGGAGCAGGACCACGAGCGTCGTCAAGCCGACGGCGACACTCAGCAGCAGCAGCGCCTGGAATGCCAGCCCCTTGCGGCGCTGGCTCGCCGAGCCCGAGGACAGCCGCTGACCGAGTTCCAGCGTGGCGGCGCCCACGTCGGCGGGCGGCTTCACTCGTACACCTCCCGGAAGCGGCGCACGAGTCGGATGCTGATCATGTTCATGATCAGCGTCGCCAGGAACAGCGTCGCGCCGACCGCGAAGATCGTCTTGTACTCGATGCTGCCGGTCGCCACGTCCCCGATCGCAACCTGGGCGATGTAGGCGGTCATGGTCTGGATCGCCTCCAGGGGGTTGAACGTGATGTGGGCCTGCTGCCCGGCGGCGATCGCGACGATCATCGTCTCGCCCACCGCGCGCGAGATCGCCAACACGAACGAGGCGGCGATCCCGGAAAGGGCCGCAGGGACGACCACGCGAGTCGAAACCTGCAGCCTCGACGCGCCCAGGCCGTAGGCCCCCTCGCGCAGAGCCATCGGAACCGCCGTCATCGCGTCGTCCGAGAGCGAGGCGACGGTGGGCAGGATCATCACGCCCATCACCAGGCCCGCCGAGAGCGCGTTGAAGATCTCCGCCGGCAGCCCTATGTCGCGCAGCAGCGGCGTCACGAACGTGAGCGCGAAGTAGCCGTAGACGACGGTCGGGATGCCCGCCAGCACCTCGAGCAGCGGCTTCAGGTAGCGCCGCGAGCGCTCGCGCGCGTACTCGGAGAGAAAGACCGCGGCGCCGAGCCCGAGCGGCAGCGCCACGAGGCAGGCCCAGAACGTCGTCACCAGCGTGCCCACCACGAGCGGCAAAACGCCGAAGCTCTGCGGCTTGAAGAGCGGCGCCCAACTCGTCCCGGTCAGGTAGTCCAGCACGGGCACCTCGCGGAAGAACTCGATCGTCGGCTGGATCAGCGCCACGACGATCCCGATCGTGGTGGCGACCGAGACCCCGGCGCAGAGCGCGAGCGCAACCTTGATAGCGGCCTCGCCGTAACGGGGGCGACCGGCGACCAGCCGGCGCGCTCTGTGCGCGCCGGCTGTAATTGCCGCACTCCCGGCTGTGGAGCTCCTCGCCTCCATTCCTACGAGTCCTCGCCGTCTCACGTTCCCGAGAGAGTGCCCACGGCGTCCTTCGCCTTCTGGGTCTGCTCCTCGGTCATCGGCACGAACTGCGCCTGCTCGGCGATCGTGTCGGCGTTGTCGACGTAGTACTCCACGAACCCCTTCACCTCAGGACGGCTCAGCGCCTTCTGGGAGGGGTAGATGAAGAGCGGCCGCGACAGGGGCTTGTAGCTGCCGTCCTGCACCGTCTCGTTCGTCGGCGTGACGCAACCGTCACCGGCGTCTACCTGGACCGTCTTCACCTTGCCCTCGTTGGCGTTGGCGTACGAGAGCCCGAAGTAGCCGAGGTTTCCCTTGGCGCCCGAGACTCCCTGGACGGTCACGTTGTCGTCTTCGGAGGGGCTGTAGTCGGACCGCGTGCGGCCCTCCTCGCCATTGATCTGCTCGGTGTAGTAGTCGAACGTGCCCGAGTCCGTTCCGGCGCCGAACAGCTTGATCTCCTCGTCCGGGAAGTCGGAGCGAACCTGGTTCCAGTTGTTGACGTTGGAGCCCTTGTCCCAGATCTTCTTCAGCTCGTCCGTGGTCAGGCACTCGGCCCAGTCGTTGTCGGGATTGACCACGACCGCGATGCCGTCGTTGGCGACCTGGACCTCCTCGTACTGGACACCCTCTTTGGCGCACGCCTTCTCCTCGTCGGGCTCGATCTGTCGCGAGGCGTCGTTGATGTCCGTTTCGCCGGCGCAGAACTTCTCGAAGCCTCCGCCGGTGCCAGCGATACCGACCGTCGCTCTCACGTCAGGGTTCTCCTCGGCGAAGAGCTCCGCGGCGACCTCGGTCAGCGGGCCTACCGTGCTTGACCCGTCCACGGAGACCGTGCCCGACAGGCTTCCGCCGCCGTCCTTGCTGTTGTCGTCCCCGCCGCAGGCGGCGACCACCAGCGCGACCGCGATCGTGACCGCGAGCGCCGGAAGCCAGAGACGACCAGATATGAGTGAGCGCACGCGCGCCCTCCTTCTGTTGGGTATCCCCTGCATGTCGAAATCAAGGGTGGAACGGTTCCGGCGGGCGCTGGTTAAGAGCGCGTGTCCACGCTGTGAACATCCTGTAACCGTTCGTCCAATTCGTCCTCGAGGCTGGCCTGACGACCGATCGGCGCCTACACTGGCGGTAATGGAACTGGCCAGAGGTCACCTCGACCAGGTCTCCACACTCGAAAACGCGGTGGCCGCCCCCGCGGCTGTCCGGCTGGCGGTGGTCGACTCCGACAGCGGGTTCAACCAGGTGCTGGCGAAGCGCCTGGGCGCGGTCGGCTGGCGGGCGGAGGTGTTGTCAACCCCACCCCCGATCGAGGAGCTCGCCGCGATGCGGATGCACGCGGTCGTTATCGACCCGGCGCTCCTTGGCCACGAAGCATGGGACTACCTCGGGCGGCTCTGCGGCGCGTCGGCGACGCAGGTCGTCATCGTGTGCACGGGTCCGTCCTCCGTCGCTCAAAGGGTGCGAGGGCTGAGGCTGGGCGCCGACGACTGGATCACCAAGCCGTGCCACCCGGAGGAGGTGCTGGCCCGCGTCGAGGCGTCGGTGAGACGCCATAACGCCGGCTCGGTGGCGGCAACCGCCCAGGACCCCGTCGTCGCAGGCGAGCTCGAGATAAGACCCGACATGTTCGAGGCGTTCGTCGGCGGCCGTGCGGTAGGGCTCACCCGGCGCGAGCTCGAGCTGCTCCAGCTCCTGGCCTCCCAGAGCGGACGCGTCATTCAACGCGAGCGAATCTACGAGCGGGTATGGGGATACTCGATGGCGCACGGTGATCGCTCGGTGGACGTCTTCGTGCGCAAGCTGCGCCGAAAGCTGGAGGGGGCCTCGCCCGGCTGGCGCTACCTGCACACTCATTTCGGAGTGGGCTACCGGTTCGATCCCCAGGACCTGACCGCGGGCCAGCCGGCCGACGAGTCGGCGACCGAACGCCCTGCTAGCTTGCCTCCAGCCTGAGGGCCGCGAGCAATCCGTCCCTTGGGGTTCAGACCTACAGACGTCCGCCGCCGATCGTGCGACTGAGCCTGGTTCCAAAGGACCGCGAGTTCTTCAACCTCTTCCAGGAGGCGGGCTCGAACATCCTGCACGCGGCAGAGCTGCTCTCGAAGCTGATGAAGAGCTGGCCCGAGGCCGGTGGCCTCGGCCGCGAGATCCTCATCTGCGAGCAGGACGGCGACCGCATCACCCACGACATCATCCACCGCCTCAACAGCACGTCGGTGACCCCCATCGACCGCGAGGACATCTTCGCGCTCGCATCCGGGCTCGACGACGTGGTCGACTTCACCGAAGAGGCGGCCGACTTCATGGGCCTCTACAACATCGAGGCCCCGATGGAGCAGGCTCTACAGCTCACCGCGGTACTGGAGGAATGCTGTCGCAACATCGCGCAGGCGCTCACGCGGCTGCGCGGGCTCAAAGACCTCAACCACTACTTCGTCGAGGTCAACCGGCTCGAGAACGAGGGCGACAGGATCACGCGCGAGGCGCTCGCGTCGCTGTTCAGGAACGGGATCGACCCGATGATGGTGATCCGCTGGAAGGACATCTTCGAGCGCCTCGAGCACGCGATCGACGCCACCGAGAAGGTCGCCAACATCCTCGAGGGGATCGTCGTAAAGCACGCATGACCGCAGGGCCGGTGAGGGCATGGAAAGCGACGTCGTCCTCGTAATAGTCGTAGTCACCGCGCTGGCGTTCGACTTCACAAACGGCTTCCACGACACCGCAAACGTCGTGGCGACCTCGATCTCGACGCGCGCGCTGCCGCCGCGGCTCGCGGTGACGATGGCGGCACTGCTGAACTTCGTAGGCGCCTTCATCTCGCTCGAGGTTGCGGCGACCGTGGCCACGGGAATAGTGCAGGCGGACCTGATCACTCCCACGATCGTGTTCGGAGGCCTGATAGGCGCCATCGCATGGAACCTGATCACCTGGTACTTCGGGCTACCGTCGAGCTCGTCTCACGCGCTGATCGGTGGCGTCGTCGGAGCGGCGTTCGTAGCAGAGGGGACAGCCGCCATCAACGGTGAGGGCCTGCTCTCCAAGGTGATGGTGCCCGCCCTCGTGGCGCCGACGCTCGCCTTCGTCGTCGCCGGGATCGCGATCGTGCTCGCCTACCGGATCGCCGGCCACCTGCGACCAGGGGCTGTGAACCGGGGATATCGCCTCGGACAGGTCTTCTCGAGCGGCATGCTCGCCCTTTCCCACGGCACGAACGACGCCCAGAAGACGATGGGAATCATCACGCTGGCCCTGATAGCGCACGGGAACATCGCGGCCGACGACTTCCACGTCCCGACCTGGGTCGTCGTCTCGGCCGCGACAGCCATCTCGCTCGGCACCTACGCTGGCGGCTGGCGCATCATCCGCACGCTCGGCACGCGCATCATCAAGATGGACACGGCACAGGGCTTCTCGGCGCAGAGCTCGGGGGCGGCGGTGATCCTGGCGTCCTCGCACTTCGGCTTCCCGCTCTCGACCACGCACACGATCTCGGGAGCCGTGATGGGGGCAGGGGCCGCGAAGCGCGTGTCCGCGGTTCGCTGGGGGGTGGCCGGCAACATCGTCACCGCGTGGATCCTGACCCTGCCGGCAGCCGGCGCGATCGGCGCTGCGGCCTACGGCCTCACGCGCATCTTCGGCACCGGTGCGGTCGGCCCGGTCGTGGTGTCCCTGCTGGTGATCGGAGTGATCGTCGCCGCCTTCGGGCGTCGGCTGCGAACCGTCGCTCCGTCCCCGCCCGTGCTGGTAGCGGGGGAGTGAGCCCATCTTGCTGGCGACGATCGTCGACACCAAGGCGCTCTTCGAGGTCGTCCTGGCGTCGTTCGTGGCCGTCACGGGAGTGACGGTCGCCTTCTCGCTCTCCATCGTCGGCGCCACGCGTTTCGGCGAAATGCGGCACGACTCTCGGCCGCTCGAGGCGGCCGCTTACGGGCTGATGGCGTTCGTGGGCATCGCCGTCTCCTTGGCGGCGCTGGTTTTCGGGATCGTCGTGATGATCTCGAAGTAGCCTTCGCCGCCCAGTGACCCTTCCCGAAATGTTTCGCCGGAAACCGCGGCCTCCGGAACCGACATGCGGCGTCCTCGGTCGCCCACGTACTCACCGAGTACGCGGGCCATTGATGGTGGAGACGGCTTTGCCGGCTCTCGGGCTGTGCGGCAGCGCAGCTGCCTCGATGTTCTCCTTGCCCGGCGGCCCCGGAGCCTCGCCGTTTCCAGGCGAACGTTCCGAGAAGCACCACTAGAATCCGTCTCATGCCAGCCGCCGCTCGAAACGTGGCCTTGATAGCGCTCGTCGCGCTCGCCGTCGTCGTGCTCCCGGGCGGCGGCCGGGCGGCCGAGACCGTCCTCGCCGTGATCTCGCTCGCCTTCCTCGCGGTCATGGCCTGGTTCGCCCAGCGCCTCTATATGGAGAACAAGTTCACGATCTGGAGCCTCGCCACCGCGCACCGGGCTCTGCTGTACGGAGCCGTGGCACTCGCCTTCATGACGATGGTGGCAACGCCGCGGCTGTGGGAGACCGGCGCGGGCACGCTCGCCTGGTTCGCGCTGCTCGCGGCGTCCGGAGGAGCGCTCTACTACGTCTGGGTCGAGTCCCGGCGCTACAGGGTGTAGGAGTATCGAGCCGGCTTCGCCGGACACCTACAGTCCAGTGAGCTCGCCTTGAGGCGAGCTCCCCTGAATATCGAGCCGCCTCCGGCGGACACCTACAGTCCAGTGAGCTCGCCTTGAGGCGAGCTCCCCTGAATATCGAGCCGCCTTCGGCGGACACCTACAGTCCAGTGAGCTCGCCTTGAGGCGAGCTCCCGTCATTTATCGACGCCCGCCGCCTTCAGCGCCTCTGCACGGTCGTAGAAGAGCTGCAGCTCGACGGCCTTCTCGTCATCCCCGACGCGCCAGAGGTTCGCGATCGGCGCCTCGACCTCGATGCTCGTACCTTTGCCGCGCCCACGCACCCGTATGAAGACGAGCACCTGATCGTCGCCGATCGCTCTTAGATCCTCGATCTCGACGCCGATCGGCTCGAAGAGATCGAAGAGATCGACGAAGAACTGCATCACGCCCTCGTGGCCGTGATAGGAGCCATCGAGCGGCGCCGGCGCCCTGCTGATCCACTCGATCTCGGGGTCGAGGTAGTCGAAGAGCACCTTCGCGCCGCGCTCGTTGAACGACTCGTAGCGCTCGCGCGTCATGTCGAGATAGCGCTCGGCGGCGGGCATTTCCGGATTCAAGTATCCCTGTTTGATCCTCTCGGGCCCCGAGTGGGTGGTTGCAGACTGTTGGCGTAGCCGTCGCACTGGCGTCACAGCGACGGCGTGTCCGGCTGATAGTTGGCGTCTAGCGTGGGCGCCCGGCACGGATGCGAATGCAAGGAGGGCAGCCAAGGGAGCGCGAGAGCGGGCAGGCTTCGGTCGAGTTCCTGGCCGTCCTGCCCGCCGCGTTCCTCGTCCTCGCGATCGTGTGGCAGCTGCTGCTCGCCGGTGCGGCGGCATGGCTCGCCGGCAACTCCGCCCGCGTCGCGGCGCGCGCCCAGGCCGTCGGCGAGGATCCGAAACCGGCCGCGCGCAGCGCGCTTCCAGCCCAGTTGCGGAAAGGTCTCGAGGTCAGGAGAGTCGGGCGCGACGGCGTACGCGTGCGCATCCGGGTGCCCCTGCTTCTGACCGGCGGTCGGTCGGCGCTGAGCATCGCCGGCACCGCGGCGCTGGAGCGCCAGGGTGACGGCTGACCGCGCCGCGGGGCAGGCGAGCCTCGAGCTGCTGGGCGGAACGGTGGCGGCGCTGTTCGCCGGTGCCCTCGGGCTTCAGGTTCTCGGCGCCGGCTACGCGGCCGTGATGGCGGATCACGCAGCCGAGGCAGCGGCGCTCGCGGTCGCGAACGGCGCGCCGCCGAGGGAGGCCGCGCTCGCGGCGCTTCCCGGCTGGCCGTCTGGCGCGCTTCGCGTTCGCCACGCCGGCGGTCATGTGACGGTCACGCTGGTACCGCCATCCCCGTTGCCCTTCCTGCGCGGCCGGCTCGAGATCGACTCGCGGGCTTCGGTCCGCGCCCCGGAGCCGAGTCCATGACCGATCGCACACTCGGGCGTGCGCTCACCGGCCTGCGCGACTGGGTGCTGGAGCCGCACCCGGAGCGGGTCACGCTGCAGCGGTCCCGCGAGAGCCCCCCGGCTCTCTCCTCCCACGAGCCGGACGCTGGGCGCCGGCGGCCCATCGAGACCTTCGTCGCCGGTCTCGCCCGCGGCTGCGGCACGACGACGGTTGCGCGCGGGCTCGCCGCAGCTCTCACGGGTTCCGAGCGGCCGGCGCGCGTCGTCTCGCTCGCGGCTTTCGGGCACCACCGGAACAGGGGGCAAGCGCGGCCGGACGACTACGCGGCGGTGCTCGCGCATCTCGCCGGCAGCGCGATGATCGTGTGGGACGTCGGTGGGGCGGACCCGCGCTCGATCCCGAGCGCCGGTCGCGGCAACCGACCGCTGGTAATGGTTGCTGCGGGTACGAGCGAGCCGTCGCTGGCCGAGCTCGCGGCGGCGATGCTGGCCCGGCGCTCGGGTCGTGTGCTCGTTGCGGCCAACCGAGTCCGCGAGCCCGAGCGCTGGGCCGGGCGGGCGACTGTCTGCCTGCCGGAGTCGCGCATCGGCGCGGCGATCGCGGTCCGCGGCAGGCGCCCGCCCGGGCGTCTCGGCGCGGCGTTCGCGGACCTCGCGGCGCTCCTGGAGTCAGGCTTCCCGTAGCGCCGTTCGCAGCCTTCTACGCGGGCGCCAGGTCGCCATCCTGCACCGTGACCATCGCCGCGTAGCGACCGGCCGTCGCCATGAGCTCGTCGTGGTCACCGAGCTCCACGATCCGGCCGCGGTCGAGCACGGCGATCTGCTCCGCCTCTCTGACGGTCGACAGGCGATGGGCGATCGCGACCGTCGTCCGTCCGCGCGCGAGCTCGTCGAGGGCCGACTGGACCGCGCGCTCTGTCTCGGTGTCGAGCGCGCTCGTCGCTTCGTCGAGCACGAGGATCGGCGGGTCTCGCAGGACCGTGCGGGCGATCGCGATACGTTGCTTCTCGCCTCCGGAGAACCGGTAGCCGCGTTCGCCCACGACCGTCTCGTAGCCGTCGGGAAGGCGCTCGATCAGATCGTGGATCTGGGCCGCGCGCGCTGCCTGCTCCAGCTCGGCATCGGAGGCGCCCGGCTTCGCGAAGCGCAGGTTGTCCGCGATCGAGGCGTGGAAGAGGTGGGTCTCCTGGGAGACGACGCCGACGACCGTGGCAAGGGAGGCGTGCTTGAGGTCTCGCACGTCGATGCCGTCAACCGCGACGCGGCCCTCCTCGACGTCGTACAGGCGCGCGAGCAGGTACGCAAGCGTCGTCTTTCCCGACCCGGTCTCGCCCACCAGCGCGAGAGTCGTCCCGGCAGGAATCTCCAGGTCGATCCCGCGCAGCGTCCACGGTCCCTCGGGCCGGTACCTGAATCCCACGCCCTCGAAGGACACCGCTCCGGTCACGCGGTCCGGCGGCAGCGTCACGGCGCCCTCGCGCTCCTCGATGTCGACCCTGAGATCGAGGTAGTGGAACACCCGCTCGAACAGGGCCAGCGAGCTCTGGACGTCCACGCCCACCGAGAGCAGCGACTGAACGGGAAAGAAAAGCCGCGTCTGCAATGTCGTGAAGGCAACGAGCGTGCCGATCGTGATCGCACCGCCGCCGTTCGCGATCGTGAGGCCGGCGAACAGGTAGATCAGAGCGGGCATGGCCGCGAAGCTCATCTGTACCGACGCCATGCGCCAGCGCCCCGCCATGCGGGAGCGGACCTCGAGATCCGCGAGTGCGGCGGACTCGCCGTCGAAACGCTCTGCGAGCTCCGGCGCGCGGCCCATCGTCTTGCCGAGCAGGATCCCCGAGACCGACAGCGACTCCTCGACCAGCGATGACATGTCCGCGAGCCGATTCTGGCGCACGGCCGTGATGCGCCGTCGCTCCTCGCCCACCCGCCGGGTGAGCCACACGAAGAACGGGAGCAGTCCGAGCGCCGCCACCGCGAGACGCCAGTCGAGCAGGAACATCGCGATCGTCGCGGCCAGGACCGTGGTCACGTTCGAGACGATCGACGTTGCCGTGTTGGTCACGACCGTCTGCACGCCGCCGATGTCGTTGGCGATCCGCGATTGCACCTCGCCCGTGCGGGTCTGCGTGAAGAACGCGAGTGACAACCGCTGGAGATGGCGATAAACGGCGGCACGCAGGTCGTGCATGACTCGCTGGCCGACCGTGTTCGACAGCAGCGTCTGCGCGACGCCGAGCGCCCCCGTGGCGATGGAGATCACGATCATCCCGGCGACCAGCAGCGCCAGGAGCTGGGTGTCGTTCTGCGGGATCGCCTCGTCGAGGACGGCTCGCAGCAGGAACGGCGAAACCATGCCGAGCGCCGCGGAGATGAGGATCAGGACCAGGACGGAGACCAGCCGCCGCCGGTAGGGCTGGAACAGCGCAAGCAGGCGCCGGCCGTCGACCGGATTCGACGCAGGCGCTGTGCGCTCGCGGGAGCGCCCGGGCAGCCTCAGCACCGGGCCCTCGGCCCGCAGGCGTGCCCGACGAGTCGCTCCAGCATGTCCCGCAGCTGCTCGCGCTCGCTGTCGGAAAGGGGGGAGAAGAGGTCTGCCTCGGCGGCTTCGGCAGCCTTCCAGGCGCGCAGCAGCCGCTCCCGCCCACCCGGCGTCAGCTCGACGAGATGGCGACGCCGGTCGTGAGGGTCGCGCACCCGCACCAGCAGGCCGTCACCCTCCAGCAGGTCGAGCAGGCCCACCAGGTTGCTGGGGTTGATCCGCAGCGCCCGCCCGAGCTCCTGCTGGGACAGCGGGCCGGACTCGGAGAGGTGGTTGAGGACCGCGAATTCGTGCGTCCGCATCTCCATGGCGGTGACGGCCTCGGCCAGCCGATAGCCGGCCATGCGAGAGAGCCGCACGACCAGCAGGACGAGCCCGGTGTTCCCGGTGGGAGCTTTCTGGGCTGTCCCTGAGCGGGCCTTTGTCTTCACCACGGCCATGGTACCGGCAAATGATGTTAGCGGCAAACCGTTGGTCGCTATAATCATTTTCGATTCTCCCCGCGCTGCTTTCGCCGGGACAAGACCACGCAACGAAAGAGACGTCAAATGGAAAACCTGATTCTGGTCCCACTAGACGATTCGATCCTGTTCCCCGGGATGACGGCCACACTCGCTGTCGAGACCGGCGAGGAGGAGCGGGTGCTGCTGGTGTCGCGCATAGACGGCGACTTTGCCAGCGTAGGCACCATCGCCAACGTCGTGGAGCGCATGCGCATCCCAGGCGCCGGAACCGCCGTCGTGGTCGAAGGCGTGGTGCGAGGCGTCCCGGGAGCGGCGCACACCGACGAGGCGGGAACGCTGCGGGTGGAGGTCACCGTCCACGAGGACCCCGAGCCGCGGGACGACCACGTCCGCACGGTCGAGCGCGAATACCGCGCGGTGGTCGAGGAGATCCTAGACCTGCGCGGCGCGGATGCCCGCATCAGGGCGTTCGTGCGCTCCATCACGGCGCCTGGCCAACTGGCGGACACGTCCGGCTATTCGCCCGACCTCAGCCTGCGTGACAAGATCAGCCTGCTCGAGACTCTCGACGTCGCCAAGCGGCTCGAGCGCGCACTCGAGCTGCAGCGTGAGCGGCTCGCGGAGCTGCAGGTAAGGGCGAAGATCCGCGACGACGTGCAGCAGGGTGCCGAGCGTCAGCAGCGCGAGTACTTCCTGCGCAAGCAGATGGAGTCCATCCGCAAGGAGCTCGGCGAGGACGATGCTTCCGTGGCGGACGAGTACCGCCGCAAGATAGATGAGGCCGGCATGCCCGAGCCCGTACGCGAGCAGGCGGAGAAGGAGCTCGGCCGACTCGAGCGGATGGGCGATTCCTCGGGCGAGTCGTCGATGATCAGGACCTACCTGGACTGGCTGATTGCCGTGCCGTGGTCGAAGCGCTCGGAGGAGCGGCTCGACCCGGTGCACGCACGCGAGGTCCTGGACGCCGACCACGCGGGCCTCGAGGACGTCAAGGATCGGATCACCGAGTACATCGCCGTGCGCAAGCTGCGCACCGATCGCGGCATGACCGAAGAGGCACGTGCCGCGGGCGCCATCCTCACCTTGATCGGGCCGCCAGGCACCGGCAAGACGTCGATCGGCGAATCGATCGCGCGCGCGACCGGCCGCGAGTTCGTGCGCATGTCGCTGGGCGGCGTGCGTGACGAGGCCGAGATCCGCGGGCACCGGCGCACCTACATCGGGGCGCTGCCGGGGCGGCTCGTCCGCGCGCTGCGCGACGCGGGCACGATGAACCCGGTCATCCTGTTGGACGAGGTCGACAAGGTCGGCGCCGATTGGCGCGGCGATCCGTCGGCCGCCTTGCTCGAGGTGCTGGACCCGGCCCAGAACCACAGCTTCCACGACCACTATCTGGACGTGGAGCTCGACCTCTCCGGAGTGCTCTTCATCGCGACGGCGAACATGGCCGAGACGATCCCCGGCCCGCTGCTCGACCGCATGGAGGTGGTGCGGTTCGACGGCTACACGACGGATGAGAAGGTCGCGATCGCGCGTGGCTACCTGTTGCCGCGCCAGCTCCAGCGCAACGGCCTGCACGCTCCCGAGATCTCGCTCGACGACGTCGCGGTCCGCACCATCGTGTCCGACTACACGAGGGAGGCGGGCGTGCGCAACCTAGAGCGCGAGCTCGGGAAGCTGCTCCGTAAGACCGCGACGCGACTGGCGGCGGACGAGGTGCAGGTACCCGTGACGCTTGACGTCGATGCGGTGCGCACGGCACTGGGCCGCCAGCGGTTCTTCCAGGAGTCCGTCGAGCGCACGGCCGTGCCCGGAGTGGCGACCGGCCTGTCGGTGACCGGCTCCGGCGGCGACGTGTTGTTCATCGAGGCGACGTCGATGCCGGGCAAGACGGGGCTGGTGCTGACGGGCCAGCTCGGCGACGTGATGAAGGAGTCGGCGCGAATCGCGCTGTCGTACGTGCGCGGTCACGAGGAGAGCCTCGGCATCGCGCCGGATGCCTTCGAGGAGCGCGAGTTCCACGTTCACGTGCCCGCCGGTGCGATCCCCAAGGACGGGCCGAGCGCCGGCATCACGATGACGACGGCGCTTGCGTCGCTCCTCAGCGGTCGGCCCGTGAAGCACACCGTCGGGATGACCGGAGAGATCACGCTCCAGGGCCGGGTCCTCCCGATCGGCGGTCTGAAGCAGAAGGTCCTCGCCGCCCACGCCGCGGGCCTCACCGACGTGATCGTCCCGGAGCGAAACCGCGGCGACATCGATGACGTGCCCGAGGACGTGCGCGAGCAGATGACGTTTCACCCCGTGATGACGATCGACGAGGTGCTGAGGCTCGCGCTCGAGCCCGCGCCGGTCGACCTTCCGCAGGTGGCGTAGCCCGACAGGGCGCTGCGCCACCTGATCTGCTGAATTAGAGCCGCGGGCTCCTAGCGGGTCGCGCGCCGCTCGGCTTCGGCCTTAAGGTGCCGCAGGCCGTCCTCGAGCGCTTTGTCGAGAGTCTTCTGGAGTTGCCTACGGAAGAGGCGGGAGACGAGCCCGTCGTACGACTCCTCGGTTCGAACGAACGTGTTGCCGTCCCGCGGTTCGAGGTGCCAGAAATGAATCGCCCTGATGCCGAGGGTGCTGCCCGTCCAGGCGATCAGCCGCGGCGGCTCGACGCGCTGGATGGTCGAGGTGATCGTGCCGGGCCCCGCCTTCCAGCGGAACTCCGCCCCGGCGGCGACGGCTTCCTGCATCGACACCGACTTGACGTCCGGGTTCCAGCTCGGCCAGCGGTCGATCGCGGTCAGCACGTCCCAGACCACCTCCGGCGCGGCAGCGATCTCGATCTCGCTCGCGCCGGCGACGGGCGCGCGCTCGTTGATCGAGGTTGGGGGATCGGGGGTCACGGCGGTGGTCGGGTTCATACCCGATTGGGCGCCCAACCTTCAATGATCGTCCGGAGCCGCCCTCTCCCGCCCATGTAGGATCGGCGTTCGAGCCGGCCTGGCACATGACCTCTGTCCGTCGACGTCTAAGAGCCTCTAACGAAATGCCCGTGATGCCTGAGGCGGCGAGAATCGAGTCAGCCAAGGACGGAGGGAGACCGCATACCCAAGCGGTATGCGGTCGACCGAGGACGCAGGATGGCGACGATTCGCAGCCGCGTCAGGCGTTGCGGGTGTTTCTGTTAGAGGCTCTAAGCACGATCCGGTACCGGTGACGTAATGGCGCGTCCCGGCTCGCGGCCGAGCACCTTCGAACGGCTGCGACGGCTGCCGGGCGTGGGCCGTGCGCTGGACTGGGGGATGGGTCCCAGCGCCGTGTCGCCGATGACCGCGAAGGCCGGCGCGCGCGTCGCCGGCCTGAAGGTCACCGAGTCCGTTTGCCCCTATTGCGCCGTGGGATGCGGGCAGGTCGTGTACACGCGCGGCGGCGAGCTGGTCGACATCGAGGGCAACCCACGCTCCCCGATCAACCAGGGCACTCTTTGCCCGAGGGGCGCCGCATCGCGCCAGCTCGTCCAGCAGCCGGGCCGCCTGACGAAGGTCCGCTACCGGCGCCCGGGCGGGACGGGGTGGGAGGACCTCGACCTCGAGCAGGCGATGGACATGATCGCCGAGCGCGTCGTCGCGGCGCGGGAGGCCGGGTGGCAGGACACAGAGCGCCACGGCTGGCGCGTGGATCGCACGCTGGGCTTCGCCCACCTGGGCGGGGCGACGCTCGACAACGAGGAGAACTACCTGATCAAAAAGCTCTTCACCGCCATGGGCGCGGTGCAGATCGAGAACCAGGCCCGCATATGACACAGCTCGACGGTCCCGGGTCTCGGGACCTCGTTCGGGCGCGGCGGCGCCACCACCTTCCTTCAGGACCTCCAGAACGCCGACTGCATCCTGATCGAGGGCTCCTCGATGGCCGAGGCACACCCCGTGGGGTTCCGCTGGGTGATGAAGGCCAAGGAGCGCGGCGCACGGATCATCCACGTCGACCCGCGCTACTCGCGCACCAGCCAGCTCGCCGACCAGCACGTGCATATCCGGGCTGGCACCGACATCGCGTTCCTCGGCGGCCTTATCCGCCACGTGCTGGAGACGGAGTCGTACTTCCGCGACTACGTCGTCAACTACACGAACGCGCCGACGATCATCAACGAGCACTTCCGGGATGCCGAGGATCTCGGGGGCGTCTTCTCCGGCTTCGACCCGGAGACGGGGATGTACGACCGGTCGACCTGGATGTACGAGGGGGGCGAGATGGCCGCAGCTGCGGGAGTGCGCGAGCACGTCTCCCAGGCGTTCGAGGAGAGCACGGGCGCCGGGATGCTCGTCGGCGAGGTGCCGCGCGACGACACGCTGCAGCACCCGCGCTGCGTCTTCCAGATCCTGCGCCGCCACTTCAGCCGCTACACGCCCGAGGCAGTAGAGCGCATCTGCGGCATCTCGCCGGAGGACTTCCACGCAGTCGCCGAAGCGCTTGTCGCGAACTCGGGCCGCGAGCGCACGAGCGCCTTCTGCTACGCGGTGGGCTGGACGCAGCACAGCGCGGGCGTGCAGATGATCCGCACCGCGGCCATCCTCCAGCTCCTGCTCGGGAACATCGGCCGCCCCGGAGGCGGAATCCTCGCGCTGCGCGGCCACGCCTCGATCCAGGGCTCGACCGACATCCCGACGCTCTACGACCTGCTCCCGGGCTACCTGCACATGCCGCGCGGGGGAGAGGAGGAGCTCGACCTCGAGCGCTACATCGCCACCGGTGGGGCCGACCGCGGCTGGTGGTCGTCCTTCGACACCTACATCGTGTCGCTGCTCAAGGCCTGGTTCGGTGATGCGGCGACCTCGGAGAACGGCTACGGCTTCTCCGCCATCCCTCGGATCAGCGCCAACCACTCGCACTTCGCAACGATGATGCGCATGCTCGACGGGGGCGTGGAGGGCTTCTTCGTCATGGGCCAGAACCCGGCCGTCGGCTCGCAGCACGCCGGCCTGCAGCGCCGCGCGCTGGCGAAGCTGAAATGGCTGGTCGTCCGCGACCTGGCCGAGATCGAGACGGCGACCTTCTGGCGCGACTCGCCCGAGGTGCAGTCCGGCGAGCTGCGGCCCGAGGAGATCGAGACAGAGGTGTTCCTGATGCCCGCCGCTTCGCACGTGGAGAAGGAGGGTTGCTTCACGAACACCCAGCGCCTGGTCCAGTTCCGCGACAAGGCGCTCGATCCGCCCGGAGACGCGCGCTCGGAGCTGTGGTTCATGCACCACTTGGCGAAGCGCGTGCGAGCGCATCACGCGGGCTCGACGCGGCAGCGCGACTGGCCGATCATCAACCTGCACTGGGACTACCCGGAGCTCGGGGACGCCCGCGAACCTGACGTCGAGGCGGTGCTGAAGGAGATCAATGGGTACGAGGTCGCGACCGGGCGGCCGCTTTCGGGGTTCTCCGAGCTGCGCGGCGACGGCTCGACGGCCTGCGGCTGCTGGATCTACTCGGGCATCTTTGCCGACGGCGTCAACCAGGCCAGGCGGCGCGAGCCCGGCGACCTGACCACCGACGGCGGCCACGTCTCGCCCGAATGGGCGTGGGCGTGGCCGGCAAACCGTCGCAAGCTCTACAGCCGCGCGTCCGCCGATCCGGAAGGGCGCCCGTGGAGTGAGCGCAAGAAGTACGTGTGGTGGGACGCCGAAGAGAGCCGCTGGACCGGCTTCGACGTCCCCGACTTCCCGCTCACCAAACCTCCGGACTACCGCGCACCCAAGGACGCCACGGGCATGGATGCGATCAGCGGGGACGACCCGTTCATGATGATGGCCGACGGCCGCGCCTGGCTCTTCTCGCCCAGCGGACTGCTGGACGGGCCGCTTCCGACGCACTACGAGCCGGTCGAGTCGCCGATGCACAACCTGCTGTACCCGGAGCTCGACGGCGGTCCGTCGGCTATTCGCTGGCAGCGGCCCGAGAACCCGCTGCACGCGACGGGCGATCCGCGGTACCCGATCGTGGCGACGACCTTCCGGCTCACCGAGCAGCACACGGCGGGCGGCATGAGTCGCACGGTCCCGTGGCTCGGCGAGCTGCAGCCGGAGATGTTCGCGGAGATCGACCCGGTGCTCGCCCGCGAGCGCGGCATCGAGGACGGCGGCTGGATGACGATCGTGACCGAGCGCGCGGAGATCGAGGCGCGCGCGAAGGTCACCGACCGCATGCGGGCCCTGCGTGTCGACGGCAGGCTCGTCCACCAGATCGGGCTGCCGTGGCACTGGGGCTACGGCGGGCCATACCCGGGTGACTCGACGAACGATCTCGGCGCCCTGACCGGTGACCCGAACGTCTCGATACAGGAGTCCAAGGCGTTCACGTGCGACGTGCGCGCCGGGCGGCGCCGGGCGCCTTCGACCGAGCGTCTGAAGGGGGTCACGGCGCCGAACAGCGGGGTGGCGCCGGACCAGGACGACCCGCTGGCCGAGTCGCCCCAGGAGGTCACCTAGTCTCGTGAGCGCGACCGTCGGAGCGCCGACCGAGCTCGCAGTCCATCGGGCGGGCGCAGGGCGGATGGGCTTCTTCACCGACACGACGGTGTGCATCGGCTGCAAGGCCTGCGAGGTCGCCTGCAAGCAGTGGAACGACCTTCCGGCCGATGGCTCTCAGTTCAAGAAGGGCGGCTCCTATGACCACACCGGTGAGCTATCGGCCTCGACGTGGCGCCACGTGCGGTTCGTCGAGGTGCTCGAACCCTCGCCGCAGTTGCAGCAGCAGGCGAAGCAGGCGCTGCCCGCCATCCCGCCGACCGAGGAGCTGCCCGACCTCGTCGCGATGGCGGAGAGCGTCGGCACCCAGTGGCTGTTCATGTCCGACGTCTGCAAGCACTGCACGAACGCCGGCTGCCTCGACGCCTGCCCGACGGGCGCCCTCATCCGCACCGAGTACCAGACCGTCGTGCTGCAGCCGGACGTGTGCAACGGATGCGGCCTTTGTGTGCCGGCGTGCCCGTTCGGAGTCGTCGACCGCGACCACCTCGACGGGCGGGCCGCGAAGTGCACCTTGTGTTACGACCGCTTGGAGGACGGTCTCGAGCCGGCGTGCGCCAAGGCGTGCCCCACCGACTCGATCGTGTTCGGGCCTCACGAGGAGCTCGTCGAGCTCGCCGAGCGCCGGGTTGCGGCGCTGCACCGTCGTGGCGTGGAGAAGGCGTACCTCTACGGCGCTGGAGACGAGCCCGACCACGACCTCGCCGGAGGCCTCGGGGCGTTCTTCCTCCTGACCGAGCCGCCCGAGCGCTACGGCCTCCCGGCTGAGGCGGAGTCGCCTATCCAGCAGAACGTGTTCGCGGCAACGGTCGCGGCCGTCGGCGCCGGGCTGCTCGCGGCGGCCGGCGCCGCGTTGACGTTCGCGATCGAACGGAGGGGCCGGTGAGCGCCGACGACAGGCACCCGCTCGCGCGAGACGCCACGCCGGCGCTCGGCACGCCGGGCGAGCCGGCCTCGTGGCGGCGTGCGGCCGAGGGGCAGCGAGTGGCCCTCTCGCGACCCTCGTGGGGCGACGCGGGCTGGTCGTTCCTCTACGGCGCCGACACCCAGTACAGCGGTGTCGAGCCCGAGGACGGGGAGGTCGCGGCGGCGAATCGCAGGATGCGCAGCGGTGAGATGCCCGGCGATCTGCGCGGGCCGTTCATCAAGTCGCCGGTGTGGACGTGGGAGGTTCCGGTCTACTTCTGGATCGCCGGGGTGGCCTCGGGTTCCGCGTTCGTCGCGCTGGCCGCCGACCTCGCGGGCGACGAGTGGTCGGCCGCAGTCGCGCGCAAGGTCGCACTCGCCGCGGTGCTGCCGGCGCCGGCGCTGCTGATCGCCGACCTCGGCCGCCCTGCGCGCTTCCTGAACATGCTGCGGATCTTCAAGCCGCGCTCGCCGATGAACATGGGCGCGTGGTGCCTCGTCGCGTTCACCGGGGTCGCCGCTGGGGCCGTGGGGGCCGACCTGCTCGGGCGACCCCGGATGGCACGCTGGTTGGGCGCGGTCAACGCGCTGCTGGCCGGCTACCTCGGCTCGTACGCCGGCGTGCTGCTGGCGTCCACCGCAGTGCCGGTTTGGGCGCGCAGCCGCATCTTCCTCGGGCCCATCTTCGTCTCGACCGCGACTGCCACCGGCGCTGCCGCCACGCGCCTGACGATGGCGGTCGCGGGCCAGCCCGAGGACCACCCGACCCGTCGGGCGCTCGGCCGCCTGGAGGCCGCCGCGATTCTCACCGAGTTGACGCTCTCGATGGTGAACGAGCGCCGCCTCGGGCGCGTCGGCGAGGTCTTCTCGCGAGGCAGGCCGCGCCGCCTGTTTCGCGCCGCAAAGCAGCTTGTCGGGGTCGGGCTCGCGCTGAACGCGCTCGGCCTGCGCCGTTTCAGGTCGCCTGCCGAGCACGTGCCAAGCCTCACCTACCTGGCGGGGGGGCTCGCCTTCCGCTTCGCGTGGATCGAGGCGGGCAAGGCGTCCGCCCGCGACGACGAGGCCGTCGCCATCGTGGCGCGCGGGAGGGCCACCGCAGACGAGCACCTGCGCCGCGGCACGGAGCGCCGCGCGCTCTCCGAGAACCGCCCGCCGCTCGCACCCGGCGCCGCGGTAGCGCTGCACGCGTGGAGCCAAACCGTCGGCCGCGCGAGCCTGCTGGCGGAGCGCTTGCTGCGGCGGGCCCGACCGCGCGCCGCCACCGCTAGCCCCCGGACAAGTCCTGACCGTCGGCGAGGGTAGGCGGTGTACGGTGAGACATTCCGCTACCAGCGCAGGGAGGAGCGTCGATGAGCCTTAGCCCCCAGCAGCGGACCGCGACCGAGACCGAGGCGTTGCGAGAGCTGGCCGCGTTTCCTCTGGTGGACGCGCTCTACGGTCGGCGTTCGCGCCGCTTCGCACTCGGCAGCGAGATCCCGGACGGCCCGCTCGCCTACAAGTCGAGCCACGAGCCGCTCCCGCTCACGGAGCTCGAGCGTTTGCTCGTGCTGAGCGCAATGGGGGGAACGACCGGCTGGCATTACTCGATCACCCGTCACGCGCGCTACGCGCCACACGTCTCGAACTACGCCGGCGGGGCCGCCGGGCGTACGTTCCCTTCGGCGGCCGGGTTCCATACCGCGGAGTTGTTCTTCACCGACGACTCGGGCGTGTATTTCTTCCCTACGCGCGACGCCGGGGCGCTCGTCGACCCCGCCACCGAGGATGTGACGTCCGAGCTGATGGTTGAGCGCCACCGCGAGCGGCTGCGGAAGCTCTCCGACGGGCGGCTGCACCTGCCGCCGGAGGAGCCCTACCTCGAGGGGCACAACACCTGGTGCGTCAACGTGCCCGGCTCCCTGCTCGTGATCCCCGTGGCCGACATCGCCCAGCACATGATCGCGATCCTGTGCTTTTTCGTCCAGAACGGGGGTGCGATCTACGACGACGTCAACGACCGCAGGATCCCCGGGCTCGAGGAGTTCAGCGGCCTGGTCGACGTCGAAGAACCGTTTCCGCTCACGTTCGCCGAGCAATACGCGCTGACCGAGGCCACCGCGGAGCTCGCCACCTCCTGCTACGCCGGCGTGCTGATGCTCCAGGCGATGGGCCTCGGCGGCTGGATGTTCGACGGGATCGACCGCTTCACGATGCTGGGCGCCTCCGGTGACCCGGACGTGCCCGGCCTCGGCTTTCGCTTCGACGAGGACGAGCGCTGGTCGACGCCCAACCCCACCGGGCTGGAGGGCGTCTTCGAGGCCTACTGTCCGCCGCACCACCTCGACATGGCGGCGGCGGTCGAGGCCTTCACCGAGCGCAAGTACGGCCCGGGCGGGCCGTTCAGCAGCGACACGCCCGGAGCCTGGACCGACAGCCCCGGGGTGCGCGGGAGCGCTCAGGTCCACGACGCCGACTTCAAGGCCTGCGTCGCCCTACAGGCGCAGTACGTGCTCGATACGTTCGGCAAGTTCCCGGGCACGGTGCCGACCGTGTTCATCATGAACTACGTCCAGGCACATCATCTGGACTTGGACTTCTACGACCGGCACTTCAAGAACGGCGCCTATCTCGGCACTCATGCCGAGCACATGCGGCGCTGGCACGACATACCTGGGGAGGGCTGATGCGAAGCGCGTAGCGGATTCGCGATGCCTCAGCGCCAGCTCCGCCTGGAAGCCGGGAATTCAGTCGTGCTCCTCAGAGGGCGTGGCGGCCCACGACCCTGAGCGAGTCAGTCACGCCCGGCGGAGTCTAGACGCCGCCTGCGGAGCACGGCCGCGCCCAAGAGCGTGAGTGCTCCCAGTCCGAGCAGTGCTGGCACTACGACGGCGGCGTTGGCTCCAGCGCCGTCGCCGGGACGGGTGGCCGCGGCGGCCAGCACAGCCGCGCGCGGCGCGATCGGGCCGACAAACGCGTCTCCGTCGCCGGAGCGCGACCGCCATCCCGGCTCGGGGATGCCGTCGAAAAGCGGTGCGGTTCGGGGGATCAGGCGCTTCGAGCGGGACCTCTTGGTCGCACCATCACGCTTCCGGCGGCCGCGACTGCGATGCGCACGTCGCCTCCGGTCGCCACTGCGCCCGACGTGCCGCAGCGGCTCGATGGCGCTCCGCTCGCGGCTCTGGCGCGGCCGGTGGCTCGAGAGTGGCGTCACCGCTGGTGCGGGCGAAGTCCCGTCGGCGGCCTTGGGCGAGTAGGTCGGCTCCGGCGATGGAGCAGTCTCCGGCACGACGACGGGCGCGGGCGAAGGGACGGCTGGACCAAGCGGGACCGTGACGGGTAAGGCGGGACCGAGGTATTCGAGCCTGCGCTTGACCTTCTTGCGCTTGCCCGATTCCCGGATCTCAGCCTCGACGGTGACGGTCCTGGCAGCATCGCCCAGATCGGGCACCGAGAACGCGCCCGAGACGGCGCCGCCGCCGCCGGCGCCCTCCACGACATCCTCGTCGCCGATCTCCAACTCGTAGGTGACAGGGCCTTCGGCCCCTGAGATGGAGAAGTGCACGACGTCGCCCGCGCGTCCGGCCGGCTCCTCGAGCTCGAAGCTCGGGCGCGCGTGCGCGGCTGCGGCGCTCAGCAAGAAGAAGAGCGTCGTGAGGAAAACTGCTGCTCGAGTGCGTGAAATGGCCGGACCCTCCCTGGTCTGCCTCATCACCAGCCTGCCACGGCCCCGGCGAACCTGTCAAGTAAAAGTGGACTCGAGCTTCGCTTCCGTGACTGCCAGATCGTGACCTGCGCACCGTTCGGGCCTAGCGTGGGCGAACGGCGGCGATGGCGCAACTGGAAGGCAATGGAACGGACTCCGAACGCGTGCGGGCCACGGCCGCGCGCTGGGGGGCGCCCAAACACCAGCATGGCCAGGCGCTCGTCGTCTTCGCCGGCGCGGGCGTGCTCCTGCTGCTCGCGCTCGGCTCGCTCGGGGCGCTCGGCCGAGCGCTGCTGGGAAAGGGCCGCTTGCAGCGTGCCACGGACCTGGCGGCCGTTTCGGCCGCGCGCTCGATGCGCGACGACTTCGAGCGCCTCTTCGAGCCGGCGCTCGATCCGCGCGGCAGGCCCAACCCCCGCCACCTGGAGCGGTCGGAGTATCTCGGCCGCGCGCGTCGCGCCGCGCTCGAGGCGGCGAGGGTGAACGGCGCCACCCTGCGCTCGGACGAGATCGAGTTTCCCGACCGTGAAAGCTTCGCGCCGCTGCGCGTCAGGGTGCATGCGGGCGGGAGGCTGCGCGTGCGGGCAACGCCGGGGGAACCGCCGCAGCGAGTGGACGTCGCGGCCAACGCCGAGGCTGAGGTGACGCCGTCGAGCGCGGGAAGCATAGGGGCGTCGTTGGACGAGGGCTATTCCGGACCGCTCGCTCGCCGGCAGGGCGAGCCGATGCGGCCAGACGTCGCGCGCGCCTTCGATCGCATGGAAGCGGCGGCGAGGCGCGAGGGCGTCGCGCTTCTCATCACGTCCGCCTACCGCTCCGACGCCGAGCAGGAGGAGCTGTACGACCGCCACCCGGACCCGCGCTGGGTGGCGCCGCCCGGCAGGTCGCTGCACCGGCTCGGCACCGAGCTCGATCTGGGCCCGCCGTCCGCGTACGCTTGGCTGGCCGGCAACGCCGGCCGGTTTCACTTCATCCAGCGCTATTCATGGGAGCCGTGGCATTACGGCTACGCGCTGAACCCCCGCTCGACGCCGCCACGCCACCGCGGCGCCGGCCGCCCCGGCGACGGCCGCAGCGCCGTGCCCACGTTCGTTCCCTCCGCATATGTCGCGCCGATCGCGCGCGCTGCAGGCCGCTGGAACGTCTCCGCATCCCTGCTCGCCGCGCAGCTCTACACAGAGTCGAACTTCAACCCTTTCGCGGTCAGCCCCGCCGGTGCCCGCGGCATCGCGCAGTTCATGCCCGGCACGGCCCGCTCCTACGGCCTCGCCGACCCCTTCGACGCCGCGGCAGCAATCTCCGCCCAGGCGCATCTGATGCGCGACCTGCTGCGCCGCTTCGGCTCCGTCTCGCTGGCGCTGGCCGCCTACAACGCCGGCCCCGCGCCGGTCGAGCGCTGTGGCTGCGTGCCGCCGTTTCCGGAGACGCAGGCCTACGTGGCGCGGATCCTCGGGCTGCTGGGCGGCGCCGGCATGCCGGTGAGCGAGCTCGCGGTTCGCCTCGTGCACTAGCCCGAGGCGCCGCCGTGCTGCAGCGGCGCCTCGATCAGGTACGTCAGGGTCTCAGGCAGCCGCTTCCGGAACTTCCGAATAGCGCAGCGAGCCTGGAGTCGTGAGCTTCTCGCCGGTCTCCAGAAGCGTCTTCAGGCCGGAGAGGATCATCGGCCAGCCGCCGTACAGCTCGCCGTTCGCGTCCTCGCGGAGCTCGTCGTGCGTGACCGTCAGCCTGCACGAATCGCCGACCGGCTCGATCTCCCAGGTGATCCTCGATGTTCCCTCGCGCTTCACGTCCTCGCTCCACAGGGCCACCATGCTCTGGACGAGCCTGCGTGGGGGATCGACCTCCAGGTTCTCGCCCTCTCCGAGGGGCCCGGGGGCGCCCGGGTGGCTCATCTCGAAGCGCGAGCCCGGCGTCCAGTCGGAGGTGAGCCGGGAGCCGAAGTTGTACTTGCTCCTCATCTCGGGGTCGGTGATCGCCTCCCAGAGGCGCTCGGGCGTCGTCTTGATGTAGATCTCGTAGACCTTTTCCATCAGGTGTCCTCCTCGATGTGTCTCTTGAGCCCGGTCAGCGCTGCCGCCCAGGGCTCGGCGTATTTGCTCACCCATCTGTCGTGGACGAGCCGGATCGGGACGGGGTTCAGGAAGTGGAGCTTCTCGCGACCGCGTCGCTTGGTGGTCACCAGACCCGCCTCCTCGAGCACCTTCAGGTGCTTCATGACGCCGAAGCGCGTCATCGGCAACCGCTGCTCGAGCGCGCTGAGCGTCTGCCCGTCCCGCTCGAAAAGCTCGTCGAGCAGGCTCCGGCGCGTCGGGTCGGCGAGTGCCCTGAACACCGCGTCCATGCCCTGGATCATAGGTGACCGTTTGGTCACATGTCAAGCAGTCTGTCCGCCTAGTGGTCTGGCTGCGGCGGCAGCGGGCGCACGGCGGGCCCCTGGATCACCCGGCCGTCGGCGCCGAAGCGGGAGCCGTGGCAGGGGCAGTCCCACGTTCGCTCGGCGTCGTTCCATTTCACGATGCAGCCGAGATGCGTACAGCGAGCGGACAGCGAGTGCAGGCGGCCCTCCTCGTCTCTGTGAAGGGCGAGTTGCCGCAAGCCCACGCCAACGATCCGACCTTCGCCGGGCTCGAGTCCCTCGGCCGGCGAGCGCCTCGTCAGCCGGTCGGCAAAGAAGTGGAAGGCCACGTCGGCGTTCTCCTGCGCGAACGAAGGGGCCGACGCCGTGACGTTCACGCGGTTGGGGTCGAACACCTCGGCCCACGCGTTCTGCCGCTCGAGGATCGCGTCGGCGATCATGCGCGCCGCCGCGGTGCCGTTCGCGAGGCCCCACTTCCTGAACCCGGTCGCGACGTGGATGCGTTTCGACAGTGGAGTCAGCCGGCCCACGTAGGGGAGGCCGTCAACGGGCATGTTGTCCTGCGTGGCCCAGCGATAGTCGACGCTCTCGACCGTGAAGCGCTGCCGCGCGTAGCGCTCCAAAGCGGCGTAGCGCTCGCTCTCGTGCCCCTTGCCCGTCTTGTGACTTTCGCCGCCGACCAGCAGCAGTTCACCATCCCCGCCTGGATGAGCCCGCAGCGAATGCGCGGGCTTCTCGGTGCTGAGGTACATGCCCTGGGGCGTGTCGCCGGCGATCCGCGCCGCCACGACGTACGAGCGCTCAGGATGCATGCGCGCGAAGAAGAGCCCCCTGTCCAGGAACGGGAAGTGGGTCGCGACCACGACGTGGTCGGCCCGGATCACCCCGTGCTCGGTCTGAACGTGGCAGGGCGTGTCCTCCTCGACGTCGAGTGCGCGCGTGCCCTCGAACAGGTGGCAGCCATCCCCATCGACGGCCGCGGCCAGCGCCCGCACGTACTTGACCGGGTGGAACTCGGCCTGGTCGCTGAAGCGCACGGCGCCCGCGATCGGAAAGGGCAGGTCCGCCTCTTCGACGAACGAGGCCGGCAGGCCGAGCCGCGCCGCCCTGTCCACCTCCTCTTCGATCTTCGGGAGGTCGTCTCTGGACTCCGCATACGTGAACGCGTCCGTGCGCCTGAAGTCGCAATCGATCGCGAGCTCCTCGACGAAGCCCGCAACCCGCGCGAGCCCCCACTCGTTCGCCTCGCCGTACACCCGGGCCGTGTACTCGCCGAGGCGGGAGGCGAGCCGGGCGTAGGTGAGACCGTGCAGGGACGTCACCTTGGCGGTGGTGTAGCCGGTGACCCCGCCGCCGATGCTCCGAGCCTCCACGACGGCGACGCTGACCCCCTCGTTCTTCAGGAGCAGCGCGGTGGTGATTCCCGCGATGCCGCCGCCCAGCACGGCGACGTCCACGCGGACATCCCCGCGCTGTTCGGGAAAGCGGCCGCCGTCAGCCGTCGCCAGCCACAGGGACGACGGCGTGCCGGATGACGCCAGACTGCCCTCCGGTGACTAGTGTTGGCGGAGCCTCACCGCGTGTCGCGGCTCTCGCTCCATGAAGGCGCAACGAACGTGGTACCAGTCGCCGCGGTAGCGGACGGAGCGTGGATCCGGAAGCACGTCGTTGCCGCACCCCGGGCAGGTGCCCAGGCGATGCGGTCCCATCACCGACTCGAGCTTGCGTACCTGAGCCCTGAGCCGGCTGGCTTGAGGCGAAGCTTGGTGGTGTCCTGGCATTGCGAAACCTCCTCTGACCCGGCTTGCGCCACCAGCATGCCCGCGATGGCGCGTGCCTAAACAGCGCCGCGTGGCGCCTGTCGCTCCATATATACGGGCCCAGCGGAACCAGCCCTGCCCCGCGTGGCGAAAGATCTGGACGAATCGAGAACTCCCTCAGCGGGTAAGCGAGTCGCAGGTGCCGTCCGCGCGTGGGCAGCCTTCTTCGCGGCCCGCCGAGCGGTGGCACCGAATAGGCCAAGAAGGCCGTCGCAGGCCCGGAACGTGGGAGCCGGGCCTGCACCTTTGCGGCGCCCCGGGCGCGACCCTCCAGGGACCGCACCCGGGGCGCATCTATTCTGGAATCAGATGGCCGCTGAAGACTCGTTGACCGAGGTCCGGCGCGGGCTGCCGGACGTTCCGGGCGTCTACCTGTTCAGGGACGCCGGCGGCCGCGTGCTCTACGTCGGCAAGGCCAAGTCGATCCGCAAGCGGGTCGCCTCCCACTTCTCGGGGCGCTCGGCGCGGACGGCGGCCGAGGACCTGCTCTCTCGCGTCGAGGCGATCGACGTCGTGGAGACCGCGAACGAGGCGGAGGCGCTGCTCGCCGAGCAGAACTTCATCAAGCAGCACCGCCCGGCCTTCAACATCCGCCTGCGCGACGACAAGTCGTATCCGTACATCGGAGTGTCTCTCGACGAGGACTACCCGCGCGTTTACTTCACGCGCGAGCGTCACCGCTCGAACCGGGCCTATTTCGGCCCCTTCTCGAGCGCCAAGCGGGTGCGCGAGACCCTGGACCTGCTCGGCAAGCTCTTCCCCTATCGCACCTGCGAGGGGGTCGAGCCCGGCCGGGCCTCGGGCAGCCCCTGCCTGGACTACTACATTAAGCGTTGCCAGGCGCCCTGCGTTGGCTACGTCACGCGGGAGGAGTACCGGGCGAACATCGAGGCGATCGTCGACTTTCTCTCGGGCCGCTACCGCCGCATCGAGCGCGAGCTGGAGGAGGAGATGGGTCGCGCGGCCGAGGCGCAGGAGTTCGAGCGCGCCGCAGCCTTTCGCAACCGCCTGCGAGCCGTGCGCTCCCTCTTCGAACGGCAGCGAGTGGCAAACGAGTCGGTCGGCACGCTCGACGCGATCGCCGTTGCGGCCGAGGGCACGGCCGCCAATGCGCAGGTGTTCCAGGTCCGCGACGGCGTGCTCGCCGACCGCCAGAGCTTCTACCTCGAGAACCGCGCCGAGCGCAGCGAGGCCGAGGTGGCCGAGGAGTTCGCGCTCCAGTACTACTCGACGTCGCTCTCGATCCCCGCCGAGATCGTTGGGCCGGCCACGCTGCCGGAGGCACCCGGCCTGCGGCAGGCGCTCGAGCAGCGCCGCCGGGGTCCGGTCGAGATCCGCCACGCGCGCCGCGGCGACAAGCGCCGCCTCTACGAGCTCGCCGAACGAAACGCTCGTCTGGCGCTCGAGCAGGACAAGCTCCGCACGCAGCGCCGGCGTGAGCAGCGCGTGGACGCGCTCAACGACCTGCGCGAGGCGCTCGGGCTCGACGGGCTACCCGTGCGGATCGAGTGTTTCGACGTCTCGAACATCGGCGCGACCCACACGGTGGCGTCGATGGTCGTGTTCGAGGGCGGCGCTCCGAAGAAGTCGGATTACCGCCGCTTCAAGGTGAGGGACCTGGGAGGACGCCAGGACGACTTCGCCGCCATGGAGGAGGTGCTCGCCCGCCGGATGGCGCAGTTCCTGGCACAGCGTGAGCGCTCCCCCCACGACTCGGCCTACGATCCGAGTTTCGCGGCGCTGCCCTCCTTGATAGTGATCGACGGGGGCAAGGGCCAGCTCTCGAGCGGCCTGCGCGCGCTACAGGCCTTCGTGGAAGAGGGGGTGACGGTAGTGGGGCTGGCGAAGCGGCTGGAGGAGGTGTTCGTGCCGGGCCGGGGCGACCCCATCACCATGCGCGAGGACTCGGTCGCGCTTCAGCTCCTTCAGCGCCTGCGCGACGAGGCGCACCGATTTGCGGTCGAGCACCACAGGCTCCGCCGCGACCGCTCGATGACCGCCTCGATCCTCGACGAGCTGACCGGGATCGGGCCTGCCCGCAAGAGAACACTGCTCCAGCACTTCGGCTCGCCCGAGCGCTTCATGAGTGCCACGCGGGAGGAGCTCGAAGCGGTCCCCGGACTGCCCGGCAAGGTGGCGCGCCGTCTGCACGAGCAGCTCAACCGCACCGGCTAGTCTCAACCCTGCTTTTTCCCAGCACGCAGCTTAATTTGCGCTTAACCGCGGTGTGCTTCTCGGCCTGCCGCAAATCGTTAAGATGCGCCCGAGGCCAGTCCCCGGAGTCGAGCGCGCCTTTGAGCGCGATTCACGGGGCCGTTGGAGAGATAAAAGGCGAGGACGGAGGAGAGATACGTCTATGCGTAAGTTCTTAATGGCAGGGCTCGGTTTGGTCGCCATGCTCGTGGTCGCAACCGTAGCCCACGGGGACGCTGCCACCAGCCCGGGTGGCTTGACCCAGTCGCTCGAGGTCAAGCAGAGCTCGGCGAAGCCCAAGAAGGGCTTCAAGGTGACGGTCACGCTCGCAATCAACTGCGCAGCGGACAAGCAGTGTCAGGCCCCACCTGCCCCGATCGGGAAGGCCTCGCCGGTGTCGCACACGGTAGTGACCCTTCCGAAGGGCACCAAGCTTGGCTACAAAGACTTCGCGACCTGCGACCCCAAGAAGCTCGAGAGCGGTGGCGTCAAGGGC
Organism: uncultured Solirubrobacterales bacterium; assembly: GCA_963774075.1. Classification (GTDB taxonomy): domain Bacteria; phylum Actinomycetota; class Thermoleophilia; order Solirubrobacterales; family JBBDJG01; genus JBBQNR01. The sequence continues at coordinate 120,868 of CAVZDP010000005.1, read as the reverse complement.
TGCTCCAGGAAGGCGCAGGTTGGAAAGGGCACGCTGACCGCCGATGGCCGCCCGGTCGTCGAGACCCCTGTACAGGGCACGGTCACTGCCTTCAACGGCACGAACAGGCGCTATCTGCTCTATGTGATTCCGGAGCTGAGCTCGCCGCTGGTGCTGGTCGGCAAGCTGAGCGGCAACAAGCTGACGATCCCGGTTCCTGCGGTTCCGACGCTCCCCGGTCAGCCGGACGCGACGCTGACCAAGTTCCAGATCAACACCGGTGGGACGGTCACCAAGAGGAAGAAGGGCAAGAGGAAGAAGATCAACTACCTGGCCAACCCGAGCAAGTGTCCGAGCGGTGGGTTCGAGTGGAAGTTCCAGTTCACCTACCAGAACGGCGAGAAGCTCGAGCCCATCGACAAGGTTCCGTGCTAGCAGGAAGCTGAGAACGAGACCGGAGAGGGGCGGCCCCGAAAGGCCGCCCCTCTAGGTCGTTAGGCAGGGGTTTGGCTCCCACGACGAGGAACGGCTAGAGACAGAGGGGGACGGAGAGGGGTGACGATCGCACGCGGCGCCGCCATTGGCTCCCTTCTTGCTGCGATCATTGCCGTCGCAGTACTGATGTTCGGCGCCGGCGGAACGAAGACCTACCACGTCCGCCTCCAGAACGCCAACCAGCTCGTGTCGGGCAACCAGGTCCAGGTCGCCGGCAAGCAGGTCGGCAAGATCACCGCCATCGAGTTGTCGGAAGACAACCAGGCCAACGTCACGATCGAGGTCAACGAGGACTTCGCGCCGCTTCACCAGGGGACGAAGGCGACGGTGCGCGTTGTCTCGCTGCCGAGCATCGCCAACCGCAACCTCTCCCTCCAGCCCGGTCCCAACAACGCTCCGGAGATCGAAGAGGGCGCGTGGCTCGAGACGGATCAGACGACGACCGCCGTCGACCTCGACCAACTCTTCAACACCCTCGACACGAGGACGCGCCGCTCGCTCCAGAACGTGCTCCAGGGCTTCTCGGCCTGGTACGTCGGCAAGGGCGAGGAGCTGAACGAGGCGCTCAAGTACTTCGGGCCGGCTCTCTCGACCACCTCGCAGGTGATGCGCGAGCTGTCGGCGGATCAGGAGGTGTTCAACGACTTCATCGTCGACGCCTCTCGCTTCGTCACCGCGCTTGCCGAGCGCAGCGAGGACGTTTCGGGCTTCGTAGGCAACACCAACACGGTCATGGAGGCGATCGGGAGCGAGAACGTCCAGCTCTCTCGCGCTCTGGAGCATCTGCCCGGGACTCTGCGCAAGGCAAACACCACGTTCGTGCGCCTGCGCGGAGCCCTCGACGAGCTCGACGAGCTGACCAACGTCACGAAGCCGGTGGTGCCGGAGCTCGAGCCATTCTTCGCTCGGCTCGAAACGCTGATCAGACGCTCCACGCCTACGTTCCAGGACTTCGGGCAGCTCCTGCGCGCGAAGGGCCCCACCAACGACCTGACCAACATGCTGCGGGACCTGCCCGAGCTCGCGCGCGTCGGCTCTCGCTCCTCGAAGAGCTCGATCAACGCGCTTCGCAAGTCGCAGAAGGTCGTCGAGTTCCTGCGGCCCTACGCCCCCGACTTCACCGCCTGGATCACCAAGTTCTCGCAGGCGACCGCCTACTACGACGCCAACGGCCACTACGCCCGCGTGCAGCCGGTGTTCAACGCCTTCCGCTTCGACGACACGGGCGGTGATGGGACACTCACTCCGCTGACGCCCACCGAGCGCGTGGACGCCTTCAAGAACCGCCGCAACGAGACTCGCTGCCCCGGTGGCGCGACGCAGCCGGCGCCCGACGGCTCGAACCCGTTCACCGACGACGGCAGGCTCAGTCCCGACGAGTGCAACGCCGGCGCGACGCCACCTGGACCATGAGGCGAGCGCTGACAATCGCCCTCTTGGTGGTCATCGTCCCCGCGGTGATCGTGTTCGGCGCCGGGGCCGACGGCGACGGCAACGACGGCGAGTACAAGGTCAGGGCGATCTTCGACAACGCATCGTTCCTCATCCAGGGCCAGGACGTGAAGATCGCCGGCGCCAAGGTCGGCGTCGTCGATGACCTCGAGGTCACCGCCGACCACAAGGCGGCGATCGTGCTCGACATACAGCGCGAGGGCTTCAAGGACTTCCGCTCCGACGCGCACTGCGAGATCCGCCTGCAGTCGGTGATCGGCGAGAAGCTGATCGAGTGCACGCCGACCGAGCCTCGTGAGGAGGGCGAGGCGCTTCCGCCGCCCCTCGAGAAGATCGAAGACGGACCTGGCGCCGGGCAGTACCTACTGCCGGTCGAGAGCACCACGACGCCGGTGGACGCGGACCTCATCAACAGCATCCAGCGGCGCCCGTACAGGGAGCGGTTGTCGATCCTGCTGAACGAGTTCGGCACCGGCCTCGCCGGACGGGCCGAGGACCTGAGAGAGCTCATCCGGCGGGGCAACCCGGCGCTCAAGGAGTTCGACGACTTCCTGCGCATCCTCGCGGGTCAGAACCGGATGCTGAAGACGCTGACCGAAGACGCAGACGAGATCTTCCGCGAGTTCGCCGCCAACAAGGAGAGCGTCGCCGACTTCTTTGTCCAGTCCCGCGTGGCGGCCCAGGCGACGGCAGCCAACCGAGAGGACTTCGAGCGCAACTGGGAGCGCTTCCCGCCCTTCCTGCGCCAGCTGCGGCCGTTCATGGACCGCTTCGCCGGCCTGTCGGATGCGATGGCGCCGGTGGTCTCGGACCTCCGCGCCTCAGGCCCCGACATCAGCCGCCTGCTGAAGGCGCTCGGCCCGTTCTCCACGAACTCGACGGCGGCGCTCAAGAGCCTCGGTGACACGGCGGACGTCGGGCGGCCGGCACTGGTCGGCGCCCTTCCACTGGCGAAGCGGCTGTCAACTCTGACGGCGGAGGCGCGGCCGGTGATCAAGAACCTGCGCCTGCTGCTCACCGACCTTCAGGAGCACAAGGGGATCGAGCGCTTCCTCGATCTCCTCTTCTACCAGACGATGAGCTTCAACGGCTTCGACGAGGTCGGCCACTACCTGCGCAACAACCTGATCGTCACGATCTGCTCCGGCTACGCGCTCACTCCCACGATCGGCTGCTCGGCGAACTTCCAGAGCGGCTCGAGCTCGTCGGCCGGCGCGGCCGGGTCGAGCTCACGCGCGTCCGCCTCGACGATAACCCGCCGCCTGGTGCGGCTCCTCGGGGGCGGTCAGCGCAAGCAGCGAAAGCGCGAGGACGCCGGCAAGGGCTCGGACGGCAGCGGTGAGAAGGCGCTCGGGCAGCAGAACGAGGCGCCGGCGAAGGCCAAGGCGCCCTCGCCGAGCGCGCCCGCCCCGCCGCAGCCGTCTTCGGTCGAGAAGCAGCAGGGCGACAAGGACCCGCTCGTGGACTACCTGCTGGGTGGCCCCGAGTGACCCGCCGGCGCACCGGGGCGACCGCGATCGCCTCCAACCCGGTTCTCGTCGGCGTCGCCACGACACTCGTCATCGTCGTCGCCGTCTTCCTCGCCTACAACGCCAACCAGGGACTGCCCTGGGTGCCTTCGTACCGCCTGACCGTCGAGGTGCCGAGCGCGGCCAACCTCGTGCGCGGCAACGAGGCCCGCATCGGAGGCCTGCGCGTTGGCGTGATCGACAAGATCACCCCGGTGCGAAAGCAGGACGGCTCGTACGCGTCGATCCTCGACCTGAAGCTCGAGACGCGCGTGCGGCCGCTGCCGGTCGACTCGGAAGTGATCATCCGCCCGCGCTCGGCGCTCGGCCTCAAGTACCTGCAGATCACCAGAGGCAGCTCCGAGCAGGGCTTCGAGGACGGCGATCAGATCCCGATCGGGAACTACGCGCCCATCCGGCCCGTCGACATCGACGAGTTCTACGCGATGTTCGACGAGCGCACGCGCGATGCGATCCAGGTCAACGAGGCGGGCTACGGGAACGCCTTCGCGGGCCGCGGCGAGAGCATCAACCGTGCGATCGAGGCGTTCGTGCCGCTCGCGAAGAACGCCGAGGCCGTCTTCAAGAGCATCACCGGCTCCGATGCCCTCTTCGACGAGTTCTTCAAGGAGCAGGGCGACGCGGCCCGGATCGTGGCTCCCGTGGCGGCGATCCAGGGAGAGCTCTTCGCCAACCTCGACACGACCTTCACGGCGTTCGCCGAAGTCGCCCAGCCCTACATCGAGCAGTCGATCCAGCGCGGGCCGAGCGGGCTCCAGACGGCCACCGAGGTATTCCCGAAGGTCGAGCCGTTCTTCGAGAACGCGGCCCAGTTCTTCACCGAGCTCCAGCCCGGCACGCGCGCCCTGCGCGCGTCCAGCCCAGAGCTCGCGGACGCTTTCGTGACGGGCGTCTCCGCGACCGCGCGCTCGGTGCAGCTCAACAGCCGCCTGACCCGCTTCCTGCGCGCCCTCGAGCGCTTCTCGACCGACCCGGTCGTGCCGATCGGGCTGCGCGACCTGATCGACACCGTGCGGGCGCTCGACCCGACGCTCGCATACCTGACGCCGGCCCAGACGGTCTGCAACTACATCGGGTTGTTCATGCGCAACGCCAGCTTCCTGGCCTCGGAAGGAGACGCGAACGGGACCTGGTGGCGGTTCATCCCGGTCATCACGCCGCAGGGCCCGAACAACGAGACCGGTCCGTCCTCGGCGCCCTCGAACGGCGGCGGCCCCGACGTAGTCAACTCGTCGCGCAACTACGTCCACGTCAACCAGTATCCGAACACCGCCGGCCCCGGTCAGACGCGTGAGTGCGAGGCGGCCAACGAGCGCTTCCAGAGCGGGCGCCAGGTGATCGGCAACATCCCCGGCAGCCAGGGCACCAGTACGGACGAGCAGCAGCCGGAAGAGGAGGCGAACCCGTAGTGGAAGGCCAGAGAGTCGTGAAGGTCCCGCCGCGGCTGCAGCACAAGGTCAGCCCGCTGCGCGCAGGCCTGATCGCAGTCGTGCTGGTCGTGATCACAACGTTCCTGGCCTTCAGCAAGTCGCTTCCGTGGCGGGAGCCGTTCGAGTTCAAGGCGGTGTTCGAGTCGGCCGCGAACATTCGCCTCGACTCGCCGGTGCGCATCGCCGGCGTGGAGATCGGCCAGGTGACCAACGTCGACCACATGGAGGACTCCGATCTCGCAGTGGTGACGATGGAGGTGAACGAGGATGCGCTTCCGATCCACGAGGACACGACGCTCAAGATCCGTCCGCGCCTGTTCCTCGAGGGCAACTTCTTCGTCGACATGACGGCCGGCACGCCGGCGCGCCCGAAGCTCGAGGACGGGGACACCGTGCCCGTGACCCAGACCTCCTACCCGGTGCAACTCGACCACATCCTGACCACGCTCCAGAAAGACACTCGTCGCGACCTTCAGAGGCTGCTGGAGGGCTTCGGCACGGGCCTCGTCCACAGGCCGACGGCCGAGGAGGACGTCACGCAGGACCCGGACGTGGAGGGTCAGCCGGCCGGAGGCGCGCTCAACGACTCGCTCGCCTACGCGGGCGGAGGGCTCAAGGGCGGCGCGCAGGTGAACCAGGGCTTCCTCGGCACCGAGCGCAACGACCTGCGCAAGCTGGTCGCGGGCCTCCAGAAGACGCTCAACGGCCTCGGCGAAAACGAGGACCGGCTCAAGAGCCTGTTCAGGAGCTTCAACATCACGATGGAGGCGATCGCCTCCCAGTCCGGGAACCTGAGCCGCGCGGTGGCCCTGCTCGGCCCGACGCTCGAGAACGCCGACACCTACTTCGGCAACTTCGCGGATGCCCTGCCGCCGACGCGCGAGTTCGTGCGACGCTTCATACCGGTGGTCGAGGAGACCCCGGCGACGATCGACGCCGCCGGACCGTGGCTGACGCAGTTCATCGCCCTCGTGTCGAAGCCCGAGCTGGGGGGCCTGCTCGAGGACCTGCGCCCGATGACGGCGAGCTTCGCCAAGGTCGTGAACGTGTCGATCGACTTCAACCGCCAGACCGAAACCTTCAGCCGCTGCTTCTCAGACGTGATCCTGCCCGCGGGTGACGCCGTGCTCCAGGATGGCGCCGGCACTTCTGGCGAGCCGAACTTCAGGGAGTTCTGGTACCTGATCGTGGGCTTCACCAGCGAGGGGCAGAACTTCGACGGCAACGGTCAGTACACCCGCGTGCAGACGGGAGGGGGCCCGAACGTCGTGAAGAGCACGACGATCCCCGGGCGGTCGCTCCTCGACAACACCCTCTATGGCAACGCGATCCTGCCGCCACTCGGCACCCGGCCCACGCACCCCGACAAGAAGCCGCCGTACAAGCCGAAGGTTCCCTGCTACAAGAACGCCAAGCCCGACCTGAACGGTCCGGCGGCGGCGCCCGGCCCACCGGACGCGAGGGTGTCGCGGTGACGCGCGCGATCCAGAAGCACCTGCGCGACTTCATCGCGATCATCGTGCTGTTCGTGCTGGCCGTCGGGGTCTCCAGCTACATCCTCTCCAACCAGCGCTTCTACCTTCCCGGCTGGGTCCCCATCGTGGGCACCGAGTTCTTCGAGCTGAAGGGCGAGTTCGCAACGGCCCAGTCCGTGATGCCCGGCCAGGGCCAGACCGTCGACATCGCCGGCGTGCCGATCGGCGACGTCAAGAAGGTCGAGCTGAAGGACGGCCGGGCGATCGTGACGATGTTGATCAGAGAGAAGTACGCACCGATGATCAAGAAGGACGCGTTCATGATGCTGCGTCCAAAGACCGGCCTCAACGACATGATCATCGAGCTCGACCCGGGCTCGAGCGCGGCGGCCAAAGTGCCCGACGGCTACACGCTGCCGATTCGAAGCACGCTGCCCAACGTCAACCTCGACGAGTTCTGGTCGGCGCTCGACAGGGACACGCGCGACTACCTACAGCTGCTGCTGCAGGGTGGCGGCCGGGGACTCGGCGGTCAGGGCCAGGGCCTCTCGGCGGTGCTGCGCAGGTTCGAGCCCACGAACCGCGACATCGAGAAGATCACCTCGCAGGTCGCGCAGCGGCGCAAGAACCTGGCGCGCCTGATCCACAACTTCCAGGAGCTCGCGACCGAGCTCGGCAAGCACGACCGCGAGCTCGCGGAGTGGGTCGATTCCTCGGCCGCCGTCTTCGAGGGGTTCGCCAACCAGGAGGCCAACCTGCGCGAGACCGTGCGCCTGCTGCCCGAGGCGCTCCGGTCCACGAACCGCGCGCTCATATCCGGCAACAAGGTGGCTCGCGACCTCGGCCCGGCAACGCGCTCGCTCATCCCCGGCGTGAAGGCGTTCCCGGACGCGATGCGCAAGTCGCGGCGCTTCTTCCGCGAGACAACCGACCCGGTCAAGGACCAGATCAGGCCGTTCGCCCGCGACGTGCAGCCGACCGTCAAGGCGCTGCGGCCGGCCAACCGTGACCTCGCCGCGCTGACTCCGGACCTCGAGCAGGCTTTCGGCGTCTTCAACACGTTCCTCAACGAGTGGGCGTACAACCCGCCCGGCAAGGCCGAGAGCTTCCTCTTCTACACGATCTGGGGCGTCCACATCGCGGCCTCCGCCTTCACCGCCCAGGACGCGCACGGCGCGGTCCGCCGCGGCCTGATCATGACCACGTGCCGCAGCCTCGGCGTCCTCCAGGGCGTGCGCGCGACCGACCGCCAGCTCTCCACGATCCTCGACCTCCTGAACCCGCCGACCCGGGCCCAGGCCTGCTGATGCAGAAACAGGCTCCGACAGTCGGCAGGGTCCTGATCATGGCGGCGTTCACGCTGTCCTGCTTCGGGCTGCTGCTGTTCCTGTGGTCGGCGTTCGGCGGTCCCGTCCCGCTCAAGCCGCGCGGATACCAGTTCAAGGCCTCCTTCGCCGAGGCCACGCAGCTCGCCCAGGAGGCGGACGTGCGCATCTCGGGCGTCACCGTCGGCAGGGTGAAAAAGATCGAGCTCGGCGACGACGGCCGCACGCAGGCGACGCTCCAGATCAAGGAGAAGTACGCGCCGGTCCCTTCGGATTCGCGCGCGATCCTGCGCCAGAAGACGCTCCTGGGTGAGACATACATCGAGATCACGCCGGGCACCCAGGGCGCTCAACCGCTGGCCGAGGACGGCAGGCTCGATACCAAGAACGTCGCCGCCACGGTCGAGCTCGACGAGATCTGGCGCTCCTTCGACAAGAAGACCCGCCAGGCGTTCCAGGTCTGGCAGCAGGAGGTCGCCGAGGGGATCGACAAGAACGGTGCCAACTTCTCGGACGCGCTGGGCAGCCTCGAGCCGTTCGCCGTCGACACCAACGAGGTCCTGAAGATCCTCAACTCCCAGAGTCGCGCCACGAAGCTTCTGATCCGCAATACCGGCCAGTTCTTCAAAGCTCTCACCGATCGCGAGCAGCAGCTCGCGGACCTGATCGTGAACTCGAACCGCGTCTTCAGTACGACCGCCGAGCGCGACAGCGAGATCCGGGAGACCTTCATCGCGCTGCCGACGTTCATCGACGAGTCCAAGAAAACCCTGCGCCGGCTCGAGTCCTACGCGGCCAACACCGACCCGCTGCTCACCGACCTGCATCCCTGGGCGCGGCAGGCGAGCAAGACGCTTCAGGCCACGAGAGCCCTGGCGCCTGAGTTCAACCACTTCATGCAGTCGCTCGGCCCCGCGATCACGGCCTCCGAGAAGGGCTTTCCGGCCGGCACGCGCTTCCTCGACGACCTCAGGCCGCTGCTCGGCCAGCTCGACCCGTTCCTGCGCAACTTCAACCCGTTCCTGCGCTGGCTCGGGCTCTACAACAGGGAGTTCTCGGCCTTCTTCGCCAACATCGTCGGCAGCCTCGGCTACAACGACCGCCCGGGCGACGACGTGCGGGCGCTGCGCTTGAGCGTGCCGGTGAACCCGGAGACGCTGGCCAGTTACCCGCGCCGGATCGGCCCGAACCGCGCGAACGCGTACACGGCGCCGGGCGGCTACGCGAAGCTGCCGCAGGGGATGGACGTCTTCGACGGTCGCAACTGCGCCAGCGGCGGCTACCCGGATCTCGCGCCGGCGTCGGCCACCTTCCCCGAGGACCTCCGCAACCGCATCCTCGAGTTCTTCTACCAGGGGAGCGACTACATCGCCGGTCCCTGCCGCAAGCAGGGCAAGTACACGACGGGTGGGGAGACGACCGACTACCCGCACGTCCGCGAGGACTCGAAGCCCAGTCCCACCGCGCCTTAGCCGAGCCGGGCCTGAATATCGAGCCGCCTTCGGCGGACACCTAAAGTCCCGAGCGCCCGCCTTGAGGCGGTCGCCCAGAGAACAGGGAGGTCGCGCGCCCCGCGCGTCCCTAGTACTCTGATGACCGGGATCAAGGATGACCCGCAAGGATTTGCAGGCAAGGATGACCCGCAGGGGTTTGCAGGAAGAGGAGGGCTGGCTGCCCGCCCACGATGGCGCGGGTGAGAAGCGGCGCGAAGCCGGCCGCTTGGGCGGCGTTCTCTTCCTTGCCGGAGCGGCGATGGCGCTGCCCAGCCTGCTCGTGCTCGATCCGCTGCCGGCGGCGTGGGTATTCGGCGTCGTCGCGGCGGCGCTGATCGCCGGCCTGGCGTGCTTGAGGGTGCATTGGAGCGCACTGCCGCCGGCGGCCCTGCACGCGATCCCGCTCGCGGGCACGGCCGCCATCACGGCCGTGATGGCTGGTACCCACGGGCAGGGAGACCTCTTCGCGTGGCTGTACGTGCTCGTGATCGTGCTGGTCGCGTACTCGTTCAGCGACCGGATCGTGATGGGCGCATACGTGGTGCTCGTGTCGATCGCCTGCGCGGCGCCGCTCGCCGACTCGAGCGTGAGCAATGCCGATACCGTGCGCTCGCTGCTGCTCTGCGTGCCCAGCCTGACGGTTGCGGCCTGCGTCGTCACCTACCTGCGCGAGCGCCTCGAGGCCGGGCGCGACGCCTACGCGCGCCTGGCGCGCCTCGACCCGCTGACCGGGGTCGGCAACTACCGCACGCTGCAGGAGCGCCTCGATTACGAGATCGCTCGCCACGAGCGCCACGACCGCAGCTTCGCCGTGCTCCTGCTCGACTTGGACGGCTTCAAGGACGTGAACGATTGCAACGGGCACCTGGAGGGCGATCGGCTCCTGCGCGAGGTCGGTCACGCGCTCGTCGAGACGGCTCGCGACGAGGACACCGTCGCCCGCCAGGGCGGGGACGAGTTCTCGGTCCTCGCGCCGGAGACGACGCCATGGGAGGTGGAGACCTTCGCGGGGCGCCTGCAGCGGGCGGTGGCCGCGGTCGACTCCGGCCGGCAGGTCGTGACCGCGACCATGGGCTGGGCGGTGTACCCGCACGACGGCGAGACGGCGCAGGAGTTGATCGCGTGCGCGGACGCCACTCTGCGCGCCGCCAAGCAATTGGTGTCCAGGCCCAGGGCGGCCACCGCACCGGTGTGGTCGCCGTCCCTGCGCGCGCTGCCGGAGCCCGGCGCTGGGGCCGCTCCCCGCGCGAACGCCAGCTGAACGCCCCGCTTAGCGGTCGCCGGCCCCGCCGCCTGCCCGGCGCTCACTGATAGATTCGCCCTCTGCGACCGCGCGCCACGCGTCTGGGCCCCTGCAACTGACCGTCTTAGGAGGAACCGTTCAATGTCCGTGAAGGTCGGCGTCAACGGCTTTGGCCGCATTGGGCGCAACCTGTTCAGAGCCGCCTATGAGCGCGACGACGACCTCGAGTTCGTCGCCGTCAACGACATCACCGACGCGGCGACGCTCGCGCACCTCACCAAGTACGACTCGACGCTCGGCCCCTTCCCGGGGGAAGTGAGCGTGAGCGGCGACGAGATCATCTACGACGGCAAGAAGCTCAAAGTGCTGGCGGAGCGGGATCCCGCGAAGCTGCCGTGGGGCGATCTCGGCGTGGAGGTCGTGATCGAGTCGACCGGGCTCTTCACCGACCGCGAGAGTGCGTCGAAGCACCTGGCAGCCGGCGCGCGCAAGGTGATCATCTCGGCGCCGGCCACGGAGCCGGACGTCACGGTCGCTCTCGGTGTCAACTTCGATGAGGCATACGACCGCGAGTCGCACCACATAGTCTCGAACGCCTCCTGCACGACCAACTGCCTCGCACCGCTCGCGAATGTGCTCAACGACGGCCTGGGGATCCGGCACGGCCTCATGACGACCATCCACGCCTACACGTCCGACCAGCGCCTCCAGGACATGCCCCACAAGGACCTCCGGCGCGCCCGCGCGGCCGCCGTCAACCTGATTCCCACCTCCACCGGGGCGGCGAAGGCGATCGGGCTCGTCGTGCCGGAGCTCGTGGGCAAGATGAACGGGATCGCAATCCGTGCGCCGGTCGCGACCGGGTCCGTCGTCGACCTCGTGTGCGAGGTGGAGCGCGAGACGTCCGTCGAGGAGGTCAACGCTCTCTACCGGCAGGCGGCCGACAGCGACCGCTACGCCGGCATCCTCGCCTATGTCGACGACCCGATCGTGTCGAGCGACATCAACAAGTCGCCCTACTCGTCGATCTTCGACTCCGGCCTGACGATGGTGTCCGATGGGACGCTGGTCAAGGTGATCTCCTGGTACGACAACGAGTGGGGGTACTCGTGCCGGCTGCTGGAGCTGGCCGGCAAGATCCTCTAGTGGCGTGAGCGGGGATGGGCGAGGCGGACGGTCGTTTGGGAAGAAAACGGTCAGGGACGTCGACCCGGCCGGCAGGCGCGCCCTGGTCCGGGTGGACTTCAACGTTCCGCTCGAGCGGCGTGGCGCCGAGATCGAGGTGGCCGACGACGGCCGCATCAATGCCGCCCTTCCCACACTCGACTACCTGCGCGAGCGAGATGCGAGCCTGGTGCTCGTGTCGCACCTGGGGCGGCCGAAGGATCGGGAGCCCGAGCTGTCCATGGCGCCGGTATCGCGCCGGTTGGCGGAGCTGAGCGGAGCCGCGGTGCGCCAGGCGCCCGGGGTGGTGGGGCCGGATGTCGAGGCGGAGGCCGCGTCGCTTGCCGCCGGCGAGATGCTCGTGCTCGAGAACAGCCGCTTCGAGCCCGGCGAGACGAAGAACGACCGGGAGCTTGCACGCGCTCTCGCCCGGCTCGCTGACCTGTTCGTGAACGACGCCTTCGGCGTGGCTCACCGCTCGCACGCAACAACCGTCGGAGTCTCGCGCGAGCTGCCCGCCGTGGCCGGCTTCCTGCTCGAGCGCGAGGTAACGACCCTGACCAGCCTGCTCGAGGATCCGAAGCGGCCCTTCGTGGTGGTACTCGGCGGCGCGAAGGTCAGCGACAAGATCGGCGTGATCGAACGTTTCCTCGAACTCGCCGACGCGATCCTGATCGGCGGCGCGATGTGCTTCAGCTTCTTTCGCGCGCAGGGTCGCCAGACGGGGAGCTCGCTCGTGGAGGACGAGGGAGTCGAGCTCGCGCGCCGCGTGCTCGAGCTTGCTGAGCGCTCGCGCTGCCGGCTCGAGCTGCCACGCGACCTGGTGATAGCGGATCGCTTCGACAAAGAGGCGCAGCGGCGGGAGCTCGACGGCGTCGACGTTCCCGACGGCTGGATGGGACTCGACATTGGTCCTCGCACCGGCCGCGCATACGCGGACGTGATCGAGCGCGCCGCGACGGTTTTCTGGAACGGGCCGATGGGCGCCTTCGAGCTCGAGCCGTTCGCGGCGGGTAGCCGCGCGGTGGCGGAGGCGGTCGCGTCGTCGCGCGGGACGACCGTCGTGGGCGGGGGCGACTCCGCCGCTGCGCTCGAGCGCTTCGGGTTGACGTCGAAGGTGACGCACGTCTCGACTGGTGGCGGCGCGTCGCTCGCGCTGCTGGAGGGCAAACGATTGCCGGGCGTCGAGGCGCTCGACGACGCCGAGAGCTAGGAGATGAAGCCAGGGAGGAGCATGAGATGAGTACGAACGTGGAGAGCATCAGGCGGCCGTTGGTCGCGGGCAACTGGAAGATGCACAAGACGAACCAGGAGACCGAGCAGTTCCTCGCCCGCTTCCTGCCGCAAGCGACCCGCAGGCGCTCGGCCGACATAACTCTCTGCGTGCCGTTCACGGCGCTGCGGACGGTGGTCGAGCTCACGCTCGACTCCGGGGTGCGCGTCGCCGCCCAGAACGTGCACGAAGCGCCGGAGGGAGCGTTCACCGGAGAGATCTCGGTGCCGATGCTGCTCGAGCTGGGCGTGAGCGGAGTGATCCTCGGGCATTCCGAGCGCCGCCTGCACTTCTGCGAGACCGACGGCGCGCTTCAGCGCAAGCTGCCCGCCGTCCTGGAGGCAGGGCTGATGCCGATCCTCTGCGTCGGCGAGACCGAGGAAGAGCGCGACGCCGGCGAGACAGAGCGCAAGCTGCGCCAGCAGGTGCAGGTCGATCTCGCCCAGGTCGAGGACGGCCTGCTGTCCTTCGTGGTTATCGCCTACGAGCCGATCTGGGCGATCGGCACGGGCCGCACCGCCACGGCGGAGCAGGCCCAGGAGGCGATCGCGTTCGTGCGCGCGCTGGTGGGCGACCGTGATCCCGGCGCCGCACGTCGCATGCGCATCCTCTACGGCGGCAGCGTCAATGCGGGCAACGCAGCCGAGCTGATGGCTCAGCAGGACATCGACGGCGCCCTCGTCGGCGGCGCGAGCCTCGACCCGGACGAGTTCGCCGCCGTCGTGGCGGCCGCGGGGCCGCGATGACCGCGGAGCCGCCGGCGCCGGAGGCGGCGCTGCCGCCCGGGCCGAAGGGGCTGCCGCTTCCGTCCGTCGCGCTCGTGGTGCTCGATGGCTGGGGCCTCGCTCCGCCCGGGCCCGGCAACGCTGTGTCGCTCGCGGACACTCCTGTGTTCGACGCGCTCTGGGCCGCCTATCCGCATACGCAGCTGAGCGCGTCCGGGCGCAGCGTCGGCTTGCCCGACGGCCTGATGGGGAACTCCGAGGTCGGGCACCTGAACCTCGGCGCGGGCGCGGTCGTGAAGCAGGACCTCGTTCGGATAGACGACGCGATCGCGGACGGAAGCTTCTACGAGAACGAGGCCCTGAAGCGTGCCTGCGCATTGGCCCGGTCGCACGGCCGCCTCCACCTCCTCGGTCTCGTCTCCGACGGCGGCGTGCACTCGAGCATGGGTCATCTGCGAGCGTGCATCGAGCTCGCCGTCCGCGAGCGGGTGCCCGAGCTGGTCGTGCACGCGTTCACCGACGGTCGCGACACCTCTCCCACTTCCGCGCCCCGTTTCATCGCCGAGGTCGAGCAGTGGCTGGCCGACGCTCGTGACCGCGGCACCTCCGCGCGAATCGCCTCGGTGTTGGGTCGTTACTGGGCTATGGACCGGGATCGGCGCTGGGACCGGACGAAGCGGGCCTACGACCTGCTCGTGCGAGGCGAGGGGTTGTCGGCGCGAAGCGCGAAGGAGGCAATCGAGCTCGCCTACGGCCGTGACGAGACGGATGAGTTCATCCAGCCGACTTTGGTGGGGACGACGGTCGACCGTGGACCGCTCGCAGATGGGGACAACGTGCTGTGCTTCAACTTCAGGCCGGATCGCATGCGCCAGCTCGTGCGCGCGCTCGGCGAGCCGAAGTTCGCGGAGTTCGAGCGCCCTGTGGGGTTCCGAGTCGAGCTCACGACCATGACGCGCTATCAGGAGCACTGGGACTACGCCGTCGTCTTCGAGCCCAGCCGCCCCGAGACGACGATCGCGCGGCTACTGGCGTCGCGAGGCGAACGCCAGCTGCACGTCGCCGAGACCGAGAAGTATCCGCACGTGACCTACTTTTTCAACGGCGGGGTCGAGGACGCCTACGAGGGCGAGGAGCGCTGCCTCGTCCCGTCCCCCCGCGACGTCCCCACGTACGACCTCAAGCCCGAGATGAGCGCGGCGGAGGCGGCGAGCCAGTTCACGAGTCGCTGGCGCGGTGCGGCACAGGAAGGGCGACCGTTTCGGTTCGCGATCATCAACTTCGCCAACCCCGACATGGTCGGTCACACGGGCTCCGTGCCGGCCGCGATCAGGGGCGTGGAGACGGCGGACCGCTGCCTCGGGCAGGTCGTCTCCGCAGTCCACGAGACGGGAGGCGGCCTGATCGTGACCGCCGACCACGGCAACGCCGACGAGATGCTCGAGCCCGACGGCAGCCCCGACACCGCCCACTCCACGAACCCGGTTCCCATGGTCGTGACGGTCGAGGGCATCCAGCTCGAAGACGGCGGCATCCTGGCCGATGTGGCGCCCACCGCCCTGGCGCTGCTGGGCTTTCCCGCCGACCCCGCTATGACGGGGCGCAGCCTCGTCTCCGGGCCATAACCGCTTCAGCGCTCGCCCGAGTCGATCAGATTGCGCAGGCCGTTCACCTGCTCGTCGATCGAATCCCGGACCACCCGCTCGAAGTCGCGTCCCGATGAGCCGCCGGAGCCGACCACGACGACGGCGGCGACGATGGTCGCCACCAGCACGAAGAGGAAGAGCAGCGCGACGAAGCGCCCGACGAAACCTCCCCTGCGGCGAGGTTGACGCTGCGGCGCGGCGCGGCGCGCCGGCGGCGGCACTTCCTGGACCGGGGCCGGAGCGGGGGCTGGAAGAGGGGGAGGACCCTGCACAACGTGGGTCGCCGCGGTTGCTTCGGCGGCCTGCAGGCGCTGGGTCTCGGCCGCCTCGAGCGCCGTCGTGATGGAAGCGTCGCGGCCACGGGCCGCCTCCTCGATCGCCTCCCGTAGCTCGCTTCCGCTGCCGTAGCGGTAGCGGGGCTCCGAGGCGAGGCAGCGAGCGATCACGCGGTCGAGCTCCGGCCCGACGTCGGGGTTGAGCCTCGATACCGGCGCCGGCTCGCCTTCCTGCTGGCGCAGGGCGAGCTCCGTCAGCGACCCGGTCTCGTAGGGCACTTGGCCGGCCAGCATCTGGTACAGCACGACACCGAGCGAGTAGACGTCGGCGCTCGCTGTTGCCTCCTCACCGCGCGTCCGCTCCGGCGAGAGATAGGCGGCGGTGCCGAGCACCGAGCCGATCTGCGTGATGCGCGAGTCCTCCGCCGCCTTCGCGATTCCGAAGTCGGCGAGCTTCACGACGCCGTCGGTGTTGATCAGGAGGTTCCCCGGCTTCACGTCGCGGTGGATCACTCCCCGGCTGTGCGCGTAGTCGAGCCCCTGGCATGACTGCGAGACGATGTCGACGGCCTCCTCGATGTCCAGCTGCCGCCGCTCGCGCAGGATCTCCGCGACGCTTCGCCCCTGCACGTACTCCATCACGATGTAGTACCGCCGGGTCTCTTCGTCGCGCCCCGAGTCGTAGACCTGGACCACGTTCGCGTGAACGAGCTTGGCCGCCGCCAGCGCCTCGCGCCTGAAGCGGGCCACGAAGCCGTCGTCCTCCGCGAGATGCTCGGCGAGCAGCTTCACCGCTACCTCTCGCTCGAGCACTCCGTCGAGGGCGACGAACACCGTTGACATCCCGCCAGCGCCGAGGCGGCTATCGAGCCGGTAGCGGCCCGCGATCGCGGCGCCGAGGATCGTCATCGTCCGCGCTCCCTGACCGGCCTCACGGCGCAAAGCCTCCTGATCCCTCGTCCGCGCCGGCGCCACCTTCCTCGGGTGGCACCACGTCGGGCTCGGAGGGCACGGGCTCCTGCGGATCCTTGTCCTTCTTCTTTTCCTTGCCCTTGCCGTTGCCCTTTTCCTCGTCCTTCTTCTGCTGTCCGGGTGGCTCGTCGCCCTGGCTCTCGTCGGATTGCTGTTGCTGCGAGTCCGCCGCTGGAACGGTCGGGCCCGTCGTGCCCGTCGAGCCCTGTTCGGCGCAGCTCTCCTCGACCAACTTGCTCAGCCGGTCGGCGCCCGACAGGAGCGCTTCCCGAAGCTTCGAATCGACGCCGTCTGGGAGCCCATCGGCCTCTCGCTCGAGCTCCTGCGCCGCCTCGGCCGCGCCGACGCAGTCGCTCGAGTCGACGAGCTGCTGTACCCGGGCGAGGCTGTCCCTCAGCTCGGAGGCCCTGCGCTGTGAGAGCAGGTCCCCGTCGCTCTCGCCGCATCCCCCGACCAAGGCGGTCACGACGGCGAGCGCAACCACGATCGCGCAGGGGGACGTGCGGCGCCGGCGGTCCATTCGGTTCACCAACATCCGATACCCCACGATAGTCGCTGTCGTCCTATTGCCCGTAGGAGAGGCGCTGGGCCAGCTCGGTGGGCAGGCCGGCCTCCACGATCGCGCTGGCCGCCTCGTTTATCGGGTAGTCGACCCTCCTGAAGCCCGCCCTGCCCAAGCCGACGTCGAGCACCAGGTAGGCGGCCCGTGGGTCTCCGTCCCTGGGCTGGCCCACGCTGCCGGGGTTGACGAGCCAGCGCCCCTGCTCCATGTTGATCTCGAGGCCCGGTGGGGCCAGGGCGCCGTCGACCTCGCCGTTGCTCGTGAAATAGCAGGCGACGTGAGAGTGTCCGATGAGGCAGATGCGCTCGCGCTGGATCTCGAGGCACTCCTCGGCCTGGCCGAGCGACAGCACGTACTCCCACACGGGGTCACGGGGACTTGCGTGGTAGAGCCCGACGCCTTCCGCCTGGCCGAGCGGCTCGAGCGTGCGCAGGAAGTCACGGGTCTGCGGTGTGATCTCGTTGGCGGTCCAGCGAGCGGCGGCCGCGGCGCCGCGCGAGAAATGCGAGATGTCGAGCGTGCCGCACACGACCAGGTCGTGGTTGCCGGCGAGGCACACGTCCGCCCGGTCGGCGGTCAAGGCGGTGCACTCGTCGGGCGAGGCCCCGTAGCCGACGACGTCGCCGAGGCACCAGATGGCGTCGACCGCCGGCTCGATGCGGGCGATGTCGTCGAGCACCGCCAAGAGCGCCGGCAGGTTGCCGTGTATGTCCGAGATGACGGCTGCGCGCACGGGACCGAGCTCCGGGAGAAATCACGGCGGCATGGGCACCGCCGGCTCACGGGCGAGCCGTAGCCTGCCAGAGCGGGCGGCGCGCTGCCCGCCGGCCACGCGCCGCCGGGCCCGTTCGGATCGCTCAAAGGCAGCGCGGGCCGCCGCGGAGCGTGAACTGCTCGTAGACCGTGTTGGTGATGCCGTTCTGGTAGCTGAAGCTGCCGTCGAGCAGAAAGAAGGTGCCGTTGCACAGCACCGGCCCCTCGATGTAGTGGATGAGCTTCCCGCGGCGGCGCACGGTCCTGTCGATGGTTGTCGCGTCGAACGAGGACACGGCGGCGTTCGGCTGGCCGGGCAGGGTCGGGATGACCGGCACGTCCACGTCCAGCACGTAGCCGTAACGTCCGCGGTCGCGTTTGAGCTCGCCGACGATGGCGAGCGGAGAAGAGAGATCCGGCACCGCGTAAATGACGATCGTCGGGTTGCCGTTACGCGGCTTGCCGTTGTAGAGGGTGATGACCGCGTTGACGAGGTCGCTCACGATCGGGCGAGCGTCGGCCTGCGCCTTGCCCCGGCCGATCACCGACCGAGAAGAGCAGCCCTTGGCGCCTCGGGTCTCGAGCTGCTTGGGGTCGCATTTGGGGAAGAATCGGGCGTTGACCACGGCGCCCTTCGGAAAGCGGAGCGTCGTGTTTGTGAGCGCGGGGCGCAGGCCGCCCTCGGTGTCGGCAATCGTGAGCTGTGTCCGAAGAGTCAGTCCGCCGAACTCCTTGCTCTTCGCGCCGCGCACGTACTTAGCCGTGAACTGGACGGACTGCGTCGGCACGGCGTGCGCCACGGAGGCGCATGCCAGCGCCGCGGTAGCCGTCACCGCCAGACCCAGGAACCTGCGCATCATCTGATCTCCTCCTCTGTCGACCCGGTGGCGCGGCGGTCGGAAGCCGCCGCGTGCTCCGCTTGAAACCTACCGCCGGCCGGCCCGGCCGAGCGCCGGTACATTGGGGCGGTGAAGGTGCGGCGACTGGCGCGCTCGACCGTGCGCAGGCGGCTCGGACTGCCGGTGGCGATCGTCGGCGCGGTCCTGATCGCCGAGGGAGCCGTCTGGCTCCTGCGGCCCGAGGGCGTGATCGAGCCGGTGGAGGTCTCCGAGTCCGCGTACTTCAGCCCGGCCGAGCTCGAGCGAGCGCGCGACTTCAGGGAAGGTCAGCGACTGCTCGGGCTCGCGGGGACCGCCGTCACGGGCGCGGTGCTCGTGCTCATGGTCGCGCGGCCCCCACGCCGAGTCATTGCGCTCGCCGAGCGAGGCGGCCGAGGCCGCCAGCTCGCCGCCGGCGCGCTGCTCGGGGCGGGGCTCGTGGTCGCCCTCAGGCTCGCACCGCTCCCGCTCGAAGCGATCGCCCACCAACGGGCGGTCGATGTTGGTCTCTCGACCCAGAGCTGGGGCGCCTGGGCATCGGACCTGGCGAAGGCGACCGCGATCGCAGCGCTGCTCGCTGCGCTCGCCGCGGCGATCTTTCTCGCTCTGATGCGACGCTTTCCGCGGCGTTGGTGGCTGGGCGGCGCGCTCGCGGTCGTGGCGATCGAGCTGCTCTTCGTCTGGCTGGCGCCGGTCGTCCTCGCACCGCTCTTCAATCGCTACGAGAAGCTTCCGCCGGGCCCGGCGCGCTCGGACGTCACCGAGCTCGCTCGCCGCACCGGGGTGGACGTGGGCGATGTGTTCGTCGTGGACGCCTCTCGCCGGACGACCGCCGCCAACGCATTCGTGACCGGCATCGGCCACACCAAGCGCGTCGTCCTCTACGACACCCTGATCGAGCGCTTCAGCCCCGCCGAGGTGAGGCTTGTCGTCGCGCACGAGCTCGCTCACGTGAAGCAGCGCGACCTCTGGCGCGGGATGCTCTGGGTGGCCATTGTCGCGCCGGCCGCCATGTACGTGGTCATGCGGCTGACGTCGCGCTGGTCAGCGCGCGCGCGAGCGAGGCCCGGCGAGCCCGCCTCGCTGCCGGCATTCGCGCTCGCGCTGGCGCTCGTGGCCTTCTGCGGCGGCGTCATCTCCAACCAGCTCTCGCGCCGGATCGAGGCGAAGGCCGACAGCTACGCGCTCGAGCTCACGGGCGAGGCGAACCAGTTCATAGCGATGGAGCGCCGGCTCACGCTCTCGAACGTGGCGGACCCCGATCCACCCGGGGTCTTCGTGTGGCTGTTCGCGACCCACCCGCCCGCGATCGAGCGAATCGGCGCGGCGCGCGCGTACGAGCGTGGCCGCAGGTAGGGCTCAGAGCCCTTAACGGAATGCCCGCTGGAGACGCTTCAGTCGGCGAGGTCGCCGACGACGGGACCGTTGTCCTCGGTCGACCCGTCGGACGGCTGGCGGCCGCGGCCGATGTTGCGCCTGGTGACCGGCCACTCATCCTTCGACGTCCCGAGGTCGCCGCGCACGGCCTGCTCGGCCTGCGGGTCGTGAACCTCGTAGCGTGACTTGCCGTTGTGCTTTGCCTTGTACATCGCGACGTCCGCGTTTCGCAGCATGTCGCTCGGCTCTTCTGGACGGCCCGGCTCGTTGAGCGCGATCCCGATGCTCGTGGTCACACCCATCTCGTCGCCGTCGACGACGAACGGTGTTCGCAGCGAGGCGTCGATGCGCTCGGCGACGCGAACGGCCTCGTTGGGGCTCGTGATGTCCTCCAGCAGGATCGTGAACTCGTCTCCCCCCAGGCGCGCGACGGTGTCCGCCGGGCGCAGGCAGGAACGCAGCCGCTGCGCCACGGCCACCAGCACCTGGTCGCCGGCGTGATGTCCGAACTCGTCGTTGATCTCCTTGAACCCGTCCAGGTCGAGGAGCATCACTGCGACCGACTGGCGGCCGCGGCGTGTGCGGGCGAGCGCCTGGCCGAGCCGGTCCCGGAACAGCGTCCTGTTGGGCAGATCCGTGAGCGAGTCGTGGAACGCCTGCCGCGACAGCTCGTCGATCCTGCGAGCGTCGGTGGCTCGCAGGGCGGCGTTCTCGATCACGAGCGATCCCTCGAGTGCGAGCTGCTCGACGAGCTGGCGCTCCTCCTCTGTCCACCGGCGGCGGTTCCGCGTGTCGCTGCAGACGACGATCCCGAGCGCGCGATCGGCGGACAGCAGCGGGAACGCGACGTAGGACCGGAGGTGAAGCAGCGCCACGAGCTCCGCCGGAATGAGTTGGCTCTCGGTGGCGTCGTCGACGAAGAGCGGTCGCCGCTGGCGGATAACACGCCGCCAGAGCCGGAAGTCACGGGCGGGGGAGCCGACGAGTCGCTCACGCACGAGCGCGCCAAGCTCGTCCGGTGCATCGACGGCGACGTGCACGATCTTGTCGTCCTCGCCCGCCAGGAAGACGCTGGCGTGCTCGGTCTGGAGTGCGTCGCGCGTGACGCGAGCGAGTGCCTCGGCGGCCTCCTCGACCGACAGCGCCCGCGATCCCTCCTCGAGTAGGCGGCGAACAGCGGTGGCCGATCGCAGGTTCGACGTGCGCTCCTCGATCGCGCGCACCATCTCGACCACGCCTCCCAGGCGGGCCGCAGCCTCGTGCAGAATGCGGCCGTCCTCGTCCGAGAAGGCGCCACCCTCGGGCGAGTCCACCACGACGACGCCAACGGGCGAAGGCGACCGGCCAAGCGGCGCGGCAAGCGCCGAGCCGATGTCGAGGGTCTCGGCCCACCAGCCCGCGATCAGCGGGGAGTCAGAGCTGTCGGCGAGCACGTACCCGCCCGACTCGAGCGCCGCCTCGACCAGCGGAAGCGGAGTCGCGGCGCTGCGGAAGGCGTTCGAGGCTTCGGCGTCGGTCGACCCGTCGGCGAAGCACGCCACGCGGGGAACGATGCGGGCGTTCTCGAGCAGGAACGCAGCTCCCCGCCGGGCGCCCGTTACTCTGGCCAGCCCTTCGCAGATCGCCTCGAGCGCGCCATCGAGAGTTCCGCGCGCGATCGCTTCCTCCATCACCGCGAGCAGCGAGTCCGCGCCCGCGGGCTCTAGCTCGACCTCGGGTTCACGGCGTGCCTGAAGTCGGGCGACGCTCGCCGCGACGAGCGGGACGATCGACGGCAGGTCGGGGTTGTGGGCGGCGCCCGCCGGCTCGATCACGAGAATCCCGACCGGCTCGGTGGCCACGAGCGGCTCCAGATGAACCGAGGTGAGGTCGAAGTCGGCCGCGGCTCCGGGCGGCAGGCGCCCGTCGTGCTGGGCGTCCTCGATCGCTACCGGCTCCTGTTCGAGCAGCACGGTGCGGGCCGCCGGAAAGGTGTCGAGCGGCACGCGCGACCAGCGACGGGCGCGGTCGCGCAGCGTCTCGTCGTCCAAGCGGTCGGAGACGAGCGGCGAAAGCGTGCCGGACGAGCTGTCGTAGGTCAGGACGGAGACGCGGCGGGCGCTGAGGATCTCGCGCACGGCACCGCAAAGCTGGGCGACCCGGAACACGAGCCTCCTGGTCGAGTCGGGACGCCGTCTCGTGCCTGCATCACCCACCGCTTGCCGCACTCCCTGCCTGAGTCGAATCCGTGCCTCGCGGCCCCGCTCGCGCGCGAGGGGACGCTTACCGGCTAGCTTGAAGGTAGTAGTAAAACAGACCCTTGCGCAAGCGGGATGTAGCTCAGGTGCTGGATTACCGCTTCAGGTCGTGGAGCTGCGGCTCTGGCCCTCGCCGGGCTCAGGGCCGCCGCCGCGGTACTCGGGCAGGTTCTTGATTCCCTCCCGAGTCGACCACTTCGAGTAGTTGTCCTCGAGAGCGTCGATCAGCTCCCTCATGAAGCGCGCCGAGGCGCTCACGCGCGACACGACGACGCCGGGGATCTCGTCGTCCTCGACCTCGTGGTCGAGGCGGGCGAAGGTGATCGTGAACTCGTAGTCGGAGTGGCTGACGTTGGCGAAGTTGGCGTAGACGCTCGCCATCACTTCGGGGGACATGTGCATGTTGATGTGCCGCTCGCGCTCGCCGTCGCTCATATCGGGCTCCTCGGGTTGGACGAACAGCCAGCCGTCTTGCCGGGTGCTCGAGTCACTGCCGCCTGAGCCGGCGGCCAGGTGACCTAGTATCGCACCGGTGCGGATCGTGGTCGTCTGCGTCGGAAGGCTGCGCGGCGCGCCGCTCGCCGACGCGGCCGCCCACTACGAGCGGCTGCTCTCACGCCACGCCCGGATCGAGATCATCGAGCTGCGCGAGATCGGGGCCGATCCGGCTCGCCGTGCCGAGATTCTGGCCAAAGAGGCGGAGGCGGTGCGGAGACGGATCCCGGCGGAGGCCTTGGTGTGCGCCCTCGACCGCGAGGGCCGCCAGCGTTCGAGCCCTGAGCTCGCGCGGTGGCTCGAGGAGCGCCGTGGCCAGAGTCGAGACCTCTGCTTCATCATTGGCGGCCCGCTCGGCCTCGACGCGGCCCTGCTCGAGGAGGCCGCCGAGCGGCTCTCGCTCGGCGCGCCCACGCTTCCTCACCAGCTCGCGCGCGTGGTCCTGCTGGAGCAGCTGTTTCGCGCTCACAAGATCCTGGCCGGCGAGCCATACCATTACTGAGAGTGCCTCATGCCACGGCTCGGCCTGAGTACGATGATCTACGTGGTGTCGCCGCTGTGAGCCGGGAGCGTTCGGGCGGGGCGGCGACGGCTCCCTTCGGGCCCGTCGGAGGGCTTCGCAGGGCTGTCGAGCAGGCGTCGGCCGCGCTGCGCGGCAACGGCGACAGCCCGCCGGCCTCGCTGGAGCGACCTCCGCGGGCGGAGTTCGGCGACTACTCCAGCAATGCGGCGATGTTGCTGGCGCCGAGGTTGAAGGCGCCGCCACGTGAGATCGCCGAGCGTCTGGGCGGAGAGCTCAGCGGCAGCATGGGCGACGCAATCGCGCGGGTCGAGGTCGCCGGGCCCGGGTTTCTCAACCTGTTTCTCGCCGACTCCTGGTTCGTTGCCGCGCTCGAAGCGATGCGCGCGGCGGGCGATGACTTCGGCGCCGGGGTGGTACCAGAGGCGAACCGGGAGCGCGTGCTCGTCGAGTTCGTCAGCGCCAATCCAACCGGGCCGCTGACGGCCGCCGGCGGACGACACGCCGCGGTTGGCGACTCTCTTGGCAGGGTGCTCGAGCTGGCCGGACACGCGGTCGAGCGCGAGTACTACGTGAACGATCACGGCACTCAGATCGAGCTCTTCGGCCGCTCGATCGCCGCCGCGATGAAAGGCGAGGAGCCGCCCGA
This sequence comes from uncultured Solirubrobacterales bacterium, assembly GCA_963774075.1. GTDB lineage: Bacteria > Actinomycetota > Thermoleophilia > Solirubrobacterales > JBBDJG01 > JBBQNR01. The sequence continues at coordinate 96,921 of CAVZDP010000005.1, read as the reverse complement.
AGGCGGCTACCACGGCGACTACGTGCGCGAGCTCGCGGAGCGCATGCGCGGCGATGGCCTCGGGCCGGACGATCCCGAGGCTCTGGCGCGCCGCGGCACCGAGCTGATGCTCGAGCAGGTGGCCGCGACGCTCGAGCGCTACAGGGTGCACTTCGATCTTTGGTTCTCCGAGCGCGGGCTCTCCGAGCGGGGTCGCGTGAAGGAGACGTTTGACGCCCTGGAGCGGGCCGGATCCGTGTACGCCTCTGAGGGGGCGCTCTGGCTTCGCACCACGGCGTTCGGCGACGACAAGGACCGCGTGCTGCGCCGCTCGTCGGGCGAGCTCACCTACTTCGCATCCGACATCGCCCACCACGAGGACAAGCGCGCGCGGGAGATCGACCGCGCGATCGACGTGCTCGGCGCCGACCACCACGGCTATACCGCGCGACTGCGCGCCGCGTGGCAGGCGCTGGGAGGCGACCCCGAGCGACTGGAGACGATCATCATGCAGCTCGTGCACGTCGTCGAGCGCGGCGAGCGCGCTCAGATGTCCAAGCGAAAAGGCGAGTTCGTCACGCTCGACGACCTGATCGACGACATTGGCGTCGACGCAGCACGCTTCTTCATGCTTCAGCGCTCGCCCGACACCGCTCTCGACCTGGACCTCGATCTCGCGCGCGAGCAGAGCCAGGAGAACCCGGTCTACTACGTGCAGTACGCGCACGCGCGGATCTCGAGCATCCTCTCCAACGTCGACCCCGATCGCCTGGAGCGCGCCGAGCGGGCCGCGCTCGGGGCCGAGCTCGCGCTCGACCCGGCGGAGCGCACCCTCATCAAGAGGCTGCTCGAGTTTCCCGGTGAGGTGTTCGAGGCGGCGGAACGGCGCGCGCCCCACCGGATGACCGCCTACACGCACGCGACGGCGGCCGACTTCACCGCCTTCTACCGGGACTGCCGGGTGATCGGCGCCGAGCCGGCGGAGCGGGAGGACCTGCGGCTGAACCTTTGCATCGCATCTCGGCGTGTGATCGCGCGCTCGCTCGACCTCATAGGGGTCGCCGCGCCGGAGCGCATGTAGGCGGACCGAGCGCCGCTACTGGATCCCCACGGCGCTCAACGCCTCCGCCGTGCCCTGGAACATCTCGAGCTTCACGACCCTGCCGTCTCTAAGGGTCAGTACGTGGGAATCGACGATGACGCCCCTGACCTCCGCGCCGCTCTCCTTGCCGCGGCCGAAGTAGCGCACGAATACGACGACCTTGTTTCCGGCGTCGATGAACTCCTCTGGCTCGGCACGGATCTCTGCCCACATCTGGACGAAGTCCTCCGCCCAGCGCTTTGCTTCGGCGAGCCCGTGATAGCGGCCGGCCCCAGGGAAATCCGGTGGCGTCGAGATCACCACGTCGCTGTCGAGGAATTCGAACGCGGAGTCGAGGTCGCCCCGGTTCCACGCCTCGTAGGCGCGGCGCACGAGGTTGACGTCTTGCGCCGACATCGTCCGCGCATCATCCCGGATCAGCAGCGTCGCTCGGTCACGCAGGGGTCGATGGCGCGTAGACGCGTCCAGTCGACGCCCGTGTACGGCTGGAAGGCATATACGCGCTTGCCGCTTCCACGGTCGAGCACGATCGGGAGGTCGTGCCGCTTGCCGTACTGCTCCCACGGATCCTTCCGGCCAAGGCTCGTGTAGCCGGTCCCGGATTCGATCGGGACCACCTTCAGGGAGGAAGAGGTCGAGTCTCCGAGGTAGAAGCCGTAGTCGCGCACCGCGCGCAGGACGCCTCGCTTCCAGGGTGGGAAGTCCTTCTTCAGCCGCTCGTCCGTCATGTAGTTCGGGTCGAGTTGGAACCTCGTTCCCATCGGCGGGTAGCCGAGCGATGCGTCCTTCTCGCCGTCGGACTTTTCGGCGGGGAAGACGTGGTCCGAGGCGATCTGGGACGAGGCGGCGAAGAGCGCGTGGCGGATGCGCCCCGCGTCGAGCTCCTGAAAGCGGATGCGGCCGGCAAGCGACGGAAAGCGCGCCGCGGTGTCGGCGGCGTGGAGGCCGTCGCCGTCGATCGGCACCCTACGCCCCGCCTCGCAGCGGATCACCCGCTCCTCGTGGTCGACGGTCGTCCGGTAGCAGCCCCAGTGCTCGCCCTTGTAGACGACCGCGAGGTGGGCGTCGGCGCCGGACGACGGCGCAGCGCCGTCGGGAAGTCGTACGCGGCCGCCGTCGATTCCGTAGCGCGCGTCGTCGGAGCCGCCCTCGATCCTGTACAGAGGGTCGGAGTCGTCTGCGAAGTAGATCGCCGGGGCGAAGTCGCTGTCCGTGCCCGCCGTGCCGATCCGCTGCTGGGTGGGCGGACCCGCCTCCAGTAGACGTTCGACCATCTCGGCTGAGCGCGGGTGCAAGTGCGCATCGTCGGCGATCCGCTGGTTCCAGGGCGAGGAGTCGGCAAACGGGCGCCAGCCGGCAGGCGGGAGGTTGTCCGGGGAATGGAAGGGCTTCGCGCTTTCCCCGCCGGAGTCCTCTTCGCAGGCGGCGAGCCCGGCGAGGACGAACGCAGCAGCCAGGGCCAGAGCCGCGAGTGCCGCCAACGGGCTCCGCTTCTGCGGGCGCGAGCGTCCTGCTCGCCCTCGCTCGCTCACGCGGTCAGATCTCCTGGAAGAAGTTGAGGTCGAGATCGTCGAGCAGACTCTGAGCCTCGGCGTTCAGCCGGGTCAGCTCCCCCGTAAGCACGAGCACCCCCATCACGATCAGGAGCGCGCCCGCAAGCCCGTTGATGACGGCGTAGTGGCGCTTCACCCACCCGAACGCCGTGGTCGCGCGAGTGAACGCGATCGCCGTCAGCATGAAAGGGACGGCGAGGCCGAGCGAGTACACGGCGAGCAGCCCACCACCCTCGAAGACGGTGTCGTGAGTCGACGCGAGGCCGAGGATCGATGCGAGCGCCGGCCCGACGCAGGGCGTCCAGGCGATCGCGAAGGCCGCGCCCACGACCAGCGGGCCGCCGCGACCGATACGGCTCATCAAAGCGTCGGGGTGCCACTCACGGTTCAGCAGCGGTAGGAAGAGGGCCAGCACGAAGAACGCGCCGAGCGCGATGATCGAGGCGCCCGCCACCTTCTCGAGCGTCGTGCGGCTTTCGAAGAGCGCGTTGCCGATGCCGGTCGCAGTCATGCCAAGCAGGATGAATATGAGCGAGAACGTGAGCACGAACAGCAGTGAGCGCAGCAGGACGTCGCGCAGGATCGCCCCGTGCGCGCGCTGGAGTTGCGCGGGGCTGAGGCCGCAGACGGTCGAGAGGTAGCCGGGCACGAGCGGAAGCACGCACGGCGACAGGAACGAGACGAGGCCCGCCGCGAACGAGAGGAGGATGCTCGGTGCGCTCGGGTCGCTCAAGGGTCGTAGCGGGAGAGGTCTCGCTCGAGCCGGGCGGCGTCGGCGGGGGAGAGGGCGGCCACCGTACCGGCCTCGCGCTGCACGTCCTCACCGCGACGGCGCCACCGCACGAGACCGACGGCGATTACGGCGAGCGCCACCGCGAGCGCTCCCGCGGGCACCAGGTAGGCGGTCAGATCGAACCCCTCGTTGTCTGGAAGCGCGAGCACCTCCGGACCGAACTCCGCGACGAGCGCGTCCTTGATCTGCTCCTTGGTTCTTCCCTGAGCGATCTGGCGCCGGATGAAGAGCCGCTGCCGCTCGGCCTGGGGCGAGAAGGCGAGCCCGAGCGGCGTCCCGCAGGTCGGACACATCACCTCGTCCTCGAGGTCGTGGAGCGAGGCTTGCGGCTCGGCCGCACCGGCGCCCGCCGGCAACGCACCCGCTGCCAGCAGCGCAACCGCCGCGACGATCAGATACAGCCTCAACATGCCTCTGACAAGGTAACGGCCCGACATTAGAATGATCCCCGCACGCGGACGTAGCTCAGTTGGTAGAGCGTCGGCTTCCCAAGCCGAAGGTCGTGGGTTCGAGACCCATCGTCCGCTTCTCTCGGGTTGCACGGATTTGCACGGATTCGCAGGGTCCCGCCGCCGGATTTGGCTTCTTGGAGCGACGTACGGCGGCGGCGGCCGAAGGTCAAGCGCCCTGCGTCGCGGTCCCGGTTTCGGCCCCCGCTGTACTCGCGACGAGGTTTTGGCTACATCTTGGCTACATCGGAGGTCGCGTCTGCGAGGGTGATCGTCAAACGATCGCTGTCGCCTTCACGCGAAAGCGGAAGCGCGGGCAGGTTGTTAAAGGCGTTCGCGGATTCGCCAGCCGAGCACGCTGAACGGAATCCCGACGAGCGTCCACCCAACTGCCGGTCGGCGTGCGCTCGGACTTGCCGCAGCAAGACCGAGGCTGACCGCTGTGTCGCCGGTGTCGATAGCTGCCGACGCTGCGACCATCGTGCGTAGCGCCGCTTGATTGTCGCGGGCCGCGAGGGTTGCCAAGCCTAGGACGACATCCCGTCCTCCCAGCATCCGAAGTAGTGCTTTTACCGATCCCGAACGGTGCTCTTGGTCTGGAAAGCCCCACGACCGAAGCAAAGGGCCAGGAGCCAGCAGAACTCCGACCCCGATCGCGGTACGCACTCCGCCGATCCAGAGTGCGGCGCGCGCCGCGCCGGCGTCAACGCTGCGGTTCCGAAGCCTCATCGGGGCCAGCATAGCCCCGTGAAGAAGGAGGCGCCGTCCGCTGACATTGCTGCCCGGCACGATTTCCGGCGGTTCAACGCGGATAGAGTTGGCGCGTGGATCAGCGAACGTTCACCTCGTGGCACAGAGCAACGTCGAGCTGGCTCGAGCCGCTGCTGCCCGCGCTCAACCGCCGTGACCTCGAAGGCTTCGGGAGCGTGCGCTGATGTCGCATCAGAACGCCGAGCTGATCAGGTCTCTCCAGCCAACCGGCATCGACCTCGTCGAGGTTTTCTCGGTTCGAAGCGCAAGCGAGCAACGACCCGATAGCGGGTTCTTTCACACGGATCTCGAGGTGCAGTTCATCGCCCGTGGCGAGACGCTCGAGGGAACGGTCTATCGGGGCCTCGAGGGGTTCGCGCAGGGGTGGCGAGAATGGCTCGAAGCCTGGACGAGCTACCGGCTCGACGTCGAGGAATTCGTTGACGCGGGAGACAAAGTCGTCGTGCTCGTGCGCGTGGCGGCACGAACCGCCCGGGACGACGGTCTAATGCATCACACGCCGGGCGCCGTTTGGACCATCCGAGACGGGAAGGTCGCGTCCATACATTTCTATCTGGACTGCAGCGAGGCGCTTGAGGCGGTTGGGATCTCGACTCCCGGAGCGCGAGTCTGAGGCTCGCTCTCACACCCAGAGGGCTGGCGTGAGCGGCAAGGGACGGATGGCGCGGGTGGCCGGCCGCGCCATGCGGATGTCGGCCCTCCGCTGGATGTTTCATGGCGCTCCTGGCACGCCGAAGACGATCGTCCTCGCCAACCGCGGGCGTAAGAGCGGCAGGCTGTACAAGACGCCGCTCTCGATCCTGGCCGAGGATCCCGAGCGAGAGGAGATCTTCGTTTCGCCGATGTGGAGCAGGAACACCGACTGGTACCGGAACGTCATCGCCGGCGGACTCGTGGAGATTCACGTCGGAGGTGAGAGGCGCCAGGTCGAGTGGCGCGAGCTGGACGAGGCCGAGGGGCGCGCCGCGGCCGAGGCCTTCCGTGAGACCCACCCGATCTACAGCCGCATGATCGTGCGCAGGCTTGCCCGCCTGAACCGGCTGGAGGGCGACCCCGAGGAGGCGGTGCTGCGGAACCTGCCAATGCTCGGATTGCGCCGAGTCGGATCCCGCCAGCCCGTGTCTCGCTGTCGCTAAGCGCGAATTACAGCAGCGCGCGTTCGGGACCACCCGCCTCTTCCCCTGCTCCCTCTCCTGCGAGATACTCGGCGACGTATGACAACGGAGAACGTGGACCTGGTGAGGGCGGTGTTCGAGGCGTTCAACCGGCGTGACATCGATGCGGTACTGGGCCTCTGGCACGATTCGATTAGCTGGAGAACGCTATTCTCGGTCGAGACGGGCGTACTCAGGGGAAAGCAGCAGATCCGCGCGGCGTGGGAGAGGCAGATCGAGGCGCTGGACGTCCACATCGACGTCTTGGAGTTGATACCGCTTGACGAGTCTCGCGTCCTCGCCTCCGGCAGGTGGAGGGGACGCGGGTCGGAAAGCGGCGCCCCGGTCGAGCGGACTGCGGTCCAAGTGTTCACCGTTGAGGATGGCCAGCTTCGCGGCGTAGAGACATACGCCAGCAGGGACGAAGCCCTCGCAGCCGTAGGGCTGTCGGAGAAAGGCGCTCACGCCTACGGCGAGGACACCGCTGAATAGCCCCCTTCCGATCGGGAGTGTCGTCGTGACCCGAGTGTAAGCCTGGGACGGCGGTGGCGGAACTGGGCAGAAAGGAATCCCCTCTTGTTATATGTGCCGTATCACGAAACTTCTTGCCGGTGGATACGAGGAGGACAGCCATGAACGATGCCACCTATGACGCGATCATCGTTGGCGCTCGCTGCGGAGGGTCGCCTACTGCGATGCTGCTCGCCGGCAGGGGCTATCGGGTGCTCCTGTGCGACAAGGCGACGTTCCCAAGCGACACGATGTCGACCCACTTCATCCATCCACCCGGGCTTGCTTCGCTCGAGCGCTGGGGCCTGCTCGAGCGCTTGAAGGAGACCGGCTGCCCGCCGGTGGACACTTACAAATTCGACTTCGGGCCCGTCGCTGTCTCCGGATCTCCTCAGCCAATCGACGGGATCGGTTACGGCTATTGCCCGCGCCGAACGATTCTTGATGAGCTGCTCGCCGATGCCGCGGCCGAAGCGGGGGCGGAGGTGCGCGAGGGCTTCACCGTCGATGAGATCACTGCGTCGGACGGCGAGGTCACCGGCATCCGCGGTCACGAGAAGGGCGGTGCTGAGCTCACTGAAAAGGCCCGAATCGTGATCGGTGCTGACGGGAGGCACTCGCTGGTTGCCAAGGCTGTCAAGCCCGAGCAGTACAACGAGCGACCCTCCCACCTTGCCATGTACTACGCCTACTGGAGCGGTGTGCCTTCGAGTGGCTTCGACACGTACATCCGGGCGGAGAACCGTCGCGGCTGGGCCCACCTACCGACGCACGACGATCTGACAGTCATCCCCTTCGGTTGGCCAGTGGAAGAATTCAAAGAGAATCGCAAGGACATCGAGGGCAACTTCTTCAAGGCCATGGAGCTTGCTCCGGAGTTCGCGGAGCACTTGCGGGCGGGGAAGCGCGAGTCGAAGTTCATCGGCTCGGCGGACCTTCCCGGCTATGTTCGGAAGCCGTTCGGTCCGGGCTGGGCGCTCGTCGGGGATGCCGCGTACCACAAGAACCCGATCACTGCCATGGGGATCAACGACGCGTTCCGCGACGCGGAGCTGCTGGTGGATGCGCTCGACGATGCCTTCCAGGGTCGCCGCTCGTACGAGAAGGGAATGATCGATTACCAGAAGTCCCGGGACCGCGAGGCGATGCCCGTATACGACTTCACCGATGACTTCGCGATGCTCCAGCCGCCTCCACCGGAGATGCAGCAGCTGATCGGCGCAATGCAGGGAAATCAAGAGGCGATGAACCAGTTCGTCAGCGTCCAGGCGGCGACGCTGCCCGCGCCGGAGTTCTTCGCCCCCGATAATGTGGGGGGGATCATGGCCAAGGCGGGAGCGTCCTAGTGTTCCGCCATGAGCGTTCATCGTTCGAGTACGGATCGACGTCCCGGGCGACTCGTCCTAGCGACTCGGCTGATAGCGACGGCTGTCGCAACGCGCGAAAGCAGGCAGCACCGCCAACCTCCTGCCGAAAGGCGCGGAAGCCCTTGCTTCCTTCACGGTGTAGGTTTCGCCGCACCGACGACCGAAAGGAGCAGTTATGTACGCACGCGTAGTCAGGTTCACGGATGTGGACCCCGATCATCTTGCCGGTCGCCTTGCGGAGGCCGAGTCCCGTCAGGGACCGCCCGTTGACGTTCCTACCAAGTCGGTTCAGATACTCCACGACACGGGCCAAGGGACCGCAGTTGTGATTCAGCTCTTCGAGACGGCCGATGACATGGCCGCGGCGGAGGCCGCCCTCGATGGGATGGATCCGGCCGACACCCCTGGAACCAGGGCATCGGTCGACCGCTGCGAGATCAAGGCCGAGCTGGGCCAAGGCTGAGCCGAACACAGAAGATTGAGCGTCCGTCTTCACCCGATCAATTCAGGTGAGATCCAGCTGCGCGTGATGAACCCGCGCCCTCCTCGGCGCGGGCCGGGAAAGCTGCCTCGAACGCTCCTCGGCTCACTTTTCCGAAAAGCACACTGGTATCCGGTGCCGGTCTTCCTCGTGGAGCATCCGGATGCAGGCTCATTCTTGATCGATGCTGGATATGACCCCTCCGTCGCCTCCGATCCGACGCGAACGTTGGGCTTCGTCTTCGGGAAGGTGATGATGAAGCACCGAGTTGCCGACAGGACCGTGCCGGAGCAGGTAAGCGAGCGTGGCATCGCTCCATCGGACGTCTCTCGCGTGCTCGTGACCCACCTGCACCTCGATCACGTCAGCGGCAGTGCCTTGTGGCCGGAGGCCACCTTCGTGGTCGACCGGGCGGAGCGCGTCGCTGCGGCTGCGCGTGGCCCGGGTCCCTACGTGAGATCACACCTGGCGACGATCCAGAATTGGCAAGAGATCGACTACGAGCAAGCGGAGCCGTTCGAGAGTTTCGGGCGCACGATCGATCTCTTCGCTGATGGAACCGTGCGGCTCGTCTCGAGCCCAGGGCACTCCCCGGGCCATCAGTCTGTACTCCTACAGCTTCGTGACGGATACGCCTTGATCTGCGGCGATGCCGCGATGTCGACGGTCGAGCTGCGCGAGCCGGTGATCGACGGCATCGTCGTCGATCAGGACAGCTATGTCCGCTCCGGTGAGGAGGCACGCGCGTTCATGCGAGCGCATCCCGACACGCTCGCGATCCCGAGTCACGACGCGGAGCTCTGGTCGCGACTGGAACCGACCTACGGATAGCGGAGCTGTAGGCTGAGACGATCGAGGGATCGGTGAGGACCGAGGAGCTACGCGAGAAGCAGGCGCCCCTCAAGGAGCGCTACCGCGAAGATCCCGCGTCCGCCCGGATCACGCTCGAAGCGCAGGGCAAGCTCGACGAGGGGATCGCCTGCTCCGTTGAGACGGGCCGGGCCTTGGTCGAAGCGGGTCTTCATCCTGGCGCCGGCGGCGACGGCTCTTTCGCGTGCTCGGGCGACATGCTGTTGCAGGCGCTCGTTGCCTGCGCCGGCGTCACGATGCGCGCAGTCGCGACCTCGATGGGCGTCGCCGTCAGCGGGACGATCCACGCCGAGGGCGATCTGGACTGGCGCGGGACGCTCGCCGTGGACAAAGAGACACCAGTTGGGTTCAGCGAGATTCGTCTTCGATTCGAACTCGATTCGGATTCGAGCGAGGAAAAGATCGCCACTCTCATGCGCCTTACCGAGCGCTACTGCGTCGTTTACCAGACCCTGGCGAACTCACCGACGCTACTCGTGTCGCACGAGCGCTAGCTGCGGGCCAGCAGCTTCTCGGCCTCGGCGACCATCTCCACGACGATCTCCCGGGCAGGGCGGATGGAGGTGATCATTCCCGCAGTTTGACCGGTAAAGGGAACGAGCTCGTGACCCCGACCCGCCCTGACCGCCTCCACGAGCTCGGTGGCGAGCCGTTCACGCTCTGCGGAGGCGGCATCCAAGTCCGCGTTATAGCGATCGACCCACTCGGTGCGCAGAACGCGCGGCGCCTTTCCCTCGTAGCCGCCGGGGCCGACCGGCGGAAACACCTGATCGGCGAAGAGCACCCGCACGGCATCCTCCGACCGCGCTTCGATAATCTGGCGCTTCCACTCCTCTGCTACTTCGGTTTCTGTCGCAGCCACGAAACGGGTGCCGATGTTGACGCCCGCCGCGCCCAGCACAAGCGCTGCGGCCAGCCCGCGTCCATCGACGATACCGCCGGCCGCGGCGACCGGCACGGGCGCGACTGCGTCGACGACCTGGGGGATCAGCGCCATGCTGCCGATCCCGCCGCCCATGCCGCCGGCCTCATCGCCTTGGGCGATGATGGCGTCGGCGCCCTGCTCCACCGCCGTCACGGCTTGCTCGACGCTGTGGACCTGATTGATGAAAAGGCAACCGGCCACGTGGGCACGTTCTGCAAGGTCGCGGGGCTCCCCGAGCGCCAGCGAGATCGCCTTCGGCCCTTCGCGCAGCGTGAGCTCGAAGGCCTCCTCGTTGAGCGGCCGGCGAGTGTGGTTGACGATAAACGCCTTGCCGGTGAGCTCACGCGTGCGGCGGATCTGATCGACGATCTGCTCGGGTGAAAGCAACGCGGTCCCCACGCTTCCGATCCCGCCTGCCTCCGACACGGCGGCGGTCAGCGCGACCGAGTTCCAAGGCCCAAGCGAGGCTTGGATTACGGGATGCTCGATCCCGAGCAACTCGGTTAGGGACGTGTGCATCGGAGTAGCCTACTGACGCGGGAAAGCGCTGATGAAGACGAAGACGGGATGCTGTCGGATTGCGCGAGGAGCACCAGTCCACCGTGACCGCACCGCCTTGTCGCCACCGAGTCGGGTCGCCGATTGCACTAGCCGCGACGGATTGAAGCAGCGATACTCCGCGGACATGTCGCAGGAAAACGGGGAGCTGGTAAGACGCCTGTACCAGTCGTTCAACGAGGGCACGGCGGATGAGCTCGTCCAGGATCTCTTCCACGAGGATGTCGAACTGCGACTTGCCATTCTCGGTGGGGGGCTTCTCGAGGGAGCTGTCTATCGTGGCCACGAAGGTGTCCTCGCGTTCCTTGCCATCCAAGCTGAGACATGGAAGAGGGTGACCAATGAACCGCTGGACATCCGCGACCTGGGCGCGTACCTACTTGCGGAGACGCGCCTCCAAGTGGTCGGACGTGCCAGTGGCGTCGAGCTAAGCCAAGTGACGTGGGACCGATGGGAGATCCGCAGCGGCAAGGTCGCAAGCTTGCGCGTCTTTGCGGAGCAAGCGGAGGCCCTCGAAGCCGTGGGCCTGCGGAAGAAGCCACGGCGCTGACTTCTGACAATGAGCTTTAGGCGGCTGCGTGCCGCATCGCGCGGTAGGCAACTGTGCTGGTGGGCTAGCCGATCGTGTGCTCCCTGTCAGGGAGCGATCGGCTCGAGCGCATCCTCTGAGACGCCCAGATCCCTGAGCGCGTCCTCTCTTTGGGCGTAGCCCTGGAGTACACGCAGAGACCGCCACGCCACCTCCCTACCATGGCGGCCAGGCAACGCGACCTCCACGGTCCTCATTCCGCTGGATGTGCCCGGTGCTGACTTCGCAAACTTCATCGGGTACGTCCTCTGGTCGCTCTGGCTGCTCGCCCTCGCCGTTCTCGTATGGCGCATGCCCCCTGTCAGGCAGGAATCCGCAGCCCGGTAGCTCGGATCTCGTACGGCGCTTCGGCTGCTGCTTTCACGTCGTGGTTGCACAAGCGTGGCTTCCTGTCCCTCGTAACGAGGTCCATGCCAGGTCAAGCAAAAAGTGGGGACCAGATTTCGCTTGCCGGGACCTATAAGGGACGAAGGGAAGCGCAATGAGCGAGATCCACGATTACCTGCGCCCGGGAGCGCGGCACCTCAGCAGCGACGAGACCGCGAGGCCGCGGGCATGAGGCCGCACCGAGACAGTCCGATGCGCAGAAAAATGGCGTCCGGAAGGGTGGTCTGGCTCGCGCGCTACACCCGTCCGGATGGTACGCGCGCCTACTGGAAGCCCGAATGGAACGGAGGATGTGCGACCTTCGAGCAAAGACGCGACGCTCAGCGCGCGATCGACGAAGCGCATCTCTACAACGACCGCCACGGATGGGGCAGGCCCGACACCGTGGCGGCCTATCTCGAAACGTGGATCTCCCGGCACCCGCGACCCGAGCGCACGGGCGCAAAGTATGAGCACCGCATCAGCCGGGTGCTCGACGTCGAGGTCGAGGGCCGCCCCCTTGCCGACTGGCGGCTGCGCGACCTTCGCCGGCGCCACGCGATCGCGCTCGTCGACCACCTGCTGGTCGAGCAGGGAAGGACCTCAGGTGGGGTGGTGACGATCTTGCGATCGCTGGGCGCGATGGCCGAAGACGCGATCACCGATGACCTCGCCGAAATCAATCCCTTCAAGGGAATCAAGCTTGGTCGGAACGAGAGCTCGAGAAGCTTCGAACAGTTCAAGAGAGCAACCGGTTAAGCATGCATTCAACCCAGCTGATAAGGCCCGTCGTTCGTTCGCCTCGCACGTCGTTGCACGAACTCGCCACGCGGTCTTGGCTACATCCTGGATACATCTGCAATGAACTTGGCTCTGTGATGCGCTAGTCCAACGGCTTCCCAAGCCGAAGGTCGTGGGTTCGAGACCCATCGTCCGCTTTTCTTTCGTTGCAGTGATTTGCACGAATTCGCAGGGTCTCGCCGCCGGATATGGCTTGTTGAAGCGACAAATGGCGTCGGCGGCCGAAGGTCATAGCCAGGACGAGACCGCCCGCCCAGTTGCGGCTAGCCACCAGCCGCCCGAAGATCTTGGCTACATCCTGGCTACGTTCTTCGAAGCCGGCGGTCGCCCGCTAACCGCCCGAGACTGCCGCTTTCACGCGCGAAAGGGAAGCCTGGATACTTACGCTGCGCCTCGGGTCGATCTATATCGAGCCCGCGAACCGCGTGACCTGCCGGGCTCGCACCAGCCGCGGCTACGACCAGAACTCGTCCCAGGCGTAGAGGTCGTGAAAGTGCTCTCGACCGTCCGTAACCCGGCCGTTCTTGAGCTGGAAGACAATGCAGTTGGCAACGTCCAGGCGCTTGCCGTCTCGCTCGGCGGTGCTGCGCTGGATGCCGACCACGCGCTCATCATCATCTGCAAGCAAGTGCTGCAACTCGGCCTTGAAGGTCCCTCCCGTCTTCTCCGCAAGCTGGGCGAAGTAGGCCAAGGTCGCATCGCGGCCATGATAGTCGTTGGCGAACGAGCTCCGCCCTGGTAGATGCCACACCATGCCCTCGTCGAAGACTTCGGTGAGCGTCTCCAGGTCGCCCGTGTTGAAGGCCTCATAACCGCGCCGCATGATCGCTACATTTTCATCTGCTCCCATCGTTCCTCCTGTTCGCTGGTCTCGGTCCACCTTGGGAACCTAACAGGCAGAAACTACTGCGGTCGCCTCTGGCGGCCCTGTCCACTTAGTCGCCGCAGACGCCGATAGTTCCCCTTCACATAGTGTTGCGGCACATGCAGATCAGCGCGGGGACTTGATGAGCGGCGGTTCATGTCAGCCCGCGCGCCCTTCGCGCAAACGCGCCAGACTGACTGCCGCCCGCTTCATGGCCCGCGGTCGGCGTGGGCCCTCGAACGCCTGCCAGACAACCTCATACAGAGCGTGCGCCTCGAGGAACGCCTCCAAGTCTTCAACGCCCGGGTCGCCGTAGGCAACGCGTAGCTCTTCTATGAACTTCGCGCTCTGCCCACGAGCCCTCGCGCTCGCCACGAGCCCTGAGATATCCCACACTACGGGGCCGGCGCATACGTCCTCGAGATCGTTCCAGACCAGTCCGTTGTCAGTGCGCAGCAGATTCGACATCGAGGCGTCGCCATGAAGAGCCTGAGCTGGCAGTGAGCTCTCGAAGACCGCTGGGGTCAGTGCGTCCAGCTTGAAGCGAAGCCAGTCGATGTCCCGCTGGGTCAACGAGGGGGATGGACGCAGCTCGGCGAGCAGGCGCTCGAGCCAATCCCGTGTCTCGCTGAGCGGTGCCAGGTCACCCGGGAAGTCAGCGAGCGCAGCATGCAGTCGCCGCAGCGAACGGCCGAGTTCCCGTGGCTGCGGCGGCGGAGCCTGCGCGTCGTGTGGGACGAACTTCCACAGCGTCATCCACAACCCGTCCTGCTCGTGCGGCCCTGGCGGCAGGATGTCGCTCGGCGGAACGACCAGGTCGGTCCGCTCGGCCAGGAAGGCACCGACGGCTACCTCGCGCGCCAGCCATTGCTCGGCGTCATCGTGCAAGATCGCCGTCCCGGTCATCACCCGTGCCACAACCGGTGCGGGCTTCAGATGCACCAGTACGTTGCTGCCCGCCGCAATACGCACTGCCTCGTCGCAGGCCACGCCATGCTCACGGGCCACGGCCTGCGCGGCCGCGAGCGAGGCGGCCTCGCCGGTCTTGTCGGCCGTCACTGCGGCAGCCGTCCCGGAGCCGCCACGTACTACCGCTCCGCGCGAAATCCGAGCGTCACTCGCTACGCTCGATTCGCGGCCGCTCGGCGACCTGTTTCATGTCACCACCCTGTACTTGAGGTGGGTGACGCCGGGCGCCTCGACGGCCCGGATCTGCTCGAGCTGCACCTCCGCGTCCCCGAGGTTGTCGAAGAGACGAGCTCCGTCGCCGAGCACCACCGGAACGACGTGGAGCTCGAGTTCGTCCAGCAGTCCCTGCGGACTCGATCCCGTCGGTGACGAAGTGGAACGTGGTCCCTCCCTTCATCTCCACGGGATCACGCGGGTGATGGGTGAGAATGAACACGGGGTGGTGGTAGGGAGGGTCGTCGCCCCACCAGCCCGTCCACTGTTCGTCACCCCACGCACCACCGCGGACCGGGCCGAACGTGTTTCGGCCCATCACGCTGGCCCCGACGTTCTCGATCGACTCCTCGAGTATCCGCGTGCTCTCGTTCACCTCGCCCCCCTGCTTGTCGTGGGAATGGCGCCAGGCGGCCAACGGAACCACCCAGTCGTGGAGCCGCTCGCCGCCCTCGCCGAGCGGGTTCTCCTCACTCTGGTTCGGGCCGGCGACGAAACCGTCCAGCGAGATCGAGATATGACACCTAAGCTTGCTCATCGTGCCTCCTCGGTAGGCGGCCGCTGCGGCCGCGGGTTCTCAATCCGCAATATACTTAAGTCAATGCTTCACCGACGTGCGGAGCGTGAACCCGTCGATCGCGTCTTTCACGCGCTGGCCGATCCCAATAGAAGGGTCATCGTCGAGCGGTTGAGCCGCGGGCCGGCAACGGTCAGCGAACTCGCGCAGCCGCTGCCGATGTCGCTGTCGGCGGTGGTCCAGCACCTGCAGGTGCTGCAGGTGAGCGGCCTCGTCCGCTCCGAGAAGGTTGGGCGGGTGCGGACCTGCCGGATCGAGCCGGCGGCGCTGCGGCCCGTGGAGCGATGGATCGGCGCACGGCGCCGCCGGGTCAAAGGCGCCCGATAGTCTCTTGCCCGAGGACCAATGAGAAACCTCCTCGAAATTGGGGGCAAGCGGCTTCCCTTCCTGCGCTGGTCGGTTCTGCGCATGGCCCTAGGCAGTCGGAACCTGACCAGGAACTGGCAGGTCGGAGATGGGCGTGAGGAAGCCATGGCCGATCACGTCTTGGCCAACGCGAAGCGGGGCGACCCAGAGGACGTGATACGGGTCATCGACGACTTCTGCATGAACCACAGCGTGATGATCAACGTGGGCGACGAGAAGGGCGAGATTCTCGATCGCGCCGTCCGGCGCGCCTCGCCACAGCTCCTGCTCGAGCTGGGCACTTACTGCGGCTACAGCGCGCTGCGCATGAGCCGAGTCATGCCCGTCGGCGCGCGACTGTGCTCCGTCGAGTTCAGCGAGGCCAACGCGGCGATTGCCCGCCGCATCTGGGACCACGCAGGAATTGGCGACCAGCTGACCGTTGTCCTTGGGACGCTCGGCGACGGCGGATCGACGATCGATCGGCTTCGCACTGACCACGGCTTCGGCGCGGGAGCCGTGGACTTCGTCTTCGTCGACCACGACAAGGCCGCCTACCTCCCCGACCTCGAGCGCATCCTCAGCGAGCGCTGGCTGCATCCCGGGTCGATCGTGGTGGCCGACAACGTGAAGTTTCCCGGCGCACCGGAATACCGGACATACCTCGAGCAGCAGCAGGGCAAGACCTGGAACACGTTTGAGCACGACACGCACGTCGAATACCAGTCGCTGATCAAGGATCTGGTCCTCGAATCGGAGTACCTGGGCGAGCCGGACTGACGCGGTTGCCTGCTGTCGCAACCACGCGTGGTTGCGGAAGCGAGCTGCCAATCCGCGAAGACTGCTCCTCCTCGTCCGAAGCGGGAGCGGCTGTTGGGCCCGGGGTGGGGGAGCGGTGTCTTGCTCTCCGCCAGTTGACAGGCATTCGCGATCCCTCTTACACTGGCGTCCCTCGCGAGCTAGGTCGCGTCCAACCCCTCAGGGGCGGCCGAGTTCTTGATGCCTTCTGCGGCGCTAGGGGTCCTCTCCCGCTCCCCGCTGCAACGGGCGAAGGAGCTGCTAGATGAGCGACATTTCGGCTTTGGGACTTGGTCTGATGGGGTCTGCGCTCGCCCGATCGCTCGTCAACGGTGGCCACAGCGTCACCGTCTGGAACAGGTCGCCCGCAAGGATGCAGCCGCTCGTCGATGTGGGTGCGGCACCTGTTGCCACCGTCGCGGCGGCGGTCGAGGTCAGCCCGGTCGTGCTCGTCTGCATCGACGACTACCCGTCGACCCGATCCCTGTTCGAGGCTGCGGACGTCGCCGAGAAGCTGTCGGGCCGTGTGGTTGTGCAGCTGAGCACCGGAACTCCGCAAGAGGCCCGCGAGTTCGAGGCATGGTTCACGTCACAGGGGGCCGACTATCTCGACGGGGCACTCCTGTGCTATCCCGAGGACATCGGCACCCCCAGCGCCACCATCGTGTTCTCGGGGCGTCGGTCGCTATTCGACCACTGTGAGGCTCTGCTCACATCACTTGGCGAGGACATTCGCTTCGTTGGCGAGAAGGTCGGCTCGGCGGCGGCGCTCGACCTAGCCTGGCTCTCCTCACTCTACGGCGCCTACGTGGGCGCCGCCCACGGCGTCGTGCTCTGCGAATCCGAAGGCGTCGACCTAGACCTCTATGCAGCCGCTGGCGTGAACGATGAAGCCCGTTGGATCATCGAGACCGTGAAGAAGGACGACTTTGGAGATCCCACGGCAACCCTGAGCGTCTGGAACGCCGCGCTCCAACGGATCAGGGACCACGCACGGGGTGCGGAGATCAACTCCGAGGTTCCGGACTTCGTGGCCAGCATCCTCGATCGGGCGGAGGCCGCCGACCATGGAGCCGAACACATCGCCGCCATGGTCAAAGTGCTGCGCGGAACCCGAAGCTCATAACGCAAGCCCTCCGACCCAGCAACGCGATGACGAGCGGCCAGCTGCGCCGACGGGCAAGACGTTGAAGGCGCTGCGCCGCCCCACCCGTCAGCGCGATAGGAGGCGTAGAAGTCCGAGAGATCGAGTTCGTCGACCGACTCGAGCAAGAACCAGGCCAGGTGGTCGTCGGGAAGCCAGTGCCTAGGATCGTCCAAACGACCCGGACAGCAGGGGTTCGTGCGACACCCTCCGCGCAAAGCAGTAGGGAGCTCGATCGGTGCAAATCGTGCTGCTTTGCATGGAAAGCAGCACCTTCCGTCTGACCCCCCGGCGCGCCGTCGGGAAGGAACCTGGCGCCGCCGTGCTTGAGCATCAGATCGGCGACTCCAGCCGGGCGCCATAGGATTGCGACCGTGCCGTTCACGCTCAGGAACCTCAAGGAGGATTTAGAGGACCTCGGGTCCAGGTTCGACGGCGCGCCGGACCTGGAGTTCCGCTTGGCGACCGAGGCGCTCGCTCTTGAGCAATCCGGCCTGAGTTACCAGAGCGTCCCGCCCGGTTACCGCTTCCCTTACGGCCACACGCACAGGAAGCAGGAGGAGGTGTACGTGGTCGTGCGTGGCAGCGGGCGGATGAAGCTCGACGGCGAGATCGTCGAACTCAAGCAGTGGGACGCAGTGCGCGTCCCGCCCGGTACGTGGCGAGGCTACGAAGCTGGGCCGGAAGGACTCGAGATCATCGTCATCGGCGCGCCCAGTCTTGGCGAGGCTCGGCGCGAAGACGTCGAGGGTTGTCGCGACTGGTGGGGTGTTGGCTAGTGGTCATCTCTGTAGCTCCTTCCTGCGGCATACTGCGCGGGCGATGTCGCAGGAGAACGTGGAGATCGTCAGGGCCGCATATGACGCGATCAACCGCGAGGACTGGGACGCCCTGCTCCAAGCTGCGGCTCCTGGCTTCGAGATGGACTTCTCGCGGGCAGTCGGTCCTTGGCGCGGCGTGCCCTCGACCCAGCACCTGAAGGGGCGTGGCGGGATCGAGGTAGTTGTTCGTGGCACCTTTGTGTGGACAAGCCGCAACGGAGTAATCGAGCGGGTCACGATGTACCAAGAGCGGCAGGACGCACTCGAAGACCTGGGGTTGTCGGAGCAAGCCGCTCACACAGATTCCTCCTGATCCAACCTCATCGGCAGCCGACAAGGACCGAGGGCAATGGCGAGAACAGGTGGAGAGTACGATTGCCGCGCATCCCACGAGGAAGGAGCGAGATCAACATGGCCGAGACAGATACTGCGACGAGCGTCGTCGACCAGGCCTTGGTGCGCGCTCTGTTCGCGCGCTTCAACGACCGGGAGGTTTTCTTCGCCGATCCAGAGGCTACTTGGATCGACCGGCCGCACTACCGAGTTTTCGCCCAGGACCTCGAGATGAACACTCGCGAAGACGTGGTCGCCTGGTTCCGTAGTTTCTTCGACGCGATGCCCGACCTCCGCATGGAGGTGGAGGACGTCGTCATCGCGGGTGAACCGGGACACGAGCGTGTGACCGTTCGCTGGCGCGTCACCGGCACATTTTCGGGGGCGCCGTACATGGGAATCGAACCGACCGGACGCCCGGTCGATTTGCGCGGCATGGACCTGATCCAGTTCAAGGATGGCCGGGTCGCTGGGAACAACATCTACTACGACCAACTCGCGTTCGCGCGGCAGATCGGGATGCTGCCTTCCGAGGGCTCACTCGGCGACCGGCTGATGACTGGCGCTTTCAACCTCGTTACGAAAGGGCGGACCGTGGCTCGCGCCCGTTCGGGCACGCATTGAACGCGCCGTAATCGGGTGAACGTCCATCAACCGACGCTCAGCCGTCGGTGGCGGCGAACTCAAAGCGCGTGCCGACGCAGTTCTGGATGAACGCCTCGGGGAACCGTGCGGCGAGCGCGTGGGTGGCCCGCCAGCCGGTGCAATGCGTGGGCACGAGGAAGTCCGGTAGTGCGAAATGTTGATGATGCCGGAGTGGCCGCAGCCGGTCAGGACGACGAGTCGGTCACGTTTATCCACGAGCGTCGTCACCGTGATCGCGTCGACGGGCTCGAGCGTAATCGTCTCGGTCATCCTCAGTAGGAGAAGAACAGCAACTCGTTACTCCGACAGGCCCACGGCTTCCAGGGCTTTTTCAGGGTCGCGGAACGGCCGAAAGCGGATTACGCGGCCTTCGCGGAAGGTGAGGACGTACCCGGAGCGCGACTCGGCTTCGACCCCGCTCTCCTTGCCGCGATACTGGATGCGCCCCACGAACAGGACGATGTCACCGACCCCGAGTTCGTGGTCAACGTCGAGGCGAACGACTTCCCACGCATCGTTCATGTCCTCGATGTATTTCCGCATCCCTGCGTGGCCTCGGTAACGACCGCCCATCGCGAAAGCGGAGTGCCAGTCGACTTAAGAGTCAGTCAGGTCGATAAGGCTCGACAGGTCGCGTCGCTCGACCGCGTCTATCACTTCGTGAGCCAGCCGAACGTTCTCCTGCGACATCGCCCGTGCAGTATCTCGCGATCTCGACTGGCGCTTGGCGCGGAGATGCAGCAGCGCCAGGGAAACGCGATACTTCGCTCGTGGTGCCGTCGAACCTGGACTTGGTGCGATCGATTCACGCGGCCTGGGAACGGGGCGACTTCAGCTCGGCCGAGTGGGCGCACCCCGATATCGAGTACGTGAACGTCGGCGGGCCTTCACCCGGAAGCTGGACGGGGCGGGCGGGCATGGCAGAGGGCATGCGCGACTTCCTGAGTGCCTGGAAGGACTTCCGCGTGAACGTGGACCAGTACCTCGAGCTGGACGACGAGCGTCTCCTAGCGCTCACCAACTACAGCGCGCGCGGCAAGAAGAGCGGACTGGAGCTCGGGCAGGCGCGGGCGAAGGCAGCGCTCCTGTTCCACGTCCGGGACGGGAAGGTGACACGGATCGTTAGTTACTGGGACCGCGAGAACGCTCTTGCCGACCTCGACCTCGCTCGCAGTACCCGGCACTCCTAGTCAGCTTCTGCAGCGGCCGTCGAGGTCAACGTGCCGGATCGCAGAAGGCGATGAACGCCTCCACGTCGCGGGTGTTGAACGCCTCTAAGGCACGGCGATGGAGCTCGACGTTCGGCTCAGACACGCCCTGAGCTCAGTCCGGGCTGACGCGCAGTATCTCGCGTTGCCGTAAGGGATACCGCCCTACCATCCCGTTCTGTGGCGGTCGTGATCGCATCCGGACTGGGGAAGGACGTGGCGGGCAGTCCCCTGCTGCGGGGCGTCTCGTTCAAGGTCGAGCGAGGAGAGCGCCTTGCGCTGTCGGGACGCAACGGCTCGGGCAAGACGACACTGCTCCGCATGCTCGCCGGTGAGACGCCCATCGACGGGGGCGAGCTGTCGCTCGAGAAGGGCGCCAGAGTTGCTCTCCACGACCAGCGCCCACCGCGGGAGCAGGACCTGAGCCTGCGCGAGTATGTGCTGTCCGGCTGCGCCGACCTGATCGAGCTCGAGAGCCGGCTCGCACAGCTGGAGCAGGAGATGGCGTCGGGGTCTTCAGGACAGGCGACGCTCGACGATTATGCGGCCGCGCAGGCTCGGCTCGAGCACGCCGGCGGCTATGACTGGCGGCGCCGTGCAACTGCAGTGGTGCGGGGGCTCGGCTTCACGGACGGAGACCTGGCCCGGCCACTACGCACCTTCTCGGGAGGCGAGCTGACGCGCGGCGCTCTCGCGCGCACTCTCGCCGGAGGTCCGGACCTGCTGCTGCTCGATGAGCCCACCAACCACCTCGACGTCGCGTCGCTCGAATGGCTGGAGGAGCAGCTCAACACCGCGGACGCGGCGATCGTGCTCGTCGCGCACGACCGCTGGTTCCTGGAGGCGGTCGGCACCGCGGTCCTCGAGTTGGAGGCGGGGCGGTCGCGCTTCTTCGCAGGCCCGTGGCACGCCTGGCGCAAGGAGAAGGCGGCACGCGAGTTGGCACTGCAACGGGCCGTCGACCGCCAGCAGGCGGAAATCGAGCGCCTCGAACGGTTCGTGTCGCGCTTCCGTGCGGGAACACGCGCCCGCCAGGCCCAGGCCCGCGTGAAGAAGCTGGAGAAGATCGACCATCTGGAGCGTGACCGCCGCCCGGGCGGTGCGCCGGGGTTCGAGTTCAAGGAGGCCACGCGCAGTGGGCGCGTCGCTCTGGAGCTCGAGGGCGCGACGATCGCGGCGGGCGAGCGCAAGCTGCTCGAAGGTGCCGAGCTGTGGTTGGAGCGGGGCGAGCACGTGACCCTGGTCGGCCCGAACGGCGCCGGCAAGACCACCCTGATCGAGACGCTTGCCGGCCGGCTCCCATTGGGCGACGGCAAGCTGCGACGCGGCCACAACGTCGAGCTCGGCTTCCTGTCCCAGCACGCCGAGGAGATCCGCGGCGAGGGCACGGTGCTCGAGGCCGCTCAACGTGGGACCGGGCTGGCCCCGAACAAGGCCCGCGCGCTTCTGGGACGGTTCCTGTTCTCGGGCGCGGAGGCAGAGAAGGAGGTGTCGGTCCTCTCGGGCGGAGAGCTGAGGCGGCTCTCGCTGGCGACGCTCGTCGCCTCGAGCGCGAACGTCCTGATCCTCGACGAGCCCACCAACCACCTGGACCTCGAGAGCCGGGAGGCGCTGGAGGATGCACTGCGCGCATTCGACGGCGCGGTTCTGCTCGTGTCCCACGACCGGGCCCTGCTCGACGCCGTCGGGGCGCGCACGATCGCCATCGAGGATGGCCGGCTGCACTCGTATCCCGGAGGCTGGGCCGACTACGTGCGCGTGCGTGACGAGAGTCGGTCAGCCGCGGAGTCGAGGGCCCGAGCGGCCCCCGGCCGGCGCAGCGGCCGCCGCCGCGCGGGCCAGGAGGCCAGGCCGGCCGTTTCGAAGAACACGAAGCGACGCATCGCGGTGCTCGAGCGCGCAGTCGAAGAGGCGGAGGCGGCGCTCACGGGCGTCGAGGACGAGCTCGCCGATCCCGCCTGTTGGACGACGCCCGAGCGCTCGGCCGAATCGATCGCCCGGCACGAGGAAGCAAAAAAGAGGATCGAGCAGCTCTACGAGGAGCTTGTGGCCCTGAGCGGCTGACCTCCGATGAACGCTGAGGGAAGACACGACGTCGTTGTAGCTGGACTCGCAGCGCTCGAGGACGGGCTCGCGGAGATCCGCCGCGCGCCTCAGGTGGCCGGGACGGTCGAGCTGATCGTCCGCCGGTCCGCTCCGGAGAAGCGAGAGGTGGTGGCGGAGGCTCAGCTCGATCCAGTCGCCGGACTGGTCGGCGACTGCTGGCTCGAGCGAGGCAGCCGCGCGACCGAGGATGGGTCCGCGCACCCTGACATGCAGCTCACGATGGTGAGCGCGCGCGCGATCGGACTCATCGCGCGCACCCGCGAGCGGTGGCCGCTCGCTGGCGATCAGCTCTATGTCGATCTCGACCTGAGCGCCGACAACCTGCCGCCGGGGACTCTGCTCCGAGTGGGAACCGCGGCGATCGAGATCACCGAGAAGCCGCACACGGGCTGCGGCAAGTTCGTCCGACGGTTCGGTGTCGATGCGATGCGCTTCGTCAATTCGCCGGTCGGTCGAGAGCTGAACCTGCGCGGCATCTATGCCCGGGTCGTGAGCGCCGGAACGGTGCGAACAGGCGACTCCATAAGTAAGGCTGCGCCATAGCGCGCTTGCGATGGCGCGTGCGATGACATAGCTTCAGGCCGTCCCGAAGTCCCGAGGATAGGAGGAGGTCGATGCCCGAGCCGGTCGTCAGTGAGGTCGCAACCGATATCTACCGCATCTCGGTGTTCGTTCCTGAGATCAACCTGCAGTTCAACCACTTCCTGGTCAAGGACGAGGAGCCGCTGCTCTTCCACACCGGCTTGAAGGACATGTTTCCGCTGGTCCGAGAGGCAGTGGCGACCGTGCTCGACCCATCGCAGATCCGCTGGATCAGCTTCAGCCACACGGAGTCGGACGAGTGCGGCGCTCTTCCTGAGTGGCTCCAGGCGGCGCCCGCCGCCGTGCCGGTCTGCAGCCAGGTCGGAGCCCTCGTGAACCGCGACTTCACCAGCTCAGTGCGCGAGGCACGGGGGATGGAAGACGGCGAGATCCTGAATACCGGCAAGTACCGCTTCCGCTTCTGTCGCACTGCCCAGATCCCGCATGGCTGGGATGCGGGCCTGCTTTTCGAGGAGACCGATCAAACGCTGCTTTGCTCGGACCTGTTCCACCAAAACGGCGAATGTGAGCCCTTGACGGAGTCAGACGTAATAGAGCGCGCCCGTGCATCGCTTCGCGAGTACGAGGCCGGAATCCTCGCCGACTACGTGCCTTACTCGGGGCGGACCGACCGCGCCATGCGGCGGCTCGCCGAGCTCAAGCCAAAGACGCTGGCCGTCATGCACGGCTCGAGTTTCGCGGGAGACGGAGAACGTGCGCTGCTCGAATTGAACGACGTTCTCAGGGAGATATTCGGAGACCAATAGCTCCGGCTTTCAGAGGCTGGCGTTAGGGTGCGTGCGGTGTCCGGTCCGCTGACGGGGAAAATGGCTCTCGTAGCGGGGGCGACCCGCGGCGCTGGCCGTGGCACGGCAGTCGCGCTGGGGGAGGCGGGCGCGACGGTTTATTGCACCGGTCGCACGACCAGGGAGCGGCGTTCGGAGTACGACCGACCGGAGACGATCGAGGAGACCGCCGAGCTCGTCGATGCCGCCGGCGGCGAGGGGATCGCAGTCGAGGTCGACCACCTGCATCCGGCGCAGGTCGAGGCGCTCGTCCAGCGCATCGACGCCGAGCGGGGCCGCCTGGATCTGTTGGTCAACGACATCTGGGGTGGCGAGCTGCTGGCCGAGTGGAACACGCCGGTGTGGGAGCACGACCTCGACGGCGGGCTGCGGATGCTGCGCCTGGCGATCGACACTCACCTGATCACCAGCCACTTCGCGCTGGCTTTGCTCATCCGCCGGCCGGGTGGCCTGGTCGTCGAGATGACCGACGGCACGCTGGAGTACAACGCAGGGCGCTACCGTCTCTCGGCGTTCTATGACCTGGCCAAGACGGCGGTCATCCGGCTCGCGTTCGCTCAGAGCAAGGAGCTCGCGCCGCACGGCTGCACCGCCGTGGCGCTGACGCCGGGCTGGATGCGGTCGGAGATGATGCTCGACAACTATGGGGTCACCGAAGCGAACTGGCGCGACGCGGTGGCCAAGAACCCGCACTTCACCGCGATCTCCGAAAGCCCGCGATTCGTAGGCCGCGCGGTCGCCGCCCTCGCCGCCGACCCGCACGTCCACCGTCACAACGGCGGTTCGTTCTCTTCCGGCGGCCTCGCGCGCGAGTACGACTTCACCGATCTCGACGGCTCCCAGCCCGACTGCTGGCGCTACCTCGTCGAAGTCCAGGATGCGGGCCGCCCAGCAGACCCGACCGGCTACCGCTGAACGAAGGCCGGCGATCGGCCCGCGTCGCCGAGCTGCAGCCGGTGGACCCGGACGACGTCGCGGACGCGCGTCTCGACCGGCCAGCGGCGGCGGGCCTGCTCGACGAAAGCGCCGGCCGCGGGCCGGCCGGGATCGGCGAGCCAGGTCTCAGGCGCGAGGCGCGGCAAGAGCGACAGAAGCAGGGCGACGCTTACGCGCTCGTAGAGGACGTCGGCGGCGAGCACGAGGTCGAACGGCGCCCGCCTGACGAGCTCGTCGGGCTCCGCCCAGTCGACCATCGCCGTTTCGATGCGCACGTCGTTTGCGTGCGCGTTGCGCTCGGCGAGCGTGAGCGCTTCGGCGCATGCGTCCGTGGCGAGCACGGCGGCGCCTGCGCGCGCAGCGGCGATGCTCGGTACTGCGAGCCCGCAGCCGAGCTCGACGACGCGCAGCCCGCGGAGCGCCACACCGTCGAGCTCGCGCGCGAGCGCCACGCCGCTGCGCCAGAGGACGGACCAGTACGGCGCGACAGGCGCCCATTCGACCGCGCCCGCATCCGGCAGCGCGGCGGCCTCCTGCGGCTGCAGCAGGCGGAGCTCACCGCTCGGCAGCTCGATCGACTGGCTGACGAGCTCTTCGGGCACGTCATTGCCGGGCGGGGCCGGTAGCCGTGCCGAGCTCCGCCAGCCGCCGCTCGAGCAGGCGCCGCTCGGCGTCGTCGTGGACCAGCGCCAGCGCACGGCGGTAGGCGTCGCGGGCCTCTGCTGTGCGACCGAGGCGGCGCAGCAGCTCGCCCCGCGTCGAGTGCAGGTAGCGGTAGTTCTCGAGGCCGAGGCGATCGACGATGTCGAGCCCCGCCTCGGGACCCTTCTCCTCGGCGACCGCGACGGCCCGGTTCAGCTCGACGACCGGCGAGTCGGTGAGGCGGGCAAGCTCACCGTAGAGGGCGGCGATCTGGGGCCAGTCGCGTCGCTCGTCGGCATGCAGGGACGCGATCGCCGCCTGCACGACGTAGGGACCGCGGCCGTGCAGAGCCAGGGCCCGGTCGAGCCCCGCCCGTCCATCGGCGATCTGCCCTGTGTCCCAGAGCGAGCGGTCCTGGTCGGCGAGCAATACCAGGTCGCCACCCCGAAACCGCGCCTCGCGGCGGGCGTCGTGCAGCAGCATCATCGCCAGCAGACCGTGCACCTCCGGCTCGTCGGGCATCAGCTCCGCGAGCGCCCGCCCGAGCCGGAGCGCCTCGGCCGCCAGCTCGCCGCGGCCACCGTAGCCCTCGTTGAAGATCAGGTAGACAACCGCGAGCACGGCGGCAAGCCGCTCGGACAGCAGGTGGTCGGGAGGCACCCGAAACGGGATCCCGGCAGCCTTGATCTTGCGCTTCGCCCGCACCAGCCGCTGGGCCATCGTCGGCTCTCCGACCAGGAAGGCGCGGGCGATCTCGCCGGTGGTCAAGCCGCCAAGGGTCCGCAGGGTGAGAGCGACCTGCGCGTCGGTGGCGAGTGCCGGATGACAGCAGGTGAAGACGAGCTCGAGTCGCTCGTCTGGAAATGTCGTCGCGTCCATTGTGTCCTCCGCTGCCTCGGGCACCTGGAGCAGGCGGGTCTTCGCGGCCAGCGTGCGATCGCGGCGAATGCGATCGATGGCTCGGTTGCGCGCCGTCGTCACCAGCCAGGCGCCGGGGTCGGCGGGGGTTCCGTCGCGCGGCCAGCGTTCTGCAGCGATCGCGAAAGCCTCCTGCACGGCTTCCTCGGCGAGGTCGAAGTCGCCGAGGAAGCCGATCAGTGCAGCGAGGACATATCCCCACTGGTCGCGGAAAGCCTGCTCGAGGATCGCTACCGCTCCACGAGTGGACGCACCTCGATCGCGCCACCCATGCTGGCCGCCGGGATCCGCGCGGCCAGCTCGATCGCGGCGTCGAGGTCGTCGGCCTCGAAGAACAGGTAGCCGCCGATCGCCTCCTTGGTCTCGGCGAACGGGCCGTCGGTGGTGAGCGTCTTGCCGTCCTGCACCCGCACGGTGGTCGCCGTCTCCGGGGGCTGCATCTGGACGCCGGGGCTGACTCCGGGGGTCTCGTTGAGAGCCTTGTACGCGGCGTAGACCGCCCCCTGCTCGGCCTCCGAAAGGCGCTCCCACTCGTCCGTCTGCGGCGTCGGCGTGTCGCCTTGATGAATCAGCAGCATGTACTTCATAGCTTCCTCCTCCTCGGAATGGTCGCGTATGAGACGAACGGGCAGCTACGAAATCGACAGGCTGCCAGAATCACCTGCGTGACGAAGCCGGTACGAGACGTCCCTGAAAACGTTCCGGAGGCAGAGATCGACGCCCTTTACGGATTGCCGCTCGAAGAATTCACGAACGCCCGCAACGAGCTCGCCGGTGGGCTTCGTTCACAGGGAAAGCGCGAGGCTGCGGACTGGGTGGGCGCCCTTGCGAAACCGACGTCCGCGGCGTGGGCGGTCAACCAAGTCATGCGCACCCAGCGGGACGACGCTCGTGCCCTGTTGACGGCCGGCGAGCGCTTGCGAAAGGCGCACGCGGACGCCGCGGCCGGGAATACGAGCGCGCACGACCTGCGCGATGCGGCGGATGCCGAGCGTGCGGCGGTCGGGCGGCTGTCGGATGCGGCGCGAGGGCTCGCGCGCGCCCGCGGGCGCGGTCTCAGCGAGAGCGTCCTGGACCGCGTGACGCAGACTCTGCATGCCATCTCCGCCGACAGCGAGACGCGTTCGCTCGTGCAAGCCGGTCGCCTTTCGCGAGAGCGTCAGGCCACCGGCACCGAGGCCTTCGTCGCCCCGCCGAGTAAGCGGCGCCGAAGCGATACGAGGGCCGGCCGCCCCACCGAAGCTCAGGTGCGAAAGGTGCGCGAGCGCCTCCAGCGTGCGCAGCGAGAGGCCCGTGACCTGCGCTCGGAGCGGACGCGGGCGGCACGCGCGACTGCGGACGCCGAGCAGGCGCTCGCCCGCGCGCGCGAGGACGTGCGACTGGCCGATCGTAGAGTCGCGGACAAGGAGACGGAGATCAAGGAGCTACGCCGCAAGCTCGAGCCATAAGATTGCGCGATGGCGCTCGTGAGGCTTCGCGGACCTCTCAAGAAGCTCGCCGGGGACCGCTCGGACCACGCGATCGAGGCTGGCTCCGTGGGCGAGCTGCTTCGTGAGCTCGAGCGGGTTCAGCCGGCGGTGGACGGCTGGATCCTCGACGAGCGCGGCCTCATCCGCCAACACATCAACGTCTTCGTAAACGGTGAGCGCGCGAGGGAGGACACGTGTGTCGGCCAAGACGACCAGATCGAAGTCCTCCCGGCGATCTCAGGGGGGTGATGCAATGACGGAGGTCCTCGTCGGAACCCGCAAGGGTCTGTTCGTGCTCGACGGCGAGCCGGGCGCCGAGTTCGAAGTGAAGGCACGTGCATTCGCCGGCGAGCCGGTCGAATACGCGATGCGCGATCCTCGCACGGGCCGGCTGCTCGCGTCCGTGACCTCTCCCATCTACGGACCGAAGGTCTGGTACGCGGATGACCCGTCGAGCGAATGGCAGCAAGCGGACGGCGTCGCGCTGCCAGAAGGCGGCGACGCGGCGCTCGAGCGGATATGGGCGATCGTCGCGGGCGAGGACGACGGGGTCTTCTACGCGGGGGGCGATCCGGGCGTGCTCTTCGAGAGCCGCGACGGCGGCGCGACGTGGGCGCTGAACCGCGCGCTCTGGGAGCATCCGACTCGCCCATCCTGGGAGCCGGGCGGCGGCGGGCTCTGCCTCCACTCGATAGTGCCGTGGCCGGGCGACCCGGACCGGCTCGCGCTGGGGATCTCCGCCGCGGGAGTGTGGCTGACCGAGGACGGCGGCAAGCAATGGCGGCAGGGCAACCAAGGCCTTGTTCCCCGGTACCTGCCCGAGGAGGCACGGGAAGGCGCCACCAACCTCTGCGTCCATCGCCTACACCGAGCACCGAAGCGACCCGAGCGGATGTTCATGCAGTTCCACGGCGGGGTCTATCGGTCCGACGACGCCGGGGAGACGTGGACGGACATCGGAGCCGGACTGCCGTCCGACTTCGGCTTCCCGATGGTCGTCGATCCAGCCGACCCCGACAGCGCCTACGTCATCCCGCTGGCGTCCGACGAGGACCGCGTCACACCCGACGGTCGCGTGCGCGTGTACGAGACACGCGACGCCGGCGCGAGCTGGGCGGAGCGCGGCGACGGGCTGCCGCAGGAGGACGCGTACCTGACGATCCTCCGGCAGGCGCTGGATCGGTCCGGTGAGGGATCGGCGCTCGAGCTGTACTTCGGCGCCACATCCGGAGACGTCTTCGGTTCGAACGACGCTGGGGCGACCTGGTTCATCGCGGCGACTCGCCTGCCGCCCGTGTACTCCGTCAGAACCGCACGCTGAATCCCCTGTTATAGATGCCGACGCTCGGGCTCTTTGGCGGCAACATGGGGGTCTGCGCCACCGCGGACGGAGCGACCCGGGCCTGCGAGTTAGCGGAGCAGCTCGGCTATGACTCGGTCTGGGTCGGCGAGCACGTCGTGGCCCCGAGTCCACGCGTGCCGCCGTCGATGATCGAGCCCGAGTACCCGATCCTCGACCCGCTCGTGGCTCTCGGGCTGATGGCGGGGGTGACGGAGCGCGTGCTCCTGGCGACCGGGATCGTGATCCTGCCGCAACGCAACCCAGTCGTCCTTGCCAAGCAGCTCGCCAGCCTCGATGTCCTGAGCAACGGACGGCTCATATTCGGCGTGGGCGTCGGGTATGTGGAGCCGGAGATGCGGGCGGTTGGAGTGCCGATGGAGGGCCGCGGCGCTCGCGCCGACGAGTATCTAGAGGCGATGCGCTCGCTGTGGGAGGACGAGGCTCCGGCCTTCCGTGGGCGCCACGTCGAGTTCGACGGCGTCGACGCCCATCCCCGCCCGCTCCAGCGCCCGCTCCCGGTCATCGTGGGGGGTCACACTTCCGCCGCGCACCGTCGCACGGTGCAGCATGCCGACGGCTGGTACGGCTTCATGCTCGACCGGGACGCGACTGCGACGCAGGTGGAGTCCCTGCGTCGCGAGGCGCAGGCCGTGGGCCGCGAGTTCGAGGAGCTGACGCTCACCGTCAGCCCATCGGAGCCGCTCGACCCGCAGGTCGTGCGCGACTACACGAGTCTCGGCGTAGGCCGACTGGTCGTCGTACCGCCGCGCGACTTCTGGCGGCCTGGGTCGTCGCTGTCGGACTTCGAGGCCTTCGTGCACGCCAACGCGCCCGACCGCGTGGGCGCCGAGCCGGCTTGAGCACCGAGCGACCCCTCGGCAAGGAGCTCGACTGGACGCCGGTCGAGCGCCCGCCTCGCTCGCCGCTGCGCGGCTCGCACGTGCTGCTTCGCCCGGTCGACGCCGCCGCCGACGCGGAGCCGCTCTATGCCGTGTCGCACCCGCCCGACGGCGACCCGGCGATCTGGACCTATCTGCCCGACGGTCCGTATGAGAGCCCCCACCACCTGAGTCAGATGCTGCGGTGGGCCGAGAGCTCGCACGATTCGCTCTATTACACGCTGACCACCCTCCCCGACCAGCGTCCCCTGGGAGTGGCCTCGTACCAACGCATCACGCCGGAGTTCGGCGTCATCGAGGTCGGCCACATCTGGTTCGGCGTGCCGCTGCAGCGGACGACGGCGGCGACCGAGGCAATCTTCCTCCTCGCTGCCCGGGCGTTCGACGAGCTTGGCTACCGCCGGCTGGAGTGGAAGTGCAACGCGCTGAACGCCCCCTCGCGGCGAGCCGCCGAGCGCTTCGGCTTCAGATTCGAAGGTGTCTTTCGCAACCACCAGGTGGTCAAGGGCCGCAACCGCGACACGGCCTGGTACGCGATTACCGATGAGGAGTGGTTGGCGATCCGCAGCGCCTTCCTGGCGTGGCTTGCACCCGGAAATTTCCACGCCGACGGCCTGCAGAAGCGAGCGCTCGCGGAGCTGACCGCCGAGGCGCGCGCTTCGAGCCCTTAACAGAAACACCCGCCACACCTGACGCGGCTGCAAATCTTCGTTTCCCGGCGTCCTCGGTCGGCCGCATACCCCTTGGGTATGCGGCCTCCCTGCGTCCTTGGGCAACTCGATTTTCGCCGCGTCAGGCGCAGCGGGCATTCCGTTAAAGGCTCTAACGGCTTTTCGCCTTGCACCGTTTAGAGTTCGCCGCCGGCATGAGCGACTTCGTCTCACGCGGATTCAGGGGTCGCAGGCGCGCGCCGGAAGAGGTCGCGAAGCGGCTTCCTCCCGGCCAGTACGCCGAGGCCGGCTTTCCCGTGCTAACCGCCGGCCCGACGCCCGAGATCGGTCTCGACGAGTGGCGGTTTCGGATCGACGGCATGGTCGCCGAGCGGCGTGAGTGGGGCTGGGAGGAGTTTCGACAGATCGGGTTCGAGACGGTGCCGTGCGACATCCACTGCGTCACCAAGTGGTCGAAGCTCGGCACGAGCTTCGGCGGAGTATCGGTAGACGTCCTCTTCGAACAGGCAGAGCCGCTCGGCGCCTACGCGATGGCCTTCTCGTACGGCGGCTACACGACGAACCTGCCGGTGGAGGATCTCACCGGCGGGAAGGCGTGGGTCGTCTGGGAGCACGAGGGCGAGCCGCTACCGCCAGAGCACGGCGGTCCAGCGCGACTGCTCGTGCCGCACCTCTACTTCTGGAAGAGCGCGAAGTGGATTGCGGGGCTGCGGGTGATGGACCACGACGAGCCGGGCTTCTGGGAGCAGAACGGCTACCACAGCCGCGGCGACCCCTGGAAGGAGGAGCGCTATTGGAGCGACTGACGGTCGAGCAGCGCGCGCCCGGCCGCTGGCAGGTCGCCACGGTCGCTGCCATCAAGCGCGAGACGCCGCACGTCAAGTCGTTCCGCCTCGAGCTGCCGATGTGGATGCCGCACCTCCCGGGTCAGCACTACGACGTCCGGCTGACCGCCCCCGATGGCTACCGGGCCCAGCGCTCCTATTCGGTCGCCTCCTCGCCGCTCGACGAGGGAGCGGTCGAGCTGACGATCGACCGCCTCGACGAACGGTGAGGTCTCTCCCTACTTCCACGACGTAGTCGTCGAGGGCGACCAGGTCGAGGTGCGCGGACCTTTCGCCTCCTATTTCGTATGGCGCGGCGAGGCGCCTGTGCTTCTCGTGGGTGGCGGCTCGGGCGTTGTCCCGCTGATGGCGATGCTCCGCCATCGGCGCCGTACGGCGCCCGAGCTCTCGATGCGCCTGGTCTACTCGGTCAGGTCCGCCGACGATGTGATCTATGCCGATGAGCACCAACAAGACACGCTGCTCACCTTCACCCGCGAGTCGCCCGCGGGCTGGCGCGGCCACGCGGGCCGCATCGATTCGTCGCTGATCGCCGAGGCCGGGATCGAGTCCGGCACCGTCTTCATCTGCGGCTCCAACGGATTCGTCGAGACCGCCACGCGCCTTGTCCTGGATGCGGGCTTCGAGGCGAGGCGGATCCGAACCGAGCGCTTCGGGCCGACCGGATGAGCGACCTTTCGCTCAGGCCTTGGAGCTGCGCTCGCCAGGCGCTACATTGCGCCGGACCTGGAACACAGAGCGCCCGGTCGGCCGCTCTATATATGAGAGGAACGGCATGAGCCAGCTTGCAATCGACGACGCGACGATCGAGCAGCTTCGGTCCTCGATCGACGGCGAGGTGATCACCCCCGAGGATTCTTCCTACGAGGAGGCGCGCCGCGTGTGGAACGGCATGATCGACCGCCATCCGGCGCTGATCGCGCGCTGCACATCGACCGAGGACGTGGCCATAGCCCTCAATTTCGGCCGCGACAACGGCCTGATCGTCTCGGTGCGCGGCGGCGCCCACTCGACTCCCGGCTACAGCACGTGCGACGGCGGGATCGTGCTCGATCTCCAGCCGATGAATCGCGTGCAGGTCGACCCCGAAGCGCGCACCGCGCGCGTGCAGGGCGGTGCCTTGTGGGCCGACCTCGACGGCGCCTCGCAGGAGCACGGGCTGGCCGTCACCGGCGGGCGAGTGTCGGACACCGGAGTGGGAGGCCTCTCGCTCGGCAGCGGCAGCGGCTGGCTCGAGCGGATGTACGGCGTCACCTGCGAGAGCCTGCTCTCGGCCGAGGTCGTGGTCGCGGACGGCAGCGTCGTGAGGGCGAGTGCGAACGAGAACGAAGACCTGTACTGGGGCCTGCGCGGGGGTGGGGGCAATTTCGGCGTCGTAACCGAGTTCGAGTTCCGCCTGCACCCGGTCGGCCCGATCGTGACCGGCGGGATGCTCGTGTACCCGCGCGCACAGGCGCCCGACGTGGTGCGGGCCTACCGCGACTTCATCGTGCAGGCCCCGGATCAGGTATGCGGAGGCCTGGCGCTGATCACCGCGCCGCCCGAGGAGTTCGTGCCTGCGGATATGCGCGGGCAGCCGGCGGTGGGCATCGTCTACTGCTACGTCGGCCCGCCCGACGAGGGAGTGCAGGCTCTCCGACCGCTGCGCGAGGCCGCTCCTCCCGCCATCGACTTGGTGCAGCCGTTGCCCTATACGGCGATACAGCAGATGCTGGACGCCGGCAACCCACACGGGATCCGTGAGTACTTCAAGATCGACTTCATGGGCGACCTCACGGACGAGGCGATCGACGTCGTCGTCGAACACGCGGAGCAGCTGCCCGCGCCCTTCGGCCAGCTCATCCTGGCGCCGATGGGAGGGGCGGTGAGCAGGACGGACAACAGCGCGCTCGCGCTGACCGTTCCCGGTGCGGCGTGGGCTTACTTCTGTCTGGGAATGTGGATGGACCCGGCCGAGGACGAGCGCAACAGGGCTTGGGTGCGAGGGTTCGCCGAGGCGATGCGGCCCTTCGGCATCGGCACCGGGGCCTTCCCGAACTTCATCGAGACCGACGAGGGCACCGCGAGGGTGCGCGCGTCCTACGGCGAGGACAAATACGAACGACTGGTTGCGCTCAAGGAGAAGTGGGACCCGGACAACATGTTCCGGCTGAACCAGAACATAGCCCCGGGCACGGCCTAGCGGCCGAGCGGCCGGGGCGGAGCCGTCACCTGAGCGCCACTCCGATCTCGCGGTAGTACGGCGGTGGTGCCGCAAGGCTTCAGATCTCGAGTCGAGACTCCTCGAGGTCGAGCTCGCGTTCCACCCTTCGCATCACCTCGCTGCTGATCGCACCTTCGTTCCGAAGCACGACGAGCGCGCGGCGCTGGACTTCGTATACCTCGTGCATGAGCCGCTGATAGGCGAGCGAGCGGTCCTCGATGCCGTCCTCGTCGTCGATCGTGCCGGCACGGACGCTGAAGCGCCGCTGGCGGAAGCGGTGGATGCCCCGCACGCGCTCGATCGTCTCGTCGCGAGTCCATTCCTCGCTAGCCAGCTCGTCCAGCCGCTCGAGCGCGGCGTGGGACACGGCCAGGCGAGCCCGGATCTCCTCGGCCTCCTCGTCGGCGCCGTCCTCGCGCAGCCCGAGGCGGCGTATCAGTGCCGGCAGGGTGAGCCCCTGGCCGACGACGCTGACCAGGATCAGCGCGAACGTGATGAAGAGGATGAGGTCCCTGTCGGGAAGAGGTGCGCCCGCGTCGGTCTCCAGCGGCAGGGCGAGGGCGGCCGCGAGGGAGACTGCGCCGCGCATGCCGGCCCAGGCCGCGACGATGCGCGCCGCCGGCTCGGCGCGGCGCTCGCGCTGTTGGGGGCGTCGATCGACCGCACGGATCACGTACGGAACCGTGAACATCCATGCGAATCGAACGGCGATCACGGCGCCGCAGACGAGAGCCGAGTAGGCGATGACCTCTCCAGCGCCGTACTCGGAGAGACCGTCGACGACCACAGGCAGCTGCATTCCGATCAGGATGAAGAGGGTGGCGTTGAGGAGGAAGACGAGCATCTCCCAGACGGCGAACCCCTGTAGTCGCGTCTGCGGGGAGGCCAGCTCGGGCGCTCGCCAACCGAGGTAGACGCCGGCCGTCACGGCGGCGAGCACGCCGGAGAGCCCGAGCTGGTCGGCGGGGAGAAATGCGGCGTAGCCCGTCAGCAACGAGATCGTGAGCTCGGTGGGGGCGTCGTCCAGCCGCCGCCGGATCGAGGCGACCACGTAGCCCACGGCCAGCCCGACGGCTATGCCGCCGAGTGCCGCGCCCACGAACTCAAGGCCGGCGTCGAGAGCGGAGAAGCTGCCGCCTATGGCAGCCGCGACGGCGACCCGGTAGGCGACCAGCGCGGTCGCGTCGTTGACCAGGCTCTCGCCCTCGATGATGTTGACGATCCGGCGCGGCGCGCCGAGCCGGCGCATGATCGTCGTGGCGGCGACCGGGTCCGTCGGCGAGACGATCGCGCCGAGCGCAAACGCCATCGCCCAGGACAGCCCGATCACCTCGTGCCCCAGGACCGCGACCACGACGATGGTCGCGAGCACCAGGCCGATCGAGAGCAACGAGATCGCGCGGATGTCGCTCGCCAGCGCGCGCAGATCGGAGAAGAAGGCCGCCGAATATAGAAGCGGAGGCAGGAATATCAGTAGGACCAGGTCGGGCTCGAGCTCGATCTCCGGCATCCCCGGCAGAAAGCCGAGTACGAGCCCGCCGAGGACGAGGGGGATCGGATAGGGGACGGAGAGCCAGCGAGCGAGCGCGTTCAGTCCCGCGACCGAGACGAAGAGGGTGAGGATGAAGATCTCGAAATCCGCCATCGCGGAATTGTCGCCTCTCGGAGCCGGCCGAAGGGTTCTCGGCTGCGACCGACCGGGGGAGCCCGGACCGTGAATAATCCAGCCCAGTGCGCCGCCTGATCACCATCCCCATCAGTCACTACTGCGAGAAGGCGCGCTGGGCGCTGGAGCGAGCCGGCCTTCCCTACACGGAGGAGCGCCACGTCCAAGGAATCCACCAGATCGTGGCGAGGCGCAGCGGCGGCGGCTCGACCGTTCCGGTGCTCGTCACGCCCGAGGGCGTACTCGCGCAGTCGGAGCAGATCCTCGCCTACGCCGACGCGTCGCTTCCCGAAGACCTGAGGCTGTTCCCCGCCGATCCGGCGCTGCGGACCGACGTGGAGTCCGTGAGCCGCTGGCTCGACGAGGGCCTCGGCCCGGACGGGCGCCGCTTGATGTACTCGTACATGTTCGAGCAGCGCCGTCTCATGTTGAGGGTGAACTGCCAGGGAGTCCCCGCGTGGGAGCGGCGGTTCATGACGGCGCTCTGGCCGGCGGTCGTGCGCTGGGGAAAGCGCGAGCTCGGCATCGTCGCCACCACTCGCACCGACGACGAGGCGCGCGTGTGGCGCGCGTTCGACGCGGTCGCCGAGCGGCTCGCCGACGGCCGCCGCCATCTCTGCGGGGATCGCTTCACCGCCGCGGACCTCACGTTTGCGGCCCTCTCGGCTTCGGTGGTCGTACCGCCCGAGTATGGAGTGTCGCTTCCGCAGCCAGAGATCTTGCCCGGACACATCGCGGGCTTCGTGCGGTCCTTCCGCGCGCACCCGGCGG
Source organism: uncultured Solirubrobacterales bacterium (assembly GCA_963774075.1). Taxonomy (GTDB): domain Bacteria; phylum Actinomycetota; class Thermoleophilia; order Solirubrobacterales; family JBBDJG01; genus JBBQNR01. The sequence goes on along the minus strand of CAVZDP010000005.1, from coordinate 60,879 downwards.
GCGAATACGCCCTGGCCGTCTTCCGCGATGAGCGCCACCGTCCGGCGCAGCAAGATCTCGAGTTGGACCGCACCTAGGACCAGGACTGATATGAGTTCACTCGTGCGCCGGGTCAACATCGCCTCTTCGGAGTTTCGTTACGACTCCGACGATCCGCCGGGGTACCGCTCCGGGATGCTGCGCCTCGGCGAGCAGGTCGGGGCTTCGCGGCTGGGAGCGAGCGTCTACGAGCTGCCGCCCGGGCAGGCTGTCTGCCCGTATCACTACGAGTACGGCGAGGAGGAATGGCTGCTGGTGCTCGAGGGCCGCCCCTCCGTTCGCCACCCGCAGGGCGTCGATCGGTTGGAGCCTTGGGACGTCGTCTGCTTCCCCATGGGCCCGGAGGGCGCGCACGCCGTGCGCAACGACACGGACGAGACCGTGCGCGTTCTCATGTTCTCGAACGTGACGTACCCGGGGGCGACGGCCTATCCCGACAGCGACAAGGTCGGGATCTGGACGGGCGGTGACCGAAGCGAGGACATGATCACGACGCGCTCGAGCGCTGTGGACTACTGGTTCGGCGAGATGGACTCTCGCTGAAATCACCCACCGCCGACCGTGACCAACGGCACGGACGCGACGGCGCAGCCGCATTACCGTAAATCCTGTGTACGTACGCCTCGCCGACGGCGCGCAGCTTCTGATCCGGCCGATCCGCCCGGACGACAAGCCGCTGCTCACCAGAGGTCTCCACGAGCTCTCCGACCAGAGCGCACAGCGCCGCTTCCTCGTCCCGAAGCAGCGCTTCACGACCGCCGAGCTTCGCTATCTCACCGAGCTCGACGGGCACGATCACGTGGCACTCGTCGCAGTGTCGCCCAGCGAGCCTGACCACCTCGTCGCCGTCGCGCGTTTCGTGCGCCTCGCAGACGAGCCGGAGACCGCCGAGGCAGCGATCGTGGTCCTCGACTCGTGGCAGCGCCGGGGAGTCGGCTCTGCGCTCGTCCGCGCGCTGGCGGACGAGGCGCTTGCACATGGAATCCGCCGCTTCGCCGGGATGATCCTGAGCGACAACGTTCCCGCTCTACGCCTGATGGATGAGCTGACGAGGTACATGGAGCGCAGCCGTCGCGGCGTGGGCGGATCGGAGCTCATCTCCGATCTGGCCGCCTGACCCGGCCCGTCCTTCCCCGGCTGAGATACTTCCGAACCGGCCATGCCGAGGCGCACGCGCACTGTTGCGGAGCAGTTCATCGAGGTCCTGCGACAGGCCGGCGTGGAACGAATCTTCGGGTTGGTCGGCGACAGCCTCAACCCCGTGGTGGACGCGGTGCGCCGAACGGACGGGATCGAGTGGATCCACGTCCACAACGAGGAGGCGGCGGCGTTCGCCGCCGGCGCAGAGGCCCAGCTCACGGGACGGCTCGCCGTGTGCGCCGGCAGCTGCGGCCCGGGCAACACTCATCTGGTCCAGGGTCTCTACGACGCGCACCGCAGTGGCGCGCCGGTGCTGGCGCTCGCCTCCCACATTCCGAGCGCCCACATCGGCACGGGGTTCTTTCAGGAGACGCACCCCGAGCAGCTCTTCGCCGAGTGCAGTCACTACTGCGAGCTGATCAGCCAGACGCAACAGATGCCACGCCTGCTGCGAATCGCGATCCAGCACGCGCTCGGGCGAGGCGGCGTGTCGGTGGTCGTATTGCCGGGCGACGTGGCCCAGCGCTCGATCGCGCAGGCGACCGGGACGAGTGCGCTCGGCGGGCCGCGCCCGCGTGCCGTGCCGGCCGTTTCGCAGGTCGAGGCCCTGGCCGGCGCTCTCAACCGGTCCCGCACGGTGACGCTCTTCGCCGGCGCGGGGGTGCGTGACGCTCACGACGAGGTGATGCAGCTCGCTGGGAAGCTGCTGGCGCCGGTCGGCCATGCGCTTGGCGGCAAGGAGTGGATCCAGTACGACAACCCGTACGACGTCGGCATGAGCGGGCTGCTCGGCTACGGCGCGTGCTACGAGGCCACGCACGAGGCCGATCTGCTGGTCCTGCTCGGCACCGACTTTCCGTACGACAACTTCCTGCCGAACGGTCCCGCGGCGCAGGTGGATCACGACCCGACCAAGCTCGGCCGACGCATCCCGATCGAGGTCGGCGTCACCGGCGACGTCGGCGAGACGATCCGAGCGGTGCTGCCGCTCGTGCAGCAGAAGACCGATCGCTCCTTCCTCGACCGGATGCTGCGCCGGCACGCCGAGATCCTCGAGAGCGTCATCGCCGCCTACACGCGCAACGTTGAGCGCCAGGTCCCGATCCATCCGGAGTACGTCGCCTACGTCCTCGACGAGCTCGCCGACGACGACGCAGTCTTCACCGTCGACACGGGTATGTGCAACGTCTGGGCCGCGCGCTACCTGACGCCGAACGGACGACGGCGCGTGATCGGCTCCTGGCGGCACGGCACGATGGCGAACGCTCTTCCGCACGCGATCGGCGCACAGCTCGCGTTTCCCGGTCGCCAGGTAGTGTCGATGTCCGGGGATGGCGGCTTGGCGATGCTGCTCGGGGAGCTGCTCACCGTCCGCCTCCACGACCTGCCGCTGAAGATTGCGCTGTTCAACAACGCGTCGCTCGGCATGGTCAAGCTCGAGATGCTGGTCTCCGGCATCCCGGACTTCGAGACCGATCACCGCCCCGTCGACTTCTCGGCGATCGCGCGCGCGGCGGGAATCGACGCGATTCGCGTCGAGGAGCCCGGGGACGTGCACGACGCCCTGGCGGAGGCTCTGCGAGGGGATGGCCCGGCGCTCGTGGAATTCGTCACCGACGCGAACGCGCTTTCGATGCCGCCGAGCATCACCGCCGAGCAGATCAAGGGCTTCGCGCTGGCGGCGAGCAAGATCGTCCTGGACGGCGGCGTCGGGAAGATGGTCGACCTCGCTCGCAGCAACCTGCGCAACATCCCGCGGCCCTGACGGAAGTTGGCTAGGCGGCCTCGGAGTAGGCCGGCTCCGCGATTACCGGCTCGGCCGCTGCCTCTTGCTCGGAGGCAAGCGCGGGCGCCTCCGAGCGCAGCACGGTCAGGCCGAGTCCGATCGCTGCGACCACCAGTCCGGCCGACACGAGGAAGGCGAGGTGGTAGCCGCCGGTCAGAGCCGAGGCGGTCGAGTCGCCGCTCGCCAGCAGGCTGTCCGTCCGCGTCGTCGCGAGGGTGGCGAGGATGGCCAGCCCGAACGCGCCGCCGACCTGCAGGCTCGTGTTGACCAGTCCGGAGGCGAGGCCCGAGTCGCTCTGGGTGGCCCCGGACATCGCCAGCGTCGCCAGCGAGGGGAACGCGAGGCCGGCGCCGATGCCCAGCAGGAGCATCACCGGAAAGACGTCGACCAGGTAGCTGCCGTCGACGGGCGCTCGCGCGAACAGAAGGAGCCCGGCCACGACCAGCCCAAGGCCGGGGAGGAGGGTCGCCCTGGCGCCGAAGCGCATGTTGAGGTTCGCTGAGAACCCGAGCGAGAGCGCGCCGATCAGGACGGCTACGGGCAGGAAGGCGAGGCCGGTCTCGATGGCGTCGTAGCCGAGAACCCGCTGCAGGTACAGGACGCCCAGGAAGAACATCCCGAACAGCCCCGCGACCATCAGCATCTGGATCAGGTTGGCACCGGATACGTTCCGGGAGCGGAAGATCCTGAGTGGCACGAGCGGGGTGGCGGTGCGTGCCTCCCGCGCGATGAACGCGCCCAGCAGCGCGAGCGCGACAGCGCCCAAGCCGAGCGTGTGGGTCGACGTCCAGCCGTAGTCGCCGACCTCGAGGATCGTGTAGACGCCGAGCATCAGCGCGCCGGTGACGAGGACCGCGCCGAGCACATCGGCTCCCTGCCGGAGCCCGATGCCCTCGTCACGGTCGACCACGCGCGTCGCCAGCAGCGCCGTCGCCACGCCGATCGGCAGGTTCACGAAGAAGATCCAGTGCCAGTTGATCGCCTGCGTCAGGACGCCTCCGGCGAGCAGCCCGATCGAGGCGCCGGCGGAGGCGACGAAGCTGTATACGCCGATCGCCTTCGCCTGCTCGCGTCCCTCGGGGAACATGGTCACGATCATGCCGAGGATCACCGCGGAGGTCATGGCGCCGCCGGCGCCCTGGACGAAGCGCGCTCCGATCAGCATTTCCTGGCTCTGAGCCACGCCGCAGACCAGCGAGGCTCCGGTGAACACCGCTAGGCCGACCATGAACATGCGCCGGCGACCGATGAGGTCGCCCAGTCGGCCGGCGAGCAGCAGCAACCCGCCGAACGCGATCAGGTAGGCGTTCACCACCCAGGCGAGGTTCGACTGCGAAAAGCCCAGGTCGCCTTGAATCGCCGGCAGCGCCACGTTCACGATCGTGGAGTCGAGGATGATCATGAGCATGCCCACGCAGAGCACGATCAGCGCGATCCAGCGCGCACGGTCGCTCTGTGGCGCGGTCGCCCGCGAGCGCTGGTCGATCGATGCGACGGCCCCAGTCATCGCGTGACGGCGAGCGCCTCCCGGGCCCGCTGAGCGGCCAGGGTTCGCGCTTCCTCGGGCGAGCGCCGGGTTTTCGTGCCGGCGTGCCGGGCGGACAGGTCATGGATGTACTGGGCCACCGCTGCCGCGGCGCCGCGCTCAGAGCGGAGCGACCGGGGGGGAGGAAGGCCTCTATTCGTTCGGGAACGGTTCATCGGAATCTCCTCGGAGTCCAGACGTTGTACGATAGTTGCCGTACCTTAGCAGATGTACGATGATCGTCGTACAACCGAGACCTTCGGAGAGGCTCATGCCGGTAGAGGCCACTGAGGAGATCGCTCACCCCAAGCGCGCCGAGATCGAGCTCGGCGCGGTCCTGCACGCGCTCAGCGACCCCGTGCGCCTCAAGATGGTCGCCGCGCTAGCCGGCGCGGAGGGCGAGCAGACCTGTGGCAGCTTCGACGTGCCCGTCACGAAGTCGACCTGCACGCATCACTTCAAGGTCCTGCGGGATGCTGGCGTCATCCACCAGCGCCAGGAGGGGACGGCGCGCCTCAACACGCTGCGCCGTGATGACCTCGAAGCCCGCTTCCCGGGCTTGCTCGAGACGATCCTGCAGGCGGCGTCGCCCTAGCCTGGCATCGATTTTGAGCAAGGCGACTTTCCAACGCGATGGGGACCTGGGCGAGGTCGTGATCACCGCTCCGCCCCTGAACCTGGTCGACCTGGAGCTCGTCGACGATCTCCAGGCGGCGGTCGCGCAGGCGGCGGAGAGCGACATCCGGGCGCTGCTCCTGCGGGCCGAAGGCGACAACTTCTCGGCCGGCGCGGACGTTCAGATCTTCCTCGACCGCTCGGAGGACGATGCGCGCGAGCTACTCGAAGGATTCGTCGCCGGGATACGCCGCTTCGAGTCGCTTGACGTGCCGAGCCTGTGCGCGGTACAGGGCCTGTGCCTCGCCGCCGGCCTCGAGGTCGCGCTCACCTGCGACTTGATCTGGGCGGCCGACGACTCCCAGCTCGGCCTCGTCGAGGCGGTGATCGGCGCGACGCCGTTCGGCGGCGGCACGCAGCGGCTCGTCGCCAGGGCCGGCGCCGGCCGGGCGCTCGAAGCCGTCCTCACCGGACGGCCCTACCCGGCGGCCACCATGCAGGGGTGGGGAGTGGTCAATCGAGTGCTGCCGCCGGAAGAGCTCGAGCCCAAGGCGCGGGCCTTCGCGAAGCGCCTCGCGGCCGGGCCGACCGTCGCCCATTCTGCGACGAAGCGGATCGTTCGAGCGGCGGTCGACGGCGGCATCGATGCTGCCGACGCGGTCCTCCCGGCGGAGGGAGGACGCGTGATGTCCAGCGACGACCTCCAGGCGGGCGCTCGCTCGCTTCTCGCCAACGGCCCCGGGAAGGCCACCTTTCAGGGTCGCTGATCAGTCCGCTTCAGCGGACCCATCGCGAAGCACCCCGTCGACCGAGGCCGATATCGGCACCACCTGATGGACTTCGGTGAGCACCAGGATGCGCTTGATGACGGAGTCGTCAGGGACGACCAGCTCGAGCCTCTGTCCGCGGTTGCCCAGGCGCTCGGCCAGCTCGAAGATCAGCCGCACGCCAGAGCTGTCGAGATACTCGGTGTCCGAGAAATCGAGCACCAGCACCGAAGCCGTGTTCGGGACCGCATCGAGAAGCCGCGCCTTGACGGACAGCGCATTCGAGAGGTCCACTTCACCCTTCACGCGCGCGACTACGTCGTCGCCGAGCCGCTCGAAGCCGAGCTCCTCAAGCGGTGCCATCTTGCGACCCCGCGAGCTTTCTGACCATTCGAACCTCGGTTCCCTGCTGAAGATCCTTCACGACGTCGACCGAGTCCATGGTGGCCTCGATCAGGGTCAGTCCACGGCCACGATTGTCTCCGCGCGGCTCTCGCCAGCGGCCGAAGTCGCGGACGGTGATGGAGACCTCGTGTCCCGATAGCGCAGCATCCATCTCGACCGACCAGTCCCCAGGGCCATATGCGTGCTCGATTGCGTTCGCCGTGGCCTCGTTGCAGGCGAGCACGATGTCGTTGCTTTCATCGCGGCTTGCGTCGCACTGTCTCAACCAGCGTCCCAGAGCGCCGCGCATCGAGCTGAGCGCCGAGGGGTTCGCCGGCAGCGTGAGGTGCAGGCGCCCCGGCGCGAGCTGGAACGGCTCGAGAGCCAGCAGGGCCACGTCGTCCTCTCCGCTGGGAGCAAGTGTCGTGAGGATGCGGTCGCAGAGCTCCTCGATGTTTTCGTGCCCCATGCTCAGGCATTCGGCAAGGCGCGCCAGACCGTCGTCGATGGGGACCCGGCGCCTTTCGATCAGCCCGTCCGTGTAGAGCAGGAGCGTGGAGCCGGGCTCGAGCCTGTATTCGGCCTCGGTGTAGGCAGTCGCCGACCGAGCCCCGAGGGGAAGCGACCGTCCCTCCTCCATGTAGGCGGTGGACCCGTCCGGGTTGGCCAGAAGCGGTGGAAGATGGCCAGCGTTGACGAGCCGCACCCTCCCGGCAGCCGGGTCGAACACCAGGTAGATGAGGGTCGCCATCACGCTCTCGTCAAGGGTCCAGGCGAGCCGGTTCAGGCGCTCCAGCACGGCGGCCGGCGGATGTGACTCGAAGACGTATGCGCGCAGGGCATTGCGCAGCTGCGCCATGACCGCCGCGGCCTGAACGCCTCGCCCGGCTACGTCCCCGATCACGAGCCCCATGTTCCCGTTGTCGAGCTCGAGCACGTCGTACCAGTCTCCGCCGACCTCGACGCCGGCGCCGCCGGGTATGAAGCGCGCGGCCAGCCGCACGTCCGGTATGTCCGGGAGTCGCTCCGGAATGAAGCTTCTCTCCAGCACCTCGGCTCGCCTCTGCTCCGTGATGTCCTCGTGAACAGACACCCAGACCTTCCCGTACTCGGGATGGTCGAACGAAGACGTGTGCGCGCGGCACCAGACGGGCGTCCCATCCTTCTTTCTGTTCAGCACCTCGTAGATGGCGTCGCCTGATCGCTCCAACTTGCTGATGATTCCGCGAGCTACGTCCGTTGCGTGAACGCGGCCGTCGTCGTAGTTGAGCGTGGCGAAGTTCTTCCCGTCCAGCTCTCCCGAGTCGTAGCCGAACAGCTGCTCGAACTCGCGGTTGGCGTAGACGATGGCGGAGTCGGAGGCTCTGATGAGGCACACCCCCTCCGTCATGTTGCGCGCGATCAGGCCCTGAAGCTCGAGCTCTCTGTTGGAACGATCCCGCTCGGCCGTGCGCTTCTCCACCGTCCCCTCCAGCTTGCTGTGCGCACGCTGGAGCTCCTGTTCTGCCTGCCTGCGCTCGCTTGTGATTGCAGCCAGCAGTAGAGCGGTGACGGCACCGACGCCCATGAAGGTCTGTGACAGCAGGAGGCTGTCGTCGGGCGATCCACGCGCAAACGGGCCCAGGTTCTGTTCGGTGTAGATGACTGCGATCGTGGCCACGATCATGCTCGAAAGCGTTGCGCCGAGCTGGCGGAACCGAAGAGCCGCCCAGATGAGCGGTGGAAAGACCAGGTAGGTGTGGGGGGCGTCTCGAGAGAACACCAGCAGGCTGAGCGCCACCAGAGCACACAGGAGCACGCCGGCTTCCGCGACCCTCGCCGGCCTTCGATCGAGGCGCACGCCGCTCGCGAGCACGAGCAGGAACGGTGCCACGAGAAGGTCGCCGCTCATGTCTCCCAGCCACCACACACGCCAGGCCGAGGGTATGTCGCCGGCGGCGTCGATCTGGTCTCCGATCCACAGGCTCATCACCCCCACGGTGGCGCTGACCATCGTGCTGAGCCCCGCCGCGAGCACCGCGAGAGCCAGAACGTCGCGAACGCGGTCGAGCGTCGGTCGGAAGCGTGCCACGCGGACGAGCAGGTAGGCGCCGGCGAGCGCCTCGAGCGTGTTGCCGATCGTTATGCCGGCCACGGTTACCGGTGGAACGTCGCCGGTGAACGTGTTGGCGAGCGCGGCACCGAGCGCAACGCCGGGCCACATCCCGTATCCCCAGATCAAGACTGCCGCGAGCGCGATGCCCGTCGGCGGCCACACCGCTGTGATGCTGGCGTGCTCGAACGCGAGCTGCAGCCCGAGCTTGGCTGTACCGAAGTACGCGGCCGCGACCAGGAGAATCCTCGCTGCGTAGCTGAGCTCGGCGCGAATCCCGAGCTGGCTGGCGATCCGTGACATGCGCTGGGAGGCCATTATCGTCGGGACCCGACGTGCGTGGGCCCGATCGCCCTCGGCGGGCGCGGGAAGAACGCGCTCGTGCGCCGCACGTAGTCCTCGTGGCCCGCCCTGCGCTTCAGGTGCTGCTCCATCATCGGCACTCCCGATAGCCGCAGCAAGGCGAACGACATCGTCAGCGGCCCGACGACGGCCCACCATGCGTCCCCTGTCGCGGCCGCGAGCGCATAGAGGCCCCACCAGACGCAGAAGTCCCCGAAGTAGTTCGGGTGGCGGGTGTAACGCCAGAGCCCGCGGTCCATCACCTTGCCATGGCTGGCGGGGTCGGCCCGAAAGCGCGCGAGCTGGAGGTCGCCCACCGTCTCGAAGAGCATCCCGATGCACCAGACGCCGATTCCGAGGAAATCCAGCGCGGCGAGGCCGGAGGGAGAGCCCGGCACCTGGGCCGCCTGGACGGGCAGCGAGACCGTCCACATCGCAAGTCCCTGGAGGCCGAAGACCAGGAAGAGACTTCTGATGGCGAACCGCTCCCCGTGTCGCTTTCGCATCGCGCGGTATCGAAAGTCCTCCTCTGTGTCGCGGCGCTTGCGCCAGGCGAGGTGGACGGTGAGGCGAAGGCCCCACAGCGTCGTGAGCGCGACAACGAGCGCTTTGCGCTCGGTCGAGCCGTCGGCGAGAGCGAACGCGACCCACGCGACGAGCACGAACCCCAGCCCCCAGGCGATGTCCACGACCGACGCGTCACGAAGGAGGACACTCAACAGCCACGTGCAGAGCATCAGCGCCGCGATCACGGCGGCACTGACGAGCATCACGGTCGAATAGTCGGTCAGGAAAGCCTTTCTCGCCGCTCCGGTCCGGTTAGCCCTCTAGACGATTGATTCCAAACCCCCGCACCCCTGGCTGACGCTGCAAACCTTCGCTGGATCGTCGTCCTCGGGCTCACCCATGCAGACCAGCATGGGTTTCGCCCTGCGTCCTTGCCCAGCTCGGTTTTCGCGCCCCCAGGGGCCGCGGATTCGGAATCAACCGTCTAGCCACTCCTTGATCCGGACCGAGGTTCGCAGCGACGAGAAGTCGCCCGCGTCGCGCATCTGCTCGGCCGCCGCTGCCATCGCACCCACGGCCACCCACGTCAGCCCGCTTCCGACACTGATCCGCTGCCCGCCGGCGGCGACGATCTCGCTCATCGAGAGCCGCGGATGGGCCAGGACGTTGAGAGGCTTCGACGTGGCCTCGCTCACCGCTCGGATCTCTTCCGCGCTCCGCAGCCCGGGCGCGTACAGCACGTCCGCGCCGGCTCGCTCGTAGGCCTGCAGACGGGCAATGGTGTCGTCGAGGTCGGGGTTGCCGCGGATGTGATTCTCGGCACGTCCCGTGAGCAGGAACGGAAAACCGAGTCGCCCCGCCGCCTCGCAGGCCGCGGCCACTCGCTCCGCCGCGCGGTTGATCCCGTATATCTCTCCCTTGGGATCGTAGTCCTCGATCGAGCCGCCGACGGCTCCGGCCTCGGCGGCTCGGGTGACTGCGAGGGCGGCGTCCGCAGGGTCGGGCCCGAAGCCGTTCTCGAGATCGACCGACACCGGGAGCCTGGTCGACTGGTCGAGCACTCGGACGTGGTCCACGACCTCGTCGAGCGTGACGCCCCCGTCAAGGCGCCCGAGTGTGAACGCAAAGCCGGCGCTCGTGCTCGCGAGCGCCTTGAAGCCGAGAGCCGCGAAGACCTTGGCCGAGCCCGCGTCCCAGGGGTTCGGGACGATGAAGGGCTCACCCTCGTGGAGGGCGCGAAAATCCTTGGCTTTCTGATCCTGTGTCGCTTGCAGGGCCGGCCGAGGGTACCGGTTCGTGCATCCTTGACATCCGTCGATTACATCGATATACGTAAATCGATGGCGACCGAACTGGAGCTTTCCCCGAAGCAGAAGCGCCCACCGGGAGAGCCCTGTTGCGAGCCCCTCGTCTATCCCGACACCGATCGAGATCAGGCTGAGCGGCTGGCCACCGTAGCGAAGGCGCTGGGCGACCCGATCCGCTTGCAGCTCGTCGACGTATTGCGAAAGCATGCGGGCAAGGTCTGCGTCTGCGAGCTCACGCCGCTGTTCGACGTCGGCCAGCCCACCGTGTCGCACCACCTGAAGGTGCTGCGCGACGCCGGCATCGTCGACTCGGAGCGGCGCGGCCTTTGGGCGTACTACTACGTCGTCCCCGATACCTTGAAGGAGTTGACCGAATGGCTGACCTGATGGCGCTCAGGAGCCCGCAGCAGCTGTACGAGGACTGGGAGCACTCCCACTGGGCCGCTCAGGACATCGACCTCAGTGGCGACCAGGCCGACTGGGAAGCGCTCGCGGAGCGTGAGCGAGAGCTCCTGTACTGGGTGCTCAGCTCGTTGATGGTGGCCGAGGAGCGCATCTCGACGCAGTTCTGCGGTCTCGTGCTCGCCCAGGACGACGAGGAGGAGGGAAGCTTCCTCTCCACGCAGCTCGTCGACGAGGTCCGCCACATGCAGTTCTACGCGCGGTTCCAGAACGAGGTGATCTCCGACCCGGCCGCGATCGGGGAACACGTGCAACGTGCCCGAGAGGTTCTCGGCGCTCCGTTCGGCAAGATCTTCGACGAGGCGCTCGTGGGCGCGCACGATCGCCTTCGTCGCGAGCCACGAGACCGCGAGGCGAAGGTCGACTTCGTGACGATCTACCACATGGTGATCGAGGGCACGCTCGGGCTCACGGCGTCGCATTTCCTGCTCGGCTTCCTGCGCGATCGCGGCGTGCTGGACGGTTTCGTCGACGGCTACGGCCGAATCGCCGCAGACGAGCAGCGCCACCTCGCATACGGGACCGAGTTTCTGCGCCGGGCGGTGAGCGAAGAGCCGGAGATGGGCGACGTGGTCCGCCGGCGCACGATCGACCTGCTTCCCGCCGTTGCCGAGTCCGTCTCGCCGCCGAGCGACGGCGCCTGGGACATCCTCGGTGTCGAGGACGGCGAGCTGGGGCAGTTCGGCCTGGGCGCTCTCACGCGCCGCTTGAAGATCGTCGGCGTCTCGCTCTAGGAGCTCGGGAAGGCTAGCGACGAGGCAAGCGCAGAGCGCCGACGCGAACCTTCATGTGCTGCACGCTCGGGGCCCGACCGGTCACTCGGGTGACCAGCGTGAGTGTCGCGTGCACGCCCTTGGCGCGACCGGCGAGCCGGCGGCCTGCCTTGGTCAACTTGATGGCGACCGCTTGCTGATCGCCGCGTTCGATCGTGAAATCGGCTCGGCCGAGCAACGCGACGCGTTGACGGGCGCGCTTTCGCCCTCGCTTTCTCCGCGTGCTTGTCGCGGCGGCTGCGCTGGCCGCTTTGCCGGCGCTCCGGCTGGCGAGGGTGGCGATGCCGGAGCAGCCGGCGGTCGCCGACGCCGGACACGCCAAGGGCACGAGCGCTGCCTTTCCGGCGGACGCGAGCCCAAGCGACGATCCACCCGGCAGCGAAAGGCGAGGGCTCGACTTCGCCGGCGCGGCTCGCCCGCAGGGGCCGACGACGACGGCCGGAGCGCATGCGCGGATGATCTCCTCGCGCCACCATTGCTGAACCGCGGGCACGACACGGGCCGCGATCTTGCCCTGCCCGGCGACCGTCGGATGGCCGAGGCCGGCGCAGTAGAGAGGATCGAGCGGATTCTTCGCCGCCTTGATCAGGCACTGCCAGCGCGTGACCGAGGTGTCAGGGTCGACGTACAGATACTCGGGCTCGGGTGGGATGGCGTGCGCGATGTCGACGAGGCGCACGCGCGCTCGCCCGTCCAGGCGCAGGCGCGCGACCTCCGCCTGCGCATCGAGCACGGCGAGGGCGATGGAGCGGTTCATGTCTTCGATGAACCGGCGCACCGAGCCGGCGTTGCGGTCCTTGAGGATGATCCGAGCAAGCTCGGCGCACTTGTCCGGGGGAAGGCCAAGCTTCCGCAAGGAGGCGCACAGGCCCCGCCTCGTGCCCGCGAAGTTCCCGATGTTCCCGCCGTAGTAGTCCGTGACGAAGATGGCTCGGCGCGGCCCGTCGGACCTGGCCTTCCTTGCGGCGGTGACGATCGCGCGCGCCAGCGTCGCACGTGAGTTGACGAGCGTGCGTTGCAGCGGCGGCAGGTACTTCTTGGGCCCACCCGACCCCGAGCCCCAGAATCTGTTGACGATCAGGTCCCCGAGCGTCGCACCGGGCGTGCGGACGATCTGCTGCCAGCCCGGCTCGCGCGACAGCTTCTCCAACGCCCACTGCGTCGTCCCGACGATCGGGATGGTGGCGGCCGGCCCGAGCAGTCCCGCAACGGCGATCCGGTATCCGAACACGACGTCGTTCGCCGTTCCCGTGATCGTCACGATCTCCCCGGTACCGTCGTCGGACGGCAACTGCGAAACGAGGTCTACCACCTGATCCCCCGGATCGCGCGCGGGCGTGTCGAACGTTCGCGCGCCGCTGCAGGCCAGGAGCTTGACGAACCCTGGCCCCGGGTCCGCGTCGGCGAGCGGCAGTCCGGTCCGGCGCAGCTCTGACCATGCCTGCCCGGAATAGTTGTGCGTGGGCGCCTGCCGGCACCTGACGTCGAAGCCGAGGACGTCGTCCCAGTCGTTGCCGTGCCCGGCGGCGACCGAGTCGCCCATGGCGAGCATCTTCAGGTGGGCCACGTTCACAGGGCCTACTCTGACCGGCGCGGACCAGCGCCGGTCCTGGTCACGCACGCGAAGCACCGCGTAGGCTTTGCTGACCGGAGCCGTGTAAACCCAGCCGACCTCCGGACGGGGACCGCTGTAGTCGACTCTCCCGTCCGCGTCGAAGTCCCACTCGTACCTGTCGATCGGAGCGTCGGGTGCAGAGGGAAGCGACGCGCGGGCGTCGAAGATCACGCGGGCGGGCACGGTCCGGCCCTCTTGACGCAGAGTGGCTGCGGCGGTGGGCGCGCCGACCTCGACGGTTTGAGTGCGCAGCGAACGGGTGCCGTCGGAGCCTTCGGCGGTGAGGCGCACGGAGTAGGTGCCGGGCGCCGGGAAGCTGTGGGTCACGCGCTGGCCGTTGCCGGACGAGCCGTCGCCGAAGCTCCACGTGTATCGCTCGACCGGCCCCCGCGAGCGCGAGGCGTCGAGCTCGACGTCCAGCGCGCCCGAGCCCGGCAGGATGTCGAAGCCCGCCCGCACGACGCCGCCGAGAAAGACTTGGTTTGCGGAGTGCATGGCGAGCAGGCCGTTGGAGCGCGTCGCCAGCGCGGCGTCGGCGGGCAGGTTGGGCGGAGTGACGTCGCTCCAGGTCGCGCCGACGTCCGTGCTCTGGAGCAGATGGAACGAGCCGTCCTCGGCCGAGACGGTGGCCCACCCGGCGCCACCGCCGGGGCTGAGCGTGCCTGCGAGAGCGCCGGAGATGGGCAGGTCCTGCCCGACCCAGGTCAGGCCGGCGTCGCGACTGATCTCGAGGCGGAGTGGGAGGCCATCCGGGTGAGGCTCTTCGCTCGGCCACGGCAGCGTGGCGATGAACGACTCGCCGGGGCCGGGCAACAGGGACTCGAGAGGCTGGGCGACGTCGGCCGCCGTCCACGTCAGGCCGCCGTCCAAGGACCGCAGCATCCGCCCGCCGCTCCCGTGTCCAAATTCGGCCCCGCGCTGGTAGACGACCACGTTGCGGCCCGACGCCACCGGAACCGTCGAGTACTCGTCGACTCCGGGCTCGCCGACGTCCTTCTCGGAGAAGCGCTCGCCGTCTCCGGACGAGCTCACGGTCGAGTCGGTCTCATACACCGAGCAGCCGTGTGACGCCGCGCACAACGCATAGCCTGGCGGCGTGGAGGCGTTGCCGCCCCAGGTTCCGCCGGTCCCGCTGCCGTGCAGCGGCGGGAACTGATCGTTGGGCCAGAGCTGGAAATAGGCCACCGGCTCGAACCAGGCGAGGTAGTGACCAGCGCCGACGATCCGCGACGACGACGCCACGAAGTCCGCCATCGATGCGGTCTTGGTCCCGGTCTGCGGGCCCACCAGAGACCACGTGCGCCCGTCGTTGTGTGAGGTCCAGAAGGCTGCATCGCCGTTGTCCTTGAGCGTCCTGAGCGCGATCAGGTCCTCGTCGGTCGAGAGCAGCGGCCCGCCCGGGGGCGAGAGCGTTCCCGTCCGGGCCCACGTCTGCCCGCCGTCGGTCGAGCGCCACACGATCGTGGGCGGCGGCGGCGCGCCTGGAAGCGGGGGAGAGGCGGTCCAGTCGAAGTCGGTGCCGCTCGCAAGCAGCGCGCCGGTAGGCGTCTGGACGAGGCTGTGAATCGCGACCGCCTCGGGAACCGTGACCTGCTCGAGAGGGGCGACATCGGCTGCGGCGGGTCCGGCCATGGCGCATCCGATCGCGCAAGAAAGGAAAACCAGCGCGCACGCCTGCCTGGCCCGGAGAATGCCGGGCATCGAGCGCATCCGTGCGCTCAGCCGGCTGCGTCGAGCCGGCCTGGTTCTACGTGGGGCCTCCATGCCGCTGTGAATCCCGCCGACGAGACCGGTGCTGGCCCCTGCAGCAGGCGTGGGTCGTGTTCAGAGTAGTAACAAGCTGCCACCCCGGCCACTGATAAACGGGCCCGAGCCCGGGACCTACTTTGTCCCGGCGGCGAGGGCGGCTACGTCGAGAGCCATTGACGGGGCGGTGGTCGCCAGTGCGGATGCGCCCTGCCTCGGGTCGAGGCGACCGCCGGCGATCATGCCGACGCCCATCGCGGTATCGGCCGTGTCGCACAACAGCCACAGCCGCTGCCAGAGCCGGCGCGCCTCCCCGGACGAGGCGAGGTAGCCGGCGCCGAGCGCCACGGCGCGCACTCCGAAGACGCGGGTCATGTACTCGAGCTCGGGCGTCAGCCGATCCGCGCGCACCCCAAAGGCCCGGGCCAGTGGGCCCGGGGCCAGCCAGCTCGCCGCGCCGAGCGCGATACGGAAGGCTGCAAGGCCGGTCATCGCCGCGCCCAGCGACCCTGACGCTCTGCCGCGCATGACGGCGATCCTACTGCTCGGGGACGTAGCGCAAACGGTGCGGATGTCAAGTCGGACGTTCGTTTATCGGATGTCCCCGACAACCGTGTGCACGAGTCGTTGCAGATTTCAAGGAAGCGTCCGCGGTTGGACGAGGGGAACCGAAGACGCGCTTTCACGAAAGCTTTCGAGAGAAGGGAGTCTCACTTGCGTCCTTGTAGATGGATTTTCCTCGCAACGCTCGCCGGCACGCTCGCATGCGCAGCACCCGCCGGCGCCAGTGTTCCGCACACCGTGCAGCCCGGCGAGACGCTGTGGTCGATAGCGACAGCGAGCAACTTCACGGCGCGTTCCGTCGCGGCGGCGAACGGGTTGCCCGAAAACGCGCAGATCGTCAGCGGAAGCACGATTCAGATCCCGTCCGAGCAGGAGGCGGCGGCCGCGCTCGCGCAGGCGGGGCTGATCCCCGCCGGCCCGAGCTCGAGCGCCGGTGCGACGGCGAGCGCGCCACAACCGCTCGGTGCCTACACCGTCCAGCCCGGAGACGCGTTGTCCGGGATCGCCGCCAGCAGCGGCATCGAGGTCGGCCAACTCGCCTGGATGAACGGGCTCGAGCCATCGGCCCCGCTGCTGATCGGTACCGCGTTGAAGCTGCCGACCGGAGCCCCGCTCGCCGCTCAGGCTCCGGCCACGCCGGCCGAGCCCCAGGTCGTCCCCGAGGCGCCGCCGCACCCCACGCCGGGGCAGGTCACCTCTGAGCAGATCGGAGGGATAGCAGCCAGCCACGGCGTCTCGCCATCGTTGGCTGCCGCGGTCGCCTGGCAGGAGAGCGGCTTCAACAACGGCGTCGTCTCAGTCGCCAACGCACGCGGCGTGATGCAGATCCTGCCCGGGACCTGGACCTGGGTCGAGGAGCAGCTCGCCGGACGGCCGCTCGACCCTGCCTCTCCGCTCGAGAACGTGAACGCGGGGGTTATGTACCTCGATCAGCTCCTGCGAGACAGCGGAGGCAATGAGGCCCTCGCAATCGCTTCCTACTACCAGGGAGCCTCGTCGGTGCGCAAGAGCGGGCTCCTGCCGGAGACGGAGCGCTATGTCCAGAACGTGATGGCGCTGCGATCGCGGTTCGGCGGGTAGCGACGAAGGCTGCCATGCGGCTCGGCGGGGGCGTCGCACTGGCGCTTGTGGCGCTGCTCGGCGCTCTCTCCGATGCCCGTGCCGCCAGCGGTGACGTCGCCGCGCTCCAGGTGGCGCTGCGCGGCGTCGGGCTCTACGGTGGCACGGTCGACGGGGTCGCCGGGCCCGCGACCGGCGCCGCGGTGCGCCGCTTCCAGAGCCGGCACGGCCTCGCAGCCGACGGCGTGGCGGGCGCCCAGACACGCCTTGCCCTCGGCCGCCGCGGTCGCCCTGCTCTGGGCAGCCGGGCGCTTCGCGACGGTCACTCCGGCTGGGACGTCGCCGCGCTCCAGTTCCGCCTCGCCTGGCGCGGCTTCCCATCGGGCCCGATGGACGGCGGGTTTGGATCCCGTACGGCCGCGGCCGTGAAGCGGTTTCAGAGCTGGGCCGGCCTGACGTCCGACGGGGTGGTCGGCCCGGGAACGCTGCGAGAGCTCGCCTTGCCCATCCTCAGCTCGCCGGTTCGGCTGATCCACCCGGTGCGTGGGAGGATCGGCGACCGCTTTGGCCCTCGTGGTGATCGCTTCCACACCGGGATCGACTATCCCGTCGCGGCTGGAGCGCCTGTCGGCGCCGCCGGCCACGGCTCGGTCGTCTTCGCCGGTTGGGACGTAGGCGGCTATGGCAACCTGGTCGTCGTCGAGCATCCCCTCGGAGCGCGCTCGATGTACGCCCATCTCTCTCGGATCCTGGTCGGCCGGGGCGAGGCAGTGGCTGCCGGCTCGGACATCGGAACCGTGGGAGCCACCGGGATCGCGTCGGGACCGCACCTGCACTTCGAGCTTCGAGTCAGGGGAGCCGCCATCGATCCCCTCACCGCTCTTCAATAGCAGCAGCGTCGCGTGAGAATCGTGGGTCGGCTCTTGGCCGAAGGTGGATCAACGCCGCGCCATGCCGGCTCACCAGGCGCTCGGCGATCAGGGAGCGGTGGCACGCCTCGGGGTCGCGCTCGACGCACAGCAGCGCGGGGCGCCCGTTGCTCGGCATGCTCTCGACAATCGGCATGAGGTCCACGCGGTGGAGAATCTCGTTCGTGTAGCGCTCCCGGTATTCGGGCGCGAGCTCGACGCGCGAACGCTTGCCGACCCCCAGCCGCGCGTCCTCGCTGTACTGGAGATGGCGCAGCTCCGTGGTCGGCGCGAGCTCCTTGTGGTGGCGGTAGTCGATGCCCGCCTGCGCGAGGGCGGCCTGGAGGCGGGCCGAGTTCGCCCATGCGTACTCGCGCCCGCGAACTCCGCGGCGCTGGCGCACGTCGAGCACCTGGCGGACGTTAGCCGCTTGCAGCGCGTCGAGGAACGTCTCGGCGGTGAAGCCGTACACGCCGATCGTCGCGATCGCCCGCACGGGCCAGTTAGTTCAATACAGCACCGACGGGAACCAGGAGCCTTGCGGCTCCTCGTACTCGCCGCGCGTCATCACGTTCATGGGCTTCACGGCGCGCAGTCCCTGCTCGAGGCACCAGCGAAAGAGGCCCGATTGGAGCGGGACGATCAATGCGATGGGCTCGTCAACGATCGCCGCTCCCCCGAGCAGCAGGCCCTTCATGTCGTCTTCGCCTTCGGCCACCCCGTACGCCATCTGCCAAAACGTGAGCGCGGACGCGTAGGCAACGATGCGCCCGTCGCGCACGGCCGCGAAGGGAGCGGACCCGCGGATGGAGTCCCGCAGGGCGCCCGTGCGCTCGAAGCCGTGCACCTTCTTGCAGAGCGCGCCGCACTCGTCCAGGTCGTCTTCGGTCAGGGGGCGCACCTCTAGATCGGCGACCGCGCCGCCTCGGGGCGTTCCGCTCATCACCACGCAGGGCGCTGTGACATCGAAGCCGAGGGAGGTGTAGAGAGACAGCGAGCGCATGTGGAAGCCATCCTGGAGGAGCCGGATGCTGGGCGCTTCCTTGCCGCGCTCGAGCACCGCCTCCATCAACCTGCGACCGACGCCCGCGTTCTGACCCGCGGGGTCGATCGTGATCGGCCCGACGCCCGGGATGGGGTCGCGCTCGTCGAGGAAGTTGGAGCCTACGATCCGCCCGTCGATCTCGGCGACCACGCCCCATATGGCGGGGTGGGGAACCCACATCGCCATCATGCCCGCCGCGGCCTCGGGAACCGGAAAGTCACGCGGGAACCTGTGGTGGTCGTGGATCGCGCCGAACGCGTCGAAGCAGATCTGTGCGCACGCCTCGGCATCCGCGGGCACGGCCTCTCGGAGCGTGACCTGCTTCGGGGGTGCGGTGGAAGTGGGGGTCATCATCCTCTCCTCGTTCCTCGGAAACAGGGCGAGCCTAGCCCAAAGGCGCCTGGCAATGCGCCGAATCGCCGATACGCGGGCCTACGAGAGGCCACCCGGGGGTGGCCTCTCAGCCTCGTTTCATCTGCACCCGGCACAGTGGCAACCCCCGATTCGAAGGAGTGGCAGAGATGACTCGGAAAAGGAAATATTTGATAGCCGGCGTCGCGGTCATTGCCCTGGGCGCCGGGGGAGCTGGAATCGCCCAAGCGGTAGGAGGCGACTCCTCGGACGAGCAGGTTACGGGGCCGGAGGCCGATCGGGCCAAGCAGGCCGCCGTGGAGATCGTCGGTAGCGGTCGAGCGGTCGGCGCCGAGCGCGAGGACGACGATGGCTCCGCCTGGGAAGTCGAGGTCGTCCGGGGTGACGGGCGCAACGTCGAGGTCGAGCTCAACCGCGCCCTCGAGCGCGTCGCAGTCGATGTGGACGACGACGCCGGCGGCGAGGACAAGAACGAGAAACCCGACAGCGAGAAAGACGACGACTGACGCGCGGACGCGTCAGGGCAAACGACGGTACGGACAGCCACCTTTCCCGAAACGAACGGGGGTGATATCCGATGTTCGAGCCCGAAGTTGATTTCGACCGCTCAGCGGTCAACGTGACAACGATATGCGAGTCCGCAGCCGAATTCGGACTGACGCCGGACCAGATCTGGCAGGCCGCCGCGGCGACGCTGGATCGGCTGCCGGAGGAGACCAAGCTCGACTGCGTGGACGAGCTCAGTACAGCACTCGCCACGCGGCTGCTCGAGAAGGAGCGCGAGCGCTAGGGCGACACGCCCGGTAGTGGGTCGGCTCGCCGCCCCACTACCGTCGGCCCTGGCGGTCTGTGCCAACCCTGCTTGTGGGGCATGGTCCGTGCCGGGCGGCGAACGGCTCAGGGTTTCGGCGCGCCAGGCGCGGGTAGCGAGCTTCCGTGACGCTCCCCTTCGAGATCCGTCACGCGCGGGCAGAGCCGGAAGGCGCGCTCGTGTTGCTCCACGGACGCGGCGCCGACGAGCACGACCTGGTGCCGCTCCTCGACGAGCTGGATCCGGACCGGCGCCTGCTGGGGATCACGCCGGGGGCGCCCCTGACCAACGTCCCGCCCGGCGGACGCCACTGGTATCTGGTGCCTCGCGTCGGATATCCCGACCACGACACGTTCCACGAGAGCTACCGGTTGCTCACCACCATTCTCGACGGCCGGCTCCAGGAGAACGGCATCGGCTGGGATCGAACGGTGATCGGCGGCTTTTCCATGGGCGCGGTGATGTCATACGCGGTGTCGCTGGGAGAGGGACGCCCCTCTCCGGCGGGCATCCTCGCGATGAGCGGGTTCGTCCCCACGGTGGAGGGATGGCGTCCTGACTTCACCGGCCGTGAGGGCCTGCCCGTGCTCATCCATCACGGACGCAACGACCCCGTGATCTCGGTCGAATTCGCCCATCGGGCGGTCGAGCTGCTGCGGAGCGGCCGGCTCGACGTCTCGTATGTCGAGACGAACGCCGGCCACTGGATCCCGCCGGAGCTCCTGCCGCGAGCCGCAGCGTTCGTCGCCGCGGCGCTAGACCCGGAAAGCGAAAGGACCCGCGGCTAGTCGGCTTCTAAACGCGGACGAGGGCTTACGCTTGAGTCGTGAGCCTCGACGAGGGCAACGCCATCTCCTTCAAGGTCCTCCGCCGCGGAACCCCGGTCCGCTCGGCCGACGGGGTCGAGCTCGGCACCGTGCGGCGGGTCCAGGAGGCGAAGCGCGAGAACATCTTCGACGGCATCGTGATGGACACCCGCAGCGGAAAGCGCTTCGTCGACGCACCCGAGGTAGCCCGGATCGCCGAGCGGCTCGTGACCGTTACCTTCACCGCCGAGGAGGCGGACGAGCACCTCCACGCCGTCCCGTCGCGAACGGCGGACAGGCTTCGCAACACGAAGGCCGCTCGCCGGGCAAGACGGCTCGGCGGCCGGGCGCGCGACGCCTGGGACCGGCGCTAACGGGCGGTCATCCAAGCGCCCCGCCGTAGGGGCGGCGCGTTGCAACGCGGCTACTTGCAATTGATGTTGCATGTCGGGTAGGGTCGGCTCAGGGCATCGAGGTCCAACCGCTCTGGAGGAGCGAGGTTTTGGCAGGGCAGGGTTGCATTTCGGGGAGGGGGCCCAGGGCGTGGGCCGCCGACTCCATCCCACAAAGGGTTCATCTCGATAGGAACCGCACCCGTTTCGGGGTGTTGCACCTGCGAGAACGTCGCGGGCTCGCCCGCCTGAGCCGAGGCGGCGCGAGGGCATGAAGATCGCCCTTCTGCTCACCCGCCATCCCGACGGTGGTCCGAGCCCGGTCTTCCGCGAGGTCGTGCGCCTCCTCCGCGATCGCGGGGCCGACGTCGACGTCGTCTACCTGGACGAGCAGGTGACTGACCTGTGCGAGCTGAGGGTCGCATACGACCTCTACGTGCTCAAGTCCGGCAGGGAGATCGCCCTGAGCGTGGCGGGCGCGCTGCACGCTCTCGGCGCCCCGATCCTCAACCCGTATCCGACGGCCGTGATGTGCCGCGACAAGATCATGGCGAGCAGACTGCTCGAGGAGGCGGGGGTTCCCGCCCCGCCATCCTACGTTGCCTCGCGTCCAGCGCAGCTCGAGCACCTGCTCGACGAGGGCCCGCTGGTCGTCAAGCCGTACCGGGGGTCTCACGGAGACGGCGTGCGGATCGTGCACCGACCCTCCGAGCTCCTCGACTGGGACGTCAACGGCGACGGGCCTCTCTACGCCCAGCGCTACTTCGAGCCGGAGGGTCGCGATCGCAAGATCTACCGCATCGGGGACGACGTCTTCGGCGTCGAGCGAAACCGGGAGGAGCTGGGACGGCCGTTCGAGGTCTCGAGCGAGCTTCGCGACATCGCGTTCCGCTGCGGCTCGGCGCTCGGCCTGAGCCTGTTCGGCTTCGACGTCGTGATCAGCGAGGGCCGGCCCTACGTCGTCGACGTCTCGAGCGTGCCGGGCTTCACGGGGCTTCCGAGCGCCGCCGACCGGATCGCCGACTACATCGAGCTCGCCGCTGAGCGGACCATGAGGGGAGAGCCCCTGCTCGTCTCGCCGAATGGGGTGACGGCTTGAGGCTCTGCTACCTGCACATTCACGACGTTCCGCGCCCGGTCTTCCGCGAGGTCGTGCGCCTCCTCCGCGATCGCGGGGCCGACGTCGACCTCGTCAACCTGGACGAGCAGGTGACGGACCTCTGCGAGCTGAGGGTCGAATACGACCTCTACGTGCTCAAGTCCAGCAGCGAGATCGCCCTGAGCGTGGCGGGCGCCCTGCACGCTCTCGGCGCCCCGATCCTCAACCCGTATCCGACGGCCGTGATGTGCCGCGACAAGATCATGGCGAGCAGGCTGCTCGAGGAGGCGGGGGTTCCCGCCCCGCCGTCGTACGTTGCCTCGCACCCAGCGCAGCTCATCCCCCTGCTCGAGGAGGGGCCGCTGGTCGTCAAGCCGTACCGGGGCTCTCACGGAGAGGGCATTCGGATCGTGCACCGGCCCTCCGAGTTCCCCGAGTGGGAGGTCGACGGCGATGGGCCTCTCTACGCCCAGCGCTATTTCGAGCCGGAAGGACGCGATCGCAAGATCTACCGCATCGGCGACGACGTCTTCGGCGTCGAGCGCGTGTGGCCCGCGCGAACCTTCGAGGAGAAGCTGGGACGGCCCTTTGCGGTCTCGAGCGAGCTTCGCGACATCGCGTTCCGCTGCGGCTCGGCCCTAGGCCTGAGCCTGTTCGGCTTCGACGTCGTGATCAGCGAGGGCCGGCCCTACGTCGTCGACATCTCGAGCTTTCCGGGCTTCACGGGCGTCCCGGACGCCCCCAACCGGATCGCCGACTACATCGAGCTCGCCGCTGAGCGCACGATGAGGGGAGAGCCGCTCATCGACTCACCGAATGGCGTGACGGCATGAGGCTGGCGGGCGCGGGTACTGAACGGGACGCACTTGCTTCTGTGGGGCGGCCCCCCTTCCTCCGAAACGGAAGCCGGATCCGGGAAAAAACGGCACCTCCGTATCTGGTCCGAGTCCGCGCTCCCCTTCGAGTGAGCTTCGCCGGCGGCGGTACCGACGTGCCCCCTTTCCCCGAGAGGGAAGGCGGGCTCGTGCTCAACGCCGCCATCAGTAGATACGCATACGGAACGCTGAGGCCCCGGAGCGATGGCGACATCACGATCGAATCACTCGATTTCGGGCTCGAGTTGAGGTTCGGCGCGGGTGATCCCATCACCTTCAACGGCGAGCTCGATCTGATCAAGGCCGCGATCCTTCGCCTTGGAAACCGCGAATCGCAAGGGTTCGACCTGTTTCTCCATTCGACGGCACCGCCCGGGTCGGGCCTCGGCGCCTCCTCCGCGATGATGGTCGCTCTGATCGGTTTGCTGACGGAGTTCCATGGGCTCCCGCTCACCGACTACGAACTCGCGCGCTCTGCCTACGTGCTCGAACGCAAGGAGCTGGGTTTGAAGGGAGGTATGCAGGATCAGTACGCGGCGACCTTCGGAGGCTTCAACTTCATCGAGTTCCGCGGCGATCAGGTCATCGTGAATCCACTTCGCGTAAGGGCCGACATCGTGAAGGAGCTCGAGCAGAACCTTCTTCTCGGCTACACCGGGGTGGCACGGAGCTCCGACGGCATCATCGAGGATCAGACCAGTCGATTCGAGGAGCGAGATTCACGAGCCATGGAAGGACTCCGGATGCAGAAGGAGCTCGCCGTCGAGATGAAGGATGCGCTTCTCCAGGGGCACCTCAGTACGTTCGCCGATCTGCTCGGGAGCGCGTGGGAATACAAGAAGAGGATGTCGCCGAAGATCTCGACGCCGTTCATCGATGAGATCTACTCAGAGGCCCTCAAGCACGGCGCCTTGGGTGGGAAGGTGACCGGCGCCGGCGGGGGCGGCTACATGCTCTTCTACTGCGACTATCGCAGCAAGCACAAGGTGGCCGAAGCTCTGACGCGGATGGGGGTGAATGTCGCCGACTTCGCGTTCGAGAAGGAGGGTCTCAGCACGTGGAGGGTTAATGCTTAGGCCGTCCTTCTCACCCTTGGTCCGTGAACGCATCGAGGATAGCGTCGCGATGAAGCAGCGCTTGCTCGAGAACGGTCTCGTCGAAGTGATCGCCGACTTGGCCGATCGGATGACGGCGGTGTACAGCGACGGGCACAAAATTCTGCTCTTCGGAAACGGCGGGAGTGCGGGCGACGCTCAGCATCTCGCCGCCGAGCTCGTCGGACGCTTTCGGCTCGAGCGCGCATCGCTGCCGGCGCTCGCGCTCGCCGACAACGTCTGCTCGATGACCGCGATCGGAAACGACTATTCGTTCTCGGACGTGTTCGCCAGGCAGGTGGCAGGTCTCGGGGTGCCGGGCGACATGGCGATAGGCCTCTCGACCAGCGGACGCTCCGAGAACGTGGTCAGGGGCATCGCAGCGGCCAGAGCGAAAGGCCTCTCGACCGTGGTGCTCACGGGTGACGGAGGAGGGCACCTGGAGGAGGTCGCGGATGTGTGTATATGCGTGCCGGCGCGGGAGACGGCACGGATCCAGGAAGGGCATCTGCTGATCGGCCACATCCTGTGCGAGCTCGTCGAGCGAACGCTCTTCGCGCGGGGCTCGGCATGAGCTCCGGCGCCGCCTGAACGTTGAACTCGCACGCCGCGCAGCGACAGGCGTGCCCGGACGACCGAGCAGCCCAATGAAGCTGTACTTCCTGCTCGTTCGGCGCGTTCAAGGAGTGATGAGCCCCGCGCTGGTCGAGGTATGGGACATCCTGTCGCGGCGCGGCTTCGAGGTCGAATACGGGATCGCGGAGGAGATGGTCACGCGGCCCGACCATCTTCGCGGCGGGCACGATCTCTACGTCCTCAAATCGCGCACCGAGCTCTCCCTGAGCCTCGCCGGAGTACTGCACGCGGAGGGAGCGAGGTTCCTCAACCCCTACGAGTGCTGCGTCTCGACGCAGAACAAGATCGTGTCGGCCCGGCGCCTTCAGCGCGCGGGGGTGCCGACGCCGCGGACGTGGGTGACGGGAGACTTCGCCCTACTGGGAGAGCTTGTCGACGACGTACCGCTGGTGTTGAAGCCGTACCGGGGACACCGTGGCGCCGGGATCCATGTCGTCCACGACCGCGCCGAGCTGAGGGCGGTTCCAAGGACCCAAGACCCGATGCTCGTCCAAGAGTACTTTGCGGGCACCGGCGAGGACGTCAAGCTCTACGTCGTCGGCGAACAGGTCTTCGCCGTGCGCAAGCAGTTCTCCGAGGACAGCTTCTCCCTGCCGGGCCGGCCGTCCGCCGTGAGCGCGGAGCTGCGCGACATCGCCCTGCGATGCGGCCGTGCGTTGGGTCTCGGCCTTTACGGGCTGGACGTGATCGAGAGCTCCAGCGGGCCGGTCGTGGTGGATCTGAACTACTTCCCCGGCTACAAGGGCGTGCCGGATGTCGCTCCGCTGATCGCCGACTACATAGAGGGCTACGCCCTCGGCCGGTACACCCTCGCATTGCCGGATCTCGCGCCCGCGGCCCGAAGCGATGAAGAACCATTCCAGGCACCGCGGCCCCCCGCGTTGCGGGGACGCCTTCGGCGCCGAGGCCACGTCGCGGGCCCTGCTGACCGGAAGCCGGAGAAGCGTCGACACCGCGTCAACCCCTCGCTGGCCGCGATCGTCGCCGAGGGCATGCTTTCGCGGCTCGCCTTCGGCCTGATCTCGTTCGCTCTGCCGCTGTACGCCTACCGGGAGCTCGGGATGAGCCTGACCCAGGTCGGCCTGCTCGCCTCGTTCAATTCGATGGTGGCGATTGGTCTCAAGCCGGTGATGGGCTCGCTCGCCGATCGCATCGGCCTGAAGCCGGGCTTGCAGGCCGCGATCGGGTTGCGCAGCCTCGTCTCACTGCTGCTCGCCTTCGCGGCTGTGCCCTGGCAGCTCTTCGCGATCCGGGGCCTCCACGGGGTCTCGATCTCCATGCGCGACCCGTCCGTGCATGCACTGATCGCCGAGCACGGCGGCAAGAGGGCGATCGCCTCCTCGTTCGCGTGGTACCAGACCGCGAAGAGCCTCGGCGGCGCGGGCGGGAAGCTCCTTGCCGGCCTCCTACTGGGCCTGACCGCCTCGAACTTCTCACTGGTCTTCCTGGTCGCCTTTGCCATCTCGGCCCTGCCGTTCTTCGTCGTCGCGCGCTTCCTGCGCGCACCGGAGCTCGGCGAGAAGGAGTACGAGGGGGCGGGTGCCTTCGTCCAAGACGAGGAGGTGGGCGACGAGATGTCTGCCTCCCCGAGCAACTCCGCCTCTGCCGCGCCGCCTTCACCCGACGGCGCGTCGGAGGGAATGCGCACCGAGCCGGTTCGACCGCCCATCTTTCGGTTCATGGGGCTCGGCTTCTTCATCAGCGCAACCGCCTGCATGCTCACGAGCCTTTTCCCGATCTTCGCCGTGGAGTACGCCGGCCTGAGCGAGGCGCAGGCAGGCCTCATCTACGGGCTCAGCTCCCTCATGGCCCTGACCGGGCCGGCGTTCGGGTGGCTCTCCGACAACGTGAGCCGCAAGCTCGTGCTGTCCGTGCGGAGCGCCGCCAACGTTCTGTCCTCGGTTATCTACTGGGTAGCGCCAAGCTTTGGCGGGCTCTTCGTCGGGCGGGCGCTGGACGACGCGGGCAAGGCTGCCTTTCGCCCCGCCTGGGGAGCCTTGATGGCGCACGTCTCGAGCTACGACCGCCGCCGCCGCGCACGGGCGATGGGCTACATGAGCTCCGGCGAGGACGCCGGCGAGATCGCCGGCCCGATCCTGGCCAGCACCCTGTGGAGCGTGTGGGGGGTCGCCGCGCTTCTTGGCGTGAGGATCGTGCTCGCCGTGGTGACCGAGCTCTACACGGTCGCCCTCACCGGCTCGCTCAAGAGGCTCGACACCCCCGCGAAGACGGCCAGCCCTGTGACCCGATCAGGGAGATGGCGGGCGGCTGGCAGGGCGGTAGCCAGGGATCGGGGGGCGTGATGTATGCGCTCGGAATCCCGCTAGGCGTCAGTGTGGTCCCTGCGCTGGCAAGTCTCGCCGCGCTGGCTCTCGTAACCGCCTCGCTCGCACTCCGGCGGCGATCGGCCGCCCCGCTCGAGAGGCTGCAGGACGAAGATGCCGACGCGACCCAGCAGACAGAGGTGCCTCACCTGGCACCCGTCGAGAACATCCCCGCGCACGGGCTCGACAGGCCGCGCCTGCTGAAGCCGCACAAGCCTTCGATCGCCGAGCTCGAGCGTTACGCGACTGTGCTTCGGATCGATTGCGTGACCATGGTGGCGGTCGCCAGGTCCGGCCATCTCGACAGCTCGCTGTCGGCGGCCGACATCGTCGCGGCGCTCTACTACCGGGTGCTGCGCCACGACCCCGAGCGTCCGGCCTGGCCCGCCCGCGACCGCTTCGTGCTCTGCAAGGGACACGCGGCGCCGATCCAGTATGCGGCCCTCGCCCGGCACGGCTACTTCCCGCACGAGGACCTGATGCGTCTTCGCAAGCTCGACGCCCATCTCCAGGGCCATCCGGACATGACGCGAACTGCCGGCGTCGAGGTCTCGACCGGCTCCCTTGGCCAGGGTCTCTCCATGTGCCTCGGCATTGCTCTCGGTCTGCGGCTCGACAGGATCGACGAAGCGCACGTCTTTGGAGTGATGTCGGACGGCGACTGTCAGGAGGGCCAGACCTGGGAGGCGGCGATGGCGGCCGCCCACTTCGAGGTGACGAACCTGACCGCGATCGTCGACTACAACCACCTCCAGACCGACGGCACCACCGAGGAAGTGATGGACACAAAAGACGTGCGCAAGAAGTTCGAGGCGTTCGAGTGGGAAGCAGTCGAGATCGACGGGCACGACATGGCGCAGGTGGTGGAGGCCCTGGAGTGGAGCCGTACGCGAGAGCGTCCCGCCGCAATCGTCTGTCAGACGCGAAAAGGCCGGGGCGTGTCGATCCTCGAAGCAAAGGCCGGATTCCACGGCAAGCCGCCGTCCCCCGAACAGGCTGAGCAGGCGCTCACCGAACTGGAGGGGAAGCTCGCCGAGCAGACGCGCGCGCTCGGCGTCTTCAAGTGAGTGAGCAGGCTGTGAGCGAGACCAGCAAGAGGGATCCGGTCCCGACGCGCAAGGCCTACGGCGATGCGCTCGTCGAGCTCGGCGAGCGCCACGAGGAGATAGTCGCGCTCGACGCCGACCTGGCGGTCTCCACCCAGAGCATCGAGTTCGGCAGGCGTTTCCCCGAGCGCTTCTTCAACGTGGGAGCGGCGGAGACAAACATGATGTCGATGGCCTGCGGGCTCGCGACGACGGGGAAGGTTCCCTACGCGTCGACGTTCGCGATCTTCGCCACCGGCCGCGCGTACGACCAGGTTCGGCTCGGAATCGCCCACAACGAGCTCAAAGTGCGCGTGTGCGCCTCGCACGGTGGGCTCTCACTGGGCGAGGACGGCGCCTCACACCAGATGATCGAGGACATCGCGCTGATGCGCGTGATGCCGAAGATGCAGGTCGTCGTGCCCGCCGACTACAACCAGGCCTACCGCGCGGTGCTCGAGAGCTACGAGCGCGAGGGACCGATGTACATGCGTTTCGGCCGGCCCGCAACGCCTTTCATATACGACGAGATTCCGGAGACGCTCGGCCGCGGCGCGGACGTCCTGCGCAAGGGGAGCGACATCTCGATCTTCGCCTGTGGTCACATGGTCTGGCGCGCGCTCGAGGCGGCCGAGATGCTGGAGCGCGACCAGGGCGTCGAGGCCGAGGTCGTGAACGTCTCGATCTTGAAACCGCTCGACGCCGGTTCCGTGCTCGCCTCACTTGCGCGCACGAAGGTCGCTGTCACCGCCGAGGAGCACCGCACGGTTGGCGGCCTGGCCGACGCGATTCGCGAGGTCGCCGCCGAGCAGTACCCGGTGCCGATCTTCTCCGTGGGGGTCGGCGACCGCTTCGGCCTCTCCGGGACTGGCGAAGCCGTCATGGAGCGGTTCGGGCTGACCGCCGAGGGGATCGCCGACAAGGTGCGCCAGGCGCTCGTCCTGAAGCCGATCCTCGGCGGGCGCGCGCCGCCCGGATTGGATGTCGCCGAGTTCACGTAACGGATTTGCGGAGAGGGGCTTCACTGGGCCCAGAAGCCGGCCACCGGAGAGCGGTGCGGGTACTCCGAGTACGAGACCACGAGCGACAGCATCCCGACGACGCCTCCGCCGTCGACGACGGGTAGCTGGGTCAGCCCTTCCTCGGACATCAGGCCCCAGGCGTCCACGAGTGTGGCCTGAGCCTCGATCGTAGGGAAGCGGCCGGGCTGGCGGCCGATCGCAGCCAGCATGTCGAGCACGGTGTCTCCGACGGCGTGCCCGCGATGCGCCGACGCCTCCACCTGTCTCAGCTTGGGAAGATCGCGCACGGAGACAAGCTGGCGCACGACCAGCCCGCCGTTGAAGCCGTCGACGATCGGCAGCGTCTCGCAGCCCGTGGCCTGAATCGCCTCTGACACGTCCTCGAGCGTCGAGCCTGCCTGGAGGCCGTGAGCGATGCGCATCGCCTCTTTGACCCTCATCTCGTTCCTCCTCTCCGGTTGGGTTTCACGCAGGATCGCTGACGGCCGGCGCGCTGTCATCGGACAGACGGTCGGAAATTCCGCTGACCGGGGTCGCCCGACGGTAGAGCGCTGCCGCAGAACTAGACAGCCGGGAGAAAGGCGCGCGCCGAATTTCAGACACGTGTCTAAAGACCCGGGGCCGACCGGTGCGTACCGTGGCGATTGTCTTCCGCAACTGCGATCGCCGACCAGACCGGCGAAAAGGAGGAATCGCACATGAGAAGGAGGTACCTGGGAGCGGTCCCGCTGGCGATCGCCGCCCTTCTGCTGCTTCCCGGCACGGCTCTGGCGGACACGCTGGAGGCGTACGGGAACGGGGTCCTGAAGGACTCCGTGGCGATCAACACCACCTGGGTCCTGATCGCGGCCGTGCTCGTGCTGTTCATGCAGGCAGGCTTCGCGATGCTGGAGATCGGTTTCTCGCGGCAGAAGAATGCCGGCACGGGAGTGGCGAAGATCCTCACCAACCTGTCGATCGCCGCGATCTGTTACTGGGCGGTCGGCTTCGCCTTCGCTTTCGGAACCGGAAGCAGCGAAGGGGACCTGATCGGGACCACCGGCTGGTTCCTCCAGGGCTTCGGTGACCCGCAGCAGGCCTTCTTCCCGAGCGGCCTCGGCCTCTCCGATGCGACCATCGAGTCCAAGTGGCTGTTCCAGTTCGCATTCTGCGCGGTCTCGCTGGCGATCGTGTGGGGAACGACCCTGGAGCGGATCAAGTACGCGGCCTACGTTGTGTACGCGATCGTTTTCGCATCCCTGATCTATCCGATTGGCTCCCACTGGGTGTTCGGAGGTGGCTGGCTGCAGAACGGCGAGGCTTTCATGCCGACCGGAATGCAGGACTTCGCCGGCTCCACCGCCGTGCACCTGATCGGCGCCACGGGCGCGTTGGCCGCGCTGCTGCTGCTCGGCGCCAGGCGGGGCAAGTACGGGGCGGATGGAAAGCCGCGCGCCATCCCGGGCCATTCGATGCCGCTGGCCGGGCTTGGCGTGCTGATCCTGTTCATCGGCTGGTTCGGGTTCAACTCCGGCTCGACCCTGAACGCGCTCGACGGGCGCTTCGGCGAGGTGGCCATGGTGACGCTGCTCGGCGGCGCGGGCGGCGTGATCGGCGCCTTCGCGGCGACGCAGCTCTTCCAGCGCACGATCGACATCGGCATGGTGGCCAACGGGATGATCGCCGGACTGGTGGCCATCACGGCGCCCTCGGGCTACATCGAGGCATGGCCGGCCCCGATCATCGGCTTCGTCGCGGGCATGATCGTCGTGGCGGGCGTGATCTGGATCGACAAGCGCCTCGACGACCCGGTTGGCGCGCTCTCAGCGCACGGTCTGGCGGGTATCTGGGGCACGCTCTCGTGCGGCCTCTTCACCGCGCCCCGGCTGGCGCAGTACAACGCGTTCGGCGACCCCGACGGCGGGCTGTTCTACTCGGGTGAGCTGACACAGCTGGGCGCCCAGGCACTGGGTGTGGCGATCGCGTTCGTCTTCGTCTTCGCGATGAGCTTCGCGACGTTTGCGCTCATCAAGGCGACGATAGGCCTGCGGGTCGCGCCCGATCAAGAGGACGCCGGCCTCGACATAATCGAGCACGGCATGTACGGCTACCCGGAGCAGTTCATACCGGCGCCCGAAGTTGCATCACCGGTCCTGGCCCCGAGCCCGGCGAGGGCCGCCGTGGCTCACAGAGCGGCTCCGAGCGAGACCTAGAAAGGAGGGAGGACGCGATGAAGAAGATCGAGGCGTTCATCCGCCACGAGACTTTCGAGCCGATCCGAGCGGAGCTGCTCGAGAAGGGATTCCCGAGCATCTCGATAGCCGAATACAAGGGCTCGGGCCGCCAGAAGGGCATCACCGAGCACTACCGCGGCTCCGAGATGACGATCCACCTGCGACCGAAGCTGAAGCTGGAGATCGTCGTCGACGACCGGGACCTGAGCGTCGTCAAGGAGGTGATCCTGCGGCACGGGCGCACGGGTAATGTCGGCGACGGCAAGATCTTCGTCCTGCCGGTGGAGGAGGCGATCCGGATCCGGACGGGCGAGGGTGGACAGGAGGTCCTGCAGGCGCACGGGGCAGAAGAGATCCCGGCCGGGGTCTAGAGGCTCAAGGCTCTCCTCCCCAACGGTCGGCGGGGCCTGGTGGCTCCGCCGACCGGCGTTCGCGAAGCCGTTCATCCGCACGACCACGAAAGGAAGCAGGAGAAGACGATGGCTACGACTGACACCAGCACGACCGCGACGACCAGGAGCGCCGCGGACATCCTCGCCCAGGTGGAGGAGCAGGACATCCAGTTCATCCGCCTGTGGTTCACCGACATCCTCGGTCAGCTCAAGAGCTTCGCGGTCGGTCGGGACGAGCTCGAGAACGCTCTCACCGACGGCATGGGGTTCGACGGCTCCTCCATCACCGGCTTCAACCGGATCGAGGAGTCGGACATGATCGCGATGCCCGATACGAGCACCTTCGAAGTGCTGCCGTGGCGACCGCGGGAAAAGGCGGTTGCGCGGATGTTCTGCGACGTGCTCGTGCCGGGCGGCGAGCCCTACGAGGGCGACCCACGCTACGTCATGCGGCGCGCGCTCGCCAGAGCGACCGAGATGGGCTTCGACCACTACTACATCGGGCCGGAGCTCGAGTTCTTCTACTTTCGCTCGAGCGACCTCAACGGCGGCGGCCCGCCGGAGGTGCTGGACAGGGGCGGCTACTTCGACCTCACGACGCTCGACGCCGCCTCCGACCTGCGGCGCGAGACGGTGCTCGCGCTCGAGGCGCTGGGCATCCACGTCGAGTACACGCATCACGAGGTAGGCCCGTCCCAGCACGAGATCGACATGCGCTTCGCCGACGGTCTCGAGATGGCGGACAACGCGATGACGTACCGGATCGCGGTCAAGGAGATCGCGATGAAGTACGGCGTCTACGCGACTTTCATGCCCAAGCCCCTGTTCGGAGAGAACGGCTCCGGCATGCACGTTCACCAATCGCTGTTCTCCGGTAGCAGCAACGCGTTCTTCGACGGCCCTGCGCAGCTCCCCGAGCGGCGGCGACGTCGAGTTCATCGACGGCCAGGGCGTCATGTACACGCTCAACGGGCTCGGCCCGCGCGGCTCGATCGTCGGCGGGCACGCCGTCGGAGGAGCGCCACCTGCTGCTGCGCCGCGAGGCGCTGGAGCTCGCCCTCTACACCTTCCGCTACCGGGACGACGTCGACATCGTCGTCGCGCTCCTGCCCCCCCGCCGCCGCCGGACGCCTCGGCGCCGGCGACGCAGCCGCCGCAGACGCAGGCGCTGTTCTTCCGCCCGGGCGACCTGCGCAGCGAGCTCGACGTGCCGCTGCGGACCACGATCCCGCCGCAGACGCCGCGGCCCGAGACGCTCGCGCTCGGCAGCGACGAGGCCCGCCGCATCGAGGACCTGACCCGCTCGAACCTCTTCCTCGCCTCGTTCCAGCAGAGCCAGGACACGAGCGCGTTCCTCGTCCTCGACCGCATGCCGAAGTAGCAGCCCGGCGCGCCGGCTACAGCCGGCGGTGCCCGAGCCGGGCGAGCTCCTCGTGATGCTGCGGTGACCCGGCGCTTGACGGGATCCGTATCCGGCCGCGAGTGCACGAGCCCCCACATGGCGTCCGCGGTCTGCTCGGCCGTCTCCGGCGTCGCCCGCGCGCGCATCTCGTCGACCAGCGCGAGCTCCAGGCGCTCGATCTTCTCCTCCGCCGTCCCCTCGCCGAGGGCGGGGAAGGGCACGCCGCGCAGGTTCTCGTCCCAGGCGCCCTTGACCATGGCGAAGCGGTTGCGGAGTGCGATCGCGTCCGTCATCTGCGCCGCGAAGATACAGAACGGGGGCCGGAACGAATGCTCCCTCTGCTCCGCTTTCGCCCGGCAGCGCGCTCCGCAGGGTCGATCCCGCCGAACGATTGCGTCCTATCGTTGGTTGCGTGAGCACCTTCCTGCGCCTGCTGGCCTTTCTCCGGCCCTACCGAGTGGGGCGACCGGTCCCTGGCGCTCGCGGCGCTCGCCATGGTCGCCACGGTGGCCATCCCGTGGCTGACGGGCCAGGCGATCGACCGCGTGCGCGCGGACGACGAGGAGGCGCTGCGGCTGCTGGCCGGCGGCCGTCGTGCTCGTCGCCGTGGCGCGGCTGCGCGCTGTCCGTCGCCCGCCGGCTGATCGCCGGGCGCGTGTCGCTGGCCATCGAGGTCGACCTGCGCAACCTGGTCTACGGCCACCTGCAGTCGCTCGAGCTCGGGTTCTTCGACACCCAGCAGACCGGCCAGCTGATGTCGCGCGCCACGGTCGACCTGCAGTCCGTGCGGTTCTTCCTCGGCTACGGGCTGATCTTCATCATCCAGAGCGCGCTGACCATCGTGCTGGCCGCCGCCGCGATGTTCGCGCTGCAGCCGGGGCTCGCCGCGCTCTCGCTGGCGCCGGTGCCGATCGTCGTGCTGGTCGCCACGCGCTACGGGCACCGCTCGCGGCCCGCGCTGCAGGAGGTCCAGCAGCGCATCGCCGAGCTCACCGCGGACGTCGAGGAGAACGTCTCCGGCGTGCGCGTGGTGAAGGCCTTCGCGGCCGAGCCGCGCCAGCTCGCCGCGCTTCGAGGGCACGGTCGGCCGCGTCTTCGACGCAGTCCATGGCGGCGACGCGGCTGCGCGCGTTCTACAACCCGTTCATCGGCTTCCTGCCCAGCGTGGGGCTCGCGGTGATCCTGCTGCGTCGGCGGCCGCCAGGTCGTCGACGGGACGCTCACGCTCGGCGACTTCACCGCCTTCTACGCGTACCTGCTGATGCTGATCGGCCCGATGCGCCAGCTCGGCATCGCGCTCGGGCATGGCCCAGCGGGCGACGGCGTCGGGCGCGCGGCTGTTCGAGCTGCTCGACCGCCCGCCGCGCATCGTCAGCCGCGCCGGCGCGCCGCCGCTGCCGCCCGGGCGCGGGCCGGGTGGAGCTCGACGGCGTCACCTTCGCCTACGAGCACGCGCCGGCGCCGGCGCTGCGCGACGTCGACCTCGACGTCCCGGCCGGGCACGACCGTCGCGCTCGTGGGCGGGACGGGCGCGGGCAAGACGACGCTGGTCCAGCTCCTCCCCCGCCTCTACGACGTCGACGGCCGGCGCCGTGCGGATCGACGGCGCCGACGTGCGCGAGGTCGACCTCGCCTCGCTGCGCGCGCGCCATCGCCGTCGTCGACCGACGACCCGTTCCTGTTCAGCGCCACCGTCGCACGACAACATCGCCTACGGCGCGGCCGGACGCCACCCGCGAGGAGGTCGAGCGCGCGGCCGAGCGCGCGCAGGCCGCCCGGCTTCGTCGCCGAGCTGCCCGAGGGCTACGACACGCGCATCGGCGAGCGCGGGCTGACGCTCTCCGGCGGCCAGCGCCAGCGCATCGCGATCGCCCGCGCGCTGCTCGCCGACCCGCGCATCCTCGTCCTCGACGACGCGACGTCCTCCGTCGACGCCTCGACGGAGCAGGCCATCAAGGCGCGCGCTGCGCGAGGTGATGGCCGGGCGCACGACGTTCGTCATCGCCCACCGGCTCTCCACCATCGCGCTCGCCGACGAGATCGTCGTGCTCGAGGCCGGGCGCGATCGCGGCGCGCGGCACGCACGACGAGCTGCTGGAGCGCTCCCCGCTCTACGCGGAGATCGCGGCGCAAGGGCCTGCCCGACCAGGTCTTCCTGACGCGGGAGATGCGGAGCGCGAAGGCGGTGGCGTGAGCCTGTCGACCCGCCGACGCGCCGGCGACGGAGCCGCGAGCGCGCCGACGGCGCGACGACTCGTCCGCCGCTGGCGCGCCACGGGCGGGCGCGGGCGCAAGCTGCGCGGCCTCGCGGCGCTGCTGCGCCCCTACCGCGGCCGCGTGGCGCTCACGGTCGTCGCGCTCGTGCTCGGCACGGCCGCGGCGCTCGCCCCGCCGCCGCTGGCCAAGCTCGCCATCGACGAGGGCATCGTGCCCGGGCGACCTGGCCGCGCTCGACCTCGATCGTCGCCGCCTTCCTCGCCTCCGCGCTCGTCTACTGGGCGCGCCTCGTACGCGCAGACCTACCTCGTCGGCTGGATCGGCCAGCGCGTCGCTGCAGGACCTGCGCATCCAGCTCTTCGCCCACCTGCAGGCGCATGTCGGTCGGCTTCTTCTCGCGCCGCCAGGCGGGCGTGCTCATCTCCCGCCTGACCAACGACGTGCAGGCGCTCGACCAGCTCGTCACGGACGGCATGGTCACGCTCTTCGGCTCGACGCTCACGCTGGTCGGCACGGTGGTGATCCTGCTCGTCTCGACGTCGAGCTCGCCCTGCTCACCTTCCTCGTCTTCCCCGTGCTGGGCGTCGCGTCGCTCGCGTTCCGGATCATCAGCGCCGACGCCTACCGGCGTCACGCGCGAGAAGCTCGCGCGCCATCACCGCCTACCTGCAGGAGACGCTGTCGGGCATCCGCGTCGTGCGCGCCTTCGCCCAGGAGCGCCGGCACGAGCGGCGCTTCGCCGAGCTCAACGACGAGAACCGCGACGCGAACATGACGACGGTCCACCTCAACGCCGCGTACTTCCCGGGCGTCGAGATGCTTTCCGGCCTCGTCGACCGCCGGCGATCCTGCTGTTCGGCGGCCTCCAGGTCGATCCAGGGCGACGTCACCATCGGCGTGCTCGTCGCCTTCATCGCCGCGCTGAACACTTCTTCGACCCGATCCAGGCGCTCTCCCAGCTCTACACGACCTACCAGGCGGGCATGGCGGCGCTGGACAAGATCTTCGAGCTGCTCGACGAGGAGCCCGACCTGCGCGACGCGCCGGACGCGGTCGACCTGCCGCGCGTCGCGCGGCGAGATCCGCTTCGAGGACGTGTCCTTCGCCTACGCGCCGCGACGGCGAGCCGGCGCTGGACGACGTCGACCTGCACGTGCCCGCCGGGCCAGACCGTCGCGCTCGTCGGCTCCACGGGCGCGGGCAAGTCGACCTTCGCGAAGCTCGACCGCGCGCTTCTACGACCCGACGGAGGGGCGCGTGCTGGTCGACGGGCACGACCTGCGCGACGTCACCGCGCGCTCGCTGCGCAGCCAGATGGGCATCGTGCCGCAGGAGGCGTTCCTGTTCAGCGGCACCGTCGCGCGAGAACATCGCCTTCGGGCGCCCGGACGCGACCGACGAGGAGGTCGAGGCGGCCGCGCGCGGCGGTCGGCGCGCACGAGTTCATCGCGGCGCTGGAGCACGGCTACGACGACGCGAGGTCGGCGAGCGCGGCGTGCAGCTCTCGGCCGGCCAGCGCCAGCTCCTGGCCTTCGCCCGCGCGCTCGTCGCCGACCCGCGCATCCTCGATCCTCGACGAGGCGACCTCGAACGTCGACATCCACACGGAGGGCCGCATCGAGGCGGGCCTGCGGCGGCTGCTCGCGGGCCGCACGGCGATCGTCATCGCCCACCGCCTCTCCACCATCCGCCGGCGCCGGCCGCATCGTCGTGCTCGACCACGGGCGGATCGTCGAGCAGGGCACGCACGAGGAGCTGCTGGCCGCGCGGGCGCCTACTGGCGCCTCTACCGCGACTGGGCCGAGCAGGCCGCCGCCTGACGCCGGTCAGCGGACGCGCGGGTCCAGCCACGCGTGCACGGCTGTCGGTGCGCCGACGCCTCTGCTCAGCGCACGCGCGGGTCCAGCCACGCGTGAACGGCGTCGGCGAGGAAGTTCGCCAGCACGATCAGGATCGTGCCCTCCACCACGAGCGCCTGGGCGAGGTCCACGTCGCGGTTGCGCACCGCGTCCTCGACGTAGCGGAACGAGCCGGGGATGTTGAAGACCGTCTCCATCAGCGCGACGTTCGTGATCAGCAGGTTCGTGTTGACGGCGACGAGCGCGATCACCGGCGGCGCGGCCAGCGGGAGCGCGTGGTGGCGCAGCGACGCGCCCCTCGCGCGCGCCCTTGCCGCGCGCGGTGCGCAGCGCGTCCTCGCCGAGGACCGTCGCGCATGCTCGCCGCGGACATGCGCGCGCACGCGGCGCCGAGCGGCGCGCCCGCGATCAGGCACGGCACCCACATGGACGTGCAGCCAGGCCAGCGGGTCCTCGCGTGATCGGCGTGTACGAGCTCACCTGCGAGAAGAACGGCACCTGCAGGAGCGCGCCGAAGCCGGACGAGAACAGGATCAGCGCGCAGAACCCGAGCCAGTACACGGGCGAGGAGAGCACGAAGGCGGTGCTCACCGACAGCGCGCGCGCCGGCGAGCGAGCGCGGCGCCGCCGCCATCAGCGTGCCGGCCGCCAGGCCCGCCGAGGACGCCGACGACGAGGCCGCCGAACACGAGCTGCACGTCCGGCCACATGCCCTCGCGCACGACCTGGAGGGCGTCGCGGGTGCGGATGAACGTCTCGCTGCGGAAGTGCTCGTCGCCGAGGTCCCACTGGACGAACGTGGCCACCAGGTAGTCGCCCAGCGCGCGCACCAGCTCGGCGGGGCCGAAGCCGCCCTGCGACGCCGTGAACATCAGGAACGACAGCGACGCCACGATCAGCACCGTCAGGATCATCAGCGCCAGCCGGCGCGCCAAGTAGACGGCGAGGGACGACGTCACCGCGGGCCAGGCTAGCCACGGCCCCGGTTACGTGAACGTGACCTGGTCCCCTCACGGCCCGGCGACGGCCTCGCGAGGCGGCCGGACAGCTGCGGGGCAGGGACTCGAACCCCAACTACCAGAGCCAGAATCTGGCGTGCTGCCAATTACACCACCCCGCAAGGAAGCGGCGGCCAGTATAGCTCCGGCGGGTCGGTCAGACCGTGCGCGGGCGCCGGCGCGGCGGCGATCGCCGCGATCGCGGCCGACGGAACTTCGCAGTACCCATTGCGCAAGGTATTTCATTACTGCAGAATTTGGCGCTACGCTACGCGCGAAGCTGTCGGTGTCCCCCCGCACAGGACGAGCATCGGCGGTGCGCCCCCCCACGCACCGGGCTCGACGCACGGCGAGGCGTCGTAGAGCGGACGTGTCCCCCCGTTCAGCCACGAGAGGAACACCGTTGTCAGAGGCGGGCTCCGGCTCAGTACAACTGCTCACCGTCGATTCCGACCTCGCGCGGGATCTCGACCCCCGGCGCGGGCGCGAAGCCGCCCAGCGCCTGTACGCACGTGCCGTGGAGATCCCGCGAGGGCGCTGGTCGGCCTTCGACAGCATCTCCCAGGCCAGCCGCCCGCTCGGGCTGCTGATCCTCGACGGCATGCTCGTCCGC
Organism: uncultured Solirubrobacterales bacterium; assembly: GCA_963774075.1. GTDB lineage: Bacteria > Actinomycetota > Thermoleophilia > Solirubrobacterales > JBBDJG01 > JBBQNR01. Next base: position 21,993 of record CAVZDP010000005.1, on the reverse strand, counting down.
GAGGCCACCGTCGCCGACCATCCCTCGGCCGAGCTGCTCGGCCCCGGCGACGTCCTGCGCTCCTGGGAGGACCCGGACCACGAGGAGCTGCTGCCGCGCTCCATCGAGTGGACGCGCGCTCACGACGACCCGCGTGGCCGTGATCGACCACGCGTTCGCCGTCCGCGCCGCCCAGTGGCCCGAAGTGCTCGCCGCGCTGTTCGACCGCGCCGCCCGGCGCGCCGAGCGGCTCGTCGTGATGCAGGCGATCGCCCACCTCACGCGGGTGGACGACCGGCTGCTCGCGCTGCTCTGGTCGCTGGCCGAGCGCTGGGGCCGGGTGGTCCCCGGCGGCGTGCTCGTGTCCCTGCGGCTCTCCCACCGCACGCTGGCCGGCATGGTCGGCGCGCGGCGGCCGTCGGTGACGACCGCGCTGGGCCAGCTGATGGCCCGCGGCGACATCGAGCGCCGCGCGGACGGCGAATGGATCCTGCGCGGCGATCCGCCCGAGGCGGCGCCGACGTCGCATCGTCGAGCCCGTGCGGTTCGAGCGCAAGGTCCGCGTCTAGCACGGCTGCTGCCCGGCCGGCCGGGACCTGGGGGCTACAGCGCCTCCAGGTCCCCCTCGGCCAGCTCGGCCTCGCGGCCGGACAGGTCGGCGCGGGCCGCGAGCAGCCGCTGGGCGTGCGGCGAGGTCCTCCGGGCGGCCGACCGCCAGCGTGCCGACGAGCCGGCCGCTCGTCGAGCTGGAAGACGCTGAACGCGCCGTCGGCGGGCGAGCCGCGCACGACCTCGCGGTCCCACGAGCGCGGCGGGCCCGACGTACTCCGCCGTGCACCAGTCGGCCAGGTCGGACCAGAAGTACGGCACCTCCGTGAACGGCCGCTCGCTGCCCGAGCATCCCGGCCGCGGCGTGGCGCCCGTGCGCCTGCGCGACCTCCCAGTGCTCGATCCGCACGCGCCGCCCGTGCAGCTCGGAGTCGTACTCGCACATGTCGCCCGCCGCCCACACGCCGGGCGCGGACGTCTCGAGCGCGGCGCTGCAGCGCACGCCGCCGCGTCTCCCCCAGCTCCAGCCCGGCCGCGCGGGCGAGCATGACGTCGGGCACCGCGCCCGTGCCCATGACCACGGCGTCGGCCTCGAGCGTCGCGCCCCGAGGCGGTGACGACGCGCTCGACGCGGTCCGTCGCCCTCGAAGCGCTCCAGCGCGTCGCCGCAGACCAGCTCGACGCCCTTGCCCGCGAGCAGGTCGCTGCGAAGAACGCCGCCGCGGTCGGCGCCGAAGCCGCGTCTCCAGCGGCGCGGACTCCACCATCACCATCGTGCAGCGCTTGCCCAGCGCGGTCAGCGTCGCGGCCACCTCGCAGGCGATGTAGGAGCCGCCGATCGAGCACGACGCGCTCGGCCTCCGCGGCGTCCGCCCGGATCGCGTCGGCGTTGCCGCAGCGCGCGCAGGTAGTGGATGCCGTCCAGCTGCGCGCCGTCCACGCGCAGGCGCCGGACGTTGGCGCCCGTGGCCACGCAGCGCGACGCCGTACTCGACGACCTCCTTGGTCGAGAGCGTCGCCGTGCGGGCGCTCGTGTCGAGCTTCATCACGCTCGTGCGCGTGGCCAGCTCGATCGAGCGCCCCGCGTACCAGGCGGCGTCGTGCAGGAGGCACTCCGCGCGCTCCATGCTGCCCGGCCAGGTAGCCCTTGGAGGCCGGCGGGCGCTCGTACGGCGGGTCGGGCTCGCGCCCGACGAGCAGCACCTCGCCGTCGAAGCCGCCCTCGCGCAGCGCCTCGGCGCAGGCGGCGCCCGCGCCGCCGCCGCCGACGATCAGCGCGCCGACGGACCGGTCAGCCACGCGCCGTTCGGCCACGAACCACGCCGGTGATGTCCTCCTCGAGGCCCGGGTCGAGCACGACGAGCACCTCGTCGCCGGCCTCCATCACCGTGTCGGCGTTGGGCACGAAGCCGCGCGCCGCCGCGCAGCACGGAGATGACGAGCGCGCCCTCGGGCAGCGTCGACCTCCTCGCACCCGCCGGCCCGGCGGCCGCGCGAGTCCTCGCCGACGACGAGCTCGATGATCTCCAGCCGCTCCTCGGGCAGGTCGAGCAGGTGGACGAGGCCGTAGCGCGGCACCTCGTGCTCGATCAGGCGCAGGATCAGGTCGGTGGCCGACACGGCGGGCTGGATGCCGAGCAGCTTGAAGTGCTCGAGGTTCCGCGGGTTGTTGCAGCGGGCGATGATCCGCTCGCAGAGGTACTTCTCCTTCGCCACCTGGCAGATCAGGAGGTTGTCCTCGTCGTCGCCGGTGACCGCCACGACGAGGTCGGCGCGCTGGATGCCGGCGCGCTCGAGCACCCACAGCTCGGTCGCGTCGCCGTACTGGACGGCGTGCTCGAGCTCCTGCTCGACGGTGAGGTAGCGGCGGCGGTCCTGCTCGATGACCGTCACCTCGTGGCCCTTCTCGAGCAGCTCGCGGGCGAGGTTCCAGCCGACCTTGCCGGCGCCGGCGATGATCACGTAGAGGCCCGGCCCGGCCATCACGCGGCGCTCCGAGCGCCGCCTTCTCGAGCTGCTCGATGGCGATCTGCGTCGGGCAGATCGTGTGCACGCCCTGCTCGGGTACCACGCGGCGCGGCGCGGGTCGAGCACGCGGGCGATCACCTTCGGGACCTCGAAGCGGCGCTGGGCGATCTGCGACGACGACGAGGTTCGTGTTGTCGCCGTTCGTGGAGGCGATGAACACGTCGGCCTCCTCGATGCCGGCCTCCTCCAGCGCGTCGAGCTCCAGCGCGGTGCCGATCGTGAAGCGGCCGCCGGCCTCCTCCCACGAGCGGCCGAGCTCGACGTCCAGGCGCTCGTGCGAGAGCGGGTCCTCGTCCAGGACGGAGACCGTCGTGGCCGGCCCGCAGGGCCGAGGTGGCGACGGAGGAGCCGACCCGACCGGCGCCGACGACGAGCACGAACATGCGCGCCGACTCTAGCGATCCGCTAGTCGATCCGCCCGACCGGATGGCCCATCGGCGGCGCCGTCGTCCGGCGGCGCGCCGACGCCGGGCGCGTCGGGTCGGCGACGCCGTCGGCGGGCGGCGGCGGTGAGGATCACCCGGCACGGCGCCTTGCTGCACCACGTAGCGGGTCGTGTCCCCCACGAAGGTGTCGTGCAGGCCCTGCCGGCCGCCGATGCAGCAGCGCCGCCGCGCAGGCGGCGTCGGCTCCTCCGCGGCGAGCACGATCGCCTCCACGCCGCGCCGCCGGGCCTCGCGCACGATCGCCTCGCCCGGCGCGCGCGGGCGCGCACCGTGGCCGTGGCGACCTCCACGCCCTCGTACTCCTCCCCCACCGCCTTGGCGCGGGCGAGCGCCTTGCGCGCGCGCTGGAGCTCGGCCTCGGGCACGCGCGCGTCGAGCGGCAGCGCCATCGGGACCTCGAAGACCCACAGCGCCTCGATCACCGCGCCGCCCTCGCCGTCGTCCTCGTTCTCCTCGCCGGCGAGCCGCCCGGCCGTCTGCATGATGTCGTCGTCGAGCGGCGTGCCGAGGATCGGGCACGAGGATGGAGCCGTACTCCGCCTCGACCTCCTGGCGCGGTGAGCGCCTCGGCCGGCACCGTGACGCGCTTGAAGACCGGCTTGCCCTCGGCCGTGCGGTAGACGACGTAGAGCGCGACGCCGAACAGCCATCCAGCCGAGCCCGACGATGCGCGCGGCGTCGTGGAGGACCAGCACGGAGACGAAGGCGACCGCCGACGCCAGCGCGCCCGAGCGACCGCCGGCAGCGGCAGCGTCGCCGCGCCCGACGCGGACGTTGAAGGGCATCCTGTACGGGCGGTCGCGGTCGGGCTCGCGGAAGCGCAGCGCGATCACCGACGAGGTGCACGAGCATGAAGGCCAGCGTCGCGCCGAAGGCGTAGATGCGCGGCCAGGAACTCGAGGTCGGCGGGGACGACGAGCGCGAGCGCCAGCAGCGCGCCGAGCGCGATGACCACGACGGGCGTGTCGTAGCGTCGGGTGCAGCCGCCCGACCAGCGAGGGGATCTGGCGGTTGAGGGCCAGCGAGTAGCCGAGGCGCGACAGGCCGAGCATCGCCGCGTTGCAGGCCACGACCAGGAGCGCGACCGCGGAGACGGCGACCAGGTAGCGCAGCGGCTCGCGCAGCCACGCCTGGTCGAAGGCGGCGACGACGCCGAGCATCGGCGCCTCCGACCCAGCGCGTCGCCCGTCTGCGGCAGCACGCGCCGAGGCGACGAGCGCGATGCCGACGTAGGGCACCACGGCCGCGGGCACGCGCACGGCGATCAGCCGCTTGCAGCCCGCGGCGGCCGATCGCGACCTCGCCCGGCCAGCCCGGACGACGCGTCGAGCCCGTGAAGGCCGCGATCGCCAGCGTGAAGGCGAACAGCACGTCCTCCGACCGACGGCGTGCCGCCGATCGGCGAGCGGGTCGGTGAGCACGTCGGGGTCGAAGAGCAGCGCCAGGCCGAGCAGCGACGATGAGCAGCTGCAGGGCCAGGTCGGCGATGACCAGCACGGCGGCGCGCTCGTAGCGCCGCGAGCCGGCGCCGCGCGACGTTGCAGCACGGCGACGGCGACGATGATCGCCGCCGCCAGCGCCAGCTCGCGGCACGCCGCCGTCGAGCTCGCTCCCAGAACACGGCCGCGTAGTCCGTCGTGGCGAACGCGGTCGAGCGCGATGAGGATCAGGTAGTCGAGCAGGATCGCCCAGCCCGCGACGAAGCTCCACAGCTCGTTGAAGGCGTAGCGGGCGAGCACCGTGACGCCGCCGCGCTCCTGGTGCAGCGAGGCGCCCTCGACGTAGGAGAGCACCAGCAGGACGAAGAAGAGCGCCGCGGCGACGAAGACGACCCACGTGAGCCCGAGCGCGTTCTCGACCACCAGGCCGAGCGCCGAAGTAGAGCGACGCGGCGAGGAAGCCCTGGACGATGGCGAACAGCGCGGGCGAGCCGAGCCCGCGGCGCAGCGCCGCCGGCGGGTCGAGCGGCCGCATGCGGCTGCGTCGCGGCGCGCTCACCGGCGCCGCTCCGCCCACAGGCGCCCGGCGCCCGCGGCCACGAACAGCAGGCCGAGCAGCGACGCCGGTGGCCAGCGCGCCGCCGCCCGCCGCGACGTGCGCACGAGATCGCGAGCGCCGAGCAGGACCATCAGCGCCGGACAGGACGCGCGTGGCGCGGGCTCACGGCCGCGCCCGCACCCGCTGCGCGCCGGCGCTCGCGCCGCGCGCGCGCGCCGCGGCCGGCCGAGCGGCGGCGCGGACTCGATGACCACGCGGCACGGGCGCTCGGCCAGCACGGTCTCCAGCGTCTTGCCGAACAGCGACGCGCCGTCGACGCGCCGCGGCAGCGCCATGACGACCGCCGTGGCGCGCATGTCCTGCGCCTCCTCGATGATCCGCCGCCCGGCCTGGCCGGCGCGGACCTTCTCCCAGTGGCCCGACACGCGGCCGCCGCCCTGCAGCCGCGCCTGCTCGATGATCGAGTCGGCGGCGCGCCTCCTGCTCGGCGCATGCGCGGCGTCGATCGGCGAGCGCGTTCGGGCACGGGGATGGTGACGAGCACGTGGATGCCGCGCCGCTTGCGGGCGGCGAGCTTGATCGCGGTGGCCATGAGCTGCTCGTCGTAGCCGTCCTCGCCGACGTGCACGAGCACGGAGTCGTACTCCGCCTCGTGGTCGACCACGGGCTGCGGGATCGCGACCTTGTGGGTGGAGGCGAGGTCGAGCCCCTGGCGGCGGCGGTAGAGCGACGTAGACGACCATGCCGAGCGAGCAGCCAGCCGACGCCGACGGCGGCCACGCGCGGGTTGAGCACGACGATGACGACGAAGGCGATCGCGGTGAACGACGCCGCCGACGAGCGCGAACAGCGGCGCGTCGTAGCCGCGGATGCGCAGGTTGCCCGGGCCGCGGTAGGGCCGCTGCGACGTCCGGGCTGCGTGGCGCGCAGGCGGGCGACCGCGACGTGGGCGATGGTGAAGGACAGCAGCGCGCCGAACGAGTAGATGCTGCCCAGGAACGTCTCCTGGCCCGGCAGCATGAGCAGGATGGCGAGCGCCCGCGAAGACCAGGATGCCGATCCACGGCGTGCGGTAGCGCGGGTGCAGGCGGCGCAGCGCGTCGGGCATCTGGCGGTGGATGCCCATCGAGTAGACGAGCCGCGAGACGCCGATGATGCCCGCGTTCGTGGCCAGGAACAGGATCGTGGCGGCGAGCAGGCCGACGTAGATCTCCGCCGGCGCCTGCAGCGGCCCGAGGTCCATCGCCTTGACCACGCCGAGGATCGGGTCGCCGGCGAAGCCGCCCTCCTCCTCGGTGAGGCCGAGCTGGTCGTCTCGCCGTTCTCGCACCGGGCAGCGCGGACAGCGCGACGGCCGGCAGCGTGAAGTAGATGGCGAACACCGCGATGCGCACGCGGTTGATGGCCGCGGGGATCGTCGTGCGCCTCGTCCTTGGCCTCCTCGGCCATGTTCGAGATCGTCTCGATCCCCGTGTAGGCGAGCATGCCGATCGGGATCGCGAGGATGAAGTCGCTCCACGTCGGGCGCGGTGCCGAGGTCGACGTTGCTCGACCAGCGCGTCCGGGTCGAGCACGACGACGCAGGCCGATCAGCGACGAGCAGGAGCTGGGTGAGGAAGTCGACGACCGCGAGGATGACGTTGATGCCCGTCGACTCCTTGGCGCCGAAGACGTTGACCAGCGCCAGCACGGCGACCACGACGCGCGCCGACGACGATGTCGCCGGGCGAGTGGCGCAGCGGCTCCCAGAACAGCCCGCCGATGTAGTGCGGCACGAAGAACGCCGAGATGGCGATCGTGACCGTGTAGGTGAGCATCCCGCGCCCAGGCGGCGAAGAACGACCAGAACTCGTTGAACGCGCGCCGGGCGAAGCTCGACGAGCCGCCCGCCTCCGGGTACATCGCCGTCGCCTCGGCGTAGGAGGCGGCCGTGCAGAAGAAGAAGAACCCCGTGATGATGAAGACGAGCGGGCGTCAGGCCGAGCGCGTAGCGAGGCGACGAGGCCGAGCGCGTAGTAGATCGACGAGCCGACGTTGCCGTAGGCGGTGGAGAAGAGCGCGTTGACCCCGAGCACCCGCTCGAGGCCCTCCAGGCGGCGTCTGGCCATGTCACGTGCGTCGCCGATCACGAGGAGCCGCGCGAGCGGCCCGCCCGTGTGGCCGGCGAGCAGGTTCCGGCGCCCGAGCTCCCGACGCGTCAGGCGACCAGCGGGATGATCAGCAGCGCGACGATGTTCGCCACCTTGATCATCGGGTTGATGGCCGGGCCGGCGGTGTCCTTGAACGGGTCGCCGACGGTGTCGCCGGTGACCGAGGCGGCGTGGGCGTCGGAGCCCTTGCCGCCGTAGGCGCCGTCCTCGATCAGCTTCTTCGCGTTGTCCCACGCGCCGCCGCCCGAGGTCATCAGCACGGCGAAGAACAGGCCGACGACGATGACGCCGATCAGCAGGCCGCCGAGCGCCTTGTACGGAGAGGACGCCGACGATCACCGTGACGACGATCGGGATCAGCGACGGGATGATCATCTCGCGCTGGGCCGAGCTGCGTGACGATGTCGACGCACTGGCCGTACTCGGGCTTCTCCGTGCCGTCCATGATCCCCGGCTTCTCGCGGAACTGGCGGCGCACCTCCTCGACCACGGCGCCGCCGGCGCGGCCGACCGCCTCCATGGAGAGCGCGGCGAACAGGCAGACCATCATGCCGCCGATCAGCAGGCCGATGAGCACGTCGGGGTCGTCGAGGGCGAAGACGATCGTGCTGCGCCGAGCTCGTCCTCCAGCTCGATCTTGAACGCCGCGAACAGCACGAGCGCGGCGAGCGCGGCCGAGCCGATCGCGTAGCCCTTGGTGACCGCCTTGGTGGTGTTGCCGACCGCGTCGAGCGGGTCGGTGACGTTGCGGACGTCCTCGGGCATGTCGGCCATCTCGGCGATGCCGCCGGCGTTGTCGGTGATCGGGCCGAAGGCGTCCAGCGCGACGATCAGGCCGGTGAGCGAGAGCTGCGCCATGACGGCCACGCCGATGCCGTAGATGCCGGCCAGCTCGTTGGCGCCGAAGATGCCGAGCACGATCACGAGCGCCGGCAGCGCCGTGGCCTGCAGGCCCTGCGCGAGGCCCTGGATGATGTTCGTCGCGTGGCCGGTGACGGACGCCGCGCGCGGTCGACTTCACCGGGCGAGAAGCGCGTCGACGTGTAGTAGTCGGTGATGACGAACAGCGCCGCGGTGATGGCGAGGCCGATCAGCGCGCAGAGGTAGATGTCCCACGCGCTCGGCGCCGTCGCCGTCGCCGCTGCGTGAACGTCGAGGTCGTCCATCATCCACAGCGTCACGGGCAGGAAGAGCAGCGCGGCGAGCACGCCCGAGACGATCAGGCCCTGGTAGAGCGCGCGCTCGACGTTGCCGGCGGCCGACTTGACGGCGAACGTGCCGATGATCGAGGCGATGATCGAGACGCCGCCGAGCACGAGCGGGTAGAGCACGACGGCGCTCGCGCCTCGCCGCCGAAGGTGAGGACGCCGAGCAGCATCACCGCCACGGCGGTGACCGCGTAGGTCTCGAACAGGTCGGCGGCCATGCCGGCGCAGTCGCCGACGTTGTCGCCCACGTTGTCGGCGATCACCGCCGGGTTGCGCGGGTCGTCCTCGGGGATGCCGGCCTCGATCTTGCCGACGATGTCGGCGCCGACGTCGGCGCCCTTGGTGAAGATGCCGCCGCCGAGGCGGGCGAAGACGGAGATCAGCGAGCCGCCGAAGCCGAGGCCGATCAGCGCGTCCACGGCCTCCTTGCGGCTCCACGTCGAAGAGCCAGGTGAGGACGCCGTAGTAGCCGGCCACGCCGAGCAGCGCGAGGCCGACGACGAGCATGCCGGTGACCGCGCCGCCGCGGAAGGCGACGTCCAGCGCCGGGCCGATGCCCGCCGCGGGCCGCCTCGGCCACGCGGGCGTTGGCCCGCACGGACACGTTCATGCCGATGAAGCCGGCCGCGGCCGAGGCGAGGCCGCCGATCAGGAAGCCGATCGCCACCTCGATGTTCTGCAGCGGGATCAGGGCGACGAAGAGGACGACGCCGACGATGGCGATCGTCCGGTACTGGCGGCGCAGGTAGGCCGAGGCGCCCTCCTGGATCGCCGCCGACAGGCCACGCATGACCTCGTTGCCGGGCGACAGCGCGAGGAGGGCGCGACTCGTGACCAGGCCGTACACCACGGCGGCGGCCGCGCAGACCAGCGCGACGACGACGCCGTGGTCGGCTAGGAATTCGGACAAGGGAACCCCTCTGGAAGAGTCGCGACAAACACGAACGACGGCGGCCGGACCCGGCCGCCGCCGCAATGGGCGCGGCAGTGTAGTCGAGGCGGCGGCGCCGCGCCGGTTGCGCGACGTGCCGGCGCCGACGTCGGTGTGCCGGCGGCGCCCGCTACTGGCCCGGGATCCAGAGCCGGCCCGGAGCGCTGCGCCGGGCCCGGGGCCCTCGCTGCGCCGGGCTGCGGCTCCGGCCGGGCGTCGCCGGCCGCCGGCGCCGCCGGCCGCGCCGCCGCCGGCGGGCGCCGCCCGCCGGCCTGCTGCGCGTAGATCATCTGCAGCTGGGACGAGCGTGTCGCGCACCGGGCCGAGCTGCTCGGCGTGGCGCTGCTCGAGCAGCGGCAGCAGCGCGCGGGCGCCGTCGATCGCCTGGCGCACCTGCTCCCAGTCGGGCGTCGGGCCCTCGCCGGGCGGCGCCGCCAGGCCGGCCTTGCGGGCGGCGAGGTTGAGCAGCGTGACGGTGGTCTGGAGGAGGACGTCGTCGACGGTGATGCGCTCCATCTCGGCCTCGAGCGCGCGCAGCTCCTCCTCGGTGAACTCGGGCTGGCGTCATGTCACGGCCTCCTCGGAGTACGTGGATTGGGTCTCCTCGACGCACGCGCGGAACACCTCCGCCGGGCTCGGCGCCGGCGTCGATCAGCGCGCGCTGGCGCTGCGCGCCGTTGCGCTCGGGCAGGCGCACGTCGGCGCCCGTCCAGGCCCGCAGGCGGTCGAGCGCCTCCGACGGCCGGGAACTCCTCGACGATCGGCGCCTCGAGGTCGAGCAGGCGGCCGTCGAGCCCGTGGCGGATCGCCCGCCACATGTTCTCCTCGATCAGCCGGCCCGGGCAGGTCGGGCGGCGTCTCGCCCGCGTCGACCTCGGCGCGCCGCCCGGCGCGACGCAGCCGACGATCAGCGCGGCGCAGCGCGTCGGCCTCCTCGCGCCGTCATCTGGGCGTCGCAGATGCGCACCTCGACGGTGCCGAAGGCGTGGTGCGGGCGCACGGACCACCAGAGCTGGGTGAACTCGACGATCGAGCCCGTCCGCACGAGCAGCTCGACGTAGTCCGACCACGCCCGCCAGGAGCCGAAGGCGTCGGGGATGCCGCAGCGCGGGAACGACTTGGTGAAGATCTGCGTGCGGGCGGAGTGCAGGCCGGAGTCGCGCCCGTCGACGAACGGCGAGTTCGCCGAGACGGCCAGCAGCAGCGGCAGGACCGGGCGCAGGCGGTCGCACACGCGGACCGCGCGGTCGGCGCCCTGGACGCCGACGTGGACGTGCAGGAGAACGTGTTGTTGCGCCAGGCGACGTACTTCAGCCCGTCCTCGACGCGGCGGTAGTGCTCCGTGTCGATGATGTGCTGCGTCGCGGTAGTCGGACAGCGGGTGCGTGCCCGTGGCCCCGAGCGCGACGCCGTGCTCGCGCGGCGAGCGCGAACAGCCGGCGGCGCGCCTCGCGCCTGGCGCGCGCGGCGCGTCCGTCGACGTCCGTCCCGGCGCCCGAGCGGATCTCGATCTCGGAGGAGATCAGCTCGCCGGCGATCGACGTGGCGAGCACCGGGTCGTCGGCGGCGGCGTCGCGCAGCGTCTCGAAGCGCGGGGACGAGCATCGAGCGTCTCGGGGTCGAGGAGCGCGAACTCCTCCTCGATGCCGACGGTGAAGTCGGCGGAGGCCTCGAAGGTCTCGCGCGCGGCGGGCAGGTCGATCATGCGGGCCGTCTAGGTGAGGTAGAAGTAGAGCGCGTAGAGGAGGTCGACCGCGGGGCTCGAGGTGTGGACCGTCACCTCCGGCGGCACCTGCAGCAGCGCCTCGGAGTAGTTGAAGATGATCTTCACGCCGGCGTCGACGAGCTGGTCGGCGAGCGGCTGGGCCGCGGCGGTCGGGACGGCGAGCACGCCGACGACGATGTCCTCCTCCTCCACGATCTGCCTTGAGCTCGTCGCGTGTGGCGGACGCGGACGCCGTTGATCTCCTCCCCGACCTTGGCCTCGTCCGTGTCGAACATCGCCACGACGCGGAAGCCGTGGTCGGCGAAGATGTCGCTAGGAGGCGATCGCCCGGCCGAGGTGGCCGGCGCCGAACAGGGCGATGTTGTGCTGGCCGCTAGTGCGCAGGATCTTGCGGATCTGCGAGACCAGCGAGTCGACGTTGTAGCCCACGCCGCGCTTGCCGAACTTGCCGAAGCCCGACAGGTCGCGGCGGATCTGGGTGGAGTTGACGTGCGTGTACTCCGACAGCTCCTGCGAGGAGATCGTCTCCTTGCCCATCTTGCGGGCCTGGGTGAGGACCTGGAGGTAGCGCGAGAGGCGGGCGGCGACGCCCGAGCGAGAGGCGGTCCGCGAGCGAGCCCGGAGCCGTCGTCGCGCGTGCCGCTGGTGGCGAGGTCCCCGAGGCTCATCGCGGCGATCACTCTAGAGCCTCCGCGAGCAGCGCCTCCTCGTCGACGAAGTAGTCGAAGAGCTCCTCGCCGTCGAGGCAGACGACCGGGATCCGCTCCAGGTAGCGGCGCAGCAGCGCGTCGTCGCGCCTCGATGTCGATCTCCTCGAGCTCGAAGGGCGCGCTCGGCCCGCACGCGGAGCGAGCGCGGCGCGGGCGTCGTCGCACAGGTGGCAGCCCGGGCGGCCGTAGAGGCGTGACGCGTCCTCACCGCGCGGAAGGCCTCGGACGTCGACGCTCGGCGCGGCTCGCCGCCGCGCGGGCGAGCGGGCGGCGGCGCGGAAGGCGTAGCGGCCCGGCGCCGAGCTCGGCGCAGCGCGGCGGCGGGAAGCGTGTAGGCGTACTCGGCGGGCAGCAGCTCGCGCGCGCCGCGGGCGGGCGTGAGGCGCTCGCACGGCGCGGTCGCCGTCCGGCGTCGACGAGGGTCGAGGTCGAGCCGCGCGGCGAGCGCGACCGTGCGTGCCGGCGCCGAGCGGGTCGCCGCGCTCGAACGCGCCGAGCGGGAAGCGCACGCCGGTGACGCGCCGCCCGCGGCGCACGAGCGCCAGCGGCCCGAGCGGCGGGCGGCGCGGGCGGCTCGCGTGGCGAGCGGCGAACGGGTGCGCGAGCGACGACCTGCCCCGCGCTGCGCGCCTCCAGGCGGCCGCTCGCAGCCCGGCGGCCGCCGCGGCGACGGCGATCTCGGCCTCGCGCGGCCGCCGGCCGGGATCGCCAGGCGCGCCGGGGCGACGCGTCGGCGCTCGTCCCGGCGTCGGCCGCGACGCCGAGGGCGACGCGCGGCGTCGCTCGCGGCGCGGTTGGCGATCAGGACGCGCACGCACGGCCGGCCGCCGGGGCACGGGTCGCCGGCGGCGGCGGGCGCGCGTCGCGGCGGTCAGGTAGGCGCCGGCGCGCGGGCGCGCGCAGCACGCCGGCGCCGGCGCCGCGCGCGGGCGGCGCGCCGGCGTCCGGGCGGCCGCGACGCAGCGACGCGCTTGCAGCTGCGCGGGCGTCGCGTCCGGGCCGCGTCGCGGGCGAGCCGCGCCGCCTCCACCGCGGCGCGCGCGGCGGCGATCGCCGTGCCGCCGACCACGCGCCGGCGCCGCCGCCGGGCGACGGCGGTGAGCGCCGCGCCCGGGCGCGGCGAGGTCGGGCTTGGGCGCCCGCCGGCGGTCGGGCCGCGGCTGTGAACGGCGAGAGCGGCGGCGCGGCGCGTCGGCGCCGCCGGCCGCCGCGCCGGGGCGCGCGGCCCGGCGGCGCGGCGCGCGCCGACCGCGACGCGCCGTGCCCGGCGTCCGCGGCGAGCACGGCGCGCGGCGGCCGCGCCCGTGACGCCGAGCACGGGCACGCCGACGCGGCCGGCGGGCATCGGCGGGCAGCGGCCGCCGCGCGCCGCGGCTCGGCGAGCAGCACGGCGCGCGGCGCCCGCCGCGGCGGCCGCCGCGGCGCGGGCGACCGGCGCGTCGCCGGCCTCGACCACCGCGATGCCGCCCGCGCAGCGCGCCCGCGCGGCGCCGGCAGCGCGCGCCGGGTCCGCCTCGCGCAGCGGCCCGGCGGTGCGCAGGCCGCGCGGCGGCGGCGCGCCCGCCGAGCAGCGCGGCGCCCGGCGCGCTCGTCGCCGCCGACGCGTCAGGTCGACGCGCGCCACGGCGGCCGGCGCGGCGAGCGCGCCGACGGTCAGCGCGGCCGGCGCCGCGCCCGGCGAGCCGACCGTGCCCGCCGGCGCCGGCCGCGGCGCCCTCGTTGCCCGCCGGGGCGACGACGAGCGTGCCGAGCGCCGCGGCGGCGCGCGACCGCGCGCGCCTCCGGCGAGTCGCGCGAAGCCCGCGTAGGGCGCGTTGACGCCGACGAGCGCGACGGTGACGCGGTCGTCCGTCGCGCCGTCGCCGTCGGGGTCGACGGCGCGCTCGAGGCCGGCCAGGAGCTGGTCCGAGCAGCGCGACCTCCTCCAGCCCGCGCCCCGGGCGGCGGGCTGCAGGCCCGGCGACGCGGATCGGCAGCACGCGCTCCCCCGCCGCCGCGAGCACCCCGGCCAGCGCCGTGCCGCTGCTCTCGCGCCGCCCGCCGCGCGGGTCGCCGCCGCGGCGCGGGGTCGTCGTCGCCGTCGACCACGTCGCGGCCCGGGTCGAGCCGCCCGGCGAGCAGCGGGTGCGCCGCGTCGACGCCCGAGGCGAGCACCGCGACCGGCACGCCGCCGAGCGGCGCGGCGGCGCGCCGGCGGCGCGCGACGCCGGGCGACGCGCGCGGGCTCGGCCGAGCGCGGGGTAGAAGCGGCGGACGGGCCGCGACGCGCACGCCGAGGCGTCGAGCTCGCGCGAGGTCGCGCGTGCGCGACGGTGGCGGCGAAGCCGTTCCAGGTGCGCTCGAAGGTGACGACGTCGCGCGAGCCGCACGCCGCGGGCGCCGAGCGCCGAGCGCAGCGCGCGCGGACTCCTCCCGCAGCGAGCGCACGTAGGCGCGCTGCGCGGCCGGCGTCGGCGATCGCCGGCGTCGCCCGAGCGCGGGCCGCGGCAGCTCGACCAGCACCCGCGTGCCCGCCGCCGGCCGGCTCGCGCGGCGAGCGCCCGTCGAACGGCACCGCGTCGGCGAGCGCGCGGCGGCCGGCGGCCGCCGCGCCGCCGGCGGCGCGGCGACCGCCGCGGCGACGGCGGCGACGCGCGCCGGCACGCAGGCCGCCGCCACGGCGACGCAGCGGCCGCCGCGCGCGGCGGGCGCGCCCAGCGCCGGCGCCAGCGCCGCGCGGCGTCGCCGCGCGGCGCGGCTCCGGCCGCGCGCGTCCTCGGCGCACGGCTCAGGCGGCGCGGCGGCGGGGCCGGGTGGCGTAGGCGTCCAGGGCGAGGTAGTCCGGGAACGGCACGGCTCGACCCAGCGCGCGGCGGAGGCGATCATCGCCGCGTTGTCCGTGCACAGCTCGCGGCGGCGGGACGTGCACCTCGACGCCGAGCCCCGCGGCGCGCGCGCGCAGGCGCCGGTTCGCGGCCACGCCGCCGCCGATCGCCAGCCGCGGCGCGGCCTCGGCCGCCGAGCGCGCGCTCCACCCGCGCCATCAGCGCCTCGACGATGGCGTGCTCGTAGCTCGCGGCGAGGTCGGCGGCGCGCCGCGCGCGCCTCCTCCTCCCCGAGCTCGCGCACCTTGTAGAGCAGCGCCGTCTTGAGCCCGGCGAAGGAGAAGTCCAGCCCCGGCACGCGCGCGGCGGTCGGGAAGGCGAAGGCGCGCCGGGTCGCCCGCCGCGGCCAGCCGCGACAGCGCCGGGCCGCCCGGATAGCCCAGCCCGAGCAGCCGCGCGCCCTTGTCGAACGCCTCGCCCGCCGCGTCGTCGAGCGTGCGCCCGAGCGACCTCGTAGCCGCGGTGGTCCGTCGACCCGCGCGAGCAGCGTGTGGCCGCCCGAGGCGATCAGGCACAGGAACGGCGGCTCCATCGGCGTCGGGCGCGAGGAAGTTCGCCGCGACGTGGCCCTGCAGGTGGTCGACGGGCGCGAGCGGCAGCCGGCGCGCCGCGGCCAGCGCCTTGGCGGTCGCGACGCCGACGAGCAGCGCGCCGACGAGCCCGGGGCCCTGCGTCACCGCGACCGCGTCGACGTCGTCGAGCGTCGCGCCGGCCGCGCGCCAGCGCGTCGTCGACCACCGCGTTGACCAGCTCGAGGTGGTGGCGCGAGGCGATCTCCGGCACCACGCCGCCGAAGCGGTCGTGGACGCCCTGGGAGGAGACGACGTTCGGCCAGCACCTCGCCCGCCGCGGTCACCACGGCCGCGCAGGTGTCGTCGCAGGAGGTCTCCAGCGCGAGGATCGTCACGCGGGCGCGGCGTTCGGGCACGTCGTCGAGCGTGCCGCGCAGCGTCGCCGGCGTGCGCCACATGACGACGGCGTCCTCGCCGTTGTCCTGGTAGTAGCGGCGGCGCACGCCCGGCGGCGCGGAAGCCGAAGCGGTCGTAGAGCTCCATCGCCGCCGGCGTTGGAGCGCCGGACCTCGAGCGTGTAGCTGCGCGTCGGGGTCGTCGACGCGCTCGAACAGCCGCGTCGAGCAGGGTCGTGGCGATGCCCAGCGCGGCGCCGGTCCGGGTCCACGGCGACGTTCATGACGTGCCAGACCGTGTCGTAGCGCGAGCAGACGAGGTAGCCGGCGAGCGCGCCCTCGACGAAGGCGGCGAGGCAGATGCCCGACGGCTTGGAGAGCTCGAGCACGAACATCGCGAGCGACCACGGCGTCGGGAACGCGCGGCGCTCGATCGCGACGACCTGCGGGCAGGTCGGCGTAGGTGAGGCGGCGGACCTCGATGGCGGCGGCGGGCGGGGCGGTCATCGCTGCGGTGGCTTGGCGTCGGGCTCGCGGCGGTAGTCGGGCAGCAGCGCGGTCGCGGTCGGCCGGCTCCCCCGCCGCGCCGAGCCGGCAGAGCGCCGCGGCGCCGATGCGGTGGACGGGCGAGCCGTCCGCCGGGACCGCCGCCCCGGCCCGCTCGAGCTCCGTCCCGGAAGCGTACCGCCCCGTCCCCGACCGCCAGCACGGGCCGTCCAGCGCCGGCGAGCCGCTCGCGCCAGCGCGGTCGGGCGCGAGCGCGGCGGGCGCGAGGACGCGCGCGCCGCCGCGCCCACGCGGCGGCGAACACCTCGCCGCGGCGGGCGTCGATCACGGCGGCGACGGCGGCGGCCGTCCGGCCGCGGCCGCGCGACCGGCCCGGCGAGCGCGCTGCGAGCGAGCCGACGCGCGCACGAGCGGCAGCCCGCGCGCCTGCGCGAGCGCGCGGGCCGTCGCGACGCCGATCCGCAGGCCCGTGAAGCCGCCCGGGCCGACCCCGACGGCGATGCCGCTCGACGCTCGTCCCAGCCGACGCCCGGCCTCCGCGAGCGCCTGCCTCGGCGAGCGCGCAGCAGCCGGCGCGGCGTGCTCGCCGCGCGAGCCCGGCGGCGGGTCGTCGCGCGCCTCGACCACCCGCCCGTCGGCGCAGCAGCACGCCGGCGACGGTCGACGGCGTCGCGGTGTCGAGCGCGAGCAGCGATCACGCGCGCGACCTCGATCCGGCGCGCGGTCGCCGCCGGCGTGCGCGAGCGTGCACGCGGCGGGCGACCGCGCGGCCGCCGAGCGCCGCGTCGGACTCCGCCCGCTCCGGCCACTCGACGAACGTGACCGTGCTCCGGGCCGAAGTAGGGGTCGAGCAGGCCGGGGTCCTCGTCGTCGAGCCCGCCGAGGCGGTAGAGGTCGAGGTGCGCGAGCGGCCCGCGCGGCGCCCTCGTAGAGGAGGCCGACCACGAAGGTCGGGCTCGTCACCGGCTCCGTGCACGCCGAGCGCGCGCAGCGCGCCGCGCACGAACGTCGTCTTGCCCGCGCCGAGCTCGCCCGAGACGAGCACGACGTCCCCGGGCGCGAGCGCCGCCGCCAGCTCCGCGCCCGCGGCCTCGGTCGCCTCGCGGCGCCGTCGTGCGTGACGTCTCCGGCGGCATGGCGTCGCAGGGTAGCGACGGCCGGTTTGTCGCACTTTGCCCCCGTACAGCGGGGGCGAAGTCGCCGAGCACGCTCGCCCCGTTACCGCCGCGACCCGGGAGCGACCCGGGCTCGCCGGGCGGCTGCGTTGAGAGCTGCTACGCCGCCTCGCGGAGCGCGATCAGCTCAGGGCGCTGGCTGAGGCGGCGCAAGGCGCGCTCCTCCAGCTGGCGCGCGCGCTCGGTCGACACGCCGAGCTTCTTGCCGGCCTGGCTGAGCGTCTGCGGCTCCTTGTCGCCGGCGCCGAAGCGCATCTCGATGACGTTGCGCTCGGGCTCGGGCAGCTCGGCGATGGCGGTCAGGAGCGTCTCGGAGCGGAGCTGCCTCGTGGACCTCCTCGTCGACGGCGGGCGTCTCGAGCGCCAGCAGGTCGCCGAACGACGTGTCGCCGTCGTCGCCGACCGGCTTGTCGAGGCTCACCACGGCGCGGTCCGCCTTGCGGATCTCGATCACGTCGGCCAGCGGCAGGTCGGCCGCGTCCGCGATCTCCTCGTCGGTCGGCTCGTGCCCCAGCTTCGTCGTCAGCTCGCGCTCGATCCGGCCCACCTTGCGGGAGCGCTGCGCGACGTGGACGGGCAGGCGGATCGTGCGGCGGGTGTTCTCCAGCCCGCGCTGGATCGCCTGGCGGATCCACAGCGTCGCGTAGGTCGAGAAGCGGAAGCCCTTGCGCCAGTCGAACTTCTCGACCGCGCGGATCAGCCCGAGCATACCCTCCTGGATCAGGTCACCCAGGGCGAGTCCCTGGCCCTGGTAGCGGCGGGCGTTGGCGACGACGAGGCGCAGGTTCGAGTTGATCATGCGCTCCTTGGCCGCCAGGTCGCCCTTCTCGATCCGCTTCGCGAGCTCGATCTCCTCGGCGGGCGTGAGCAGCCGGAAGCGGCCCGCCTCGCGAAGGAGGAGCTGCAGCGAGTCCAGCGTGGGATCCACGTCGGCCTGGTACTGCTCGGCGTCCTTGGGACGCTCGTGTTCTCCATCTAAGTCGTGGTCATTGCTTTCTTTCGTTGCGGTCTCGGAGGAAAGCCAACTCTCCGGGTAGGAATTATACTCCAAAAGTTGCCGGCGCAATCGTCAGCCGGCTGTGCGGTCCCTCACACTGCCGAAGATGGACGGGGGGGAACGTCCTGCGGCGGTCGCCTCCAAGGCGGATGCATCCAGGACGCCGCAACTCCGAGAGGGTTCCCCGAAGCGGGCGTCCACGAAGGTAAACGCCCCGGAACCCGTTAGGTTACGGGCTCAAGCAACTTTTAGGAAGTCCGCCCTAAGGGCGGCGCCCCGGACCGTTCCTGTTTCATGCGGACCATGGACCCGCGCCGCGCCGCCGCCGAGCCCGCGCCCGAGCCGCCGCCGGGGGCGCGCGGATGAGGCGGCGCATCCTGCGCCGCAGCGGCGAGGCCGGCCGGCGGAAGTGCCCCGCGCTGGCGACGCGCCCGGGCAGCCGCGTCGTCCTGCGCGAGCTCGTGCCCGCCGACCGCGACGACTTCCTCGCGATGGTGCGCGAGAGCCGCGAGCTGCACCGGCCGTGGACCTATCCGCCCGAGCGCCCGGACCAGTTCGACGACCTCGTCGCGCGCGCCACGCGCGAGGACTTCGTCTGCCTGGCCGCCTGCCTGGCCGAGGACGGCGACCTCGTCGGCATCTTCACGATCTCCCAGATCGTCCGCGGCTACTTCCAGTCCGCCTACCTCGGCTACTACGCGGGCGCGCGCCACGCGGGCAAGGGCCTCATGCGCGAGGCGCATGGAGCTCGTCCTGGACTACGCGTTCGGCACGCTCGCGCTGCACCGGCTCGAGGCGAACATCCAGCCGGGCAACGCGCCGTCGATCGCGCTCGCCCGCGGCGCCGGCTTCCGGCTGGAGGGCTTCTCGCCGCGCTACCTGCTGATCGGCGGGCGCTGGCGCGACCACGAGCGCTACGCGATCACGGCCGACGAGCGCCGCAGGCGCGCGCGCTGACGGCTCAGAACAGCCCGAGCTGCGCGGGCTCCGGCTCCGCCGCCGCGGCGGCTCCGGCTCCTGCGACGCAGCTCGCGGCACCGCGACGACCGGGCTCCGGCTCCGGCTCCGGCTCGGCGGCACGGGCGCGGGCTGCTCGGGCGCCTCGAGCGCGAGCAGCTCGGGGATGCGGGGAAGTCCGTGCGCAGGATCTCCAGCATCGACGGCGTGTAGAGCGCGGCGGCCGGGTGGTAGAGCGGGTACAGCCGCACGGCCCGCGGCCCGATCCGGCGCACCTCCGCGCGCCCGTGCAGCCGCGTGATGCCGGTCGGATCGCCGCGCAGCAGCTTGGTCGAGAAGTTGCCCAGCGTGCAGACCACGCGCGGCTCGATCAGCTCGAGCTGGCGGAAAGCTAGTCCTGGCAGGCGTCGATCTCGTCCGGCAGCGGGTCGCGGTTGCCGGGCGGCCGGCATTTCAGCGTGTTCGCGATGAACACGTCGCGCGCGCGAGGCCGATCTCGCCGAGCAGCGTCGTCGAGCAGCCGCCCGGCCTGGCCGACGAACGGCAGGCCCTGCTCGTCCTCGTTGGCGCCGGGCGCCTCGCCGACGAACATCAGGTCGGCGTCGGCGTTGCCCGCGCCGAAGACGACCGTATGGCGCGTCGCGGCGAGCTGCGGGCAGCGTCGTGCAGGCCTGCGACTCGCCGCCAGACCGCCTTGAGCTCCTCGCGCCGCGTCCTCCGCCGTGGGCACGCGGCCACCATACCCGCCCGTCCGGCGGGTCCGGGGCCGTGCTCGCACCTTGCGGTCTATGCTCACGCGCACACCAGCCGGTATCTCATGCGAGAACTGGACCGGACCCACATCCCACGCTCCTGCGCGATCGTCGGGGCCGGGCGGCTCGGCACCGCCCTGGCCGCCGCCCTGCGCGCCACCGGCCTTCGCCGTCGACGGCCCGCTCGGCCGCGGCGCGAGCCCGAGGCGCGGACGTGGTGCTCCTGTGCGTGCCGGACGCCGAGATCGCGGCCGCGGCCGCCGCCGTCGCCCCCGGGCCGCTCGTCGGCCACTGCTCCGGCGCCACCGGCCTCGACGTGCTGGCGCCGCACGAGGCCTTCGGGCTGCACCCGCTGATGACCGTGCCGGGGGCGCGCCGGGCGGCGACGGGGGCAGCCGCGGTGCCCTCGCCCTTCGCCGGCGCCGGCTGCGCCGTGGCGGGCACCACCGCCCGCGCCGAGGCGTGCGCGCGCCGCCTCGCCGTCCGCCTCGGCATGCACCCGACCACCGTGGCCGACGAGGACCGCGCCGCCTACCACGCGGCCGCCTCGATCGCCGCGAACTTCCTCGTCACGCTGGAGGGCGCGGCGGAGCGGCTGGCGGCCAGCGCGGGCGTCGACCGCGCGCTGCTCGTCCCCCTGGTCCGCGCCGCGGTGGAGAACTGGGCCCGCCACGGCGCCGCCGAGGCCCTCACGGGCCCGATCGCGCGCGGGGACGAGGAGACCGTGGCGCGCCAGCGCGACGCGGTGGCCGAGCGCACGCCCGACCTGCTCCCCCTGTTCGACGCGCTCGCGGACGCCACCCGCGCGCTCGCGCGCACACCCGCGTGCGATGAGGACCGTGCGCACCATCGAGGAGGTCCGCGCCGCCGTCGCGCGCGGCGCGGCGGGCGGGGCGCACGCGTCGGGCTCGTCCCCACCATGGGCGCCTTCCACGCCGGCCACGAGGCGCTGATGCGGGCCGCGCGGGAGCGGTGCGACTTCGTCGTCGTCTCCCTGTTCGTCAACCCGGCGCAGTTCGACGAGGCCGCCGACCTCGCCGCCTATCCGCGCTCGGAGGCGGCGACGCGGCGATCGCGGACGAGCCTCGGCGTCGACGTCCTCTTCGCGCCGGACGCGCCGGAGCTCTACCCGGACGGCTTCGCCACCCGCGTCGCGGTGGACGGCCTGGGCACGGTGCTGGAGGGCGCCGAGCGCGGCCCCGCGCACTTCGCCGGGCGTCTGCACCGTCGTCTGCAAGCTGTTCAACATCGTCGCCCCCGACGTGGCGTACTTCGGCCAGAAGGACGCGCAGCAGGTGGTCGTCATCCGCCGCATGGTGCGCGACCTCGACCTCCCCGTGGAGCTGGCGGTCGTGCCCACGGTGCGCGACCCGGACGGCCTCGCCCTCTCCTCGCGCAACGCGCGCCTGGCGCCCGCCGACCGCGAGCGCGCCCTCTCGCTGCACCGCGGCCTCGAGGCGGCCCGCGCGCTCGCGGCGGCCGGCGAGCGCGACGCCGCCGTCGTCGCCGCCGCCGCCCGGGCCGCCCTGCGCGGCGCGGACGTGCGGCCCGACTACCTCGCCGTGGTGGACCCGGACACGCTCGCGCCCGTCGCGCGGATCGAGCGCCGCGTCCTCCTGGCCGTGGCCGCCCGCGTCGGTCCCGCCCGGCTCATCGACAACGTCCTCCTCGACCCGGTACCGGTGGCGACTCCCGCCTAGGGGAGCGCCAACCACGACCAAGGAGCACCCGCATGTCGTCCCCGCCCCGCATCGACCACCCCGACCCGGACGCCCGCCGCCCGGTCACCCTCACCAAGCTCGCGGAGATGCGCGCGCTCGGGGAGCCGATCGTGATGGTCACCGCCTACGACCACCCCAGCGCCCGGGCGGCGGAGGCGGCCGGCGTCGACGTCGTGCTCGTCGGCGACTCCGCGGCCAACAACGTCCTGGGCTACGCCGACACGGTGCCGGTGACGGTGGAGGAGCTCCTCATGCTGTGCGCCGCCGTCCGGCGCGGCCTGCGCGCGCCGCTGCTCGTCGGCGACCTGCCCTTCGGCTCCTACGAGGCCTCCGACGAGCGGGCCATCGACACCGCCCACCGCTTCGTCAAGGAGGCCGGCTGCGACGC
>CAVZDP010000004.1:0-96667 GCA_963774075.1 uncultured Solirubrobacterales bacterium | reverse complement strand
GGCAGGGAGGACTCGAACCCCCGACTTCTGGTTTTGGAGACCAGCGTTCTACCAACTGAACTACTGCCCCTTGGACGGTCAATTCTAGGGCCATGGGTCGAGGTCGCTCCTCCAGCCCGCGCGCGACCGGCGGCCCCGTCCAGAGGGTCTAAGGTCTCAGCCATGCGGATCGCCTCACTCGTGCCGAGCGCAACGGAGATGCTGTTCGAGCTCGGCCTTGGCGACAGCGTCGTCGCGGTGACGCACGAGTGCGATTGGCCCGCGCGGGCTTCGTCCCTCCCCCACCTCACCCGCAGCGTCATCCCTGACGGCCTCGGGCCGGCAGAGATAGACCGCGTCGTGCGGGAGACCGTGGGCCGGGCCGCTCCTCTGTATGAGCTGGACCGCGACCTGCTCGAGGAGCTCGCCCCGGACCTGATCGTCACACAGGCGGTCTGCGAAGTTTGTGCCGTCAGCTTCGACGACGTGGTCGCGGTGGCGGCGACTCTACCCTCGCGACCGCGTGTGATCTCGCTCGACCCTCTGAGGCTCGATCAGGTCCTGGCGGACGTCGATCGGCTCGGCGAAGCGACCGGCGCCACGACCGCCGCGGCGGCCCTCCTGTCAGACGCGCGCCGGCGTCTCGAGGCGGTGCGCACTGCTGTCGCGGGCGCCACGCGGCCTCGCGTGCTTGCGCTCGAGTGGCTCGACCCGCCCTTCGTCGCCGGCCACTGGGTGCCCGAGATGATCGACGCCGCCGGTGGCGAGGACACGCTCGGCGCGCCGGGTGCGCGCTCACGGACCGCGCAGTGGAGCGAGCTGGAGGACGCGCGGCCGGAGGTCGTCGTGGTCATGCCTTGCGGCTACGGCACCGAAGGGACGATCGAGCAGGCGCATGCGTACGAAGAAAGGCTGAACGCGCTCGACGCGGACTCCGTCGCGGCGGTTGATGCGTCCGCCTACTTCTCACGACCGGGGCCGCGGCTCATCACAGGGGTCGAGCTGCTCGCGCACCTGCTGCACCCCACGCGGGCTCCCGCTCCCCGAGACTTTGGAAGCGCAGCGCGGCTGATCACGCCGGAGCTGCGGGCGGAAGCCCAGCGGTGAATCCCACTGGGCAGGTGCGGGCGGAGGGAATCGAACCCCCACGGGCAACAGCCCACCAGCTCCTAAGGCTGGCGCGTCTACCGTTCCGCCACGCCCGCGTGACCCACGTCGCGGGACCCCAGTCGCGCGCCGTGCGCAAAGATTCTAGACTTCGGCTGCCGTGGCAGATATAGACGTTCGCCGCCCGAACCGCAACAAGCCGGAGTCGAAGCAGACGAAGGCGATCATCGCTTTCCTGCTGGTCGTATCGGCAGCCCTGATCGCGCTCATCACGATCGGCGGCTGGGACAAGCTGGAGGGCGCCAAGGCCGTGCCGCCGGCCTACGTCTTGATCTATCTCCTGTTCGCGTTCTACGTCGCGCGCTGGAACCGCGGCGTGCTGCCCGTGGCGAGCGCCCTCGCGGTGATCCTGATCATTTTCGCCGCCGTCGCCGGGCCCGCTTGGTTCGAACGCGACAAGGCCGGCTTCGAAGACCCGGCCCTGCCCCCCAGTCTGCTCGGCATCCTGACGTTGCTGACGATCCCCCTTCAAGCGATCCTGATCGCATTCGCGATGCGGGGCTTTCGCCAGCAATGGAACGTGGAGGCGGGGACCCGCGCGGCGATGGACTCCGGCAGCTTCGACGCCCCGCCGCCTGCCGCCGAGCATCGCGCCTAGCTTCTCGTCTCTCGCGGCCGGATAGGCTGCGCCCGTGTCCGACCTTCTCGAGCGCGCGATCGAGGCTCACGGCGGCGCCGAGCGATTCGACTCGGTGCGCGAGATCGCGGTCGACATGAGATGCGGTGGCGCCGCCTTCGCCATGCGCTTCAAGCGCGGGGCGCTCGCCAACATCCAGGGACGAGTCTCGACGAACGAGCCACGGACCATCCTCTCCCCCTACCCACGCGATGGGCAACGCGGGATCTTCGAGCATGGCCGGGTGCGGATCGAGACCGAGGGAGGCGAGACGATCGCCGAACGAGAGCGCCCGCGCGAGTGCTTCAACAAGCTGCGCCGCAAGCTCTGGTGGGACGACCTCGACCTCGCCTACTTCGCCGGCTACGCGCTCTGGAACTACGCGACCACGCCGTTTCTCTTCCGGCGCCCGGGCTTCGATCTCCAAGAGATTGAGCCCTGGTATGAGCGCGGTGAACGCTGGCGCCGCCTGCGCGTGCGCTTCCCCGCGGACGTGCCCACGCATTCGCCCGAGCAGGACTTCTACTTCGACGAGTCGTTCAGGCTGCGGCGGCTCGACTACACAGCCGAGGTGTTCGGCTCCTGGGCGAAGGCGGCCCACTACTGTCACGACCACCGGGAATTTTCGGGCCTCGTGATGCCGACGCGGCGCCGCGTGGTCCCGCGTAGGCGAAACAACAAGCCGGCGCCGGGCCCGACGCTCGTCTCGATCGCAATCGACGAAGCCTCGGTCGAGCGCGGGGTCTCGATCAACTCAGCTCAGCGGTAGACCGAGATCCGGCTGCCGAGCCTCACCCAGCGAAAGACCGCCTGCGCGCTCGCAATCGGAATCCTGATGCAGCCGTGGCTCGCCGGGTAGTTGGGAACCGATGCGAAGCCGTGTATCGCGTAGCCGCCGATGAAGTAGGACGAAAAGTACATGCCCTTGGCGTTGTAGCCGGGGGACTTGCGGTAGAAGCGGAAGTGGCCGAAGACCGTCGGCGTGACGGGCGCTCCGGAGGACGCGTGCAGGACCCTCACCACGCGTCGGCCCCGGGCCAGGACCAGCACCTGCCGCGACCAGTCGAATTCGGCGTGCCTACCGGCCTTCGGATAGCGAACGCGAAAGGCGCCGCCGCCGCGCTCGAGGCGGCGAAAGACGCCGCGCCCCGCGAAGGTGGAGCGGCCCATGCCGTTGGCCTTTCGAAACGCGAGCACGGCGCGCGCCGTGCTCGCCCCGAAGCTTCCGGTCACCGGCGATACGTATCCGAGAGCGTCCAGTCGGTTCTGGAGCGCCCGCACCGCCGGGCCACGGGAGCCGTGGTGCGCTGACCCGCGCACGACCAGCAGCGTCTTCGACGCCTTGCCCCGGGCGAGCTGCGCGTCGCCCTCCCGCGCCGCGGAGAGCGTGTACGAGCCGCGGCGGCCGGGCTTGAAGCTGAAGTTGAAGCGCCCCTTCGACCCCTTCCGGACGATTGGCCTCGATTCGTTCTCGAGCTCCCGCCCGCCGGCAGTCGCGCGCACGTTGACGGCGCCGGCGGTGTAAGGCACGATCGTGCCCCGCATGCGCAGCTTCTCCCCGGGTATCCCGACGGCCTTGCGCCCGGCCTTCAGCGGGCTCGAGACGGAGAGCCGCATGAGCGGGACCACCTCGAGCCGCAACGGCTCAGTGGCTGCTGCGAGGTAGGTCGCCACGTCGCCGGGCTCGACCGGCGTGAAGCGCGCGTCATAGGAGCCGGTGCGCGACGCCTTCAGCTTGAAGGTCGCCCTGCCGGATGCCTTCGTGACGGCGCTCGACACCGGCGCGCCGTCGAGGTGGAGATCGACCTTCCGACCGCCCAGGGGCTTGCCCGCGGCGGTGAGGGTCGCCGTCAGCGCGACGGCTCGCCCGTAGCGAGCGCGGTCCTTTCCGGCGAGCCCGAGCTGAGCGGGGGTGAGGGCGGCCGCGCGGGTCTCCGGCGGCTTCTCAGCGCCGGCGTACGACGGTGCGCCGAGGGCGACCGCCACCAAGGCGGCGAGCGCCGTCCCGGCGCGCGGTCGTAGGCAGGACGGCGTCATCCACGAAAAGGATAACTTCGCCGCCACCCGTCAAGGGGCCATCTCGACAGGTCTACGACTCGACGCTCGTTGCGTCTTCCTTGCTCGCAAGCGCGAGCGCGCACTGCTTCGAGGCCTCGAAGTGGCGCTGCTGGACCGGACGCGCCCAGTCGATCAGCTCGCGAATGCGACCGTCGCCGACCTGCTCGTTCATCGTGCCCACGATCTCGACGTGACCGAGCTCGCCGGCCTCGGCCATGACGAGGAACTCGAAGCCGTCGAGGGCGTCCGCGTCGTCACCGAGGTACGTGCGCATCATCTCGGTGGCCTCGGATTTCGTTTCGCGCGCCTTCTCCTCGATGGCCGTCTTCTTGCCGTCGAGCTCCGCGGCCAGCTCGGCGCACCGACGCTCCGCCTCCGCCGCTTCCTCGCTCATGCGCTCGAGCGTCTGCTTGACTTCGGCGTCGTCCACCAGCTTCGAGACCTTGCCGGTGGCCTGCTGGGCCGCCTGCGCAAGTCCGAACACCTCGGCGAGCTTGCTCTCGAGCTTCGTCAGCTCCGCCATGCTGCCTCCCATCGGTTGCGTTTGCCTTCCCGGTGCGCCCTCGGCGCGCAGTTGTAATACCCGGCGGCGATGCTGCGCTAAACGGGCCGGACGATCCGCCCGGCGCGCCCGACGGGCTGCTCGAGCAACTCGAGCTTGCCCTGCGCGCCCGCGATCACCTTCTCCGCCACCTGCTCCCAGCCAAAGTGGTCGCGCGCCGTCAGGGCGAGACGGCGGCGGGCGCTCTCGCGAACGTCGGGATCGAGCTCGAGCCAGCCGTTCAGCGCCTCGGCGATCCCGTCCACCGAGCGCATGCCGCGCTCGAAGGTGAGCAGCGGGCGAACCTGCGTGGAGAGCCGCTCGGAGAGGATCGCCGCGACCTCGGCGAGCCCCGAGTGAGCGGAGCACACGGGAAGGGCTCCGCACGCCGCCGCCTCGGCGGCGACCATCCCAAACGCCTCCGGGAACACGCTCGGGACGACGAGAGCCTGAGCGGCCGGCAGCAGCCGCGCGAGCTCGCCGTGCTCGAGCCTCCCGGTGAAGACGATGCTCTCGCGCATCTTGCGGGCGGCGGCGAAGTAGCGCTCGTGCCGGCCGCTGAGGCTCTCGAGGAATGCCCGCAGGTAGGTGAGCTGATCGCGCGGCCCGCCCTCGAGACCACGGCCGCAGCGGATCACGTGTGTGAGCAGCCGCTCGTCGGCGCGCTCGAGACCGCGGAGCAGCACCTCGAGCCCCTCGCGGTAGGTTCCGAAGCCGACGACCACGAGGCGGGCGTCAGGATGGCGCGTGAGCACCAGCGGCCACGCCGCGAGCAGCAGGTCCGCGCCCTTGGAGACGATCAGCTTGCCGACGAAGGCGACGACCGGCTGCGCCGAGGGGTCGAGTGCGGCCAGCGCCTGCGGAGCGTCGACGTCGATGCCGTAGGGGTCGAAGCCGCTCCTCACGACCGCAAGCTCCTCGCCGCTCGGAGGGCGCTCGCGATCGGGCGCGCAGAGGTTGTCGAGCGCCTCGGCCGCCGCGCCGTCGAAGCCGGTGCGCTGAGCGCTGTCGAGCCAGCGCACGAGGGCGTCGAAGCCTTCGAGCGCCTCGGCTGGCTCGCGCATCTGGAACGTGTGCACCTCGACCCCGGGCGGGCCGAGCCGTGTTCGCTCGACCAGGCCCTCCAGGGGCATCGCGGCCCACAGGCTCTCCGCCGTGTGACGCGAGCCGACGAGCACCGTCCGCGCCGGCACGAGACCCTCGCTCGCGTACGGCGCGAAGCGCTGGTAGTGAGGCTTGACGGTGTACTCGAGCGCCGAGCCGTGGATCTTGACCGCGTACGGGACCCCTTCGAGCGCCCGCGCCAGGATCGCCGGTCCCATCACGAGGTGGTTCGCAAGCGCCACGTCCGGGTCGGCCTCTCGCGCGACGTCCCGGACTGCCGCCACGTTCGCGTCCAGGTAGCGCTCGAGCTCTGCGTCGTCGAGGCGGTCGAAGGTGCGCACCTCGAAGCCTTCGTAGTCGTCGTACACGTACACCGGCAACAGGGAGCCGATATCCGGGCGGTACACCGCGCACCGGCCCGCATGCGGAGGCTTCCGCACCGCGCGGAGCTCGAGCTTTCCTTCATCCCACCTCCCCACGGTGTCGACGAACCCGAAGTCCTCGGGTGAGCCCTCCTGGCAGAGCAGGTGGACGTCGTGGCCGAGCCGCGTCAGCGCCTCGGCGAGGCGCGCGTTGTAGACGTTCGAGCCGGTCCCGCGGAGCAGGTAGCCGTGGAATATGAGAACGCGCATGACTGCAAACTATTCGCGCGGGCGGCCGGTAGGGGCCCTTGGTATCTTTGCCCGCTATGCCCGAGCCTCAGCGATACCGCCTGCGCGCGCCGGCTTCAGGCCGGGAAGTCGTGCTTGCGCTCGACAACCCGCGAGAGGGATACGAGAGCGCTTACTACGACCGCGTGACGGGCGAGCGACTCGAGGTGGTCTCCAAGATCGTCCCGCTCGCCTCCTCGCCGTCGAACCTGCCTCGGACTCAGGACACGGTCCGCGTCTGCCCACATTGCGAGCAGCTCGTGGAGATGGACTTGAGCGACTGCCCGTACTGCGGCCGCCGGATGCCCGCCGTCGGCGGCGGCTCCTGAGCGCGCCCGCCGGAGCGTCTTCTTGCGCAAGGCACCGCTGATAGCCATCGCCGCCGTTGCAACCGGCCTGCTCGTCGGGATCGTCGTGGCGAGCTCGGGCGGTGACGGAGGCTCGTCGACCAGCGTGGAGACCCCGGAGCTGACCGTACCGGGCGGCTCGGGTCAGTTGAGCGAGGGCGAGCGCAACAGCCGGGGAGCGACCGGCGACTCCGGCAGCTCGGAGCCCCAGCAGCAAGAGCAGCAGGAGACGGCCCCGAGCCCGCCCACGGGCGGCAGCCCGGCTCCTTCTCAGGACACCGAGCAGAACGACGTTCCGCCTCCGGCCGGCAGCCCGGCGGACCGGTTCGAGCAGTTCTGCTCGCAGAACCCCGGCGCCTGCTAGCGGACGAACGGGCCGGAAGCGCTCGCGGCCTCGTGCGGCGCGGCGCTAACGGGTGCGGCGCTCGCCCGTGCCGCCTTGCTCAGCCGGCGGGGCGGGCTCGTCGGGAACCAGCCGCCCCCAGTAGAGAAGGCGCGCCGTCCGGTAGAGGCAGCGGTACTGCTTGACGGTGCTCGTCTCGGCGTGGGCATCCGTGTCCTTGTAGTAGCGGGCGAAGCGCTCAGCGTCGCGGCTGGAGGGAGTGTCGCAGCGGCTGTTCGGCCGGCTCGCAAGCCAGGCGTCGCCCGTGGGGTCGAGGCCGACCGCGAACGCGGGCACCCACGTGACCGCGGTGAGACCCACGTAGTCGCCCTCCTTTACGCGTAGCGGCTCGAGCAGCTTGAAGCGAGCTCGCCCCTTAGTGCCGAGATGGCCTTGCAGCAGCTCGACCGGGCCCTGCCGAACGAGGCGCACGCGGCCTCGCTTGCCGCGCCGCAGTACCGAGATCCGTGCCGCCGGGGCGCCTCCGAAGAGCTGAGAGAACGAGCGGACCTGAGCCGGGGTGAGCTCCGGCAGCTTCAGCCACCACGCCACCAGCTGGCCGCTTGCCGGCGCGCGGAACGGATGCTCGACCCCGTTCGCGTTCATCTGGATCCCGGTCACCCGCGCGACCACCTCGCAGTCCTTCGCTCCGGGGCAGCCGGAGGCCGGATAGTGGTCCGTCTTGCCGAGCACGATCGACTGCGACGCCGTCGGCGCGGCGGCCACTGTGGCGGCCATTGCCGCCGTCACGGCCAGCCCGGCCACCAGCGCTAGCGCCTTAGCTTTCATCAACGGCCCGAACACTTCTTGCGTCGCATTGTTTCGGCGCCCGCCGCCCGTCCGGACGTTCCGGCGATGCAGCGGCGCGTCCTGTTTTTCGGCGGCGAGCCCGGCCAACCTTTCCCGCGTGTAGGGTTGCCGCGAGCCATGCAGGTCCAGGACCACTTCCAGGAGCACGTGCGGTTGGCGCTGGCCCGATACGGAGTCGAGGTCGACGAGATCGACATTCAGGTGATCACCGCCGCCGAGGCCGTGTACGGGCATCTTCGCGACGCCCTCATGGCCGCCGATCTGAGCCACGTCGAGGCTGAGCCGTGGATCGACCCGTCGCAGCCGCCCGCACCGCCTGTGAGCGGTGGAGGCACCCAAGCCGGATGAGCGCGCACCCGCAGGACCTGTCGCTGGTCGAGCAGGCGCGCGCGATCGCCACAGGCGAGCTCGACGCGACCGAGCTGCTCGAGGCGACGCTCGAGCGGATCGAGGAGCGCAACCCGGCGCTGAACGCGATCGTCGAGTGTTTCTCGAGCGAGTCGGCGCGGATGCTGGCCGAAGCGCCAGAGGGGCCGCTGCATGGCGTACCCATCGCAGTCAAAGACCAGTTCGCGCTCCCCTGGCGCGAGCCGCGCGACGGCGCTTACATCAGCCCCACCCCGGTGGGCAAGGGCGAGTCGGGAATCTTTCGCCGCCTGCGCGACGCGGGCGCCGTGATCGTCGGCGTCACCAACATGCACGAGCTGGGGCTGGGCTCGACCGGCCACCTCTCCGCGTACGGCCCCTGCGGGAACCCTTGGAAGCCGTCTCACTGCGCGGGAGGATCGTCCGGCGGATCGGCCGCGGCAGTCTCGGCCCGTATGGTGGCGGGCGCGGTCGGCACCGACGGTGGCGGGTCGATCCGGTTCCCGTCCGCGTACTGCGGTACCAGCGGCCTCAAGTTCACCTGGGGCCAAATTCCAATCGACGGCTTCACCCACGGCTACCTCACGCTTGGTACCGCGGGGCCGATCTGCCGCGACGCCGCGGACGCCCGGCTGCTCGGAGAGGTGCTGCTGTCGCGCCCGCTCGAGCCACGGCCGGCATCCGGCCTGCGGATCGGGATACCGCGCGCACAGCTCTGGAACGACCTCGACCCGGAAGTCGAGCGTGCGTGCACGGACGCGCTGGAGCTCCTCCGCGGCGAGGGCGTTGAGGTCAGCGAGGTCACGCTCGAGGGAGCCGAGCACGCTGCGATCGCGACCGTGCTGCTGATCAGCACCGAGGGGGTCCCCGCCGTCGATCCGCATGCGGCGGCGCAGCTCGAACCCCACCTGTCGCCCATATTGAGGGGGCTTTTGAAGTTTCAGCTGCTGCTACCGGCGTCGGCCCTCGCCAAGGCGCAGCGCGCGCGGACGTTGCTTCGGCGCTCCGTCGCGCGTGCCCTCGAGCAGGTGGACCTTCTCGCGTGGCCGAGCCTCCCGGCGCCGGCGCCGCCGATCGAAGACCCAACGGTGCGCCTCCCCTCCGGCCAGTATCCGGCCGACTACGCGAACGTCCGCTTCGGAGGCATCGGCAACCTGACCGGCGTGCCCGCCGGCTCGGTTCCCTGTGGCCACAGCTCGTCGGGGCTTCCCATCGGCCTTCAGCTCATCACACCGTGGGGCGAAGACGGGCGCGTGCTCGACGTCGCTGCCCTGCTCGAGAAAGCGAGCGAGCGACGCTTCGTCGACGCCGTGCCGCCGATCGCTACGGCCGCCGCAGCCTGACACGGATCCTGCCCATAGCATCCTGCCCATAGAAAGAGATCGCCCCGGCAGGGTGACACCGGGGCGATCAATGCTTGCCTATTGGCTTAGCAGGGAGGCAATGGGAAGGATACGCACGCGGGGCCTCTTGAAAACCCCGGCTGGACGTATGTCGTAGCAGCGGACGCTCGGCGCTCCCGGTTTTCGCGTCTAAGCGAAAACCGCCTTCTTACTTGTAGCGGTACGTGATGCGGCCGCGATCGAGGTCGTAGGGCGACAGCTCGATCTTGACGCGATCGCCGGGGAGGATGCGGATGTAGTGGCGGCGCATCTTGCCGGAGATGTGGCCGAGCACCATGTGCTCGTTGTCGAGCTTGACTCGGAACATCGTGTTCGGGAGGGCCTCCACGATCTCGCCCTCCATCTCGATCTTTTCTTCTTTCCCCATGTTCGAGGGAAAACTTACCAGCAGCAGCAGCGGGGCAACGCTCGCGCGGCTTCAGTCCCCGCGTAGCTTCGCTGCCACCTTCGCTATCTCCTCGAGATCACCGCCCTCTGGCAGCCATGGCAGCTCGAGCGGATCGCCGGGGTAGCGCGGGATCACGTGAATGTGGAAGTGGAAGACGGACTGCCACGCGGGACGCCCGCAGGCGTTCAGGAGGTTGATTCCGCCCGGGTCGAGCGAGTCGCGCATGCGCAGGGCCAGCCTGCGTGCGGCCGACGTGCAAGCCAGCAGGTCTTCCTCCGGCACGTCGTACAGGTCGGTGGAGTGGGCGCGCGGAATGACGAGCGCATGCCCGGGCGTAGCCGGGTTGATGTCCATGAACGACATCGTCCGCTCATCCGAGGCGACGACCTCCGCCGGCAATTCGCCCGCGACGATCTTGCAGAAGATGCAGTCTGGGTCGAGCTCGGCCACGGGCCGCAGCTTACTTCTTCACCTCCCGGCGCCGGGCGCCTGGTCTATGCTGCCGCGCCGCATGTCCGCCACCGCCGACACCCTTGTGCCGCCGCCAGCGGCTGAGCTCCGCGCCCACGTCGTGGAGCTCTCGTCCATCCACCGCCCATCCGCCTCAGAAGGTGAGCTCGAAGCCGCGCGCTGGATCGTCGAGCGCTTCGCCGAGCTGGGGGTGGCGGCGAGGATCGAGCCGGAGCGGGTGCACGGCGGGTACGCGCTGCCTCTGTCGCTCCTCACCGGCGCGGGGGTGATCGCGGGGGTGATGACGCGCCGCGGGCGGAGAGTTGCCGGGGCCGCGCTAGCCGCTGCCGCGGCGGCCGCGATCTGGGACGACCTCACGGCCGGCCGCCGCCACTTTCGCCGGCTGCTCCCGAGTCGTACGGCCTACAACGTCGTCGCCGAGGTCGGCCCCGCTGACGCAACCCGCACCGTGTTGCTCGTCGCCCACCACGACGCCGCTCACTCGGGGCTCATCTTCCATCCGGCGATCCCTGCCTTCGCGTGGCGCCATTTCCCCGCCCTGATCGAGCGCAACGACACGAGCCCGCCGCTCATGTTCCCGGTCTTCGGCGGCCCAGCGCTGGTCGCGCTCGGATCGGCGACCGGAAGCCGCGCCGCGACCGCGGCCGGCACGATCCTGTCCGCGGGTGCGGTTCCCGTGCTCGCGGACATCGGGCTGCGCGAGGTCGTGCCGGGCGCCAACGACAACGTCACCGGCGTCGTGACGCTGCTGGCGGTGGCGCGGGCTCTCGTCGAGCGGCCCACCGCCGGCGTGCGCGTGATGCTGGTCTCGACGGGCTCGGAGGAATCGATCCTCGAGGGCATGCAGCAGTTCGGGCGGCGCCACTTCTCGACGCTCCCGACGAGCGACACCTTCGTCCTCAACGTCGACACGGTCGGCTCGCCTCACCTCACCGTCATCCGCGGCGAGGGGATGTTGAGGATGTACGACTACCCGCGCCCGGCGCTCGACCTGATGGACGGGCTCGCCGAGGAGCTCGGCATCTGGCTGTTCCCGAACCTGCGGCTGAGAAACGCGACCGACTCCCTGGTGGCGAACAAGGCCGGCTACCAGTCGGCGTGCCTCGGCTCCGTGACCGATTACAAGGCGCCGGCCCACTACCACTGGCGTACCGACACTCCCTACAACGTCGACTACGACACACTCTCCGACGCCGTGCGGTTGTGCGAGGCGCTCGTGCGGCGGCTCGACGAAGAATGGCTCTAGCGGCGTGCTGGCCAGCGGCCTCCGCTCGTTAGTCCTCGCGCCCCAACTCCCGTCGCGCGAGCTCGACCGCCTCGTCCCTCGAACTGACCTCTCCGGCGAAGGCCGCCTCGCGCAACAGCTCCAGCAGCTCTCCCACCATCGGTCCCGGCTCGATGCCGAGCTCTCGCATCAGGTCGTCGCCGCGAAGCGGGGACGCCGGCTTCGCGCCACGGCGCCAGCGAGCCGCTTCGCCCGCGAGCTCTGCCGCCAACGCGAGATGGTCGTTGACCGCCTCCTCGCGCGTGCGCTCCCCTCGCGTCGCAAGGCGGTCGGCCACCGAGAGCACCGTCACCTCGACCTCGACGGGCTCACAGGAGCGCATGTAGCGGTACACGTGGCGCCGCGAGAGCGGGCGCTCGTGCACCAGGAACCCGAGGCGCAGGTGGTGGCGCGCGAGCGCGGCCACGTAGTCGGCGAGCGCCGCGCTCGTGCGCAGCCGCTCGCAGATCGCGCGGCTCATCTCCGCGCCGAGCTCGTCGTGGCCCACGAAAAGAACGCGATCCCCCACGACCCTCCGCGTCCGTGGCTTGCCGACATCGTGGAAGAGAGCGCCGAAGCGAAGCGCCTCACCGCGTGTGAGCTCGTCTGCGAGCGGCCGCCGAAGTTCCGCGACCACCGGCTCGCCCTCCTGCCCGAGCACGGACTGTGGGTTTCGCTCCAGCTCGAGCAGCGACTCGAGCACCGCGAGGGTGTGCCCCCACACGTCGAGGTGGTGGTAGGGGTTCTGCTCGACGCCCTTCAGCTCTTCGAGCTCGGGTAAGACCTGCGCGACCAGGCCCGCGCCGTCCATCAGGTCGATACCCCTCAGCACGCCGTTGGCGGCCACGAGCCGGCGCAGCTCGTAGAACACTCTTTCGGCGGCAACGGCGCCGATGCCGGGAGCGTGCCGGCGGGCGAGCGCACGCGAGCGCTCCTCCACCTCGAAGTCGAGCTCGCACGCCAGGCGCGCCATGCGCAGGGTGCGCAGCGGATCGTCGGCGTACGAGCGCTCGCCGACCACGCGCAGAAGCTTCGCGGCAAGGTCCGCGAGCCCGCCGTAGGGGTCGACGACCGGCTCGCCGGAGTGCAGCGGAGTCGCAATCGCGTTGACGGTGAAGTCACGCAGCGCGAGGTCTGCCTCGAGCGTCCCTCCCCTGACCGGGGTGATGTCCACTTGCCAGCTCCCGTCGAGAGCGACCACGCGCCATGCGCCAAACTCCTCGGAGAGCGGAAACGCGTGACCGCTCGTGGCCTTGGCGAGCCGGCGCGCACTTTCCTCGGCGTCGTCCTCCACGACCAGATCGACGTCCTCGAGCGGCCGGCCCATCACCAGGTCGCGGACCGAGCCGCCGACCAGCCACGGCCTGTCGCCGGCGAGCGCGGCCCGGATCGGGCGCAGCGTTTCCGAGCGTTCGAGCGGCGCGGTGAGGCTCGTAATCGCGGCGGCCACTAGGGGCTGTCAGGCAGAGGGCCGCCGCCCCGGTGATACAGGCGCCGCACGCGGGGAGCGATGCCGCAGGTGACCTCGTAGTTGATCGTGCCGAGCGCCAAGGCGAGCTCCTCCGCGAGCACGCGCTCGGATCCGTCGGCCCCGATCAGCGTCGCGACGTCGCCCGCGCGCACCCGCGAGTCGGGGCCCAGGTCGATCGTGATGTTGTCCATGCTCACGGTGCCGGCGACCGGGTAGCGGGCGCCGTTGATGAGCACGTCGGCCGCGTTCGACAGCCCGCGCCTGTAGCCGTCGCCGTACCCGATCGGCAGCACGCCGATCCGCGTCTCGCGCTCGGCGCGCCAGGCGCGGCCGTAGCCAACCGTATCGCCGGGCATGACGGGCTTCACGTCCGCCACGTAGGAGCGCAGGGTCAGAGCCGGCTCGAGATCTCGCCGGTCGGGGTCTTTCTGGAAGGGATCCAGGCCGTAGACGGCGATCCCGCAGCGCGCCATGTCGAAGTGCGCCGAGCGGTCGCGGAAGACGGCGGCGCTGTTGGCAGCGTGCAGAACACAGTGGGGATGCGAGCGCTTCACCTCCTGCGCCACGCCTCGAAAGCGTTGCAACTGCTTGTCGAAATATTCGGATCCAGGCTCGTCGGCTGTCGCGAAGTGAGTCATGAAGCCGGCAAGATCGAGCCGCTCCTCACGGTCGGCCAGTTCGACCAGCGACCGCGCCTCGTTCCACGTCTGGCGTACCGAGCCGGCCCATGCCCGTGTCCAGCTTCACGTGCAGGCGTGCGCGCGTGCCCGTGGCCTCCGCCTTCCTTGCCGCGAGCGACGCGAAGCGCTCGCGCCAGGCGACCAGGTCGGCCTCGGCGGCCAGTGCCAGCTCGGTCTCCTCGGCTGTGAGCGCGCCCATCACGAGGATCCGCTCGCGCAGCCCGTGCCGGCGAAGGTCGGCCGCCTCCTCGGCGGTGGCAACGGCGAGCCAGGTGGCCCCACCCGCCAGCGCCGCGCGAGCGCACCAGCCGGCTCCGTGCCCATATCCGTCGGCCTTCACGACGGCGCACAGCGCCGCTCCGCCGAGACGGTCCTTCAGCACGGCGCAGTTGCGCTCGACGGCGGCGAGGTCGATCTGCGCGAGCGCCCGGTCCTTCATTCCCCGCCGCTGAGCGCTGCGAGGCAGTCCACGCGCGTGACGACTCCCACGACCCGGTCGCCGTCGACCACCGGAAGCCGGTTGTGTCCTGAGCTGGAGATCAATTGTGCGGCCTCGTGGACACTCGCATCCGGCGTGACCGTCAAGACGTCGGTCGTCATCATGTCGCTGACGGTCGTGGCGAACGCCTTGCGCAGCTTCGCTTCGAAGTGCTGTAGCGGCTCGAGGAACACCACGCCGCCCAGGAGCTCCACGAAATGCGGAAGGTGCAGGTCGGCGTCGTCCTCGCGCAGCACGAGGTCGCTCTCCGTCACGATCCCGGCCAGCCTTCCCTCTTGGTCCACAACCGGCACGCCGGGAAGCGCGTGCTCGCGCAGCAGCTCGAGCAGCGTACGGACGTCGTCGCCGGGCCTGACGGTTGCCGGATCCGCGTCCATGATGTCAGCGACCCTCTGGTCCGCCATGCGAAAAGTCTATGGGGCGGCTGGACGTCTTAACGCTGCGGGCAGAGCCGCGATCACGTCGCTCGCGATGACGCTGTCCGCTCCGTGCTCGGCCGCTGCCAGCCAGCCGGCCTGCGTGTGCGCGTAAACCCCGGCGCAGGCGGCGTCGAAGCCGCTCAGGCCCTTGGCCAGGAACGCGCCGATCACGCCTGAGAGCACGTCGCCGGTGCCCGCGGTGGCGAGCGCCGGGCTGCCGCCGGGGCTCACCGCGACGGGCCGGCCGTCCTCGGCGACGAGCGAGTCGTCGCCCTTCAAGACGACGGTCGCGCCGGTCCGCCTAGCCGCCTCGCGCACGTGCGCCAGCCGTCTTGCCGACACGGCGGCGGAGTCGGTTCCGAGCAGGCGCGCCAACTCTCCCGCGTGGGGGGTCAGCACGGTCGGCTTCGAGCGGCGCGTGAGCGCGCCGAGATCCGCACCGGCGAACGCGTTCAGCCCGTCCGCGTCGAGCAGCAGCGGGCACTCCAGCTCCGACGCCAGACGGCGCGCGAGCTCGAGTGCCCCTTCGGTGCGCCCGAGGCCGGGGCCCAACACGACCGAGTCCGCGCGCTCCGCAGCCTCGAGCAGCGCGTCGAGCGCCGCCGGCTCGAGCGAGCCGCCGCTACCGGCGACCGGAAGTGTCATCACCTCGGTCAGCTTCTGCTCGAAGATCTGGTTGAGCGACGAGGGCACGCCCGCGCGCACCCAGCCCGCACCCGCTCGCATCCCCGCCTCGCAGGTCAGGCAGGCGGCCCCGGTCAAGCCCGTCGAACCGCCGACGACCAGCAGGGAGCCGGAGCTGAACTTGGTCGATTCGATCGAGCGTCGCGGGACCAGGCCGAGCACCGCCGGCAGGATCAGGCCTCCGTCGTAGTCGTCGCCGGGACCGCCCTCGGGGATGCCGATGTCCACCACCTCGACCCGGCCGCTGTACGCCTTGGCGGGCATGATCCAGAGGCCGAGCTTGGCCGCGTGGAACGTGACGGTCAGGCCGGCGCGCACGCATGGGCCAGCGACCTCGCCCGTCGAAGCATCGGCCCCCGACGGTACGTCCACCGCGACGATCGGGCACGAGGCGCCGTTGATCGCCTCGATCCCGACATCCAGAGGCGGGCGCGGCGTGCCCTTGAAGCCGGTGCCGAGCAGAGCGTCGACCACGACGGTGGAGCCCTCCAGCGCAGCGGGGAGCTCCGTCGAATCGACCACGCGAGCGACCGCGGCCGTACCGACGAGGCGAGCATGGCTCTCGCGGGCGTCGCCGCTCAGCTCCTCCTCGGGCCACAGCATCAGCGCCTCGCATTCGACCTCGCGCTCGGAGAGGTGCCTCGCGGCGACGAATCCGTCGCCGCCGTTGTTCCCCTTTCCGCATACGATTCGCACGGGCCCCGCGCGCCCGAGCTCCGCGACGGCGGCGGCAACCGCCTCCCCCGCCCTCTCCATCAGCTCCAGCGACGGAATGCCGAGCTCCTCTATCGCCCAGCGGTCGATTGCCCGCATCTGCTCGGCGGAGTACTGCGGCTCGAGCCAGGCGGTCACGGCCTCTGCGCCCGCGGGGGCCACCAGCAGCTCCGCTCGCGTCAGCTCGCTCCGATCTCCGGCCCCCATGCGGCCGAAGCTACAACGTTCTGTCGCCCTGCGCGTGCTCGGCCAGCGCCACTGCAGCGGCGGTGCCATGCGAGTGCGTGAGCGACACGCTGACGGTCGCGCCGAGCTCCCGCGCGCGCAGTCCCGCGCGACCGCGCAGCGCCACCCGCGGCGGCGCCCCCGCCACGACCTCGACGTCGGTGAAGCTCCAGCCGGTCATCCCGAGGGACTTCGCTGCCGCCTCCTTCGCGCAGAAACGGGCGGCGAGATGCTGCGCCGGCCGCGCGCGCGCCGCCGCGTACTCACGCTCGGCGTCGGTGAACAGCCGGTTGGCCAGGCGTGGACGGCGTGCCAGCGCCCGCTCGAGCCGCTCGATCTCGAGCAGATCGATCCCGACGCCGAGCAGCAACGGTTACTCGACCGTGACGGTCTTCGCCAGGTTGCGCGGCTGGTCCACGTTCAGGTCGCGCAGCCGCGCGATGTGGTACGCCAGCAACTGAAGCGGGATCACCGCGAGGATCGGCTGGAGGATCCAGTCGGTTCGCGGAACGAACACCGTGCGGTCGGCGACGGCTTCGACGCGCTTCGACCCTTCGGTCGCGATCGCGAGCACCTCCGCGCCGCGCGCCTTCACTTCCTCGGCGTTCGACAGCACCTTGTCGAGGATCGGGCTGTCGGTGGCCACGCAGATCACCGGCGTCGATTCGTCGAGGAGCGCGATGGGACCGTGCTTCATCTCTCCCGCCGCGTAGGCATCCGTGGGGATGTAGGAGATCTCCTTCAGCTTCAGCGCACCTTCCAGGCACACCGGCAGGCCGATGTGCCGGCCGAGGTAAAGGAAGAAGTCGCGCTCGTAGTACGTACGCGCGATCTGGCGCATCTCGCGCTCGGATGACGCGAGGAGCGTCTCGATCTTGTGGGGGATCGCCTTGAGCTCCCTGATCAGACGCCGCAGCTCGGGGCGGCTGAACGTGCCACGGACCTCCGCGAGCTTCAGGCCGAGCAGGTACATCACCACCACCTGGCAGACGAACGTCTTGGTCGCCGCCACTCCGATCTCGAGCCCCGCGCGCGTGTAGAGCACACCGTCCGCGTCGCGAGTGGCTTGGCTGCCGAGGATGTTCGTCACCGCGAGCACCTTCGCACCGTGCGACCGGGCGAGCCGCATCGCGGCGAGCGTGTCCGCTGTCTCGCCCGACTGCGAGATCCCGATGACGAGGTCCTCAGGGCCGACGACCGGATTGCGGTACCGGTACTCGGACGCGATGTCCATCTCGACCGGGAGCCGCGCCCACTCCTCTATGGCGTAGCGGCCAACGAGGCCGGCATGGTACGACGTGCCGCAGGCGACGATCACGATCCGCCTCACGCGAGCGAGGTCGGCGTCGTCGATCCCGATGTCGCCGAGCTCCACGCGGTCGGCGTGCGGCAGGCGATCGGCGATCGTCTCGGCAACGGCGTGGGACTGCTCGTGGATCTCCTTCAGCATGAACGTCGGATAGCCGGCCTTCTCGGCAGCGTCGTCGTCCCACAGGACTTCCTCCGTCTGGCGGTGCACCGGCTCGCCATCGGAGCTCAGGAACTCGGTGCCGGCGGGACGCAAGACGACGATCTCGTCATCGTTCAGGAGCTTCACATTGCGCGTATCCCGAAGGAAGGCCGGGATTGCGGAGGCGATGAAGTGCTCGCCCTCGCCGACGCCGACGACGAGCGGGCACTCTTTGCGAGCGCCGACGATTGTGTCTTCCTCGTCCGCCGAGACTGCGACGAAGGCGTAGTGTCCTCGGAGGTCGAGGTAGGAGAGCCGCGTGGCCTCGGTGAGCGTGGCACCGTCCCCCAGTTCGAGGAGGTGCTTCTCGATCAGGTGGGCGACGACCTCCGCGTCCGTCTCCGACGCGAAGTGGTGGCCCTCCGACTCGAGCTGGGCGCGCAGGTCGACGTAGTTCTCGACGATCCCGTTGAGGACGATGTGCACGCGACCCGTGCAGTCAGGGTGCGGATGGGCGTTGCGCTCCGAGGGGCGGCCGTGCGTCGCCCAGCGGGTGTGGCCGATCCCGGTCGTGGCTTCCCGCGTCTGGGTCGCCACGCCGCCCTCCTCACCGTTGGCGGCGACCGCCTCGCGCAGCCTGCTCAGGTTGCCGACGGAGCGCACCGTCTCGATCCGGCCATCGCTCAGGAGCGACAGCCCGGCCGAGTCGTAGCCCCTGTACTCCAGCCGCTCGAGCCCGTACAAAAGAAGCTCCTGGCAGGAGCGGTCTCCAACGTATCCAACGATCCCGCACATCTCTCATGCCCTCCTTACTTCCGGACGGGGCCAAGTCCTTTTTAAAATCGAAAAAGCCGCTCTTCGCGGCCGTTCCCACCCCGCTCGGGAGAACCGATGCTACCAGCAAAACTAGGCCGATTCCTAGGACCTAGGACAGCGGTCCGGCCCTTTCGAGGACGCATGTTCCGCCAGCTTGCGGAACTTTTCCGAACTGTCAGGTACCGGTGCTGTCCGTCCCCAGCTCCCGGCTCACGACGTCCACGAGCCGGTCGCAAACCTGCTTGCACTCCTCCTCGGTTGGAGCTTCGACCATCACGCGTACCACCGGCTCGGTGCCGGACGGTCGCACCAGCACCCTGCCGCGACCCTCGAGCGCCGCCGACTCCGCTTCCACCGCTTCCCTCACCCCCGCGGACTGGGGCAGCGCGTCGCGCGCCGCCACCGGGACGTTGACGAGTCGTTGCGGAAGCTTTCGCATCACCTCCGTCTCCGAGAGCTCGCGCCCCGCAAGGGACTCCAGAAGCAGCAGCGCCGCGGCGATGCCGTCACCCGAGGGCGTGAAGCGCATGTCGATTACGTGCCCCGACTGCTCGCCGCCGAGCACCCACCCTCGCTTGAACAGTTCCTCCACGACGTAGCGGTCGCCGACGTTCGTCGTCGCGACTTCGATGCCGGCGGCCTCCATCGCCTGGTGGAACCCGTAGTTCGTCATCACGGTGACGGCAACCCCCTCGCCGGCGAGCTCGCCGCGCTCGCGCAGATGCAGCGCCGCGTAGGCGATGATCTCGTCGCCGTCCACCACGCGGCCGCGGCGGTCGACCGAGAGCATGCGGTCCCCGTCTCCGTCGAACGCGAAGCCGATGTCGTGCTCACCGCGCGACATGCGCTCCACCAACGGGGCCAGATGTGTAGAGCCGCAGCCGGCGTTGATGTTGACGCCGTCCGGTTCCACGGCGAATGCGTCCACCTGCGCGCCAAGCCTCTCGAACATCAGCGGCGCGGCCTGGTAGGTCGCGCCGTTCGCGCAGTCGAGCAGCACGCGCTTGCCGGAGAGGTCGACCTGGAACTGAGAGCCGAGCTCTCGCAGGTAATCGTCCAGGGCTCCGGCGAGCGACCGCACGTGTCCGCTGCCGACCGCCGTCGTCGTTGCCGAGACGCCGGCCTCTATCTCGGCCTCGGCGTCGCCTGAGAGCTTGTGTCCGTCGGGCCCGAAGAACTTGATCCCGTTGTCGTGGTACGGGTTGTGTGATGCGGAGATCACGACCGCGAGGTCGAGGCCGAGCCTCCTGACCAGGACCGCTGCGGCGGGCGTTGGCAGCACACCGGCGAGGAGCGCGTGGCCGCCCGCGGCTGCGATGCCCGCGCAGAGAGCGGACTCGAGCATCTCGCCCGACTGACGCGTGTCGCGCACGAC
The DNA here is from genome assembly GCA_963774075.1 of uncultured Solirubrobacterales bacterium. Lineage (GTDB taxonomy): Bacteria > Actinomycetota > Thermoleophilia > Solirubrobacterales > JBBDJG01 > JBBQNR01. Next base: position 76,788 of record CAVZDP010000004.1, on the reverse strand, counting down.
GAGCACTTGAGGTTGAGCCGTCTCGCAGACGCCGATCGACGCGCGGCCGAGCGCGAAGGCGAGCTCGGGCGTCAGGAACTCGCCGACCGCGCCGCGCACACCGTCGGTCCCGAACAGCTTCGTCTTCGAGGAGACGGCCATGCGCGGAGTCGCTAGCGCTTCGAGAACTGTGGGCGCTTGCGGGCTTTCTTCAGCCCCGCCTTGCGACGCTCCTTCACGCGCGGGTCGCGAGTCAAGAACTGGCGCCGCTTGAGCTCGGCGCGCAGGTTGGGGTCCGCCTCGATCAAGGCCTTCGCGATGCCGTGTCTGATCGCGTCGGCCTGACCCGAGACGCCGCCGCCGTGGATCCTGGCCCTGACGGAGATGCGCTCCAGGTAGCCGGCGGCCTCGAGCGGTTGGCGCGCCACGGACTGGTGCCTGCGGCGGGGGAAGTACTGCTCCAGGGAGCGGCCGTTGATGTCGAAGGAGCCATCGCCCGGACGCAGGATGACCCGCGCGACCGATGACTTGCGCTTGCCCGTGGCGATGTAGCGGGCGTCGGCGCTGAGCTCGATCAGCGTTGGGGCCGCCGGCTCCTCGGTTTGCTCGGGCTCGTCGGCCTCCGCCGCAACGGCGACGGCCGCAACGTCGCCAGCTTCCTCGGACCCGGAGGCTGCCACTTCTTCTGCGCCAGGGGCGTCGGCCGCTTCCTCGGCGCCCGCTGCCTCCGCCTCCGCGGGAACGGGCTCGCCTTCGGGCCGCTCGCTCGGCGCCTCGGCCTGCGTTTCGGCTGCCGGGTCGGAGGGTGGCTCCTCGGCCTGCGCCGCCGCAGGCTGATCCTCGGCGGCCGGCTCCGAGGGCTGCTCCTCCGTGGCCGAAGGCTGATCCTCCGTGGCCGGCCCGGAGGGCTGCTCCTCCGGCGCCGATGCCTCGGGCTGCGTCGGGTCCTCGTCCGGCCGGGTCGTCTCTTGGTCCTCGCTCACGTCTTCCTTCCTCGAGCTTCTCTTAGTCCTCGATCTTCAGAGTCCGGGGCTGCTGGGCTCGGTGTGGGTGTTCGGGGCCCGCGTAGACCTTCAGCTTCCCGAACTGCTGTCGCCCCAGGCGATTGCGAGGCAGCATTCCCCTTACTGCGAGACGGATCACCTCTTCAGGCCGGCGCGCGAGCATTTCGTCCAGCGTTCGCGTGCGAAGCCCCCCCGGGTAGCCGGAGTGGCGGTGGTAGAGCTTCTGCTCCCGCTTCTTGCCGGTCACGGCGATCCGGCTCGCGTTGATTACCACTACGAAGTCGCCGGTGTCGATGTGAGGCGTGTACTCGGGCTTGCGCTTGCCGCGCAGGATGTCCGCAATCTGGGTCGCCAACCTGCCCAGCGTCTTGCCGCTGGCATCCACGAGCAGCCACTCGCGCTCGCGGTTGGACGGTGTCGCCACGTAGGTCTTCACGCTGGTAGATCCGCCGGGTTGCGCGGTCGCCTGCATTCAGGAGGCTTCGGAAACCTCGCCTGCCAGATGCAGACCACTCTCCGTGGCGACGAGCCGCCGCCGGCAGGCTGGGAACTATAGCCGCAAATAGGGGGGCGGCTCCGCCGGCGCCGGACGCACGTGGGAGGCGGCAAAGCCTTTAGGGGCGGGCGAAATGGGCGCTCCGACATGTCCTTCCGGGCTGCCCACGGGCCACAGGACGCGCCTCGACGACGCCTGGAATGCAGGGTCGGGAGCTCCCAGGTCGTATCCCGATGATGGCGCTCGCGCCGCGGACCTTGTAACAAAATGTCACTAGTAGAAGCGGCCGAATCGGCCGTTATACTCGCGCCCTTCGAATAGGCCTGCCTAATCTCCGCCGGGGTCGCGTAGCGCACCGAGGCGGAGAACGGGGGAACCAGTGAGCGGCACGCACGGCCGCTCGAGTGGGGCGAATCGGCCGCCGAGGGCGTGAGACACGACCGCGTCGGCCGTAGCGCAGCTCTTTCAGCGCGAGCCCGTCAGCTAACTCCGTAGGCCGCAGAAAGAGAGGACTGTTTGCCGCCGACATCCCACGCGGCTGGCCCGCGCCCATGGCGCCGTGCCGGCAACCGCCTAGCCCTTGCGTGCGGGCTCGTCGGGCTGCTCGTCCCGAGCTCCACCGCGGGTGCGGCCAGCGGCGGCGCCGGTGTTGCACCCCGGCCTCAGGTCACCATTGCCCGCTGCGTCGAGAGGCCGGACCGCCCATGCGTGGACCCCCTCTGGGTGCAGCCTGGCACGACGGTCGAGGTGCGCGGGCGCTTCCTGCCGGCGGCGGGACAGATCCTCTTCTACGGCGGCCGCGGGCAAGCCGATAACGCGGCGGCCGCACTGAGCCCGGTCAGCAGCGGGCGCGTGCGTGCGAGCGTCCCGAGCGGCGCGGCCAGCGGCCCGATCGCGGTGCTCCCCGTCTCGGGTGGGCGTTCACGCCGCTGGGGCAGCCTGGTCGTGGACGACGGGCTCGGCGCGCCCCCGGTGCCCAGTCAGCAGGGCTCCCAGCCGGCCATCGGCACCGCCGTTTCGAAGCTGCGCGAGATCTTCTACGGCGGCCTTCGGAACGCAGTCTTCAGCTTCCAGGTCGCCAGCGCTGGACCCGTCGACGTGACCGTCAACCTCGTGCGGCTCGCCGACCGCGCCGTCGTCACGAGCTGGACCCAGCCCCAGGTATCGCCGGGCGAGGTGCGCCGAGTGATCTGGAACGGGCGCACGGCCGGAAAGCAGCTACCCGAGGGCTACTACGCGTTCCAGGCCGCTATGCCAGGCGGGGTCGTGGCGAGCGCCGCTCCCGCCGCTGCGAACGGCGGTGGGGCCAGCGGCGAGGACGCCTTCGCCCTCTACGGGCACATCTTCCCGGTACGCGAGAAGCACGATTTCGGCGGCGCGGGAGCGGAGTTCGGCAGTGTTCGCCGAGGCCACAGCCACCAGGGTCAAGACGTCTTCGCGCGCTGCGGAGCTCCGCTCGTTGCGGCGCGAGCGGGGAAGGTCGTCTTCAAGGGCTTTCACCAGCAGGCCGGCTACTACCTAGTCGTGCGCGGCACCGGCACGGCGCAGGACTACGTCTACATGCACCTGCGAGAGCCGGCTCTCGTCGAGCATGGCCAGCGCGTCTACACGGGTCAGCCGATCGGGGCGGTCGGCGACAGCGGCAACGCCCACGGCTGCCACCTGCACTTCGAGCTCTGGTCGGCACCGGGCTGGTACAAGGGCGGGCGCCCGTTCGACCCCCTGCCCGAGCTGCAGCACTGGGACAAGGTCAGCTAGACGCACCCCCAAAAAGCGGACGAGCCGGAAACCGGCTCGTCATATGGGGCCGGCTTTGCCGGACACCTGAGAGCCCCTAACCAAACACCCGCAACGCCTGACGCGGCTGCGAATCATCGCCATCCCGCGTCCTCGGTCAGCCCCATACCGCTTGGGTATGGGGGCCTCCCTGCGTCCTTGGCTGGCTCGATTCTCCCCGCCTCAGGCATCACGGGCATTTCGTTAGAGGCTCTAAGTCTCATGGGGCCAGCTCACGCTGACCCCCCCAAAAAGCGGACGAGCCGGAAACCGGCTCGTCCTGTGCGTTGGGGATTGGACCTACGCGCCGCGTGGGTGGGCTCCGTGCCCGCCCAGGTGAAGCTCCTCCATCAGCTTCGGCACGAACGTCAGCGCGGCCACGCCGGCTACGACGTAGACCACGTCCACGACAGTCCCGTTGCTGAAGATCTCCGAGATGGCGTTCCAGTCGAACAGGGCGTTGACCGCCCAGTTCAGCGCCACCAACATCACCAGGAGAAGCGACAGCGGCTCCAGGCGCTTGATCAGCTCCATCTCTCTACCTGCCTTTGCTCTTCAGACGATATGACCGAGTGCTTGTAGCACTCGTCACTAACTACCCCCGTGCGCCAGGGCGGTTACGCCGAGGCTCGGGCCGCGGTACGGGCCAGCGCCTCTTTTAGCCGGGGGAGGTAGGCGGTTATCGCCTCGTCGCGAACGGCGTTCAGGTCCTCCCCTATCTCCGCAGCGCGAAGGCGGCCGTTGCTGGCCATCGGCTGAGCCGCCTTGGCCCGCCACTCAGATTCCGACTTGGTCCAGTAGTGATTGATCCTGAGCAGCGCGTACGACACCGGAGCGCTCTGGCCGAACGGGAACTTTTCGATCGGGCGTTTGTTCTCGTTGACCGCGAAGCCTTCGCTGTAGAGGAAGCAGTGTGGGTTCTGGTCCACCCAGGCGCCGACCGCGCGGTGCGGGTCGACGACGCTCTTCACGAACCGGTTGACGCCGGCGTCGTCCTGTGCCCTGTGCAGGTAGCTCTCCATCAGCAGGCCATCGGGCGGCGTCTCGTGACCGGAGCTGCCGAACGAGGCACGGTTGACGACGACGCCCGGGAACTCCTCGAAGTCGGCGAGCACCTCGGGCAACGGGCGCAACGTCGGTGAGAACAGGAACTCGTCGATGTCGAGGAACCCGATCCAGCGCGAGTCCTCGAAGTGGCGCTGCAGACAGTGCCGGTACGCCTTGCCCTGTGCCGGGAAGGCGGGCCAGTCGGTCACCTCGACCGTGCCGTCGGCGACGTAGGGCGCCAGCACCTCGCGATGCTCATCCGTGCTGCGGTTGTCGTAGAGGAAGAAGCGCTCTACGCCGACGAGGCGATGAAACTCGATCCACTCACGCAGGTCACGTGCCTCGTTGCGATAGATCGCGCACAGCGAGAGGTACGTCCTCTCGTCGCGGGCCCCTGCCTGATGCATCGCACCAAGTATCCCAGCACGCCGCCGCGCGGCGCGGCGCTTAGCGGCGCTTGGCGCCCCTAGAGGTTCCTATTCCCACTCGATCGTGCTCGGCGGCTTGGACGAGATGTCGAGAGCCACACGGTTCACGTGCGGGATCTCGTTGATGATCCGTCCCGACACGGTCTCGAGCAGCTCGTAGGGAAGTCGCGCCCAATCAGCCGTCATCGCGTCGTCGGAGGTGACGGCGCGGATGATGATCGGGTACGCGTAGGTGCGCTCGTCGCCCTGTACTCCGACCGAGCGCACTGCCGGCAGCACGCAGAACGACTGCCAGAGCTCGCGATACAGGTTCGCTTTTCGAATCTCGTCCTGGAGGATCGCGTCGGCCTCGCGAAGGGTGTCGAGGCGCTCCCTCGTCACCTCCCCTCCGATGATGCGGATCGCGAGGCCCGGCCCCGGGAAGGGCTGGCGCCAGACGAATCGCTCCGGCAGCCCGAGCTCCGCTGCCACTACCCGCACCTCGTCCTTGAAGAGCTGGCGCAGCGGCTCGATCAGCTCGAAGTCGTATCGCTCGGGGAGACCGCCGACGTTGTGGTGCGACTTGATCCGCGCCGCGCCGTTGGAGGTCCCCCCGCCGGACTCGATCACGTCCGAATAGAGCGTGCCCTGGACCAGGAAGCGCACGCCCTCGAGCTTTCCGGCTTCCTCCTCGAACACGCGGATGAACTCCTCGCCGATTATGCGGCGCTTCTGCTCGGGCTCCACGATGCCGCTCAGCCGAGAGATGAAGCGCTCGGAGGCGTCGACGTGCACGAGCGGCACGTGAAAGTGGTTGCGAAACGCGGCCACAACCTGCTCGCTCTCGTTCTTGCGCATCAGCCCGTGATCGACATACACGCACGTCAACCGTTCGCCCACCGCCCGGTGGACGATCAGCGCGGCTGTGGCCGAGTCGACCCCGCCCGAAAGGCCGCAGATCACTCGGGCATCGCCCACACGTTCGCGGATGCGGGCGACCTGCTCGTCGACGAGAGAGACCGGCGACCACGAGCCGTCGCAACCGCAGACCTCGTACAGGAAGTTGCGAAGGATGTCGGTGCCAAACGGCGTGTGCAACACCTCCGGGTGAAACTGGATGCCGTACAACTCCCGCTCCACCGACTCGAACGCGGCCACGGGAGACGCCGGCGATGACGCGAGCGCCGTGAAGCCCGGCGGTGGCTCGAAGACGGTGTCCCGGTGGCTCATCCAGCAGGTCTGCTCGCCGGGCAGTCCCGCGAGCAGCCTGCCGGCTCGGGAGACCTTCAGGTCCGTGCGGCCGAACTCCCCTACCTCGGCGGCCTCGACCCGGCCGCCCAGCCCGAGAGCCATCGCCTGCATCCCGTAACAGATGCCGAGCACGGGCACGCCTAGCTCCAGCAGCTCCGGGCGCAGCCGTGGGGCGCCGTCGTCGTATACGGAAGCGGGTCCTCCCGAGAGAACGAGGCCGCGCGGGTCCCGGCGCCGCAGCTCCTCGAGCGAGACGTCGTGCGGCAGGAGCTCCGAGAACACTCCGGACTCCCGGATCCGTCGCGATATCAGCTGGGAGTACTGACCGCCGAAATCAAGTACCAGCACCTGATGCGACCGCTGCAAGGCTCCGGCTGCCGGAGTCCTCGCGTTCTCGGCTTCGCTCCCGTACGCAACCGGACGCTCGCTTACCTCTGGAGCTGCGTCTTCGTCAGCCTTGGTTTTCGCGGGCCCCGTGGGGAGCGCTCTACTCATCCAGCTCGTTGACCGCCGCCGCGAGCTGCGCCTTGCCGTTGGAGCCCATGCCGACCTGCTGCTCGCGCTGAAGCTGCTTGCCCTCGCTCTGAAGCGCCGGAGCCACCATCACCTCCGCGCGGTGGAAGGAGGGGATGTCCTCGTAGCCGCAGGTGGCCATCGAGGTCCGCAGGGCGCCGAAGAGGTTGAACGTGCCGTCGTTCTCGTACGCCGGACCGAGGAGGATCTCCTCCAGCGACGCGTTCTGCACCGTCGCGACGCGCGCGCCGCGCGGCAGTGAGGGATGGAACGTCGCCATGCCCCAGTGAAAGCCGCGGCCCGGCGCCTCGTACGCGCGGGCGAGCGGCGAACCGATCATGACCGCGTCCGCGCCACACGCGAAGGCCTTGGCGATGTCGCCTCCGGTGCGCATGCCGCCGTCCGCGATCACGTTGCAGTACTGGCCGGTCTCGAGCATGTGCTGCGAGCGAGCGGCCTGCACGTCGGCGATCGCGGTGGCCTGCGGGACACCGATGCCGATCACGCCCCGCGTGGTGCACGCGGCGCCCGGGCCGACGCCCACGAGCACGCCGACGGCGCCTGTGCGCATCAGGTGCAGGCCCGTCGAGTAGCTTGCGCAGCCGCCGACGATGCACGGCACGGGAACCTCGGCGATGAACTGCTTCAAGTTGAGCGGCTCCACCGAGGACGAGACGTGCTCGGCCGAGATCACCGTGCCCTGGATCACGAGCACGTCGAGGCCCGCCTCGAGCGCCACGTCGCAGTGCTCGCGCACGCGCTGCGGCGTGAGCGCGCCCGCGGTCACCACACCAGCCTGCTTCGTCTCCTCGACGCGCCGGGCGATCAGCTCGGGCTTGATCGGCTCTCTATATATCTCCTGCATCTCGCGCGTCGCCCGGTCCTGCGGCAGCTTGGAGATCCTTTCGAGCTGGTCGTCGGCGTCCTCGTAGCGGGTCCAGATGCCCTCGAGGTTGAGGACGGCGAGGCCGCCGAGCTTGCCGACGATCCCCGCCGTGGCCGGCGACACGACGCCGTCCATCGCCGAGGCCAGCATCGGCAGCTCGAAGCGGTAGGGGCCGAGCGTCCAACTGATATCGATGTCGTCCGGGTCGCGCGTGCGCCGTGACGGCACGATGGCGATGTCGTCGAAGCCATACGCTCGGCGGCCCTTCTTGCCCTTGCCGATCTCCAGCTCCATTATCCGATCCTAGAGGCCGGGTTGGACGCGAAGCGTCGAAGCAGCGAGCGCGCGCAGCGGCGTTGCGCGAGTGTTGACGGCGGCGAAGCCAACTGAAGTCCGATGTTACCAGCGGATTTTCGCGCGTCCGGAAGCGAACGGCGCAAACTGCGGGCTTGGGGACGCGCCGGCTAGGCGCGGGCGTCGACCGGCGCGGGCTCGTCCAGCTTCACGACCTCGGCCTCGGCCTGGATCCGCTCGACCTCGCGCGGGTCCACCACGCCGGCTCCGAAGTGCTGCGTGGACTCCGCCCCGCAGGCGACGGCGAAGCGCAGGCAGTCTTCGGCGCCGCGGCCGGTGTAGGTGGCAGCCAGATAGCCGGCGAGGAAGACATCGCCCGCCCCGATCGCCGAGATCGGCTCGAGCGGCTCGATGCCGATCCTGTAGAGCGCGCGGTCGCGGTCGCGTCCGACGAGCGCATAGCAACCCTCCGCGTGGGTGATGATCGCGTCGCGAGCTCCCAGCTCGCACAATTCGTACAGGGCGTAGATGTGGTCCTGCTCGTCGCGGAACTCGTGACCGACGATCGCCTCGGCCTCGGTCGCGTTCGGCGAGACGAGGTCCGGGCCGACCCGCAGCGCGCGCTGCATCGGCTCCCCCTCGGCGTCCACCACGGTCTTCACGCCGGCGGCGGCCATCTCGGCGACCATGTCTGCGTAGACGCCGGGGTCCACCGCATGCGGAAGGCTGCCGGCGAAAACGCAGATGTCGGCTCCCTTCGCCAGGTAGAGCAGCTTCTCGCGGAAGAGAGACAGCTCTGCTTCGGTCGCCTCGGGCCCGCGCTCGTTGATCTCCGTCTGCTCACCGGTCGTCGGGTCGATCACGGCCGTCGACGTGCGCGACTCGTCCCGGATCCGGACGAAGTCGCTGAGGATCGCCTCTTCGGTGAGCTGCTCGCTGATCCGCGTGCCGGTGGCGCCCCCCGCAAGTCCGGTGGCGATCACCGGCTGGCCGAGCCGCTTGAGCGCGCGCGCGACGTTCACGCCCTTGCCGCCGGCCATGGTGCGCTGCTCGGTCGAGCGGTGGCGCCGCCCGATACGGAAGTTCGGTACGGCGAGCGTCTTGTCGATCGCCGCGTTGAGAGTGACTGTGATGATCATTGGACCGTCGACGACGAGCTGCGAGCCGAGCTGTCTCGGCGTCGACTATGTAAGCACGGGCCGAGGCAGCGCGCTACCTTTTCCCGGCTCCGCGACGCCAAAGCACCGCGGCGGCGACCGATGCGCCGAAAAACCCCGCTAAGAGCGCGTAAAAGGCTCCGGAGCCGGTGAAGTCCGGTGCCGGCACCCGCTCCGCGGTCACCACCGCCACTGCGCGCACGAGCTTCCCGTCCCGGAGCATCCTGGCCTCCCCCACCTGCTCGCCGCGCTCGATCGGTCCATCGAGCTCGGCCGGGACGTCCACCAGCGTCCGCACGCGCTCACCGCGCCTGATCGTGAGCCGGACGTCCCGGCGCACGGTGAGCGACGCGCGGCGCCCGCCGTGGGAGGAGACGCGAGCGGTGGCGACCTCGCGACCTGCGCGAAGAGGCGTCACCCGCCGGTAGCGCGAGAAGCCGTAGCGGAGCAATGCCAGCGTGTCGGCGTCGCGGCTCGCGGAAGAGGGCTCACCCAGCACCACACTCACGAGCCGCACCCCCTTGCGGGTGCCTGATCCGACAAGCACCCATCCCGCGGCCTGCGTGTGCCCGGTCTTGACGCCGTCCACCCAGCCGACTCTCGCGACGAGCTGGTTGCGATTGGCGACGATTCGCGGCCGCGAGCCGGTCCCGAGCCGCGCGCGCGGCATGTTGACGATCGTCGAGAAGCTGTCGTCTCGGAGCAGCCGCCGCGCGAGCCGAGCGAGGTCGCGGGCGCTCGAGTAGTTGCGCGGCTCGTCGAGCCCGATCGGGTTCGAGAAGTGCGTGTCGGCGAGCCCGAGCTCCGCGGCGCGGGCGTTCATCCGGGCGACGAAGGTCGGTACCGACCCAGCGGCTCCACGGGCGAGCGTGACGGCCGCGTCGTTCGCACTCTCGAGCAGCAAGGCACGAAGCAGGTCAGCGACCGACATTCGCTCGCCCGGGCGCAGGTCGATGCGCGACTCGGCGGGCCCGGCGGAGTACCTGGGCGCCGTCAGGCGGCGCCCGAGCGGGAGCCGCTCGAGCGACAGCAGCGCTGTCATGAGCTTCGTCGCCGAGGCTACGGGCCGCCGCGTGCCCGGGGCGCGGCGGTAGAGCACCGTCCCGTCGCGGGCGTCCACGAGCACGGCCGCGGCAGCGCTCAAGCGCGGCCCCGTTTCCGCCGCCGACGCGGGCACAGCGGCGAGGCCTGCCGGTAGCGCCGCCGCGGCACCGGCGGCGAGGGTGAGCGCGACCGCCAACCTGCGTGGCGCCCGTGTGAGTGCGATCGCCGCGGTTGCGGCCCGTCGCCTCACTCGCGCAGCCTGATGCGCTGCCCGGTGACGAGCCCCTGGGGGTCGATCGACGGGTTCAACTCGAGCAGGCGGGCAAGCGACACTTCAGTGCGGTCGGCTATCCCCGCGAGGGTGTCGCCGGAGCGGACGCGGTAGACCCGCCGGTCGGCGGAGCTCTCAGCCCCCCGGCGCTCGGTCGCGGGCTGGGCATTGCGCGTCCCAGGCGACGCGCCGTCGCCGTCGCGGTCGCCCGAGTCGGACCCTCCGCCCACCGACGCCGCGATCACGATCAGCAGCACGACAGCGAAGAGCCCGAGCGAGGCCGGCGCGAGCATCCTGAGTGGAAGCCGCCCGCCGGTCACAAGTGCCCACCCATGCCCGCGGCGATGATAGCCCTCGCCTCCACGGGTCCCTCCGCTACGGGCGCGTTAGGCGAGCCGCCAGGCGGATTCACGCAGGCGCTCGGCCGGCTCCAGCGCGGCGTTGGGGTCGCCGGCCGCCAGCGCGGCTTCGACGATCGAGCGCGAGGCAGCGACCAGCGCGGCAGCTCGCCCCGGAGCGAAGGCCGCCGCCAGGTCCTCCACGCGGCCGCCCTGAGCGCCGACTCCCGGCAGGAGAAACACTGCCCGCGGCATCAGCTCGCGAAGGCCGGCGATCAACCCGGGCTCCGTCGCCCCGACCACCGCTCCGGTGTCAGAGAGACCGCAGTCCCCGATGCTTCCGGCGCCGAGCTCGTCCACCAAAGCCGCCAGCCGCCGGTGCAGCGGAGAGCTCTCGGGAACGTCCTGGATTGCGGCCGCTCCCGGGTTTGAGGTTCGCACGAGAACGAACACCCCGGCTCCGACCTCCCGAGCGGCCTCGACGACGGGGTCGAGCGAGTCGCGCCCGAGCAACGGGTTCGCCGTGAGAGCGTCGGCCTCCAGCCCGGGCACCGCTCCGAAGGGCGTGACGAGCGGCCCGCCGACGAGCGCCTGGCCGTAGACGGCCGCGGTGTGGGGCACGTCTCCGCGCTTGCCGTCGGCGATCACGAGCAAGCCGGCCTCGCGCCCGGCCGCGACGACGGCCTCCAGCGCCCGCCAACCCGCCCAACCGAGGCGCTCGAAGCACGCGAGCTGGAGCTTGATCGCGACGCAAGCGGGTCCGGCTGCCTCTATCAGCGCCCGGCAGTGTGCGACCACGGCCCGCGCGGAGCGCTCCGCCGCCGAGCCCTCCTCCGCGAGGTCAGCCGCGCCCGGCAGGAGCCTGGCCGGATCCGGGTCCAGGCCGAGGACGACCTGGCTTTGCCTCGCGAGGACCGCCGTCGAGAGGCGATCGGCGAAGTTCACGCCGGGTCCGGCGAGCCGGACCGGCGGACGAACCGGCGCCGTGCGCGGCGGTGGACGCTGGGGCCGCCGCGCAGGGACAGCGCCTTGGGCGGTGACGTCGCTCTTTCTAGATCTAGCCCTTTACGGCTTGCTTGAGCTGCGATCCGGCGGTGAAGCGCGGCACCCTCCCGCCTGGGATGGTGATCCGCTCCCTCGTCTGAGGATTCACGCCCTGGCGCGGGCCCCGTTCGGCGACGTGGAACTTGCCGAACCCGGTGAGAGCGATGTCGCTCCCCGAACGGAGCGTGTCCGTGATCGTCCCGAAAACTGCCTCGACAGCCTCCCCGGCATCTTTCTTGGAGAGGCCGGTCTTGCCCGAGACCTGGTCGATGAGCTCCTGCTTCGTCAAGGTCTTCCCCCTTCGTCAGTGGGCAAAATCGCGGCCACACTAGCAATGCACACGGACGGCGGCAAGCCGCCGGACCGCATGGCGATGGGGAAAAGGCGCTCTTGAAGGCGCTCTTGGTGGGTGTTCTCGGGACGTTCGCCTGGAAAAGGCGAGGTTCCGGGGCGACACGCAGGGCCGGCCACCAGCGCTCTCAGGCCCCGCCCACGGTCATCTCGCCGATCAGGAGCGGGGCCGCCCTCACGCTGCCGCCGAAGGGGAGCCAGCGCGCCTCGGAGCCCACGGACTGCACCGCCTTGAGCATCGAGACGATGTCGGAGGCGATCGTGGCCTCCCGCGCGGGGGTGGCCAGCTCCCCGTTCTCGATCAGGCGTCCGCTCGCGCCGACGGAGAACGTGCCCGACACCGGGTTGACGCCCGAGTGCAGGCCGGTGACGCCCATCACGTAGAAGCCGTCGCCGGCCGCCGCGACCAGCTCTTCCGTCGTCGCGGCGCCGGGCTCGACCACGAGATTCGTCGCGCCCACCGACGGCGGCGTGCGGTACGAGCCACGGCTGCCGTTGCCCGTCGACTCCCTGCCGTCGACATGCGCCGTGTAGCGGTCGTAGAGGAAGGTGCGAAGGTTGCCGTCGTCGATCACCACCGTGCGCTGCGACGGCACGCCCTCTCCGTCGAAGGGAGCGGTCGCGAGCCCGTCTGGCTCGAGCCCGTCGTCGACCAGGCGCAGCACCGCAGACGCGACCTGCTTCTGCTCGAAGCCCGCGAACGGGGAGCGCCCGCGCTGCACCGCGCGCGCCGACAGCGTTCCGCCGATGACCGAGGCGAAGCTCGCGGCGACGTAGGGGTCGAGCACGACCGGACACCGCCTCGTCTTGGGTTGTCGCGCACCGTGAAGCGCAAGCGCGCGGTCGGCCGCCTCGCGGCCGATGGCCTCCGGGTCGAGCGCCTCAGGCCCGCGGCCGGTACCGACGCCAAGGCCGGTCATGAGATCCGACCCCTCCCCCGCGAACGCATACGCGTAGGCGTATGCCTGGGTCTGCTCGAAGGAGGAGCAGAAGCCGCTCGAGTTTGCGAGCGCGGCCCTGCCGCGCCCGTCTGAGTAGATGGTGTCCTCGACATTCGAGATCAGCGGGTCGCGCTCGCGCGCCGCTCGCTCTACGGCGAGCGCCAGGTCGACCTTGCGCTCGGTAGTCCAGCGCTCGAGCTCGGGCGACGTGAGCAGTGGAACGTCCGATGCCGCGCAACGCTCGGGCAATCCAGCGTGCTCGTCGGCATCAGTGACGCCCGCCGCCGTGGCGGCGGTGCGCGCGACCGCAGCGAGCCCCCGTTCGCTCATGTCGGTGCCGTAGGCGTAGCCCGTGCGCCCGCCGACGAAAGCGCGCACGCCGACGCCGCGCCCCCCCGCCTCCGTCATGCTCTCCACCGCTCCGTCGTACACGCGCACGGTGAGGTTCACCGAGTCCTCGCACCAGGCGTCGGCGTCGTCGGCTCCCGACGCCAGCGCCGCCTCGACGGCGACGCGCGCCGCCCGCTCGATGTCCAGCGGCGCCGAGCCGTCAGGCATCGGTCCCGCCGACAGTCAGCTCCGCGATCCGCACGGTCGGCTGGCCGGTGCCGACCGGCACCTGCTGGCCGTCCTTGCCACAGAAGCCGCTCTTGAAGGCCAGGTCGTTCCCCACAGCGTCGATCTTGCTCAGCACGTCGAGGCTGTTGCCGATCAACGTCAGGCCCCTGATGGGGGCGGTCACCCTACCGTCCTCGATCAGGTAGCCCTCGGAGACGCCGAACACGAAGTCCCCCGTCGCCGGCTCGACCTGCCCGCCGGCGAACGAGACCGCGTAGACCCCGCGGCGAACGTCGCCGATCAGTTCGCCCGGATCGGCGTTGCCGGGGGCGATGTAGGTATTCGTCATACGGGGAATCGGGAGGTGGCGGAAGCTCTGGCGGCGGCCGTTGCCGGTCGAGGGACGCCCGTCCTTGCGGGCGCGAGTGAGGTCGTAGAGGTAGAAGCACAGCTCCCCCTGGTCGATCACGCGGGTGCTCTGCGTTCGCGTGCCCTCGTCATCGATCCCGTCGCTTCCCCACTCCCCCGGCAGCGTCCCGTCGTCGTACGCCGTCACGAGCGAGCCGGCGACCTTCTCGCCGAGACGGCCCGCGTAAACGGACGCGCGCTTCTGCACCGCGTCCGACTCGAGGCCGTGACCAGTCGCCTCGTGGAACAGGACGCCGCCAAAGCCGTTCCCGACAACGACCGTCATGCGCCCGGCCGGCGCGGGACGCGCGTCGAGCATCGTCAGGGCGCGGCGGGCGGCCTCCTCCGCCACCGAGCCGAAGTCGTCCTCGAAGAGCTCGAAGCCCGCGTGACCGGCGAGCGACTCCGCGCCGGTCTCCACCCGGTCGTCGCGCCGGGCGACCACCTGCACGCCGAGCCGCACGCGCGTGCGGTCGTCTGCCGCCATCAACCCCTCGGAGTTCGCGACCTGTACGCGACGGCGGTCCTCGTTGTAGCCGGCGCTCACCTGGGCGATCGCGTCGCCGGCCGCTCGGGCGCGCGCGTCGCACTCGTTGAGCATCGCGGCCTTGTGCGCCGCGTCTACGGCCTCGGGACGCTCGCGCACCTGCTGGCCGGGAGCGCGCTGGATGGACGTGAGCGGCCGCGGCTCGGCCGCGCCCTGGCGCACCGCGGCGGCGACCGAGCCGGCGACCCGCTCGAGGTCGGGCTCCGCCAGACCGTCCACGTGGCCGAAGTACGTGGAGTCGCCGGCGATCACTCGGACCGCGGCGCCGAGCTCCTCTCCGCTCTGCGCGCGCTCGACCTTGCGGTCGTCGAGCCCGACGGAGAAGGTCGATCGGCGCTCGGCGTAGAGCTCCGCGAAGTCGCCGCCGTTCGCGAGCGCTCGGCGCAGCACCCGCTCAGCCAGGACCGGCTCGAAGAGCGTTCCGTCAGCTTCCGCCACGCGGCGACCTCCCGTACTCGCCCACGAGCTCGGACGCCAGCGACAGGAGCGGCTCGCGCTGCGGGTCCCCCTCGGGCAGCACGCGCGGCTCCCCATGCGCCAACCGGACGCGCACGCGCGGCCTGCGCCCGTCCCTGAGCCGCCGCACGGTCGTCACCACGCCGCCCGCGAGCTCTCCGACCCGCCGCGCTGGATGCGGGAGCCTCACGCCGCCTCCGTTCCGCCCCGGCGCAGGTCCGCGAGCGCGATCCGCATGTCGTGGAAGATCAGGCCCGCGAGCGCGAACTGGCCGGTGACGCACACCATCGCGGGTCCGCCCCCGCAGACGACGAAGGCGCCGCCGCCGTCAACCGTGATGTCGAGCTCCACGTCACCGGTCCCACCAGCCTCGGCGAGCTTGCGCGCGGCGCCCGCCAGCTCCAGACCCGCACGCTCGGCCCGCTCGCCGGGACGCTCGGGCGCCGCCGCCGACAGCCGTCCGTGCTCGTCCACGAGGAACGCGGCGCGAATGTCGGTGGACAGCTCGAGCATGTAGCGGAGCGCGAGCTCTTGGGCCATCGCCTCCATCGGAGACAATATAAGCGTGTCCCTGAGCAGAGCCGCGTGGATGACCGTGACGGCGATTTGCGCCATCGCGTCCCTGCTGCTGCTGGTGAACGGCTACGACGGATACAGCGCGGTGCTGCTCTTCGTCGGCCTGTCGGCGGCCGTCAACCTGCTGCCCTGATCACGGACTCCAAGCCCTGCTGGCTAATCGGGGGGCCCGCCGCGCCCCACGTCCTCGCCTTCAAGGTCGCGCCGCCGGCCGCTCGCGGCCGGCTCCAGATGCACGAGCAGGTCGACATCTCGGATGCTGGCCCGTACCTGGTCCTGCAGCTCGTGCGCGATCCGGTGCGCGCGCTCGAGCGTCGTGCCGGGCACGAACTGGAGATGCAGGTCGATGTGACGAGCGCTGCCCGCGCGCCGGCCCCGAAGCTTGTGGTAGCCGGCTATCTCTCCGCCCGGGTACGAGCTCACCGCGTGGCGAACGATGTCCAGCTCCTCCGCCGGCAGCGCCTCGTCTATCAGCACGCGCGACGAGCGCGTGAGGATTCGAACCCCCGCATACACGATCGCCACGGCGACCACGAGCGCTACGGCGGAGTCGAGCTCGACCACACCGGTCACCTCGACCAGCACCAGGCCGACCAGGACGGCCACCGACGTGAGCGCATCCGCCCGCAGGTGGGCCGCGTCGGCTTCGAGCGCCGGCGAGTCGTGTGCTCGCGCCTGCCGGTATAGGTAGCTCGACACGACGACGTTCACCACTGCCGAGATGCCGACCGCGGCGATGCCGAACCCGAGGTTGTGGACCTCGGCTCCGCTCGCGAGCCGGCGAACCGCCTCGTACAAGATCACGCCGGCGCCGACGAGGATCAGCATGCCCTCGATCACCGCGGCGAGGTTCTCGACCTTCGCGTGACCGTAGAGATGGTCGGCGTCCGCGGGCTCGTCCGCCTTGCGTACCGACAGGTAGGCGACCACCGAGGCGAGTAGGTCGATGCCCGAGTGAACCGCCTCGGTGATGATCGCGATCGAGCCAGTGACCGCACCCGCCACCACCTTCAGCGCGATCAGCAGCCCGTTGGAGATGATCGAGATCTTGGCGGCGCGTGGCTTCGCGGACCGTGGCCCCGAAGGGTGCGAATGCGCCGACGGCGCGACGAGGTCGCGGTACGGAGCGACGGTGCTCGCTCGCCCCTCGCGGGCTGCGGGAGCGCCCCGGCCGCGGGTCACGGCCGCTTCTCGAGCCACTCCAGCAGCAGGCGCGCCGCCATGCCGCGGTGGCTGATCGCGTTCTTGCCCTCGTCCGGCAGCTCCGCCATGGTCGCGCCGCCGGGGCCCTCAGCCGGTACGAAGATCGGGTCGTAACCGAACCCGCCCTGGCCGCGCGGCGCACTCGCCAGCACGCCGTCGCAGCGCCCCTCGAACACCTGCTCCTGGCCATCCGGAGTCGCGAGCGCGAGCGCGCAGACGTACGCGGCCTCCCGATCGCCTGCACCATCCGTCTCTCGCAGGAGCTTTTCGAGGTTCTCCTCGTCGGTCGCGCTCTCGCCCGCGTAGCGTGCCGATCGGATACCGGGCTCACCACCGAGCGCGGCGACGACGATCCCGGAGTCCTCGCCGAGCGAAGGCACGCCGGTGGCGCGCGCCGTCGCGCGCGCCTTCGTGGCCGCATTGTCTGCGAAGGAGGCTCCGGTCTCCGGAGGGAGCTCGACGCCCTCCGGCAGCCCCACGAGCTCGTGGGGCTCCAGCAGGCGCGAGAGCTCCCGCAGCTTGTGCGCGTTGCCGCTGCCGAGCACCATCTGCACGCCGCCTATGAAAGCAGCGCCGCCCGGCGGCGCGCGTGCGGCGCGCTCATGCGCCGCCCGTCTCGCCCGGCAGGCTGCCGGCAGCGCCGGCCTGGTGCGCCCGCAGCGACTGAATGCCCCCGGCCGCGAGCCCCAGCAGCTGGTCCAGGGAGGCGCGGGAGAACGGGATCTGCTCCCCGGTCGCCTGCACCTCGACGAGTCCCCCATCGCCCGTCATGACGACGTTCATGTCGACCTGGGCCTTGACGTCCTCGCGATAGCAGAGGTCGAGCATCGCCACGTCGTCGACGAGGCCGCAGGAGACGCCGGCGACCGAGCCCGTGAGCGGCAGCCGCTCGAGACGGCCTTTCTCGACCAGGGAGCCGAGGGCGAGCTGCATCGCGACGTAGCCTCCGGTGATGCCGGCGCAGCGGGTCCCTCCGTCGGCCTGAACGACATCACAGTCCACGTGCACCGTCCGCGGGCCGAGTGCCTTGAAGTCGACGGCGGCGCGCAGCGAGCGCCCGATCAGGCGCTGGATCTCGGTCGTGCGCCCGTCCGGTCGCCCGCGGGAGACGTCGCGGGGTCGCCGCTGGCCCGTCGAGGCCGGCAGCATGCCGTACTCGGCGGTCATCCATCCCGACCCGGTCGCCTCCCGCCAGGGCGGCACGCTCTCGACGACCGAGGCCGTGCAGATGAGCACCGTCTCGCCGATCGAGATCAGAGCGGAGCCGTCGGCGGTCCGGACGAAGCCGGGCTCGATCTTCACCTCGCGAAGCTCGTCGAGAGCGCGGCCGTCCGGCCGCCCCGGCCGCGTCGCTACCTCGGATGCCCGGCCTGCCTGCGCGATGCCGTGATGCTACTCCGCCCCATGGCCGCAAGCCGGAGTCGTCCTAGTACTTCACCTTCCCGACCGCCTCCTTGATCTTCTGGAGGATCAGGTCGCCGAGCTCCTGGCCCTCGGACGTGCGGTAGGTCTTCATCGCCGCGACCACTCCGAACATCACGAGCGCGACGAGCAGCACGAGCGCGACGTACTCGACCGTGCCCTGAGCGCGCTCGGCCTGCAGCGCGCGCCTCGCCCCCGCCAGCGCCGACGCCACCCGCGCGTGGGCGTATCCCATTGACTCGTACAAGCTCACCTCCGTTGCAGTTCGACAGAGCATCGAAGGCTTGCGCCGGCGAGCGCACCGCTCCAGCCCGGCGCGGAACGGGTCGGTGAAAAGAACGCAACCAGAGAGCCCCCCCCCTGACGACACACCCGCAACGCCTGACGCGGCTGGCACCGACGCCGGGACCGAATACGCTGGCCCGTCGGTGCGCGTCCTGATCGTCACGCACATGTCTCCCTCCACGTCCCGCCCGGAGCACGGGTCGTTCGTGCGCGACCAGGTCGAGGCACTGCGGCGCCAGCCCGGCGTGGAGGTGGACGTGCGCAGCTTCGCGCCCGGAGCGCTCTCGTACGCGCTGGCGGCATGGAAGCTGCGCGGAGCGGCGCGGCGCGGTCGCTTCGACGTCGTTCACGCGCATTACGGCCTCAGCGGCTGCTCGGCGCTCGCGGCGCGCGGCCGGCCCCTGGTCGTCACGTTCCACGGCACGGACCTGCACCATCCTCTGGTGGGGCCGCTGTCGCGCCTCGTCGCGCGGCTGGCGTCGCTTCCGGCCACGGTCTCCGCGTCGCTCGCCCGCGCGACGCTTCGGGGGGCCGGCGAGCGCAGGCGCGTGGCCGTCCTCCCCTGCGGCGTGGACACCGGCCGCTTTCGCCCGCTTCCGCGCGAGGACGCCCGGGCGCAGCTCGGGCTCGACCCCGGGCGCCCGTACGTGCTCTTTCCGGCGGACCCGGCCCGGCAGGTGAAGCGCTTCGACCGCGCCCAAGTGCTCTGCGCCCGAGCGGGCGGCGCGGAGCTTCTGGTGCTCCGGCACGTGCCCCCCGAGCGCGCCCCGCTCTGGTTCAACGCCGCGAACGCGGTCCTCGTCACATCCGACAGCGAAGGGTTCGGGCTCGCGGCATTGGAAGCGCTCGCCTGCAACGTGCCCGTGCTCTCGACGCCGGTCGGCATCGCGCCGTTGGCGCTCGCCGGCGTGGAGGGCACGTTGTGCGAGAGCTTCGACGAGGAAAGCTGGCTGGCGTCACTGCGGCCGTATCTGGACGCTCACGACCCGCGCGTGGCGGGTCGGGCACGCGCGGAGCGCTTCTCGAGCGACCGGATGGCAGCGCGCGTCGCCGCCGCCTACGGCGCGCTCCGCGCCGGCGAGCCTGCCTCCACCTAACAACCGGCCGGCGGCCGCGAGTGTTAGGCCGCGAGCGCAGGCCACCAGCGTGCGTAATGCGAGCGGGCCCGCGTCGCCTGTGGGTCCTCTTCGACCGGCTCGGGCTCGGCGCCGTTGCTCGCCGCTTCCAGAACCGCCACCACGGAGCGCGAGAGCGCATCGAGATCGTAGCCGCCCTCGAGCACTATCGCGAGCGGGGCGTCGAGCTCCTCCCCAAGCGCCCCCATGGCCGCGGCCATTGCCGCAAACGAGTGATCGGCGAGCTCGCAGTTCGCGAGCGGATCGTCGCGGTGAGCGTCGAAGCCCGCCGAGATCAGAACGAGCCGGGGACGGTAAGTGCGCGCGATCGGGCCGACGACGTGCTGCACGAGCGAGAGCCACTGCTCGTGTCCCGAGCCGGGCGTCACCGGCAGGTTCACCGTGTAGCCCGCTCCCACCCCCTCCCCGTTGTCCGTCAGCGCCCCCGTGCCGGGATAGAGGGGCCACTGGTGGATGCTCACGTAGAGCACTTCGTTCGAGCCGTAGAAGACGTCGTTGGTGCCATTGCCGTGGTGGACGTCCCAGTCCAGCACCAGCACTCGCTCGGCATCGTGGGCGTCGAGGGCGCGGCGGGCCGCCACCGCCACGTTGTTGAAGATGCAAAAGCCCATCGCCCGCGACGGCTCGGCGTGGTGCCCCGGAGGGCGCTGACCGCAGAAGGCAAGCTCGGCCTCGCCGCCGAGCAGCGCGTCCACCGCGCGCGCGGCCCCTCCCGCGGCGTGGAGTGCGGCTTCGAAGGAGCCTGCACTCGCCACGGTGTCCAGATCGAGCATGCCGCCGCCGCTCGCGCACACCCGCTCGATCGCCTCCACGTAGTCCGGTGGGTGCACCGCGTAAAGGCTCTCGCGCTCCACCTCGGGCGCGAGCGCGCGCTCAAAGCCGAGCCACTCCCGCGCGGCGAGCGCACGCTCGATGGCGAGGATCCGGGAAGCGTGCTCGGGATGTTGGCCGGTGTCGTGCTCCAGCGAGGAAGGGTGATGCATGTAGAGGGAGCGCTTCATCGGCGGGTCGCTGCCGCTCGGCTCGCTCGCCGAGACGACGCGCCGGATACCGTACTGACCCTTGCGCCCGGCCGGTTCGACATCCGCAGGCGGCCTCGATGAGACCCATCCCGCGGTGGACCTCGCGGTCGTCGGAGCCGGCGCCGCCGGCCTCTACGTCGCGCTCGTCGCCGCCGAAGCGGGAGCCTCGGTCCGGCTCGTGTCGAGCTCGCCGCTGTCCGAGTCCGCGAGCTACCGCGCCCAGGGCGGACTCGCCGCGGCGCTCGACCCGAGCGACAGCCCCGAGCTCCACCTACAGGACACGCTCCGGGCGGCGCGGGGGGCCGCCCGCGAAAGCGCGGCTCGCGTGCTCTGCGACGAGGCGCCCGCCCGAGTGCGCGAGCTCGAGCGCCGCGGCGTGCGCTTCGACTCCGACCCCGGCGCCGAGCTGCAGCTCGGCCTCGAGGGCGGCCACTCGCGCCGCCGCATCGTTCACGCGGGCGGGAGCGCGACGGGGCGCCACGTGGCCGGCGTGCTCTCCGCCGCGGCGCTCGCCGACGACCGCGTGCACGTGCACGAGCGAAGCACCGCCTTCGGGCTGTGGGTGGAAGACGGCCGCTGCGTCGGGGTCCTCACCGATACCGAGGCGATGCCCGCCGGATGCACGGTGCTGGCAACCGGCGGCGCGGCAGCACTCTGGCAGCGTACAACCAACCCACGGGGGGCACGCGGCAGCGGCCTCGTGCTCGCGCGCCGAGCCGGAGCCACGCTCGCCGACATGGAGCTGCTCCAGTTCCACCCGACCGCGCTCGTGAGCGCGAGCGACAATGACGGCTTTCTGATCACGGAGGCCGTGCGAGGAGAAGGTGCGCGTCTTCTCAACGCCCGCGGCCAGCAGTTCGTCGACGAGCTCGCGCCGCGAGACGAGGTCGCCCGCGCCGTCCACGAAGAGCTGCGCGCGAGCGGCGAGCCGGCCGTGCTGCTCGACATGAGAGACGTGAACGTGGAGGCGTTCCCCAACATCCTCGCGGTGCTCGCGCAGGAGGGAATCGATCCCGCCCGCGAGCCGGTGCCGGTCGCCCCGGCGGCCCACTACACGGTCGGCGGCATCCAGACGGACCTCGACGGTCGCTCGAGCCTGCCCGGCCTCTTCGCCGTGGGCGAGTGCGCCTGCACGGGCGTGCACGGCGCGAACCGCCTCGCGTCGAACTCGCTCAGCGAGTGCTTCGTCTTCGGCCGGCGCGCAGCGCTCGCCGCGGCCGCCGAGCAGGCGGAGGCCGTGAGGGGAGGACCTCCGTCCCCCCCGGACCCGCCGCTGGCAAGCGAGGAGACCCGGGCGGCGCTCTGGGAACGGGCGGGGATCGTGAGGGAGCCCGCGGCGCTCGAGGCACTCGCCGAGGACCCTCATCCGCTCGCGCGCCTGGTCGCCGTGGCGGCGCTCGCCCGAGCCGAGAGCCGTGGCGCCCACCTACGCGCGGATCTGCCGTCTCTCGACCCGGCACTCGAGCGAGCCCACGTGACGTTCGGCCCCCACGAAGAGCGGCCCGAGTTCGAGCGCTGGGAGTAGAACACAACCGGGTCACCCCGGATGCGTTTTTGGCTCCTCGCGTCCGTCCAAACCGCACAGCGCGGTTGCGCCGGAATGGAGCAACGAGCCCGGGGCGCTTAACCCAGGCTTAACGGACGCTAAGCGAGCGGTTCACAGGGCGATGGGAGACTTCTCGCCGTTGGGGCCAATGCCCCGGAACTGACGGAGTATTACGACGAACAGAGGCGGCGTCTTTGTACCACTTCAGCAGGGCGATCTATCTCGAGCTCGCACCGCTCATAGCCGAGACGAAGCCCCCCTCCCAGCGGGAGTCGAATCACCTCCTGGTGCTGCGTGCCTGCGAGCGCACGATGGAGCGCCTTTTCACCGACCAGCGCTACTTCGCCAAGCCGGCGCGGTCGCTCTTCGAGGAGATCAGGGTCTACTTCTCGATCGCCTCGCAGCTGCACGCCTACCTGGTGGTAAAGCACAACATCGACCTGGCCCTGCGAGTGCTCGCGCGGATGCCTGAGCGCGAGCTCGACGTCAACGGCGTGCCGCGTAGGTGTCACGCGATGACCCGCAAAGGCAAGCCCTGCCAGAGGCCCCCGCTGCCGCGCAGCGACTACTGCCCCTCACACCAGCATCTCACCGAGAGCCTGGAAGAGCTGAACGACTTCGACAAGCTCGGCGAGCTCGAAGAGCTGGAGCTCGCCGCCTAGCAATACCCCCCACCGAGCAGGCGACCCCCACCTCCGGGGGTCGCTTCGCTTTTGAGAGGCAGCCCTGCGCTAGATTCGCCCGGCCTTGGCGAAGGGCGTGACAGAGGCCGGCGAACTCCTGATCGGAGTCGACGTCGGAGGGACGTTCACGGACGCGGCCCTCGTGGCCGGCGAGAGCCTGGTGACCGCGAAGGTTCCTACGACGCCCGCGGACCAGTCGCAGGGCGTCATGCACGCGGTAGCGGTAGTGCTCGAGCGCGCAGGGGCGGCTCCGACGTCGGTCCGGCGCTTCGCGCACGGCATGACCGTCGGGACCAATGCCCTCCTGGAGGAGCGGGGGGCTCGCACCGCCCTGCTCGCGACGGCGGGCTTCACCGACGTGATCGAGATCGGCCGGCAGGAGCGGCCCGAGCTGTACCGGCTCTGCCGAGGCCGGCCGGCTCCCCTGGTGTCGCCCGAGCTGCGCTTTGCGGTACGCGAGCGGATGGCGCCGGACCGGGTCGTGACGCCTCTGGACGAGCGCGCTCTCGAGGGCGTGGTCGAGCGGCTCGCGGCGGCGGAGCCGGATGCGGTCGCCATCAGCCTGCTCCACTCGTACGCCGACGGCTCGCACGAGCGCCTGGTCGCTGACGCCGTCTCCCGCCGGCTCCCGAACGTGCACGTGTCGAGCTCGCACGAGGTGCTGGGCGTGTTCCGCGAATACGAGCGCACGTCCACGACCGTTATCGATGCCTACCTGGCGCCGCTTCTTCGCTCCTACCTCGACAGGCTCTCGTCCGCCGCGGCAGGCGCCGGTCTGCCGCAGCCGGAGATCATGCAGTCGAGCGGCGGGTTGATGTCCGCGCGAGCGGCGGCGGCGCACGCCGCGTGGACCGTTCTCTCGGGACCGGCGGCGGGCGCGGTCGGGGCAGCGTACGCGGGCTCGCTCGCGGGACACGACAACGTCTTGTCCTTCGACATGGGCGGCACCTCTTGCGACGTCGCGGTGGTCGACCGGGGCAGGGTGCGGCAGGCATCCGGGCAGACCGTCGCGGGCCGTGCGCTTCAGCTTCCGATGGTCGACGTGCACACGGTCGGCGCGGGCGGAGGCAGCATCGGCTGGGCCGATGCCGGCGGAGCGCTGCGCGTCGGCCCTCGCTCCGCCGGCGCCGAGCCCGGCCCGGCCTGCTACGGCCGCGGCGGCACGCAGGCCACCGTGACCGACGCCAACCTGGCGCTCGGCTTCCTGGAGTCGGGGGAGTCGCTCGCGGGCGGAGTGCGGCTCGACGGCGAGGCGGCGGAGCGAGCGCTGGCCGAGCTCGGGAGCAAGCTCGGGCTGACCCCGATCGAGGCTGCCGAAGGCGTGGTGCGCGTAGCGGACCACGAGATGCTTCGTGCCCTGCGCGTCGTGACGGTCGAGCGCGGCATTGACCCGCGCCGCTACGCGCTCGTCGCCTTTGGCGGCGCCGGGCCGATGCACGCCGCGCGACTCGCGCAGGAGCTGGAGGTCGACCGGGTCGTGCTGCCGAGGGCCGCCGGAGTGCTGTCGGCGCTCGGGCTCTTGACCTCACGCGCGCGCCGCGACGTGGCGCGCAGCGTTCTGCTTTCAGGCCGCGATCTGACGGCGGAGCGGGTAGAGGCCATCGTCGCCGAGCTGGCGAGCGCCGCCCTCGCAGAGCTGCCGGGCGGGCGAGTCGAGGTCACCTGCGACGTGCGCTACCGCGGCCAGGCCTTCGAGCTGTCGGTTCCCGCGCCGCGCCCGCCGACCGCCGATGCGCTCCGGCGGCTCTTCGACGATGCACACGAGGAGCGCTACGGATACTCCGACGCGCATGCCGAGCTGGAGCTGGTCACCGTACGCGTCGCTGTGACCGGTGAGGGCGCCGCCCCACCGGTCGCGGCCCCCAGCGCCCCGACCCAGCGCAGCTACAACCGGCGTGCCCGGTTCGGCGGGAGCTGGCTCGACGCCGCCGTCCTGAACGGCGAGCTCCCTGCCGGCGTCCGCGTGGAGGGCCCAGCGGTCTGCGAGCTTCCGGAAGCCACCGTCGTGGTCCCTCCCGGCTGGGGCGGCGAGGTCGGCCCCGACGGGGCGCTCGAGCTCGAGCGCGAGCGATGAGCGTCCGTCTCGGCCCGGTCACGCTCCAGGTGCTGGCCGGGAGCCTGCACGCCGTCTGCGAGGAGATGGGCGCGGTGCTCGTGCGCGCGGCTCACTCCGCCAACATCAAGGAGCGCCGCGACGCCTCGACGGCGCTCTTCGACGTCGCGGGCGAGATGGTCATGCAGGCCGAGCACATCCCCGTTCACCTCGGCTCGATGCCGGAGGCCGTGGCGGCCGTCATGGGCGAGCGACACAGCGACGGCGACGCCTGGATCCTGAACGACCCCTTTCGCGGCGGCACGCATCTTCCCGACATCACGCTCGTGTCCCCCCTCTTCGCCGCTGGGCATCACATCGGCTTTGCCGCCAGCCGTGCCCACCACGCCGACGTCGGCGGAACCACGCCCGGCAGCATGCCGGCCCATTCCACGACATTGGACGAGGAGGGCGTCGTGATCCCGCCGTCGCTCCTGGTTCGCGCCGGGGAGATCGACCGCGAGCTGCTCGGCTCGATCGTGTCCCGCATGCGGGCGCCGCGCCAACGCGAGGCCGACCTGCGGGCACAGCTCGCCGCCAACCTCGTCGGCTCGCGCCGCCTCGCACAGCTCGCCGCCCGGCACGGCCTGGAGCTCTTGGCGGACGGCATGGAGGAGGTGCTCGCGTACGCCGAGCGCCGGACCCGCGCCTGCATCGCGGCCTTCCCCGATGGGACATACGAGGCGGAGGACGTGCTGGAGGACGACGGAGCCGGCGAAGAGCGCGACGTGCGCATCGCGGTCACGGCCAGCGTCGACGGCGACGCGATCGAGCTCGACTTCGAGGGCACGGACCCTCAGGTCTCCGGCAACCTCAACTGCCCGCTCGCGGTCACGAAGTCCGCCGCCTACTTCGTGCTACGCGTGCTGACCGACCCCGACATCCCACCCTCCGCCGGCGCCTATCGCGCGGTGCGCGTCACCGCGCCGGCCGGCTGCCTGGTGAACGCGCAGCCGCCGGCCGCCGTGTCATCCGGGAACGTCGAAACCTCCAGCCGCATCGCCGACGTCGTGATGCGCGCACTGGCGAAGGCAACCGAGGCGCCCGCGCTCGGCCAGGGCACGATGAACAACCTCACGCTGGGAAGCGACTCCTTCGCGTACTACGAGACGATGGGCGGGGGGCAGGGCGCGTGCCCGGACGCCGACGGCCCCTCCGCGGTCCACGTCGCGATGAGCAACACGCTGAACACACCGGTCGAGGCGCTAGAGCAGGAATTCCCCCTTCGGGTGCGTGAGTACTCGCTGCGGCGCGGCTCGGGCGGCCGCGGCAGGTTTCGCGGCGGCGACGGCCTCGTGCGAGAGCTCGAGGCGCTCGCCGAGATGCAGTTCGCGCTCGTGACCGAGCGCCGCCGCCACCGGCCGGCGGGAGCGGAGGGAGGGGAGCCGGGCGCGACCGGCCGGAACCTCCTCCTGCGCGGCGGCTCGCAGCGCTTCGAGCCGCTTCCTTCCAAGGCCGCGGGCACGCTGATGCCTGGCGATCGCCTCCGCGTCGAAACGCCGGGCGGCGGTGGACACGGCCGGCCGGGCTGACCGGTCGAGCCGCCATGCGGCGAGCGTGGTTTTGGGCGGCCTCCTGCAAGGCCCGGGATTGACGGCGTTCCGCATTGCAATCGGTCATATCGGCTGATTGACCGGCCAATCGGGTTGGCAAAACTTGTTCGACCCCGTACAATTGCGCCCCACGCACCGGAATTCCGCGGCCCCCGACGGGAACGGAGTTCGGTCGCCAGGCCGGTTCGGTCGCCGCGCTCCGGAAGAGTGGCGCCGGGCCTCTTCGCCGGAATCAAGTCATGCCAGTAGCTTTCAAAGAATGGGCGGTGACGGTTCGCGCCCTTGCCGAGGGGGAGCAGCTCCTCACTCTTCGCAAGGGTGGGATTCGCGAACCGAGCAAGCATTTCGACATCGAGCACGACCGCTTCTTCCTCTACCCCACGTTCGACCACCAGCGGAACAACCTCGTCCGCCAGTCCCACCATCCGGAGCTGAGGCGGGCACTCGAGGAAGGGGTTTGGGCGAACACCGAGCCGCCCCCCAAGGCCTTGATTCGCGACGGCGGGATCGAGCAGCCGGAGCGAGTACGCATCCGCGCGTGGGCCGAGGTTCACGAGCACTACGAGGTCTCCGACCCGCGTGTGGTCGACAGCCTCACTCCGTTCCACATCTGGACGCCCGACTATGCAGTCAAGCGTCTGCGCTGGAAGCCGCGTCACCCACTGCACGTGCTCGTACTGCGCGTGTACCGGATTCCGCGCCCGGTGACGGTGCGCGTGCGGCCCGACTACGCGGGCTGCCTGTCATGGGTCGAGATCGACCGTCAGCTTCCGTTCGAGGGCACCCCGGTGATCGCGGACGAGGAGTTCGAGCGGGCCGCGGGGGCGATCGAGGCGATCGCGCAGGAGGCCGGCATGGTCGCGGCCGGCGTTCCGGCTTAGGCTCCCAGGGCCGCGGCCGCGCGTCGACAGCCTCTCGACGCTCTCCTGCGTGAGAGCAATCGCGCCATCGTGCTGGGCATCGGCGGCGGCGGGGACGTGGTCGGCGCCCTCGCGGTCGCACGCCACCTGGAAGGTCATGGCGTGGAGCCGGTGCTCGGCGGGGTCGCTTGGGAGCGGCGGCCGATCGACCCGCACCCGGGGCCACGCGGAGTTTCGGAGATCGTGGACGCTCAGCCACTGGCCGACCACGTCCTGCGCTGCGGTCCGCAGACTCGCACCGCGGACGGCGCCGTGTTCGCCGAGGCTCACATGGCGCGCTTCCTCGCCGCCGACACGTTGCTCGTCGACATCCTCGACGGGCCCTCCGCCGTCGCAGGGGGACTCGGCTCGGTGGCCGCGAAGCTCGGCGCGGACCTCGTCGTCTGCGTGGACGTGGGCGGCGACGTGCTGGGAACCGGCGCCGAGCCCGGACTGGCGAGCCCGCTCTGCGACGCGGTGATGCTCGCGGCGGCGGCGGAGCTCCAGCGCACCGGCACGAGGACCGTCGCGGCGGTGTTCGGGCCCTGCTGCGACGGCGAGCTGACTGTCGAGGAGCTGCTCGAGCGGCTCGCGGCGCTCGGTCGCGCGGGAGCCTTGCTCGGCACCTCGAGCCTCGCCGGCGCGGTCGCGGACGAGCTCGAGCGCGCCATCGCGCAGGTTCCCACCGAGGCCAGCGCACAGGCGCTTCGGTGCGCGCGCGGAGAGGTCGGCTGGACCACCATCAGGGCCGGGCGCAGGAAGGTCTTCATGTCTCCGCTCGGAGCGCTCAGCTTCTACTTCGATCCCATGCGCGCAATGGAGGAGGCGGCGCCGCTCGCACGAGCGGTCCGCGGAGCACACAGCCTCGACCAGGCGAACGAGGCGCTGCACGCGGCGGGCGTGCGCACGGAGCTCGACTACGAGCGCTCGGCGGTCGAGGCTTAGTAAATGAGCGATCCGACGGCCCAACGATCCGAGCACGGCCAGGGCTAGTGGGCTGGACCGAGACTCCGTCGCTCAGCTTCACCGCCCGCCACGAGGCCTCTCACGCCGATGCGGCGCAGGCGGTGCTCGAGTCGCTCGAGGCCTACCGCTCGCAGCTCGAGGAGATCTTCCCCCGCGCGCCGGCCGCGGTCACCGTCGTGCTGCACGACTCCCAGCTCCAGCTCACCCTGGCGCAGCCCGCGCTCGCGCTCGCTCGCCTCATGACGGCACCCGCGGGACGGCGCTACATGACGGGTTGGGCGACCACCACCGATGTCCACACGCTCGCGCCCCAGGTGCTGCGGAGGGTCGCTGGGGGCGAGGACTCCCTGAAGGCGCTGATGCTGAGCCCGGAGCGCGCCTACACCAAGCTCGTGCTCGGCGCCAACAGCAGTCTCCTGGCGCCGCCGCTGCGGCCTTCGACGCTCGCCGCCACAGCGCGCTTCGCCTGGCTTGCCGAGGGCGCCTCCCAATTCTTCTCCGGACAGGTTCCGCACCTTCGGGCGGCGCTGGCGCGCCGCCTGCGCGGCCGTCCCCCGCAGCTGCCGCCGTCCATGCGCGACGCGGTGCTTCTGGGCGGCTCCATCTTCGACCTGCTCGAGCGAGCGCGTGGCTTCGATGCCTGCGTACGGCTGGCGCTCCTGGAGCGACCGGCCGGTGGGCGACAGGTGATCGAGGACGCCTTCGATGCGCCGCTGTCCGAGGTCCGGCTGCATTGGCGCTCGCACATCGAGGAGCTGGCCCGCGCCCTACCGAAGCCCGGCCGGTTCTAGTAGTGGACCACTAGCGAACCGCGCCGATCGCTAGCGAACCGCGCCGATCGCGAGCAGCCCCGCGATAACGACCAGGGCGACGGCGATCCCGATCGCGAGAGCGCGCGGCGAAGGGCCGGCTGCGGCGGCCGGCTCGCCTATGACCTCGGCCTGCTGGAGCACGTCCCGCGCAACGTCGAGACCGGATTCGGGCACCAGCACGTCCCGCGGGCCCGCCGCGAGGAAATCCGGGACGTCGAACCCGCGGGTGCGGCGCAGGATGCTCGGGACTCCCTCCTCGAGCAGCATCATCTGGATGAACTCCGCCTCGGCCAGCTGGCGCGCCGTCACGACCCTGCGCAGCTCCCCGCGCGCGTACTGCGGCTTCACTTTGCGGGCACGCTCGTGCTGCTCCGTGACGGGCTCCTCGTCGCCCACCCGCCCCGAGTAGGTGAGCGGCATGCCGCAATCCGGGCAGAAACGCTCGTCGAGCGAGTAGCGCGTAGCGCACTTCGGGCAGGCGAGGGGCTTCGACATCTCGGTCACGCCTCAACTCTACGGGCAGTCTCCGGAGTGCGTGAAAATCGGGCCGCCTTCGGCGGACACCTAAAGTCCAGTGACGCCGCCTCGAGGCGGCGTCTATTCAAACTTGAGCTCAGCTTCGCTGATGTCGCCGTCGACGATCCGGAATGCGCGCACGTCGGGATCGTCCGCGTCCTGCAATGACACGATCAGGTACAGGGAGTCCGGGTAGAAGGCGAGGTTCACGTCCGTCTGCGACGGATAGGCGGGGCTGCGCGTGTGAGAGTGGTAGATCGCGCCGAGCGTCCAGCCGCTCTCCTCGATCTCTCTCATGAGGATGAACTGCTCCTTCGGGTCGAGGCCGTAGCGGACGGGGCTCGCTGCCGCATTCACGGCGCGGTAGACCTTGACCGCGCGACCGTCCTGCGCCGCGACGAGCCCGCAGCATTCGTTGGGAAGCTCCTCGCGCGCGTGCGCAACCATCTCATCGCGCAGGGCCTGAGAGATTCTCACCACCAGACGGTGGAGTCGACCGCCTCTAGCTCCTCGACCGACTTCGTCCACAGCTCTGCGGACAGGTACTTGGAGCCGTCGTCGGCGACGACGAAGACGACGTTGCCCTCCTCGAGCTCATTGGCCATGCGCACCGCTACCGCCGCGATCGCGCCGGAGGAGACACCGGTGAAGATGCCCTCCTCGAAGAAGAGCTTTTGCGTCCACACGATCGCATCGCGGTTGGAGACGAGGATCTTGCGGTCCAGAAGCGAGAGGTCGATGATCGGCGGGATGAAGCCGTCGTCGAGCGAGCGCAGCCCCTGGACGAGCTCGCCTTGCAGCGGCTCGGCGGCGACGATGAGCGTGGACTGGTCGTGCTCCTTCAGCCGGCGCCCGTTGCCCATCAACGTGCCGCCTGTTCCGAGCCCGGCGACGAACGCGGTGACGTCGTCGATGTCATCGAGGATCTCGGCGGCCGTGCCGCGGTAGTGCGCATCGGGGTTGGCCGGGTTGCCGTACTGGTAGGGCATGTAGTAACTCGGGTCCTTCTCCGCCAGCTCGAGCGCGAGCTCGACGGCGCCGTTGGATCCCTTTGCCCCTTCCGAGTACACGATCTCCGCGCCGTACATCTGCAGCAGCTTCGTGCGTTCTTCGGTGACGTTCTCCGGCATGACGACCTTGAGTGGATAGCCCTTGAGGCGGCAGACCAAGCCGAGCGAGATGCCGGTGTTGCCCGAGGTCGGCTCGAGGACCGTCTGACCCGGCTGGATCGCCCCCTCCTCCTCGGCGCGCTCGATCATCGACTTCGCGATGCGGTCCTTGATGGAACCCGTCGGGTTGTAGAACTCGAGCTTCGCGAACAGCCGCACCCCCTCCTTGGGCGACATCCGCTTGAGCTCCACCATCGGGGTGTTCCCGATGGTCCCGAGGACGTCGGGGCAGCACTCGCGCGGCTCTCTCAGCGGACGGGCCTGGAGCATCGCCTAAGTTTAGGCGGTCGCGTAGGCGCCGCAGGCGCCGCTGCAGACAACAGAGCTCCCGGAATTGGCCTGGCGAATGCCGGCCTATTTTGATCCGGCGAAGCCGGCTCGAGCTCCGCCCGCCATCGCGGGCAGGATCATGACCGTGTCGTTCGGGCCGACCTTCGTCTCCAGGCCGTCCTGCACGCGCACATCCTCGTCGTTGACGTACACGTTGACGTAGCGATTGAGCTCACCGTCGCCCGCGAAGAGCTGCTCGCGCGTCGAGGGAAAGCGCTCGGTGAGCGCCTTCAGCACATCGCCGACACTGCCTCCCTCGACGCCGACCTCGGTCTCGCCGCCCACGGACGGGCGCAGGACCGGCGGGATCTTCACGGTCGGCATCGCGCCTCGAAGCTGAGGTCGGTACTGAGGTGCGTCACGGGCCGTAGCCTAGCGAGAGCGTGGACGCTAGCCGGCGGCAGCGCAGAGAGCCTCGTAGTCCTCGAACTCGGTTCCCTCGAGGTTGACGCCGTCACCGCAGACCGGGCAGGCCTCGTCCCTGCGCACCTTGAGCTCGGTGAACTGCGTCGAGAGCGCCTCGAAGAGGAGCAGCCTGCCCACCAGAGGCTGGCCCTTGCCGATGACGAGCTTGATCGTCTCGTTGGCCTGCAGCAGTCCCATGATGCCGGGGAGCACTCCGAGCACTCCGTTGGCGCCACACGACGGCGCGAGATCGGCGGGTGGAGGCTGAGGATAGAGGCAGCGGTAGCACGGGCCCTCGTAGGGCACGAACACCGTCAGCTGACCGTCGAAGCCGAGGATCGACGCGTGCACGACCGGCTTGCGCTCGCGCACGGCTGCGTCGTTCAGCAGGTAGCGAGTGGGGAAGTTGTCCGCGCCGTCCACGATCACGTCGTAGTCGCGGATCAGGTCCAGCACGTTGTCCGCGTTCAATCGCGTCGGGTAGGGCTTGACGTCGACGTCCGGGTTCAGTGCCTCGATCGTCTTCTTCGCCGACTCGACCTTCAGATCGCCTACGCGCTCGGAGTTGTGGATCACCTGTCGCTGCAGGTTCGTGAGGTCGACCTCGTCGTCATCGACGATCCCGAGCGTCCCGACGCCGGCCGCCGCGAGGTAGAGAGCGGACGGAGAACCCAGCCCACCCGCGCCGATCAGGAGCACTTTCGCGTCGAGCAGCTTCTGCTGCCCCTCGATGCCGACCTCGGGAATGAGAAGGTGGCGCGAGTAGCGCTGCTTCTGCTCGTCGGTGAGAGCGCGCGGCTGCGTGAACTCGTAGCCGCGGTCGCGCCAGAGCGTGAAGCCGCCCGTCATCACGGCCACGTCCTCGTAGCCGAGCTGCTCCTTCATCGTGACCGCGGCGAGCGCAGAGCGGTTCTGAGTGGAGCAGTAGGCGATCACCCGCCGGCTGCGGTCGGGGATCGCCGCCTCGATCCGCGTCTCGAGGTGCCCGCGCGGCACATGAACCGCGCCCGGCAGGTGCCCGACCTCGAACTCGTGCTGCTCGCGGACATCGAGGATCACGGGCGCATCGTCCGCGCTGCCGTTCTGACCCGCCCTGTCGAGCGTCTGCTTTACCTCTGACGGATCCAGCTCCTCGATCCGCGAGCGGGCATCCTTGATGAGTTGCTGGCCCGAGCGGGCCGTCGCCTGGGTGCTCACTGGCGCCCCCTAATTACTCAAATTTCGATCAGACTTCCGGGAATATAGTAGCACCCGATATTCCCACAAAGCGGCGACGGCGCCCGAAGGCGCCGCCGCTTTTAGCCCCCTTATGTTGCCGAAGCTCCGCGAGAACTCCGGGCCCATAAGCCTTGTGTTAAGTCACCGCCAGCGCGCGCAGCCTCCGCACGCGCTCCTCGATCGGGGGGTGGGTCGAGAACAGGGCGCTCACGCCCCCACCGCTGAACGGCTTCACGATGAAAAGCGGCTCGGCGGCGGAGTTGACCTGCATCGGCATCGCCTTGGCGCCGGCTTCCAGGCGCTCGAGCGCGTCGGCCAGAGCGTTCGGCGCACGTGCGATCCGGGCGCCGGTTGCGTCCGCCGAGTACTCCCGCTGGCGGGAGATGGCGAGCTGGATGATCGTTGCGGCCAGCGGCGCCAGCAGCACCATCGCAAGGCCGGCGACCAGCCCGAGCGGGCCGTTGTCCTCGTCGCCGCCCACGAACAGCAGCATGTAGGCGATCCAGGTGATGGCGCCACCGATCGTGGCCGCAACCGACTGGATCAGCGTGTCGCGGTTGCGGATGTGCGCCAGCTCGTGGGCGATCACGCCCCGCAGCTCGCTCTCGCTCAGGAGCTGCGTGATGCCCTCCGTCACGGCCACCGCGGCCTTCTTGGGGCTGCGGCCGGTCGCGAACGCGTTGGGCTGGCTCGCGGGGATCATGTAGAGCCTGGGCATCGGGACCCCAGCCGAGTGGGCCAGCTCCCGGACGATCTGGTGCAGGCGAGGAGCCTCCTCCTCGCTCAACGGCCTCGCCCGGCTCATCTTGAGCGCAATCCGGTCCGAGAACCAGTAGGCGCCCAAGTTGATCACGGCGCCGATGAGCAGAAACGTGAGGGCCATGCTCGGCCCGCCGATGAGCTGCCCGAGCAGGACCAGCAGGCCGGTGAGGGTGGCAAGCAGGGCCGTGGTGCGAATCCCAGCTTTCCAGTTCGACTGCGTTGCCGTTGTCATCTCTCTTGCTCTTCGCCTCTCTGCTTTGCGGGCGACCCTGCCCTGAGGTCGCTGCCGTGCTCGAGAAGTATCGTCCGTAAAGCCCTTTTTCGGTATCGGGTCAGGACCCCATTGTCGTCGGGTCGGCACCTGATCTCGGTTTCCGCGGTACCCGCCGAGCCGGCCGGCGTGCGCCTGGGGAGCCGCCCGAGGCCCTACCTTTTGAGTAATGAGGCGACCCTCCCTGCTGGGGCAGATCCTCGGCTTCAACCTGCTCCTGGTGACGGCGGCGATCTTCGTCGCCAGCCTCGCGGCGGGGCTGGACCTGAGCGTCTCGGAAAGCCGACGGCAGTTCCTGGTGCTGGCGCTCGCGCTGGTGCTCACGCTGGTGGTCAACATGTGGCTCCTGCGCCGGCGGTTCGAGCCGCTCGAGCGGCTGCTGGACACGATGGAGCGGATCGACCTCTCGCGTCCGGGGCGCCGGGTGGAGCTCAAAACCGGCCGAGCAGGCCGCTCAGCGGACATCGAACGCCTCATGGCCGCCTTCAACCGCATGCTCGCGCGCCTGGAGGGCGAGCGGCGGCGCTCCGGGGCGCTCGTGCTGAAGGCGCAGGAAGAGGAGCGCAAGCGGGTCGCGCGCGACCTTCACGACGAGGTCAATCAGGCTCTGACGGCCCTCCTGCTGCGGCTCGAGGCAGCTGCACAGCACGCGCCGGCGGAGCTGCGTGCCGAGATCGACGAGACCAAGCAGCTAGCCAACCAGGCGATGCGCGAGCTGCTCGACCTGGCCCGCCAACTTCGTCCGGCCGCGCTCGACGACCACGGGCTGGCCGCGGCGCTGGCCAGTCAGGTCCGCGACTACGATCGCCGCGGGCCTGCCCGCACCCGCTTCGACCTCGACCAGGACCTGAGCGAGCTGCCGAGCGACGTCGAGCTCGTGATCTACAGGGTGGCGCAGGAGGCGCTGGCAAACGCCGTCCGGCACTCCGAGGCCCGCCACATAGACGTGAGCCTGGGTCGCATGGACTCGAGGGTCCTGTTGAAGGTCGCCGACGACGGCCGGGGCTTCACGTTCGCCGACGAGACGAAGGGCCTCGGCCTGTCGGGCATGCGCGAGCGCGCCCTGCTCGTCGACGGCAACCTGGACGTCGACTCGCGTCCCGGCAGAGGCACGACGGTGCGCCTCGAGGTGCCGGTCGCGTGAGCGAGCCGATCAGGATCCTGATCGCGGACGACCACGGGATCGTGCGGTCGGGGCTCAAGCTGCTGCTCGACCGCCAGGAGGACATGGAGGTCGTGAGCGAGGCGGAGGACGGCGTGCAGGCGCTCGAGCAGGTCGTAGCTCAGCGCCCGGATATCGCGATCCTCGATGTCGCGATGCCGCGCATGACGGGGCTGCAGGCCACGCACGAGATCAAACGCCAGTCGCCGGAGACGCAGGTCCTCATCCTGTCCATGCACGACGACGAGCGCTACCTCTTCGAGGCGCTGCGCTCGGGCGCCGCAGGCTACGTGTTGAAGCGCGCCGCGGACGAGGACCTGCTCGACGCCGTGCGCGCCGCGGCCCGCGGCGAGCCGTTCCTGACCCCGGCGGCTCAGCAGGCATTGATCCGGGATTTCCTCGAGCGGGGCGAGCAGCCCGAGCTGACACCGCGCGAGCAAGAGGTCGTGAAGCTGATCGCCGAGGCACATACCAACAAGGAGATCGCCGAGATCCTCCACCTCTCGGAGAAGACGGTCGAGTCGCATCGCGGGAACGTGCTGCAGAAGCTCGGCATGCGCGACCGCGTCGAGCTCGTGCGCTACGCGATCAGGCACGGGCTCGTGGAGCCGTAGTGGCGTGACCCCGAGGCTGCGGCTGGTGCTGGTCGTGGTCGCCTTCGTCGCGCTCGGGGCAGCGATCGGCGCCGTGTTCGCGGGGCGCGGCGACCAGAGCGACGGTCCCGCCGCGGAGGTGACCGAGGTCGGCGCGCAGGGGCCGCGCTCCCCGTTCGAGGGGGCGCTTCGCCCGCTAGCGCCGGCGGAGGACTTCGCGCTCAGCGACCAAGATGGCCGCGTCGTGACGCTGCGCGGCCTGAGGGGACGGGTCGTGGTGCTGTCGCCGATGTACTCCACCTGCGAGGAGAGCTGCCCGCTCGCCGCCCAGCAGATCCGCGAGGCGCTGACAGAGCTTGCGCCGTCGGAGCGAGACGAGGTCAGGGCGCTCGCGCTGAGCGTCGACCCCGCCAACGACACCGCGGAGAGCGCCAAGCGCTTCCTGGTCACGCGCAGGGTGAACGGTTATCTGGATTACCTGGTCGGCTCCGAGCGCGAGCTGCGCCCCGTCTGGCAGGCGTACGGGTTCTCTCCGCAGTCGCGCACGGCCGAGCACAACTCGTACGTCGTGCTGATGGACCGCCGCGGCCGTCAGCGAGTCGGCTTTC
Organism: uncultured Solirubrobacterales bacterium; assembly: GCA_963774075.1. Lineage (GTDB taxonomy): Bacteria > Actinomycetota > Thermoleophilia > Solirubrobacterales > JBBDJG01 > JBBQNR01. The sequence continues at coordinate 40,791 of CAVZDP010000004.1, read as the reverse complement.
CCGTTGACTTTCTGACCCCCGAAGCGCTCCTGCACGACCTCCGCGTGCTGCTGCGGGAGCGGAGCTAAACGATTGGGGCCGGGAACACCGCTGATATCCTGACCGTTTAGGTAGGAATTAAGATGCGAGCCGGGGAGCAGGCCAAATGATGTTCTCGACGAGATCGGAGTACGGCGTACGAGTGATGATCGCGCTCGGACGCAGGAGCGATGCGGGTCCCGTGCCGCTGGCGGAGGTGGCCGCGGGCGAGGGACTCCCCCTGCCTTACCTCGAGCACCTGGTCGCGCGCCTGCGCGAGGCTGGGCTCGTGCGTTCGACCCGCGGTGCCCACGGTGGCTACGAGCTCGCTCTCCCCGCCGCTCAGATCACGATGGCGCAGGTGGTTGGAGCACTCGAGGGCACCCTCGCGCCGATGCAGTGCTTCACCGAGCCCGGAGAGATGAAGGTGCTCTGCAACCACGAGCTCGACGGGTTCGAGCATTGCGCGACGCGCCTGCTCTGGACGCGGGTACAGGGTGGGGTGACCAAGGCCCTCGAGCAGACCACGCTCGCCGAGCTCGTGCGGTTCGCTGAGCACGGCGCGAGCCCGACGCGCAAGACGAAAGCTTCGAAGCAGACCGACAGGCACGCATCCGCGTCCGCCCCGGTCGCCTGAACGATCGCGAAAGGACGGAATGGCTGATCTCGAGATCCAGAACCTGCACGTGGAGGTCGACGGCAAGGAGATATTGAAAGGGGTGGACCTCTCGGTCTCCAAAGGAGAGGTCCACGCGCTCATGGGACCGAACGGCTCCGGCAAGTCGACGCTCGCGAACACGGTCATGGGTCATCCGGGCTACGAGACAACCGAGGGCAGGATCCTCTTCGCCGGCCAGGATGTGACCGAGGCCGAGCCGGACGAGCGGGCGCGGCTCGGGCTGTTCATGGCCTTCCAGTACCCCTCCGCGATTCCCGGCGTGTCCGTGGTGAACTTCCTGCGCACCGCGATCAACGCCAACCGCAAGGCGCGCGGCGAGGACCCGATCAACCTGAAGGACTTCCGCAAGGAGCTCGAGCAGCAGATGGAGCTGCTCGGCGTGGGCCGCGAGTTCACGAGGCGCTACCTGAACGAGGGTTTCTCCGGCGGCGAGAAGAAACGCTGCGAGATTCTCCAGATGGCGATCCTCAAGCCGCTCGTCGCGGTCATGGACGAGACCGACTCCGGGCTCGACATCGACGCCCTGCGAACCGTCGCCGAAGCTGTCAACACGATGCAGGGCCCTGATGTGGGTGTCCTCATCATCACTCACTACCAGCGCATCCTGAGCTACATCAAGCCCGACTTCGTGCACATCATGCTGGACGGGCGGATCGTCGAGGAGGGTGGCCCCGAGCTCGCAGCCAAGATGGAGGCGGAGGGCTACGACTGGGTGCGCGAGAAGCACGAGCAGAAGGTCGCCTGAGTGGAGGTGACGACCGCACCGGCCGGCGCTCCCCGAACCCTCGCGGAGACTCGCGCCGACTTCCCCATCCTGGAGAGGCGGATCAACGGCAGGTCGCTCGTCTACCTCGACAGCGCCGCCACCTCCCAGAAGCCGCTTGCCGTGATCGAGTCGATCGACTCCTACTATCGGAACTCGAACGCGAACGTCCACCGCAGCATGCACGAGCTCGCTGCCGAGGCCGAGGCGCTCTACGAGGGCGCGCGGTCGGCCGTGGCGAAGTTCGTCGGCGGCGCGGCCGCCGAGACCGTTTTCGTGCGGAACGCAACCGAGGCGATCAACCTCGTGCGCTTCACGTGGGCCCGAGAGCACGTCTCGAAGGGCGACGTCGTGCTGATCAGCGAGATGGAGCACCACTCGAACGTCGTTCCCTGGCAGCTCCTCTGCCGCGAGCAAGGGGCGGCCCTGGAGTACCTCGCCGTGAACGAAGAGGGCAAGCTCGACCTCGACGAGCTCGAGTCCAGGCTCGCGCCGGGCAACGTCAAGCTCGTCGCAGTCACGCACCTGTCGAACGTTCTCGGCACGATCAACCCGATCGCGGACATCGCGCAGCGAGCTCACGCCGCGGGCGCAATCGTGCTGGTGGACGGCGCCCAGGGCGTGCCGCAGCTGCCCGTCGACGTAGGCGAGCTCGGGGTCGACTTCTACGCGTTCACCGGGCACAAGATGCTCGGGCCGACGGGCATCGGAGTACTCTGGGGGCGGCTCGATCTGCTCGAGCGGATGCCGCCGTTCATGGGTGGCGGGTCGATGATCAAGACCGTCGAGCCCGACTACTCAACGTGGGCCGATCCTCCCGCCAAGTTCGAGGCCGGCACGCCGGCGATCGCGGAGGGAGCCGGACTCGGCGCAGCGGTCGACTACCTGAGCCGCATGGGGATGGACGCAGTCAGGGCCCACGAGCGCGAGCTGACCGCCTACGCGCTCGAACAGCTTCGAGGGCTCGACGGCGTCCGCGTCTTCGGCCCGCCGAGCGCCGACGAGCGGGGCGGCTTGGTGAGCTTCGAGGTCGACGGTATCCATCCTCACGACCTGGCGGAGCTCTGCAACCGCGAGGCCGTCTGCATTCGCGCCGGCCACCACTGCGCGCAGCCGCTGATGCGGCGGCTGGGCGTACCGGCCACGGCGCGAGCCTCGTTCTCGGTCTACAACGGCAGGGACGACGTCGACCGGCTGGTGGCGGCTCTCGTGAGCGCGAAGGCGGTGTTCGGAGTCTGATGGACGCCCTCTACCGCGAGTACATCCTCGACCACTACAAGAACCCGCGCAACTTCGGCGAGCTCGGCGAGCGCGACGCGGAGTTCTTCGACCGCAACCCGCTCTGCGGGGACGAGCTAGGCGTACACGTTCGGCTCGAGGGCGATCGCGTGGCGGACCTGCGCTTCCATGGCCAGGGGTGCGCGATCTCCCAAGCCACCGCCTCTATCATCTCCGATGAGCTGAAAGGCAAGACGGTCGCCGAGATCGGCGAGCTCGATCGCCACTTCGTGGCGGACGAGATCGGCATAGACCTCTCCCCCACCCGGCTCAAGTGCGGCCTGCTGGGCCTGAAGGTCGTCCAGGGCGCGTTGCTGGGAAAGCAGGAATGGCCGGACGGCACGCCGGACGAAGAGCCACCGGTGGAGGACGTCGCGAGGTTGAGAAATGAAATATGAGGCGAGCGGAGCGAGGCTCCCTGGACTGTGGGCGTCCGGCGAAGCGGGCTAGATATTCCGGGGTGGTCGCAACTACCCGGGTCACGTGATCGCTAGAATCCCTAGTTGAGAAGTCGGATATGAGCGAAGCTACGACAACCACAGTGGATGTGTGCCGGGTGGGAGAGCTCCCCCCGGTACGACGCGTATCGTCGATGTGGCGGGGCGCAAGATCGGCGTTTTCAACGCCGGCGACGAGCTGTTCGCGATCGAGGATCGCTGTTCCCACGACGACGGGCCGCTGGCCGAGGGTCCATTCGACCCCGAGCGCAAGACGGTCGAGTGCCCGCGTCACGGCTCGCTGTTCGACCTCTCCACCGGCCGGCCGAAGACCCTGCCGGCGTACATGCCCGTTGATACCTTTCCCGTCCTCATCGAGGACGGAATCGTGAAGCTGGAGGTGCGATAGCCGTATGGCCACGCCCGAGATAACAGCAGTACCCGATCTGAGCGGGATCAAGGACGGCTACGAGTTCGGCTTCCACGATCCCGAGAACTACGCCTTCAAGGCGAAGAAGGGCCTCAGCCGCCAGGTCGTCGAAGACATCTCGTCGCACAAGGACGAGCCGAAGTGGATGCGCGAGTTCCGCCTCAAGGCGCTCGAGCACTTCGAGCAGCGCCCGATGCCCATCTGGTCGGGCGGCCACATGGATGTGATCGACTTTCAGAACATCCATTACTTCGTCCGCGCCTCCGAGAAGCAGGGCCGCACCTGGGACGAGGTCCCCGAGGACATCAAGAACACGTTCGACAAGCTCGGCATCCCCGAAGCGGAGAGAAAGTACCTGGCGGGAGTCGGAGCGCAGTACGAGTCGGAGGTCGTCTACCACCAGATTCGCGAGGACCTGGAGAAGCAGGGCGTGATCTTCAAGGACATGGACACCGGCCTGCGCGAGCACGAGGACCTCGTGCGGGAGTACTTCTCCACCGTGATCCCGGCCAACGACAACAAGCTCGCGGCGCTCAACTCGGCCGTCTGGTCCGGGGGCTCGTTCGTTTACGTGCCGCCCGGTGTGCACGTCGAGATGCCGCTCCAGGCCTACTTCCGCATCAACACCGAGAACATGGGCCAGTTCGAGCGCACGCTGATCATCGCCGACGAGGGCTCGTTCGTGCACTACATCGAGGGCTGCACCGCTCCCACCTACACGACCGACTCGCTGCACTCGGCGGTGGTGGAGATCATCTGCAAGCCTGGCTCACGCGTCCGCTACACGACGATCCAAAACTGGTCGCACAACGTCTACAACCTCGTGACGAAACGAGCCGTCGCGCACGAGCAGGCGTCGATGGAGTGGATCGACGGCAACCTCGGCTCGAAGCTGACGATGAAGTACCCGTCGATATATCTGATGGGCCCCGAAGCCCACGGTGAGGTGCTCTCGATTGCATTCGCGGGCAAGGGCCAGCACCAGGACGCCGGCGGCAAGGCGGTGCACGTGGCGCCGAAGACCACGTCCACGATCACGTCGAAGTCGATCTCGAAGGACGGCGGCCGCTCCAGCTATCGCGGGCTGCTGGAAATCGCGCCGGGTGCCAGCGAGTCGAAGTCGAAGGTTGTCTGCGACGCGCTCCTGTTGGACGAGGAATCGCGCTCGGACACCTATCCGACGATCAGGATCGGTGAAGACAACGTCGACGTGGGTCACGAGGCGACTGTCTCGAAGATCGGCGAGGAGCAGCTCTTCTACCTGCGCAGCCGCGGACTCTCCGAGGAGGAGGCGTCGGGCATGATCGTCGGCGGTTTCATCGAGCCGTTCACGCGCGAGCTGCCGATGGAGTACGCGGTCGAGATGAACCGCCTGATCGAGCTTCAGATGGAAGGCTCGATTGGGTAGCAGCGTCGAGCCCCTGCCGAGCGAAAATCAAGCTGGCCAAGGACGCAGGGAGGCCGCGTACATGAGTGGTACGGGGCCGACTGAGGACGCCGGCCAGCGAAGATTTGCAGCCGGCAGTGAGCCCGATTGGGCGACTGACCTGCGCGGGAGGGGCAAGAGCGCGTTCGACTCCCTGCCGATGCCCGTCCGGAAGGACAAGGGCTGGGAGTTCACGGACCTCTCCAGGCTCGAGCTCTCCTCGTACGAGCAGCCGGCGGAGGGCGACCTGACGGCGACTGCCAGACGGGACCCCGTGATGGAGCAGGGCGATGGGCCGTCGGTCCTGCAGGTCGACGGGCTCGCGCGGCGTAACGGCAGCGGCGAGCCCGACGGCGTCGTGGTCTCGACGCTAGCCGACGCAATCGCCGAGCATCCAAAGCTCGTCGAACCGCACCTCGGCAGCCTTGTCCTGGACCGCGACAAGTTCTCGGCGCACAATGCGATGCACTGGCGCGGCGGCGCGTTCGTCCACGTGCCCAAGGGCGTACGCGTGTCATCACCCGTGATGCTGTCGGCGATCCAGGCGGCGGCAAGTGGAGCGCTTCACTGGCGCTCGCTGGTCGTGGTCGAAGATGAGGCTGAGCTGACCGTCGTCGAGCAGTACCTCTCGGCCTCCGACGACCTGGACGGCTACTTCAACCCCGTCGTCGAGTTGATCGTCGGCGCGGGCGCGAGCGTCAACTATCTCTGCGTGCAGGACCTCTCCGAGCGTAGTTGGATCCTCGGTAGCCAGCGCGCGAGCGTTGCGCGAGACGGCTCCCTGCATTGGATCGGCCTGGGGCTCGGGTCCGGTCAGGGGAAGCTCCGGATGGAGACCGACCTTCGCGGGCGCGGCGCGGACGGTCGCGTGACCGGCGCATACGTGGGGCACCGCACGCAACACCTCGACTACGACACGACACAGGAGCACGCGGCGCCGGACACGACTTCGGACCTCGCGTTCCGGGGCATCCTGCGCGACAGCGCGAGCGCCGTCTGGAGCGGGATGATCCGAGTCGATCCCGACGCCCAGCGAACCGACGCCTTCCAGGAGAGCCGCAACCTGCTGCTCTCCGACGGAGCGCACGCCGACGCGATTCCGGGCCTCGAGATCGAGGCCAACGACGTTCGCTGCACGCACGCAGCCACGATCGGCCGTATCGACGAGGAGCAGCTCTTCTACTTGCAGAGCCGCGGGCTGGAGCGCGCCGCCGCCGAGCGGCTGCTCTTGGGCGGATTCCTAGGGGTAGTGGCCGGCCGCCTCGAGGGCTCGGCGCTCCAGGAGCCTGTCGCCGCGGCGCTCGAGCGCGAGCTCGAAGTGGCACTCGCGTAGCTGGCTTGGTGTAGCCCGGAAACAACTGGTGGGTCGTTCTTCGACTCGCCGGTCGCGTCAGCGAGTGCCCTGCCAGGTGAGCCAGCCGAAGACTCCCTGCACAGGCAACCGAGCCCAGAGAACCGCCGGCTTGTACTTCGGGAAGCGCTCGGGTCGAAGCGCCATGTGTATGTTCGCCGGGTAGATGGCGATCAGAGTCGCCAAGAGCCACCAGCGTGCGGCGGGGCGCGTCCGCGCCGGCAGCACCGCGAGCCCACCCGCGAGCTCTGCCGCCCCGGACGCGACGTTGACCTCGCTGCGCCAGCGGTCGAGTGGCGGCGGCACGATCGCCTCGTAGAAGCGAGGGTGCCGGAAGTGGTTCGCGCCCGCGAAGATCCAGAAGGTCGCTGCTCCCAAACGCCATCGTGTGTCGCTCGTCATTGGCGCTGAGCCTACTGTGCCACGATCAACGACATCGATCTCGACTACGACAGCTCGACGGTACGGGTCGACTGGCACCATTACGCGCCCGACCAAGTCCAGGTATGGGCCGATCGCGTGTTGGAGGCGGCGTTCGAGCACGGTTTCGAGCGCGTCGAGTTCGTGCACGGAGCGGCCGACGTCCTCGCGCGCGGCACCCCCGGCTACGGTGGCGGGTCGGTCCAGGGCCGTGGCCAGATCAAGGACATCCTGCGGCGGCGGCTGTACCGGGGGCAGTGGCGCCGCTGGGCGCTCGAGGTGCGCGAGGGACAGCACGAAATCGACGAGAGCCGAATGGTGATCGCGCTACGGGAGAACCAGCGCCCCAACCTCAAGGCGCGCTGGCCCGTCGTCCCACCGCCCGCGTACTGACGCCGGAGGGCGCGCCGAAGCCAGCCTCACTCGGTCGCCGGGCGTGCTCAACGGACCGTCCGTGCGAAACGCCACCGACACGCGCCCTTGCGACCGTCTAGCTTTCTCCCGATGAGGCCTGAAGGGCAACCGATCTCAGTGCCGGAGTTCCCGGACGGCACCGTGTGGCTGAACGGTAGAGCGACGCCGCTCAGCACGCTGCTCGGCCACCATGCGGTCGCGGTCTGGTTCTGGGACTACTGCTCGCTGAACGCGTTGCGGGCGATGCCGTACCTGCAGGAGTGGCATCGCCGCTACTCGACCGCCGGCCTGCGAACGATCGGCGTCCACTCACCTCAATTCCCGTTCGGGCGCCAGCACAATCGCGTGGAGGATGCCGTCCAGCGGCTCGGGATCGAGTTCCCGGTGGTGCTCGATCCCGACTACCTGATCTGGCGCCTCTACGGGAACGAGGTGTGGCCGGCGCTCTACCTGTGGGATCGCCGTGGCCTGCTTCGCTATTACCACTTCGGCGAAGGCGATTACGAGGCCAGCGAGCGGGCGATACAGGAGGTGCTCGCCGAGATAGAGCCGGACATGAGTCCTACGGACCCGATGGCACCGCTGCGGCGCACCGACCATCCGGGTGCGCTCGTTCAGGTGCCGACACCCCACCGCTATCTCGAGGAGGACCGCTCGGGCCGGCGCGTGTACGCCGGCGATTCGATGACGCTCGCTTATCAGGGCGCTACCGCAGCGGCCGTGCTGGAGGGAACGGGGACGCTCGACGTGCTTGTTGACGGAGAGAGGCGGCGCACGTTGCGCCTCGACGGTCCGCGCCTCTACAAGCTGGTGGAGTCAGGGCAGCACGAGGAGCACGAGGTGAAGCTCTACTTCCGCGACGAGACGCTCGTGTACGCGTTCAGCTTCGCGCCCGGACCGGCCTAGGTGTCCGGCGAAGCCGGCTAGATATTCTCGCGGGAGACCGCCTCAAGGCGGGCTCTCTGGACTTTAGGTGTCCGGCGAAGCCGGCTAGATAGTCTCGCGGGAGACCGCCTCAAGGCGGGCTCTCTGGACTTTAGGTGTCCGGCGAAGCCGGCTAGATATTCCCCGGTTAGGAGGGAGTGGGCACGCGGGGCGCGCCAGGCTCGCGGACCTCGCGAGGCATCATGAAGCGAACGGTCTCCTTGCTCACCTCGAGCTCCGTCACCTCGTTCGCCCCGCGCTCGCGGAAGAAGGCGACGAGGCGCTGCACGAGTTCCTCGGGAGCGCTGGCGCCGGACGTGATCCCAACGGTCTCGACGTCGTGAAGCCACTCCTCGCGCACCTCGTGTTCGTTGTCGATCAGGTGCGAGCGGGCTCCGTGCTCCTTCGCCACCTCGACGAGCCGGTTGGAGTTCGACGAGTTCCTTGACCCGATCACGAGCACCAGGTCGCATCTTGGGGCGAGCTGTTTCACGGCGTCCTGGCGGTTCTGGGTCGCGTAGCAGATGTCGTCGGTCTTGGGACCCACGATCTGGGGAAACCTCTCGCGCAGGCGCGCGATGATGCTGAGCGTCTCGTCCACCGCAAGGGTGGTCTGAGTGATGTAGGCGACCTTGGAGGCATCCTCGACCTCGAGCCGCTCGACATCGTGCTCGGTCTGAACGAGCACGATGTGCGAGGGGGCCTCGCCGGTCGTGCCCTCGACCTCCTCATGGCCCTCGTGGCCGATCAGCACGATCGTGTAGCCGTCGGCGGCGAACTGGCGGGCCTCGACGTGGACCTTGGTCACGAGCGGGCAGGTTGCGTCGATCGTGTTGAGCTTGCGCTGCGCGGCGTTGTGGTGCACGGACGGCGCGACGCCGTGGGCGGAGAAGACGACCGTCTCGCCCTCGGGCACCTCCGTCTCCTCGTCCACGAAAATCGCGCCGCGCTTCTCCAACTCCTCAACAACGTGCTTGTTGTGGACGATCTGCTTGCGGACGTAGACGGGGCTGTCCTGGCGGTCGAGCATCCGCTCCACCGTCTGCACCGCTCTATCGACGCCGGCGCAGTAACCGCGGGGGGCGGCGAGCAGCACGGTCTTCGGTCCGCTCGAGGCTCTCATCACGATCAGTCTAGCCAGGGGGGCCCACGCTGGCGTAGGAGCGGCATGAAATGGCGGGAGATTCACGAACGACCGCGAGCTCCCCGCCGGTTAAGCGCGCGTTAAGCGACTCCCGCGTCCCAACCGCGGGCTCGGTCCGGCGTTTCTACACCTGGACCGGCGGCGGCCCGGCGGGCGGCCTTCCGGCGCAAGCAAAACGAGGTTGGAGGACGAAATGAAAAACAGAACGATGATTGCGGTCGTTGCGGCCGCACTGGCGATACTGACCATGGCCGGCGTGGCGACGGCCACCAATGTGATCGGCGGCCCGGGACCCGACGTGCTCACGGGTACCAACGACGGCGATCTGCTCGTGGGCAAGCGGGGCGACGACCAGCTCAGCGGCCTGGGCGGCGCGGACCGGCTGCACGGCAACCAGGGCGCGGACACGCTGAACGGCGGCGAGGGCGACGACCGACTGCACGGCAACGCCGGCAAGGACACCGTCAACGGCGAGGCCGGCAACGACCACGTCCGCGGAGGCATAGGGCCCGACTCTCTCAGCGGCGGCGAGGGCGACGACCGGTTGGACGGCAAGCCCGGCGACGATGCCCTCAACGGTGACGCCGGCAACGACCGGCTGGTCGGAGGACGCGGGAACGACGCGCTCGACGGCGGCGACGGCGATGACCGCCTGAACAGCCGCAAGGGCCGTGGCCGGTCGGGCAGTGACAAGGACACGGTCACGTGCGGCGCCGGCGTGGACGTAGTGATCGCCGACCGCAACGACGACGTGGACGCGGCGACCTGCGAGACCGTCACCCGCAAGGGCGGCGGCAAGAAGAACAAGAGCAGGTAGGAATCAAGCTCGCGGGCCGTGGCTGCAGGGCCGGCCCGACAGAGCAGCGCTGCGGCGGCCTTCACGGGCCGCCGCCTGGCGTTGTGAGCCCCGATCGCGATGCCAGCGAATACCATTGCTCGGAAGCGAAGAGGAGGGACGGAGGTCGATGCCACAACAACCCCAGCCAGAGTCCGGGCACGGCGGCCGCGCGGAGGAGGTCCACTTCCATCTCGAGCTCACGCCGGCGCAGCTCAAGATCACCCACACCGCGCTCAAGAGCCTGCTGGACGACTTCGGTCACGAGGAGCACGACGTCGGTCGCGTCATCCACGACGTGCTCGACAAGCTGCCCGATGAGCACTCGATCCGAGCCATCTCGCTCGACGAGGAGCTGAAGCGCCGAGACGGTTAGTTCACGCGGTGGCGAGAACCTCGGTGCCCGCCGTGGTGGCCTCGCGGCGCACATGCTTGCGCGCGTACATCGAGCTGTCTGCGCGACCGAGCAGGTCGGTGGCGGCCAGATCGCCCGGCTCGCGCTCGGCAAACCCAACGCTGGCGTTGACGGAGTGCTCAGCCAACGTCCGTTCGAGTCCGGACGCAAGTGCCTCGAGACCGCTGCCCGCGGTCTCCGGGCAGAGCACGACGAATTCGTCTCCACCGAGGCGCGCGGGGACGTCGGACTCGCGCACGCGGCTCGCGATGGCCGCGCCCGCCTCGCGCAGGAGCCGATCACCTGCCATGTGGCCATGGGTATCGTTCACCTGCTTGAAGCCGTCGAGGTCGAGGAGCAGCAGGCCCAAGTCACGGTTGTAGCGCGTCGCCCGCGTCCACTCCCGCGCCATCCGCTCCTCGAACGCCTGCCGGTTCGGCAGGCCGGTCAGGGAGTCGGCCAGGGCACCCTCCTGAGCCCGCCGCGAGCGGCGCAGCTCGTGCAGGGTGAGCAGGCCGAACAGAACGGCCGCCGCGCCCACTCCCAGCAGCAGCAGGCGAAACTCGGACGGTATCCGGCTCACGACCCGTCTCGCGATGGATCTGCCGCGCACCCGCTGCGCCCCCTGCCCGCGACCGCGAGATGCAGCTTGTTGCGCGTGGGCACCGTCTGCGCCGGCCGGTGCGCTCGAAGGACGGCTTGAGGACGCTGCGCCTGAAGGCAAGCCGGACCGCTCGCCCCGCGTGCCTGCGCTGGAACGCGCGCCGCTCCCCTCGCCACTCTTCTCGGCCCCTGCGGCGGGTTTACCCGAGCTTCCTGTCCCACCCGCCGATCCACCGGCGCCAGGGCTAACCGAAGCGGGCGCGCCGGTCAGCGGCTGTGGAACGGCGGGCGACGTCGGCGGCTGCCCACCACCCGGCGCGGGAGCACCACCGCCCCCGCCGTTCGCCCCACCGACGCTGACCTGCGGAAGGCCGCTGCCGCCGACCGTTACGGACGGCAGGCTCGGCGACGCTCCGGCAGCCTCCCCCACTCCGCCTAGCGCATCGGCGACCGGGTTCGCGCCGGAAGGTCCCGGGACGGCGAACACGACCAAGAGCGCTGCCGCGGCGGCGGTGGTCAGGCGTCTCGCTGCTCCCACGGTGTCCGTACCGTCCTTTCTCGCCTCCAACGCTCCGACGGTATCCATACCGCCCGTTCCGGCCTTCACCATCAAGAAGGCATCAAGAGGTCGCTCGTGGCCGTTCTCGGCCGCCGAGAGGACGGCTTTAGCCGCTGTGGACCAATGTCGGCCGACGCCCTCGACGGGCTGACGAGCCATAGGCGAGTGGCGGTTCGCAGCCAGTGGCCTGCCCCATGACGTTCGACCGGAAATGGCGAATTCGGATCGTCGCCATGCGGCGTCCTCAGTCATCTTCTCCGGCTGGCGCCATGCCGGCCTGTAGTGGGTCGTCCGGAGAACCGCTCTAGTAAGCAAATCCCGCGCCGCACCGTAATGGTCCGTACCGCCGAAACCGGCGCGTCTGGCGCCGTTCGTCTGCAATCCGTCTGATCTTCCCCGCCCCTATGCCTGCGGGATACTGCGCGGGCGATGCCTCAGGGACAGCAGCGGCCGTGGCTGATCCTTTGGTCCGTGCCCGTCGTGCTCTTCGCCGCCGCGGCTTTCGAACTTGCTCTCGCGCTTGGTCTCGTCGGGAGTTACTCCGGGAGCGTGCCGGGCCAGGGCGTGGAGGGCGAGGAGACGGTCGCGGGAGTCGCGTACCTCACCATGCTGGTGGGTTCGGTCGTCGCCGTTGTCCATGCGTTCGCTCCGCGCGTCCCGCGGGCCGTCGCCCTGTTTGCTCCGGCAGCGGCGGCGTTCATGATCACGCGCTTCTACACCTATGACCCGTACTACCTACCGTCGCTGCGTCGTTACTCCGACGACACGGGCGCGTGGGCCTATTGGGTCCTCGGGATGCTTGCGTTGGCGCTCGTCGTGGGCTTTTTGACTCGCCGGCTGCCGCGAGTCGGCAGCATCGCGACCGGGTGCGTCTTGCCCCTGCTTTGGATCACTTCCCTGTTGGCGTCGGCCGGCCATTGAGCCCTCCAAGCCGTGGGGCTGTCCGAGTAAGACGCTCACGGCTGACTCCTCGCCGCCTTCAGCTTCCCACCGAAGTTCTCTAGAGCGACGGTCCATGCGCGCAGCGTGAATCGGACACAACAGCCGTCCTTCGACGGCAGGCACGCCGCAGCGCCGGCACTTCGCGGGCTCAGCGGGACCAGTTGTGCCGTTGGCGGTGCGAGGGGCCGGTTCTCACCCCGCCACCCGGTGGCTCAAGCCAGCAATTCCGGAACGTCTGCCACTGCGGGGAGCGGGGAGTACGCTCGTTTGCAATCCGTTTGCAAACGAGCCATCAGCCGTTCGGTCGGGCTGCCGGGTTTGGCTCTGGTAGGCGCCCCTAGTACCCGAGCGCGAACTTGGCGTCCTCGGTCATCTTCTCCGGGGACCACGGCGGCGTGAACGTCATCTTCGGGAAGACGCGCTCCACGCCGGCCACCTCGCTCACGAACTCCTTCATCTGCTCGGAGACCTGCGGCCCGATCGGGCACGCGGGGGTCGTGAGGGTGAACGTGACGTGGACGTCGCTACCTTCGACCTCGACGTCGTAGACGAGGCCGAGCGAGACGAAGTCGAGCCCGATCTCGGGGTCGATCACGTTCTCGAGCGCTTCGAAGATCTCGTCGCGGCCGGGACTGGGGCTGTCTTGAGCTTCGGACACCCCAGGGATTCTAGCCACGCCTGCGATCATCCCCTCCGTGGCGCTTCTGGTCCTCCTTTTTATCCTCGTGCCGATCGCCGAGATCTACGTGATCATCCAGGTCGGCCAGGAGATCGGCGCCCTGTGGACGGTCCTGATCCTGATCGCGGACTCCATCATCGGCGCCCGGCTACTTTCCTGGCAGGGACGCACCGCCTGGCTGCGCTTCCAGCAGGCGCTGGCCGAAGGGCGCGTGCCTCATGCCGAGGTTCTGGACGGGGTACTCGTGATCGTCGGCGGGGCACTGCTGCTGACGCCCGGCTTCATTACGGACGCCGTTGGACTGCTCCTGCTGATCCCCGTCACTCGAGCCACGATCCGGCGCGCCATCATGCGTTCGATCCGCCGCCGCGGGATGGTGACCAGGGTGGTCTTTCGCAACGTCGGGTCGCGGCCCGGCGAGCCCCAACCGCCGCGACGGATCAACGGCGATCGCGAGCTGCCACCCGGATGACGGCGGCCGGCCCGGAGCTCTCGGCGCCCCTCGCCGGCGCCGGCGAGTCGATGTCGCTCGACTTCTCCGACCCCGAGCGGGGGCTGTTCGGGATCGTGCGGCTGGCGAGGGTGCCGGCTGCCGGGCTGGTGGAGGCGTGTTGGGCCGTGCTCGAGAACGGCAAGCCGGCCGTGACGGGAGCGCTGGAGGGCTCCGGAGCGGCCCGGCCGCTCGACGGCGTCGAGATCGACGGGCTACGGACGGCGGCGGAGGGGGCGGATCGTTTCAGCCTCGCTCTCTCCGTACCCGAGCTCGACCTCGACGTCGAGGCGACGGTAGCGGCGCACGCGGGAACGGCTGCGAACGAGGGCGGCTCTCCCTCCCGCGCGGCGGGGCTCGCCCGGGAAGAGCTGTTGTGCGAGGTGGAAGGCCGCCTGGAGCTCCGGGGAAACCAGCATTCGCTGCGGTGCCCGGGAAGGTGGATGCGCTCCTCCGGGGCGCCGCGGTGGGACGAGATCGATCGCTGGCGCTCGCTCTACGCCGCGGCCGAGGACGGCCCGTCGATGCTCGTGGCAGCCGCACGGCAGCGGGGTGGTGACGGTCACGAGATCTGCGACGCCTCGCTGCTCGGACTGAAGGAGACACCGATCTCTTTCGAGGACGTGCGCCTCTCCACCGTGTGGGATGAGGACGGACTGCCGGCCACCGCGAGCGTCGAGCTGTTCGCCCCCGGCGAGGAGATTCCCCGCCGCTTCGGCGGGGAGGCGCTGGGCGGCGCAAAGCTGGGCGTGCGGGACGGCTCGCTCAGCGTCTCCTTTCTGCGCTGGTCGGTGGAGGGCGTCCCCGCCTACGGCTGCTACGAGACACTGCTGCCCGGATGACGGCGAAGCCTGGAAGCGACGGGCGCCCGGAGCGCGCCGGTGACATTCGCGCCGTGATCTCCGACTTCGGGGGTGTTCTCACCAACCGGCTGGTCGAGGCCTTTCTGGCTTTCCAGGACGAGTCCGGCATCTCCATGGAGCAGCTCGGTCGCGGGATGCAGCGCGTGGCCGAGCGAGACGGCGAGTATCCGCTGTACCGCCTCGAGCGTGGCGAGGTGAGCGAGGCCGAGTTCCTCACGAATCTGTCCTGGGGGCTCGAGGAAGAGCTCGGGCACCGGCCCACGCTGCACCGCTTTCGCGAGATCTACTTCGATGCCCTCGAAGGCAACGAGCCGATGCTCGGCCTGATGAGAGAGCTCGGCGAGCGTGGCTACCGGATGGCGATCCTCACCAACAACGTGCGCGAGTGGGAGGAGCTGTGGCGCTCCAAGCTACCGGTGGACGAGATCTTCGAGCTGGTCGTCGACTCGGCGTGGGTCGGCATGCGCAAGCCGGACCCGGCGATCTATCGTCTGACGCTCGAGCGGCTGGGCATGGAGCCCGAGCACTCGCTGTTCGTGGACGACAACGAGCTCAACGTCGAGGCCGCGCGGGAGCTGGGGATGATCGCCGTCCACTTCCAGTCCAACGAGCAGGCGATACCGGAGATTCGCGCCGGGCTCGGCCTCGACGTCTAGGAGCCGGCACCGGAGGCGGGCTCGTCAGTTCTCTGTGCCCATGCGATCGCGGGCGTAGATCTCCAGCGCGGTGCGAGCCAGCAGCTCCACCCGCTCCTCCGAGAGCCACGGAAGGACGATCTCGAGCGTCTCCTCCTCCCCTACGCCGGCGAGAAACGCCTCGTCCCCCCTGAAGCGCGCCGCGAGCTTGAGCGCATCGCGCCGGTGGTCGCCGAGCGCGTCGAACGCCCCGACGAGGAAATCGGCGCTGGCGACCGGGGTCCCCACCTCGAGGGTGGCATGCCAGGCAGCGAGCATCGACAGGTCCTCGTGAGGGAGCTCCGTCACGGCCTTGGCGTAGTGGGCGGAGAGCTCCTCCTCGGGGATGTCGTCCACCCAGGCCTGGATGACCTCCGCCAGCAGGGCCCTACGGGCCTCGCGCCCGATGGACTCGGCGATCACCCGCACTGCCTCGGCCGGCTCGATGAAGCAAAGGATCATTGGCTGTGGTACCCCCATCTCAAGGCTCGCTGAGCAAGATAGGACGCCGATCCGACGGAATCGGGGGTCGTGGGGCGATACTCACGCTGTGGGGTTGAGCACGCACTGGTGGTTCTGGGCGGTGGTTGCGGCTTTGGCGGTTGTCCTCCTGGCCCTCGCGCCCCGCTATCCCGCCCTCGTGGACCAGGTGCGTCGCGGCGCCGTGCGGCGAGGCATCCTCTCGATGCCCCCGGGGACGGGGCTCGTGCGACGCTCACAGAGCGTCTGGCGGGACCCGTCCTGGCTCACGTTGCCGATCGCCGGATGGGTGGCTGCGAGTCCGTGGATATGGGGCTACGACGATGTCTCGGGCGCGATCGCGACGGACGTGGTGACCGGTGCCGCGGTGGGACTCGCGGCGATCGCCTCGCTCGCCTTTCCGGCCTTCATGGCGCTCGAGGTGATCGCCGGCCTGTGGCTCGTCACCGCTCCGTGGATCGTGGGCTACGGAAACGAGGGCGGCCCGGTCGGCCTCAGCGACACGGTCGCTGGGGTGCTGCTCGCGATCGTCGCCATCGGAGGGCTGGCGGCGGCGGAGCGCCAGGTCGGCCCTGGACAGGGCTCAGGCGGCATCGGCCGCCTGCGCCAATAGTCCTAGCGCACACAGGGACCCGTGTCGACGGCGCCGCCCGCCCGCCGCAGGTCCGACGCGACGATTCCCGGCGGCACGCCGTATCCGCCTCGCGGCCCGGACTGGGCTGCGGCGAAGACGGTTGCCACCACTCTCCCTCGGCCGTCGACGGCGGGACCGCCCGAGTTGCCGGAGCGGATCCGGCCGCGGAGGACTGTCATACGTCTCCGCACCGGACCATTGCCGTAGGCGTCCTGGCTGATGACTGTCTGGGTGGGCCCAAGCCGACCCGGCTCCGCGCGGTACGGCCCGTTGCGCGGATAGCCGAGGATTCCAACCGGTGAGCCGGTCTCGGCGTCGGCGTCCTGCTGCAGGGCCGGAGCGTTCAGGCCGGGCACCCGCAAGACGGCGACATCGTCTTTCGGCTCGAACACGACCGCCTGCGCATCCAGGTCCGCCCCTCCGTCCACTTCGACCGTCGTGTCGTCCTGCCCAGCCACGACGTGCGCGTTGGTGACGACCAGCTCCGGGCCGGCGACCCAGCCGGAGCCGGCGATTGCGAGGCCGCAGGCGGTTCCGCGCACGCGCGCGACGCTCTGCCGCGCCGAGCGCACCTGGGGGTCCGCCACGATGCCCTTGGTCGGCTCGGGCAGGCGTACCTCGGGGCCTGCCACCGATGGAAACGGGTCGACCCGAGAGAGGGCGTTCAAGATCGGGCCCGAGGGCGGCAGCACGTCGTTGAGATTCCTGAGGATGGACGAGCGCTGGATGTCGTCGCGTACGTCGCTCGCGCCGGGCGTATGGAGCGCGACCGCTCCCCCCACCCAGGCGAGACCGAGGCCGAGCGCCCCGATCAGAAGCGCGCCTCCGATTCCGTCGACGATCGCGAATGGGGCGAATGAGAGCCGGCGCTTGATCGTGAAGCCGATCTCCTCGAGCAGTATCGCGACGGCGCCCCCGATCATCAGCGCGCCGACGAGCGCGAACAGGGGGGCGTATGGAGACCGCGATCCCTCCTCGAGCACCAGCGGTCCGAGCCTGCTCCCGGCGATGGCCCCGGCGGCGAAGCCCGTCAACGAGAGCGCGCTCACGACGAGCCCCTGCGCATAGCCCCACATCGCCATCAGGATCGTGAAGGCGACGATGATCCAATCGATGGCGGTCATGGGCTTTGCCGTGTTGGTCCGGCGAGGCTCCGCAGGCTACAGTTCACTTCATGGAGAGCTCGATCGCACGAGCCGACGGCACCAGGCGCCGGGAGCGCGGCTCCATCAGGGCCACCCAGGCCGGCGTGCTGATTGCCGCGCTGGGGGCGTGCCTCGTCGTGTTCAATCCATTGGGGTTGGCCGTTGCCGGCATCTTCGTCGGGCTCGGCGGTGTGTTGATCGCCGCCCCGGGTGGCATCGGCCACGGCTGGTTCTGGGCGTTGGCGGCAGGTGCGATCGTCGTGGCTATCTCGCGCCTCGTCGCCGAGAGCGCCGTGGCGCTCGGCGGCTGGTTGGCGGTCATAGGCGCCGTGACGATCCTCATCGGCGCGACGCTCGGCTTCCCGAGCCGCCGCGAGCGCCACTAGCTTCATCCGAGCTAGATGTCGAGCTCTATCTTCGAGCTCGAGTCCTGCCCCGTGGGAATGTCGAGCTCCATGGGCAGGTTTTCCGTCGCGGACTCCTTTTTGACGCGGAACAACACGAGCGCCCCGGCGTTAGGCGCCTCCGCGGCCGGTGAGTTCGGCGGCGGGGCCTCGCCCTTGGGCGGAATCGGCGAGCCGAAGTCGAGGCCGAACCCGGTCTGCGACGCGTCGAGCGGCAGGTACTCGTTTCCGACCGTGTCGACCACCTTCAGATCGCGCGGGGGCTGGTAGGGCGCGTCGCCCTCGTTGTCGATGCGCAGGAAGACCGCCAGGTACTGCTGGCTGGACGGCGTCGACGGCTGACCGCGCAGGTACGACTCGTCTGGCCGTATGCGCGGGTTGAGAAGCCGCGTGAGCTGGACCTGGTAGACGGCCTCTCCCGCCCTTATGTACTCGCCTTCCTCGCCGGAAGTGCGCTCCTCGTCCTCGGCGCCACAGGCGGTCAGCGTCGCCGCCGCGAGCAGGAAGAGCACGAGCGCGAACGCAGGCAGACACTTGCGTGAGGTACCCACGGGCGCGGAAGTCTATCTGTCACCCGGCCGCCACGCCGGCCACTCCGGTTGCGGGCTGTCCCTGCTCGAGAACGTCGCGGAGACGTCGCAGGGCGGTCACGTAGCGGGATCGAAGCCACGGCCGCATGCCAAGCGCCTCCTTGAGCCTGTCCACTGCCGTGGCCGGCTCGGTCGAGTAGGTGAGCTCGACTCTGGTCATGTCCTGATCGTGAAGGGTGAGTGTGTACTCGGTCTTGGTGCGGATGCGGCCGAGGCGGCCGGCGCTTCCTTCGATGACGATCCGGTAAAGCGGCTCCAGGCCCGTGATGACCGCCTCGGCCCAGAGCGAGCCCAGTGGGAATGCGATCCGGTAACGCGCAGCCGCGCCGACGCCGCGGGAATCGATCCGCTCCAGCCGGAAGTCCGTCAGGAAGTGATCGGTGAACTGTGCATGGTTGGCGAGGTCCGCCAGATAGTCGAAAACCCGCTCCCGGGGGCAGTCGACCACCCTGGTGACGGTGAACGGGCGCACGGCGGGCGCCAATATACCTGCGCCGCGGGCGGGCTTCCCCTGTCTTGGGCATTCCACGGCCACGAATGTGCAAGTTCTGCACCATCGATTCGGCCAGAAAACCCCCGCAATTTACGGTTGGTTTAGACGGAACGGCGATGATATTCGAAGCTTTGTCGTTAAGATCCTCACAAGCAACCAGGAGGTTCGCAAGCGCCTGGATTGTTCGCCTGCACGGATGCCCGGGACTAAGGCAGGCAGTCGTATGAGGGTGAAATCGGACACATACTTGACTGGCACCCTGGCCGGAGCCGGGTCGTTCCGGTGCGGGGAATGTGGCTTCGCAGTCGGGTTGAGCTCGCTCGAGGAGATCCCCAAGTGCCCAAGCTGCGGCAACGCACGCTTCGCGAGGGCCTCGCTCTTCGACACCCACCGGCTCGACGACCCCCCCACGCTCGGGGAAGAGGGATCGGACTGGATCGATGCCCTGCGAGACGGGCTGACGGAAGCGGGTCGGTACCTCGTCTACCGCGACGAAGAGCACATATCCGTGATGCCGCTGCTGAGCGAGTGGGTCAAGATCGGTCGCAGCCTGACGGCTGACATCCGCTTCGACGACCCGACCGTTTCCCGCCGGCATGCGATCATCGTGCATCAGCACGGTCAGGTGAGGGTGCTCGACGACCGCAGCCTGAACGGCGTCTTCCTGAACGGTGAGCGCGTCGAATGGGCGACGCTCGATGACGGCGACGAGCTGATCGTCGGCCGCTACCGGCTCCACTTCATCGAGTCGGTCGCCGCGGATGCGCGACTGCAATCCGCCGGCGGCCGCGCGGCAGCCTAGGCCGGCCTAGCCCTTATTCGGTAGATACGGACGGGTCGGTCTGCCCGCCCTGCGGCACCGACATCAGGAAATGGCGGACGGCGTCCGCGGCTAGTCCGCGCACGCGCTCGGCCTCCTCCTGCTGGCCCGAGCGCTCGAGCTCGTCGGCGTAGTCGCCGAGCAGTTTCCGCACGTCCGAGACACCTTCGCCGTCGAGCTGCTCGAGACTGACCTTCGAGCCCTTGCCGAGACGCCGCTCGAGCGCCTCGCGATCCAGGCCCCACTCGTCGTTGACGCGCAGGTAGACGCGGCCGCCGGTCTGCCCCGCGCAGGCCCACGGCCCGATGTCGCCGAGCACGACGGCGCGGCCGGCCGTCATGTACTCGAAGGCGAAGCCCTTGATGTTGGCGCGGTCGGCGATCCCGCCGAGGTCGTCCTGGAGCGGGCCTTCCGGCTCACCGCCGATCACGACATCCGCGCCGGACAGCCGGATGCAGAAACGTGAGTCCGCGGAGCCTTGAACGAAGAAGCGGCCCCGTTGCGCCCCGTAGGCGAACGACTTTCCGACCGAGCCGTTGACGCGGCGCCCGAAGCGGTTCTTGCCCTTGAGGATCGCGATCGTGCCGCCGAACATCGTCTTGCCGACCCCGTCCTGAGCACCACCCTCGACGCGAATGTCGACACCCCAGACGTTGAAGGCGCCGAGCCCGGAGCCGCCGATGGAGCCGCCGTTGAAGTGCAGGTCGGCGATCGTCTCGGGACCGGAGGCCGGGGCGCTCTCGGGCCGGTAGATCCGCGCTCTGGAGATCTGCCCAGCAAGCTCCGTGCCGAGCACACGGTCGTTCGCGTCCACCGGCCGCGGATACTCGAACGCCACGCTGCCGCCGTTGCCCTTCCCCGCGCCGCCCTCGATGGTGCGCAGCACGCGGCCGCCCGAGGAGATCCGGATCGGCCCGCCGCAGACGTCGGCCGCCAGCGCCGCCAGCTGCCTCGATGCCTCCTTCTCCTGCATCCGGATCGGGCGCGCGACGATCAAGCCCGCGGCCTCGCGCTCCTCCTCCGCGCTGACCGGCATGTCGATCGGCTCGAGGTCGAGCATCTCCTCGAGTGGCCGGATCATCGCGGTCAAGTCGATCTCGGACTTGGCGCGCGCCTGCACGAGCAGATCGCTGCGGCCGACGAGATCCTGGGCGCGCTCGTAGCCGAGCTCAGCGACGATCTGGCGCACCTCCTCACCCATGCCGTGGAAGAAGTGGGCGCAGTTCTCGGCGGCCTGCTCGAACTCCTGTGGCGTGAATTTCTTGAGGCCCTTGTCCTGCGCCTCGTCGAGCGTCTCGATCTGCGTCGCGATGCCGACGTGGCACGTGTCGAGCTGGCAGCCGCGGCAGATCGTGCAGCCGATGGAGACCATCGCAAGCGTGCCGAACGCCACGCGGTTCGCGCCGAGGCAGTGAAGCTTCACTATGTCCCAGCCGTGGCGATAGCCGCCGTCCGCCCAGATCTCGACGCGGTTGCGGATACCCGCTTCGAGCAGGGCGAGATGCACGGCCCGCGTGCCGATGTCCGACGGCAGGCCGACGTGGCGAAGCGCGTGCTGGCGCGCGGCGCCGGTGCCACCCTCGAATCCGGACAGCGTGATGATGTCGGCGCCCGCCTTGGCGATCCCGACGCCGATCGTGCCGATGTTCGGAACCACCGGCACCTTCACCGACACGCGCACGTCTGGGTTCGCCGTCTTCAGCTCGTCGATCAGCTCGGCGAGGTCCTCGATCGAGTAGAGGTCGTGGTTGTTGGACGGGGAGATGAGGTCGGTGCCCGGGGTCGCGTTACGCGCCGCGGCAACCTTCTCCGAGACCTTCTTCGCTGGCAGGTGCCCGCCCTCGCCGGGCTTGGCGCCCTGGCCGATCTTGATCTCGACCAGATAGGACGAGTTGAGCATCTCCGAGGTGACCCCGAACCGGCCGGAGGCGACCTGCTGGCCGCGCCACAGGGGGTACTTGCCGTACATGTCGCGGATCTCGCCGCCCTCCCCGTTGATGCACACGACGTTGATGCGCTTGGCCGCCTCGGGATAGGCGCGGAACGCCGTCTCTCCCTGCGACCCGAAAGACATCGAGGAGATGACGATCGGGTAGTCGTGATGGCCGACGCCCGGGTCGACGCTCGAGGGGTCGATCGGCTCGCGGTCGGAGCGCAGGTCGAGGATGTGGCGCATCGAGATGGGCTGTTCGACCTCTAGCCCCCGCACCTTCGCCGAGTACTCGTCGAACGTCATCCCGCCGTTCGCGGCGGCGATCGCTGCCTTGTAGACCTTCGGGTAGAAGCGGAAGGTCTTGGCGGGCTTGCCGTCCTCTCCACCGGCCAGCGTGCGCTGGCGAGACGCCGACTCGGCGTCGAGCTCCGCGAAGCCGGTCCCGGCCTCGTCTGAGCCGTAGTAGCCCGGTGTCTCGAAGATCTCGAGCAGCTCGGGCTTGAGGCCTATCCCCGAGAAGAGCCTGGCGTAGCCGCGCACCTCGTGGATGCCGAGCGTCGAGATCACCTTCTCGATCCCCTTGCGCAAAGCCGAGCAGAGGTTCGCGATGTCGGTGCGGTAGTCGTCGACGCAGATCACCTCGAACATCACGTACGGGCAGATGCCGTCCGCGCCGAGCCCCAGCGCCATACAGACGTCGTGAACGTTGCGGATGGCGCCGGAGCGCAGGACGATCGAGCAGCGCCGGCGCAGGTTCTCCTCGCCGACGGCCACGCGGTGCTGGCGCAGGGCGCCGTCGATCGCGGACAGCGCCAGGTGAGGGTCGAGATACGGGCGATCACCCTCGTAGGCGGTCCGGTCGGTGAGCACGAGAAGCTCGGCGCCGTCGAGCACCTTCTTGGTCGCCTCGTGACGCAGCCGCTCGAGCGCGCCGCGGGTGGTCTCGGCCTCCAAGCTGGTGACGTCGAGCGCCGCCGTGCGGCCCTCGAAGGCCTCCCAGAGGTCCTCGAGCAGGTAGGTCTTGTGCTCCTTCGCGACCTCGCGGTAGCTCTTGTCCGAGATCGGGGCGACACCGTGGTGGCCGCCCACGATGATCGGGAACGAGGTTTCGATCGTTCGCGGCTCCGCCCCGGGGTCGTCCATCGACGGGCGTGCGCCGAAGACCGCGCGGCAGGAGAAGTGCTCGATCTCGCGCTCGCGGTCGATTGCCGGGTTGGTGACGACGGCAACCGTCTCCTTGAAATAGTCGGCCAGGTTCTGGCGCTCGGGCGACAGAGAGGCGAGCGGGCCGTCGTAACCCAAAGACCCGATCGGCTCGGCGCCGTTCGAGGCCATCTGCTGCACCAGCTTCACGTCCTCGCGCTGCCAGCCGAAGCCGCCGAGCACCGTCTCCTCCACCTTCACAGGCTCCCAAGGGCCGGCGGCCTGATAGCCCGGGATCTCCGGGCCCTCGAGCGGTCCTCCGGTGGGAAGCGCGGCCTCGAACCCGGTGGCCTGCACCGCGCCGGTCCGCTCCATCCAGCGCCGGTAGACGAGCGACTGCATCTTCTGATGGTCGAAGAGGCGCCCCTCCCGGCCGCGCTTGACCTTCACCATCACCTTCTCCCCGGGGGAGAGCGGCTTCGGCTCGCCGGTCATGTCGGCTACCGCCACCACGCCGGGCTCGGAGCTGAAGACCCAGGAGTCGTGCGCCTCGATCTGCCACAGCGGGCGCAGGCCGAGCGCATCGACCGAGAACACGAACTCGTCGCCGTGGCGCGCGATCAGCGCGATCGGGCCCTGCGCGAACGGTCCCATCGCCTGGCGCAGATACATGTAGAAGCCGCGTAGCTGCTCGGGGAACTGCTTGATCTCGTTGACGATCGGAGGCACCGCGAGCTCCATCGCCTCGGGCAGCGACAGACCGCGGCGGCCGATCAGCGTCTCGATCAGCCGGTTGAGGTCTTGGGAGTCAGAGGAGTCGTCGCGGATAGGCGCGTTGAGCATGCGCGACTCGGACCGCAGGCGGGCCACCGTGTTGATCTCGCCGTTGTGGCCGAGAACCGAGAACGGCTGCACGCGCGTGAACGAGGGCCACGTGTTCGTCGAGTAGCGGTTGTGGCCGAGGATCGCGACAGTCTCCGCGCGCGAATCGCGCAGGTCGTTGAAGTAGAGCTCGAGCACCTTCGGTGCGCCCATGACCTTGTAGACGCACGAATCCGCCGAGAACGAGGCGACCTGGAGCGGAAGCTCCTGCTCGAGCTCGATGGCGAGGTCGAAGAGGGCGCGATTGCGCCTCGCGGCGTCGGAGACGAGGCCGCAGACCTGCCAGAAGTGGGGCTCTTCCTCCCGGGCGGTCGCTCCGAGCGCCGAGCTTTCGACCCTGTCCGCTCGCTCCGCCAGCACGCGGAAGCCGCCTCGGTTGAGGATCTGATGGGCGCGGTGCTTGACGCGGTCGAAGCTCTCCTTGCGCGACACGAAGATGTGCGCGACTGCGAAGGTTGGGTCGAGCGTCAGGTTGGGGGCGTGGCCGCCCCTGCGGACCTCTTCCGCCCAGATCGTGCGCGGGATGTCCACCATCACGCCGCAGCCGTCTCCCTCGCCGTCCACGTTGCCGGCCCTGTGCAGCATCTTCTGAAGCGCGACGAAGCCGTCCGCGATGACCTCGTGGCTCGGCTTGCCGTCCTTGCGAACCGCCGCGTAGAGGGCACAAGCGTCGCGATCCTCCACCGTCTCGGGTCTGCGCAGAGGACGGTAGGCCTGGGTAGGCGAGTAGCGCTTGCGCGGTTCTGTGCTCATCTATCCTCCCGGGTTCCGCGCCTTTCTTCGAGCGGGCGCGCGACGGGTACTTGGGGAGGAGCATTATAGGGCCGAGGACGGCGCCGGACCAGGGGATGGACGACTTTTTCGCTATTTGCGGACTGGACCCCCTCCCGCTTGCAGCGTCAAGCGAGTAATTTGCGTGCGAGAGATGCCGACGATCCTGCCGACAGGCGCACACACCATCGCGGTCCTCTCCCAGAAGGGCGGGACCGGCAAGACGACCATGGTGCGAACCCTGACCGACGTGCTGCGCCGGGCGGGCCTGGACGTGCTTCCGATCGACCTCGACCCCCAGGGCAACCTCTCCGACTACTTCGACGTAGAGCCGGACGCCTCCCCCACGATCGGGGACGTGCTCGCGGCCCGCGCGCACGCCGGGGAGGCCGTCCACAGGGGAGTGATCGCGGCCAACCTGGGACTGGCGGAGGCGGAGCTCGTGCTGAGCGGAAAGATGGGCCGCGAGCTGACGCTCAAGCGCGCTCTGCGCGAGGCGCGCCGGCAGCACGACGTCATCCTCATCGACTGCCCCCCCGCGCTCGGGCTCTTGACCGTGAACGCGCTCGTCGCGGCCTCGCATGCCCTCATCAGCACGGAAGCCGAATACTTCTCGCTCCAGGGCGTCGAGCAGGTGATCGAGGTGATGGAGCTGGCGCGCGACAACCTGAACGAGGGCCTCGACTGGCTCGGCGTCGTGCTCAACATCGCGGACCTGCGCACGCTTCATGCTCGCGAGGCGCTGGCGGGTCTGCGCGAGAACTACGGCGACAAGGTGTTCGACGCCGTCGTGCGCAAGTCGATCCGCTATCCGGAGTCGGCCGAGCGCGGAGTCTCGATCCTCGACTACCGGCCGGAGCTCGCGGCCGACTACATCGCGGTCACGGAGGAGCTGCTGGCGCGATTGGGCGAGGACGAGGCGCGCGAGCGCCTCGGCCCGCTGCGAGAGGAGCTCGCGCCGCGCCCCAAGGCCTCCATCGGCGCCGCCGACCGGGACCGCGGCGAGCCGCCGCGCAGCGCGCTAGATCAGGTGGCGACACTTCCCACGCTGCCGTCGGCCCCCGTGTCGGGGGGAAAGGTCGAGTAGGCGCGATGGCGGCCGCCGGAGAGGGCACGGGTGTGAGCGAGGCGACCCTGACGCAGTTCGAGGGCGTGGCCGACGCCGAGGCGCGCGAGTTCGCTGCACGCTGGCTACCAGCTTGGACCGGCAACGATCCCGAGTGGCTCGCTTCCTTCTACACGGATGACGCGTTCTACAGCGACCCCGCGCTGCCGGACGGCGTCAAGGGCCGTGAGGCGCTGCTGGACTATTTCCGCAAGCTGCTGGCGCACTTTCCGGACTGGGTGTGGACCAACCTGGAAGTGACGCCGCTCGAGCACGGCTTCCTCAACACGTGGCATGCGCGCATCCCCATCGGAGACACCGAGGTCGAGTGCATCGGCGTGTGCACCGTCCAGTTTCGCGACGGCCTGATAGCGGACAACCGCGTCTATTTCGACCGCTCGCCGGTGC
The DNA here is from genome assembly GCA_963774075.1 of uncultured Solirubrobacterales bacterium. Lineage (GTDB taxonomy): Bacteria > Actinomycetota > Thermoleophilia > Solirubrobacterales > JBBDJG01 > JBBQNR01. The sequence continues at coordinate 14,660 of CAVZDP010000004.1, read as the reverse complement.
TGGCCGCGCTGGCGAACGCATCTTCGTAGGACGGCGCCAGACGCTAGGCTGCCTGGCCCGTGGAGGGCCTCGACTCGGCAGAGATAAGGGTGCTCGGCTGCCTGCTGGAGAAGCAGCAGATGACGCCGGAGGCGTACCCGCTGACGCTCAACTCGCTGCGGCTTGCGTGCAACCAGTCGACGAGCCGCGACCCGGTTGTCGACTACGACGAGGCGACGGTCCGAGAGGCCGCGCAACGGCTCGGCCGGCGCGGCTGGGCACGCATGGCCAGCTATCACGGCAGCCGCTCGACCAAGTACCGCCAGCTCCTGGACGAAGCGCTCGGCCTGTCGCCAGACGAGCGGGCCTTGCTATGCGTTTTGATGCTCCGCGGGCCGCAGACGCTCGGCGAGCTCAAGCAGCGCAGCGAGAGGCTGCACACGTTCGCGGGACTGAGAGCAGTCGAGGAAGCGCTCGATCGGCTCACCGCGCGCGAGCTCGGGCGGTGGCTCGAGCGACGGCCGGGACAGAAGGAGGCGCGGTACACGCACCTCCTCGAAGAGGATTCAGCCACAACCGCACAGCCCGGGGTCGGGGCCGGGGCCGTCGATGCCGCTCCGCCGCCTCGACCAGAGGAATCCGATCAGCTCGTGGGCGAGGTGGCCACCCTGAGGCGAGAGCTCGATGCGCTGCGTCAGGACGTGGCGGCGCTGCGCGAGCAGCTCGGCTCATAGCTCCTGTTCCCGCGGCCTGCGGGCAGCTAGAGCTGGTCCGGACCGGTCTAGGCGGCCTCGGAGTAAGCCGGCTCCGCCCGGGTCCGCTCAGCCTCGGCGTCAGACTCATCTTCGCCTACGGCAGCGGTCTCAGTGCGCAGCACGCCCAGGGCGACCACGATGGCGATCACCACGAGCGCGGCCCCGGTGAGGTAGGCGAGGTGGTAGCCGGAGTTGAGCGCGGAGTCGCTCGACACGCCGTCGGCACGCAGGGCGTCGGTGCGCTCGCTCGCGAGCGTCGCCAGCACGGCGAGGCCGATGGCGCCGCCCACCTGCACGGTCGTGTTGACCAGCCCCGAGGCCAGCCCCGAGTCGCTCTCCGTGGCGCCCGACATGGCGAGCGTCATCAGCGCGGGGAAGGCGAGACCGGCGCCGCCGCCCAGCAGCAGCATCACCGGTAGGAGGTCGGTCACATAGCTTCCGTCGACGGGCGCCCGCGCGAACAGAAGCAGCCCCGCCGCGGCGAACACCAGGCCCGCGATCAGCGTCGCCCGCGCCCCGATGCCCATGATGAGGCGCTCCGCATAGCCCAGCGACAGCGTCCCCATGACGATGCAGGACGGTAGGAACGCAAGGCCGACGCCGAGTGGGCTGTAGTCGAGGATCCCCTGCAGGTAGAGAGCCCCCAGGAAGAACATGCTGAAGAATCCCACCACCAGGAGGGCCATGACCAGGTTCGCTCCCGCGACGTTCCGAGAGCGGAAGAGACGCAGGGGCATCAGCGGATTTGCGATGCGGGACTGGCGCGCGACGAAGACGGCCAGCAGGGCGACGGAGACGCCGCCGAGCAAGAGCGTCTGGGTCGAGCCCCACCCCTGCTCGCCCGCCTCCAGGAGCGTGTACACGCCCAGCATCAGCCCGCCGGTGAGAAGGACGGCGCCCGGAATGTCGGCTCCCTCCTTGACGCCGATGCCCTCGTGGTCCTCGACCAGCCGCAGTGCGAGGAGCGCGGTCGCGGCGCCGACCGGCAGGTTGACGAAGAAGATCCAGTGCCAGTTGATCGCCTCGGTCAGCACTCCGCCCGCGAGCAGACCGATCGAGGCGCCGGCCGAGGCGACGAAGCTGTAGACCCCGATCGCCTTCGCCTGCTCACGAGGCTCGGGGAACATCGTGACGATCATGCCCAGGATCACCGCCGATGCGATCGCGCCGCCGGCGCCCTGGACGAAGCGCGCTCCGATCAGCATGCCCTGGCTCTGGGCCATGGCGCACAGCGCCGACGCACCCGTGAAGACGGCGAGGCCGATGAGGAAGACGCGCCGCTGGCCGATCAGGTCGCCGAGGCGCCCGGCAAGCAGCAGCAGGCCGCCGAACGCGATCAGGTAGGCGTTCACCACCCAGGCGAGGCTGCTCTGCGAGAAACCCAGGTCGTCCTGGATCGAGGGCAGCGCGACGTTCACGATCGTGGCGTCGAGCACGATCATGAGCATGCCCCCGCAGAGCACGTACAGTGCCCGCCAGCGCCTGCGGTCGATCCTAGTCTCAGCAGTCACGATCTCTGATCTCCTCGTCGTCGGGATTGCACTGGGTCGCGGCGGCCAAACATAAGACTACGAAGCGGCTGAGAACTCATCGCTTCTGGCTCTACCTCAACGTCGAACAAGGGTCGGCGACATCGACATATCGAAAGTAACTCGTGTCATTTGTTCCACGTCCTTTCGAACTCGCTGGTACCAGGCGCTACGCCGGGCTTGCTGCCCTCGACGGTCTACCCTTGGTCTGGATGGGCGCCACGTACCCGAGCTCAATCGTGCCGGAGCGCGAGCTGCTCGAAGCGGCTCGCGGAGGCGACGAGGGCGCCTTCCGCCGGCTCGTCGAGCCCCACCGCGCGGAGCTCCATGCGCACTGCTACCGGATGCTCGGCTCGCTCCACGATGCCGAGGACGCACTCCAGGACACCCTGCTGCGCGCGTGGCGCGGATTGCCCCGGCTCGAGGGTCGAGGATTGCTTCGGCCGTGGCTCTACAAGATCGCGACCAATGCCTGCCTCGACGCGATCGCGCGGCGGCCCAGGCGGGTGCTCCCGGTCGACTACGGCCCGGCCGCCGATCCCCACGACGGCCCGGGCGAGCCGCTCGTCGAATCGGTCTGGGTGGAGCCGTATCCGGACGAGAAGCTGGGCCTCGAAGACGGCTTCGCCGCGCCGGAGGCACGCTACGAGCGGCGGGAGAGCGTCGAGCTGGCTTTCGTCGCGGCGCTCCAGAATCTGCCGGCAAATCAACGCGCCGCGCTGATCCTGCGCGAGGTGCTCGGCTTCTCGGCCCGGGAGGTCGCGGATTCGCTCGAGACGACCGTCGCCTCGGTGAACAGCGCTCTGCAGCGCGCCCGCAAGACAGTCGATGAACGGCTTCCCGAGCAAAGCCAGCAGGCGACTCTGCGCGCGCTTGGGGACCAGCGCCTCAGCGACATCGTGGAGAGCTACATGGATGCGATGGCGCGGGGCGACGTCGATGCCGTCGTCGCCATGCTGGCTGAGGACGCCGCATGGTCGATGCCGCCGCTGGCGACCTGGTATCGCGGACACGATGCGCTCACCGTATTCCTGACCCGCGGACCGCTCTCGGGCGACTGGCGCTGGCGTCACCTTCCCACTCGGGCAAACGGGCAGGCAGCGGTCGGCTGCTACACCTGGCGTGCGGAGGAGGAGAGCTACCGTCCATTCGCGCTCGACGTCCTGACGCTTCGCGGCTCGCAGATCCAGGAGGTCACCGCGTTCATCACGCGGTCCATACACGTTCGTGATCGCCACGTCTTCGCGCGCTGGCCGGAGCAACCGCCCGACCCCTCGAGGGTCGTGGCCATCTTCGAGCGCTTCGGTCTACCCGACCGGCTGGATTGACCCCGGCCAGCGAGGCTGGGCCGACCGATGAGTTTCGGGAGTCGAGCCGGTCTGTATGCCCGGCGGCCCAATTGGAGCACCGACGAAGAGAGGAGCCAGTGATGTTCGCGGACACCAAGGCATTCAGCGGTTTCGCTGTGGACGACCTCGACAAGGCTCAGGCGTTCTACGGCGAGACCCTCGGGCTGAAGACCTCCGAGGAGTACGGCCTGCTGACTCTGCACCTCGCGGGTGACCGGCCCACTCTGGTCTACCCGAAGCCGGACCACACGCCGGCGACCTACACGATTCTGAACTTCCCGGTCGACAACATCGACAAGGCGGTCGACGAGCTGGCCGCGCGCGGCGTCCGCTTCGAAACCTACGACGGGTTCGAGCAGGACGAGAAGGGCATCTCCCGCGGCGAGGGTCCGTACATCGCGTGGTTCAAGGACCCGGCCGGCAACCTGCTGTCCGTGCTCCAGGAGAAGTAGGCGAGGTTCCCACGAGATCGCGCTTGCAACTTGACCTCGAACGTGGGCGAGTGGGACAATCAAATTCGAGGGAGGAGCGGGTCGCCGGACCGACTCAAGGAGGCAGTCCATGTTGACCCGATCCGTGATCGCTCTCTGCACGCTCGTGCTCGTCGCTTTGCCGGGGGCATCACTGGCATCGAACCCCAAGGGCCAGTCCCTGGACCTTCCGGGCCTCGGGGCACCGGTGAAGGTCGATCGAGATCGGCTCGGCGTCCCCCACGTCTATGCCCACAGCGACCGAGACGCATTTCGCGTCCTCGGCTATCTCCACGCGGAGGACCGCTTGTTCCAGATGGACTCGAGCCGGCGGCAGGCGAGCGGTACGCTCGCCGAGCTGTTGGGATCGACCGCGCTGGCGAGCGACGTGCAGCTGCGCACGCTCGGCCTGCGGCGCGCGGCGCAGCGTTCGCTCAACGCAGCGTCTGCCGAGAGCGTGGCGCTCCTGGAGGCGTACTCGGGGGGAGTCAACGCCTGGATCGCCGCCAACCCGCTCCCCTCGGAGTACTCCGCGCTCGAGCTGACGAAGGCGAAGGTTCCGACGTGGACGGCGCTCGACTCCGTGGCGGTCGCGAAGCTGCTCGCGTTCGGCCTCTCGTTCGACGCCGGGGACGTTGCCAACTACCAGCGGCTGGTCAACTACCAGCTTGCCGGCATCTTGCAGGGGTTCAGCGGCTTCAACCTCTTCTTCCAGGACGTGATGCGGAGCGAGCCGTTCGAGCACGCGCCGTCGATTTTCCCCGGCGAGACCTCGCAGCCGGAGCGGAAGCACGGCCAGCCGTCGTGGTCCGCGTCGTCCCATAGCGCGGACGTCGCCCAGGCGGCGGAGGGCGCGCTCAAGAAGGCAAAAGCCGCGGGGATACCCACCGAGCGCACCGAGCAGGGATCCAACATCTGGGTCGTCTCGGGTGAGAAGTCCGCTACCGGACGGCCGATGGTCGCGAACGACCCGCACCTCTCCCTGCCCTCGCCCTCCACCTTCTACGAGGCCGGAATCGACGTCTCGGGCGGCAGCGACGCCTTGACCCTCTACGGCGTCACCTTCCCGGGAACGCCGGCCATCGTGCACGGCACGAACGGGCGAGTGTCGTGGGGCTCGACGGTCAATCCGACCGACGTGACCGACTTCTACCAGGAGCAGCTCACGATCTCGGGCGGCGTGCCGGTGGCGACGACCTACAACGGCCAGCAAGAGCCGACGCAGATCATCCCGGAGACCTACCGCGCGAACCAGCGGGGCAACAGCACCCAGGACGACGTCGTCACGGTCCCGGCGGGGGGCAGCATTCCGCCCGTGACAGTGATCGTGCCGCGCCGCAACAACGGCCCGCTGGTCTCGGTCAGCGGCGAGGTCGGGTTCTCGGTCCAGTACACCGGCTTCAGCGCGACACGCGAGGTCGATTTCTTCCGCCTCCTGACGCGTGCGAAGACCGTCGGCGAGGCGATCGACGCCCAGCGGTACTTCGACGTCGGCGCTCAGAACTGGATGTACGTCGACGACAGCGGCAACATCGGCTACAAGACGAGCGCGGAGATCCCACTGCGTGAGGACCTCCAGGCCGGCGCCGTAGCGGGGCTGCCGCCTTACTTCGTCCGTCAAGGAACCGGCGGCCAGGAGTGGATCGCCGACCCGAACCCGGCGGAAGACCAGGCGCTGAACTACGAGATCCTGCCCTTCGACGAGATGGACGGGCTCGTGAACCCCGCGCGCGGCTGGATCTCCAACGCGAACCAGGACCCGACGGGTCAGACGTTCGACAACAACCCGGTCAACGAACTGCGACCCGGAGGCGGGATCCGCTACATCTCCCCCGGCCACGCTGACGGCAACCGCAACGCGCGCATCACCGACCGGATCCAGTCGGCGCTCGCGGACGGCTCGGTCTCGTTCGCGGAGATGCAGTCGATACAGGCGGACGTGAAGCTGAACGACGCCAAGGTGCTCGTGCCGTACATCACGGCTGCTCTGCAGGCGGCGCAGGCGCCGGGCGCGCCGGCATCCCTCGCGGCGCTCGGATCGGATCCCAAGGTGCAGGAGGCGGTCTCGCGCCTCGCCGCCTGGGATTTCTCCACGCCGACCGGGATTGCAGATGGTTACGACGTGACCGATGCCGATGGCGCGCGGTCAGCGCCCACGGCGGCGGAGTCCTCCGCCAGCGTGGCCGCGACGATCTACGCGCTGTGGCGCAGCCGCGCGCTGGCGCTGATCGTCGACGCGCCGCTCGAGGCGCGCGGGATCGGCGGGTCCTCCCTTCCAGGTGGGGACCAGGCGATGAGCGCACTCCGTCACCTCCTCGAGGGAAGCGGGACCGGCGTCTCGGGCATCGTGTTCTTCGCGAGCCCGGCGGATCGGGACACGAAGTTGCTGCAAGCGGTTCGAAATGCTCTCAACCTGGCGGCGAGCCCGACCTTCGCGCCCGCTTTCGGCGGCTCGACGAACCTCGCCGACTACCGCTGGGGCAAGCTGCACCGGATCACCTTCGGGCATCCGCTCGGCGGACCCTTCTCGCTCCCACCGGGTGGCGGCTTCGCCGACCTCGGTGCGGGGTTGCCGGGGGTCGCGACGGACGGCGGCTTCGGCGTCGTGGACGCGTCATCGCACAACCCCCGTGCCTCGACGCTGAACGGGTTCATGTTCGGAAGCGGGCCGGCGCGGCGCTTCGTGTCGGAGGCTCGCCGCTCGCACCCGAACGCCGTGCAGGTGATCCCCGGTGGCGAGAGCGGCAACCCCCTCGGGCCATGGTTCGGCAACCAGCTGGGCCTGTGGCTTACCAACGACTACCACGTCGCCACCACGCAGGCGGGCGAAGTTGCGCGCGACGCGATCGTCAGGGACCAGTTCCGCCCGGCGCCCTGAAGCAGATAGAGGTACACGTGCCCCCGCCGGCCGGCGGGGGCACGTCCGCCCTCGAGCGCACAGGAGCCGACTCGCGCTTGCCGGTGCTGCCCAAATAGCCGAACCCGTTCGGCGCGGCGCTCAGATTCAATTCTCTCGCCGCACTGTGCGGAAAACGGCTCCTCGAATTGTTTCGGCGGCCCCGACCTGTGGGCACCATGCGCGGAGCGTCCCACATCTTCAAGAGCGTCCGCACGGGACCGCGGGGGGTCCGCACAACACGGGCGACCCCCGTAAGGCCCCTCCTGGCCACGCGTCTTGGCGCCCGCGCCTAAGCGAGCCCGCCCGCCGCGCTCAGAGGCCGAGGCCCCGTACGCCGCGCTCATCCCAGCCGAGGTGGTGGCCCACCTCGTGGCGCACGGTGCGCTCGACCTGCGCCCGGAGCAGCTCGGGATCGTGGCCGAAGTCGCGCTCCAGCGTGTCCTGGTAGATGACGATGCGATCTGGGTAGATGTCGCGGGCGATGGTGCCGCCGATGTAGTGGCCATATGCACGGTGCTCGTGACCGCGGCTGGAGACGACCACCGGCGTGCGCTCGAGCAGCTCGCGGAACTGCTCCGGCAGGGCGTCCAGGGCCTCCATCACCAGCACGTCGAACTCACTCGGCGGGTGGTCGGGAGGCGGTAGCGATGCGAGCGCCTCGCTACGGTCGACGAGCCGCCGGAACTCAGGCTCGGGCATCTCGTCGCCGATCAGCAGCACAGTCGCCCAGGCGGCGACGAGCACGAACGCGGCGGCACCGACCAGCACACCCAGCAGACCGCGCAGCCCCGCGAGCGACGGTGGGTTGAGGAGCAGCAAGGCGAGCCCAATGATGAATGCGGTTATCGCGGCAGCTTGCAGCGGGGGGCCGAGGATCTCCCTCATGCAATGGAGGTTAGAGCGCGGCGGGCTTCACTCTGACCAGCTTCTCCCCTTCGCGCACGCGAGGCCGCTCGACGCTCTCGACGACCGCCTCGCCGCCCCGGCTCGGGAGGACCGTGACCCCGCGAAAGCGCGCCTTCTCACTTCGAGCTCGCGGCGCGCGTAGCCGAGCGCGGCCCAGGATCTTCGAGATCACGATCTTCATCTCGAGCTGGGCGAAGGCTGCGCCGATGCAGCGGCGCACGCCCCCGCCGAACGGGACCCAGGCGTAGGGCTCGGGGGCGCCTTCGAGGAACCGCTCCGGGCGGAAGGCGTGCGGATCCGGCGGGTACAGCTCCGGGTCCTGTTGCACGGTGAAGATCGAGGCCGCGAGCTGCGCTCCCGGCTCGAACAGGTAGCCGCCCAACTCGACCGGCTCTGTCGGCGCGCGAAAGACCTCGGTCACGACTGGCCGCACGCGCAACGTCTCCTTGATCACCGCTTCGGCGTAGTCGCTGCCCTCACCCGCCCTCACTTCGGCGGTCAGGCGCTCCAGCGCGTGCGGCGTTCGCAGCAGGCGCTCGAACGTCCACCCGATCGACGAAGCGGTCGTCTCGTGTCCGGCGAGCAGTAGCGTGATCAGCTCGTCGCGGAGCTCCTGGGCCGTGAGTGGGCTTCCGTCCTCGTCGCGAGCGGACAGCAGCAGCGTCAAGATGTCGTCGCCTGCGCCGCTGTCCGCGTCGTGGCGACGCCTCTCGATCTCCTCGTAGACCATCGCGTCGACGCGGTCCCGATCGCGCACGAAGCGACCCCAAGGGCTGCGCGGACCGAGGTCCTTTCGCACGATCTCGAGGCCGAGGAGCGGGCTGATCGAAGAAAGACGCGGCAACAGCCGTCTGAGCTCGAGGACCCGAGCGGGGTCCGTGATGCCGAAAACCGCTCGGATGACCACCTCCATGGTGATCGTCTGCGCGACGGTCCGCGTGCGGATCCTGTCGCCGGAACTCCAGCCGTCGATCTCGCGATCGGCGATCTCCTCGATGAGGGCGGCGTAGCGCGCGATCGCCTCGCCGTGAAACGGCGGTAGCATCAACTTGCGCATGCGCATGTGACGCTCGCCGTCGAGCAGCAGAAGTGACGACGGTCCGGTCACCGGTTCCATCACCGCGCGCGGCTCGCCGACGCTGTACTGCGCCGGCTTCCACTTGAAGATTTGCTCGACCAGCTCCCGGTCGGCGACGTGGAACATGCGGCCGATGAGCAGATCGTTGGAGCGGAAAACCCCGCCGTAGCGTTTGCGCATAGCCAGCCTCGTCTCGAATGGCCGGACCACGCCGAGCCAGGACTGAAGCGGACGCGGAAGCCGTGGGCCGGGAACGTCCGAGGCCGGCTTCGGGGGTGCCATTCCGCGGCAAGTATCCCACTACGAAGTTCGCCAGGGGCGCTCAGCTCCCGTACTCGTCGTGCAGGTTCCACCACCCGTACGGCGGGGTCTGGGGATAGCCCTCCGGCGAGTCCTCCCACTCCTCTTGGCGCCCGAGTGCTGTGATGTCGAGGTAGCTCCATGTGCTGCCCATCGCCTCGTCGCCGCGGTTGTTGACGAAGTAGGTGCGGAAGACGCTGTCGCCGTCGCGGAAGAAGGCGTTGGTGCCGTGCCACTCGTCGACGCCGAAGTCCGCGTCGAAGTCATCCGTGATGGTGAACCACGGTATCTCCCACCCCATCCGCGCCTTCCACCGCTCGATGTCCGCCTGCGGGGCGCGCGACACGAACGCGAGAGTGGTGTCGCGCGCGTTCAGGTGAGCGAGGTGGGCGACCTGGTCGGCGAGGAAGGAGCAGCCGCCACAGCCACGCTCGGGCCAACCGGCCACACCGGGCTCGAAGAAAAAGCGGTACGCGATCAGCTGCCGGCGCCCATCGAACAGGTCGAGCAGGCTCGCCTTACCATCGGGCCCGTCGAACTCGTACTTCTTGTCTACGGCCACCCACGGCATGCGGCGGCGCTCGGCGGCCAGCGCGTCGCGGGCATGGGTGAACTCCTTCTCCTTCAGCAGCATCTCCTCGCGCGCGGCGTCCCATTCCTGGCTGGAAACTATCGGCGGCGTGTCCATCTCGGCTAGTCCTCCTTCAGGTTCGTCGGCTTGATCGATCATGTCGCTTCGCGCGTCCATCGAGGTAGACCCTTGCAGTCGTCGAAACTCATCGGCGGCGCGGCTACGACCTGCCCCAGAGCAGGATGCGCTTGAACGCGAATGGGTAGGGTCGCTCCCTCGGCAGCTCGGAGATCAGGAGTGTTCGATAGCGGGCCAGGAATTCGTCGAACGCCCTCTCCGGTAGCCGCCGCCGATAGTCCGTCAGTAGCGTCCCCTTGACCCAGTCGACCACGGTTTCAGGTTCCGGTAGGACGTGCAGGTAGACCTGCAACCGGACGTGCTGCGACCCGTAGCCGAGGCGGTGAAGCAGTTCGGCGTAGAGCTCTGGCCTCAACACGGGTGTTCGACGGACATAGCCGCCGAGGGCCTCACGAAAGGGCTCTTCCCCGGCAACCCGCTCCGCCACCAGGTGTGACGGGTGGTCGTGGTTCGCCGGCACCTGCACGGCGAGCTGACCGCCGGGGGCCAGCGTGGATGTCAGCCGCGCGAAGAGCGCGGCGTGGTCGTCGACCCAGTGCAGCGCGGCGTTCGCGAACACGACGTCGAAGGGCTCGGAGGGCGCCCACTCGGCAATGTCGCCGAGCTCGAAGTTCAAGCCTTCGCCCTCATGCGAGGCGCTTCGCTCGAGCATCGCGCGCGAGGAGTCGAGCCCGAGTGTGGTGCTCGCTCCGGTCCGCTCGTGCAGCGAGCGGGTGAGCTCGCCGGTGCCGCAACCCAGATCGACGACGCTGCCCCCCGGGCACGGCTCGACCAGGTCGAGAAGGTCGAAGAACGGGGCCGATCGCTCGCGTTCGAACTGCTCGTACTGGGCCGGATCCCAGCTGTCGGTTCGCACGGATGGCGAGTATGGCTCATCTTCTGCGGTGGCGCGAGATGGGCTCCTGAGCTTTCAGGGCTACAGCTTCAGATCATTTCGGCGACCAATACGACGCGTTGCCCACGCTTTCATTGTTGGGCCCATTCCGGTGAGGATGTCAGGGCGTGACTAGGTCACCCCGGCTCGGATGGTTCGGTCGTGCGGTCGTGCGAGACGGCTTTCGCTGTTCGCGCTTTACGACAGCAGGCGCGTCCCGGACAGAGCCACGAAGGTTGGCCGCGGGCGCGCCGTCGCGGGTTCAATTCACGAGCCGATCATGTAGTTTCCCGCGGGTAATGGAACCGGTTCATCCAGAAATGGTTCCCGCAGGAGAGCGGCGCCGACGCTCAACCAGTGTCGCACTGCTCCTGGGCACGGCGCTGGCGGCTGTGCTGTCCATCGGCGGGCTCGTAGGCTGCGGCGGGGACGACGACAAGACGTCGCCTGCGAGCCTCAGAAATCAGCTGTTACCAGCGTCGGAGATCCCAGGCTTCAAGAGCGAGCGCAAGTTCGACTGGGACAACCCGATCGACTTCGTACACGAGGGACTTTTCATTCCGGAGGCCACCCCGCTCTCGCAAGCCGTCGACGCCTTCGAGAACGCGGGCTTCGAAGCCGGCGTCGGCGAGAGGTTCGTGAAAGGCAAGCCGTTCGAGGGTCCGGGGGCTACGATGGACGTTGCCCAGCTCGGCTCCGACGACGATGCTCGCGAGGCGCTCGACTACGTGCACAAAGAAGCTCTCAAGCAACCATGCTTCGGCGTTTGCAGCGTGGACGCAAAGGAGTTCGCGGTCGCGGGAATCCCCGGCGCGAAAGGCGCACAGCTAACCCCGCAGAAGGAACCGCCGCCAGATGCTCCTCCTCCGTTCGAGGCCTACGGCATCGGGTTCACCATCGGCCCGCGCCTCTACCTGGTAAACGCTGGGGGTGGGCCTGGACAGGTCAAGAAGAGCCAGGTGCTCAGCGCGGCGAAGGCTCTTTACGAGCGCAACGCCAAGAGCGACGCCGCGTCGTAGAACCCGACTCGCCTAATCCGCCAGTCCCACGACAAGCGGGGCAGCCCTCATCACTGCCGGCGGCGTGCCATTCAGAACGGCTTCATGGCCTTGAAAGGGACCCGGCTCGGGCTCGTCGGCCATGGCCCACCACACGATTTCCCGATCGAAGTGCGCCAACCAAGCATCGAGGTCCCGGCGGTTGTAGGCGTCGGTTGCAGCCTTCGCGATCTCCACGTTCTGCTGCGACATCGCCTACTCCGAGAGACCCAAGGCTTCGAGGGCGTCCTCGCGCGCCTGGTACATGACCAGCCCCTGGACTGCTCCGTCGCGGATCGTCCACACCCACGTGGGACTAGCCGTGACCTCTATTCCTTCGCGTCCCTTGCCGTGCAGGGTCCATGGCATTACGACGAGGTCACCGGCTTCGATGAACTCGTGAGGCTCGCCCCGAAGGGACTGCCAGTTCTCGGCGAACTGCTCCAGGGTTTGCCGAAACTGATGAATTTTGAAACGCCGCTAATCGGACCAACTGCCCGAGACAAGTCCACCTCGGCGCCTGGAGCGACGTCTTGGAAGAGAGCGTCCCAGTCCTGGCGGTTGAGCGCGTTGATTGCGGCCTTGACGATCTCCACGTTCTTCTGCGACATCGCCCGCGCATTATCCGCTGCTGGGGGAAAAAGAGACTGAGGCCGCTGCCCTCCCGCGTGGTTGCGACAGCATGGACAACCTCCGGGAACTAGTACGACAGCTTGCCCATTCAATATTTGTTTTGGCCGATTCCATGCGGAATCGGTACACCGGAGGGGAGCTGAAGCGGTCCGCTCTCGGTCCGTCGAACCCGGGTCCGGCTCACTGAGCGTTCGGAAAGGTGCGGAGCGGCGCCGCGGCGGCTTTCGATCTCGAAGGACCGTTTCGGACTAGGGTCCAAACGAGCTGAAGCTCGGCGGGGCCGAATCGATCGGTACCGAGCCCGTGCCCAGGTTCTTGGGGATGCCGACCGTGACGACGCCGGAGCAGTTGCCCCCCTTGGCGTCGGACCCCGTGAAGGAAACGCGGTAGACGCGGCCGTCGCCTTGGCCGCTCCGCTCGGCGCGTAGGAGAACCTTGTTCGACTGGGTGGTCGCGCGCGCGTCGGGCGAGATGTCCCCGTCGCCGAGGCCGTTGAGAGGCTCGTCCTGCATGACGGTGGTGATCGTCAGCGTCACTGCGTCGCGGTCGGGGTCGGTGGCCCCGGCCAGAGCGACCAGGCGGAGCTTGTGGTTCGGCGGCCAGAGCTTTTTCGGGTTGACCGACACCGATGAGCAGTCGGGCGGGCTGTTGAGCACGACCTCGACCGCCCCGATGTCGCAGGCGGCGCCTTGGGGTCTGGCGATTCCGCGCTGATCGGTCGCCGATGGCGGGCAGTCGGGGCTGCCGGCGTCGATTACCGGACTGCCTGTGAGAGGGAGGTGAGTTTCCGTCGGGCCGCCGTTGTTCTGTAGCGAGCCGAGCATGGGGTCGGTGCCGGGGAGGTCTCCGGGGGCGCTTAAGCCACATGTGTCGTCACTGTCAAGGTTGTGGCCCGCGGAGGTGATGGTGCCGTGACAGTCGTTGCCACTGTTACTGGCGACGATCGTGTTCTTTGGGGCTGTGGTCGATTGACTAGGGTCGTAATTACGGATGCCGCCGCCGTCCCCGACCGCCAGGTTATTGCTCACGGTGCTGTTGTTGAGGGTCAGCGCACCGAAGGGGCCGCTGTTGTTGAAGATGCCGCCGCCGCCGTTGAAGAGGCCGCTGTCGTGGAGGGTTGTGTTGCCGCTCACGGTGCTGTTGTCGAGCCCCACCGTGCTGCCCGAGTTGATGATGCCACCCCCTGCGAACGTAGCCGTATTGCCGCTCACCGTGCTCCTGCTGAGGGTCACCGTTGCACTGAGGTCGGCGAAGATGCCGCCCCCGAACTCATCGGCAGCATTGTCGGCCACGCTGCTGTTTTTGAGAGCTACCTGGCCGCCTTCGCTGTCGATCCCGCCTCCCCGCGCTGCAGTGTTCCCGCTCACGGTGCTGTCGTTCAGTTCCAAGGTGCCGCTGTTGAGGATGCCGCCGCCCTCGCTACCCGGCGCCGTGTTGCCGCTCACCTTGCTGCTGTGGAGGGTCAGCGTGCCCTGGTTCCAAATCCCGCCGCCCCCTGCGCCCGTGGAGCCATCGGCAATCGTCAGGTCATGCAGGTTGACCGTCACGGCGTCAACGGTGAGCACGGCGGAGGCATTGTTGCCGCTAATGGTCAGGCTGCCTACACCCGGTCCATCGATGGTCAGGTCGTCGGTGACGGAGAGGGTGCCGCTGGTAAGAATGATGGTCCCGGTCACAACTGGTCCGATCACGTCGACGGTGGGGACGGGCTCGCCGGCGGCGCAGGCGTCGACCGCCGCATTCGTATTCGCCGCCTGAATCGCCTCACGCAGCGAGCAGTCGCCGTCGGAGTTGAGCTCGTCGACGATGGTATTCGGCGTGATCGCGGCGGCGTGAGCCTGCGCCGCGAGTAGCAACAGAATCGCCAGAAACGGGGCGATAGCTAGCAGCGGGCGGACGATCCCTCCTCGTGACCGCAATACCGCGAATCCTGTTGGCGGTACTGGTTCCATCCGGTGACCCCCGCGCTAACTCCAACGGACCTGCCTGGTTCTGCCTGTGGCGACCGTGGCGAGGCGACCATATCCCTTTTCAGTGGAGAGTCAAGGGCCTGTCGAGCCCAACCTCCGCCCAAACAGCCCGCATTCGGGGCCACCTCCCAGTACGGAGTAACCAAACGGGGATGACTGTATTGCGTGGGCT
>CAVZDP010000003.1:0-935666 GCA_963774075.1 uncultured Solirubrobacterales bacterium | reverse complement strand
GCTCGGCCGCTGGAAGGTCTACATCCTCGATGAGGCGCACATGTTTTCGACATCCGCCGAACGCTCTTCTGAAGACGCTCGAGGAGCCGCCGCCCAACACGATCTTCGTCCTCGCCACGACCGAGGCGCACAAGGTCCCGGCGACGATCGTTGACCGCTGCCACCGCTTCGACTTCCAGCGCCCCTCGCTGGAGGAGATCTCCCAAGTCCTGCGCAAGATCTCCAACTCCGAGTCGATCGAGGCCGACGACCGCGCGCTCGCCATGATCGCGCGCTCGGCCGCGGGCAGCTTCCGCGACGCGATTGGCACGCTCGACCAGCTCGTCACCTATGGCGGCAACAAGGTCGTGTTCGAGGACGTGCTCGAAGTGCTCGACGTCGCCGACGCCGACCTCATCTTCGACACGACCGAGGCCCTGGTCGGGCGCGATCCGAAGGCGGCTCTCCAGCGGGTGGATGAACTGAGCGCATCGGGGCGCGACCCGAGCCAGTTCATGCGGGACCTGGTCGCCCACCTTCGCCAGCTCGTCGTGATCCAGACGATCGGCGAGGCGCCCGACACCTTCAGCGTCACCGCCGATCAGACCGAGCGGCTCGAGGCCCAGGCCCGCGAGCTGCCTCAGTCCGACGCCGTGCGCGCGATGGATCTCGTGTCGGCCGCGCTCGCCGCGGTCAAGGAGGGCTCCGACCCCCGCATCCAGCTCGAGCTTGCACTGCTGAAAGCCGCCGGACCGCGGTCTGACCCATCGATCGAGGCCCTGCTGTCGCGGATCGAGCAGCTCGAGCGGACAGCCGGGGGCTCCAAGACGCCTTCTGCGCCGCCGAAGAGAGCAGCGGGCGCGCGTGCAGGACCCGCCGAGGAGAAGCCCTCACCTGGGGCGCCCGCTCGCGCCGCGGAACCGGCGACCGACACGGTGGCCGACCCGGCGCCGGCCGAGCCCGAGGCCCCGCGCGTCGTGCAGGAGCTGGGGGTGCTGTGGCCGGCTGTGCTCGACCGGGTACGCGCTGTCGAGGGCGGGCCGATGCTCGGCGCCCTGCTCGCCGACGCGCGGCCGTCATCGCTGGATGAGGGATCGCTCGTGATCGGCTTCCCGCCGTCGGCGGCCTTCAGCAAGCGCAAGATCGAGACGCCGGCCAACCACCAACGTGTTCGCGACGCTGTGCGCCAGGTCACCGGTCACACTCTCGTCCTCCGCTTCGAGTTGATCGACGACGCCGATGGTGAGGACGCCGGCGACCAGCCTACGAGCGAGCACGAGGCGATCGAGCGCGTGAAGGAGTTGTTCGACGCGGAAGACGTCCTGGAGGAAGCTCCCGGCGACGGGCCGCCCGAGCAGTCGGAGACAGGCGACCAAGAACCCTGACCGGAGGAAGTCATGCCCCAGCCGAACATGAACAAGATGCTCAAGCAGGTGCAGGAGATGCAGGCCGAGATGATGAAGGCGCAGGAGCAGCTCAAGGACGAGGTCGTCGAGGCCTCGGCGGGGGGCGGCATGGTGACCGTGAAGATCGCGGGAGACCTCGAGCTGAAGGAGATACGCATCGACGCGAGCGCGCTCGGCGGCGAAGGGGAGGGCCCCGACGCCGAGGATGTCGAGATGCTCCAGGACATGGTGCTCGCGGCCGTGAACGAGGCGATCCGCTCTGCGCAGGAACTCGCGAACCGCAAGCTCGGGGGCGTCGCCGGGCTGGGCGGCCTGGGCGAGCTGGGCCTGCCCGGCCTTTAGGAATTCTTTAGGAATTCTTTAGGAATCCGCCAGGAATCCTCCACAGGAATTGTGTGTTCTCGCCGCCGGTAGACAGGCTGATCACTGAGCTGTCCAAGCTGCCCGGGATTGGGCAGCGTACGGCGCAGCGCCTGGCCTTCCACATCCTGCGAGTGAGCGACGAGGAGGCTCTGTCGCTCGGGGATGCGATCCGCGAGGTGAAGGAGCGGGTCGGCCTGTGCGAGGTCTGCTTCAACCTCGCCGACGGGCCGCGCTGTCAGATGTGCCTGGACCAGCGCCGTGAGCACTCGGTGATCTGCGTCGTGGAGGAGCCGGCCGACGTGATCCCGATCGAGCGCACGAACGAGTACCGCGGCCTCTACCACGTGCTCGGGGGAGCCCTGTCGCCGATAGACGGTGTCGACCCGGAGGACCTGAAGCTCTCCGAGCTTGTCGCGCGCGTGCGCGACGGCGAGGTGAGCGAGGTCGTGATCGCGACCAACCCGACCACGACCGGCGAGGCGACGGCCTTCTACATCGCGGAGGCGATTCACACCTTGGGCGGCGACACCGCCGTCACCAGGCTGGCAAGCGGCCTGCCGGTCGGCGCCGACCTCGAGTACGCGGACGAGGTCACGCTCGGACGAGCGCTCGCTGGTCGCCGGGCGCTCTAGCTCCCCGCGCTCCACACGCCGCTCGGCCGACCTGCGTCTATCCTCAGACGCGATGGCACCCGACGGCATAATCGTGATGAAGTTCGGCGGCACCTCGGTCGCGGACCCGGAGCACATCCTGGCCGCTGCGACCCGGATCGTTCGCGCCCACGAGGACGGCAAGGAGGTCGTCGCCGTGCTCTCGGCGCGCGGGGCAACGACGGACGAGCTGGTCCGGATGGCTCACGAGATCTCGCCCGAGCCCGAGCCGCGTGAGATGGACATGCTGCTCTCGACCGGCGAGCGCATCTCCTGCGCGCTGTGCGCGATGGCTATCCACGACCTGGGCAAGAGGGCCGTGTCTCTGTCGGGGTCGCAGGCCGGCATCGTTACCGATACCACCCACACGAAGGCGCGGATCCTCGACGTGCGCGCCGACCGCATCCGCGAGCTCCTCGAGCAGCGGCGCATCGTCCTGGTGGCCGGCTTCCAGGGAGTGTCGACCAGCAAGGACGTGACCACCCTCGGCCGCGGCGGCTCGGACACGACCGCCGTCGCGCTCGCGGCCGCGCTCGGCGCCGAGGTCTGCGAGATCTACACCGACGTCGAGGGCGTGTTCTCGGCCGATCCCAGGATCGTGCCCGAGGCGCGCAAGCTGCCCTTCGTCTCTTTCGAGGAGATGCTCGAGATGTCCGCCGCCGGAGCGCGTGTGCTCCAGCTTCGCGCCGTCGAGTACGGGCGCAACTACGGGGTGCGCATCCGCGTGCGCCCGAGCTTCGGAGACGGCTCCGGTACCCTCGTCCTCGGGGAGCACGAGACCATGGAACGCCCGCTCGTCACAGGAGTCACCCATTCGACCGAGGACGCCCGCGTCACGCTCACGGGCGTGCCGGACGAGCCCGGCATCGCGGGGCGCATCTTCGGCGAGCTCGCCGAAGCCGACATCAACGTGGACATGATCATCCAGAACGAGCCGGTGTCACCCGATCAGCGGGCCGAGCTGTCCTTCACCCTGCCCAAGAACGACCTCCCCGCGGCGCGGCGCACCCTTCAGCGACTCACCGCCGACCTCGGGCTCGAGCAGCCGATCACCGACGACGGCATGGGGACCGTCTCCATCGTCGGTGCGGGCATGCGCAGCCATCCCGGCGTCGCGGCCAAGGTGTTCAAGACGCTCGGTGATCACGCCATCAACATCGAGATCATCTCCACCTCGCCGATCAAGATCTCCTGCGCAATCCGCGCCGACCGCGTGCCCGACGCGGTACGGGCGCTGCACGAGGCGTTCGGGCTCGGCGCCGAGGACCCACAGCGCGAAGACGCCCTCGGCTCGGGCGACGGCGCGGGGGTGACGCGATGAGCGCCGGGCTACGCGTGGCCGTCGTCGGGGCGACGGGCGTGGTCGGCTCCACCATGCTCGAAGTGCTGGCCGAGCGCCGGCTTCCGACGCGCGAGGTGGTCGCCTTCGCCTCAGCGCGCTCAGCCGGTCGCCAGGTCCCATTCGGAGACGAGACGCTTTCGGTGCGGACCCTCGAGGAAGGAGCGATCGACGGCTTCGATGTCGCGCTCTTCTCCGCGGGCGGCTCGGTCTCGCGCGAGTGGGCTCCGCGCTTCGCGGAGCGCGGCTGTGTGGTGATCGACAACTCGAGCGCGTGGCGGATGGAGGAGCACGTGCCGCTCGTGATCGCCGAAGTGAACCCCGGCGACCTCGACGGGCACCGGGGCATCGTCGCGAACCCGAACTGCTCCACCATGCAGATGGTGATGGCGCTCAAGCCGATCCACGACGAGGCGACGATCGAGCGCGTCGTCGTGTCCACCTACCAGTCGACCTCGGGCACGGGTCAGGCCGCGGTGCAGGAGTTGCGCGAGCAGGCCCGCTCGGTGCTCGACGACGACCCCGTCAGCTCATCGGTCTATCCACATCAAATCGCATTCAACGTGCTGCCCCAGGTCGAGACGTTCAAGGACGGCGACGACTACACGACCGAGGAGCGCAAGATGATGGCCGAGACGCTCAAGATCCTCGGCGACAACAGCGTGAAGGTATCGGCGACGTGCGTCCGGGTGCCGGTCTATGCAGGGCATTCGGAGTCGGTCAACGTGCAGACGGCGCGAGACCTGTCGCCGGAGCGCTGCCGCGAGGTCCTGGCCGCCTTTCCAGGCGTCGTGGTCGTGGACGACCCCGCGCAGGGGCGTTATCCGATGCCGGTGGACGCAGCCGGCCGCGACGACGTGCTCGTCGGCCGCGTGCGCCGCGACCCCACGCACGAGCGCTGCCTGAACCTGTGGGTCGTGTCGGACAACCTGCGCAAGGGCGCCGCCACCAACGCCGTACAACTCGCCGAGCTGCTGCGCGAGCGCGGCCTCGTCGGCGCGCGCGGCGAAGCCGTGGCGCACAGCTGACGTCCGGCAGTCGGGCCGCTGCCACAATTGCGTCCGTGCGTGCTGCGGCAGTGATCATCGTTGCGCTCTCGGCCGCGCTGTCGGCGCCTCCGGCGACGGCCGCTCCCGGCCCTGAGCCGCCACGTGATGTGTACGCCGAAGCGCAGCGCCCCGACCAGACAAAGCTCACGTGGCGGCCCGGCGTCGAGCCCCCGCCGGGGTCCACACCGGCCCTCGAGCGCTACCAGGTGCTGCGCGACGGTGTCCTGATCGCGGACACCACAGAGCTCGGGGTGGTCGATCCCTGGCTCGCAGAGAGCAGCCGCCACAGCTACGTGGTGCGTGCCGTCGACCCCGAGGGACGGACCGCGGAGGCCCCTCCGGTGGAGGTCACCACCCCACCCTTCGCCGCCGGCCTAGAGCTGCCGCCGTACCTCCAGCAACTTTCACCAACACGCGCTGTGATCGTCTGGCAGACCTACACGCCGGCCACGACGAGCCTGCACTTCGGCGCCCTCGGCGGGCCGGAGCGCATCGTTGAGCGGGACCCGGTTCCGCGGCGGGACCACGTCGTGGTCGTGAAGGACCTCGCGCCGGGAACCGCCTATCGCTACCGCTGGGAGTCGGACGGCCGTCTCGGGGAGACCGCCGAGCTGGTGACGCCGGGCGTATCGCCCGCGCAGTTCAGCTTCGGCGTGATCGGGGACTTCGGCACGCCGACGCCGGCGGCGCGCGCGAACCTGCGCAGGTTGTCGGCCGACCGCATCGACTTTGCGATCACCACCGGCGACAACGCGCAGATCTTCGGCAACGAGGAGGAGTACCGGAACTACGTGCTCGAACCGCTTCGCAACTTCATCTCGGTCCGCTCGCTGTGGCCGAGCGTCGGCAACCACGACTACTACGGGCTCGCCAACTACAAGCGTTACTTCGCGCTACCCGGCAACGAGCGCTACTACAGCTTCAGCCATGGCGGCGTGCTGTTCGTGGCGCTCGACTCCAACCGGGTCGGCCCGGTGCAGAAGAGCTGGGCGCGTGGACTGCTCCGAAGCTCGGGCGCGCGCTGCAAGATCGCGTACTTCCACCACCCGCTGTGGTCGAGTGGCCGCGGCTACCGCAGCGGGACGCGCAAGCACCGCCGGCACCGCATCATCCCGCTGCTGACGCGAGGCGGCGTGGATCTCGTTCTCAACGGCCACATACAGAACTACGAGCGGTCGAAGCCGCTCCGGGGCGGGCGGCGCAGCCGGCGCGGGATCGTGTACGTGGTGACGGGCGGCGGCGGCGCCCGCCTGACGCCCTTCGCCACGCGGCGCAAGCCCCGCTGGTCGGCGCGACGCGGCCTCTTCTATCACCGGCTTCGTATCACCGCCGGGCGCCACCTCCTGCGCGGGAAGGCGATCGACACCGCCGGGCGCACGCGCGATCGCTTCACCGTTCCCTGCCGCAAAGGCTAGGCTGAACGCGATCGAGCGAACGAAGGGAGGCGCGATGTCGGGACCGTCGGAGGATGCGATCAGGCTGGCGAAGGTCGGGGGGCAGATGGCCGACCTGATCGAGACGGCGATCCTGCGCGAGGCGAGGCTGTACGAGATCGACCCCACGCGGGTCGAGGGACTCGACTGCGAGAAGGCGCTGGCCTACCGCGAGCTGTGGCACGCCGAGTGCCGCGCGGTGGGGATCAACCCGAGGACGCGCCGTCCGCGCGGGAAGAAGCGGGTGGGCTACGACGCCGAATGAGATTCAACGGCTGTGCGCACACGCGGTGCGTATTGAAGGAGACTGTCGTCCAGCTCTGGGTAGTCATGCCGGAGCTGAAGAAAGTCCGGCCACGGGAAGAACTTCCCGCGCGCCGCGTCCGGTCTGGTTCTTCTCTGTCTCAGCTCGGCCTCGGACTTCGTTCGATAGTGGTTGATACGGAGCTTCGAGGCCGACACTGACCAGGTCTTCGCATCGCGAAGGGGATAGCCGTTCTCGTCGACGGCGAGCCCGCTCTCGTATGCGAAATGGTGAACGCCGATGGGATGCGAAGTCCGTATCGGATCCACAATGCTCTTGATGAACTTTATGTTTCCGAGATTCTGCCGCTGGAGGTAGCTCTCGATCACCAAGCCGGAGGGCTTCACGCGGTGGCCGGAAGGGCCGAACAGGGCTTGGTTGACGGCAACGCCCGGGTACCGCTCGTAGGAGACAAGCATGTCGGAGACCGACTCTCCACTCGGCGAGAAGAGGAACTCGTCTATGTCGATGAACGCGATCCAGCGTGACTCGGCCCCGTGGCTTTCCAGGCAATGCGCGTAGGCTCCGGTCTGGGGCGCCGTTTGCACCGGCCAATCGTGCAGCACAACCAGGCCGTCGTCCACGTAGTCGCCCAGCACCTCCATGTGCGCGTCGTCGCTGAAGTTGTTGTACAGGTAGAAGCGATCCACTCCCACGAGTCGGTGGAACTCGAGCCATTCGGCGAGATATTCCGCTTCGTCGCGATAGATCGCGCAAACCGAGAGGTAATGCTCGTGAGAGCGTGACGGCTCCAAGGTCTCGTCGGAGCCATCGTTGGGCGACCAATGTGCTTCGAAACGACTCGCGCTCCAGATCAGGCTCTGTACGTCGATCATGTCTCTGACCGGCACGCCCGCGTCGCGCAGGCGCGCCTCGACCTCGGCTGCAAAGGCCAGATGGTGGTCGTACTGCTCTACCAGCGACGCCGGTGGAAGTTCGTAGCCGAGAAGCCGCTGAAGCTTTTGGAACAGCAAGGGCCGAACTACCGGAAGCGACAGTGGTGCAGCAACAAAGTTGAAGAGGGACCCGAAGGCGAGCGCGTACGTGGGATACGGCTCCGTGCCGACGACGTCGGCCTGCTGAGCCGAGTTCAGGAACTCGGCCACCCGCTGACTTGGATCGCCTTCCTCCGTGAAGCGGGAGAGCGCAACCCGCAGGGATCCCTCTTCCTTCCGAGACCAGTTGCACAGCCATTCGTTTTGGCGGTCGGCGGTCAAGTCGTAGGGGCGAGCGCCAAAGACCCCTGCGAACACGGTCTCGATCGCAGGCCACAGCGTTATCCCAGCGCGCGACGCCTGCAGCAGCCCCATGAGCCTCTCGGCGATGTCGAGTCTGTGCTCTCGCTCCTCGACGTCGAAGGTCGGCTTCGCGAAAGCATGCTTCGCATAAGCGAGGAAGCTTTCCCAGCTCCCGCTGCTGTCAGAGGCCTCCGATCTCACCCAGCGTTCGCGCCAAGAATAGGCGACCCGTTGCCGGCGGCCGGACGGCGAAGGGCCACTAGCTAGGAGGCACTGGGCGGCGTGTCGCGTTTGAGACGCTCGCGCGTCTCGTCGAGCCGGCGCTTCATCACCTGCGCGCTCGCCTCCTCGTCGGAGGCCGGCGCTCCAGATCTCCTCGGTTGCGCTTGCGGCGACCGCGCGATGGGACCCTCGCTCCCGCGGCGGCGCGCCGATCCGGCGAGATCCCTCAAGAGGTCGACCAGGAACGCGAGCCGGGGGCGCAAGGCCCCGAGCTACGCCGGCGTGGCGGCAGCGAGCGCCTCGAGCTTGCGCTCGATGGGGCGCGTTCGCACGACGTGCTTGCCCATGCCCAGCTCCTTGGGCTCCAGTCCGAGCGCGAGCCCGACGAGTTGAGGGAGGTGCAAAACCGGCATCCCCAGATCCCGCCCGACGATCTTGGCGGCGTCGGGCTGCTGGAGGTCGAGGTTGAGGTGGCAGAGCGGGCACGGGGTGACGAGCGTGTCGGCCCCGGCATCGATCGCGTCCCCCAGGTGCCTGCCCGCCTGGCGCAGCGACGTCTCGCGGTTCATCGTGATGACCGGAAAGCCACAGCACTTGCGAGCGCCCTCGTACTCGACCGGCGTTGCGCCGAGTGTCTGGATGAGCTGCTCGAGGTACCGATCGCGCTCGGGGTAGCGGTCGAAGCCGAGCCGCGACGTCGGCCGCAGGATGTAGCAGCCATAGAAGGGACCGACGCGCAGGCCGTGCAGCGGTCGCACGACGAGCGACTCCAACCGCTCGAGGCCGTAGTCCTCGACGAGCAGCCAGAGGAAGTTCTTGTTGGAGATCCCCTTCTCGTACTGGAGGCCCTCTTCTGCCAGAACCTCGTTGATGTGCGCGCGGTAGCCGGAATCCGCGTCCAGGCGCTCCTGACACTCGCTCTGGGCGCCCTGGCAGGTCGAGCAGATGTTCATCATCGGCAGGCCCGTCTTCTGCGCCAGCGCGAACGTGCGGGCGTTCAGCGAGTCGGCGAGCTCCTGGTTGTGCTCGGCGATCACGCCGGCGCCGCAGCAGTTCGCGCGGTCCAGCTCGACGAGCTCGATGCCGAGCTTGTCGGCGACGATGGCCATCGAGCCGTGCAGCTCGGGCGCGAACCCACGCGACACGCAACCCGGCCAGTAGGCGACCCTCACGATCCGGCCTCCAGCCCCTCGTCGTCGCCGTCGGTATCGCCCTCGCCGAGCACGTAGAGGTTGATTTCCTCGGCGTGGTCCTCGGCGTGCTCATAGATCCGCCGTATGTTCTCCAGTCCCTCGAGCTTCTCGTGGAAGAGCGCAGTCCTCGGCGTGATCTTTCCGCGCGTGAAGCCGCGTAGCCCGGTTGGAAGCGAGCGCAGGAGCTGGAGCTGCCCCTGGGGGCGAAGGACGCCGAAGCTGTCTTGAAGCAGCTTGCGCTCGTCGAGCGTTCCCTTCTTGGCGATGATGTTCGTGAACGCCTCTTCGTGGCGGCGGCCGTTGTTGGGGTCGCTGATGTCGAAGTCGTGCACGGCGCGGCGGCGCAGGCGCATGATCTGATCCATCGGCGCGACGCCCTTGGGGCAGACCTCGATGCAGTTGAAGCAATGGGTGCAGTCGTAGATGCCGTGTGGATCCTCGGCCAGGTCGCGCAGGCGCTGCTCGGTCTGGGAGTCGCGCGGGTCGCCCACGAAGCGATAGGCCTTCGCGAGCGCGGCGGGCCCGATGAAGAGCGGGTCCACCTCCAGCGAGAGGCAGTCCGACACGCAGGCGCCACAGTGGATGCACGCCACCACCTGAGTGACGTCGATCATCGTCTCGGGCGGCACCACGTACTCGCGCTCCGGGGAGTCGCCCGCAGGGATCAGCCACGGCACCACTCGCTGGACCTTCTTCCAGTGAACGGCATCCATGTTCACGATCAGGTCCTTGAGCACCGGCATGTTGCCCATGGGCTCGACGGTGATCGGGCCGTTGTCTGGCTGGACGTCGCGCAGCTTGGTGTTGCAGGCGAGCCTGGCGCGTCCGTTCACGCGCACGCCGCAGGAGCCGCAGATCGCGGCCTGGCAGGAGCAGCGGATGCCGATAGAGGCGTCCTCGCGGTCCTTTGCCTGCAGGATGCCGTCGAGCACGCTGCGGTGTCCCTCGAGGTCGACCTCGTAGTCCGACCAGTAAGGCGGGCCACCGCTTTCGGGGTCGTACCGGCGGATGCTGAGTGTGTAGCTCATTGGCTTCTGTTGATCATTCCGCTACGGCACCTCTCATTGAATATCTAGCCGCCTTCGGCGGACACCTAAAGTCCAGTGAGTCGCCTGCGCCGGCTTCGCCGGCTACGGCACCTCCCATCAGTATGTCCTCTCTTCAGGCTGCCATTGGGTGATCGTGACCGGGCTGTAGGAGATGTGCGGCTGGCCGTCCCCCCCGAGCGTCAGGTCGATGTGCTTCAGCCAATCCGCGTCGTTGCGCTCGGGAAAATCCGTGCGGTAATGCGCGCCGCGGCTCTCGGTGCGATGAATCGCCGAGATCACCGTCGCCTCCGCACAGTCGAGCATGAAGCCGAGCTCGATGGCGCCCAGGACGTCCTGGTTGAAGATGCTGCCGCGGTCGTCGATCGCCACCCCTTCGTATTCTTCCTTCAGGCGCTTCACGGTCTCCAGCGCAGCGTCGAGGCCCTCCGCCTCGCGGAAGACGGCGACGTGGCGGTCCATCGTCTGCCCGAGCTCGGCCTTCAGCTCCGAGACCCGGCGGACCTTGCCCTGCTCGCGCCCTATCAGCTCCGACAGCCGGCGCTCCTCGTCGTCCACCAGCGCCTCCGACGGCGGGTTGAGGACGACCTCGCGCGCCCGCTGTGCCGCGTGCTCGCCCGAGCGCCTGCCGAACACGAGCGTGTCGAGGAGGGAGTTGGCGCCGAGCCGGTTCCCCCCGTGCACCGACACGCAGGCGCATTCGCCCGCCGCGTAGAGGCCGGGGACCTCAGTCTGGCCGTGCACGTCGGTCTTCACGCCGCCCATCACGTAGTGGTTACCCGGCTTGACGTGAATCGGCTCCTTCGTGATGTCGACGCCGGCAAAGTCGCGCCCGACGTTGACGATCTCCCGGAGCGCCTCGAAGATGCGCTTTCGGGGCACGACGGTGATGTCGAGCGCCACCGTGCCGTCCGGGAACCCGCGCCCCTCGTTGATCTCGGTCTGCTCGGCCCGCGATACGACGTCGCGCGAGGCGAGCTCGAGCTTGTTGGGCGCGTACTTCTCCATGAACCGCTCGCCCAGAGCATTGTAGAGGCGCGCACCCTCGCCTCTCGCTCCCTCGGTGATGAGGAGGCCGTTGCCCGCGAGCGTCGTCGGGTGGTACTGGACCATCTCCATGTCCATCAGCGGAGCGCCGATCCGGTAGGCCATCGAGATGCCGTCGCCGGTGCAGATGAGGGCGTTCGTCGTCGGGTTGTAGCACTGGCCGTTGCCGCCGGTGGTGACGATCACGGACTTGGCTCGAAACAGCTCCATCGAGCCGTCGCGGAGGTTGCGGGTGATGGCGCCGGCGCACTGGCCGGACTCGTCGAGCGCGAGCCCGGTCGTGAACCACTCCTCGTAGCGCTCGACGTCCTCCCATTTCATGAGCTGCTCGTAGAGCGTGTGGAGGATCGCCTGCCCGGTGATGTCAGCCACGTAGTAGGTGCGGGCCGCGGACGCGCCACCGAAGGCGCGGGTGCCAAGCAGGCCCTCCGCGTTGCGGTGAAACGTGACGCCGATGTGCTCGAGGTGAAGGAGCTCGTCCGGGGCCTCCCTGCACATGATCTCGATCGCATCCTGATCGCCGAGGTAATCCGAGCCCTTGACGGTGTCGAAAGCGTGCGACTCCCAGGAGTCCTCGGGGTTGAGCGCCGCGTTTATGCCCCCCTGTGCAGCGTTGGAGTGGGAGCGAACCGGATGAACCTTGGAGATGATCGCCACCGAGGCTCCGGCCTCGGCGGCACTCAGCGCGGCGCGTTGGCCGGCGAGGCCCGCTCCAATGACAAGTACGTCGTGCTCGGGCAAAGCGCCGGGATTCTATGCGAACCCGGGACGGGCGATCAGGCGGCAGACGACCCTGCAATGCCCTGCTGAAGGGCCCGCCGCACCTGATCCATGGTCACGACGCCACGCAGACGCCCGTCATCGTCGACCGCCATCAGGGCACCGATCCGCCGCAGCGGCTCGCTTCCGAGCAGCGACTCGAGCGGCTCGTCGGTGCGCACGCGCAGGTTGCCCTCGGCCGGCCGCATGATCTCGCGGACGGTAAAGACGGGCTGGCGGTCCTCCGGGATGCGTTCCGCGCGCTCGCGGTCGACCAGCCCGATGAAGTAGCCGTATCCGTCCACGACCGGGAACCACGGCCAGCGGTAGCGCAGGAAGTACTCGTCGAGGGCTCGCCCGATCGGCGTGTCACCCGGGATGATGACGGGCTCGGCATCCATCACGTCGGACACCTTGAGTCCCTCGATCTTCGACAGCACGGCGGTCTGGTACGCCGCCCCTCGCGCCGCCTGGCCGAGGAAGAGCCCGATGAAGATGAGCCACGCGCCTCCGACGAGGTCTCCCCACGAAACCAGCGTGAAGACACCGAAGCCGATGAGCAGGTAGGAGAAGGCCTGTCCCATGCCCGCGGCGATCCGGGTCGCGCGGTTGCGGTCCCCGGTTCGCCACCAGGCGATCGCGCGCGCGATGCGCCCGCCGTCGAGCGGAAAGGCCGGGATCAGGTTGAACAGGAGCACGAGGATGTTGATCGAGGCAAGGTAGGCGAGCATCGCCAGCCCGCCGTTCGAGAGCGCCACCGGATCGAACCGCACTGCCGCCAAGAAATCGTCCCAACCGGCCGAGGCGATCCCGATCAGCACGCAGAGCGCGGCGATCAGGAGCGTCACGAACGGGCCGGCGGCCGCGACCTTGAACTCGACACCGGGCGAGTCGGTGTCGCGCGCCATCTTCGCGATGCCGCCAAAGAGCCAGAGGTCGATGCCGATGATCGAGATCCCGTTTCGGATCGCCACCACGGCGTGACCGAGCTCGTGGAGCAGGATCGACAGGAAGAAGAGGAGCGCGCTCGCAACGGCGAGCGCGAACGCGCCCGAATCGTCGTTGCCCGGCAGAGCGTCCTGGTAGTAGCCGGTGAGCGAGTAGATGACCAGGAACAGGACCAGGAACCAGCTCGGGTCGACGCCGATCCGGATCCCGAACACCCGCGCGAGCTGGATTGAGCCGCCGCCGAACATCAGGAGAGCCTACGCGGATGGTAGCCGCGCTGCAGGCCCGGCCCGACCGTTCGCACATTCGTCCGTTTCGCCGGAAAGGCGCTTGCAGCGACGGCGCCCCGGAGACGAATCGAATAGGGCATGGATGCGCCGCGGAGATCTCAGGCACGTATGCTCGCGAGAACTGTCGCGCTCGCCGCGGCATTCGCGCTTCAGCTCGGCCTCGCGATCGAGGCGGGCGCAGACATGGACGGCACGCGCGGACCCGACGTGATCGTCGGTGGCTCCGGCGACAACACGATCCACGGCGGGCGCTCCGCCGATCGCCTCGTCGGCGGCCCCGGCGACGACTCGATCCACGGCGGCACCGCTCACGACAGGCTGTACGGGGGCTTCGGCTCCGACCGGCTCGACGGCGACACCGGCGACGACTACCTCGCGGGCGGTCCGGGCAACGACAGCTCCAAGGGCGACTTTGGTCGCGACTCGCTCTCGGGTGGCGATGACGCCGACGAGCTGTTCGGAGACGAGGCCGGCGACGATCTCGAAGGCGACTCCGGCCCGGACGTGCTGTTCGGTGGCTCGGGGCCAGATTCACTCGCCGGCGGCCCCGGCGACGACGAGCTATACGGGCAGTCGGGTCGCGACGTGCTGCGCGGCGGGGCCGGCGACGACGTCCTCTACGCCAACGACCGCGGAGCTGACGGGTTGGCCGATTGCGGCCCCGGCGACGACATCCTCTACGTCGACCCCTACCGGAGCTCCGGTGGCGTCTCGGACCGCCACCTGGAAAGACGCGATTGCGAGCGCATCATCGCCGCGCCTCCCCCCAAGCTCGATCCCGACCAGGGCGCAACGCGGATCGGTGGATCGGGCGTCGATTCGTTCGAAGGAACGGGGCGCAACGACAAGCTTCTCGGGGGCGCGGGGGACGACGTCCTGCTCGGTCGTGAGGGAGACGACGTGATCTGGGGCGACCACATCCCCGGCACGAGCGGGAACGACCACATCGACGGCGGGCCCGGGAAGGACCTCCTGTTCGGCAACGAGGGCAACGACCGCCTCCGGGGCGGACCCGGGAAGGACCGGATCGACTGCGGCCCGGGTTGGGACATCGCCGTCGCGGACCGCAGAGACGTCGTGATGGGCTGCGAGTCGGTCCGCTAGCCGCGCTCAGGAAACTGCGGGCGTGTGGCGCTCGACGATGCTCTTGAAGTCGGCGCCCGGCGGGAGGGTTCCGAAAGCCTGTCCCCAGTCGCCGGTCAGCCTCGAGCCGCAGAACGCATCGGCCACCGCGGCGTCGCCGAATCGCACCAGCAGCGATCCCTGGAGCGCCAGCGCCATCCGCTCGACGACCGAGCGCGCGCGTATCTCGATGCCCTCGAAGTCGGAGAGCTCCTCGCGCAGGGAACGAGTGAACGCATCCAGGCGCGCATCCGTGCCGGCGGCCTGGTCGAGCTCGGCGTAGAACGCCTCCAACGCCGCTGGGCTGCGTACCAGCGCCCGCAGGACGTCCAGGCAGATGACGTTGCCGGAGCCCTCCCAGATCGAGTTCAGGGGCGACTCCCGGAAGAGGCGCGGCATGCCGGACTCCTCGACGTAGCCGTTGCCCCCGAAGCACTCGAGCGCCTCGACGGCGTGCGCCGGGCCTCGCTTGCAGACCCAGTACTTCACGACGGCGGTCGCCAGGCGCTTGAACTGCGTCTCCTGCTCGTCGCCGCCGGACTGGTCGTACGAGCGAGCAAGGCGCATCGCGGTCACGGTCGCGGCCTCCGACTCGATACAGAGGTCGGCGAGCACGTTCTGCATCAGCGGCTGGTCGATGAGGCGGTTGCCGAAAGCGGAGCGGTGGGCAGCGTGATGTGTCGCCTTTGCGACGCCGAGTCGCATTCCGGCCGTGGTCCCGAGCACGCAGTCGAGGCGGGTGTGATTGACCATCTCGATGATGGTCGGCACGCCGCGGCCCTCCTCGCCGACCATCCTGGTCCACGCGCCGTGAAACTCGACCTCGCTCGAGGCATTCGAGCGGTTGCCGAGCTTGTCCTTCAGGCGCTGGAGGTGGAAGCGGTTGCGCGTCCCGTCGGGTAGCACGCGCGGGAGCAAAAAGCACGAGAGACCGCCCGGTGCTTGAGCCAGCACGAGAAATGCGTCGCACATCGGCGCGGAGCAGAACCACTTGTGGCCGACCACCTCGTACTCGCCCCCCGACCCGCCGCCGTTCAAAGGCGTGGCGATCGTGGTGTTCGCGCGCACGTCCGAGCCGCCCTGCTTCTCCGTCATCGCCATCCCGCAGAGAGCGCCGGCCTTGTCCGCCACCGGCACGAGGCGCGGGTCGTACGTCGTCGAGGTCAGCAGCGGCTCCCACTC
Source organism: uncultured Solirubrobacterales bacterium (assembly GCA_963774075.1). Lineage (GTDB taxonomy): Bacteria > Actinomycetota > Thermoleophilia > Solirubrobacterales > JBBDJG01 > JBBQNR01. Next base: position 920,096 of record CAVZDP010000003.1, on the reverse strand, counting down.
TGCGGCGAGCTCCGGCACGGCGCGCAGCGCCGGCACGGCGGAGTAGGTCATGGAGATGGGACAGCCATGCCCGCCCTCGGCCTGTCCGAGCGTCATGAAGATCGCTGCGCGAGCGACGTGTCCGCCCGGCCTGTCCTCGGTCCACGGCAGGGAGTGCGACCCACTGGAAACGGCCAGCTCGACCAGCCGGTGCCAGGAGGGGTGGAACTCGACCTCGTCGATGCGGTTGCCGTGGCGGTCGTGCGTGCGTAGCTTGGGGGGGTTCTCGTTCGCCTGCCGGCCCCACTCGATCGCCTCGCCGCCGGCCACCTCGCCCGCCGCCCTGGCGCGGTCGCGAGCCCATTCCCCGCCCTCGCGGGCGAGCGCCTCCACGAGGGGCCGGTCCTGCTCGAAGACGTTGTAGCCCTCGAGCGGCGGGGCCTGGTTGAAGACCTCGTGAGTGGCCGAGAAGGGTGCGCGAGCGGGCTCTGCCACGGCCATGAGACAACTCTACTGCGCGCGGAAGGCGGTCGCACGGGAAACGGGAATAATGCGCCGGTACGGCGGACTTTTCCGCCTGGATCGCTACGACCCTGGAGGGAGAGGCATTGGCCTACACCGTGACTTTGATACCCGGAGACGGCACCGGACCCGAGCTCGCCGAGGCGGTGCGCCGGGTGCTCGAGGCGACCGGAGTCGAGTTCGAATGGGAGTTGCAGGAGGCCGGCGCCGACGTCTACGAGCGTGAGGGGACGCCGCTCCCAGACCGCGTGATCGAGTCGATCAGGCGCAACAAGGTCGCCCTCAAGGCGCCGATCACGACCCCCGTCGGCTCCGGCTTCCGGTCGGTGAACGTGGCGCTCCGCAAGGAGCTCGACCTCTACTGCTGCCTGCGGCCGTGCAAGGCATACGAGGGGGTGCGCACCCGCTTCCCGGAGACCGACATCGTGATCGTGCGCGAGAACCACGAGGACCTCTACGCCGGAATCGAGTTCGAGCAGGGCTCGGAGGAGGCGGCGAAGCTGCGCGAGGTCGTGCGCGAGCTGGCGGACAAGGAGATCCGGGAGGACGCAGGAATCTCGATCAAGCCGATCTCCGTGTTCGGGACGACGCGGATCGTGAAAGCCGCGTTCGAGTACGCGCTCGAGAATGGCCGCCGCAAGGTGACGGCGGCGCACAAGGCCAACATCATGAAGTTCTCCGACGGGCTCTTCCTGCGTACGGCGCAGGAGGTAGCGGAGGGCTACTCCAACATGGAGTTCGAGGACCGGATCATCGACAATCTCTGCAACCAGCTCGTCTCACGCCCGGAGGAGTACGACGTCATCGTGCTGCCGAACCTCTACGGTGACATCGTGTCCGACCTGGGCGCGGGGATGATCGGCGGGCTCGGGATGGCCCCGGGCGGCAACATCGGCGACGAGTACGCGGTCTTCGAGGCGACGCACGGCTCGGCGCCGAAGTACAAGGGCATGAACAAGGTCAACCCGATGGCGCTCATGCTGAGCGGCGTGATGATGCTGCGTCACCTGCACGAGCAGGAGGCGGCTGATCGCATGGAGTCGGCGATCGCCGCGGTGATCGCCGAGGGCAAGTCCGTCACCTACGACATGAAGCCGTCGCGCGATGACCCGACCGCGGTTGGCACGTCGGATGTGGCTGACGCCGTAATAGAAAAGATGGGGGCGGCCGTAGGCCGACCCTCGTGACTTTAGGTGTTCGGCGGAGCCGACTCGATATTCCGATGGGGGCGGCCGTAGGCCGACCCTCGTGACTTTAGGTGTTCGGCGGAGCCGACTCGATATTCCGATGGGGGCGGCCGTAGGCCGACCCTCGTGACTTTAGGTGTTCGGCGGAGCCGACTCGATATTCCGATGGGGGCGGCCGTAGGCCGACCCTCGTGAGCTTTAGGTGTTCGGCGGAGCCGACTCGATATTCCGATGGGGGCGGCCGTAGGCCGCCCCTCCTGACCCGTTGTCGAAAGCCGCCTGGCGGCGCCGCCGGCGCTACGCGGCTTGGAAACCGCCGTTGCGGCGCCGGATCCTCCGTTCGCGGTGAAGCTGTGCGGTCACCCGGTAGAGGTAGTTCGGGCGGATGCCGAGCTTCTTCGCGAGGTCGGAGATCCCTATCCCCGGACTCTGCTTGATCGCGGCCAGCGTCTGCTCGGCGCGCGTGCCGCCGCTGCGTGTGCGCCTCGTCTTCCTGCGGGCGCCGGCGCGGCGGGTGCTCTTGGTCGCCCGGGCACTGCTCGCAGAGCGCTTCTTCCGCGTCGTGCGTACGGTCTTCGTGCTGTTACGGCTTCCGGGCGGACGTCCCGGCCCGCGGGGGCGGCCCACAGCGCGGCGGACCGGTGTCTCCACTCGATCGAGTGCCTCTTGCGCCTTCTCGAGCGTCAGGTACTCCTCGTAAAGGGGGCGAAGCTCCTCGAGCCTCGCCCCGATCTGCTTGCGTTGCTTCGTGAGAAAGTCCGTCGTTGCCAATGTGTTCACCTCGTGCGTCGGGGGAGCGATTCAACTGTAAGTTTCCCAGAACCCGGCAAGCAAGAACGGAGGGTCAGCAGATGAGAAGCAAGATCACGGTCATCGGTGCCGGCAACGTGGGTGCGACGACAGCACAGCGGTTAGCCGAACGGGACTACGCAGACATCGTGCTTGTAGACATCGTGGAAGGTATGCCGCAAGGCAAGGCGCTCGACCTCAACCAGGCCGGGCCCGTCGTCGGGTACGAGCCGAACGTGACGGGAAGCAACACGTACGACGAGACTTCCGGCTCGGACATCGTCGTCATCACCTCGGGACTTCCGCGCAAGCCCGGCATGAGCCGGGACGACCTGCTGGCGGCGAACAAGGAAATCGTCGAAACGGTGACGGAGGAGGTCGGGCAGCGCTCGCCCGACGGGATCATCATCTGCGTCACGAACCCGCTCGACGCGATGTGTCATGTCACGCTCGAGAAGTCGGAGTTCCCGCGCCAGCGTGTCGTCGGGATGGCCGGGATCCTCGACTCCGCGCGGTTTCGGACCTTCCTCGCCTGGGAGCTCGGCGTGTCGGTGCGCGACGTGACCGGGTTCGTCCTGGGAGGACACGGCGACACGATGGTCCCGGTGACGAGCTACACCAACGTTGCGGGCGTCCCGGTGTCACAGATGATCGACAGGATGCGGCTCGACGAGATCGTGCAGCGCACCCGGGACGGAGGTGCCGAGGTCGTGAAGCTCCTGAAGGCGGGTTCGGCGTTCTACGCCCCTGCCGCGGCCGTGGCCGAGATGGTGGACTCGATCCTGCTCGACCAGAAGCGGGTGCTGCCCTGTGCGGCCTACTGCGACGGCGAGTATGGGATCGACGGGCTCTTCGTGGGCGTGCCGGTGAAGCTCGGCCGCGACGGCGTCGAGGAGATAATCGAAATCGAGCTCTCCGACGAGGAGAAAGAGGACCTGCACAGGTCCGCCGCCGCCGTGCGCGAGCTCGTCGAGGCGATGGCGAAGCTCTAGAGGCTCGTGCCCCTGGTCGTTGTCGCGCGCTCGCTGCCGGCGGCCGGACTGGACGCCCTGCGCGAGCGCTACGAGGTCGCCATCGGCCTGGAGCACGTCGCCGGCGCGGAAGCAATCGTGGCCGACCCGACTGTGCGGATCGATGCCGACGTCCTCGACGCCGCCGGCCCGCAGCTGCGCATCGTCGCCAACTTCGCCGTCGGCTACGACAACATCGACATGGAGGCCTGCCGCGAGCGCGGAGTCGTCGTCACGAACACCCCCGGCGTGCTGACCAACGCCACCGCGGAGCTCGCCGTGGCGCTGATGCTGGCCGCCGCACGCAGGCTGGGCGAGGGAGAGCGGATCGTGCGGCGCGGGGAGTGGACAGGGTGGGAGCCGGAGCAGCTTCTCGGCACGGAGCTCGCCGAGGCGACGGTGGGGATCGTCGGGATGGGCAGGATCGGAACCCGCGTCGCGGAGATCCTGCAGGGCTTCCGCCCCCGGCTCCTGCACCACTCGCGCAACGAGCGCCCCGGCGCCGAGCGCCGCGACCTGCGGGACCTCGTCGCGGAGTCCGACTTCGTCACGCTGCACGTCCCGCTCACGCCCGAGACGCGACATCTCGTGGACGCCGAGCTGCTCGCGGCGTTCAAGCCGGGCTCGATCCTGGTCAACACATCTCGCGGCGGAATCGTCGACACCGCGGCGCTGGCACGGGCCCTGCGTGAAGGTCCGCTCGCTGCGGCAGGGCTCGACGTCTACGAGAACGAGCCCGAGGTCCCGCCCGAGCTGATCGAGCTCGAGAACGTGGTCCTCGCCCCCCATCTGGGCTCGGCCACCCGAAAGGCCCGGGACGCGATGGCTCGCCTGGCGGCCGAGAACGTGATCGCGGCGCTGGATGGACGAGACCCCCCGACGCCGGTGACCTGACGACACCCCCCCGATCGGGGGGGTGTCGGTTTCGCTCGACGGTTCGCAATACCCAAACTGCGTGGACCAAAACGCGGCCGAAAAAAGGAAATGGTCGATTTTGGGCTGTGGCGACTCGGGGGGGTCTGGAAATCCTTGCCCCGATGGCTCACCATGCCGCGCCGTGACAGCAATCGCATCACAGCAGCAGACCCGGCGAGCTCGCTCCAAGAAGCTGCGCTGCGAGGATTGCTTCTTCCACCAGAACATGCTTTGTGCCCTTGGCTTGAAGGAGCCCTGTCCCACCTTCAGGCCCGCCCACCCGGACGGGCTGCAACCGCCTCCGCAGCTTTCGTTCGTGTTCCGCACCCAGCCCCGCCGCCAGCCCGCCGAGCCGCTTTACGGCGGCGAGGCGGGCACCCTCATGCCGTCACCACCACGGCAGGCGGCGGGCTGGGGCGCTTCCTAACGGCAGCCGCCATCCCCTCCTGCGGCTCGCGCCGGGGGTCAGGCTTCACAGACTGGCCCCTTCGGCGTCCGCGAAGCGGAGGCCAAGCCGCCCGATAGATTCAGCTTGCCTTGCTGCTCGCGGTCCTCATCTTCCTCGCCGCGCTTGCCGTGATCACGACCGACCGGGTCCACCGCACGAAGGCGGCACTGGCGGGGGCGGCGCTCGTGGTCCTGCTCGGCGTCGTGAGTCAGGACCAGGCGATCGAAGCGATCGACTTCGGCACTCTCGGACTGCTCGTCGGGATGATGGTCGTGGTCACGCAGAGTGAGAAGACCGGCCTGTACGACTTCGTGGCCGTGCGGGCGGGCCAGCTATCGCGCGGACGGCCTCTGGCGCTGTTCGCGGCCCTCGGCGCGATCACGGGAGTGCTCTCCGCGTTCCTGCCCAACCTGACCGTGATCCTGCTCGTGGTCCCGATCAGCTTCCTGCTCGCGGACACGCTCGACATCTCCCCGTTCCCGCTTCTGATCATGGAGGTCATGGCCGCCAACATCGGCGGCACGGCGACGCTGATCGGCGACCCTCCAAACCTCCTCATCGGTGGCGCGACCGGGCTCTCCTTCGTGGACTTCCTGGTCAACCTGGGCCCGATCGCGCTCTTCACGCTCGTTGCGACGATCCTTCTCCTGTACTGGGTCTATCGCGACGAGCTGCAAACCGCCGAGCCCAAGCGCGCGCGGCTGATGGCGCTCGACGCCCGGGCGACGATCCGCGACGCACCGATGCTCCGGCGCCACGCGCCGATCCTCGCCGCGGTGCTGATCGGGTTCTTCCTCGGCGAGCCGCTCGACCTCGAGCCGGCGACGGTCGCGCTCGCCGGCGCGACCATGATGCTCTTTCTGACCCGGCAGACGGTGGAGGAGGCGCTGAACGAGGTCGACTGGGCGACGCTCTTCTTCTTCGTCGGGCTCTTCGTGCTGGTCGGCGGGCTGGAGCACGAGGGCGTGCTCGAGGACGTCGCTCAGGGGATAACGAACCTGACCGAGGACTCGTTCCCCGCGACCATCCTCGCGATCACCTGGATCAGCGCAATCGCCTCGGCGCTGATCGACAACATCCCCTTCACGACGGCGATGATCCCCGTCATCAACGACGTGCAGGAGCTGAGCGGGCGCGAGAGCGACACCCACTGGTGGGCGCTGGCCCTCGGCGCCGACTTCGGCGCCAATGCGACGCTGATCGGGGGGGCCGCGAACCTCGTCGCGGCGAGCCTCGCCGAGCGGGCCGGGATGAAGATCTCGTTCTGGCGCTTCCTGAAGGTGGGAAGCCTCGTCACTCTGCTGTCCGTGGGGCTCGCCTCGGCCTACCTCGCCCTCTTCTATCTCTGAGTGCTCCGGGCCTGGCTGACAGCGGCCTTGCTCTGTGATCAATCGCACAGATATCCGCACCCCGCTCCCGATTAAGTGTCAGAATTCACTTGATGGGCGGAGAGAGTGCGGCGCTTCCACGCCGCATGACATAAAGATGAGGCTCACGGTCCTCGGCAAGTCGCCGTCCTGGCAGGACGCCGATGGCGCCTGCAGCGGCTACCTGATCGAGGAGGACGGCACGAAAGTGCTGCTCGACTGCGGCAACGGCGTGTTCTCGAAGCTGCGCGTCTACTGCGACTACACGTCCGTGGACGCGGTCGTCATTTCGCATCTGCACGCCGACCACTTCCTCGACCTCATTCCGTTCGCGTACGCGCTCACCTACGCGCCACGCCAGCAGCCGACTCCGGTCGATCGCTGGCCCGGCACCGACAAGCCCGCGCGTCCGAAGCTCTACGCGCCTCGCGGCGCGACCCAGCTCTTCCGCCAGATCGTGAGCGCGTGGGGCAACGAGGATCTGGTCGAGCACGCCTTCGACCTCGAGGAGTTCGAACCCAGCAGCGTCCTCGAACTCGGTTCGATGCGCTTCCGCTTCCAGGACGTGCCTCACTACACAGAGACCTTCGCGGTCGAGATCGCCTCCACGAACGGCGGCGGTCGCATCACATACGGCGCCGACTGCTCGCCGAACGAGAAGCTCGTGGAGTTCGCCAAGGGCACGGACCTCCTGATCGTCGAGGCGACGCTGCCGCGGCCGGAGCGCACCGGCGTGCGCGGGCACCTGACCCCACAGGAGGCGGCCGAGCACGCCAAGCGTGCCGGCGTCAAGCGCGTTCTGCTGACCCACGTCTCCGACGAGCTGGACGAGCTCTGGGTTCGGAAGTGCGCCCGGGGCGTCTTCGACGGGCCCGTCGACGTGGCCTGCGAAGGCGACGTCTACGTAGCCTAGGTTCAGCCCGCCGTCAGGCGGCGTCCCCGCTGTTCTAACCTAGGCGCTCGTGTACGACTACATCCGCCGCTACATCCGAACGGGCGTCAAGCCTCTCCACAGAGAGGACTCGATCCGTGAGGCCTCCCGGCGGCTCTCCGTCGAGCAGCTGACCGACCTGCCGGTGGTGGACTCGGCGGAGGCGATGGTCGGGCTCTTCGGAGAGAAGGAGCTGATCCAGGCGCTATCGCCCCCCTACCTGCGGGAGCTGCGCGACACGGCCTTCGTCGCCCGCGACTTCGAGGACATCGCCGAGGAGGCGCGGAAGGTCATGGACAAGCCGATCGACGCCTTCATGCGACACGAATACGCCTCCCTGCCGCCCGACTTCAGCGTCCTGCACGCCTGCGAGCTCTTCCTGCACCGCCGCCAAGGCGCGATCCCGATCGTTGAGGGCGGCAAGCCCGTAGGGCTGATCCGCCGCTCGGACATCGGCCGCGCGATCATCGAAGGGGCGGCAAGACTGTCCCCGGAGCAGGCTGGGCAGCCCGGCTGATGTCCGGCGGGCGGGACAAGTTCTCTCACCTCGAGCGCATGCGCCGGGAGATCGACGATCTGTTCGACGACGTCTGGGCGCGTGCCGGCTTCCCCCACCGGCGGGTCGGCTTCCGGCCGCGGATCGACGTCTACTACTGCAACCGGCCCCCGCAGGCGGTCGTGATCGCCGAGCTGCCGGACGTGCCGATGGAGAGCCTTCAGCTGGAGGTTCGCGGGCGCACGCTGATCCTCGCCGGACAGCGCCCGATGCGCGACGCCGAGGGTCGCGTCTATCAGCAGGTTGAGATCGAGCACGGTCCTTTCGTGCGCGAGATCCCGCTCAGCGCCGACGTCGAAGCCGAGCAGGCTCGGGCCACCTACGAGGACGGAATGCTGCGAGTCGAGCTGCCGCTCGTCGACAAGGGAGAGCGCAACGTGCCGATCTCGGGCCGGCGGAGAGGGGACGTGGAATGAGGGCGCAACCTTGATCGAGATCGCCTACGACGCACCGGACGAGATACAGGCAGTACAGCTGGAAGGCTCGTCCGAGCTGCCGGCCGCCCTGCCGGTGCTGCCCCTGAAGGAGACCGTCGCCTTCCCGAACACGATGACTCCGCTGGCCGTCGGCCAGGAGCGCTCGGTGCGGCTCGTGAACGATGTCCTCACCAAGGACCGGATGCTGGTGATGGTGGCGAGCAGGGACCCGGATATCGAGCTGCCGGGCCCCGAGGACGTCTACCGCGTCGGCGTCGTAGGCGTGGTCGCGCGAATGCTGAAGATGCCCGACGGCACGTTGCGGATCCTCGTCAACGGCGGTGAGCGCGTCCGCATCGACGACTTCGTGCAGGCCGACCCCTACCTGGTGGCCCGCATCCACGAGGAGCCGGACACCGTCGAGCCCGGACCGGAGCTCGAGGCGCTCACCCGCCACGTCCAGAACACCTTCTCGAGCATCATCGAGAGCGTCCCGTACCTGCCGGAGGAGCTGCAGATCGCGATCGCCAACATGGACGACCCGGCGACGCTCGCTCACATGGTCGCCGGCACGCTGCGCATCAAGACCGAGGAAAAGCAGGCGCTGCTCGAGGAAATGGACGTCACCACGCGGCTCCGGCGCCTGTCCGAGATCCTCGCGCGCGAGCTCGAGGTGATGGAGCTCGGGTCCAAGATCCAGTCCCAGGTCCAGTCGGAGATGGACAAGACCCAGCGGGAGTACTTCCTGCGCCAGCAGCTCAAGGCGATCCAGGAGGAGCTCGGCGAGGTCGACGAGACGCAGGCGGAGATCGCGGAGCTGCGCCAGCAGATGGAAGAGGCCGGGCTGCCCGAGCATGCGAGGGAGCAGGCCGAGCGCGAGCTGGCGAGGCTGGAGAAGCTCCCGCCCATAGCGGCCGAGCACGGCGTGATCCGGACCTACCTCGAGTGGATCATCTCGCTGCCGTGGTCGAAGTCGACCGACGACAACCTCGATCTCCGACATGCCCGCAAGGTCCTCGATGAGGACCACTACGACATCGACAAGGTGAAGGAGCGGATCCTGGAGCACCTCGCGGTGCGCAAGCTGAAGCCCGACAGCCGCGGCTCGATCCTCTCCTTCGTGGGCCCGCCGGGAGTCGGGAAGACCTCTCTCGGCAAGTCGATCGCCAGGGCGCTCGGGCGGAAGTTCGAGCGCATCTCCGTTGGCGGCGTGCGCGACGAGGCGGAGATACGTGGGCACCGGCGCACCTACATCGGCGCGCTGCCGGGCACGATCATCCGCGCCCTCAGGGACGCGGAGTCGCACAACCCCGTGTTCATGATCGACGAGATCGACAAGATGGGCACCGACTTCCGCGGTGACCCCTCGAGCGCGATGCTCGAGGTGCTCGATCCCGAGCAGAACGAGTCCTTCCGCGACCACTACCTCGACCTGCCGTTCGACCTCTCCCACGTGATGTTCATCACGACTGCGAACGTGCTGGAGGCGATCCCCGGGCCGCTGCGAGACCGCATGGAGGTGATCCAGCTGGCCGGCTACACCCGCGAGGAGAAGAAGGAGATCGCGCGGCGTTACCTGATACCGCGCCAGATCGAGCGCAACGGCCTCACGCCCAGAAAGATCGAGATCAAGGACGAGGTGATCGACGTCGTGATCGAGGACTACACCCGCGAGGCGGGGGTGCGCAACCTCGAGCGAGAGATCGGTTCGATATGCCGCAAGGTCGCGCGTGAGTTCGCCGAGGGCAAGGCGAAGCGCAAGGTGACGGTGACTGCGACGAAGGCGCGCCGGATGCTCGGCAAGCGCCGCTACTTCGCCGAGACCAAGCGTCGCACGAGCGAGCCGGGCGTGGCGACCGGGCTCGCGTGGACGCCGGTCGGCGGAGACGTGCTGTTCGTGGAGGCGACCGACTACCCGGGCACCGGAAAGCTCAACATCACCGGGCAGCTCGGCGACGTGATGAAGGAGTCGGCGCAGGCGGCGCTCTCCTTCGTGCGGGCACACTCGAAAGAGCTCAATCCCGACCTGCCCGACGACTACTTCCAGACGCACGACCTGCACATCCACGTGCCCGCGGGCGCGATCCCGAAGGACGGGCCCTCGGCCGGCGTGACCATGGCCACCGCGCTCGCCTCTCTCATCTCCAGGCGCGCGGTCCGCCACGACACGGCCATGACCGGCGAGCTGACGCTCACCGGTCAGGTGCTGCCGATCGGCGGCTTGAAGGAGAAGGCGCTGGCGGCTCAGGACGCCGGCCTCAAGCGCGTGATCGCGCCACGCCTGAACGAGGCCGACATCGAGGACATCCCGGCGCACCTGCGCAAGGACATCGATTTCATCTTCGTGCAGCGGATCGAGCAGGTGCTCCGAGAGGCGCTGGTGCAGATCGGCGGTTCGGACGGGGCGCGCCCCAACGGCGGTCGCCGTCGCGCCACCGCGAGCCGCAACGGCGCCGGACGCGGCTCAGGCGGGCGCAGTCGCACCCCGGCCGCGACCGGGTCGGGCGGCGGCAGCGCCCGCAGGTCGAAGGCCGCCAGGCGCGGATCGCGCTAGCCGCGGACCGCCGTAGGCGGGCGTTCGCGACTAGTGGCTAGCTGCGGTGCGTGCCCGAGCGCTCGTACTCGTCGGCGCGCAGCGGCCGCGGGTGCCCGATCGAGCCGACCTCCGCGATGTCGCGACCGAAGGGAAGGCCCACGGTCCAGTCCGCGACGGCGCGCACCTTGCGCATCGTGCCCGGGATCTGGCTCATGTGGTACGTGCGGGCGAGCCACCAGGCGGGGAAGCCGCGGAAGGTCCAGCGGCTGATCTTGGCCACCGCCTTGTAGCGGCCGAGGTTCACGAACTGGCCCCGGCTGCGGTAGCTGAACCGCTGCGGCGAGCCGTCCCCGAGCGCGGCCGCGACGTTGCGGGCGGCCGTGCGTCCCTGCCGGATCGCGTGCTGGGAGGTGGGTGGGCAGAGCTCGCCGGGGCGGGCGGGGTCGGGCACGGCTGCCGCGTCGCCGAGCGCCCAGACGTCGTCCTCCCCCTTCACCCGCAGATGGTCGTCGACGACGATCCGGCCGCGGTCGTCCAGCGGCAGGCCGAGGTTGCGGCTGCTGGGATGAGCAACCACGCCCGCCGTCCACACGACCGTGCGAGTGGGAATCGACTCGCCGGTCGATATGCGTGCGGCGGTGGACGAAACCTGTTCCAGCGTCGTGCCGAGCCGGATGTCGATGCCGCGGCTTCGAAGCTCCCGCAGCGCATACTCGGCGAGCTCGGAGTCGATCTCCGGCAGCACCCGCTGCGTCGCCTCGACCAGGACCCAGCGCATCCCTTGCAAGCGCGCGCGGGGATAGAACTTCATCGCCTCGGCGGCGAAGTCCTGGAGCTCCGCGAGCGCCTCGAGGCCGGCGTAGCCGCCTCCGACGAACAGGAAGGTGAGCAGCTCGTCGCGCAGCGATGCATCCTCGGCCGCGTCGGCCGACTCCAGGCAGTGGATCACGTGGTTGCGCAGCCAGATGGCGTCGGCGAGGGTCTTGAAGCCGACGGCGTGCTCGTCGAGGCCCGGGATCGGCAGCACTCTCGAGACGGACCCGAGCGACACGATCAGGTGGTCGTATGGCAGCTCGTGCTCGGCCCCGACGTCGTCGCGCATCGTCACGGTGCGGCGAGCGCCGTCGCGACCGACCACCACGCCGAGCCGCAGGTGCGTCTGCTTCAGCACGTCGCGAAGCGGGGTCACCACGTGCCGCGGCTCCAACGTGCCGGCCGCGGCCTCCGGCAGGAACGGCGTGTAGAGGAGGAAGTTGACGTCGTTGACGAGCGTGATGCGCGTGCTCTGGGCCGGCATCGCCCGCTCGAGGCCGCGGGCCGCGTAGTAGCCACCGAAGCCGCCTCCGGCTATCACGACGTTCCATGCCATCGCGGCGATCGTACCCGCGCCTGCCCAGCCCACACGGGCAGCGCCCCGTGCTTCGGCCGGCAGCGAGCGTCAGTCGTAGGTCTCGTAGAGGTGAGTGTGCGCCGGCTCCTTGCCGACGGCGCGGCCGTTTACCCACACCTGCGCGGCGTTCTCCATCCGCTGGAGGCGCCGCATCCGCTCGGGCAGCTCACGGTCACGGCCGAGGAGTGCTCTGACCTCGCTCAGCAGCGGATCCCTGCGAGGGGTCGCCCGCATGGTGCTCCGTCTCCCGTTCTCGCTGGTCATGCGCACATGATCGGCCCGAACGAGCGCGATTCCTATGGCCAGGTGTCCAATATTTCGCCGGCGGGGCTCTACCGCCGGGCGATTGTGGCGCGCGCGGCCTCGAGCGCCTCGCGCTGTGGCTCTCGCAGGCGCCTTCGCACCCGCCACGCGGCTCCGGCGAAGGCATGGTTGGCGACGGTGGCGAAACCGATCTCGTCCTCGCGCAGCGCGAGCAGCAGGTGGGCGATGCGATCCGACGGGGGCAGGTCCGGGTCGCTCGCGCGAACGCAGAAGGTGTGCACGCGGCGGCCCCCCGGACGCACGAGCAGGGCACCGCTCTCGCCCACGAGCCAGGTACCGAGGCGCCCTCGCTCGAGCGCGAGCCCGGTGCGCCCCTGCAGGTCTCGCTCCCCGTGGCCGAGCAGGTCGCCCAGCAGGCCCTGGGCCACGCGCTCGGGGCCTGCCTCGCCACGGCGCTCGGCCGGGAAGACCACGCGCGTGCCCCGATAGGCGAAGAGCTCGGGAATGATCCATGCGTGGGCCCAGCTGATCAGCGCGACCGGAGCCAGCAGCGGCTCGAGCGCGATCAGGACCAACCCCGCGGCGATCAGCGGCATGCAGTAGACGGTCGTGTAGCCGGCCGACAGCCACTCGCGCTTGCGCAGGCTCGACTCTTCGACCGGGTGCCGCCACCACACGCTCGCGAGCTCTGGCAGCGCCGTGCCGGCGTGCTGCTCCACGGTGCTCTCCGCCAGTGCCTGGTGGAGCTCTCTAGCCGCCGGCTATCGGACGCCGCAGCATCACGAGCTCGACGTCGACGGGCAGGGCCTTGACCTGCTCGTAGGACTCGTCGGCGAGCTTGGCGACGCCCATGTAGCCGCCCTCGAGCTGCTCCCTGAAGAGCGCTGCCGCCTTGTCGTAGGCGGCCTGGTCGCCGGCCGTCCACTGGGCCAGCTGCGTGTGACCGGACTGATCGAGACGTACGAGACGGGCCACGTCAACCTCCTTGGGGACTGGGGGAAAACCTGGGCCGTCAGTGTACGCCCCGGCGACGGGCTCAGCCGGCGGTCGACTGTGCTTCGGTGGCGGCCGCCTTGCGCTTGCGCGGCTTGCTCTTTCGCGCCGCCGCGAGGAGCTCGGCGACCGACTCCTCCATGTCGCCGCCCAACTCCTCCAAGTCTGACAGGGCGTCGTAGTCACCCATCATCCCCAGGACAGCGTTCCCGTTGTAGCTCATGATCGCGACCGCGAGCGCCTTCTCCGGAGCCAGAAACGGGACCGGCGCCAGGTCCTCCATCTCCCGCCCGAGCAGGTAGAGGGGGAATTGGGGTCCGGGCACGTTGGTCACGAGCAGGTTGTAGGCGCGGGTGGAGAAGTTGAGCCGCGACGCCTGCGCGAGGATCGTCGGCGGAGCGAACCCCTGAAGGCGGGTGAGTGCCTCGGCGCCGACTGCCTGCTTCGACTCCTTCAGCCCCTTCATCGCCTCCGAGACGATCCCGAGCCGCTCGACGGGGTCCTCGGCGTACACCGGCAGCGGACCGAGCATCGCGGCGATCCGGTTTCCGAGCGCATCCCGCTGGTCGTCCGAGCGGATCGAGACCGGCACGATGCCGCGCAGCTCGAGGCCCTTCGTGCGCACCCCGCGACGCCGCAGCCAGCGGCCGAGCGCTCCAGAGACGACCGCGAGGAAGACGTCGTTCACGGTGCCGCCGAGAACATTCTTGATCTCCTTCAGGTCCGCGAGCGGAAAGCTCGTCCACAGCACGCGTCGGTGCGGCCCGATCGGCTGGTTGAGGGGAGTGCGGGGCGGGGCGGGGTTGATCAGCTTCCACGCGATCCCCCCGAGGCCCTCGGCCACCTCGCGAAGCTCGCCGGCGGTCTCGCTCGGCCGGCGGGCGGCGTCGACCGCCCGGCGCACGAGCCGGCCGGGCGCCATCGCGACGTCCTTGACGCCCTCGGCCACGAGCATCGCGTCGGAGGGCTCCACCCGCGGCGTCCAGCTCTCCGCCTGCACCGGCATCGGCGAGGGGGAGGTGTCGAACAGCACGGTCGTGAGGTCGACGCCCGAGACGCCGTCCACGAGCGCGTGGTGGGTCTTGTTGATGAGCGCGAAGCGGTCACCCTCGAGGTTCTGCACGAGCCACAGCTCCCACAGCGGCTTCGAGCGGTCGAGCCGCTGCGAGAAGACGCGCCCGGTCAGCAGCTTCAGCTGTTCGGTGCTGCCCGGGTCCGGCAGCGCGGTCTGGCGCACGTGGTAGTCGATGTTGAACCTCGGGTCGTCCACCCACATAGGGCGACCCATCTCGAGCCGCGGGTAGGCGAGCTTCTGGCGGTAGCGGGGCACCAGGTGGAGCCGGGACTCGATGTGGTCACGGAACTCGTCGTGCGCGGGAGGCGGGCCCTCGAAGATCATCACCGCCCCGACGTGCATGTGGGAGCCGCTCTTCTCGTGATCGAGGAACGACACGTCCACAGGACTGAGCCGCTCCATGTGCCTCTGGGCCAAAGTTTCCCTCCTAGCGCGAAAGATCGTGCCGCGAAATACGAGCGTACAGGCGCAGGGCCGCTGTGGGAAAAACGGCGTTGGCGCGGTTTGCATCCGCCCGGCTCTTCTTTCCGCATTTTGGGCACTAGATGTAGTTGGTAGGGAGGGTAGCTGGTACTAGATGTTGTAGAATTGGGCGAATGCATTGCCCTCTCTGCGCAGCTCCGGACAGCCGTGTGGTGGACTCCAGACTCAGCGAACCCGGCGACGCGGTCCGGCGGCGGCGGAGCTGCCAGAAGTGCGGTGGCAGGTTCACCACCTACGAGCGCTACGACCAGGGGGCCCTTCACGTTCGCAAGCGCGACGGCTCACGCCAGCCCTTCGATCGAGCCAAGCTCCTCGCCGGGCTCGAGCGGGCCGCGATCAAGCGCCCGGTCGAGCGAGAGCAGCTCGAGGCGCTGGTCGACCGGATCGGGGCCGAGCTGCGGGCGGCGGGCGGCACCCCGGACGCGGAGCGTGTGGGCGAGCTCGCCCTGCGAGGGCTGAAGGATCTGGACCGGGTCGCTTACGTGCGCTTCGCCTCCGTCTATCGAAAGTTCGAGGACGTCGAGGAGTTCGAGGCGGAGCTCGATCGGCTCGAGGCGGAGCCGCCACTTCAGCGGGAGAACCTCTTCGAGCTCGAAGCGAGGACCGGATGACAGTTCCATCCGGGTCTCGCGTAATCCTGTGGAGTTACCCCCTGAAGCGGGCCTGGCCGCCGCCGAGGGGCCGCAGGGGACATGTTTTTAGACAGATTCCGTTAGGGACGGAGGGATATCGCGATGGCAATTGACAGGACGAAGGCGCACCCGGCACACACGGTTCGAGCGGTCGAGGGAGGTGTCGCAATCGAGCGGCGCTTCACGAAGCCAGACGTCCATCCCTTCGACGAGATCGAGTGGGAGCTGCGCGACTCCCGCATCGGCGACCCCGCCAATCCCGCCTTCGAGCAGCTCGGCGTCGAGTTCCCCAAGAGCTGGTCGCAGAACGCGACCAACATCGTCGCCCAAAAGTACTTCCGCGGTCAGCTCGCCACGCCGCAGCGTGAGCACTCCGTCAAGCAGATGGTCGGCCGCGTCGCCGGCACGATCGCAGCATGGGGACGCGAAGGCGGCTACTTCGCCACGTCCGATGCCGGCGACGCCTTCGAAGCGGAGCTGACCCACATCCTCGTCAACCAGCAGGCAGCGTTCAACTCGCCGGTCTGGTTCAACGTCGGATTCGAGGAGAGCCCGCAGTGCTCGGCGTGCTTCATCCTCTCCGTCGAGGACTCGATGGAGTCCATCCTCTCCTGGAACACCAAGGAGGGCATGATCTTCCGCGGCGGCTCGGGCTCGGGGATCAACCTCTCGAAGATCCGCGGCTCGAAGGAGCTCCTCTCGAAGGGCGGTTACGCCTCCGGTCCAGTTTCGTTCATGCGCGGCGCCGACTCGTGGGCGGGCACCATCAAGTCTGGAGGCAAGACGCGGCGCGCGGCCAAGATGGTCGTACTCGACGTGGACCATCCCGACATCCGCGACTTCATCTGGTGCAAGGCGCGGGAGGAAGACAAGGCGGCAGCGCTCGAGGCCGCCGGGTTCGACATGTCGATCGACGGAGAGGGCTTCTTCTCGATCCAGTACCAGAATGCGAACAACTCGGTCCGCGTCACCGACGACTTCATGAACGCCGTCGAGAGCGGCGAGAAGTGGCATACGAGCGCGCGTGTGTCGGGCCAGCCGCTGGACACCTACGACGCGCGCGAGTTGATGCGCGAGATCGCCGAAGCGGCCTGGAGATGCGCCGACCCGGGGCTTCAGTACGACACGACGATCAACGACTGGCACACGTGCCCAAACTCGGGGCGGATCAACGCTTCTAACCCCTGCTCCGAATACATGCACGTCGACGACTCGGCCTGCAACCTCGCCTCGATCAACCTCATGAAGTTCCTGCGCGAGGACGGCTCGTTCGACTCCGAGGGCTTCGAGCACGCCGTCGAGATCGTGTTCCTCGCGCAGGAGATAGTCGTCGGCTTCTCGAGCTACCCGACCGAGGGAATCACCGCCAATGCGCGGGCGATGCGGCAGCTGGGCCTCGGCTACGCGAACCTCGGAGCGCTCCTGATGGCGCGCGGCCTGCCCTACGACTCCGACGAGGGTCGCGCCGTCTCGGCGGCGATCACATCGCTCATGACCGGTCGCGCGTACGCGACCTCGGGCGAGATCGCGGCGGCGATCGGCCCGTACGACGCATTCGAGAAGAACCGCGAGCCGCACATGCACGTGATGCGAAAGCACCGCGACGCCGCCTACGCGATCGACGAGGGCGTCGAGAGCGACCTGCTCGAAGCGGCGCAGCGAAGCTGGGACGAGGCGGTCGAGCTGGGCGACAGGTTCGGCCATCGAAACGCCCAGGCGACGGTGCTGGCGCCCACGGGCACGATCTCCTTCCTGATGGACTGCGACACGACCGGCGTCGAGCCCGACTTCTCGCTGGTCAAGATCAAGGAGCTGGTCGGCGGCGGCACGATGACGATCGTCAACCGCACGGTGCCGCGCGCGCTTCGCAGGCTCGGCTACTCCGACGCGGAGGTCGAGCAGATCGAGGCGTTCGTGAACGAGCACCGCACGATCGTCGGGGCACCCGGCCTGAAGGAAGGCCATCTGCCGGTGTTCGACGTCGCCGTCGGCGAGCGGGCGATCTCGCACATGGGCCACATCAAGATGATGGGCGCCGTCCAGCCGTTCATCTCGGGAGCGATCTCTAAGACGGTCAACATGCCGGCCGAGTCGACGGTCGAGGACATCACCGAGGCGTACATGGAGGGCTGGCGGCTGGGACTGAAGGCGCTGGCGATCTACCGCGACGGCTCCAAGACCGCGCAGGCCCTGCGCACCAAGGCGAAGGACAAGAAGGCGGCCGACGAGCCGGCGGAGCTGCCTGTGCCGCAACGCCACCGCCTGCCGCGTGAGCGCGAGTCGCTCACGCACAAGTTCTCCATCGCCGGCCACGAGGGCTACATCACGGCCGGTAAGTACGAGGACGGCTCCCTCGGCGAGATCTTCCTAACCGACATCGGCAAGGACGGCTCGACGCTGCGCGGCATGATGAACGCGTTCGCGACGTCGATCTCGATCGGCCTCCAGTACGGCGTGCCGCTCGAGACGTTCGTGCGCAAGTTCAGCTATATGCGCTTCGACCCCGAGGGCATGACGACGAACCCGGAGATCCCATTCGCCAAGTCCCTGCCCGACTACATCATGCGCTGGCTCGCCTCGCGCTTCCTGCACCCGGAGGTCCAGGAAGAGCTCGGCATCCTCACCGAGGAGGTGCGCGCCCGCAAGATGGCGGAGGAGTCGCCGGCACCGCAGCAGCCCGGCAACGGCCACTCGAACGGCGAGGGCACGAACGGGCACGGCAACGGCTCAGCCGGCGACGACGCGCAGGGCGAGTTGCTTGCGCCGACCAGCGCGCTCACGGACAGCCCACCGGTGATACCGGCCAAGCTCGAGGGACTGGACCTCGGCCCGGCCTGCCAGCAGTGCGGCGGCATGATGCAGCGCACCGGCTCGTGCTACACGTGCTCGAGCTGCGGCAACAACACGGGCTGCGGGTAGCAGCCGTAGAGAGTCGTCGCGGATTCGAATCCCGCCGCCGATCGGAAGCCTCGGATCCCGGCGGAGGAGGTCAGCGAAGTGGCATTGCATCAGGCGCGCCGCCGTTAGGGGGCAGCAGGGCCTGAAGCAGCGGCGCCGGCGAGTCCGGATCGTCCGGGTCCGCGACGAGAAGCAACTCCGTCCCGGCGCCGGTCCGGTGGGCCTCGATGCCCTCCACCTTGGCCGGCGGGTCGAGCGGCCGGATCCAGTCGAGTTCCCCGACCGGCGTCAGCAAACCCACCGCGGCACCGGCGCACCGGCCGTCGAGGTAGGTGTCGTCGCCGCCCTCGGCCACCGCGGTGAACAGGACGCCGGCGCCCGGTAGCGCCGTCGCGTCCGAGAAGCAGAGCCGCACGCCCTTCGCCTCGCCGAGCTCGTGGCGCCGGATGCCGATGACGGCGGCGGGCGACACGACCCGGTCGCGCAGCGCGCGCAGCACCGTGGCCAGGTCGAGCGCGATCGTGGCGTTCACACCCGCCCGGCCGTTCCCGCGCTGAAAGAGGACCAGCTGCTCGGCCGTCACCGTCGCTCCTTCGATGTTCAGGTCCTCAATCTCGGCCTCGAGCCCTAGGTAGAGATCTGTCAGGTCGAGCCGTTGCGGCTCACCGGCCAGCGAGCCCCGCTCATCGAGATGCCACAGCACGCCCCCGCGCCGGTTCGGCTTCGACCCGGACTCGAGCGCAAGCAGGCCGCCCCCGGGCGCGTGTTCCCCCGGCGGCAACAGCGCGAGCGCCTCGATGTCGGGCTTCTCGCGCTTCCGCAGCGTCGAATCCGCGGGCAGCTCGCCCGGCAGGAACCGCACCAGTCGCCCCGGCGCATCGCCCCCCAATGGGAAGACCGCCAGCTCGCGTTCGTCGTCCGCCGCGACGTAGATTGTGTTCCCGGTGCGGACCAGCCCGCTGGCCGAGGACACGTAGTCGCGACCCGGCCCTTGGCGATCGATCGTCAGCTCGCGGAGCTTTCGGGCGTGCAGCATCGCGTTGACGGTAGCGGGGCGAGCCGTTCCCACGGCCCGCCCCGCGACTCATCGACGCTCCGGCGCTACTGGATGTAGCCGGACTTGCACAGGTAGGCGCAGGCGACGCGGCTCTTCGCGGTCGACGTCCACGCGCGCGTTCAGCTCCTGGGCATCACCAGTCGCTTCATGCCTGGGAAGCCGCAATACCCGTTCTCCACAAGCTTCTGGGCCAAACCAAGGATCGCGTGTAGGACGTCATACCTGTTTCAGGGGGTCGCTCGCTATTGCGGCATGATCCGGGCGTCGCTCTGAGGGGCATAGCGGCCGCCACTTGCCGACGGAAGCGCCGCTTTCCCACGTTCCCATAGGACGGGACCTGCTCCCGCTATCTTCGCAGGAGGTCACGGACATGAAGGGATTCGTGGGTAGGACGGCCACTTTCGCAGTGGCACTGGTCACGCTGATGGCGTTCTGGGCGGCGTCGGCGCAGGCCACCTACCCGGGCCAGAACGGAAAGCTGGCCTTCACGAATGGCATCGATCTTGCCACGGTCAACCTTGATGGGAGCGGCCTAGCGGTCGTTTCCGAATGGGCCTACGACCCGGCTTGGTCGCCTGATGGCACCAAGATCGCGTTCGCGCATGCCCCCTCTCATCACGGGGACATTGGCCCAACCGACATCTACGTCACGGCTGCTGATGGCTCAAGTCGAACCAGGCTGACAGATGATCCAGGCTTCGACTTCAGCCCAACGTGGTCGCCCGATGGTTCACGCATCGCCTTTATCAGCGAGCGGGATGGCTTTTCCAGGGATATCTACCTAATGGATGCCGATGGCAGAGAGGTTCAACGTTTGACATCTGATCATCTCCTCATAGAGCGTCTCGAATGGTCGCCGGATGGCTCCCGTCTGCTATTCCATGACGACTTCGCGAACGCATGGTGGGTCATGAACCCTGACGGCTCTGGGCAACATGTGATTTCGCCAGAAACGGGCGGAGGAGGCCCTCCATTCGATGCGGGTCTGAACTGGTCGCCCGACGGCGCAAGGATCGCGTTCCATCGCGGCACTGGTACTGGCGACAACAACATCGAGCTTTGGACCATGGACCCCGATGGCACCGGGCGTACCCAGCTCCCAGTTACGGTCGCCGTCAATCATTCACCGGCTTGGTCGCCTGACGGCAGGCTCATCGCCTTCAACAGGTGTGATTCGGTCGCATGCAACTACACAAGCAGGATCAACCTGTTCGACACGACCACGCTGAGCCAGTCAGTTGTCCCATCGCCGCCTGTCCGTCCCGAGGACATCGACTGGCAGCCGCGTCCGTTCGAGAACGCCTCGAAGAAGTGCAAGGCATTCCCGGGCGAGTACCGGAACCACGGCCAGTGTGTGAGCTCGAGCAAATAGTCAGAGCCAAGCAGCACTCACGCTGGGTCCGGCTTTTTCTCAGCACGCTCGACCGCGCATCGCTCCCCGTGACTACCCCTCGCTACAGATGGCCTAGTGGGTTCGAGAGGATGGAGCGAAACTGGCTCGCGACGGCGCTCCCCTCCCAGAGCGGCTAGGGTGGAGAGGTGGACGACGACGCGATTCGCGCTTTGGTCACGCGGCTGGCCCGTCCTGACGATTCTGGCGGCGACGTCATCGAGCGCGCCGCGATCCTCGCCGAGGGACCTAACTTCGCGGCGATCATGGCCTGGGTCATGGCCCACGGGGGAAAACCCGAGACGGAGACTCTGACCGCTCCCAAGGGCGGCCTGCACGGTTCGCGGATGATGGACGGCGGCGAAGCAACACCGCGGACACCGCTTCGCTTCGTGCTGCCGACCGGCGCGCTGGTACCGGGTAGCGCGGCGGCGCGGTCGCACTAAAGACGAAGGGCCGCCTAGCTCTTGCTTCTCGGCCGCCACGGGCCGGCAACCGTCGTACGAGCGGGCGTGGCCGGTTGACGATTACCTCGAGGTAATCGAAATGCGGGTATCGGCAGGCTAGAGTCGGCGCGTGATGGCCACCGTCGGCTCGCAGCCTTCGATCGGACCGGTGCTCCGCGAGTGGCGCGAGCGGCGCCGCCGCTCCCAGCTCGAGCTGGCGCTGGACGCGGGGATCTCGACTCGTCATCTGAGCTTCGTCGAGACCGGTCGCTCCAGGCCCGGGCGCGAGATGCTGCTGCGGATCCTCGAACAGCTCGAGGTCCCGTTTCGCGAGCAGAACCGGCTGCTGCTCGCCAGCGGCCACGCGCCGGCCTTTCCCGAGCGCTCGCTCGAGGATCCCGAGCTGCGGCCGGTACGCGCGGCGGTCGACCAGATACTCACCCGTCATGAGCCGTACCCGGCCGTCGTCGTCGACCGCGGCTGGAACCTCGTCGCCGCTAACTCCCCGATGCGGAGCCTGACCGAGGAGGTAGTGATCGATCCGGCGCTGCTCGAGCCCCCGGTCAACATCATGCGGCTGGGCTTCCATCCCCTCGGGCTGGCGCCCCTGATCGTCAACCTCGGCCAGTGGCGCGCGCATTTTTGCCAGCGGCTCGAGCGGCAGCTCGCGGTTACCGGTGACCCTGACCTCGCCGCCCTCCTCGAGGAGGTTGCCGGCTACCCCATCCCCGGCGACGAGCCGGATCCGGCGCCCGATCCCGACGCGCGCGAGATGCTCGGTCCGGTGAGGTTCCGCGCGCCCGGTGGCGGCGAGCTCTCCTTCTTCGGCATGTTCGCGACTTTCGACACCCCATTCGAGGTGACCACCTCCGAGCTGGCCATGGAGCTGCTCTTCCCGGCCGACCAGGCCACCGCCGAAGCGCTCGCGGACCGTGTTCGAACGAAGGAGGCGCGTAGTGGAATCGAGTAATCGTCGCGCGGGGCAGCTGATCGCCGGCGCAGGAGGCGTGTTGCTGATCGTGTCGCTGTTCCTGCCCTGGGCTGAGACGGGGGCGTCAGCCGCAAGCGGCTGGGAGCTGTGGGCGATGGCCGACGTCTTCTTCCTCATCGCCGGGCTGTGCGCGATCGCCGCGGCGATCACGGGCGGGCGCTTTGGCCTGTTTCGCCCGGATCTGACGCTGATCGGCGCCACCGACCTGCTCGGCCTCGTGGCGATCGTGCTGATCGGTTGGCTCCTCGTCTTCGACTTCCCGGCCGGTGCCGACCGCGAGATCGGCGCCTTCCTGGCGCTGATCGGGGCGATGACGATCGCCGGAGGCGCCGGCGACTACCGGCCGCTGCGCGGCGCGTCCTGGTTTCCGAGGGTGCCCTAGCCCGCGGCTGATCCCTGCCGGTGATCAGGGAGCGAAAACGCCCTGCCGCAAATAGACCTTCTCGTCGCCCGAGCCGCAGGTCGGCGGGCAGCCGAGGCCGACCGGGTCCGGGCTGGGATCGATAACGCCGTCGAGCCCTGCGTCTTCGACGCTGACCGAGAAGGCCGAGACGACCGCGCGCGCGCCCTCCTTCACAAAACCGGGTACGAGCGCGTCGACCGTCGTGGCGATGTTGCAGTTGCTGCCATTCTCGGGGGCGGCGGTCGCCACGCAGTCGATCGGCGCCGAGAGCTCGAAGTCGGAGACCGTCGCCGGTTCTTCGCCGCTGGCGCCGTTCCGCGTATCGGTCATCCGCACCGGAGTGGTCAGGATCACCCGGCCCGTGTAATCGCCGCCGGCCGTGCTGCGCACGTCGGAGAGTGCGGCCTCGATCGTGACGTCAGCCTCGTCCTCCGGCGTACCGGGGTTGCCGTTCTGCACCCTGAGGATGGCGTGGCCCAACCCCCTGCCGACGGTTGAGGTGGTCAGGAGCGTGGAGCTCTGTACGGGTGGCGAGCACGATCCGGCGTCCAGCGGCCCGACATGCGTCTGATTCGGCTCCGTGCACTGCTGGTACTCGGGCACGAGCGGCACTCGCAGCGGCGTCGCGCCGCCCGGGCGCGGGTAGGGCGGCGCGCCCGCGAAGAACTTCCACACAAAGGCGTCGTTGCTGCCGTTGGCGCTCGTGTCGAACGCCCCCGCCGTGGTGGGGAAGTCGGAGGAGGTGGTGTAGCCCGCGACGTAAACGTCCCCCACCCCGCCGAGCGCGATGTCGCTGCCCTGATCGGTGCCACCCGTCCCGCCCGTGCTCCCGCCCAGGTAGGTGGAGTAGGCGAGCGCCGAGCCGTTGAGGCTCACCTTCGTTACGAAGGCGTCGCCAACGGCGCCGTAGACGGTGTCGAACGCACCCGCCGTGGTGGGGTACACCACCGAGTCGGTGCGGCCCGTGACCCAGGCGCTGCCCGTTCCGTCGACCGCGATCCCACTGCCCGAGTCATAGCCCGTCCCGCCGACGCCCGTCCCGCCCAGGAAGGTCGAGTAAGACAGCGCCGAACCGGCGACATTGAGCTTCGTTACGAAGGCGTCGCCATCGTCGTTGTAGCTGGTGTCGAACGCCCCCGCCGTGGTGGGAAAGCCGGTGGAGTTGGTGAATCCCGTCAGGTGGGCGCGGCCGGTCACGTCGAGCGCGATCGCGGCGCTTCCGTCGGTGCCAGTCCCGCCCAGGTAGGTGGAGTACAAAAGCGACGAGCCGGAAGTGTTGAACTTGGTGACGAAGGCATCCTGGTCGCCATTGAAGGTGGTGTCGAACGCCCCCGGAGTGGTGGGGAAGAGCGAGGAGGCGGTGCTGCCGGTGACATAGGCGTTGTCCGCCCCGTCGACCGCGACGTCATTGCCGATGCTGGTGCCCCCCGACGACCCGCCGAGGAAGGTCGAGTAGTCGAGCGCCGAGCCGTCGGGCTCGAGCTTCGTGAGGTAGGCGGAGAAGTTGCCGGCGGGTGTGAAGGTGGTGTCGAACGCCCCCGGGGTGGTGGGGAAGTTCGACGACACGGTGTAGCCGGTGACAAAGGCGCTGCCCGCACCGTCGAATGTGATCCCGTTACCGTAGTCGGCGTTTCCGGTCCCGCCCAGGTACGTCGAGTAGGCGAGCGCCGAGCCGTCGGGCTCGAGCTTCGCGACGAATGCGTCGTCGCTGCCGCTGAGGGTGGTATCGAACGCTCCCGCCGTGGTGGGGAAGTCCGAGGAGTTGGTGTCACCGGTGACGTAGGCCCTGCCCGCGCCGTCGACCGCGATCCCGTTGGCCTCGTCGATGAGGCCCGACCCCCCCAGGTAGGTCGAGTAGGCGAGCGCCGAGCCGTCGGGCTCGAGCTTCGTGACGAAAGCGTCGCCGCTGCCGCCGAGGGAGGTGTCGAACGCCCCCGCTGTCGTCGGGAAGCCCGGAGAACTGGTGCGGCCGGTGATGTAGGCGCTGCCCGCGGCGTCGACCGCGATCGCGTTGCCCAGGTCGGTGCCCGTGCCGCCCAGATAGGTGGAGTAGACGACGCCGGGGTCGATCACGAGCGGGTGGCTGCGATCGTAGGCTCCGAGCTCGAAGCCGTAGGCGTTTGCACCACGGGCGCCGTTGTTGAGCGAATAGCGGCTTTGGACGGGGACCTTGCGCCCGCCTATCTGCTGCCAGGCGCGAGGCGCCGAGTCACGAAGCGTGCCGTGCCGTGTTCGGATGGAGAGGTTGCCGCCGCGGGACAAGGAAAGGCCCTCGGCGCCCGCATAGGCGAGGCGAATGCGCTCGGGGTTTGCGCCGGGCGCCAGCTTGAACTCGTACTTGAGCGTCCCGCTTGCGCCACGGATGGACATGTCGACACCTGGCCAAAGGCCCTGGTAGGCGAGCTGGCCGTAGGTCGGCAGCCCGGTCTGCCACTCCCTCGGGTCATCGCCCTTCAGATAGTTGACCGTGCCCGTACCCTCGAGCCGAGCCCTGAGCGTCGCGTTGTCGCTTGCTCCCAGGAAGCGCAGTTGTAGTGCCTGGCCGCGCGCTTCCTTCTGGAAAGAGAGCACCGCCCTGTCATCGGTGAAATAGAAGCCGAAGCCCGCTCCCTGGGCGTAGTAGCGGACGCTCTCGTCCGTCTGGCCTCGATTGGGGATGAACGAAAGGGGACGCTTGGCGTACGAGTCGCTCGTGTCACCCGCCAGCGCTTGGATCGGATCGGGGAGCGAGCCCTGTTGCGGCAACAACGCCAGGACAATCGCAAGAAATCCGAGCGCCACGAGACTGACCGGCGCTCCCACCGATATCGGCAGGGCACTCCTCCCCATGCACATCCTCCCCCTGTTTCCTAACCCGGTTCCCTAGAGGCGAACGCTGCGTGTTCCGAAGCAGCTACGCCCCTGAGTGAAGCCCCATCCTAGCGACTTGGCCTGGACTCGTGGGGGTCCCATGCCTTGGGGATTGTCGCGCCTTGCGCTCTCGCTTTCACGCGAAAGCACAAGCGCGATCGGCCGCGCCAGGTTGCCTCGCCGCGCGACCGATCATAGACTGAGCCCGCATTCGTGGTACGACGAGCGAGGAGGCAGGCATGAGCCAGGCCGCAACCACTGCAGGGGCGTCGAAGATCACGCTTCGGGAGCCCGGGGACGACGACGTGCAGGAGTGCGCGCGCATCTGCTACGAGGCGTTTGGGCAGCTCGACGAGTACCACCGCTTCCCGCGCGACTTCCCAACTGTCGAGTTCGCCGCAATGGTGATCGGCGGCTGGGTCCAGCACCCGAACGTGTGGGGCGTGCTCGCTGAGCGTGACGGGAAGATCCTCGGCTCGAATTATCTCGACCAGCGCGGGCCGATCGCCGGCGTCGGGCCGATCTCGGTCGATCCAGAGGCCCAGAACTCCGGCGTCGGGCGGCAGCTGATGGAGGCGGTGATCGAGCGCGGCAAGGACGCTCCTGGCGGCGTTCGCCTCCTTCAGGACAGCTTCCACATGCGTTCGCTCTGCCTCTACCAGTCGCTCGGGTTCAACGTCACCGAGCCCGTGGTGATCATGAGCGGCAAGCCGCGCAGCGGACCGGTCGACGGTGTCGAGGTCCGCAGACTCGAGGCGGGCGACATCGACGCCTGCGAGGCACTCTGCAAGCAGGTGCATGGGTGGGAGCGAACCGGCGAGTTGCGCGATGCGATGCAGGCCTTTGCGCCGTTCGTAGTTGTGCGGGATGGACAGGTGGCCGGCTACCTGACCACGGCGACCCTGTGGCCGATGGCGCACGGCGTAGCTGAGAGCGAGGAGGACATGGAGGCGCTCCTGCTCGGCGTCGCGGCGCAGTCCGAGGAGCCTCTTTCGTTCCTCGCGCCGATCCGCTGGGAGCTCTACCGCTGGGCCCTGCGCGAGGGCTTGCGCGCGGTGAAGCCGATGAACATCATGGCGCGCGGCCCCTACCAGAAGCCTCGCGGCGCCTGGTTCTCGAACGTCCTGTACTGAGAACGACCGCCGGCGTGGCGTTGTGGGACCGCCGCCGGGCAAAGCGCGATAGGCAGCAGCCGCGCCGCGATCGCTAGGGGACGCGATCGCCCCGCACAGCCTCTTCCGAGACGCCAGCAGCATCGAAAGCGGCGCGGCGATCCAAGAACACCTGTAACCGCCGTAGCTTCTCGCTTTGCATGGTGATGAGTATGAAGTTGTGTGCCTCCACCGCGGTTGCATCTTCCTTGCGTCGAAACCGCTCGGTCACAAAGAGGAGGTACTTCTCGTCCCCGACCTCGATTATTCGCTCAGGCTCACTTCGGAAATCCTCGAAGACATCAAGCATCGAGGCGAGGAATTGCCTGTAGCCCTCAGGACCACGGAAACTGCTTTGCTCGGGCATGTCCTCCGGGGCCACGAACTCCGTGTCGTCATCCCAGCTCTCGAGGACGCTATCGAAGTCGCCTCGATTGAAGGCGGAGTAGATTTGCTCGATTTGCTCGATTTGCTCCCGCGACATATATCGGTGAAGTATCCCGCCTTCGCTTCCGCTTCGCGCGGACGGTGTCGGATCCGAGCGAGCGGCAGCGAGGGCTGGCCCGCACGTCAGACCTGCCGGCGTTCCCTGCCCGCCCTTCGCATTAGAGTGCGCCGTGCATTCGAGATGATGGGGCTGACACCGGGAGGGCGGGCGTGAACGGCAAGTCGCGCGCCGCGCGGGTGCTCGGCCGCACCCTGCGGATGCCGAGCGCCCTCGATCGCAAGGGAACCCGCTGGATGCTTCAGGTGCTCTCACCGGCGCCGGTGATCGTCCTCGTCCACCGCGGGCGCAAGAGCGGCAGGCTTTATAAGACGCCGGTCGAGATACTGGTCGACGATTCCGAGCGGAGCGAGCTCGTCGTTTCGCCGATGTGGGGCAGGGACTCCGACTGGTATCGGAACGTGGTTGCCGGCGGGCTGGTCGAGGCGCACGTACGGGGCGAGGAGCGGCGGGTCGAGTGGCGCGAGCTGGACGAGGCCGAGCGCCGCGCGGCGATCAAGGCCTACCGTGAGGCCCACCCCTTCTACAGCCGCATGATCCTGCGGATGCTGGTCCGTGTGAACCGGTTCGAGGGCGAACCCGAGGAGGCGGTGGTTCGGGAGCTCCCGATGCTGGGTCTGCACCGCGTCGGATCCTGATCCCACGCCAGCCGTCAGAGAGCCGTTCACGGCGCACGTAGCTCGACTGCTGCTCCGCGCGAAGAAGGAGCTCAGCCCTCGCGCGGCGGGGCGTAGTGTCCCGTCGCTGCCGCGCCGTGTGGCGCTTGCTCTCCATCCGACTGCCCGGCGCCAGGGAGAGCAACCGTACGCGCGAACACGTCCTCGCGGCTGTAATGCCCCACGGCGTCGAATGAGCGCTTGGCCACCAGGCAGGCCCGGAGATCGCAGTCCGCGACGACGATCCCCTCCTCTCCGTACAGGGGGCCGGCAATGACCTGGCCGGAGCCGGGCTCGACAATCGCCGCGCCGCCGTTGCCGAACACCTCCCTGCCCTCGGGCAGCGGCACTGGGAAGTCCGCGGGGAAGGCTGAAGCGGGAATGTATTGCGGCACCGAGACCACGAAGGCGCCCGCCTCGATCGCGATGTGCCGCATGCTCGCCAGCCAGCCCTCGGAGTCGTCGGCGGTCGGCGCGACCCACACCTGGGGCCCGCCGCGGTAGACGGCGTAGCGCGCGAGCGGCATCCGGTTCTCCCAGCAGATCAAGCCGCCGATCCGCCCGGCTGCGGTAGCGGTCACGTCGAGGTCGTCGCCGCCGCCGATTCCGTGGAAGAGCCGCTCGTGCATGGTCGGCATCAGCTTGCGGTGCTTGTGCAGCAGACCCTCCGGCCCGAGCAGGAGCAGCGTGTTGTAGAGCGAGCCGGGACGCTCGGACTCTCGCTCGTTGACGCCGATCGCGCAGTGGATGCCGTGCTCGCGGCATGCCTCTCCCAGCCGCTCGGTGACTGGTCCCGGAACGTCAACCGAGTTCTCCCAGAGACGCTCCCACAGCGCATCCCAGCCCGCGAACGCCGCTGCACCCTTCGCCCACGAGTTAGACGGGTAAAGAGGCACGAAGGCCTCCGGCAACACGGCAAGCTGCGCGCCATCGGCGGCTGCCTCGCCGATCAGCGCGCACGCCTTCTCGACAGTGGCCTCGGAGTCGAGGATCACCGGCGTCGCCTGAATGGCCGCGATTCGAACCGTGCTCTCACTCATGCCGAGTCGAGGATACCCCGGTGCCGGCGCCTACCCGCAAAGGTCCATCCTCCGGGCCACTAGGGTGTCGGCGGTGTGTGATTGCGCCTGATCGCTCTCATCGTCGCCGGCGGGCTGCTGGTTGCGCTCGTCGCATCGCAGCTCCTCCTGCCGCGCTACCTCGAGCACAGGATCGAGAACCGGCTAACGGCGGAGGGCGGGAGCGCCGGCGTGACGCTCGAGGCATTGCCAGCCCTGCGCTTGCTGGCGCACGACGGTGACAGGCTCGCGATCGATGGACGCGACCTCCGTCTCGACCTGAGGCTG
The DNA here is from genome assembly GCA_963774075.1 of uncultured Solirubrobacterales bacterium. GTDB lineage: Bacteria > Actinomycetota > Thermoleophilia > Solirubrobacterales > JBBDJG01 > JBBQNR01. The sequence goes on along the minus strand of CAVZDP010000003.1, from coordinate 890,910 downwards.
TCCGATCTGCGCTCACGCGCGCTCGACGACCTCGACGGCTTCGACGAGGTCGACCTCAGCCTGCGTAGCTTCGAGTCCGGGCCGTTCCAGGTCGCGGTGTTCGATTTCGATCGAGGCGAGGGCGACGAGACGTACCGGCTTCGGATCACCGCCCTGACCTCCGCCCCGGCGCTCCTCGCCTACGGCTCGGCGCAGCTCCCCGAGTTGCTCGGCCCGCTCGTGGGTGGAGCGGCGTCAGCGGCGCTGCGGGGGCTGGGAGCGATCCCCATCGACGTCGATGCGGTGGTGGCCAGCGAGAAGGGCCGGCCGCAAGTGGTGCGGGCGCGAGGGACGGTCGTCGGGCTCCAGGTCGGCCCGCTGGTCGAGCTGATCGCGCGGGCCGTGCTGTCGAGGATCTGAGCGCCGCGCAGCAAGATCGCGGCCCGGGCCGCCCGACGGGAGGCGGCCCGAGCCATCGAAAAGGAAGGGCTAAGGCAGGAACGCCCCCTGGACGGCGAACCGCTGCTCGTCGCCCGTGCCACAGTTGGCCGGGCAGCCCGAGCCAGGAATGACCGAGCCATCCGCTCCGGCGTCGAGAACCTCGAGCGTGAACGCGGAGATGGTCGTGCGGTTGGTCTCCAGGATGTAGCCGGGGACCAGCGAGTCCGCGGTCGTGGTCGCGTTGCACGCGCCGCCGAGGGCCGGATCGGGCGTCGAGACGCAGTCGATCCGGAAGGAGAACTCGGTGTCCTGCCCGGTCGCCGCCTCCTCGCCGGTGAAGCCGCTTGCGTTGTCGGTGATCCTGAACTGACTGCTCAGCATCACGTCTCCCGTGTACTCGGTGCCGCCGGACGTGTTCAGCACGTCGGTTAGCGAGACCTGGATGGAGACGTTGGCCTCGTCGGCGGGCGTGCTCGGGTTGCCGACAATCGTGCTCAGGATCACCGACCCGAGGCCTCTACCGACGCTCGACGTCGTCAGGCGCGGGGACTGCAGCACCGGCGGGCTGCACGAGGGCTCCGCGAGCGGCCCGATGTGCGAGGAATTCGGGCTCGTGCATGCCGAGTACGCCGGCACGAGCGGCACCCTCAAAGGAGTCCCTCCGCCCGGCCGCGGAAACTGGAGGTTGGAGACCGCGACGTAGACGTCGATCGCACTGTCGGTGTCGGCGGTGGAGAGGCTCTCGACGGTGTCGAAGAACGCACGCCGCCCGTCGTCGGAGCTGCCCCACCAGACGGCGTTGGCGCTGTTGGCGTTGCCTCCGATCGCACCGGTGGAGATGCGGGTCGTGCCTCCGGCCGTGCGCTCGTAGATGTCGGTGGAGGAGTCGGTGTCCGCGGTCTCGAGCGATTCACCGGTCTCGAAGAACGCGCGCGTTCCGTCGAGGCTCGAGCTCAGGAAGGCGGCCGGGACGGCGCCGTTGCCGCCCAGCGGACCGGTTGAGACCCGGCTGGTGGTCGTGCCCGCGCGTTCGTATATGTCCTTGACGGTGTCGGTGTCGGAGGTTTCGACCTGCTCCGTTGTGTTGAAGAAGACGCGCGCGCCCGAGTCGGAGACTCCCTCGAAGGTTGCCGAGGCGGTCGCGTTGCCCCCGGAGGTGCCGGTGGACACCCGCGTGGTCGAGCCGCCGGAGCGGTCGTACACGTCCTTCGTGAGGTCGAGATCGTCCGCGGTCAGCTTCTCGCTCGTCTCGAACACGATGTGCGAGCCGTCGCTGGAGATGCCTCCCCAAGTCGCGCCGAACGCTCCGTTCCCGCCGATGGGGCCGGTGGATACGAGAGACGTTGTGGACCCCACCCGTTCGTACAGGTCGAGCTGGGCGTCCGTGTCGCTCAGCGGCTCCACCTTCTCGGCGGTCTTGAAGACCACCCGCGAGCCATCCGCGGTGACGGACTCGAAGTTGGCCGCGAAGGCGCCGTTGTTGGCGGACCCGGTCGAGATCAGTGTCGTCGTGCCGCCGGAGCGCATGTAGATGTCCTGGAGACCGTCAACGTCGCCGCCGCCGAGCGATTCGTCGGTCACGAACAAGACCTTGGTGCCGTCCGCCGAAGCGCCGGCGAAGCTGGCGAGGAACGCGCCGTTGCCACCGGTCGAGACGAGGTTGGTCGTGCCTCCGACCCGCTCGTAGACGTCCTGCTGGCCGCCGTCCGTGTCGCTCGCGGAGAGCGCCTCGTCGGTCTCGAAGAAGACTCTGCCGCCGTTATCGGAGACGCCGACGAAAAATGCGGAGAACGCCCCGTTGCCACCGGTTCCCTGCGAGACGAGGTTGGTCGTGCCTCCGACCCGCTCGTAGACGTCACCCTGGCCGCCGTCGTTGTCGCTCGCGACGAGCTTCTCGTCGGTCTCGAAGTAGGCGTGGCTGGCGTCCTTGGAGCTACCCGTGTAGAAGACGTCGATGGCGCCATTGCCGCCGGAAGGGCCGGTGGAGAGCAACGTCGTCGTGGAGCTCACCCGCTCGTAGAGGTCGACCACGGAGTCGGTGTCGGCGGCCACGACCTTCTCGTCGGTCTCGAACAGGAATCGCGTGCCGACGTCGCTGACGTCGGCGAAGTGCGCGTCGTTGGGGCCGTTGCTCACCGGGCCCGTGGAGACCAGGGCAAACAGGTTGTGGGTCGCCCCGGCGCTCGAGGCAAAGGCGAGCGCGACAAGGGCCGCGAGCGGCAGCACCCACAGCACCAGCTTTCCCTTCCGAATCACTGCATACCTCCCCTCGCGGCAGCGGAGCGCGCCAGCCCCAACGCCAACGGTGTCCCTAGCCTAAGGCCCAGACTAGGCGATCTGCGCCGGCAAGAGGTGGCTTTTCGCAGCGCCCCCCCTCTGCCGGCTGCGATGCTCTGGCGCAGCATCCTCAACGCGGGCGGTGTCCTTGGATGTCCACAGCCTGCTGGAACGTCGGCCGGTTGATCCAGTGAAAGGTCGGATGGGTCACGGCCCCGATCGGGCGGAAGCGCACGGAATCCCAGCACCACTGATCGCTGTTCGCCGGCGGGCAGGTGTCGGCCCGCTGGACGCCCGCTGCGACGGGGTCCTCGTCGTAGAGCGTCGTGGCCGGGACATCGAGCGCGTCCCGAAGCGATTGGCGGAGCGCGTTCCTGCAGGCGGTGAGGCTGCCGCCGCCGCAGTAGACCCGGGAGAAGGTGCCCTGCACCGGCAGCCCGAGCAGGCGCCGCAGGTCCTTCTGCAGGTAGCCGTACCAGCCGTCGATGTAGGCGCTGCCGGCGTGGTAGCCGCTGCCCGTATTGGGGTCGTCGTCGAAGTGGATCATGCTGCGGAGCGAGTCGAAGAGCTCCTGCCCAAGCGAGGGCTGGAAGGCGGCCTGAAGCGCCCGCGGCCACCAGGCGTCCATGATCTGGACCGCCTGAGTGTGGTCGTAGACGCCGTTCTGGTCGAGATCACGGCGATGAGCGCCGGAGGCGACCCAGTCGCCGAGCGTCTGCGCGGCAACCTGGATCTCCGACCCGCCGGACGTGCCGAGGACGTCCAGCATGTACGGAAGCACCTCGGCCGCCCGCAGGTCCACCGTGCCGGCGTCCTCCATCGCGTCCACGAGCTCGTTCAGTGCGAACGTGTCGCCACTCGTGATCCGGCTCTGGATGCGCCGGTCGAGCGAAAGCGAGCGGTGGACGGGGCCGTAGGCGAAGTTGTCGTCGGCGGCGCGGTAGCCGGGAGCCTGCTTGTTGTTCCAGGAGGTCATGAAAGGCTGGTTGATGAGGCGCGGGTGCTGCGAGAACGGCGTGTAGTCGGCCGTGCGGGTGGCCGGGTCGAAGCCCTGCCAGTCCCACTGGCCGGTTCCCCAGGCGGGGAAGTTGGGGTCTACGCCTCGCGCCCGGACCGGATTGTCGCCGGAGTTGAAGTAGGCGATGTCGCGGTCGTCGGCGTAGAACCAGTTGAAGGTGAAGCCGATCTTGTGCGCGGCCTGCTGGAACTCCTGCGCGTTTGAGACCCGCTCCGGTGAGTTCAGGTCGACGAACCCGCGCGCCGAGTCCACTTCGTGCATGTACGTCGAGCGCTGGCGCGCGAACGCCACCGGCTTGCCGCGCACCGTGCCACGCGCATTGACGATGCCGTGCACCGTGCGGAAGGACGTGATCGTGTAAGGGCCGCACGCCGTCTGCCCGCTTCCGCCGCATGGGTCGGCCGGGTTTGGTGTGACGATGTTCGTGCGCTCCAGCACCTCCATCGCGACGCACTGCCCTTGGTACAGATAGTGGTCGGAGTCGACCGTCGGCTCCGAGCCGTCCGTCTCGCACAGCTCCTCGGCGAAGGTGTCGATGATGTCCTGGCCGGCCGAGGTGGCGGACCAGGCGAAGTCCGGTCCTCTGCCGAGCAGCACGTACGGGCTGACGCCGGGGAACGAGGCGCCGCGCGCGTCGATGTCGGGAGCGCCCCCGCAATCGCCCAGGCAATGGAGGTCCTGCTCCATCAGGATCTCGGGGATGAAGTAGGAGACCTGCGGTCCCATGACTGCCACTGGACGCCCGCTGTCGGTGTGCTGGCCCGACACGAGCAACGCGTTCGAGGCGCTGCGAGGCAGCGAGATGAGACCCTTGCTCTTGTCGCTCCGGCGGCCGGCAGAGGCGCGGCGTGGGGGCAGCGCTCCGCTCGCCGAGGCGGACATCGCGGCCGACGACGCTCCCGTGCCGCCGGGACCGACGACCGAGCCCGGATCGGGGATCGCGACCGCGCGGCTCTGGATCCCCCGCGGGACCTGGTACTGGAACGAGGTTCCCTGAACGGTCGTTGGCGCCTCGGGGTCCTCGGCGCGGCGGAAGTCCTGCCACGCCGCCTCCCCCGCCCGCGGGCCGAAGCGCTTGCGGGCCGCGTTGAGGATCTGCGCGCTCGCGACCTCGCCGCCGCCGCCCTTGCCGAAGATGCCGCCGACCAGCGACGCTGTCGCGATGATGTCCGTGGGCTGGAAGTCGAGCAGCGGCTTGCCGATCGCGGCGTACTCGGCCGGCATCTTGGTCGGGTTGATGCGGGCCTCGGTGATGTACGCGTTGACGCCGGCGATGTAGTCGAGCGAGTCCTGCTGGACCTGAGCGCCGTCCGCCCCGTAGAGGTCGTCGAGCTGGTCGGCCTGCTGCTGGAGGTCGGCCTCGGTGTAAGGCGCGCCCTGCCACTGCTCCTCGTCCATCGCCTTGTTCGAGCCGCCGGCGAAGTCCGAGAGCTGCGCGCGGCCGGCGTGGCGGAGCACGTCCATGAAGAAGAGGCGGTCCTCGGCCCCGATGTAGCCGGCGCCGTAGATGGTGTCCGAGCGCGTCTCGCCGTAGACGTGGGCGACCCCGAATGAGCCGTCGCGCTCGATCACGACGCCCGGGCGAAGCGGCGGGCTGTAGGTGCGCGCCACGTTCCCGGGCGCCACGCCGAAGCTGGCATCCTTGAAGAATTGATCCACCTGCGCCGGCGTCACGCCAGGCGACTCGTACACCAGGTCGCCGTACATCTCGGCCTGGTCGACCCAGTGGGGCGGGTAGACGCCCAGGCCGAGGAACTGCGCCGCGTCGGTCACGTTTTCGTGCCCGTTCGTGCCGGGCGGGAGGATGTTGCGAAAGCCGAGGTGATCGCCCTCCTGGTAGGGCTCGGCCGCGGCAAGCGCGCTGGGCGCAAGCCCAAACGAGCACGCGAGCACGGCGACCACGAAGAGCAGAACGAATCGCCGAGCAGCCGATGACATCCCGAATCCTCCCCCGACGGCTGACTTGACTAGAAGCCCCGGAACTGTAGCCGAATAAAAGCCGCGGTGGAAGTGCCCTGGCCGTTGGGTAGTGGGTCGGGAGGCCTTGCACATCCACCGGCGCGCGCTAAGATGGCGCTCGCGGCGGCTTGCTCGTCGCAACGTCGCATTTTCATATGGACGCTCGGGGCGTCCAGTCACCGGGGAGGAACTCGATGAGGTCCATTGCCGTCAGGCGCTACTCGTCTTCGTCGTCGAGGCTCGCGCTGCTGTTGCTTGCCACCGCAGCACTCGTCGCTGCGCTCTGCATGCCGTCGACCGCCGGCGCGCACGCCGAGCGCGAGACCTTCTTCCCGGACTGGAACCAGGGCGATTTCCCCACCTACAGGACGAGCGGGCCCAGCCTCGTCGTCTGCAAGCCGGACTCGAGGCAGCGGATCAACCAGATCCGCAACTCCGCCATCCGCAAAGAGAACACAAAGCTCTTGAAGAAGTGCGGCTTCAGCCACATCCAGGCCGCGGTGAACGCGGCCGGAAACGGGGCCCGCATCCAGGTGCTGCCGGGCCTCTACCGCGAGGAGCCGAGCCGCGGTCCGGCGCCCGCCGGCTGCGAGGACGTCTACGCGCGCACCCAGGCCGGCGACTTCGCGCTCACCTACGACGAGCACCGGCAATGCCCCCACGCGCAGAACCTGATCGCCATCCTCGGCGACACCAACGACAACCGCCTCTGCGACGCGAAATGCAACATCCAGATCGAGGGCACGGGCGACGATCCGATGGACGTGCGGATCGAGGGTGAGAGGACCGCGCTCAACGTCATCCGCGCCGACCGCGCGGACGGCGTCTTCCTCAAGAACTTCTACGTCGAGTTCTCGGACTTCAACAACGTCTACGTGCTCGAGACGAACGGGTTCCGGTTCGACGGGATCATCTCGCGCTACAGCCGCGAGTACGCGATCCTCTCGTTCGCGTCCGACCACGGCATCTACGAGAACTGCGAGACGTCGCACAGCGGCGACTCCGGCGTTTACCCCGGGTCGGGGCCGAACGGGCGCCATGGCCAGCCGGACGCGCACGGCCACGTCTACGGGATCATCGTCCGCAACTGCGACTCGCACCACAACACGATCGGCACCTCGGGCACGGCCGGGAACGGCACGTGGTTCCAACGTAACCGACTGCACGACAACGCCACCGGAGTGACCGTCGACTCCTTCAACGGCGGCCACCCTGGCATGCCCCAGGACAACTCGAAGTGGTCCGAGAACCTGATCTACGACAACAACTTCGACATCTACACCGAGGAGCGGGACGTCTACTGCGCGACGGTGCCGTGGTCCGAGCGGGAGCCGGATTTGGTCTGCCCGACGTTCGGGGTTCCGCTGGGCACCGGGCTCCTGATCGCGGGTGGTAACGCGAACCTGGTCGAGGACAACTACATCTTCAACAACTGGCGCAACGGCACTATGCAGTTCTGGGTCCCGGCGGCCCTGCGCGACGAGCAGGACCCCGCCAAGACCTACGACACCTCGGGCAACAACCGCTACCAGGACAACTGTCTCGGAGTGCGCCCGAGCACGCTGAACCCGAGCCTCGTCGACTTCACCCAGTGCCAGGGCACGCGTGACGTCAACGGCACCGACTTCTGGTGGGACGAGGAGGAGGGCCAGGACTGCGTGGAGGAGGAGTCTGGCTGCGTGGACAACGACTCGGTGCTCGGCAACTGCTGGGTGCAGTCGGGTAGCGATCGCAACCAGGGCCCCTCGGGGGCGCAGCCCACGAGCGACCCGGCGGCGCCGCTGCTGCCGGACTGCCCGGGGATCGACCTCTTCCGGCCCGGAAACAGCGAGAAGCAGGGCTTCCTCGTTCCCTGCGCGACGTGGAGTCCCGAGAACCCGAACCCGCCGGGCTGCGACTGGTTCACTCCCAGGCCGGAGCCGAACTAGCCCAGCGCGATAACGTCAACGCATGAGGCAGCGAGCGGCGACCGCCGCCGCATTCGCGGCGCTTGCGCTGGCGGCGGCCGGCTGCGGCGGAGACGACGAGGCCGTCGGTCGCTCGGCGAAGCTCGTGTGGGAGAAGGAGCCGCGCCTGCTCGTGCCGCCGACGCTGCCGCGCGATCGCATCCTGCGCGGTGAGGTGAAGAACGAAGGGCTCGAGAAGTTGACCATGAAGGCGGCCGACGTGCGCGTGCTCGACGCGGACGGGCGCAAGCTCGAGTCCGTCGCGACATTCGTGCCGGCCTACGTGCACTCGCTCTATCCCTACGGCCGCGGGCCGGGAAGCGGTCCCGGCCGCTATCCGGACGAGGAGCGCCGCCGGATCGGGCTCGAGGCGGAGGTCGCGCCGGGGAACAAGGTGCCGTTCACGGTCTCCTGGCACGACCCACCGGGGCCGAGAACCGCGGTCGAGATCGACTACGGCCCGGGATCGCTCGACGTGCCGGCGCGCAAAGCGCGCTGACTGCCCGGGCGAGCTAGTCGGCGCCGTCGAGCAGCCCGCGCTGCTCGGCTACGCGCACCGCCGCAGCCCGCGAGTGCACGCCGAGCCTGCGGTAGAGGCGCGAGGTTCGGTTGCGCACGGTCTTCGGCGCGATTCCGAGTAGCTCGGCAATGTCCGCGGTCGTGCGCCCCGCGGCGAGCAGGCGCAGCAGGCGGTGGTCGCCGGCGCGCGCGACCGCCCCTCCGCGGGCGCGCTCCCGCTGGGCGAGCCAGTCAACGAGCAGATCGAGGGTGCGCTGACCGACGTAGGTGCGGCCGGCGGCCGCGGCTCGGATCGCCGCCAGAAGCACCGGAGGCGAATCTCCTTCCATCACGAAGGCTTGGGCGTCCGCGGCCATGCAGCCGACCAGCACGTCCATGTCGGGCCGGCTCGAGAGCAGGACGACCTCGTCGGCGAACGTAGCGCGGATCAGCTCGCACTCCGCGGCGGCGTCGGGGAGCTGGCGGTCGCTCAGGAGCGCTACCCGGCGCACCCGACCCGCTCCGGCGGCCCTGCCCATGCCGTGCGCACCGTCCTCGCGGGCGGCTCCGGCGGCGGCGGGCACCCGCGTGTACGTGAACACCTTGAGATCCGGGGCACGCGCGAGCAGGCGCTCGAGGCCGAGCTGCAAGAGCTCGGCCCGGCACACGATCAAGACTTCTATGCGGCCGTCCGGCGCGGCCGGGCGGCCCGCCGGCGGCCCGCCGGTGCTCCTCACCAGACCTTCGTCGGCAGGCGGCGGTCGGTCCCTGACGCCCGCGGGGCCGGCCGCAACCCCAGTGTCACCCGCAGTACGGGTGCTACCGTCCGCCGCGTGACGCCAAGAGGCCAGGCGAGCCCCGGGCGCAGCGAGGCCGCCGATGCGCCGCCGGGCGAGGAAGCCGGCCAGACCCCCGGCGACGCTCAGAGGGTTCAGGAGCTCCAGGCGGAGCTGGCAGCTACGCGAGAGGCGCTCGCCGAGACCGAGCGCGAGCTCTTCGAGCTGAGGGCGCGGCGCTCCAGCGAGATGGCGCGCCTCGAGCGGCAGCTCTACTGGCTCGAGCGCTCGCGGATCGACCTCGACGGCCTGATGCGGCGCAGGCCGCTCAGGATCGCCTTCGAGGCCCTGCGGCTCCTCGTCCGCGCTCTGCGGCGGCTCACCGGCCGGCCGGGATGAGCGAGGCGGCGGGCGTCACGGTCGTCGTCCCGGTGAAGGACGGCGCCCGTTACCTGGAGGAGGTGCTCGCGGCGGTCGCCGGGCAGCGGATTGACGCTCCGGTCGAGACGCTCGTCATCGACTCGGGCTCGCGGGACGGTTCGCCCGCGATCGCGCACTCGCTCGGCGCGCGGGTGCTCGTGATCGAGCCGGGGGAGTTCGGCCACGGCAGGACCCGCAACCTCGCGATGGAGCAGGCCCGGGGAGACGTCGTCGCCTTCCTCACCCAGGACGCGACGCCGGCCGGCGAGCTCTGGCTGAAGCGCCTCACAACAGCTCTCGACGCGGATGGGCGCGTAGGACTGGCGTTCGGACCGCACCTCCCGAGGCCCGGCACGAGCCCGGCGATCGCCAGGGAGCTCGAGGAGTTCTTCGGCTCGTTCGCCCCGAACGGGGAGGTCCGCATCGACGGGTCCGAAGTCCGCTCCGACCCGGCCACAGGCTTCTTCTCGAACGTCAACTCTTGCGTCACGAGGGCGTGCTGGGAGGACGTCCGGTTCCGCGAAGTCGCGTACGCCGAGGACCAGGCGTTCGCGCGCGACGCGATGGCGAAGGGCTGGAAGAAAGCCTACGTCCCCGAGGCGGGTGTGCTGCACGCCCACGACTACGGCTTCGTCGAGTTCATGCGGCGCTACTTCGACGAGTACCGGGGCCTGCGGGAGACCTTGGGCCACGTCGAGCCGGCTGCCCCGGGCCGCGCGTTGCGTACGATCGCCGCTCAGGTGCGCCGCGACGTCGAATACACGAGGCGGCAGGGTCATGGCCGCGGGGGGCAGCTCACCAAGGCGCTCGGATCGGCTCGGCACCACGCCGGCAGGGCGGCGTTCGCCGCTCTCGGCTCCAGGGCGAAGCGCCTGCCCGATTCGCTCGCCGAGCGGCTGTCGCTCGAGGGCCGGGGCGGGGGGTCGGCGAGGTGGGCGGGCATCCAGGCGGCCCTGCGCGCACGCCACGTCCCTGCGTCGAGTCACCGCTTCGAGTACGTGCGGTCCTACTTTCGGAGTGAGCCGGCCGCCCTCGCGAAGCCGTCACCGAGCGACACAGACGATCACCCTCTTCACCTCGCATGGGTGATCCCGCCTTTCAGGCGCGGCAGCGGCGGCCACATGACGATCTTCAACATCGTCGCGGAGCTGGAGGCCAGAGGTCATTCCTGCTCGATCTGGGTGCACGACCCCGCCGGGCACATGGGTGGCCGCGCTGCGCTGATCCACCGTGAGCTGTCCGAGAACTTCGCCGATCTACGGGCCGGAGTATTCCTGGGCTTCGACGATTGGCACGGCGCGGACGTTGCCCTCGCAACGGGCTGGCAGACCGCCTACCCGCTCGCCTCGCTTCCGGGGTGCAGGCTGAAGACGTACCTCGTCCAGGACTTAGAGCCCGAGTTCTATCCCGCGTCGTCGGAGTGGCTGTGGGCGGACTACACCTACCGGATGGGCTATCCGTGCGTGACGGCGAGCCCCTGGCTGACCGAGCGGCTCCAGACGCGTTTCGGCGCCACCGCGGACCACTTCGAGCTCGGCGTCGACCACGGCACCTACCGTGCGCTGGGCGCAGCGCGCGAGCAGGACACCGTCGTGTTCTACGCGCGGCCCGTGACCCCGCGGCGCGGCACCGAGCTGGGGATCCTCGCGCTCGCCGAGGTCGCCGAACGCAGGCCCGGCACGCGCTTCGTCCTCTTCGGCGACACGGAGCCGCCGACCGCCGGCTTCGACTTCGAGTTCGCCGGGGTGGTGGACGAGCGCGCGCTCTCAACCCTCTACAACAGCGCCACGGTCGGGCTCGTCCTGTCGCTGACGAACTACTCGCGGATACCGAAGGAGATGATGGCCTGCGGCCTACCCGTCGTCGACGTCCGCCACCCGAGCGTGGAGTCGGTGTTCGGTCGCGACGAGCGCCTGATCTCGCTCGCCGATCCACAGCCGATCTCGATCGCCGAGCGGGTGATCGACCTGCTCGACGCGCCCGACCGTCGCGAGCGCCTCGCCGCGCAGGCGCGCGAGTTCGTGGCGCCGATGACCTGGCAGAGCGCCGCCGTCCAGGTCGAGGGCATCCTGCGAAAGTTTCTGCGCGAGCGGTGGGAGCGTGATGAGAAGGAGACCGCCGTAGGCGGGCTCTCTGGACTTTAGGTGTCCGGCGAAGCCGGCTCGATATTCGGGAGAAAGACCGCCATCAAGCCGGCCGGCTACAGCCGCTCTGCCAGCGTCGACTTGGTGCGCCCGTAGAGCCACCCGCTCAGCCCGAGCAGTAGCATCACGATCGCGAGCGGGATCAGCAGCTTCGCCGTGCCGCCGATGGATGCCGCCGCGGTCGGAGCGGACGGGTCGATGACCGCGTGGCGCGCCTGCTCGATGATCGCCGCCAGCGGGTTCGCCATCATCAGCTCGCGGACGCTCTCGGGGACGGTCTCGATCACGTAGATGATCGGCGTCCCCCAGAACAGCATCTGGCTCACGACCTCCCAGATCGGCGCCATGTCTCTGAACGGCACGTACAGGACGGCGAGCAGCATCGACGTCGCGACGGTGAACACGATCAGCAGCGCCAGGAGCGGCAGCAGCTCGAGCCAGGAGGCGGCCGGCTCGATCCCGGTCACGAGCACGAAGGCGAGCACGACGAGCAGGTTGAGGCCGAGGTTGAAGGCGCTCGTGAGCGTGACCGAGAGCGGGATCACGGCCGGCGGGAACGGCACCTTGCGCAGCAGCCCCTCGCGCGCGACGAGCGACCCCAGCGCCTGCCCCGTCGCCTCCGAGAAGAAGCTCCAGAGCACGATCGCGAGCAGGAGCTTCAGCGGGTAGTGCTCGATGTCGCCGCCGAAGCGGACGATGTGGGTGAACACGACATAGAGGACGCCGAAGACCATCAGCGGCCGCATCAGAGACCACAGGTAGCCGAGCACCGAGCCGAAGTAGCGGATCTTGAACTCGGTGACGGCGAGCGCGACCGTGATGTCGTAGAACCGCCGCCAGCCGACAGAGCTGGGCGGGTACTGCTCGTACGTGGGAGTGCGCGTGGCCGCGGTAGCCGCCATCGTGCCGGTCAGGCGTCGCCGGGCGCGACGCGCTCGAAGTCGCGCTCGGGTGCGACGCGCTCGAGGTCGAAGTCGTGCGGCACCTTGACAAGCCCACCCTCGGCGCCGTCGCCCGTGACGACCAGCGCGGCCGCGCGCTCACGGCGGTCCACGATGCCGGCGCCACCTCCTTCGAGCAGCGCGACGTGCGGGCTCGCGTAGTAGCGGCCGGGCGCGAGCACGTTGTCGAAGGAGACGGAGAACACGACCTCGTCGCCGGCCCGAAAGCTTCCGGTGCGCTTGCCCGCCCAGGTGCTGGACGTGGCGAACACCTTCGCTCCGCGATCGCTGTCGAGTGAGAGCGCGAGGCTCGGTTCCTCGAGCTCCCAGTTGAACTTGACGCGCACCTTGCACGCGCATGGGCGGCCGTGGGCCAGATGCTCGCGCCGCTGCCCGTGCTCGTCCTCGAACCAGGCTTCGGATATGTAGGCGGCGCGATCGCGCAGCTCTCCCGCTCGCTCGGTGGCGTCGCCGCCCCGCTCGGCGCGGAAGTTCACCGCCAGGTAGTCCCCGGTCACCTCGTGCGGGTCCCCGCTCGACACGATCCGCCCGCGCTCCAGGAGCAGCGCGCGGTGGCAGAAGCGGTTCACGGCCGCCATGTCGTGCGTGACGAAGACGATCGTGCGGCCGGCCTCGCGCATGCGCTCGAACTCGGCGTAGCACTTCTGCTGGAACGCGGCGTCGCCCACGGCGAGCACCTCGTCGATGAGGAGGATCTCAGCGTCAACCTGGATCATCACCGCGAACGCCAGGCGCACGTACATGCCGGACGAGTAGTTCTTGAGCTTCAGGTCGGTGAACTCCTGGAGCTCGGCGAACTCGATCACGCGGTCCACGCGCCGGCGCGCCTCGCTCGGCGTGAGGCCGAGCAGGATCGCGTTCAGCGTGACGTTGTCGCGCGCCGCGAGATCGGGGTTGAAGCCGACCCCGAGCTCGATGAAGGTCGACATGCGCCCGTTGACACGGATCGCGCCGGCGTCGGCGCGGTAGATCCCGGCGATGCACTTGAGCAGCGTGCTCTTGCCGGAGCCGTTGCGGCCGACGACCCCGAAGAACTCGCCGGGCTGGACGCTGAACGACACGTCGTGCAAGCCCTCGAGCACCTCGTGGCTGCGACGGCTGAACGCGTGCAGGGCGCGTTCCTTCAACGTGCTGTAGCGCTCGTGCGGCATGCGGAAGCGCTTGGTCACGTGGTCGACGACGATCGCCGGCGAGATGGGCGACTCCGGCTCGGCTGGCATCAGGGCAAGTCTAAGACAGCCCTTTAAGACCGTCGCCTGGCGACTACGCCTATGAAATGCGCGTGCTTGGGACGGCGCTGGGAGACGGCCGAGGCGGCGCGGCCGAACAGCGGGTAGTAACCGGACGCGAACTCGCTCTCGATCTCGAAGTCGTGCATCTCGAAGATCGCGCGTAGACCAACGTGCGTGAGCACGTGGATGTGCTGGGAAGGCTCGCACACCGACCCGTTCTCGCCGACGTGCAGCGCGTACGGGTTCCCGACCGGTCCCTTCGAGCTGATGTTCGTGAGCGAGAACGGGACCAGGCCGAGCATCAGGGCGGCGATGTTGTGCCAGCTCGCCAGGTTCTCAGTGCAGATGACCGCCCGGCCGCCAGGGGCCAGCACCCGCCGGACCTCGCCGACGAAATGGTCCAGCCTCTTGACGTGCTCTATCACCTGGTTGGCGTGCACGACGTCGAAGGACCCGTCGTCGAAGGGCCAGCGCTCCTCGATGTCCCCGGCCCGAACGTCGAAGCCGCGTGCCTGAGCCTGAGTGCGCCATTCCTCCACGATCTCGATCCCCGACACTCGGCCCGCTGAAGTGCCGATGCGCTCGGCCAGCCGCTGCGTGAACGCCCCGTCGTGGCAGCCGACGTCGAGCAACCGTAGGTCGGAGCCGCTCGGCAGGGCGTCGACGAGCTTACGGCGATAGTCGTCGTTCGTCGTGTCCCACAGCCTTTGAAGACTGGTCTTTAGTGGAGCGGGAAGTGGCACGTGCCCTACTGTGTGCGGCCTGAGCGCGAAGCTCATCCCGGCTGCGGCTTCGCTGGCGGTTCCGCGGAGCGCCGCGAGGTTAGCAGCACGTTGAGCGGCCCCAGTCACCAACCTTGACTTCCCAGTCCGAAGATGGAGCAGCATCGCGCCCGGCCGGCGTCGCTCGCGAGCTGGCGCGTCGCGGGCCTGAGTTGCAGGCGCGCGGGCCCGGGAAAGTGCGGGAGGTCGTGCGCCGCTCGCTCCTCCGGCTGCTGCGGCCGTACACCGCCTATCAGAGGACCGTTGACGGCAAGCTGCTGGACGCGATCGACGACCTCGACCGCCGTCTCCGCGACCAGGAGCGGGTGCAGGTGGAGTTGCTGTCGGAGGACGTGCTCGAAGCGCTCGAGGTGCTGCGCTCGCGCGTGGCCGAGACGGAGGAGGCGGTCGCGGGGACCCGGGCCCTTCCCTACGCGGCGCCCGGCACCCTGGAGCAGTTCCGCCACCCCTCCGCCGGAGTGGTGCTCGGCTACCGCGAGGGCGGTGGCGCCAGCGGCGCGCCCTACCTGGGATTCGAGGAAGCCTTCCGAGGTCCGGAAGAGAGAGTCAAGGAGCGACAGGCAGTGTTCGTGGAGCTGCTCCACGAGCACCAGCCGGTGCTCGACGCGGGCTGCGGCCGCGGCGAGTTCCTCGACCTGTTGCGCGAGCGTGGCATCTCCTACGTAGGGGTCGACGCCGACGAGGCGATGGTCGAGCGCTGTCATGCGAAGGGCCACGAAGCCGTCCGGCTCGGAACGGTGAACGACTACCTCGAAGGGGCATCGCAGCAAGAGATCGGCGCAGTGTTCTCCGCTCAGCTCGTCGAGCACCTCACCTACGCGGAGCTCGTGCGCTTCCTCGAGCTCTCTTTCGCGAGACTGCCTGCCGGCGGGATGTTCGTCGCGGAGACGGTGAACCCGCACGCGCCACACTCCCTGAAGACGTTCTGGGTCGACCCGACGCACAGGCACCCGCTCTTCCCGGAGGCGCTGCTCGTCCTCTGCAGGCTCGCGGGCTTCGACTCGGCCTATGCGTTCCATCCGCTCGGCACCGGGCACGTCGACGACGATCGCTACCGGGAGAGCGAGTACGCCGTCGTCGCGAGCAAGGCGTGAAGTTCTGCACGATCGTCAACGCCGGCAGGCTGGCGAACGCCCGCGTCCTGGCGGGCAGCCTGGCTCGCCATCACCCCGAGGCCTCCCTCACGGTGCTGTGTCTCGGACGCGGAAGGCCGCAGCAGAAGGACGAGCCCTTCGAGGTCATTCGGCCCGATCAGCTCCCGCTCGACGATTTCGACAAGCTGCTGGCGGACGACCGCTGGGCAGACCTCACCGAGCTGCTGAAGCCGCGGCTGCTCGCGTGGCTGCTCGCACGCGACCGCGGCCCCATCGTGTACCTCGATGCGGCGGTGGACTTGCACGCCCCGCTCGAGCCGGTGGCACGCCTGCTCGAGCGACACGGCGTGGTGATCGCGCCGCGCCTGCTCGGCCACCTGCCGCCTGACGGTCATCGCCCGGACGCCGCCGACCTGCGCAGCGCCGGTCGCCTCGGCGCGTCACTGGTGGCGCTCTCCGGGACCGAAGGCATCGAGCCGGCGCGGTGGTGGGCGGCCCGCACGGCGCGCGCGGCGGCTTCGCTTCCCCCTCCCTCACCGGGCCAGCCTCTCCATCCGCGCAGGGAGCTCAGCCGCTGGATCGACCTCGTCCCCAGCGTCTTCCCCACAGCCGCGGCGCTTTCCGACAGCGCCTCGGCGGTGAGCTACTGGAACCTCCACGAGCGCTCTCTCTCGAGCGACGGCGCGCTCCCGCTCGTCGATGGGCGTCCGTTGCGCTTCCTCCACTTCGAGGGCTTCGATCCCGGACGGCCCTTCCTGCTGACCGCCGAGATGGACCGGGTGCGCACGAGCGAGAACCCGCAGCTGGCGCAGCTGTGCGAGTCGTACGCGGAGCGTCTGCACGAGGCGGGCTGGCGCGACCACCGGCGGCGCGCCGACGTGGGCCTGCGGCTTCCAAACGGGATGACGTTCGACGATCGGCTCTCCCACCTGCTCGCCGAAGCCGCGGCGGCGGGAGAGACGTTCGGCGACGTCTTCACCGAGGAGGGCCTCGAGGACTTCATGCGCTGGCTCGACGAACCGGCTCCGTACGGGAGCGCTGCCGGCGTCAATCGCTACCTCTATCGCATCTATCGCGAGCGGGACGACCTCCACTCCGCCTATCCGGACCTGGACGGCGCGGACGGTGAGGGCTTCGCGGGTTGGGTGTGGGTCTTCGGCTCCGTGGAGATGGGGCTCCCCGATCGCTTTCTTCCACCCGGTGGGCCCGGGATCCAGCACGGCAGGAGCTCCCGAACGCCAGCGCCCCGGCGCTCATCGCTGCCGCGGGGCGATGCGCCCCAACTCGCCATGGAGGTGACCGGCCTCCTGACCGGCACGCTCGGGCTCGGCGAGGCCGCGCGCAGCTACGTGCGCGCGCTCGAAGCAGCCGAGATCCCGGTCTCGACCTCGACCGTAGACGTGCGGCAGTTCGTGAAGCTGAGGGAAGTACCTCACGACGAGTACGCGCGCGTCGAGTACCAGGACCTGGACGGCGCCGCTTCATCGGGGTTCAGGCTGATCTGCCTGAACCCCGACGAGCTGCCGCGCTTCGCCGAGTCCGCCGGCGAGGACTTCTTCACCGAGCGCCCGGCGATCGGCGTCTGGGCCTGGGAGACCGACGCCGTGCCCGATCGCTGGCGAGGCGCCTTCGGCCTCCTGGACGAGATCTGGGTCTACTCGAGCTACGTCGCCGAGAACCTCGCGTCCGCCGCGCCGATCCCCGTCCGCCGTGTGCCGCCGTCGGTGTTACCGCCAGACCCAGGCGACGTGAAGCTCGACCTCGGCATCCCCGAGGGCTTCCAGTTCCTCTTCATGTTCGACTTCTTCAGCACGATCCAGCGCAAGAACCCGGTCGGCCTGGTGGAAGCGTTCCGGCTCGCATTCGAACCGGGTGAAGGGCCGCAGCTCGTCGTCAAGACGATCAACGGCGTTCACCGCCCGGAGGCTCTGCAGGAGGTTCTGTGGGCGGCCCGCGGCCGGCCGGACGTACACGTCGTCGACCGCTCGCTCAGCGCGCGCGAGCGCGATGCCCTGGTGAGGGGCTGCGACTGCTACGTCTCGCTTCATCGCAGCGAAGGCTTCGGACTCACGCTCGCGGAGTGCATGGCGCTCGCCAAGCCCGTGGTCGCGACCGGTTACTCGGGACCCATGGACTTCATGACCGACCAGAACAGCTACCCCGTGCCGTGGGAGCGGGCGCGCGTCGGGGCGGACTGCGAGATCTACCCGGCGGACGGAACCTGGGCCCACCCCGACACGCACGAGGCGGCGCGCTTGATGCGGCGGGTGGTCGAACGACCCGATGAGGCTCGACTGAAGGCAAAGCGGGCGCGAGTCGACATCGAGGAGCTGTACTCGCCAGAAGCCGTCGGCGGCCTCATTCGCGCGCGCCTCGAGGAGATACGGGCTCTATGGGGTCACCGTCGCCCGCCGCGGCCGTCTGCATCGCCGCGGCCGGCCCGACCGGCGACGCGGTAGAGGCCGGCGAGCAACCACGACAGCGGCCGTCGCAGCCTTCTGCGCTGCGCCAGCGCCAGCAGCCCGGTCCTTGCTCGCGGCGTAAGGCCTCGCTCCAGGAGGTTCCAGGCCTCGAGCTTCGACTCTTGCCTGGTGGCCTCGGCGGCCAGCGAAGACGCCTCGCGCGACGGCAGCCCCGCCGTCTCCTCGTACACGGCGAGCAGCTCGCGCCCGATGGACTGCCAGTCCCCCAGGGCACGCCCCGCCTCGGCGACCAGCTCGAGATGGCGGCGCCGTGCTTCGGCGTCGAGCAGCAGCGGCAGCGCCCGTTCGGCCGACTCGGCAGCGTCCCATGGCACGATCGAGGCGGCCTCGGGGGGAAGGAGCTCCGCGAGCGACGCCTGGCGGGCGAAGATGCAGGGCGTGCCCGCGCTTGCAGCCTCGAAGGGGATCAGGCCAAAGCCCTCGAGGACGGTCGGGTAGGCGACCGCCGCGGCATTCGCGTACAGCCAGGCTTTCTCCGCCTCGTCGACGGCCGGCAGGTCGTGCACCGTCGCGGCGAGCCCGGGGCGCGACGAGAGATAGCTCGCCTCCTCGGAACGCGATGATCCGTGCTCGACCCGCGCGCCCGCGAGCACCAGGTCGCCGTCCCACGCTCGCCCTTGGAGCTCGGCCAGGAGCTTGATCGCGAACAGTCTGTTCTTGTGCCGAAAGTCGTTGCCGAGGCAGAGCAGGAATGGTCGATCGGGGACCCCCTCGGGCCTGCGGCCTCCCGGCGTGTGCCGGTCGCGGCTCACCGCCATCGGCACGACGCGCGCGCGTCCGCGCTCCACCAGGCCCTCCCGGATCGCATCGCGCGCGGCGTGCTCGCTCAGGAACACGACGCGGTCGGCCATCGCAAGGCCCTGGCGCGTGACGCGCCTGTGCGCCAGCCACGAGTCGTGGGTGTCGAAGTAGCCGGGGTTGTGAAAGGCGATCAGGTCGAGGTGAGTGATCACGAGCCGCTCGCCCAGCTGCGAGAGCAAGTCGAGGTCCTCCGGGGACGTCACCTGGTAGGGACGGTGTGCGACGTCGTCGCGCTCCGTCGCAGCGGAGACGTCGCCGGCGGCGACGCGTTCCACCCCGGGGAGGCGATCGAGGGCGGCGAGGGCGTCAGGGCCGATCGCGGGGTCGAGCACCACTCGCACCCGCACGTCGGGTAGGCGGGCGAGCGTCTCGATCACCTCGAGCGTCTGCGCATGCGCGCCGGAGAACGAGCCGCGAACGATGCGAGCGTCAATCGTCACCCGCAACGGCCCGAGCGCCCGCCGCGCGGAGGCGAGGGAGCGTTGCAGCGGCTGCCACGTCTCCGGCTCCAGCGCCGGCAGGAGGTACGGGTACCGCTCCTGCAGGAGGGCCCCGTCGCGGCCCGCCGCAAGCTGCTCCGTGCCGGTGTCCGCCTCTGGCGACGCCGAGCCGACGATCACGTCGTCGGCGGCCACGTTCGCGAATCCGCGCAGCGCGCAGCGCTGCGAGAGGTCGATCAAGGCGGCGCGCAGGGACTCGAACCCCTCGTCCAGCTTGCCCTCGAGCTCGAGCGCGGCGCGAGAGATCCAGACGCACCGACCATCGGCCGTGGCCGTCCGCGGCCGCGCGCGTGACGCTCGCGAACCGACCTCGGCAGCGACGCGCTCGAGATGCCGGGGGTCAATCGGCAGAGCCCCCGGACCGATCGACAGCGGTCCCCTCCCCGGCCCGAGCGCGCTCGCCGTCGCGACGATCGAATCGGAGCCGGCAGCGTCGCGAAGGCGCTCGAGCCACGCGGTCGGCACGACCGCGTCACTGGAGAGCAGCACTGCGTCCGCGTCCGCGCAAGCCTCGAGCGCCGCGTTCGCGAGCGCGACCGCGCCGGCGCCCTCCACGACCAAGCAGGTGCACGTCGCGGTCGATTCCCGCCAGGATCTGCTCCAACTCGTGAGTCGCCCGCTCGGCGGCGACGACGATGGAGACGTCGTGCGGGCTGGTCGCGATCACGCTCGCGAGACAGCGTTCGAGCGATTCCGGTCCGCTCGTCACCGGAATGCACACCGCGATCGCGCCGCGACGGAGGGCTCGCGACTCCGCTAGCGGGAGGACACTCACGACGCGTGCGCCCGCTGCCGTCGGCGGCTCATCGCTGCTGAGCCGATAGGTTGCCCGCGCATGGGAAGCGAAGGCTATCGGGCGATAATCGCGGGGCTCGGCCGCATGGGCACCTACCACCTGCGCGTGCTCGGGATGCTGCCGGACGTGAAGCTCGTCGCGATCGTCGATCCGAGCGAGGAGCGGCGGTCGGTCGCGCTCCGTACGGCTCCCGACGCGCAGGCGTTCGAGCGGCTGGAGGATGCGCTCGAGCGAGTCGAAGCCGACTTCGCCTGCCTGGCCGTCCCGGTCGATCAGCTTCCGCGCCTCGGCCTGGCGGCGCTCGGAGCGGGACTGTCGGTGCTCGTCGAGAAGCCGATGGCCCCCACCGAGAACGAGGCCCTCGAGCTCGTGCGCGAAGCCGAATCACGCGGGCTGATGCTGAGCGTGGGCCACGTAGAGCGTTTCAACCCGGCCGTGATGCTGCTGAAGCAGAAGCTCGACGACGGCGACGCGGGCGAGGTGTTTCAGATCCATGCGCGACGGCTGAGTCCCTTTCCGGACCGCGAGTCGATGCTGGGCGTGTCACTCGACCTGGCCACGCACGACCTGGACATCACGCGCTACCTGACCGGCAGCGAGGTGCGCCGCGTCTATGCCGAGGTCGCGCAGCGTGCGCATGCGCGGGCGGAGGACTTGATCTGCGCCTCGCTTCGCATGGACGACGGCTCGACCGGGCTGCTCGAAGTCAACTGGATGACGCCGGCCAAGGTGCGCGAGCTGAGTGTCACCGGCGAGCGCGGGATGTTCGTCGTCAACTACCTGACCCAGGACCTCTTCTTCTACGAGAACCCCCGCACGACGATCCAATGGGATGCGCTGAACGTGGTGCGCGGCACGGGCGAAGGCAACATGGTCCGCTTCGCGCTCGAGCGGCGAGAGCCGTTGCGGGTGCAGTGGGAGACCTTCGTCGCCGCTCTCGGCGACCCGGCGCGGGCCACGGTCACCGGCTGGGACGGCATCGCCGCGCTGTCCAGCGCGCTCGCGATCCAGGAGTCGGGCCAGTCACACGAGGCCGTGGTGCCCAGCTACCGCGAGCTGTTCGCCGGGCGCGGATAGCCGGCCCCTCGAGCGTGCCTCCGGCCAGAGGCGAGGCCGCTGTTGGGGCTAGAATCCCCCGCCCGGCGGCCGCGTGCGGGACTGGTGCAGCCTCTTGCCGTCCCGGCCGGCGTTCAGGCTTGCGCGGACACGGCCGCCGAAGCGGGCCGGCCCCCAGGGGTCCAAACGCCGCCGGCCAGTGTTCTTCCCTTCGTCAGCGATGGACGTGATCGACAAAGCCGCTCCCGGAGCCGCCCAGAAGAGTTCCTCCCCACGGCCGTCCGCCGACGACGGTGTCGCGCCGGAGGGCTCCGCTCCCCGGCGGCGTCCAGGCATGCCTCGCGCCGTCACGGCGTGGCTGCCGCCGGCCGCCTACGCTCTGCTGGCCTTCGCCGTCACCTGGCCGTGGATCGCCGAGCCGGGGACGACTCTGATCGGGCCGCTCGGCGGCGACGTGTCGTCGAGCATCGCGAAGTTCGGCTCGATCGCTCGAAGCAACACGTTTCCCTTCATCCACGGGGAGATAACGTCCGTCGGCTTTCCCGACGGCGTGGCTACGACGCCGGGGCTGGACTCGGTATCCGTCTTCAGCGCGGCCTACCTCTGGATCGGGTCGGAGCTGCTCGGCCCGGTGCAGGCCCACGGGCTGTTCGCGGTGCTCGGCTACTTCCTCACCGCCACCGTCACGTATCTGTTCGTCCGCAAGGTGACGGGGTCGACCGGCGCCGGTTTCGTGGCCGGCATCGCGTACGGCTTCTCGCCCCATCTGTATTCGCTCGCCACCGCCGCGACGACCTACGCGCACATGTGGCTGTTCATCCTCCCGCTGTGGGCCTTCTGGAGCCTCGCCAGCACTCCCAGCCGCCGGGGCGCGGTGATCGCCGGCGCGTCGATCCTGCCCGCGATGTTCTGGACGCCCTATTTCGCCCTGCACGTGTTCGCGATCGGCGTAGCGTGCCTCATCGTCGTCGCTGCCATCGCGCCGCGAGTGGAGCTTCCCCGGCGCTGGCTCGGCCTCGTCGCAGCGCCATGGGCGCTTGGCGCCGCGGTCGCGCTGGCTGTGGGTGTCGCCACCTCCTTCTCGGACTCTCCCGACCGCCCGCTGAGCGACTTCTACGAGCAGGCGGCCCATCCGCTCATGTTCGCCTGGCCGGGCTACGGCTCGATTTGGCCCGACGGCGTGTCGAACGGACTCGTCGACCTGGTCCCGCGCGCTGCGAGCGCCAACCTCTACGTCGGCGTGTCGGTCCTGCTGCTCGGCGCCAGCGGGGTCTGGGCCGCGCTGCGTGGGTGGGTCACGCGCCGCCTGCGGACACGGCCCTCTCCGGAGGCGATCGCGGCGCTGCTTGCGGCCGCAGCCGTCATCACCTGCGTGGTGTGCTCGCTGCCGCCACGCGTCCTGAACGGCTCGATACCCACGCCGGCCTCGCTGATCTTCGAGCTCACCCCGGGCCTCCGCGCCGGCCAGCGCTTCGTGATGCCACTGATGGCGGGCACCGCTGTGCTCGCGGGCCTCGGCGCCGCGGCGATCCTGAGACGGGTGGGGCCGAGGGCAGTGGTGCCGGTCACCCTCGCGATCGCTGCGATCGTGGGCATCGACCTCTACACGCGGCCGCCGGCCGCCATCGACGAGACGCCCCCACGCTCGGCGGCGCTGGAGGCGCTCGCGCAGGCCCCTGACGGGCCCGTGATCCACATCCTTCCCCAGGGCTGGATCGGCGGCGCGGCCCAGCGTGCGTGCCTGATGCAGGAGGTGCACGAGAAACCGCTCGCGAACACCTGCAACTTCACGACGACGCCGGAGAAGGTCTGGCAGCGGGGCCTGCGCCCCATCTGCGAGACGGTGGCGGGCCTTCGCCGCAGCGGCCTCAGGTACGTGCTCGTCGAGCCGCTTCCGGTGCCGGGCAACGTCGCCGCCTGCTTCCGCCGCGGCTCGCCGGTCGGCCCGTGGCGAATTCTGGCCCGCGACGAGCGCATGGTCGTGTTCGAGCTCACTCCTTCGCGCTCCTAGCGTGTGCCGCTCGAGGGAGAAAGAGGTTAGGGTCGGCACGACCTTCGATGCGTCTCGTGCCCCCGCCGAAGGCCAGTCGGTGGTTGCTCTGCCCTCTGGTCTATTTCGTCTTCGCGGTCGCCGTCACCTGGCCATGGGCAGTCAAGCCCTCGACGACTCTGATCGGGCCGCTCGGCGGCGACGTGTCGTCGAGCATCGCGAAGTTCGGCTCGATCGCCCGGAGCGAGGTGGTGCCGTTCTTCTCCGGCCGGATCACGTCGGTTGGCTTCCCCGACGGCGTCCCCACCACTCCTGGGCTCGACGCGGTCTCGCTGTTCAGCTCTCTCTATCTGTGGCTCGGATCCGCGGTCCTGGGGCCGGTCGCCGCGCACGGCCTGCTCGCCGTGCTCGGCTTCTTCCTCACCGCCACGGTCACCTTTCTGTTCGTTCGCAAGGTGACCGGGTCGACAGGCGCCGGCTTCGTGGCCGGACTCGCATACGGCTTCTCCCCGCATCTCTACGCGGTCGCCTGGGCGGCGACCACGTATGCGCACATGTGGCTGTTCGTGCTTCCGCTGTGGGCCTTCTGGAACCTCGCTCTAGCGCCGGGGCGGCGGGCGGCGCTGCTCGCCGGGGCATCGCTCGTGCCGGCGATGTTCTGGACGCCCTACTACGCGCTGCACGTGTCCGCGGTCGGCGCTGCCTGCATCGTGGTCGTGGATGCGCTCGCACCGCGGATCGGCCTCGAGCGCAGGCTGCTGCTGCTCGCCGCCGGGCCCTGGGCCGTCGCGGCGGGCCTCGCCCTTGCCATCGGTGCCGCGACCTCTTTCTCCGATGCTCCGGACAGGCCGCTGGCCGACTTCTACGAGCAGGCGGCTCATCCTCTGATGTTCTTGTGGCCCGGCTACAGCTCGATCTGGGGGGAAGGGGTGTCTGGCGCGCTGGCCGACCTGGTCCCGCGTGCTCGCTACACCAACCTCTACGTCGGGCTGTCCGTCCTCTGGCTCGCGGGGATCGGAGCGGTCGCCGCGCTGGGAGGGTGGGTGTCGAGGCGCCGGCGGGATCGGCCCTCGCCGGAGGCAATCGCGGCGTTGCTGGCCCTGGCAACGGTGCTCGTGTGCGTGATCTGCTCCCTGCCGCCGTGGATGCTCGGAGAGACGGTCCCCACGCCTTCCAGGCTGATCTACGAGCTCACGCCGGGCCTCCGCGCCGGCCAGCGCTTCGTGATGCCCCTGATGGCGGGGACGTCCGTGCTCGCAGGCCTCGGCGTGGCGTTCGTCCTGCGGGGGCTTTCCCGAGCGGCGGTCGTCCCGGTCACACTCGCTATCGCTCTCGTGGTTGGGGTCGACCTATACACGCGCCCACCCGGGATGAACCGGCAGACCCCGGCGCGAACCGCTGCGATCGAGGCGCTCGCGGATGCGCCGAACGGACCCGTCATCCACATCACCCGCGAGGGCTGGCTGGCCGGGCAGGCGCAACGCGCCTGCCTCGTGCAGGAGATGCACGAGCAGCCGCTCGTGAACATCTGCAAGTTCGCAACGACGCCGGCGAAGCTTCAGAGCCTCGGCCAACTCCCGATCTGCGAGACGGTGGCCACCCTGCGCGCGATGGGGCTCCGGTACGTGCTCGTCGAGCCTCTTCCCGCGCCGCGCAACGTGCTCGCCTGCTTTGGTCGTGCATCGCCGGTCGGGTCCTCCCGGGTGCTCGCCCGCGACGACCACGCAATCGTGGTCGAGCTTCCTCCATCGCGCTCCCGGGATCGGCGTGTTCCGCCTGAGGGAGAAGGAATCGGGGGCCGTCCCGCCGGCTCCCGCGCCCGTGCCGGCGCCGACGAGCGCTGACGGTCGCGCCGTCGAGCCGACCTTCTTGTCGCGGCTGGCGAGCCTGGCCTCGCGGCCGCTGATCCAAGCGCTCGCCGCCACCGCGGCCTACGCGGCGTTTGCGATCTACCTGACGTGGCCGCTCGTAACCGACCTCGGGGGGACGCTGTACGGGGCCGCCGGTGACATGACGGGCGCCATCTCGATCTACCGCGAGCTGATCGAGAGCGGCGAGTTCCCGTTCGCGCCCGGCACGCTCGACGACTTCAACGCGCCGGACGGGCTCGACATCCGCTGGACGCTGAACCTGATGACACTGCCCGCGTTCGCCAGCATGTACGGGCTCTCCGCCGTGTTCGGCCCGATCGCCGCCATCGGCATCTACACGCTGCTCGGCTTCACTCTCTCCGGCCTGGCGATGTTCCTCTTCGTGCGACGGCTCCTCGATCACCCCGGAGTTGCGTTCGTTGCCGGCTACGCGTACGCCTTCTACCCGTTCGTGGTCGTCAAGGCCCAGGGCCACGTCGACTTCGTGCACGGCTGGGTGCTGGTCCTCCCGGTCTGGCGGCTGTACGAGCTCATCGAGCGACCAAGCGTCCGGAACGGAGCCTGGGCAGGGCTCGCCGTCGTGTTCGCCTTCGCATGGACGCCGTACCACATCCTCTTCACCGGTGTGGCCGCCGTCGCTCTCGGAGCAGCCGCAATCGCACTCGCGTGGCGGCGACGGCTCTTGCGCCCGACCGTCGCAGCTCTCGCCGTGACCGCCGGCATCGCGGGGGCATGGCTCGTGGGGGCGAGCCTGGTGGACCGCGCGGCGCAGCGCAGCGAGGTCCGCACCCAGACCATCCAGGAGGCAACGGCGTTCTCGGCGCGGGCCGCGGAATACGTCGTTCCGACCAGTGAGCATCCGCTGTTCGGCGAGCAGGCGGGCGAGTATCGCCTCGATCACCTGCACGGATCGAACAGGGCCGAGAACACGCTCTACGTCGGCGGCACCGTGCTGGCGCTCGCGCTGGCCGGGTTGATCTTCGGATTGCTTCAGGGAGGGCGGCTGCGCAGAGTGGCCGTCGCCGCGGCGACCCTTGCCGTCGCCGCGTTCGCGTTCTCCGCTCCGCCGGAGGTGGACCTGCTCGGGTTAACGTTCCCCACGGCGACCAAGTTCCTCTTCGAGCTCACGGCGAGCTGGCGCGTGTTCTCGCGGCTCGTCGTGGTGGTGATGCTCGCCCTGGTCGTGCTGGCGGCGATCGGGATGTTCTTCATCGTGCGCCGTCGCGCGCTCGCCCTCCAGGCGGCCCTGCTGGCCGTCCTGCTGGTCGTGATCGGCGCGGATCTGTGGGCACGGCCCGCACAGGGCACCAACAAGCTGATCGTGCCGGACGCCTACAACCGTCTCGCGCAGATGCCGCCCGGCACCGCGGTCGAGTACCCGCTGGTCCCGGCGGAGCAGTCCCAGTACGGGGACGTCTTCTACCAGGGCTGGCACGACAAGCCGATCGTCAACGGGTTCCCCGAGGGCAGCCCCGAGGAGAACCGGGCGCTGCGGCTCGCCGACCTCTCGGATCCCGCGACCGCACGCGGGCTCAAGGCTCTCGGAGTCCGCTACGTGCTGGTGCGGCGCGACATCGAGGCCGGCAACCTGCCTGACCCCGGCCGCCCGGGGCCCGAGTTCCAGCTTCGCACGCGCGACCCGTACATCGCCGTCTACGAGCTGAAGGTTCCAGGCCCGCAGGCGCTGGTCACGCCGATGGAGGGCTTCACGCCGCCCGAGGACGAGGGCCGCAGGCGCTACCAATGGATGGTCGAGCCGCAGGGGACGCTCGAGGTGCTCGGCGCCTGCTCACCGTGCGAGGGCACGGTCGCGTTCCAGGTCAGAAGCTTCGCCCAGCCGCGCGAGATCGTCGTGCGCGACTCGAGCGGGCGCGAGCGGCTTCGCACGAGGATCGCCGACTCGAAACGGATACGAGTCCCGGTGCGCTTCGACCGCCGCCTGGACCTCCGGATCGAGGCGAGCCCGGGGCCCAGGTCCATCACCGAGGCGACGGGGTCGCCGGACCCACGCTCCGTCAGCGTCGCGATCCTGAGGGAGTCCTTCCAGTTCGCCCGTGAGGGCGATCGATGAGCCGAAGGCGTACTGGGTTAGATTCGGAGTCTCCGGTGGCGCGCTGGACCGCAAAAGGAACGGAGCTCGATAGCCGGTCGGGTCAGGACCCGGCGCCGGGTCCTGACGTGCTCGACCCGGCGAGCGTTCAGGAGCAGGCCGGCCCCGCCGCGCCTCCCTCACCGGGCGCGCTGCGGCCGCTCCTGTCGCGCATGGGCATGGGCGCGTCGCTGATGGTGATCCTGACCCTGCTCGCGAGCGCGACCAACTACGCCTCGAACCTCATCTTCAGCCGCGTGCTCGAGCCGGCGAGCTACGGAGACTTGACGGCCCTGCTGGCCCTCCTGGTCGTCGTGACCGTACCCACCGCGGCCGCACAGACCGTGATCGCGGAGCGAGTCGCGACGTACTCGACGGCCGGACGCATGGACCGCGTTCGGTATCTGATCAGGCACGCGCTCGCACACGTGGCGGTCGTGGCCGCACTGGCGGGAGTCGTGTACACGCTGTCGATCCCGTTCGTCGTCGAGGTGCTCGACCTCCAGGCGCCGGGTCCCGCGATCGCGCTCGCGCCCCTGATAATGCTCTCCTTCCTCCTTCCGGTGGCGATGGGCGCGCTGCAGGGGATGGACCGCTATCTCGCGTTCGGGTCGATGCTGCTCGGGATCGCTCTGTCGCGGATCGCGTTCGGGGTCCCCTGGGCATCCACGGGCGGCGGCTCGGGGGGAGCGATCGCCGGTCAGGCGCTGGGCGTCGCGGTCGTGCTCGGGGGCGCTGCCTGGCTGCTGCGAAACGACCTGATCGGCCGGGGCACGGGCGCCGCGACCGCCGGGTTCCGACGCAGGCCAGACGTGAGAACCGTTACGGCCAGCCTCGCATTCGTCGCCTTCGCCGTGATCAGCAACCTGGACATCCTGCTGGCGAAGCTCTACCTCTCGCCCCACGACGTCGGCCTCTACGCCGCGCTCTCCACGATCGGCAAGGTCGTCATGTTCCTCCCCGGTGCGGTCGCGGTCGTGATGGTCCCGAATGCCGCCCGCGCCAGGCACACCCGGCAGGAGGCGGGCCGCGTGCTGCGGATCGCCGGGCTGCTCGTCGGCGTCACGACCGTGTTCGCCGCGCTTCCGGCAATCTTGGCGCCCGATCAGGTCGTCGATTTGATGTTCGGCAGCAAGTACGAGGACGCGACAGACGGCGTGCTGCCGATCGTGTGCGCGGGCGCCGGCATGTCGCTTCTGTATCTGCTCGTGATCTACACCGTCGCCGTCGAGGACAGGCGCTGGAGCATGCTGCTCGGGTTCGGGATCCTGCTCCAGGTCATCGGGATCTCGCTCTTCCACAACTCTCCCGCCCAGGTCGCGCTGGTGCAGGCAGTTGTGGTCGGGCTCGTGCTGGTGGGCAACGAGCTCCGCTTTCACCGCCTGCTCTGGAAACCTCGAGACCGGACCGGCTAGCCCAGATGCAAGCGGTCGCCGACGCGACGCCGGCCTGGTTGACGGCGTCCCCGAATCGCTAGGGATCTGCCGTGTCCCGGGCCCTCCTCCTCGAACGCCTTCGATCCAGACGTACCCTGCAGTCGCTCGCCGTGGCGATCGCCTGCGCCAGTTTCGCGATCTTCCTGACGTGGCCGCTCGTCCTGGACCTCGAATCGCGGATCTATGGCGTCGTCGGAGACTCGGCCGGCGCCATCGCCGTCTACCGGGAGCTGACGGAGAACGGGATCTTTCCGTTCGCGCCGGGCACCTTCACGGACTTCAACGGCCCAGACGGCCTGCCCGTTCGCTGGACGCTCAACATCGCCACCTTCCCCGCGACGGCCAGCCTCTATCTCCTGTCCCTGCTGCTCGGACCGGTGGCGGCGATCAACGTCTACATCCTGCTCGGCTACGTGCTGTCGGGGGTGGCGATGTTCCTGCTGGTGAGGCGCCTGCTCGGGCACGCGGGCGTTGCCTTTCTCGCCGGATTCGCCTGGGCCTTCTACCCGTTCGTGGTCATCAAGGGGCAGGGCCACGTGGACTTCGTCCACGGCTGGGTCCTGGTGGTCCCGCTGTGGCGGCTGTTGGAGCTGACGGAGCGCCCGACGCGGCGAAACGGCGTCTGGGCCGGCCTCGCGCTCGTGCTCGCGCTCGCCTGGACGCCGTACCACATCCTGTTTGCGGGCGTGATGGCTGCGGCGCTCGCGGTCACGGCCCTGGTCGTCGCCTGGGACCGTGGGATCTTGCAACCGACCGCGACGGCGCTCGCCGTGGCCTTCGCGATCGGCATCTCGTGGCTCGGGGCGATGACGCTGTTGAACCAGGCCGCCCCTCGCAGCGAGGTACGCAGTCACACGCTCGGGGAGGCCGACAGATACGCGGCGCGTGTGGACGAGTACGTGGTGCCGAGCGCCCAGCACCCGCTCCTGGGCGATCAGGCGCGAGAGTTTCGCGAGTCGCACCTGCACGACTCGAACCCGGCCGAAAACGTGCTCTACGTCGGCATGGGAGTACTCGCACTCGCGCTCCTGGGGTTGGTGGCCGGGCTGCGCGAAGGCGGTCGCTGGCAGTTGCTCAGCCTGGCCGGCGCGGCGCTCGTCGTGGCCGGCTTCTCGTTCTCGCTCCAGCCGGTGGTGAACCTGCTGGGAATCGACGTCAACACGCCGACGCGCCTCCTGTATGAGTTCACGACGACCTGGCGCATCTTCTCTCGCCTCGTCGTCGTCGTGATGCTCGGCCTCGTGTTGCTGGCGGCGATCGGCGCGCTGTGGCTGGTGCGCCGCCGCGCTCCGGCCACGCAGGCGGCCGTGCTCGCCCTGCTGCTGGTGGTGGTCGCCGGTGATCTGTGGGCGCGCCAGCCGGTACGAACGACCAAGATCGACGTGCCGCCCACATACGAGCGCCTGGCCCGCATGCCCGACGGGCTCACTGCCGAGTATCCGCTCGTTGGCGCGGAGGGCGCGTTCTACGGCGACATCTTCTACCAGGCCTGGCACGAAAAACAGGTCGTCAACGGGTACCTGCCCGGAAGCTCCGAGGAGCGCCGCGCATTGAACCTCGCCTTCCCCGCCCGGCGGAGCACCGCCAACGACCTGAAGGCGCTCGGCGTTCGCTACGTCCTCGTGCGCCGCGACGTCCCGTTCGGTGGGGTGAGGAAGTCCCGTCGCCTCGGCCCTCCCTACCGGCTCGTGACCGAGGATCCATACATCGGCCTCTACGAGATCGACGTGCGCAGCCCCCGGGCGCTCGTGCACCTGGACGGCGGCTTCAGCGCGACCCAGCGGGGCCTCGCGGGCATCTACAACTGGCTGCTCGACGAGAGCGGCACGATCCAGCTCTTCGGCTCGTGCGCGCCCTGCAAAGGCTTCCTCGTGCTCACCATCGAGTCCAACGGCCGCCCCCGCGACGTTGAGATCACTACGCCCGACGGCACCGTCGTGGCCAGTCACCGGCAGCTTCACCTCGGGTCGGTGCGACTCCCCATCACCTTCAACAAGAGGATCGACCTGCGAATCGAGGCAAGCCCGGGGCCCGAGCAGATCCCCGGTCCAGACAGCCGCGAAGGCAGCATCCAGGTTCGCGACGCCTCCTTCCAGTTCAATGACGTCACTACCAGAGGCGAGCGATGACCGTGCGGCAAGACATCCCGACCCTGTCGATCGTGATCCCCGTGCACAACGAGGCGCAGTGGGTCGGCAGCTGCGTGGAGCATGCGGCGACCGCCATCGGGAACTCCGGGTTCGCGGGCCGGGCCGAGATCGTGATAGTGGACGACGGCTCCGACCAGGAGACCAAGAACGTTCTCTCGTCCCTCGCCCCGGGGCCGTCGCTGCGCGTGATCACGCAGGACAACCGCGGCCGCTTCGCCGCCCGCGAGGCAGGCATCCGCGCCGCGAGCGGCGACCTCGTCTTTCTCCTCGACAGCCGCGTGTTCGTGGCGCCGGAGTCGCTGCGGTTCGTAGCGTCGAGCCTCAACGGGGAGCGGCTGCCGGCTTGGAACGGCCACGTCGAGATCGACGTCGAAGGCAACCCCTTTGCCCGCTTCTGGCGCACCGTCACGTACGTGGCGTGGCGCGACTACCTCGGGAACCCTCGTACGACGAGCTTCGGGCTGGAGGAGTACGACCGCTACCCGAAGGGGACCGGCTGCTTCATCGCCTCGCGAGCGTTGCTGGTTCGCGCCCTGGGCGAGTTCAGCTCCATGTACGAGGACTCGCGCTTCTCGAGCGACGACACGCTGCTGATCCGCTCGATCGCCGCGGAGCAACCGATCAACATCTCGCCGCAGTTCGCCTGCAGCTACACCTCGCGCGACTCGCTCGGGCGCTTCCTGCGGCATGCGTTTCATCGCGGGACGACCTTCGTCGACGGCTTCGGGCGCCCCGGCACGCGCTTCTTCGGCGCCCTGCTCGCGTTCTTTCCGAGCTCGCTCGCGTTCGCCCTGCTCGCGCTACGGCGCCCGCGCATCGCGCTCGCGCTCGCGCTCGGCGCGCCGCTCGCCGCGGCCGCGGGAGCGACGGCGATGCGCCGTCCACCGGGCGACGTCGTAGCGTTCGCGCTGCTCAGCGGCCCGTTCGCACTCGCCTACTCGGCGGGGATCTGGCGCGGCGGGATGATGGCGATCGGCCACCGCGCGGCCCGATGATCGGCGTCGTCTACGGAACCACGGGCGAGCTCATCAAGCTCGCGCCGGTTCTCCGCCGGCTCGAGGAGCGAGGCGTGCCCGTTCTCGGGATGTGCACCGGCCAGCAGGCACAACAGATTGGGCCGATGCTGTCGGACTTCGGGCTGCAGGCGCCGGACTATTGGCTGGCGCGAGGTCACCGCGGCGCCGACCTCGAACGCCCGCGTCACATCCCGGGCTGGCTCGCATCCGTCGCCGGCCGCTTCGCGCGCCGCCGTGGCGAGATCGGGCTCCGGCTACGGGGCGATGGGCGGCCGCTGATGATCGTCCACGGCGACACCTTCACGACGATCATCGGCGCGGCGCTCGGACGCCTCATGCGCGTTCCGGTCGCCCACATCGAGGCCGGCATGCGAAGCGGCGACTGGCGCACGCCGTTCCCGGAGGAGCTCAATCGCCGCGCGACCGCGAAGCTCGCGACGATCCACTTCGCGCCGGGCGCTCGCGCGGTCGCCAACCTGCGCGGCGAGGGCGCCCGCGGCGAGATCATCGACACCGGCTACAACACGATCGCCGACAACCTGCGCGACATACCCGCAGCCCTGCCGCCCGGGATCGACGTCCCGACCGAGCCGTTCGGGCTGGTCTCACTGCATCGTTTCGAGCTGATCGAGAGCCGCGAGGCGCTCGGCGCGATCCTGAACGTCCTGCGCGACTCGGCCCAGCAGGGCACTCGGCTGCTCTTCGTCGACCACCCGACGACCGCCGCTGCGGTCGATTCCGCGGGCTTCGCTCACCTCTTCGACTCGGAGCGCTTCGTCCGCATTCCCAGGCAGCGCTACTTCCACTTCCTCGCGCTGCTGAAGGCCAGCTCCTTCCTCGTCACCGACTCCGGCGGCAGCCAGGAGGAGTGCGCTTTCATCGGGTTGCCCTGCCTGATCCATCGCGCCGTCACCGAGCACGAGACCGGCCTCGACGGCTCGGTCGTGCTGTCGCGCATGGACCTCGAGGTCGTGCGCGACTTCCTCGCCGACCCCGGTCGCCTTCGCACCGACTCCGCGCCACCGAGCGAGAGCCCCTCGGAGCGAGTCGTCGCCCTACTGGAGGAGCGGGGTTTCCTCGAACCGGCGCGAGCCGGGTCGCTGCGACACGAGGATCATGATTCCAGCGACGGCGCGGCGGCTACCACGCGGGCCGCTCGCGGCGCGGGATGATCAAGTGATGACCGACACGCCCCACCTCTCCCTCGTGATGCCGGTCTTCAACGGCGCCGCGTTCATCGAGCGCAACCTCGGGCTCGTGGCCGAGTCGCTCGAAGGTCTCGGAGCGCCGTTCGAGGTGATCGTGGTCTGCGACGGGAGCACTGACGACACGGCGGAGCGCGCCGCAGCCGTGGGCGACTCGCGCGTGCGGGTGCTTCGCTACGAGCAGAACCAGGGCAAGGGGGTCGCGGTCACCTGTGGCTTCGCGCACGCGCGCGGCAGACTCGTCGGCTGGCTCGACGGCGACCTCGACATCCACCCCGACGTGATCGTGGATGCCGCGCGCCGCTTCGAGCGGCAACCGCACGTTGACGCGGTGATCGGGAGCAAGCGCCATCCCGACAGCGAGGTCCATTACCCACTCGTGCGGCGCCTCTACTCGTGGGGCTTTCAGCTCCTGGTGCGAGCGCTGTTGCGCGTCAGCGTCCGCGACACCCAGGTGGGCGCGAAGCTCTTCCGGCGCGAGATGCTCGACACCGCCGTGCCGCTGCTCCTGATCAAGCGCTACGCGTACGACCTCGAGCTCCTGGCCGTCGGTGCGGAGTTCGGCTTCGACCGGATCGAGGAAACGCCGGTGCGGCTCGACTATCGCTTCACAGGCAGCGGCATCACGAACGCGGCCGTCCGCCGCATGTTCGTGGACACGCTGGCGATCGCCTACCGCATTCACCTGCGCCACTGGTACGTGCGCCGCTTCGCCGCCCTCCAGCGCGAGCGCATGGAGGCGGCATCGCAGCGAGAGGTGCTACCAGCGGATCGCATCCACCCGCCTATCGAAGCCCACGACCTGACCGGGAAGGCGCAACGGGTCGACGGAGCCAAGTCGGCGGTCCCGCCGGTGCGCGAACAGGCTGTGGCTACGGACGAGCGCTGACGCGCTCGATCCAGTCGAGACGGCGGCCGCAAGCCTGGGTCGCCTGGGCGGCCGGGACAAAAGCCACGCGCGACAGGTCGTGGCCTCTCGGAGTGATGACGACCGGCCCGAGGAGATGGGGGCCGCCGTTTCCCGGCCGCAGGTCACCCCCGGCGCGCGCGATGCTCAGCGAGTGACGGCCGCTGGCGAGCGGCATGCGCCCGAACGACTCGAACTGCCCTCGCCCATTCAGCCGGTAGCTCACCTCACCCACCTCACGGCCGTCGACCGCAAGGCTCGTCGCGCGCCCGAACGAGCCCTGCACCCAGAACTCGTATGTGTCCGCAACCCGAACGCTGAACGACTGCTCGATCCGGCCCGGCCCGGTCGCAATCACGCTGAGTGGGTCATCGGCGTCCGCCTTCCATGAGCTCGGTCGCGGCGCGGTCGCGGGGCTGAAGGAAATCGTTCCCGAGCGCTGCACGTAGGCGAGGCGCTCGCCGCCCCCCTTGGCGAACGCGCGAACGCGATCACAGGGCGCCCTCTGCGTCGGGTCGAATCGCGTTCCGAGCGGCATGTGCGCCACCACGGACGGCTCTGGCGCGCGCTCCCAAAGCTCGTACCAGCGACCGCGAAACGTGCGCTCGTACGGCGCCGGTGGCCGGCTCGCCGAGGGCGAGCGGCGCATCAGGACCGCCCGGAAGCGCTTCAGGTAGCCGAGCGGGATTTCGTCGACGTCGCCGCCGAAGCCGAAGCGCCCGACCGGAGCCCCCAGCGGGTGCCAAGCCTCCGACCAGCCGGCGGGGTGCGAGTCCCGCAGGAAGTGCTTCCCGAACTCCTCGAACTCCGTGTAGATCAACGGCGCGGGAGCGCCATCGCCGGCTCGCTCGAGCTCCTCGAGGCGTTCTCGCGGCGCGAGGCGCGCGTCGTGGTAGGCGAGCGCGTTCGACCACAGCACGCCGAAGCCGACGGCGGCGGTCAGCGCCGCCGCCGCGACGGTTCTGCGCGCGTCGGCGAGCGCGGCCGCGCCGAGCAGCAGGCCGACCACCACCGGCGTCGAGACGATCATGAGGGCCTTTGCGTCCGCCCACGGCGAGCCACGCGCGGTTACGTACGCCCAGCCGACCGCCGACACCGCGAGGTAGAGCGGCACGATCCAGGAGCGGCGCCGGATCGCCCAGGCGAGCCCGAGCACGGCGCCGGCCAGCCCGAGGCCGATCAGGACCCTGGCGAGCGTGAGGCGCGACGACTGAGGTTTGAAGCGGTAGTCCCCGGTGGGCCAGATGCCGAAGGCCTGAAGGCGGTCCAGGGGGCCGGCCAGGTTGCCGACCTCGTTCTGCTTCGTCACCGTCTCGTCGGTCGTGCGCAGGAACTCGTCCGAGCCGAGCAAGACGGGAAGCGACAGCGCGATCGCCACGGCGAGCAGGACACCGGCGTCGCGTGCCGTCGAGACAAGCCAGCGCGGTCGCCTTCGCCACGCGAGGACGACCGCACACGCGAGCAGCAACGGCCCGAGCCAGGGAATGATCGCCGGCCCGAGCACGTGCAGCCCGGCGGCCGAGGCGACCGCGAGCGGCACGAGCCGCCGCGGCCCGCCCTCACCGACGGTCGCCGGGACGAGCGCGACCAGCAGGGCGATGACCGCGACCGTCGCCAGCTCCTTCATGCTGCCCTGGAGCGCATATGCGTAGACGAGCGCGGGCTGAGCCGCGAGGAACGAGATCGCCGCGCGCAGCGCCCGCCACTCGACGACGCCGGCCAGCAGCGCATACAGCGACAGCGACGTCATCGCGGCGAGGAACGCGAGGTAGGGCTGGAAGATCCAAGCGACGTCCTGGCCGGTGAGCGGGCGCGTGGCTCCCAGCGCCGCGTGAGCTCCGAGCGGATACGCGCTGTCGAAGTAGGACGCGAGCGCCGCCTGGTAGGACGAGGACGGCAGGCCGCCGGCGTCGTGCCCGTGCTCCATCAGGCGATCGACGAGCATGAAGTGGATCGACGTGTCGCCGAGCAGCGTGTAGCCGGCGAACGTCGCCTCGCCGGAGAGCACGACCGGCGCCGCGAAGGTCGCGAAGACACCGGCGGCGGCTGCCAGCGCCCAGCGGTCGGGTCGCAGCGCGATCAGCCTTCGGCGGCCGACCGCGAAGCCCCCGAGCGCCAGGCCGAGCGCGAGCGGCGTGGCGAGCTCCGCCGTGGCGCCGGTGTACGTGACGAGTCCCGTCGCGGCTATCAGCAGCGCGAGGCCGAGCGGCAGCAGGAGCGCACCCGGAAGCGGGCGCCCGGCGGCGCGCTCGACGAGCAGCCCGCCCCCGAGGCTGAGCGCCGACAGGAGCAGCGGAAAGGCGAGCCAGGCGACGAGCAGTTCCACGACCATGCGGCCGCGAAATCAATCAGCTAACGCCGATGGGCGCTTCGGACGTCAGCGCCCGCGCTGTCTCAGCCCGATGATGCTGAGCAGGAACGAGGTGAAGATCACCTGCATGCCGACCACGATCAGGGTCAGGGACAGCACCGCCAGGCGCTCCTCGCCGAGGGCTCCCAGGCCGCGATCGATCCAGGTGATCAGCACCACGGCGCCAATGGCCGCGCCCGCAAGCAGCAGCAGCGCGCCGCCGAGCAGCCCGTGCTCGAGGCGGACGCGGCGCTCGTAGCCCTCCAGCAGCGCATCGCGCTCCCCGAGATGGTGAACACCGTATGAGCGCGCGCAAAGGCCGAGCCCGAGCACCTGGGCGCCCGCGATGGTCAGCATCGACGAACCGATCATCGCGTGCAGGTCCCACTGGCGGCCGAAGAAGTTGATGTCGGTGAGCACCGTGAGCATCCCCAGCAGGCCGATCACGACGAACACGATCCCCGGTACCAGGAACAGGTGGGTGGGACTGTGCACGAGCAGGAAGCGCAGGTGCCTCCAGCCGTCGCGGAACGAGTTCAGCTTCGACTCGCCCTGGCGCGGGTGGTACTCGATCGGGATCTCCTCGATCGTGAGCCCGGCCTTCGAGGCCCGTATCACCATCTCCGACGCGAACTCCATTCCCGGCATCCGCAGGTCGAGCCGTTCGAGCGCCTCGCGACGGAAAGCCCGCATGCCGCAGTGCGCGTCGCTGACGCCGCTGCGGTAAAAGAGGTTCAGGATCCCGGTGAGGAGCGGGTTGCCGACGTAGCGATGAAGGGCGGGCATCGCGCCTTTGTGTATGTGGCCCTTTAGCCGCGAGCCCATCACGAGGTCGGCGCCGTTCTCGAGCGGCTCCACGAAGCGCCCCACCTGGTCGAAGTCGTAGGTGTCGTCCCCGTCCGCCATGACGATGTAGCGGCCCTGAGCGGCTGCGAAGCCGGCGAGGTAGGCGTTGCCGTAGCCGCGCCGGGTCTCGCGCACGACGCGCGCGCCCTCCTGGGCGGCGATCGCATCGGAGTCGTCGGTGGAGCCGTTGTCAGCGACGATCACCTCTCCGGTCAGCCCGTCGCGCTCCATCGCGCCCCGAGCCTTGCGGATGCAGAGCGCGATCGTCTCCGCCTCGTTGAGGCACGGGATCACGACCGACACGTCCAGCGTCCGCTGGCCGCGATCGGTTGTGGCGCTCTCTGCTGTGGTCGTCATCAGCCGGTACCTCCTGATCGTAGCCCAGCATCCCCGAGCCCTGCGCGGGAAACCGTGACGGCAGGGCTTCTGAGCCAACTCCTAGAGTTCGCCCGGTGAGGATCGCGATCGTCTACGACTGCCTCTACCCGCACACCGTCGGGGGGGCGGAGCGCTGGTACCGGACGCTCGCGGACCGCCTCCTCTACACGCACGAGGTGACCTACCTCACCCGGCGGCAATGGGACGAAGCGGAGGGGCCGGGCACGTCGTTCGCGGTCGTGCCGGTCTCGCCCGGCGGATCGCTCTACACCCCTTCGGGCAGGCGCCGGATCTGGCCTCCCCTGCGCTTCGGCGTGGGCGTGTTCTGGCACCTGCTGCGCCACGGAGGCCGCTACGACGTCGTGCACAGCGCCTCGTTCCCCTACTTCTCGCTGATAGGCGCCTGGCTCGCGCTTCGAATCCGGCGCCGCGCCACGCTCGTCGCCGACTGGCACGAGGTGTGGACGCGCGACTACTGGGTCGAGTACCTCGGGCCGCTTCTGGGACGCGTCGGCTATGCGGTGCAGCGACTGTGCGTGCGGCTGCCGGCGCACAGCTTCACGTTCTCCCGCATGCACGCGGCGAGGCTCGCCGAGGAGGGACACAAG
The DNA here is from genome assembly GCA_963774075.1 of uncultured Solirubrobacterales bacterium. Lineage (GTDB taxonomy): Bacteria > Actinomycetota > Thermoleophilia > Solirubrobacterales > JBBDJG01 > JBBQNR01. The sequence continues at coordinate 852,900 of CAVZDP010000003.1, read as the reverse complement.
CGACCGATCACGCGCCTGACTGGGGAGTACGCCGAGGACTCTTCGGTGCCGGAGCCGGAGCCCGCGCTCGAAGGCCGCCCGCCTGTGGTCGTATTCGCCGGCCGCCACATCCCCGAAAAGCGGGCGAGCATCGTCCCCGACGCGATCGCCGAGGCGAGGCGCTCGGTGCCGGAGCTTCGCGGCATCGTGTTCGGTGACGGGCCCGACTTCGCTCGCGTACGGGAGCGGATCGCGGCGCTCGGCCTCGGCGATGTGGTCGAGCTGCGGGGCCGGGCTCCCGGAGACGAGGTCAGGCGTGCGATCGCCGGCGCGGCCTGCCTCCTGCTCCCGTCCATGCGCGAGGGCTACGGGCTCGTGGTCGTCGAGGCGCTCGCGCGAGGCACGCCCGCGGTGCTGGTGGCCGGCAGCGAGAACGCGGCCGTGGAGCTGATCGAGCCCGGCGTGACCGGGTTCGTCTCCCCCTCCCCCGCCCCCGGAGAGATCGCGGAGCGAATCGTGGCGGCCGTGGAGGGCGGCGCGGACCTGCGCCGTTCGACGCTCGACTGGTACCGCAGGCACGCCGGCGAGCTCTCGATCGAGAGCTCGCTCGAGGCGGTCGAGGCGGCATATGGGACAAGTGGCAGCGTCTAGTTCCAGACAGGCGGTGCGAAATCCGCGTAGCCTGCTGGCCATGCCCGCGCACAAAGCGAGGCGAACGGTCAAGCGGTGGCGCCGGCGCCTTCCGCAGCCGTGGTCGCGCGTGCTGGCCACGGCCGCGCAGCTCCCTCTCTACGTCACGCGTGCGGACGTGCGGCGCGCCGTCCGCGAGGAGGCGCTGATCGAGCGGATCGCCAGCGGCAACGGGGCTGCCCGCGACACGCCGCTCGTCGGCATGTCGGAGCGAGTGGTCGAGATCCCATGGGTGCTCGCCCGCATCCCGAAGGACTCGGCGCGAGTGCTCGACACGGGCACCTCCTACGCGCTCGACGTCTACCACCGCCTCCTGATGAGACTTCCCGTGCAGGAGATCCATCTCGCGGACCTCGCCCCGCTCGAGCTCGAGGGGGCGCGGTTCCACCAGGCCGACGTGCGCGCGCTGCCATTCGACTCGGGCGAGTTCGACGCGACGCTGTGCATCTCGACGCTCGAGCACATCGGGTTGGACGTCTCCGTCTACTTCGACCCCTCGGGGCAGAAACACGATGGGCGCGACGAGTCCGGTGACCTCGCCGCGCTGCGCGAGCTCGGTCGGGTGACGCGCCCGGGCGGCCGCGTGTTCGTCACCGTCCCCTGCGGGAGCAGTCGCGACCTCGGCTCACATCGGCAGTACAGCCCCGAGGACTTCGCCGGCCTCGTTGAGCAGGCCGGCCTCGAGATCGACGAGCTCGAGTACTTCTCGCACGACGCCGAGCGCGGCTGGCGCAAGGTGAGCGCCGCGGAGGTCGGCCGCGCCGAGTACGGCGTCGATGCGCCCTACGCGGCCGGGCTGATCTGCGCGTCCCTGACGCCGAGGGCTCGCTCGTAGCTGGCGATCGTCGCCGCCGCGGTCGCCTGCCAGGTGAAGCGCTCGGCCTGCAGGCGCCCGGCGGCTCGCAGCCGCTCGGCGAGCTCGGGGTCGCCGAGCAGCGACTCGAGCGAACGAGCGATCTCCTCCGGCCGCTCCGGATCGAAGAGCAGCGCCGCCTCACCGGCGACTTCGGGGAGCGAGCTCCGGTTCGAGCACGCCACGGGCACGCCGCGCCGCATGGCCTCGAGCACCGGCATGCCGAAGCCCTCGTAGAGCGACGGGAAGACGAAGGCCGCCGCAACCCGGTAGAGGCCCTCCATCTCCGGGGGCTCGAGCCAGCCCGCGATGCGCACGTCGCGGGCGACGCCGAGCTCCGTGGCGCGCCGGGCCAGATCGCGCTCGTACGGTGTCGGGTAGCCCGGCAGCACCAGCACCGGCCTCCGCTCGGCCGGGATCGAGGCGAGCGCCTCGAGCAGTCGCATCAGGTTCTTGTGCGGTCGCTTCGCGGACACGCTCAGCACGACGGGACGGCCGCCGAGGTCGTGGCGGGCACGCACCTCGCCCTCATCGAGCGGCTCGACGCGCGCCGTCGAGCCGAGCCCGAGGTGGGCGACGTCGATCTTGTCCGGAGCGAGCCCGAGCATGCTCACGAGATCGTCCCGCGTGCTGTGCGAGTCGGCGATGACGCGGTCCGAGCGACGCGCCGCAAGCGACACTAGGATCCGCATGCCCAGGCCCCTGAGCCCGAAGTGCGCCTCGGGATGGACCCGATGAATCAGGTCGTGGACTGTGACCACCTTGCGAAAGCTCCCCCACGCGGGACCCGTGTTGGCGAGGCTGTGCATCACGTCCACGCCCGCGCGGCGCGCCAGCGGGGGAAGTAGCTGCTGCTCGCCGCGCACCCACTCGAGGCGGTTGCCTGCGCGCACCGGCACGGTCACGACCTCCGCCAGCTCCTGCCAGAAAGGATCCGCCGCCGCGTGCGCCTCTCGGTTCATGAACGCCGTGAAGCGCGTCCCCGGGCGAGCGCTCACGAGTGCCGGCAGCAGCTCGCGCGCCACGACCTCCGTGCCGCCCGTCTCGCCCGGCACCAGGTAGATCAGGTTCAGGCCCACGTGCATAGTTGTCAGCGATGAATATAGGAATCGACGCCCGGGCCGCGGCAGAGGTGCCGGCGGGGCGCGGCCGCGTCGTGCGCGAGGTGCTGCGCGGCCTCGCCGCGCTGCCCGGCGACCACGCCTACACGCTCTACTGCCGCCGGCCCGACCTCGGCCTGGAGCTCGACGCCCGCTTCACCTGGCGGGAGATCGGCCTGCCGGATCCCTTCTGGCACGTGATGGCAGGTCGGGCTGCGAGCCGCTCGTGCGACGTCTTCTTCTCCACCAACAGCTACCTGACGGCCTGGTTCACGCGCATCCCTTCCGTCACGCTGGTGTACGACCTGGTGGCGTTCGTCGAGGGGGCGAGCCCCCAGCGGCGCGCGCGGGCGATCGAGCGCGCCACCATCAGGCGCGGGCTGCGGCGGGCGAGTGCGCTCGTGTGCATCTCCCACGCGACCGAGCGCGACCTGCTCGAGCGCTTCCCCGAGGCGGCCGGCAAGACGGTCGTCGTGCACCTCGGCGGCAACCCCGCGCTCGCGCGCTCGCTCGACGCCGGCGCTCTCGATCAGGTGCGCGCCCGCTACGGGCTCGAGGAGCCGTTCGTGCTCTCCACCGGAACACTCGAGCCGCGCAAGAACCTGCCGCGCCTGATCGAGGCGTTCGCGGGGCTGCCCGGCGAGCTGCGCGACGCCCACCGGCTCGTGCTGGTAGGCCCCAAGGGCTGGGAGATGGACGAGACGCTTCGCGGCGCGAGCGCAAGCCCCGACCTCGTGAAGCTGCTCGGCTTCGTGCCGGACGAGGACCTGGCGGCGCTCTACCGGCTCTGCACGGTGTTCTGCTACCCGTCGCTCTACGAGGGCTTCGGCCTGCCGCTGCTCGAGGCGCTCGAGGGGGGTGCGCCCGCGATCACGTCGAGTGTCTCGAGCCTGCCGGAGGTCGGAGGAGACGCCGTCCGCTACGTCGACCCCCGCGACGTCGGCGAGATCCGGGCCGCGCTCGAGGAGCTGCTCACGTCCGAGACGCTGCGGGCGGAGCTCGCAGCGCGTGGGCGTGAGCAGGCCGCCCGCTTCGGCTGGGAGCGCACCGCGCGCGAGATGCTCGACGTCCTGGTGGGGAGCGCCCGATGAGCGCCGAGCGCCGCCTCCTACTCCCGGAGACGAGCCTCTCGCGCAGCTCGCTGATCGTGTCGCTGAGCCTGCTGCTGACGGCTCTGCTCGGGGCGGGCCAGGCGCTCGTCGTGGTCCTGATCGTTGGCGAGGGGGTGCGCACCGACGCCTTCCTCGCCGGCTACTCGCTCTACTTCGTCTTCGCGCTCTTCGGCGGCTCGCTGCGCGCCTCGCTCGTGCCGCTGCTCGGCCACCCGCAATCGGAGGAGCAGTTCCGCGCCCGGGCCACCGAGATGCTCTCGCGCACGCTGCTGATCGGCCTGGTCGCGCTCGTGCTGCTGGCGCTGGTGTCGCCGATCGCCGGCCAGCTCCTCACGCTCGGACTGCCTTCGGACGACCGCTGGACGGCCGTCTGGACGCTTCTGATTCTCGCCCCCGCGGCGCTGATGCAGATTCAGGCCGCCGCGCAGTCCGCGGCGCTCACCGCTGCGCGACGCTTCGTGTTCTCGGCGGCACTCTACGTCTGCTCGGGCGCGGTCGCCCTCGGCTGCTCGGCGCTTCTGCTCGAGCTGATCGGGATTCTCGGCGGCGCGCTCGGGCTGCTCGCAGGGGCGCTCGTGCTCGGGGCCGGTCATGCGATCTACCTCGCGCGCTTCGGCATCCGCGCGCGCCCGCGCCTCTCCTGGCTGCGCGAGCGGATACAGCGGGAGCTCTCCGTAACGCTGCTCGCCAGCGCCGGGCTCGCCATCGCGCTCCAGCTCAACCTCGCCATCTCGCTCGCCGTTCTCTCGAGCGACGAGGGCGCGATCACCGCATACTCGTACGCGTACTTCCTCGTTTCGATGATGCTCGCGATCAGCTCGCTGCCGCTCGGGCTCGTCACGCTGCCCGACCTGGTGGGGAGGATCGCCGCCAAGGGCGCCGCGGCGGCGGAGGACCACCTCAGGAAGGTCGCGCCGTATGCCTACGCCGTTCTCGTGCCGATGCTGTTCGCCTACGCGGCCGACGGCAAGCCGATCCTGGAGGCCGTCTTCTCCGACTCGCTGTCTTCGGAGAGCATCGACCTCCTATACGACATCGGCCTCATCCTGGGGGTGATGGCGATCCCGACCGCGCTCATCTTCCTCGGCGGCATCGTCACGCTGGCGCTTGGGCGCTCGCGGCAGTACCTGCTTGCCGGCATTGCCGGGGTCGCCGTCCACGCCGTGGTCGTGATCTCGATCTCCACGCTCGGCCCGCGCGCGGTAGCGACCGGCCACGCGATCGCAGCCACTGTCATCACGGTCTTCGTGCTAGCTGTAGCCTTCGGGCAGCGCTGGCCCGTGCTCGCTCGCGACGCGTTGGGACGATCCGCGCCGGCATTCGTCTTCTCTACCGTGTACCTGCTCTTTCGCCTGCCGCTCGGATCGGACCCTGGGGTCGTGGCGGCCTGTGCCTCCGCCGTCGTCGCAACCGTCGCCTACGCCGCGCTCGCGATCCGCTTCTGGCCCAGCGTCAGCACCGCCTTCGTCGACCTCGTGCGGCGGCCGGCACGCCTTACCTGACGGTGCTCGCGGCAACCGATCCCATCGCTCAGACGGCACCGCTCGGGGCGCGGCTGCACCAGGTGCGGATGATCCTGTCGGCCGCGCGGTACGTGCCGCGATTGCCGGCTGCGCTGCTCGAGGACCTGTTCCCGGGAATCGAGGACATGACGATCCCGATGCGACACCAGGTGAAGGGGCGCGCGCTCGGCCACGGAGAGGCATACGTGCTTTCGCTCCTGACGGCGTACCTGCGGCCGAAGCGGATCTTCGAGATCGGCACGGGAACGGGGCAGGGAACGCTGCTGATGGCGCGTCAGGCGCCGGAGGCGCGGGTCGAGACGCTCGACATCGGCCGCGACCGGCCTTCGCTCGCACCCCAGAAGGACGAGCCGCCGCTGCGCGACGCGGAGATCGTCGGCCAGGCCTTCCGCGGAACCGAGCAGGAGAAGGAGATCACCCAGCACCTCGGCGACAGCGCCACCTTCGACTATGCGCCGTTCGCCGGGCAGATGGACCTGGTGTTCGTCGACGGCGCGCACACGTACCCGTACGTGAAGGCGGACTCGCGGGCGGCGTTTGGGCTGGCCCGGCCCGGCGGCGTGGTCGTGTGGGACGACTGCAACTACGTCTGCCCGGGCGTCAGCAAGGCGCTGCTCGAGCTGCGGCGGGAGGGCGACCCGGTCTACAGGATCCACGCCACGCGCCTGGCCGTGATGCGGACGAGCGAGCGACCCGGTGGCTGACACGCGGATCCTCATCACGGGCGCGAGCGGCTTCGTCGGCGGCCACCTGGCAGCGCTCTGCGCCGAGGAGGGCGCCACGGTCACCGGGCTCGGCCTCGGCGAGGGGGGCTCGCCGCCGGGCGTCGACTCTTACGTGCGCGCGGACCTGTCTTTGCCCCCCGACGCCGAGCGGGCGGTGCGCAGCGCGCGGCCCGACGCCGTCTTCCATCTCGCCGCCGACGCGTCCGTGGCGCAGTCCTGGCGAGACCCTGGCGGCACGATCACGCGCAACGTCGAGATGACGGTGAACCTGCTGGAGGCCGTGCGCGCGCATGCCCCGGGAGCGCGCGTGCTCGTCGCCTGCTCGGGTGAGGAGTACGGAGCGCCCGAGCGGCTGCCGGTCATCGAGGACGCGCCGCTTCGGCCGCAGAACCCTTACGCGGTCAGCAAGGCGTCGGTCGACCTGCTCGCTGCGCTCTACCGGGACGCGCACGGCCTGCACGTCGTGAGAACGCGCGCGTTCAACCACGCCGGCCCCGGGCAGAGCGACGCATACGTGGTGTCGGCGTTCGCGCGCCAGATCGCCGAGGGCGAAGCTGCCGCGGATGACGGGACCATCGAAATAGTGACCGGAAGCCTCGAACCGCGCCGCGACTTCACCGACGTGCGCGACGTCGTGCGCGCGTACTGGCTCGTGATCGAGCGCGCGGAGCCCGGCGCCTACAACGTCGGGAGCGGAAGAGCGACTGCGATCGCGGATATCCTCGCCGGGCTCGCTGCCCACTCTCCGTTGACGGTGGAGCAGCGCACCGATCCCGAGCGACTGAGACCGCACGAGGTGATGGAGATCCGCGCATCGCACGACAAGTTGGCGCAGGCGACGGGCTGGGAGCCCCGCATCCCGCTCGAGCAGACCCTGCGCGACACGCTCGAGTGGTGGCGGGAGCAGGTGGCGGCCGGAGTGGCTTCGTGAGCGGCGCCCGACGCGCGCTGATAACCGGCATCACGGGCCAGGACGGCAGCTACCTGGCCGACCTCTTGATCGAGAAGGGCTACGAGGTGCACGGGATGGTCAGGCGCTCCTCCACGGAGACCTTCGAGCGCATCGAGCACCTGCGCGACCGCATCACGCTGCACACCGGGGACCTGCTCGACCAGCGCTCGCTGGGGGACGTGATGCGCGCCTGCGAGCCGCAGGAGATCTACAACCTGGCCGCGATGTCGTTCGTCGCCGCGTCGTGGAACCAGCCCGTGCTGACGGCGGAGTTCACCGGTGTCGGGGTGACGCGCATGCTCGAGGCGATGCGCGAGGTGGCGCCGGCGGCGCGCTTCTACCAGGCCTCCTCCTCGGAGATGTTCGGCAAGGTGCGCGAGGTGCCGCAGAACGAGAGCACTCCCTTCTACCCGCGCAGCCCCTACGGCGTGGCGAAGGTGTACGGCCACTTCATCACGGTCAACTACCGCGAGAGCTACGACCTTTTTGCCTGCTCAGGGCTGCTGTTCAATCACGAATCCATCGTAAGCACTACGCCGGTTACGGTCCGCAGACAGGGTGCTGTCGAAGTAACTGCAGTGTCCGATCTCGTGCCGGTCCGCAGCAAGGGCACGAGCGTGCAGACGTTCACCCCCGAGGGAGTCGAGATCTGGGACGGTGAGGGCTGGGTCGAGATTCGGGCGATCACCGCCACCCGCCGTCGCGCTACCGACCCCGAGCATCAGCCCTTGTCGGTCGAGGCTAGAGCTGGCGTGGTCGCGGTGACGGCGCATCACAACATGCTTCTGTCGGACCATCAGGAAGTTCCTGCGCGAGGTATCGAAGAGGGCGACGACCTCAAGCTTGCGCAATCACTTCCCGAGCAGCTGCCGTGGACCGTACTCACTACGGAGTTCGCCGAGCTGTTGGGCGCTCTGGCGGGCGACGGCTACGTTCCCCGTGAGGGACACGGCGTGCGGTTCATCAACGACTCGGAGGAGATGCGTGCCGGTGTCGCGGAACTTTGGTCGCGGGTGTTCATGGGCAAGAGCTCCCTTGCCTACGGGCCTTCGGGTTGGAACCCCGATAAGAGCGTCGGCCGACTCGAGCTGCACTGCAACGGAGGAGTCGCACGTTGGCTCCGCGACCAGCTCTACACCAAGGACGGCTTCAAGAAGGTGCCTCCGCTCGTGCTGAACGGCGACCGCGACGTGCAGGAGGCATTCCTCAACGGTTACTACGCTGCGGACGGTCTGAAGAAAGGGAAGGGCGATTCGGTCAAGACCAACAGCCCCGTCCTGGCGCAGGGGCTCGTCTGGCTGTACGCGCTCCAAGGTCGCGAGTGCTCCGTGTACGCGGAGCAGCGTGGCGCGGCCGTCTACTACCAGCTCAACGTGCGCTCCGGCGTCCTCGCCGGCGGCAAAGGGGCGCATCTCGTCCGCAATCCCGCCGAGGTCCGGCGGGTGGAACCGCTTCAGGAGCCGCCGAGCGAGTGGCACTTCGACATTGAAACGGAGAGCGGGAAGCTCTGTGCCGGCGTCGGGCGCCTGGTGATCAGCAACTCACCGCGCCGCGGACTGGAGTTCGTCACTCGCAAGGTCACGCACGCAGTCGCCTCGATCAAGCACGGCCTCCAGGACAAGCTGCTGCTCGGGAACCTCGACGCCGAGCGCGATTGGGGCTATGCGAAGGACTACGTCGAGGCGATGTGGCTGATGCTCCAGCAGGACGAGCCCGAGGACTACGTGATCGCCACCGGCAAGGCGCACAGCGTGCGCGAGCTCGTCGACATCGCGTTCGCGCACGTCGGCCTCGACCCGACGGACCACGTCGAGACCGACCCGCGCTTCTTCCGGCCGGCCGAGGTCGACCACCTGATCGGCGACTACTCGAAGGCGAAGGAAAAGCTCGGCTGGTGGCCGCGCACGAGCTTCGAGGAGCTGGTCAAGCTCATGGTCGACGCGGACCTGGAGCTGCTTTCGAAACGCGCTCCCGAGCGCCAGCCGCGTTAGAGCTTTTCTCGGGGTTCGTCCGGGACGGTCGTCTCGAACGCCTCGATCTGCTCGAGGCAGAGCTCGCGCGCGTCGCGCCCCTCCTCCACTCCCTTGTGCCAGGCGACGATGCTCTCGAGCGCGCGCTCGAGGTCCCAGCGCGGTCGCCAGCCGAGCCGCTCGGCGGCCTTGGTCGAGTCGAGCCGCAGGTAGCGCGTCTCGATCGGATGCGGGCCGGCGTCCTCCTCCCAGCGTAGGTCCTCGCCCCACAGCCCTTGCAGGCGCTCGAGGATCCAGCCCACCGGCTGGGCGTCCTGGGCGTCCGGCCCGAAGTTCCACGCCTCGCCGTGGTCGCGCGACTGCCACAACGCCTGCGCCAGCACGAGATAGCCGCTCAGCGGATTCAGCACGTGCTGCCACGGGCGCACCGAGCCGGGGTTCCGTATCCGCACGGCACGACGCTCTACCGCCCCTCGGATGATGTCGGGGATCAGGCGGTCGTCGCCCCAGTCGCCGCCGCCGATCACGTTGCCCGAGCGCGCCGTAGCCACAGCCGGCCCCTGCTCGGAGAAGAACGACTTGCGGTAGGACGCCGTCACGAGCTCGGAGGATGCCTTGCTGGCGCTGTAGGGATCGGAGCCGCCGAGAGGGTCGTCCTCCGTGTAGCCGCGGTCGAGCTCGCGGTTCTCGTACACCTTGTCGGTCGTGATGTTGACGAAGGCCCGCACGCCGTCGCTCGACCGCACCGCGTCGAGCAGGTTCAGCGTCCCGCCGACGTTGACGTCGAATGTCCCGGCGGGGTCCTCGTAAGAGCGCCGCACGAGTGGCTGCGCGGCCATGTGGAAGACGACCTCTGGTCGCTCCTGCGCGACGACCTCTGCCAGGCGCTCGCGGTCACGGACGTCGCCTTCGTGAAAGTTCGTTCCCGCCCCCACGCGCGCGAGGTCGAACAGCGCCCCCGCCCTGCCGGCCGCCCGTCCGCTCGAACGGCCCGACGAGTAGCCGTGGACGTCCGCGCCCATCCGCTCGAGCCAAAGGGCGAGCCAGCTTCCCTTGAACCCGGTGTGCCCGGTCACGAGCACCTTGCGGCCCGACCAGAAGCCGGGATCTACGTCCACGTGCGCCAGGGCGCTTCGCCCGACCTCCAGAGAGCCTCGAGATGGTTCTTGTCGCGCAGCGTGTCCATCGCATACCAGAAGCCCGCGTGCTTGAAGGCCGCGAGCTGGCCCTCCTTGGCGAGCCGCTCCATCGGCTCACGCTCCCAGACCGTGTCGTCGCCGTCGATGTAGCCGCCGACGTCCGGCGAGAGCACGAAGAACCCGCCGTTGATCCATCCCTCGTCCCCGTGAGGCTTCTCCTGAAAGCCCGAGATGCGGTCGCCGTGCACCTCGAGTGCGCCGTAGCGGCCGGGGGGCTGCACGGCGGTGACCGTGGCGAGCGTTCCCTGGTCGCGATGGAACCCGGTCAGCCGCGTCAGGTCGAGGTCGGAGACTCCGTCCCCGTACGTGAAGCAGAAGTCTTCACCCTCGACGTAGGGAAGTGCGCGCTTGAGCCGCCCACCCGTCTGAGTCTCGTCGCCGGTGTCGATCAGCGTCACGCGCCACGACTCGGCGCTGTTGTTCTGGTGCACCTTGATCTCGTTCGTTGCGAGGTCGAATGAGACGTCGCTCGCGTGCAGCGAGTAGTTGGCGAAGTACTCCTTGATCATGTAGCCGCGGTAGCCGAGGCAGATCACGAAGTCGTCGATGCCGTGCGACGAGTAGATCTTCATGATGTGCCAGAGCATCGGCCTCGGGCCGATCTCGATCATCGGCTTCGGCCTCACGAGCGTCTCCTCGCTCAATCGGCTTCCGACGCCGCCGGCCAGGATGACGGCCTTCATGGCGCGCGAGAATATTCGAGTGCAGCCGCGAACGCGTCGGCCGCGCGCTCGTACGTGTAGCCGGCGACCGCCTCGCGGGCTCGCTCGCCCAGCCGGTGCCGGAGCGGCTCGTCGCGCAACAAGCGCTCGAGGGCCGTCGCGAGAGCGCGCGCGTCGCCGGCCGGGACGACGATCCCGGTGTCGCCGTCACGCACCAGCCCGCCCGCGGCGGCGCCGACCGCCGCGCTTGCGATCACCGGGCGCCCCTGGCTCATCGCCTCGTTGCAGACGAGCCCCCACGGCTCCAGAAAGCGTCGCGTCGGGATCGAGGGCACCACCAAGGCCGCGGAGGCGGCGTAGGCGACGGCGAGACGCTCTCGCTCGACCCCTCCGAGGACCCGCACGCCGGCATCGTCGAGCGCCGCGGCCTCGCGGGCGAGCGGCCCGTCCCCGGCGAGGCAGAGGGCGGCGCAGGTCTCGCTTCGCAACGCGGCCAGCCGCCAGGCATCGAGCAGCACCCGTACGCCCTTGTCCTCCACCAGCCTGCCCGCGAACAGCACGATCGGGCCTTCGCCCACGCCCACCTCGCGCCTCCAGGCGGCGACCTCCTCCTCCCCCACCCGCCGCGCGAAGAGCTCGGGCTCGACGGCCTGCGGTGCGACGTACACCCCGTCCTCCCCGCCGCGCACGCGCGCCACGTGAGCGCTCACGTGAGGCCCGTAGGTGAGGACGGCGGCCGAGCTGCGGTAGAGGTGGCGGACGAACGGCAGGGAGAGGAGGTGCGCCGGCGTCCGCGGGTGGCGCCAGAAGGATGCCCAGTAGAGGAACGGGCGGCCGGCGCGGCGAGCGCCGAGGTAGGCAGCTGGCAGGGCCACGCGCCCGGTGGTCGAGGCGATCACTGCGTCGCTGGAGGCCGCGAGCGCGTACGCGTCGCGCTGTGTTCGCAGGCGATGCGCCGGGAAGGGCGCCGAGGCGATCTGGCGGTCGAGGCCGCGAAGGCTCTCGGGTACGTAGTGCGCCTCGCCGCCGAAGCAGTGCACCTCGACGCCGAGCCGCTCGGCCAGCAAGCGGTAGAGCGGCACGCGGTAGGCGGGTAGGTAGTTCGTTAGAAGCGCGACGGGCATCGTTTCGGGGCGCCGGACAATACGCTGAGCCCCCGTGGGACCGAACGCAAAGCCCGCCGTCCTTTTGCTGCACAACCGCTACCGCCGGCCCGGAGGAGAGGAGCGTGCGGTCGCGGCGATGATCGACCTGCTGCGGGCGCGCGGGCACGAGGTCGGCCTGCTCGAACGCTCGAGCGAGGAGCTCGCCGGCCTTCCGGGCCGCTCTCGCGGCGCCATCTCGATGCTGCGTGGGGGCCTCGACCCCGGCGCTGTCGCCCGCGCGGTGGAGCGAACCGGAGCGCAGGTGGTTCACGCCCACAACATCAACCCTCTGCTCGGGCCGCGGGCGCTCCGGGCCGCGCGTGCGGCGGGCGCTCGGGTCGTGATGCACCTGCACAACTACCGCCTCTTCTGCGCGATCGCGATCGGCTACCGCGACGGGGAGCTCTGCACGCGCTGCCGGGGGCGGAACACCCTTCCGGGCATTCGCCTTCGCTGCCGGGGGAGCCTGCCGGAGGCCGTCGTCTATGCCACCGCGCTGGCGCGCCAGCAACCGGCAATCCTGCGGCTCGTCGACCACTTCGTCGTCCCGAGCCGGGCAGCGGCGGCGCGGCTGGCGGAGTTCGGGATGCCGACGCAGCGAATCAGCGTGCTGCACAACTTCGTGCCGGCCGGGGAGCTGGCGGACTCGAGCTCAGCGGCACAGGGCGAGCAGGCGCTCTACGCCGGCAGGCTCGCCGAGGAGAAGGGGGTGGACACCGCGATCGAGGCCGCGCGGCGCTCTGGCATTCCGCTGATCGTGGCAGGGGAAGGGCCCGACGAGGGGCGCCTGCGACGGCTCGCCGCGGGAGCGCCCGTGAGCTTCACCGGCCGTCTCGCTGCCGACGAGCTGGCTCAGCTGCGGCGGCGCTCGGCGCTCGCCCTGGTCCCGTCGCGCTGGGACGAGCCGTGTCCGTACTCCGTGATCGAGGCGATGGCGGCGGGCGTGCCCGTGCTCGCCTCCCGCGTCGGTGGGCTACCCGAGATGGTGGGGGACGAAGCCGCGCTCGACCCGCGCTCGCCCTCGAGCTGGGCCGCGGCAGTCGAGGACCTGTGGTCGAACGAGGAGGGTCGCCGGCACGCGGGCGAGCAGGCGCTCGCCCGCGCTCGCGAGCTGTTCTCGGAGGACCGCTTCTACGCTGGACTGATGGACGTGTATGCGCGCGCCGCGGAGGTGCGCGAGCGCGACCCGAGATGAGCGGACCGGCGCAACCCTCTCCCGCACGGATCCCGAAGCGCGACCTGCTCGGCGTCCCGATCGCCCTCACCGACTACGAGGAGGCGATGCAGGTCATGGACGGGATGATCGCGCGCCGCGAGCGCGGTTACGTGTGCGCGATCGCCGTCCACGCTCTGATGGCCTCCCGCCATGATCCGGAGTTACACGCCGCCCTCGCAGGCTCCTCCCTTACGGTGCCCGACGGCAGGCCGCTCGTATGGGCGCTGAACGCGCTCGGCGAGCGACTCGCAGACCGGGTCTACGGGCCGGAGCTGATGGCGCGCTATTGCGGTCGCGCAGCCCAGCGCGGACATCGGGTCTGGCTCTACGGCGGCGTCACCCCCGAAGCGCTCGCGGCGCTCGAGGACGAGCTTCGTGGCCGCAACCCCGACATCGTGCTCGCCGGCGGCTACTCGCCGCCGCACCGCCCACTCACTCGAGGAGAGGAGAAGGAGGTCGCGGCACGCATCGACGCCGCCGGCGCCGACATCGTCTTCGTCGGGCTCGGCGCGCCGAGGCAGGAGAAGTGGATGGCTCACATGCGCCCGCGCCTCGAGGCGCCGCTGCTCATGGGCGTCGGCGCGGCGTTTGATTTCCTCGCTGGCCTGAAGCGCCAGGCGCCACCCTGGATGCAGCGCCGGGGGCTCGAGTGGCTTTTCAGGCTGTCGCAGGAGCCCACCCGCCTGCTGCCCCGCTACCTGCGCTACAACCCGGCGTTCGTGGCGGCTTTTCTGCGTCAGTACGCGCGCGAGCGCGGACGACGGGGCGGATCTGTGGTCTAGTATCAAGCGCGCCCCGCTCCATCCGGGCGCGCAGCAAACGCGCCGCGCGCGGGTTGCTTGGTGTGGAGCCCCGCGTGACCCCTGAACCCTTCGAACACGACGTCTCAGTAGTCGGCCTCGGCCGCGTCGGGCTGCCATTGGCGCTCAGCTTCGCTGACCGCGGTCTGAGCGTCGTCGGCGTCGACAAGGACCCGGCGCGAATCGCGTCGGTCGAGCGCGGCGCGATGCCCTTCCAGGAGCACGGGACGCAGGATCTCCTGGACCGAGTGCTGCCGGCGGGAAAGCTGCGGCTGTCGGGGCGGATCGAGGACGCCGCCGAGGCGCGCTACATCGTGCTCACCCTCGGCACGCCGAGCCTCTGGCACATCGAGATCGACATCTCGGACATCCGCGACGTGCTCGACTCGCTGCTGCCCGTGCTGCGCGACGGCCACTGCGTCGTCCTGCGCTCGACGGTCGCGCCGGGCACGACCGACTTCGTCGCCGGCTACCTCGAGCAGCGGCGCGGCTTCGAGGTGGGCAAGGACGTCTTCGTCGCGCACGCGCCCGAGCGCATCGCCGAGAACCACTTCGTCGAGGAGATCGGCACTCTGCCGCACATCGTCGGCGGCGTCGACGAGCGCTCCAACGACGAGGTGGCGCGCCTCTTCGAGGTGTTCGGCTCGCGGATCGAAAAGACTACGCCCGTTCAGGCGGAGCTGGCGAAGATCTGGACCAACATCTTCCGCTACACGAACTTCGCGCTCCCGAACCTCCTGATGATGAACTGCGAGCAGTACGGGGCGAACGTGTTCGAGGTGATCGACCTCGTCAACCGTGACTACCCGCGCGGCGGGATCGCAATGCCCGGCCTGACGGGTGGCACCTGCCTGCGCAAGGACTTCGCGTTCTCCGAGGAGCGCTCGAGCGCACCGGGCATGCTGCTGGCCGTCTCGCGCGTGAACGAGAGCGTGCCGCTCTTCCTCGTCGAGGGGATCAAGCAGCGGCTCGGCGGCCTCCGCGGGAAGAAGGTGACAGTGCTCGGCCTCACGTTCAAGCGCAACTCCGACGACTTGCGCGACTCGCTGTCGCTCAAGCTCGTGCGGCTGCTGGAGCGGGAGCTCGCCATCGTGGCCCCCCATGACCCGCACGCCCCCGTGTCGTCGGCCCCGCTGGAGGATGCAATCGCCGGCGCGGAAGCGATCGTCGTCGCGACGAACCACGACGAGTTCGCAGGTGGCGCCACGCTCGAGACGATTCTCGAGCGCGCGGGGCAGGGCTGCCTGGTCGTCGATCCGTGGAACGTGCTCGGCAGCGCCCGGGTGTTCGCGACCGCAGGAGAAGTGTCGGCGCTCGCCCGTGCAGGGTCGTTCGCCCCCGCCGCGGGGCTCCCGATCGAGTGAACGGCGGCCCTGCCGCCAGCCGATGAGCAAGGTGCTGGTGACAGGCGGCGCCGGCACGATCGGCACCGCCGTCGTGCGGCGGCTCGAGCGCGATGGGCGCTGGACGGTGAGGGTCGCCGACCAGCGCGAGCCGCCTGCGTGGATGGCGGAGCGAAACGAGGTCGTGACCGCGGACCTGCGCGAGCTCGAAGCCGCGCGAGAGGCCGTAGAGGGCTGCGAGCGAGTGGTGCACCTGGCTGCGATCGTCGGCGGCATCGCCAACTTCCACAAGCTGCCCCACACCCTGCTCGAGGTCAACAACGCGCTCTACAACGCGCTCTTCAGGGCGGCGATCGATGCTCGCGTGGAGCGCCTGGTCTACGTCTCTTCGAGCATGGCGTTCGAACGGGCGACCGAGTTTCCGACGACCGAACGCTCCCTCGACCAAACGCTCACCCCGCTCTCGTCCTATGGCTTCTCGAAGCTGGCCGGCGAGTACTACTGCCGCGCGGCGCACGCCGAGCACGGGCTCCCGTTCTCCATCGTGCGGCCCTTCAACGCCTACGGCCCGGGCGAGATGCCGGGCGACGAGCCGGGGATCGCGCACCTCGTGCCGGACCTGATCGAGCGCTGCCTGCGCGCCGAGCGGCCGCTGCCGATCTTCGGCGCCGGCGACCAGACGCGCACGCTGACGCACGTGGACGACATCGCGGACGGGATCGCAACCGCGCTCGAGCATCCGGCCGCGCTCGGAGAGGACTTCAACGTCTCGGCCAACGAGGAGATGACCGTGCGCGAGATCGCGGCGATCGTTTGGGAGGCGTGCGGAAACGATCCCGCCGAGCTGGAGCTGAAGCACCTGCCGTCGTTCGAGGTCGACGTGCAGCGTCGCTGGCCCTCGACGGAGAAGGCGCGCGAGCTGCTCGGCTGGGAGGCGCGGATAGGCGTGCGCGAGGGCGTCGCCGACACCGTCGACTGGTTTCGCCGCCGCTAGTGCCGAATCCGCGCCGCTAAACGAGCAGCACGGGCAGGACCTCGTCTCGCAACCGCTCTCTGAGCGAATCGCGGGAGTACGGCCGCAGCAGCTCGCGTGCGCGGAGTTGGTACGCGGCGCGCGCCGCGGCGTCGAGCCCGAGCGCTGCTGCGAGCGAGGCAGCGAGCGCGGGCCCGGAGGACTCGCGGGCCACGAGATCGGGGTCGAGCTCGCGGGCGAGCCGCAGCGGCTCGTACGGCCCGGGCGAGGGAACCGTCACGAGGGGCGTGCCGGCGGCCAGCGCCTCGAGCTGAGCGATTCCGTAGTCCTCGTAGCGCGAGGCGGCGACGAAGGCGCTCGCCCTTCCGAGCAGGTCGAGGTAGCGCTCGCGCTCGACGAACCCCACCCACTCGATGCCCGCGGGCTGGGCGACGCCGTGACGCTTCAGGAAGCGCCGGCCGGCGTCCGGATCGATCCCGGTGACGAGCAGGCGCCAGCCGGGAGGCGCCGCGGCGCCCCAGGCCTCGACCGCGATGTCGAGCCCTTTTTTGTGGGGGTTGCCGGCGTAGGCGATCGCCATCGGCTCACGGGCGGCGGCGTCGGTACCCTCGAGGTCGAGGTCCACCGGGAACGGCAGCGCCACCGCCGGCGTGCTCACGCCGAGAGCCTCCCGCGCCTCCCGGCGAAACTCGGCAGCGGCGGGGAGGAGCAGCCTGACGGCGCCAAGCGAGCGGCGTTCCAGGGCATGGAGCAGCCGCGCTCCCCGGCCGCTGCGATTGATCGCCGCCGGCGCGTCGAAGCGAGCTGCCGTAGAGCCCGCGAGCCGCGAGCGCGGCTGCAGCATCGTCGCCTGTGGGCTCGAGTAGACGATCGCCCGCGGCCGCCAGCGGCGAAGCGCGCGCGCCAGCGCCAGCCTCAGCGCCGCCGCTTCCGCGAGGTCCGTCATCAGCACTCCCCGGCGCAGATGGCGCGCGACGCGGTAGTCGCTCGAGCAAATGGCCACGGCCAGCCCCAGGTCTTCGAGCGCCACGCGCAGCTCGTCGTCGGCGCGGCGCCAGCCGGGCGTCGTTCCCGGCGACACAAGCAACACGTCGGTCTGCCGTGGCTCTGGCAACTGCCAAGATCGTAAAGGGGAGACCGCCTTGAGGCGGGCTCTCTGGACTTTAGGCGTCCGGCGAAGCCGGCCAGATATTCCGAGGGGAGACCGCCTTGAGGCGGGCTCTCTGGACTTTAGGCGTCCGGCGAAGCCGGCCAGATATTCCGAGGGGAGACTGCCTTAAGGCAGGCTCTCTGGACTTTAGGCGTCCGGCGAAGGCGGCCAGATATTCCGAGGGGAGACTGCCGTAGGCAGGCTCTCTGGCCAGGCCAAGTATCTTCGCCCGCATGCTCGAAGCCTCGGTGATCGTCCCGACGAAGGAACGCCAGCTCTACCTGCGGGCGGCGCTCGAGTCGCTCGCGGCGCAGGACGTCGAGCGTGACGCCTACGAGATCATCGTCGTCGACGACGGTCCATCGCCCTCCACGCGCGAGGTCACGCGCGACGTCGCGGCCCGCACCGGCGCGCGCATCGGCTACGTGGAGAGAGAAGGCGTGCCGGGCCTCAACTCCGCCCGCAACACCGGCATCACGGTTGCGGGTTCGCCGCTGATCGCCTTCGTCGACGACGACGTCGAGGCCCCCGCGCACTGGCTGCGCGAGCTGCTCGAAGGACGGCGCCGCCATTCCGGCTACCAGGCGTTCGGCGGGCCGATCAGGCTGCGGCTCGAGGGGTCGCGGCTACGGATGTGCGGGCGCGAGTCGCCGCCGATCACCACCCTCGACGGCGGCATGCGCGACCGCGAGATCGACCTCGTGTGGGGCGCGAACATGGCCATCGATCGTCGCGCGATCGAGCTCGCCGGCATGTTCGACCCGGGTGTCCCGTACGGCTTCGACGAGGACATGTGGGAACGCCGGCTGCGAGCGAAGGGAGGCCGGATCATGTATCTCGCCCGCGCCGGCCTCGTGCACCGCCGCGACCGCCGCGACGCCCGGTTGCGCGCGCTGGTCGCGGAAGCGTTCCGGCGCGGGAGCAACCTGCGCGCCTACAGCGAGCACGCCGGGCGTGCTCCGAGCCTCGCGCAGGAGCTGCGCGTGCTCGCAGGGTGCTTCGCGCACATCTTCCGCTACCGCTGCGGCAACGGGATCCTCCTGACCGCGCATTCGGCTGGACGGGTTCTCAGCTGCCTGACGCCGCGGTGAGCGCCAGGGCCCAGGAGCTGGACGTGGACCGCCTGCTCTCCGGCGAGAGCGGGGTCGTGCTCGGACCCAGGGCTCGCACGCTCGCGCGCGGGCGCGACCTGGTCGCCGACGCGGCGCTGTGGGCGAGGCTCGTGCCGCCGCGGCTCGAGCGCGCAGCGGCGGTCCGTGCCGCGGGCAGCGTGCTGGTGCTCGGGATCTACTCGGCCGATTGCGCGCAGCTCCTGGAGCGCACGGTGCGCGAGCTCGAGGGCAGCCGGCGTTCCGTGCGAACGGTGCTAGGTGCGCTCGACGAGCCCTGGCCGGCGCTCGCGGAGCGAACCGCGGCCAGCGGGATGCGCGGCCGCGGCAAGTTCGAGAACCTGAACCGCCTGCTGGACAGCGCCGGAACCGGCGCCGACTGGACGCTGGTCGTCGACGACGACGTCGAGCTACCGCGAGGGTTTCTCGACCGCTTCCTCTTCCTCGCCGAGCGGTTCGGCTTCCAGCTCGCGCAGCCGGCGCATCGCCACACGAGCCACGCCGCGTGGTCGGTGTGCCGCCGCAACCGGGGGCTCGTGGCGCGCGCGACGAGGCTTGTCGAAATCGGCCCCGTCACCGCCTTCCATCGCTCGGTCGCGACAGAGCTGCTTCCCTTTCCCCCGCTCGCGATGGGATGGGGGCTCGACCTCCACTGGGGCGGGCTGGCGCTCGAGGAGAGCTGGCGGCTCGGGATCGTCGACGCCACGCCGATCCGCCACGAGGCGCGCGTCACGGCCACGACCTACCCGCGCGCGGAAGCAGTCGAGGAGCTGCGCCGGTTCCTCGCGGAAAGGCCGCACATAGACCGTTTCCAGGCACTCGAGGTGCTCGAGCGCCACCGCTCCTGGAGTTGACGGGCAAGGGTCCCGCACCCGCCCGTGAGCGATCCCGCATCCTCGCTCGATAGTCTGCGCCGTTACGCCGCCGCCCGCGTCCTTTCGCTGTCCAGCGGGTTAGTCAGGTGAGGCTCCGGACTAAGGCTGCAATGCACCGTCGTTCTCCCCACGGAAAGCGATCGAGATCGCCCGCGCACGTCCCGCTCCGAGCGTACGTGCTCGCCGCCGCTTCTGCGGCGGCGCTCGCGCTGCTCTGCGCGGCGGCGCCCGCCGCGGCTGCGCCGATCGACGTCATCCGCGACTGCTCGGAGGACGGCTCGCTGGACGGCAAGTACTCCCAGAGGGATCTCGAGGGAGCGCTCGACGAGCTGCCCTCGGATCTCGACGAGTACACCGACTGCCGCTCGGTGATCCGGCGCGCACAGCTCGCGAGCGCCCATCGCAAGCCCGGCAGCAAGCACAAGGGCGCGGTCGCCAAGGTCGACCCCGCCGAGCCTCCGAGCCCGAGCGAGGAGCGCTCGCTTCGGGAGGCCACCGGCCGCGGCGAGCCGGTCGAGGTCGGCGGCAAGCGGCTCCATCCCGGGCAGTCCGGCACTCCCTTCGCGGCCGCCGGACTCGGCACCGACCTTCCGACACCCGTCCTGATCGTGCTGGTGTCGCTCGGGCTGGCGATGCTTGCGGGCGGCGGATACGCGGTGCAGCGGCGCTGGCCCGCTGTGAACGTCTCGGTCGGAGCGGCCGCGCGCAGAGTGGCGGACGGAGTCAGGCGTGGAATCTCACGTCGCCACTGAGCCGAAGATGAGCGGCCCCGCGACGAGCGTGCGCGACCGCAGGCGCAGCCTCCTTCGGAGTGCCGACCCGCCGATCGCGCTCGCGCTCGCCGCTGCGCTGGCGGCGAGTGCGTTCATCGCCAACGGAGGTCTGCAGCTCGGCACGTCGACGCTCGTCGAGGTGTCCGTGACGCTGATCGGGGCTCTGCTCGTGGCGGCGACACTCGTGTTGATCGGTTTTGGGCCTCGCCTTCACGGCGGGCTCGCGCTCGCCCTCGTCGCCGGACTGGGCGGACTGACCGCCCTCTCGCTCGGCTGGTCGCTTCACCCCTCCGACAGCTGGGTCGAGGCGAACCGCACGTTCGCCTACGTCGCCGCCTTCGCCTCCGGAATGGCGGCGGTGCGGCTCGCGCGCGGGCGCTGGGGCGCGATCCTGGCCGGCGTCCTGATCGCGCTTGCCGCGGTCTGCCTCTGGGGTCTCGCGACCAAGGTCGCGCCCGCCTGGCTGGCGCCCGACGAGACCTATGCCCGCTTGCGCGAGCCTTACGGCTACTGGAACGCAGTCGGGGTGACGGCTGCGATGGGGATGCCGCTCTGCCTCTGGCTCGGCACGCGAGATGGCGGTCCACGGCTCGTGAACGCGCTCGCGTGGCCGCTGCTGTGTCTTCTCACCGTCACCCTGCTGCTGAGTTTCTCGCGGGGGAGCATCGTGGCCGCGGCCGCCGGGGTGGCGCTGTGGCTGGTGTTCGTTCCTCTCCGGCTCAGGAGCCTGGCGCTGCTCCTCCCCTCCCTTGCTGCCGCTGCGGCTGTGACGGTGTGGGCCTTCAGCCGCAGCGCCCTGACGGACGACCGGATCGCGCTCGCCGAGCGCAAGGACGCGGGCATCGAGCTCGGCCTCATCCTCGCCGCGGCCGTCGTGGTGCTCCTGGGAGCCGGTCTTCTGATCCAGATGCGAGGCGCGGAGCATCCCCTCTCGGACCGCGCGCGCAGGCGAATCGGCATCGCCGCGATCGCAGCGCTGGCAGCGGCGCCGATCGCCCTGCTCGGCGCCCTTGCACTGAGCGAGCGCGGCATCGGCGGCACCGTGTCGGACCGCTGGCACGACCTGACCGAATCCGAAGCCGTCACGCCGCAGAACTCCCCCGCCCGGCTGACCGAGACGTCGAGCGTGCGCACGATCTACTGGCGTCGCGCCCTCGACGTCTGGAAGGACCACCGCGTCGTCGGCGCCGGCGCAGGCGCCTTCGCTCAGGAACAGCTCCGCTATCGCGAGGAGCAGGCGCGCGGCAAGCACGCCCACGGCTACGTGCACCAGACGCTCGCCGACCTCGGCCTCGTCGGCCTCGGCGTGAGCCTGGCCGCGCTCCTGGCCTGGGCGCTCGCGGTCCGCGACACCCTGGACCTGCGCCGAACGCGCGTCCTGGGGACGAGCTGGGCCGGCGAGCGGAAGGGGCTGCTCGCCCTCGCTCTGGTGGCGGTGGTGTTCGGCGTCCACTCGGCGCTCGACTGGACCTGGTTCGTTCCGGCGGTCGCGATGACCGCCCTGTTCTGCGCCGGTTGGGTGGCGGGCCGGGGACCGCTTGCCGTGCGCGCGGCGGCGACGGGGACGCCGCCGCTCGAGGCGGTCAGCGCCGCGGTGCCGCCTCGTCCCGTGCTCTACCGGCGGCTCGCCCTGGCGTTGCCGCTGGTCGCCGTCGCCGTCCTGGCCACTTTCGCCATCGCGCAGCCGTGGCGCGCGGAGGAGAAGGGATCCGACGCCCTTCAGCTCCTTTCGCAAGGGCAGTTCGGTCCCGCGCACGCTGCGGCCGAGCAGGCCGAGGACCTGAACCCGCTCTCGGTCGAGCCGTTCTTCGAGCTCGCCGCCGTCGAGGACGCCCGCGGCGATTCGAAGGCAGCCGTCACGCTGCTCGAGCGGGCCGTGCAGCTCGAGCCCGCCAACGCCGAGGCTTGGCGGCGCCTCGGCGAGTACCTGCTGGTCACGGTCTCGGACCCGGCACGCGCGATTCCAGTCCTGCGCGCGGCGCTCGTGCTCGACCCGCTGTCGGATCCGACGCGGGCGGAGTACCTGCTCGCGCTGAGAGCCGAGCGCTTCGTGCGCGAGGAGAGCATGCGCCCTCGCCGCTGAGACCCTTGGCGAGGAGCCTATGGACGCCGGGCGCGCGCCAGCAGCGTGCGGCGGGCGAGCGGCACTCCACCCGACCCGCGCATCCGTAAGTGCTCGAAGCCGAGGTGCTCGAGCAGTTGCCAGAGCGAGCGGGCGGTGTAGAAGCGGAGCACCGGTTCGAGGGGGTCGTGCGCGCGTTCGAATCCGACGAGCGCCTTGAGCGCGCTCTGGGTGCGACCGTGCCACGGCACGGCGATCGCCATCGAGCCGCCCGGCTGCAGCACCCGCCGCGCTTCGGATAGCAGTCGCTGTGTGTCCGCGACGTGCTGAAGCACGTGCAGGCACACGACGACGTCGAACGACGCGTCCTCGAACGGCAGCGTGCCATCCGCCAGCGGCTCCGCGAGCTCGAGCGAGGGGTGCTCGCGCCGCGCCCGATCCAGCGCCACGCGAGAGGGATCGACGCCGACCACGCGCGCGCCCGAGCGCGACAGCTCCGCGGCGACACGGCCGTCCCCGCAGCCGAGGTCGAGTACGCGCCCGTCCACGGCCCGGACAACCTCCACCGCGAGCTCGACCGCCGCGCGATCGATCGCCCGCTCGGTCGGAACCGCTTGCCAGATCTCGTCGTGGAGCGTCTCGGGGATGAGCTCGGGCCCGCTAGTGGCCCTTCTCGAAACGTTGGCCAGGGAATGGCCTGGCCCGGGCAGCGTCACGCAAGGACGCAGGAAGCCCGAATACTGGGCTGTATTCGGGCGACCGAGGACGAAGCGTGGCGCTGATCCGGGACGGCGATTCCCGGTCAAACGTTCTGGGAAGGGCCACTAGAATGCGCCCTTGCGCTTCATCACCGCGGGGATCGTCTTCAGCATGATCGAGAGATCCAGGAAGACGCTCCAGCGCTCCAGATACAGGAAGTCGAGCCGCACCAGCTCGTCGAAGTCCAGCTCCGCCCGACCCGAGACTTGCCACAGGCCGGTGATCCCGGGCAGCACGAGGTAGCGCTTGCGGTGCCAGTCGCCCAGGCGCTCGTAGTCGCGCTCGGGCAGCGGGCGCGGGCCCACCAGAGACATCTCCCCCCGCAGCACGTTCAGGAGCTGGGGCAGCTCGTCGAGGCTGTAGCGGCGCAGGAAGCCCCCGATCGGGGTGAGCCGCGGATCGCTCCGGATCTTGAAGAGGGGACCGCTCGCCTCGTTGTCCTCCTCGAGCTCGGTCTGGCGCTCCTCGGCGTTCGTCTGCATGGTGCGGAACTTGAGGCAGTCGAACGGCTGGCCGCCGATCCCCGGCCGGCGGCTGCGGTACAGGACCGGGCCCCGCGAGGTCACCTTGACGCCGGCCGCGATCGCCGCCAGCAGGGGCGAGAACGCGACGAGCAGCGCCACCGCCCCGACGAGATCGAACGCGCGCTTGATCGCGAAGTCGACGCCCTCGAAGACCGGCGGCTTCAACTCGAACAGCGGCACGCCTTGGCCCGGCACGAGCTCGTGGCGGTGGGTCATGATCTCCATCGTCGTCGGCGCGATCCGGACCGCGACTCCGTGTTCGCGGCAATGGTCGACGAGCTCGAACGCCTCGTTGGGAGGAAAGTCCGGGTCGGCGATGACGACCTCCTGCACATCGTGAGCCTCGAGCACCTGCGGCAGGTCCTCGAGACTGCCGAGGCTGCGAAGCCCGTTGTCGGGCCGCGGCGTCAGTGAGATGTAGCCGATCGTCTCGTAGCGCGTGGGCGATCCGTCCTCGAGCGCACGCGCGACGGGTTCGATCTGGTCGCCGGAGCCGACGAGGACGGTGCGCCGGCTGGACCCGAACGTGGCCAGCAGCATGCCGGTGACCCGTTCGTACAGCCAGCGCGCGCCCGCGACCCAGGCGAGCCCGAACAGGAAGCCGCCGTAGAAGATGTAGTAGGAGCGAAACTCGAGGCCGTTCGCCAGCGCGAACAGCGCGGAGACCACGGTCACGTAGAAGAGGCCGGCGACGATCGCGACGAGCCCGGGCCGCGCTTCACGGCGCGAGTACAGGTTGCTGCGCGCGAACAGGAGCGCCGTGACCAGGAACACGAACGGCAGGTAGTCCCAGGTCTGGCCGGCGACGCGGTCGAAGACGAAGTTGCCGCGCACGATCTCCTTGAGCGCGAGCGCCGAGAAGATCGCCGCCCATACGGCGACGAAGTCGAGCGCGAGCAGCGACGCGATGCGCGCGAGGCGCTGGAGGGCGCGCCCGCGCCGAAGAGCGGCGACGAGGCTCGGCCGCCGGGCCCGCACGTCGCGCGAGACCTCCTCGTGAGGGGCCGTCATGGGGATCGTGTTCCCGACTCGCATGGAGTCGGCGCGAGCGGCGAGGCTCTCGGAGGCCGGGTCGGCCGGCCGAGGCGGGTCCGCAACCGGCGTTCTGCTCTGGGAAGGGGTGTCTGTCATCCGGACCTCGCCCTCGTGGGGGGCGCTAGCGCGCTGTGGACCGTTCCTGCTCCTACCAACACTGGTCGTGATGCGAGGTAGCGGCTGGCGGCCGCCCGCCCAGGCACGCTGAGCGGCACAATCTAGACGTCTTTCGAGACGAGTTCCAGGCTGCCTGCCGGCTCTGCTCCGGAAAGCGGCTCAATTTCCCTTTTCGTGACATCAATCACAAGGAGGAACGCCCCATGACCGCTGCCGAGTGGGTGGCCGCATTTTGCGAGCAGGTCGGAGCCCCGCCGCCCGACCAGAGCCACACCGACGAGATCCTGCGCCTGGCCGCCGTTGCAGCCCACGCGTCCGAGCGCACGGCGGCGCCGGTCGCCTGCTGGGTGGCGGGAACGTCGGGCCGGCCGCTCTCCGAGCTGATCGAGATCGCCGAACGCATCCCGTAGCCGCCGGCCGCCAGGGCCGAGTCCGAGGCAGAGCGAGGAAGGAGCGCGCTAGTTCGCGCCGACGAGGCGCTCGAGGCCGGACTGGTCGATCGTCCGCTTGAGGCCTTCCTTCAGCTCGAGCTCGGGCATCCAGCCGAGCACCTGCATCGCGACGCTGATGTCCGGCTGGCGCACGCGCGGGTCGTCCTGGGGCAGCGCCTCGAAGATGATCTCCGAGCGCGAGCCGGTGACCTCGATGACCGTCTCCGCGAGCTCGAGCAGGCTCATCTCGGTCGGGTTGCCGAGGTTGACGGGCACGTGGTAGTTCGACCACGAGAGCTCGACCAGTCCCCGGACCAGGTCGTCCACGTAGCAGAAGCTGCGCGTCTGCGACCCGTCGCCGAAGACGGTCAGCGGCTTGTCCTGCAGCGCCTGGCGCAGGAACGTCGGTATCGCGCGCCCGTCGTGTGGGCGCATGCGCGGCCCGTAGGTGTTGAAGATGCGCGCGATGCAGCTGTCGACGCCCTGCTGGCGGTGGTAGGCCATCGTCAGCGCCTCGGCGTAGCGCTTGGCCTCGTCGTAGACGCCGCGGGGGCCGATCGGGTTGACGTTGCCCCAGTAGCTCTCCGGCTGGGGATGCACCTCCGGGTCGCCGTAGACCTCGGACGTGGATGCCAGCAGGAAGCGCGCCCGCTTGTACTTGGCGAGACCGAGCACGTGGTGGGTGCCGAGTGAGCCCACCTTCAGCGTGTGCAGCGGCAGCCGCTGGTAGTCGATCGGGCTGGCCGGGCTCGCCAGGTGGTAGACGTAGTCGACCGGGTCGGGCCAGTGGAACGGCTGGGTGAGGTCCGTGTGGGCGAAGGTGAAGTCCGCGGAGCGGATGTGCTCGATGTTCTCGAGCGAGCCGGTGTCGAGATTGTCCAGGCAGATCACGCGATTCCCGCGCGCCAGCAGGAAATCGCAGAGATGCGAGCCAAGAAACCCACAACCCCCGGTTACTAGGCAGGTGGGCATGTGTGCAGCAACTGTAACAAGCTGCCGTTGGTTCGGAAAACTAACGCCATGAAGATTTCCTCGACGGGCTCGGGATCAGCTTGAGCGCGGCAATGCGCTCCCCGTCGAGCGCTCGTTGGGGATGCTTGCGATGTTCCGTGTCCCCGTCGCCAACCTCGAGGGCGAAATAGTCCGCAATTTGCGGTAATTGGCGGCGTTTCCGCCTTAATTGGGCATTTGTGCCGGGACGTCGGGACATTGAGCGTTGCCGGCGAAGTTCGAGCCCGGCGGCGAGGGCACCGTTCTCTTGCAGGTTTTGCAGGGACATTGGCTTGGGGGCCAATGGCGCTTCCTGCATCCGGGCGCTGAGGATGGACATTGCATGGAGGGTGGACTCGCTCAGGCAGGGAGCGCCGGAGGTAGGCAGCGCGAACAGGGGAGGCCGCTCGCGCGGGACCGGCCACCCCCCTTTTCGCCCTCGCTGCTGGCCGCCGCAGTCGAGCTGGCATCTGGCAGCGCGGCGACCTTCAAGCGCACCGCGCGGCGCTTCTCGCTCTGCCAGCAGGACGCCGAGGATGCATACCAGCGCGGGCTGGAGATCCTGATGACGAAGGCGCCCACGGACCGCCGCGAGGAGCTTCGCCCATGGCTCCACACCGTCATCAAGCACGAGGCGCTTGCGCTGCGTCACCAGCGTGAGCGCCTGCTCGCTCCCACAGGGGACGTGCCGACAACGGCCGCCACCGCGCCCGGCCCGGA
Source organism: uncultured Solirubrobacterales bacterium (assembly GCA_963774075.1). GTDB lineage: Bacteria > Actinomycetota > Thermoleophilia > Solirubrobacterales > JBBDJG01 > JBBQNR01. The sequence continues at coordinate 826,113 of CAVZDP010000003.1, read as the reverse complement.
GGAGGAGGCCGTCGGGCGCGAGAGAGCGCGACAGACGGCCGAGGCGCTTGCGCACCTCAAGCCTGGCGAGCTTCAGTGCATGCTGCTCAAGGCGCTCGGCTACAGCTACGACGAGATCGCCGCGCGCACCGGATTCAGCTGGACGAAGGTCAACCGCTCGCTGACGGAGGGCAGGAAGCGCTTCCTCGAGCGCTTCTCGCAGATCGAGTCCGGGCGGCGCTGCCGCGGCCTCGCGCCCCTGCTCTCGGCAGCCTCCGACGGCGAGACCTCGGCCAAGGATGCGCGGGCCCTGAAAGAGCACCTGCGGCGCTGCCAGTCATGCCGCGCTCTACTCCGCGGTTACAGAGCCGCGCCGGCCGGCCTGGCTGCGCTCATCCCACCGGCGGTCGTACTGCCGGCGCTTCAAAGGGCAGGCTGGTGGTCGCGGGCCTTCGACGCGCTCGGCGTGACGGCGGGTGACCGCGCCGGAGCGCTCGGCTACAAGGCGCAGCAGGCTGCCGAGCTCCTGAGCGCCCAGAAGGCCGCCGCCGTAGTGGCGTCGACCGCTGCGCTGGCCGGCGGCGCGGTGGCCGGCGAGCGCGCGGTCAACCACCACCGGGCCGGCGACAGGCCGGCGAAAGCGGCTCGGGCCACGATTGATCCGGTCACCCGGTCCGGCAGCTCACAACCGCCGGCCCAAGAACCGGCGACGAGCGTGCCGTTGCCGAGCACCGAGGCGCACGATGGCCGGCCCCGGGAGAGGCCGACCGAGCGTTCGAGCGACGGCGGTGAGTTCGCGCTCGAGGGGGCGACTCCCGGATCAGGCCACCCCGCGAGCGCCAGGGCGACGACGCAGGGGAACGAACCCGCGGCGACCGATCGAGAGGCGACGGATGCAGCCGCAGCCCCATCGAACTCGACGGCCGGAGGATTCGAAGCGGCTCGGAGCTCCGGCTCTGCGGACGGCCCGCGAACGGCGAGCGGCGGCGAGTTCGGGCCTTGAACGGCTTCCTCCCCAGACTCGGCTGGCGCTCCCTTGGCCTGGTGGCGGCGCTGTCGCTCGCCACGGCGATCCTGCTCGCGACATGCGGCTCCGCTCGCGCCGGCTGGTACGACGTCGTCGCCTGCTCCACCGCTGCCGGCGGCGCCCAGAATGCGTTCAGGGCGGCGGCAGATCCCGGCATGGCCGCCTACAACGGATGCCCGAACACCCCGAGCAACCCGGCATCGGGGATCGTGACGCGCGCGAGCGCGACCGCCGGCGCCGGGCACGTCCCCATGCTCGCCGGCGCGTACCAGATCTTCGAGGTGCCGTCCGGAGCCGGGCTTGCGAGCGTGACGTTCGACCTGGCGGCGATCCGGCTCTCCAGCCATTGGACCACGGGGGTCGTGGCGTGGAACCATGACTTCAACTCCGGCTTCCTGCCCTACGGCTGTTACGCGGGAAGCGTGGGCTGTGGGATCGGGTCGCAGTCGTTCTTCGGGCCGGTGACCGTCGGGCTAGGCGGCCATGCGCGGTTTCGCTTCGAGACGCGTTGCGGGAACCCGGGTGGCTGCGACATCTCGGCCAGCGGCTTCCAGCCTGGAATGCGCGCGCTCTTCGCCGCGGCGAACGTCGTCGTGACGGTCCACGACTTCAGCGCTCCTTCCATCTCACCCGCGCACGGCGCGCTGTTCGGCGACGGCTGGCACCGCGGGCGTGAGGAGGCATGGCAGTCGCTGGGAGACAACGTCGGCGTGATGCTGTCGAGGCTCTATGCCGACGGCAGGCTCATCCAGTCTCAGGACTATCGCGACGCAGGCTGGCCGGCGCACCTGCGCTGTGACTTCACACGTTCCCGGCCATGCAGCGACGTTACGTCCGGCCTGTCGCTCGACACCCGGACGCTTTCCGACGGCGCGCATGCGGTCCGTATCGAGGCCGTCGACGCGGCTGGCAATGCAAGCCATCTCGACCGCACGATCCAGGTCGACAACACCGCGCCGCCGCCCGTTGGCGCGCAAGTCGAAGGCGGCGAGCAGTGGCGGCCGAACAACGACTTCGCCGTGCGCTGGACGCCCCCATCCGCCACTGGTGCGCCCATCTCCGCCGTTCACCACCGCCTATGTCCCGTCGACGGTGCGAGCGGCTGCAGCGACGGCTCGCGCGCCGGTGAGTCGCTCGATCGCCTCGACGGCCTGCGCCTGCCACGCACGGGCGAATACACCGTCCGCTTGTGGCTCGAAGACGCCGCGGGAAACAGCGAGCCCGCGAACGCCGCGCCGCCCGTGGTCCTTCGCTACGACGGTGCGGCCCCGGACGCCGCCTTCCTTCCTCTCGACGACCGCGACCCGCTGAGCGTCGAGGCGCGGCTGTCGGACGAGGGCTCGGGCGTGGCGGCAGGAGCGATCGAGATCAGGCGCGCGGGCTTTCGCCAGTGGCACGAGCTCGAGACGACGGTGCAGTCGGAGCGCCTGCGGGCGAGAGTGGACGACCTGCAAATTCCCGACGGCGTCTACGAGGCGCGGGCGATCGTGCGAGACCACGCGGGCAACGAGCGCACGACCGGCCGCACGGAAGGCGGCCGACAGATGGAGTTGAGGCTGCCGTTGCGCCATGCGAGCAGGCTTCGCGTCTCGACGCTACGACCGTGCAGGCGCGCACGCAGCCGTGGGCGCGCCCGCCGGTGCCACACTCGTCCCACGGGCAGTGAGGCAGTCCCCCTGGTGCGACCGGGCGCGCGTGTCGACGGCGTCCTCACCACCGATGCCGGTCAGCCAATCGAGCGCGCCAGAGTCGCCGTGCACGAGGAGCCTCGGACCGGTGGCGGTTTTCGCCGCGTCGCGACGCTTGCAACTGACTTGCACGGACGCTTCGCCCACCGCGTAGGCTCCGGCGCATCGCGTGTGCTGCGCTTCCGCTACGACGGCGCGCCGCTCGTCAAGCCCGCGACATCCCACGCCCGCGTCCACGTGGCGGCGCGCACGACGATCAAGACGAGCGCCAGACGACTTCGCAACGGCAACACCGTCGTCTTCAGCGGACGCCTGACCGCCGGCCCGGTGCCCGACGGCGGAAAGTTGATCGACCTGCAGGCTCACTACCGCCGGAGCTGGCGCACCTTCGCCACGCCGCGCAGCGACCGGCAGGGCCGCTGGCGCTTCGCCTACAAGTTCGAGGCCACGCGCGGCCTCGTTCGTTACCGCTTCCGGGCGCGCATCAGGCGTGAGGCCGCCTACCCCTACGAGCTCGGCTACTCGCGAGCCATCTCGGTGACGGTCAGCGGTCCCTGACCTGAATGTCTAGCCGCCTACGGCGGCCGCCAGCCTATGGGGCCAGATTGGGCTTTTCGTCGAGCGGGTACCGCCGCGGACATGCCCAATCTCCATCTCCGCTAACAATTAGAACCGTGATCGTCAAAGAGCGGCTCCGCGAGCTGGCGAGATTCAGACCTGATGGCCACAAGGTCCTGAGCCTCTATCTGAATCTCGACCCGAGCGAGTTCCCGACGCCGCGCGATCGCACCGTCGAGATCGAGTCGCTGCTCGACTCGGTCGAGGCGGAGCTGCGCGAGAACAGCCTCAGCCACGCGCAGCGCGAGGAGCTGAAGCAAGACCTGAACCGCGTACGCGTCTGGTTCCGCAACGAGTTCGACGCCAGCGGCACACGAGGCCTGGCGCTCTTCGCAGCGTCCGGGGCCGACCTGTTCGAGATCGTGCGCCTTCCCGTTCCGGTTCCGAGCGAGGCCGTGATCGACGACTCGCCGTTCATCGAGCCGCTGACCGCGGCGCCGGGGAGCGACGGCTACTGCGTCCTGCTGATCAACCGCCAGATCGCGCGCATCCTCGTCGGCGGTCGGGGCGGGATGCGCGAGATCGCAAGGATCGTCGACGACGTGCACCGCTGGCACGACCAGGGCGGCTGGTCACAGGCGCGCTACCAGCGAGGAATCCTGAAAGAGACGCAGGATCACATCAAGCACGCCGCCGACGAGCTGTTCAAGCACTTCAAGCAGGGAACGGTTCAGCGGCTGATCATCGGCACACAGGATGAGCTGCGCGGCGAGGTCGAGGGCCACCTGCACAGCTACCTGCGCGAGCGCATCGCCGCGTGGTGCGAGCTCGACGTCGTGCATTCCACTCCCGCCCAGGTGGCCGGGAAGGTCGCGGGGGTGATCGAGAAAGACGAGAGCGAGCGCGAGCGCGAGTGGCTCGACCGGCTGCGCAGCGAGGTCGGCCGCAACGCCCGCGGCGTCACCGGATTGAAGGACACGCTGGAGGCGCTCAACATGCGGCGCGTCGAGACACTCCTGATCCAGAACGGCTTTCGCGCCCCCGGCTTCGCCACGGCCGACTCGCACTTCCTCTCGACCGAGGGCGGCACCTCACCCGAAGGCCAGGAGCTTCAGGCACGCGAGGACGTGATCGAGCCCGCGATCGAGAGCGCGCTCGAGCAGTCGGCCGAGATCGTCGTCGTGCGCCATCACCACGACCTCGAGGCGCTCGGCTCGATCGGGGCAGTCCTCCGCTATTGAGGCTGGCCTTCCTGCACTAGACGGTTGATTCCGAATCCGCGTGCCCCTGGGGGCGCGAAAACCGAGCTGGGCGAGGACGCAGGGCGAAACCCATGCTGGTCTGCATGGGTGAGCCCGAGGACGACGATCCAGCGAAGGTTTGCAGCGTCAGCCAGGGGTGCGGGGGTTTGGAATCAATCGTCTACGGGAGACAGGAGCCCCAGAGGCCGGCCCCTCGCAGCCTGGCCTGGCGCTCCAGTCGCTTGAAAGGGCCCTCGTGTGCGGCGTTGGGCGGAATGGTCAGCTCGCGCCCGGCGCCGCGCGCAATGAGCTGCGCGCTCACTGACCGCCCGCTGCCTGGCACGTAGACGTAGGCGAGCAGCCGCCCGTAGCGGTCACGACGCTCGGGACCGAACCGCAGCCGCACGCGCCGGCCGGCAACGAGGCGGCGGTTCAGCTCGCTCGCCCGCTTGCCGAAGCACTCGACCGGCGCTCCGGGCTTGACCGTCTCCGGGGTGTCGATGCCGATGTAGCGAACGGTCTCCGTGGAGCGACGGAGGCGGATCTTGACCGTGTCGCCGTCGACAACGCCGACCACCCGGCCGGCGCTCGACAGCCCCGCCGGCGAGCCGGCGTCGTCGTCGCCGGGCAGGTCGACGATCGCGCCGGCCAGCGCGAGAGCGGCGAAGCCGAGTATCCAAATTGCCGCGCGCCTCGATGACACCCCCCAAAGGCTATGGGCGCAAGATGCGTCACCGCCGCTCCGGGCTCGGCGGCAGCGAAGCGGAAGTGCGAAATCGCGCTGCTATTCTCGGCGCCAGAGCCATGCCCACCGCCGCCGAGATCAAGACCCGCATCGAGAGCGCGCTTCCGGGCGCAGATGCCGCCGTCACGGATCTCACAGGTGGCGGCGACCACCTGCGCGCGGAGATCGTCTACGCCGGCTTCGCGGGCAAGTCGCGGCTCGAGCAGCACCGGATGGTCTACGAGGTGTTCGGTGCCGACATCGGCGGGCCGATACACGCGCTTTCCCTGAAAACGGCGACCCCGAACGAGGACGGTCGATGACGAACGAAGAGATCAAAGACTTCATCCAGAAGGCGATCGCCGAGGAGGAGTTGCTGCTTTTCATGAAGGGCACGCCCGACGAGCCGCGGTGCGGCTTCTCCGCTCGCGTGGCCTCGATGCTGAACGCTCTCGGGGTCGACTACGCGGCGCTCGACATCCTGCCCGACCCGCGCATCCGCGAGGAGCTGTCGGCCGTGTCCAACTGGCCGACCATCCCGCAGCTGTTCGTCGGAGGCGAGCTCGTCGGCGGCTGCGACATCGTGACCGAGATGTTCGAGTCCGGCGAGCTCGCGGCCAAGCTCGGCGTGGCGCAGCCCGCGGGCGTCAGCTCGCCCGAGCCCGGGCCGCAGCAGCCCGCGCCGATTCAGCTCGAGCCCTAGAGCAAACTCCGTAACGCCGCGACCCGAGCCGCCTAGCGCGGCCTGGACGGCCCTAACGCGGCCGGATCCGTACGTGCATGTGGTCGTCGTGGTGGACGAGCGGCTGCACCACGCGCCGCGGACCGCGGAGGCGCGTGCGGGGGCCGACGAAGACGTACTTCGCGCCCGCGCGCACGAAGCGACGCACCAGGTCCCGAGAGAGCGGGCGGTCGATCTGCCGCACCGAGGACGGTCCCAACTCGAGCCCATCCACCCTCGGGTAGTAGACGTCGACGTCGAGGCCGTTCTGATGGGAGGCGTGGCCGAGTCCTCCAAAGCGCGAACCGAACTCCCCGCCGTTGGGCCGGCTCAGGTCGCCTATCGCCACGCGGGCGGCTCCGGGGTGGGCCACCCCGTACTCCGCGAGGACCTGGAGCAGCTTGCGCACGAGCACGTCGCTCCCCCAGCGCCGCCAACCCCGGTTCGGCGACCGCTCGAGGATCGCGTCCCAGGCGAAGAAGTGCGTGCCCGCGCTCGGGAGCTGAACTCCGCGCTCTAGCCTGCCGGCGTTCGGCAGCCCCACCGAACGGGATCGTCGCCACGATATCGCCGCAGAGTCGGCCGGCTCGTCGGGCGCCGCGACTGCGACGGGTACGGGCTGTGGAGCCGGCGGCGAGGCGCCCGCCGTCTCGCCGCGAAGAGCGTGCAGGGTCGCCGGCACCAGCGCCAGCACGAGGCCGAGAACGAGCGCGGACGCCAGGGCGAGCACCGCGGATGGCGCGTCGCTGTCTCGGCCCTGCGCCCTGGGGGGCGAAACTCCGGCTGACACGGCCCGGATGGTAGGCGGCGGTGCGTACGGATCGCCGCGGCTGTGCCTACGGAATCCGCGTGCGCGCCTACGGAATCCGCGTGCGCGACTTGAGGAGCGTCTCCTTGATCTGATCGATGATCCCCAGCGCAGCGTTCCAGTCGCGCTGCCAGACGTTGCGCCCGAAGATCACGCCGGAGCCGCCGGCCTCCATGATCATGCGCGTCTGACCGAGCAGCTTCTCGTCGTCGACCTTCGATCCCCCGGACAGCACGACGAGCGCCTTGCCCGCGGACTGCACGCACTGGCGGATGGCCTCCTCCTGGGAGACCTGAAGCTCGTCGTAGGGGGCGGGGGCGTTCTTGTCCTTCTCGGGGTTGAGCTTGGGCATGTTGAGCTTCACCACGTCCGCGCCCATCTCCATCGCGACCCTCGCGGCATAGTCGATCGCGAAGAACGAGTCGCGCCCGCCCTTCTCCTCGATGTAGCGGCCGCGCGGGTAGGCCCAGATCACGAGCGGCATGCCGTAACGGTCGCACGCCGCGCGCACCTTGCCGACCTGGATGAAGTCCTCCTCCTGCTTGGGCGAGCCCACGTAGAGCGTGTAGCCGACCGCGTCGGCACCGATGCGGACGGCGTCCTCGACGGATGCATAACAGGGAGAGAAGGCCTCGTCGGCCGGGGGGATGTCGGTCTTCGAGTTCAGCTTCAGGATCAGGGGCACCTGGCCGGCGTAGGAGGGGAAGTACTTGGTCGCCAGTCCGTAGCCGCAGGCGATCGCCGAGTAGCCGGCCTCCGCCGCGAGCCTGAATTGGTACTCGGGGTCCTTCGAGGCGGGGTTCGGAAAGAAGTCGCGCGGCCCGTGCTCGATGCCCTGGTCGATCGGCAGCAGCACCATCGTGCCCTCGCCGGGCCCGTAGTCGTACAGGAGCCTGCGCAACCGCGCGCGCTTCCCAGGCGAGAGAGTGGCGAGGAGTGACTGCGATTCGCTGCTGAGCTCGATCTTTCCAACGCTGACTGCCATCGGTCCTTCCTGTTGGCTGGTGGCTTGCCCGTTCCGGGGCCAGTATAGGCGCCGCCCGGCGGGCGCCAGAAGGACCGGGAATCCGCGGCGATTCCGGTGGCTATAGTGCCCCGACGAGGCCGCCGGCCGCACGCGATGGCGCTGCACCCGGACGCCACGGGCGCCCATGAAGCACAACTTCACCGGACCTCTCTACACCCTCGGCGTCGAGGAGGAGTTGATGATCATCGACTCCGAGTCGATGGAGCTGGTCTCGGCGATCGAGGAGATGATCGAGGCCGTGCCGAGCGAGACGCAGGGCCAGGTCAAGCCGGAGCTGATGCAGTCGGTGCTCGAGATCTCGACGAACGTCTGCCGCAACGCGGCCGAGGCCGCCGGGCAGCTCGAGGACCTCAGGCGCCGCGTGCGCGAGACGGCCGAGTCGAAAGGGCTCACGATCGCATCCGCGGGAACGCACCCGTTCGCGCGCTGGGAGGAGCAGCGGATCGTCGAGCGCGAGCGCTACCTGGAGGTGGTCGACGCCCTCCGCTTCGTCGCCAGGCAGGAGCTGCTGTTCGGCCTGCACGTCCACGTCGGCATCGACTCCCCCGAGAAGGCGATACACGTCGCGAACGGCCTGCGGGTGCACCTGCCGCTGCTGCTGGCGCTCTCCACGAACTCGCCGTTCTGGCGCGGCGTGCCGACAGGGCTCAGGTCAACGCGCACGCCCATCTTCAAGACGTTTCCGCGCGTCGGCATTCCGCCGCGCTACGAGAGCTGGTTCGAGTTCGAGTCGCGGGTGCAGCTGATGGTCGACGCCGGGGTGGTCGAGGACTACACCTACTTCTGGTGGGACGTGAGGCCGCACCCCAACTTCGGCACGGTCGAGGTGCGCGTGTGCGACGCGCAGACGCGGCTCGTGCACACCGTCGGCATCGCCGCGCTCGTGCAGGCGATGTGCAAGGAGCTCGTCGAGCACTACGAGGCGGGCTTCGAGCTCAGCCTGTATCCGCGCGAGATGCTCGAGGAGAACAAGTGGCTCGCCGCCCGCTACGGGCTCGAGGCCGAGCTGGTGGACCTTCCCCACAACGAGCGCGTGCGCGCGAGCGAGCTCGCGCGGCGGCTGCTCGATCGGCTGCGCGAGCACGCCGAGGATCTGGGCAGCACGCGAGAGCTGGAGGGCATCGAGGACCTGGTGGCAAACGGAACCGGGGCGGAGCGCCAACTCGCGGTCTGGCGCGCGGACAGGGATCTGCGCTCTCTGGTCCGCAAGCTCGTCGAAGCGACGGCGCTCGGCGTCACGGGCGGGGTCGCCGGCAGCCAGTCGAGCCCGGGGACATGAAATAGGGCGATGAAAGTCGGAGGCGGGGTATCCAATCGAGCGAGCTGACCCCACGCCGAGGAAGGTGTTGACGTGAAGAGACTGCCGATCCTGTTCGCGAGCGCGCTCCTGCTCGCCGTCCCGGCCGCCTGCGGGGGAGACGACGAGAAGGACACAGGTGCGCAAACCACCACTCCCAGCGGAGCCCTCACCGAGACCCTCGACGTGACCCTGACCGACTTCGCCATCGACCCGGCGAATCCGCGGGTGCCCAAGCCTGGCGCGGTCGAGATACGCGCCACGAACAGGGGCGAGGCCGACCACACCCTCGAGGTCGAAGGGCCAAAGGGCGAGCAGGTGCTGAAGCCGACGCTCGGCCCAGGGGAGTCCGGAGCGGTGCGCGTCGCCCTCGACGAGCCGGGCAGGTACGAGTGGTACTGCCCGATCGGCAACCACCGCGACCTCGGCATGGAGGGCGAGATAAGGGTCGGCTCCGGCGGCTCGAACACGACGGGCGAGAACACGACGGGCGAGAACACGACGGGCGAGAACACGACGGGCGAGGACCAGAGCGACGACAGCGGCTCGGGATCCGGCGGCGGCGGCTACTAGCCCCCAAAATTCACGAGATATCTCGCCCTCTTCTTCCTCCAAATCATTTCTGGCCGCCTTCGGCGGACACCTAAAGTCCAGTGAGGCTCGCTACGCTCGCCTCCTGTCATCTATTTTTTGGGTGAGCCGTGACCGAAGTAGACCTCAACGTCATCTGCAAGCACTGCGGCGCCGAGGTGAGCCCGTACATCACCGAGTGCCCGTACTGCGGGCAGCGCCTGCGCAAGCGCGCTCCCAAGCTGCGCCAGGAGGGCGAGGAGGTCGTGGCTGCCGAGCCGCGCAGGCGGCGTCTGCGCCGCCCGAAGAGGCGCCGCGAGCGCGAGCGGGAGAAGCCTCTGGCCTGGATGGCGGCCGACCGGCCCTACGGGACCCTCGCCCTGGTGCTGGCGGTGGCCGTCGTGTACCTGCTCGAGGTGGCGACGTCGCTCGACTTCCTGGACCTCGGCGCAATCATCGGCCCGCTCGACGGCGACTGGTGGCGGCTGGCCGCGGCCCCGTTCGTTCACGAGAACGTCGGCTATCTGCTCGCGGTCGGCGTCTCGGTAGCCATCTTCGGCTCCAGCCTGGAGCGCCGTTACGGAATGGTTCCCGTCGTGCTCGCCTTCGTCGCGAGCGGCGCCGCGGGCATGTACCTCGAAACGGTCATCGAGAACCTGCCGCTTGCGTTCGGCGGCAACGGAGCGGCGCTCGGGCTCCTGTGCGCGTGGCTCGTGCGCGACGTACGCGACCGCCGAAGCGGCGACGACACGGAGAGCGACCTCTTGGGCGTGGCGGCGATAGCGGTCGTGCTTGCGGCGATGCCGCTGCTCGAGCCAACCGCCAGCTGGTGGGCCGGCTTCGGCGGCGCCCTGGCCGGCGCGCTCATCGGCGCCGTGCTGCCTCGCCGCTGAGCGCCTCCACTATGTGACGGCGATCGCGCCGGGCTCTCCGGCGCGAAGCTCGCCGATACGGCGGCTGGCGGGCGCTGCCTCCAGGAGCGCTTCCTGCATCTCGTCCGCGCGGCCGGCTTCGACCGCGACGAGCAGACCCCCCGAGGTCATCGCGTCGCAAAGGAGCGCGCGGCGCTCCTCCGCCACGCCTTCGGCGAAGGTCGCGAAGCGCTCGACGTAGTCGCGGTTTCGCTCGCTGCCGCCGGACAGCGCCTTTCCCTCCGCGAGCAACTCGAGCGCTCCGCCGATCGCCGGCACGGCGGCTGATTCCACGACCGCCTCAACCCCCGAGGCCGCGACGAGCTCTCTCAGGTGGCCCAGCAGCCCGAAGCCGGTGACGTCTGTCATGGCGCTCGGGCCGACGGCGACAGCCGCCCGTGCCGCGCTCTCGTTCAGGGTCGTCATCACCTCCGTGCAGCGGTCGACCGCGTGAGCGCCGGCGAGCCCACGCTTGGCGGCGGTCGTGATGGCGCCACCTCCAACGGGCTTGGTCAGAAAGAGAACGTCGCCCGGCCGCGCGGTCGAGTTGCGCACGACCTGCTCCGGATGCGCGACCCCGGTGACAGCCATCCCGTACTTGGGCTCCGGGTCGTCGATCGAGTGGCCGCCGACGACTGCGACCGCGGCTCGCTCAGCCACATCGGCGCCTCCGCGCAGCACCTCTCGCAGCACGTCGCCGCCCAGGCGCTCCAGCGGGAACGCGACCAGGTTGAGCGCGGTCAACGGTCGGCCGCCCATCGCGTAGATGTCGGAGAGCGCATTCGTCGCGGCGATGCGCCCGAAGTCGAACGGGTCGTCCACGATCGGCGTGAAGAAGTCGACCGACTGCACGAGGGCCAGCTCGTCGCTGATGCGATACACCCCCGCGTCGTCGGCGGTCTCCGATCCGACCAGGAGATCCGGGTCGGCGGACCGCGGGAGGCCGGCCACGACCTCCTCGAGCTCGGCTGGACCGATCTTGCACGCGCAGCCGGAGCCGTGCGAGAGCGTCGTGAGCCGCACTTCGGCGGTGTCGGCCCGGCTGGCCATCGCGCGTATTATCGCCGCCATGGAAAGCTCGACCGGACCATTCTCGGACGAGCAGCTCGAGCGAGCGGTCGAGGCGCTGCTCGAGCCCGGCCGCTTCCAGGAGGCCGAGCGCCGCGTCGCGCGCGCCGCGCCCCAGCTCCAGCGGATTCTCGCGGGTGCGCTCGCGGAGGGCGGCTGGTTCGACTCGGCGTACGAGGAGCAGGTTGGAAACGCCGCCGCGGTTGCGGACCCCGAGGAGCGGCTGGCCGTCGTGCGCACGCTGCTGGCCGAGGAGGCGCGGATCGCGATGATGGTCGGCGTCGCCGTCGGCTGGGAGCTGGCACGCGAGCTCGAGGACATCTAGGCTGCGGAGCCCACCAGCTCACCGAAACCCCCGACTGCCAAGGAGGCCCTCCAGGTGGACATCCGATTCCTCGGGCACGCGTGCTTCGAGCTCACCGACGGAACGACCCGCATCCTGATCGATCCCTTCCTGTCGGCGAACCCCAAGGCGGCTGCCAAGCCCGCCGAGCTCGAGCCGACGCACATCCTCCTCACGCACGCGCACGTCGACCACGTGCTGGACGCCGCCGACATCGCCAAGCGCACCGGCGCCGCCTGCGTCGCCTTGATCGAGACCGCGAAGTGGCTCGGCAAGCAGGGGGTGGAGAACGTCTCCGATCCCAACCTCGGCGGCACCGTCGAGTTCGACTGGGGATGGGTCAAGCTCGTGCAGGCCCTCCACAGCTCCGAGGCGCCGGACGGCACCGTCACCTACGCGAGCGGCCTGGTCGTCAACGTCGGCGGCACGACCGTCTATCACCTGGGTGACACGTGCCTGTTCGGGGACCTGCGGCTGATCGCGCAGCGGACTCCGGTGGACGTGGCGCTGGTTCCGATCGGCGGCCACTACACGATGGACCGCCATGACGCGGTCGTCGCCGCCGATCTGATCGGGGCCGGGGTGGTCATTCCCTGTCACTACGGAACCTTTCCGCCGATCGAGACGGACGCCCAGGAGTTCAAGGCGGACGTGGAGTCCAAGACGAGCTCGAAGGTGGTCGTGCTCGAGCCGGGTCAGACGCACAGCATCTGAGACCGCCGTGGCGAGCCGCTGCGGGCTACAGCTTTGCGGCGAAGTCGGCGATCTTCGCCGCCGCATTGCGAGTGAGAGGGCGCCCGTGGCCGAAGCAGACCGTCGACGGCTCGAGCGCCGCCAGCTTGCGAATGCTGCGGCGCGCCTCGGAGACGTCTGAAGTGAAGGCGCGAGGCATCTCGCCCAGCTGCGGGATGCCGGTGTACAGATTCACGCTTCGCATCGTGTCGGCGCAGATCACGGTCCTGTCGGACTCGCGCCAGAGCCCGATCATCCCCGGCGTGTGACCGGGGAACGCGGTCACCTCGAAGTCGCCGACACGGTCGCCCACGCGCAGCCGCCGCGCAACCGGGTGGTGCTCCTTCCACCAGCCTGCGCCGAGGCGGTTCGCGGGGTGGTTGCGGTACTTCTCCGGCAGCGGGACCGGCGCTCTGCCCTCGAGCGCATCGGAGTCCTCCTCGCTTCCCCATACCGGCGCGCCGGTGGCCTGTGCGACCTGGTGCATCGCGCCCGCGTGGTCGACGTGAGCGTGCGTGATCAGGATCGCGTCGAGCCCGTCCGGTAGCTGGCGCAAGATGCGCCGGCGCGCGTGCCGCGTCGAGGTGTCCACGAGCACGGTCTCTCCTCCGAACCTGACCAGGTACACGTTGAAGGCCGCGGGCGGGAGGCCGCCCAGCAGATGGAGGCCGGTGGCGATCTCCTTCATGCGCGGCCGAGCGTATCCGAACGACCCTGCGCGCGTTCGCGGAGCGCGCGCGCTCGCAGTAGCACCGCGTCCATCATCTCCTCGGTGAGCTTGCCGGTGAACGTGTTCTGCTGGCTCGGGTGAAAGCAGCCGACCAACGTCAAGCGACCGACCTCGACCTCGACCCCGTGTCCGAAGCGGGGGCGCGGTTGCGGCACGTCGACGCCGAGCTCCCGAAGGGCCCTCAGCGCGCCGTCCCACGCGAAGCTCCCGAGCGCGACGATCACCCTTGCCCGCCGCAGCAGCTCCAGCTCGCGGACGAGGTAGGAAAGGCAGTTGTCGCGCTCGCTCGGTTGTGGCTTGTTGGCGGGTGGCGCGCAGCGCACGACCGCCGTGACGTATGCGTCGCGCAGCCTCAGCCCGTCATCGCGGCTCGTCGAAAGAGGCTGGTTCGCGAACCCTGCCCGGAAGAGGGCAGCGAACAGCCAGTCACCGGAGCGATCACCGGTGAAGACCCTGCCCGTTCGGTTGCCGCCGTGGGCCGCGGGTGCGAGACCGACGACGACAACCCTCGCGCGCGGATCCCCGAAACCCGCCACCGGGCGGGCCCAGTAGGTCTCGCCCTGGAAGCGTCGCGGCGGGTCATCGGCGACGGCCTCGCGCCAGGCGACCAGGCGCGGGCAGCGCCGGCACGACTCCACCTCCGCGGCAACCGTCTCGAGCGAGTCCCCGGTCACGAGCCGAACGAGCTGGCCCCGATCAGTCCTCCGGCTCGGCCGCCTTGGCGACCTCGCGCAGCCGCCCGAGCGCCTGCCTGATCAGGCGGCTGACGTGCATCTGCGAGACGCCTATGCGCTCGGCGATCTCCGACTGCGTCATGTCCTGCGAGAAGCGCAGGTGAAGGATCATCCGGTCGCGCTCGGGCAGGGCCTTGAGCGCCGGCTCGATCGTGGCCTCGTACTCCACGAGCTCGTAGCTCGTCTCCTCGGTCGCGAGCATGTCCGCGTACGTGTCGCCACCGTCGGAGTCGTCGGAGGAGCGCTGCTGCTCCAGCGAGACGGCGTCGTACGCGCTCTGCGCCTCGAGCGCCTCGAGCACCTCCTCCTCGGACTGCCCGAGCTCGGCCGCGACCTCGCGCGTGGACGGCGAGCGCCCGAGCTGGCGGTGCAGAGCGTCGACAGCCTGCTCCAGGCGCATCGCCCGCTCCTGCATCCCCCGCGGCACGTGCACGGCCCAGCCGGCATCCCGAAAGTAGCGCTTCAGCTCCCCGAGGATCGTGGGCACGGCGAAGGTGGAGAACGCGGTCCCCCGCTCGGGGTCGAAGCGGTCGATCGCCTTCACGAGCCCCACGCTCGCCACCTGCAAGAGGTCGTCGAGGGGCTCGTTGGTGCGCTGGTAGCGCCGCGCGAGTTGGCGCGCGAGCGGGAGGAATCGCTTTACGAGCTCCTCGCGCGCGGCGGCGTCGCCCGTCTCGCGGTAGCGCATGAGCAGACGGCGGTCTTCGAGGGTGCGTCTTTCGCGTGATTGCACGGGAGAGTCGTCGTGTCGGCGTCGACCGCAGAGGCTTCCCCAGAGGCTTCCCGCTGGAGGCACCCCCAGGCGGCTGGAGATGCGAGACCCATCCGAGCAGTCGGTGGGCACAACCACCGGCAGGGCGTGGCTCGACTTTAGCAATGGAAACAGCGGCCGGTGGCTGCGTTCGCGACTGCTCTTACATCCGCTCGGCGTCGTCGAGGGTCAATGCGGCCGCCACCGGCGCGCCGTCGAGAGTGGGTATCTGGAGCCTGAAAACGGACCCGCCCTCGATGGGAGATTCCGCCGAAACCTCTCCCCCGTGCAACTCCGCGACCCTGCGCACGATCGCCAGCCCCAGCCCCGATCCTGGCAGCTTCCGAGCGGTCGGGGCACGGTAGAAGCGGTCGAACACGAAAGGGAGGTCGGCCTCGTCCACACCCGGGCCGTGATCGCGCACCGTCAGCTCGCCTCCCCGTAGCCGGACTTCGATGCGACCTCCGGGCGGACTCCACTTGGCCGCGTTGTCGAGCAGGTTGCTGACCGCGCGGTCGAGGCGGGCCGGCACTCCCTGCACGAGGCAGGGCTCGAGATCTGTCTCGAAGTCCTTGTCCGGCGAATGGCGACGAGCGCGTTCGACAGCCTCCTTCACCAGCAGGTCGAGGCGGACGTCCTCGGTCGCAAGCTCCGGCTCCGCGCCCCGCGCGAGATCGACGAGGTCGGTCACGAGCACCGTCAGCTCCTCGAGCTGCGCGACGACGTCTCGCAGCAGCCGCTCCCGGTCCTCACGCGTCAGCAGGTGCGCGTCGCCGAGGACCTCGACGTTCGTGCGCAGGCTCGTCAGAGGCGTGCGCAGCTCGTGGGACGCGTCCGCCACGAGCTGGCGCTGCGCCTTCTGGGATTCTTGGAGCGCCTCGAGCATGGTGTTGAAACTGGCCCCGAGGCGGCTCAGCTCGTCGAGGCCGGACGTCTCCATGCGGCGGCTCAAGTCGCGGGTGCGTGCGACGTCCTCCGCCGCATCGGTGAGCTGGACCACCGGCCGCAGCGCCGCCGTCGCCACCAGGCGGCCGAGCCAGATGGCGAGCGCAATGCCGCCGAGGCTGATCGCGACCAGCGCCAGCGCCAGCCTGCGCAGCGTGCGGTCGACCTGGTCGAGCGGGCGCACCGCCTGGACCGCTCCACCGGATTCGAGCGGCGTCGTGAAGACGCGCACGTGGACGTCGGCCACCCTTTCGTCGCTGAAGAAAGCCCCGCGCTCGCCCCTGGCCGCGTCGAGCGTGCGCGAGTCGATCGGAATGTCCACCGTCCTGCCCGGAGGGCGGAGCACCGAGCCGTCCGGCTGCACGACCTGCGCGTACCCGGTGGTTCGCCCGAGCGGGTCCGGCGGCAAGATCACCACTCGCCCGCCCGAGCCCGGCGCGCCGCTGGGCAGCACGATGTCCTCCACGAGATCCTGAAGCTGCTCGTCCACCTGGCCGCGCAGCTCCGCCCGCACGACCAGGTACGCGATGCCGGACGCCAGCACGACGGCCGCCGCGACGGCCGCCGCAGACAGCAGTATCAGGCGGCGGCGGAACGTCGTCCGCGCGAGCTGCCGGCGGATGCGGCCGGCGCCAAGCATCAGTCGCGCAGCACGTACCCGACGCCGCGCACGGTGTGGAGGAGGCGCGGCTCGTCGCCGGACTCCAGCTTCCGGCGCAGGTACCCGATGTACACGGTCAGAGAGTTGGAGGTGGGACCGAAGTCGTACCCCCATACTCGCTCGAAGATGATCGACCGTGTCAGCACCTGCCGTGGATGCAGCATGAACAGCTCGAGCAGGAGGAACTCCGTACGGGTGAGGTCGACGACGCGGTCGCCGCGCCGCGCCTCGTACGCGTTCGGGTCGAGCTCGAGGTCCGCGAACCGCAGGGTCCCCGTGCCGGCCCCGGCGCCGGAGCGGCGCAGTAGCGCGCGGAGCCTGGCCTGGAGCTCGTCGAGCGCGAACGGCTTCACGATGTAGTCGTCCGCTCCAGCATCGAGGCCCTCCACACGATCGGCGACTGCGTCGCGCGCAGTAGCGATCAGGATCGGCGTGCGGTCGCCCGCGGCGCGCAGGCGTCGGCAGACCTCGAGGCCGTCCACCTGCGGCATCATCAGATCGAGCACGATCGCGTCCGGCGGCTGGCGCCCGACCTCCTCCAGCGCCTCCCGGCCATCGGCGGCGAGCTTGACGTCGTAGCGCTCGAGGCGCAGCGCTCGCTCCAGCGAATCGCGCACGGCCTGCTCGTCGTCGACTACGAGGATCTGCACAGTCCCAGTTTGGCCGCGCCAGCTAAAAGTTGTCTCAGAGGCAAGTCGGGCTGCCCTGCAGGCGGCTCACCGAACAAACGATAGCTAGTGGCCTACGTGACCAGGTCTCGGCTGGAGCTACTGCGCGACGAGCTCGGGCAGGCCCCGGATCGGCGCGTGGAAACGGTTCTTGCCCTCCGCCTTTGCGGCTCGCAGGGCCAGGTCGGCCACGGTCACGAGCTGGTGGATGGATTCGGCGTCCTCCGGGAAGATGGCCCAGCTCGCGCTCGCCGTCATTTCAAGCCCAGGCAGCTCGAGCCCATCGCAGGCACGTTGGATACGACGAAGCGCGCGCTCGGCGAGCGTTCGCATCCCGGCCTGTTCGAGCTGGCGGCACACGATCGCAAACTCGTCGCCTCCGAGTCTCACCACCATGTCATCCTCGCGAGAGAGGGCACGAAGAGCGTCCGCTACGGCGACCAGGACACGGTCCCCTGCGGGCAGCCCGTGGCGCGTGTTCGCCTCCTTGAAGTCGTCGATGTCGATCAGGAGCAGGCCGACAGAGTCGCTCTGGCGAGTGCCGCCTTCGATCGACGCGAGCAGGTCGGTGAGCGCGCGGCGGTTGGCCAGTCCGGTGAGTGAGTCGCGCAGCGAGAGCTCCTGCGCCTCGTCGCGAAGCGCGAGGAGCTGGTGCTTGCCGACCATGATCACTCCGCCGACTGCGGCGAAGACGAAGGTCGCCACCAGCACCCGCGATGGCAGCTCGGACCCGAGAGCGTCGTCGACGTAGATGAGCGGGAAGCCGAGTACGACCAGCGAGCTCACCAGGTAGAACACCGCTGCCAGTGGCGAGAAGAAGTAGGAGCAGAATGCGACCAGCATCAACAGCGTGAAGTCGAACGGCGAATGCTGGCCGCCCGTGAGGGCGATCAGCGTCGCGATGAACGGAAGGGCAAGCGTCGCCGGCACGTGGAAGAAGAGCGGCGTGCTCACGTCGCCCCAGTTGATGTAGAAGAGGCACAGCAGACCCCAAACGAGGGCCGGCAGGACCATCGCGATCATCAACTCGAGCCGTCCCGCGGGTGAGCCGGGCAGGAACAGGCTGAGCAGGACCATGGGCAGTACCGTCAGCCAGAGCGCGCCCGCCACCTTGCCGGCGAGCAAGCGCTCCTCCCGCCTGGGCCCAACGGTTTCCCAGTCGAAGGAGCCGAACGCCATCCTTGGTATATCGACGCCTGGCGCGGGCGTCTTGAAGAAGCTCAGCCCGAGTCGTCGAAGCTTCCACCGCCACCACCGCCGCCACTGCCACTACGCCGCTTGGGCGCGGGGGCCGTTGCGGGCGAGGGGGCGGGGGGCGGCGCCGACAGCGTCGGCGTCTGCTGCTGGCTCGTCTGAAAGTCCGTCGCCGCGTCGGTCGTCGAGGGCGAAGCGCTGGCCTCCGACGTGCCCGCGGCGGCGGCCACCGCCGCCCTCGCCGCGGCGGCGCGCGCCCTGGCCTGGCGGATGCGGGCGCGGCGGACGCGTCTGCGCTCCAGAAGCTTCGCTCGCCGCTCACCCGCGTTCGTCGTCGGGCTGTGGTTCGCGACCGAGCGTGCCGAGTTTCGCTTCGCGAGCTCCTCTTGGAAGGAGGGCAGCCTCGAGCTCGAGCGGTCCGCGACGTAGTAGAGCGACAGGGCTGCCACCACGCCGAGCAGTCCCGCGAGTGGGATCACCAGCAGGAGCTGCCTCGTCCTCATGAGGGCGGACAATCGATTGCCTTTCGGCTGCCGGGCATCAGACAGCGGTCGGTGCGTGACGGGGGCTTGCGGTTTCTTGTTTGGAAGCGTGTGTATTTGCCGATAGTGCCTGGCTTGGTCACGAACACGCGGATCAACGTTCCGGCGCGCAGGCTGCGGCGCTCGAAGCGGCGAACCCGCAGCACGGCCTGCGTGGCCGGCCGCGTGCCCTTGGCGCGTGCAGCAGACTTTATGACCCTACTCTGACGTCCAAACGGACAGCTCCTTCCACGGCAGCGGATGACGACCGTCGAGCCCGGCGGAGCCGCGACGGTCAGCCGGCGCAGCCGGGTCCTCGAGCCACGAATCGTCCCCGTGATGCGCACGATCGGGAAGGGGCTCAGAAGCCGTGGGCCTGACGCCACGGCCGACACCGCCGCCGGGGCGGGTGGGAGCACCCGAAAGGTCGCGGAGAAGGACGAGGACTCGCCCTCGCTGTCGGTCACGAGCAGGCTGACGGTGTAGCTGCCGGCGGCGAAGGCCCGTGCCGCGCTCGCGCCCTGGGCGTCGTCGAAGCTGCCGTCGCCATTGAGGTCCCAGCGCTGGCTCGCGATCGGAGAGTCCGGATCGCTCGCCGTCGAGAAGAAGCTGACCACCTCTCCCTCCCTGGGCTCGACGGGCAGGAAGCTGAAGGAGGCTGTCGGCGCCCTGTTGCCGACGATGACGGTCTGGACGCCGATCGTCTCGGCGCCCTTGTTGTCGACAACGCGCAGGCGCACCGTGTGGCTCTTCGACTCGGTGAACCTCCGCGTCACTCTCGGACCGGTGCCGTCATCGAAGCTGCCGTCGTTGTCGGTGTCCCAAGCCTGGCTCGCGACCGTCCCGTCGACGTCGCCCGCCGTCGAGGTGAAGGTGACGGTCTCGAATGCGCGCGGGAACGGGGGCGACTGCGTGAACGTGGCGGCCGGCGGCCTGTTCGCGACCGTGAAGGTTCTGGTCGTCGCGACCTCGGCGCCGTCGGCGTCCACGACGCGGAGCTTGACCGTGAAGGAGCCGGACGTCGCGAAGCTGTGCTTCGCCGTGGCGTCGAAGGCGTCGTCGTATGAGCCGTCGTTGTCGAGGTCCCAGGCGTGCGTCCCGATCGGTCCCTCCGGGTCGGTCGAGGTCGAGGTGAACGTGACCTCTTCGAGCGTCTTGGGAGCCGCTGGAGAGATCGTGAGGCTTGCCGTGGGCTCCCGGTTCGCAACGGTCACCGGCCTAGTGAAGACGTTCGTTGCGCCGTCCACGTCCAGCACCTGCAGCCCGATCGTGTACGTGCCGGCACGGGGGAACTGCCGCACCGCGGTCTGACCGACCGCATCCTCCGGCTCGCCGTAGTCACCGTCGCCGTCGAGGTCCCAGTTCTGGCTCGCGATGCCGCCGTCGGGGTCGCTCGAGGTCGACGTGAACGTGACGTTCTCGAGCGTCCTCGGCGACGAGGGTGTCTGCGAGAAGCCGGCGGTCGGCGGCCGGTTGCCGGTGGTCACGCGCTGCTGCACGACCACGGACGCCGCCCCGCTGTCGTCGACGACCTGGTGGCCGACCACATGGGTCCCCGCCGTAGCGAATTGGTGCACCGCGATCCTGCCGCTCTTCTCGAACACGCCGTCGTCGTCGAAGTCCCAGCGGTAGGCGACGATGGAGCCGTCAGGGTCGGCTGCGCTCGACGTGAACGTGACGTTTACGCCGGAGTCGAAGACGGTCGGGGAGTAGGTGAAGTCAACCGTGGGCTGCTGGTTGAGGACGTTGACCTCCTTGGTGACCGACGTGCTCTCCCCGCCGTCGTCGATCACCCGCAGCGTCACCGTCTTCTGGCCCGGCCCTGCGAACGGGTGGGTCACCTGCGAGCCCGAAGCATCCGTCGTGCCGTTGCTGTCGAAGTCCCATGCATAGGCGACGACGGCGCCGTCGGAGTCCGTGGCCGTCGCGGTGAAGGTTGCCGGCGACAGGCTCTGCGGTTCCGCGGGGTTGACGTCGAAATCGGCCGTCGGGGGCTGGTTCGCGACGACCACGGTGCGCGACGCCGTTGCCTCACCCGCGTCGTCGTCGATCACCTTCAAGCTCACGGTCTTCGAGCCCCAGGTCTCGAATGCCCGAGTCACCTCGTGGCCACTGGCGTCGTCGAAGTCGCCATCGTCGTCGAGGTCCCACAGCTCGCTTTGAATCGACCCGTCGGGGTCGCTCGAGGTCGACGTGAACGTGATCGTCTCGTGGCTCTGAGGCAACGCGGGCGCAAAATCGAACGAGGCGCTCGGACGCTGGTTGAGGACCGTGACGTTCTTGGTCACGACATCCGACAATCCGTCGTTGTCCGTGACGGTGAGCCGCACCTGATAGGTGTTGGATCTCGCGTAGGAGTGAGACGCCGCGTCGCTCGTCGAATCGGTGGTGTTGTCGCCGTCGAAGTCCCACGCGTAGCTTGCGATGCTGCCGTCCGCATCCGCCGAAGTCGACGTGAAGTCGATCTGCTGGTTCGTCAACGGCGTCGAGGGCGAGAAGTTGAAATCCGCGCGCGGCGGATCCTTGACCACGAGGGTCGCCTCCGCCTCGCCGGTCTTACCGCTGAGGTCGGTGACCCTGAGCCTGACCGTCAGCGTCCCCGGGGCCAGGTACGTTGCGGACGCGCTGGCCTCGCCGGCGGTGTCCGTCTCGTAGGACGTGTTGCCGTCGAGGTCCCACTCGTACCTGACGATGCCGTCGTCGATGTCGGACGAGCCACTGCCGTCAAAGCTCACGAGCTGATCGGTGATGGCCGGGTTGGGTGAGGCGCTGATGGACGCGGTCGGTGCCAGCGGGTCGAGGGGATCGAGCGCCCAGGCGGGAGCGGCCAGCGCGAGAAAGCCGCTGATGAGCACGCCTAACGCGGGCGCCGCGCGGCGTCGCGCGATCGAACGCGCGACTGCGGCGAAGCGCGCGCCGAACCTGTTCCTGCATGTTCGAGCCACGATCCTCCAGAGCTGTCCGTGCCGCCTCCATGCACTTCGGGGTGGCCTCCCTGCCAGCCCGAAGCCGTTCTGGCCAAGGCGCAAGAATAGCGCTGCCTGGATGTCCGGGGGCCGTCTTTATGGAAAGCCGTCTGACCCTGCCGGGGTCGCCGCGAGTGCGACCAGAGGGCTCCTCGGGACGACCCTGAGGCGCCGCTTCGGCCTCATTCACAAAATCTTTCCCTGAACCGCCCGAATCCTCATAAAAGGTTCACGGCGAAAGGGCATATTTAGAAGTGGACACAGGCGTTCTACGAACTAGGAAGCAGGAACAAACAGAGTGATCGAAGCAGCCAAGGTTGGATCACCTTTCGAAGCCGTGCTGGAGCATCAGAAAGACGCTGCCTGCATCTCGGTGTCGGGCGATTTCGGGCCCGGCTGGCTCGCCAAGCTCAAGGAGCCGCTCGAGGAAGTTCAGCGCCAGCATGTTCGCTTCCTGATCCTCGATCTACGCGGGCTGGGCGCCATCCAGACCGACGAGATCGCCGAGCTTCTGCAGACCTGGTCCCGGGAGCGCCGGAACGGCTCGGCGCTGATCCTCGTCCGCGTCCCGAAGCGGCTGCGGCTCGCAGTCGAACAGACCGGGCTCGACCGTGCGCTGCCAATCGCCTACGACGGCGGCCGCTTCGAGCAGAATCCTTAGCGCTCGCTGCATTAGTTAGGCTCCGCACCCGTGGGAGTGCCGGTCGCCGACAACACGACGCCCGGCCCCATCATCGTGCGAGGCGAGGGGGTCAGCCGCCGCTACGGCGAGGGGCAAGCCGCGGTCGACGCACTCAAGGACGTGTCGGTCCAGTTCCCGGCCGGCGAACTGACCGGCATCGTCGGCCCCTCGGGCTCGGGCAAGTCGACGCTCATGCACATCCTCGCGGGCCTCGACAGGCCGTCGAAGGGACAGGTCTGGGTCGACGGCACCGAGATCACGCGCCTCGGCGACGGTGACCTGACGGAGCTGAGGCGGGACAAGCTCGGCTTCGTGTTCCAATTCTTCAACCTGGTGCCGGTCCTGAACGCCGCGGAGAACATCGTGCTACCCGTTCGCATCGCGGGGCGCAAGGTCGACGAGGCCTGGCTCGACAGCCTGCTCGAGACGGTTGGGATCTCCGATCGGCGCAAGCACCTCCCCTCGGAGCTCTCTGGTGGGCAGCAACAGCGCGTGGCGATCGCGCGCGCCCTCATCACGCGGCCGGCGGTCTTGTTCGCCGACGAGCCGACAGGCAATCTCGACTCGAAGTCGGGCGCCGACGTGCTCGGCCTGCTGCGTCGCTCCGTGGACGAATTCGGCGAAACGGTCGTGATGGTCTCGCACGATCCGCGCGTCGTTTCCTACGCCGACCGGGTCATCGTCCTCAGCGACGGCAGGATCGTCCACGACGGCCGTGTCGACTCGGCGGACGAGGTACTACAGCTGATGCAGGCGAGCTGAGGCTTTCCCGGGCGCGACGATGCTGTCGCTGACGCTACGAGGACTCACCGCTCGCAAGCTCCGTTCGGTCCTGACGGCGCTCGCCGTTTTCTTCGGGGTGGCGATGATCGCGGGCACCCTGATGCTCACCGACACGATCGGGAAGTCGTTCGACGACATATTCGAGGACGTCAACGCGAGCACGGACGTGACGGTCAAGTCCCGGGAAGCCGTCGAGGACTCGCGTGGCGGCGAGCCCCCGGCGTTCGACGCCGGCCTGCTCCAGAGAGTGCTCGAGCTCGACGGCGTCGCAGAGGCCGCGGGCACCATCTTCGATCCCAGCGCCGCGATCCTGGACGAGAACGGCGACCGCATCGGTCCGGAGGGCCCGCCGCATTTCGCCGCGAGCACGACGCCCATCCGGTTCAGCCCGTGGACGTACCCGGACGGCCGGCCGCCGACGGCAGCGGACGAGGTGGCGATCGACAGCATCACCGCAAAGGAGGAGAAGTTCCGGGTCGGCGAGCGCGTCCGGATCGCCGGGCCGGGGGGAGCGAAGCGCTACCGCGTCTCTGGTATCGGCCGCTTTGGCGACGGCACCGGGCTCGGCGGCGCGAGCATCGCGCAGTTCACTCTGGAGGAGGCGCAGCGGCTGACCAGAAAACGGGGCAAGTTCGACGAGATCGTAATCGCCGCCGAGCCGGGCGTCACGCCCGAGGAGCTCAAGCTGCGAGTGCAGAACGCGCTTCCGCCCTCGGTGGTCGTGCGAACGGGCGAGGAGACCGCGCAGTCGGAGTCGCAGGACATCAAGGACGGCTTCGGCTTCCTGTCCACCGCGCTCCTGGTGTTCGCTGCCATCGCGCTGCTCGTCGGCGGCTTTCTGATCTTCAACACCTTCTCGATCACCGTGTCCCAGCGCACGCGCGAGTTCGGGATGCTGCGCACGCTCGGCGCATCGGCTCGCCAGGTGCTCGGAACGGTGCTGCTCGAGGCGGTCATCATCGGCCTCGTCGCATCGGTGCTCGGGATCTTGGGCGGCATAGGCTTCGTGGCGCTGATCACCGTGCTGTTCGAGGCGCTCGGGTTCTCGCTTCCGACTAGCGGCCTGGTCCTCACCGGCGGCACGGTCGCGGTCGCGGTCGCGGTCGGGCTCGTATCGACAACCGTGTCGTCGATCGTTCCGGCGGTCCGGGCGACCCGGGTGACGCCACTCGAAGCGCTGCGCGAGCACGGGGCGAGTCAGCTCGGGCAGCCGAGCCGGCGGCGCACCGCCATCGCCGTCGCCTTGCTGGCGCTCGGGATGCTTGCGATCGGCTGGGGCCTTTTCAGGACGGAGAGCTTCTCCACGGCCTTCATACTGCTCGGCCCCGGGCTGGTCCTCGTCTTCATCGCGGTCGCGATGCTGTCGAGCCGGATGATCCGTCCCCTCGCCTCGCTGGTGGGCTGGCCGATCGAGCGCCTTCGCGGCGTCACCGGGCGGCTGGCGCGCGAGAACACGCTGCGTAACCCGAGCCGCACGACCACGACCGCCGCCGCGCTGATGATCGGCCTCGCGCTCATCACCTTCGTGGCGACGTTTGCATCGGCTCTGACCAAGTCGTTCGAAAACGCGCTCGATGAATCGTTCGCCGGCGACCTGATCCTGCTCAACACGGACGGTTTCTCGCGCATACCGGGCGGCGTGGCCGACAGGGTCGGCAGGGTGCCCGGCGTCGAGACGGTGTCACCGATGGCGAGCGCCGACGGGCGCATCGAGGGTGACGACGAGCGCGTCGTGACGGGTGTCGAGCCCGCCACGATCGGAGCCGTGGGCAAGTTCGACTGGGTCGAAGGCACCAACGCCACGCTGTCGCAGCTCGGCACGAACGGAGCGATCGCGGAGTCCGACTGGGCCAAGGACAACGGCGTCGATGTGGGCGACACCGTCAGGGTCACGACGCCCACCGGTAAGCGCGCGTCGTACGTGGTGCGCGGCACGGCCCGCGACGAGCCCGGGCTGCTCGTCCAGAGCATCGCGATCCCGCGCGCGACTCTGGCGCGCGACTTCGGCGTCACCACCGACGACGCCACATTCCTCAACTTCGCGCCGGGGGTCGACTTCGACGCTGCCAGAGTGCGCGTGGACAGCGTGCTGAAGGGCTCCTTCCCCAACGTCGAGTCGCGCTCGCAGGAGCAGCTCAAGGCGGACACCCGCGACCAGATCAACCAGATCCTCGTCCTGATCTACGCGCTGCTCGCTCTCTCGATCATCGTTTCGCTGTTCGGGATCGTGAACACGCTGATCCTCACGATCCACGAGCGCACACGCGAGATCGGGATGCTGAGGGCGATCGGCGCTTCGCGGCGCCAGGTGCGGCAGATGATCCGCTACGAATCGGTGATCACCGCGATGATCGGCGCCATCATCGGAGCCGCCATCGGCCTCGCGCTCGCTTTCGTGGCAGTCAAGGCCCTCGAGGACGAGGGCTTCGTGCTCTCGGTGCCGTACCCGCTGCTCGTCGTGCTGCTGATCCTGGCGGGGGTCGCGGGCGTCGCCGCTGCGATAGCGCCGGCCCGGCGCGCCTCGAAGATCAACGTGATGGAGGCGCTCCAGTACGAGTGATCCGGGCCGCGGGTTTGAACCGTGGGGGGAACGGGGTACCCGGCGTAGGAGACAGGACCCTCGGCCAGCAGCGAGCCGAGGTAGTACCTCCCCCAGAGGAACAAGCCGCCGCGGGGAGCGCTGGCAAGGTGGCGCCGGCGCTTCCCGGCGGCTATCTCCCGTTCAGTGCTCGCCGACTCGCGCCGGGCTCGACGACAACCTCCATCAGGAGCGAGTCGTGCCAGCCCCTTCCGTCGACGTCGCGCTCCGCCTTGCGCATGATGCCCACGGGCTCGAAGCCGACCTTCGCGTAGCAAGCGACGGCGGCTTCGTTGTCCGCCGCGGGGTCGATTGTCACGCGGTGGTGGCCGCGATCGTGGACGAGGTGGTCGACGAGTAGGGCCACCGCCGCGGTCCCGATGCCTCGGCGCTGGAACGCGCCGCCGAGGAAAATGTCCATCGACGCGTGCCGGTACTTCGGCTCGGTCTCCTCGCTGTATTGGATCAGCCCGGCGATCTCGCCTTCGTGCCAGATGGTGAAGCGGGTCGCGTCGGGCTCGTCGTGCATGGGGAAGCCAGGCTCGGGCCTCTCCCACCACCTGGCGACCTCGGGGCTCGAGTGGATCGCGCGGAGCGCCGGCGCGTCGGCCTCGGTGGTCGGCGTCAGCCGGACGTGGCGCCCGAGAAGCTCGCGCGGTGCGCTGCGATCGGTCACTGCGCCGAAAATTCTAGGTACTGCGATTCCGGCTCGATCCGGCGAGCCGCTAGACTCGTCCTAAGGGTCGGGCATTCCGTTCGACCAAAGCCGTGCCCTCGCGTTTCCGCAGTCGTTGCCTCTGCGCACCCTCCGCGTTTCGCATTGCACATACCCCGGAGGGGGACAAGATGGCTACAGGAACAGTGAAGTGGTTCAGCGACGACAAGGGCTTCGGATTCATCACGCCCGATGACGCCGGCAAGGACCTGTTCGTGCACCACAACGCGATCCAGGGCAGCGGCTTCAAGTCGCTGGCCGAGGGCGCGAAGGTGAGCTACGACGCCGAGCAGGGCGCCAAGGGTCCGGCGGCCGCCAACGTGCAGGCGCTCTAGGCCCCGGAACGTAGGCATGGCCTCGAGCGGCAAGAGAAAGACCACGATGGCAAAGCTCAACCGTGAACGCAGGCTTATCGAGCGTCGGCACGAGAAGCAGGCCAGGAAGGACGCCAGGCGGGCGTCGGGACATGACCCAGGCCCGCCCGGCGACGACGTCCCAGGCCAGCCCGGTGACATCCCAGGCCCGCCTGGCGACGTGCTGCCACACAACAACGGGTGAGTCAGCCCGGCCAGGTGCCGAGCGGGCGATGGCCAGTACCGTCCGGGGCCGCCCCCGGTCGCGCCCATGGAGGTTTCAGTTGAGCTGCTCGGCCAGTCCGATGATGATGCCCTCAGGGCCACGCAGGAAGCAGAGCCGGTAGATGTCCTCGTACTGCGCGATCTCGCCGACGAGTTCGGCACCGTGGCTGCGCAGGCGGGCAACGACGTCGTCGATGTCGTCGACAGCGAACATGATGCGGCGTATGCCCAGCGTGTTCGCCGGCGCGCTTTCCGGCTCGGCTCTGATCGCCGGCGGCGTGTGGAACTTCGTCAGCTCAAGCCGGCTGTGGCCGTCCGGGGTCCGCATCATGGCGATGTCGGCACGGACGTCGTCGAGCCCAACGGTTTGGTCTACCCAAGGCCCCTCGATGGTCGCCTCGCCTTCCAGCTCCATACCGAGTTCGGCGAAGAACGCTTTGGCGGCCTCGAGGTCGTCGACAACGATGAGAACGTTGTCCATCCGCTGAATCGTCATTTCCCCGGAGCATACGCCGCGGTGTTGCCACTCCCCGTGTGGCGAGGGACGCCCTCGTCCGGCGCGGGCGGAGAAAACCGCACTGCCATGCCGGCTCAGGGGAAGCGCGCCCGACTGGATTCGAACCAGTGACCTTCGGTTTCGTAGACCGACGCTCTATCCAACTGAGCTACGGGCGCCCGCGGGGATAGTAGCGAGGCATTCCGCACGCCAAGCGACCCCGTGGACCCCGGGCCAGAGCGATCTCGCGGGTGCTGTCACGCCTCATCGCGGTCCGCCCGAGTCGGTCGCCGGGGAGCGGAGAGGGTGGGATTCGAACCCACGTGGGAGGTGTGAACCCCCCAAACCGCTTAGCAGGCGGCTGCCTTCAGCCTCTCGGCCACCTCTCCTGTCTGGCGGGATACCCTTCCCGCTGGGGCCCATTCTAGGCGGATCGCGGAGGGCCTCCCGGCCGGCCGGCGCAAGGGCCGAAAGGCCCAAAAACCCGATTCCAGTGCGATTTCGATCTGTGACCGACAGCACTCTCTTTATGGAATCTTGGCACGCCTTCACGTAATCTTCACTCTTCCTTGACGAACACTGTGCGATGCTGACGCCACTGGATGGTGGAGGGACTGTGAGCAGCGGCCGCCGATGGTGGCCGCTGTCAGAGTCGCAGTTGTCCCATGACACCGAGAACACGGAAGGGTCGTCAGGGGCAGGACAGGAAGGAGACGCAGCAGGATGACCACCACTAAACGGAGGATGGTGCTCTCGCTGGCTATCGGGGCCCTTCTGGCCCTGGCGCTTGGTAGCGTCGCGCTGGCAACGCACCCCCGTCCGGGAGGTGGCACGCCGTTTAGGGTGCCGCTGGTCCCGGCGTTCAACAAGTGCGGTGGCGCTACGACGGCCGATGACCCGGCCCCGGCCACACCGAACGCGACACACATTGCACCGCTGACGGCGCCGTCATGTACGCCGCCGACGATGAAGTCGACCACGCTGACGCTGGGTACTACGGGCGCCGGTAACGGCTCCGCCCGCCTCGACGTGATCTGCAACCTCGCAGCAGGTGCAACAGCAGGTGAGAACCCGCCGTGCTCGCTTACCCCAGGTGACTCAGAGGACATCAGGGTAGTGGGCTCTATGACCGACGTCCGTTGCGCAGTGACGTTCGGCACGGTCTGCCCGGCCGCAGGCGGTGACTACACCGGGAAGCTGATCGCACAGTCGATAATTCGCATTACCGACCACTCGAACGGTAACCCGGCGACCATCTGCGGTAACGGCACAGGTACTGGATGTGGCGTCGCGACAGTGAGCGACCTCACGTTCTCGGTGCCGATTGGTCCGTGCGTCGCCACGGGTACAGCCAACGGCTCCAACTGCACCGTAAGCACGACGATCGACACGCTCCTGGCCGGTACGGTCAAGGAGATGCAGCGCGGCGTCGTCGCGATCCACAACATCCGGGTCAGGGACTCGGGTCCGGACGGCAACATCGACATCACCGGACTCCCCTGCCCGCCGTTCTGTGGAACTGGTGACGAGACGAAGTACCAAGAGCAAGGTATCTTCATCCCGTAAGCAAGTAAGTAAGCGCCTAAAGGCGCGAACTGACCCGGGGGCGAGGCAACTCGCCCCCGGTTTCTTTTGGGGATGCCAGCGCATCCGGGCGCTGATAGGTGACAGTCGCGCGCTACCTGCCACTTGGAGCCCCGGCCCAGTGGCGGGGAATCGATGTGCGGAACCGATCAGGGCAATGGGCTGCGACGGGCCGCTGCTCCAGCCGGCTCCGTCCAGCCTGCTAACGTTCGATGTGCGGTCGACCCGTCGACCGCGAGGCAGCTTGCTTGGGTCCCGCCTACTGTGCGGTTCGGGTCAGCCGTAGCCTCCCGAATCGTCCGCGGGGCCGTATGCGCCGCAAGGAGTAGAGATGTCAACGCAATCTTTCGCCGATCTAGGCGTGTCCGATGCCGTCTGCGCCGCGCTGGTGCGCCGGGGCTTCAACCGACCCTTTCCGATCCAGAGCCTCGTCATCGGCGACGTGCTCTTGGGTCGCGACGTGCTCGCCAAGTCGCCGACGGGGTCCGGCAAGACGCTTGCCTTCGCCGTCCCGCTGTGCGACCTCATCGCCGCCGACGCCCGCCGTCCGGCCGCGCTCGTGCTCGCCCCGACCCGCGAGCTCGCCAGCCAGATCGTGGAAGAGTCGCGGTCGGTCGCCCGTGCCCGCGGGCTGAGGGTCGCCGCCGTCTACGGCGGGGCCGCACTCGCCAAGCAGGCTCGCGACGCCGCGAAGGCCCACTTCATCGTGGCCACACCCGGCCGCCTCGAGGATCTCCTCGAGCGGCGCGCGATCACGCTCGCCGACGTCAAATACCTCGTCCTCGACGAGGCCGACCGCATGCTGGACATGGGCTTTCGCCCAGCGGTGGACCGCATCGTCGCCAGGTGCCCAGCGAAGCGCCAGACCCTGTTCTTCTCGGCCACTCTCGAAGGTGACGCCGGGCGCGCGGCGCGCGAGTACACGCGGGACGCGGTGCTGCACGAGCACGTTCCAGCAGGCCAGCAGGTGGCCGGAGTCGAGCATCGCTTCGTGGCCGTAGAACGCACGGATCGCGTCGACGCGCTGGTGAAGCAGCTGAAGGGGGATCGCAAGCTCGCCCTCGTGTTCGTTCGAACGAAGCGCGGGGCCGACCGGCTCGCGAAGCGGCTGGGATCCCACGGCGTGAAGGCGGTCGCGATGCACGGCGACAGGTCCCAGGGGCAGCGGGAAAGAGCGCTCGCCAACTTCGAGTCTGGCCACGTCGACACCTTGGTCGCGACGGACGTCGCGGCCCGTGGCATCGACGTCGCCGGCATATCCCACGTCATCAACTTCGACCCGCCCGCCAACCGTGAGGGCTATCTGCATCGCGTCGGACGCACCGGCAGAGCCGGGCGAGGCGGCACCGGGATCACGTTCGTGGGCACCGAGCAGGCGGCTGACGTGCGCGAGATCGCGAGGCAGCTGAAGCTTCATGCGGAGTTCGAGCGGAGCGGAATCGACTCACGACGGCCATCTCCCGGCCCTCACCGCAAGCCCCAGCCTGGTCATCGCCGCGCGCAGCGCCCCTCGCAACGGCCGCGCGCCGCGCGCCACCGCCGCGGGTGAGCTACCCCTTCAGCCTCATCGTGCGATGCACCGCTCTCGTCGGACCGGAGTCGTAGCGAACGGCGACGGTTACGTTCACGGTCACCTTCCTGCGCCTGGCGAGGGCGCCCTTCACGATCGCCTTGGTCGTCCTCGAGAACGCGAGCCGAAGTCGGCCGTGCGCCCCGGCGGCGATGCGAGTCCGTGCGGGCCTCAGCTTCGAGCGCCTTCGAGAGCGCCGAACGGAGACCGTGCCCTTGGCCCGCACCCCACACGACTCCGGGCAAGAGACCCTGACGAGGACCCCGTTTCGCCTGATCGCCCTCCTGGCGGAGTTGCCGCGCAGGCGGATGACCGGCCCTCCCGCTGCTGGCGCGGGCTCGATCGGCACGGTGGGAGGGGTCGGGTCCGGCGAGCGGTGGCAGGCGTGGTGTCCCGAGTCGGTGAACGTCTTGCCCGCCTCGGGCTGAAAGCGCCACGAGTAGCTCGTGGGATGGAGAGTGAGCATGAGGACACCGTAGGTGCCCGTGTTCCGAACCTCGCTGTTGGGCGCTTGCTGGACGAAGGAGGTGTGATTGGCGCCCCCCGTGCCAACGACGAACTCGCGCACGCCGTTCGCCTGGTCGAGCGTGCCGTCCGCGCGCTGCGGGGCGAACCGCTCGTAAACGTGGTCGTGCCCGGTGAGCACGACGTCTGCACCGGCCGCCTGCAACAGCTCCCAGAACGGCCTGGCGTTCCTGGCTGCGCGCCCGCCGGAGCTGAAGAGCGGAATGTGCCAAAAGGCGAGCGTGCACCGGTTCGGGTGCGCAGCGAGATCGGACTGCAGCCATCTGCCCTGCGGGGTCGTCGTCCCGCAGCCCCCGGCGCTGGAGCAGCTGGAGTTGAGGGCGATCAGGTGCCAGGCGCCGATGTCGAAGCTGTAGTAGCCGCTCCCACGTGCGCCCGCGGGGCCGCTCCTCTGCCCGACTCCGTTGAAGTAGTCGAAGTAGCCCGCCGCTCCGGCGTTTCGTGAGGTGCATCCGGTGGAGCCGCTACTGCTGCTGCCGTGCGTGAGGTACTCGTGGTTGCCGACGACCGGATGGGTGATCGACTTCACCCGGCCCCAGGAGCCGTCGTACGAGCCGAGCCAGGCCCTGAAGCCCCCGCAGTAGTACTGGTTGTCTCCGAGCGTGAGGACGGCGGAGAGCCCGCCGCCGACGAGCAGGTCGGAGGTCGCGCGCTGGCGGCATGAGTTCGAGCTGCCTGCGCCCCCCGCGAAGTTCGCGTTGGCGGGGTCGCAGGCGATGTCTCCAGCCGCGGCGATGACCGGATCTGCGGTGCTTGTGGATGCTGCAACTCCCGGGCCGAGGAGCACGACGGCGAACAAGGGCGCCAAAAAGGCACCCAGCAAGACGGTCCGTGTCCCCCAGGATCTGGGCATTCCCCGACGCCTGCCGCGTCCATACGGCAGCCCCCAGCGATTGTAGGCTCGGTGAGCTGCCGTTATCCATTCGAATTCATTCGCTCGTCCGCAAGTCGAGCGAAATGTTGATCACGGTCGGTACGAGCTAGGGTAAGCGGAGTGGCTGCGTGGCACGAAGAAGACCCGGCACGACGAGGCTTGTTGTTCGGCAGGGACCTGCGGGCGCCCGTCGAGGAAGCTGAGGCACCGGACCCAAACCCGCTCGGCTAGCTGGCTGCAGGCCGGTCCTTCCTGGCGCAATTTGGAGGGACCCGGCGGCGGGCCGTGCCTCTACAATCGCGGCCGTGCCCAGCGGGAAAGGGAACTCCGAGAGTCCGTTCTGGCTCGAGGCCTTGGCTCCGTACGCTCACCCGAGGATCGGGCGCAGCGTGCTCGATCTTGCGACCTCGGTCGTGCCCTACCTGGTGCTGTCCGTCGCGATGTACCTCGCGCTGGACATCTCCTACCTGCTCGTCCTCGCCATCTCGGTACCGGCCGCCGGCTTCCTACTGCGCACCTACATCGTCTTCCACGACTGCACCCACGGGGCTTTCCTCCCGTCCAGGCGCGCCAACGTCTGGCTCGGCACAGTCCTCGGGCTACTGCTCTACGCACCGTTCGTGCGCTGGCGTCACGACCACGCGGTTCACCACGCCACGGCCGGCGACCTGGATCGGCGCGGAGTCGGAGACGTCGTCACGATGACCGTGGCCGAGTACCGCGGCTCCTCGCGGCGCCGACGGCTGGGCTACCGCCTGGTCCGCAACCCGTTGGTGATGTTCGGGCTCGGGCCCATCCTGGCGATGGTGGTGGGGCCGCGCATCCCCGCCCGCTCGGCGCGGGCGCGCATGCGCCGAAGCGTTATCGGCACGGACATCGCCCTCGTCGTCTTGGTCGGCGTGATGTGCTGGCTCGTGGGCTGGCGCGACTACCTGCTCGTGGCAGCACCACCCGCCCTGCTTGCTGGCTCTGCGGGTATTTGGCTGTTCTACGTCCAGCACCAATTCGAAGACGTCTACTGGCAGCGCGCCGAGGGCTGGAGCTACGCCGACGCGGCGCTGCAGGGCAGCTCCTACCTCAGATTGCCAAAGGTGCTCCAGTTCTTCAGCGGCAACATCGGGCTGCATCATCTGCACCACCTCAACGCCCGAATCCCCAACTACAACCTGCAAAGAGCGCACGACGACAACCCGGCCTTCCACGACGTCCCGACACTCTCGCTCTGGGATGGAATGCGCGCCGTACGCCTCAAGCTATGGGACGAAGACCGATCACGGCTCGTGACGTTCGCCCAAGCCGGCGGCAGAGCAGAGCGTCCGCCGGGCGGTTCCCGCACAACGACGATCGCGGCCCGCTAGTCCCGGCGCGTCACCCGCCCATCACGGGTCGTGAGATGGCGTCCCGGATCGCCTAGTTGCCCGTCTCGTACTTAAAGGAGAGTCCCAGGCGGACGCGGTAGGTCGCGACCTTGCCGTTCTCGATCGTCACATCCTGGCGGATCACCTCCGCGACGCGGAGGTCGCGAACCGACTTGGCCGCCGTCGCGACCGCGTGGTTAGCCGCCGCCTCCCACGAGTCGCTGCTGACTCCGATCACCTCTGTAACTCGATAGACGCTGTCGGCCATCTCCTCCACTCCTCTCGTCGCCGTGAACTTTCGCGCTACTCTCGCACATCTGCCCAGGGCGCCGGCGGAAGGCTCCGTTCAAACGCGGCTGGGTAGGCTCCGCGGCGGGCCTGGGTCGGCGATACTTGTCCTCCGGTAACTCGAGAAGGAGGACTCAGATGGCCCAGACCAAGGCGCAGCGCAGTGCTGCAGCGAAGAAGGCGGCCGCGACACGCAAGCGCAACGCCGCCAAGAAGAGCGCTCAGGACGTCAAGGGCTCGGCCCGCAGCACCGGCAGGAGCGTGACCGGCCTGGCCAAGGCCGCCGGCAGCACCGCACAGAGCGCCGCGAAGTCGGTTGCCAAGGGAGCGGATGCGGCCCGGCGACGGTTCACCTAATTGCCCCGACCCCGGCGCAGCACGCTGCGCAGAGCGCCACGTCCCTCCTGCTTGCGCAACCGGCCGCTCGGGTCGTCGAGGTCGGCGTAGAGCTGCTTGACCTCGCCGAAGATCTGGCCGGCGATCTCCTGCTGGCGCTCTCGCGTGGTCGCAGGCTCCTTTGAGAAGACGATCGGCTCTCCGTAGTGCACCGTGACCTGGGGGAATCGCAGCCGCTTCCAGTTGCGCACCCGCTGAGAGCCGTAGATCGCGACGGGCACGACCGTCGCGCCCGACTCCAGCGCGAGGCGGCCGATGCCGGGCCTGGGCCGGTCCGAGAGCTTGCCCGTACGCGACCGGCCGCCCTCGCAGTACATCACCACGCAGCCGCCGCGGGCGAGGATCGCCTCTGCGGTGATGAACGCTTCCTGATCGTCATGGCCGCGCCGCACGGGGAACACGCCTCCATGCGTGTATATCCACTGCATCGGCCGCTTGAAGAGCTGCGATTTGGCCATGAACTGCACCTGGCGTCTCAGGAACATCCCGACGAAGAAGTGGTCCATGAATGAGAAGTGGTTGGGGGCGAGGATCAGCGGTCCGACCCGCGGCACCCTATCGGCCCCGATGCCGCGCGCACGAAAGGCGACCGCGCCGTAGAGCGTGGTCAGCGCGCGAACCGCTCCATACACCCAGTCCGGCTTGCGCGAGCGCGCACGCTCGTGAAAGCGGGCGAAGTGCGAAGCCGGGCGCGGGTCCTTGTAGACCTGCGTGCGCATGGCGGCGAGATCGTTCGCCCCCTTCTCCGGCTGAGTGGTGCTCAACGGCGCTCCGCCACGCTGGCCCGAAACCTAGAGGATGCGCTCAGGAAACGAGCTTCTGCACCCGGTACCGACGTTTCCCCCGAGGCGTCTGCACATCGACCTCCTCCCCGGGAGCGCGGCCAAGCAGCGCAGCCGCGACCGGCGACTCCGCGGACAGCTTGCCTGTGGCGAGGTCAGCCTCGGTCGAGCCCACGATCGTCCAGGTGTGGACCTCGCCGCTGCCCTCGTCGAGCACCTCGGCCGTGCGGCCGAAGCCGAAGGTCGAGTCGTCCGTGTCGGTCTCCACCACCACCGCCTTGCGCAGCCTCTCGCGCAGGCGCTTGATCCTCGTTTCCAGATGCGCCTGGTCGTCCTTGGCGATGTGGTACTCGGCGTTCTCCTTGAGATCGCCCAGCTCGCGTGCCGCCAGGAGGCGCGCCGCCATGGCCTGCCGGCCGCTGGTCCGCAGCTCCTCGAGCTCGGCCTTGAGCGCCTTCTGACCCGCAAGCGTGATCGCCTCGCCGTCTGGCTGGGATGGAGACATGCTCACGAGGGCGAGATGGTGGCACATGGGGAAAACGGAGCGGATACCGTCTCAGCATCATGGATGAGTTCGACGAGTTTCGTACTACTACCCTCGCGCGCCAAATAGAGGCCGAGGAGGCGTTCGTGCACGGCGATCCGGGGCCGCGCATGGAGCTGTGGTCGAGGCGCGACCCGGTCACCCTGTTCGGAGCCATCGGCATGAGCGAGTCTGGCTGGGAGAAACTCAGTCAAACCTTCTCCTGGGTAGCGTCGCGATTCTCCGACGTGAGCGACTTTCGGTTCGACGTCGAGTCGTCGAGGTCAGCGGCGACATGGCCTACACGCTGGGATTCGAGCGCTTCAACGCGTCCATCGCCGGCCGCCCCGTCCGCGTCACGCACATCTACCGGCGAGAGGACGGCGAATGGAAGATCGTTCACCGCCACGCCGACAACCCCCAGCGCGATGGCTGAAGCTGACTTACCGTGCCAGCACGCTTAGGGTGAGTCCCGGCATGTCGTAGCCGCCGTTCGAGCGCAGCGGCTCGCTCGCTTGCTCGACCTCGGAGCGCACTCGCAGCTGCTCCTTTTCGGGGAGGCCTCGGATCACGAGCGCGAGCCCGCCCGCCACCTCGGTGAGGAAGCGCCAGAGCTCCTCGTCGTCGGCGAACGACCAGACCACTTCGATCTCTTCCACCCGCGGCGGGTCGAATCCCGCACCGGCGAGCAGCTCGCGGATCCGCGCCTCATCCGCCATCGCGAAGATCCCCGGGGCGCCCGGCTCAGGGGATGGAGCATGCCCGAGCTCGACCAGAACCCGCCCGGGAACCGCCGCCCACGGATTTCTGTCAGGAGCGCCCACGACAGCGAACGAGAGCCGGCCGCCTGGCTTCAATACCCGCCGGGTCTCGGCCAGCGCCGCCGCCGGATCCCCCATCAGCATGTAGCCATAGCGGCAGAGCACACCGTCGATGCTTGCGTCGGGGAGATCCATGCGCTCGGCGTCGAGCACCCGGTAGTCGACGTTCTCGAGACCGAGCTCGTGCCCCCGTCTGCGCGCGGCGTCCACCATCGCGGGCGAGAAGTCGGTGCTGAACAGCTTCCCGTCCGACCCGACCATCCGCGCCGCGGCGAAGCCGGTCTCACCCGTTCCAGCGGCGAGCTCGAGCACCGTCTCTCCGGGTTTGGGATCGAGCGCCGCCACCATCCGCTCCCCCACCGCCCGAGTTACGTCCCAGATGAACGCATGGCCGCGTTCCCAGCCGGGAGCCATCGTCTCCCAGATCTCATGGCTGGCCCGTCTGTACTCATCGAGCTTCATCGGGCGTCCGCCGCCTTGGTGCGAGCGCCCACGGCGCGAGGAAGGGCGTCGAGCACCTCCCGGAGCCATCGAACGAAGTAGAGCCTGCTCAACGTCTTCGCGAGTCGCCAACGAAGATTCGGAGGGAGCATCCCCGCCTCGATCTCCACGAATGTCTGGCCCTGCGCGGGGGTCAGGGCGAAACGAGTGTAGGCACCTGACACAGTGCAACGGAAGTGGGCTTCCTTGAGGTGCTCGAGTCGCTCCACCACCCAGATGCCGTCGACTTGATCGAGGAAGCCAAGACGGCGCGAGACTCGCAGGTACTCCTCTCCTTCGGTGAGGTCTCCGGAAGCTCGCACCTCGGTGACTTCCGGCCACCAGTCTGGATGCGTTCTCGGATTGCTCACGACGGGCCAAACGTCCTCGACCGGAGCCTCGATCAGAGCATGGCGACGAAACGAATCGGCGATCCGACGATCGTACTCCAGCACGCTTGCCATGCGGGAATCCTCTAACAAAGCGGAGGTCGCGCAAGCACAGTCTCGATTCAAGACGATCGGCGCCGGATAGAGTGGGCCGATGTTGCTGGTGAGCGAGCGTGAGGTCGAGGAACTCCTCGATCTGGATGATTTGATCGACGCGCTGGCGGGGGCCATGACCGACTTGAGCGCGGGTCGCGCCTCCGTTCCCAACCGCATCGGGGCGCGCGTCGATGAGCGGGATGGCCTGTTGGCGGCGATGCCAGGCTATGCGCCTTCCGCGGGCGCCCTGGCGAGCAAGCTGGTCACGCTCTTTCCCCATAACGCCGACACCGGCCTGCCAGTACACCAGGCGGTGATCGTCGTTTTCGACCCGGACAACGGGACCCCGACTGCGCTCCTCGACGGCACCGCGATCACGGCGATTCGCACGGGCGCAGGTTCCGCTCTCGCTACCCAGCTTGTGGCACGCGAGGACGCTGAAACGATCGCGATCCTCGGCACGGGCGTCCAGGCCCGCTCACACGCACGCGCAGTTACGCGCGTGCGGCCCTTCAGAGAACTGCGCGTCTGCGGGCGTGACGGTGCTAAGGCGGACGCCCTGGCGGAGGAACTGGCCGACGAGCTCGACTTGGCGGTCCGGGTGGCCGGGTCGTGGGAGGAGGCCTGCGACGGCGCTGACGTCATTTGCGCCACCACCCACACCATCGAGCCGGTGGTGAGGCGCGAGTGGCTCGCCCGAGGCGTGCATGTCACGTCGGTCGGCTACAACCCACGTGGGCGGGAGGTGGACGACGCGACAGTTGCCGAGGCAGTCGTAGTGGTCGAGTCGCGCGACGCCGCGCTCACCGCGGTGCCACCCGGCTCCAACGACCCGAGATCGAATGATCTCGTCCAGCCAATCGAGCAGGGGTTGATCAACGCGGATCATGTGGCAGAAATCGGGGAGCTCGTGGACGGAAGCAAACCTGGCCGAACCTCATCGGAGCAGATCACGCTCTACAAGTCGGTTGGCGTGGCCGTCCAGGACGGGACTGCGGCCGCCCTAGTGCTGAGGGCCGCCCGGGAGCGACGCGCCGGGCAGGAGGTGGAGCTCTAGGCCGTCGTGCGCCGGTTCATGGGGAGGAAGGATCGGTTTGTAAGAGGCAAATGCTTCCCAATCGAATGACAGCCAAGTGGATGGAGATCGCTACAGGTTTCGGCTGGGGGATTGCGGACCGTTGACGCGGCTCCGGTTCCGCGTCTTCCGGCCCGGAGGTCGCAGGCTGCTGAGCCGGTCGCAGAAAGCGCTTAGGAGCGCCCTCGACGAGGACGCCGCCACCGAACGAGCCGGCCCGCTCCCCCCGCAAAGCGTTCTGAGGGCTGAGTGAGGGCGTATATCTGAGCAGAACGTGGAGAACGTGCGGGCAGCCTTCGCGGCGTGGAACGCCCACCGATACCAAGCCGTCTTCGCCCTCTTTCACCCGGAACTCGTCTACCACCCGCGCGCAGACGAACCCGACCCGAGCCCGCACGTCGATCGCGATGCGTACGAGCGGCTCGTCAGACTGGCTGTCGATAGGATGCGCGCGTGCCGGAGGTGGCGCTCAAGCGCGCGGGCGGAACCGCCTACCGGGAGGTGGGGACCCCGCAAGAGCCTGACCGTTCGCCGCTTCTGTGCGTGCACGGGTGGCCACAGAGCTCATACATGTGGCGTCACCTGCTTCCCGCGCTCTCCGCAACGGGGCGCAGGGCACTAGCGCCGGATCTCGCCGGCTTCGGCGACTCGCCGCCCGATCCGCCGGCGACCTGGGAACGGCATGTCGCGGCAATCGAACGCTTCCGCCGCGAGATCGGGCTCGACCGGGTCGTGCTGGTGCTCCACGACACGGGCGGTGTCATCGGCCTGCGCTGGGCATGCGATCACCCGGACGCGGTCGCCGCCATGGTGATCACCAACACGGGATTCTTTCCGGACGTCGAGTGGCACGAGATCGCGAAGGCTATGCGGACCGAGGGCCAGGGCGAGGCGCTCGTGGACAGCCTCTCGCGCGAAGGGCTCGCCACGTTGCTCGAAGCCGCCTCCAGTGGGATCGACGAGCGCGCGATCGACGAGTACTGGAAGGCGTTCTCCAGCGCGACGTCCCGCCGCGGGATGCTCGAGCTCTATCGCTCGTTCGAGCTCGAAGAGCTCAAGCCCTACGAGGGCAAGCTCGCGGAACTCGGAGTGCCCACGCTGATCCTCTGGGGAGAGCGGGACGAGTTCCTACCGCGCGACTATGCATCGCGCTTCGCGAGGGAAATTCCCGGCGCCAAGCTGGTCTTGCTCGAAACTCGCCATTTTCTCTTCGAGGACGAGCCGGAGCGCTGCGCCCAGGAGGTGATCGACTTCCTTCGGGAGGCGGGCGTCTGAGAGGGCGAGCTGCTGCTCGCTGTCGCAAATCACGCAAAGGCCTCTTAGGAGTCGGATCGGGTGGCCACGAAGACCGGGATGAGTCGGCTCGTGTTGTTTTGGTAGTCGGCGTAGCTTGGATAAGCGGCGACAGCGCGGTCCCACCACAGCGCGCGCTCCTCGCCATCGACCTCACGTGCAACGAAGTCGTGCGGCTCCGCACCGTCTTGGATCATCACTGTTGGATCGGCGACCAGGTTGCCGTACCAGGACGGGTTGGCAGGAGCACCCCCGATCGAGGCAACAAGGCCGTACGCGCCGTCGTGCGCCACCCTCATGAGCGGCACCTTGCGGATCTTTCCGCTCTTGCGACCTCGCATCGTGACGATGACGACCGGAAGGCCGGTGTCCAGGAGCGTGTTGGCACGCTCCCCTTTGCTTGCCTCGTACTCTGCGACCTGCTCTCGCACCCAGGCCCAGGGACTCGGCTCGTACTCACCTTCAAGCGGCATTCGTTGCAAAGCTACTTGGCTTGGGCAGGAGGAGCAAGAGGGCCTTGCTTCTCGCGCAAAAGGCACCTCGCCATTGGACACCCAAGATCCCGCTTGCAGCCGGATCTTCTTGTTGGCGGTGTTCGCTTCAGGCGCGGCGGTGCTACGCCGCCGCCACCTCGGCGCTCCTCCCGCGATGGCGTGCGTACATGTCCTCGACCCACTTGAACCCGGGACGGTCCTTGAGCGAATCGCGGAACCGCCGGAACCGGGCGGTGCGCTCGTCCGGATGAACCTTGATGTACGGGAACTCGGGCGGCACGACGATGAGGCCAAGGATCGAGGCGGCCGTCAGGTCCGCCACGGTGAACGACGCACCGACGAGATAGCCGCTCGGACCGACGTCTGCCTCGAGCTTGTCGAACGCCGCGCGCACCTTCTCGCGCGACTCCTCGACGGTCTCCGGCCGGATCCGGTAGCGCCGCTTCACAACTTGGCAGAACAGCGGAGTGAGCGTCTCGAGCAGACCGATTCGCCGACGGTCGGCACCGTAGAACATCGCGAGGAACGTCTCCGGCTCCGCCAAGTTGTCGTTGAACAGCACCCGCCGCGCGTCGGGACCGCACTGCTCGTCGAAGTAGTCCTCCAGGTCGAGCGCGCGGCTGCGCTCCTCCGGATCGGCCGGGTAAAACGACGGCTCCGGCCACCGCCGCTCGATCTCCTCGATGATCTTCGTCGAATCACCGATCGCACGCTCGTTCATCTCCAGGACCGGCATCGTGCGGCCGGCGCGCAGGCGTCGCGCCCTGAGCTCCTGAAGCCCGGGCGTCACCGCGCGGCGCACGTGGGCCACGCCCTTGTAGTCGAGCGCCCACCGGGCCTTCTCGTTGTAGTGCGAGATCTCGAGGTGCCAGAGGACCGGGGTCCCGACGGCGGCAACGCCACCTCGACGCCCTTGGAGGCGTCCATCCAGTGGCGGCATCGCTCTGACCTCCTTCCGGACTTTTGATTGCGGCCCCTCCAGGTAGCTATCCTTACTAGTACTACCATGTAAGGAGAGCGAAATGGATGCGCGAGCAAAGATCACATCGAAAGGCCAGGTGACGATTCCCAAGAGCGTTCGCGAAGCGCTGAAGCTGCGCGAAGGCGACGAGCTCCATTTTCGGGTCGAGCGCTCCCGCGCCCTGGTTGCGAAGACCCCGGACTTCATCGCCCTCGCCGGGACAGTGTCGGTGCCCGCCGGCAAACGGGGCACCCCATGGGACGAGGTGCTCCGGCGCACGCGTAGCGAGCGCGCCAGGCGCCGGCGCTGACGGCGTTCCTCGACACCAACGTCCTGGTCCGGCATCTGACCGGCGACCCGCCCAGGCTGGCGAAGCGCGCGACCGCCGTGCTGGCTTCAGGTGAACGCTTGCTGCTCACCGACCTGGTGCTCGCCGAGTGCGTCTACGTGCTCGAATCCTTTTATGAAGTTGAGCGACCGCGTGTAGCGGAGCTATTGCGTGCCGCGCTCGCGCTGCCTGCGATCGAGACCGTGGATCCCGCCTCGCTGCTTCGTGCGCTCGAGGTCTACGAGCTCGAGCGTCTCGACTTCGCTGAGGCCTACTTGGTGGCTCAGGCCGAAGCCACCGGCGTGAAGACGATCCTTTCCTTTGACCGATCTATCGACCGGGTCGACAGCGTCACTCGGCGAGCGCCCTAATCGCAGGCTTGTCCCCGGCGCCCGCTGACGCCGTCGTAGGCTCCTGTCGCGGTCGCTGCCGCAACCACGCGAAAGCACAAGCGAGCCGCCAGCCGCCCTCGGCCGTCGCAGGTTTCCGCCCCGCCCGCTGTAGGGTTGCCTCGAGAAGAGCCGTAATCCCACAGGAGGTAAGTCATGTATGTAGTCGTTCGGAGTTACTCGGGCCAGGGTGCCTCGGAGCTGTTCGATCTGATCGAGCAAAACGAGGAGGAGATACGCGAGCTCATCACCGGAGTGCCTGGCTTCGTCACCTATGCAGCGTTTCGCAGCGGAGACGACGGAACGACCGTGACAGTCTGCCAAGACAAGGCCGGGACGGACGAATCGTCCAAGCGCGCCGCCGATTGGATCAAGGAGAACGCGAGTGGGACGGCAGTCAGCCCGCCCGAGATCACGGAGGGAAGCACGATCCTCCAGTTCTGAGGTTTCCTGACCCTTCACGCGAGAGCGGAAGCCGCCCGAGTGAGTGCCACGACCCTTGGAAGCCGCGGCGCTGGCGGGCTGGCAGGCCTAGACGAGATAATGCGCGAGCGATGTCGCAGGAGAGGCCATGACGACTCCTCGTCACACACGACACATGAAAACGCCCATTCTGCGGGGCAGGTGAGGCGTATTTCTGACCAGAACGTGGAGGCGGTGCGAGCGATATACGAGTGCTGGGCGCGCGGCGACTTCCGTGCTACGGCCGACAAGGTCGCGCCGGATTTCGAATGGAAGCAAATCCACGGCGTCGTCGAGCCGGGCTCTCATGTTGGAGCAGACGCGAACCGCGCATTGCGAAGCATCTTCGAGGTTTACGAGAACTTCCGCGTCGAGGCCGAGGAATACGTAGACGCGGGAGACACCATCATCGTTGTTGCCCACGCTCAGGGCACCGGTCGCGGAAGCGGGCTGCACATGGACCAACGGCTCGCCCAAGCCTGGACCGTCCTGGACGGGGCACCGGTTCGCATGGAGCAGTACCCGAGCCGCAAGGATGCTCTCGAAGCCATGGGGCTGTCGGAGTAGGCACCGCTCCCGCTTCGCGCGAAAGCCGACAGCCACGAGAAACCGAGATACTTGACCCGTGGCCTCGGCGAACCTCGACTTGGTGCGGTCGCTCTATGCAGCATGGGAGCGCGGCGACTACGACTCGGACGAATGGGCCCATCCCGAGATCGAGTTCGTAAGCCCCGATGGCCCGACACCTGGTCGCTGGATCGGGCGGCGCGGCATGGCAGAGGCCCATCGCGAATTCTTGAGTGCTTGGGAGGACTTCCGCCAAGAGGTGGACGAGTACCGAGAGCTCGACGGCGAGCGGGTCCTAGTGCTCAGCCGCTTCAGCGGGCGCGGCAAAACAAGCGGACTGGAGCTCGAGGAGATGCGGTCGAAGGGAGCGGAGCTGTTCCACATCCGCGACGGCAAGGTGACGAGGCTCATCTCCTACTGGGACCGCGAGCGCGCGTTTGCTGACCTCGGCCTCGCTCCGGAGGCTGGGTCTAAGCGCTCGTAGCTCTCGCTGTCGCAAAGCGCGATAACCAGAAGCGGTCGCGAACCTAGTCAAAGTCGATTGCAGCCGAGATACTGACCCCGGTGTCCTCTGAGAATGTCGAAATCGTGCGCCGTCTCAACACAGCCTGGGCCCGAGGCGAAGAGTCGGCCGCGTTGGAGCTGGTCGACCCCGAGATCGAGGTCGAAGTGGTCTCCGCCGGCCTGATCGAATTCCCCGGAACGTATCGAGGCCACGACGGTCTAAGGAAGATGTTGGCTGCTTTCTGGGACTCCTTCGAGAATCCGCGAGTCGAGATTGAGGAATGCATTCCCATTGGCGACGAGGTTGTCGTCGCACTGCACTTCTATGCGCGCGGGAAGACGAGTGGCGCGGAGGTCGATATGAGGCGCGGGCAAGTCTGGACGCTGCGCAACGGGAAGGCCGTGCGCTGGAGGCTTTTCACCACTAGGCGGGAAGCCCTCGAAGCTGTCGGCCTGCGAGAGCCGGCCGATTCTGTGACCGACGGTTAGTTTCGCCGGGCACCTTGACCTTGAGAAGTCCGACCCGAGCGGTCTAGTCGAAACCCAAGCTGTCGCAATGCGCGAAAACGAGCAGTCCGAACCCGTCTATCGACCGGGATCGGGCAGGCCGAGCTCCTGATCAACCGCCTTGCGAAGCCGATGCCGAGGCCGTCGCGAAATCCGTCGCCGCCTGCACGGTGGGAAAGAGCTGGCACCGAACGACCTTGTTGTCGGCAGTGCGGATCGTGTAGAGGAAGGCAAGCCGCTGGTCTACCTCGACCCCACTGCGCTTGCCCTTTCCCCACAAGCGCAGGTCCACCACAAAGCGCCCCCCACCAAGGTCGAAAACCTCTTGCGGGTCCGCCCTGAGGCCCTCCCAGGTCTCCATCATCTCGTCCCATTGGCGGCGCATGCTCTCGTAGCCGCGGAATACTGTCGCGTCCGTGAAGACGGCGGAGAGGTCGAGCTCCGCGTCCTCGGCGTAGGCGTCCTGCATGAGGTCGAGCTCGCCGCAGTTCCACCACTCCCAGCCCTCCTTGAACCGCTCAGCCACTTCCGGTGACGCTGTCTGGCGCATGTCAGCAGCATACCCCTGGATCAGGAGAAGTTCCGCGAGGACGTTCACCG
Source organism: uncultured Solirubrobacterales bacterium (assembly GCA_963774075.1). Taxonomy (GTDB): domain Bacteria; phylum Actinomycetota; class Thermoleophilia; order Solirubrobacterales; family JBBDJG01; genus JBBQNR01. The sequence goes on along the minus strand of CAVZDP010000003.1, from coordinate 781,551 downwards.
TCCATGATTAGCCGCTCTGGCTTCGCGCGATACGCAGCAGTGGGCCGGTTGCAGTGCCGCTCACCAGGCTGAATACTCGACTCATGGCGTCGGCCAACCTCGATTTTGTGCGCTTCTTCTACGAGGACTGGGAACGAGGCGACTTCAGCTCGGCACACTGGGCGCATCCCGAGATCGAGTTAGTGAACAACGACGGGCCCGCACCCGGCACCTGGAAAGGACTAGCCGGAATGGCGGAGGGTTGGCGCGACTTCCTCAGTACTTGGGAGGAGTACCGGGTTGAAGTGGAGGAGTTCCGCGAACTCGACGACGAGCGCGTCCTCGTACTCATGCTCCACTGCGGGCGGGGCAAGACAAGCGGACTGGAGGTCGGGCAGATAGGGACAAAGAGGGCGGGAGCGAACTTGTTTCACATCCGCGACCGCAAGGTGACAAGGCTCGTCCTCTACTGGAACCGCGAGAACGCCTTCATCGATCTCGGCCTCACTCCAGGAGCCGGTTCCTCGTCGTCCTAGATCGCTGTCGCATCGCGCGAAAGGGAGCAGCGCTCAGGACGCTGACGCAGGAGAGCTACTCCCACCCCCATGCAGGAACAAACGCGGCATACTCTTGCGGGCGATGTCGCAGGAGAACGTGGAGATCGTGCGCTCGATTTGCGCGGACTGGGAGCGTGGCGACTTCAGCTCCGCCGAGTGGGCGCATCCCGACATTGAGTGTGTTTTCGCCGACGGGCCGACGCCCGGAACCTGGATAGGGAAGGCAGGGATGGCGAAAGGGTGGGGCGACTTCCTGCGGGCTTGGGAGGAGTTCCGTGCCAAGCCAGAGGGATACCGAGAGCTCGACAGCGAGCGTGTCCTCGTACTCTTCAGGAACACAGGACGCGGCAAGGCAAGCGGCGTCGAGGTCGCACAAATTCACACCAAGGCAGCAAACCTGTTCCACGTCCAGGACGGCAAAGTGATCAGGCTCGTCATGTATTGGGACCGCGAGCGCGCGCTCGACGACCTCGGCCTCGAGGAGTAGGCGATGTCGCAGGAGAACGTCGACAGCTTCAAACGTGGGTTCGAGGCGTGGAACAAAGATGACTTCGACGCCTGGATCGAGCAATTCGCTCCTGAGGTCGAATGGTCCGCTCTCATGGAGGTGTTCCGGGGGCATGCGGGGGCACGCCAGGCGTGGGAGAGCTTCAAGGGCGACGTGGGCCTCACGGTTCAATTCGACGACATTCGCGACTTGGGCGAATCGGTGCTGGCCCTGGGTGAGGTCACCGGGACCGGGCGGACGACCGGGTTGCACATCGGCGGTGAGCTCGCGCAGCTCTTCACGTTTCGTGACGGCAAGGTGGTCCGCGTGTGCGACTTCCGCAGCCATGCCGAAGCCCTCGAAGCCGTGGGCCTATCGGAGCAAGATGCCCAGGCCGGCGGCTCCTGATCGTGACGCTGCTGCATTGTGCGAAATGCAGTGGCGAGGCGCGCAGAGAAAGGGTGTCCCGTTCTAAGCCCTGAGATAACCTCGAGGCATGCCTAGGGACGCAGTCGGTGTCGTGGGTGACATTTATGCGGCGTGGAACGCTGGGAACTGGGGGCTCGAGCACTTCCATCCCGACGTAGATTGGGACTTCGGCAAGGTGGCGGCGCCCGACCAAACCGAGCCGATCCGCGGACGGGACGCTCTCTTGGGCGAGTGGCGACGGTTCTGGGGGGCCTGGAGATCGGGAGTTCGCTGGGAGGTGGAGGAGCTGCGACCTCTTAGCGAGGAGGAGGTACTTGCATCCGGCCGGCTGTACGCCGTCGGGCGCTCGAGCGGCGTCGAATCCAGCACGCCGGTATTCCACCTGTGGACCATTCGGGAAGGACAAGTCGTGCGATTCGTCGCGTTTGAGGATCGCGCCGCGGCACTGAAGGCAGCGGGTCTCTGAGGAGGCAGGTCGGCGGCGGCTGCTTCGCGCGAGAACCGGCAGGGCCAGGAGCTATGACGCGCCCGCCTTTCCAGAACCATCCTAGGTCGGCTACGGTCGAACAGCTATGCAGATCGACCATGTCATTTATGCCGCCGCCGACCTCGACACGGCTGCGGCACGTGTCGAGGCGGAATTGGGCATGCCGACGGTGGCAGGCGGCCGGCATGAGGGGCTTGGCACGCAGAATCGGATCATGCCGCTCGGTGGCGGGTACCTGGAGCTGCTTGCCGTCGTCGATCCGGATGAGGCCGCAGGTTCACCTGTCGGTGTCGCGATTCGCGAGCGCATCGAGCAGGCAGCGGACGGCCTCGCGGCATGGTCGGTCGCCGTCGATGACGTCGGACCGATTGCCGAGCGGTTGGGAACATCGATCACGACGATTGCACGGGAGGGACTCTCCGCACACCTGACCGGCCTGATCGAATCAATGCGCGAGCCGTTCCTGCCGTTCTTCATCGCGCGCGACATTGGGGTGGTGGATCCCGGAGCGGCAGGTGACGCGGGAGGGATCATGTGGATCGAGGTCGCCGGCGAGCCCGCGCGACTCGAGCAGTGGCTCGGCGGCGAGGTTCTGCCGGTTCGTATTGTGGAAGGAGCGCCGAGCGTCCGGGCGCTGGGCATTGGCGGACGTGAGTTCCGCACGGCGTGATCCGAGATGCTCCGGGCAAGCACGTAAAGCGAGGAGATCTGAGTGACAGCGTTAGACGAACAATTCCTCGATGGCTACCACCGAGCGCTTGGCGAGATCATCAACGGCAACCCTGACGCGTACAAAGCGATGTTCTCGCAACGAGGGGACGTGACCCTCGGCAACCCTTTCGGTCCCTTCGCACGTGGACGGGCCGCCGTCGAGGAGAGATTGGAGCGTGCCGCAGCCAACTACACCGACGGCGCGCCAGCGAGGTTTGAGCAGATAGCCAAGTTTGAAACTCCTGGGCTGGCGTATCTTGTCGAGGTTGAAACGTTCAAAGCCAAGATCGCCGGAAGGCAGGAGCCCGCTTTGGTTGCCCTTCGGGTTACGAGCATCTTCCGACCCGAGGACGGGGTCTGGAAGGTGGTCCATCGACACGCCGATCCGATAACCACGGAGCGGCCGGCCGAATCGGTACTAGAGACCTAGCTCGGAGTTGAACTGGATCTCGCGACTGTCCTCTCCGGCTCCCGGCGTACTCTCGCATCCCCATGAAAGCGACAGGGGAGGCGAGGATGTAATGCCAAAGTCACACGCTGTCGCATCGCGCGACTTGCAGCAGCGAGCCCGATAGCGGGGCGCCCGACCTGGAAACCTGAATCAGGCGTTCATGAGCCGAGATCACCCGGCCTGCGCGTACTCGCGCAGCGCTGCCTTGACGCTTGCGATTTCGACCCGCAGCGACTCGAGTCGGTCTCGAATCGAATCGTCGTAGTCGTCGTGGCCGCCTTGGGCGTGGTTGTTGGCCGCCTTATTGAGCTGGTCCGCCTCCACATAGCATGGGAACACGGCGTCATATACCGGTGGGACCTCGTCGGCCAGCATGTCGCGAGCGGCTTCCCACTGCGTCGCAGGCAGCCCTTCGAATGCGACATTCCACCAGTAGGCGTTCTGCAGGGCGAGCTCGAGCGTGCGATCGATAGTTGCCAGCTCGACGAAGACGTGACGCGCCTGGCGGCGCGCGGCATTCCCCCGGTCGCTTGCCGTGTGCTCGTCGAGGGTCCATCCCTTGGCAGCGCTCTCCGGGGCCGATGGTGCCTCCCGGGTGAGGGCATCGAGTGCAGCGAAGGCGTTCGTATCGAGCCAGTCATTGCCGGTGCGGCGCACGGGGCATCCAGCTTGCTCGAGACGGCTCGCGAGGCTGTTGAGCTTGCTTGCGCTTCCATCGAGGCGTACCGCATTGCGCCCAGCCAGATCCGAGATCTCGCGCGCGTGCCCGATCTCAACGAGGATCGTGCGCGTGGGATGGCTCTGCAATGCCATGCCAGCCTCAAGGACAACGTTGAGTCGCGCCTGTCCCGTCGGCTCGCGGTCATCTTCGCGCTCGCGCTCGCCACGCAGATCCGGATGGAGAAAACCAACATCGTCAGGGGTGAGGACGACTACGACGGCTTGGGCGACGTCGAACGCAGCCGTCACCGCCTCACCGTTGTACGGCGCAGTGCTCTCGGTCAGGTTGACGAGCTCCTCCCATTCGAGGGGGATCGAGACCCAGCTTGCGCAGGAATGCGAGCACCGCGGACCGAGCCGGCTCGTCGCGCCCATGCATGACCGCGACCTTGCGCGGATCTTCCGCGTACCCGGCCGGGGACTGCGGGGTGGCCGCGGGTTCACCGCGCTCGGCCCACTGCCGACCCTCGGCCGTCGTGCGCAACTCGCTCATCCTTCTTGTCCGGTCTGCGGCGGCGACCGGTTGATGGAGTGTCGCGAGCGGATCGGTGGCGCCAAGCAGACCGCGATCGACGAGGTCGACAAGGCGCTCTTGAACGGCCCCGAGGTCAGCGTCCGAGATCAGCTTCTTCTCGCGAGCATGCGCAAGCAGGGTGCTTGCGTCCGCCAGATGGAAGGGATCGACGTCTTCAGCTCGCAGATCCAGGCCATCAGGTCGCGCGATGAGTTGGCGATCCCCACACCCCGATGATGACGCACATCGAGTAGCCGGGAGATTCAAACCGTAGTCGGGTCGCGTCAGCTGGCGGGGCCGCACAGCGCACGAGGAGCCCAAGTGCGGCGCGCCAGACGAGTCACGCTTCCCTTTCGCGTGGACCTGATGAGGGCCCTCGCTGTCGCAAATCGCGCTTTGCGGCAGTCACGGCGAATCGAACCCGGGCAGTCAGGCTGGACTTTTGGCCACGACCTCTCGGACGGCTGTCGCGATGGCGTCAGGGCGATCCAGCTGCATGAAGTGCCCGGAGCGCTCGACCTCGCGGCGGTGCGGAGCCGGGACGATCTCGACCAGTCGATCGCCCGCCCTGTGGAATGCAGGCTCGCTCTCGGTGGCGATGAGGAGGATGGCTGGCGCACGGATCTGGCCGAGCTGCTCGGGGGTCAAGTGCTCTCCTGTGCCTAAACCGAGCTCTCGCACGATCGCCGAGGCGTTCGCGAGTAGCTCCTCACGGGCGATCGGGGACATGCGATCGAGATCGGTTCCGCCGTCGGCGCGGCGACCTGCCCAGCGCAAGAAGGCTTCAGCCCCCCTGCGGTCACGTCCGAGGCGACCGAGCAGCTGCGCCGTCAGGACCGCGCGCGCCTGTCGCAGAGTCGGACGTCGCTTGGCATAAAGGGGAGGCTCGACCAGAACGAGCCCCGACACCAGCTCCGGGTAGGAAACGGCGAACTCGAGGGCCACGATTCCGCCGGCACTCCAACCAACAATCTTCACCGGCACGGCCCCGAGTTCCCTGACGAGAGCAGCAAGGTCCTGGGCGTGGCGGCTCAGCTCCGGGGGCGCCGGTGCCTGGGAGCGACCAAAAGATCGCCGGTCGTACGCGATGACCCTGTGATCCGTCTCGAGCAGGGCCGGCAACTCACCCCACTGGTTAGCCGCGGTTCCGTGGACGAGCACCACTGGCGGGCCATTGCCCGTCTCCTCATACGCGAGCGGTACGTCGTCAACGGTGACTGGTGACATATCTCTCCTCCGAATACGCGTCATCCTCGCGGGATCAACCGCGAGAAGCAAGCCTGCATTCGGAGCTTGTGCGTCACCGTCACGCCCGGTCCGACGCCGCGCGCGCTGCTCCAACTCGCGCCAAGCGGTAGCCCGCGCGGGCGCAACACGGCCTGCCCGGCATCTGGGATGCTGGCGACGGTGATGTCAAAGAACTCCGAGCTCCTTCTCGCCGGCTACGAGGCCTGGAATCGGGGTGACCTCGATGCCTGGCTCGAGTCAATGCACCCCAATGTGGAGCTCCATCTGCCCGGCATCTTCCCCGGTTTCGATCCGGTGTACCGCGGCCACGAGCGGATGATCGAGTTTTGGCGCCAACTGCTTGAGGTGTGGGAGACATTCCGCATCGACATCGAGCAGATCGAAGAGGAAGGCGATTGGTTCGTGGTGGCGATCAGATTCCGTGGGAAGGGCGTGGGCAGCGGCGTGGACGTCGACATGCGGTTCGGCCACGCGGTCACGGTGCGTGACGGTCTCGCGACTAAGATCGTCGCTCGGCGGACGGCTGAGGAGGCACGCGAAGCGCTTCAACAGAGCCAGCAGACGGCATGAAGGCAGTGCGGTAGTGCCGGCGCCACTTGAACTACGACGCGGCTGCGATCATCCGTGGAGCCAACTTGCGCCGTCGCTTGTCGCGCGCGGAGCAAGAGCGCCGTGAGTAGGGCTTAGGAGTCGGCTTGAGCGTCCTGCTCCGACATTCGCACGGCTTCGAGGGCTTCGGCCTTGCTCTGGAAAAGCTTGGCGCTGAGGACTTTGCTCTCACGCAGTGTCCACAGCACCGCACCCGTGCCTTCGATCCTGACGCCACTTCCCGCACCTCGTCCACGGACGACAGTGACGGTAATGACCTGGTCGTGGGTGCACTCGACGCCTTCAATCACGTCGAGCTCGAACTCCTCCCACACATCGTTGTGCTCGCTCCAGAATCGCCTGAAGCCTTCTTCCCCGGAGTAGATGCCGCCGAACGGGGCTTGCGAGGCCGACCAATCGAGCACGAACTCCGCGTGCGTGCAATCCAAAACCCCGGCGAGATCCTGCTTGCTCCAACTCTCATAGAACCGCCGCGCCACTTCGATGTTCTCCCGCGACATCGCCCGCGCACTATCCCCTAGATTCAGGAGTCTGCCGTTGACAATTCAGCCAAGCCGTCAAGCGTTCGCGACTACCTCGCCGACCGTGACGTCGTTGAGCGACACACCAGGATTCGAATCGGTGCTCTCGCGGATTTGGTCTGCTGCCGCGCGGGCAGCGTCCTCGGACTCGAAAACAATGATCGATGTACCTTGGTCTCCTCCCTCGAGCCTGACCCAGTACCCCGTGACGAAGCCGGGAGCCTGGGACAATCGCGGAACGATCTCCTCGCGCAAGAACTTCGTCGCCGCCTCGCCCTCGGTAACGGTCACCCTTGTAACTGCTGCGTGCATTTCGATCCTCCTTCGGATTTTGGAGTCCGGCCGATCCTATCCCTCGGGGATCGCCTCCGCGGTAGGGAGTTTGGGGCAGCCCGCTTGCCTGCAGCGTCCCTCCGGCAGGCCGAGGTGTCAGGAACGTTCGGCGCGGACGTCTGGATCCGACAGGCCGAGTGCTTCGAGGGCCTCCGCGTGATCCCAGAAGAACTCCTGGTACACGACCCTGCCGTTGCGCACCGTGTAGACACTCGTGAGATCCAAGGTGGATACAGGGCCGTGACCCACGCCACGCCAGGATTGCCTCACCGCAACTCGGTCACCCACATCGACGAAGTCGCTGATCGGTTCAAGCGTGTCGAAGTCAAAGGCGTCCCGCATCTGCTCCCACTGACGCATGACCTCCTCCAGACCTACGGCGGGCCCCGGCTCCGGCCAACCTTCCGCCGCGCGCACGACGACGGTGGGATCATAGCGTTCGCGAACGGCGTCCATGTCGCCCGCGTTCCACGCTGTGAGGCCGACGCGAACAGTCTCGATGTTCTCCTGCGACATAGCTGCGAAGTATCTCGTATTTCGTTGCTCGGGACCGCGCGACTGAGAGTCCAAGACTCTGCCGTTTGTCGCGAAAAGGAGGAGCGCACCGGCCGACGGGTCAGACGCCCGCAGGTCGTCCGTTGCGCTAGCGGCAAGCGTCTTCGCTGGAAGGCTGTTTTGTGGCCGAAGGAGTCACCCCGGCTCGACCGAGTCGAATCGTCAACGCGGCAGCCCCCCGCAACATCCTGAAGTGGTCATGCAGGCACGGCCTCGATCGCGCTGTCCTCCCCCGCGGTCGGGACCACCCGGGTGAGGCGGAAGCCGGTCGACTCGAGCAGGCGCGAATACTCAGCCTCGGTCCGCTCGCGCCCTCTGAAGCAGACGAGCATCTCAAGGTCGAGCAGCTTTCCGTGAGAGAACTCATTGCCGGTCGGTATCACGATCTCGGCGAGGACGATGCGCCCATCCGACGCGATCGAGCGGCGGCAGTTGTCGAGTATCTGCGCCGCCTGATCGTCCTGCCAGTCGTGGATCACGTGTGCGAGCAGGTAGGCATCGCCCGTCGGAACGGACTCAAAGAAGTCCCCGCCGCGCACCTCACAGCGATCGGCAACCCCTGTTTGTTCCAGAGCTGGGCGGGCGCCACCGACCACATCGGGCAAGTCGAAAAGTGTGCCGGTCAGGTCGGGGTAGGCCCGCAGGATCAGGGCGAGCAGCGTGCCGTGGCCGCCGCCGACGTCGACCAGGTGCTCGATGCCGGAGAAGTCATACGCGTCGACGACGGCAGCATGCTGGGACCGCGAAATGCCGCTCATCGCCTCATCGAAGACGGCGGCCGCGTCGGCATGCTCGCGCAGGTAGCCGAAGAAATCCTGCCTGTGGGCCGAATCGAACGCGGGCGCGCCGGTCCTCACGCTGCGCAGGGCGTCCTCCCAAGCGCGCCAGTGCCACGGCTCGCCGTGGAGCATGGCGAGGCCGCGCACCGACCGCGGCGAGTCTGAGCGCAGGTAGTCGGCCATTGGCGTGAGTTCGAAGCCCTGCGCGGTCTCCGCGAAGACCCCAAGCGAGGCAAGCGCCCTCAGCACCCGATGGAGCGACTGCTCGTGAGTCTCGGTGGCTCGCGCAAGCTCGTCGACGCGCCTGGGACCCTCGGCGAGGAGATCGGCGATCCCAAGCTTCGCGGCCACGTAGACCGCCTTGGAGACCCACCACCCGGCGATAAGTCGGCGAAGCGTCCGAAGCGGTTCGTCGGCCACGTGGGGCTCGGACTCGACCGGTCCTCTATCGCTCGAGGTCATAGTCGATCCCTGGGTCAATCGACGCGATCACGGCCTCGTCGTCGCGCCGGATGAAGATGCGGATGGCTCGCTGCAGGATCTGGACGCTCCCAGGCGACACTGCCCGCCAAGTATCCCGCCAATCGCACATGAGCGGCAAACAACGAGCCGCCAGTGCAGCAGGCCTTCCGTCACTTCCGCAGATCGCGGAGGCTGTCGCACGAAGTCCGCGCCAGGCATTAAAACGCCGCCCTGAGTTAGGCGGCGGTGAGAATCGAACGCTGGGTCTCTTTAGGCGGCGGTCAGCCTGTGTTGATGGAGTTTCAGGAGGTTGTGGGTCGCCGTCACGAGCCGCCACTCGGACAACACGGCTAATCGACCACGACGCTGGAACCTCCTCACTCCTCGATTCGCCTTGATCTGACCGAAGACCGACTCGACCGACCCTTGTCTTCGCAGGTAGAGCTGCTTGCCATGTTCGGTTGCCAAGACGCGGCGCACAAAGTCGTAAAGACCTCCTCGTCGCCCTGGTCTTGGCTCCCTGCGGCTGTCGGCGTCGGGAGCAACGAGTGTTTGGATTCCGCGCTTGACGATCGCCTCGATCGCGTCGTTTCGCCAGTAGCCGGCGTCGGCGAGCACGACACCAGGCTTGTCGGTGACGCCCGCAGCTTCGAGCGCCGCGCAGGCTTCTTCGACCATCGGTTCTAGGTTGGCCGTGTCGAGCGACTCGGTCGAGATGTCGGCGGCGATCACGATCTGGTTTTCGGTGACGACCGCCTGGGCGTTGTAGCCCTGGACGAAGCCGCGGGTTGTCTTCAGGGTTGCGCGAGTCGGGATCGGTGACGGGTCGCGTCCCCCAACTGCTGTAAATAGCCGGAGCCGTCAAGGCAACGGCGTAGGTTCCCTCAAGTCCTGCAAGACAAAGAAGGGAGACCTACGCCGTGAGACGCACCGTACCGCCATCAGCGGAAATAGAGCAGAGGATCGATGGGTTGCTGTCAGTGGGGGTGGGTGAGAACCCCCGGGAGTCGTTGTCGGAGCTCGCCAAGCTAGGCGCCAGGCTGATCATCCAGCGCGCGGTCGAGGAGGAGTTCGACGCCTGGTTGGGGCGGGCGCGTTATGAGCGCCGGCCGGAGTATCAACGGGGCTTGCGCAATGGATTTCGCCCTCGCAAGGTGCAGAGCGCCGAGGGCGAGCTTCAGGTGGAGATTCCGCAGGTGCGTGAGGCGGCGGAGCCGTTCGTCTCGAAGCTCTTCCCGCGGGGCACGAAGCTGCTGCGCACGGAGCCTTTGAAGGCGATGGTGATCGGCGCGTTCGTGCGCGGGCTGTCGATGCGCGACGTCGAGTCGTTGTGGGATGAGGCCGGACTCGGGAAGCTCTCGAAGTCGACCGCGTCGCGGATCTGCCAGGAGCTGCGCGATCGCTTCGAGGCGTTCAAGCGCGGCGATCTGTATGAGGTGCGCGTCGCGGCGCTGTTCGTCGACGCAGTGTTCCTCTCGGTCCGCCCAGAGGGGCCGAAGGAAGGTGTCCTTGTCGCCTGGGGATTCACCGAGGAGGGCGAACGGGTGCTGCTTTCGGTGATGCTCGGGATGCGCGAATCCCACGACAGGGAGCGCGAAAGCGTCCGCAGCCAGTACTGGCAGGCGCTGGATGAGGCCACCCACGAGCGCGACGGAATGCAAAGGCTCGAGGCCCTGGTCGACCAGCTCGAAGCTGCCGGCTACACCGCTGCGTCGAGATGCCTGGCCGACGACCTCGACGCGCTCGTCGTGCACCTGCGCTACCCGACCAGGCACCGCCGGCGGTGGCGATCGACCAACCTGCTCGAGCGATCGCTCGGCGAGGTGAAGCGACGGACGAAGGTGATCGGCCGCTTCCCCGGCGAGACCAGCTGCCTGACGCTCGTCTGGGCCGTGCTCGACCTCTACATCACGCACGCCGCCAACGGAATCAAGTTCACCAAGCTCGAACGCCAGCGTCTCAAGCGCATGAGATACGAAGGAACAGAACAGACGATGCACGAGGAGGTGATCGCCGCATAGACTGACCACCAGCGGGAACCTGAGCCGCGGCGAAGTTACAGCAGCTCAGGGACGCGACCGGCGGCTTCGAGCCACTGTCGCTTTTCGCATTGCGCCAGCGTGCCGAAGGGAACGGCGGAGCTTCTTCTCTTCATCGTCCAAAGCGATGCGAGGAAATCCCCGCCGGTCGCGTTGCTACTCGGGGAGCGTCTCGCCGGAGCCGCCTAACTCTTCGGGGAAGTCCTTGAGCTTGGGGAGGCCATCTTTCATGGGCAGCACTGTCGACTCGTAGTTGACGTGCACCCCGGGTTCAAACGGAAATTCAGGGATCGTCGCCGCGTAGACGTCGACCAAACCCCACTGCGGGTGCCGCGTCAGCAGATGGCCGCCGCAGGCCCTGCACCACTGCCGGTAACTCCGCTCGTTCTGGTTGTACTCGCCAATCTGGTCTTCTCCCTGGGTCACCTTGACCGCCTCGGGCTTCCAGAGAGTGAATGCGTTGACCGGGCCGGCGGACCAGCTCCTGCACGCGGCGCAGTGACAGTAACCGGCGCCCTCCGGATCCCCCGTGACTTCAATCGTGACGGCGCCGCAGTAGCACTGCCCTTTGAAGGTCTTTTCATCCTGACCCATGAGTCCTCCCTTCGCTCGAGGTCTCGTCGTGACATAGCCAAGACAGTATCCCGCTCAAATCGCCACTTTCATGCAAAGGGGGTGCTTTTCAAAGCAGCGCTCGCTTCTCGCGCAATGCGACAGCAACGCGACAACAGCAGGTGGCCTCGGTCGCTACGCCGAGATGACGCAGGAGGGGAGGGTAGGATCTGAGCGCGTGCACGCCGTTACTACCGAGATCCAACTCGATCAGCTCAGCGGCTCGTTCAAGGGGGCGCTCGTCAGGCCCGGCGACCCGACCTACGACGAGCACCGGAAAATCTGGAACGGCTCGATTGATCGGTTTCCTGCCCTGATCGCGCGATGCACGGGCGTGGCAGACGTGATCGCGGCGGTCAGGTTCGCGAGGAGCAGCGGTCTCACGATCGCCGTCCGAGGCGGCGGCCATAGCTTTCCCGGGCACTCGGTCTGCGACGGCGGCATCGTCATCGATCTGGGTGTGATGAAAGGGATTCGGGTGGATCCGACAACTCGCACGGCGAGGGTCCAGGCGGGGGCGCTTTGGGGAGACGTCGACCGCGAGACTCAGGCGTTCGGCCTCGCTACCACGGGCGGAATAGTGACCCACACGGGCGTCGCCGGCCTGACGCTCGGTGGTGGCATCGGCTGGCTTCATCGGAAGCTCGGACTGACCATCGATCAGCTCGCCTCCGTTGACCTGATCACCGCTGAAGGCGAGTTCGTCAAGGCGAGCGAGACCGAGAACGCCGATCTATTCTGGGCCTTACGAGGGGGCGGGGGCAACTTCGGGATCGTCACCGAGTTCGAGTTTCGCCTTCATCCCATCGGCCCGACTGTGGTCGCGGGGCCGGTCTTCTGGCCGATGGAGAAAGCGCCAGAGGTTCTTCGTTTCTACCGCGAGTGGAGCGCTGAGGCGCCCGACGAGCTTATGACGATCGTCGTCCAGCGCAAGGCCCTGCCGCTTCCCTTCATCCCGAAGGAGCTCCATGGAAAGCATGTCATCGCCGTGACCTGCTGCTACGCAGGATCCGTCGAAGAGGGGGAGGCAGCCGTTCGCCCGTTGAAATCGTTCGGTTCCCCGGTGCTCGATCGCTGCGAGCCGAAGCCCTATGTCGCTCACCAGGCGACGTTCGATCCCTCGTTCCTCCACGGCTGGTGGTACTACTTCCGAGCCTGCGACGTCGCCGAGCTGAGCGACGACGTGATCGATGTCATGGCCGACTACGGCGGCCAGATCGCTTCCCCGATCACGAGCATCGCTCTCTGGCAACTGGGAGGGGCCGTCGCGCGCGTCGGCGAAGCTGAAACGGCCTTCAACGGCCGTGATGCTGGATTCAGCTTCAACATCAACGGCAACAGCGAAACGGCAGAAGGATTCGAGGCCGAGCGCGAGTGGGCGCGCAACTACTGGTCCGCGCTCGCACCGCATCACACAAGCGTCTATGTGAACTTCCTCATGGAGGAAGGTCAGGAACGGGTCAGGCAGGCCTACGGTGCGGAGAAGTACGACCGCCTAAAGGCGGTAAAGCGCAAGTACGACCCAGACAACTTCTTCCGCCTCAACCAGAACATTCCGCCCGACTGAGCAGCGTACCTGCGCCGGACCATCGACGACGAGCGGTTTGCCGCTCATGATGCTCGCTTCCCCCTTCGCGTGAAGGCGACAGCGGGGACGGACCGTGAATTAGGGGGGACCAGAATCGTCGCCGCGGCATCTATGCAAGCTGGAAACCTCAAAAAGGGGGGACCAGATCTGGCGCCGCGGGATCTATAGGGAATGAGAACAGAAACTCGAGGGGGCCAAATCGGCTCCACCGGCACCAAACGGCGTGAGAGACGAAGCCATGCCGAGGCCCGCAAGCGAAATTCGGGGGGGCCAAAACGGCGGCCGCGGCGTCATTACCGAAAGCGATATATGGAAACCAGCTCAACAATCAAGGGACTCGAGCAAGCCAGGGCGCCGCGGCTTGCGCTCACCAAGCGGGAGGCGGCCGCGGCGCTGGGCATGTCCGTCGACTCGTTCGAGCGCCACGTTCAGCCGGAGCTGCGTGTCGTCCGGCGTGGACGCCTGCGGGTGTTTGCGCTCGCCGAAATTGAACGCTGGCTGCGCGAAAACGGCGCAAAGACGTTGGAGCCGTAATGAGATCTGTGGATACGCTCGCGCCGGCAACACCGGCACAAGGAGATCTCATGAAGCAGAAGCAACTACCCGACGGGATCAGCGCCCGCCATACGCGCGCGTGTCCCGCCCGCGACGGTGGTCGCTGCCGTTGTGATCCGAGCTACCAGGCCCAGGTCTGGAGCTCGCGCGATCGGAAGCGCCTCAGTCGCAGCTTTCCCACTCTCGCCGCTGCGAGGGCGTGGCGACACGATGCGCTTGTGGCCTTACGGCGCGGCGCGATCCGGGTCGGCGCGTCGACGAGCCTGCGCGAAGCGGCAAACGAGTGGCTCAAAGGCGCCAAGCAAGGCATCGTCCGGAATCGGTCGGGCGATCACTACAAGCCGTCGGCCCTCCGCGGTTACGAGCAGGCGTTGCGCGACTACATCGTCCCCGAGCTTGGCGCAACGAAGCTCGCGGACGTCCGCCGTTCAGACGTCCAACGACTCGTCGATCGCCTTCTCGGGTCAGGGGCTCAACGCGAGCACGATTCGAAATGCGCTGCTTCCCTTGCGCGCGATCTACCGGCACGCGCTCTCGCTCGATGAGGTCGCGGTGAATCCGACACAGGGGATCCGCTTGCCCGCCGTTCGCGGCCGCCGAGACAGAGTCGCCTCACCCGATGAGGCAGCCGAGCTGCTCGCTGCCCTCGACCCACCCGAACGTGCGCTTTGGGCGACCGCGATGTATGGGGGCCTTCGGCTGGGTGAGCTGCAGGCCCTTCGCTGGGAGGACGTCGACCTGGCGGCCGGACTGATCCGGGTTGGCCGAGCCTGGGACAAGAAGGAAGGTGCGATCGAGCCTAAGAGCCGAGCTGGGCGACGCGTCGTACCAATCGCAGCCGTGCTTCGCGATCACCTGACCGAGCACCGTATGAACGGTGACGGACAGGGCCTCGTGTTCGGGCGGACGCCGGAGCTGCCGTTCGACCCCTCGACCACCAACAACCGCGCCCGGCGAGCGTGGCGGAACGCCGAGCTCGAGCCGATTTGCCTCCACGAGTGCCGGCACACGTTCGCCTCGCTGATGATCGCCGCCGGAGTGAACGCCAAGGCGCTGTCGAGCTACCTCGGCCACGCCTCGATCACGATCACCCTCGATCGCTACGGGCACCTGATGCCGGGCTCCGAGGACGAGGCCGCCGGACTGCTCGACGCCTACCTCGAACGGGCGAACACGAAGGCTCGACTCGCCGCCGTCACCGGAGGGCCCAAATGAGTGCGCTGCAATTGCGCTGCAGTCCGGTGCAGCGCAGGGCGGTTTTGAGCGGTTGCAAGCGGCACAAAGTCGTCTCGGCCGCGATCACCGCTCTCTCAGGAAGAGCCTGGAATGAACCGGTTTTCGCTTGGAAGCGGAGGGGGAGGGATTCGAACCCTCGAAGGACCGAGATGGCCCTTAACGGTTTTCAAGACCGCCGCATTCGTCCGCTCTGCCACCCCTCCGGGAGGTTCAAGGGTCAATCGTAGCCCGGCAGCCGGTGTCAACCTTGCCGGACTCCGGCGCCGAGCCCGGTCCTCCTAGCGGCTGATCTCCCCCGGTGCGCCGAGGCGCTGAAGAGCTTCGGGCACGTCCACCCCGCCGTCGGCTCGCTGGTGGTTCTCCATGATGGCGATCAGCATCCGCCCGACCGCCACGGCCGTTCCATTCAGCGTATGCACCGGCTGCACCGAGCCGCCGTCCTTCGGCCTGAAGCGCGCCCGCAGCCTGCGCGCCTGGTAGTCGGTCGTGTTCGAGCAAGACGTCAGCTCCCTGTAGCGGCCCTGGCCCGGCAGCCATGCCTCGCAGTCGTACTTCTTGGCGGCCGAGGCGCCCAGATCTCCGGCGGCGATGTTCACGACGCGGTACGGAATCCCGAGCTCCCCGAGGATCTCCTCCTCGATCGCAAGCAGCTCCTCGTGCGCCGCCCCCGACGTGTCGGGGTGAACGAACTGGAACATCTCGACCTTGTCGAACTGGTGCACGCGGAAGATGCCGCGGGTGTCCTTTCCGGCCGCGCCGGCCTCTCGCCGGAAGCAGGTCGAGAAGCCGGCGTAGCGGAGCGGAAGCAGCTCCTCGGCGAGGATCTCGTCCACGTGCAGGGCGGCGAGGGTGACCTCCGACGTTCCGACGAGGTAGAGGTCGTCCTGCGCGATCTCGTAGATCTGAGCCCGGTCCGTTGGTAGGAAGCCGGTCCAGAACAGCGCCTCCTCGCGCACGAGCACGGGTGGTATCACCGGCGTGAAGCCCTTCTGCGACAGCTTCTGGAGCGCGAGCTGCACCAGCGCAATCTCCATCAGCGCGAGCTCGCCCTTCAGATAGGCGAAGCGCGATCCCGAGGCACGGGCCGCGCTCTCCATGTCGATCACGTCGAGCGCGAGACCGAGCTCGAGGTGGTCCTTAGGCTCGAAGTCGAACGCCGGCCGCTCGCCGACCTCGCGAAGCACCTCGGCGTCCTCGTCGCTGTCTCCGTCCGGCGCGGAGGGATCCGGCAAGTTGGGAAGCGAGGCGAGCAACTCGTCGATCCGCGACTCCACGGCAGCGAGCTCTTCTTCGAGCCGCTTCGCTTCCGCGGCCACCTCGCGCATTCGCGCGATCGTCTCCGACGCGTCGCTCCCCGCGCGCTTGGCCTCCGCGATCTCCTCCGAGACGCGGTTCTGCAGCGCCCGCCGCTCCTCGATCTGGGGCAGGAGCTCGCGTCGCTTGGCATCGAGTGCGAGCAGCTCGTCGACGGCGTCGGCGGCGCCGCGCCGCGCGAGTGCCGCCTTGACGCCATCGGGATCGCGCCGGATCAGCCTCAGGTCTAGCGTCGTGCGCCCTCTCTACTTGCTGCCGGAGCTACCGCTCCCGCCGGCGTCCGACCCTCCTTCGCCGGAGGCCGTTGCGCGCGGAGATGCCGGGCCCTTCGTGTCGCTGCCCGCATAGCGGGCGACGAACTTCGCGACCGCCTCCGCCTCCTCGCCGACGACGATGTTCTGCGGCATGATCGCGCCCGAGAAGCCGCCGTTGCGGATCGCGTAGAGGACGGCCTCCTCGCTCTCGTTTCGCTTGTCGAGGTTGGGGCCCGTGGGCCGCTCGCCCGACACCGTGCCACGGCTGCCCGCCGCTGACAGGGTGTGGCAGCCGGCGCAGCGATCGTTGAAGAGTTGTGCGCCGCGGTCATCGATCGGCTTGCCGCCTTCGCCGCAGGCGGCCGCGATCAGGAGCGCTCCGGCGCCCAGGACGGCTGCGAGGATGGCCCTGGCTCGCCGGTTCACGGGGCGGCATCATATCCGCACCGACCGGCGCGGCATCGGCGTCCGCATGCACGTCCGGACCCCGGTTGCGGACCCCCCGCCAGGGCGGAAGGGAACCTCATGCATGCGGCGAAATCCGCTTTTGCACGGCGCCGACTAGGCAGCCCGTTCGATGACTCAGATGGGCTGCCTCGAGCGTGTGGTCCCGGATTCAGGGATCAGCGCTCGCGCATCAACGGCGGCGAATAGGGTCGGCGCCGCGCACGATATATCCCCGCTCCCATTCGCGCTCGGCCGCCCGATGCGAAGATGCGGCCGTGACCGGGAGCGTGGACAAGAAGGCCTTCCGCGACGTCTGCGGCCGCTTCGCGACCGGCGTATGCGTCGTCACGAGCTTGGGGCTCGAGGGGCCGTCCGGAATGACGGCGAACGCGGTCAGCTCGCTCTCGCTGGAGCCGCCGCTCATGATCGTGTGCTTCGACCGCGACTCGCGCACGCTCGCGGCGACCCGCCATTCGCGCCGGTTCGCCATCCACTTCCTCCTTCAGGACCAAGAGCCGATCGCCGCCATGTTCGCCTCCAAGCGGCCGGAGGAGGAGAAGTTCGAGGGACTCGGCTGGACCGAACGTGCCGGCACCCCGATCCTCGACGATTGCCTCGGCTGGGTCGCGTGCGAGCTCAGGGAGCTGCATGACGGCGGAGACCACCTGATCGGGGTCGGAGAGGCGGTCGAAGTGTGGGGATCCGAGGAGGACCCGCTGGTCTTCTACCGCGGCGACTACTGGGCGCTGACCGGCCGCGAGCCGGCGCCACCCGAAGTCGACGAAGCATTGGAGCCCTAGCCCCGAGTTGGGGCCGGGGGAATATCGAGCCGCCTTCGGCGGACACCTAAAGTCCTGTGAACCCGCTGCGCCGCCTGCGGCGGCTACGCGGTCTCTCGTTGTACCTAAAAGAGCTCCCCGCTCACCTGCCCCGCGCGGATCGCGAACGGGACGACCAGCAGGCTGGCTGCGGCCATGATGCCCATCTCGCGGCGCACGATGCGAAGCGCCACGGCGCGCTGATCGGCCGCGGGCAGGGCCTCGAAGTCCCGGTCGCCGACCTCGGTCTGGGCGGCGTTCACGCGCATGCCCTCGGCGAAGAGGTTCACGAGCAGAGGCGCCGAGCCGTACATGTAGTGGATGGCGTCGTTCGCCTCCCGTCCGGCCACGAGCAAGAGCGCTCCGAGCAGTACCTGGATGATCACGCTTGCCTGGGCCGCCCTGAGCAGGTACCAGAAGCCCACGGACGGCCGCCGCGCGAGCCAAGCTGCCGCGCCCCAGATGCCCGCCCCCAGGTTGAGGGCGACGACGGCGACTCCCAGGACCAGATGAACCTCGGTCAGCTTCGAGCTCCTTTCGAGTACCCCCTGAAGGGCGTCAATTGGGCTTCAGATTGCGACGTAAAGCACTATGTAACAAATTGTTACAAGACCGTGTATAACACCGCCTGAGGCAAACATCGCGTCTGTGAGGAGCTCTCAGGGGACTTGCTCAAAAGCTACCTGCCAGTGCTGGTCTTCTTAGGGCTGGGCACGATTGTCGGCCTCACTTTCACGACTCTCGGGCGGATTCTCGGGCCCCGGCGCCCGAACAAGACGAAGGTCGCACCCTACGAGTGTGGGCTGCCGTCCGACGTTCAGCGGGGCTTTCGCTTCGGCATCAGCTTCTACCTCGTGGCGATGCTGTTCATCCTGTTCGACGTCGAGGCGATCCTGCTCTACCCGGTCGCGGTGCACCTGAAGGCCGCCGGCGCCTTCGTGCTGGGGGAGATCGCCGTCTTTGTTGCCCTCCTGGCGGTCGCCTACGTGTACGTGTGGCGGCGGGGAGCGCTCGAATGGAGATGAGGATCAGCCGGGCCCGCGCCCGCGACCTGCTGCGGGGAGACCTCCGGGACGAGGACCTCGAGCAGTACGTCGAGGAGCGGGTTCTCACGACGACGCTCGAGAGGGCGCTCAACTGGGCTCGCTCGAACGCGCTCTGGCCCGCGACGTTCGGCCTTGCCTGCTGCGCGATCGAGATGATGTCGATGGTCACCTCGCGCTACGACACCGCGCGCTTCGGCGCCGAGGTCTTTCGCGCCTCGCCCCGTCAGGCAGACATGCTCATCCTCTCCGGCCGCGTCTCGATCAAGATGGCGCCGGTCCTCCGCCGCATCTACGACCAGATGCTCGAGCCGAAGTGGGTGATCGCGATGGGCGCCTGTGCGTCGAGCGCGGGAGTCTTCAACAACTACGCCCTCGTGCAGGGCGCCGACAAGTTCCTGCCGGTCGACGTCCACGTCCCGGGCTGTCCGCCCCGGCCCGAGGCGCTCATGCACGGCATCCTGAAGCTGCAGCGCAAGGTTCAGGGCAACCCTGACCTCGGCTGGCGCGCGCGCTACGGCTCCAAGGGAACCGAGGAGTGGCCTCACCCCAACGTCGCCGCGGAGCTCTCCGGCGCGTCAACTTTGCCCTCCTGATGCCGGACCCCGCAGGCCTGGAGCTGATCGCCCACGCGTTGAACGAGCGCGCGCCGGGCTCCATCTCCGACACGCTCCACCACCGCGGCTTCGCGACGGTGACGGCCCGCCCGGATTCCGTGCTCGAGGTGCTGCGCTGGCTGCGCGATGAGCCCGGCCAGCGCTACACCTTCCTGGCGAGCCTGCACGGCTCTGACTACCTGCCCGCCGAGCCTCGCTTCGGCGTCCATTACGAGCTGCTGAACATGGAGAGGGTCGAGCGCATCCATGTGCGCGCGCTCCTCGACGACCCAGGCGAGCCCGAGCTGCCCGAGATCGACTCCTGCTCCGAGCTCTTTTCGACCGCCGACTTCCAGGAGCGCGAGACCTACGACATGTTCGGCGTCCGGTTCCGCGGCCACCCCGACCTGCGCCGGATCCTGATGCCGGACGAGTACGGCGGCTATCCGCAGCGCCGCGACTTCCCGATGGGCGGCGAGCCCGTGCTGTTCACCCACAACGAGCACAGCGTGCCGAGGTGGTGGGAGTGAGCGAGGGACCGAGGGAGACGCTGCGCGATCTGGCCGCCGCGGGCGAGAGCGAGGCGGAAGCAGCCGAGAAGCTCGCGGCCGGCGTCTCGGCAGAGCGGGTCGCGGTAGCGGAGGACGGCGAGCTCGACCAGGAGCTCCTGACGATCAACTTCGGTCCGCACCATCCTGCCACCCACGGAGTGCTGCGGCTGCTCGTGGAGCTCGAGGGCGAGGTCGTGCGCGAGCTGAAGCCGTTCGTCGGCTACGTGCACACCGGCATCGAGAAGAACTGCGAGGACAAGTCCTACTGGAAGGTGATCCCGCTGGTGGAGCGGATGGACTATCTCGCGTACTACTTCAACGCGCTCGCTTTTTGCATGTGCGTCGAGCGCCTGCTCGACGAGCCGGTGCCGGAGCGCGCTCAGTATCTGCGCGTCGCACACTGTGAGCTGAACCGCATCCACTCCCATCTCGTCTGGCTCGGCACTTCCGCGCTCGACCTCGGCGCGATCTCGGTCTTCTGGTACTGCTTTCGCGAGCGCGACAAGATCCTCGACCTCTTCGAAGCCTCGTCGGGACAGCGCATGCACACGCGCTTCATCCAGGTGGGCGGAGTGGTCGAGGACATCCCGGTGGGCTGGGACCGGAAGGTGCTCTCCTTCGTGGCCGACATGGAGGAGCGCGTCGGCCAGTACGAGGCGCTGCTCGACCGCAACGAGATCTTCCTTCAGCGTACGAAGGGCGTCGGCGTCGTCCCGCAGGACCGCCTGCTCGAGCTCGGCGTCACGGGTCCCCTCCTGCGGGCGTCCGGGTTCCCCTGGGATCTCCGCAAGGCCGAGCCCTACTCGCTGTACGAGCGGTTCGAGTTCAAGGTCCCGGTCGGAACGGAGGGCGACTGCTACGACCGCTACCGCGTCCGAGTCGCCGAGATACGCGAATCGTGCAAGATCGTGCGGCAGGCGATCGAGGGGCTGCCGGAAGGCCCGTTCATCACCGACAACCGCAAGGTCGCGCTGCCGCCACGTCACGAGCTGGCGACGTCGATGGAGGCGCTCATCCACCACTTCAAGCTCGTGACCGAGGGCTTTCGCGTGCCCCCCGGCGAGGCATACCTGCCGATCGAGGGGCCTCGAGGCGAGCTCGGCTGCTTCGTCGTCGCCGACGGTTCGTCGAAGCCCGCGCGCCTGCACATGCGAGACCCCTCGTTCGTCAACCTGCAGGCGCTTCGCGAGATGGCGGTCGGAGGCTACGTCGCCGACCTGATCACCAACCTCGCCATGCTTGACCCGATCCTCGGCGGAATAGACCGATGAGGCTCGACCACGTCAGGGGCACCCCGGGGTCGCGGAACCGGCTCCAAGCGCAGGTGTGGGAGGGCGCGCGCGTCGGGGCGGACCCGGCGGAGGTCCCCGAGCCGGCCGAGATCGAGGTCCCCGAGTCGCTGCGCGAGGCGATCGAGCGCTACATGGCCCGCTACCCGGACTTCCATTCCGCGGCGATCCCGGCGCTCCACGCGGCGCAGGACCACCACGGGTGGCTCTCGCCCGAGGCGATGATCCAGGTCGCGACGGTGATGCGCGTGACGCCCGCCCACCTGGAGTCGGTCGCGACCTACTACGACATGTTCGAGCTCCAGCCCACGGGCCGGCACATCATCTACGTCTGCACCAATCTCTCGTGCGGTGTCTGCGGCGCCGGCGAGCTGCTCGACGCGTTCTCACGCGCGACCGGCTCTCCGGTTGGCGGCACCAGCCTCGACGGCGAGTTTCGGGTGCGCTCGTTCGAGTGCCTGGGCGCGTGTGACATCGCCCCGATGGCGTCGATCGACGGCCACTACCGCGGGCCGCTCACCGTGCACGACGCCGAGCTGATCGTCGAGCACCTGCGGGCGGGCCGCCCCGTCGCGGAGCTTCTGCCGGACAAGTCATACGAGTCCGTCTACCAGCACGGCGGGGCTGGGCGGCCGGCGGTCTCCACTCCTCCTCCGACCGACACCGGGGCCGCCTGATGGACGGCCTGATCCTGTTCGCCGGTTTCGAGGAGGCCCACCGGCGCGACATCGAGGAGTACGAGCGCCACGGCGGCTACGGCGCGCTGAGAAAGGCGATAGGGGAGCAGACGCCCGAGCAGACGCTGAACGAGCTCGAGGCCTCAGGCCTTCGCGGGCGCGGTGGAGCGGGATTCTCGATGGGCAAGAAGGCGAGCTTCCTCCCCCACGGCGAGATCCAGAAGTACCTCTGCTGCAACGCCGACGAGTCGGAACCCGGCGCGTTCAAAGACCGCGAGCTCATCATGAGAAACCCTCACCAGCTCATCGAGGGCATGATGATCGCCGCCTACGCGGCCGGCATCACGCGCGCGTTCGTCTACATCCGGGGAGAGTACGTAGAGCAGGCCGAAATACTCGAGCAGGCGGTCGTGCAGGCGCAGCGCCAGGGTTACGTCGGCAGCAACATCGTCGGCTCGGGCTTCTCGTGCTCGCTGGTCGTGCACCGAGGCGCCGGCGCCTACATCTGCGGCGAGGAGACCGCGCTTCTGGACTCGCTCGAGGGCAAGCGTGGCAACCCGCGCCTGCGGCCGCCGTTCCCCGCCAACCAGGGCCTCTACCAGGGCCCCACTCTGATCAACAACGTCGAGACCCTCTCGAACGCCCCGCACGTGATCGCCAACGGCGCGGATTGGTTTCGCTCCTTCGGAACCGAGAGGTCGCCGGGCACGAAGATGGTCTCCGTCTCGGGCAACGTGCAGCGCCCCGGCAACTACGAGGTCGAGCTCGGTGTGCCCTCTCGCCACATCGTCTTCGACCTCGCCGGCGGACCGCCGCCGGGACGACGGATCAAGTGCTGGTTCCCGGGCGGCTCCTCCTCTCCCGTCTTGCTCGAGGAGCACCTCGACCTCCCGTACGACTTCGAGCACATGGCCGAGGCCGGCTCGATGCTCGGCTCCGGGTCGATCATCGTGATCGACGACACGGTGCCGATCGTCTCCGTCGCCCTGCGGCTCGCCGAGTTCTACCGCCACGAGTCCTGCGGGAAGTGCGTTCCCTGTCGCGAGGGCACCAACTGGACCGTGAAGATGCTCGAGCGCATCGACCGCGGCGAGGCGACGCCCATGGACCTCGACGTGATGGAGAGCGTCCAGTCGAACATCATCGGCAACTGCCTCTGCCTGCTCGGCGACTCGATGGCGATGCCGGTTGCGTCGATGGTCAAGCACTTCCGCCCCGAGTTCGAGAAGCACATGCAACAAGCCGCCCTTGGGAGCGTTTGATGGCGGACGAGCCCGGCTGGGTCAGCTTGACAATCGACGGCGTGGAGGTTCGCGCCCGCGCGGGCGAGCTGCTGCTCGAGGCCGCCAAGGACGGCGACGTCGAGATCCCGTACTTCTGTTATGAGCGCAAGCTCGGTCCGCCGGTCGGGGCCTGTCGCATGTGCATGGTCGAGATCGAGGGCATGCCGAAGCTCCAGGTCTCCTGCGCGACCCCGGTCAAGGACGGAATGGTCGTGTACACGCAGACCGACCGGGTCAAGCACGCCCAGAGCGCGATCGTCGAATTCCTGCTCGTCAACCACCCGCTCGACTGCCCGGTCTGCGACAAGGGGGGCGAGTGCCCACTTCAGGACATCGCCTACGGATGGGGGCCCGGGCGCAGCCGCTTCGTCGAGGCGAAGCGCAATTTCCCGAAGCCGATCGCGCTGTCGCCGCTCGTCGCGATCGACCGCGAGCGCTGCATCCTCTGCTACCGCTGCGTGCGCTTCTCGCAGGAGGTCGCCGAGGACCATCAGCTCGTGTTCCTCGAGCGCGCCGACCACACGTTCGTCGGTACCTTCGACGGCCGTCCCTACGTGGCGCCGTTTGCGGGCAACATCATCGAGCTCTGCCCCGTCGGGGCGCTGACGTCCAACGCGTACCGCTTC
The DNA here is from genome assembly GCA_963774075.1 of uncultured Solirubrobacterales bacterium. GTDB lineage: Bacteria > Actinomycetota > Thermoleophilia > Solirubrobacterales > JBBDJG01 > JBBQNR01. The sequence continues at coordinate 757,781 of CAVZDP010000003.1, read as the reverse complement.
AGAGCCCGTCCGTGGGACGTCGAGAACTCGGCCTCGGTGTGCATGCTCTGCCCGAGCCAGTGCAACGTCACCCTGACGGTTCGCGACGATCGGGTCGAGCGGGTGATCGCGCGCGAGAACGAACACGTCGACGACGGCTGGCTCTGCGACAAGGGGCGCTTCGGCTACCAGGCGATCCATTCGCCCGAGCGCATCACCGAGCCGCTCGTGCGCGACGGCGGCCGGCTGCGCCCGGTGAGCTGGGAGCGAGCGCTCGACGCGGCGATCGAGGGACTGCGCAAGGCCGGCGCCGCAACGGCGGCGCTCGCCGCCGGTGGCGCGACCAACGAGGAGGGTTACCTGCTGCAGCGGCTCTTCCGGGAGGGCCTCGGGAGCGGCAACGTGGACTCGCGCGCGGGCGGCCGGCTCGATCCCTCTCTCGCACGGCTCCTCTCGCAGCCGGAGATCACGGCGAAGGCGTCCGACGTCGACGGCGCGGACGTCGTGCTGGTGATCGGCACCGATCCGATGCAGGAGATGCCGATCCTCGACCTGCGCATTCGCAAGGCCGTTCGCCGCCTCGGCGCGCGGCTGATCGTCGCCGCCACTCACCCCACGACGCTCGACGGCGGCGCCAGCGAGCGCCTGCGGTTCCAGCCCGGCGGCGAGGAAGCGCTCCTGCGCGCACTTCAGAAGGCGATCGTGACCGCCGGGCGACGCCCCGCGGAAGGGGAGGCTGAGGATCTGCTGCGCTTCCTGGAGGAGCGCTCACTGGATGATTTCTGCGCCTCAGCGGGCGCGGACAGGGACGACGTGGACGACGCGGCCGGCCTGCTGGCCGGAGCGGCGAAGGTCGTGGTCCTGTGGGGCGAGCGGATCGGCCGCGGCGACCGTGGAACTCAAACGCTCGAGGCGCTCGCGGACCTGGCGCTGCTCGTCGCTGGAAACGGCGGTGAGGGGTCGGGGCTGATAGAGGTGCCCGCGGTCGCCAACGCGCGCGGGCTGCGGGAGGTCGGCCTCGTCGCGGGTCTCGGCCCGGGGCTCGCCGACGCCGAGGTCGGCGGCCTCGCCGCGAGCGAGATGCCTGGCGCAGCCGAGCGCGGCGAGGTGCGGGCCTTCTACCTGCTCGAGTCGGACCCGCTGCGCGAGCAGCCGGACGGCGCGGCCTGGGGACGGGCTCTCAACGGCTCCACGGTGATCGCGCATTCCCAGTTCATGAACGAGTCGATCGAGCATCACGCCGACGTGGTGTTCCCCGCCGAGTCGTATGCCGAGAAGGACGGGACCTCGACGCACCCCGATGGACGCGTGCAGAGGCTGCGCCCCGCGATCGGCCGCCCGCCCGCTGTTCGGTCCGGCTGGAAGGTGCTTGCCGAGATCGCAGGGCGGCTCGGCCTCCTCGACGCGCCCTACGCGTGGACCGGCGTGCTGCTTGCCGAGATGGCGCAGAGGGTCGCTCCCTACCGCGGTTTGACGATCGACGAGATCGGCGCCAAGGGCGTGCGCTGGCCCGAGCGCGAGGCCTCCCTCGAAGCGACGCGCGAGCTGCTGGGCGAGCCCCGCTTCAGCTCTCCCTCGGAGCCTCCCCCGGCGCCCGCGCCCACCGACGGCTCGCTGCGCCTCGGCACGGTGCCCGACCTCTGGGCCTCCTGGGAGACGGAGCGCTCCCCCGCACTCGACTTCCTGAAGCCGGGTCAGGAGCTTCATCTGCACCCCTCGGACGCCGAGCGTCTGGGTTTGCTCCCTGACGAAGACGTCGAGGTGGCGTCCAACGGACATTCCGTTCGGGCGGCGCTGCGCCTGCGTCAAGGTGCGCGTCCGGGCACCGCGCATCTCGTGCGCGGCACGGCGGAGGACAACTCGAACCTCCTCGACACGGGGGATCCGCTCTTCGTGCACGTGCAGCGGGTCGAAGCCAGGCAGGAGAAGGACCGGTGATCCCTCTCGCCGACACCTCGTTCGTCGAGACGACCGGCATCCAGATCGCCAAGTCGCTCGTGATCTTCGCCTTCGTGCTGGGGATCGTGCCGATGATGCTGCTGCTCGAGCGCAAGCTGCTCGGCCGCTTCCAGAACCGCTACGGGCCCAACCGGGTCGGTCCCTACGGCCTTTTCCAACCGCTCGCGGACGTCCTGAAGCTGCTGTCCAAAGAGCAGTCGAATCCCCAGACCAGCGCGCCACTCCTGATGGCGCTCGCGCCGGCGATCGCGATCATCACCGCTGTCGCCAGCATGGCGATCATCCCGTTCGGCGACGTGAAGGAAGGGCTCGGCGCCAGGTACGGGCTGTACGGAGTCGATGTCAACATCGGCGTCCTGTACGCGTTCGCCTTCGGGTCGCTCGCCTTCTACGCGCTGCTGCTCGGCGGCTGGGCATCCGGCTCCAAGTACTCGTTCCTCGGTGCCATGCGCTCCGCTGCGCAGCTCGTCAGCTACGAGGTGTCCCTGGCGCTGGCGCTGATCGGGGTGGTGATGATGGCCGGCTCGCTGTCGCTGGTCGACATCGTCGAGGCCCAGCACGACGTCTGGTACGTGATCCCCCAATTCGTCGGCTTTCTGATCTTCACCGTCGCAGGCTTTGCGGAGACGAACCGCCCGCCGTTCGACCTGCCCGAAGCCGACGCGGAGCTCGTGGCCGGCTACAACACCGAGTTCGGCGGCATGCGCTTCGGCTCGTTCTTCATGGCCGAGTACATCAACATGCTCGTGATTTCGGGGCTTGCGGCGGCGGTGTTCCTCGGCGGCTGGATGGGGCCCGGCCCGGGCTTCCTCGATCCGCTGTGGATGGTGCTGAAGATGCTTGCCGTCGTCTGCTTCTTCATCTGGATTCGGGCGACGCTGCCGCGGCTGCGCTACGACCAGCTCATGAGCTTCGGCTGGAAGGTGCTGCTGCCGCTCGCGACCTTGAACATGATGGCGACGGCAGTTGCCGTCGTGCTGACGACGTGATGGAAGGACGTGCGAACGTGAACGAGCCGAGCTGGAAACTACCCCCGTCACTGACGAGCGAAGACGTCGTGGAGATCCAGCGCGGCCCCGATCCGGGCGGCCTGGGCGGGCTCTACCGCGCGTTCGGCGAGACCCTCCGGGGTCTGAAGACGACGTTCGGGCGCCTCGTGGAGGGCCCGGTAACGATCCAGTACCCGGAGGAGAAGACGCCCGTCTACCCGCGCTTTCGCGGCCGTCACAAGCTGCACCGCTTCGAGGACACGGAGCTCGAGAAGTGCGTCGGGTGCTCGCTGTGCGCGGCCGCCTGCCCCGCCGACTGCATTCGCGTCGTCGCCGCCGAGAACACGCCGGATAACCGCGTCTCGGCCGGAGAGCGCTACGCCGAGGTGTACGAGATCAACATGACGCGCTGCATCTTCTGCGGCTACTGCGAGGTCGCGTGCCCGTTCGACGCGATCACGATGGGGCACGAGTACGAGCTGTCCGACTACAACCGCTCGGATTTGATCTTCACCAAGGAGATGTTGCTCGCCGACCCCGTCGAGCGCACGCCACTGCGAGGAGAGGACGAGTAGGGCCGGCGTGGAGGTAGCGCTCTTCTGGGTCGCAGCGCTGATGGCGCTCGGCGGCGCCATCGCGGTCGTGCTGCAGCGCAACCCTTTCTACAGCGTGTTGGCCCTGGTCGTGCACCTCGCCGCGCTGGCGGTGCTGTTCCTGCTGCTGAACGCCGAGTTTCTGGCGGCGGCGCAGGTGATCGTCTATGCGGGCGCCGTAATGGTCCTGTACGTGTTCGTCGTCGCCTACGTCGGCGGCCTGGAGGATTCTCTGACCGAGCCGAACCAGGCCCTGCGGACGACGGCGCCGCTGTTCGCGGCCGCGCTGTTCGTCGAGCTCGCGATCGCGATCCTCGGCTCGGGTCTGAAGGCCGTCGACAGCGAGGGCGCCAACGTCTCCGCGGGCTTCGGGTCGCCGGCCGAGATCGGGGAGCTCTTCCTCACGAAGTTCCTGCTTCCCTTCGAGGTCACCTCGCTGCTCCTGCTCGTGGCGGCGATCGGCGCCATCGCGCTCGCTCGGCCGGGCTCGGCCGCGGACCGAGCGCCCGAGCGGGTCGATTCCGGAGGCTGAGATGGACATCGCCTGGTACCTGGTCCTCTCCGCCCTGATCTTCTGCATCGGCGCCGCCGGCGTGCTGACTCGGCGCAGCCCGCTGGTGGTGCTGATCTGCCTGGAGCTGATGCTGAACGGCGGCAACCTAGCGCTGGCCTCGTTCTCGCGCATGACCGGGACGCAGGACGGCCAGGTGTTCGCGCTCGTCGTGATGATCGTGGCCGCCGCCGAGGTGGTCATCGGCCTCGGCCTGATCGTCGCAATGGTCCGCAGCCGCCTGCCGATGGACGTCGACGAGATGAGCGAGCTGCGCGGGTGAGCGCGACCACGTACGGCTGGCTCGTGATCGCCTTCCCGCTCGCGGGATCGCTGCTGATCGCGCTTTCATGGCGCTGGCTGCCCGGACGGCTCGCGGGCGTGATCGGCACCACCGCGATCGGGCTCGCGTTCCTTAACTCGATCGGCGCGCTGGTGATGCTCCAGGACAAGCCCGCGGCGGAGCGCCACCTCACCTCGTCGCTCTGGGATTACGTGGCGACGGCAGGGGTCGAGGCGAAGATGGAGATCCTCGTCGATCCGCTGGCGGTCTTCATGTGCCTGGTCGTGTCGGGGGTCAGCTTCCTGATCCACCTCTACTCGGTCGCCTACATGGACTCCGACCGTGGCTACCGGCGCTACTTCAGCTACCTCAACTTCTTCGTCTTCTCGATGCTGCTGCTGGTGCTGGCGGGAAACTTCATCCTGCTCATCGTCGGCTGGGCGTTCGTCGGCTTCGCGTCCTACGCCCTGATCAGCTTCTGGTACCGGCGCCGCACCGCCACCTACGCCGGCGTCAAGGCGTTCGTGATCAACGTCATCGGCGACGTCGGCCTCGTTTTCGCGGCGATCCTGCTCCAGCGCGAGACCGGCGCGCTCGACTTCGGCGCCGTCTTCGAGCGGGCGCCGCAGGTGTTCGAGCAGAACGGGTGGCTGATCGTGGTGATCTGCCTGTTGATCCTCGTCGGCGCGTTCGCGAAGTCCGCGCAGATCCCGCTTCACACCTGGCTTCCCGATGCGATGGAGGGCCCGACGCCGGTCTCGGCCCTCATTCACGCGGCGACGATGGTGACGGCCGGCGTGTACCTGATTGCCCGCACGCACCCGCTCTTCGAGCTCGCTCCCACGGCCGCCGACATCTCCGCGGCGATCGGCGCCCTCACGCTCCTGTTCGCGGCCTCGGTGGCGCTGGTCGTCACCGATCTCAAGCGGATCATCGCCTACTCCACCATCAGCCAGATCGGCTACATGATCGTCGGGGTCTCGATCGCGGCCTATGGCGCCGGCATGTTCCACCTGATGACGCATGCCTTCTTCAAGGCGCTCATGTTCATGACCGCCGGCTCGGTGATCGCCGCGATGGCGGGACAGCAGAGCATCGACCGCATGTCCGGCCTGCGGCGCGCCATGCCTTTCACATTCGTCTGCCTCCTGGTCGCCGCGCTCGCGCTCGCGGCGGTGCCCGGTTTCTCCGGCTACTTCTCGAAGGACGAGATCCTCGCGTTCGCGGCCGAGCGTGGCGGGGCGTATTGGATCCTGTACGGGGTCGGCACGCTGGCGGCGGTGATGACCGCCTTCTACGCCTTCCGCATCGTGTTCCGAGTCTTCGGCGGCGAGCCGAACGACGAGGCGCGCGAGCTGGAGCACGGCCACCTCCACCACGCCGAACCCGTCAACCCCCTCACGGGGGAGGCGGAGGACACGGACGTGGGCTACCCCGGCCCCGAGCACCACATCGCCGAGCGGGAGCTTCCGATGAAGGCCGCGATGGCGGTGCTCGCCGTACTGGCAGCCTTCGCCGGCGTGCTGCAGATCCCCGGCGTCACCCACGTCGTGGAGGGCTTCCTCGAGCCGACGTTCGAGGAATCGCGCTTCGCCGGCGTTGACGTCTCGAGCGGGATCGAGGCGTTGGTGCTCACCGTCAGCGGCCTGGGCGCAGCGGCAGGGGTCGGCCTCGCCTGGTTCGTCTACGTGGCGCGCCCCGGCACGACCGCGCGGCTGGTTCAGCGCTTCCCCCACGTGCATGCGTTCCTCGAGAACAAGTGGTACTTCGACGAGCTCTACGACGTCGTGCTCGTGCGCCCGACCAGGGTGCTCGGCGAAGGCGCGTCCAACGTGTTCGAGCGGGTCGTCATCCAAGGCATGATCGGAGGGACGACCAGGGCGGTCGGCGTGGGGAGCTCAATCGTGCGCGTGGCGCAGTCCGGGCTCCTGCGCTACTACGCGCTGCTCCTGATGGCCGGGGTCGGCGGGCTCGCCCTCTACTTCCTGGTGGTGAGCCGCTAGTGCTTTCGATCCTCGTCTTCCTGCCGCTGGCAGGTGGGCTTCTCGCGGCGCTGGTAGCCGGCCGCGGCCCCGGCTCCACGCGCCGCGCGGGCGCCGTGTCGCTCGCGTTCGCGCTCGCGGCACTCGTGCTTTCGGTCGTGGTCGTCGCCGACTTCGACAGCGGCCGCGAGGGCCTGCAACGCGTCGAGGACTTCACCTGGATCTCCCAGCTCGGCATCCACTACCGGCTCGGCGTCGACGGCATCAACCTGTTCCTGCTCGTGCTCACGGCGCTCCTGTGGCTCGGCGCGACCGCGTGGTCGCTGCGCGGTGAGCGCGAGCGCGCGGGGCTCTACTTCCTGATGCTGGCGCTCGGGGAGACCGCGGCCCTGGGCGCCTTCTGCGCGCAGGACCTCGCCCTCTTCGTCCTCTTCTTCGATCTGATGCTGATCCCGTTCTACTTCCTGATCGGCGTCTGGGGCCACGGCGAGCAGCGGGTTCAGGCCACGACCACGTTCGTCATCTACACGCTCGTCGGCAGCCTCCTGATGCTGGCGGCGGCGGTCGCCACGGGCATCCTCGCGACGCCGGAAGGCGGCGAGACGACGTTCGTGATCGAGGATCTCGCCGAGCGCACCCTGTCGGAGGGGAGTCAGCAGTGGATCTTTCTCTTCTTCGCAGCGGCCTTCCTGGTCAAGATGCCCGCGTTCCCGCTGCACGCCTGGATGCCCGGCGCCTACCGCGCCGCTCCGACCCCCGTGCTGGTCGTGCTGTCCGGAGTCCTGTCGAAGGTCGGCGCCTACGGCTTCCTGCGCGTCGTGCTGCCGCTCTATCCCGACGCCAGCGTCCACTTCCAGGAGCTGCTGCTGCTGGTCGCGCTCGCGAGCATCCTCTACGGGTCCGTGATGGCGTTCACGCAGGATTCGGCGACGCTCGTCGTCGGCTACTCCTCCATCGCGCAGCTCGGCTTCATCACGCTCGGGATCTTCGCCCTCCGCGACGAGGGCGCGCAGGGCGCGGTGCTGCAGATGGTCAATCACGGGCTCGTGGTGGCGCCGCTCTTCTTCATCATCGCCCTCCTCGCCGAGCGCGCCGGAGGTCACGACGAGCTGTCCCGGATGGGAGGGATGGCCGTGCGGGCGCCGGTGCTCGCGGCGTTGTTCCTCGTCGTCGTGGTCGCGACGCTCGCCATGCCGGGCTCGGCGAACTTCGTCGGCGAGTTCCTGATCCTGATCGGAGTCTTCAAGGCCAAGGTCGTGTTCGCGATCCTGGCGGGAATCGGCGTGGTGCTGGCGGCCGTCTATGCGATCCGCCTCTACCAGCGCTCGATGCACAACCCGCCCGCTCCGGGCGTCGAGTCGCGCGAGCTGAGCGTCGGCGACGCGGCGGTGATCGTGCCCGTCATCGCGGTGATCGTCGCGCTCGCGGTCTATCCCCAGTTCGTGCTGGAGCGATCCGAGAATGCGGTTGACGCGATCGTGCCGACGTCACCCGAGGTCCTCTCTATTCGTTGAACGAGCTCCAGGCACCGAGCATCGACTACGCCGGGCTCTCGCCGCTGATCGCGCTCGCGGCTGGGATCTGCGTGACCCTGCTCGCCGGTCTGGCGCGCGGCGCGTACGTGCGCGCGCTCTCCGCGTCGCTCGCCCTGGTCACGCTGGCGAGCGCGGCCGGGCTCTCCATCTGGCAGCTCGGCGAGAACAAGTCGATCATCGAGGGCGCGCTGCGGGTCGACGACCTCGGGCTGACGCTCGACCTCCTGTTCTTCACGGCGGGAGCGCTCACGGTCGTGCTGTCGTTCCGCGACCCCCCGGCGGCGTTCCGGCGGGAGGGCGACTACTACGCGCTCTTGCTCTCGAGCGTGACCGGGATGGTCGTGCTGGCCGGCGCCGACAATCTCGTGACGCTCTTCCTCGGCATCGAGGTGCTCTCGGTGCCGCTGTACGTGATGTGCGCCGGCCGCGCAAGCGAGCGCACTGCGCTCGAGGCGGGTCTCAAGTACCTGGTGATCGGCTCGGTCGGCTCGGCCACGCTCCTGTACGGGCTGGCGCTGATCTACGGCGCCACGGCCTCCACCGACTTCGCCGAGATCGCCCAGGCGATCTCGCGCGACGGCGTGCTCGGCGACCCGCTGCTGCTCACCGGCATCGCGCTCTCCCTAACCGGGCTTGCCTTCAAGGCCTCGGTGGCGCCGTTCCACCAGTGGACGCCCGACGTCTACCAGGGCGCGCCGACGCCCGTGACGGCCTTCATGGCCGTGGCCACCAAGGCGGCAGCGTTCGCCGTCTTGCTGCGCCTCCTCGACACCGCGCTGCTGCCGGCGGTGGACGACTGGGATGTCGCGGTCGCCGTGCTCGGCGGGATCTCGATCGTGGTCGGCAACGTCGGGGCGATCGGACAGGACTCGCTGAAGCGGATGCTCGCCTGGTCGGGAGTGGCGCAGGCCGGGTACATGCTCGCGGGCGTCGCCGTCGCGAGCTCACTCGGCGTAGAGAGCGTCGTCTTCTACCTGCTCGTGTACACGCTGATGAACATGGCGGCGTTCGCCGTCGTGATCGCACGCGAGCGCGAGACCGGGCTCGGCGACGACATCTCAGCGGTGGCGGGCATCGGAGTCGAACGGCCGGTGCTGGCCTGGCCGCTCACGATCAGCATGCTGGCGCTCGCCGGGCTGCCGGGAACGGCCGGCTTCGTCGGCAAGTTCTTCCTGATCGAGGCCGCCGTGGACGGAGACTTCACGTGGCTCGGCGTGGCGATCGTCGTGGGCACGATGATCTCGCTGGCCTACTACCTGCGGGTGGTGGCCGCCGTCTGGATGCGGCCGCGCCCGGCGCTTGCTCCAACCCGCGCGGGGGCGCCGGCGCCGTTGATCGCCGGTGGTGCGCCGGAGGCGGACGCCGACTCGGGACTCGGCACGGGGGAGCTGGTCGCCGTCGCGATCGTGTGCGCGGCGGCCTCGGTCCTCTTCGGCATCGTGCCGAGCCCGCTGCTCGAGCTCGCCTCCGACGCGGGCGCGGCGCTCGAAACGCTGCGTTGAACGAGCAGCCGCAGCGACTCGAGGCCGACGTGGTGGTCGTCGGCGCGGGACTGGCCGGGCTGGTCGCGGCTCGGGCCCTCGCCGACGCGGGAGCATCCGTCGTCGTGCTCGAGGCGCGCGACCGGGTGGGCGGGAGGATGCTCAGCCAGACGATCGGGGAAGGCACGGTGATCGACGTGGGAGGCCAGTGGATCGGTCCGGGCCAGGACCGCATGTACGAGCTCGCGTCGAAAGCGGGGGTCGAGACGTTCCCGACCCACACGGCGGGGGACAAGGTGCTGGAGCTCGGCGGTCGCCTTCGCCAGTACTCGGGCACGATCCCCCGCCTCGCGCCGCATGTCCTGGTCGACATCGCGCTCGCGCAGCGAAAGCTGAACCGGATGGCAGCGATTGTCGACCCGAGCTCGCCTTGGGAGGCCCGGCGGGCGGCCGACTGGGACGGCCAGACCATGCACACCTGGATGCGGCGCAACGTGCGAACGGCCGCCGCCCGATCGTTGTTCGGGATCGCCTGCTCGATCGCCTGGGGGAGCGCGCCGGAGGACCTGTCGCTGCTCCACGTGCTCTTCTACGTGGCCTCCGCGGGAAGCTTCGAGCGCATCCTGGACACCGAGGGCGGGGCGCAGCAGGACAGGTTTCGCGGAGGGTCGCAGATGATCGCCGAGTGGCTCGCCACGGGCCTCGACGGGCGAGTCCACCTATCGGCTCCGGTTCGGCGGATAGAGCAGAACAGCGCCGGCGTGCGGGTCGGCGCGGACGGGATCGAGGTGGAGGCGAGCAGGACGATCGTCGCGGTGCCGCCCAACCTGGCCGGACGCATCGACTACGACCCTCCGCTCCCCGCCGGCCGGGACCAGCTCACCCAGCAGATGCCGCAGGGCGCGACGATCAAATGCCAGGCGCTCTACGAATCGCCGTTCTGGCGCGCCGACGGCCTCAGCGGGGAAGCTATCTCCGCCGAGGGACCGGTCGGCGTCGTGTTCGACAACAGTCCCGCCGAGGGCACGCCGGGCGTGCTGGTCGGGTTCGTCGTGGGTCGCGCGGCGCGCAAGCTCGATCGCGCGCATCCCGATCAGCGCAGAGACGCCGTGGTCGAGTGCTTCGCGCGTTTGTTCGGAGGGCGCGCGGCAAGGCCGCTCGACTACGTCGAGCGCGACTGGTCCAAGGAGGTGTGGACACGCGGGTGCCCCGTCTGCCACTTTCCTCCCGGCGGCTGGACCGCCTGGGGCCCGTGGTTACGGGCACCGGCGGGGCGAATTCACTGGTCGGGCACGGAGACGGCGACACAGTGGAGCGGCTACATGGACGGGGCCGCCCAGTCCGGCGAGCGGGTAGCGGTGGAGGTGCTCGCCGGTCTGGACGGTTCCTCGTAGGCAAGGACGCTATTCCGTAACTGGAAGCATCCCGGACAAGTCTTGCTTTCACCATAGAACGCTCGTCCACCCACGGAAAAGTGCGCCCCGTAAGGGCGAAAATGCGCGGTTTCAGGCGTGGCCGGCAGCGTGAACGCGGCGATGGCGGCGGAGCTCGCCCTGCAGGCGCTCCAAGCGTGGCTCGGTCTCGCGGTCGGTGAACGTCATCGCCTGCGCGACGGCCGGATGCACCTCCGCGATCTGATCGAGCATCTCCAGCGCGACCGCACGATACGAGGGATGACCCTCCCGCCCTGAGCGCAGCTCGATCAGATGCATGGCCTCACGTGCGTTGAGGTCGAGCAAGTAGCGGATGCGGAACTGGAGCGAGACCGCGTACGAGGCTTCCTCGACCAGACCCGCTTCGCGCAGACGCTCGTACTCCGTCCTGCTGACGTCGAGTGCCTCCTCGTAGCGGTCGGCGAAGCCGGCCGACTCGATCTCCGGCGGCACCTCGGCTCCCAACTCGCAGCCGAGCCGCTGCCACTGGCAGGTGAGCATGCGGTGGCGCTGAAGGTCGCGGAACGCGCCGTAGTCGGATTCGATCTCGAACCGGTAGCGCACCGCCTCGAAACCGCGGCCGGGCTTGTGGCGACGGTTCTGCCGCTCGCCGATGGCGAACGACAGCAGCACCGCCGCGCGATCGGATGGCGGAACGGCTTCGACTGCGGCCCGCAGCTCGCCCTCGCTCATGTCACTCGCCTCGTACAGGCAGGCGGCGAGCAGATCCTCCTCCGAGCCGTCCACGCGCAGCAGGCGAACCGACGGCCCGCCCAGCGGCTCGCGATCGCCGAGGCCGAAGCGCTCGGCGCCCCGCGCCGCTCGCTCCCGCAGGTCCCGCAGGTAGTCGACCCATGCTCCGCCGCGTTCGGGCACGTCGACGCGGCGTAGGAAGCTCGGAATCACCTTGCGAAGCTCCGCGAGCGCCATGTCCCCGAACGCGCGCGCCTCCGGCAGCGGCGACGCCGCGAGCCTCATGACGAGCTGCTCGTAGGCCTGCCCGGTTGCGTAGATCCCCACGTGGCTGAGGGAGGAGGCGGGCAGCAGCCCGCGCATCGCGTCCAGCGACTTCGCCTCTATCGAGCGCCGCCAAACCGCCTCCGGCTCTCCCTCGCGAGGAAACTGCTCGCCGGCCCACGAGCGCACCCGCTCGAGGCCCTCGGAGTAGGTCGAGAACAGGTGCTCCATCGCGAGCTCGTACTGCTCGCCGAGGCGCTCGTCGCGGTAGTAGCGGTGGCGCCCGTCCTCGAGCGGGCGGTCGTAGGCGATGTAGCGCGTCGACTGCTCCAGATAGGCGGCAAGCCGGCCCCGCTGAAGGATCTTCGTGAGTACGTTGGAGACCCACTCGCAGGCCAGGTGCGCGCCGCCCAGCTGCGCGACCGAGTCGTCGCCGTACTCGATGAACACCCGCTCGTAAAGCCGCTCGGCCCTTTCCGATCCCGTGTCGACCTGCTGCGCGCCGGTCGCACCGCTCCCGCCCTCGGCGAACTCATCGAGGAACAGGCGGCGGAGCGTGCCGGGATAGCGCGAATAGCGCGCGAACAGCGCCCCCTTCACCACCTCGGGCAGCCCGACTATGCAGAAGACGGGTAGGTCGAGGTTGGTGAAGTGCGGCTCGAGCAGGCGCCGCTCTTCCTCGCTGAACTGGTCTCTCGGGTAATCCATGGCCGGACGCCCGATGCTACCCGTGGCAGCGGGCGGCGGTCTGCAGGTGGCTAGACTGCGGCCTACGCTCGAGGAGGAGGGGAAGTGGCCGACGGAAGCACCACAGGCGCCCAGGAGATAGAGGTCCTCCTGCGGGAGGACCTGACGTTCGAGCCGCCGCCGGAGTTCGCCGCGCAGGCGAACGCTTCCGACCCGGCGATCTACGAGGAAGCCGAGCGCGACTACAAGGCCTGGTGGGAGCGTTGGGCGCGCGAGCTTCACTGGTTCGAGCCCTGGCAGGACGTGCTCGAGTGGAACGCCCCCTGGGCGAAGTGGTTCGTCGGCGGGAAGCTCAACGCCTCCTACAACTGCCTCGACCGCCACGTCGAAGCCGGCCTCGGCGACCGGGTCGCCTACTTCTGGGAAGGAGAGGACGGAGTCCGCCGGACCATCACGTACGCGGAGCTGCTCGAGATGACGTGCCGCTTCGCGAACGTCCTCAAGAGCCTCGGCGTGCAGCGCGACGACCGGGTCGCGATCTATCTCCCGATGGTTCCCGAGGCCCCGGCGGCGATGCTCGCCTGTGCCCGCATCGGCGCGCCGCACTCGGTCGTGTTCGGCGGCTTCTCGGCCGAGGCCGTCAAGGACCGCATCAACGACTGCGAAGCGAAGGTGCTCGTGACGGCCAACTTCTCCCTGCGGCGCGGCAAGCCGCTGCCGATGAAGGAGTCCATCGACAAGGTGCTGCCGGACTGCCCTTCCATAGAGCACTGCGTCGTGGTGCGGCGCATCGACGACGAGGTTGGGTGGACCGAGGGCCGCGACATCTGGTGGCACGAGGCGACCCGGGCGGCCTCACCCGAGTGCCCGGCCGAGCCGCTCGACGCCGAGCAGATGCTCTACCTCCTCTACACATCGGGAACGACGGCCAAGCCAAAGGGGATCGTGCACACGACGGGCGGCTACATGACCGGCGTCGCGGCCACGCACAAGCTGATCTTCGACATCAAGCCCGAGCGCGACGTGTTCTGGTGCTCGGCCGACATCGGATGGGTCACCGGCCACAGCTACATCGTCTACGGGCCGCTGGCGAATGGCTGCACGTCGATCCTCTACGAGGGCGCGCCGGACTACCCCGACAAGGATCGCTGGTGGGAGATCGTCGAGCGCTACAAGGCGACGATCTTCTACACCGCGCCGACCGCCATCCGGGCCTGCATCAAGTGGGGGCGCGAGTATCCCGACCGGCACGACCTCGGCTCGTTGCGGCTGCTGGGCAGCGTCGGCGAGCCGATCAACCCGAAGGCCTGGCTCTGGTACCACGAGGTGATCGGCGGCGAGCGCTGTCCGATCGTCGACACCTGGTGGCAGACCGAGACGGGCCACATCATGATCTCGCCGCTGCCGGGGATTACCGTCACGAAGCCGGGATCCGCCACCGTCCCGTTCCCGGGCATCGCGGCCGCGATCTACGACTCGGCCGGCAACGAGGTCGAGGAGGGCGGCGGCTTCCTGGTGCTGACTCGACCCTGGCCGGGCATGTTCCGCACCCTCTACAAGGAACCGGAGCGCTACGTGCAGACCTACTGGTCGAAGTACGGGCCGGAGATCTACGTGGTCGGCGACGCCGCGCGCCGCGACAAGGACGGGTACTTCTGGGTCGTCGGGCGCACCGACGACGTCATCAACGTCTCGGGCCACCGCCTCTCGACGATGGAGTGCGAGTCGGCGATCGTGTCACACGAGCTGGTGGCCGAGGCGGCGGTCGTGCCACAGTCCGACGAGCTGACGGGGCAGGCGATCGTCGCCTTCGTGACGGTCAAGGGGGGAGGCGACCCGCCCGAGGGCTTCGACCGGGAGCTGCGCGAGCACGTCGGCGAGAAGATCGGCAAGCTGGCACGCCCGAAGCGGTTCATCTGGGCCGAGGACCTACCCAAGACCCGCTCGGGGAAGATCATGCGCCGCCTCCTGAAGGACATCGCCGAGGGCAACGAGCTCGGCGACGTGACGACGCTGCGCGACCCGACGGTGATGGAGCAGCTGAAGGTGAAGATCGAGAAGAGGCAGTCCGAAGAGGACTAGCGACGGCGTAGGCGCCGAAGGCGCCGCAGCCGGCGCGCATGCCTTTAGGTGTCCGCCGAAGGCGGCTAGGGGGGTCGGGCGAGAACTAGCGCAACGTGAAGGGCACCGTTCCCTTCGTCGTCTCGCCCTACTGGATGGGCGATCCAGCGAAAAGCCCGCCGCCCTAAACCGCAGTTCTATCGCCTCGGGAATGGGAAAGCTAGAGGCGGGGCATGGGTTGTCAGGTGGCACATTGCCGATATTCCGACTAGCGGCGGCGGCGTAGGCGCCGCTTCACTAGCTTCCGCCCACCACCCGCCAGCGCAGGCTGCCGTCGTCGTCGAGCTGCGTCACGCGGATCGGCACCCTGCTCCCGTCGCTCGCCACCGCCACGCACCTGAACCGGCGTCCCTTCTTGGCCTTCACGTCCTCGGGGCAGCGCACGGAGCGCACGTTGTCCCCGGTCTGCTGCGCGAAGGTGCGTTTGATCTCAGCCTCGGTCTTCGTCGTGTCGATCTTCTGGTCGGCGCTGCAGCCGCCAAGCGCTGCAGCCAGCGCCGCGGCGAGCGCGGCGGCGAGAAGACGTGGGGCGATCACGATCGGGTCTGGGCCGGCTCGGCGGCACGCTCGAGCGCGTTGCGCAGCCACTCGCTCACGAGCGGCAGCGCCTGCGACAGGTGATCGTGGAAGAGCAGGTGCGCGAGTCCGGGCAGAATCCGCAGGTCGACGTTCGGCGGCCGCGCGGTTCGCACGACCTCCTCGGTGAAGGCTGCGCTCACCATCTCGTCCCCGGCCCCCACGAGCACCAAGACCGGCGTTCGCACCGAGGACCAGTCCACCGGCGGCTGGTATGTGAACAGGGAGGCAACGAAGCGCGCCGTGACCTTCCAGCACCAGATGCCGTCCGCCTCCCTGCGCACGAAGTCGAGGATCTCCGGCTCCACCGAGAGCTTGCCGAAGTCCGCCACCTGCTTGATCGGGATCGGCGCCAGGGGGGCGACCCGAGCGAGTCGCGCGAGAGCCGCCGCCTTCAGCCGCATCGCCGGCTCGTGGAAGACCGAGGGGTGGGCGATGTTGTGGCAGACGACCGCCTCCACGTCCGGCTCTCGCGTCAGCGCATACCAAGAGATGATGCCCCCGAGGCTCGAGCCCATCAGGGCGACCGGCCCGCCGAAGCGCTCGCGCGCGTAGCGGATCGCGTCCTCCACCACGTCGAGCGTCTCCTCGACGGTGCAGTCTCCTCTGCGCCCCTCCGACAGCCCGTGACCGGGCCTGTCGACGCCGACCACGTTGAAGCCCTCGTCGCGCAGCCTCCCGAGCAGCGGGAGGTAGAAGCGGCAGTGAGCGCCGAGCCCGGGGCTGAACACCACCGTGGGCGCTCCCGCCTCATCCGCCGGATGCACCTCCAGGTGGACGAGCTTGTCCCGATAGGGAACGAGCGCGTGCTCGACGGGCTCCAGCATGCGATCGACGTGCTCGGGCCCATCGAGCGCCTCGCGCAGTCCCGGGATTCTCTCGCTCCAACCCCGAATGGTCGCGGTCAGGGGCTCTAGCGACTCCTCGGCGACCTCCTTGCGCGCGAAGACGCCTCTCGAGCGCCCGGGCAGTATCGGCCGCCCCCGTTGCAGGAGCAGCATGCGCGCCGACTCGGCGCTCGAGAAGCGCGGCTTCCAGCCCAGCTCACGCTCGATCCTGGCGGTCGAGACGACCGCCTCGCCGGAGATCACCCAGTGTGAGGAGACCGGAGAGAGCCGAAGCCGGAACAGGACGTCCACGAGCGGCGCGGCGACCCTCGCCGGGATCGATACGAGCCGCTGCCCGTGAATCTCGGCGATGTCCTCGGCCTGCAGCCAGTCATCGGTGCCCACGTTGTAAGCGCCTGGAGCGTCATGCTTGACCGCCGCATGGAAGGCGTGCGCGAGGTCGTCTTCCCACAGGAGCTGAATGCCGGCGCCGACATCGGCCGGCACGACATTGAACGGTGCGCTGAAGCGGTCGATCGCCGGGTTGAGGAAGTGCGGGCCGACGATGAACGGCGGCCGGAAACGCGTGATCACCATGCCGGCCTCGGCGTTGCGCCGCTCCCACCACTCGATGTAGTGCTCGACCTCGGCCTTGTCGTAGAAGTAGTACTTGTCCGGGTTGCCGCGTGGAAACTCGTCCTCGGTGATCGGCTTCGGATGGTCGGCGTGGACGCCATAGGAGGCGATACTCGAGGCGATCACCAGCCGCCGGACGCCCGCATCGTGAGCGCTGGCGATCACGTTCTTCGAGCCCTCGAGGTTGATCGAGTGGGTGAGCCGCTTGTCGTGGATCTCCTGGACGACGAACGCGAGGTGAACGACCGCCTCGCAGTCGTCGAACAGCTCGCGCATGCGCGGCGACCGGACGTCCTCGCGCTCGAAGACGAGCTTCGGGTCGCTCACGCGCGGGTCGCGCAGATCTATGCCGACGACCTGCTCCACGTCCGGATCGGAGAACAGGAGCGGCGCGATCACCGTCCCGAAATCGCTCGCTATGCCCGTCACACCGACCCGCACGGCGCCACTCTATTGGTTCACGACGGTCCAGATGACTGATTCAGCCGCGGCTGTGCCCGCCCTCCGTGCCCCCCTCGTCCTCCTGCTTGCGCACGCCCGGGCCGACCGGATCGACCTCGCCGTTGCGCGAGCCGCCGGGCTGTTCGGCGGACTCAGACCCGCGTCCGCCCATGCTCGGCCATTCCATCGCCTCGCCGCTCTCCCACGCGGGAGGCATGCCGCGAGGCCACCGGTTCAGGAACAGGAGTCCGAGGCCGAGCAGCCAGAACGACAGGATGAGCGGCGCGAAACCGAGGACGAAGGCGGGGCCCATGATGATGCCGATCACTCCCATGAAGCGGGACAGAAGCCCCACGCGCATCGCGTTCAGCGAGCCGAGCACGAACCAGAATGCGAGGCCCAGGGTCCCAGCGATGCTGAGCCCGACGGTAGCGAGTGCGATGGCGCCCTGAGTCACCTCCTCGGCGTCGTCGATCGTCTGGGACTCCCGGCCGGTGAAGTCCGCGGACGCGAAGGCGAGATGGATGTCGTGGGCGAGGGTGCCGAGCGCAAGGGTCAGCGGGCCGGCCACTGCCATCACCGCGATGACGCGGTTTAGATCCGGCTTGCGCGCGAACGTCGCGCGGTAGAGGTGCAGCGCCACCGGGATCAGCAGCAGGAGGGCGACCGTCCGCAGCGCGGACGAGCCGAGTAGCTCCGCCGCGTGGCGGTCGAAGAAGCGCAGCTCCGCCGGCTCGTTTTGATCCGGGCGGTCCTGGTTGATGACCTGGGACCAGAAAAGGCCCGCCGGGAACAGGAAGGCCGCTGCGATCGCTGCCAGGCCGGCCAAGCGTCCACGCCGACGCTCCTCGGCTCTCTCGGCTGGGCTCATCGCCATCTGGTGAATATCTAGCCGCCTTCGGCGGACACCTAAAGTCAGGAGCGCCCGCCTACGGCGGTCGCCGTCCGGAATCTAGCCGCCTTCGGCGGACACCTAAAGTCAGGAGCGCCCGCCTACGGCGGTCGCCGTCCGGAATCTAGCCGCCTTCGGCGGACACCTAAAGTCAGGAGCGCCCGCCTACGGCGGTCGCCGTCCGGTATTTACGACTCCCCGGCCGCGCCGGCGAGGTGCGCAGGATATCCGGGCGAAGCCACCGAATACGCTTCGGCGGTGCGCCACTTCGCTCTATCGGTCGTCGGCAGGGACCGCCCCGGGATCACTGCCGCCGTCTCCGAGGCGCTCCTCGCCCACGACGGCAACATCGAGGACTCGCAGATGACGATCCTGCGCGGGCACTTCACGATCATGCTGATCGTCTCGACCCCCGCGGAGGTGGACACCGAACGCCTGGCGAGCGATCTCGCAGGCGTGCGCGAGCGGCTGGACCTCGAAGCGGTCGTCCTGAACGAGGTGACGGAGGTCGAGCGATCCGAGGAGGCGGCCGCGTCGCACATAGTCAGCGTCTACGGCGTAGACCATCCCGGCATCGTGCACGCGGTGACGGCGTGCCTCGCGAAGCAGCGCGTCAACATCACCGACCTCACGACGCGGCTGGTCTCGCGGGGAGGGAAAGAGTCGATCTACGCCATGATGATGGAGGTCTCGCTTCCCGCCGGGGTGTCGGCGGAGAAGGTCGAGCAGGCGCTTGCGGAGGTGAAAGGCAGCCAGGGGGTCGAGCTGACGGTCCGGCCCCTCGAGCAGGACGTTCTCTAGCAGTGGTCTGTCTCGGAACGTTCGCGGGCCACTAACGGCGAGCGCCGATGTCCGTTCGCGACGTTCTGCGCTACCCGCACGCCTCCCTGAAGAAGAAGGCCCGGGCGCTCGGGCCGGACGAGGACGAGCTGATAGAGCAGGTGGCGGCCGACATGCTGGACACGATGCGCGCCAACCGCGGCTGCGTGGGCCTTGCCGCCCCGCAGCTGGACGAGCTGGTCCGGATGGTGATCGTCGACGTCAGCGAGCACCCGCGCGCGGAGAAGCATCACGGTCTGCTCGTGCTCGTCAACCCCGAGGTCGTGCTCGCGTCGGGCGCCGAGGTCGCACGCGAGGGCTGCCTCAGCATCCCGGATTTGACGGCGAACGTCAGGCGCGCGACGGAGGTCGTGATCGAGGCTCTGACCCCGGCCGGCGCCACTCGAGTGATCGAGTCGGAGGGCTTCGAGGCTCGCTGCCTGCTGCACGAGATCGACCACCTCGACGGGCTTCTCTTCCTGGACCGCGTCGACTCGCTCACCTCCGACGTCTTCAGCCGCAAGCGCTACGCGTAGCCCCGCACCGGTCGGCCCGAATGCGGGCTTATGGCTAGTCCTAGCTGCTCGCCGGCGGAGGCTTGGCGTCCTCGTCCGCGTCGGCCAGCGGCCGCGCCGGGTAGTAGCCGTGGTCCTCCGGCTCCACTATCCGCGAGACACGGTCGCCGACGGCCAGCACCGCATCGAGGGCGGGCGCCGCGAGGGCGATGAGGGCCTCGACGCGCATCCGCGTGCGCTCCTGGGGCGGGGTCAGCTCGGACACGGATGGGATTCTACGGCGCTCGCTGCTTGGTGTTACGCTCAGCTCGATGCGGATCAGCGAGATCATGACCGAGTCGGTCGTGACCGCGTCGCCGGATTCCAGCGCACGCGACGTCGCGGCGCTGATGCGCGACCGCAACGTGGGGTCGGTCGTGATAGTCGACGAGGCGGGGCACCCGATGGGCCTGGTCACGGACAGGGACCTGACCATCAACGTGCTCGCCGAGCCGATGGAGCCCCGCACGAAGGTCGCGGAGCTCGCGACCGCTCCGGTGGTGACGGGGGACCCCGACATGGACCTGGAGGAGGCCGCTGCGCTGATGGTCACCCACAGGATTCGGCGCCTGCCCGTGTTGGACGAGCGCGGGCTCGTCGGCATCGTCACCCTCGACGATATCGCCGTTCGAACGGGCAACCTCGAGGTCGCGCAGCAGATGACGGCCGACATCACGCGTGCCGCGTTTCCGGACTTCTACTTTCACCAGCGCGGCGGCTGACCGCTCGAGTCGGCCGAGCTTTGCTCAGCCGGCGAGGCCCAGCACCTCGCGCATCGACTTGGGCGCGACGCCCAGGCTTTCGACGTCCGCCGTGCCACGCGAGCTCGTCATCTCCTCCTCCATCAGCTCCGCCTCCTCCCAGGTCGCGAACGCTGCCGGCCCGGCGAGGCGCTCGAGCGCGCGCAGCCCCAACCGCACGAACGGAGTTGGAACGTGCACGAGCGGCTTGCGCCTGGCCTCGGCCTCCATGGTGAGTTGAGCCATCTCGTCGTAGGTGACCACCTCGGGGCCGGCGAGCTCGTATCGGAGGTGGTGGCCGTTGCCCGCCGCCATGACGAGCGCCTCGGCGCACGCGGCCACGTCCTCGGCCCAGATCGGCTGGAAGCGCGACCGTCCGCTGCCGGCGATCGGCATCCAGGGAAGCCGAGCCAGGCGTGAGAGCAACGTCAGCCACGGGTCGCCCGGCGCGTAGACGATCGACGGCGCGACGACGGCTGTGTCGAGCTCGGCCGCGAGCACGGCCTGCTCGGCGATCGCCTTGGCTCGAAAGAAGCGCGTACGCGAGATGCGAGTCGCTCCCATGGCTGAGAAGAACACGAAACGGGAGCTGCCGGCCAGCTGCGCCTCGCGCAGCAGGCGGGCTGTCGCCACCGCATTGACCTCCTCGATGCTCGCCTGCGGCTGATCGCGAATCGTGGCGCCGAGGTGGACGACCTTGTCGACGCCGCGGACGGACTGCCTCACCGCGACGGGATCGGCCAGGTCCCCGAGGGTGATCTGGACTCGAACCCTGTTGGGGCCGAGCCTGCGCGGCTCGCGCACGAGGCAGCGGACCTCCTCGCCACGCTCGAGCAGCCGGCCGAGGAGCGCCGATCCGACGAGGCCCGTTGCACCGGTGAGCAGGATCACAGGCGCACGGCGCAAGTGAGGATCAGCGCATACTTTGCCGGAGCTTCGGTCATTCGCAACAATATGCGACCCTCTGCCGCCTCTGGAACGGGGGAGCAAAGCGAACTGGAAAGGCCATAACGTAAGGTAGCGACATGACCTATGTCATCGCAGAGCCCTGCATCGGCACCAAGGACAATTCCTGCGTGGAGGTCTGTCCCGTCGACTGCATCCACCCCACGCCCGACGAGCCGGAGTACGAGGCGGCGGAGATGCTCTACATCGATCCGGACGAGTGCATCGACTGCGATGCGTGCGTCGAGGCGTGCCCGGTCGACGCCTGCTTCGCCGAGGACCAGCTCCCATCCGAGTGGGAGAAGTACGTCAAGCTGAACGCCGAGTACTTCGCCAGCAAGTAACGGCTAGCCGCGGCTACTGGATTACGGGCAGTTCCCGGCCGCCGAAGCCGGGAGCGGCCGCCAGCGCAGGTGCCTGCACGACAGGCAGCTCCTGCGGCGTGGCCGCCACGATGCCCTGCGCCAGGTGGCGCAGCGCCTGAGCCGCCGGCGAATCCGGGTCCTCGGCTACGAGAGGGCGGCCCTCGTCGGCGAGCGTTCGTAGAGCCTCCTCGAGCGGGATCTTGCCGAGCAGCGGCACATCCAGCTCGTCGGCCAGGAGCTGGCCGCCGCCCTCGCCGAAGATCGTGAAGCGCTCGCCGCTGGGAGTCGTGAAGCCCGACATGTTCTCGACTACGCCGAGGATGTCCAGGTCGAACTTGCGAGCCATCTCAGCGGCGCGGTGCGCCACTTTCTGCGCAGCCGGTTGAGGAGTCGTAACGAGCAGCATCCGCGCCTGCGGCAGTAGCTGCGCGAGCGTCATCGCGACGTCGCCCGTTCCGGGCGGGAGGTCGATGAGCAGGTAGTCGAGCTCGCCCCATTCGACGTCCTCGAGGAACTGCTGGATCGCCTTGTGCAGCATCGGGCCTCTCCACACGACGGCGGCGTCCTCCTCCACGAAAAACCCGATCGACATCACCTTGACCCCGCCGGCCGCCTCGATCGGGAGGATCTTGCGCTCCTCGGAGACGCGGGGCTTGCCAGCGACGCCGAGCATGCGCGGGATGCTGTAGCCCCACACGTCCGCGTCGAGGGCCGCCGAGCGGTGCCCATCGAGGGCCAGGGCCGCCGCCAGGTTCGCCGTCAGCGACGACTTGCCGACGCCTCCCTTGCCCGACGCGATGCAGACGACGTTTCGCACTTGCGCCAGCGCACCGGCCGGCAGCTTGTTGCGGCCGAGCTTCGCCTGCAGGCCCTGCTTCTCCTCGGCGCTCAGGACGTCGAAGTCGACGCTCACACTCGTGACGCCCCCGAGCTCCGACACCTTCTGCACCACCGCCTGCTGGAAGTGGTTGCGGATGGGGCACCCGGGCGTCGTGAGGGAGACGACAACGTTCACCTCGCCCGTGTCCGCGATCTCG
This sequence comes from uncultured Solirubrobacterales bacterium, assembly GCA_963774075.1. GTDB lineage: Bacteria > Actinomycetota > Thermoleophilia > Solirubrobacterales > JBBDJG01 > JBBQNR01. The sequence goes on along the minus strand of CAVZDP010000003.1, from coordinate 735,400 downwards.
ATCGAGCGCACCATCCCAAGCTCGACAATCGAGCGGCGCAGCTCGGGGTCGATGACGTCGCGAAGCTGCTCTTGAACTTCTTCGGTGGTAGGCATAAGTAAGGAGGGGACGGGAAGGACCCTGGAGACGTATTTTGTCAGACCCCCCTCAAATCTAGCCGGAGGTGCCGAGATGACCGTACAGGAGAGAGGCCATTCAACCGAGACCGGGATCCTGGGCTCGGAGAAGACGCAGGAGCGCGAGCAGCTCATCGAGATGCTCGAGCAGGCCTACTGGATGGAGATCGAGACCGTGATGAGCTACATCGCGAACTCGATCAACCCGGACGGTATCCGGGCCCGGGAGGTGGTGGAGCATCTCGATGAGGACATCCAGGACGAGATCGGCCACGCACAGCAGTTCGGGCAGCGCATCAAGGAGCTGTACGGCGTCGTGCCGGGCAGCCTGGACTTCAAGGCTGAGCAGACGTACCTGCAGCCGCCCGAACAGCAAACCGACATCGTGCACGTGATCAGGGGCGTGATCGAGGCCGAGACCGGCGCCATCGTCCACTACCAGAGGATCATCGACTTCTGCGACGGGCTCGACCTCGTGACGCAGGACATGGTGATCGACATCCTGCGCCAGGAGCAGCAGCACCGCCGCATGTTCGAAGGCTTCCTGCGCGAGTACGAAGTCGAAGGCAAGGCGTAGAGAAATGCCGACGGGCCCCTTGGAAAAGGGGCCCGACGGCTGAGGGAGGAGAGGTTGTTGCTTTCTGCCGGGTGACCTGACCGGCGAACCGGCCGGGTCGGATGGTGTGTCCGGCAGAACTTGTCGGCCGCCGATTGCCGGCGACCAAGCTTTCTAGACGAGCTGCTGCACCCGGTCCCTTGTCGACTCGACCTGCTCCTGAAGGGAGCTCTGGACCCGCGTCACCTGCGGGCGAACCGCCTTCTCGACGCGGCGGCGGTTCTGCTTCAGCGCGCGGTTGGTCTGTGTGCGCTGGCGCTTCACGACGCGGAGGAGCTGGGTGCGGCGCTTGCGCAGCTCGCGGACCACGCGGTTGCGACGCTGGCGGGTCTCGCGGATCACGCGGTTGCGGGCGACCGAGCCACGGCGCTCGAAACGGCGCGCCGTGCGGCGAACGCGGTTGATCTCGCGCTCCGCGCTCGTGCGGTTGGTCCAGGGACGGATTACTCCGAGGACGCGGTCACGAGCCTCGAGCGCCGCGCCGACCGGAATGAGCACAGCAGTCTCCGCGACACCCGCGATCTGCGTGCCAATCGCCTCAGCCTGCTCGGTCTCGGCTCGTACCCGCGTTGCCGCGGCGTTTCGTGCCGCGCGCCTGGCGGTCGCGCTCTGGCGGCTGGCTGTCTGCCGGCGCCGGGTCGCGTGCCCGCTCTTCGAGTTGGCGCTGCGCTGAGCTGCTTCAGCGGCTGTTCCGTTTGTGGCCATAAATCCTTGCTGCCTCCTTCCCCCGTCAGGGGGGCTTTTCGGGGATGCTACCCCGGTCGCTTAGCTCTAACTACCTTTACCCTAACTAACCTTCTTTCTAAGTAGCACCGACTCTAACAGATCGAACACACGTTTGTCAGAGCCGGTGGCGGGAGTAACCCCGAAAAGTGGCGGTCGTTACGCGCCGGACGGGAGCCGGAGGGCACGGTCTCGGCCCCGCCTATGATCGTTCGGCGTGCCCGAGGGCGACACCATCCTGGCGATAGCGGGCAAGCTGCGCCCGGCCCTCCTCGATCGCGAGATCGAGCAGGTCCACACTCCCCAGCTTCGCCACAAGCTCGACGCCTGGCCCCAGAAGCTGGCCGGCGCACGGGTCGGCCGGATCGACACGCACGGCAAGCACCTGTTCCTGCGGTTCGACAACGGCCTCACGGTGCACTCCCACCTGCGCATGTCCGGCCGCTGGTACGTGTTCGGGAGGGACTGGGAGTGGAGGCGCAATCCGCGGGCGGCCTGGCTGGTGCTGAGAACGGCCGGCCAGGACGTCGTGCAGTTCAACGGCCCGATCCTCGAGCTCGCGCGCGACACGCGGATGCGCACGGACCCCTACCTGAGACGGCTGGGCCCGGACGTGCTCGCCGACGAGCTCGACTGGCCGGCGATCCTGACGCGCCTGCGCTCGGACGACCCGACCAGGCCGGTCGCGGACGCGCTTCTCGACCAGCGTACGCTGGCGGGGATCGGCAACCTGTGGAAGAACGAGAGCCTGTGGTTCCAACGCATCGATCCCTGGCGGCGCATGGCCGACGTGAGCGACGAGGAGCTCGAATCCGTCGTGCGCTGCGCGCGCGAGATGATGTTGCGGGAGGTGCGAACGGGTGGGCGCTTGAGCGGAGGCGAAGTGTTCGAACAGGCGCGCAGGCCGTGCCCGCGCTGCCGCACGCGCATCCGGCTGCGGGGCCAGTGGGACGAGAACCGCATGACGTATTGGTGTCCGCGATGCCAACGCTAGACCGCATGCCCCGGCGAGACGGCTCGAGTCACCCCGCGCTCGAGATAGAGCGGCTCACCAAGCGCTACGACGACGGCACGCTCGCGCTCGACGAGCTCGACCTGACGATCCCCGACGGCGCGTTCTTCGGCCTGCTCGGGCCGAACGGAGCCGGCAAGACAACCCTGATCAACTCCGTCACGGGGCTCGTACGCGTGAGCGGCGGCGCGATCCGGGTCTTCGGGCACGAGGCGCTCGGGGATGTGCCCTCCACCCTCGCGGCGCGGAGGCTCGTGGGCCTCTCTCCCCAGGACGTGAACCTCGACCGCTTCCTATCCGTGTACGAGTCGCTGCTCTACCACGGCGGCTACTACGGTCTCCCCCGCTCGGTGGCCGAGAAGCGCGCCGAGGAGATGATCGACGTCTTCGACCTGCGCGCGAAGCGCGATACCCGCACGCCGCGCCTGTCGGGCGGGATGAAGCGGCGGCTGCTGCTGGCGCGCGCGTTGCTGCACGAGCCCCGGCTGGTGATCCTCGACGAGCCGACCGCCGGAGTCGACTACGAGCTGCGCCTGGAGCTCTGGCGCTACATCCGGCTCCTGCACGAGCGCGGCACGACGATCCTGCTGACCACCCACTACCTGGAGGAGGCGGAGACGCTGTGCGAGCGGATCGCGCTGATCCGGGACGGCAAGGTCGTGGCGCTCGACTCCCCCGAGGGCCTGCGGGAGTTGTACGGGGCGGCCTCGCTCGGTGAGGTCTACGTGAAGGCCGTCGGCGATGTCCCCCGCCACGTCGAGGTGCCGTGATGGAGGCACGCGCAACGAGTGCCACCAGCATCGACCCGCCCGAGGTATACGTCGCGGAGCTTCGCCGGCTCTCCTACCTGAGCCTCTTCTGGCTCGCGTCGCGCGAGTGCCTGCGCGTGGGCCGCCTCTGGAGCCAGACGGTGGTGGCGCCGGTGGTCTCCTCACTCCTGTTCGTGATCGTATTCGGGCTCTCGCTCGGCGATCGCATCAAGGAGGTGAACGGCTTCGACTACAGCGTCTTCATCCTGCCGGGCCTCGTCGCGATGGCGATGTTCATGGCGGCCTACATGAACAACTCGAGCTCGATCTTCCAGGCGCGCTCGGACCGCTACATCGACGACATCCTCGCGGCCCCGATGCGTCCCTGGCAGATCGACGTCGGGCTGACGGTGGGCGGAGTCTTCAGGGCGCTCTTGATCGGCGGCGCGCTGACCGCGATCGGCGCGCCCCTGCTCGGAGTGCCGATCGAGCGACCGTTCGCTCTGCTCGCCGCGGCGATGGCCGCGATCATGCTCTTCGCCTCGCTCGGGGTGATCGTCGGGATCCACGCTCAGACCTGGGACCACCACTCGTTCGTCTCGAACCTCGTCATACAGCCGCTGGCCTTCGTGGGCGGCGTCTTCTACTCGGTGGACGTGCTGCCATCGCCGTGGCACGAGCTGTCGCACGCCAACCCGCTCTTCTACATAGTGGACGCCGTCCGCTACGGCTTCCTCGGTACAAGCGACGTGCCGATCGCGGTCTCGCTCGCGATCACCGCCGGACTGGCGGCCGCGATGTTCTCGTGGTCCGCCTGGCTCTTCCGCTCGGGGCACAGGCTGAAGCCTTGAGAGGAACGTCAGATCCGATCGGGCGCGAGCCGGGGCGCGCTAGGCTCAGTACGTGGCCCCCGAGCCTCTCTCACTCTTCTCAGAACCGGTGCGAAGCTGGTTCGAGCGCGCCTTCGGTGAGCCGACGCCGCCGCAGCAACAGGGCTGGCCGGCGATCGCCTCGGGCGAGAGCACGCTGATCTCCGCCCCGACGGGATCGGGCAAGACCTTCGCCGCCTTCCTGTGGGCGATCGACCGGATGGTGAAAAACCGATCGTCCTCGGACGGGCAGCAGGATGGCGAGCGCCTGACGCAGGTCGTCTACCTCTCGCCGCTGAAGGCGCTCGGCTACGACATCGAGCGCAACCTCTCGGTTCCGCTGAGCGCGATCGACGAGGCCGAGCACGTGCGGGTGGGGGTGCGAACCGGCGACACGCCGCAGCGCGAGCGTCAGGCGCTCCTGCGCAAGCCGCCGGACATCCTGATCACCACGCCGGAGTCGCTCTACCTCATGCTGACCTCTCGCGCCGCCGAGACGCTGCGGGAAGTCGAGTGCGTGATCGTCGACGAGATCCACGCCGTCGCCGCCACCAAGCGCGGCTCGCATCTCGCACTCACTCTCGAGCGGTTGGAGCATCTCGTACGGTCGGCGCCGGAACGGCCGTCCCGTCACGAACCCGACCGTCGCCTTGGCGACGGGCGGCCTTTTCTCCAGAGGATCGGGCTTTCGGCGACGCAGCGGCCGATCACGGAGATCGCGCGGTTCCTCGGCGGCGTCGAGCAGCCGGCGGGCGAGCCTCGCCCCGTGACGATCGTCGAGACCGCGATGGACAAGGCGCTCGACCTCGAGGTGGTCGTGCCGGTGGCCGACCTGCGCGATCCCGTGTCGGAGCCGCAGAGCCCCGAGGGCTTCGACATCACCGGTGACTCCGCCAGCCGGCGCTCGATCTGGCCGAGCATCTACCCGCGCGTGCTCGAGCTCGTGCGCGAGCACTCCTCCACGATCGTCTTCGTCAACAACCGCCGCCTCGCGGAGCGGCTCGCGCTGCGCCTGAACGACCTGGCCGAAGAGGAGGTCGCTCGCTCGCACCACGGCTCGCTCTCGCGCGAGGCGCGGAGCGAGATCGAGGAGCAGCTCAAGGCCGGCAAGCTTCGCTGCCTCGTCGCCACCAGCTCGCTCGAGCTCGGAATCGACATGGGCGCGGTGGACCTGGTGGTGCAGATCGAGTCGCCGAAGTCGGTGGCGCGCGGGTTGCAGCGCGTGGGTCGCGCCGGCCACACGCTCTCCGCGGTCTCGAAGGGACGGCTGTTCCCGAAGTTCCGCGCCGACCTCGTGGAGTGCGCCGTGGTCGCCAAGCGCATGCGCGACCGCGCCATCGAAACCACACGCATCCCGCGCTTCGCGCTCGACGTCCTCGCCCAGCAGATCGTCGCGATGGTGTCCGTCGAGGACTGGCCGCTGGCGGACCTGGAGCGCGTCGTGACCGGCTCCTATCCCTACTCGGACCTGCCGCGCTCCCAGCTCGAGAACGTGCTGGACATGCTCGACGGCCGCTACCCCTCCGAGGAATTCGCCGAGCTGCGCCCGCGCCTCTCGTGGGACCGGCTGGAGGGGACGTTGCGTGCCCGCAAGGGCTCCCAGAAGCTGGCGGTTACGAACGCCGGCACGATCCCCGACCGAGGCCTCTTCGGCGTCCACCTTCCAGACGGAAGGCGCGTCGGGGAGCTCGACGAGGAGATGGTGTACGAGGCGCGTGCCGGGCAGACCTTCCGCCTCGGCTCGACGACCTGGCGGATCGAGGAAATCGGGCGCGACCGCGTGATTGTCACGCCCGCGCCCGAGGTGCCGGGCGCCATCCCATTCTGGAAAGGCGACGGGATCGGCAGGCCGTACGAGCTGGGCGCAGCGATCGGCGCCTTCCAGCGCGAGGTCGCCGAGCTGCCTGAACGAGCGGCGACGGCGAAGCTGACCGGCGAGTACGCGCTGGACGAGTACGCGGCCGCCAACCTCTACCGCTATCTGAGCGAGCAGCGCGAGGCGACGCGTACGCTGCCGTCGGATCGCACGGTGGTCGTCGAGCGCTTCCGCGACGAGATCGGTGACTGGCGCCTCTGCGTGCTGACCCCCTTCGGCAGCCGCGTGCACGCCGCTTGGGGGATGGCGATGTCGGCGCGCCTGCGCGAGGAGCGGGGGCTCGACCCGGACGCGCTGTGGTCCGACGACGGAGTGATCCTTCATTTCCCGGACGCCGACGAGCCGCCTTCCGCCGACGTGGCTCTGATCGATCCCAACGAGCTCGAGGAGCTCGTGACGGGCGAGATCGCGAGCACGGCGCTGTTCGGAGCGCGGTTCCGCGAAGCGGCGGCGCGGGCGCTCCTCATACCCGGCCGCGGCCCGGACCGGCGCACTCCCCTGTGGCAGGCGCGGCTCAAGGCCCAGGGGCTGCTCCAGGTCGCCCGCCGCTATGCCGAGTTCCCGATCGTGCTGGAGACCTACCGTGAGGTGTTGACCGACTGGCTCGACCTGCCGGCGCTGAAGAGCATTCTCGACGGGTTGGAGCGACGCGAGCTGGCGCTCGTGGAGGCAGACACCGCGCTCGCCTCCCCGTTCGCACAGAGCCTGCTGTTCGACTACATCGCCACCTACATGTACGAGGGGGACACTCCCCGCGCCGAGCAACGGGCGGCGGCTCTGGCCCTGGACCGCGAGCTGCTGCGGGAGCTGCTGGGCGCCGACGAGCTGCGCGAGCTGATCGACCCGGGGGCGCTCGCGGCGGTCGAGCAGGAGCTGCAGAGCCTGACGGGCAAGCGCCTCGCAGGCGACGCCGACCAGGCGCACGACCTGCTGAGACGGCTCGGCGACCTCTCGCTGGAGGAGCTCGGTGCTCGCTCTGTGCCCGGCATCGACGCTGAGGCTTTGCTCGCGCGCCTCGTGGCGGAGCGCCGAGCGGTGCGAGTAAGGGTCGGCGGAGAGCAGCGCTGGATCGCGGCACAGGAGGTGGGCCTCTACCGCGACGCGCTCGACGTCGTGCCGCCGTCGGGTATGCCGGAGGCGTTCCTCGAGCCCGTCGAGAACGCGCTCGAGCGCCTGCTTCGCCGCTACGCGCGAACGCACGGGCCCTTCACCACCGCGGACGTCGCGGGACGCTACGCGCTCGGGAACGAGGACGTCCAGCGCGCGCTGTCCGCGCTCGAGGCAGACGACGCGCTCGTTCGCGGAGAGCTTCGCCCGGAGGGCGTCGAGCGCGAGTGGTGCGAGCCCGACGTCCTGCGCCGCATCCGGCGGGCGAGCATCGCCGCGCTGCGGGAGGAGATAGAGCCAACCGAGCAGGCGGCGCTCGCGCGTTTCGCGCTCTCGTGGCACGGCATCGACCGCTACGCGGGCTCGGGACAGGGGGTCGAGATGGGCCGAGGAACCGCGCCGGGAATGTCCCTGGACGCGGGACCCGACCGCCTGCGCGAGGTGCTCGCGCCCCTTCAGGGGGTGGCGCTTGCCCCGGAGACGTGGGAGCGGGACGTGCTGCCGCGCCGGCTCGGCCGCTATCAGCCGCTGTGGCTCGATCGCCTGTGCGCGGCCGGAGAGCTCGTCTGGGTCGGCGCTGGGTCCGGCGGCGGTCGCGGCGGGCGCGTGAGCTTCTACTTCCGTGAGGACGCTCCATTCCTGGGCCCGCACGCCGGAACGGCGGGCGAGGGGCCGCAGGGCGCCGTTCACGACGCACTGCGCGCGCGCCTCGCAGCCGGCGCTGCCTTCTGGTCCGACCTGCTTGCCGACGTGGACCACTCTCCGGCGGACGTGAAGGACGCGCTCTGGGATCTCGTGTGGTCGGGCGAGGTGACCAACGACGCGTTTGCGCCGCTGCGCGCCAGGCGGCTGTCTCTCGCGCCTCCCGCGCAGACGCGACGAAGGCGCTTCGGGGCGCGCCGGACGGGAGCGCAACCACAGCTTCAGGGGCGCTGGAGCCTCGCCGCTCCGCTCTTCCAGCCCAAGCCGACGGAGCGCGAGCGGGCAGTCGCGCTCGCCGAGCTGCTGGTCGAGCGCCACGGGATCGTCACGCGCGAGACCGTGGTATCCGAGAAGGTGCCCGGTGGCTTCGCGAGCGTCTACGGCGAGCTGTCGGCGCTCGAGACGCTTGGCACCGCGCGCCGCGGTTACTTCGTCGAGGGGCTCGGCGGCGCGCAGTTCGCCCTGCCGGCAGCCGTGGAGCGGCTTCGCTCGCACAGGGAGGGCGCGGGCGAGGCGGTCGTGATCGCGGCGCAGGACCCCGCCAACCTCTACGGAGCCGCGCTCCCATGGCCCCGGCGTGAAGGGTCGTCCAGGCGCCCGGCGCGCGTGCCCGGCGCCCACGTCGTGCTGCTGGACGGAAGCGCGGTCCTCTACCTGGAGGCGGGAGGGCGCGGGCTCGTGGCGCTCGCCGAGCCAGACGAGCAGTGGCTGCGCCCGGCGCTCGAGGCGCTCGCGAGCATCGTCCGCGAGGGCGGGCTGAAGCGGGTTGCGATCGAGCGCTTCGACGGCGCGCCGGTGATCGGCTCGCCGGTCGAGCGCCTGCTCGAGGAGGTCGGCTTCAGGCAGGGCCCGCGGCGCCTCGTACTCTCGGCGTGAGCGACGAGGTCGTGATGCGGGAGCCCGCCATCGATGGCGGCAGGCCAGTCGAGAACGTCTACTACGGCACATCGAGCTGGACGGACCGCACGCTGCTGGAGTCCCGCCGCTTCTACCCGCAGGGCATGGGCTCTCCCGAGCAGCGCCTTCGCTACTACGCGGAGCGGTTCCCGCTCGTCGAGGTCGACTCCACCTACTACGCACTGCCCTCGGAGCGCAACTCGGCGCTCTGGGTCGAGCGCACCCCGCCGCACTTCGTCTTCAACGTGAAGGCCTTCTCGCTGCTGACGCAACATCCGGCTGCCGTGAACTCGCTTCCCCAACGGGTGCGCGACGAGCTCGGCGAGAACGCGCTCAAGAAGAAGCGCCTCTATCCCAAGGACCTGCCGCCGGAGGCGCACAAGCTCATTTGGTACATGTTCGAGTCCGCCCTGCAGCCGTTGGCCGACGCCGGCAAGCTCGGTGCGGTGCTGTACCAGTTCCCGCCCTGGTTCGTGCCGTCGAGCGCGAACCTCGACTACCTGGATCAGCTCGCCGAGCGCAGCTCGCTCCCGGCGGCGGTCGAGTTCCGCGGCGGCGGCTGGATGGTCGAGGGCAAGCGCGAGCGCACGCTGGAGCGGCTGCGCAAGCTGGGCATGACGTACGTGGTGGTGGACGAGCCGCAGGGCTTCAAGTCCTCGACCCCGCCGGTCGTCGCCTCCACCTCCGAGGAGCTCGCGATGGTGCGCTTCCACGGCCACAATGCCGAGAACTGGGAGAAACCGGGGCTTACGGCAGCGGAGCGCTTCCAGTACCTCTACAGCGACGACGAGCTCGGCCAGTGGGTGAAGCCGGTGCGCGAGCTGGCCGGCGAGGCCAAGCAGGTGCACGTGCTGATGAACAACTGCTACGCCGACTACGGCGTACGCAACGCGAGCCAGATGGCCGCGCTGCTCGCCGAGCGCTCCGGCTAGGCCACTAGGAGTCCAGTCCCGCCGCCCGCCGCGCCTCGTCGGCGTCGCGGTAGGCCTCGAGCCGCAGCGCCTTGCCGTCGCGGATCGTCCACACGTGCAACAGGTGGTCCTCAACCTCGAGCCCGCTGCCCTTCCCGCGCGCGGATTGTCGGACCTCGACGAGCAGCTTTTCGCCGTTCTCGACGAAGCTCAGCGGCTCGAGGTGCCAGCCCTCGAATATCTGCTGCACGCTCTCGATGTTGGCCAGAAACCCTTCGTGTTGGCGATAGACGCTGCGGTCCGGAGCTTCGGGCGAGTCGACCGTCACCACTTCCGGATCGAGGAACTCGAGCATCGCGTCCACGTCGCGGCGGTTGAACGCCTCGTAGCCGCGCTTTAGGAGCGTGATGTTTTCCGAGGTCATCCTGGCGACCAGATTACTCCGGCCCGCCCGCGCCGTTTCGTCGGCTAACTCTTCGGCAGCCCGGCCTCCGTCAACGCCCTCACGAGCGTCTCCAGTGACTCCGGCGTGCGCGCCGCGGCGAAGCGGAACCGCGTCTCCATGTCGAGTGGCGCCTCGATCCCTCCATGGCCGAGCACGCTCACGAACGCGCCCGCCTCACGTGCAATTAGCTGCGCCGCGGCCACGTCGAAGGAGCGGCAGACGTTCGCGGTCAAAACGCCGTCGAAGCGCGCCACCGCCAGGTAGCAGAGCGAGACGGCGATCGACCCGACGATCCGAATCCGATACACGCTGCCCTCGAGCCGGGCCGCCACGGGAGCGATCCACTCCGGCCGGGCGGCCTCGAAGCCGACGACCTCGAGGCCCCTGCCCGGGTCCTCCGGCTCTATCGGCTCGTCGTTGACGACGGCTCCCTCGCCGAGGCGGGCGACGAACTCCTCCTTCGCACCGTAGTCGTACACGTAGCCGAGTTCGACGTCCTCCATCGTCTCGCCGCCGGACACGGCAATGCTGAGCGAGTAGGCCGGGATCAGGCGCTTGGCGTTGAGCGAGCCGTCCACCGGGTCGATCACCACCCGCACCTGACTGGCGCCGGCGCCGAACGTGACCTCTCCGCGCTCCTCGGAGATCGCGGTGAAGGCGTGACCCTGGCCGTGCAGCGCGTCGAGCTCGGCGAAGACGGCATCTTCGGCCTCCCTGTCGATCACGAGCGTGTCGTCCCCGCCGGCGCCGCGTCCCGCCCCGACGGCGCGATCGCGCGAGGATGTGTGGGACTGGAGGACCTGCTCGACGGCTGCGGCGGCTCTGCGGCACGCTCCGAGCCAGTCTGCCTCGAGCGCCTCCCGCCCCGTGCTCTTGGCGGACATAGCGGAGATGCTATGCGAGCGCCAGCCCTGGAACGGCCATGCCCGGGGTTACCATGGGCCTGGTGACTCGCCTCCTTTCCGACCTCAACGAGGCTCAGCGCGAGGCCGTCACCCACCCCGGCGGGCCGCTGCTCGTGGTCGCTGGCGCCGGCAGCGGCAAGACCCGCGTCATCACGAGGAGGATCGCCTGGCTCGCCTCGCAGGGCGTCCCTCCCGAGCACGTGCTCGCGCTCACGTTCTCCGTCAAAGCGGCGGAGGAGATGCGCGTGCGGGCGGAGGAGCTGCTCGATCAGCCCTACGAGGAGCTCTGGTGCTCCACTTTCCATTCCTTCTGCATGCGGACGCTCCAGGAAGAGGCCCTGGATGCAGGGCTGGACCCGTTCTTCCACCCCGTGACCCAGGCGGACCGTCTGGCGCTCCTGCTCGACCGCTCCGACGAGCTCACCTTCGAGCGGCACGAGCTGTGGGGCAACGCCTCGAGCCTCATGGCGCGACTGATCGAGCGCATCGACCGCCTCAAGGACGAGTGCGTGACGGCCGCCGACTATCGCGCATGGGCCGAATCGCTGGCCGGGCGAGCCGCGGACACCGAAGGACGCGAGCGCGCCGAGCTCGAGCTCGAGTTCGCGCGCTTCTACGCCGACCACGACCGGCTCGTCGAGCAGGAGGGCGGACTGGACTTCGGCGAGCTGATCCTGCGCGCCGTGCGGGTGCTGAGCGAGCGGCCGCGCGCGCGGCAGCGGCTCGCGGCCCGCTTCCGCCACGTGCTCGTGGACGAGTATCAGGACACGAACTTCGCCCAGGGCGAGCTGCTGCGGCTGATCGTGGGCGAGGACAACAACGTCTGCGTCGTCGGAGACGACGACCAGTCGATCTACCGCTTCCGCGGGGCGTCGCGCAAGAACATCGCGGACTTCCAGACGCGCTTTCCCGACGCCAAGATCGTGAAGCTCACGCGCAACTACCGCTCGCGTGCTCCGATCCTGCAGGCCGCGCACGCCGTCATCGAGCCGAGCCGCGACCGTCTCGACAAGCGGCTCGAGCCCACGATCGGCGACGCTCGCGACGACCCCGACGCCGTCTCCTTCTGGCGCTGCGAGAACGATCGCGCACAGGCCCAGGCGGTGTCCGCGGAGCTCGAGAAAGTCGTCGCGGACGGCACGCCGCCCGGCCGCGCGGCGGTGCTCGTGAAGTCGGTGCGCGGCGAGGGCCAGCTCGTGGCGACCGCTCTCGAGGAACGCGGCGTCCCGGCGCGCATCGCCGGAGGCGGAGCTTTCTACGAGCGAATCGAAGTGCGCGACGTGCTCGCGTGGCTGCGGTTGTTGCTCGACCCCAACGACGCGCGCGCCGTGGTGAGGGCGCTGATGCGCCCGCCCGTGGAGCTCGGCTCCGCCGACCTCGCCCGCTCGACCCAGATCGCGCGCCGCCGCAAGCTCGACATGGTTTCGGCTCTGCACGCAGCGCTCGGCGCGAGCGGCATGCCGCCGGACGCGGGAGAGCGCATCGAGACCTTCCTGCGGCTCTACCGGCGCGCCGCGCGCGCGTTCGACGACATGCGCCCGGACGTGTTCCTGGACCGCCTCGTCGAGCGGCTCGGCCTTCGAAAGCAGCAGCTCTTCACCGGCGACCGCGACTCGCTCGAACGGCTCATGAACATCGCCAAGCTCGGTCAGATCGCGTCCGCCTGGATGCGGCGCAGGCCCGGCGGCAGCGCGCGCGAGTTCGCCGCGTACCTGGTGGCCGCGGCCGAGGCAGGGCTGCGAGAGGAGGAGGCCGCCGCCCCCGGCGCCGAGCACGCCGTGCAGATCATGACCATGCACGGAGCGAAGGGCCTCGAGTTCGACTACGTATACGTGCTCGGGCTGCAGCACAACCGGATGCCCGGGCCTCGCCGTCAGTCTCAAGAGCCGGTGCCCGAGGAGCTGCTCAAGGAGGAGCTGCCCGAGAACTCGCGCGAGCAGCACGCGGACGAGATGCGGCGGCTGCTCTACGTTGCGATGACCCGCGCACGCAAGCGCCTGGTGCTCGCCTGGCCGGAGGCCACCTCCTCGGCCGGGGAGCGGGTGGCCCAGCGCGCCTCCCCATTCCTCGAGGAGGCCCGCGAGGCGCTCGGCGCGCTGGAGGAGGCTCGCCCCGAGGAGCTGCTCGGCTTGGAGGAAGACCTCCTCTCCGCCTTCCGGGCCCTTCGCGACGACGTCCTCGGCGGCGCGACCCAGCTCGCGCTCGAGATCGGAGAGATGCGGCTCGACGCGCACCTCGACGGCGCGCGAGCCGTGGCGCGCTACCTCGAGCTGCTGAAGCTTGCAGCCCTGATCGAGCGCCGCCCGCGCCAGCGGCTGAGCGAGGCGGTCCCAGAGGTGAACGAGCTCCTGCTCGCCGGCACCAGCGCCGAGCAGCGCGAGTTCTTCCTCGCCTCCACTCTCGACGAGCGCCTCTCGGAGGCCGAGCGCGATCGCGACCGCCGCCGCGACTTGATCGAGCGCCGCTCGCAGCCTTCGCTCGAGTCGTTCCTGCCCACGCGCGGCAACGGCGTCGTGCTGTCCGCGACCGACATCGAGATCTACAAGGAGTGTCCGCTGCGCTACAAGTACGCCCGCGTGTTCGGAGTTCCGCGCGAACCGACCCTCCAGCAGCGCTTCGGGATCCTCGTGCACCAGGTGCTCGAGCGCTTCCACTCCCAAATCGCGAACGAGGAGGCGACGAGCGGCCAGGCCGGCCGGGTGAGCCCCCACGCGGAGCGGCTCCTCGCCCTGCTCGAGATGGCGTGGAGGCGCTCTGGCCTCGGCGAGTCAGACCAGGAGCGCCAGCTCTACGAGAAGGCGGTCGAGTCGCTCATGCGCTACCAGCGCCGCTTCGGAGAGCAGGAGTCGACGCCGGTCTGGTTCGAGCGCAGCTTCAGCTTCCGGATCGGCTCGCACCTCCTCCGCGGCCGGGTGGACCGCGTCGACCGCCATCCGGACGGGTCGTTCGAGCTGATCGACTACAAGACCGGCAAGGCGAAGACGCCGTCGCAGCTCAAGGACGACGTGCAGCTATCGCTGTACCAGATCGGTGCGAAGGAGTCGTGGAAGCTCGACGCCTCGCGGCAGAGCTACTACTACGTGCTCGACGACCAGCAGGTACCGCTCGAGGCGAGCGAGGAGACGGTCGAGCAGGTCCAGGAGACTGCGGTCAGGGTCGCCGAGGGGATTCGCGCTCAGAGCTTCGAGGCGCGGCCTTCGTGGTCGGCGTGCAGCCGCTGCGACTTCCAGCTCATCTGCCCGGCGGCGGAAAAGTAAGTCAGGCGTCCGCCGTAGGCGGGCGCTCGCGACTTTAGGTGTCGCCCGAAGGGCGCTCGATAAGTCAGGCGTCCGCCGTAGGCGGGCGCTCGCGACTTTAGGTGTCGCCCGAAGGGCGCTCGATAAGTCAGGCGACCGCCGTAGGCGGGCGCTCGCCAATATCGAGCCGGCTTCGCCGGACACCTAAAGTCCAGAGCGTCCGCCTTGAGGCGGCCGCTAATCCTCTTTGCGGCGCTCGCGCAGGAAGCGCTGGAACTCGCGGGCGATGGAGTCGCCGGTCGGTATGTCTCGGAACGGGATGTCCTGCTGGTCGACCTGCTGCTCGAGGCGCTCGACGAGCGACTTGACGTCGGGCTCGCTGGCCACGGCCTCGTCGAGGCGCTCCTCGTACTCGAGCGTCGCCTGCTCGAGCTCCGAGGCGTCCACCTCGAGGCCGGTGAGCCGGGCGAGTACGTCGATCAACGCCAGGGAGGCCTTCGGGCTGGGTACCGCCGCCACGTAGTGCGGAACCGGTGCCCAGAGGCTGGCGCAGGAGAGCTCGGCGCGCATGCACGCGTCGTGCAGGACGCCGACGATGCCGGTCGGCCCCTCGTAGCGAGTCTGCGAGAACCCGAGCCGCTCGACCAGCTCGGGGTCACCGGCCAGACCGGTGATGTTGACCGGTCGCGTGTGGGGCACGTCGGCGAGCAGCGCCCCCAGGGAGACCACCATCGCGACGTCCAGCTCGCGAGCGACGCCGACCACGGTGTCGCACAGCAGCCGCCAGCGCAGGTTCGGCTCGACGCCCGAGAGCAGAACGGCGTCGTGCCTCGATTCCTCGAGCGGGGCCTGCCAGAAGACCAGCTCGGGCCAGGTGATCTCGCGGGTCTGACCCTCGGTGAGGCGTACCGTCGGCCGCGCGACCTGGAAGTCGAAGAACTCGTCGGGGTCGATGGCGGCGAAGCGACTGGCCTCCCACTCGCGGCCCAGGAACTCGAGCGCCCCCGTGGCCGACTCGGCTGCGTCGTTCCACCCCTTGAAGGCGCACACCATGAAGGGCCTTCGCAGGCGCGGGCGGCTCTCCCAGCGCAACGCCTCCATTGACCAAACCTAGCCGATCGGGAGTCCGTCCATCGCCACCGGCATATCCCGCCGACTTCGGCGGACACCTACGGTCTCGAGCGCTGCCCACGTAAAAAACCGCTACGGTCGAGGCTCGCTCGTGTCGATAGAGCGGTAGCGGCCGCGCCCCGGCCCGAGACCGAATGAACGTCAACGACCTCGTCCTCGTCCAAGGCCTGCGCGACACGCGCGAGACGCTCGAGCACTGGAGCGACCATCGCTGGGCGGTCGTCGGGCGCTGGTTCGTGGGGAGCGTGACGACCGCCGCCGTGCTGCTCCTGTCCGTCTACGTGATCGCCAGGCTCACGCCACCGGACTCGAGCCTCTTCTCGGTCATCGGGATCCACCGCGAGGGCACGCTGAAGGACGTCGGCATCTTCCTCTACCGCAACTCGCTCGTCCTGGCCCTACACGCGATGGCATGTGTGGCGGGCTTTATCGCAGGCAGCTCCATGCCGCTCACGGCGGCACAGCACAGCGGCGTCTGGCGCTGGATTCACGAGAAGGCCGGGCCGCTTGCGATCGGCTTCGTGGTATGTGCGACGACGTTCTCGCTCGTCACACAGGCGTACGTGCTCGGGAGCAACCTCTCCACGATCGCCAACCAGCTCGACATCTCCTCTGGAACCCTGCTCCTCTGCTACATGCCGCACGCGGTCCCGGAGCTGACGGCCCTCTTCCTTCCACTCGCCGCATGGTTGATCGCGAGCCGGAACGGAAGCTGGGAGCAGCTTCTCGCGGCGACGTTCGTGACCGTTGCGATCGCGGTGCCAATGCTGATCGTCAGCGTCACCATCGAGGTCTTCGTCGCCCCGGAGATCCTCAAGCTCGTCGTCTAGCAGCGCGCGGACCGTCGATACGCTGCCCTCGGAGCGGCAGGGGTCTGGTGGCCCATCCGGCCTTCAAAGCCGGCAGGGCGTGGCAACCCCACGCTTGGAAGGTTCGATTCCTTCGCCGCTCCGCTGACGCGTTCCAGAAAGCGACGGCGGGTTCACTTCAACGCGGGTGGAGGGAGAGGAGCAGCCCCACGAGCACCATGGCGCTCGCCACGAGAAGGTAAACCGTCGCCGTGCCGGCTATGAAGAGGATCAGCACGCCCGCCATGACGAGCGGAAAGCCGGCGCCGAGTGCGGGACCGGCCGCCCACGGCGAACTCTTCTCCGGGAAGGGATAGCGGCAGTGGCGGCAACGCGCCGCGCGCTCGCTCACGCGCTGTTTGCATTGAGGGCAGGTTTTCTTCGCCATCGAACCTCGGGTCGCGCATATCGTGCCACGACCCGAGAAGACGCGCGCTCCGCCAACTGAGGGCTCCCGCCCGGACGAGCGAGGATACTTCAGCAATGCCACAGCCCGAGCTCACTCCCCAACCGGCTCGCACAACCGAACGACGATCAGTCGCGATGATGCTGACGAAGCATTTCGTCTTCGTGCACGTTCCGCGCACCGGCGGTCAGTTCATCCGCAAGATCTGCTTCGAGCACCTCACCCCCGTTGATTTCATTCCCAACGACCTCGAGCGTCACTCGGCATACGACCGGATCATGGACGACTACGGCGACCTGCCGGCGTTCACTCTCGTGCGAAACCCCTGGGAGTGGTACGTGTCCTGGTACCACCACACCACCCAGACCCACCCGGAGCGAAGGACGGGGGCGATCTGGGAAAGCGCATTCGACCGGGGCAGAAGCGATTTTCGGACGACGGTGCGGCGGGCCTGCACCGGTGACGGCTTCGAGAGCCCCCATACGAGCGAGCTGATGAAGGCGTTGCCCAGCGACCACTACACGGCGCTGCACACACGTATCGCGGAGCGAGCGGGACAGCAGCCCGGCCCGGAGGTGATCCGGCTCGAGAGCGTGCGCGACGACCTGCTTTCCTTTCTTCGCCGCCACGACGTTCCACACGACGAGCAGCTGGCCGCGGCTGCTGCCCACGAGCCCCCCGTCGGCGCGAGCCGGCACGGGCCCTATCGCGACTACTACGACGAGGAGCTTCGCGAGCTCGTTCGGGAGCGCGCCCGGGCGATCATCGACACCCATGGATACGAGTTCTGACCCCCCCGCCGAGGGCACGCCCGAGGTGACCGAGGCCGCGCCCGACTCGGCCGCGGGCGACGCCACCGACGTCGGCTTCGAGGAGCACGTCAGGCGCTTTCACGACCTCTACTGCCAGAGCCCTGAACGCACGTGGAAGAACACGTTCTGGCTCGGCGTGCCGCTGATCAAATGCCCTCTGGACCTCTGGATCTATCAGGAGATCCTCTACGACGAGGGAACGCGACCGGATCTGATCGTCGAGACTGGCACCATGCGCGGCGGCAGCGCGCACTTCCTGGCCTCGATCATGGACGTGGTCGGTTCCGGGCGAATCGTGACCGTCGACAACCGCTTCCTCGAGGAGCGCCCGCAACACCCGCGGATCACGTATCTGACCGGGTCGTCCACCGACCCGGACATCGTTCGCCGGGTTCGGGAGGCCGTGGAACCGGGCGAACGAGTGATGGTCATCCTCGACTCCAAGCACGACAAGGAGCATGTGCTGGGAGAGCTGGAGGCGTACGCCGACCTGGTGACCGAGGGCAACTACCTGATCGTGGAGGACACGAACATCAACTCCTGGCGCGGCTACTACAAACCCGGTCCGCTCGAGGCAGTGCGGGAGTTCCTGTCCCGCGACGACTCATTCGTCATCGACCGCTCCCGCGAGCGGCTCATGATGACGTTCAACCCGAGCGGATATCTGCTGCGAACGCGCGCACCCGGATAAGGCGACGGCGCCGCCGGGCACCCCCGTACGTTTTCCTGCTGAGTGGGGCGTCGCGCGCTAGCGCGACTTCAGGCCGGCGAGACAGCCATCGTGGGCGGCTTCGCGGCGGTGCGCCGGTCTGTAGAAGCTCGCCACGGCCTTGGCGATGTCCTCGTTGCTCGAGCCCTTCGGCTTGTAGAGCTTCTTGATCTCGCTCAGCGGACGCTCGGCGCAGACTCCCCGCGCGGCCGCGTAGCTCACCTTGTCCTGGCTTTCGCGGGAGTTCGCTTCCGCCAGCGAATCGCCAAGCGACTTCGTCTTCCGGTTCGGCTGCTTGTTCTCGCTCGAGCCCGAGCCCGAGTTGGAGCCGGAGGAGCCCGAATTGGAGTTGGAGCCGGAGGAGCCGGAGTTGGAGCTTCGCTCCTTGCTCTTGCTCTTGCTCTTGCTGCTGCTCGACTTCTTCTTCTTCTTTTGTCTTCGCTGCCTGCCGGAGGCGTGGTCCCGGTGGGCGGCTGTGTCGCCTGGCCGCCGACCGTCACCCCATTCGCCGAGTCCTTGTTGTCGTCGCCTCCACAGGCGCCGACGGCCAAGGCCAGGGCCGCGACGAACGCGAGCATCGGTGTCAGGCGGAGCCTCATGACGGACGATGATAGACGGATCGCGGTGACCGGGCGCAACTATCGCGCCCGTTTCACCGAGTTCTTAGATTGGACGGAAGCTGCGCCCAGGCGTATCGGGGCGAAGAGCTACGGGACGTCGCGCTCCACGACGCGGCGTTCGCGGACGACCGCTGCGTCGTCGGCCAGCACCGGATCGCGTCGCCTACGGTCAGCCCAGACCGTCATCCAGAAGAGCGACAGCAACAGGCCAATCGCGCCGCAAACCATGAGCACGATGCCGACCACGTCGAGGTCGATGCCCGACACGTTGGCGGTCACGCCGTATTTGAGGATCGCTCCGAGCGCGATCAGAAAAATGGACGTTCCGATTCCCAAGGAAAACCTCCGTATTCGTGGGAGCTTCTATCCAGGCGTACCCAGGGCTTGCTGGCCCGAAACGGACGGGGGCGTTCTCGGATCGGTCACGCCTTCTAGAATCGACCACGGCCGCCATCGTCTAACGGCCAGGACGCAGCCCTTTCAAGGCTGAAATCGGAGTTCGATTCTCCGTGGCGGCACTTTCCCATCCAGAGCCAGAATCGGAACGTGCCCGTTGTAGGCGTCGCCGAGTGCTTGTCCTCAGGACGGGCGGATTGCTCTCGCCCGTCCTTCGGGTCCTCAGACGATTCAGGCTGCGCTTACGGGGTGAAGACGCCCTGCCTCAGGAACACGTTCTCGTCCCCGTCGCCGCAGTCAGGCTCGCAGTCGGGCTCGGCACCGGTGCCGTTCGGTCCGAGGTCCTTCAGCACGAGCGACTCTACCTTGACGACAGCGCGGATTCCCTCCTTGACGGTGCCCGGCACCAGGGAGTCGGCGGTGGTCGAGATCGAGCAGGTCGCGCCCTCCGGCCCGGGGGTGGCCATGCACGGAAGTCCCAGCGCAAACGGGAGATCCGAGGCGGTCGCCGAAGCGACGCCCGCCGTGCCGTTGGCACGGTCGGTGATGCGGAGCACGCTTTCGAGGATCACGTTGCCGGTGTAGTCGGTGCCGTCCGACTGCTTCCTGACGTCGCCGGCAGAGACCACGATCGCCACGTCAGCCTCGTCTTCCGTCGTGCCGACGCTTCCCGGCATCACTTCGAGCCGCGCCGAGCCGGATCCCTGACCGGTACTGCCGGTCGCGAGCTCGCTCGACTCGAGGTCCGGGCTCGTGCAGGAGCCCACTTCGAGAGGCGAGGCATGCGTCGCGTCGGGAGCGGTGCATTGCTCAAACTCGGGCACGAGTGGCGCGCGAAGCGGGCTGCCCCCGCCCGGTCGAGGGTAGTTCCTCGCGTTGGTGAACGTGCACGTAACCGTTTCGTCCGCCGACACGGAGATGTTCGTCGGCGGAGAGCCGTCGTCGCAGGTGGCGGCACCCTGGTACCAGCCGGCCGGCTCGGTCTCGGCAATGGAGTATCCGCTGCCCACGGCGACGCCGACGAACGACCGAGTGTTCGACAGCGTCGGGTCCGAGTCGTCGTCGAGCTGGAACGGGATGGGCGTCAGCCCGCCGCCGGGAGTAAAGGTGAAGTCCTGTGGATCGTCGGGGACGGCGTCTTTCCTCACGACGATGTTGCCGGTGTCTCCGAGCAGCGGCTGCGTCAGGATGTGGGCCGACAGGGCGCCGAGCCTCGAACCTCCCACAAATGCATCGGTGTTGAAGTAGGTGTTGAGCACCAAAGCCGTGAGCGCGGGGACGATTGCCTCCGCGGTGTAGTCGATATTCCCGTTCCCGTCGACATTGATGGTTGTGTTCGTCAGGTCAGCGCTCGGAGCCGGGATCAAGCCCATCGTGTCCCCGACCAGGGTGTTGCCGTTGACGATCCTGAGGTTCGTGGTCTGCACGGAGTTTTCGATCTCAGAGAAAGAGGAGTCCGTGTACTTGATGATCCAAAGGCCGCCGGCGAGGTTCACGGTGCCGAGCATCGACTGGTCGTCGACCGTTCCACCGGTGATCGGAAACTCGACTCTGAGCGTGATGCCGTTCAACGCCGCGGGCGATATCGGATAGACGGCGATGTTCTTCGCGTACAGAGCGGCGACGTTCGCGAAGTCGGGCAGCAGCTCTGCCTGCCCACCAACGACATTGACCGGCGTGGCATTTGCCTTCGGTGCGGCGATGGCCAGCACCGAGGCGATCGCGAGGGACAGCATCAAGATCGGCTTGAAAGCCCTCCGCGGACCAGCATGACGAAGCGCCCAAAGACAGGACACTGAACCTCCCCTCCGACGGCCTCGCGGTCTGGGCACGAGCCAGCCCGGGACAAGCCGAGCCAGCGTTCGGCCGTCGAACATTGACCAAGTGGGATTACTCTAGCCGATACCAACTTGGCTTGTGTGCGGGTTGCGACCAGCGAGCGCGGAATCCGCCTCGCGACAGGCCGGGCGGGATTGCTCCCGCCCGAACCTGGTCTCGACGCGCGTCAGAGGGGAAGCAGCGGCGCCGTCGCGATCGTGGAGGTGATGTAGCCCAGGCTGGCACCGCCCTTGAAGGCGTCCGTTTCGAAGTACGTGTTGAGCACCGCAGCCGTGACGGGATTGACCTTCGCCTCCGCGGTGTAGGTGATGGTCCCAGACGAATCGACGCTATGACCGGTGTTGGTGAGGTCGGCCGAAGGGGTCGGGATCAGATCGAGCGCGTTACCGGTGAGAGTGGCGCCGGCGACGATCTTCGGGTCGGTCGTCTCGAGCGTCTTCTCGACCTCCGTGAAGGAGGAGTCGGTGTACTTCACGATCAGCAGGCCACCGTCGTGGTCGACGGTCCCCAGCATCGTCTGGTCATCGACCGTCCCACCAGTGATGGGGAATTCCACGCGCAGCGTGATGCCGTTCAATCTGGCCGGCAGCACCGGGTAGAGCCCGATGTTGCTCTGTAGCAGCTCCGAAATGGTCGAGAACTGCGGCAGCAACAGCGTCTGGCCGCCCGTGACCTTGACGGGCTTGGCCTGCGCCGGCTGCGCTGCGAACGCGAGTACCGACGCGACCGCGAGCAGGACCACGAGCCGCTTGGCGGGCGTGCATGAACTCCCTGCGCCGCCCAAGAACCTCTGAATCCGGGACATGAGCCCTCCCTACTGTGTTGGCCCAGCCAAAGGCAACGCCGGGCGGGATGCGCAACTGTTCTCGGCTTACCCGTTCTGGCGCGATCTAGCCGTTGGCGGGAACCTCGAAACCGGAACAGCCCGGGGATCTGCTCGGGCTCGAGCCGAGTGTCGTGGATTGCCTCGGTCCGTGGGCCCACGCTAATCCCAGCCCTGCGGTGAGTCGATACAGGATGGATGAGACTCGTCGCGAGTGTGACTGCAGCTCTCCTCATGACCGTTGCGGTCGGCTGCGGGGCCAGCGACGCCGAAAACCCTCGCCCGAAAGCGGCCACTACGGCCCGCGCCTCGACCGCCGCGACGCCGGCAGAGGTCGCGCAGGATCGACCACGGTTTCACCGCGGTCCGCGAGGTTACCCCGTGGCCGACGCACCGGATGCCGCCACGGCCCAGCGGTGGTGCGACATGGCCGCCGCGGGCGAGTTCCGCAGCACGAGACTGCGGCGCCAGCTGCGGGTGCAGTTCATCCTCCCGCGCTCAGGCGACAGGCAGTTCGTTTGTCCACTGCCCAAAGGCCTCCCGCGCGCTCTGCGGCGGCAGAGGATCAACGAACGGTTTCAGGAGCTGGAGGAGGAATACTTCCAACTCCACGACCACCACGGCCATCACGGGTTCTAGCCGGAGGGACCGGCTCTAGCGCAGCCTGATGCCCGGCGGGGGAAGCGCCGACCCGGCGGGCTGCACCTTGCCGTCGAGCGGGCAGTAGAGCTCGTATGCGAGGTACGGCTCCTGGCTGTCGATCGGCAGGAACAGGAAGCCGCTGGCGGGGACCTTGAAGCGACCCCTGAGCACGAACGCGCCCGTGCCTTCACTCAGCTTTCCGCCGCATGGCGGCGGTGACGTCGGATACACCGGGCTCCGCAGGAACACCAGGTAGGGCTTGCCGTCCAGGAGCCTGCGGTTCTCGACGGTGTCCTCGAGACGGTTGAAGTCCGTTCCTCCCGCCATCCGGGTGAAAACGCTCATCCCCGCGCGGTTGAAGTCGTGGCTCGACTTCCCCCTGTAGACGAAGATCTCGTATCCCTGCTTGCGGCCGGCGCGCATCGCGTCGAGAACCTTGGAGTCGCGGTTGGGAGCTCCCTCGATGTAGCCGCTCCCGACGACCGTCAGCCGGCGCTGGGCGATCGGGCTGTTCGAAGGATCGAAGAGGCTGATGCGCACCGGGTCGCCGAGCCCGAAGCTCACCGTAACCGTGTTGAGCACGAGGATGGCGACAAGCGCGGTCCCCCCCGCAAACCGAACGGTCGGCGAGCTTCGCACGATCCACGCCGTCCCGAGCACCGCGAAGTAGACGAGGCACGGCAGCGTGTAGCGCGGGTCGTTCAGGCCGATCCAGGTGATGATCACGTATCCCACCACCATTCCCGCGAGCAGCTCCGGCGTGTAGTCGTCGTCACGTGGGTTGCGGACGAAGTTGACCACCGCGGCCACGACGCCGATCACGACGAAGATCACCAGCGGCAGGTAGAGCTGGTTGTTGACGATGTTCCATGCGTACCACGCGAAGTCGTCGACCGACCAGCGCTCCGGGTAATAGACGCCGTCGTACCAGACTGGGTTCTGCCCACCCGCGCCTTCGGTCAGGCCACTCAGCTGGTCGAGGTGCTCGAGGTGCCACGGAACCGCGATGATCGCTCCGGCGCCCGCGGCGATCAGGAGGTTGCGCCAGTTGTCCCAGCCGCCGCGAGCGAGCATCACCAGCACGATGCCGATCAGGAAGACGATGAACGTGCTCTTCGTGAGCATCCCGAAGCCGGCCGCGATGCCGAACGCCAGCGTGTAGTCGAGCCGCTCGAAGCGGCGGCTCGCAAGGGCCAGCCAAACGCACATGGCCACCATCGCCGATGACGGCGCGTCGAGCATGAAGACGTGGAACTGGCTGATCACCATCGGGGTCGCCAGCACGAACAGCACGGCGAGCGCGCCAACGCGACGGTCGAAGGCAACGGTTCCCGCGCCGTAGCAGCCGATGGCGAGCAGGACGAGGAAGACCAGGTTCAGCGCCATCACCGGGCCGGTCACCTCGAGACCGGTGATGAAGGTCGTCGCCGCGCCGATGCCGTGCACGAGCGGCGGGTAGCTGCTCCACTCCTGGAACGGCGCGAAGACGTCGCCGTCCTCGATCGAGTCGCGGTAGTCGAAGGCGATGCTGAGGTGTCGCCCGCTGTCGTAGTCGGGCACGCGCTGATCGACCGACAGCCACCAGAACGAGATGGCGATGAACACCAGCACGGCCAGGGCGGCGAGCCCGGGCGGCGTCGTGAACCAGTCGAGCGCGGGACGGCGGCGTCTCGCGCTCGCGAGCAGCCGGCTCAAACGGGGGGCTCCCCGGGCGAGTGTCGAAGGCGCCTACTCACGGATGCGAAGTACCAGGACGGCCACGTCGTCGGGCGGGTGCTCGTTGAGGCCCGTGATCGCGGTGTCGATCCTCTCCGCGATCTCGTTCGCGCTCATCCCGGCGCAGGACGCCAGGAGCGCCTGCAGCCCCTCGGCGCCGAAGGAGCCGCGCGGGTTGCCGGCCTCGATCACGCCATCCGTATACAACACGACGGCCGCCCCGGGCGGCAGCTCGCGCGACTGGTCGATGAGATTTCCATTGGGGAAAGCCCCGAGCAAAGTGCCCGGCGTCCCGACCTCCTCGACCCGCCCATCAGGGGTGAGGAGCACGGGCAACGGGTGGCCGCCGCTCGCGATCGTGAGCCGTGCGCCCTCTGGCAGCGGCTCGAGGCGCAGGTAGGCGGCTGTGCAGAACTGGGAGTCCGAGTGCTCCCGCCGGATGGCCTCGCTCAGCAGCGACAGGACCTTCGCCGGGGCGGCATCCTGCATGGCCGCCGCACGCAGCGTGTGCCGAGCAAGGCCCGTCAGAGCGGCTGCCTCTGGCCCCTTGCCGCAGACGTCACCGATCGCGACGGCCCAGCCGGCCCCCGTGTTGAACAGGTCGTAGAAGTCACCGCCGACGTCGTAACCCTCCCCGGCCGGGCGGAAGCGGGCGGCCACCTCTACGCCCGGGATGTCGGGCAGGACCGGCGGCAGCAGGCTGCGCTGGAGCGTCTTGGCGATGTGCGTCCGCTCCGCGTACAGGCGCGCGTTCTGGACGGCGCTCCCGGCGCGCCGCCCGAGCTCGACGGCGACGTGCATGTCCGTTGACTCGAACCGGCGCCCGGACTCGGCCGTCACGAACGTGATGGCACCGAGCGTGCGACCGCCCGCCACGAGCGGGGCGACGATCGCTGAGCGCAGGCCCATGTTCAGCAGCATCGCGAGGTGCTCCTCGTCCTGCGCGCCCTCCTTGACCATCTGCTCGGTCACCTCGGCGTAGAGCTCGGCCTCCCCGGTGCGGATCACGTTGGGCACACCCGTCGGGGAGTGCGGATCGGATGGGTAGCGGCGGCGCAGGCGCTCCGCGAGCTCGATCCTTGAAGGATCGGCGTGTGCCACCGCGACAGGCTCTGTCGCGCCGTGATCGTCCACCAGCTCCACAGCGCACCAATCCGCGAACCCCGGAACGGCGAGGTGCGCAACGTTGTCGAGGGTCGTCTCGTAATCGAGCGAGCCCGAGAGCAGCCGGCTCGCCTCGGAGAGCAGCCGCTCGCTGAGCTCGCTTCGCTTCTGGTCGGTGATGTCGTCGAAGATGTTGACGACCATCGACACCCGCTCGTCCTCGTCGAAGATCGGGGTCGCCTTGACGATCGACCAGCGCTCCTCCCCGGTCTCCCTGTCGCGAAAGAAGACGACCCGGTCGGGAGGCCGTTCGCCGGCCATCGCTTTTCGGCCCGGGAGCTCCTCCAACGGCAGTGGGTTCCGATCCTCGTCGCGGATCTCGAAGCGCTCCACGATCATCTGGGGCGAGCTCTCGAGCACCGCGTCCGCGGACGGCATGCGCAGCATCCTCGCCGCAGCGTCGTTGGCGAACACGAGGCTGCCTGTGGTGTCCTGAACCGTGATCGCGCTCCCGACGCCGCGCAGGATCGCCTCGACCTCGTCCGCCGACCGCCGCAGCTCCTCCCGCGCCTCGGCTGCCTGGGTGTAGAGCCGAGCGTTGGCGAGCGCCAGGCTGGCCCGCGCGCCCAAGTCGAGCGCGAGCTCCAGGTCGCCCCGGTCGAAGACTCGCCCCGACTCGGCAGTCGCGAGCGCGAGCGCGCCGAACGTCTGTCCGTGCGCTCTCAGGGGTACGAAGATCGCCGACCGAAGGCCGAGCTCGCGCACGAGACGAGCGTGCTCCTCGTCGTCGGTGAACGCGGCGATCAGCTCGTCCGGCACAACCGGCATGAAGTCGTGTTGGCCGGTCCGGATCACCTTTCCCACTCCCATCGGCTGGTCGGCTTGGATCGGGTGGCGGTCGTCGATGGTCCAGCCGGCCGCGGTCTTCTCCGGGTCGCGATGCTGGATGCTCACCTGGCGTATCGCGCCGTCATCCTCCTTCACGTAGACGGCCGCCCAATCGGCGATGCGCGGAACGGCGACGCGGAGGACGGTGTCGGCGGCGACCCTGAGGTCGAGCGAACGGTCGAGCTCAGAGCTCGCCTCGGCCAGGAACGTCGCGCGAGCCCGAATCCGCTCGGCCCGCTCGCCGAGCCGGGCGATCAGCGTCGCGAGGGCTCCGCCGACCAGCACCAGCGCACAACGCAGAACGTGCTGCGCGTCACCGAAGTCGTCGTTGGGCAGCCCGAGAAGGACCGCGAGGCCGAAGGCGTATACCGCCACGAGCGCTGTAGCTCGAGGCCCGGCGCCGGTGGCTGCGATCAGCGGCCCGAGCACCTGGAGAGCAACGAGCACGGCCGGCTCGTCCAGAGACGCATCCAGTATGGCCAGCACCGTGCAGAAGCCGGCGCTGGCCAGCGCTAAGCCCGCGCTCCCCTGACCCCTCGCAACTCTCAATACCCCTACCTAGCTCTCGTTACCTTCCTACACGAATCAATGTAACGCAGAGCAACGCGAGCCTGGGCGAAAGCCCTTGCTGTTGCCGGCGAGATGGCCTTCCTGTCTCGGGCAGGCCAAAAGTTGAATTTAGACATGCCATAATCTCGCGGATGGCCACGTTTACTCGCCGCGGGGTCCTCGCCGCCCTGGCGCCGTTCGTCGGCGCCGGAGTCGCGGCGCGTGCCGGGCTGCTGCCGTCGCAGGGCGCACCGGCCCACGCGACGGAGCCTCATCACGGGAACGGCTCCTCGGCTCCGGCGGGCGCGCACGCGGGCGAGGGACATGCCGGCTTTCCGGATGGCGCCCGCGTCGACCACGCCGCCAACGGGTTCGATCCAGCCGAGATCGTTCGCGACTTCGACTGGGGGCGGACGAGAAGGCTCGCGAGCGGGCGTGTCGTGCGCGAGTGGGAGCTCGTCGCCAACGACCGAGAGCTAGAGGTCGCGCCGGGCACCAAGTTCGCGGCCTGGACGTACAACGGCCGCATCCCTGGGCCGACACTCCGCTGCCGTGAGGGAGAGCGACTTCGGATCAGGTTCGTCAACGGCTCCGAGCATCCGCACACGATCCACTTCCACGGCATCCACCCGGCGGAGATGGACGGCGTCCCGGGGATCGGGCCGGGCTCGATCGCGCCGGGCGGCGCCGTCACCTACGAGTTCGACGCCGAGCCGTTCGGCCTCCACCTGTACCACTGCCACGTCACGCCACTCGCCGACCACATCGCAAAGGGCATGTACGGGGCGTTCCTCATCGACCCGCGCGGCGGTCGCCCCGAGGCGGACGAGCTCGTCATGGTCATGAACGGCTTCGACACGAACTTCGACCGCAGCAACGAGCTCTACGCGGTCAACACGATCCCCTTCGCGTACATGACCGATCCGATCAGGGTGAAGCGCAACGAGCTCGTACGCATCTACCTCGTCAACGTGCTCGAGTTCGATCTCGTCAACTCGATGCACATCCACGCGAACTTCTTCGACTACTTCCCCACCGGCACGTCGCTCGAGCCGGTCGAGTTCACCGACACCGTCATGCAATGTCAGGGGCAGCGCGGAGTCCTCGAGCTGCGTTTCCCGCACAAGGGAAGGTTCATGTTCCATGCCCACCAGTCGGAGTTCGCGCAGCTCGGCTGGATGGGCTTCTTCGAGGTCGTCGCCTGATGGAGGCGCGGGGGGCGACCGACCGCGACGCTCAACGCGGCCGCCCCTTCGAGCAGGCACCTCCGTGGCTGCTGGGGCTCGTGCCGCTTGCGCTGATCGCGCTCGCCATCGCGGCGTTCGCGCTCCTGGGTGGACCCGGCCTGGCCGAACGCAGGGGGCCGCCCGTCGAAGAGCTGAGCGTCGAGCGCTCCGTCCTGCGCCCCGGCTCAATCGAGCTGACCGTCCGCAACGACGGCCCAGACGCCGTATCCATCACCCAGGCGATCGTGAACGACTCCTTTGCGAGCTTCACGGCCTCGCAACGTGAGATCGGTCACCTGGACTCGACCCGCTTGAAGATCACCTACCCCTGGGTGGAGGGGGAGAGCTACCAGACGATCCTGCTCACCTCCACCGGCGGGACCGTCGAGCACGCGATCGACGTCGCGGTCGAGACCCCGCAGAAGGACATCAGCTTCTACGGCCTGATGGCGTTGCTCGGGTTGTACGTCGGCGTGATCCCGGTGATGCTCGGAATGCTGTGGCTGCCGTTCGTACGGCGAATCGGGGCGGGAGCGCTGCGCGTTCTCATCGCACTCACGATCGGGCTGCTCGGCTTCCTCGCCGTCGACGCGACGCTGGAGGGCTTCGATGTCGCCGCCTCGGGGTCGCAGGCCTTCGGCGGACAGGCGCTCGTGCCGCTGGGAGCGATCATCGCCTATCTGGTGCTGACCGCTGTCTCGGCGTACATGGAGAACCGCCAGCGGCGCGCGGAAGGCGCCGGGAGCGCGGGCGCCCAGCTCGCGCTGCTGGTCGCGATCGCGATCGGACTGCACAACCTGGGCGAGGGCCTCGCGATCGGCTCTGCCTATGCCGTGGGGGCACTGGCGCTCGGAGCGTTCCTCGTGATCGGCTTCGCCCTGCACAACACGACCGAAGGCTTGGCGATCGTTGCACCGGTCGCGGAGCACCCGCCGACCCTGCGCTTTCTCGCGTTGCTCGGCCTCGTAGCAGGGGCGCCGGCCGTCCTCGGCGCCTGGATCGGAGCCGCCGCCTTCAATTCTTCCCTGGCCGCCTTCCTGCTCGGCGCCGGCGTGGGCGCGATCGTCCAGGTGATCCAGCAGCTCTGGCCGGCGATCAGGGACGGGAGCGGCGTGGCGCTGAAGCCCGCGAGCGTGCTCGGCATCATCGCCGGCTTCGCGATCCTGTACGCGACCAGTCTGCTCGTGAGCGTCTAGTGAAACGTTTCGGGAAGGGCCACTAGTGGCCGCCCCCACCCGCCGGCCGCCTGCGAAGGCGCGCAGAGCATCGACTCGCAAGAACGGACCCCGAGCGCCTGAGGGGGGCCGGCGCTGGAGCGAGGCGGTCGAGAACTACTCGAAGGCGATCTACGCGCTCGAGCAGCGCGACGGAGGCCCGGTCTCCAACAACGCGCTGGCGTCTCGGCTCGGCGTCACGCCGGCCTCCGCCTCCAGCATGGTCAAGAAGCTCGGCGAGCTCGGGCTCGCAGCGCACGTTCCGTACAAGGGGGTCTCCCTCACCGAGCGGGGGCGTCGGATGGCGCTGGAGGTGCTCCGCCACCATCGCCTGCTCGAGCTCTACCTGGCCGAGACGCTCGGCGTTCCCTGGGACCGCGTCCACGACGAGGCCGAGATCCTCGAGCACGTGCTCTCCGAGGAGCTCGAGGAGCTGATCGCGACGAAGCTCGGCGACCCGACCCACGATCCGCACGGTGACCCGATTCCGAACCGGGAGCTGAAGATCGACGAGGGCAAGACGGCCAGCCTCGCGCAGCTCGACGTCGGTGCGCGAGGCCGCTTCGTTCGCATCTCAGACTCCAATCCCGACATGCTTCGCTACCTCGCCGAGCGCGGGATCACCCCCGGCGACCCGCTCGAGGTCGTGGACAAGCAGCCCTTCGAGGGACCGCTGTCAACTCGCTTCGGCAACCACGTGCACGTGCTCGGCGGCGATCTCGCCAGAGCGATGCGCGTGGAGCTATTTGAGCAGTCGTGACAGCCTGCGGTCCTTGAGCACCCGGCCGCTCGTCTGATCGGCCGGGC
Organism: uncultured Solirubrobacterales bacterium; assembly: GCA_963774075.1. Classification (GTDB taxonomy): domain Bacteria; phylum Actinomycetota; class Thermoleophilia; order Solirubrobacterales; family JBBDJG01; genus JBBQNR01. The sequence goes on along the minus strand of CAVZDP010000003.1, from coordinate 705,506 downwards.
AATACGTCATCACGTACTCGTTGAAGTGCACGGCCTCGAGCGTGGTCCCGCAGCGCGGGCATGGCCGGCCGTGCCGGCCGTGGACCTGGAGCGGCATCGGAAGCCGCTCGGGAATCGCGTCTGGGATCATCCGCTCGTAGTGGGCGAGGGCGTCTGCGAGCACCGTGTCGCACGCGACTCGTAGGCGCTCGACCTGGTCACCGTCGAGCTCGCTGCCCTTCCTGAACGGCGACAGCTCCGCCTGCCAGAGGATCTCGTCCACCCAGGAGCGGCCGATGCCGGCCACGACCCGCTGGTCGCGCAGCAGTGGGTGCAGGTGTCGCGCCTGGGCCACGAGCGCAGCGAACCGCTCCGGCGCCGGAGCCGGCCACGCGTCCGGACCGAGCGTCGCGACCATTTCCTCGCGGTCCACGTCGGCGACCGGGAGCAGCCTCGCCCACGCCCGCTGCTGCTTGCCGAACTCACGCAGGCGAAGCTCCCGGCCGTCTTCCAATCGCAGCAGCAGCCGGGAGGTCCGGTCGCGCATCGAGGCCCGCTCCTCGAAGAGCTGCAGGCGCCCGGCGGACATGAGGTGGATCAGTACGGCGAGCTCGCCGGCCTCGACGACCAGCATCTTTCCGCGGCGCCCGATGCCCGAGACGGCTTTGCCCGCGAGCGCGGACAGAGGCGGCTCGATGGTCTTCAGCGTCACCATCCCGGGCGCGAGGGCGGACTCGATCACGGCTCCCTCCAGCGCCCGTCCGAGACGGCGAGCGGTGATCTCGACCTCCGGCAGCTCGGGCACTTGCCGCTGCCGTCGTCAGTCGGCTATCGCGGCCAGGTCGCGCGGCCGCATCAGCCCGCGTAGCTCGCCGCTGTCCACGCCGACGACCCCTCCCTTCTTGATCCGCACGCGCCCACCGGTGAGCTCACGCACGGCCTGGGAGAAGTCCGGCTCGTGGCCGACGAGCAGCACGTCGCCAAGGCCGGCGGCCAGCCGCTCCGCGTCGAAGGGACCGCCGGCGAGCGAAGGCTCGATCGTTACAGCGATCCCTAGCTGCTCACAGGCGATCTCGGCGGTCTCGAGAGCGCGCCGCTTCGGGCTGGAGAGGCAGGCGTCGGGCTTCACGCCGACCTTCGCCAGCCCCGCACCTGCCACGCGCGACTGGCGGCGGCCCTTCTCGGTGAGCTGCCGCTCCTCGTCGGGCGTGCCGTCCTCCGCTTCACCGTGGCGCAGAAACCAGATCATGGCAGCGCGCGGACGAGGCCCCCGTCCACGAGCAGGTTGACGCCGTTGACGTACGAGGCCCGCTCGGAGCAAAGGAAGGCGGCCGCGTCGCCCATCTCCTCGACGGTGCCGAGGCGCCCGACTGGGATGTCCGGCTGGGGCTCGGAAACGATTTCCTCGAGCGGCTTTCCTCGCAGCTGCGCTATTCGCTGCGTGGCAATGCGCCCGGGAGCGACGCCGTTGAGCAGGATCCCGTCTCGTGCGAGCTCGCCCGCCAGCGTCTTGAAGGCGCCTACGGCCGCCAGGCGGTGGCTGTTGGACAGCATCAAGCCCGGCAGCGGCTCCCGGGTCGTGGACGAGGTCACGTTCACGATTCTTCCCCATCCACGCTCTCTCATGCCGGGGACGACCGCCTCGATGAGCGCCATCGGTCCCAGCACCAGGCCGCGGTAGGCGGCGGTCCACTGCGAGTGGTCGAACCCGAGCGAGTCGCCGAGCGGAGGGCCGCCGGTGTTGGTCACGAGGATGTCCACGGGGCCGAGTGCGCGCTCGACCGTGCGAACGAGGTCGGGCAGAGCCTCGACGTCTCCGGCATCCGCCGCGAATCCCTGCACCTGCGCCCCGTGCCCGGTCGCTATCTCCTTCGCTGCGGCCTCGATGCTCTCCCGCGAGCGGCTCACCGCGGCGACGCGCGCGCCCTCTCGAGCCAGCGCGGCGGCGATGCCACGCCCGATGCCCCGGCTCGCGCCCATCACCAGCGCGACCTTTCCCTCGATACCGAGGTCCATCGCGGGAGGCGTCTAGCCGGACGGGCTGGTGAACTCCGGGGCCTGATAGGCCTTGCCGGGAGTTCCGCCGAGCGCGAGCAGCCGTACGGGGCTCTCTCCGGTGACGATCTTGCGTTTCTGACCGGCCGGCACGCGCGCGAAGGTCCCCGGAGTCAGCTCGTGGTCCTCGCCCTCGACCCTCAGGGTCGCCGTGCCCTGGAGCACGGTGTACACCTCCTCCTGGCCGTCCTCGGCGTGGTCGTGCTCGGGGTAGGCGTCGACGTTGGCCGGCATGTCGATCACCTGAATCCCGAAGGACTCGACGCCGAGGCCATCGCGCACCAGCTTCATCGCTCCGCCGAATGCAGCGTCGAACTCGTCGAGTTTCTTGATCGTCACGTCAGCCATATCGTCTCCAATCGCGGGGAATCCATGAACGGCTCGAACCCTACCGCGTGTCGCGCGGCCACATGAGCGCTGCCAACCCGGCGGTCCAAAAAGGGGTTAGGCTCGGGGGTAGGAGATTCACATGCGTCTCCACGGCATTCACCACATCACCGCGATCACCGCGGACGCGCAGCGCAATGTCGACTTCTACGCGGGCCTGCTGGGCTTGCGGCTCGTCAAGAAGACGGTCAACTTCGACGCGCCCGACTACTACCACCTCTACTACGGTGACGAGCTCGGCACGCCCGGCAGCGTCGTGACGTTCTTCGAGTTCCCGGAGTCACAGCCCGGCCGCGCCGGGGCGGGGATGATCCACCGGATCATCTGGCGCGTGCGAGGCGAGCGCTCACTCGACTTCTGGGCCGAGCGACTCGAGTCGGCCGCCGTGCCCGTCGAGCGCGAGCCGGCCGCGCTGCGTTTCGCCGACCCCGAGGGGCTCGATCTGGAGCTGGTCGCGATCGGCAGTGACGACCCGCCGTTGACCGCGAGAGCCTCGGATGTTCCGCTCGAGCACGCGCTGCTCGGCTTGCAAGGGGTGCGCGCGTACAGCGCACACCCCGCGGCGAGCCACCACCTGCTCACGCGCACGCTGCGCTTCACGCCGCTCATCGACGGAGCCGGTCACCGCCTGAGAGGCGGGACGCGCGGAGCGCTCTACCACTACGACCGACCGCCGGCGGAGCCGCCGCGCCAGGGAGCCGGCACGGTTCATCACATCGCTTGGACGTCGTCCGACGAGGATCATGCGCGATGGCGCGAGCAGGTGGTCGGCGACTACGTCTACCCGACCGAGATCATCGACCGCATGTACTTTCACTCGATCTACTTCCGGGAGCCAAGCGGGGTGTTGTTCGAGCTCGCGACCAGGAGCCCCGGCTTCGCCGTCGACGAGGAGCCGGAGCGGCTGGGCGAGGAGCTGAAGCTGCCGCCTCAGCACGAGCCGCTCCGCCCCGGGCTCGAACTGGCGCTGACGCCGATCCGCAATCCGCGCGGCTGGACGATCGAACGCTGAGCAGGGTCGGCGACTACTACAATTGCTCCTGCCGACCCGCGAGCTTGCGGGTCGCGTGATTCTCGGGGGCGTAGCTCAGATTGGTTAGAGCGCCGGCCTGTCACGCCGGAGGCCGCGGGTTCAAGTCCCGTCGCTCCCGCCTCGTCATGGGGCCCTCCGCAGCTGCGGCTCCGGGCCTCGTCTGCAACACTCACGGCCGATGAGCGAGCTCGCGAAGCAACACTGCGAGGCGTGCGAGAAGGGGACGCCTCCCCTCTCCGAGGAAGAGGCGGCGGGACTCTCGTCCGAGGTGCCCGAGTGGACCCGGGACGGCAACCGCGTCCTACAGCGCGAGTTCTCATTTCCGAACTTCACGGATGCCTTTGGGTTCGTCGCGCGTGCCGCGCTCGTGGCCGAGGCGGAGGCACATCATCCGGACATCGAGCTCGGATGGGGTCGGGCCAGCTTCGAGCTGACCACGCACTCCGTGGGTGGTCTCTCCCGCAACGACTTCGTTATGGCTGCGAAGATCGACCGCCTCGCCGAGTCGGCATGAGCTCGGTGTCGGCCTAGAGGACGCCGTGAGCCTGGAGCAGGAGATGCTCGCTCACATCCGCATCGGCTTGGCGCACCACGACGCCACCTGCCCGATGCCCGCACGCGCCATCCTCCTGAACAGCGGCAACTACGAGCTCTTCGGGCACACGGAGCTGTTCGGGCTGCCCGTCGAGCCACGCGACGAGATCCCCCCGAAGCGGTTTCGGATCGACTGCCCGGGCTCGGCGTCAGGAATCGAGGACGAGATCGCGGAAGCCGTGGGCGAGCCTGTGCACGTCGGCGAGCCGCTGCGCGTGGACGAGCCGCTGGAACGCTAGTCGCAGAGTGAGCCGCGCCCCAGCCGCTCGACTCCGGATGGCAGCGCTCCGTCGCCCTCGAGCTTTTCGAGGTGCGCCTCGAGCGTGAGAGCCGCGGCCGGACGCAGCACCGCCGGGGCGTCGTCCCAGACGTCGTCGAGCAGGTCGTCACGCGTGCGCAGGCCTCGCCCGAGCGCATGCAGCAGGCGGCGCTCGCGCTCGAGCCTGTGGTCGAGGTATTCGCGCAGCTTCTCTCGCGGCCGGTTGACGACGGGCCCGTGCCCGGGACAGAGCGCCGTCAGCTCGAGCGCCTCGAGCCGCATGAGCGACTCGAGGTATGCGCCCAGCGAGCCGCCCCCGGGGGGGATGAAGACGCTTCCTTCGCCGAGCACCGTGTCGCCGCAGAAGAGGACCCCGTCGAAGAGGAAGCTGAGGTGGTCGGCGGAGTGGCCGGGGGTCTCGAGGACTCGCAGGGGCCCGTATTCGTCACCGTCGGCCAGGAGGACGTCCACCTCCAGGCCCTCGACTCCCGGCTCGTCGAACGCGCCACCGGCAATCGACGCGCGCCCGGCGGCGAGCGGCGCTCCCGATCGCTCCCGCAAGAGCGGCGCGGCGCCGGCGTGGTCGAGATGCCGGTGCGTGAGGGCGATGCCGGCCACGCCGCCGCGACCGGCGGCGTCGGACCAGACCCGCTCGAGGTGAGCCGCGTCCGTCGGTCCGGGGTCGATCACCCAGGCGGGGCTCCCGACGAGGTATGTGTTCGTTCCCGAGAGCGTCAGCGGCCCCGCGTTCGGGGCGCGTATCCTTTCGACGCCCTGGGGGAGCTGATCTGCTTGCGCCGTAGCCACCGCCGAGAACGGTATTCGCTTCGTCTCAACGCCGGCTCGTGAGCGAGCAACGGCGAAGGCGCGAGCACGGCCGCGCGGACCGCATCCTGCCCGGGGTGTGGCGCCTCCGACTCCCGCTGCCCTGGCCCGGCGTGCCGCACGTGAACGCGTTCGCCATCAGCCACGGCTCCGGCATCGTGCTCGTCGACACCGGCATCAACGAGCCGGGCGCCCTCCACGAGCTCGAGCGCGCGCTCTCGCAGGCCGGCTACCGCCTCGACCAGGTGCGGCTGCTGGTCTGCACCCACGCGCACTCGGACCACTACGGCCTGGCGGCGCCGATCGTCGAGGCGGCCGGCTGCGAGCTGTGGATGCACCCGGCCCACGACCACATGACGCGCGGAGTGGCCGATCCGGAGCGATCGCTCGAGCGCCGCTTCGAGGTCGCCCGCCAGAGCGGAGTGCCACTCGAGCCGCTCCGTCGCTGGGCGGAGGAGCGCCGCGGCCAGACTCCGGGGATCGCTGCGGTCGTCCGTCCTGATAGGGAGCTCGTCGAGGGCGTCGAGGTCGAGACCGACAGCGGCCGCTGGACGGTGCACGAGACGCCCGGGCACGCGCCGTCACACGTGGTCCTCTATCAACCCGGCTGGCGGTTGCTACTCAGCGGAGATCACCTGCTCGGTCGCGTCTCCCTGTACTTCGACTACGGCTGGACGCCCGACCCGGTGGCGGAGTTCCTCTCCAGCCTCGACGTCGTCGAGCGTCTGGGCGCGCGGCTCTGCCTACCCGGCCACGGGCGGCCGTTCGGCGACGTGCAGGCCCACATCGACGCCAACCGGGCCGAGGTGCGCGAGCGGTTGGAGCAGACCGAGCGCGCGATCGCCTCCAGGGAGCTGACCGCCTACGAGGTGGTCTCGGAGGTCTTCGGCGCGATCGAAGGCGTGATGGTGAGCTGGCTGCTGACGATCGTGCTCTGCTACCTGACCCACCTGGAGCGGCAGGGCATGGCCGAACGCGTCAGCTCGGCGGATCCGCAGCAGCCGGAGCGCTGGCGTGCGACACGCGCTGCCACGGACGCGCGGCCTTGAGCGCCGACAGGATCGCGCGCGTCGCGGGAGACTTGTTGAGCGTGTAGAAGTGGATGCCGGGCGCGCCTCTGGAGAGCAGGTCCGCGCACTGCAAGGTCGCGTAGGCGACGCCCAGCTCGGTCACGGCCTCGGCGCTGTCGGGCTCGTGCCGAGCCTCGAGTTGCTCCATCAGCGGGGTGGGGATGCTCGCGCCGCACATGCCGGTGATCAGCTTGATCTGCTCGAAGTTCGTGATGGGCATGATGCCGGGGATGATCGGCACGTCGATGCCGCGAGCGCGGACCTCCTCCACGAAGTCGAAGTAGAGCTCGTTGTCGAAGAACAGCTGAGTGATCAGGAAGGAGGCTCCCGCCTCGATCTTGCGCTGTAGGTAGCGCAGGTCGTGCTCCAGGTCGGGCGCCTCGGGATGGACCTCCGGAAAGCAGGCCGCGCCGATACAGAAGTCATAGCGCTCGCGGATCAGCTCGATGAGGTCGGCGGAGCACTCCAGCCCCTCCGGGTGCGGGGTCCATTCGGTCTCTCCCCGCGGCGGATCCCCTCGCAGCGCGAGCACGTTCTCGATGCCGGCGGTCGTGACCTCGTCGAGTATCTCCCGCAGGCGATCGACCGGCTCGCCGACGCACGAAAGGTGTGCCATCGCCTCGAGGCCGAGCTCCTCCTTGATCCACTTGGTCACCTCGACGGTGCGCTCGCGCGTGGAGCCGCCCGCGCCGTAGGTGACCGACACGTACTCCGGATCGTCCTGCTTCAGCTCGGTGAGAGCGCTCTCCAGGCTGCGCTGGCCCTCGTCGGTCTTCGGCGGGAAGAACTCGAACGAGAAGCAGGGCCTGGTGGTGGCGATGATCTGATCGATTCTCATATGGCGATTCGCGGCTCGGGGCCTGGTTGGAGGAATGGTAGATGAGGGCACGCGGGAGGCGCTGAGCGCCGAAATAGCACGGGGCCGGCCAAAAGGCCGGCCCCGTGTAGCGTCCGTGCCGCTCCTCTGGGAGGTCCTCCCAGAGAAGGTCCTCGTCTGGTGGCGTCCTTACCTACGAGGAACGGAACTTCCCTTTCCGTCCCAAGCTTCATCGGCGTTCGGCGAAAGCGGGTAAGCGCCGCCCCATTTTTCTGGACGCACGTCCAGAGGTGGGCTCAGCGGCCGTCCGGCGGCTCGGTCCGAATGAGGCGTGGTGCTGAGCGACTCTCGCCGCGCCCCCTCTTACTAGTCGAAATCGAAGTCCTTCGGCGACTTCTGCTCGAACCAGAGCTGATCCTGGTCGGAGGTCTCCTCGAGGAAGTCGGGAGTCGCCTCGAGCACGTCCTCCTCGGGCTCGTCGCGCGCTTTGGGCTCGTCCTCCGGCTCGGGCTCGTCGTCCCACACGGCCGAGGAACGTGTGGAGTGCTCCGGCTCGAGGGATTCCTCCGGAAGGACCTCGTCCGGCTCCAGCTCGTCCGGGAGTGGAGCGGTCGCCACGCCGTTGCCGTTGACCTCGAGGTCGGCTAGCGGCGGCTCCGGCGGGAGCTCGATCTCAGTTGGGTCCGCAAGCGGCTCGGAGGACGGCGGAGCATCGTCGGCGCCGGACGGCATCTCCTGCGCCGGCTCGGCGGCGGGCTGGGTCGCGGAACCGCGGCCGAACGCCTCCTGTTCCTTGCGCTGGACCTCGTCCTCGGAGGCGCCCAGGCGGCGCTTCAGCTCCAGGTGCTCTCGAATTGCGTCGTCGAGTGCTCCCATGGCGGCCATTAGGTTTGCAGAAGCGCGCCGCGGGCGTCGCGTCCCGCGGGGAGCCCTGCACGGCGCGATTCTCAGGCTTTCCGCCAGGCGCCCGCGTCGGAGCCGCGAATACGCGCGCCTATAATCGGCCCCACGGGGCTATAGCTCAGTTTGGGAGAGCGCCTGGATCGCACCCAGGAGGTCGCCGGTTCGAGCCCGGCTAGCTCCATCACAAGGGATGCCTCATCGCGGCCGCCACTCCTTGGGCTCCATTCGGCGAGGCGTCGCCGGCCGACGCGGCCAGCAGCTCATCGACCGCCGTCGCAGCCGCCGACGGACCGCCGGCGTTCGCGAACGATCGCGCGATGCGTTCGGCACCGGGGCGTTTGGCCATTGCGATCCGCACAGCGCGGCGGAGTCGGTCGGGGTTGAGGCGCTTGTGGTGAAGGCGCACGCCTGCATCGTTCAGCTCGACGCGTCTGGCGACGTCGAACTGGTCGCGAGAGAACGGCACAACGCACATTGGGACGCCGGCGGCGAGCGCTTTCTGAGTGATCCCCTGACCGCCGTGTGAAACGACGCATGTGGCACGGGCCAGGATCGGGGCGTGCGGTAAGAACTGCTCCACGTGCGCATTGGCCGGCACGCGGAACTCGCCCGGGTCCTGGGCTGCGGTGGTCGCCACGACCGCCAAGTCCTCGCCCGCGAGTGCGTCGAGCGTGGTGGCGATGAGCTTCGCGTCGAGCTGAAACGCAGTCGATGCGGTGACGAGCACGATTGGGCGACTCTCGGTTTCCAACCATGCGGGCGGATCGGCCGGCGGCTCCCACAGCCCCGGCCCGACGAGGCGTACCTCTTGCGGCCAGTCGCTGCGGTGGTATTCGTATGGTTCGGCGGTGAAGGCAACGAACAGATCGGACTTCAGGAACTGATCGTCGAAGTTGCGGACGGCCGGTAATCCGAGACCGGTTCTGAGGTCGTTGAACCGCGCCAGTTCCGGAGCCAACTTGCGATCGCCAAAGCGTCTGAGGATTCGGTCCCGTGTCCTGCCGAGCGGCCCGCGCGCCGGACGCAAACCGAGTCCGTGCGGAGGGACGTCCTTGGAGCGAAACGCCGGCGGATACGGACAGTAGACAACCGAGGGCAGTCCCGACGCCTCGGCAACGAACATCGCGCCGAAGCAGTTGACGTCGATGATCAGAGCATCCGGACCGACCTCCGAAATCGCCCGGCGCATGTCGGGAATCTCGAGCTTCGCGCATGAACGATAGGCGCGCACCATTCGCATGAACGCGTCGACCTGAGATTTCCCGCGCCAGTCGTCGAACTCGACCTGCTCGACGTGAGGGTCGATCGCCGCGACGCGCAATCCGAGCGCTCCGTAACCGTCGACGTCAGACGCCCGGCTGCGCACGTGAACCTCGTGACCGCGGCGCTGGAGCTCGAGCAGCATGTCGATCGCAGGGAAGGTGTTCCCCGACGAGGCAGAGAGATAGACGAGCAGTCGCGCCATCAGGACGCTCCTTTCGTAGCGGTGATCATCTCGATAACGATCCGCTCGGCCGTCGACCGGCCGAGCCCCATCTCACGTCGCAGCAGCTTCCAAACAAGCAGGTCGGTCGCCACGACCAGCGTTACAAGCCGGCGCTCGCGCGCAACGCCCCTCACACCGGTAAGCAGACCGGCGAAGGTGCGCTCCACCCAGGCGCGGTGCCAGGCCCGGCCGCTCTCAGCCATATCGTGAACTGCGGGGATGCGATCTTCCTCCGCCAACAGGCGCAGAACCGCGTCACCCTGGAACTCGTAGGAGTCGTAGATCAGCCGCACCGCCGCTCGCACGTCGCCAGTCGGAGCGTTCTCCCGGCGGGCGCCTTCCGGACCTATCGCCCAGGCCCAAGCGGCGACGAACAGATCGTCCTTCGTGCCGAACCGGGCGTGCAGCGTCTGCACCGTCACTCCGGCGTCGGCCGCAACGTCGGCAAGCCGGACCTGCTCGTAGGAATGCTCCGAGAAGTGCCGCCAGGCCGACGCGAGCAACCGCTCCTGGGTCGCGGCGGCTGCCTCAGCCCTGGCGACCATCCGATACTTGCGCCTGGGGGAAACTCGGGTAGGCATTTCGCTTGAGGGACCATAAGCCCAATACGCCAGCAGGTCAAGCGACGCTGTTTGCGGGAGAGTGCTCGATCTCGAGTTCGGTTTAGGCGATGACCGGCACTACAGCGCCCCCGAATCGCACCCAGGAGGTCGCCGGGTTCGAGCCCGGCCAGCTCCATCGGAGGTCCCGTCGAGCGCTGGGGTCAGCTTCGAGTAGGCACTCGCGCGCCTCAGGGCCGGAGGCGGAACGGCGGGTACTCGTCACACACCAGTACGAAGGCGTAGCAGGCCACGCGGTTGTGCCAGCGGATGACGCCTTCCACGTAGTCGAACAGCCCGCGCGGATAGCGGCCCGTGAACACGATGGCGAACCACGCGATGATCACCGCCACGATCACGCCGACGTAGAGGAACAAGAGCACGATGTAGTGCGGGATCGCGAGGAGCCACTTCACGAGCGGCAGCCAGCGGTTCAGACCATGTCGGGCGTCTGGGAAGTCGAAGTCGAGGCGCACCGCCTGCTGCTCGTCGGTCGACGGATAGCGGTCGTCCATCAGCGCCAGGTAGACGCCGATGCGGTTCATGAAGCGCAGCAGCTGGAGATTCCAGTCGAACCACCAGCGCGGGTACTTCTGCCGGAACACGATCAGAAGCAGCGGGGGCAGGAACAGCAGTCCCGTTCCTCCCACGGCGATGGCGGACTCGGTATCGGCGCCCCACTGGCCGCTGAAGCCCTCGATCGTGGCGAGCACAATCGCGATCGGGATCACCGTGAAGATCCGCAAGGCGGTCGTGAGGCGGTTCAGCTGGCGATCCGGGTACTCGACCGAGAACCCGACCGGATACTGGGGCATCGGCTCGCTCCTCTCTGTTCGGCTGCGGCGATCCTACCCGGGGCTCCGCGAAGGCACCGCCGCCGGCGATAGATCGCGCCCAGGAGGTCGCCCGCACGTGGCGGCGCGCTCGAGGAGCAGCTTGCGCACCCGCTCGTTTCGCGTGAGCGAAGCCGCGCGCTCGAACTCCTCACGCGCCTCGTCGAAGCGGCCGAGCTTTGCGAGGAGGTCGCCGCGCACGCTCGGCAAGAGGTGGTAGCTCTCGAGCGATGGCTCCGAGGTCAGCGCATCGACGAGCTCCAGGCCCTCCGCCGGACCGAACGCCATCGCGAGCGCGACCGCGCGGTTCAGCTCCACGACGGGTGATGGCGCGAGTTGGGCGAGCGCGTCGTAGAGCGCTGCGATGCGCTCCCAATCGGTCTCATCCGCAGTACGTGCCCGCGCGTGACAGGCGGCGATCGCCGCTTGGAGCGCGTACGTGCCGAGCGCGCCGCCGAGCTGCTCGGCACGCTCGAGCGCCGCAAGACCTCGACCGACGAGGATGTAGTCCCAGCGCGCACGGTCTTGATCGAGCAACAGGACGGGCTCTCCCGACGGGCCGACTCGCGCGCGTGAGCGAGACGCCTGGATCTCCATCAGAGCGACGAGGCCGTGGACCTCCGGCTCTTGCGGAACGAGCTCGGCGAGGATGCGGCCGAGACGAAGCGCATCCTCGCAAAGCGCGGGCCGCATCCAGTCGTCGCCGGCGGTCGCGGAGTAGCCCTCGTTGAAGACGAGGTAGATCACCTCGAGCACCGACGAAAGCCGGGTGGGGAGCTCCTCTGCACCGGGAACCTCGAAGGGCACACGTGCTTCGGCGAGGGTCCGTTTGGCTCGGACGATTCGCTGGGCGACGGTCGGCTCCGCGACGAGGAACGCACGCGCGATCTCCACGGTCGTCAAGCCTCCGAGCAAGCGGAGCGTGAGAGCAACGCGCGCCTCGGGGGAGAGCACCGGGTGACAGCACGTGAACACGAGGCGCAGGAGGTCGTCTTCGATGTCGGCGTCGATCGCGGCTTCGAGATCCGGCTCGGGCGCCCCTCGCCGGCCCTCGACGTCGCGAGCTAGCTCCTCGTACTTGCGCTCGAGCCGCGAGCGCCTGCGCAGCTGATCGATCGCGCGATGCTTCGCGGTGGCCATGAGCCAGGCGCCCGGGTTGTCCGGAACGCCTGACTCGGGCCACTGCTCGAGCGCGGCGACGAGCGCGTCCTGCGCGAGCTCTTCCGCCAGGCCGACATCGCGGGTGATCCGTGCGAGACCGGCGATGATCCTGGCCGACTCGATCCTCCAGATCGCGTCGATCGCACCGTGCGTTGCGGAAGCGGTCACGACTATGACTAAAGCAGCTGTTCCCGTTGACGCAAGCTCGACGGGCGAGGAACTACTGCTGGTTCGCCTCTGCCTGCGCCCGCCGGCGTTCCTCCTGCTCCCTGAGCTCGGGCGTGAGCTCGTCACCGAAGTCGTCGGTCTCGAACACCTGGCGAATTTCGATCTCGGAGGGCCCGCTCATTGGGTTGGGGCAGCGCTTGACCCACTCGATCGCCTCTTCCCTCGACTTGGTCTGAATCAGCCAGAAGCCGGCGACCAGCTCCTTCGTCTCGGCGAAGGGCCCGTCCAAGACGGTGCGCTCCTTGCCGGAGAACCTGACGCGCGCGCCCTTCGAGCTCGGGTGGAGCCCCTCGCCCGCGAGCATCACGCCGGCCTTGGCCAGCTCCTCGTTGTACTTCCCCATCTCGGTAAGGAGCTCCTCGCTGGGCATGACGCCCGCCTCCGACTCCTCGGTGGCCTTGACCAGGATCATGAATCGCATCGAATGCCTCCTTCTGGTTGGGTTCGAAGCCGGTCCTCCGGACGGTCTCGACCGGCTGAACCTGGCTCTACTTACCACGTCGAACGAGGGCCGGCGAAATCGACACGCCCCGCGATCTTTTCGATCTCGTGCTCACTCCGACGGACAGATCGACCACCGGCCAGCGCGTTCGCCGAGCGCGTCGCGGGTTTGAAGCATGCCCGATCACGAAACCATCCCTGAAGGATGAGTCCACGCGTAGCTCGGCTCGAGGGCGAGGATGTCGCCGCCAAGATCGGCGGGCGCATCAGGTCCCTGCGGCGCCGCCAGGGCCTGACGCTCAAGCAGGTGGCCCAGGCCACCGACCTCTCACACCCCTTCTTGAGTCAGGTCGAGCGGGGCCGCACGCTTCCGAGCATCACGAGCCTCTATCGGATCGCGCTCGCGCTGGGGACATCCCCCTCCGCCCTGCTCAACGAGTGACGCACGCCACGGGCGTGCGTCCGCCGGGCCCGAAAACGTGGCGAGGGTGGGTGCCCCGCTCCTAGGATGAAACGAAGGCACCCGGCCACGGAAGGCTGGGCCACCCATCTCCTCCCGCACGGTGAACAACAGAACCTCTCTTGCTGCGCTCGTCGCTGGGCTCGTCTCCCTGATGCTCGTCGCGGCTGCGGCCGCCGAGGGCGCCGGCAGATTCGTCAGTGGGCGGCCCACCTACGGACAGGACGTGCGCAGCCTCCTTCGCGACGGCATGGTCCAGAAGCTTCGCTGCGCCGAGGACTGCCTCGTCAGCGGGCACCTGGTCGTCTCGCGCGAGGATGTGACCGCGCTCGAGGGCCGGCCACGGCGCTCGGGAGAGCTCCGAGCGGCGAAGCTGGCCGACCTGCGCCTCGAAGGCGGTCGCTGGTACCTCGTTCGCACGCCGCTCGGCCGTCGCGCCGCGACCCAGCTGAGGCGAGCGGGGCAGCCCGTTCGAATTTCGGCCACGAACCTCGCCGTGTCTCTCGAGTCCGGTCGTCACGGCCTCGACGGCTGGTCGCAGAGCTACGGCCGCTAGGCGGAAAGCGCGGCTACGCGCGGTCTGCGTCCGCCACGGGCGGGTCTAGACGGTTGATTCCGAATCCGCGCGCCCCTGGGGGCGCGAGAATCGAGCTGGGCAAGGACGCAGGGCGAAGCCCATGCAGGGCTGCATGGGCGAGTCCGAGGACGCAGATCCAGCGAAGATTCGCAGCGTCATCCAGGGGTGTGGGGAGTTTGGAATCAACCGTCTAGCGGTGGGAGTCGAAGGAGATCGCCTGCTGGAACGTGGGGCGGTTCGTCCATCGCATCGTGTTGGGCAGGAGTCCGGGCGCGAACGAGAGCCGCTCGGCAGTGGCGCTCGAGCGCCACTGCGCCGGGTCCGGCCCCTGCGCCGCTGCCAGCTCCGCGCCGGCTGTGTCGAGCGCCGTCCACAGCGACTCACGGCACTCCGCGAGATCGCCCTTACCGCAGAAGCGAGTGGCGAACCTGCCGGCCACCGGTCGGCTGAGCAGCGTTCGCAGGTCCTTGTCGACGTATCCGTACCAGCCCGACTGGTAGGCGGAGCCGGTGGGCGAGGGGCGATTGTCGCGCCCCATCAGGCTCGCGAGCTGCCCGAGCTGTGGCCCGAGCACGGGCTCCATCACGGCGTCCGCGACCTTGGGCCAGGCCTGATCCATGATCGCCGCGCCCGGATCGTCGATGAGGCCGTCGAGCTCGCGGTCGAGCCTACTCGCGCCGGCCGCCCGCCAGCTCTTCAGAAGCGTGAGCATCTGCTGCGCGCGCGGTGACGGAGCCGGCCCGGTGTCGAGCACCGCGGCGATCGAGGCCAGCGTCCGGGTCGCCCTCAGGTCCTGAGTCGCCGCGCGATTCATAGCCGCGACGACGGAGGCGAGGTCGTGCTCGCCGCGGCGCTGGACCGCGTTCTCGAGCATGTTGTTTCGCTGTATGGACCCATAGGACCAGTTGCTGTCCGAAGCCCCGAACTTCCTGGCCGGCTTGTTGTTCCAGTTCACGAGCACGCCGCTCTTGGGGTCGATCACCTGCGGGTGATGCTTTGGCTCGAGGAAGCCGGTCCACTCGTACTTGCCGGTTCCGATCGCCGGCAGGCCGGGGTCCACGTGGGGATGGCGATTGGGCAGGCGGCCGCTCGAGAACATCGCGACCTGCTCGTGGTCCGCATAGAACCAGTTGAACGAAAACTCGATCTTCGATGCCACGTCGAGGAAGGACTGCGCCGAATTGGCCACGTTCGCGTTCAGCTCCGAGAACCCGATCGCGTTGAGTCCCTCCCGTCCGCGGGTCGAGCGCTTCTGGGAGATCGCCACGCGCTTGCCGCCGACGGTGGCGTATCCGATCACCGGGCCGTGCACCGTCCGCTTGAAGACGACCTCCTGCGCGGGGTTCACGCCCGCCGGAAGCAGCGTGCCCGCGTTGAACGTCGTCATCTCGCGGCACCGGCCGTTGAAGACGTAGTGCGTATCGTCGCCACACAGCTCCTCGACGTAGTGGTCGACGACGTCGGATCCCGATGACGTCGCGCTCCAAGCGAAGTCCTGGCCCCGGCCGAGCAGCACGTACGGTCCCGAGCCGGGAAAGACCGCCCCGCGGGCATCGATGCCGCCGCCGTGGAGGTCCATCTCCATCAGGAACGGCGGGAAGGAGTAGCCGACCTGAGGCCCCGCGACCAGCAGCGGGTGCCCGTTGGTCGAGCGCTTGGCGGAGACGAGCAGAGCGTTGCTCGCGAGGCGCGTCTGCGTGCTCGCCGCTGCCACCGCCCGGTTTGCAGCGGCGTCGAGGCTGCCGTCGTCGATCACCGCGTTGCCCTTGCGGGTGGGGGATGCACGGTTGTAGTGGAAGGGATGATCGATCGTGACGGATGCCTCCGGATCGTCGAGCTGGCGCAGGTCGTCCCACAGGCGCCGGCCCGGCTCTTCTCCAAGTCGCTGCTGGAGCGCGGACAGGAGCTGCGACCTGCGCGTCTCATCACCGCCGCCCCGGCCGAGCACGGATCCGATGAGCGCAGCGGCCGCCAGCACGTCGTTGTTGGTCCAGGGCGCTCCCAATGCCCCGAAGTTGGCGGAGGCCGCGTTGATTCCCTGGACGTAACTCTCGACATCCTGGAGAACCCGTTCGCCGGCGGGGCCCTGCGCGCGCAGCAGATCCTCCTGTGAAGCCAGGAACTGCTCGGTCGCCGCGCTCGGAACGAATCCGCGCAGGCTCGTCGCGAGGGCGAAGGGGTCGATCCCAGGGGCGTCGACGGCTGCTACGCGCCCGGGGCCGCGCAGCAGCTCCATCACGAACGCGCGGTCCTCGATCGCCACCCAGCCTGCCCCGTACATCACGTCGTCCCGCGTCTCCCCGTACACGTGCGGCACGCCATAGCTGTCGCGTTCGATCCGCAAGCCCGGGCGCCCGGGCGGGTTCTGCACGCTCGCGGGCGACTCGCCGGCGAGGCCGAACACGTTCGGCTTGAAGAACGTGGGCAGATCCGCGGCAGTGACGTCGTCGAACTTCGGCGTCAGGCCGTCGTAGAGCGGAATCTGGTTCGTGGCGCTCGGCGGCGGCAGGAACAGCTGCCCCGACTGCCCCGGGGGGATGACGTTGAAGGCGTCGCCTGCGAAGTCGCGCTCGCTCCGGTCTGACGCGGCCTGGGCCGCGGGGGTGAGCACGACTGCGAGCACGAGCGCAAGCGCTGCCGCAAGCAGCCGGGTGCGTGTGTTTATCGGTCCTCTCCTAGTCCGCTGCGAATCCGAGGACCAAAGTCTATTGCGGGAGTGCCGGCGAGTCCAGCAGGGACCGGGCTAACGGCTCAGCCGTCGAACAATCGGTATCGCGTACCACATGGTGGCGAACAGCGTTGCGGTGATCCCGAGCGCGACGAACGCGAAGGCACGGCTGTAGAGCACGTCGGTGATCAGGAACACGACGCCCGTCATCGCCAGAGCGAGAAAGGCGAGGCCCGCGATCGCGAACCGGTTCGCGAGGAAGACGATGAAGCGCTTGTCCTGCTCGCGGAACTGGATCCGGTGATGCGCCGAAGGAGCGATCAGCAGCACGGTCGCGACCATCGCGGCGAGCAGGGTCGCGTAGTAGACCTTCTCCTGCAGGTCTGTGATCTGCGCGAAGCGCTGCGTGAACGGAACCGTGAGCAGGAACGCGAACAGGACCTGCACCCCCGGCAGCGCCACCCGCAGCTCGTTCAGGAGCTCGAGCAGGTTGCGGTCGAGCCGCTCGGCCTCGGATTCGTCGCTTCGCTCGTAGCGCTCTTGGGATTGCTCGGCCACGGGCGGACCTAGCTTACGCGCTGGGTGGCGGCCCGTCGAGCGGCCGTGGGCTGGCCGTGCTCGTGACGCTGTCCCGCGGCCATCGCCTCCAGACGCGCCACGCGGTCCTCGATCGGCGGGTGGGTGGCGAACAGGCGCGAGACCTTCCCCCGCGCGCCCAGTGGAGCGACGATCATGAGGTGGGCGACGGCATCGTTCGCCAGTCGCGCCGAGGGCTTGGCGTCCGAGGAGATCGCGCGCAGCGCCGATGCCAGACCCTGCGGGTAGCGGGTCAGCTCCACGGCAGAGGCGTCCGCCACGTACTCGCGGCGGCGACTGATCGCCGTCTGAACGACGATCGCCGCGATTGGCGCGAGCACCAGGCTGACGACGACGGCAACCAGCACGAAGGGATTGGAGCCGCCCCGCCGGTCGCCGCCACCGCCGAAGAACAGCCCGCGCAGGAAGATCTGCGAGAGCATCGCGATGGAGCCCGCCAGGACGGCGGCGTACGTCATCAGGCGCACGTCGTAGTTACGGATGTGGCTGACCTCGTGCGCGAGAACGCCCTCCAGCTCCTCCTCGTCGAGGCGCTCGAGCAGTCCCGACGTAACGGCGACGATCGCCTGCTTGGGCCTGCGGCCGGCCGCGAAGGCGTTGGGCGATTCGTCCGGCACCACGTAGACGCGCGGCATCGGCAGGCCCGCCGTGATCGCGAGGTTCTCGACCTTGCGCCAGAGCTCGGGGGCGTCCTCCTTCGACTCGATCCTGCGTGCGCCCGTTACCGCGGCGACGAGGTCGTCGCCCATGAACAGGTTGATGACGACCATCACCAGCGCTATCCCGAGCGCCACGTAAAGCGCGGCGGCTCCGAACCACAGGGAGAGCAGCCATCCGAGCGCCGCGTAGAGGACGAGAAAGCCCACCAGCAGCAGGAGCGACTTGCGCTTGTTGGAGTTGATCTGCGCGTACATGCGCGCGAGCCGGTCTTCGGCTAAGAGGCCGGCGCCGAGGGAGCCCCGAACGAGACCTCGGGCACGGCGCGCTCGCCGGGCTCCTCGATCTCGAAGAACTCTCGCTTGCCGACGTTCGCCATGCCGGCGATGAATCGGGACGGGACCGTGTCGACCTTGATGTTGAGGTCACGCACGGTCATGTTGTAGAAGCGACGCGCGGCCTGGATCTTGTCCTCGGTGTCGGTGAGCTCGTCCTGCAGCTCCAGGAAGTTCGTGCTGGCCTTGAGGTCCGGGTAGGCCTCCGCGACCGCGAAGAGCTGTCGCAGCGCACCGGTGAGCACGTTCTCGGCCTGCGCCTGCGCCTCCGGCCCCTGCGCCGCCACCGCCGTGTTGCGGGCCGCGGTCACGCGCTCGAACGTCTCGCGCTCGTGCGATGCGTAGCCCTTGACCGTCTCCACCAGGTTCGGGATCAGGTCGTGACGCCGCTTGAGCTGGACGTCGATGTCCGAGAACCCTTCCTCGGCCCGCGTCCGCAACCGGATCAGGCCGTTGAAAGCGACGATGCCGTAGATCACGGCGATCGCCAGGAGGGCAAGAACGATTATCAGCACGACCGACATCGGCGTCGGCACTAAGGATACCGGTAGTCCGGCGGGGCTAGAGCTCCTTGACCCCGGCCACGAGCTTGCCGACCGAGTCCTTCGCGTCCCCGAAGAGCATCACGGTTTTCGGGTCGTAGTAGAGAGCGTTGTCGATGCCGGCGAAGCCGGGGTTCATGCTTCGCTTCAGCACGACGATGTTCTGCGCCTTGTCGACCTCGAGGATCGGCATGCCGTAGATCGGGCTGCTCTGGTCCTCGCGCGCCGCGGGGTTCGTGACGTCGTTGGCCCCGATGACGAGCGCCACGTCGGTCTGCGGGAACTCCGGATTGATCTCGTCCATCTCCTTCAGCTGCGGATAGGGGACGTCGGCCTCCGCCAGCAGCACGTTCATGTGACCCGGCATGCGCCCTGCGACGGGATGGATGGCGTAGGCGACCTGGACCCCGCGCTTCTCGAGCTCGTCGGCGAGCTCGCGCACCGAGTGCTGCGCCTGGGCGACCGCGAGTCCGTAGCCGGGAACGACGATCACCCTGTCGGCGTACGCCAGCATCGTCGCGACGTCCGTCGCAGTCGCCTCGCGCGCGGTGCCGCCCTCCCCTGCAGCGGCAGCCGGTCCGGCGACGGTCGCGCCGAAGGCGCTGAACAGCACGTTTGCGAGCGAGCGGTTCATCGCGCGTCCCATCAGGATCGTCAGCAGGGTTCCGGAGGAGCCAACGAGTGAGCCGGCGATGATCAGGGAGTTGTTGTCGAGCACGAAGCCCGCGCCTGCGGCCGACAGTCCGGTAAAGGCGTTCAACATCGAGATCACCACGGGCATGTCGGCGCCGCCGACGGGGATGATCAGCAGCACCCCGAACACGAGCGCGGCGCAGAGCATCACCGCGAAGAGCTCCCCGCTCTCGGGCCCGGCGGCGAGGTAAACGATCAGGAACACGATTCCGAGCAACATGCCGGCGTTCAGGAATTGGTTGCCCGGGAAGACGATCGGCCGGCCGGTCATCAGCTCTTGCAGCTTCGCGAACGCGATCAGCGAGCCGGAGAAGCTCACGGCGCCGATCACGCAGGAGAGGAGCGTCGGGATCAACGTCTCGAGCGGGATCTCGCCTGGCTCGGGAATCAACTCGTGGTACTCGGACAGCGCCACGAGTGCGACTGCACCGCCGCCGACGCCGTTGAAGAGCGCCACCATCTGCGGCATCGCGGTCATCTTCACGGAGCGCGCGGAGACGACGCCGACGATCGTGCCCACCGCGATGCCGAGCGCGATCAGGCCAAAGGTCTCGATCCTCTCGTCGAGCAGGGTGACCACCACAGCTACACCCATCCCGATCGCCGCAAGGATGTTGCCCCGCCGCGCTGTCCGCGGATGACTGAGGCCGCGGATGCCGAGGATGAACAGGATCGACGCGACCAGGTAGCACGAGTTGATGAAGTCGGGGTCTTGCAGGAAGCTGGCGAAGATCATGGGACCGTTTGGCGGCGCTAGCGGTCCACTAGCTGCCGTCGTCCTTCGCGCCCTTCGATCCGCGTTCGGATCGAGTGCCCCTGCCCTTGAACATCTCCAGCATGCGGTCGGTGACCAGGAAGCCACCGACGACGTTGATCGTGCCGAAGGTGACCGCCACGGTGCCGGCGATCTTGGTCAGCGTGTCAGCCCCCTCGGCGCCGACGACGAGCAATCCGCCGAGCAGGACGATGCCGTGAATCGCATTGGTGCCGGACATCAGCGGCGTGTGCAGCATGGTCGGGACCTTCGAGATCACCTCGAACCCCACGAAGACTGCCAGCACGAAGATCGTGATCTCGGTGATCAGATCGCCGTTCACACCTTCTCCTCGCTGACGGCACGGCCGGCCTCGGGCTCGAGGATCTCCCGCACCCGTTCGTTGATGATCCTGCCGTCGTGGGTGATGCAGGCACCCGCTGTTATCTCGTCCTCGAAATCGAGCTTCAGCTCCCCTTCGGGCGCGAGGTGCAGCAGCAGGTTCGCGACGTTGTTCCCGTAGAGGAGGCTGGCGTGGAAAGGCATCTGGCTCGGCCAGTTGAGCGTGCCGTCGATCCTGACCCCGCCGCGGTCGATCACCTGGCCGGGCTCGGTCAACGCGCAGTTGCCTCCGGACTCCGCTGCCAGGTCCACGATCACAGACCCCGGGC
This sequence comes from uncultured Solirubrobacterales bacterium, assembly GCA_963774075.1. Classification (GTDB taxonomy): domain Bacteria; phylum Actinomycetota; class Thermoleophilia; order Solirubrobacterales; family JBBDJG01; genus JBBQNR01. Next base: position 684,882 of record CAVZDP010000003.1, on the reverse strand, counting down.
GCATCGCGGCGACCATCTCCTCGGTGACGAGCCTGGGTGCGGGCCGTCCGGGGACGGCCGCGGTGGTGATGACGACGTTCGCCCGCGCAACCCGCTCGGCCAGCAGCTCTCGCTGGCGGCGCTGGGTCTCCTCCGGCAGCTCCTTCGCGTACTCGCCGGAGCCACTCCCACCTTCCTGCTTCACTTCGATCTCCACGAAGCGGGCGCCGAGGCTCTCAACCTCCTCCTTCACGGCCGGGCGCACGTCGTACGCCTCGACCACGGCGCCCAGGCGCTTTGCGGTCGAGATCGCCTGCAGCCCGGCCACGCCGGCGCCGAGCACGAGCGCCCTGGCGGGAGCCGCCGTCCCCGCGGCCGTCACCAGCATCGGAAAGAACTGCTCGAAGCGCACCGCGGCGGAGAGCGCCCCGCGGTAGCCGGCGACGGTCGCCTGGGACGAGAGCGCGTCCATCGACTGTGCCCGTGTGGTGCGGGGAATCGCCTCCATCGCGAAGCTCGTGATCCCTCCCTCGACCAGGCGCCTGACGAGGTCCGTGTCGGTGAGCGGGGACAGGAAGCCCACGAGCGCTGCCCCGCGGGGGATGGCCGCCAGCTCGTCGCGCTCGCCCTGGCCTCCGTAGAGCGGCTTCTGAACCTTCGTCACGATGCCCGCGGAGCGAAGCAGCTCGTCCGCGCCGGTCAGGATCGTCGCGCCCGCCTCCTCGTATGCGCTGTCCTCGACGTGCGACTCGGCCGCGGCCCCACTCTCGACGGCCACCTCGAAGCCCGCGTCGGCGAGCTTCTTCGCCGCTTCCGGCAGTAGCGCAACGCGTCGCTCCCCGGGCGTGATCTCTCTCGGAACGCAGACCCTCAAGGGGCGGTGACTCTATCCGACGGGGCCGGGCGGGGAAGTGCCGGGGTGCAGCGGAAACGCCGTCTCAGGAGGGGGGCGGGGCGCCGCCGAAGGCCGCCGGGTCGGCGGACTGGAGCCTCGAGGGCTCCTGGGCGGGTGCTTCACCCGAGGGCGCCCCTGTGGCCGGCGCCGGGGGCGGAGGGGTTGCGCGCTTCCGCCGCCGCTCGGCCTGCCGGCGCCCGCTCTCGACGCGCTTTCGAAGCCGCTTGCCCGGACGGCGCTGAACCCCGTCGCGTTTGGGCTCCACGGTGGTGCGACGCCGACCCCCGCGGCCCGCGCGCCCGTCGAGCCGTCGTTTCGCGGCGGGAGCTTTCCGTTGCGAATCCGAGCGGTCCTTTCGATCTCGTGCCCGCCCCGCCGGCCCGACCGCATCGCCGCGAAGGTCTCCGAGCCGCCCCGGCAGCAGCGCGCCCGGCAGCGCTCCGCGAGCTCGGCGCGGGCGCTTGCGCGCTCGCCCGTCACCCTTGCGGGCGCCACCGTTCCGCCCTTCAGCGGCCGTTCCCGACCCGCCCTCGGGGGGCGCACCGATTGCCTGGCCGGTTCCCGGCGCTCGATCGGCGGGGGCGCTCGCCGGCGGTGGCCCGGCCGGGTTGGAAACTCCGCGAACTCTCTCGACGCCCACCGCTCCCCCGGCAGCCAACACGGTCGCGGCGGTGACGGCAGCGGCGCCCTTCAGCAGCACGGCAGACCCGAGCGCCTTGCCCGTCGCGGTGGCTCCCGCGAGCGCGGCTCCTGACCCTGCAACCGAGCCGGCCGTCGCTGCAGACCCTGCCGTTGCAGCGGAGCCCGCCGTCGCGGCCATGGCGCTGGCGGCGCCGAGCTTCAACGTCGCGCTCGGCACGACGGCCAGCAGCGTCGCAAGCTGCTGGCGCTGGCGCCGCACCTCGGCGCCGAACGCCCTGCAGCCGTCGCATTCGCGCACGTGCCTGCCGAGCGCGCCCTTCCGAAGAGCGCCGCCCCGGAGCGTGCTGAGCTGACGGCGAGCATCCTCGCACGGCAGCTCGCGGGCCTCGCGCGCCCTGATCAGCGCACTTCGCGCCTGAAAGATGAGCGACTTCACCTTCTCCCTCTCGCAACCGAGGATCTGCGCCACGTCGGCGTGGGAGTTCTCGTGCAGCTCCGCGAGCACGAGGGCCTCGCGCTGGTCGTCCGGGAGCTTCGCCAGGTCGTGCAGTAGCTCGCGCAGCTCACCGCGTCCCGCGACCTGCTCGGAAAGGCCGACGAGCGACGGCTGCGCATCCGACAGCTCGGCCACGGGCCGGCGGCGCCGAATCGTGCTGATGCACTGGTTGCGCGCGATCCGGTAGAGCCACGGCCGCAGCGCGATGTCGCGCTCGTTTCGAAGCAGGTCCCCGTGCGCGGCTGCAAACGTCTGCTGCACCGCGTCCTCTGCCTCCTCGTGCGACCCGAGCATGTGGCGGCAAAAGGCCAGGATCGGGCGGTGGTAGCGCTCGAAGAGCTCCGCGAAGGCCGGCTCGCTGCCCGAGCGCGCACGACGAACGAGGCGCTCGTCGGAGGCGAGCTTGAGGAGATAGCGGGAGTTCCGGGGCTCTGCGCTAAGGGTGAGCGGGGCTGGCGTTCGTGCCGCCTCCATTCAGCCAATTATCGACCTTTCGTCCGTTCCAGTGAGCTAGTTTTGCGCCTGCTCGTACAAACGCTTGGGGAGCGGGCAGGTTGAGCGGTTGTAAAAGGCCGGAATTAAAAGGCCGTGGAACAAGGCCGGAATTCGCTTAGGCGCGAATTCCGGGTGCACCGAGGAACAGGCCGGAATTCGCTTAGGCGCGAATTCCGGGTGCACCGAGGAACAGGCCGGAATTCGCTTAGGCGCGAATTCCGGGTGCACCGAGGGCTCGGTATGCGTGCGCGTATGCGGTTCTAAGCCACCGAGAGCTCGGATAGACTCGCGGCGATGCCGACTTTCAAGCACGAAGGACAGAAACTCGCCTATCACGTCTACGGCGGCGGGAACCGGAATCTGATCCTGATGCCGGGGCTGCTCTTCCCGAGCCGCATGCACGAGCCTCTCGCGGAGGAGCTCGCCGAGCGGGGCAGCCGCGTGATCACGTTCGACATGCTCGGCCACGGAGACGCGGACAAGCCGCGCGACATGTGGCGCTATTCGATGTCGATCTTCGCCCACCAGGCCGTCGCGCTGATGGACCATCTGGAGATCGACGAGGCGATCGTGGGCGGCACGTCGCTGGGCGCGAACGTGACCCTCGAAGTGGCGTCGCTCGCGCCGTCGCGCCTGCGCGGGATGGTGATCGAGATGCCGGTGCTCGACAACGCCCTGCTGGCGTGCGCCATCTCGTTCACCCCGTTGCTGCTCGCCCTCACCTTCGGCGCCCCCGTCACGAGACCGGCGGCCGCGCTGATGTCGCGCGTCCCCCGTGTGTTCGGGCACTTCCCGAACGTCATGCTCGACGTGCTGAGCCGCGCGCCCGGTCCATCGGCGGCGATCATGCAGGGCCTCTTCTTCGGCCGCACCGCTCCGCATCGCAGCGAGCGCAAGACCTTCGAGACGCCGGCGCTGGTCCTCGGCCACCCCCGCGACGCGATTCACCCCTTCTCGGACGCCAGGATGCTCGCCGAGGAGCTGCCGAACGGCCGCTTGCTCGAGGCCGATTCGCTCTTCGAGCTGCGCTTCGCCCCGGAGCGGCTGACGGACGAGATCGCCGCCTTCGTCGAGGACTGCTGGAAGCCGCGCCGCGCCGCGCCCACGCAGCGCCGGCGCCGAGCGTCAGCCGCCTCCTAGGCCGGCTTCGAGGGCTTCCGCCTGGCTCATGTAGAGCGCAGGCAAAGCGTGGCTCCTACTGAAGCAGGCGCAGCAACAGCGGGTCCATCTCGCCCTTCCCCCTGCCGCTGTCGAAGCGGCGGTCCTGCCGCTCGAGCAGGCGCTCGGTCAGCCTTGCCCCGATGATGCGCAGCGGCTCCGGCGGAAAGCTGCGCTCACGCCCGTTGACGAAGAAGAGCCCCGTGTAGTCGCTGTCGCGGCCGAGCACGAGGTCGCGCAGCACCTTGCCGCCGGTGTGGCTCGGAGCGACGCCGTGGCCGTTGTAGCCGTATCCGTACACGACTCCCCCCTCGAGCCGGCCGAAGCACGGGGCGAACGACGGCGTGATTGCCACGCACCCCCCGTACGCGTGCGTGAAGCGCACGTCCTTCCACATCGGAAAGAAGCGCTCGAACGCTTCCCTGAGCTCGCCGTGCACGCGCGCGTTTCGCATGTGCCGGGCGTCCATGCCGTTGCGGAAGAAGTACGGCGCGAGCCTGCCTCCCCACAGAACGCGGTTCTCGGAGGTCAGGCGCCCGATCGTGATGTAGTTGCGCTTGTCCTCGAAGCCCTCTCGTCCCGGCCACGAGACGTGACCGACGCGCTCGTCATCGAGCGGCTCGGTCACCATCGCGTAGCTCCAGAACGGCACGACCTTGTTGCGGAAAGGCGCGAACGCGTGCTGGTAGGCGTTGGTTGCTATCACCACGCGATCGGCGGCGACATCGCCGCCGGGAGTGACGACGCGCGGCCGCGCTCCCGGAACGACGTCCAGCGCCGGAGTGCGCTCGTGAATCGTCACGCCCTCTTCGGAGACCACCCTGGCGAGCCCGCGAACCAGCTTGTGTGGATTCAAGATCGCGCTGCGGCGCTCCCGAAGCGCCCCCTGCACCAAGGGAGAGGAGACGATCGCGCGGGCGGCGTCTGCGTCGAGCAGCTCGAAGTCGGCGCCGGCGCCCATGCGCTCGGCTGCCTCGCGGTCGCGCTCGAGGCGCCAGAGCTGGCCCGGATTGGTGGCGAAGGCGACGAAGCCGTTGAGCTCGAACTCGGCGTCGACGCCGTGCTGCGCGCAGAACTCCCCCATCTCGACGATCGAGGTTGCGACCGCCTCGTGCGCGGCACCCGCCGCCTCTGCGCCGTGGTGCTGGACCAGGTGATGGTGGCTCATGTCGAGCACCGTCATCGCGTAGCCGTCGTTGTGGCCTGACGCTCCCGCTCCCGCCCAGCTCGCCTCGACCACGTGCACGTCGAGGGACGGGTCCGCCTGCTTGAGGAAGTGAGCGGTCCAGAGACCCGTGTAGCCGCCACCGACTATGCAGACGTCGCACTCGACGGGCTCCGAGAGCGGCGGGCCGGGGGTCACGGGCTCGGTCTCCCACCAGTAGATCGAGTGCTTTGTCGCTTCGGTCAGGCCCAATCTCCGGCTTCGTCGAGGGCGCGCAAGGGATGACGCGCGGGAAGGCCGCGCAACCCTACACCGCGTCGTTCGGCTGACCGTGCAAGAGCCGATCCGTCACTGAGGCGGCCGGCGTGAGGGGTCGAGTAATCTCAGGAGCAGTATGTCCAGCCGCAGGGAGGAGAAGGAACGCCGCCGTCAGGAGCGCCTGGCGCAGGAGCGCCAGCACTCCGAGCAGTCTCGCCGCCGGCGCACCTACAGCATCGTGGCGGGCGCCGTGCTCGGCGGGGCAGCGGTCGTCGCCGTGATCGTCGCTGTTGCCGCCGGTGGAGGCGGCGGAAGCGGCGGGGCCGGAGACAACAGCCTCGACGTCAGCGCGGCAGATCCGCCGACGCAGAACGTCAGCGACCTCCAGACTGCTGCCAGGGCGGCGGACTGCGAGCTGAAGAACCCGGTGATCGAAGGCCGTGGCCACCTCGGTCCCGACGACAAGGCACCCGAGTACAAGACGAACCCGCCGAACTCCGGCAACCACGACCCGGTACCGGCCAACGACGGCGCCTACGGCAAGAGCCCGGGGACGCTACACCTCGTGCACTCGCTCGAGCACGGGCGAATCCTCATCTACTACAAGCCGGGAATCCCACGCCAGAAGCTCGCGCAGCTCAAGGGGCTCTTCGACGAGGACCCCTATCACGTCATCCTCGTCCCGAACACCACCCGCATGCCCTACGAGGTGGCCGGCGTAGCATGGGGGCACATCGCCGGCTGCAAGAGGCTGACCGACGAGACCTTCGACGTGCTGCGCTCCTTCGCCGAGCGCTACAGAGACAAGGCACCGGAGTTCGTTCCGTAACGTCTGCGTCAACCGGGCGCGGCGCACGCAACCGCGGCGCGGTGGGTGTGTTCAAGGATCGAGATGAGCAGATCGCGCAAGCTTCGCCGAGCCGTCGCACGAGGAACGATCACGACCGCGGCGGGCCTGCTCGCGGGGATCGCCTGGCTCGCGGCCCCGGCGCTATCCACCCGCCCCTACGTGCCGAAGCCGGTCGACTTCGAGCTGTCCGATCGCACGCTTCGGCTCGAGCGCACGCTCGCGGGTGCGTCGGCGCGCTTGGGCACGCATGGCGGTGAGCGCGAGGGCGCAACGTCGCGTGACGTTCACATCCTTCGCTCGGGGGTGATCGACGCCCCGAAGCGGTTCAACGTCGTGGGGTTTCGCTGGCGGGGCCGCTCGGATGCTGTGCTGAGCGTCCGCGTGCGCCGCGACGGGGGGTCCTGGAGCGCCTGGGTTCGGGTGCCGGTCGAGGACGACCATGCCCCAGACGCCGGCAGCGCGGAAGCCGGGCGACGCGCCACCCTCTCAGACCCTTTGTGGGCCGGCGAGGCAGACGAGGTCCAGTACCGCGTCGCCACGCCGGGCACGGTGCGAGGCGTTCGACTCCACTTCGTCAACTCGCGTGGAACGGCGACGGCGCCCGAGCGGGCGAGGTCCATGTTGCGGCGCACGGTCAGCGCGGCTGTGGGCCGGCTCGCCTCGCTCGCCGGAGCGAAGGCGAGCGCGGACACCTCACAGCCCGAGATCGTCACCCGCGAGCAGTGGGGCGCGTCGTCGTGCGCGCCGCGTGCGGCCCCCAGCTACGGCGAGGTGCGACTCGCGTTCATCCACCACACCGTCACCGCCAACGACTATGGACCCGAGGACTCGGCGGCGATGGTGCTCGGCATCTGCCGCTACCACCGCAACTCGAACCGCTGGAACGACATCGGCTACCAGTTCCTCGTGGACAGGTACGGGAAGATCTTCGAGGGTCGCGCGGGCGGCGTCGACCAGGCCGTCGTGGGTGCACAGGCTCAGGGCTACAACTCGCAGTCGACCGGCATCTCGAGCCTCGGCACGTTCAGCACCTCGGGGCAGAGCGAGGAGGGCCTCGGCGCGCTCACGCGACTCCTCTCCTGGAAGCTCGCGCTGCACGGCGTCGCGCCGCAGTCGAAGGTCGTGGTGCGCTCGGCCGGCGGGCCCCTCAACCGCTATCCGGCAGGGGCCGACGTGCAGCTCGACGCGATCTCCGGTCATCGCGACGGCGACGCCACGGCGTGCCCCGGCGACGGCCTCTACGCGCAGCTGCCGCGGCTGCGCCAGATGGTCTCGCCCGACGCCCGCGCCGCGACGCGCCTCGACCTGCGTGTCCAGCGCCAGCGGATTCCCTACGGTCGCAAGGCTCGCCTGTCCGGGCTGCTGACGGGGCTCGACGGCAGCCCGCTTCCGGGGCGCCTGGTTGCGCTGCGGACCATCAGCTTCTCGGGCGCGACGCGGAAGCTGACCGCCACACCGACGGACGGGGCCGGCTTCTTCGGCCTCAACGTGCGACTCGTCTTCAACCGCACGCTGCTCGCCGACTTCACGGGCGACGGCGCGCTGCGCCCGTCGGCCTCCCGTAGGCTCAACGTCGGCGTCCGTCCACTCGTGACGGCGGCGCTCGCGCCGCTTGCGGCCGCGACGCGAGTGCCGGCGGGGCGGCGCGTGACCGTCACCGGCAGCGTACGACCACGCAAGCGGACGGCGCTTTTGATCGTCGACCGCCGCAGCAGCACCGGCGACTACCGCCGGGTGCTGAAACGCAAGCTGCGTGTGCGCAAAGGAAAGACGATCGCGTCCTATCGGCTGGCGAAGCCGGGCGGCTACAGGCTACGTCTGGGAGTCGACGCCGACGGCCGCAACCTGAGCGCGCGCTCCAAGCCGATCGAGGTCATCGCCGAATAAGGTCCGGCGCACTCACCGCCAACCTCCGGTCTCCCCCCGATACAGTCCACGCCCCGTCGCGAGCAGGCCCGCCGTCGCCACGAGGATCCTGAGGTCGAGTCGCAGCGACCAGTGCTCGATGTACCAGAGGTCGAGCTCGATCCGCTCGTTCCACGGAAGCGCCGCCCGGCCCTTCAACTGGGCCCAGCCGGTGATGCCCGGCTCGACCGCGAGCCGGCCCCGCTGGCGCTCGCTGTACTGCGACACCTGCACCTGCACCGTGGGGCGCGGCCCGACGAGGCTCATCTCGCCGCGCAGGACGTTGACGAGATTGGGGAGCTCGTCGAGCGAGAAGCGCCTCAGCAGGGCGCCCACGCGGGTGATTCGAGGGTCGCCCTCGTCGACCGCGAGGCCCGAGCCCATGATCTCGGCGCCGCTCACCATCGTTCGCAGCTTGTAGAGGTCGAACGGCGCACCGGCCCTCCCGACCCGTCGCTGGCGATAGAGCGGAGAGCCGCGGCTCTCGAGAGCGATCGCGGCGCAGGCGAGCGCGAGCAGCGGAGCGGTCAGCGCCAGCAGGGCGGCGGCCGCGGCGAGGTCGAGCAGCCGCTTGGCCGCGCGCGGGAGCGCGGGTCGGGGGTCCGGGGGAATTGGGGCGCCGCCGTCTGGCGAAACCGTCGGCGCCTCTTCCGGGTGAGTCAAGCCCGGCCTTCCGCCCGCTCCCAGGTCGCCGGCGTTCCCTTGCGAAGCCAGTCCCAGAGGCCGGCGGCGAGCGAGGCGGTCACGAGCACGTAGTAGTAGCAGAGGGCGAATACCCTCACGCGGCCTCCCGTCACCGGATTGAGGGCGGCCGCGACCAGCACCGCGAGCTGCAGCGCGAGCGTGACGACGTACACCGACCCCCGTTCCACGAGCGCCACGTTGGTCCCGAGGGCGATTACGTGCAACAGGGGCGTCGCGTAGCGCAGGACGCGGTGCGAGAAGATCTCGATCCCGTAGAGGAGGCCGTAACCGCGCGGATCCAGCATTCCGCCGCGCACCACCATCGGCCAGGCGTGACTCATCATCCGCCGCTTGCGCCGGAACTCGCTCTCGACCGACGCGAGCGGCCGCTCGGCGGCTCGCGCTCGCGGCTCGTAAGTCGCGCGCCAGCCCTTTTTCACGAGATTGAACGGCAGCGCGAGGTCATGGCTCGTACGCGGATCGAGGCGCAGGTACGCCGACCGTCGCACGGCATAGATCGCTCCGTTGCCGGCGGTGATCGATCCCGCCCGACTCTCGAGTGCCCGGATGGCGGTCTCGAAGCGCCAGTACGCGCCCTCCTGGTTGTCGCCGTCGGCATCGAGGTAGCGAAGCTGCCCGCAGACGTAGCCCACCTCCGGATCTTCCAACTGGCGCACCAGCAGCTCGAGCGCCCCGCGCTCCCAGAGGGCGTTCGCGTCGGAGAAGGCGAGCACGTCTCCCGTTGCCTCCTCGACGGCGACGTCCTGGCTCGTGACCTTGCCGCCGCGAGGCAGATCGAGCACGCGCACACGTTGGTCGCGCGCCGCCACCCCGCGCGCGATGCGGACAGTGTCGTCGCCTGAGCCGTCGGATGCGACGATGACCTCGAGCCGGTCGCGCGGATAATCGAGCGCGAGCGCGTTCTCGAGCCTGCGTTCGATGAAGTCTTCCTCGTCGTGCGCGGCGACGATCAGGCTGACGCTCGGCTCGAAGCGCTCGACCGACCGGCGCGGGCGATGCTCCCTGCGCAAGGACACGATCACGCGTAGGAGCAGCGGATAGCCGAGGTGCGTGTACACGATCAGCGCCGACGAGAGCCAGAATGCGATCTCCAGCGCCGTCATCTGGCTCGCTCCAGGAGCTCTCCGTAGAGCTGCTCGGACGCCTCGGCCGCGCGCCGCCACGAGTACGGCCCCTCCGCGGCGGCTCGAGCTGCGGCCGCGAGCTCGGCGCGTGCCTCGTCGTCGCGCAGCAGGTCGGCGAGGGACGCTCCCAGCGCGTCCGCATCGCCGGGCGGAACGAGCCGCGCGGCGCCGTGGCGCTCAGCGACCTCCACGAACCCTCCCACTGCGCTCAGCAGCAGGGGGCGTCCGAACGCGAGTGCGGTGAAGAGAACTCCCGACTGCTCGATCTCGCGATAGGGAAGCGCGATCAGGTCCGCGCGCCGGAACAAGGCCGGGATCTCGGGCTCCGACACGAAGCGAGGCAGGATGCGCACGCGATCCGCGATCCCGAGCTCGGCCGCGCGGCGGCGCAGCGGCTCGACGGGCATCATGGCGCGGCCCGCCACGAGCAGTAAGGCGTCGCCGGGCGCGGCGGCGAATGCCTCCACGAGCAGGTCGACTCCCTTGTAGGGCCTCAACAGTCCGAAGAAGAGCACCACCTTGCGGCCGTCGAGGTCCCCGGCGGCAGGATCTATGGGCGCCTCGGAACCGAGCCGTGTCAGGTAATCGAAGGCGCCGTGGGGAACGACCCTCACACGCTCCTTGGGAACCGCGAGCTCCTCCACGAGCCGCCTGCGCCCCGCGTCGGAGTGAACGACCACCGCATCCACGGCGTCGAACAGGCGCCGGGCCGCTGCGCGCCGGCCCCGAGAGCCCTCCCGTGGGAGGAGGTCGTGGGCCGTCAGCAGGCGCGGCCCCGGGAAGCGCGCGGCCAACCTGCCGTCGAGCCAGGGAAGAGGCAGCCACTGGAAGTGCACGACGCCCGGCGGGGCATCGTGCAGCCGCCGCGCCGCGCGCAACATGTCGAGCGGATGCTGCGCGGCCTTCGCCGCCGGGTGCCCATCGGCCAGCCGGTAGAAGCTTTCCGTGCGAACGTAGCCCGCGGGCGTGGGCACGGGCCCGTGACGGAAGCGGCTCGTCAGCAGGGACACGTCGTGGCCGCGGGCCCCCAGCGCGGAGCAGAGGGAATGGTCGTACGGAGGCGTGTACGCCGGGGGGTCGACGACCGTGATCCGCATGAGCGGGCATTATGGCCGCCGTGAACGCCGCCCCCACGATCTCCGTCTGCGTGGTCAACACGAACGGCCGTGAGCTTCTGCTCGGCTGCCTCGAGTCGGTCTTCGCCAATCCACCTTCGGTTCCGTTCGAGGTGCTCGTCCTGGACAACGCATCCGACGACGGCTCGGCGGCAGCCGTTCAGACCAAGTACGGCGAGCGCCTGACGCTGATCGCGCTCGAGCGCAGGCGGGGCAAGCCTGAGAACGACTCCGAGCTGATGGCGCTCGCGCGAGGTCGGCACTGCCTGCTTCTGAACGAGGACTCGGAGTTGACGGCCGGAGCGGCCGACGCACTACTCGAGGCCCTCGAGGGCGACTCCGGCGCGGCGGTCGCGGGCGCGCGCCTGCTGGCGGCGGACGCCAGCCCGCAGCCTTCGGCCTGGCGTTTTCCCGGCTGGATCACCGCACTCGCCGGCGCGCTCTTCCTCCACCGGCTCTTCACCGTGCAGAGCAGGGGCTCGCACGTGCGCGAGGTCGACTGGGTGCAGTCGGCCGGAATGCTCGTGCGAAGGCGAGCGTTCGAGCAGGTCGGGCCGCTCGACCCGGCATTCTTCGTCTACTCCGACGAAGTCGACTGGCAGCGCCGCGCCAGGGACGCCGGCTGGTCGGTGCTGTTCGTGCCCTTCGCCCGCGTCGTTCACCGCGAGCAGCTCTCGCACGGAGCCTCCGCGACGAGGCGGATCGTCGAGTTCTCGCGCAACAGGGACCGCTTCGTACGGAAGCACCGCGGGCGAGCCGCGGCGCTGGCGGTGCGCGCCTCGAGCGCGCTGGCCTATTCGATCCGCGCGCTGGCCGCGGCGCTTCGCCCCGGGCGCAGCGCCGGCCGCTACACGGCGCACGCCTACCACTCGTTGTTCCCTCGCCGCGGCGAGGGCATGCGGGAGGCGGCGGCCGAACACAACCGCAAGCTCGACTCAATGCAGCGCAACCCGAAAGGGGCTCGACCGTGAACTCGCACACCACCTACCTGACTTTTCAGACACGCGAGCGCCGGGAGTTCGTTCGCATCACGGAAGACGTGCAGGATGCCGTCGACGACTCGGGCATCGAGGAGGGGATGGCGCTCGTCTCGGCGATGCACATCACGGCGGGCGTCTGGATCAACGATGACGAGCCGGGCATCCAAGAGGACGTGCTCGAGTGGCTCGACAAGATCGCGCCCCCGAGCTGGAAGCCGCCCGCGAACGAGACGGCGCGCTCGCTGTTACCGGACCCCGGGGACTACCGCCATCATCGGGGCGGCGAGGACAACGGCGACGCGCACCTCAAGAACCTGCTCGTGCACCACCAGGTCGTGATCCCGGTTACGGAAGGCCGGCTGGATCTCGGCCCGTGGCAGCAGGTCTTCTACACCGAGTTCGACGGAGGCCGCCGCAAGCGGCTCGTGATCAAGATCCTGGGCGAGTGAGCGTCTTCACATAGGAGACGAACCCGGGCAGGCCGAGCCGGGGCCTCGTCTGGCCCCTGGTCTCGAAACCGAAGCTCTCATACAGCAACCGCGCTCGCCTGTTGTCGAGCTCGGTATCGAGCGCCACGCGCGTGAGGCCGAGCGAGACGGCCCTGCGCTCGGCGAGCTCGAGCAGCGCGACCGCAGCTCCGCGGCGACGGAACCCCTCCGCGGTGGCCAGCGCGTCCACGTAAAGCGACTCCGCGGGTGCGCTCGGAACGACGCGACCTCCTCGCCAGTAGAAACCGACCTCACGGGGCCAGTGCCAGAACGGCGAACGTGAGAGGACGAGCCGCATCAGGGCGCGGCCGCGAGCGCGCGACTCGCGGGCGGGAAAGCACGCGATCGCCGCGGCCACCTCGCCTCCGATCTCTGCGACGTGCACGACCTCGGCGCTCGCGTTGTTCCCCGAGCGCCGGAACGCTGCGGTCAGCATCGCGAGCGATTGCTCGCGGGTGCCGAGCATCATGTCGTGCAGGTGTGGCGCCGTTTCGTAGATGAGAGCCGCGACCGCAGCCTCGTCGCCCGCCCCGGACGGCCTGACCAGTGGCGCCTCTGCGGCCTGGGGGCGACCGGCTGCGTCGCCGAGGGCTTCCTTCACCGAGCGGCTCTTCTAACCACGAAGCACCTCGCTCACGGCTGGAAGCAGCGCTTCGTCGACGAGGTCGATCTCGTCGAGCACGGTGTGACGGCCGGGCCGTGTGGACGGCGCGGAGCGCACGGCGGCGGCGAGCTCCACCTCGCCCAGGCCGAGTCCCGTCGCGGAGGCCTCCATGCCGGCTTCGAGCAGGAACTCTCTCGGCCCCCGCCAGTCCTCGCCCTGCAGATGGGCGGACAGAAGCGCGCCGAGCGCCACCTGCTCACCGTGCTGAGCGGTCCCGGGATGGAGGCGGTCGATCGCGTGGCTGACCAGGTGCTCCGAGCCGGAGCAGGGGCGCGTGGACCCCGCGATCTCCATCGCCAGCCCACTCAGGACGAGGCCGTCGAGGAGCCTCTCGAGCAGCGCCGGTTCCGGCCTGCCGGTGCCGAGGCTGCTCACGTCGGTGCCGTAGACCAGCTCGGCCGCGGACTGGGCGAGCAGAGCCGCGAAGTCGTCCACCGAGTCGCGCCCGGCGGCGGCCGCGAGGCGCCAGTCGCGCACCGCGGAGAGGTTTGCAAGCAGGTCGCCAAGGCCGGCGCGGATCCGCTGAGGTGAAGAACGAGCCACGAAGTCGAGGTCCACGAGCACACCGATCGGCAGCCGCGCGCGCCTGCTCTCGACGGTGCCGGCGTCGGTGCGCAGCACGCTCACCGGAGAGGCGATGCCGTCAGCGCTCAGCTGGGTGGGCAGCGAGACCACCGGCAGCCCGGTCGCCTCGCAGACGGACTTGGCCACGTCGATCGTGCGCCCACCGCCTACGGCGACCAGGACGTCCGCATCCCGCAGCTGGTCGCGAGCCGCGAGGGACTCGACCTGTCGCTCCGAGTTGTCCGCCGCGACCAGCGGCTCGCCACAGTCGAGCGGCAGCTCGGCCGCCAGTGCCCGCGCCCGCTCCATCGTCACCGTCGGCCCGCTGACGATCAGGGGACGGGTGAAACGCATCTCGGAGCAGACCTCCGTGAGCGCCGCCGCCAGCGCGGCGTGGCCGTGAACCTTGCGCAGGTAACGCGGCAGCTCGATGTGGCGCCGCCAAACCGCGAGCGTCTCGGTCGCGGCTGCCCGTGGCTCGGGCAGCGAGCTCATCGCACGCGCTCGAGCACCTGGGCGCGTGCTCGCGCCAGGTCGTCGTGGTCGTCGATCTCGATCCAGGCAAGCCCCTCCACCGAGACCGCCTCCACGGGCAGCCTGCTTGCGAGCTCCTCGATCGCCGCCTCGTAGTAGGGGGCGACCTCGCCGCGTTCCACGAACTCCTCCAGGATGCCCGCCAGCAGAGGTCCATCGGCCGGGTCCACGCGCGTGAGCCCGATGTACTCCGGGTTGGAGTCCACGGCGGCGAGCTTCGAGAGCCTCACCAGACGGCCCTGCTCGCAGACTGCCTTCATCGACTCGTCATCGACTCCGTGGGAGGAGTCGCACAGCACGGCGGTTCGATCGAGTGCGACGAGCCGGCGCGCGATCTCGCCGTCGAACAGGACGTCGGAGTTGACGATGTAGCAACCCTGCGACACGACATCCCGCGCGCACCAAAGTGAATACACGTTGCCCGCGTCGGCAAAGCGCGGGTTGAACCGCTCCTCGCTCACCAGCTCGCCGAGCGACAAGAGCTCTTCCCGGCGGTGTCCCGTCACGGCCACGATGCGCTCGATGCCGGCGGCGCGAAGGCTCGCTAGCGCGCGCTCGGCAAGCGAGCGGTCTCCGACCTCGAGCAGGGCCTTCGGCCTGTCCTCGGTCAGGGGACGCAGGCGCCTGCCTTCGCCGGCGGCGAGGTAGACGAGGGGGAGCGGGGCGCTCACGGCTTCAAGGCTACGGCAGCACTCGAGAGAATGGCCGGAATTCGCTTAGGCGCGAATTCCGGGAGCGCCGCGGCGCGAGGTTGTCTCGCCCCATCCCAATATGGTTTTCGCCATGCCCGTGCCCCCGGTACGCGAGCTAGCGGCGATCTGCGGTGGCGAGGGACGGCAGCCCGGCGAGCGACTCGACTTCCGGATCGCGTACGCGCGACTGGTGCGGCGGCTGTCGATCCGCCTCACCTGGCTCCTCCTTCACACGTCACTCACCGCGAACCAGGTCACCGTGGGCGCGATCCTCGTCGGCATGGCAGGGGCGCTGCTGCTCGCGTGGAGCGATTTCTGGCCCCTGGTGATCGGGCTCGTGCTGCTCCAGCTCTCGTTCGTGCTCGACTACTCGGACGGCGAGGTGGCGCGCTATCGGGCGCTCGAGCGGGATGAGCCGACGGATGCCGGCGGCGCCTACCTCGACTGGATCGGCCACTACTACGTCCCAGCCACCATGGCGGCGGCGCTCGCGTATGGGGCCTTTACCGTCAACGGCCGCGACTGGCTCCTGCTCGCGGCGCTGGCGATCGTCTTCAGCCTCGTACGGGTCCCCTACTCGGCGCGCGACCACGTCCTTATTGCGCTCTTCCGCGACAGGCCCGAGCTGCGCTCCTCGCCGGAGTTCCTGCGCGCCGTGCTCGCGCGCCAGGGTGGAGACCCGGAGCTGCTCGACCTCGACGCCGACTACGCCGAGCGCCGCGCGGGGGCGGAGGGTGGCGGCCTCCTGTGGCGCCGACGGACGAACCTCGGGCAGATGATCGTGTTTCCGGGGTTCGTCAACCTCGTCACCGCGTTCGTGGCGGTCGACCTGGTGCTCAGCGGCCTTGCCGGCGACTACCCGGGCGCCAATGAGACGATCGCCCGCACGATCATCGTCGGAACGCTAGGCGTCGTGCATCTCATCCATCAGCTCCGCTCGGCCGCTCAGGGTTTTCAGGTCCTGCGCCGGCTCGGCTGAGCTTCCATCGGACGAGCGCAGGCGCGACGCCAGGCCGCGGATCCGATCGCGCTCCACGGGGTGCAGGAAGCCGCTCGCGAACAGAAGCCCCACGAACAGCGGCACCAGCGCCGCCCGTGACGCGAAGCCGATCACCCCGCTGTCTGGCAGCAGCAGCTCGCCGGCCGCATAGACGCCCCCGGCGATCGCGACTATCCGCCCCATGCGCCCCCACTGGAACGGCACCGCGAACACGCGCCTCGTCACCGCGTACATGAGCGCGAGCATCACGACGTATGCGCCGACCAGTGCGAGCCCGGCCCCGACCAGGCCGTACGGCGGCACGAGCAACAGGTTGAGGGCGAGGTTCGAGGCCGCCGCCGCCGCCGCCACGGGGAAGTTGAGCCCCGTCCGCCCGGCGCGGCCGACGAGCACGACGAGCACGAGGTACAGCCCGTAGAGGGTGACGCCGGTCGCCACCAGCGGGATCGCCTTCCACGACTCGAAGAACTGCGGTGCCGCGAGCAGCCGTGCGACCCACCGAGCCTCGAGTGAAAGTGCCAGCACCATGGTCGTGGCCAGGAGCAGGAAGTACGTCGCCACGAATGCATACGTGCGCCGCGCCTCGTCGTCGTCGCGAATCGAATAGGCCAGCGGGGGCCATGCCAGGTTGAAGGCGCGCACCAGCACGGTCACCACCTGGCTGAACTTGACCGCGAGCGAGTAGAGGCCGGCTTCGGCGAGCCCGACGAAGCGCACCAGTGCGATGCGGTCGATCAAGTTGAGGGCGTAGAGGGAGAGCTCCGCGGGCATCGTCGGCGCCCCGAAGCGGAGCATCGGGGCGAGCAGCGATCGCTCCGGGCGAAGCGAAAGGCGTTCGCGGTGCACGAAGACGAGCACGACGAGGATCGCCGCCGTGCCTCCGAAGTTTCCGAGCAGCAGCCCTCTGGCTCCTTCGTCCTCGACGACGACCAGCCAGACCGTGAGCGCGATCGTGATGAGCACGTTGGCAAGGCTCGCTGTGAAGTAGGCGCGGGCGCGCTCGTCGAGCCTGAACATCGCCATCAGAAGCTCGTAGTTCGTGAACAGCCACAACCCCGCAACGGCGATCAGCATCAACTCCACGTCGCGGCGGTCGAGCACGAGCTCCGACAGAGGGCCCGCCAGCGCGGCCGCGGCGAGCGCGCCCAAAGAGCTTGCGATGAGCAGGAACGCGAAGGACGTCGATACGACCCTGTCGCGCTCGCCGCCGTCCTCGAAGCGATAGTAAAAACGCAGGAGCGCTTCGACGATGCCGAGGCGCACCAAGATGCTGAGCGCGACGACGGTCGCCAGCAGCACCTCGGCGGCGCCGTAGTCCGCGCGAGTCAGGTGGCGCGTGTACAGCGGCAGCAGCGCGACCGCGAACAGCTTCGCGATCACGCTCGACGCGGTGTAGGCCGCGCCCGTGCTCGCGAGCCGCTTCAGATAGCTCAGCACGCCGACACTGTCAATAGATGCAGGCGGGCGCGGTCGCCGGCCGGGCCGCGGGCCGGCGATCAGTGCGGGCGCCCTCGGCGAGCCGGGCGAGGGGGGCGACAGATGCCCCGACGGCCAGCACCACCCAGGTGAAGGGGTCCTCGAGGAAGGCCGCGTACATCATCGTGTGCGCGAACAGGATCACGAACATGGCCGTCAGCGCAGCGCGCGCGGCCCGGTAGGCGGCGAGGTCATCGGGAGGCGGCAGGGCGCCGTCCCCGGCGGGGTCGGATCTCCCCCCGTGACCGCCTCCGACTGAGCGTCCCAGAAGGGTGGCGAATGCTGCCAGCACGAGGACGGCATACGCCGCCAGGCCGATCAAGCCCTGTTCGGCCGCGACAGTGAGTGGCAGCGTGTGCGACGCGGAGACGGCCTGCTGCTGGTTTCCCTTGCGCTCGAGCCGAAAAGCGCGCGCGAAAGAGCCGGAGCCATACCCCCACAGCGGGCGGTCGACGAACAGCTCAGCGCCGCCCTCCACCAGGTCGACGCGGCCGCTCGTCGCCCTGTTGAGCCCCGACGAGCTGCCGAGCTCGATGCGCAGGGTGTCCTGGAACGCGAGCACGAAGAGGGCCAGCGCCGACACGCCGATGGCCGTGAGGGCAAGCGTGCGACGGGCGTCCCAGCGCAGGGCGGCAAGCGTCGCCAGGCCAGCGAGCAGCGAGACGAAGCTCGACTGCGAGAAGGTGAGCACGAGGCCGCCCCACAGGATCGCCAGCACGATCGCCGAGGCGAGCGCCGTCTCACGGCGGTCCCGCCACAGCATGAAGGCGGCGACCATCACGATCACGAGTGCGAGGAAGCGACCGTAGATGTTCGGGTCCCAGAAGACGGAGTTGACCCTGAAGTAGGACTCGAACTGGTTCGCGCCGATGACCTTCGGATTCCAAAGCAGCTCGCGCTGACCGTACTCCCAGAATCCGATCGCAGAAAACCCGAGCGCCAGGACGACGAGCACGGCGGCGCAGGCGACAAGCAGGTCTCGCGTCCAGCGGACGTCGGCGAGCAGCCTGAACAAGAGCGCGAACGGGACGTAGAAGAAAACCATCTGCTCCAGCGCGGTGGCGAAATCGCGCGAGTAGAGCGACTGCAGCGCGTAGAGCGCGAGGAAGGCGCCGAGTGCGAGCTCGAGCGGAGCGAGGTGCCGCTGCCGCCCGGTCTCGGCGTCCGGCGAGCGTAGGCTCTGCCACATGTAGGCGGCACACCCTCCCGCGATCACGAGGTACAGCGGGACGAGCAGGTTCGAGGTGGAGCCGCCGGCATCGATCGGGACCCTGAACGGCAGGGCTGCCACGACCGCGACCGGAAACAGCCCGGGCCTGCGATGGAACAGCACCCCGAGCCCCGCAACGGCGAGCGCCGCGGCGCTCGCCAGCGCGGTGAACTTGACCGCGTTGCCACTGATCGAGCGGAACTGATCGCTCTCCCAGATGTGCCCGATGAGCACGAAGGTCGCGGCGAGCAGCGCGCAGCCGACGGCAGCCGCCCGCAGGCGTCGCCCGGGCGCGATGAGCGCCGCGGCCGCGCCACCGGCGGCCAGCAGGACGCCGAGTTCCTCGGCCGCCTCTCCTAGCGCGAGAGAAGCGTCCATAGCCTCCGCATTATCCGGGCGACGTCCGGATCGCGGTCGGCCGCGCTGCCGAAGCCATCCGCCCCGATCCGCGCCACGATGCCCTTGCGCCACCGGTACACGGCGAGGGCCGGTCGCTCCGCCTCACGGCCGGCCGAGGCGAGCAGGCGAGCGGCCGGGGGCGGGTGTTCGCGCTCCTCGAGGGCAATGAAGGGTCCGAAGGACCCGCCCACGCCGCGGAAGAAGTCGATTTGGTCGCTGAGCACAGTGAGCGGACCCGTCGCGGTCTCGTCGTACAGCCCCTCGCCGAAGAGGTTCAAGAGCCCGCGCGCGGTTGGAGAGCGAGCGACGGAGATGCGGTCCCCGGCCGCTTGCACCGGCTGGGTGAGACCGGCCGTTCCCACCCAGGCGACGCGTCCACCGGCGTCGACATACGCCCGCACGAGCCGCCCGGACGCGCCGGTGAAGAAGCGGGGTGGACCGGCGTACAGCAGCCCGCTGTAGCGGATCGGCGGGCGCGCCGAGCTGGCGGTCAGCGAGAGGTCAGTCGCGATGTCGTAGCGCAGCCCGTTGCGGTCGAGGAACGAGAGAATGGGCGCTGAGTGCGCGGTGAAGCCGGGCGGCAGGCCGCGCGCGAAAGGCCGGCGCAGCGCCACGCTTCGGTCCTCGGGCAACGTGTCCCCGAACCCGTTCCCGTCCCCGTCGACGTCGTTGCGGGCCTGCCACGTCGTCTCCGGCAACACGACGAGGACGGGCCTCCTGCGACTCGCCTGGACCGCGAAGGGCGTCGCGTAGCGATGCGCTCCGGACCGCAGCCGCAACATGAACGTTCCGCTGCGGCCACGGGGCGCTCGGACGCGCAGCGTGGAAGCGCTCGATGACCCGCGCTCCAAGGCGCGAGACGAGCCCAGGCGCCGGACGTTCCAGCGGTACCGCCTGCCGTCAGAGGAGACAGGGAAGGCGACGACGTCTCCTGCGCGAGCCGGAGAAGGCGGCGCCAGCGCGGACAGGTAGCTGACGCGCAACCCGGGGTGTCCCTTCACGCGCCGCCGCGTGGGCGGGGTGGGCGGGCCGACATTGCCGGCGGCGTCGCGAGTCCTGACCAGCAGCAGGTAGTTGCCCGTGGGGGCCGGCCTCGACCCGCCGGCGCCGTTCACGTGCCCGTCCCACGTCAGCTCGTTGCTGCCCTTGCGACCGTCTCTGCGCGCGACCACGCGGGGCTGCGACACGTCAGTGCGGTACACGAGCAGGCGCGGCGTCGCACGGCTCGTGCCGTCGAAGCGAAGCCGCGCGCGCTCAGCGGAGCCGACGCCGTCGGGCGAGATCGAGTCCGGCGCGACGTAGCGCACGACGGGCCGCGGCGGCCGCGTGTCGACGAACAGCTTCCGAGGCGACGTGACGCCCCGTCCCTGGCGTCTGAGCGCGATCCGGATCCGGTACTCGCCGTCGGGCGCGCGGCCATCCCCCTCGATCCGTCCATTCCAGCGAAAGCGGTGCGGGCCCGCCGGTAGGAGCCTGTCGCTCGCGAGCGTCCGCACGTCCTCGCCGTCCTCGTTCACGATCGCGACCGTCACCTCGTCCTCGCGCTTCGTGCGAAAGCGGATGCGCGCGACGTCGTGGCGGCCATCTCCGTTCGGCGACAGATGGCGGCTGAAGGTGAGCCCCTGCACGAGCGGCGTGGAGCGCTTCAGTCGGGTGGTGAGGAAGAACGCACCGACGCTCGCCGCCACCAGGAGCACGAACACGATGGCCGTTGCGCGTGGCGCGGACAGGGAGAAGACCGGCGCTAACCCGCGCGGTCGCTTCCGACCAGCACGACGACGTCGAACGATCCCGCCAGCTCCCCTGTGAGGGCGTCGACCGGGGCCGTGGTCTTGATTCCGAGCCGGTCGGCAACGAGCGTGGCAGCGTTCTTCTGGCCGTCGCGGTAGAGCACCTCCGAGCGGGCTTGATCGGTGCGCGCGGCGTTCGTGACCGTCCCGAGGGTGAAGCCGTCGGCCGTCACCTCCTCCCCGACCTGCGCCGCCAGCCCTGCGATCGTGGTCCCGTTCAGGACCGCCACGGTGACCTCGGAGGGCGAAATGTCCACGGAACGCGCGTTCCGCCCTCCGTCGCCGTCACGCGTGCGCTCCTTGGCGGCCGAGCCGGACGGGCTCGATCCCGCCTGGCCGTCGTCGCCCATCAGCTGCACCACGGCAAAGCCGGCGCCGGCGAGGAGCACCAGCCCGCCGAGCGACATCGCGATGTAGCGGGCGTGCGGTATGTGGATGCGGCGGATCCGTTCGCGCAGCGGCTTGCGGGGCTTCGCAGAGACCTCGTCGATCGGCGTGGGAGGCAGATAGTGCTGCGTCGCGGCGGGCTCGCCCACTCGCTCGGGGGCGCGGCCGGCCCACTCGCGCAGGCGCCGCACGTCGCGCGCCTGCGAGAAGTAGAGGAGGGCCAGCAGCGCGAGCCCGAAGAAGGCCGCGAGGCCGGCGAAGGACCCTAAGCGCTCTAGCAGGTCCACCCGTGTGGCCCGCTCACGTCCAGGCGATGGGCACGGTGGTGCCCGGTTGCTTCACCAGCTCGGCTATCCGCTCCGTCAGGAAGGCCTCCTCGCCATCCGCCACGAGCCGCTCGACGTACTCGAACACCGACTCGACCCACTCGGGGTCCAGTGGCGGCCGCTCCGCGCGCACGATGCGCTCCGCCTCGGTGGGGACCGGGCGCTCGCCGTCGTTGAACAGCTCCTCGCGCAGCTTCTCGCCGGCGCGCGGGCCGATGATCTCGATCCGCACGTCGTCGGGGTCCTGGCCGGAGAGCCTGATCATGTTGACCGCGAGCTCCTTGATGTTGACCGGCTCGCCCATCTCGAGCACGAAGACGTCACCGCCGCGGCCGAGATTGCCGGCACGGATGATGAGCTGCACCGCTTCCGGGATCGTCATGAAGTAGCGCGCCATCGCGGGGTCGGTGACCGTGACCGGCCCACCCTGCTCGATCTGCTTGCGGAACAGAGGCACGACGCTGCCGCTCGATCCGAGCACGTTGCCGAACCGCACGCAGGAGAAGATGGTCTCCGTGTAGCGCACACCGTATGCCTGCACGATCCACTCCGCCATCGCCTTCGACGCTCCGAGCGCCGTGCGCGGCTTGACCGCCTTGTCGGTGGACACCAGCACGAACTTGGACGCGCCCGCGCTGGCAGCCGCGGTCGCGCACACCTTGGTGCCGATCGCGTTGTTGCGCACCGCCTCGAGGGGATTGTCCTCCGTCAGGGTGACGTGCTTGTAAGCGGCGGCGTGAAAGACGACGTCCGGCCGGAAGCGGCGCATTACCTCATGCATGCGCTCCTCTTCCCTGCAATCGGCGAGGATCGACTCGCAGCCGGTGAAGTAGCGCTCCTCGATCAGCTCGCGCTCGATGTCGAACAGGTTGTCCTCCGCGTGATCGACCATCACGAGCAGCCGCGGGTGCACGCGCGCGATCTGGCGGCAGAGCTCGGCGCCGATCGAGCCGCCGGCTCCGGTCACGAGCACCGTCCTGTCCTGGAGGTAGCCGCCGGCTTCCTGGATCTCGAGCTGAACCGGCTGGCGCCCGAGCACGTCCTCCACCCGCACCTCACGCACCTGGCGCATGAGGTTGACCGAGCCCGATATCAGCTCGAAGACGCCCGGCAACGTTCGTACGGGGATGTCGCGATCGCGGCACGCGCGCACGACCTTGCCGCGCACGACTCCCGGCGCGGAGGGGATGGCGATGATCACCTGGTCGGGAGTGGTGTCGTCGAGGATGCGCTCGAGCTGCGCCGTCGGTCCGAGCACCTTCAGGCCGTGCATGCGCATGCCTCGCTTGCGCGGGTCGTCGTCGACGAAGCCGATCGCCGCCTGCTGCAACTCCGGGCTGCGCTGCATCTCGCGCGCGATGAGCTGGCCCGCCTCACCCGCGCCGACGATGAGGATCTCATCCCCCTTGGGGAGGACCGAGCCGCGCGGGGGGCGCTCGATCACGCTGCGGATGGCGAGTCGCACGCCGCCCACGAGCCCTGCCGTCAAGAGCAGGTCCATCGCCGCCACCGAGCGGGGAAGGTCGCTGTCGGTCGGCGACAGGACGTAAAGCGTCCCCACGAGCGCGAGGGTCGCCACGGTGACCGCCTTGAGGATCGTCTCGATGTCGCGCAGGCCGACGTAGCGCCACCACTTCTCGTACAGCCCGAAGGCGGCGAAGATCGCCACCTTTCCAGCCACCACGAAGAGGATCGTCGCTTCGAGCAGCTCGCGGTATCGATTCGGGATGCCTTCGTCGAACCGCAGCACGAAGGCGAGGAAATACGCGAGCGCGACCAGCCCGGCATCGACCAGGACCTGAAGCGCGCGATGGCGGAAAGCGGGGTCCTTCGGCGAGGGAAGCCGCTTCAGCATCAGGCGGAGTTTAGGGCCTGGTGCAGCGCCTCCGCGACGTGACGCGCGACCTCGGGGCCGTACGTCGGCCCCATCGGCAGCGCCAGGTTCGTGCGCGCGGCGAGGTCCGTGCCGGGCAGCGCCACTCCGCCGGCGTACCTCTCCATGGCCGGCTGGCGGTGCAGCGGCGTCTCGTACAGCGAGCGCACCTCGATCTCGCGAGCCCGGAGCGCGGCCGCCAGCTTTTCCCGGCGCTCCGAGCGCACGACGTACATGTGAGGCGAGGGCTCGCTTTCCGGCGGCCAGACGGGCAGCTCGGCGAGTTCGGCGAGCCCGGCCTCGGCGTAGGCTCTCGCGAGCCTCCGGCGCGCCTCGCTCCAGTCGTCGAGGTGCGGCAGCGCAACGAGCAGGACGGCCGCCTGGAGCGTGTCGAGTCGCGAGTTGTATCCGACCTCCCGGTAGACGGTCTTGTCGACCGACCCGTGCAGTCGCAACACGCGCGACCGCTCCGCCACTCCCGGGTCCGACGTCGCGATCGCGCCTCCGTCTCCGAGGCAGAACAGGTTCTTGGAGGGATAGAAGCTGAAGGTGGCGGCGTCTCCGAGCGCGCCGGCCCGCCTGCCGCCCAGCCGCGCGCCCGCCGCCTGAGCGGCGTCTTCGAGCAGGGCGATGTCGCGCCCCTCGACGAGGCGGCGGAGGTCGTCCATGGGAGCGGGCGTGCCGAAGAGGTGGACCGGGACGATGGCCCGCGTCCGCGGGCTCAGCGCCCGCTCCACCGTCTCCGCCGTCACGCAGAAGGTGTCCGGCTCGATGTCGCAGAAGACCGGGACCGCCCCCATCGAGGCCACGGCCTCGGCCGTGGCGTAGAAGGTGAAGGACGGGACGACGACCTCGTCGCCGGGCTCCACGCCGAGCGCTCGCAGCGCGATCGTGAGCGCGTCGGTGCCGTTCGCGACCCCGATCACGTGGTCGACCCCGAGGAACGCAGCCAGCTCGCGCTCGAAAGCCTGCACCTCGGGCCCCAGCACGTAGCGGCCCGACTCGACGACCTCGAGCAGCCGCCGGTCCAGCTCGGGGCGAAGCTGCTCCACCTGCGCGCGCGTATCAAAAACGGGCAACATCGGGACGGGGACGCTACCCTGTCCTACAGTCCTCCAGCTCCGGCGGGCGGCGGCACCGCGGCCGGCGCGAGCCCTCCATCTCACCTCACCCCCCATGTTCCTCACTGTGCTCATCACGGCGTCGCTGACCGAGCCGGTCGTCGACTTCGCCACCAACGTGATCGGGGACCTCGGTCTGGCCGGGATCTTCATCCTGATGCTGCTGGACTCCGCCTGCATCCCGACCTCGAGCGAGGCGATCATGCTGTTCGCCGGCTTCAAGGTGGCCGACGGTCACTTCACGATGCTCGAGATCGTCGTCGCCGGAGTGGCCGGGAACGTGGTCGGCTCTTGGATCGCTTACTGGATCGGGTACGTGGGACGCATAGAGCTGATCGAAAAGCACGGCAAGTGGCTCCACATCACTCCTCACCACATCGCCTGGGCGGACCGCTGGTTCGAGCGCTACGGCGGCGCCACGGTCTTCTTTTCTCGCATGCTCCCCGTGATCCGGACCTTCATCTCGCTGCCGGCCGGAGTGGCCAAGATGCCATTCTGGAAGTTCACCTTGCTGAGCACCGCGGGGATCATCCCCTGGGTGCTCGCATTCGCGATCGGCGGCAAGCAGGTCGGCGACCGCTGGGACACCTGGCAGGAGAAGCTTCACTACTTCGACTACGTGGTCCTGGCGGGCATCGCGGCCGGGATCGTGTACCTCCTCCTGCGCAGGCGACGCTCTCGCATGCAGGAGTCCGAGGGCACCGGTCAGCCCGCGCCCGACGCCGGCCACTAGTGAGTGGCGTCGGCCCGAGCGCCGCGCCGCAAACCCTTCCGCTTCGCAACGCGATCGCCCTGGGGGTCCTCCAGGGACCAACCGAGCTGCTTCCGGTTTCGTCCTCGGGTCACCTCGTCCTCGTGCCACGGCTGTTGGGCTGGCCGTCCGCCGAGCTCGACCCGGAGCTGCGCAAGTCCCTCGAGGTCGCCCTTCACGCGGGCACCGCGCTCGCGCTGCTGATCGGGCTGCGGGGGGAGGTGCGCCGCTACCTGAGCGAGTTCGGCTCGCGGAACCTGGCCAACCTCGCGCTCTCGTTCGCGCCGGCCGCTATCGCCGCGCACCGCTTCGAGCGGTCGATCGAGCGGCGGCTCAGCGAGCCGCTGCCCGTCGCGCTCGGCCTCCTCGCCGGCTCCGCCGCGATGGTGGCGGCGGAGGGCAGGCCCCAGCGACGGGATCGTGACGACGCCGGGCCGCTCGACGCGCTCCTGATCGGGATCGCGCAGGCGTGCGCGCTTGTCCCCGGCGTCTCTCGCAACGGGTCGACTCTCGCCGCCGCCAGGCTCCTGACGTTCAAGCGCCGGGAGGCGAGCGTCATCTCGCGCCAGATCGCGCTGCCGGTGATAGTGGGAGCCGCGGCGCTCAAGGGCGGGCGGCTCGCGGCGCGCCGGGACCTGCCGCGGGGAACGCTGCTCGGCATGGTGGCCGGGGCGGGTGCCTCCTTCTCTTCCACGCTCGTCTCGATGCGCCTGATCGAGACGCTCGAGCGCAGCCGCTCGCTCCTGCCCTACGCCGCCTATAGGGCTGCGCTCGCGTGCGCGGTCCTCGTTCGCCTGGCACGGCCGGGTCGGGCCGAGCCGGACGCCCCCCTGCGGGCACCCCAGGCCGCTCGGGGCCGGGAGCGCGTTCCGGCTGCTGTTGAATAGGGCGATGCGCCCTCCCGACGCCGGCTCCTCGAGCGACCCCTATGCGCGCGCCGGCGTGGACGTCTCGCGGGCTTCGGACGCTATCGGGAGGCTGGTCTCGGTGCTGAGCCGCATCGACCCCGGCCGGCCCAGCAGGTCCGTGATCGGGGCCGGCCACTACGCCAGCGTGCTCGCGCTGGATGATCGGATCGGGATCGCCATCTGCACCGACGGCGTGGGCACGAAACTGATCGTCGCGGAGCAGACAGGTCGCTTCGACACCATCGGCGTCGACTGCGTTGCAATGAACGTGAACGACGTCATCTGCGTCGGGGCCGAGCCGCTCGCGCTCGTCGACTACATCGCCGTCGAGCAGGCCGATCCCGACGTCCTGGAGCAGGTCGCCGTGGGGCTTCGCGCCGGGGCGGAGAAGGCCGGCGTCGAGATACCGGGGGGCGAGCTGGCGCAGGTGCCGGAATTGATCCGCGGACACCCCTCGCCGCATGGGTTGGACCTGGTCGGATCGTGCTTCGGCGTCGTGGAGCTCGACGCTGTCGTGACCGGGGAGGGAATCGAGCCGGGCGACGTCGTGATCGGCCTGCCGTCGAGCGGCATCCACTCCAACGGCCTGACCCTTGCTCGGCGGGCGCTGCTGGAGGAGGCGGGGTACTCGCTCGACGACGCGCCGGACGAGCTCGGCCGCACGATCGGCGACGAGCTGCTCGAGCCAACGGAGATCTACGTGATGGCCGTCGTCGCGCTGCTGCGCTCGAGGCTCGACGTGCGCGGCCTCGCGCACATCACCGGCGACGGCCTGCTCAACCTGTTGCGCCTGAAGCGCGACATCGGCTACGTGATCGACGATCCGCTACCGGCGCAGCCGATCTTCGAGTTGATCGAGCGTGCCGGAAACCTGAGCGCCGAAGACATGCACACGACGTTCAACATGGGGACCGGCTTCTGCTGCATCGTCGCGGCCGGGGACGCCGATGCGGCCGTCTCGCTGCTGCACGCTCACCATGCGGGCGCGCGCCCGATCGGGCGCGCGAGGGCCGGCGGCGGCGCCGTGACCCTGCCGGGAGCGGGGATCAGCGGCGTCGGCGGCGGCTTCAGAGCGCTCTAGGAGCCTCCGGGTCTAAGCGTAGAAGTCTCCCTGCTGGAGCCACTCGGTCTCGTCGCCCGAGCCGCACATCGGCGGGCACAGGAACGGCTCGGGCGGAGTGAGTGAGCCGTCCGGCCCGGCGTCCATCACCTCGAAGTGCTTGAACTCGACCACGGCGCGCCCGAACTCGACCACGGTGTTCGGCACCAGTGCGTCGAACGTCGTGCTGAGGGCGCACACCGCGCCCTGGGCGCCGCCATTGTCCGCGCAGTCCATCGGGGCGCCGAACGTGAGGTCCATGGCAGTGCCGGTCGTGCAGGGCGGGTTCCCGGATCCGTTCGCGCATGGCTCCGTCGGCTGAGGGTCACCATTCAAGTGGTCCGTGATGCGGATCGTGGACCGGGGGAGCAACTGTCCCGTGTAGTCGTCGCCGGCGTTGGCGCAGTTCGGGATCCCGCCGACCGCACAGCGTACGTCGGAGGCCTGCACATTGATCCTCACGTCCTCCGTGTCGGTGGGGTCGTTGGGCGTGCAGGGCACCGCGTCGCCGTCGGTGCAGTAGACGTCCAGGCGGAACACGTTGAACCCGGAGCCGGCGCGGCCGGCTGTCAGAATCGCCGACTCGAGAACAGGCGGCGAGCACGACGGTGCCGCAAGGGGTGAGACGTGGGTCATGTTCGGCGCCGGCCCACCAGGGTACGGACAGGGCTTATAGGCCTGTACGAGCGGAGCGCGGAGCGGCGTGCCGCTTCCCGGGCGCCGGTGTGTGCCGAATGCCGTAGCTGCGAGCGCGAGCGCCAACAGCATGCCCACGGAAAGGGCAAGTGCAGTCCTGCCTCCAAAGCTCAATGCGGTGCCTCCCTAGCCGGTTATCCCTGCCGGACTGCATCCGCCCCCCCTGACGAATGTCAAGACACTAGCAGAGAATTCGTGAGTCCCGCGCGCATTTTCGGGTCGCGCGCGCCGCTGTCAACCCCCTTATGCGAGCTCCCACAGGTAGCCCGTCATGCGCCACAGCGAGCGCACGTGCCACTGCTCCGCGAGGCGGAAGAGCTCGGCGCCAGCGCGCGGACCCGGCAGCTCGCAAACCACCTCCACCTCGCGTGTCGCGACGCGACCGAACCTCGCCACGAGCTCCTCGACGCGGGGGGGACCGGCGATCTGGCGGGCGCCCACGGCCTCGGCCGCTGTTCGAAAGTCGTCGAATCCAGCGAAGCCGACCACCGAGCGCGTCTCTCCGGCCGGCGACTGGAAGACGAGAGTGGGCAGGGGCGTGCCTCCGGCGCCGCGCGAGAACCGACCCGCGGCCGGCTCGCCCTCGCCGGCCAGGTCCTCGCCATCCGGCTCGCCGCCAGCTCCCGGCTCGGCGGGCTCGGCGAGCGCTGTCGTGCGCTCGAGGTCGGCGCCCAGAGCCTCCGTTATCGCGTGGGAGCGCAGGGCGAAGCGAAACCGCTCGACGTCGAGGCCGGCCCGCCTCGCCTCCTCCACCAGGGCCTCGGCGTGGTCGAGCTTGCGCCGCTCGCACATCAGGCCTTCGCGCAGGCGGCGCAGAAAGCCATAGCCCCCATCCGAAACTTGCTCCGCCGCCGCTTCGAACGCCATGCAGGCGGGGTAGCTCGTGGATACCGGCCCCTCCACCCACAGCAGGGGGTCGTAGGGCATACCCGTCGCCTCCGCCGCGACGAGCCATTCCCGTATGAGGCCTCCGTACACTTGCTGCTCACCGCTTCCCGCCGCCCGCCGGTCCGGATTGGAGAGGTCGCGGGCAAGGCCGCCCATGACAAAGGTCCACTCAAGCGAGTCATCGAATTGGACCATGAGCTTCCGGATGCACGGCTCGATTCCCCACGACCACGGGCACAATGGGTCCGTGTAGCAGTGGACGGAGACCATGACGCCGCAAAATAACGAGCCGCACGCCCCGGCAACGGACACGACCCAGGAGGGACGGGTCGTGCCGAGCAACGGCAGCACCGCCGGGGCGCCTCTGGTGGGTAGCGTCCTGAACGACCGCTACCGGATCGAATCGCGTATCGGCACGGGCGGCATGTCCACCGTCTACCTGGCGTTCGACCAGACGCTCGAGCGGCCGGTGGCGGTGAAGGTGCTCGACAGCGACGTGTCTCGCGACCCGAACGCGCTCGAGCGATTCAGGCGAGAGGCGCGCACCGTCGCCCAGATCTCCCATCCGCACGTCGTGATGGTGATCGACGCCGGAGAGGACCACGGCCATCCCTACATCGTCTTCGAGCACGTGCGCGGCGAGACGCTCAAGGACCGCATTCGCCGCCTGGGCGCGTTGCCGGTGAGCGAAGCGGTCGCGTACGCGATCGAGATCGGAAGAGCGCTCGAGGCGGCGCACGATCGCCACCTCGTGCACCGCGACGTCAAGCCGCAGAACGTCCTCATCGACGAGGAAGGCAGAGCCAAGGTGACGGACTTCGGCATCGCGCGCAGCCTTCAACTCGACGCCCGCCAGCTGACCGCAGCCGGGCGTGTTGTCGGCACGACCGACTACGTGTCGCCCGAGCAGGCGCTCGGTCACGACGTCGGCGCCCAGTCCGACGTCTACTCGCTCGGCATCGTCCTGTACGAGATGCTCAGCGGCGACGTCCCCTTCAAGGGCGAGAGCAGCGTCAGCGTCGCCATGAAGCACGTCCGCGAGGGCGTGCCGGACGTGCAGAGTCGCCGGCCGGAGATCTCTGCGGCACTCGCTGCCGTCGTCGAGCGGGCCACCGCCAAGGACGCCTCGGCCCGCTACGACTCGGCCACTGAAATGGTGCGAGAGCTCGAGGAGGTCCTCTCCTTCGAGGCGGCTCGCGGAGGGACGGCGGAGGGCGAAGCCACGGCCGTTCTCGAGCGGCTGCCCCAGGAGCTGGCCTCGCGCGGGCCGCGCCGGCGCGGACGGGTCAGGCTGCCCCTCTTCGTGCTTGGCCTGCTCGCCAGCGCGGTCGGCATCGCCGCCGTGATCGACGCCACCAACAACAGCGGGCAGCCGGCTTCTTCGCCGCAGGACCTCTCCACGATCCGACTCGGCGCAGGCCGCGCCATCGACTACGACCCGGCCCCGGGGGACGGGCAGGAGAACCGTACGGAGCTTCCGCTTGCGCTCGACGGCGACCGCTCGACGGCGTGGCAGACCGAGCGCTACGACAGCCCCGAGCTGGGAAACATCAAGGACGGCGTGGGCCTCTACCTCGACGCCGGACGGCCCGTGGTCGCGCGTGCCGTTCGGATCGTCACGTCCTTCGAGGGCTGGGACGTGGAGCTGTACGTCGCGAACCAGGTGCCGGACACTGTCGCGCGCTGGACGAAGGTGGGCGGCGGGACCATGGACGCGAAGACGAAGACCTTCAACCTCGACACCGGCGGACAGCGATTCCGCTACTACCTCGCCTGGATCACGCGCCTAGCGGAGGATCCGAACGGCCGCTACGGCGCCGCGGTGTCGGAGCTACGCCTGCTCGGCTAAGCGGATTTCGCGCCTAAGCGAAATCCGGCCTCTCTTCATGGCGCTCGAGCGCCAAGAAAAGCAGGCGGTCGAGCAGGTCGGCGTACGGAACGCCGGAGGCCGCGAACAGGCGTGCGAAGACGCTCGTCGGCGTGAAGCCGGGGATCGTGTTCAGCTCGTTCACGAGCACCTTGCCCTCGTGCGTCACGAAGAAGTCGACGCGGGCGAGCCCCGCGCAGTAACTGGCCTGGAAGACGTCGACCGCCAGCCGTCGCACGCGCTCGCGCTGCGCAGCGCCGATACGCGCAGGAACGAAGAGCTCCATCCCGCCCTCGGTGTACTTGGACTCGAAGTCGTACCAGTCGGCTTTGGACACCACCTCGCCGGGCTCCGACGCGACGGGCTCGCCGTTCCCGATCACCGAGCACTCGACCTCGGCTCCCACGGCCGCCGCCTCCACCAGCACACACGCGTCGTGGTGGAAGGCGGCTTCGAGCGCCGCGGGTAGCTCTTCCTCGCTCGACACCTTCGAGATGCCGAAGCTCGAGCCCATCCGCGCGGGCTTCACGAACTGCGGCCAGTGCGCCGCTCTCGCTCGCTCGATCACCGCCTCGCGATCGGCGCTCCACTCGCGCCGGCGCACGACCTCGTAGCGAACCTGAGGTAGCCCGGCCTGCGCCATCACGCGCTTGAACGCGGATTTGTCCATGCAAAGCGCCGAAGACAAAACTCCCGCCCCGACGTAGGGCACGTCCATGCACTCGAGCAGTCCCTGAACCGTGCCGTCCTCGCCGAACGGCCCGTGCAGGACGGGAAACGCCACGTCCGCTCCCACCACGCCGGCAGCCGGCTCCAGGCACAGCGCCGGCCCGTCGCCCCCGGCTCGCGGGTCGCGCTCGTGCCAGCGCCCGTCCCGGGCGATCACGATCGACGTGCACTCGTGACCCGCGCTCTCGAGCCCGTCGAGGACGGATGCGGCCGAGGCGAGCGACACGTCGTGCTCGCTCGAGCGGCCGCCGGCGAGGACGGCGACCTTCATTCGGCTGCCCCGGGGGCGGGCGTGGGCGCGGGCTCAGCCGGTTGGAGCTCCCCCACCGTGATCACGACCGTCGCGCCGCGGCGACGCTCTTTGCCCCCGGCCGGCGTTTGCGACAGCACGCGTCCCTCCCGGTCGGGAACCTCGGTGGTCGCGGTGCGCACGCTGGCGCGGAACCCGGCGCTGCGAAGCTCCGCCTCGGCCTCGCCCTGGTCGAGGCCGACGACGTCGGGCACGTTCTCGAGTCGGCCGTTGGAGACGAATAGGGTGACCGTCGTTCCCTCGCCCACGAGCAAGCCGCCCGCGGGACTCTGATCGACGACCGTGTCGGCGGGCTCGCTCGACTCGCGTTCGCGGACGACGACGCTCAGCCCGTCGTCGCGCAGGCGATCCACCGCGTCCTGCTGGTCCTGTCCGGTGACGTCGGGCACCGTCACCTGCTGCGGGCCGGAGCTCATGACCAGGGTGACGCGCGAGCCGCGCTCGATGGCTGTTCCCGGCCCGGGGTCGGAGCGGATCACGTTGCCCTCCGGCACCTTGCGGGAGCTCTCCGTGTCGATCCTCGCCCGCAGGCCGGATCTGCTGACTCTCCTGCGGGCGTCCTGCTCGGAGAGGCCGAGAACGTCCGGTACCTTGACCGTACTCGGGCCGTTGGAGACGAACAGCGTCACGGTGGATCCCTCATCCGCCTCGTTCTCGGCCCTGGGTGCCTGCTGGAAGACGGTGTCGCGCGGCGCCGCGTCGGGGCGCCTGTCGATGTCCACCTGAAAGCCCGCGCTCTCGAGCTCCTGGCGTGCGCTGTCGAGCGTCTGCCCGAGCACTAGGGGTACGGTCACCGGCTCCGGCCGGAGAAGGAGGAACGCGAGCAGCCCCGCGACCCCGAGGACGACCAGTGGCAGCAGCACCGTCACCAACCTCCGCCGCCGTCGCGGCTCCTCCGGCTCCTCACCGACGGCAGGCGGTTGCGGAGGCTCGGTCGCCGGCGGGGGAGGCGTCGCAACGGGCAGGGGAACCATGCCGACGGGGCTGAAGGCCGCGGTGCTGCCCGAGTCGGGCTCGCCGGCGCCAGCCAGCGCGGCTTCGGCGTGGTCGAGGGCGGCCAGGAAGGAGTCCGCGTCGGTGAACCGGTCCTCGGACTCCTTGGCGAGCGACTTCGAAACGACGGCCTCGAGCCGCTCGTGTATCTCCGGGCGAAGCTCGCGCAGCCGCGGCGGGGGCTGGCTCACGTGCTTGAGCGCGATTGCCACGGCGCTGTCGCCGTCGAACGGAGGGCGTCCGGCGAGCATCTCGAACAGCACGACCCCCACGGAGTAGAGGTCCGACGCCGCGGTCACCGACTTGCCCTGAGCCTGCTCGGGGGACAGATACTGGGCGGTGCCCATGATCGCGCCGACCTCGGTGATCTCCGACGCGCCCGCTCGCGCAATGCCGAAGTCCGCCACCTTGACGTTGAAGTTCTCGTCCTTCTCCTCGGCGTCGATCATCACGTTCTGCGGCTTCAGGTCGCGGTGGATCACGCCACGCCGGTGGGCAAACCGAGCGGCCACGAGCATCTGGCGCGTGATCCGGATCGCCCGTTCCGGCTCGAGCGGGGCCTCCCGCCCGATGAGGTCCTTGAGCGAGATGCCGTCGCAGAACTCCATCGCTATGTAGTAGGTGCCGTCGTACTCGCCACGGTCGTAGACGCTGACGACATTCGGATGCTGGAGCCCGGCCGCGGCCGAGGCCTCGCGCCTGAAGCGCTCGACGAACTCCGTGTCCTGAGCGAAGCGGCGGTACAGCAGCTTCACGGCGACCTTGCGGCCCAGGTGGATGTCCTCCGCGCAGTAGACGTCCGCCATCCCCCCGGAGCCGACGCGGTGAAGGATGCGGTAGCGCCCGTCGATCATGCTGTGCTCGGCGATCTCGGTCACCGCAGCAGCGCCTCCATCACGCTCTTGGCGACCGGAGCCGCCACGGTCCCGCCCTGGCCGGTCGTGCGCTCGATGGTCACGGCGATGGCGATCCGCGGTGCGTCGACCGGCGCGAACCCGATGAACCAGGCCTGATTGGTGCCACCGACCTCCGCTGTCCCGGTCTTACCGGCGACGTCGATGCCCTCCAGCGCCGCGGCGGTTCCTGTTCCCTCCTCCACGACTTTGCTCATCATCAGCGCGAGTGCCCGAGCCGTGGCGGGCTTCATGACCTCCGACTCCTCTCTGGGCCTCACGCGGTCCACGGTCCGCCCTTCGGCGTCCCGCACGCGCTCCACGAGGTGCGGACGCATCAGGCTGCCGTCGTTGGCGATCGCGGACACCACCATCGCCATCTGAAGCGGAGTCACCAGCAACCTCTCCTGCCCGATGGCGACGCGCCCGATGTCCACCGCGTCGCCCTCGTCGAGCAGCTTCCCCTCGCTGAAGACCCCGCTCGCGCGCAGCTCGTCCCTCGGCAGGTCGATCGGTGGCTTGCGGTTGAAGCCGAAGCGCTTCATGTACTCGTAGAGCGTCTCCTTGCCGAGTCGCTCCCCGACCGTCGCCCAAACCGTGTTCACCGACTTGGTGAGCGCGGTGGTCAGAGTCGTCGCGCCGAAGCTGGTTCCGCCGAAGTTCGAGAGCGGAACGCCGCCGATCCGCTTCGGCGAGCGCCCGCTCAGCGAGGAGAGGGGTGTGTAGCGCCCGCTGTCGATCGCCGCCGTCGCGGTCACCACCTTGAACGTCGATCCGGGCGGATAGCCACTCTGCGTGGAGCGGTTGAAGAGCGGCGAGCCCGGCGCCCTGTTGAGCTGCGCAAAATCGCTCGGCACGCGATTCGGATCGAAGCCCGGCACGGCGGCCATCACGCGCACGAAGCCGGTCTGCGGCTCGATCGCCACGATGGAGCCGGCTCTGCCCGCGAGGGCGTCGAGCGCCGCCCGCTGCCCTTCGGGGTCGAGCGTCGTGAGCAGGTCGTCGCCTTCGCGCTCGCGCCCCCGCAGCTCGTCGAAGATCGTGGTGAACTCGTCCGCGTCGCCCGTGAGCTCGTCGTTGTGCGAGCGCTCGATCCCGGAGCGGCC
Organism: uncultured Solirubrobacterales bacterium; assembly: GCA_963774075.1. Lineage (GTDB taxonomy): Bacteria > Actinomycetota > Thermoleophilia > Solirubrobacterales > JBBDJG01 > JBBQNR01. Next base: position 650,351 of record CAVZDP010000003.1, on the reverse strand, counting down.
GCGGTTCGCGAAGTTGTAGCCGACGGTGTGGGAGAAAAGACCTCCCGTCGGGTACACGCGGCTGTAGAAGCGCGCCGAGCCCCTTCCGCCGCTCACCTTGTTCCGCGCGACGACTTCGCCGTCGCGCGCGAAGACGAGCCCGCGGCGGATGCGCAGCTCTTCGAGCAGGATCCGCTTGTTGGCCCTGTTTGCCTCGAGACCCTTCGCGTCGAAGACCGACCAGTACGACGTGAAGCCGACAAGCAGGGAGAACAGCAGCACCACGAGCCCGAACAGGTGAAAGACGCGAACGTTCACCCCGCCACCACCGGCCCGCGCCCTCGCGCGCGAGGCGCGCGGGCTCGCTGAGAGATCATCAGGAGCAGGGCGAGGAGGATGAAGTTGGCCACGATCGAGCTTCCCCCGTAGCTGACGAACGGGAGGGTCACGCCCGTGAGCGGGATCACTCGCGTGACGCCGCCGACGATCACGAACGCCTGGAGCGCGAACACCGCGGTCAGGCCGGCGGCGAGCAGCTTCGAGAAGCCGTCCTGGGACAGCTCCGCGATCTTGAACCCGCGTTCGGCGAACAGGAGATAGACGAGCACGACCGCCGCGGCTCCGAACAGTCCCACCTCGTTGGCGATCACCGCGTAGATGAGGTCGGTGTGAGGGGCGGGAATGATGGCGCTCCCGTTCGGCAGCTCGAGCAGCGACTCGCCGAAGCCGCGCCCGAACAGCCCGCCGTCGGCCTGTGCGAAGAGGGACTGCGCGATCTGGTAGCCGCTTCCCTCCGGGTCATGCCATGGGTCGAGCCAGACGTCGATGCGCTCCCCGACGTGCCCCACCGTGCTCGCGAAGAACCAGGAACCCAGGACGAACAGCGTCATTCCCGAGAGGACGAAGAAAAGGCGGCCCGTGGCCACGTACAGCAGCGCGAGAAAGGCTCCGAAGAACATCAGCGAGCTTCCGAGGTCGCGGATCACGACGAGCATCACCATGGCGGCGCCCCAGACGACGAGCAGCGGTCCCAGGTGCTTGAGCGGCGGAAGAGTCATGCCCGCAACGCGGCGCGCGCCGAGCACCAACACCTCACCGCGCTCCATCAGGTAGCTGGCCAGGAAGACGACGATGCAGATCTTCGCCAGCTCCGTGGGCTGGAACGAGATCGGGCCGAAGTCGACGCCGAGGTAGGCGCCGTTGACCTGGGCGCCGATACCCGGCAGGCGCGGTAGCACGAGCAGCCCGAGTCCCACCGCGGCGATCACGTAGCGGTAGCGCTCGAGTGCTCGCACGTCGCGCAGCCAGAGGACCGTGACGACGAACAGCGCGATGCCGGCCACGAACCAGCCCGCCTGCTGGCGCGCGAGGTCCTGATCGATGCGATAGATCATCACCAGCCCGAAGGCGGCGAGCAGGGCCGTGAGCGGGAACAGGTAGGGGTCGGCGTCGGGAAGCGTGCGCCTCAGGAACAGGTGCACCGACAGGCAGAGGGCGAGGAAGATGCCGCCGTAGGTCAGCGTCGCCAGGTCCAGCTCGCTCTGGCGCGACAGGTAGACGGCGGTGAAGCCACCCGTCACCAGCAGCGAGACGGGCACGAGTCCGACCAGCTCCCGGTTGCGCGCGCTCAGCGTCCCCGCTCCAGGTCGCGGATCTGATCGGCTGCGTCGCTGCGTGAGCGCAGCTCGTGATCGAGCAGCCGGCGGCGCTCGAAGGGACGCAGGGTGCGGACCTGCACCGAGCTGACGTACTCGGTGTCGTACAGCTCGAGTCCAGCAGGCAGCTCGTAGGGCACGCCCCGGTAGAGGGTGATCAGCCCGCGGTCGTTCTGGCCAATGAAATAGACGCTCCTCGCCCCCGCCACAGCGGCGACGGCCAGACCCGTGAGCACGAGCAGGGTCACGAGCAGCGCCAGGGCGACGCGCAGCCTGCGCCGGCGCCGCCGGCGCCTGTCCACGCGCGGGACGCTTTCCGGCGGCTCGCGATACGGCTCGGGCGCCCGCTCGGGCTCCGCGGCGGCGACCGCCGTGGCGACCGCGGCGGCGTCGATGTCCGTTGCGGTCTGCTCCGCCGTGTCCTCGGACGACCCGTCGGCCGCGGGGCCGCGGCCCTCGCCGTCGACCCGGAACATGATCACGGTGATGTTGTCGCGGCCCCCCATGCGGTTGGCCTCCTCCACGAGGCTGTCGGCGGCGGCGCTCAGGGTCGGGCTCTCGGTCAGGACCTCCTGCAGCCGGTCCTCCCGGACCATGCTCGTCAGCCCGTCGCTGCAGAGAAGGAAGACGTCGCCGCTACGGGCCTTGTGGGTGTGGATGTCGGGCTCCACCTCGGCTTCCGGGCCAAGCGCGCGGGTGATGACCGAGCGCTGCGGGTGGTCCTCGGCCTCCTCGGAAGTCAGCTGTCCCCGCCGTCGCAGCTCTTCGACGAGCGAGTGGTCCCGCGTCAGCTGGCGCAGCTCGCCGTCACGCAGCAGGTAGGCGCGGCTGTCGCCGACGTGGACGATGCTGACCTCGTCGCCGCGCAGCAGCGCACCGGTCAGCGTGGTGCCCATGCCGCTTCGGCTGGCATCGGAGCGCGCGTGGTCGAAGATGCGCCGGTTCGCATCGGCGGCGATGCGGCCCAGCTCCTGCTCGGGGTTGGTCCCGTCCGGCAACGGGCTCTCGAAGGCCTCGGCCGCCATCCGGGCCGCAACCTCCCCCGCCTGTGCGCCGCCCATGCCGTCGGCCACGGCGTACACGGGCGAGCGGGCGATGTAGGCGTCCTCGTTCGCGGTCCGCTGCCGACCCGTGTCGGTGCGGGCGGCTTCTTCGACGACTCTCAGCACGCCCGTGAGCGCTCCGGCTCGTCGCCGCGGCGAACTTCACCGGGGCCGGCGTGAAAAGCCCAGATTCCAGTCACTGCCGGTATCGCAGTTCGGTATCCCCGATGCGGATCCTGTCGTCCGCGCGTAGTGACTCCGTCGAGCGGACCCTGCGGCCGTTGAGGTAAGTCCCGTTCGTCGAGCCCAGGTCCTCCAGGTAGCAGACACCGTCTCTGTCCACGATCTCGGCATGGCGCGCGGAGGCGAAGGGATCGTCGATCTGAATCTCCGACTGCGGCGAGCGCCCGATCACCAGGGTGCCGTTGACGGCGAACGAGGCCCCCGCTCGCAGACCTCCCCCGCGCTCGGCCACGACCAGTGGCGCCTGCGGCGTGCGACCGTTGCCCGGCTGCGCGATCGCGGCTTCGACGCGACCGGGTCCGAGATCTTTCAGGGCGCTGCGCGCGACCCAGAGCAGGAACAGGTAGAGCACGCCTATGAAGGCGAACTGGAGCAGGACTTCGATCGGCTCGGACATCAATCCACTTCGAAACGCAGCGACGAAGTGCCGGCGACGATCTGGTCGCCCGGCGAGAGCCGGCCCGTGCTGACCTTGCTGCCGTTGACCGTCACCCCGTTGGTCGAGCCGAGATCCGTCACGTACCAGTCCGAGCCCCTCAACGCGAGCTCGAAGTGGCGGCGCGAGACGTTCGGGTCGGCCAGCACGTAGTCACATCGTTGACTGCGCCCGACCACGGCCCGCGGCCTGTCGATCACGAAGCTCTTGTCCTCGGAGATGAGCAGCGCGCGGGACACCGGCTTGTCGGGGACGGGGTCTGCGGCGCGATCCGCCTCCTCCTGGACGCGGGCGGCCGAGTAGACCATCGTCGACCCGAGGTCGCCCTGAGCAGCTTCCTCCTCGGGGCCGCGCGCGGGCTTGACCAGGCGCGCCTGGATCCCGAACTCACCCATCCGCAACCGCTTGTCCGTCTCGAAGGAGACCTTTGGACGGGTCAGGAGAGCGAGGTTCTCCCGGGCGGCGTGCTCGAGGAGATGGGCCGAGAGCTCGTCCAGGAGAGCCTGCTCGTAGCCCTCGAACTGGCGCCGGTCGTCCCGCGACAGGTAGACGGTGTACTCGTTCGGGACGTACACACGCGAGATGGAGGCGGTGCGGTGCGACTCCATCTCCTTGGCCAGCTTTCGGGCCAGCTCCACCGGCTGAACGCGCGCCTTGAAGGCGCGGCTGAACACGCCTTCGATGATCTGCTCCAGTTTCAACTCGAACTTGCTGAGAACGCTCATACGGGCGACGTGGGGTCGAGAAGGTGCACAGGTGCCCCGCTTTCCGGTGTCGAATGCTACGGAACGGCCATGCCTGCAAGTGCCCTTGCGGGCACCCTCGCTCTGCGAGACACCCGATCACCCCGTCATACTCCGGTCAGGGAAAGCCGGTCAGGGCGCGGTCGGAAGCCGTGCCCCTGTGGATTCTCGTGTCCTCCTCTCCGACAGGCCCCACGCGACGCCGACCGTCCAGGCCGGGCGACTCCGCAGCCTCGGAGCGCCAAACGATCATGACGCGGCGGGCGGTCGCGGCCGGAGCGGGGGTGGTCGTCCTCATCCTGCTGGTGCTGGGCATCAGGGGCTGTCTCGATGCACGCAAGGATCGGGCCTTTCGTGACTACGCCGGGGACGTGAACGCCGTGGTCGAGGAGTCGAACAACCTCGCGAACAACCTGTTCGAGACGCTTTCGAGGCCCAGGAACGCGGAGGCGCTCGACGTTCAGAACGAGATCAACGCGCTCGCCACCGATGCCGAGCAGCTGGTAGAGCGGGCACGCGACACCGACCAACCCGACGAGCTGAACGGCGCACATTCCCGGCTCGTCGAGACGCTCGAGTTCAGGCGCGACGCCCTTCGCAACATCGCGCAGCGGATTCCGACCGCCCTGGGCGAACGGGGCCGCAAGCCCGCGATCGAGTCGATCGCCGCACAGATGCAGATGTTCCTGGCGAGCGATGTCATCTACTCGCAACGCGCGCTGCCCGAGCTGCAGAGAGAGTTCGCCGAGCGGGACATCAACGAGCGCTTCCGGCGCAGCCAGTCGCTGCCCGACCTCGGCTGGCTCGATCCCGAGACCGTCGACACCAGGCTCAGCAGGATCGGGAGCACCGAGCGTGCCGCCACGCCGGGCCTGCACGGGACCGGCATCGTGAGCGTCACGGCCAAGCCGTCGGGAACCGTCCTCTCGGAGGACGGCGTGAACCGGATAGCGGCGACAGACGACCTGACGTTCGAGGTCGAGGTTCAGAACCAGGGCGAGGCGGAGGAGACGGACATCCCGGTGTCGGTCACGATCCAGAACGGCCGCCGCCTGAACCTCGAGCAGACGATCAGCCGCATAGCAGCCGGCGACTCTCAGACCGTCACCATCCCGATCACTCCCGCCCCGACCACCGGCGCCGTCAGCGAGGTGACGGTTCAGGTGACCGCGGTCCCCGGGGAGAGGGTCCGTGACAACAACAGGGCCACCTTCCAGGTCGTCTTCACGAGTGGCTAGAGATTTCGCGGTGGCGCCGGTAGCGCCTTTGCCAAAGCTATCCTTCCGCCCGTGTCCGACGAGCTGACCTCGACCGCAGGGATCGCCGCTCTGGTGGCCGGGGGCCTGGGCCTGGTCGCCCTGGTCCTGATCGCGGTGCTCGCATCCCGGCTGCGCCGGCTCCAGGCGGCCCAGCGCTTCATCCTCGGCGAGAACGGAGAGCGCGACATCGTCGCTCACGGGCAGGCCCTCCAGAAAGGCTTCGACGACCTCCACTCTCGAGTGCAGACGGCTTTCCAGCAGCTCGATCAGCGCCTCGACGGCGTGGAGAGCAAGCTGACCAAGGCGGTGAGCCACTCCGCTGTCGTCCGCTACGACGCCTACAACGAGATGAGCGGCCGCCAATCGAGCTCGATCGCGTTGCTGGACGACACGGGGACGGGCGTGGTGATGTCCTCGATCCTCCACCGCGAGCAGGCCCGTCTGTACGTGAAGGGGCTGCGCGACGGGAAGGCGGAGCACGAGCTCTCCCCGGAGGAGAGCGAGGCGGTCAAGAACGCGCTCGCGAGCGGGAACGGCCGCTGACCCGGCCGGGGTCGCTCAGATGACAACCGGGGCATCGGAGCCGGAGGGCGCCCGCGGCCATCGGCTTCGCGTCGCCTTCCTGGGGCCGGAGGGGACGTTCAGCGAGGAGGCTCTCTTCGCCTCGATGGACCGCGCCGGCATCGACGCCGTGCCGGAACCCACGATTTACGACTGCGTGATGGCGGTGCAGCGCGGCGATGTCGAGCGCGCGATCGTGCCGATCGAGAACTCGCTCGAGGGGTCGGTCAACGCGACGCTGGACGCCCTGGCGCTGGAAGCCGACGACGTCTCGATCATCGGGGAGCTGGTGCACCCGATCCAGCATTGCCTGATAGCGCGCGAGGAGATGGCGCTGGAAACGATAGAGCGCGTCGTCTCGCACCCGCATGCCAGCGCCCAGTGCGCCGCCTACATCCGCGAGCGCCTTCCCTCCGCGCAGGTCACGTCGGCCGACAGCACCGCCGACGCGGTCAGGATCGTCGCCGAGTCGAGCAGGCCCTGGGCGGCGCTCGGCAACCGGCTGTCCGCCGAGCTATACGGCTGCAAGGTGCTCGAGGCGGGGGTGGAGGACCTGCCCGAGAACGAGACGCGTTTCGTCTGGCTCGCGCGCGAGCGAGCCGGAGACGAAGAGGCGCCCGGCGGTTGGAAGACCTCCGTTTGCTTCTGGGGACTTCCCGACTCGCCGGGGGCTCTGGTCGCGATGCTCACCGAGTTCGCCGAGCGCGGGATCAACCTCACGAAGATCGAGTCGCGTCCGCGCAAGCTGGGGCTCGGCCGCTACATCTTCTTCGTGGACCTCGAGGGACACGAGGTCGACCAGCCGGTGGTGGGTGCGCTCGACGCGATCCGAAACGGCGTCGAAACGCTGCGCGTTCTCGGAACCTACCCCGCCGCGCGCGCTTCTACGAACGGATCCTGAGTTTCTGTGGCTACACTTTCGGCCAGACAATGGCAACCCAGACCGCGGTAGAGCCCACGCCGAATGGCCGAGCTACAGCTTCCGGAGAAGATCCGGTACCTGGCCCAGACGGGCCTGCCGCGCGCTCTGACGGGGCGAAGGTGCGCGGCAGGTCGAGGGACTCGAGCCGCGTCCTGGTCCTCAACTCCTCGTACGAGCCGCTGAACGTCTGCACGGTCCGGCGCGCGGTCGTGCTCGTACTGAAGCAGAAGGCGGAGCTGCTCGAGACCGGAAGCCGCGAGCTGCGAAGCGAGAGCATGACGCTCCCGCACCCGGTCGTCATCCGTCTGGTCACCTATGTGCGGGTGCCGCGCGAGAGCGCCCGGCGCCGTATCACGCGCCGGGCGGTGTTCGCCCGCGACTCGTGGACCTGCCAGTACTGCGGCAGGACCTCCCACCTGACGGTCGACCACGTGCTCCCGCGCAGCAGAGGGGGAAAGAGCGTCTGGGAGAACATCGTCACCTCCTGCGCGCCATGCAACCGGCGCAAGGGCAACCGCACGCCGGTCGAGGTCGACATGCACCCCCAGCGCGCGCCACGCGCACCGGGACCCACGGTCTTCATCCGCGTGGCCGCCCCCGTCGTCCCGACGGCGTGGCAGCAGTACCTCCTGCCGGCTCCAGCCTGACCGGGGAACGGCTCCCGGCCGAGCGCGGGAGCTAGTAACGCGCTTCGGGCCGGGCCACGGCCGCTAGGCCGCGCCGTTTTCCGAGGCGTCGACGGGGTCGGCGCCGTCGGGTGACGGCGTTCCACCGTTGTCGAACAATTCCTCGGACAAGTCCTCGGCCACGTCCGCGGCGAGGTCGGCCTCGGTCTCGACCACGGACGCGACGGCGCTGACGCGATCGTCGTCCCGGACGTTCATGACCTTGACGCCCTGCGTGGGCCGCCCCATCCGAGAGATGCCCCGTACGGAGGTGCGCTGGACCATTCCGCTCTGTGAGATGAACAGCAGCTCCTGGTGCTCGCGTACGATCAGCGCCCCGGCGAGCCCACCCTTGCGGTCGGTGAGCTGGATCGTCTTCACACCCTTCGTGGCGCGACCCTTGACCGGATACTCGGCGATCGAGGTGCGCTTGCCGTAGCCGTTCTCGGTCACGACGAAGAGCTCCGTGTCGTCCTTTGCGATGTCCATCGAGAGCACCTCGTTGCCCTTCTCGGCGACGTTCATCCCGCGCACTCCGGAGGTATCGCGACCCATCGGGCGCACGCGCGACTCGTTGAAGCGCGCCGCGTAGCCCGACCGCGCGACCATGATGACGTCGTCCTCGCCGTTCGTGCCTCTAACGGACACGAGCTCGTCGCCGTTGCGGACCTTGATGGCGATGATGCCGTCCGCCCTGATCGGAGTGTTGTACGCGGTGAACTCGGTTTTCTTGACCAGTCCCTTGCGCGTTGCGAAGACGACGTACTTGTGCTCCGAGAAGTCTCTCGTCGCGATCACCGCCTGCACGCGCTCGCCGTCGCGCAGCGGAAGTAGGTTGACGAGCGCACGGCCCTTGGCGGTGCGCGCCCCCTCCGGCAGCTCGTAGACCTTCAGCCTGTAAACCTTGCCCTTGGTCGTGAAGAACAGCAGGAAGTCGTGCGTCGAGCAGATGCGCAGGTGCTCGATGTAGTCGTCCTCCTTGGTCTCCATCCCGATCACGCCGATGCCGCCGCGCTTCTGCTTGCGATAGGTCGACAGCGGCAGCCGCTTGATGTAGCCGGAGCGGGTGATCGAGATCACCATCTGCTCCTCGGCGATCATGTCCTCGAGGTCGACCTCGTCCTCGGCATGAATGATCTCGCTGCGGCGCTCGTCGCCGTAGATGTCCCTGATCTCGAGCAACTCCTCCTTGATCAGCGAGTACAGGCGCTCCTCGTCGCCGAGGATCGCGCGCAGCTCCTTGATGCGCTCCTGAAGGTCGGCGTGCTCCGACTTGATCTTGTCGGTCTCGAGCGCGGTCAGGCGCTGGAGGCGCATGTCGAGGATCGCCTGCGCCTGCTCGGTGGAAAGCTCGAACTGCTCGATCAGACCCGTACGTGCACGCTCGGGGTCGGGCGAGGACCGGATCAGCTTGATGACCGCGTCGATGTTGGACAGCGCGATCAGCAGTCCCTCGAGGATGTGCGCTCGGCGCTCGGCGCGCTCCAGCTCGTCCTTGGTGCGCCTGGTGACGACCTCCTTCTGGTGGAGGACGTAGTAGCGGATCACCTCGCGCAGGTTCAGCGTGCGCGGCACGCCATCTGCGAGCGCCACCATGTTGACACCGAAGGTCTGCTGGAGAGAGGTGTGCTTGTAGAGCTTGTTGAGCACGATCTCCGGGATCGCGTCGCGCTTCAGCTCGATCACCAACCGCATGCCGGAGCGGTCGGTCTCGTCGCGAAGGTCGCTGATCTCCGAGATCTTCTTCTCGCGCACGAGGTCCGCGATCCTGTCGATGAGGTTGCCCTTGCCGCCCTTCTTGACCATGAAGGGCAGCTCCGTGACGATGATCGCCTCCTTTCCTCCGCGGATCGGCTCGACGTGCGCACGGCCCCGCATCACCACACGGCCGCGGCCGGTCTCATAGGCCTCCTTGATCCCTCCGCGGCCGACGATGTAACCGCCGGTGGGAAAGTCCGGGCCCTTGATGTGCTTCATCAGGCCCGCGACGTCGACCTCCGGGTCGTCGATGTAGGCAACGACAGCGTCGATCGTCTCGCGCAAATTGTGGGGAGGGATGTTGGTCGCCATCCCGACCGCGATCCCGGCGGAGCCGTTCACGAGCAGGTTCGGGAAGCGCGCCGGCAGGATCAGCGGCTCCTGGCGGGACTCGTCGTAGTTCGGGGTGAAGTCGACGGTGTTCGCGTCGATGTCGCGGAGCATCTCGGTCGCCAGACGCGCCAAACGCGCTTCCGTGTACCGCATGGCGGCGGGCGGGTCGTCGTCGATCGACCCGAAGTTCCCCTGGCCGTCCACCAGCGGGTAGCGCAGCGCGAAGTCCTGCGCCATGCGAGCGAGCGTGTCGTAGATGGCGGAGTCGCCGTGCGGGTGGAAGTTCCCCATCACGTCACCCACCACGCGCGCGCACTTGCGGTACGCACGGGTCGGCTGCAGGCCGGCCTCGTGCATCGCGAACAGGACGCGGCGGTGGACCGGCTTCAGGCCGTCGCGCACATCCGGCAGCGCGCGGCCGACGATCACGCTCATCGCGTACTCCATGTACGACGAGCGCATCTCCTCGCGCAGGCCTCGCGGTTCGATGTTGCCGGTCAGTGCATCAAGCGTCGCCATGAGGGCTCCTGCAAACCGTCGCCTGACGGTGTCCTCGGGCCTCGGCTTCGCTCACGTACCTACAGGTACGCTCGCTCGCCTGCGGCCCTGCGTCCTTGTCAGGCTTGGTTTTCGGAGCCTGACCGTTCGTAACTTCCCTAAACATCGAGGAATTGGACATCTCTTGCGTGTTTTTCGATAAACGCTCTTCGGGGCTCCACCTGGTCGCCCATCAACATCGAGAACAGCTCGCCGGCGGCATAGGAGTCGTCGATCGTGACGAGCTGGAGCGTCCGTGACTCGGGATCCATGGTCGTCTCCCGGAGCTGGTCGGCGTTCATCTCGCCGAGACCCTTGAACCGCTGCAGCCTGACGCCACGCTTGGCCAGAGCCAGCACCTTGGTGCGCAGCTCCTCGAACGACAGCGCCTCAGCATCGTCCTCGCCCAGCTTCAGCTTGAACGGCGGCGTGCCGGCGAGGTTCTGCAGCTCCTGGTGCACACGGGTCAGCTGCCGGTACTCGCGCGAAGCGAAGAGCTCGCGTCCGAACGCGTGGGTGGTTGCGAGGCCGCTCTTGCGCTCGATCACCTTGATGCGGATCGACCCATCGCCGTTCTGCGAGAGCACCTCGGTGTCGTAGGGCTCGCCCTCGGGCGCCTTCTTCTTCAACTGCGCGATCACCTCGTCCGGGTCGGTGAGGCCATGGTCCAGGACCGCCGACTCCTCCAGGAACGTGATCAGCTCGTGGCCGTGCGCCGCCCTCAGCGCGGAAGCCCAGCCCTCGTACTCCTTGATCAACCTGGTGAAACGCTGCCAGCGCTGCTGGGTGAGCTTGAACGCGGTCGCTGCGCGGTCGAAGACCTCCATTCGCTCCAGCTTGTCTCGCAGCAGCACCTCCTCGAGCTCGCTCTCCTTCTCGATGTACTGCTCCTTGCTGCCGGCCTTCAGCCTGTACAGCGGCGGTTTCGCTATGTAGACGTGGCCGGCCTCGATCAGGCCCTGCATCTCGCGAAACAGAAAGGTCAGCACCAGGGTGCGGATGTGCGCGCCGTCCACGTCGGCATCGGTCATCAGGATCACCTTGTGGTAGCGCAGCTGCTCGAGGTCGAACTCCTCGCGGATGCCGGTTCCGATCGCGGTGACGAGCGCCTGGATCTCCTCGTTCGAGAGCACCTTGTCGATGCGGTTCTTCTCGACGTTGATGATCTTGCCGCGCAGCGGTAGGACGGCCTGCGTATTGCGGTCGCGTGCCTGCTTGCCGCTGCCGCCGGCCGAGTCGCCTTCCACGATGAAGAGCTCGGCCAGAGCCGGGTCCTTCACCGAGCAATCGGCGAGCTTGCCGGGCAGAGTCGAGTTCTCGAGCGCCGACTTGCGGCGCGTGAGGTCGCGTGCCTTGCGTGCCGCCTCGCGAGCACGTGACGCGGCGATCGCCTTGCCGATTATCTGGTTCGCCTCGCTGGGGTTCTCCTCGAGGAACTCTCCTAGCTTGCGGTTGACGGCCGTCTCGACGACGCCCTTCATCTGAGGGTTGCCCAGCTTCGACTTCGTCTGCCCCTCGAACTGGGGCTCGTGCAGCTTCACGGACACGATCGCCGTCAGGCCCTCGCGCACGTCCTCGCCGACCAGGCTGTCGTCCTTCTCCTTCAAAAGGCCCTTCCTGCGCGCGTAGTCGTTGAGCGTGCGCGTCAGTGCCGAGCGAAAGCCCGAGAGGTGCGTCCCGCCCTCAGCGGTGTTGATGTTGTTGGCGAAGCTGAAGATCGACTCCTGGTAGGAGGAGTTCCACTGCATCGCAACCTCGACCTGCCCATCCTTGGACTCCTGTTCGAAGTACACGATCTTGCGGTGGATCGCATCCTTGTTCTCGTTCAGGTAGGCCACGAAGTCCCTGATGCCGCCGTCGTACTTGAACTCGACTCGCTCGCCCGACCCCCGCTCGTCGACCAACTCGATCCTCAGGCCCTTGGTGAGGAAGGCGGTCTCGCGCATGCGCTGCGTGAGCGTCTCGAAGTCGAACACGATCTCCTCGAAGATCTCGAGGTCGGGAAGGAACGTGATGGTCGTCCCGGTCTCCTTCGTCGGCTCGCCCTTCTCGAGCGCAGTCTTCGGGGCACCGCGCTCGTAGGTCTGCCGCCAGATGTGTCCGTCGCGTTTGACCTCGAGCTCGAGGCGCTCCGACAGCGCGTTCACGACCGACACGCCGACTCCGTGCAAGCCGCCTGACACCTTGTAGCCGCCGCCGTCGCCGAACTTTCCGCCGGCGTGCAGCATCGTGAGCACGACCTCCGCAGCCGGTCGCTTCTCCTTTTGGTGCATGTCGACCGGAATGCCGCGACCGTTGTCCGAAACGGTGACGCTGTTGTCGGGATGCAGAATCACCTCGACGCTGTCGCAGTGGCCCGCGAGCGCCTCGTCGACCGAGTTGTCGACCACCTCGTAGGCGAGGTGGTGAAGCCCTCGCTCGCCGGTCGAGCCCACGTACATACCGGGACGCTTTCGCACCGCCTCGAGCCCTTCGAGGACGGTGATGTCCGCCGCGGCGTAGCTGGAAGCGGCGGGGGCGCCGCTCTTGTCGCGAGCGCCCTTGGTCGATTGTCGCGAGCGCCCGGACGCGCGCTCGGGAGTTCCGTCCTTTGGCAAGGAACCTCCTGGGGGTCAGCTATCAGTCACGGGTCGTCGGTACGCCCTACGGCGGCTGGAAAAGGGACTCCTACACGGCCGGGCGCGAGACCTCGCGAGCACCTAGATCTATTGACAATATGCTACCAGATTAGTTGTCAGTTCGGACGCAGCAATTGTGCCGAAATTCCGCATCAGAATGCAGGAAAACCGCCCTCTGAGCCGGCCCAAATAGCGTCCTCAGCGGGGGTCCGTCGTGAACTTCAGCCCGCGCACCTGAGGGGGCCCTCCAAGGCTTCGGTTGAGGCGCTCCAGGAGGTCTCCGGAAAGCATCGTCAGCTCGGCGCTCCAGGTCGCCGAGCTACAGCTGACGGTGATGATCCCCTCGCGCTCGGAGACCGGCCTGGCCTCCCCGTCGATCTGCTCTCCGAGGGCCTCGCGCCAACCCTGCTGGACCTTGCCGAGCAGCGTTGGCGGAGCGAGATCCGACCGGAGGCGGGAGACCGCCCCGGCGAGCGGTCGAGGACGGCGTGGGGACCTTCGATCAGCCACCCGCACTGCCCTCCTCCACGAGGATCTCCGACAGCGAGCCGGCTGCTCGCGCAGCGACCGGGTCGGCGGTCGTCAACAGGGTCTGCCCACTCTCCCGCACGCTGTCGAGCAGTAGGGACCGCCTCGTCGCGTCGAGCTCGCTGAGAACGTCGTCGAGCAGGAGCAACGGCGGATCGCCGGTGACCTCCCACAGGAGCTCGCGCTCGGCGAGGAGGAGCGACAGGAGGCCGAGCCGCTGCTGCCCCTGCGAGCCGTAACGGCGGAGGTCTCGGCCCCCAACCTCGAACGAGAAGTCGTCGCGATGTGGCCCATGGGTAGTGAAGCCGCGCTCGACATCGCTATCGACGCGGGCCTCGAGCTCGGTCGCGAGCTCGGCTGCGCTCTCCGAGCGCGAGCTCGGGCGGTAGCGCAGGCGGGCCTCGACCGGAAGAGCGAGCTCGAGGGCGCGCTTCTCGAAAAGCGGCTCGAGCGCCTCGATCGCCCTCGCCCGGTCGGACGTGAGCTCGAACCCCAGCCGTGCCACCTCGGAGCCCCAGCCGGCGAGCGAAGAGCTCGACGCGACGCCTGCCCGGATGCGACCGAGCAGCGCGTTGCGCTGCGCCAGTGCCCGGCCGTACTCGATGCGCGTCCGATGGCGCGCGGGCCAAAGGGCCGCCACCAGTGAGTCGAGGTGGGCTCGGCGGTGGACCGCGGGGCCCTTCACGAGTGCGAGCCGGTCGGGCATGAAGACGCATACGAGCGGACGCTGCACGGCTTCACCGAGTCGCTCTCGCGGCGTGCCGTCGACTTTGAGGACCTTCGGCCGCCCGGGCTCGAGGAGAACGTCGTACCGATGCTCCGACGTGGAGTTGGAGGCGCTCAGGCTGACGGCGGCCGAGGCTTCACCGAAGCGCACCAGCTCACGGTCGTTGCCCGTACGCGGGGAACGACCGACGCAACCGAGGTACACCGCTTCGAGCAGGTTCGTCTTGCCGGCGCCAACGGAGCCGTGCACCATGGTCAGCCCCGGCGGCAGCTCGATCTGCGCCCGCTCGTAGTTGCGGAAGTTGTGGAGGCGCACGCCGGTCGCTCGCAAGGCGAGGCCTCCTCGACTTCAGACGTTCAGGCGCACGGGCATGATGAGGTAGAGGAAGGGTCCGTCCTCCTCGGCCGCGCCCGCCGCCTCGATCAGCCCGGGCCTGAGGGGACTGATCAGCTTGAGTCTCAGATCTTCCCCCTGCACGCCGTCGAGGCCGTCCTGGAGGAACTGCGGGTTGAAGCCGATCTCGAGCTTCTCTCCGGAGAACTTGACCGGCAGCGACTCCGATGCCTCGCCGACGTCGGGGGTTTGCGCCGCGACGCTGAGTTGACCGTTCTCGAACGTGAGGCGAAGCGGGGCGTTGCGCTGAGCCATCAGGCTGACGCGCCGGACGATCGCCGCGAGCTCGCTCTTGGCCACCTCGATCTCGTGCTCGTAGGTGTCCGGCAGGAGCTGACGATAGTTCGGGAATTGACCATCGATCATGCGCGACGAGAGCGTGATCCCATCGAGCACGAAGACGATCTGGTTGTCGCTCGCCACAGCGGACACTTCCTCCACCCCACGATCCGCGACCACGCGGCTCAGCTCTTGAAGAGCACGCGCCGGAACGTTTGCCTCGAAGGGCTCGCTGGCCTCGCCGCCGAGCGGGGTCTCCTTGACGCTCAGACGGTAAGAATCGGTGGCGACCATGCGCAGGGTGCCCTCGTTGACCGAGACCAGGATGCCGGTCAAGACGGGTCGCGTTTCGTCGCGGGAGGCAGCACGGGCGACCCGCTCGATCGTCTTCGCGAACGCCGCGGCGGGGACCTTTACGACTCCGGAGCCCGATGCGTCGGGAAGTTGTGGAAAATCGTCCTTCGGGAAGCTTCGAATTACGAACCGGGCTTCTCTCGATGTGAGAACCAGCTCGCCGGTCTCACCCTCGCTGTCGAGAGTGACCTCGTCTCCATCGAGGGCACGAAGAATGTCGACGAGCAAACGGCCGGGAACCAAGATCGCGCCCTCTCGCTCGACCTTTGCCTCCAGAGACGAGCGGACGCTTATCTCCGTATCCGTCGCGGCGAGCTCGACCCGGTTCCCCGAAGCTCGAAAGAGGATTCCCGAAAGAGCCTGAATCGCGCTGCGTACGGCTGTGGCTCGAGCGACCATCTGCAATTCGCCGAGCAGATCGCTTCTCGAAAAGCTCACCTTCATCGCAGCACCGAGTTAGGTTTGTAAGAGAGGTAGGGCTGTTGATGCTGTGGGTGGCGAGAAAAGAAGCGGTGCGTTTCAGGCTTCATGGCGGGGATCATGGCTAGATGTTGGAGAGGTCGGGACTGGACTCGAGCTGTGAGGCTTCCTGTGGATGCTGCTGAATCGAGGTGATCAGCGACGAGACGGTCGCCTTGGTGTCTTCATTCGCGATCAGCATCCTCTTGATCTTCCGATGAGCATGGAGGACCGTGGTGTGATCGCGGCCTCCGAAGTGCTGGGCGATGGCGGGAAGTGAGAGGTCGGTCAGCTCGCGGGAGAGGTACATCGCGATCTGGCGAGCATAAACGAGGCGGCGGCTGCGGTTGTTGGAGGAGAGCTCCTCCTGGCCCACCTCGAGGGAGTTGCAGGTCTCGTCCTTGATGCGGTCGATGGTGGGAGCCGATCTCGACGGCCCCGTCGGGGCCGAGCTCTCTTCGTATAGGTCGTTCAGAACGCGCTCCGCCAGGGCGAGGGTGACCGGGGTGCCGGTCAGCGAGGAATAGGCGCTGAGGCGGATGAGCGCTCCCTGGAGGACGCGCACGTTGGTCGTCACGCGCCGGGCGACGTGGAGCAAGACGTCGTCCGTGCCCGCGAGGGCTGCATTGGTGGCGGCGATGCGACGGGCGATGGTGAGCCGAGTCGTGACGTCGGGGGGCGAGAGGTCGATGATCAGGCCTCCCTCGAGGCGCTCCCGCAGCCGAGCCTCGAGCATCGGCATCTTTGCAGGCGACCGGTCCGCGGAGATCACCACCTGGGTGCCGGAAGCGCAGGCCGCATCGATCGTGTGGAAGAACTCCTCGGCGGTTCGCGCCTTGCCGATGAGGAACTGCGCGTCGTCCAGCAGCAGCATGTCGTTGTGCCTGTAGCTGGCCTTGAAGAAGTCCATGTCGTCTCGGCGCAGAGCGGTCGTGAAGTCGCTCGTGAACGTTTCGGCGGTGGCGTAGTGGACGGCGAGGCGAGGTTCGTGGGACGCGACGTAGGAGCCGATCGCCTGCAGGAGGTGCGTCTTACCCACGCCGGGAGGACCGAGGACCAGAAGGGGGTTGTAGGCCTGGCTCGGCATCTCCGCGACGGCGAGTGCAGCGGCGTGGGCGAACTGGTTGCCGGGACCGATCACGAAGGTCTCGAAGGTGTGCGAGAGAGGTGTGTGCCTGCGAACCGTCGGCCAAGGCCCGCGGGTCCGAGCCTGCTGATCGGGCTTCGCGGCGCTCTCCCCCACCAGCTGCACGCGCTGGACCGACGGGTCCGCCGCCGCGGCTGCGGCGTCGAGCGCGGGGGCGAAGCGCCGGCCGACCCATTCCAGGATCCGGTCGGGCGCCTGCACGTAGAGAACGCGCCCGTCGATGGTCAGCGGCTGCAGATCAGCGAGCCACGTGTTGTAGACGCCGTCGGGAAGGGAAGAGCGGAGGCTGGCCTCGATTCGTGTCCATGCTTGCTCGAGATCGGGGTGCCCTACCAACTGCCTCCGGCCCTCTCGGATTTTCCCTCGCGTCGCGCGGTGACGACGCTGAAATGTCTGGCGGCGGGCGATGCTAGCAGCGCTCGACCGGGCCAAAATGTGCTTTCCGAGGCCCTTCGCCCAAATCGCGTCGAAAAGAATCGCGGGGCCTGTGGACGGTCCCGCGAAGACCCCGGAGCGGAGGATCGAGGTGGCTCACAACAGGTCACAGAGCCCCACAGGCGCCGGCCCGAGGCTGTGGAAAAACGGTGGTCCAGCCTCGCCGCCGGGGGTGGCTCTATCTCTATACTGAGCGGCCCGCTCGCTGCTGTCCCGCCCGCCCGGAGGCCACACTTCCTTTGAAGCGCACGTACCAGCCAAAGAGACGTAAGCGTGCCCGCACCCACGGCTTCCGTGCCAGGATGCGCACGCGGGCCGGCAGGATGGTGTTGAAGCGCCGACGCCGCAAGGGTCGCTCGCGGCTCACCGTCTAGCTGCGGTGTCCGTGAAACAGAAGCGGCGACGTCTGTCCCGAAGCGCCGAGTTCGACCGGGTGTACCGGCACGGGAAGTCGGCGGCGAGCCGCGACCTGGTGCTGTACGCGTTCCCGCGGAGGACCGCGGCCGAGTCAGAGGGGTCCGACCGCGAGGCGGGACTTCGCCTTGGCGTCTCCGTCGGGCGCAAGGTGGGTGGCGCTGTGGAGCGCAACAGGGTCAAGCGGGTGCTGAGAGAGGCGTTCTGGTCGCTGGAGGAGCAACTGCCGCCGGAGAGCGACTACGTGATCGTCGCGCGAGCGGAGTCTCATGCTCTGGTCGAGCGTGAGGGCACGCCGGGCGTGACGCGCGAGCTCGAGGCGTTGGTACGGCGGCTGCGAGGCGAAGGGCGAGCCGATGACGCCTAGCCCTGTAGCGCGGCTGGTGAGCGCCTCGCGATTGCTCGCCGAGCTGCCGCTGCGCCTCTACGGCCGGCTGGTATCACCGCTCTTTCCCCGACGGTGCCGGTACGAGCCGACCTGCTCGGCGTACGCCCTGGAGGCCTTGCGCACCTACGGAGTCCTCCGCGGGGCGGTGCTTGGCGCCTGGCGGGTTCTGCGCTGCAACCCGTTCAGCCACGGTGGCCATGATCCGGTGCACGCTCAGACCGTCTTTCGCCCGCGGGGCACCGTGCCTTCGGGACAGCCGGCGTCGACGGCACCGCGGATAGGTCGCTGATGCTCGTCTACGCGAACGTGCTGCAGCCGCTGATCGACATCGCGGACGCGATTCTCCTCTTCTTCCACGACCAGCTCAGCTTCGGCTGGGGCATGTCAATCGTGGCGATGACGGTGGCCGTGCGGCTGGCGATGGTGCCGCTGACGATCAAGCAGATCAAGTCGATGAACGCGCTGCGCGAGCTTCAGCCGCAGCTCAAGGAGATCCAGGAGAAGTACAAGAGCGATCGCCAGCGCATGAACCAGGAGATGATGAAGTTCTACAAGGAGAACAAGGTCAACCCCTTCGCCTCCTGTCTGCCGCTGCTGTTGCAGCTGCCCGTTTTCCTGGCTCTCTTCTACCTGCTTCGCGGGGACGAGTTCGCGGACCGCCTCACCCCGGAGTCGCAGGGCTGGCTGTTCATAGACAACCTCGCGGAGCCGGCGACCGGCATGACTTTGGTGATCCTCCTCGCGCTGTACATCGGCTCGCAGGTGGGCGCGAGCCTCGTGATGACGGTGACCGCCGACAAGACGCAGCAGCGAATCATGTTGCTCTTGCCGCTGGCGTTCGCGGCGATCATCCCGAGCTTTCCATCAGGGCTGATCGTGTACTGGATCACGACCAACTTCTGGACGTTCGGCCAGCAGGTCGTGGTTCGGAAGCTCTCGCCGCCGCCTTCGCTTGCCGTCGCGACGCCGGCGACGGGAACCGCCGCCAGTGCGGTGGCGAATGGTGCGAAAGGCGGTGGGAAGGCCAGTGGGAAAGGCGGCAGGAGAGCCGGTGGGAAAGCCGGCGCCGTGCAGCCCGCTCCTGCGCCGAAGAAGCCACCACCACCACCTCGCAGTAAGAAGCGAAGGCGTCGGTGAGGTGAGGCGTGGCTGCTGAAGTGCCCGACAACGAGACCGCTCCCCAGGCCGGTGAGGTGACGGAGGCGGAGGGTTCGGCCCGGGTGGAGGCGCGGGCCGCCAGCGCCGGGGGAGCGAAGTGGGCCGCGATGAAGGAGCTGGAGCGCCAGTACCCGGGCCTCGACGTCTCGCAGGTCCGGTTCGAGGTGACCGAGGGCGAGGGGGACGTAGGAGTGGTCGCCGTCGCGGACCTCTCGGCCTGGGAGGCGGCAAAGGGGGAGTTCAGCTGGCCGGAGGAGCCTGAGGAGCGCGTGCGGGAGATGTTGCATCGGATCACCATGCAGCTGGGGCTGCGCGCGAGCGTGGACATCGAGGATGGCCCCGATGAGCTGCGGGCGGCGGTGAGCGGCGGTGAGCTCGGGCTTCTGATCGGAAAGCGCGGCCAGACGATCGACGCGATCCAGTTCCTGTGCGGTCAGGCGGCCTATCGGGGCTCGACGACCCGGCGCCGGGTCGTCGTGGACGCGGGCGGCTACCGGGAACGGCGCGAGGCTGGTTTGCAAAGGCAGGCGGATCGCGCTGTTGCGGACGCGACGCGGTTCGGCCGGGCGGTGGAGCTGGATTCCATGACCGCGCAGGAGCGGCGGCTGGTGCACATCTATCTCCGGGACCACTCCGAGGTCGAGACCCACAGCGAGGGAGACGACCCCTTCCGGCGGGTCGTGATCACTCCGACGAGCCCCCGCCACTCTGGATGACGCTGCGAATTCTCGCTGGATCTGCGTCCTCGGACTCGGCCATGCAGCCCAGCATGGGCTTCGCCCTGCGTCCTTGCCCAGCTCGATTCTCGCGCCCCCAGGGGCGCGCGGATTCGGAATCGACCGTCTAGACAGCTGACGGACCCTTGAGCGTTTCGCGTGAAACGCTCGGGCGCCTGGAGCGACTGACCGAGGAGTGGGGGCTCCCTCCGGACGCGCCCGAGAGGCTCTCCGCCCTGCTGGAGCTGGTGGCGAGCGACCCAGCGGCACCGAGCTCGGTGACGCAGCCGGGCAAAGCAGTCGACATCCACGTTGCGGACAGCTTGACCGCCCTCGCGGTGCCGGCTTTGAGGTCGGCCGACACGATCGTCGACATCGGCAGCGGCCCAGGCTTTCCGGGCTTGGCGCTGGCCATCGCGCTGCCCGGGACGCGTTTCCACCTCGTGGAGTCAGCCGGCAAGAAGTGCGCCTTCCTGGAGCGAGCGATCGAGATCGCCGGCCTGCCCAACGCCGTGGTGGTCTGCCGGCGCGCCGAGGAATGGGCCCTGGGCGAGGGTGCCGAGGGCTCGGACGCCGTCACCGTGCGAGCTGTGGACTCGCTTCCCACGATCGCCGAGTACGCGGCGCCGCTCCTGCGGGTGGGGGGAGTGCTCGTGGCCTGGAAAGGAGCGCGGCGCGAGGACGACGAGGAGCGCGGGGGCCGCGCCGCTGGAACGCTGGGGATGGCACCGAAGGAGGTGCTGAGGGTGCATCCCTTTCCGGGCGCCCGCGAGCACCACCTGCACGTTTACGAGAAGCTGGCGCCTACCCCCGCGGGCTTTCCCCGCCGGCCCGGGATGGCGCGCAAGCGCCCGCTGGGCTGAGGGAAGGAAAGTTCGGGACCGAACGTTTGCAGGAGTTCGTGGTTCGGCGCCGAACGACCGCAGTGATCCAAAGCGAGTTCGGCGGCCCCGGTCTTCCGACTGAGACGAGGTCTATCGTCGCCCTGGATCGCCTTCGGATGATTCCCGCGACGCAAGATCGAGGCGGCACCGTATATGCGGTGGCCAACCAGAAGGGTGGCGTCGGCAAGACGACCACGGCCGTCAACATGGCGGCCTGCATCGCGGAGGCCGGCTATCGGACGCTGCTCGTCGACCTCGACCCCCAGTGCAACGCGACCGCCGCCCTCGGCCTCTCCCGCGATCTCGAGCCGAACGTCTACACGTGCCTGCTAGGCGAAAGCGACCTGGTCCAGGCGGCGCGGGCCTGCAACGTGGACCGGTTGATGCTGGCCCCGTCCACTCCCGACCTCGCCGGCGCCACCGTCGAGCTCCCCCGTCTGCCCGGCTCGGAGACGCAGCTTCGCGAGCGGCTGAGCTCCGCACGGATGCACTTCGACCAGATAGTGCTCGACTGTCCGCCGTCGCTGGGCCCGCTCACGGTCAACGCGCTCGTTGCCGCCGATAGGGTGATAGTCCCGGTGCAGGCGGAGTATCTGGCGCTCGAGGGCCTGGCGCAGTTCCTCGACACGCTCGGCCTGATCCGGCGAGAGCTGAACCCGCGGCTCGTGGTGGCCGGCATGCTGCTGACCATGTACGACGCGCGCACCCGCCTGGCTCAGGACGTGGAGCGGGAGCTTCGCCAGCACTTCCCGGAGCTCGTCTTCCGAACCGTGATCCCACGCAACGTTAGAGTGAGCGAGGCGCCGAGCCACGGCCGCGCGGTCATCCACCACGACCCCCACTGTGCCGGCGCGGATGCCTACTTCGACCTTGCCAAGGAGGTTGCCGAACGTGGTTGAGCGCGGAATCGGACGCGGGCTGGCTGCCATCCTGCCCACGAGGGAAGAGGGCGAGACGCTCCACCGGATCCCGGTCGAGCTCATCCGCCCCAATCCTCGTCAGCCTCGCTCGTCGTTCGACGAGCAGGGGATCGCGGGCCTGGCCGACTCGATACGGGCTCACGGCCTCCTTCAGCCGCTCATCGTCCGCCCGCTCGGCGGCGACGGACGCTACGAGCTGATAGCCGGCGAGCGCCGCTGGCGCGCCGCCCGGTCGGCGGGCGCCGAGAGCGTTCCCGCCGTGGTGCGCGAGAGTCAGGATTCCGAGCGGCTGGAGCTGGCCCTGATCGAGAACATGGCCCGCGAGGACCTCAATGCGGTCGAGGCGGCGCACGCCTGTGCTGCGCTCGTGGAGGAGCTCGGCGTCACCAAGGAGGAGATCGGCCGGCGCGTCGGCCGCAGCCGTGCCGCGATCTCCAACCTGATCCGACTGCTCGAGCTTCCCGACGAAGTCCTTGCGATGCTCGCGTCCCGGGAGCTGAGCGAAGGTCACGGCCGGGCGTTGCTGCAGGCCCCGCGTCATCACCAGCGCTTGCTGGCGCGCCACGTTCGCGACGCTGGCCTCTCGGTGAGAGAGACCGAAGCCAAGGCGCGTAGCGCGGCCGACGGGCCCAAGCCTTCGACCACCCGGCAGACGGCGCTTCCGCCCGACGCGGAGGCGGCGCGCCGCGAGGCGGAGGACGCGCTCAGCTCAGCTCTCGGCGTCGACGTCAGCGTGCGGCTCGGCCGCCGTGGCGGGCGCGCGGAGATCGCGTTCGCGGACGTCTCGGAGCTGCACGAGCTCGCGCGAAGGCTGCAACGGCCCCTCGCCGCGTAGCTCCTAGAGCCTGATTTCGCCCGCGCTAGAATCGCGCTCCAAGGGCGATTAGCTCAGTCGGTCAGAGCGCCTCTCTGATAAGGAGGAGGTCCCTGGTTCGAGTCCAGGATCGCCCACCTTCGTCCTCCGGGGAGCGCAAACAGGATGCGGGCGGGTTGCGCCGCCCCTCGCACATGCGTCGATCCTGAAGCCAAGCGCGCAAGCGAGCAGCGCCGACACCCGAGAACTGTGGCAGGGAGGTGCGGGCTCATCGATGGTTCGCCCGCTATGAAACGGATTTCCGCGACAAGACTCGCTGTTCGGACCACCGGGCGTGACCAGCGCATGAACGCGCGGGTCCGACGTCTCCTGGGGTTCCGTCGCCCACAGGCAGCCGAGGAGGTCGCCGCGATTGACACGGCGACCGAGCACCGTGTCTTCGGCGAGCAGCTCGACCTCGAGCTCGAGCGCGCGAAGCGCGGCGGCCGTCCGGTCAGCGTGCTCATCGCGGAGCTGCCACTCGATTTCTCGTCGAACGGCGCGACGGGAGTGAGCCCGATGGAGGCCTTGAGGGTGACCGCCGGGGTCGTCGGCGAACAGAAGCGGCGCATCGACACGATGGCGTGCATCGCCGACAATCGCTTCGGGCTCATCCTCCCCGACACGTCCGAGAGCGGCGCGCTCGCGCTTTCGCAGCGGCTGCGCAACGCGATCGCGAACTCCTGCCCCCCGGAGGTCGAGCCGGCGGCTGTCAGCTTCGGGATCGCTTCGTTCCCGCGCCACGGACGCACGCCGGCCGCGTTGCTCACGGCGGCGGAGCGGGCGCTCAACGCCGTGCAGACGCTCGGGGGCAATCGCTCGCTTCTCGAGAGCGCGGCCACGCCGTCGACCATCGTGTCGGTCGGAAAGGGGGATCAGCTCGCCGACCAGCGCCTGGAGGTAGTGCTCGCGCTCGCTGAGACGGTGGACGTTCGCGACCAGGGGAGCGCGGGGCACTCGCAGACGGTCGGTCGGTACTCGGAGCTGATCGCGCGTGAGCTTGGCCTGTCTGTCAGGCAAGCCGACCGAGTGCGCCTGGCCGGCCTGCTGCACGACGTCGGAAAGGTCGGCGTCCCCGAGGAGGTTCTTCGCAAGCCCGGGCCGCTCGACGACCGCGAGCGAGCGCTCGTTCAGAAGCATTCGGAGGTGGCCGCGCACCTGCTCGACGACCCCGAGCTGGAGGACGTCGCGTCGTGGGTCCTCGCGCACCAGGAGCGGCCCGACGGAAAGGGCTATCCACATGGGCTGAAGGGGGAGGAGGTGCCGCTCGAGGGCCGCATCCTGGCCGTGGCGGATGCCTACGAGGCCATGACCAGCGAACGTACTTACCGGGAGACCCTCTCGCACGACGCCGCGCAGACCGAGTTGATCGAATGCGCCGGCACGCAGTTCGACAAGCGTGTGGTGCAGGCTTTCTTCAGGGCCCTGGAGAGAGAGGGCCTGCGCCTCCGTACCCCTTCGCTGCTTCGCTGAGAGCGGCCCGCGAGGCCAATCCTCGCCGCTTTCGGCCTATCGCGCAGAGGCAGGGCCGTTCCTATAATGGCCTCTCTGCCCAGACAGCGATCGATTGGGAGAAGTCCGTGCAGGAAATGGTCATCTACGGAGTGAGCTTCGACATGGTCGGCAAGCAGCCGATCGTGCTGCTCAAGACCGTGGAGGGGAACAAGTTCCTGCCGATCTGGATCGGGCACCCCGAGGCGGCAGCGATCCTGATGAAGCTCCAGGGCGCCACGACGCCGCGTCCGATGACGCACGACCTGATCAGCGACATGATCTCCGAGCTCGATGCGCAGTGCACACGGGTTGCGGTCACTGAGCTCAAGGAGAACACCTTCTTCGCCTCGATCACGCTGCGCGTCAACGGGCAGGAGGTCGAGATCGACTCGCGTCCCTCGGACGCGCTCGCGGTCGCCGTTCGCTGCTCGGCGCCGATTTTCGCTGCCGAAGAGGTGATTCAGGAGAGCGCGATCGAGTTCGAGCACGAGGTCGAGGACACGGAGGAGGTCGTCGACCGCTTCAAGAAGTTCCTGGACGAGGTGACGCCCGAGGACTTCGCCCAGGGTTCGGGCTGAACTACCCCTTCTCCACGGGAGCCGGAGCGGCGCCGGCTGAGCCGCGCTCGAGCGCGAGCTCGACGAGCCGCTCGACGAGCCGCGTGAACGGCATGCCCGCCGCGTCGGCTGCCTGGGGGAGAAGGCTCGTCTCGGTCAGTCCCGGGATCGCCTGCGTCTCCAGCACCTGAAGCTCTTCATCCTCGGAGAAGATCATGTCGACGCGGGCGAAGCCGTAGCACCCGAGCAGCCGGTAGGTGGCGACGGCGACCTCCTGAGCCTTCTCCGTGACCCCGGTGGGCAGCTTCGCCGGGCACACGTAGTCGGTCTTGCCGATCTCGTAGCGCGCCTCGAAGTCGAAGAAGTATTCCTCCCGGGGGACCGCCTCCACGATCGGCAGCGGCTGCGGCTCGCCGTCGCGCTCGAGCAGGCTCACCGCCAGCTCTCGCCCGCGCACGTAGCGCTCCAGCAGCACCTTGTCGTCGTAGCTGAACGCCGACACGAGAGCTTCGGGCACGTCGCCGGGCGAGCGGGCGAACTTGATTCCGAGCGCGGAGCCCTGTGCCGCCGGCTTGACCACGATCGGAAACCCGAGCCTTTCCTCGATCGCCGGCAGCGCCTCCGCCGCGCCCAGCTCCCGGAAGGCGGTCTCGTTGAAGGCGAAGAACTCTGGCGTCGGCAGCCCCTCCTCGCTCAGCATGTGCTTCGTCAGCACCTTGTCCATCGTCCTGATGCAGGCGAGCACGCCCGAGCCGGTGTAGGGGATTCCGAGGATCTCGAGGATCTCCTGGACGGTGCCGTCCTCACCACCTCGCCCGTGCAGCGCGACGAAGGCCACGTCGGCTCGCGCCTCCTGCAGCCGTTCCACGAGGTCGGGCCCGACGTCGATCGCCACGACGCTCCAGCCGAGATCCTCGAGCGCGTCCTCCACGCGCGCCGCGGAGCGAAGCGAGACCTGGCGCTCGAGCGAGGCCCCGCCCTTCAGGACGGCGACGCGCCCGGAACTCATTCGGTGCGCTTGCGAGCCTGCCGCTTGTCGTTTCGCACGCGGTCGGGAAGTCGCACGACCTCCGCCAGCCCCTCGGGCTCGCGGGGCTCGGCGGCGGAAGGCGCAGGCCGGTCGGCAGGCGGGGACGCCGCCTTGCGTCCGACGAACGTCCCGTAGAGCTCGACCTGCTCGCGCACGACCTTTCCGATCCGGCGCACGCCCTCGCGGATGCCGTCCGCGTCGGCGCCGGAGAAGTTGAGGCGCATCGAGCTCCCGCCGCGACCATCGACGTAGGCCGCCGCGCCGGGGACGAAGGCGACCTGCTCCTCACGCAGCGCCTTTGCGAGCAGGTCGTGGGTGTCGATGAAGTCCGGCAACGTCGCCCACACGAAGAGGCCGCCATCTGGGCGCGTCCACTCGGCCTCGGGCGGGAAGAACTCGGCGAGCGCGTCGAGCATCGCGTCACGCCGCTCGCGATAGAGCGAGCACAGGTCGGCCACGTACTGGCGCCAGCGATCCTGCGCGAAGTACACGTCGACGATCTGCTGGGTGAGCGACGACGTGCACAGGTCGGCCGCCTGCTTACCGAGCTGAGCCTTCGCGAGCACGGGCGCCGGGGCGACGAGCCAGCCGAGCCGGATGCCGGGCGAGAGGATCTTGGAGAAAGTGCCGAGGTAGAGGACGTAGTCGCCGCCGTCGAGGGCATAGAGCGGCGGCAGCGGGTCCCCCTCGTAGCGCAGAAGGCCGTACGGATTGTCCTCGAGCACGAGCAACTCGCGCTCGCGGGCGATCTCGACCAGGCGCTTGCGTCGGGGAAGCGAGAGGGTGACGCCCGCCGGATTCTGAAAGGTCGGCACGGTGTAGATGAACTTCGGTCGTCGCCGCTCGCGCTCGAGCCGCTCCAGCGCCTCCTCGAGCAGGTCGACGCGCATGCCGTCCGAGTCCATCTCGATCTGCACGACATCCGCCTCGTAGGAGGAGAACACCGGCACGGCGCCCGGGTAGGTCGGCGCCTCGCAGATGACCACGTCGCCGGGGTCGACCAGGGTCTTGGCCACGAGGTCGATCACCTGCTGGCCGCCCGTCGTCACGATCATGTCCTCCGGGTCGGCGTGCATCTCCTCCTCGGCCATCACGGAGACGATCCTCTCCTTCGTCGCGTCGAAGCCCTCGGTCGGCCCGTATTGCAAAGCGGCCGCCAACGAGGAGTACGCAATCTCGGCGGTGACGCTCGCGAACGTCTCCGCTGGGAACGTGGACGTGTCGGGCAAGCCGCCCGCGAGGGAGATCACGTCGGGCCTCGCGGTGATCGCCATCAGATCCCGCATCGCCGACGAGCGCATCTGGTGCGTGCGCTTGGCGAACAGCCCGGCGTAACGCTCGATCTCGTGGCTGGTCGTGTGGTGGCGGTCCGACATCTGCTGCCGCGAACGGCCTCGCATCCTGGTTTTTCGGCGCCGCACGTCGCTGACCTCTTCGCAGCTCTCGCGCTCCCCGCCAGTCGATCCTCTATCGTCGAACGAGGCGCAAGAAACCATAGACGATCGGCCTTGGACCTCTTTCTCGTGATCTCACAAGGTGTTGGACTGGCGCTTGCGGCGGGCGTGCGCCCGTTCCTGCCGCCGCTTCTCGCGGGTGCGCTCGCGAGCGCGGATGCGGGGGTCGACTTCAGCGGCACGGATTTCGCCTTCCTGGAGTCGCTCCCGTTCCTGGCCGCCATGCTCGCGCTGACGGCGCTCTCCGTCTCCGCCGAGCGCAGGACCGGCGCACGCCAGCTTGCCCTGCTGACCGGCGCTCTCGCGGTCGCCGTGGGGGCGCTCCTGTTCGGCGGATCGCTCGCCGATGAGGGTCGCTCGGCTGCGCTCGGACTCGTTGCGGGCGCTCTCGCCGCCCTCCTCGCCTTCGTCGCCACGTCGACTTTCGTGAGCCGTGCGAAGGAACGTCTTGCGGGCCGCGGCGAGGCCGCCGCGGCCTCCCTCGTGACCCTCTACGCGGACGGAGCCGCGCTCCTGCTCGCCCTGCTCGCCGTGCTCGTGCCCCCCGTGTCATGGCTCGCGCTCGCGCTCTGTGCGTGGCTGCTCCTGGAACGGCGGCGGCGCGCGGGACGCAAGTACGAGGGGCTGCGCGTGCTGCGCTAGACACTGGTGAAGAAGCTCGTCCTCGCCGTAGTCGACTCGCTCAAGCCGCGCATGCTCGAGCGCGCGGTCGCCGAGGGTAAGGCGCCCCTGATCGGCGAGATCCTCAGGCGCGGCACGAGCGTGCGCGAATGCGTCAGCGTCTTTCCCTCCGTGACCCCGGTCGCATCGGCGTCGATCACGACCGGAGTCGACGTCGACGCTCATCGCATTCCCTCCATCAACTGGTATCACCGCGGCGAGCAGCGGTACGTCGAGTACGGGTCGTCCTGGCCCGCGACGCGCACCTTCGGCGTCCTGCGCACTCTCAACGACATCGTCTACAACATGAACTTCGAGCATCTCTCGAGAGCACACGAGACGGTGTTCGAGCGGCTGGACGATCGCGGCGTTCGCACGGCATGCACCCCGTTCCTGATCTTCCGCGGGCGCATTCGCCACGAGCTGGCGCTGGAAGGCTGGCTGCGCCGGGTCGCACGCGCGGTCAACTTCCGTCACGCCGTCTACGGGCCCTCCGAGCTCTTCTACGGCGAGCTCTACTCGTCCAGGTCGGTGGACTGCAGGCCGACGCTCGCCCGGCCGGGGACTCGCGATGCCTACTCCGGCTGCATCGGCGAGCACCTCGCTCGCTACGACCTCTACGACTTCCTCCTCTTCTCCCTGCCCGACAACGATCACTATTCCCACCGCAACGGGCCGGACGCAACCGTCTCCTCGATCGCGTGGGCCGATCGCAACCTGCAACGGCTCGCCGACGGCGCCGGCGGCACCGAGCGGTTCCTGGAGAACAACGCGATCGTGCTGATGGCCGACCACGCCCAGACGGCGGTGTCGCACGAGATACGGATCACGGACACGCTCTCGGACTGGCGCGTGCTGCAACCCAACGACAGACGCGCGGCCGAGGCGGAGCTGGCGGTCTCCCCGGGAGCCCGCTGCGCGATGGTCTACCTACTCGGCAGGCACGAGCGGCGCGCCGCCGAGATCGGGCGGATCGTGAAGCGCCTGGAGGGGTTGGACGGAGTCGAGCTGACCGCGTGGCGGGAGGACGGCGAGGCGTGCGTGCGAGCCGGCGGGGCGGAGCTTCGCTTCGCACCGGGAACGGCGCTGTCCGACAAGCGCGGGAAACGTTGGGACGTGGAGGGCCCGCTGTCGGTGCTGCGCGCGGTCACCGAGGACGGTCGGATCACGAGCCCGGCCTACCCCGACGTGCTCGGTCGCCTCTGGGCAGCGCTTTCGGCATCGAGCGCCGGCGACGTGCTCCTGTCGGCCGCGCCCGACTACGAGTTCGTCGACTGGGGAGGAGCCGCTCACACCGGCGGGGGAAGCCACGGCTCCCTGACCGCCGAGGACTCGCTCGTGCCGCTCGTCTTCCTCGGCTGTGGGCCCGACCTCGGCGGCGAGGATGCCGGCGAGCGGCAATGGTCGATCAAGGACGTCGCTCCGATCGTGCTCGATCACTTCGGCGTTTGAGCGTCCTGCGGGTGCGCCTCTCCGTGCACGGGCTCGTGCAGGGCGTCTTCTTTCGCGAGAGCGTCCGCCGGAGGGCGGAGCAGGAAGGGGTTGCGGGCTGGGTGCGCAACCACCCCGACGGTAGCGTCGAGGCGGTGCTCGAGGGCGAGTCCGAGGCGGTTTCGCGGCTCGTGCGCTTCTGCGAGCAAGGGCCGCGCGGTGCACGCGTCGACTCGGTGAGCGCACGAGAAGAGCAGCCCGAGGGCCTGAAGGGGTTCCTCGTCAGTTAGAGGCTCGACCAGGCTCGCAAGCCCACGATGGCCGGCGAGGCGCGGATATCCTTGGGCGATGCAGAGAGACTCCACAGTCGCGTCCGCCCGTGACCAGGATTCGGGCGCGGCCGTGGAGGAGCCGCTCGCCGACGCCGGTACGCGCGGGCGCGCCGGCCGCGGCGCCGAGCGGGTGCGGCAGGGGCTGCGCCAACCCCACAACTGGTTTCAGCTCGTGCGGTTCTCGCTCGTGGGGGCGAGCGGGTACGCGATCAACCTGGCCGTCTACTCGACGCTCGTGCTGGGCTTCGACGTGCAGTACGTCGTCGCTGCGCTGGTCGCGTTCTGTGTCGCGGTGACGAACAACTTCGCGCTCAACAGGTCCTGGACGTTCAGGGCAACCGAAGGACGGATGACCTTCCAGGCGCCGCGCTTCCTGATCGTCAGCCTGCTCGCGCTCGGCGTCAACCTGATCGTGCTCGAGCTCCTCGTCGGCGCCGCGGGCGTGCCCAAGGTGCCGGGCCAGGCCGTGGCGATCCTCGTCGCGACGCCGCTCAACTTCGTCGGCAACAAGCTCTGGAGCTTCTCCAGGCTCGCGCACAGGCGGCGTGAGCCGCTGTCCCGGTAGGGACTTTCCTTTCGGAGGGCGGGGTGTCGCGGCGGCTGCTCCTCTCATTTCTCCTCGCGCTCGTCGTGACGGTGACGCTGGCCCTTCCGGCGGGAGCTCGGGCGGCCGAGGAGCCAGCGCTCCCGCCCTCGGCCCAGGTCACCCGCCCGCCGACGCAGAGCAAGCCCCCGCCGGGGTACACGCTCTCCGCCAGGGAGGCGATCGCGATCGCCGGCAGGTCGCAGGAGCTGCGCGAGCGGTTGCCGGGCACGACGCCCTACCGGCCCGAGGCATTCCTGATGGGTCCACGGCGCTGGCAGGTGAGCCTCTACGACGTTCGCACCGGCGAGGAGGCCGCGCGGGTGGAGGTGGACGAGCGCACCGCCGACGTCGACGCCGTTTGGACGGGCCCGCAGGTGCGATGGTGGATGGCCCGCGGCATCGACGGAGCGTTCGGGCGCAAGCTGAACGCGCCGTACGTGTGGATCCCGCTCATGATCGCCTTCCTCCTCCCGTTTGTGGACCCGCGGCGCCCGTTCCGGCTGCTGCACCTGGATCTGCTGATGCTGCTTGCGTTCTCCCTCTCGCACCTGTACTTCAACCGGGGCGAGGTCTTCACGTCGGTCCCGCTCGTGTATCCGGTGCTTGCCTACCTGCTCGCGCGCATGCTCCTGTTCGTGTACGGGCGAGGCTTCGCCGGCGAGCAGAAGCCGGTTCGCCTGCTGGTGCCCGCCACGTACCTCGCCTTGGGGCTCGTGCTGCTCGCCGGCTTTCGGATCGGGCTCAACGTGACCAGCTCCTCGAACGTGATCGACGTCGGCTACTCGGGCGTCATCGGCGCGGATCTGTTGATGCACGGGGAGTCGTTGTACGGGGGCAACTTCCCCGGCGACAACGCCGCCGGGGACACGTACGGGCCGGTCAACTACTACGCCTACGTGCCGTTCGAGCTGATTCTTCCGTGGTCGGGCAAGTGGGACGGGCTTCCAGCCGCCCACGCCGCGGCACTGTTCTTCGACTTCGCCACCATGCTCGGACTGTTCCTCGTCGGCAGGCGCATGCGGCCGGGAAGGCAGGGACGCGATCTCGGGATCGTGCTCGCCTATGCGTGGGCCGCCTATCCGTACACGCTGTTCGTCCTGAACTCGAACGCCAACGATTCGCTGATCGCGATGCTGCTGGTCTACTCGTTCCTGTTCCTGCACTCCTCGCGCATGCGTGGCGCTCTGCTGGCGCTGGCGGGGCTGGCCAAGTTCGCGCCCCTGGTGTTGTTCCCGCTCTACCTGTCGTACGCCCGCACGCGACGAACGGCCGTCAGGTTCGTGGTGGCGTTCGCCGTCATCGCGGCCCTGGCGATGCTTCCGGTGTTGATCGGAGACGGGCTTACCCGCTTCTACGATCGGACCGTCGGCTTTCAGCTCGGACGCGAATCGCCGTTCAGCATCTGGGGGCAGGAACCGGGCCTCGGCTGGCTGCAGACCGTCGTCAAGGTGCTCGCGGTCGCCTTTGCGGTGCTCGTGGCTTTCGTGCCGCGCCGCAAGACGCCGCTGCAGTTCGCCGCGCTCGGCGCAGCGGTGCTGATCGCACTCGAGATGGCGCTCGAGCACTGGTTCTACCTGTACATAGTCTGGTTCCTGCCGTTCGTGCTGATCGCGCTGCTCGGCGAGGAGCCGCAACCACAACGGCAGGACCCGTTGCCGAAGGACAGCCGGGACTCAGTCCGCGGGGAGCAGAACGGTCTCGATCGAGCCGGCGAGCCCACGCTCGTCTGACTCGATGACACAGCCCATGACCCAGACGTCCCCCTCGGCTGTCTCGAACTTGACCGGAAGCTGCGTCAGGAAGCGCTCGAGCACCTGCTCCCGCTTGACCCCGATCACGCCGTCGCGTGCGCCGGTCATGCCGGCGTCCGACAGATAGGCGGTGCCGCCCGGGAGCACGCGCCCGTCCGCGGTCGGCACGTGCGTGTGCGTCCCGATCACGGCCAGGACGCGTCCGTCGAGGTGCCATCCCATCGCGACCTTCTCGCTGGTCGCCTCCGCGTGGAAATCCACGAACACCAGGTCCGCCTCGTCGCGCAGAGTGGAGAGGATCTCGTCGACGACGTGGAACGGCGAGCTCGCCGCGTGCAGGAAGACGGTCCCGGACAGGTTCACGATCCCCCAGCGCACCCCGTCACGCTCGATCACGGTGTGGCCGCGGCCGGGGTTACCTCGGACGTAGTTGGCGGGGCGCACGACCCGGTCGGTCGAGTCGAGGAACCCGTAGACCGCGCGGTGACGGTAGACGTGGTTGCCCGTCGTGAGCACGTCGACTCCCGCGCCGAGCAGCGCTTTTGCGGTGCGCTCGGTGATGCCGATGCCGCCGGCCAGGTTCTCGCCGTTCGCAACGACGAGATCCGGCGAGTAGCGCTCGCGAAGCGAGGGGAGCATTCGCACCAGTGCTTTGCGGCCGGGCTCTCCCACCACGTCGCCGATGAATAGCAGTCGCCTGCCCATTCAGGCTGTATATCGGATGAGGCACCGCGCCACCGCGATCAACTAACCTCGCTGGCCATGGCTCCGAGCGGGCGAGCCGAGCGCGCGAGCCCGGCGCCGGGTGTGGAGCCTGGCGACGGCCGACCCGGCGTAGAGGAGCCGGACGCCTCGCAGCCGGTCGCGCTCGAGGCTCGCGGCCTGGTCAAGCGCTACGCGGGTCGCTCGGCGCTCGCCGGAGTGGGGCTCGAGGTGCGGCGGGGAGAGCTGGTGGCGTGCATCGGTCCGAACGGCGCGGGCAAGACCACCCTGCTCAGCATCCTGGCGGGGGTGCAGCAAGCGGACGACGGCACGGTCGACCGGCCGACCGGCCGAGTCGGCTGGGTGCCGCAGCAGCCGGCGCTCTACGGAAAGCTGACAGCGGCCGAGAACCTGAGCCTCTTCGCCCGCCTGGAGGGTGTGGACGACGTTGAGGCGACGGTCGCTCGCATGCTGGACCACACGGGCCTGACCGAGCGCGCCACCGATCTCGTGAGCGCGCTCTCGGCGGGGAACCGGCAGCGGCTCAACGTCGCGATCGGGCTGCTCTCCGCGCCGGAGGTGCTGTTGCTGGACGAGCCCACGGCCGCGCTCGACCCGCGCCAGCGCCAGAGCCTGTGGCGGTTCATCCTCGACCTGGCGCGCGAGGGAACCAGCGTCGTCTACAGCACGCACGACGTGACGGAGGCCGAGCGGCACGCCGATCGCGTGCTCGTCCTCGCCGACGGAGAGGCCCTGTTCTGGGGCAGCCTCGCGGGCTTGTGGAACGCGGTCGGAGCGAGCCCCGACGTCTCGCCACCAGGCCCGAGGGCCGGCGATTTCGAGGCGGCCTTCGTCTCCTTCCTGCGCGAGCGCGGCCATTAGAAATAGTGCGCATGCGCTGGCTGCTCGTCAAGGATCTCCGAATACTGCGCCGCTCCCCGCTCCAGGTCGCGATCCTGGTCGCGTACCCGGTCGTCCTCGCGCTCCTGATCGGCCTGACCCTCAGTCGCGGACCGGACCGCCCGCGCGTGGCGTTCCTGAACGAGGTGCCTCCGAACGAGCGCGTTCAGATCGGCTCCCGCCGGTTCGATCTGCTCGGGCCGAGCAGCGAGCTCGATAAGCGCATCGACCCGGTTGCGGTCGAGTCGCGAGAGGAGGCGATCGACAAGGTGCGGGACGGAGAGGCCCTTGCGGCGGTGATAGTCCCGCGCGAGTCCGTGCGCCGGCTCGAGTCTCGCTTGGAGCGCCCTCGCCTGGAGGTGTTCGTCAACGAGGAAGATCCCCTGAAGGCGAGGCTCGTGGACGACACGATCACGAGTCTCGTCGCGAACGCAAACGCGCGCATCTCACGCGCGTTCACCCGCGTGCTGGTTCGCTACCTGGGCCTGTTGCTCGACGGCGGCCCGGTCACCGTGCTCGGGCAGAGCTTCGACGTCCTCGGCCTGCGCAACGTCGAGCGGATCGCCCGCGAGGCCAGGCGCAGGCTGCCGCCGGGCTCCCGCGAGCGCGAGGAGCTCGAACGCGTCGCGCGGTTCGCGCGACTCGCCGAGCAGAACCTCGGCTTCACGGACGAGGTACTCGGAGCGGTGTCGCAGCCGATCACGATCCAAAAGCGCGTGGTGAGCGGATCGCCGGTCCCGCTCACGACGTTCGCGGCGGCGGTCGCCGTCGCCGTCTCGCTGATGTTCGTGACGGTGATGCTCGCCGCAGCATCGCTTGCGCTCGAGCGCTCGGAGAACGTGTTCGGTCGGCTCGTGCGCGGCCCTGTCAGCCGCTCGACCCTGCTCGCCGAGAAGATCGTGCTGGCGGCCGTCTGCTCGATCCCGGTGACGCTCCTGATGCTCCTCGGGCTCGGCCTGTTCATCCCCCTGGAGTGGGATCGCTTCGCGCTGTGGCTGGTCGGTCTGGCCGCTGGAGCCGTGAGCTTCGCGGCGCTCGGCGTTCTCGTGGGAGGGGTCGCGCGCGAGGTCTCCACCGCGTCGCTGCTCGCATTTGCGCTGCTCGTACCGCTGACCTTTCTCGCGCTCGTGCCTTCCGGCGTCGTGAGCGAGGGGGTGTACGACGCGAGCCGCGTCCTCTCCGCGCTGTTCCCGTTTCGCCCGACGGTGGACGCCATGAGCGCTGCCCTCTACGGGGAGGGTGACCTCGCCGGCCCGCTGTTGCACCTGCTCGCGCTCGCGGCCTCGTTCGGTGCCGCCGCGCGACTCGCGCTTGCGCGCTTTGCCTGAGTCGGAAGCACCAAGCCCGCCAGGGCGCCACAGGGCATATATAGACTTCGTTGGCGATGGCCTTCCCTGCCACGCGACTCAGGCGGATGCGGAAGACGGGCGGCCTCCGCGGGCTCGTGCGCGAGACCGGGCTCTCAGCCGACCATCTCGTCTATCCGCTCTTCGTCACTCACGGCAGCGACCGGCGCGAGCCGGTCGAGTCGATGCCCGGCGTCGAGCGCCTGACGATCTCGCACCTCGCCGAGGAGGCCAAGGAGATCGCCTCGCTGGGAATTCCCGCGGTGCTGCTTTTCGGCATCCCATCCGACAAGGACGAGGCCGCCACGGGCGCCTACGATCCGGAGGGGATCGTGCAGCTGGCCGTGCGGGCGGTGAAGCAGGCCGAGCCGTCGCTGACGGTGATCACCGACGTCTGCCTGTGCGAGTACACCTCGTACGGACACTGCGGAATCGTGCGCGAGGACGGCGAGGTCGACAACGACCTCACGCTCGAGCTGCTCTCGAAGACCGCCGTCTCGCACGCCGAAGCAGGCGCCGACGTCATCGCTCCGTCCGACATGATGGACGGCCGCATCGGCGCCATCAGGGCGCAGCTCGACGCGGAGGGTCACTCCGAGCTGCCCATCCTCGCGTACAGCTCCAAGTTCGCCTCGGCCTTCTACGGGCCGTTTCGCGACGCGGCCGCCTCGACGCCGGCGTTCGGCGACAGGCGGGGCTACCAGCTCGACCCCGCCAACGCTCGCGAGGCGGTGCGCGAGGCCACCCTCGACGTCGAGGAAGGCGCGGACGTCGTGATGGTGAAGCCGGCGTTGCCGTACCTGGACGTGATTGCCCGAGTCCGCGATGCTGTTCCCGTGCCGGTGGCTGCCTACAACGTGTCGGGAGAGTACGCGGCGGTGAAGGCCGCCTCCGAGCGCGGCTGGCTCGACGAGCAGAAGGTCGTGCTCGAGTCCCTGACCGCAATCCGGCGCGCCGGTGCGGACATCGTCGTCACCTATCACGCGAAGGAGGCGGCACGCTGGCTGGCGTGAGGCCTGCCCAACCGAAGCTGCGCGAGCGCCTCCACGGTGCGGCCGTGCCGCTCGACGACACCGACAGGCACCTCATGAACCTGCTCCAGTCGAGCTTCCCGCTCGAGGAGCGGCCGTTCGACCTCGTCGCCCAGAAGGCCGAGCTCGCGGAGGCCGAGGTGCTAGAACGCACCCAGCGGCTACTCGACGAGCGCATCATCAGAGAGATCACGCCGATCTTCGACACGCCGGCGCTCGGCTACGAGTCGATGCTCGTCGCCGCGATGGTCGACGACGACAACCCGCAGCGCGCCGCGAGGGTCATCAACGAGCATCCCGGCGTCTCGCACAACTACCTGCGCGACCACGACTTCAACCTTTGGTTCACCATCGCCGTCCCGCCGGACTCCTCGCTTGGCCTCGACGGCACGCTCGAGGTGCTCAAAGAAACCAGCGGCGCAACCTCCGTCCGTCAGCTGCCCACGATCACGATGTTCAAGATCAACATGAACCTCGAGATGGAGGGCGGCACGGACGCACTCGCCGCGCCCGCCGAGGCCACGAAGCCCCTGCCGCGCGAGCCCGTGCCCATCGACGACTTCGACCTCGCGTTGATCCGCGCCCTCCAAGGACCGATGGAGGCCCGGTCCGACGCCTATGCGCCGGCGGCAGCACGGCTCGGGGTGCCGGTCGAGCGCATGCTGGAGCGCTGCCGTGAGATGGTGGAGCGGAAGGTCCTGCGCAGGGTGGCGGCGATCCTCTACCACCGGCGAGCGGGCTTCTCCGCGAACGGGATGGGGGTCTGGAGAGTCCCCGAGGAGAGAGTGATGGAGCTCGGGCCGCAGATGGCCGCGGTGCGCGGCGTCTCGCATTGCTACCAGCGGCCCACCTACCGGGACTGGCCCTACAGCGTCTTCACGATGGCGCACGGGCGATCGAAGGAGGAGTGCGACGCCGTCCTCGACGGGGTCGCGCGCGTGGCGGACATCACCGGCGACGACCGCGCGACGCTCTACTCGTCAACCGAGTACAAGAAAGTCCGCCTGCGTTACTTCACGCCCGACTACGCCGAGTGGGAGCGCAGGTACTCGTAGACGCCCGCTCGCACGAGCTGTTCGAGCGGGCCCGTTTGCTGATTCCCGGCGGCGTGAACAGCCCCGTGCGGGCGATGAAGGCGGTTGGTCGCGAGCCGATCTTCATCGAGCGCGGCGAGGGCGCGGAGCTCTTCGACGTCGACGGCAACCGCTACCTGGACTACGTGTGCTCGTGGGGGCCGCTGATCCTCGGTCACGCGCATGCGGAGGTCGTGGAGGCGGTCGCGTCGGCCGCGAGGCGGGGCACGAGCTTCGGCGCGCCGACAGCGGCCGAGGTGGAGCTCGCGGAAGAGGTAGTTGCGCGCGTTCCCTCGGCATCGATGGTGCGCCTCACGTCCTCCGGCACCGAGGCGACCATGACCGCGATCAGGCTTGCGCGCTCAGTGACCGGCCGCGATCGGGTGCTGAAGTTCGCCGGCGCGTACCACGGCCACGTCGACGGCCTGCTGGCCGACGCGGGATCCGGGCTGGCGACGCAGGGCATTCCCGCCTCCCCCGGAGTCACGGCGGCCCAGGCGGCGGACACGGTCGTCGCCGCGTGGAACGACGGCGAGGGATTGGAAGCGGCGATGGACGCGGCGGGCGACGAGCTGGCTGCCGTGATCGCCGAGGGGGCTCCGGCCAACATGGGCCTGGTCCCCGCCCGCGAGGGCTTTCTCGAGCTCGTGCGCGAGCGCTGCACTCGAAGCGGTTCCCTGCTGGTGCTCGACGAGGTGATAACCGGCTTTCGGGTGTCGAGCGGCGGCGCGCAGGAGCTCTTCGGCGTGGAGCCCGATCTGACCGTTCTGGGCAAGGTGCTCGGCGGCGGCCTGCCGCTCGCCGCAGTCGCAGGCAGGCCGGTGTTCATGCAGCAGCTCGCACCCTCGGGCTCGACCTACCAGGCCGGAACGCTCTCGGGCAACCCGCTCGCGACGGCGGCTGGGCTGGCGACGCTTCGCCTGCTCACGCCCGCTTCCTACGAGCGGCTCGCGAGCGTCACGGAGCGCCTCGCACAGGGGTTGCGGGAGGCCGCGGCCGGCGCCGTCCCGGTGCAGGTGACCTCCATCTGCGGGCTCCTGACCGTCTTCTTCAGCGAGCGTCCCGTCGAGCGCTGGGAGGACGTTCGCGGTAGCGACGCCGGCGCCTTCGCGCGCTTCCACGCTGCGATGCTCGAGCGCGGCGTGTACTTGCCGCCCTCTCCATTCGAGGCGTGGTTCCCCTCGCTCGCGCACACCGACGAGCAGGTCCGGCGCACGCTGGCCGCGGCCGCAGAGTCCTTCGCCGCGCTCGCGCGGTGACGCTCGCGAGCCTGCACGCGCTGCTCGAGGGCGAGCGGGGGCTGCTCGCGGCGGCTCTCGTTCCGGATCGTCCGCTCGGGAAAGGCGTCTTCGGCCCCCTGGTCGCGGCAGGCCACCGAACGCAAGAGGCCGCGGACGAGTATGCCCTGGTCGTGGAGAGCATCTTCGAGGGCTATCTCCTGCACTACGCTCGCGCGCGCGTCCTCGACTCCGACGACCCCGACCTGCGCCTGCTGTCGGGGGATTACCTCTATGCGCTCGGGCTGTCGCGGCTTGCCCGGCTCGGGGACCTCGAGGCGATCGCCGAGCTCGCCGAGCTGATCACGCTCTGCGCGCAGGCTCACGCCGGCTCCGACCGAGCTCGCGACGCCGGCCCGTGGGAGCTGACCGGCGGGCTTTGGGCGATCTGCTCGCTCGCCATCGCCGCCGGTCCCTGGGACGAGGCCGCTCGCTCGAAGCTGCTCGCCCGCGAGGGCCGAGAAAAAGCGGCGGCTCAAGCGCGGCGAGCCGCGATCGAGCGGGCCGCGCAGGTAGGCCTCGCGCTTGGGCTGGAGCAAGCCCTGATAGCTTTTGATCGAGCGGTCAACGAACAGCCCCCGACCGCGTAACACCCGCTACTTTCTGCATCGCGTTGGCCAACGAGCCTCGAAGAGAGACCGAAGCGCAGGGCGGCATGGTCGCGGGCGAACGTTCATCGCCGACCGCCGCTGGTGACGGTCGTATGGCGAACGGCGAGCGCCGCATCAATCCGCCGGGGCACTTCGAGGGCGAGACGATGACGCGCCGGATGCTCTTCACCGGCGGCGCCCTCGCATTGGGCGGGATCGCCGGAGCGGCAATCGCGCTGCCCGCGATCGGCTTCGCTCTGGGTCCGATCTTCGAGGAGCAGGAACAGCCGTTCCAGGACGTCGGCCCGCCGAGCGACTTCTCTCGCCAGACCTTTGTACCACGGACCATCACGCTCGTGACCAACGTCGGCGAAGCGGGCAACACGACCGTCTACATCAGGGAGGGGAACCCGATCTTCGAGGGCGAGCGCCGAGGGGAGTACATCGCCATCTCCACCCGCTGCGTCCACCTGGGCTGCCCGGTGCGATGGATCGACGCGGCGGAGCGTTTCGTCTGCCCATGCCACGGCGGCCTCTACGACTTCGAGGGCAAGGTCGCCGGAGGCCCGCCTGTGCGCCCCCTCGACCGCTTCGAGACGCGCGTGAAGAGTGGCCAGGTGCAGATCGGCCCCCGCTTCAGCGTCAACTCGCAACTGGAACGCTTTTCTCCCCGCGATCCCGGCGAGAAGCTCGACGGGCTGTGGGAGTACCTGTGGCCGAAGCGCCCGACCGTCCCGTCCCCCTCCTGATCGATGGCGATCCGACCCCCCGGACGACGCAAGCAGGAATGGCCGCCGCCGCAGCGCAACGGCGCCGACGGCGCCAATGGCGCGAACGGCGACGGCCGGGTCGATCTCAAGGAGCAGGCCGCCGAGGTCTCGGCCGGCATCGTCGGTTGGGTCGACGAGCGCACGGGCGCGAGCGGCTTTCTGCGCGGGTTCCTGTTCCGCAGGGTTCCGAAGGGCACGAACTGGTTCTACACGCTTGGCTCGGCGACGATGTTCGCCTTCGTCTCGCAGGCGATCACAGGGGTGGTCCTCGCCATGTACTACGACCCGTCTCCCACGCGCGCCTACGACAGCGTCCAGCACATAACCAACGAGGTCTTCCTCGGCGAGCTGGTGCGAGGCATGCACCGCTGGGGCGCGACCGTGATGATCGTGCTGGTGTTCCTGCACATGGGACGCACGTTCTTCTTCGGCGCCTACAAGTACCCGCGCGAGCTGAACTGGGTGATCGGCGTCGTACTGCTGGTGCTCACCCTGGCCATGGGGTTCACCGGCTATCTGCTGCCCTTCGACCAGCGCTCTTTCTGGGCGACGGTGGTGGGGGTGAACATCAACGCCACCGGGCCGGTGATCGGCCCGTACCTCGCAGACTTCT
The DNA here is from genome assembly GCA_963774075.1 of uncultured Solirubrobacterales bacterium. GTDB lineage: Bacteria > Actinomycetota > Thermoleophilia > Solirubrobacterales > JBBDJG01 > JBBQNR01. The sequence goes on along the minus strand of CAVZDP010000003.1, from coordinate 610,347 downwards.
TACGCGCCGGGCCCGAGTTCGGCGCCACGACGCTGTCGCGCTTCTACGCCATCCACATGTTGCTGATACCCGGGCTGATCGCCGTACTGATCGGCGTCCACCTCTACCTCGTCACGAAGCTCGGGACGACCGCACCGCCGTGGCTGAAGGCGAGCCTGCCGGAGCCGCTGGAGAAGGAGAGGGTGTGAGCGGCCGCTTCGACCGCGGCTATCCGCGGCCATGAATCGCCAGCAAAAAGAGGAGTACCTGCGCGAGTACAACATCCTGAAGAGTCAGGGGAAGCCGTTTTTCCCTTACGCGGTGCTCAAGGACTCCGCGATGGCGTGCATCACGCTGGTCACGATCATCGCCATGGCGGTGATCCTCGGAGCGGGCGAGTTGGAGAACAAGGCCGACCCGACCACCACCACCTACACGCCGCGACCCGAGTGGTACTTCTTCTTCCTGTTCGAGGTCCTGCGCGTGATCAAGCCGCCCGATCTCGTGCCGCTCGCCACGGTGGGCGTGCCGACGATCGCGCTGGTCCTGCTCGTGCTGCTCCCGTTCTACGACCGCAACCCCGAGCGGCGGCCGGAGCGGCGGCCGATCGCGATGACGGCGGCCTTCGCCACCATCGCCGCGATGGCATACCTCACGTACCTCGGCGCGCACGCCGAGGCGCCGGACAGGATCAACCTGAACGTCCCGCCCGCGCTCAAGGCGGGAGAGACGGTGGCGAACCAGACGGGCTGCGGAGCCTGCCACCAGTTCGGCGAGGCGGGCAACGACGGCCCCGGCCCGCCGATGGACAAGATCGGCGAGCAGCTTCCCAGGGAGGCGATCGCCCGCACGCTGCGCAGTCCGACGGCCCCCATGCCCTCCTACGCGGACCTGCCGCCGGAGAAGTTCAACGCACTCGTCGACTACCTCGCCGCGCTGCGCTAGAGCAGCCCGGACGATGACGACGGCGACGGCGCAGGGCGGGCCGGCTCAGGCCCGGGAGGCCCAGGTGCGGACCATGTTCGACCGCATCGCAGGTCGCTACGACCTCATGAACTCGGTCATGTCCGGCGGCCTTCATCACCGCTGGCGCGCGCGCGCCGCGGACATGTCGTGCCTGCAACCCGGAGGCCGGGCGCTCGACGTCTGCTGCGGCACGGGCGATCTCGCCTTCGAGCTGAAGCGCCGCGTGGGTGCGCGCGGAACCGTCGTGGGCCTCGACTTCTCGGAGCCGATGCTGGAGCTGGCGCGCGCGAAGTCGGCCGAGCTGGCGCTCGACGTCCAGTACCTGCAGGGCAACGCGCTGGAGCTTCCCTTCGGGGACTCGGGCTTCGACGCCGCCACCGTCGGCTTCGGCGTCCGCAACCTCGTCGACCTGGCCGGCGGCCTGGCCGAGATGACGCGCGTCGTGCGTCCCGGCGGCCGGGTCGTGATCCTCGAGATCACGACGCCGACGCGGCCCCCGCTGAGCTGGTTCTACCGGGTCTGGTTCGACCGCATCGTGCCGCTGCTCGGCACTCTCGCCGGCGAGAGCGCCGCCTACAGCTATCTGCCGGAGTCGGTGCGCCGCTTCCCGCCGGCGCACGAGCTGGCCGCGCTCATGCACGAAGCTGGGCTGCGCGAGATCCGCTACGTGATGCTCGCGGGGGGGATAGTCGCGGTGCACGCAGGGACCGTCGGGCCCGTGGAGGAGGAGGACAGCGCGTGACGACCGCGGGCACGACGCCGTTCGAGGAGGTGCTGGACGCCGCCGGCGATCCGGTCCGCGCGGCGATGGCCGCTGTCGAGCAGGAGCTGGGAGCGGTTGCCTCCTCCTACGGCGAGACGCTCGGCGACCCGGCGGAGGAGACGCTTGCCGCCGGCGGCAAGCGGCTGCGGCCGCTGCTCGTGCTCGTTTGCGCTCGCGCGGGCGGTGAGGAGCTTCCTGCCCCCGACGACTCGGTGCGCGCGGGAACGGCCGTGGAGCTGGTCCACATGGCGACACTGGTACACGACGACGTGGTCGACGGCGCGCCGGAGCGCCGAGGTCGCCCGACCGTCTACGCGACCGCCGGGCGCGCGCGGGCGACCGCCACTGGGGACTTCCTCTTCTCGCGCGCGTTCGCGCTCCTGGAGCGCAGCCGCGACCGCGAGCAGGTCGGAGTGCTCTCGACCGCGTGCCTCGAGCTCGCTCGCGGCGAGCTCGTCCAGCGTGAGGACGCGTTCGCCGGCGGAGTCGACATCGAGCGCTACCTGCTTCGCTGCCGCCTGAAGACGGCGAGCCTCTTCACCGCAGCGTGCCGGCTCGGTGCCCTCGCGGCGGGAGCGGCGGGACCGCGCGCGGACGCCCTCGGTCGGTTCGGGGAGCGAGTCGGCCTTGCGTTCCAGATGTTGGACGACGTGCTCGACGTGGTCGGGGCTCGAGAGCGGACGGGCAAGGAACGGGGAGGCGACCTGCTCGAGGGCACGACGACGCTGCCTTTGATACTCGCGAGGACCGAGGATCCGGAGCTGGCGTCGCTCGACCTGCGCTCACTCCAGAAACGGTCACAGGCGGAGCAGGTCTGCGACAGGATCGCGGGGACGGACGCGATCGAGTCGACGCGCGAGCGAGCGCGCGAGCTGGTGGCGGAGGGGAAGTCGGAGCTGGACGCCGCGCTCGACGAGAGCACCGCCGCGCTGCTGCGACTCGTGGCGGACCGGGTAGTCGACCGCTACGGGTAAGTCAGTCCGGAGGCGCCGTAGCTGCCGAAGGCAGCGCAGGCGACTCTGAGGACTTTAGGTGTCCGCCGAAGGCGGCAGATATTCCAGGGCTTCGGCGCGCCCGGAACTTGCGCCTGAGCGAATTTAGAAATCCTCCGGGAGGACGTGGTCGTTCGTCAGCGCCGCGGAGAAGCGCTCGATCTGCTCCTCCATGTTGGCGTAGATCAGGCGCTTGAGATCGTCGACCAGGTCGTCGGTGCCGCGATCGAGCTGCTCGTCGAAGCGCTCGACGGTCTCCTGGTCGAAGACGCCGGTCTCGCCCCACTCGCAGTTGGGGCAGCGAAGCGTGACTTCCCAGTGGGTTTGGTTCGCCTCGCTCCAGTAGACGGGGTAGACGAGCTCCGAATCGCAGTCCGGGCACATGTGGAGGTCACGAAGCGGCCTGTTCTTCGCGTCCTGGAAGTAGACGACCTCGATGGTCTTCCCGCTCGGAAGAGATACCCGCTTGACCCTGTGTCCGTTGTGTTCCTGCTCTGGCGTCTGCATAGTGCTTCGTGCGCTGGATATCGGCTCTCCCGAGACGAACCTTTAGAAAGCCGGCGCAGCACCGGTAAAGCGTCCGCCGGCGTGCAAAACGGCTGCGGAGCCGCCCCCCGCCACGGGCGATCGTTCCGAGACGGACCACTAGACTGCGCTCCGGCGTGGTGCTGAGCGACCGCACTATCAAGGCCGAGATCGCCGCCGGGCGGATCGTCGTCGACCCCTACGACGAGGGCCTCGTGCAGCCGTCCAGCGTGGACGTGCGGATCGACAGCAAGTTCCGTGTCTTCCACAACGCACGCCGGCCCTACATCGACGTGCGAGAGCCGATGGACGATCTCACAGAGCTCGTCGAGGCCGGCGAGAGCGAGCCCTTCATCCTTCACCCGGGCGAGTTCGTGCTGGGCCAGACGCTCGAGTGGATCGGGCTTCCGGACGACACCGTCGCCCGCCTGGAGGGCAAGAGCTCGCTCGGCCGCCTCGGCCTCCTGATCCACTCCACGGCCGGATTCGTCGACCCGTGCTGGCAGGGCAACTTGACGCTCGAGCTGTCCAACGTCGCTCGCCTTCCGATCACGATCTACTACGCGATGCCGATCGGGCAGATCTCCTTCATGCGCATGGACGAGGCGGTCGAGAATCCGTACGGCACGGGGGCGGTCGGCAGCAAGTACCAGGGCCAATCGGAGCCCACGCCGTCGCGCTACTACCGCAATTTCGAGCGGGCCTAGCCGCTCGCTACCATAGGTCGAGCCCAGGAGGGTTGTGATGCCCAACATCGGTCCGCTCGAAATAGCTCTCGTCCTCATCATCGTGCTCGTGATCTTCGGACCGCGCCGGCTGCCCGAGATGGGCCGCTCGCTCGGGCGGGGAATCCGCGAGTTCAAGAACTCCATCACCGGCAACGACGAGGACGACGAGCCACGCGAGATCGAGCGCGCCCGCCGCGACGAGGGCACGGAGGCACCGAAGGCCGCGACACCGAAGGCCGCGGCGGCCGCCGCGAGTGCGGACGACGAGGGCCGGCCGCTCGAGGGCGAAGTAGTCCACGAACGCAAGCCCTGACGGGTCCGGCCTGACGGGCCGCAGGCGGTAGGCGGAGCCGATGTCCAAGATACGGCCGGTCAGCCACGAGGACCGGCTGACGCTTGTCGAGCATCTCGACGAGCTGCGCACGAGGCTGATCATCTCGGTCGCCACGTTCGCGGTCGCGTTTGCCGTCTGCCTCTGGCAGAACCACCTCATCCTCGATCTCCTCAACGAGCCGCTCCCGGGTGGCCGCGAGCCGCTGACGCTGGGAGTCACCGAGCCCTTCGTCACCACTCTGACGATCTCGGCCTACGCGGCGATCCTGCTCTCGCTGCCGATGATCCTCTACCAGGTCTACGCGTTCGTGCTCCCGGCCTTCAGTCCCGGCGAGCGCCGGGTCGCTCTGCCGCTGCTCATGATGGTGCCGGTCCTCTTCACGGGCGGCGTCGTCTTCGGCTACCTGTTCGTGCTCCCGACGGCCGTGGACTTCCTCCTCAATTTCAACGAGAGCGAGTTCAACGTTCAGATCAGGGCGCGCGAGTACTACAGCTTCGTGGCGATGGCCCTCGTGGTGCTGGGCGTCCTGTTTCAGATCCCCGTCGGAGTGCTGGCGGCGACCCGCCTGGGCATCACCACCCCCCGCGAGCTCCGGCGCCTGCGCCGCCACGCCATCGTCGCGATCGCCGTCGTGGCCATGCTCCTGCCCGGCACCGACCCGATCACGATGCTGATCGCGATGGTGCCGCTCGTGCTCCTCTACGAGTTGAGTATCGTGTTGGCAGCGGTGATGGGGCGCCCCCGCGAGGAGCAGCCCAGGGCGGCGCCGGCACCGGAAGGCCCGGGCTAGCCGGGCCGACCGAGAACCGCCGACGAAGATGCTTTTCGACCTCAAGGGCAGACGAAAGCGCCTGGTCCAGGTGGTGTACCTGGTCCTTGCGATCCTCTTCGGAGGCGGCTTGGTGCTGTTCGGAGTCGGCAGCGACGTTCAGGGCGGCCTGTTCGACGCCTTCAAGGGCAACAGCAACACGAACCTCGAGACTTTCGAGAACACCGTCGAGCGAGCCAAGCGGGCCACGCGGGCGAACCCCGAGAACGAGAAGGCCTGGCTCGCGCTGGCGAGGGCCGAGTACCTGCTGGCGCAGGCCAGCGACGACTTCAACAGCGAGGTGGGCCAGTTCGAGGAAGGGGCGGTGAACAGGCTCAATCTCGCGGTCACTGCCTGGGAGCGCTACCTGGCGCTGAAGCCGAAGAATCCCGACCCGGCCGCCGGCGCGCTGATGGTGCAGGCCTATGCGGCGCTGGTGACGTACGGCGCGGGCGGCTCCCCGCTCGACCTGTTTCGCGATGCTGCGAGGACGCAGCGGCTGATCGCGGTCGAGCGTCCGAGCCCCCAGGCCTGGTACCAGCTCGGGATCATCTACTACGCGATCGGCGAGATCGGAAAGGGCGACAAGGCGGGGCAGAAGGCGCTCCAGCTGACGCCCGCGGATCAGCGCAACACGGTCAGGGCCCAGCTCAAGGACGTGCGCAAGCAGGGCGTCAAGGCCCGAAAGGAAGTCAAGGAGGCCAGGGAGCAGGCGGCGAAGGCCGCCAGAGAGGCGCGCAAGTCGGGTCAGGACCCCTTCGGCGCGCCGCCTGGACAGACCCAGCTCGCGCCGAGCCCGGGCGCTCCGCAGCCCTAGGACTGCTCATTTTTGCGCTCCGGGCGCTCCGCGGGGGCCCTGTGACACATCGCTAGGATGACGGAGCCTGGGCCGTTAGCTCAATTTGGCAGAGCAGGGGCCTCTTAAGCCCAAGGTTGAAGGTTCGAGTCCTTCACGGCCCACTGCCACTCTCTGTGCAGCCGCTCTCCGGGCAGGCATTTCAGCCGCCGCCGTGCCGAGGGGCGGGACGGCCTTGGTCGGCTCCTCCCCGTAGGTCAAGCGCAACCCCGCAGCGACCGACTCTAAACCCGGGCGATGCGACTCCCCGGGCTCAGCCCCAACTGGTGGCTCAACGTGCTCATCACCGCCGCCGCGGTGGCGCTGTACGTCGGCCCGACCCAGCAGTACGGCCCCCTGATGGAGCCGCACCTGCCGTGGTGGAGCATTGCCGTCGGCTTCCTGATCGCCGAGCGCTGCGTCGTGCACCTGCAGTTCGGCCGTAGTGCCCACTCGTTCTCGCTCGGTGACATCCCACTGGTCTTCGGCCTTCTGTTCACGAGCGCCCACGGCCTGGTCTTGGCCGGGCTCATCGGCACGGGCATCGTGATGATCGCCGACCGGCGGCTGCCACTCGTCAAGCTGGTCTTCAACCTGGGCCAGTTCGCTCTCAGCACGTCCATGGCGATCGTGTTGCTCAACCTCTTGGTGAGCCCGGGACAGTCGTTCGGGCCGGACGTCTGGCTCGCCGCCTTCCTCGCCGCGCAGGTGAGCGCTCTGATGGCCGTTCTGTTGATTGGGGCCGCGATCTCCTACGCGGAGGGGCGCGTGCGCATGTCCACGCTGGTTCAGATGCTCGCGATGGACACTGCCGTCACCCTCACCAACACCAGCCTCGCCCTCGCCGGCGCTCTGGTAATCGCCACGGACGCTCGCGCCGCCCCGCTGCTCCTGGTGCCGGCCGTCACTGTCTTCCTCGCCTACCGGGCCTACCTGCTCGAGCGACAGCGTCACGAGAAGCTCGAGTTCCTGTACGAGACGACCCGCACGCTCTCCCGCTCGCCCGAGATCGTGATGGCGCTGGAGGGGCTCCTTGCGCGCTCGCTCGAGGCATTCCGGGCTGAGTTGGCGGAGATCGTGCTCTTCAGCTCCGACGGCAGCCAGCCTCTCCGGACGACGCTCGGCCCCGGAGCCCACAAGGAGGTCATGCAGCCGATGGACCCGGATGTCGCCGCGGCCCTGATGGCCGCGGCGGAGACCGGCGGGCCCGTGGTGCGCCTCACCGAGCCCTTCGAGGACGAGAAGCTCCGCCACTACCTGCAGGCGCGCCGTGTCACGACCGCCATGGTCGCTGTGCTGCCGGGGGAGCAGCGCACGATCGGCACGTTGATGCTCGCGAACCGGCTCGGCGTCATGAGGGCGTTCGGCGACGACGACCTGATGCTGCTCGCGACGCTCGCCAACAACGCGAGCGTCGCGCTCCAATACGACCGCATGGAGCAGGCCGTCCTCCAGCTTCGAGAGCTGCAGGAGCAGCTCGAGCACCGCGCCTTCCACGACCCGCTCACGGACCTCGCCAACCGCTCGCTGTTCATGAGGCAGGTTCACGAGGCGCTGTCGGGGGACGGCAACGAGGACGCGGCAGTGCTGTTCATCGACGTCGACGACTTCAAGACCGTCAACGACAGCCTCGGCCACCTCGAGGGAGACAAGCTGCTCGTCTCGGTCGCGAAGCGCCTGACCGAATGTGTGCGGCCCGACGACACGGTGGCGCGCCTCGGCGGCGACGAGTTCGCGGTCATGGTGAGGGACGACCGCGACGTGGAGCGAGCCGCGCTGGAGGTGACCGAGCGCATCATGGCGGCCTTCCGGCGCCCGCTGGAAGCAGGCGAGGAGATGGCGTCCGTTCACGTCAGCGTCGGGATCGCGACCACCGGCCAGGGCTCAGGGCAGGCGGCCGAGTTGATCCGCGACGCGGACGTCGCCATGTACCAGGCAAAGGCGGCGGGCAAGCACCGCTACGAGTTCTTCGCGCCGCCGATGAGGAGCGCGGTCTTCAAGCGGCACGCCCTGAAGGAGGAGTTGCAGAAGGCGATAGACCGCGACCAGCTCGCGGTGCTCTACCAGCCGATCTTCGATCTCGCCAGCGGTGAGATGGTTGCGGCCGAAGCGCTCGTGCGCTGGCGCCACCCGGGCCGCGGCCAGCTCTCGCCGAACGAGTTCGTGCCGCTGGCGGAGGAGACCGGACTGATCGTCGCGGTCGGGGAGTTCGTCCTCGCTGAGGCGTGCAAGCAGGCCAAGCGCTGGTCCGCGATCAGGGGCTCCTCGAGCCTGCCGAGCATCCACGTCAACCTCTCCGCCGTCGAGCTCCTCGACCCGTGGCTCTCCGAGCGCGTCAGCCTGGCGATCGAGGCCGCGGAGATCGAGCCGGAGCAGCTCGTGCTCGAGATCACCGAGAGCACGCTCGTCGAGGACTACGACTCCAACAGCAAGCTGCTCGAGCAGCTCCAGCGCAGCGGCGTGCGGCTTGCGCTCGACGACTTCGGTACGGGCTACTCGTCCCTCAGCCACCTGCGCCTGCTGCCACTCGACATCCTGAAGATCGCGATGCCGTTCGTGACCGGGCTCGATCGCAATCAGCGTGACAGCTCGTTCGCCCGCATGATCATCGACCTGGCCGGCGCCCTCGGACTGCGCGTCGTCGCGGAAGGGATCGAGTCGGAGGCCGAGCATCGCGTGCTGTGCGAGCTCGGTTGCGAGCTCGGGCAGGGCTTCTACCTCGCGGAGCCACTCGACGCACGCTCGAGCGCATACCCGCCGGTCGCTCGGCCCCTGCGCGCCACGGCGTAGATGCTCGTCTGGGGTCTGGGCCCTAGGACAAACGTCCACCTTTCTAAAGCGACGTGCCCGGCGGGCCGATCTCCTGCCTTGCAGGGAGCTGAATCAGGGCAAACCCGTCGTGAGGCGGGGTCGCAAAGCTAGGGGTCTCGCGTACTTGCACGGATGCAAGACAGCCCGGCTACCGGCTCACGTTTCCCGCGAGCGACATGGAGGTTGCTCTGATGACGCAGACCGTAAGTCTCCCCCACCGGATTCGCTGGGGCTTTTGGCCGGTAGTTTCTGCGGCCCTCACGATCGTCTTGATGCTCGTGGCGCTGCAGGCGTCGCAGGCAGGGACGCCGCAGTTCGCCGGCAGCGAGGAGACCGCCGGTACCGTCAGCCCTCGTCTCGCTCAGATCGCGGGTGACAACCCGGCCAAGCGGGTCGAGGTCATCGTTCAGCTCGAGCGGGGCACAACGCCCGCCCAGGGCGCGAAGGTCGTCGCTGGGCTGGGCGGCCGCGTCACCGGTGAGCTACACGTGATCAACGGGCTCGCCGCGCGCATGAGCGCGGGCGACGCCCAGCACCTCGCCTCGAGAGACGGCGTTCGCGTCGTGTCGCTCAACGCGACGGTGAAGAAGAACTCGATCGACGCCAGCCGCCTGGTCACCTCGTATCCCGACTCGGTTCAGGCGCCGAAGGCGTGGTCGAAGAACGCCACGGGCAAGGGCGTCGGTATCGCGATCATCGACACGGGGGTCGCCGGGGAGCTCGCGGACTTCCGCAAGTCCCAGTCCGACACCGGCTCGCGCGTGATCGCGACGGCCGTCACCAACCCGTACGCGACACATGACGAGGACGACTACGGGCACGGCACGCACGTGGCCGGCATCCTCGCCGGCAACGCCAACAACCGAGCCGGCTCGGACACGCTCAAGGGCCGCTACGTCGGCGTCGCGCCGGAGGCCAATCTGATCTCGGTCAAGGTTTCGGACGACGAGGGTGACGCGACCGTGCTGGATGTCATCTACGGCCTCCAGTTCGTGGTCGACTTCAAGGCTGATTACAACATCCGCGTCGTCAACCTTTCGCTCGAGTCCACCGAGGCCCAGTCGTACAAGGTCGACCCCCTCGACGCGGCGGCCGAGGCCGCCTGGTTCAACGGCATCGTCGTCGTCGCGGCCGCGGGCAACCGGGGCTCGGACGCGGACGCCGTGTCCTACGCTCCTGGCAACGACCCGTACGTGATCTCGGTCGGGGGCGTCGACGACCAGGGCACAAAGAACACGGTCGACGACGCGCTCGCCGACTGGTCGAGCCGCGGCACGACGCAGGACGGCCACGCCAAGCCGGACCTCGTGGCGCCAGGCTCGCGCATCGTGTCGAACCTCGCGCCAGACAGCGAGTTCTCGCGCCTGTGTCCGACCTGCATCGTGAGCGGGCAGTACATCCGCGCGGGTGGCACGTCGATGGCAGCGCCGATGGTTGCGGGTGCTGCGGCGGCCATGCTCCAGGTCAATCCGAGCCTGACGCCGAACCAGGTCAAGGGCACGATGGTCGCCCTCGGCCGCAAGGTGCTCGCGACCACCCAGAGCGAGGTCTCGGTCGCAGCCGTCACGCAGCTGGGTCTCCCCATCACGACGGCCAACGCGGGCCTGACCCCGAACGACATGGTCGACCCGGTGACGGGCGCCATCGACTACACGCGCTCGCGCTGGAGCCGGTCCCGCTGGAGCCGTTCACGCTGGAGCCGGTCCCGCTGGAGCCGGTCCCGCTGGAGCTGCAACTGCTCCAGGACCTCGAGCGGTTCGATCGACCCGACGCGGTCGCGCTGGAGCCGCAGTCGCTGGTCCACCAGCTGGGACAAGTAGCCCAACCTCAACTCCCCCCCGACGACCGGCCCGCAAGACGGGCCGGTCGGCTTTTTAGGACCGGCGTCCCGCCGTCCCGGCGCGACCCGGCCCTCGACCCCCCACTACGTAGTAGCTTCGGGTGTTGCCGCCGGACGACGGCGGCTTTGAGTGGTGGATTCGAGGGCCTCGAAGAGAACGTGCCGGCTGGCCGCGGCGCTGCTCGTGGGCGCGGCGCTGCTGGCGGTGCCCGGCTCCGCACGCGCCGAGCTCGTGGGCGAGTTCGACGCGCGGCTCAAGGACGTGCGGACCTGGGGCGCATACACCGCGGTGCTGGACACGCGCGTCTACGAGACGGACGGCTCGCCGCCGCCGGAGCTGGCGAGCGCGCAGATCCACTTCCCGCGCGGGGCCGCTCTCCGCCGCGCCTTCCTGGCCAGCCGCTTCTTCTGCGATCCGGTAAGGCTGGAGTTGACTCGCAACTCCGCGCTCTGCGAGCCGGCTCATTTCGGCGGCGGGCGGATACTCCTGGACGGGCGACCTTCGATCAGCGACCCCGTGAACGTCGACGTGGAGCTGTACCTCGCTCGCGCGAGCGAGCCTGGCGCCGTGGCCGCCGTGGTCATGCTGGTACGTGCGAACCAGCGCTCCCACGCCTATGACTTTCAGGTCCACCAGGGACACCTGTTCCGGGAGCGTGGGCGGTTCGGCCATCGTCTGGTCCTGCCAACCAACATCCGGCCGGTGCTCCCCCACGTGCGGTTGAGGCTGGCCGAGCTGTCGCTCACCGTCAGGGGGCTGCGCCTCGATCGCAGGGTGCGCCGCTGCACCAGGCGCACGAACGGAACGCGCGGGAGGTGCCTGAAGCGCCGCTATGTCGTGCGCAAGGTGTTCTGGACCCGCACGCCCTACTGCCGCCGCGGGCAAAAAGTCTCCTTCGGCGCCGACTACGCGTTCGAGGGCCGGCAGACCATCAGAAGGCGCCGCCGGCTCGACTGCACGCGCTTCCTGAACACCCCCTCGGCTCACCGCAAGGGCACGATCCCGGGGGCAGCGAGACTCGGCCGGCCCTGACGGGTTTGAGTAGGCGTTCGAGTCTGTAGCTCGCCCAACTCGTGCGGACGATGCGAGGGCCGGCGCGGCGGGGCGGGAGGTCGTCTACGATCCTGGTTTGCCGGAGAGAAAGGGGAATGGAGTCATCTTGAAGAGGATTCTGCTCGCAGTTGCCGTGCTGGCCGTGCTGGTGCCGATCTCGATCGCCCAGGCCGAGCCGGTGCAGGAGTTCAGCTTCCAGCTCAAGGACGTGAGGCCCGACGGGCGCTTCACCGTCATCTTCACGTCGAGGACCTACGACACGACCGGCGGTGTGCCGCCCGTCTTGAAGCAGAACTTCATTCGCGTGCCGGCGGGAGCCAAGTTCAGGCGCGAGTTCCTCAACAAGAAGTACTACTGCGACGCGAGCAAGCTGCTCGACAGCCTGCGCCTCAACCCGGACGCGAACGTGAAGTTCCACCGCCGCGTCGAGAACCTCCCGGCGCTTGTCAAGCGGCTGAAGAAGTTTCCGAGTGAGCGCAAGAACGTGAAGAACATCGAGACCTGCATCCGCTCGAAGGTGGCCCAGGGCAAGGTCCAGGTGGACGCCCGGCCCTTTATCAACGAGCTCATCCCGGCGAGGATCTACCTCTACTTCGGCAAGGGCACGGTCCCGGGCGCGAAGGCGTCGTTCCAGATTCTTGGCGTTCCCGACGAGGACGCGCCGGTCGTGCGCAACACCCCTGTCGTTCGCGACACGCGGGTCGCCCTCGCGGCCAACTGGTTCGACGAGCCCGCGGAGAGCAAGTACGGATACAAGCTCGTGCTGCCGGTCGGGCCGATCCAGGGCGTCAACATCAGCGTCGCCGAGGTCAACGTGACGACGAAGGGCCTCACGATCAAGAAGAAGAAGACGACCTGTCAGCAGAAGCGCAAGGGCAGGTGCGTCAAGAAGAAGGTGAAGAAGAGCAACATCTTCTGGTTCACCGAGCCGACCTGCCCGGCGTCCGGAAAGCTGGGGTTCCTCGCCTTCTACGGCTACGACGATCCGCAGCCCGACATCACGAAGACGGTCGAGCTGCCCTGCCCGAAGTTCGACTAGAGAACTGGGACGTGCGACGGCCGCTGGTTGTCTGACGCCTCGGCCAGGCGCCCCGCGTGGCCGGGGCTCAGAGGCGGCCCCGCCCGTCGACGGCGGCGTGGAGACACGATGAGCCTGGCCACGAGGACGGACACGCAGTCGCCTGCGTCGCGCGCTGCCGACAGCCACGAACTGATCCGCGTGCACGGCGCGCGCGTGAACAACCTCAAGGACGTCAGCATCGAGGTCCCGAAGCGCCGGCTGACGGTGTTCACAGGTGTCTCCGGCTCGGGCAAGAGCTCGCTGGTGTTCGGGACGATCGCCGCGGAGTCGCAGCGGCTGATCAACGAGACCTACAGCGCCTTCGTGCAGGGCTTCATGCCGACGCTGGCGCGGCCGGAGGTCGACGTACTCGAAGGGCTGACGACCGCGATCCTCGTCGACCAGGAGCGGATGGGTGCCGACGCCCGCTCCACGGTCGGCACCGTCACCGACGCCAACGCGATGCTGCGCATCCTCTTCAGCCGACTCGGGAAGCCGCACGTCGGCTCGCCCCAGGCGTTCTCCTTCAACGTCGCCTCCGTCAAGGCGAGCGGTGCGATCACGGTCGACCGGGGTGGCAAGACCAAGACCGAGGTGGCGACCTTCACCCGCACCGGCGGCATGTGCACGCGCTGCGAGGGCCGGGGCTCGGTCACCGACTTCGACCTTTCCGCACTGTACGACGACAGCAAGTCGCTCAACGAGGGTGCGCTCACGATCCCTGGCTACACAATGGACGGCTGGTACGGGCGCATCTTCAGAGGTTGCGGCTTCTTCGACCCGGACAAGCCGATCCGCAAGTTCAACAAGAGGGAGCTGCACGATCTGCTCCACAAGGAGCCGACCAAGATCAAGGTCGACGGGATCAACCTGACGTACGAGGGACTGATCCCGAAGACCCAGAAGTCGATGCTGTCCAAGGACGTCGACGCGCTGCAACCGCACATCCGCGCCTTCGTGGAGCGGGCGGTGACGTTCACCGCCTGCCCCGACTGCGGCGGCACCCGACTCAGCGAGGCGGCGCGATCGTCGAAGATCAACGGGGTCAACATCGCCGACGCATGCGCGATTCAGATCAGCGACCTCGCCGGCTGGGTGCGGGATCTGGACGAACCGTCCGTCGCGCCGCTGCTGGCGACGCTGCAGCACACCCTCGACTCGTTCGTCGAGATCGGGCTCGGCTATCTCAGCCTCGACCGCCCGTCGGGCACGCTCTCGGGCGGCGAGGCGCAGCGCACCAAGATGATCCGTCACCTCGGTTCCTCGCTCACCGACGTCACCTACGTATTCGACGAGCCGACGATCGGGCTGCACCCGCACGACATCCAGCGGATGAATGACCTGCTGTTGCGGCTACGGGACAAGGGCAACACGGTGCTCGTCGTGGAGCACAAGCCGGAGACGATCGCGATCGCCGATCACGTCGTAGACCTCGGCCCGCGCGCGGGCACCGAAGGCGGCGAGGTGGTGTTCGAGGGCACCGTCGGCGGGCTACGGGCCGGCGGCACGCTGACCGGGAGGCACCTGGACGACCGAGCCTCCCTGAAGCCGTCCGTGCGGACGCCGTCGGGGGTGCTGGAGGTGCGCGGCGCCAGCACCCACAACCTGCAGGACGTCGACGTCGACATCCCGCTCGGCGTGCTGGTGGTGGTGACGGGCGTGGCCGGGTCGGGGAAGAGCTCACTGATCCACGGCTCGGTGTCGGGGCGGGACGGAGTGCTGTCGGTCGACCAGACCCCGATCCGCGGCTCGCGACGGAGCAACCCGGCGACATACACCAAACTGCTCGACCCGATCCGCAAGGCGTTCGCGAAGGCCAACGGCGTAAAGCCGGCGCTGTTCAGCGCCAACTCCGAGGGTGCCTGCCCCAACTGCAACGGCGCCGGCGTCATCTACACCGACCTGGCGATGATGGCCGCCGTCGTCTCCACCTGCGAGGAATGCGAGGGAAAGCGGTTCGAGGCGTCGGTGCTGGACCACCACCTCGGGGGCCGCGACATCAGCGAGGTGCTCGCGATGTCGGTGACCGAGGCGGAGGAGTTCTTCGGCGCCGGCGAGGCGCGCACGCCGGCTGCGCACGCCATCCTCGACCGGCTGGCGGACGTCGGGCTCGGCTACCTCCGTATCGGCCAGCCGCTCACCACCCTGTCCGGCGGCGAGCGTCAACGGCTCAAGCTGGCCATCCACATGGCCGAGAAGGGGGACGTCTACGTCCTCGACGAGCCGACCACAGGCCTCCACCTCGCCGACGTCGAGCAGTTGCTCGGCCTCCTCGAGCGGCTCGTCGACTCCGGCAAGTCGGTCATCGTCATCGCGCACCACCAGGCGGTCGTGGCGCACGCCGACTGGATCATCGACCTCGGCCCCGGCGCCGGCCACGACGGCGGCCGGATCGTCTTCGAGGGCACACCCGCCGACCTCGTCGCCGCCGGCTCCACCCTCACGGGCGAGCACCTCGCGGCCTACACGTCTTAGTGGCCTGTGCGGCCGGCGGTTGACCGCCGGCCGGCTAATGTGCGGAAAAGCGCGGCAGAATCCGGTCCAGCCACGCCGGCACGTCCCACGTGCGCTCGCCGAAGAGGCGGATCAGCGCGGGTAGCAGGATCAGGCGCACGATCGTCGCATCGAGCAGCACGGCGGTCGTGAGGCCGATTCCAAACTGGCGCGTGTTGGTGACCGGCGAGACCGCGAACGCCAGGAAGACCCCGGCCATGATGAAGGCGGCTCCGGTGATGATCGTCGCGGTCTTCTCGAGGCTGTAGCGGATCGCCCCGTCGGTCGTGCCCGTCAGCGCACGCCCCTCGAGCAGCCGGCTGATCAGGAAGACCTCGTAGTCGATCGAGAGGCCGAAGATGATCGCGAAGATGCCGCTGAGCGCAATCGCGTCGAGATATCCGGGACCTCCGAGCAGCGGCGGATCGGTCTGGAAGCAGATGATGAGGACTCCGACCGCAGCCCCGACGGTGACGAGGTTCAGGATCACCGCGCAGAAAGCGAGCACCGGCGATCGGAACACCACCAGCAGCACGAGGAACGTGACCAGGACGAGCACGAGCACGAGCAACGGGAAGCGCGCGGTCGTGGCTTCGTCGAAGTCGTCCAGCAGCACGGCTGGGCCGCCGACGACGGCCTCGGCGCCGAGCAGCTTCGCGGTCTTCTCCGCCTCTCGCTCCAGCTTGGGCCGCAGCGCGATGCTGTCGGGATCGAATGCTCCCTCCCGTGGCACGACGATGACGCGCGCGGTGTTGCCTCCGTTGGAGGCGTTGGTGGCGAAGGCGACGTTGGTCTGGGTCTGAGGCTGCGTGCCCTCCACGCCTGCCAGCACGAAGTAGCCCGAGGCGGCAGCCTTGCCGACGTCGGTGCCGCTGCGGCGAAGCTCCTCGCGCTGCTCGTCGTTGCGCGTCCGAACCTCCACCACCGCGTCGAGCAGGCGCTGCACCCCGCGTCCGATCCTGTTGCTCCCCGCCGAGGCCCGCTCGAGCCCGGTTGCGAGCGCCCTCGCTCCGCTGCCGCCGCTCGGCCCGTTGAGCAGCGCAACCAGACCGGCCGTCAACTGCGACGTGCCCGCCGCGAGCCGGTCCACTCCGGAGGCGATCTGAGCCGCGCCGTCGGCGGTCTGGGCGATCCCATCCTCGAGCTGGGCGCTGCCGTTCCCGAGCCGCGTGAGCGCCGCGGCGAGGCGCTGGGTGCCGCGGTAGATCTCCCGGGCCGCCACCGAGTTCGTCTCGAGCTCGGTCGTGTAATCGGTGATGTTCGTCTTCAGGGGGCCGAGCTCGGCGAGGGCGCGCTGCACGTCCGCCTTCGCCCTCTGGACGGCCGGATCGGCAGCGGCCTGAGGTGAGACGCCACCAAAGTTGCGAAGAGCCGACTGCACCGACGACTGGGCTCGGTTGAGGGGGTCGTTCAGGCGCTCGTCCGAATTGTCGGCGTCTTCGTTCAACGAGCGGGAGAGCTCCTTCAGGTTGTCGCGGAGCCGGCGGGCGCCGCGCGCCGCGCGGCGGGTGCTGCGGGTGACCCTCTCGGCTCCTTCCCGGGTCTGGGCGACTCCGTCGGCGAGTTGCTTGGTCTGAGGCGCCGCATCCCGAACCGCCTCGTCGATCTGCGCCGAGCCCCGGGCCGCCTCGGCCAGACCGCGCGCGAGGAGATCTGCGCCACTCGCCCCCTCGGACAGGCCCTCGGCGAGCGGGCCGGTCCCATTGCGCACCCTGCGCAGGCCACGCTCGAGGCGCTCGATCTGCGCTCCACCGGTGACGATCTGGCGCGTTATCCGGCGCAGCACGGCCGTTCGCTGGAGCAGCGCGGCCGGGCCGAGCACGGCCTCCACGTCGTCCTCTTTCGCAGCCTGGTCCTGAAAGCGACTGAGCTCCCGAAGCCGCTTCGTCGTGGTGATCGGGCCCTCCGTGTGGAACACGACCTCGTACGGGGTCGACCAGCCGCCCCCGCGCTCGCGCTCGAACGCCTCGTAGCTCTTCCTCGACTCGTCGTCGGGGGGCAGGTTGGCGACGTTCGGCGGCCCGGTGTCGAGAGCAAGCGCAGGCGAGGAGAGCACCAGCAGGGGCAGCAGCACGAAGAATGCTGCCACGCCCGGCTTTCGCAGCGCCCGTTCCGCCATCCCGACCCACGGGTTGCGGCCGCCTCCCCCGCCGAACTGCCAGCGATTGACGTTCGTCCCGATGACGGCGAGCCCGGCCGGCATCGCGAAGAGCGCGACGGAGACCGCGAGCACCGTAGCGACGATCACTCCCATCGTCGCCGAGACGAGAAGGGACCCGGGCGCGATCAGAAGCGCGCCGACCATGCCGACCGCAAGCGCGGTGCCCGCGAAGAGGACGGTGCGGCCCGCCCGCGCGATGGACTCCTCCACAGCGTCGCGCACGTCGCGTCCCGCCGCGAGCTCCTCGCGAAAGCGCGACACGATCAAAAGCGAATAGTCGACGCCGAGCGCGAGTCCGATCATCGTCACCATGTTGAGCGCGAGCGCGTCGACCTCGATCACTTCGTTGACCGCACCCATCGCGGCGGTGCCGATGCGCGTGACGAGCAAGCCGCTGATCGCCGGCACAAGCGCGGCGATGGGGCTGCGGAAGATCAGCAGCAGCATGACGAACAGGATCGGCAGCGCGATCAGCTCGCCCTGATCGAGCGAGTCGAGTGACGCTTCGTTGAGCGCCCGCACGAGTGGCGCGAGCCCTGTCAGCTCAGCTTCGAGCGGCGGTTGCACATAGCTGTCGAGTACTCGCTCGACGGCCGGAGTCGTCTCGTCGGAGACCTGCTCGAAAGGCTTTCGGACCTGGAGCGTGAGCAGCGCCTGTCCCGCCGGCTCCTTCAGCACGCGGGCGCCGCCGATCGCCCACGGGCTCAGCACCTGCACGCCCTCGATCCGATCGAGGCGTCGAACCAGCTCAAAGCCGCGCTGCTCGACCAGCTCCGGCGGTCCCTTGAGCAGGATCGCCATGGAGATCGCGCCACCGAACTGCTCTCTGGTCAGCTCAGCCGCGCGCGCCGATTCCGTGCCCGGAATCTGCAGGTCGGTCTCGTGAACGTTCTCCCGCGCGGTGGATGCGAACAGGAGGGCGACCACGAGCGCCACCGCCCACACGATGAGCACCGGTCCGGGTCGCCTGATGGCTAAGCGGGCTAGCTGCCTCATGCGGGCAGCGCTTGTCTGGTCATCCGAATTTCTTTATACAGGCAGCCCGCATCGCCGGGCGCATGCACGCCGGTCCGCACCGGCGCTTGCTGCTAACGCCTGACGGCGATCTGGTAGCTGACGTAACGCAGCACGTGACGTGCCAGCGTCAGGCCGGTCACGAGACTTCCCCTTGCCAACTGTCGCATCTGCGTCCTCCCGCCTATATCTACCTGCGCCGGGTCACCAAGCCCCGGCAAGCGGACTTTATCCGGTTTCAGACCGCCGCGCCCCTAAAGATCCCGTTAAGAATGGCAGCCAAGTTGCGAGTGCTCACGATCGTCGGCAACCGTCCTCAGTTCGTGAAGGCGGCCGCTGTGTCGCGCCGTCTGCGCGAGCGTCACGAGGAGATCCTTGTACACACCGGCCAACATTACGACGACGAATTGTCCGCAGTCTTCTTCCGAGAGTTGCGGCTGCCCAAGCCTGAGCACGAGCTTGGCATCGGCTCGGGGGACCACGCGGAGCAGGTGGCGGCGATCATGCACGCGCTCGAGCCGGTGGCGCGCGCGGCGAAGACCGACATCGCGCTCGTGTACGGCGACACCAACTCGACGCTTGCCGGGGCGCTGACGACGGCGCTGCTCGAGCTCCCGCTCGCGCACGTCGAGGCCGGCATGCGGTCGTTCGACCCCGCCATGCCCGAGGAGCGAAACCGCATCCTCGCCGACCACCTCGCCGACCTCTGCCTGTGCTCGACGCAGACGGCGGTGACCAATTTGAACGCCGAGGGAATAGATGAGGGCGTGCGACTGGTCGGAGACGTCATGGCCGACGTGACTTTGACGATGGCACCTGTGGCCGCCGAGCGATCTGAGGTGCTCCGGCGGTTCGGCCTCGAGCCCGGGTCCTATCTCGTGGTCACGGCGCACCGAGCGGGAAACGTCGACGACGAGGTTCGGCTGCGCCGGCTGGTGGACCTGCTCGTGGCGCTGCCGAAGCCGGCAGTGTTCCCCGTCCATCCCCGCACGCGCGCACGACTCGACGCCGCGGGCCTGATGAAGCGCCTGCAAGGAGTCGAGGGGCTGGTACTGACCAAGCCGCTGGGCTATGTCGACTTCCTTGCGCTCCTTCGAGACGCCTCCGCCGTCCTGACCGACTCGGGCGGCGTTCAGAAGGAGGCGTACCTGCTCTCGGTGCCCTGCCTGACGCTACGCGAGAGCACCGAATGGGTGGAGACGGTTGAGCTTGGCTGGAACCGGCTCGTGGGGCTCGAGGTGGAGGAGGTCCTGAAAGCCCTGCGGACCCTCTCACACCCCCGGAATCATCCCGAGCTCTACGGGGGCGGCCGGGCAGGCGAGCGCGTGGTGGATGCGCTCACCGAGTGGGCCCGCCAGTAGACTCGCCTCCTTGATGGCCGCGAGCGCAATGAGCGCGGATGTGCGGGTTGGGGTCGTCGGTCTCGGTTACTGGGGACCCAACCTCGCGCGCAACTTCGCCGCCCTCGACGGCTGCGAGCTTGCGTGGTGCTGCGACTCCTCGGCCGAGGCGCGCGATCGCTGGGCCCGCACCTTCCCGTTCGCGCGCTTCACCGACAACCTCGAGGAGCTGCTCGCCGATCCGGCCCTTGACGCCGTGGCGGTGGCCACCGGGGTCGCATCGCACGCCGATCTCGCACAGCGCGTGCTGCGGGCGGGCAAGCACTGCTTCGTGGAGAAGCCCCTCGCGCGTTCGGTCGAGGAGGCGGCCGCGGTCGCCGACGCCGCCGAGTCGAGTGGTCGCATCCTCATGGTTGGGCACCTGCTCGAGTATCACCCGGGCGTCTTGAAGCTGAAGGAGATCCTCGACTCCGGGGCACTCGGCGACCTCTACTACATCTACTCGAAGCGCCTCAACCTCGGGAAGATCCGCGAAGACGAGAACGCCCTCTGGAGCCTCGGCGCCCATGATGTCTCGGTCGTGCTGAAGCTGCTCGACGGCGAGGAGCCGGACGAGGTCGTGGCGCACGGGGAGTCCTGCGTGCGCGAGGGGGTCGAGGACGTGGTCTTCTGCAACCTGCGCTTTCCCTCCGGGCGTATAGCCCACATGCACCTGTCGTGGCTCGACCCGCACAAGGAGCGCCGCTTCACGCTCGTTGGCTCGCAGCGAATGGCGACCTTCGACGACATGGCGCTCGAGCGCAAGGTCACCCTCTACGACAAGGGCTTCGACCCCGACTTCCACAACTACGGCGAGTACATCACCCGCTCGGGTGACGTCACGAGCCCCCAGATCTCGAACGAGGAGCCGCTTCGCATCGAGTGCCGGCAGTTCGTCGAATGCGTGCGCACCGGCAGCGAGCCTCGCTCCGGCGTGGAGAGCGGTCTGCGCGTGGTGCGCGTGCTCGGGGCGCTGCAACGCTCGTTGAACGCCGGCGGAGTGGCCGAGCGGCTGGAGCTCGCGCGCTAGCGCCCCGACTGCCTTGAAGCTCTGCGTGCATCCATCCGAGCTCGCCCCGGGGCTGATGTTGGGGCACGAGGTGCAGCTCGGCACCGACCTCGAGATGGGAGGCGGCGTCGTCATCCACAGCGGCACGGTCATAGGCGACGGCTGCGAGATCCAGGACTGCGCCGTGCTCGGCAAGCGTCCGCGTTTCGGCAAGCACTCCACGACGGTGGTAGCCGAGCTCGAGCCGCTGCTGATCGATGCCGGCGCCGTGGTGTGCGCCGGCGCGGTCCTGTACGCGGGCGCGCACGTCGGCGAGCGCGCGATCGTCGGAGATCAGGCACAGGTACGCGAGCGCACCTCGATCGGGCGCGACACCGTGATCGGTCGCGGTACCGCGGTCGACAACGACGTCACGATCGGCACCGACGTGCGGGTGCAGTCGAACTGCTATCTGACCGCCAACTCGGTCGTCGAGGACTACGTCTTCGTCGGGCCCGGCGTGGTGACGGCGAACGACAACGCGATGGCCCGCCACGAGCGCGGCCTGAAGCTGCAGGGCCCGACCCTGCGCAGGGCCTGTCGCGTCGGAGCGGGCGCAGTCTTGCTGCCCGGCGTGGAGGTCGGCGAAGAGGCGTTCATCGCGGCGGGCGCGGTCGTGGCACGCGACGTGCCTCGCAGAGCGGTGATGATGGGAGTGCCCGCCCGGCAGGTGCGGGAGGTGCCTCCGGAGGACTTCCTGGAGCGGTGGCGGTGAGAGGGCGCCGCATGGCACGCCTGCCGCGCCGGTCGCGGGTGCATCGCATCAGGCGACTCGACCGCCTCGAGCAACGCACCCTTCTGATGGGAATCGTGGCGCTCACGACCGTGGGCGCGGTGGCTGTCGGCGAGGTGGGCCGGTTGTGGCGCCGGCGCGTGGTGGCCGAGGACACCGTTACGGCGCCCGGGGTAATCCAGACCGGCGCCCGGGCGGCGCTCGACACGGTCGAGGTTTCCAGGCGCGGCTATCGCGAGGCGGCGAGTGGCGAGACGGCGCTCTTCAATCTGTTGTCCGCGTTCGTGATCTCTTCGAGCATGATCCGGCTGACGGCGTTCGGGAAGCGGCATGGCGTGCGCCCGTTCTTCGACGTGATCGTCGGCCGCACGCACATACACCACTTCATCCCCGGCATCCTGCTCGCGTTCGGAGCGGGGGCCGCCGCGGTGTTCGTCCGCGACGACGCCTTGCGCGAGACGCTCGCGATTCCGCTGGGCATCGGTATGGGCCTGACCTTCGACGAGTCGGCGCTCCTGCTGTCGCTCGAGGACGTGTACTGGTCTCGGGACGGGCTGGTCGGGATCCAGATCACGGCCGCCACGGCCTCGCTGCTGGCCGCGACCGTCATCGCGCTCCGAATCCTGCGCCGCGGCGAGCGCGCGCTCGAAGAGCGCCACCAGCTGCCACCCGCGCCGGCCTGATCGGGCGGCCCTGATCCAGTCGGGCGCTACGCGACCGCCGCGTTCGCGCGGCGACGTTCCGGCGCTTCGCCGTCCATCCACACGACCTGCTCGCGACCGGGCCCGACGCCCACGAGCTTGATTGGCACGTCGACGAACTCGGCGATCAGCTCCAGGTACGCCCGTGCGGCCTCCGGGAGATCGGCGGGCGTGCGGCAATCGCCTATCTCCTCCTCGAAGCCCGGCAGCTCCTCGTACACCGCCTCGGAGGCGTGGAGAATCGACTGGTGGTACGGAAAGTCGTCGAAGACGGCACCGTCGGGATGGCGATAGCTGGTGCAGACCTGAATCGGGTCGATCCCAGACAGCACGTCGAGCTTGGTGACGACGAGGCCGGTCAGGCCGTTGATGCGAGACGCATAGCGCAGCGCCACCAGGTCGAGCCAGCCGCAGCGACGCTGTCGCCCGGTGGTCGTTCCGTACTCCTTCCCGCGCTCGAGCATGTGCCGTCCGATCTCGTCCTCGAGCTCGGTGGCGAACGGCCCCGCGCCCACGCGCGTCGCGTAGGCCTTGGCCACTCCCCAGACCTCGTCGATCTCCTTCGGCCCGACACCGGCGCCCACGCATGCCGCCCCCGCGACGGGGTTCGACGAGGTGACGAACGGATACGTGCCGTGGTCGATGTCCAGCAGTGTCCCCTGTGCGCCCTCGAAGACGACGCTGCCGCCCCCGCGCAGCGTCTCGTAGCAGACCTTGGCCGTGTCGGAGATGTACGGCTCGAGGCGGTGGCCGAAGGTCACGTACGCCTCGGTCATCGCGTGCAGGTCGAGAGCGGGGTCCTTGGCATGCGGGCGCAGCGCGTGGCGCTTGGGCTCGAGCGCCGCCATGATCTTCTTGCGCAGGATCTTCTCGTCGAGGAGGTCCTGGACACGGATGCCGAGTCGTGCCGCCTTGTCCGCGTAGCACGGGCCGATGCCGCGCCGCGTGGTGCCAATCCGGAGCCGGCCGAGCTTCGCCTCGCCTGCCTGGTCGAGGAAGATGTGGTAGGGCATGATCAGGTGAGCGTTCGCCGACACGTGCAGGCCGCTTACGTCCACGTTGCGGCGCTTGAGGCCCTCGATCTCGTCGAGGAGCACGCGCGGATCGATGGTGACCCCGTTGCCGATCGCGCACGCGAGACCGGGGTACAGAATCCCGGAAGGGATGAGGTGGAACTTGTACTCCTCGTCGCCGCGTACGATCGTGTGGCCGGCATTGTTGCCGCCCTGAAAGCGGATCACGAGGTCGGCCCCCTCCGCGAGCAGGTCGGTGACCTTCCCCTTCCCCTCGTCGCCCCATTGGGCGCCCACTACTACCAGACCGGGCATTGTGAGAAAAGTCTAGGCGCTGCTGTCCGAGGGCTCAGCCCAGGGCCGAGCGGGCGGGATCGTAGCGGTCGCGTAGATCCGGTCCGAACATCACGAGCTGGTCGGTCATCTCCAGCAGGCGTGAGACCGTGCGCTTGCCGATCTGGCCCTCGAGCGCGTTCATCTGCGCGGCCATCGTGTCGCCCGAGGGCAGGTTGGTCGTGGCCAGGATCGAGCGCTCCTCGGCGTAGCGCTCGTTCACCAGCGAGTAGAGCTGCTCCAGCACCCAGTCGGTCTGTTTCTCGGCGCCAAGGTCGTCCAGGTACAGCAGGTCGACGGTTATGAGCTTGCTGAACAACTCGAGGTACGAGCGCTCGTCCTGGCCGGCCTCGTAGCTGCCGCGGATAACCGCAAGCAGGCGTGGGACGGAGTAGATCGCCACCGTGCGTCCACGGTCGAGCGCCTCGCGGGCCACGAGCATCGCCAGCGTCGTCTTGCCGGTGCCGACGTCGCCCATGAACCACAGGCCATGTCCCTGGTCGAGGTTGCGCTCGAGCTTGCCGACGAACTGGCGCACGTCGCGCACGACCGTTGGATCGAGCTCCGTAACGGGGAAGCGGTCGAACGACGCGCCGCGATATTTGCGAGGGATCACCGAGGAGATGCCGCTGGAGCGCGCCCTGCGGATCCGGAACTCGTAGCAGTCGCAGGGCACGGCCTCGTCGTTCTCGTCCAGGAGGAAGCCGCTGCCCTCACAGCGGGGGCAGGTCCACGACGCGCTCGCTCGCCCGTCAGGGGCGCTCATTGGAGCGGCGCGCCCTCGCCCGCCGGCTGCTCGAGCGGCGCCTCGGCGCGAGCGAGGCTCGCGAACTTCGGAAAGCGCTCCAGGAACGACAGCTTCACGGTCAGCCCGGCCGGCCCGTTGCGGTGCTTCGCGATGCTGATCTCCGCCGTGCCCGGGTCTTCCGTTTCCTTGTTGTAGTACTCGTCGCGGTAGATAAACATCACGAGGTCGGCGTCCTGCTCGATCTGACCGCTCTCGCGAAGGTCCGACAGCATCGGGCGCTTGTCGGGCCGCTGCTCGGCCGCCCGGTTGAGCTGCGAGACCGCCAGCACGGGGACGTTCAGCTCGCGCGCGAGGACCTTCAGTCCCCGGCTCATCTGGCCGACCTGCTCCACGCGGCTCTCGGAGGCTCGATCCGGGCGCATGAGCTGGAGATAGTCCACGATGATGAGCCCGAGACCACCCCTGGGCATCTCTCGTGCCTGGAGGCGGCGCGCCTTCGCACGCAGCTCGAGGATGTCCATGTCGGAGGAGTCGTCGATCCAGAGCGGCGCGCGCTCCAGCGCATGGCATGCCTTGATCACCCGAGGCCAGTCGCTACGGGCGACCTGGCCCTTGCGGAGCTTGTCCCCCGACATGCGGGCCTGGCTCGCAATGAAGCGCTGAGCGAGCTCGGTCTCCGACATCTCGAGCGAGAACAGTGCGACGGGCTTCTCGTACTTGACCGCGACGTTCTCGGCGATGTTGGCGACGAGGGCGCTCTTGCCCATGGAGGGACGGGCGGCCAGCACGATCAAGTTCGACTTCTGGAAGCCGCCGGTGATGTCGTCGATGTCCCGGAAGCCCGCCGGCGTGCCGGTCATCGACTGGCCCTCGCGCGAGAGGCGCTCGAGGGCGTCGAGGTGCTCGTGCAGGATCTCCTCGATCGCTCGGAAGTCGCCGGTGGCCTCGGAGTGCGCGACGTCGAACAGCCAGCGCTCGGCGTCCTGGAGCAGGTCCTGCGGCTCGCCGGTGCGCTCGATCACCCGTGCCTGGATGCGGTGTGAGATGTCGAGCAGCTCCCGCAGCTTTGCCTGCCCCTTTACGAGCTGGCCGTAATGGCGAGCGTTCCCGGCCGCGGGGACTGACGAGACGAGCTGGTGGACGTACGGCTTGCCGCCCGCCTTCTCGAGATCGCCGGCCTCCTCCAGCTCTGCGCAGACAGTGACGACGTCCACCGGCTCGTTCTTCGCGTTGAGCGCCAGTATCGCCTTGAAGATGGAGCGGTGGGAGTCGCGGTAGAAGTCGTTCGGCCGCAGCCGCACGTCGACCGCTATCTGTGCGATCGCACCCTCCGCGCCGAGGAGCAAGGCACCGAGGACCGACTCCTCGGCCTCCATGTTCTGGGGCGGAGCGAGCGCCGTGCCGGCTGAAGCTACCGCCACGAGAACTTCCGGCTATCCCTGGTTGACGACCATCGTCTTGACCGACGCCACGACATCCTCCGCGACCTCGATCTCGACCATGTGCGTACCCAGCTCCCGGATCGGTGCCTCCAGCCTCACGGAGCGCCGGTCGATGCGAAGCCCGCGCGCATCCTTGATGGCGTCCGCGATCTCTTTCGCCGTGACCGTGCCGAAGAGCTGGCCGCCCTCACCCGCGCGATGGGGGATGGTCAGCACCGTCTTCGAGAGCAGCGCCGCCGTCTCCCTGGCGCCCTCCTCGCGGCTTCGAGCTGCCTGCTCGGCCTGGTCGCGCTTGCGCTCGGCCGCGGCGATCGACGCCGGCGTGGCCGCTTGGGCCAGCTTCTTCGGCGTCAGGTAGTTGCGTAGATAGCCGTGGGAGACGTCCACGACGGCACCCGCATCCCCGAGCCCCTCGACGTCCTTGAGGAGGATCGCCTGCGGCACTTAGTGGTCCTTCTCGGAGCGTTCGCCAGGAAACGGCGCGGATCCGGGGCCGCCGAGCAAGGACGCAGGGAGCCCGTGTACTCGATGAGTACGTGGGCGACCGAGGACACCGCACGGCGGTTCCGGAGACCGCCGTTTGCGGTGAAACGTTTCGAGGAGGGCCACTAACTAACGCTCGGCCACGTAGGGCAGCAGCGCCAGCTCGCGGGCACGCTTGACGGCCTGGGCGAGCTGGCTTTGGTGCCTGCGGCAGGCACCCGTGATACGGCGGGAGCGGATCTTGCCGCGATCCGAGAGATAGCGGCGCAGGGACTGGAAGTCCTTGTAGTCGATCACGTCCACCTTGTCGCGGCAGAAGTGGCAACTCTTTCGCCTCCCGCCGCCCGAGGGGGACGATGCCCGCTGCCGCCTGGGGTTCCTCTTCGCCAAACCGGTTCACCTACCTGACACGCACTAGGGATTCGACTGATTTGCCCACATGGGCTCAGCCCACTTCCCGGAGCCTAGAACGGAATGTCGTCATCCGAGCCGCCACCGCTCGAGACCCCGACAGGATCGAAGTCCGAGGTGTCGGCCTGGATGTCCGACTCCGGCGCGCCATTCGTCTGGCCGCCGCCTTCACGCGATCCCAGGAACTGGACCGAGTCGGCAATGATATCCACCGACTGGCGCTTGCCGCCCTCCTGAGACTCCCACTCGCGCCAGTTGAGACGCCCGTCGATCGCGACGGGGCGGCCCTTGCTCAGGTACTGGGCGCAGTTCTCGCCCTGCGCGCCCCAGACGGTGACGTCGAAGTAGTTGGGCTTGTCGACCCACTGGCCCGACTCGTCCTTGCGGCGGCTGTTGACCGCAACTCGAAGGCTGCAAACCGACGTGCCGCCGGCCGTGGAGCGGAGCTCCGGGTCTCTCGTGAGGTTGCCCGTCACTATCACGCGGTTGATGTTCGTTGCTGCCACTTGCTGCTACCTCCTTGGCGGCGGAGCCGCCTGAAAGTCAGAATCTCGTTTGCTCGGTCAGTCTAAGCGCGCTCCCGGCCGATCTCGGCGCGTCGGGAGTGACGTAAGAGGAAAGAGTTCGGAAAATCCTGCGTCGGCTGCGTCAGCTCGACGCCGGCTGCGACGCCCCGGCTTCCTCGCCGGACTGCTCGACCTCTGCACCGCTCTGTGGCGGAGCTTCCGCCTGTGGTGGAGCAGCCTGTGGTGGAGCAGCCTGTGGTGGAGCTTCGGCCGGTGGTGGAGCTTCGGCCGGTGGTGGAGCTTCGGCCGGGGGAGCGGGCGCGGTGCCGCGCCCCCTGTGCTCGCCGCCGCGTCCATCGCCGTGCCGCCCCTCGCTCTCGCGCGCGATCGGCGGGCTCGGCGCGCGCGGAGTCGTCTCCGGCGCACCCTTCCGCAGCCGAATGATCCGGTGGCGCACAACCGCATCCTCGATGGAGAGGCTGTGCTCGAGCTGGCGCAGCAGGTCCGGCGCGGCCTCCAGCTGGAACAGGTGGTAGTAGGCCTCGGTCCGGTGGTCGATCTCGTAGGCGAGCTTGCGCACGCCCCATTCGGCATCGCCCTTGAGCTCGCCGTCGCCGGAGGAGATCTGCCCCTTGACCAACTCCAGGATGCCGCCGCGCCGGTCCTCGGGAACGTCGGCGTCGATGAGCACCATCAGGTCGTAGGCGGGTTTGGAGGCCATTCGAACGGCTGACTATAGCGATGCGGGGGATCAGTGAGACCTACGTCAGCCGGCCGCGCGGTGAGTGCCCGCGGCGCGCGCCCTTAAGGGAGCGTGGAGCAACCGCGTCCCTCTTCGAAACTGCCCGACGGCGGGCTGCTCACGCGTGTGCGCTGGTGGAACCTCGCCCGGCTATGCGGACTACTCGCCGCTGCCGGCGTTGCTCTGATCCTCCTCCGCGGCGAAGAGCGGCGGCCGCTTCCCCCTGACGCGGGCGTGCGGGAGGCGCCGGCCGCGGCCGGCCCGACAGCTCGCCGGCGTACGCCGCGATGGCTGCCGCAGCCTTCGCGCGGCCGGCGGCGTCCGCCGTCAGGCCACGCGAGGCCCCGGTCGCGCTCGAAGAGCCCCGAGCGAAGGAGGCGGAGCTCTCGCCGCGCGCGGGGGCGTGCCCTTCAGGAAATCACTCCGCCGCCCGAGCCCGCCCACCCACCCGCTGCCTCTCCTGCTCCCGCGCCCACCGCCGCGCAGGGCGGCGAGTTCGCCCCCTAGCCCCCTTTAGCCCTCAGCCGCCGTGTCGCAGCGGCTCGGCCCGAGCCTTCGCCTCGATGTCGACGAGCTGGTCCTCGATCCAATCCACCGGACTGCGAGAGGCGATGATCTCCTGGAGGCGCTCCATGCGCCTGCGACGCTCCTCCTTCGAGGCCGTCAGCGCCGTGTACATGGCGTCGGCCTGCTCCTGCACGTCGAAGGGGTTGACTGAGATCGCGCAGTCGCCGATCTCCTCGTGCGAGCCCGTGTTCTCCGACAGCATGATCATGCCGTCGCGCGTATTGATGAGCGGGCCCTCCTTGGCGACGAGGTTCATCCCGTCCCACATCGCGTTGACCATCAGGAGGTCGAAGTGCTTGTAGAGCGCGACCGCCTCCTCGAAGTCGTCGCGTAGCCGCAGGTCGATCGGCATCCAGTCGGTGGTGCCGTGGCGATGGTTGACGACAGCCGCCAGCGCCTCGATCTTCTCGAGGTACTCGACGTACTCTGGGACGTCCTGGCGAGACGGCTGGAGGTGTGCGATGAACGTCACCTTCTCGGCGAACTCTGGGTGCTGCTGCAGGAAGATGTCGAAAGCGGTGAACCCGCGCAGGACGTTCTTCGACAGGTCCGCGCGGTCCACCCGCAGGATCATGTGCTCGCGCCGGCGCCGAAGGATCTCCGGCTCGTGATTCGTGACACCGTCGCTGGCCGCGATCCGGTGGAACCCATCGGCGTCGATGGACAGCGGGTACGGGCGCACCCAGGTCTCACGGTCGCCGCTCAGCACCGCCCTGCGGGCGTAATCCGTGTCGAGCTCCATCAGCTCACGGCAGCACTGGATGAAGTTGTTGCAGTACGAGCGCGTGTGGAAACCGATGATGTCGTTCGAGAGCAGGCCTTCGAAGATGTCGGTGCGCATGTCTGCCGGCAGCACGCGCCAGGCGTCCGGCTGCGTCCAGGGAATGTGAACGAACTGGTGCAGGAAGGCGTCGGGTCGCTCGCGCCGGATGAGCGCCGGGCACGTGTAGAGGTGGTAGTCGTGGAACATCACGAGCGGATCCTCGAGATCCTCTATCTCCTCCAGCACGGCCTTGGCCAGGTCCTCGTTCACGCGCTTGTAGCCGTGCTCCCACGACTCTCGTTCCTGCAGGCGGATGTCCGGCACGTTGGAGAGGTCCCACAGGTAGTGCTGGATGAACCAGAGCAGCGGGTTGGCGATGTGGTTGTAGAAACGGTCGTAGGCGGCCGGATCGGAGGCCACGAGCCGGATCCTGTAGCGCACCGAGTCCATCTCGACCTCGAAGCTGCGCTCGCCGTGGCTCTCGCTCACCTCCACGTCCTCGTCGGTCATGGCAGAGGCGATCCAGAGTGCCGGCCGCTTGCGCAGGAGGCCGGTCAGCGCCGTGACGAGGCCGCCACCGCCGCGCCTCTGAACGAGATCCCCTTCGGGACTCCGCTCGAATGTGACAGGCCCACGGTTGGAGACGAGCACCAAGGGCCGTTGTGTTTGGGTCACAGCAGCTCCGTGAAGATGCGCAGCCAATCCCGAAGGAGGCGCGGCATGAGGAAGTGCGTGCGCACGTACTCCTTGCCGGCCCGCCCGAGTCGCCTGCCGAGCTCGGGGTCGTTCAGGATGCGCATGCAGCATTCCGCCGTCTCCTCGGGAGAGTTGACGAGGAAGCCCGAGACGCCCTGCTGGATCTGGAGCGGTATGCCCCCGACGTTGCCGGCCACCGTGGGACGGCTCTTCCAGAGCGCCTCCGAGACGGTCAGGCCGAAGCCCTCGCGCGTCGACTTCTGAAGCACGACGTCCGACATCGACTGGAATGCGTTGACCTCGATCGCGCCGACGTTGTTCAGGTTGTTGAGAATCTTGATGTCGGGATCGTCGGCCGCGTACTTGTAGGTCATCTGGAAGTAGTCCCAGCCCTCCGGGTCGTCCGTTGCGAGCGAGCCGACGAGAGCGAGCTGCACGCCCTCCACCTGCTGCTTGACGATCCGGTAGGCGTCGATCACGCCGACCGGGTCCTTCCAGGGGTCGAACCGCGAGACCTGCGTGATCAGCGGCCGGTCCGGATCGACGCCGAACTGGTTGCAAACGAATGCCGCGTCGTCGGGCGACAGCGCCATGTTCTTCGGCGACAGCGGGTCGATCGCAGGCGGGATGATCTCCACCTTGCCGTCGACGCCCGCGGGCACGTAGTTGCTCATGTGGAAGACGGAGCAGTCGTAGGGCATCAGGTACGGCAGGATGCGCCCGAGCACTTCTTGGTTGGGCGTCGAGAGGTCGATGTGGCAACGCCACACCCAGGCCTTTGCCGGAACGTTGCTGTTCATGTGCGATCGCAACGCGGCGGCCTGCGGGTCGTGGGCGATCACGACGTCCCAGTCGCCCTCCAGCTCCTCGGCGTTGAGCACCGTGTAGCGCTCGTAGATCTCCCAGTCCTCCTCCGAGAGCGAGTGCGGATTGCCCTGGAGCGCGTTGTGCATCATCTTCGTGACGTTGAAGAACTCCTCGCGCCCGATCAGGATCTGCCAGTCGCACTCGAGGCCGACGTCTCTCATCAGCGGCACGAGCGCGTAGAGGATCTCCGAGACGCCGCCTCCCATGGCGGTCGCATTCACGTGCAGTATCCGCTTGCCCCGTAGGGGCTCGGCCAGGTCGTTGATCTCCTCGATCAAGGCCTGGCCAGCAAGGTGCCTGTAGTCGGCTATTGCTTTATGGCCGACACCTACTGGTTGTAGCAACCATGCTCCTTCGGGTCGTCACACAGGTACTAGTACCAACGGCTATCCGCCGACACCGATACCCCAAAACATCGGCCCTACGCGGCACGGTGGCGAGCCGCGACCGGATTCTTTCAGTCCAGGCGGGCGAGAAGACGCTCGAGGCCGGCATCGATCATCGAGAGCAGCCGGGAGTGGAGGGTGGGGTTCGCTGCCGCCACGCACGACATCTGGAACTCGTGGCCCGAGCCGAGGAGGGGTCGGTCTCCCAGGGGGCCGCCCAGGGCGTCGGTGACGGTGGCGCCCGCCTCCTCCAGGCAGAGGGCGGCCGCTGCGAGGTCGTAGGGGCTGTTGTTGAGCACCGCACCCCCCCCGACCCGCTCGAAGCGCCGCCGCAGGGACGGCGCCTCGGCGATCATGCGGGTCCCGACGTCGACGTAGGCATCGAGTTGCCCGGTCACGATCCGCGTGATGTCGAACGTCGCCGATCCGAGGTCGAAGAAACCGCCGCCCACCGAGGAGACGTCGATCAGCTCGCCGAGCACCTCGATCAGGGGCTCCGCGGGCCGCCCTCTGAAGCCTGACGTCCAGAACAGGCGGGATGGATCCTCGTTCGAGCTCAGCGCCGCCTCGACAGGGGCTCCGTCGCCGTCCTTGATCTCCACGCCCCGGCCGCGCTCGGCCAGGAACGAGGCGCCGCTCTTGATCTCCACGACGCAGCCGACCTCGACGTCGGCCATCGTCGGATTGCGGCCGGCCAGGGGTGCGGCCGCGACCGACACGCAACAAGACTCGAGCCCCGCCATCGCGGGGCGAGTCCCGTCGATCGGATCGACGACGAGGACATGCCCCGGGCCGGCATGCGGGCCCGGGCGAGATGGCGTCGCGGGAAGTACGAGTCCACGATCCTCCGAGTAGAAGGCGATCCCGGGCGCGCGGTCATGCAGGAAGCGCTCGAGAAAGCTCTCGGCCTCGCGGTCGATGGCGAAAGTCATGTCGCCCCCGGCGCCGGCTCCGTCGTGGGCGCGCCCCGCGTGCCCGCCCAGATGGGGAAGGACGTGCCGGCGAAGCTCGTGGGCGAGATCCGAGACTAGTTGTTTCATGGATCCGAGGTTGCCTTGCTTCTGAATATCGAGCCGCCTTCGGCGGACACCTAAAGTCCTCTGAGTCGCCTGCGCCGGCAGAGCCGGCTACGGCGCCTCCCGCAATTAGTTTGGAAGCTTGTCCGGCCGCTCCGCGAGCTCCACCCGCACCGCGCGCCTGTCGTCCCCGCGGTAGACCTCGAGCGTGATCGTCTCTCCGGGGCGATAGCGGGCGATGAGGTCGCTGAGGTCCCGCTCGCGGGAGACCTTGCGCCCGTTCACCTCGGTCACGACGTCGCCGCCCGGACGCACCAGGGTCGACTGGAAGCGGATCTCCTTTCCGCCACCCTTGATTCCCGCCTTGTCGGCCGGGCCGTCCTCGACCACCTCGGCGACGAGGGCTCCCTCCTTCACCGGCAGTTCGAGCTTCTCGGCGAGCTGCGGGAAGAGGGCCTGCGAGCTGATCCCGATGAAGCCGTAGCGCGCCTCCCCACCCGAGCGAAGTTGAGCGAGCGAGCGCCGCACCGTGTCGACGGGCACCGCGAAGCCCACGCCCTCGCTTCCGCCCGAGGAAGAGCGGATTTGCGAGTTGATCCCGATCACACTGCCGCTGGCGTTCATGAGCGGGCCTCCGGAGTTACCGCGGTTGATCGCGGCATCCGTCTGAATCGCATCGCCGATCTGGAAATCGGTCAAGGCCTCGATGCTGCGGTTGGTCGCGGACACGACTCCCACGGACAGCGATTGCTCCTCTCCGAACGGGCTCCCGATTGCCGCGACGGGTTCGCCGACGCGGACCGATTCGGAACGCCCGAGCCGCAACGGGACCAGCCCGAGACCCCCGGGGTCGACCTTGATCAGCCCGACGTCGGAGTTCGCGTCGTAGCCGACTATGCGAGCGGGAACCTCGTTGCCGTCGGGGAACTGAACGAAGACGTCGCGCGCCTTCTTGATCTTGTCGCCCATGCCCTCGGTGATCACGTGGGCGTTCGTC
Source organism: uncultured Solirubrobacterales bacterium (assembly GCA_963774075.1). GTDB lineage: Bacteria > Actinomycetota > Thermoleophilia > Solirubrobacterales > JBBDJG01 > JBBQNR01. The sequence continues at coordinate 577,153 of CAVZDP010000003.1, read as the reverse complement.
ACGACGAAGCCCTTCTCGTTCAACACGAAGCCGGTTCCCTGCCCCGCCGCGCCGCGCTCTTCGAGGAGCTGCGAGGTCCCTTCCTCGAAGAGCGAGATCACCGTCACCACGCCCCGGGAGAAGCGCTCGTAGATCGCGGCCGGATTGAAGCTGCCGTTGCGGCCGAGACCCTCGACCACCTCCACCTTCGTGCGCTCGAGAGTTCGCTGAGCCGCGGGTTCATCATCGCCGCCGCCGCAGCCGAGCACGGCCGCCGAGATGGCCACAGCCGCAGCCGCAGCCGTTGCGAGCGCTCTCACGCCGGCGTCTCCGAGCGGGCCCTGTCGGCCGTCTCGAGGCGAAGCTCGCGAACCGCGACCGTGCCCACGAGCGGGAGCGTCAGCTCGAAGGTCGTCCCCCCGGGGTGGGAGGTCACCTCGAGCTTGCCCTGCATGCGCTCGGCCAGCTCGCGCGCGATGGCGAGCCCGAGGCCAGAGCCCTGACCGCGGCCGCCGGTGTGGAAGCGCTCGAAGAGCCTCGGCAGCTCATCCGCGCCGATGCCCGGACCGTTGTCGGTGACCCTGAGGGTCGCCAGCGCGGGGCCGTCGCGCGGCGAGCCACGCACGCCGGCCTCCACGACGATCGAGGTGCCCTGGTTGGTGTGGGTGAGGGCATTGTCGAGCAGCGCCCTGAGGATCTGGGCCGTTCGCGTCGGGTCGCAGCTGGCCTCGACCTCCGATCCGTCCTCGGCGCTTCGCACCTCGACCTGAGAGCCTCGCATCGCCGCCGCGGCCGCGAACTCTTGCGCTACCTGGTTCGAGAGGGCGACGAGCGGCACGGGCTCGAGCTCGATGTCGAGCGAACCGGCGTCCAGGCGGGAGAGGTCGAGCAAGTCGGTCGCGAGCTTCTGGAGCCGGTCCACCTGCTCGCGCATGGTGGTCAGGAACTCCGCGCGCGTTTGCTCGTCTATCTCCTCGTCCAGTAAGAGCTCGACGAAGCCGCCGAGCGAGAAGATCGGCGTGCGGAGCTCGTGCGACGCGTTGGCGATGAACTCCTTGCGGGCCCGGTCGAGCCCGGCGAGCCTGCGCTGCATCTCGTTGAAGGCGCGCGCGAGCTGGCCGAGCTCGTCGTCGGAGTCGACCGGGATCGGAGGCTCGGAGAAGTTCCCCGCCGCGACCTGTCCGGCCGCTCGCTCGAGCCTCTTGACGCGGCGCGTCAGAGCCGTCGAGGCCCAGTAGCCGCTGATGAGGGCTGCGATCAGCCCGATCCCGCCGGCGATCAGGATCTGCCGTTCGATCAGGTTGACGTTGTCGGAGACGTCGTTGAGGGGCTCCGAGAAAACCACCACCCAGTCCGGGGAGCCGCGATAGATGAGCGGCTTCGCCACCTGCGCCAGCGGCCGGCCGCCCTCCGAGCGGGTCGCGGTTCGAAGGGTGCCGTCGGCTGCTGCCTCGAGCACGATCCTGGAGGACGGCTCCAGCCGGTTGGTGGCCTCGCGAGAGTCGGAGATGACGTAGGGCTGCGGCCGCTCGCCGCGGGTCGAGTCGAGCTCGTTGCGCGGGATTCCGAAGAGGGTCACCCCGGCATCAGCCTGCTCCGCGATGCCTCGTGTGAGGCGGTCGAGCTCACCGGCGGAGACGTCGCGGCCGATCGCGCGCTGGAGTGGCGCCGAGTAGGACCCGGTGTCCCGCTTCAGGCCATCCAGCTTCTCCGACGTGAGGCTGGACTCGAGCTGGGGCACGACGTAGAAGTAGATGACGAGGATCGCGCCGGCCGTGATCGCGAAGAAGAGCAGCGCGAGCCGGTACGTGATCGAAGTCGGGGGAAAGACGCGCTGGGTCATTCGTCTCTGAACCGGTAGCCGACTCCCCGCACGGTGAGCAGGTACTCCGGATTCCTCGGGTCCTGCTCGATCTTCTCGCGCAAGTGCCGGATGTGGACGTCGATGGTGCGCGGGTCGCGGTAGGCGGAGTCGCCCCAGACGCGGTCGAGCAGTAGCTCGCGCGAGAAGACGCGTCCCGGGTGGCGCGCCAGGGCCGCCAGGATCTCGAACTCGACGAAGGTCAGCTCGACGAGCTCGCCCCGGATCTCGGTGGTTCGCTTGGCGAGGGCGATGCGTAGGTCGTCGCGCTCGAGCGGCGCCTCGTCCGTATCCGGCGGCGGCATCATCTCAGCGCGCCGCAGCGCCGCTCGCACCCTGCTGCGGAACTCCCGCATCGAGAAGGGCTTGGTTATGTAGTCGTCGGCGCCGAGCTCGAGACCGATCACCTTGTCGATCTCCTCGGCCTTGGCCGTCAGCATGATGATGGGCACCGAGCTCTTCGCGCGCATGCGCCTGCAGACCTCGAGCCCGTCCATCCGGGGAAGCATGATGTCGAGCACAACGAGGTCGAACTGCTCATTCTCGAAGTGGGCCAGCGCCTCCTGGCCATCTAGCGCCTGCACGACCTCGTAGCCCTCCTTCTCCAGCGGGTAGGCGAGCAGCTTCTGAACCGGTTGCTCGTCGTCGACGAGCAGGATGCGGGTTGTCTTTCCGGCGTTCGTCAAGTCGTTCCCTGACAGCAATTCTAAGAGCGCCCCGATCGCCTTCGCCCCGATTCCGCTGCGTTCTGTACGGTAGAGGCGGAGAGCGGGATTGCGGCGAGCGGCTGCGCGACCGCCAGCAGGAGGCAATCTTGGTCGACATCCGCATCTACAGGGCCACGTTCGTCCTTCCACTGCTGGCGCTCGTGGTCGTGATGTTCTCCCTGCAGGAACGCCCACGCCCGCTGACCTCGACGCTCGCTCCCGACGCCTTCGACGGCCGCGCGGCCTTCACCACCACGCGGGAGATCGTGGAGTCCCATGCCCAGCGGCGCGCCGGAAGCGCCGGGGCGGAGGCTCTGGCGGGCGTCGTCGAGGGCCGCCTCCAGAGCCTGGGCTTCGAGACGACGCGCGACGAGTTCTCGGCCGAGTCGAACGGCGACAGCGTGACCATGACGAACGTCCTCGGGGTCCTGAGCGGCCAGTCCGACCGCCAGCTCGTCGTGCTCGCTCACCGGGATGCCGCCGAGCCGCCCGGCGCATCCAGCGCCTCGTCCACGGCGGTGCTGCTCGAGCTGGCGCGCGCGACGGCCGCGGCGCGCCACGATCGCACGCTCGTGTTCGTGTCGACGGACGGCGGAGAGGCCGGGCTCGCCGGTGCGCGACGGTTCGCCGACGAGTACGGCGACGCGGCGAAGGTGGACGGGGCGCTCGTGATCGACGACCCCGCCGCCGCGCGGCCGAAGAAGCCGTATCTGATCCCGTGGTCGACGGGCAGTGGAAGGGGCTCTCTGCAAGTGCTCCGAACCGCCGAGGCAGCGCTCGAGCGCGAGGCCGCCGTCGAGGCGGGATCGGAATCGGCACTCGGGCAGTTCGTGCACCAGGCTTGGCCGCTGACGCTTCACGAGCAGGGCCCTCTGGTGCGCGCCGGCCTGGACGCCGTCACCCTCACCTCGCGCGGCGAGGTGCCGCGACCCCCCGGAGAGGCGAGCCTCGACTCGATCTCGCGCCTGCGGACCGGGAACTTCGGAAAGGCGGCACTCGGCACGCTGCTCGCGCTCGACGCGACCGCGAGCGTCGAGCCGTCTCCCCCCGGTTACCTGGCGCTTGGCAGGCAGGTCCTGCCCGAATGGGCCGTGGCCCTGCTCGTGCTCGCTCTCGTGCTGCCGGCGCTCGTCACGGGCGTGGACGCGTTCGCCCGCGCACGCAGGCGCGGACGGCCGGTCGAGCATTGGATGAGGTGGGCCGCCGGCATGATCGTTCCCTTCCTCGTCGTCGTCGTGGCAGTGCGCATCTTCCAGCTCCTCGACTGGCTGCCGGCGAACGCCGCCGAGGCGCTTGCGCCCGCGACGCGGCCCTCGTTCGCCGAGTCCGCTCCGGCGGTGGCGGCGCTGGCGCTGCTGCTCGTCCTCTCCTGGGTTGCCCTGAGGCCGCTCGTGAGCGGCCGCGCAGTCGCCCCTCGCCGGCCCGAGGTGCCGGAGGCCGCAGTCGCGACCGCGCTGCTGCTGGCGGGCGAGATGCTCCTGCTCTGGGCCGGTAACCCGTTCGCGGCCCTGCTCCTCGTCCCCGCCCTGCACCTGTGCCTGCTGACTGCGCTGCCCGAAGGGCCGCACCGGCGATTGCTCCTGACGATGGCCGTGGGGGCGGCGCTGCTGCTGCCGGCGATCGTGCTGACGTATTACGGAGCACGACTCGACCTGGGCTTCAACCTCGTCCGCCACCTGCTGCTCGTGCTGACCGGCAGCGAGTCGAGCTGGGACGCGGTGCTCGGGTCGCTCATCGCCGGCACTCTCGTGGCGACCGTGGTAGTGGCGCTCGCGCGCCCACCTCGCGAGTCGGCGGACCGCATCACCGTGCGCGGGCCGTCTTCGTATGCCGGGCCGGGCTCGCTGGGCGGCACGGAATCAGCCCTCCGAAGGTAGCAACGAAAAACCCCGGTAAACGCAAGTTCTAGTGCCGGAGGCGGGCTGCGCGGACGCCAGTTCTATGTGCCTTCGCGTGTTAGGCGCCGATAATCAAGCCCAGAAGGGAAGAGTTCCTGGACCTCGCAGGGAAGCGGGGCAGCTCTTCCACTCGGAGCGAATGGACATGGACGCCAAGCAGAACGTGCTCAAGAAGAAGGTCGCGCGAGAGGGTTACTGCGTCGATCCGCGCCAGATTGCAGCGGCGATAATCGTCAAGCTGGCTCTGGACGACGCCGGCTCGCGTACGAGCGCCTGGCGAAGTGGTCCCAGCCCTGCAGCGGGCGGACCGAACCCTCGTCAAGCACTTTGACGCCGGCCCCTTCGCGGGAGACCCCCACCCACGTGACCGGGGAGCCGGCAGCCTCCCCGGCGGACTCGATCGCGTCCCCGGCGGATGCGGGCGCGGCGAACAGCAGCTCGTAATCCTCTCCGGCAGTCGCCGCCAGCTCAGCGGGTGCGACCCCGGCGATGCGGGCCACTTCAGCGACCCCGTCGTCCAGCGGAATGCGATCTAGCTCGATCTCGACCTCTACTTTGCTCGCCTCGGCCAGGCGCTGGCAGTCGGAGGCGAGGCCGTCGCTGACGTCGAGCATCGCGCTGACCCCCGCCGCTGCGAGCGCGCGCCCCGCCTCGAGCAGCGGCAGCGGCCGCCGGTGGCGCTCGATCAGCGCTTCGCCGAGCTCGACCGGTAGCCCGTGCTCCTTTTGCTCGAGGAGGATCAGCCCCGCGCCCGCCCCGCCGAGCCTTCCGGTGACGCCGATCACCTGACCGGGATCCGCCCCGTCCCGTCCGATCAGCGAGCCGGGATCGGACGCGTGGCCGACGGCCGTCACCGCGACGAAGAGCTCGTTGCTGGCGGTCAGGTCGCCGCCGCAGATCGTGACGCCGAACGTGGCCGCCAGCCGGTCGGCCCCGTTCACGAGCTCGAGCGCCTCGCGCTCGCCGACGTTGGGCGGAAGGCCGAGAGTGAGGTACGCCTCTCCGGCCTCGGCGCCCATCGCCGCCAGGTCGGAGAGCGAGGCCGCGAGGCACTTGTGACCGAGGTCGGGGAGCGAGGTCGTCGCCAGGCGGAAGTGGACCCCCTCGACGAACGCGTCCGTCGAGACGGCGATCGTCCCCGTCGCCGCGCACGACCGCGCAGTCGTCGCCGATCGAGCGCACGACGCGGGAGCCGCGCACCGGGAGCGCCTCGGCGATCCGGGCGATGAGGTCGAATTCCTTCAACGGGTTCCGAGGCGTCAAGCGCCAAAAGGATTACATCGTTTGTAGGACATGGGATTCATCCGATTGGTGGACAGACAGGGCCCCGGCGGACCCATTAGGATCGCCCCTGTGCGGGCCTGATCGGCTTGATCGGGTCTGGCCGGATTCGCAGTTAAAGGGAGGGTGCCTGTGAGGCGCCTGGTCGCACGTACCGGAAGACGACCGTATCGCAGGCGGATGCGCTCAATGCTGGCGCCCGCCTTGCTCGCCGTCGGCGTGGGAATGGCGATGGTTGCTCCCAGCGCGAGCGCAAAGCTCGCGAGCGTCGAGTCGGGCGAGGTCAACTGCGTCCCAAACGGGTGTTCTCAGACGACTCCGTGGACCTTTGGGCCCGGACCGCCCGGTACCGGTCAAGGGGGGGACCCAAACGGCGACAACGGGCACTTGTGGATTCGTGCCTGGAACGAAAAACAGCAATATCGGGTCCTGAACGCAACGTGTCTTCAGACTGATACCGATCCAACCAATCGCTTCGATGGGAGCGGTCAGTACGGGCCGATCCCCTACACGCCGGCACAGCCACCAACCGGCTGTATCGATGCCGGGAAGCGGGTCGACAGTCAGTTCCTCCACTTCCATCCCGCAACCAACGTGGATGCTGGGCCCCACACTTTGGGCAGGCAGGCCCAGGGTTGCGTTCAGTTCGATGCGGACATCTTCGGTGTTGCGACGACTACTGGGCGCCTCGACGCTTCGGAAACCGGCGCCAACCCAATGTGGCCTGACGGGTACCACTTCGACTTCTACCCACATGGTGAGAACAACCGCGGACTCGAGCCTCCCGATTCACCGGGCTCGAACACAGACGCCATCCTGATCGACAACGTGGGTTCCAACAGGCTCTGCATGGACGCGCAGTGGTTCAACGTCCATGACGAGATCAGGGTAATAACCGCCGGCATCGGCCGCGTCGACCTCTTCCCCGTTCCCGGAGACCGTTACGTCACCCCGAACCCGCCCAATCTTCTGGACGCGAACCCCGTTGACACGTGGGTCTGCGTCGGCGCTCAGTTGTTCAGAGAAAACTTTGGCGGCTGGGGCGGCAATCCCGCGCCGGTCGAGCCGGTTCAAATGAATGTCAACGGGGTCAACCCGCGGGCCGTGGGTCCGACTCCGAACACGAACGGAAGCGGGGTTGCAGACCGCTGTTACAAAGGAACAGTCGCGGGGGTCGACAGCATCGACGTCTTCGCGGATAGCCGTTCCATCAACGGGCGGGACGGTGTCCCCGGCGGCGACGATCCCAACGGCCAGTGGGACGAAGGTGGTCAGTCGGCAGCTCTCAAGAACGAAGCAGGGAGCCAGCTTTCGACGACGTGGAGGAAACGGCAGACGAGCACGAGCGTCGTATGCCACGGCACGCCATCCCTTGGTAGCAGCGGCAACTGCGACATCACCGTTACCGACACGGAGCCGGTGGTCGTCCCGAGTGACGCCGGCAGTGGGAGCGCTCCAACGGGGAGCGTCACGCTGCAAGCGTTCGGCGGCGGAACCTTCTCGAGCTGCAACCTGCAGCCGAGCGGTGTGTCCAGCACGTGCACCGTCACGTACAGCCCCACGTCTCTTCCCTGCGGGGTTACAGCCCACTACAACGAAAGCCCGAAGCACCTCGCCAGCCAGGGCCAGGATCCGGTCACGTGTGGCGGCCGGGTGGTGGTCCAGAAGGCGACCCTGCCGGCATCCGACGAGCAGGACTTCGACTTCACCACGGGCGGAGGTCTCAACCCCGGAAGCTTCCAGCTCGACACGGACGGGGGCTCGGCTCTGCCAAGCAGCCGCACGTTCATCGACGTCAATCCTGGGAACGGCAGCCTTCCAGGCGGCAGGTACTCGGTGAGCGAGACGCTGCCGGGCGACGGCTGGTGGGATCAGCAGGTCGCCGATCCAACCTGCAGCGATGGCAGTGCCGCGTCGGAAATTGACGTCCAAGAAGGCCAGACCATCACGTGCACCTTCACGAACATCAAGCGCGGCACGATCGTCGTCGAGAAGGAGGTCGTCTCGATCCACGAAGAGGCGCAGGACTTCGACTTCGCGACGGATGGCGGTCTGACACCCGGCAACTTCACGCTCGACGACGACATTGACGCCACTCGCGACAACGTCCGGATCTTCGACCGCATCCGCCCGGACGCCGGGACACTGTCTGGGGGTAGGTACTCCGTCGAGGAGACGCTTCCCGGCGACGGCTGGTGGGACTTGACCGACGTCAGTTGCGACGACGGAGGGTCGGGACAGCCGAGCAGCGGCGACGTCGGCATGCTCACCGCGACGTACGACGTCGATCCAGGCGAGACGGTTACGTGCGTCTTCCAGAACACGAAGCGCGGCTCGGTCGTCGTCGACAAGCGCGTTGTGTCGATCCACGAGGAAGCGCAGGACTTCGACTTCACGGCCGGCGGCGGGCTCGTTCCTGTCGGCTTCCAGCTGGACGACGACGCCGACGGCACGCTGGCGAACAGCAGGACGTTCGACCGGGTGCGCCCGGGCGGCGGTTCTCTCCCCGGAGGCGCCTATTCGGTGGAGGAGACGCTTCCCGCGGACGGCTGGTGGGATCTCACGGACTTGACATGTGACGACGGCGCGTCCCCGCAGCCGAGCGGTCAGGTCTTCCCATTCAGCCTCAACACGGCGAGGTACCGCGTTGACCCGGGAGAGACCGTCACGTGCGAGTTCGAGAACACGAAGCGAGCGACACTGGTCGTCCAGAAGGAGATCTTGCCAGGCGACACCGGTGACCAGTCTTTCTGGTTCGCCGGCCTCCCCTGTGGCGAGTATTCGTACTTCGACTCCGAGTTCAACGACTGGCGCTGGCAGAGCGACCTGCTTGCGGGCGAGAACCAGACCTGCGAGCGGCTGGTCAATGGGACGTACATCGTGACCGAGTCCGATCCCGGCCCTGCCTTCAAGCTCGAGGACATCGACTGCACGGACGGGGCGTCGCCGACCCCGACCACCTCCGACCCGTTCGCTCGCCGTGCGGTCTTCCATCTGGACCCGGGAGAGACGGTCAGCTGCACGTTCACGAACGTCGACCAGCGCGGAGTGATCATCTGGGACAAGCAGATGGGCTCGGCCAACTACCCAGACGCCAACGACACCGACTTCGGCATCAGCACCTCCGGCTTCTGGTGCAACAGCAGTCGCTACGGCAGCTTCTTCTCCAGCACCGCCATGCGCCATGACGATTCAGTGACGTGCCCGTTGCTGCTGCCGGGCGGAAACTACACCGTGACCGAGGCCGACCATCTGCCCAACTTCAAGGTCTCCGACATCACCTGCGATGACGGCAACTCGGCCACCCCCAGCGTGACCGACCTGCAGGACCGATCGATCACCTTCAACCTCGATCCCCGTGAGACGATCCATTGCACGTTCACGAACGACGACGAGCGGGGCCGCATCCTCTGGGACAAGCGGATGGGCTCGGCCAACTACCCGGACGCGAACAACACCGACTTCGGCTTCAGCACCTCCGGCTTCTGGTGCAACGGCAGCCGGTACGGGAGCTTCTTCTCCAGCACCGCCATGCGCCACGACGACGAGGTCAACTGCGAGCAGCTCGCTCCCAACAACAGCTACACCGTGACGGAGGCCGACCATCTGCCCAACTTCAAGGTCTCCGGCATCACATGCGATGACGGCAACTCGGCCACGCCCAGCGTGACCGACCTGCAGGGCCGATCGATCACCTTCAACCTCGATCCCGACGAGACGATCGACTGCCGCTTCACGAACGACGACGAGCGGGGCCGCATCCTCTGGGACAAGCGGATGGGCTCGGCCAACTACCCGGACGCGAACAACACCGACTTCGGCTTCAGCACCTCCGGCTTCTGGTGCAACGGCAGCCGGTACGGGAGCTTCTTCTCCAGCACCGCCATGCGCCACGACGACGAGGTCAACTGCGAGCAGCTCGCTCCCAACAACAGCTACACCGTGACTGAGGCCGACCATCTGCCCAACTTCAAGGTCTCCGGCATCACATGCGATGACGGTAACTCGGCCACGCCCAGCGTGACCGACCTGCAGGGCCGATCGATCACCTTCAACCTCGATCCCGACGAGACGATCGACTGCCGCTTCACGAACGACGACGAGCGGGGCCGGGTGGTCTGGGACAAGCAGGTGCAATCGACGAATGCCGATGCCTTCAACATGGACTTTGCCTTCACGACTTCAGGGTTCTCGTGCGTCAACACACGCTACGGCGGCCTCTTCAACGCCACCTGGATGCGGGACGACGACGAGGTCAACTGCGAGCAGCTGTCTCCAGGCGGCAACTACACGGTGACCGAAGGCGACCACTCGCCGAACTTCAGGCTCTCCGATATCGACTGCGACGATACGAACTCGGTCGGCGATGTCGACGAACGCACGCTGACGTTCAACCTGCAGGCTGACGAGACGATCACGTGCTCCTTCACGAACGTCGACGAGCGCGCGAGGATCATCGTGAGGAAGGTCGCGCATCCGCAGTCGCCTCAGGTCTTCGACTTTACGGCCGGAGGCGGCCTGTCGCCGACGAACTTCCAGCTCGACGACGATGGTGACGACGACAACGGCCTCTCGAGCAGGCAGGAGTTCACCGTGCTCGAGCCACGCTCGGACTACTCCGTCGCCGAGACGGTCCCGGCCGGCTGGGACTTGACCAATGCGACCTGCGACGACGGAAGCGCGCCGAGCGATATCACCCTGAGCGCCGGCGAAACGGTCACCTGTACCTTCGAGAACCGCAAGCGTGGGAAGATCGTCGTCGTAAAGGACGCCCGTCCGGAGGAGGGCCAGGACTTCTCGTTCACCGCCGGCGGCGGTCTTTCGCCGACGAACTTCAGCCTCGACGACGACGGCGACAACGGGAACGAGCTGTCGAACACGATCGAGTTCGACGAAATCGCTCCAGGCGGCGGCTACAGCATTGCCGAGACCGACATGCCGGGCGCCGACGGATGGTGGGACCTGAGCAGCGCGGCGTGTGACGACGGGAGTCCTGTCACGAACGTCTCCGTCTCACCGGGCGAGACCATTACCTGCACGTTCGTCAACGAGAAGCGCGGGACGATCGTGATCGAGAAGGAGGCGTTCCCGGACGAGGAGACCAACTTCAACTACACCACGACGACCCCCGCTGGCGGCACCAGCCTTCCGTCGCCGTTCCAGCTCGACGACGATCCGACGGATGGTGGGCTGCCGAAGAGCCGGACGTTCGCTCGCATGCTCCCGGTCAACAACTACAGGGTGGCGGAAACCCCGAACGTCGACTTCGCGATCGGCGTCGTCTGTGATGACGACCAGTCCGCGACGCCGAGCACCGGAAACTCACCCGCGAACACCGCGATCGTCAACGTGGACCCGGGCGAGACGGTCAAGTGCACGTTCGTGAACACCGGCGTCTATCCGCGCCCAGGTGGTGGCACTCCCTGGACCACATCACTGGTTCCCGCATTCAGGCGCTGCGTTGCGCCGAACAGCAATCACGTCGGCCCGCTCAATGCGCCGTCGTGCACACCTGCCGAGCTCGAGTCCTCGCAGCTCACGACGTCGGCCATAGGCTCCGGTCGGGGCCAAGTGCGGCTCGACGTCGAGAGCACGATTCCGGTCCCGCCTTCCACGCCCGGAAATGACCTCGACGTCCGCGTGTCCGTCGACGTAACGGACGTCCGGAGGCGCAGCGACGGCGCCGATTACACCGGGAGCGTGATGCTTGCAGCCAGGCTGCGGGTGACCGACCGACGGAATTCACCGCTCAACGAGGGCTCCGGAACGGAAGCGGACACAGTCGAGCTCACGATTCCCGTCAACTGCAGCGCCACTCCGAGCACGACCGTCGGCGCCCGCTGCCTGCTCCCGGGCACGACGCGCATCAACGCCCTCATCCCCGGCTTTGCACTCGAGCAGCACCGGGCGATCATCGCCATCCAGGAGCTGGCGATCATGGACGCCGGTCCCGATGGCACGCTGACACCACCGCAAGGAAGCTGCCCACCGAGCTGCGGCTCGGGCGACGAGCAGCCGTACCTCGTTCCAGGCGTCTTCACTCCTTAGAGCGGGACCGCTATCACCAGCATGTAGGCGCAGAACGCCATCGTCGCCGTGAGCAACGCCGGACGCGCAGCAAGCGCCGCGAAGGGCAGCAGCCAGATCGCGTACCAGGGGACCAGCCAGGCGGAGGCCAGCAGCAGGCCGAGCGTCGCCCATCCCGCGCCCTCGACCCACCATTGGGACCCGGGTGGCTCGCGGAAGGCGCGGCGCACCAGCAGCGCAAGCACCGCCACGAACGCGACCGCGAAAGCCGCGCGCGTGTAGTCCACGATCGCGCCGGCCGAGCCACCGCTCACCAGCGCGATGCCGTCCGCCGTTCGCTGCGGGACGCTCCACCTGCTCGTCCGCTCCTGGTTCTCTCCGATGATCCCGAAGGCGTCGAGCGCGTCGGACCCGAACGCGACGACGCTCAGCGCCAGCACGGCGACTCCGGAGAGCGCCGCAGCCGCGATCGTGGCCCACCGCCGCCGCGAGCCGGCCACGAGGAACGGCAGCACCAGGCCGGCGGACGCCTTCAGGGCCGCCGCCCCGACGCTGACCGCTCCCGCCAGCCGCTCTCGATGCGGGGTGAGGGCGGCCGCGACGGCGCCCATCGTCACCAGCACCACGAGGGCGTCGTTGTGGGCTCCACCGACGACGTGAACGAGCACGAGCGGGTTGAGGCCGATGGCCATGGCGGCGAAGAGCGGCTCGCGCCCCATGCGGCGCGCGCACGACCAGGCGAGCGCCACGATCCCGAGGCTCGCGAGCCCCGCCAGCGCCTTCAAGGCCCAGAAGGCGACCGGCACGCCCACCTTTGCGAACGGATACGTCAGGAGCGTGAACAGCGGCCCGTAGACGCTCGTCGCGTCCTTCGATCCGGCGAACGCGAAGGCGGCGTCGGTGGGGACGTCGTCGGGGCTGTGCGTGTACGGGCTCAACCCGTGCACGACCTCGAGGCGCGCGTAGGAGATGTAGCTGAACACGTCCTGTGAGAGCAGCGGGGGGGCGAGCACGAACAGCAGATGAAAGGCAGCGATCGAGGTCAGCGCCAGGCGAGCGCCGATCTGCCTCCAGGCGAGCAGCACGACGACGTACGCGAGCATGGCCACCCACAGACCCGCGTAGAACAGCGGTCCGGTGAGCGCGCCGTCGGCGCCGCTCGCGCCGGCCACCTGCCAGGGTCCGAGCAGCCACTCCGGCGAGCGCTCCGCGGCCGCCAGCACGACCGTCGAGTGGGAGGAGGCGACCGGGATCGCGAGGGCCGCATAGACCAGGCCCAGTGCCAGCAACGACGCGAGCGCGCCCCTGCGCCCGATGCGCTCGGAGAGCGGGCGATCGAAGCGGGGAACGCCGGCCCCCAGGCCCACGGCTCCAGAAGCCCTGGACGGAACCAATCTAGAGGCCGCCCGACCCTCCGTCCTGGCCTCCGCCTGTCCCGGCGCCGCCGGTGTCACCTCCCTGACCGCCACCGCCCGGGTTGGAGTTGCCCGGTGACGGATCGTCCTCGTAGAGCCGCGGGTCGTAGCCGCGGTAGCCACCGCCCTCGGTGTCGCCCTGGCGCTTCTGCTCTTCCTGGCCCTCGGCCTGACCCCCGTAGCTGTATGTGTCGCTGCGGTAGTAGCCGCCCTGCGTCGAGAACTTGCCGAAGAAGGGTGACCACTGGACCGTGCCCGTGGGTCGCTCGAAGTCGCCGCACTCGGCCGCCTTGGCGACCTGCATGAACTTGTTCCATATCTCGGCCGGGAACGTTCCACCGGCGACCGAGATGCCGTGCACGCTTCGCATCTCCCGCAGGGCGTTCGGATAGCCGACCCAGGCCGATGCCGCGAAGCTCGGCGTGTAGCCGACGAACCAGGCGTCGTTGAAGTTGTCTGTCGTGCCGGTCTTGCCGGCCGAGGGGCAGCCGATGTTGGCTCGCGTGCCCGTGCCGCTCTGAACGTTCTGCTTCAGGATCTTGGTGGCCTCGTAGGCGACCGCGTCGGAGAGCACGCGCTCGCGCTTGGGCTTGCCGAGGTCCTCCACGTCCCCTCCGGGGAACACGACGCGCTTTATCGCGATCGGGCGGTTGCGGATGCCGCCGGACGCGAGCGTCGCGTAGGCGTTCGCCATCTCGAGCGGCGACACGCCGCGCGTCAGGCCTCCGAGGCCTTCGGCCGGGTAGCCGTCGAGCTTGGTCGTGATCCCCAGCTCCTTCGCGGTCTCGGCGACGCTCTTCGGACCGAGATCGAGGTCGAGCTGCGCGTAGACGGTGTTGTCCGAGCGAAGCGTCGCGCGGACGAGGTTCATCGTCCCGCCGTAGGTCTGGTCGTAGGTCTGCACCTTCCACGGCCCGTAGTCCGCGGTCTTGAGATCGAGCGGCTTGGAAACGTAGCTCGTCGAGTACGGGTTGACGCCGCGCTTGAGGGCGGTGACCAGGACGAAGGTCTTGAAGGCGGAGCCGGGCTGACGGTGCCCCTGGGCGGCGAGGTTGAACTGCTTCTTGTAGCTCGAGCTCGAGGCCATCGCCCGGATGTAGCCGTTGCGCGGGTCGATCGCCACGACGGCGGCGCTCGGGTCGGCCGGGTAGGGAAGGGTGGAGTCGATCGCCTTGCGGCCGGCGGCCTGGAGCTTGGGATCGATGGTGGTGTGGACCTTCAACCCTCCCTTGCGCACCGTGTTCACTCCGAACTTGTCGATGAGCTGCTGCTTGACGTAGTCGAAGAAGAAGGGCTCACGGATGCGCGTGTAGAGGTCGCCTCGCCGCAGTCCGAGCGGCGCGGCGATCGCCTCCTCGGCTCGTGCCTGCGTGATGTAGCCGAGCTTCGCCATCTTGCGCAGCACCCGGTTGCGCCGCTCGAGCGCGCCACGGGGATTCTGGAACGGGTTCAGCTCGCTCGGCGCCTGCGGCAGCCCGGCGAGCAGCGCCGAATCCTCGAGCGTGAGCTGCCGGGCGTTCTTGGAGAAGAAGGTCTGCGCGGCCGCCTGCGCTCCCACGGCCGTCTGGCCCGCCAGCGTCCCGTAGGCGACCGAGTTGATGTAGCTCTCGAGGATCCACTTCTTCGAGTGCCTGCGCTCCAGCTCGAGCGCGAGCTTCGCCTCCCGGATCTTGCGCTGGAGCGTGCGCTCGCGGCCGACGTAGAGGTTGCGGACGAGCTGTTGCGTGATGGTCGAGCCACCCTCCACGGCCTTGCCGGCCTCGAGGTTCTTGAACGCGGCTCGCACGATGCCCTCGTAGTCGACGCCATCGTGTCCATAGAAGCGCTCGTCCTCGATCGCGACCGTAGCCGCCCGCAGGGACTCGGGCATGTTGCGCAGAGGCACGGGGGTTCGGATCTCGTCGGACTGGATGAATCCGAGCCGGCTGCCGTCGGCGGCGTAGACCACCGAGCTCGTGCCCTGGTCCACCGGCTTGAGGGAGGCGAGCGGCGGCCCGCTGGCCCCGACTGCCAGCACGTAGCCGACCAGCGACAGCGTGGCGATGACGACGCAGATGCCGAGCACCAGCAGCGCCAGCAGGATCTTGCTTCGCTTCCGGCCGCGGCGGTTTCGCTTTCGCTCGCGGTAGGTCATGGACGAGTTTCCCGGTAAACCCGGCATTCGGACGATGCCGGCTAGTCCCTGCCCGGGAGACCAAACGAGTATAGGGGGGGTGCTCGGGGGGTGCCGCGGATGGCCGCGGAGCCCAGGGGCCGGCGTGTGAGCGGAGGCACCTTTCGGGCCTGCCCGGGCGGGTAGACTCCGCCCATGGCGGTCGAGGAGCGGGTCACGTTCTGTCGCATCTGCGAGCCGCTGTGCGGGATGGTCGCCACCGTCGAGGACGGTCGGCTGACCAAGCTTCGCCCCGACCGCGACCATCCGCTCTCCCAGGGCTATGCCTGTCCGAAGGGGATCGCGATGGTAGACGTGCAGAACGATCCCGACCGCGTCCTTTACCCGCTGAAGCGGGTTGGCGGGCCGGGTGAGTTCGAGCGCGTGAGCTGGGACGAGGCGATGAGCGACATCGGCTCGTCCTTGAAGCGGATCGTCGGGCTGCGCGGGCCGGCGTCCGTGGCCTGGTACATGGGCAACCCGGGCGCCTTCAGCTACAGCCACACGCTGTGGGTGAAGGGCTTCCTCGACGGGCTGGGCTCGCCCCACTACTACTCGGCCGGCTCTCAGGACGTGAACAACCGCTTCGCGGCGTCGGCGCTCCTCTACGGCTCTCCCCTGGTCGTTCCGATCCCGGACATCGAGCGAACGGAGCTCCTCCTGATGGTGGGGGCCAACCCGCTCGTCTCGCACGGCTCGGTCCTGTCAGCCCCGCGGGTGCGCGAGCAGCTCCTGGCGATCACGGAGCGCGGTGGGCGCGTGGTCGTCGTCGATCCGCGCCGCACCGAGACGGCGCGCCAGTTCGAGCACGTCGCCGTGCGCCCGGACGCCGACGCCTGGCTGCTGCTCTCGATCCTCCACGTCATCTTCGAGCAGGACCTCGTGGACCGCGACTTCGTGGCGAAGCAGACCGCAGGCGTGGAGGCGCTCGCGCAGGAGGCGGCTGCATTCGCCCCCGAGCGCACCGCCGAGCTGACCGGAGTGCCCGCCGAACAGGTGCGCGAGATCGCCTGGGCCTTCGGGACCGCGAATGGCGCCGCCGCCTACGGGCGCACGGGCTCCTGTCTGGGTCGCTTCGGCACGCTGGTCGCGTATCTGCTCGACGCTCTCAACGCCGTCACGGGCAACCTCGACCGACCCGGCGGCGCCGTCTTCGGCCGTCCCGCGATTGCGCTCGACGAGATCGGCGAGCGCGCCGGCCTCGCGACGTACGGCAAGACGCGCTCCCGGATCGGGGACTTCCCGGACGTGATCGGGAACCTTCCCGCGACGCTGCTGCCGAAGGAGATGACCACTCCCGGAGAGCGGCAGATCCGCGCCTTCTTCGTGTCCGCCGGCAACCCGGTTCTCTCGGTCCCCGACGGCAACGCGCTCGAGGCCGCGCTCGGGGGGCTCGATCTGATGGTGTCGCTCGACTTCTACGTGAACGAGACCAACAAGCACGCCCACTACGTGCTTCCTTCGACCACGTTCCTGGAGCGGGACGACGTGCCGGTGGCGTTCCTCGGCTTCTTCAGCAAGCCGTTCATCCAGGTCACTGACGCCGTCGTGGAGCCGGCGGGAGAGGCGCGCGAGGAGTGGCAGGTGATCGAGGAGCTGGCGCGCTCGATCGGGGTCCAGCCCTACAGCGTTCCGGCTCTGCGCCGGCTGGCGAGGCTCGGCCTGCGGCTGAGCCCGCGGCGGCTGGTCGACCTCCTGTTCCGGATCGGTCCCGCCGGCGATCGGCTCGGGCTGCGGCGCTCCGGCCTGACGTTGTCGAAGGTCGCCCGTTCGCCGCATGGGATCGTGCTCGACGACCACATCGCAACCGGCGTCCTACGGGACAAGATCCGCCATCGGGACAAGCGCGTGCACCTACGCGACCCGGCGATCGCGTCCGAGCTCGCCCGGCTCGGATCGGTGAACGGCGACAGCGCCGAGTTCCCGCTCAAGCTGATCGGGATGAGGGAGCTTCGCTCGCACAACTCCTGGATGCACAACGCGCCACTGCTCATGCGCGGTGGGCGCACGCACGCGATGCGCATCCACCCGGAGGATGCCGAGCGCGCCGGGCTTGGCGACGGAGACCGCGCGCGCGTGGTGTCCGCGGCGGGCGAAGTCGAGGTTCCGGTCATCGTGACGGACGAGATGATGCCCGGGACGGTGGCGCTGCCTCATGGCTGGGGCCACAAGGGAGGCTGGCGGCTCGCGAACAAGACGGACGGGGTCAACGTCAACCTGCTCACCCCGTCGGACCCGGAGTCGCTCGAACGGCTGGCCGGCATGGCGCACCTCAACGGCATCCCGGTCCGCGTAGAGCCGGTGGTCGAGACCGGCGCGCCGCTCGCGGCGGACCCGGTCGCAGCCCCCGCCTGACCGGCTCAGTGCAGACGGCGGGATCCCGCTACCGCGCAGTCCTCTTCGACGCGCTCGGCACCCTTGTCGAGCTCGAGCCTCCGTGGCCGTTGCTGCGGGCGGTGCTGCGCGCGCGCCATGGGATCGACGTCGACGAGCAGGAGGCGCGCGAGGCGATGCTCGCCGAGATGTCCTATTACCGCGAGCACCATCAGGAGGGGCGGGACCAGAGCTCGCTCGAGGAGCTTCGCCTGCGCTGCGCCGAGGTCCTGCGCGAGCGGCTTCCCGCTGTGGCGTCGCTCTCGCTCGAGCAGGTTCGCGAGGCGCTGCTGGACTCCCTTCGCTTCACGCCGTATCCCGATGCGGCGCCCACGCTCGCCGCCCTGCGCGAGGCCGGCCTGCGCCTCGCCGTCGTTTCCAACTGGGACTGCTCGCTTCGCTTGGTGCTTGCCGACGTCGGCCTCGCCGGCGCCTTCGACGCGGTCGTCGTCTCGGCCCAGGTCGGAGCCACCAAGCCGGACCCGCGGATCTTCGCGACCGCTCTCGAGCAGCTTCGCACGGACGCCGCGACGGCACTGTTCGTGGGCGACTCCCTCGAAACGGACGTCGCCGGGGCGAGAGCCGCGGAGCTGCGCGCGGTCCTGCTCGACCGCCAGGCGAGCGCCGCCGCGCCGGACGCGGAGAGGGTGTTCTCGCTCTCCGACGTGCTCTCCCTCGTCCTGACCCCGCCTTAGAACCTCTAACAGAAACACCCGCAACGCCTGACGCAGCTGCGAATCGTCGCCATCCTGCGTCCTCGGTCGGCCCCATACCGCTTGGGTATGGGGCCTCCCTGCGTCCTTGGCTGACTTGATTCTCGCGGCCTCAGGCATCGCGGGCATTCCGTTAGAGGTTCTTAGGTTGGGCGGCGGCCATTTCGGCCGTATACGAAAAGATGTAGCCACTTTGGAAGCACGCGACGAAGCCCAATCCCTGCCGCCGGCGCTGGCCGGTGGCCCGCCCCAGCGGGGTGACCCGGAGAGCCCGGCCTGGCCGCCCTCAGTCGGCCTGATCGGGCTGCTGGTGGCCCTCGTGGGCACCTTCGTCCTCACGGCCATCATCGCGACGGTCTATCTCGCCGTCGGCTACGACGACCCGGGCGACAGCCCGTCGTTCGAGTTCGCAGCGATCGCCGGCCAGAGCGCCGTCTTCATCGCCACCGCGCTCCTGATGGCCGAGAGGCTCGGGCGGCCGAGCGCTCGCCAGTTCGGCTTCCGGCCTTTCGGGGCGTCGGCGCTTGGTTGGGCGCTCTTGGCGATGACCGCCTACTTCGTGGTGTCGGCGATCTACGTCTCCATCACCCAACCACCGAGCGACGACCTCCCGCAGCAGCTGGGCGCCGACGAGAGCACCGTTCTCGCGATCGTTACCGGAGTGTTCGTGATCGGGGTCGCGCCGGTGGTGGAGGAGTTCTTCTTCCGGGGCTTCGTCTACCAGGCGCTCCGCACCCGGCTCGGCGTGATCGGCGGCGCGGTGCTGAGCGGGCTGATCTTCGGGGCGATCCACCTCAAGTTCGAGTACCTCTTGCCGCTCGCGGTCCTCGGCACGGCGCTCGCCCTGCTGTTCCAGAAGACCAACTCGCTGTGGCCGTGCATCATCGTTCACGCGGCGAACAACGCGCTCGCGTACGCGGTGTCGCTGTGAGCTACGCGCGCCCGAGCGGGCGCTACGCCGGCGTCTTGACCGCTCGTGGCCGTGCGGCCGCGCTCTTGCGGGCTCCTCTGCGCGCATAGCGCTCCAGCACGCTCTTGGCGTGCTCGTAGCCCTGCATGATGAGCCGCGGCCACTCGCGCCGGTCGATGAAGAGGTCGTAGAAGCCCCAACCGTGGAGCTCCGAGTAGTCGACCGGATCGATCAGGATCAGCCTGCGCCCGAGTTGCTTGGTCGTCCGGCGAGCCAGCTCGAGGTGACCGGCGTAGCTGAACTGCCGCGTGGCGCGCATGAAGCCGAGCCTGTGCTCCGGCCAGCCCGAGATGTCCTCTCCCTCGAGCCGGGCGGGCAGAACGGTGTTGACGCCGATGTAGAGGTCGAGCCGCTCGTTCTCGATCAACGGCTGGGCCGGGAACACGTCCACGACGCCGCCGTCCGCGTAGAGGTGGTCCTTCACGCGCACCGCCTCGACGATCAGAGGCAGCGCGACGGCGATCCTCACCAGCTCGCCGATCGTGAGCTGCGGCGTCGGCGTGGAGCCGAACGTCTCGAGCCTGCCCGTGTCGATGTTGTAGACGATCGAGTAGATCGGGATGGGCGTCTCGCCCACCGACATGCTCCAGAGCTGGCGGTTGAAAAGGCGCTCGATCGCGTCGCCTTTCGCGAGCCCGGTGAAGCCGCGCATTGCCGAAATCGCGAAGCGCGGCAGCCGCGCCCACTGGATGTCGAGGTAGTCCTCGGGCTGCCAGTTGAGCGAGAGGTCGACCATTTCCTGGGCCGACAGCCCGGAGGCCATCATCGACCCCCAGAGCGCCGAGCCGGAGCAGACGGAGATCGCGTCGGGCTCGATCCCGGCTTCCTCGAGCGCGCGCGCGACGCCGCACGCGGCGACGCAGCTCCCGCTGCCGCCGGAGAGCACCAGGCCGATCTTCCGCCGCTGGAGTGAAGGGATGGGCCGCGAGCGAAAGCGCGGGAAGACCTTCGTGTAGGAGCGCCGGGGACGGTCCACGAGCGGCAGCGGAAGCAGCGCGCGGCGCGCCGCTCGGAGCGATTCGAGGTCCGACGTCACCCTCGTCCCGAGGTCCCGCAGGTCGTTGAAGCGGTCGAGCTGCTGCTTGGCGTTGAACGGGTTGAGCACGTTGAGCGGGAACGGCACGCGGCTAGGATACCCGCGCCTTGTCAGCCGCCCCAACGCCCGGAAACGGTCTCGCAGGCGCCCGGGGGCGCCTGCTCGAGGCCCTGCGCCGGCACGGCCTCGTCATGGGCGAGGTGACGCTGGCGAGTGGACGCAAGGCGAGCTACTACGTCGACGCCCGCCGCACGCTGCTGCTGCCCGGCCCGTTCCAGGCGGCGGGAGAGCTGGTCGCCGCCGAGGCGGCTCGTCTCGGGGCCTCGGCGGTCGGCGGGCCCACGCTGGGGGCCGATCCCGTCGCGTGCGCTGCGATCGCCGTGCCCGCCGGGAGCTCGCTGAAGGCCTTTTTCGTGCGCAAGGGGAGAAAAGAGCATGGGCTCCAGCGCTGGATCGAGGGCCCGGAGATCCGGCCCGGCGAGCGGGTGCTGGTCGTGGAGGACGTGGTCACGTCAGGCGGCTCGCTGATAACCGCCATCGAGCGCCTGCGCGAGGAAGGGGTCGCGCTTGCGGGCGCGCTCAGCGTGCTGGACCGCCTTGCGGGCGGCCGCGAGGCGACCGAGGCGGCGCTCGGCGGGGACCTCGAGTACGTGTCGCTCTTCACGATCGACGATGTCTATCCGGACCGTCCGGACCGTCCGGACCGTCCGGACCGCTAGTGGACCGCTAGGCGGTAGCTAGGGTCCAACAACCGGCCGTCCAGCCGCATTTACCGGTTTCAGGAGTCGGCCTGCGAGGAAGGTCGGAGGAGTGCCGGGAATCCGCCAGACCAACGCCCCAGGCGCCCGCGACGGCCTGCTGCTGACGGGCGCGACGGGCTTCGTGGGGATGGAGGTCCTCGCGCGCTACCTCGAGCGCACGGACCGCCCCGTCTACGCCCTCGTGCGTGCCGCCGACGACGCCGAGGCCGAAGCCCGCCTGCGATCGACGATGCAGACTCTCTTCGGCCGCGGGGACGCCTTTGCCGGCCGCGTGCAGGCGGTCACCGGTGACGTCGAGGCGCCGGGGCTGGGGCTCGACGGCCGCCGTCGCGAGCTGCTCGCGGAACGCGTTACCGACATCATCCATTCGGCGGCGTCGGTCTCGTTCTCCCTCCCGCTGGAGCAATCGCGCCAGATCAACGTCGAAGGGACGCGAAAGGTGCTCGACCTGGCCGGCGAATGCCAGCGGCGCGGGCGGCTTCGCCGTCTGTCCTACATATCCACCGCCTACGTCGCCGGCACCCATACGGGAGACTTCGGCGAGGACGATCTCGACGTCGGTCAAAGCTTCCGCAACCCCTACGAGCGGTCCAAGTTCGAAGCGGAGCGCCTCGTGCGAGAGCGCGCCGCAGGCATGCCGGTCCAGGTCCTGCGCCCGAGCATCATCGTCGGCGAGCGTCGGAGCGGCTGGACGCCCGCGTTCAACGTCCTCTATTCACCGCTGAAGGCGTTCGCACGCGGCAACCTGCCCGTGCTGCCGGCGCAGCGCTCGGCACCCGTCGACGTCGTCCCCGCCGACTACGTTGCCGACGCGGTGTTCGAGCTCTCGAGCCGGCCCGACGAATGCAACGGGACGTTTCACCTCGTCGCGGGCCCGCAGGCGACCACCGTCGGCCGCCTGATCGACCTCTCCGCCCGCTACTTCGACCGCCGCAAGCCTGTGCTCGTACCACCGTCGGTCTGGCGCCGCGTGCTCCAGCCGCTGCTCGTCCGCATCGGCAAGGAGAAGTTGCGCAAGGGGATCGAGCGGACGAGCGTCTTCTATCCGTACTTCTCGATGCGCGTCTCCTACCGCGATCAGCACGCGCGCCATGCGCTCGAGCGGTCCGGGATCCGGGTCACGCCGATCGAGGACTACTTCGAGCGCCTGGCCGGCTACGCCGAGAAGGCCAACTGGGGCCGCCGAGCCGTCGGGCGGGCGGAGGCGCAGGACAACCTGACGGGGACTCGATAGTCGACCGTCAGGAGCCCAGTGCCTCGACCCAGTCGAGTCGCTGGCCGCAGAGAGAGGACGCCCTCGAGGGGGAGACGAGCGAGACCGGTTGGGCGGCGGTGCCCCGGCTCAGTACGACCGGGCCGATCGTCCGCCGGCTGCCCGCCGTTCCGGGATGGAGGTCGGGCGGGCCGTATTTGAGCGTGAGGACATGTGTCCCGCGAGTCAGCTCGACGGCTCCGAAGGGGTGGTACTGGCGGGGGTTGCTCAGACGGTGGCGATCCACGCCAGCGCCCCTTCCGTCGACCGATATCTCCACCCGCCGGTGGAATCCAGCCCCTCCCAGCCAAACTCCGTACCGAGCCGTCTCCGGAGCGATGAAGCGCGAGCCGAGCGTGAAGTCGTCGGTGGGCTCGATCATCTGCGACGCAACGAGCGCCGTCTTGCGGCGAACGGTGGCGAGGACGCCGCCGGGTCCGGCGCGGCGCGCGAGCCGCCGAACGTCCCGGCAGCGCGGTCGCCCTGTCGCCTCGAGACGGCTGCCGAGCGACAGGTGCTCGATCGTCGGCCGAGACGGTGTGTCGGGCCGCTGCCAGACCTCGTAGTAGCGGCCACGCGAGACCAGACGATAGGCCGCCGGCGGCCGGCTTCCGACCGGCGTGCGACGCAGCACGAGCGTCTTGAAGACGAGGACACTCTGAACTCGGAAGCGATCGATGTCGGCGAAGCCGCGCTCGACATTCCCCGCCCGGACCACGAAGGAGGTCAGGGTCCTGCCGCTTTTGAGGAACACGGGCCGGCGGAAGATGAGCGATGCCGCGTCCGCCTCGGCGCCCCTCAGGAAGTGTCTGAGGTAGATCTCCGGCTCGGTCATGAGCGTTGGGCCCTCGCCGGTGATGTCCTCGCCGATCTGCCTCAGCTCCTCCATCCGGTCGCCGGGGGCCAGGTTCACCTTCGTGTAGGCGAGGACGTTCGACCACAGCACTCCTCCGGCCAGCAGGACTGCCACGAAAGCCGCCGCCACCAACCGCACGCTCGAGTACGCACCGAGGGCAGGAACGGTGGCCCTCACGAGCGCCACCGCGCCGAGCAGACCGAACAGCACGAACGTCGACGACGCGATGCTGAAGGCCTTGGCGTCCACCCACGGCGAGCCCCAGAAGGCGGAGATCAGCGACCCCACGATCGCGCCCGAGAGGAGGAGGAGCGGTCCCCAAGCGCGGCGCATCCAGGCGTAGGCGACGCCGGCCGCCGCGCCGATCGCGAGCAGTGCCAGCAGCGCGTATGTGATCCCGAGTTGATCCGGGTCCACGCGGAAGTCGTCGGCGGGCCAGATGCCGAGGACCTGGAGCGTGTTGAGCGGGCCCTCGAGGATCCCGAGCTCCGAGCCGCTGGAGAGCGTCTGCCTGCTGCCCGCCGAGAAGAAGCCCGACGATTCGATCAGGGTCGGGATCGCGAACAGAAGCGTGAAGCCGGCGAAGGCGCCCACGCGCCATGCGATCGTGGGGAGCTCGAGGTCGCGACGGATGACGACGATCACAAGTGCGGCGACGAGCGGAGCCACGAGCCAGACGGCGCCTCCGAGACTGAGGATCGCGAGCACGGCAGCGCACGCCATGGCCGGCGCCGCGAGGGTACGCCAGCGGACCTCGCGTCCGATCACGTACAGGAGCAGCACGGGGAGCGTCACGAGCACCGCTGCCGCTGCGACCTCCTTGATCCCACCCAGCAACGAGTACGCGAAGAGCAGCGCCGGCTGGCTGGCGACGAAGGCGACGAGGGCGCTCAGCGGCCGCGAATCCACCAGTCTCGATACGAGCGTGTACAGGCCCAGCGCCAGCATCGCCGCGTAGAAGGCGATGACGGGTTGGAACAGCCACGCGACGTCGCGGTCGAGGAGGACGCTCCCGATACCCAGCGGCAGGAACGAGCCGACGGGATATCCGTTGTCGATGTACTCGTTCACGGTCAACTCGAACCCCGATAGAGGCAGACCGTCGAGATCCCGCCCGCGGTCCATCAGGACATCGGTGATCGCGAACCAGGCCGACGTGTCGTCGAGGCGCACGTAGCCGGCGAAGGTCGCCTCACCCGAGAAAACGATCGGTGCGGCGAACGCTCCGAGCGCCCCCAGCGCCGCGGCGAGCGCCCAGCCGTCGACCTCGCGCAGGCGCGCCGGCGAAGAGAAGGCGAACCCGGCCACCGCCAGTCCCACCACGAGGGGGGCGGCCAGCTCTGCGGTGGCGTCGGTCATCGTCATGAATACCCCCGCAACGATCACCACGGAGAGGCCCACCGGCGCAAGCAATGTGCCCGGCAAGCGCGTCCTGCAGGCGTACTCCAGCAGCAGGCCGCAGCCGAGCGACAGGGCGCCGAGGAGGAGCGGGAAGACGACCCAGGAGACGAAGATGCTCATTGCGTGGCCATCAATCGTTCATGCCTGATCGTGGTCGGACCCAACGGAAGCACGTCTCAGCGGATCGGGCGAACCCGCCGGGTTTCGACCTCGCGAAACGCGCGCTCCGCCGACACCGGGTCGTAGACCTCCACCAGCACCTCCGAGTCGGGCTCGGCGAAGAAGACGGGCGGGACGGGCAGGCGCCTTGCAGTCGCCCGCACGATTTCCCGCCCTCGCTCGTTGGCCACCGCGATCCCGCCGCCTCTGAGAGTCCTCGTTATCGCCCCCCGTTGCCTGCTCGCCCGTCGTACGGACCGAAAGGCGTTGCGGTCGGGGTAGGTGGCGACGAAGTCGAAGTCGAGGCTCGGGCTTCCGGGCTTCACGTTTGGCGGCAGGTAGCGGATGAAGACGCGCCCATCGGCCAATCGCGTGACCTCGTGCTTCTGCCCGCGCCCGGGTCCCAGCCAGTAGACGGGGTAGTTCGCCGCCCGGGCCAGCGCCTCGAGCTGCTCGGTGGACGCCGCGACCGGCTGGGCGGTCGGGATGCTCGCGGCGCCGGTGCCGCCCTTTCTCGCCACCGAGGAGAGATCGTCGTCCACGGCCAGGAGCCACACGAGCAGGGCAGCGAGGATTGCGACCGCCACGGCCGCGACGGGCGGGAGGGAGCTCCTGGGAAGCGGACGTTCGTCCCCGTACCCGGCGTCGGCAACCCCGTTCATGCGCCGTAACCCTAAACGAGCGCCCCAGGCAGGAGTCGAACCTGCGACCTACCGCTTAGGAGGCGGTCGCTCTATCCGCTGAGCTACTGGGGCCAGATGGCTGGATTGTGACGCCACCGGCGGGGTAGGGTCGGCGGATGGCTTCCGAGCCGACCGCAGAAATGGTCTTCCTGCCGGCCCTCAGCGCGGAGGACTCGGCCGAGCTGCGGCAGATCTCCGTCGTTCGCAGGTTCGAGCGCGGCGCGGCCCTCTTCCACGAGGGACAGCAGTCCGACCGGGTGCTCGTCCTCTTGAGTGGGAAGGTCAAGCTGACCTGCACGAGCGACCAGGGCCGCGAGACGCTGCTGGGGGTGCGCGGCGAGGGCGACCTGCTCGGCGAGTTGTCGGCGATCGACGGCGAGCCTCGGTCGGCGACGGCCGAGGCGCTCGAGCAGGTGGAGGCGCTCGCGATCCGCACGGAGCTGTTCAAGTCGTTCCTGGAGTCACATCCCAAGGTCGCCTTCGTGATCCTGCGGATGCTGAGCTCGCGGCTCCGTGACGCCGACCAGAAGCGCGTCGAGTTCGCGGCCATGGACAGCATGGGCCGAGTTGCGGGTCGGATAACGGAGCTCGTCGAGCGGTTCGGTCAGGCGGTCGACGGCGGCGTGAGGATCGACCTGCCGCTCTCGCAGGAAGAGCTGGCGGGGTGGACGGGCTGCTCCCGAGAGGCCGTCGCAAAGGCGCTCCAGGCGATGCGCGATCTGGGTTGGCTCGAGACCGGGCGCAGGACGATGACCGTCCTCGACACCGACGCGCTGCGCGAGCGCGCCCGCTGACGCTCATCAGGCACGAATCGAAATAGCCGATCGGATTACATCGATCGGATGAATGATCGCCCCTGGGGCTACCAGCGCCCCGGTGATCGCGGTTAGAGTCCTCCCATGCGTCGCTGGATGGGATGTCAGTGATGTTCTTGGCCGCTACTGCCGCTCGCGCCGACTGTGTAAAGGCTCACATTCGGTTCGTGGCGGAATCCGTGGAACGTGCTCGGGCACGGACTTAGCGTTTCGACCATGGGACTGGGAGGACGTTGGCTGGTGGCCTGCGCGGTGGCGCTGTTTGCCGCTGCCGCTCCCGCCTCGGCAAATCACACTTCCCTCGTGTCGAGCGGGCCGACCGGCGGCTACAGGGGGATCGGCGCCAACTTCGCCGGTGCCTCCACCGACGGCAGCCGGGCCTTCTTCACGACGGCCGAGCAGCTGGTGGCCGGCGACACCGACTCCTCGATCGACGTCTACGAGCGGTCGGGGAACACGACGACGCTCATCTCGCTCGGCCAGGGCGGGACCGGCAACTCTGCCTTCGACGCCACCTTCAACGCCGCCTCTGGCGACGGCTCGAAGGTCTTCTTCAGAACGACCGAGTCGCTTGCCGCGGCCGACACGGACGCCTTCGCGGACATCTACATGCGCGAGGCGGGCGTGACGACGTGGATCTCGGCCGGAGATGGCGCCGCCGGGAACGGTGCATTCGATGTGTCGATCGCGATCACCGTCAACGGGAAGCAGGCCGGGGTGAACGCGAGCGGGTCGCGCGTGTTCTTCACGACCAACGAGTCGCTCACGACAAACGACTCCGACGGCGGCTCCCCCGACATCTACGAGCGCTTCGCCGGCGACACGAGCTTGATCACCACCGGTTTCTCGGGAGGAGGCCCCGGCGTGCACTTCCACGACCTCGGAGGCTTCTCCCAGGACGGTACTCGCGTCTTCTTCCAGACGAACGAGTCCCTTCATCCGCATGACACCGACACGGCGCGCGACATCTACGAGCGCTCCGGGCCGGTTACGGAGCTAATCTCGCGGACGAACACGAACGCGAACCTCGCCGACCCCGCCAGCTTCAACCCCAACTCGCTCGGCGGCGACGTCTCGGCCGATGGGTCCCGCGTCTTCTTCGACAGCGGAGGTGTCTACACGCCAGGCGACACCGACGCGCAGGGCGACATTTACGAGCGCGCCAACGGGACGACGACCACCCGCATCTCCACCGGCAACATCAACGGGAACGGACCGTTCCCCACAGCGTTCGCGGGCGCGGACGAAACCGGCACCAAGATCGCGTTCGTAACTATGGAGCAGCTCGACACCGATGACGGCGACACGACCCGCTGGGATGTCTACGGAAGGGACGGTACGGGACTCGGCCTTATCAGCCAGGCGGGAAACTCGGGCTCGTCGGGACCGTTCGACATCGACGTTTTCAATGGCGCCGGCAGCCCGGACGGGTCGAGCCTGTTCTTCATGACCAGTGAGCAGCTCGACGTCAACGACACCGACGTCCTGCCCGACATCTACAAGCGCACTGGCACCGCCGCCAGCGGCACCACGACGCTGATCTCCTTCGGGACCTCGACCAGCGCCGCGAGCCTCGCGAACAACAACTGGATCTCGGCCGACGGCAGTCACGTCTTCTTCCAGACGGCCGACTCGCTCGTGTCGGACGACACGGACAGCAGCATCGACATCTACGAGCGCTTCGGCACTCAGACGCGCCTCGTCTCGAAGGGCCGCTTTGGTGGCAACAGCGTGAACACGCCCACGTTCTGGAAGGCCTCGAGCGACGGGCTGCGGGCTTTCTTCACCACGACGGATTCCCTCACGGGCGAGGACATCGACGTCTCGCAAAGCGACGTCTACATGGCGGCCACCGAGCGCGCGAGCGCCAATGGGAGCATCTCCACGGGGGGGAGCGCAAGTGCCGGCGACCCGCTCGAGACCGTCGTGAGCACCCCGTCGAGCGGGCTGGTGACCATCACCGAAGGCACGACGACCGGTACGCAGCCGACCGGCGCGTCGTTCGTCGACTGGGAGTCCGCGATCTCCGCGCCGACCGTGTCTGCGGCGACGCCGCACCAGTTCATCTTCCGCATCCACACGTCGATGCTGCCGCCCAACTTCGTCGACGTGACGCAGGGGGTGGCGTCTCGCAATGGTGTGAACCTGTCGGTCTGCATCGGGGCCGGCGCGTCGCCCGATCCGTGCGTCTCGCTCGCCGATTCCGGCATCAGCGGCGACCAGGTGACGGTGACCGTGCGGGCGACGACCGGCGGTAGCTACAGGTTCGGCTACCAGAGCGGCAAGATCACCGCTGTCAAGGACGCCGTGCCCAATGACGTGCAGGACTTCGACCTCTCGGTCGGCGGCCCCGGCGGTCTGTCGCCGGCGAGCTTCCAGCTCGACGACTCGACGGAGGCAACGCTGCCCTCCTCGCTCACCTTCAACGACGTGGCCGTGAGCAACGGCTACACGCTCTCGGAGACTCTGCCGGTCAACTGGACCCAGACCGGCGCATCGTGCAGCGACGCCAGTCCGCTTTCCAACATCGACGTCGGCTTCGGCGAGACGGTCACCTGCACGATCACGAACACGAAGCAGGAGGCACCGGAGACGAGCACCGCGCTCGACCGGGTGACCAAGGGACCGGACGGCGGCAACGACACGGTGACTCCCTCGTTCAGGGCGGTCTGCCAGGACGGAGCGTTCTTCGAGACCGCGGAGTCGCTTGTGAGTGCGGACGGCGACAGCGCCAACGACGTCTACCTGCGGCTCAACGGTGCGACGACGCTCATCTCGACCGGCCCCGGTACTGGCAACGGCTCCTCGATGGCCTTCGAGGGCGCGTCGGATGACTGCTCGCGCGCCTTCTTCAGCACCACCGGCTCGCTCGACCCGACGAACGACACCGACTCGGCCAGCGACGTCTACGAGCGCACGGGTGCGACTACGAACCTGATCTCAACCGGCCCCGGCTCCGGCAATGCGTCGTCGATGTTTTTCACGGGCAGCTCGCTGGACGGCACGAGGGTGTTCTTCCGCACTACCGGCTCGCTCGACCCTACGAACGACACCGACGCCAGCGTCCAGGACATCTACCAGCGCCTGGGATCGACGACGACGCTGATCTCCACCGGTCCCGGCACGGGCAACAACCAGACGATGAACTTCTCGGGCGCGTCCACGGACGGCACACGCGTGTTCTTTACCACCGGCGGCTCGCTCGATCCGACGAACGACACCGACGCCAACGCGGACGTCTACCAGCGCTTCGGCTCCACCACGACGCTGATCTCGACCGGCCCGGGCGGGGGGAACGTCCAATCAATGACCTTCTTGCGCGCCTCGGACGACGGCACGAGGGTCTTCTTCTCGACCCTCGGCTCACTCGACTCCACGAACGACACGGACGTGGTCCAGGACGTCTATGAGCGCTTCGGCTCGACGACCACGCTGATCTCGACCGGGCCCGGTAGCGGGAACGGCTCGTCGATGACTTTCGCCGGCGCCTCCTCGACCGGTAACAGGGTCTTCTTCACGACGACGGGCTCGCTCGACGCGACGAACGACACGGACGCGGTGCAGGACATCTACGAACGCGCCGGCTCGACCACCACGCTGATCTCGACCGGCCCGGGAAGCGGCAACGGCTCCCAGATGAACTTCGAGCAGGCGTCGCAGGACGGCACCCGCGTCGTCTTCACGACGACGGGCTCGCTCGACCCGACCAACGACACCGACTCCGACCAGGACATCTACGAGCGCGCGGCGGGCGCTACGACCCTCGTCTCACGCGGCCAGGTCGCCGGGCCCGGCGTCTCCTTCGCGTCGTTCGCCGGTGCTTCCGCCGACGGGACCCGAGTCGTGTTCCAGACGCCCCAGCAGCTGGTGAGTCAGGACACCGACTCGAGCCAGGACGTCTACGAGCGCTCCAACGGCTTCACCACCTTGCTCTCCAACGGGCCGGACGGCGGGAACGGCGGTCAGTCCGCCAGCGTCCCAACCTTCTCGGGTCGCCGTGGCATCTCGGCGGACGGGCTGCACGTCTTCATCCAGACGCAGGAGGCTCTGCTCGCCGGAGACTCGGACGGAATGACTGACATCTACCGCGCGAACCTGGATGGCGCCAGCCAGACGGTGGGCGGCGGCGAGACCGTGCAGACGGGCGGTGCTCCGAGCGCGTCGGACCCGACGGAGACCGCCGTAACCACTCCGGCGACGGGCGCGGGCGGCTCTGTGACGATCACCGAAGGCCCCGTCAACCAGGGGACGCCGAGCGGCTTCCAGGTGCTCGACTGGCAGGTCAACGTGTCGGCGCCGGCGGGCACGACGGCCGACCCGCTTCAGCTCGTGTTCCGGGTCGACGCCTCGATCCTGCCGGCGGGGACCAACGAGACGAACCTGCAGGTGTTCCGCAACGGTAGCGCCGTGCCCGCCTGCACCGGACTCCCGAACCAGGCGTCGCCCGACCCCTGCATCCCGACCGGCGGCCGGGTGGCGCTCGGCGGCGGCGACGTCCAGGTCACGGTGCTGAGCTCCGCCGCGAGCGCGTGGAACTTCGGGGCGGCGAACGGCTCGGTGACGATCATCAAGAACGCCCAGCCCGACGACCCGCAGGACTTCTCGTTCTCGGCCGGAGGAGGTCTCGACCCGACCGGCTTCCAGCTCGACGACGACGGCGACAACGGCAACGCGCTCTCCAACACGCGCACCTATGCGGATGTCGCCCCGGGCACCTACTCGGTGTCCGAGACGGTTCCGGGCGGCTGGGACCAGAGCTCGGCCACCTGCAGCGACGGCAGCCCGGTGTCGGCGATCTCTGTCTCGCCTGCCGAGTCGGTTACCTGCACGTTCACGAACCAGAAGCGCGGCACGATCGTCGTGAAGAAGGACGCACAGCCGAACGACGCCCAGGACTTCAGCTTCACCGCTGGCGGCGGCCTGGCGCCGGCGAGCTTCCAGCTCGACGACGACGCCGACGGGACGCTGTCGGACACGCAGACGTTCTCGAACGTGCCCGTCGGCTCCGGCTACTCGATCGCGGAGTCGGTCCCGTCCGGCTGGGACCAGAGCAGCGCCACCTGCGACGACGGTAGTCCGGTGTCCAACATCAACGTCGCGCCCGACGAGACCGTTACCTGCACGTTTACCAACCGCAAGCGTGGCACGATCGTGGTCACGAAGAACGCGCAGCCCGACGGCGCGCAGGACTTCAGCTTCACGACGGGCGGCGGCTTGACGCCCGCGAGCTTCCAGCTCGACGACGACACCGACCCGACGCTCTCCGACACGCAGACGTTCAGCAGCGTGCCCTCGGGGTCCGGCTACTCCGTCTCCGAGACCGTGCCGAGCGGCTGGGACCAGCAGAGCGCGACCTG
This sequence comes from uncultured Solirubrobacterales bacterium, assembly GCA_963774075.1. Taxonomy (GTDB): domain Bacteria; phylum Actinomycetota; class Thermoleophilia; order Solirubrobacterales; family JBBDJG01; genus JBBQNR01. The sequence goes on along the minus strand of CAVZDP010000003.1, from coordinate 545,457 downwards.
TGACGACGGCAGCCCGATATCCAACATCGATGTCGCGCCCGCCGAGACGGTCACCTGCACGTTCACCAACCGCAAGCGCGGGCAGGTCGTCGTCGTCATGGACGCCGTCCCGAACGACGCGCAGGACTTCAGCTTCACAGCCGGTGGCGGCCTCAGCCCGACGAGCTTCCAGCTCGACGACGACTCCGACGGAACGCTCTCGAACACCCGCACGTTCAACGACGTCGTCCCCGGCTCCGGCTACTCGATCTCCGAGACCGTTCCAGGCGGCTGGGACCAGCAGAGCGTCAGCTGCGACGACGGCAGCCCGGTCTCGAACATCGACGTGGGCGCCGGAGAGGTCGTCACCTGCACCTTCACCAACCGCAAGCGCGGTCAGATCGTGATCGTCAAGGACGCTCAGCCCGACGATCCGCAGGACTTCTCGTTCAATGCCGGCGGAGGACTCAGCCCCTCGAGCTTCCAGCTCGACGACGACTCCAACGGAACCCTCTCCAACACGCGCACCTTCAGCGACGTCGTGCCCGGCTCCGGCTACTCGGTCTCCGAGACGGTGCCCTCCGGCTGGGACCAGCAGAGCGTGAGCTGCTCCGACGGCAGCCCGGTCTCCAACATCGACGTTGGCGCGGGCGAGACCGTGACCTGCACGTTCACTAACGCTCAGCGCGGCCAGATCGCCGTGGTCAAGGACGCCCTGCCAAACGATCCTCAGGACTTCGACTTCACGGCCGGCGGCGGCCTCAGCCCGACGAGCTTCCAACTCGATGACGACTCCGACGGCACTCTTTCCAACACCCGCATGTTCGAGGTCGTGAACGGGTCCGGTTACTCGCTCTCGGAGACGGTGCCGAGCGGCTGGGACCAGCAGAGCGCCACCTGCTCCGACGGCTCACCGGTCTCCAACATCGACGTCTCCTCGGGCGAGACCGTGACCTGCACCTTCACGAACCGCAAGCGCGGCCAGATCGTCGCCGTCAAGGACGCCGTCCCGAACGACGCACAGGACTTCAGCTTCACAGCCGGCGGCGGCCTCAGCCCGACGAGCTTCCAGCTCGACGACGACTCCGACGGCACCCTCTCCAACACGCGCACCTTCACCGACGTCCCGCCGGCCACGGGCTACTCGCTCTCCGAGACCGTCCCCAGCGGCTGGCACCAGCAGAGCGCGAACTGCAGCGATGGTTCGCCCATCTCCAACATCGACCTGTCCGCGGGCGAGACCATCACCTGCACGTTCACGAACCAAAAGCGCGGCCAGATCACCCTCGTCAAGGACACGGTGCCCAACGACCCCCAGAACTTCAGCTTCACGGCCGGCGGCGGGCTGACGCCGGCGAGCTTCCAGCTCGACGACGACTCCGATCCCGCGCTGTCCAACACGCGAACGTTCAACGACGTCGTGCCCGGCTCGGGCTACACGCTCTCGGAGACCGTGCCCGCCAACTGGTATCAGGGCCTTGCCGAGTGCAGCGACTCGAGTCCGGTCACCAACATCGACGTCTCGCCCGGCGAATCGCTCACCTGCACCTTCACGAACGCCAAGAACTACCCCCGCCCCGGCGGCGGTACACCCCTACGCGTGCCACTCGTGCCCGAGTTCAAGCAATGCACCTCGCCGAACGCCACCCACATCGGCCCGCTGAACGAGCCCTCCTGCACCTCTCCCGCGCTCGAGTCGAACGAGCTCACGATGGCCAGCACCGGCGTCGGCCAGGGCTCGGCGCGGCTCGACGTGCAGCCCGGCAACACCTCCACGCAGGCCGACGAGGCCGACTTCAGGATCAGCGCTTCCGCGAGCGACGTGCGAAAGAAGTCCGACGGCACCGACTACACGGGCAAGGTGATCCTCGAGTCCACGCTTCGGATCACCGACCGCTCGAATGACGTCGCAGGCGTCGCCTCCGGCACGGCAGGCGATCTCGCCTTCGCGCTCGGGATCCAATGCGTCGCCACCCCCGGAGCGGCGGGCGCCACCTGCACGATCAATACGACCGCGGACACGCTCGTGCCGGGCACGGTGCTCGAAGGAAAGCGCGCCATCATCTCGGCCCTGTCGCTGGTCCTGAAGGACCTGGGAGCCAACGCCACCGGAGCTTCCCCCGGTTGTGATCCCAACTGCGGTGACGGGGACGAGAAGGTGTTCCTGAGGCAGGGAGTCTTCGCTCCGTAGGAGCGGACGGGCGGAGGTGCCCGGCGGGATAAAGTCCCGCCATGCCGCACCTCACGACCAGCACCATCGACGGCATCGCGTACCGCGAGGCGCTGCCGGAGGGCTGGGACGGCAGCGAGCCGGTCGCGCTGGCGATCCACGGCTATCCCACCTCCTCCTACCTGTGGCGGAACGTGCTGCCGCGGGTTGCCGAGGCCGGCTACCGCGCGCTCGCGCTCGACCTGCCCGGCTTCGGTGACTCGCCCGCGGATCCGCCCGGCACCTGGGAGCGGCAGGTCGAGAACGTCGAGCGCTTCCGCCAGGCGCTCGGGCTCGAGCGCCTGGCGTTGCTGGTCCACGACTGGGGAGGCCTCATCGGCCTGCGCTGGGCCTGCGATCACCCCGAGGCCGTGAGCGCGATCGTGATCATGGACTCCGGCTTCTTCCACGACGGGCACTGGCACGGGATCGCCGTCACGCTGCAGACCGAGGGCGAGGGGGAGCAGTTTCTCGCGAACGTCAACCGCGACCTGATGGCTGCCGCGCTGCGGCAGATCAGCGCCACCATCCCGGAGGACGCGATCGACGAGTTCTGGAAGGCCTACGCGGACGAAGAGCGCCGCCGCAACCAGCTGGACCTCTATCGCTCGGGCCAGTTCTCCAAGCTCGAGCCCTACGAAGGCAAGCTGGCCGCGCTGGGCGTGCCGGTACTGCTGCTCTGGGGAGGGAACGATCGCTTCGCTCCCGTACGCGGCGCCTACCGTTTTCAGAAGGAGCTCCCCGACACTCGCCTCGTCGTGCTCGAGGAAGCGGGTCACTACGTGATGGAGGACGATCCGACGCGCGTGGGCGAGGAAGTGTCCACGTTCCTGGCGGGGTGCGCGGGCGCGACTGCCGAGCGAGGCTGAAGGGATGGCGATCGAGTCGATCGTCGTGGGGACGGATGGCTCCGAGACGGCGGCCGTCGCCGTGAAAGCTGCGGCTGAGCTGGCGGGCACTCTCGAAGCGCGCGTGCATCTGGTGAGCGCGTTCAAGCCCGACGCTGGCGTCAAGGTCGCCGAGGCGGATGCGGATCCCGAGAGCGGGGAGTGGATCGTCGGGCCGACGGTGACCGTGGACGCGCTGCTCGAGCGGGCGGCCGGTGCGCTGCGTGCGCGCGGCGTGAAAGTGGACAGCTACGCTCGCAAGGGCGATCCGGCAACGGCGATACTGGACGTCGCCGAAGAGCAGGGAGCCGACCTGATCGTGATCGGCAACAGGGGGATGCAGAGCGCCCGCCGCTTCCTGCTCGGCAGCGTGCCGGACAAGATCTCACACCACGCTCGCTGCAGCGTGCTGATCGTGCGCACGAACTGAATCCGAATATGGGCGATCTCTCGCGCGCGCTCGCTTTTCTCAGGGCCATCGACGAGCGTGCCTCCAGCTACGTCGAGCCGTTTTCCCTTGGCACGGCCTACCTGCGCCCGGAGCTGCCGCAGGTGTGGAGCCGGAACTACCTGCTGGTGGACGCGAAAATTGGAGAGCAGCAGCTCGAGACGCTGGCCAGCGAGGCGGATCGCCTCCACGCGAGCGCCGGGTTGGAGCATCGACGACTGGTCCTGACTGACCAGGGCAGCGGCTCCCTGGCCGCCGGCATGCTCGCGTCCTCCGGGTGGCGTGTGCGGGCCGAGACCGTGATGGTCCACCGTGGACGCTTGAAGGACCCTTCACAAGCGGTCGGCGTACGAGAGGTGAAGGCGGATGCCCTTCGAGCCGCGAGCGACGAGGCGGCCAGGGAAAATCCTGACGTCCAGGGCGAGCTGACCGTCGAGCAGCTTCAGACGGCGTATGAGCTCGTCGGGGCGGCGACGCACGAACGCTGCTTCGCCGCCGAGGTCGACGGCGCCATCGCATCCTTGTGCCGCCTCTACTCCGATGGCGAGACCGCTCAGATCGAAGATGTCTCCACCCTGTCCGCGTTTCGGAACCGCGGACTCGCAGGTGCGGTGGTCTCGCAGGCACTCGCCGCAGCGACGCGCTCTCACAGCATGACCTTCCTGCTCGCGGCGGATGACGATTGGCCGAAGAGCTGGTACGAGCGGATCGGCTTCCAGCCCATCGGGCTGATGTGGGATGCCCTGAAGACCTGACCGGCGTCGCGCCGGGCTCAGCGCGCCGCGGTCGTCACGCGCTCCGCGGCCTCGTCGCGCGTGAGCGGGAAATGGCAGGCCGCCACGGATCCGCTGCCCTTGGCCTCCAGAGGCGGTTCTGTTTGCCTGCAAACCTCCTGCACCTTCGGGCAGCGAGGGTGAAAGCGGCAGGCGGGCGGGGGGTTGGTCGGGCTCGGCACGTCCCCCGGCGGGACCTCTCGGCGGCGATGTGCTGCAAGCTCCGGATCTGGGACCGGGACCGCTGATAGCAGCGCTCCCGTGTACGGATGACGCGGATGGGCATAGAGCGCCTCGTTGTCGGCGAGCTCGACCACCTTGCCGAGGTACATGACGGCGATCCGGTCGCACATGTGCCGCACGACCGAGAGGTCGTGAGCGATCAGGATCATCGTCAGGCCCAGCTCCTTCTGCAGGCTTCTGAGCAGGTTCAGGATCTGCGCCTGGATCGACACGTCGAGGGCGGACACGGGTTCGTCCGCGATGATCAGCTTCGGCTTCAGAGCAAGCGCCCGCGCGACGCCGATCCGCTGCCGCTGGCCGCCCGAGAACTGGTACGGGTAGCGGTTGTAGTGCTCCGGGTTCAGGCCCACCTGCTCCATCAGCTCCTGGACGGCCTTCCGGCGATCGCCCTTCTCGTCGCGGAGCCCGTGGATGACGAACGGCTCGGCGATGATCGCGCCGACGGTCTTGCGTGGGTTGAGCGACGAGTAGGGGTCCTGGAAGATCATCTGCATCTGGCGACGCAGCGGCTTCAGTGAGCGCCTGCGCAGATGCGTGATGTCGTCGCCGTCGAAGCGAATCGTCCCACTGGTCGGGTCGAGCAGCCGCATCACCAGCCGCGCCGTTGTGGTCTTGCCGCAGCCCGTCTCCCCGACTATGCCCAGCGTCTCGCCGCGCAGGACGTCGAAGGAGACACCGTCCACCGCGTGCACGGCGCCAACCTGCCTCTGGAACACGATCCCCCGCGTGAGAGGGAAGTGCTTGACGAGGTCACGTACCTCGACGAGCGCCTCGCTCATGCGCGGTCCTCCTCGAGCCTGACCGCCGCGCGCGCGGCCTGCGGGTCGCTACCGCGGCGTAGCTCCGCCCAGATCCGCTTGCGGATGTCGCTTTCGAGCAGGCAGGCGACCGCGTGCGACGGGTCGTCCGGCAGGGGCTCGAGCGCCGGCTCGACGCGGCGGTGGCGCTCGCGAACGTAGGGACAGCGGGGGTGGAAGGAGCAACCGCTCGGAAGCGCGATCAGGCTCGGTGGTAGGCCGGAGATCGGCAGCAGCGGCTTGTCGCGCGAGCGATCGAGGCGAGGGATCGACTGGAGCAGGCCCCAGGTGTAGGGATGCTCGGGCGAGCTGAAGAGCTTCTGGGTCGGAGCGGACTCGACGATCCTGCCGCCATACATGACCACGATCTTCTCGGTCACCTCGGCGACAACGCCGAGGTCGTGCGTGATCAGGATCACCGCCATGCCGAGCTCGCGCTGCAGGCGCGCGATCAGGTCCAGGATCTGGGACTGGACCGTGACGTCGAGGGCGGTCGTCGGCTCGTCCGCGATCAGCAGCTTCGGCTCGTTGATGAGCGCCATCGCGATCATCGCGCGCTGGCGCATCCCGCCCGAGAACTCGTGCGGATAGTTGTCGACGCGCTGAGCCGGGTCGGGAATGCCGACCAGTCCGAGCAGCTCGATCGCGCGCTTGCGCGCCACGGCATTGGAGACCTCTTTGTGGGCCTGCATCGCTTCCACGAGCTGCCAGCCGACCTTGTAGAAGGGGTGCAGAGAGGAGAGCGGGTCCTGGAAGATCATCGCGATGTCGTTGCCCCGGATCGAGCGCAGGCTCTCGTTCGAAAGCCGCAGGAGATCGCGGCCCTCGAACCGCGCAGCGCCGGCGATCGTCGTGTTCGGCGCGCGGGTGAGGCCCAGCACCGTCAGCATCGAGACGCTCTTGCCCGATCCCGATTCGCCGACGATGCCGAGCACCTGCCCCGGCTCGACGCTGAAGGAGATGCCGTCAACGGCTTTGACGATGCCGTCCTCGGTCGTGAAGCGGACTTGGAGATCGTCCAGCTCCAGCAAAGGAGTCATCAGTAGCGCACCCTAGGGTCGAGGAACGCGTAGACGATGTCCACGATCAGGTTGGCGAAGATGATGAAGAAGGCGCCCAGCAACACCGTGCCCTGGATCATCGGCAGGTCGGCATTGATGATCGAGTCGTACGCAAGCCTCCCGACGCCGGGAATGTTGAAGACCGTCTCGACGAGGATCGTGCCCCCGAGCAGGATTCCGATGTCGAGCCCGGCCACGGTGACGACGGGTGTGATCGCGCTTCGCAGTCCATGGCGGTAGATCACGCGCCGCTCGGGGAGACCCTTTGCACGCGCCGTTCGAATGTAGTCCTCGGACATCACCTCGATCATGCTGCCGCGCACCAGCCGTGCGTAGAAGGCTGCGAAAGCGGCGGCGAGTACGAACCAGGGCATGATCAGCGAGCCGAACCACGTGAACGGGTCCTGCGAGAACGGCACGTAGCTGCCCGCGCCCAAGAAGAGAGGAAACTTCCCGATGTCCTCCGAGAAGAGATAGAGGGCGACCAGGCCGAGCCAGTAGACCGGCGCCGAGATCGCCACCAACGCCAGCCCCATCGTCACCCGGTCGAGCGCGGTCCTGCTCCTCACCGCCGAGATGACGCCGATCGCGATCCCGCTCAGGAGCCAGATCACCGCCGCGCCGATGGCAACCGAGATCGATGCGGGCAGCCGGTCGAAGATCTGGTCCTTGACCGGGTAGTTGTTCTGGTAGCTGTACCCGAGGTCGAAGTGCAGCACCAGGTCCTTCATGTAGCGGTAGTACTGCTGGTACCAGGGGTCGCTCAGCCCGAGGTTGTCTCGGATCTGCTCGACGAGCTCCGGGTTCGGCTGCCGCCCGGCACGTAGCTGGGCCGGATCGGCCGAAGGCAGCGTGTAGAAGATGATGAACGTCAGGAAGCTGACGAAGAAGAGCAGGACGACAACCCACAGCAGTCGCCGGATGATGTAGCGGACCACGGCCGGTTTCTACCCGTACCTCGGGAAAAAAGCGAGGCCCCGGCTTGTAGACCGGGGCCTCGTGTTCATCGCTTCCTTAGCTCGCTCGCGTAGAGGGACCTACTTCAACGAGCTGAATGCGAAGTCGTAGGCCCCCGAATTGAACTTGCTGCTGACCCCGTTCATGTTCGTCGACTGAAGGCCGACGTTGTTGTCCCACAGCCACGGGATGAAGTAGGACTGATTGGTCACTTCCTTGTCGAGGTCGGCCCAGGCCTTGGCTGCCTCGGCCGGATCGGTGATCTTCGCCGCCTCGTCGATTTGCTTGTTGAGCTTCGGGTCATCGACCTCGGCTGTGTTGACATTACCCGAGGGCACGATGTTGTCCCCGTGGAACAGCGGGCCGATGAAGCTCTGCGCCGCGAAGAAGTCCGCGCCCCAGCCGAGCGTCGGGCAGATCCCCACGTTCGCCTTCGGCACGAGGCAGTACTTCGACAGCAGAGTCGCGTGCGGGACCTCGCGGAGCTGTAGCTTCAATCCGATCTTCCCGACCTGTTCCTGGAACGCCTCCGCCGTCTCCTTTGCCGGCGACTCGTTGTCGGCGATCGTCAGGATCGGCGGCCCGTCGTACATGCCGTTCTCGTAACCCGCCTTCGTCATGTACTCCTTCGCGAGTGCGACGTTCGCGGTTGACTTCGACGCGAAGTCGAACCCCGGGCCCTCCACGCCGCCCGCGTCCTCGAAGCCGGCGATCCCCGGCGGCAGGAAGTGGGTGGCGGTGGTGCCGAGGGAAGGGCCACCGCGCGTCTGGCGCAGCGCCGTCCTGTCGACGACGGCGCTGATCGCCCGCCGTACGTTGACGTTGTCGAGCGGCTTCACGGTCGTGTTGAGCGAGATGTAGCGGTTACCGCCGCTCGGCTCGATCGAGATCTGGTCCTTTCGCGACGCCAGGGCCTGCTTCAGGATCGCAGGCGGCGGCGCGGCGTAGTCCCCGCTCAGGTAGCCCTGTCCGGACAGCGTCTTCCTGGCCGCCACCGTCACGTCGGTGCAGCACGTCACGTTGATCCTGTCGAAGTACGCCGGCTTGAAGTCGGTCGACTCCTCCCAGCTCGGGTTTCGGACGAGCGTCAGCTTCTTGCCCGGCTCGTAGCCGGTGAGCGTGCCCTTGCCGTCGTTCTCGATCATGTAAGGGCCGGTGAAGACCTGGTGCTCACCGTACGTCGACTGCTTGCCCTTGTCGTACTTCTGCGCGTAGTCCTTCGGTACCGGCACGGTGCAGGGCATGCCGAGCGCGCTGCCGTCGGCGATGATCCCGGACGGCTCCGTCAGGTTGATGACGAGCGTCCGGTCGTCGGGCGTCTCGATTCCCGAGATCTGGTTGGCCTTGCCGTCCTTGAACGCTTGCACGCCCTCGATGACCGTGTAATAGGTGTTTGCGTAGCCGTTGCCGACCTGTGGCAGGAAGCATCGCTCCAACGCGTACTTGATGTCAGCCGATTTGACGGTGCGGTCCTGGAGAGGAGCGCTGTACTTGATGTTGGGCTTGATCTTGACGGTCACGGTCTTGCCGCCGTTCGAGATCTCGGGCAGATCCTCGGCGAGGTCCGGAGTCGGCTTCGTCTCGTCGGGCTTCCAGCCGTAGAGCTGCCGCTGCGTCGTGTTGCCGGTCTCCTGATAGTCGGACTGGTAGTACCAGTAACCCGGGTCGGCGCTGTCGATGCCGCCGGCCGTGTCGAGGACGTTGAGCGTTCCGCCTTCCTGGGCGGACTCGCTGTCTCCTCCGCCACAAGAGGCCGCTGTAAAGACGAGCCCGCAGAGGACAAGCACGAACAAAGCCCTGGTGGTCTTGGTGGTCATCTCTCTCCTCACCTCTCGTGTCAATCGGCTCAAACTTACTTACTTAAGTTACTTACCCCTCGACCTTAACTTTTCCTGCGCGCGGGTTGAGCGCGTCGTGGAGGCCGTCCCCGAGCAGGTTGAACGCCAGCACGGTCAGAAGCAGCGCGGCGCCCGGGAAAAACATGAACCACCAGGCGGTGTCGAAGATCTCGGTCGCGTCGGCGAGCATGTCGCCCCAGCTCGGGTCCGGCGGCTGGACCCCGACCCCGAGGAACGACAGCGCGGCCTCGAACAGGATGTTCGTCGGGATGATCAGCGTGCTGTAGACGATGATCGGCGCGACCAGGTTGGGCAGGATCTCCCTGAACAGGATGCGCCGGTTCGAGGCGCCCAGAGAGCGTGCGGCCTCCACGAACTCCTTCTCACGCATGGATAGCACCTGACCCCTGATGATGCGGAAGATGTAGGTCCAGTTCACGAACGCGATCACGAAGATCACCACGGAAAGCCCGGGCTCGATCAGGCCGCCGACACATCCGTTGCCGAGCGAGCACGCGGAGGCGAGGCCGATCGCGAGCAGCAGGATCGGGAAGGCGAGCAGCACGTCCACGAGCCGCGAGAGCCCGGTGTCCGTCCAGCCTCGGTAGTAGCCGGCGATCATGCCCGTGATGACGCCGATCACCACCGAGATCGCGGTCGCGATGATCGCCACCTGGAGCGACACCCGCGCTCCGTAGAGCACGCGGGAGAAGACGTCGCGGCCGAGCGTGTCGACTCCGAAGATGTGGTCCGAGCTCGGGCCGGTTGGCGTGCCGAAGGAGTCGAGCGCCTCCGTGCTCTGCTCGTTCGGGCCGGGCGCGCCCACGAGCTTGACGATCAGCGGCGCGAACACGGCCACGAGGACGAGCAACACGATGAACGCACCTGCGGCCAGCGCGACCTTGTCGCGCCTGAAGCGACGCCAGAAGAGCTCTAGCGGAGATCGCGCCGCGATCGCGGCGGTCTTGTCCTGCCCGAGCTGCACCGGCTCGCCGCCCAGCCCACGTGCGTCAACAGCGCCGCCCGACATCGCTTGCGATCAGTGTATTCGCCGCGGTGGGCGTCAGCCTTCCAGGTGCGAGTCCGGCGTCACCTGGCCACGCACGCCCTGGGCCGTGACAGGGGCCTCCGCGGCCGTCTCCACCGCCTCCTCGGCCCCGGCGGAAGCCTGCGGCCACTCGACGCGCCTCAGCAGCGGGACCGCCACCGCGGTCACGGCCAGCACTCCGAGGCCGGCGACCAGGAAGCTGGCGCGAGGATCGATCAGGTACGCGACAGCTCCTCCGATCATGAAGCCTATTCCCGGCATCAGGAAGCCGCTCGACTCGAGCAGGCTGACGACCCTGGCCTGATAGTCGGAGCCGGTCAGGCCCTGGATCGCGCTCACGAGCGCGACCCACTGCACTCCGTTGCCGGCTCCTCCGATGGCGGCCACCATGCAGGCGACCACGATCGTGCCGGCGAACGACATGCCGATATAGGCGAGGCCGATGACCACAGTGCTCACGAGCAGCAGAACCTGGAGCGAGATTCGGCGAGCGACAGCGAACACGAGGCTGCCGAGCACCATTCCGGCTCCCCAGGAGGCGAGCAGCGCGCCGTACCCCGAGTCGCCCGCGTCGAGCGTCTGCTTCGCGTACACGATCTCGATCGGGATCACGATCGCGAAGAAGATGAAGGCCACCGCCTGAGCCTCGAGCAGGCGGCGCAGCACGGGGCGAGCGGCCACGTAGGCGAGACCCTCGCGCAGGCGCTGCCGCCATGGATCGGGATCGGCCTTCACGTTGGGCACCGAGCGCGAGACGATGAGGACGAGGGCGACGAAGAGGAAAGACGCGGCGTCGAGCAGAAGCGCCTCCCGCGCGCCGATTCCCGCCACCACCAGGCCGGCGATCAGCGGGCCGAGCGCTCCGGCCGTCGTGAAGCCGATGTTGATGATCGCGTTGCCCTCGCGCAGGAGGCCCGCAGGTGTCAGCGTCGCCGCCACCGCAGCGCGCGTGAAGGCCCGACCCGTGAGCGCGAGCGCGCCGTCGAGCGCCGCGAGGGCGACCACCAACGGCAGCAGGAAGTCGTCCGCCAGCAGCGCCAGGGCCAGGAACGTGATGCCTTCGGCCGCGTATGTGATGGGCAGGCCGATCCGGGTCCCTGTCACCTCGATGCGGGCGACGAGGCCCTGGGCGAACACCGCGGGGATGAACTGCATCCCGATGAACAGGGCGGCGGTGGCGAGGGCGCTGCCGGTTTGCTCGAACACGAGGACGGCAAGCGCGATCTCGCCGAGCCAGTTCCCCAGCTCATTGACCGTGTAGGCGAGGGCCAGCGGGCGAAAGCCCGGCAGGCGTAGGGGGGCCAGCGCCCGGCGCACCGGCCAGAGCCTAGCCAGGGGGCCAGTGGGACCGGCGTCCAGCCCGCCCGGAGCCGCTCCCGGGGCGCCCGGCCCCCGAGGCGCGTCTAGACGGGCCCCGGGCTGGTCAAGCAGGGGGGTTTACGGGCCGATAACTGTCCAGACCAGGCCAACCTGGAGGCAATCTGCTGGCCGGACGCCCGAGCCGAACCGTGATCATCGCCCACCTCGCCGCACTGGCGGGGGCGGTGGTGCTCGCCGTGACTCAGGCGCGAAGCGCAGACTGGGAGCTGTCGCTTCTCGCAGTCCTGCTCACGCTGTCGGTGGTCAGCGACGTCGCCGCCGTCGATACCAAGTCCCAGGTCAAGATCTCGGGCAGCTTCCTGTCGCTCGTGCTGGCGATGGTCTTCCTCGGGGGACCGCCGGCCGCCCTCATCGGCGTCGTCACGATGCTCGTGGGATGGCTCAGGTGGCACGACCGGTCGCACTTTCTGCTGAACAACGTCACCGCCTACGCCGTGTTCCCGCTTCTCACGGGACTCGGGTTCTTCCACCTCATCGAGGCGACCGGACTGTCGACCTCGGACGGCGCCTTCTACATGCTCGTGTTCGGCGTCTTCGTCGTCGCGCTGGCGCTCAACTTCGTGGTGGTCGCCGGCTACACCGCCTACTACGAGCGGCGACCCATGCGCGACATGGTGCGCTCTCTCGTGCTCCCGGTGTGGCCGTCCGAGCTCGCCGCGGCGCTGCTGGCGATGGGTATCGCGTTCCTCTACGCGCGCGTCGGCCTCGTCGCGATCACGCTGTTCGGGGTCGTCCTCTTCACGTTCCAGTACCTGCTCGGCGAGTTGCTCAGGTCGCAGCAACGCGCGCAGGAGCTGCAGAGCCGCACGCGCCAGCTCGCCAGCCTGCAGGTCGGGCTGTTGGGCGCCCTGCTGCACACCCTCGACCTGCGAGATCGCATGACCGCGCGCCACAGCGCGGCGGTCGCCCGGTACTCGATGGAGATCGCTCGCGGAGCCGGGTTCTCCGAGGAGGAGCAGGACCTCGTTCACACGGCCGCCCTGCTGCATGACATCGGCAAGTTCATCTTCCCCGACCGCATCCTCAAGGGCGACCACAAGCTCACCGACGAGGACTGGAACATCATTCGCATGCACCCCTACCAGGGGGCGCGCATCGTGTCCCAGATAGAGGGGTACGGCTCGGTCGGCGACATCATCATGGGCCACCACGAGCGGATCGACGGCAAGGGCTATCCGCGCCATCTGAAGGGGGATGAGATCCCACCGCTGTCGCGCATCATCTCCGTGGCGGACATCTACGACGTCATGACGGCGCGCGACTCCTACCGCAAGCCGATCTCCTCATTCGAGGCGATCCGGGAGCTGCGCCGCGTGGCCGGCACGCAGCTCGACCCCTACTTCGTCGAGGTCTTCATCAACGTTCTGGCGGGCAAGGACGTCCGCTACCGCCACGGCGAGGACGCCGACTTCGACGCCGAGCTGGCGCTGGAGAAGCGCGTCGGCGACTACGCGGCGCACGGCCTCAGCGCCGGCATGGGGAAGCAGGAAGGTCTGGACCAGGAGCCCGAGGACGGGCAGGATCGCTCCGGGGGCGAGGGGGACGCAAACGGCTCGAGCGAGAAGCCCGGGGCCCTTCCGGCCGTGGTGGGCGAGCCCGACGGCACCACGCCCTAGAGGCGTGGGCGCGCTCAGATAGAGGCTTCGCGCAGGTCCGCGGCCGCCTGCTCGGGAGGCAGGACGTTGACCGCGATGCCGGCGCCGAGCTCGAGGCCGGCGAGCTGCGTCAGGCGCGGCACGAGGTCGACCCGCCAGTGGAAGTGCTGGGCGTCGCGGGGCGCCGTGCGCAGCCACATGTTGAAGGGCGGAGAGCTGCCGAGAGCAAACTTCAGGCGCTGGATTCCCTCCCACAGCAGAGCGGCCGCAGAGGGCTCGGCGTCAACGAAGCTGCGGGCGTGCGCCCGCGGGATCAGCTGCAGCTCATAGGGCGTGCGCGACGCGTACGGAGCGATCAGCACGGCGTTGTCGTCCACCGCCACCACCCGCTCGCTCAGGCGCACCTCTTCCTTCAGGAGGTCGCACAGCAGGCATGAGCCCATCGTACGAGTGTTGTGTGCGGTGAAGCGCTCGCGCTCGCGCGCCGCCACGACCGGCACGAAGGGGAGTGCGTACAGCTGCGCGTGGGTGTGCTCGAGCGAGGCGCCCGCGCTCTTTCCCTCGTTCACCATCAAGTGCACCCAGGCGGCCTGCGAGTGCTCGGCCAGCCGGGCACGCCAGCCCGACAGCGCGACCAGGAACTGCTCGCGGGTGAGGTCCGACATGACGGTCAGGTGCTCCGGCGTGTGCACGATCACCTCGTGAATGCCGCTGGCGGGCATCGACGCGAGCAGCTCCGGCTCGCCGCGACCGCGGGCGAGCGGATCCTCGAGCTCCTCGTCGCCGGGCTCGCCAACGCCCTCGGGGGGCGCCAGCACCGGGAACTTGTTGGGCACCGAGCGCACCAGCCAGCCCGGGGAGTCCGGTGAGCCGCCGCTCGGGCGCAGCGCCCACGTCTCCGGCGGCGTCAGCTTCTCGTGCCCCTCGCAGAACGGGCAGCCGGGAACCGGGCCCGGCTGGGGCCGCTGCTCGCCCTGCTGAGGAAGCCAGGCGTCCGGACGGCGCGCGCGGCCTGGCGCGAGCGCCACGCGCAGCCCCGTCAGGGGGTCGATGCGGAGCTCCGGCCTCAGCGGCGGTTCAGCTCGGTCGAGGTTGGGAGGTCAAGGTGCTTGGGAGCCCCCGCCGCCGGCGCGCTCGTGCGCCTTCCCCGCCTCGATGAACGGCTGGAAGAGATCGATCGGGACGGGGAAGATGATCGTTGAGTTGCGCTCGGAGCCGACCTCGATCAGCGTCTGCAGGAAGCGGAGCTGGATCGCGACCGGATGTTTGCCGATCTTCTCAGCGGCCTGAGACAGCTTCTCGGACGCCTGGAACTCGCCTTCGGCGGCGATGATCTTCGCTCGCCTCTCCCGCTCGGCCTCGGCCTGGCGCGCCATCGCCCGCTGCATCGTCTGGGGGATCTCCACGTCCTTGATCTCGACGGTGGTGACCTTGATTCCCCATGGCTCGGTCTGCTCGTCGATGATCCGCTGAAGCTCGTCGTTCAGCCGGTCGCGCTCGGCGAGCAGCGTGTCCAGCTCCGCGCGCCCGAGCACAGCGCGCAGGGTCGTCTGCGCTATCTGCGAAGTCGCCAGCAGAAAGTTCTCGACCTGCACGATGGCGTCGCTCGCGTTCACGACCCGGAAGTAGCAGACGGCGTTCACGGAGGCCGGCACGTTGTCGCGCGTGATCACCTCCTGGGGAGGGATGCTGAGCGTGACCGTGCGCAGGTCCACGCGGACCATCTTGTCCACGATCGGGATCAGCAGGATCAGCCCCGGCCCCTTCTGAGCGATTAGGCGCCCGAGCCGGAAGATGACCCCGCGCTCGTACTCGCGCAGGACCCTGACCGCGCTCGCGAACACGATCACCGCGAGGAAGACGACGACGCCGATGGCAATCAGGAGGCCTGTCACGCGGCCGTAGTCTATGCGCCCGGCGGGTGCTCTTCCTGGGCCTCGGCCTTGCGCACGGTGAGCGTCAGGCCGTCGACCTTCTCGACGACGATCTCGTCGCCGACCTCGGGCCTGGCGGAGCCGCTCGGGACCGCCCGCCACAGCGCCCCCTGCACGAAGACGTGGCCCTCGGGGTCGAGCGGCGTCCGCACGCGCCCGTGCTCGCCGACCAGCTCCTCGGTTCCGGTCCGGACCCGCTCGTGGCGGGCCCCGACCGCCTTTCCGGCTACGAAGACGAAGAACCCGCCGAGCACGGCAGCCGTGAAGATCACGATCGGGACGGAGATGTCGAACGCCTCGCTGTCGGTGTCGAAGAGCAGCAACCCGCCGAACACCAGAGCCACGACCCCCCCGACCGCGAGGGCGCCGTGGCTGACGATGAATGCCTCCGCAGCGAGGAGGGCGAAGGCGAGCGCGATGAGTAGCAGTCCGGCCGCGCTGATCGGAAGCTGCGCGAGCCCGAAGAGCGCGAGGATCAGCGACACGCCGCCGAGCGATCCGGGCAGGATCGCTCCCGGATTGAACAGCTCGAAGCCGATCCCGACCATGCCGAGCACGAGCAGCAGGAAGGCGGTGTTCGGGTTGACGAGGAGCTCGAGCACCTGGAACTTGAACGGCAGGTCGCGGCGTTCGACCCGGGCGCCCGCGGTGCGGAGCACCTGTCGCTTCGGGCCCTGTACCCGGAAGCCGTCGAGCTCGCGCAGCAGCGCCTGCTCGTTCGAGGCGATCACGTCGATCAGGCCCCGGCGCTTCGCCTCGGCGGCGGTGACGTTGGTCGCGCGTCGCACCATCTGCTCGGCGAGATCCGGGTTGCGGCCGTGCCCCTCCGCAAGCGCGCGAACGTACGCCGCGGCGTCGTTTCGGATCTTGCGGCCGAGCACCCGATCCTGCTCTCCCGGCCCGATCGAGATCGGCGTGGCGGACCCGATGTTGGTCTGGGGCGCCATCGCCGCCACGTCCGCCGCCTCGGTGATGAAGAGCCCGGCCGACGCGGCTCGCGCTCCGTTCGGGTAGACGTAGACGACGACCGGCATCGGGGCGGCGATGATGTCCTTGACGATCTCGCGCATCGACTCGTCCAGGCCCCCGGGGGTGTCCAGGCGCAGGATGGCGAGGTAGGCGCCGGCGTCCTGCGCGTCGTCGAGAGCCTGGTCGACCCAGGCAGCCGAAGCGGGGTCGACGGTGACGTCGAGGTCGATGGAGTGCACGAGCGGTTGCCCGCTCTGGGTTTCCGCCCCGGTGCTCTCGGCGACGCCCGCGCCGAGCAGGAGCAGCGCGGCGGCGAGGGCGAGAAGCGGCGAGCCAGAGCTCACTGCTCGCCTCCTCGCGGCCGCGCGTAGCGAGCGACGTGCTTTGCCAGCGCGTCCTCGGACGGGTAACCGCCCGGCTTCGTGTAGACGAGCTCTCCGGAGGCGTCGTAGAAGGCGGTGCTGGGGGCGACGCGGTCGCCGCGGAACTCCGAGGCGATGTCGCCCTCCGGGTCGAAGAAGCTCGGGTAGGGGACCGGATACTTGCGTAGGAAACGCTCCGCGTCCTCTCGGGAGTCGCGGGAGTCCACCCCGAGAAAGGCGATCTCGGTGCCGTGCTCGAGCGCTTGGCGCTGGAAGAAGGGGAACTCGAACCTGCAGGGTCCGCACCACGACGCCCATTTGTTCACGACGACGGGCCGCCCGCGAAGGCGCTCGAGCTGGCGGCGGTAGGCGTCCACGCCACCCCCGACGACCTCCGCGGGCCGCGAGTAGAGCTCCGCCAGCGGCTTCGGGGCCCCCTGGAGAGCGGTCTCGAAGTCACTGAGGCTGGCTGCGCTTTTGGGCTCGTCCGCTCCACAGCCCGAGGCCACGAGCGCCGAGGCCAGCGTGAGCGCCCCCATGGCCTTTTTGAGCCTGGACCGCCTCACGCGCCGAAGCCTCTTGCACGTGACAGATGGGTCAAGGACTGCACGACCTCTGCCGAAACCTAACGGACAGCCGCGGTCGCAGCGCCGGCAGGTGCTTTAATACCTCCTGTACCGCGCCGCCGAGCACCGGTGGCCGCGGAGCCGCTTTTCAGGTGGGTGCGCCTCCTCTAGATGGTGTCTGGCCTGGAATCGCGCGGCAACGAGAGCGTCGCAGGCACTGTGTGCCGATGACGGCTCGGGGATCCAGGTAAGCCTCCACATGGCTAACACGACTCGGGTGGCCGCGTCGGCCACGACTATTCCTACCCGCGACGAGCTTGCGCGCGTCGAGGAGTGGACGCGCGAGCCGCTCATGCAGGACGACGACGCCCTGCTGCGGCCCGGCACCGCCACGAGACGGGCCATCGATGCGGCGCTCTCCGAGATCGAGCAGGGCCTGTCCGCGCCCTCGCTCGAGTGGCGGCGCCAGTACTCGCTGATGCTGGGCCTCGAGCGCCTGCTCTCCGACGAGGAGCCGAAGCTCGCCGACGGCACCGTCCTGTCGGCGCATCAGGTCGACGTGCTCTCCGGCACGCTCACCGCTCTGATCGCCGAGGCGGAGCGCCAGAACGGCAACGGCGTCGTGGTTGCCGACGTGGAGGAAGAGGAGCTGCCCGGCGATCTCGACGGCGGCCTGCTCGACGGGGAGTTCGACGAGATCGACGAGGGTGATGACGAGGACGAGGACGAGGAGCTCGAGAACGGCGACCTGAGCGAGGAGGAAGATCCAGAGTGGCTCGAGAGCGAGCTGGGCGAGAACGGGGCCGGCGAGGAGGACGAGGAGCAGCTCGCCGATGACCTCGATGACCCGAGCGCAGCGAGGCGCTTCTGGTTCGAGCACGCCACCGGCTCCGGCAAGACCGTGGCGGCGCTCGGATTCGTCGAGGCATCGCGCACTGCCGGCGTCCTGATCCTCACGCACCGCCGCAACCTCGTCGACCAGTTCCTCGGCGAGCTGCGCGACCGTGGATATCGCCAACGCATCTGCGAGCCTCTCCTCGGCGGCCGCGACCGCGCCGACGGTCCCGTCACCGTGGAGACGTATCAGTGGTTCGTGCGCAACGCCGGCAACGTCTCCGACGCGTACTCGATCGTCATCTGCGACGAGGCCCACACGGCGCTCGGAGAGAAGACGAGCGCCGCCATCCGAAACTGGCAGGGCCCCGCCTTCATCGGCATGACGGCGACCGGCGCGCTGATCGCCCGTCACGTCGCCGACCTGTTCCCCACGCAGACGAGCCGCTTCGACCTGGCGCAGGCCGCGCGCCGCGGTGTGATCGCGCCGCTTCGCAGCGTGCGCATCCCACCCGGTCCGCAGGTCCGCACGCTGGCCAAGGTCCCGTTGCGCAAGGGGGAGGTCGATCAGGACTTCGACCAGGAAGAGCTGGCCGCGCTGCTCGACCAGGGACCGTTCAACGCTGCGATCGCCGACCTCTACAACGTGCGGTTCAAGAACGTTCCGGGCATCGTCTATACCGCGGGCGTCAAGCACGCGCACAACGTCGCGAAGGCGTTCGAGGGGACCGGCATGAAAGCGCGCGCCGTCTCCGGAGAGACACCCAAGCGGGAGCTTGCCGAGATCCTGGCGGCTTTCGAGCGCGGCGAAATCGACGTGCTGGTGAACGCGATGCTGCTCGCGGAGGGTTGGAACTCGCCACGCGCGACCGTGTGCATGCACCTTGCGCCTACGGCATCGCGCCGCGTCTACCAGCAGCGGGTCGGGCGCGTCACGCGGCGCCATCCCGGCAAGGAGGCCGGGATCGTCATCGACTTCGTGCACCCGGCGACCAAGAACGACGATGCGATCGTGACGCTCCACAAGCTGCTCGACCGCGACGTCTACCGGGGCGGGGCCATCGTCGTCGGGCCGGTCCGGCGCGCGCGGGGCAGGCGGCTGCGGGTCGAGAGGAGGATCGTGCCGGTGACGGCGGACCCCGAGCGCCGTCTCCAGGTCTTCGAGCGCGAGCTCTGGCGGATCGCCGTGGAGTACCTGCCCCCGGACGAGCAGCACGCCTGGGCCGCTCTGGCGGGAGCACGCGTCGTGGCCAACAGCTGGCGGCGCGCGAAGGCCATGCTTCACCACGACTCCAACGGCGAGCTGCGGCGCCGGTTCCTGCTCACCTGCGTGCAGCGAAACCGCAATCCCCAACTTCGGCAGAGGGCGCTGGCCGAGATCGCGGCCCGCCGCGACCCCGAGGCGTTCGACGACGCGGTGGAGATCGTCGGGACGTGGTCACGCGAGGAGCGTCGCGAGGGCGCCCGCATCCTGCTCCAGGCCCTTGCGGAGCGCAGGATCGGCCGCCGGGACCAGGCCCAGGCATGGGTGTGGAGGCTGGCGGAGTACACGCGCGAGCTCCACGAGGAGTACGCGGTGCAGCGCTGGCCCGAGACCAAGCGCCTGCTCGGCCTGCTCGTCAATTCCTCGGGCTCCGCACACGGGCGCAACGCCCGCCGTCTCGTGCACGCTTCGCGCAAGCACGATCGCCGGCTCGCAGCTTCGCTGCTCGCCGCGGCTCTCGCCCACAGTCCCGAGGCCGAGGAGGTGCTGAGGGGTGCTCGCAACCGGATGGCCCGCAAGCCCTCGGCGCTCGCACGCGAGTTGCTGCGCAACTTCCCGAAAGGCAAGCGCAAGCGCAAGCGGCGGACCAAGCAGTCGTCCGGCGCCGATCGACAGCGGGGGCGCGCGACCATGAACGGCAGCCGCGCCGCCAAGCGCCGCAAGGAAGCCGCGCCCGCGGCGAAGGAACAGGACTAGAACCGCTGGTCGTGGCGGGCTGGGGAGCTTCCTAGAGGCTCTCAGAGCCCAGGTGGACCTCTCCGGCGTCGAGCAAGACGCGCTCCCCGCCATCGAGGAACACGACGAGGTTGCCCGCCTCGTCGATGCCGGCCGCCTCCCCTTCGAGTTGCCGGTCCCCCGCACTCCAGGCGATGCGCCGGCCGCGTAGCGCGTCCCTGGCCGCGTACGCAGCGACGACCCGGTCGCCCGAGTGAGCCGCACCCGGTCCGATCCAGTGGGAGAGCGCATCCAGCAGGGCCTCCAGCACACGCTCGCGGTCGATCGTGGACCCCGTCGCGATTCGAAGCGAGCCTGCCGTCACCCGCAGCTCCGGCTCGAGCTCGTGCTCGTCGGTGTCCACGTTCAGGCCGATTCCCACGACGGCCCAGCGCTCCTGTGGCCGTGCCTCGATCAGGATCCCGGCGATCTTGCGGCCGTCGACGAGGACGTCGTTCGGCCACTTGATCAGGCACTGGACGGCGGCGATGAGCTCGCACGCCTCGCAGACGGCCAGCGCGCTCGCCAGCGGGAGCAGAGGGGCTCCAGCCGGCTCGTCCCGCACCAGCACGGAGAGAGTCAGCGAGCGGCCGCGTGGGGCGGCCCAGCGGCGGCCCTGGCGTCCACGCCCGCCGGTCTGCTCCTCGGCGAGCACGACGGTCCCCGCCGCCGCGCCGCTCGCCCCCAGCCGGCGCGCGACGTCGTTGGTGGACGTCGTAGCGTCGTGGTGCACCACGCTTCCTCCCAGCGCGCTTGGAGGTCGAGGAGCGAGCGGGGCGGGCCGCTCCCGCCCGGTCACGACCCGGCGGCCCTGACGCGGACGATGCTTCCGGGACGCAGGCCCAGCGCCGCTGCCGCGTCCCCGCCGTTGACCGCGAGCGCCGGCGCGCCGTAGGAGTCCTCGTAGACCAGGAGCTCGCCACGGGGCGCGTCCGCGAACGTACGGGCGGACGTCGCGCCGCGCCACCCGCCGTTGCTCGCCTCGACCTCCAGCCGGTCACCGGGGCCGAAGCGCGCAGTCGCCACATCGTCGCGGCCGGCCGCGAGCTGCGCGTTTCCGAAACGGTCCACGTACACGACGACTGCGGTCAGCTCTCCCGGCGACGCTTCGGCGATCGGCAGCTCGAGCCGCACGAGCTGGTCGGCTGCGAGCGGCTCGCCGGCCTCCTCCAGCGGCGACCCGAGGGCGAGGCGGGCTGCGACCGGCGCGAACAGGTCGCGCCCGTGAAAGGTGGCCGACACGGGCTCCAGCCGCCACGGCGAGTGGGTCACCTCGACCGCCGCCTCCACACCGCCCAACCGCTCGGCCGCCGGCCAAAGCAGGCCGTTGTCGGGCCCCACGAGCAGCTGGTCTCCGCAGCGCAGCGCCAGCGCGCGACGCGCGGAACCCACCCCGGGGTCGACCACCGCGAGGATCACCCCGGCCGGAAGGAACGGCAGCACGTTGCGCGCGACCGCCGCCGCGGGCAACACCTCTCCGCGGGGGAGGCCATGCCCGACGTCGATCACGGTCGCATCCGGTGCCAGCCTGTGGATCACGGCGCGGCAGACGCCGGCGAACTCGTCGCTGTAGCCGTAGTCGGAGAGAAAGCTAATCGGAAGCGGCAAGGCAGTCCGCAACGAGCGTGTCCACGAGACCGTCTATGTCGTGGCGCTCCGCTTCGACGTGGACGCGCAGCCCGAGAGCCCGCGCCGTGGCGCTCGTGACCGGGCCGATCGACACCACGCGCGCGGCCTCCGGAAAGCGGTCGACCCCACCCAGCGCCTCGACGAAGTTGCGGACAGCGGATGAGCTGGTGAAGGTCACGTAGTCGACTCCGCCGATTTCCTCGAGGCTACGCTTGCCTATCTCTTCGCGCACCGTGTCGTAGAGAGCCACGATGTCCACCGTCGCGCCCAGCTTGCGCAGCGAGTCTGGAAGCACCTCGCGCGCCTCTGCAGCACGCGCGATCAGCACTCTCTTTCCCTCCACCCCGAGCTTCGAGAGCTCCGCTACCAGCGACTCCGCGATGGATCTGGGCGGCAGGACGTCCACTTCGACCTCGAGCTCCTCGAGCGCGCGCGCGGTTCCCGGGCCGATCGCGGCGACGGTCAGCTCCGAGAACACGCCGACTCCGGCCCCCTCGCTCTCGAGCGCCTCGACGAGCAGCCGCGCGCCGTTCGGGCTGGTGAGGCAAACAAGGTCGTAGCCTCCGAGCCCGAGGCGCTTGGCTGCCTCCTTCACGTCCTCGTCGCTGCGGGGAACGATGCGGATCGCGGGCAGCTCGATCACCTCGGCCCCGAGCTCCGACAGCCTCGCGGCAAGGGTGCTGGCCTGCGCTCGAGCGCGCGTCACGGCGACGGTGCGCCCGCGCAGCGGAGTGTGCTCGAACCAGGCGAGCCGCTCCCGCAGGCCCGCGACGGGACCGACCATCGTCACGGCCGGCGGCCGGATGCCGACCACCGCCGCGCGCTCCGCGATCTTCGAGAGCGGCGCTGTGATTGTGCGCTGGTCCGGCAGGGACGCCCGTTCCACGACCGCCGCCGGCTGGTCCGGCGGCCGGCCGGCCTCGATCAGGCGCTCGGCGATCTGGTCCAGCGTGCGAACACCCATGTAGAAGACCAGCGTCCCCGGGAAGGCGGCGAGCGCTTGCCAGTCGATGGTGCTCTCGTCCTTGGCCGGATCCTCATGGCCCGTGACGAACGCAACGGCCGAAGCCTGATCGCGATGAGTGATGGGAATGCCGGCGTAGGCGGCGGCGGCAATACCCGCGGTCACGCCGGGGATCACCTCGAATGGGACGCCCGCCTCGGCGAGCGCCTCGGCCTCCTCGCCGCCGCGGCCGAACACGAACGGGTCGCCGCCCTTGAGCCGCACGACTCGCCTTCCCCGGCGCGCGTGATCGATGAGTAGCTGGTTGATCTCTTCCTGGCTCGTGGTGGCCTCGCCGGGCCGCTTGCCGACGTTGATGCGCTCGGCGCCCTCTCCCGCCGATTCCACGAGCTGCAAAGGAACGAGACGGTCGTAAACGACCACGTCGGCGCCGGCGATCACGTCGAGCGCCCGCTTCGTCACGAGGTCGGGATCGCCAGGGCCGCCTCCGACCAGGTAGACGGTTCCGTTGTCCGTGCCCATCAAGACCTCTTCGCCCAAGTATGACTTCGATCGGGTGCGGTCAGGGGGCCTCTGCGGCGAGCTGGTCCGCTCTCTGCAGCAGATCGCCTGCGCCGGCCGCCAGGAGCCGCTCGGCGAGACGTTCGCCGAGCCCTAGCGCCGGCGCGGCGGCGACTGGAGCGCCCGCTTCCACGTTCGCTTCCGAACCCTCGTCCTCGAGGGCGTCGCGGATCCATTCGCTGCCGTCAGGAAGCCCCACGTAGGCCTGCAGGCGCAAACGACCCTCTTCCGTGTGGCCGAGGTGCACGCCAACAGGGGTGCGGCAGGTTGCATCCAGGGCGGTCACGACGGCCCGTTCGGCGTCCAGGCGCTCGAGCGCGGCCCGATCGGTGACGGCTTTCGCCAGCGAGATCGCGCGCTCGTCGTCTCCTCGAGCTTCGAGGGCGAGCACTCCCTGCCCGGGGGCGGGAATGATCCTGTCGATGTCCAGTGCCGCGCCGGCCTCCTCTCCTCGTCCGAGGCGCCGCAGGCCGGCGAGTGCGAGCACGATGGCCTCGTAACCGCCCTCAGCGAGCTTCGCGAGCCTCGTGTCGACGTTGCCGTGCAGCTCGGCGATCTCGAGATCAGGGCGGTGGGCAAGAATCTGCGAGCGCCGGCGAAGGCTCGAGGTCCCGACCCGCGCCCCATGAGCCAGCTCGGCGAGCCCGGGGCTGCCGAC
This sequence comes from uncultured Solirubrobacterales bacterium, assembly GCA_963774075.1. Classification (GTDB taxonomy): domain Bacteria; phylum Actinomycetota; class Thermoleophilia; order Solirubrobacterales; family JBBDJG01; genus JBBQNR01. The sequence continues at coordinate 521,787 of CAVZDP010000003.1, read as the reverse complement.
GAGAGCATCGCGAGGGTCTTCGGCAGCCGGAGCCCCGGCGATCACCAGACCCGTCGGCAGCCCCCCCGGGACGTCCTTCGCGCTGTGAACGGCCAGGTCGATCTGCCCTCGCAGGAGCGCGTCGTCGATCTCCTTCACGAACCGCGACTTGTCCGAGCGGTCGCCGGACGTCGCGATCGGGACGATCTCCACTCCCAGCCCCTCGCCCGCCTCCTCCAGCAGGTGGGAAACCGACTGCGCCTGGGCGAGCGCGAGGGCGCTGCCGCGGGTTCCGATTCGAAAGGGCGTGGCCGAATGCCGGCCTGCCGCGGATCCGGCCAACGCCAGCGGCCCTATGAAGAGCGCCGCGCCCGCGCTCGCCGCAGGGGCGTCACCTGACCGGGCCCGGCTTTGGGCTCATCGTTCGGCCGGGACTGGGCGCGACCGCTCGAGAATGCCGAGGATTCCTCCTGCTCGAGCCCGAACAACTCGCGCAGAGCCTGCAGGTAGGCGTATGTCGCAGGCTCGCCCTCGCTCGAGCGAAGCTTTTGGATGGGCTGGTTGAACAGGCGCTTCACGATCGAGGACGCAAGCAGCTCGAGGCGCTCGCGGTCGGCGTCACTGAGAGCCTCCCACTTGTTGGCGTTCTCCCGCAGTACCTGCCCGACGACCGCTTCGGCTTGCTCGCGCAGGGCGCTGATGATCGGGACGACCTCGAGCGTGCCGAGCCAGCGCGTGAAGCGCTCGAGCTCGTGGTCGATGAGCGCTTCGGCTCGTTGCGCCTCCGCCTCTCGGCCGGAGACGTTGCGCTCGACGACGCGCTGGAGGTCGTCGATGTCTCGCAGCACGACTCCGTCCAACTCGGCCACGCGGGGGTCGATGTCGCGCGGGACCGCGATGTCGATGAGGAGCAGCGGCCGCCCATCCCGGGCTGCGACCACAGTCTCCATTTCTTCGCGCTCGACGATGTGGTGCGGCGACGCCGTGGAGGAAACCACGATGTCGGCCTGCTCGAGCTCGGCCGGCAGTTCGTCGAAGCGCACCGCCTTGCCGCCGAAGCGCTGGGCGAGTCCGATCGCGCGGTCGTAGTGCCGGTTGGCGACGAACACCGAGCTGACTCCCGCTTCGACTAGCGCCTTCGCTGTCAGCTCGCCGGTCTCGCCGGCGCCGACGATCACGACTCGGCGCCCGGTGAGGTCCCCGAGCGCCTCGCGGGCTAGCTGAACGGCCACCGAGCTCACCGACAGGCGGCCGGAAGCGATCCGGGTTTCCGTTCGGATGCGCTTGCCGGCTGCGAGCGCCTCCCGAAAGAGCCGGTTCATGATCGCGCTCGTGGTGCGCTCGACCAGGGCGAGCTCGTACGCGCGCTTCACCTGGCCCTGGATCTCGGTCTCGCCGACGATCATCGCGTCGAGTCCCGCCGTGACCCTGAACAGGTGGCGCGCCGCCTCGCTGTCGCGCAGCGAATAGAGGTGGCCGATCAACTCGGTCGGGCGAATGTCTGCCTGGCGAGCCAGGATGCCGAGTGCCGCCGTCTCGGCCTCGACGTTGTCGTCCGCGACCAGGTACAGCTCCGTCCGGTTGCACGTGGAGAGCGCGACCGCCTCGTGTACCTGGTCGCTCGACACGAGCTCGCGCAGCACGCTCGCGGCGCGTCCCTCGGGCAGCGCCACTCGCTCGCGCAGCTTGACCGGGGCCGTCTTGTGGGACAGGCCTACCGCCAGAAGCTCGCTCATCGTGCATCCTCGATCTGGAGCGGCTGGAAGCGAAGCTTGCACTCTGGCTTCGCGGCTTCGAGCATCGCCTGGTGCTCCGCCTCGGACGCGTAGCCGGGGCCCTCGTCGATGCATCGCTTGACCCACGCCTCGATCCCCTCCACGTCTCCGACGCGCACCATGTCCAGAAGCTCCGAGTACACAAGCCTCTCGAACACGATCTTGCGGTCACGGGGGCTTGGATAACGTTCCTTGAGCTCCTCGCGAAGCGAGCCGAGCAGTTCCATGGCAACCGCGTACTCGTCGCCGTAGCACTGTTCGATTGCAAGCCGGATGCGCCGCGCGAGCGCGGGGCTTGCCCCGCCGGTCGAGACCGCGATGGCGAGATCGCCACGGCGTGAGATCGAGGGCAGGATGAAGTTGCACAGGTGCGTCACGTCGACCACGTTGCAGAGCATCTGGCGCGCCTCGGCGCCCTCGAAGACCGCGACGTTGACGTCGTTTCGCTCCGTCGCCGCGATCACGAGAAAGCAGCCGTCGAGGTCGCTCGGCTCGAAAGCGCGCAGCTCCAGCGCGATGCGCTCCTCGCTTGCCCACCGGCGGATCTGCTCGGTCGCCTCGAGTGTCACGACCCGCACCGTGGCGCGGGCCGCGAGCAGGCCGCGGACCTTGCCCTCGCCGACGTTGCCGCCTCCTACGACGAGCGTGCGCCGCCCGGCCAGATCCAGAATTGCCGGGTAGTAGGGCCGGCTCTGCCAGCGGCGGCCGCTCTTTCGCCAATGCCCGAGCATCCCGCGGACGCGCTCGAGCGGCGGGTCCTGGGTCGATGCGCGCCCCCGCCAGCGACCGAGCCGCTGGCGAAGCCCGAGCCGGGGCTCTCGTGAGACCGTGGCCATCAGCTCGTTCCCTCGCGGCGACGCTTCACCAGGCGCGCTATCTCATCCAGCTCGCGCTCGATCCGCTGAAGTCGTGCCGCCATGATCGCCACGTATACGAGTATGAGGGTCAGGAACACTCCGTAGGCTCCCGCCACGTACTTGCCGGCCTCGTCGAGCGGTAGGGCGGGCATCAGGACCGGGCCTCTCTGGCACGTTGCGCTATTCGGGCCTCGCGGGCACGGTGGCGATCGGCGAGCTCGCGCCTGAACCTGTCGCCTCGTCGTCCTCGAGTGCGCGCCGGATCGCCTTCAGTCGGGCGCGGGCGCGCTTGGCGGTCAGCTCGAACTTCACGAGGGTGACGTAGAGCAGCGCAACGCCTGCGAGCGCAACGAGGAACGTCAGCCGCATCTCCCCCGGCATGCTCCCCCCGGTCGCGCTCAGAACGCGCGGGTGGACGAGGCTCTCGGAGAGCCGAACGGCGATGAAGTTGATCGGGACGAAAGCGCCGGCAGTGATTGCGAACACCGATGAGTAGCGCGCCCGGCGGTCGGGGTCTTCGACCGAGTAGCGCAGCGGGTAGTACGTGACGTAGAGCAGGAAGACGATCAGGAAGCTGACGAGCGTCGGCTCATCCCACACCCACCACTTGCCCCAACTCCCCTTCGCCCAGATGGAGCCGGTCACGAGCACCGCCACACCGAAGATGATGCTCATGTGGATCGCGACGTAGGAGCGGTGGTCCCAGACCGCCTCGCGGGTGCGCAGGTGCTGGACGGCGAAGAAGCCCGCGACGACGAATCCCAGCAGAGCCACGATCGCGAGCGGCACATGGACGTAGAAGATCTTCTGGATGAACCCTTGGTCTGCGTCGATCGGCGCGTAGAAAAACACGAGCGCCATCGCGCCGGCCAGCGTGGCCGCCGCGGTGATGCCAAAGGCTCTGAGGCCCCTGCCAGGGCTGGCTTCCAACGGCCTAATCCTCCATGAGGAAATCGAACAAAGCGTAGGCCAAGAGTCCGAAAACAGCATCATAGAGCGCCAGTACTGCCAGCCATTTCCCAGTCCCCGACGTGTCCACGGGGTCGGACAGAAGGGGCTCCGTGGCGGCCGCGGCGGCGATCACGACCGGCACCATGAGGGGCAGCAAGAGAAGCGGCAGGAGCAGATCGCGCGCCCTCGTGTTGACCGCGATCGAGGCAAGCAGCGCTCCGACGACCGCGATGCCGACGTCCGCGAGCAGGACCACCGCGATCAGCAGCGGGACGCCTTCGATGAAGCTGGAGTCGATGAAGAAGATGGCGAACACCGGCACAGCGATCAACTCGAGCGCAAGCAGATAGAGCAGCAGCGCCAGGGACTTCGCGCCAAGCAGAGAATTGCGCTCGATTGGGGCGAGCAGGATGCCGTCGAATCCCGATTGCTCGCGCTCGGCGACGAAGAGACGATTGATTCCGAGGATCGCAGCGAAGAGGAGCGTCACCCACAGCACGCCTGCAGCAAGCTCGCCTTCGAGTGTGTCGCGGTCGAGGCCGAAGTGGAACATCACGAATGTGATCACCGCGAACAGCGCCATCGCCGGCACCGACTCCTTCGTTCTCAGCTCGACCCGAAGGTCCTTGCGAACGATCGCTTCGATCGCCTTCACCGGCCGCCTCCCTGACCGTGCGCGTACAACCCGTGCACCGCGTCGGGATTGACGTCGCTCGTCCGCGCGTCGATCAGCACGCGGCCGCCACGTAGCCCCAGCGCCCTGTCCCCTTCGACCAAGCCCCCACGGACGTCGTGCGTCACGAGCACTCTGGTCGTTCCCGCTCGGCGGCCGATGAGAGGCTCGACCAGCTCGGCGGCGTCGGGATCCAGCCCGGCCCGCGGCTCGTCGAGCAGCAAGAGACTCGGGCGATGCAGAACCGCCCTGCAGATGGCAAGCCGCTGCACCATGCCTTTCGAGAGGTTGCGCAATGGGTCGTCGGCGCGTGCGGACATGCCGGTGGCCGCGAGCAGCTCCTCGATTCGCTGGAACGCGTCACCGAGGCGGTAGAGGCGAGCGTAGAACAGAAGGTTCTCTCGCCCTGTCAGCTCCGTGTAGAGAAGCGGCTCGTGACCAAGGAAGCCGATTCGCGCCCTGACCGCGTGAGCTTCGCGCGGGATCTCGTTGCCGAGCACCCGTACCGACCCCGCATTTGGCAAGAGCAGCGTCGCGAGAACTCGCAGGAGCGTCGTCTTTCCGGCTCCGTTCGGTCCAAAGACCACGAGGGTCTCATCCGGCTGAAGGCTGAACGTCACGGACGCGAGTGCCTCCCGCTCGCCGAAGCAGCGGACGAGGCCACTCACCGCGAGGGCGGAATGTGTCTGATCCGGGTCGGCGGTTGAAGGCGAGGCCGCCGCAGCCGCAGTCTCAGTCACCGGCGCCCGAAGGGTTGTCGCGATGGCCGGGTGGATGAGCGGCATGAGACGTAGGGCGGTCGGCAAGGAGGTCGAGGGCGTGAGGAAGAGCTCCGGCGATCGCTGCGCCAGCCTGCTGGATGCTCTTGGGGCTACCGGGGAAATTGACGATCAGCGTCCGTCCACGTATGCCGGCCACGGCGCGAGACAGCATCCAGTGATGGGTGTGTTCCCTCGACGCGGCGCGCATGGCCTCCGCCAGCCCGGGCGCCTCACGGTCGATCACGGCGCGAGTCGCCTCCGGCGTGACATCGCTCGGCGCAAAGCCCGTCCCTCCTGTCGTGAGGACCATGTCGCACCCCTGCTCGTCGGCAAGGTGGCAAAGGCGTGTTTCGATGCGCCCCCGGTCGTCGGGGACGACTTCGACGCCGTCCACCTGCGCGCCGATGCTGCGCGCGAACTCGGCTAGGGCGGGTCCGCTTTCGTCGATCCCGTCGCCCCGCGCCTTCGAGTTGCTGATCGTCACGACTGCGGCACGCATGCCGGCACCAAGACTACGCGCCGCGCCGCCAATCCTCCTTGCCCCCGGTCTTCTCCAGAAGCGCGACTTGCACGATCTCCACTCCCCGCTCGATGCCCTTCACCATGTCGTACACGGTCAAGGCCGCCACTGCGCAGGCGGTCAGAGCCTCCATCTCCACACCCGTTCTGGCCACGGTGCGAGCCTCCGCTTCCAGCGTGACCGTCCCCTCGCCTGCGTCGACGCTCGCCTGCACGTCCACGAAGCTGAGTGGAAGCTGGTGGGCGAGGGGAATCAGCTCATCGGTTCGCTTCGCGGCCTGGATCCCGGCCAACCGCGCAGCCCCCAGCACATCGCCTTTCGGCGCATCGCCTTGCTCGACTGCCGAGGCGGTCGCTGGAGACATGCGAACGACGGCGCGAGCGCGTGCACGCCGCTCGCTTTCGGCCTTGCCCCCGACATCGACCATGCGTGCCTGCCCGCTGTCGTCCAAGTGCGTCAGTCGCTGCTCCACCACGTGGGAACCGTAGCGCGAGGGCGCAGAGCTCAGCACACGGCTAGCGGCTCATCGCTGGTTAAGAGCACGATGATCGCGGACCTCGACACATGTTCCTAGTGCACCGGAAGAGTCGTGGTATGGACCGCAAATGCGCCAGCGGGGCATGACCCGGTAGCCGCAGCGCGGCTCGGCATGTCCGTTATGGATGCTCGAGCCTCCAGTTCAGCCCCTTTTCGGCGGCATGCTGTTCTCTGTGTCGTCCGCGTCGTCGGCTATCGCCGGCTCGGCTGTAGCTGCCGGTCTAACGGAAGCGGCTCGGCGACATTAAGGCCTGTTAAGAAGATAGAAAGGTATGCTCAGTCCGACATAGTTCGGGGCGCTGCCGGCGCGACGTGTGCGACGCTGAACTGGAGCAAGCGTGCCGCCGGACCGATGGCAAAGAGGTCTAGTCGGAGTACCGGTCGCTCCAGCGAAACCGGTCAAACCTGCTGGTCCGGTTGACCCGTTTAGACCGTACGGCTCCCTGGGGTCCTCGCCTCCTTTAGGCAGCGATCCGAAACTGGTGGGATCACAGGTTCAATGCCGGAACCTCGCGAACTCGGTGCGCCTTCTTCGAACGCTTGCAGCAGCTACCTCGTCATCGCAGAGCCCCAGCAAAGGGTTCTTCGACTCATCAGCAACGTTCGCTGTGAGGCGTCGCTAACGCGGGCAATCGCGACCGTATTCAGATCGGCAGCGACAAACGGGCAAACGCGGCCTTACGTCATAGCGTTTAATCTCATCGATCCCTCCAGGCGGTAAACGAACGAAACGGTTGGTGGAATCCGACGCCGGACTCGCTCGCGCAAGACTCACCTGGCTTCGCTCGGACAGCGATGTTCCGAGCGTTGTTGGCGGGCGACCGGCGACTGCCGGCCGCTACACGGTCAGCGCCGGAATGCGCCGCGCAGTGTCCTTCCGGTCACGCGCAGGAGGGGAATTGCGCCTTCGCGCAGTGCCTCGCCGCGTTGGCCGTCTTTGCCGTAGAGCAAGCGAGCCGACGCGCGGATCGCGTTCCCGAGGACCTCGTCGTAGGGGTGCCACCAGATGTCGCGCGTTCTCGATGGCTCCCACGAGATCGTCTTGACGTTCGTGCACTCGTAGAACCCGAATTTCGAGTGGGAGCGGCCCACGCCAGATTCCTTCACACCGCCCCATGCGCACTGGCAAGCCCCATGGGTGTACGAGTGATCGTTTATCCACACCATTCCTGACTGGATCTGACGTGCCATGCGCTCACCCTTGTCTCGATCGAGCGTCCAGATCGATGCGCCGAGGCCGAACTGCGAGTCGTTCGCGAGGTCGAGCGCCTCCTGCTCCGTGTCGACGGTGATGATCGGCAGCACGGGTCCAAAGATCTCTTCCCGCATGATCCGCATGTCATGAGTCACGTCGGTGAGCACGGTCGGCGCGAGGAAATGCCCGCTGTAGCCGGGGACGTCCACAGGCCCTCCGCATAGCCGCTTGGCGCCGGACGCGATCGCGTCGTCCACGAGCTCGCACACGGTGTCGAACTGCTCCTTCGACACCATCGGGCCGATCGCCGTGTCCCACTGAAGCGGGTCTCCAACCTTTAGCGAGCTCGCCTCTTTGACCACTCCGCCGATGAAGCGGCCGGCCACTTCGCGCAGGGCGTACGCGCGCTCGATCCCCGAGCATGTCTGCCCCGCGTTCGCAAAGCCGCCCCAAACGGCTCCCGAGATCGCATTCGCGAGGTTGGCGTCCGCGCACACGATCTGCGGGTCCTTCCCGCCGAGCTCGAGCACCGAGCCCTTGAGTTGGCCCGCGCAGGCCTCGCCGACTCTGCGTCCCACCTCCACCGAGCCGGTGAAGAAGATCTTGCCCGCCGAGGACTCGACGATCGCGTTGCCGACCGCCCCTCCGCCGTGGACGGTTCGAACAAGTCCTTCGGGCAGACCGGCGCGCTCGAACACCTCTTGGATGCGCTGCCCGATCAGAGGGGTTAGAGACGCAGGCTTCAGGATGACGCCGTTCCCGGCCATGAGCGCGATCGCCACCTCTCCGAAAGGAATCGACCACGGGTAGTTCCAGGGAGCTATGACCCCGACGACGCCGATCGGCTCGTAGCTGAAGAAGCTTTTCTTCTGCTTCAGCATGAGCTGCGTGTACTTGACGGGCTCGTCGGCGAGGATCCTCGGCCCGTAGTCGGCGCACCAATGAAGAAGGTCGATCGTAGGCATGACCTCCATCGTGTAGGACTCGATGCGCGGCTTGCCCTGCTCGCGAGTCAAGAGCTCCGCGACGTCATCGGAGTGGTCAACGAGCACTTGTGCGGCGCGGCGCAGATAGCGCCCACGCTCGGTGAGCGAGAGCTGGGCCCAGAACGGCTGCACGTCGGCGATGTCGTCGACGATGGACTGCACCTGCTCGGGCTTCACGGTCGGAACCGACCCCAATCGCTCACCGGTCGCCGGATTGAAGGACTCGAGCTCGCCCGAGTCGGTTGCCTGAGCTTTGCGCTCCTGTTCCTCTGGCCTCGTCGTCACCGCCATTGCAGCACCATCCCTCGCTCGTGGTCGGGAGCGATTCTACTCTCGCGCCTCGAACGGGCTGCGAGGCGAGAAATGCTCCGTGGTCGCGCCGGGAAGGGCTAGCGGAGTGCTTTGAGGACGATCGTGCGAGTGCTGACCCGCGCCCTGCCCGCACGGTCCAGGTCGCGCACGGTCACGTCGGCGGGAAGGCGCCGCAGCTTGCGCACGATCTTCACCTTGCTCCTCGACAGGTGGATGCGCACCTTGCGTGTTCGCCCAGCCAGGATGGTGAACTTCGCCGAGCCCAGCCGCACGATCTTCCGCCTGCGAAGGCGGCTGTAGCGGATCGGCTCCGCGCTCGTCAGGATCACGCGACCGGCGCAGTCCTTCGTGCCCGAGCAGTTGAGCGTGACCGTCGCCCAGCCGGTGCGCGAGATCTTCACGGTGCGTCCCGCGATCAGGACAAGAGAGCTCGGCAGCGGCCGTGAGATCGTGACGCCGGGCGAGGCCCCGCCTCCACCCCCGCCGCTCGGTTGCACCGGGGGAAGCGCGACCGTGAAGCCGCGCGTCGCCTCCTGGGGATCCCTGTTGCCGGCGCGGTCGACGGCGCGCACGGCCATGGTGTGAGCTCCCTCCCCGAGGTTCGAGGCAACGAGCGGTGAGCTGCACTCGACCCAGTTGCTCGCGTCCAGGTTGCACTCGAAGCTTGCGACATCGGCATCGGGGGACGAGAACTCGAATGTCACCGATGAGCCGTGGGTCGAGCCCTCGGCCGGCGCGGTGATGACGGTGTCCGGAGCGATGGTGTCGACGATCCATTCGTGTGTGGCGGGCGTCTGGTCGGCATTGCCGAAGTTGTCGACCGCGATCACGTCGAACCTGTGCAGGCCGTCAGGGAGTGGCGGCTCGGTGTACTCCTTCGTTCCCGAATCGCATGGCTCGAAGGGACCCTCGTCGAGGGAGCACTGGAAGGTTGCACCGGTCGGCTCGCTCGACGAGAAGCTGAAGCTCGCCGTCGTGGCATTGGTGAAGGCTGGCGGCGCGATGGTAATCGTCGTTTCGGGTGGCACGCCGTTGTCTGCTGCCTCACAGCTCGAATCAATGAGGTCGAGGGTGTCGGCGATGACCGTCGCATCGATTCCGCCACCACACGAGACCACGTCGGCGGCGCTGTCGCGGCTGTTGATCGAATCGCTTCCGCCGAGACCGCTGATCATGTTGGAGGCCGAGTCGCCGATCAACGTGTCGTTGCCCGCGCCCCCGCGAAGGTTCTCCAGAAAGCTCAGCGTGTCCTGGCCTGCTCCGCCGGTCGGCTGGGGAGCCCCCACGATGCCGAGATTGACCTGCACGGCGCCGGGGACGCTCGAATAGTCGGCGGTGTCGATGCCGTCGCCTCCGTTCAGCACATCGTTCCCGAGGTAGCCGTCGAGTACGTCGTTGCCGCCGCCACCCGTCAGCGTGTCGTCTCCTTCACGACCCAGGAGCACGGCGCTGGTCGAAGCGGTCACCGTGATGACGTCGTTACCCGGACCGCCGTTCGCGCGGATGTCGGCGATTCCGCTGGCCGGGCACGACACGTTGTTGGGGTCCACTTGGATGCAGTCGGCTCCCGCCGCCACGGGACTCGAGTCGGTGACGAGGTAGTTGCCGTCGGTGAGCGAGATCGTCACGGTGTTGTGATCGCTGGTTCCGCTGCGGTACGACAGCGTCGGGTCGGCTCCACCGTCCGTGACGACGGCGACCCCAGCCGGGTACGGCGGCGCCACGACCGGGGCGGCCTGCGCCGGCGTTGCGGCAGCAAGCAGCGCGACCGCCACCGCGGCCTGGACGGCGGCGCGACAAAGCGCGGCCGCTTCCATGCGGATCAACTGCCTCATGTCTTCGAGCTGATTGAAGCCCCGAGTGGTGCCGTTCCCTGCCGGTCAACAGGGGGCTTTACGGCCCCTGCCGATGCTCTCAGAGTAGCGGCTACTTGCCGCCGCCGCGCAGTTTCCGAAGGCGCGCAAGCCGCTCCTGAAGCTCTCGCTCGAACCCACGATCGCTCGGCTCGTAGTACTGCCGGCCCTCCAATCCCTCCGGCATCAGCTCCTGAGCGGAAACGCCCTCCGGGAGGTTGTGCGGGTACTCGTATCCCACGCCACGCCCCAGCTTTCGTGCTCCGGGGTAGTGCGCGTCGCGCAAGTGCGCAGGTGGCGCCTCGGCTCCATGCTCACGCACATCGGCGCGAGCGCGCGAGATCGCAGTGCAGCTTGCGTTCGATTTCGGTGCAAGAGCGAGATAGATCGCGGCCTGGCTCAGGTTGAGCGCGCACTCCGGCATGCCGACGTGCTCGACCGCTTGAGCCGCGGCGATGGCGACTTGGAGCGCCTGCGGATCCGCATTCCCTATGTCCTCGGAGGCGAGAACGATCATGCGCCGCGCGATGAAGCGAGGATCCTCGCCGCCCTCGAGCATCACGGCGAGGTAGTAGAGCGAGGCTGCCACGTCGGAGCCGCGCGTGGACTTGATCCAGGCCGAGATGTAGTCGTAGTGCTTGTCGCCGCCCTTGTCGTAGAGGACGGCCTTCATCTGCATCGCGTCCTCGGCAAGCTCCACCGTCACCTCGCGGCCCAACCTCTGAGCGGTCTCGCACGCGAGCTCGAGCGCGTTGTACGCGGCGCGCGCATCGCCGCCCGAGCGCGCGGCGAGGAACTCGATCGCCTCGTCCGACACGGGAGGAGGATTCGGGATTCCGTGAGCGGAGCCGCCGAGAGACCGCCGCAAGAGCTCGCCCACCTGCTGCTGCGTCAGCGGAAGCAGCTCGTAGATGCGGCAGCGCGACAGGAGCGCGGAGTTGACCTCGAAGTATGGGTTCTCGGTCGTGGCGCCGATCAAGGTCAGAAGGCCCTCCTCCACCGCCGGCAGCAGAGCGTCCTGCTGAGCCTTGTTGAAGCGGTGGATCTCGTCCAGGAAGAACACCGTCGCTCCGGACGTCCCCTTCGCCTGGTCTCGCCGGTGCCGTGCGCGCTCGATCACGGCTCGCACCTCCGCGCGACCGGCGTTGACGGCGCTCTCCTCTTCGAATGCGGCTCCGGAGTCAGTCGCAGCGATGCGCGCAAGGGTCGTCTTGCCGCTGCCCGGCGGCCCGTACAGGATCATCGAGTGAAGTTGCCCCTGCTCGATCGCCGTGCGCAGCGCCGACCCCGACCCGAGCAGGTGCTCCTGGCCGATAAAGTCCTCGAGCAGCGCCGGCCGCATCCTCGCTGCAAGCGGCTCTTCCTCGCGTGGCACCGCGGATCGGCTTCGAGGCTCCTCCCCGGTATCGAACAGCCTCTGCATACACCCTCAGTATGAAGTGGAATACCTAGCTCTAGCGCTGTGGTGCGCCGTGGTCGCGGTTGGTGGCGGCCTGGTCGGGCTCGTCCTTGGCAATCTGCGCCTGCCGGTCGTGCTACTGCTGGCCTCCTCCCCCGCGGCGGGCGCCGGAGCGAACATCGGCATCAGCGCCGTCGCTGCCGCCGGCGCCTCGATCACCCACATCCGAGCCGACCGGGTGAACTGGCGGCTGTTCGCGTGGATGGCGCCGCCATCGGTCGTCGGCGGTCTGATTGGCGGCTATGTGTCAGGCGTGGTTCCCGGGGACCTGCTTCTGGTCTCGATCGCCGCCGTCCTCGTCTACAGCGCGGTCGACCTTTTTGGTTGGAAGCGGCCGGAGTCCCCGGACGGCCCCGCCGATCCGAAGCTGAACATCCCGGGCGCGGTAATCGCCGGCCTGGCGATCGGCCTGCTGGGAGGCTTCGTCGGGCTCATCCTCGGCTCCCTCAGAGTGCCGGCCTTGATACGGGTCGTCGGGGAGAGCGCCGCCCGTGCGGTCGGAACGAACGTGACGATCGGGTTCTGCCTCGGCGTGGCAGGTGTCATCGGGCACCTACCGACCGCGAGCCCAGATTGGGATCTGCTCGCGGTGGGCGCCGTGGTCTCGATGCCGGCTGCGGCTTTCGGAGCGCGGCTCACGGGCGAGCTGTCCGAGGAGCAGCTGGTGAAGGCGATCGCCGTCGTCCTGCTGGTGGCGGCGGCCGGCATGGTGGCGCAGGCGCTGGCGTAGCATTGACGAGGTGAGCGCCGAGGAGCAACACGAGCAGGCCGGTACGGAGCAGAGCGTGAAGCTTCGGCTCGGCGGGATGGCGCTGCGAAACGGCCTGCTCGTCCACGGCCCTTCGCATTGGGCCGTCGCCGTCCGGACCAAGGAGGGCGAGATCAAGGTGAGCTCCGGGCCAAAGCCGCGTGTGGAAGGAAGGCTCGCCGGGCTTCCGGGAATTCGTGGCGTCGCCAGGCTAGGCGAGGCCTTCGCCCTCATTCCCCTGGTGAAGCGCAGGGTGCCGGAGGTGCAGCTTCCGTTCGAGGACGGCAAGGTCTTCGCGGCCATGCTCGCCTCGAGCGCGCTCGCGGCGGGAGTGCGCCGGGCTGGGCCTCGAACCGTCGCGCGCGAGAGCGCCGTCGCCCTGCTGAGCATGGCGCCCACGGCGCTTGCGCTCAAAGACTCGGACCTCGCCGCCTACCACGGGGTCGAGCACAAGGCGATCGCAGGCTACGAGCAGGACACGGACGCCTCGGACGCCGCCAAGGAGCACGAGCGCTGCGGCTCGAACCTCGTCGCACCCATGATGATCTCGACCGTCATAGGCAACGCCCTCTCACGAGCCCTTCTGCGAGCGCGGGGCCCCATCGCCAGCGCCGTGGTGACGGTCGGCAGCGTGGCCGTGGCCGTCGAGCTCTTCGCCTGGTCGGAACGCCACCGCGACGCTCCGCTGGCGCGGGCGCTCAAGGTGCCAGGCAACGAGATGCAGAGGCTGTTCGCCACCCGCGAGCCAACGGGAGAGCAACTGGATGTCGGCCGGGTGGCGCTGGCCGAGATCCTGCGTGCCGAGGCGGGCGTCTCTGCCGGCTGAGCACCACTAGACGGGGGCTTCGTTGCGGCGCCTCGTTCTCTGGGACATAGACGGAACGCTCGTGGACTCGGCGGGCGCCGGGCGAGAGGCCTTCGCCGACGCGTTCGAGTCGCTCTTCGGCACGAGGGTCGACATACAGGTTGCGATGGCCGGGCGCACCGACGAGGAGATCGGGTTGGAGATCCTCGAGCGCAACGGGATCGCTGACGGAGAGGCACATCTACCCGGTTTCGCGGAGGCGCTGGCGGAGGCTCTGGCTGCTCGGGCGGAACAGATTGCAGAACGCGGCCGCCCCTACCCCGGCGCGCGAGAGGCGATCGAGCGCCTCGCGGCCGAGCCGGGGGTGGTGCAGTCGCTTCTCACGGGCAACATCGAGCCCAATGCCGCGGTCAAGCTCGGCGCCGTCGGGCTCGTCGATCATCTCGACCTCGAAGTGGGCGGCTACGGCTCGGACAATCGTCGTCGCTCCGAGCTGGTCGGGGTTGCGAGGCGAAAGGCGCTGGCCAAGCACGGCGTCGACTTCGCTCCCGAGGAGACGGTTCTGATCGGCGACACGCCGCTGGACGTGGCTGCCGCACAGGAGGCGGGCGTGAGAGTCGTCGCCGTCGCTTCCGGATTCTCCAGCCGGGAGGAGCTCGAGGGCACGGGGGCGGGGGTGGTACTGCCCGATCTGCGCGACGCCGAGGCGCTCGTGCGCGCCGTGCGCGGCTAGCGCTTCGCCGGCACGAGCTTGACGTCGGCCCGTTCGGAGCGGCGGCCGGACTGGAAGGCCGCGGCGGGGATCCGATGGTGGCCGCCGGGGGTCAGCTCGGCCTCGAGCTCTCCACGCTCTATCCACTTGATCACGGTCTGGCGACTGACGCCGACTCGCTCGGCGACCTCGGACGGCGAGTAGTAGCGCTTGCGCAGCCGCAGGTACACCTCCTCGCCGTTGCCGACCAGCGCCCCCACCGCCTCGGCCTCACGCCGGCGGCCGTTCGCGGCCAGCTCGTCTCGCAGCTCGCGAGCGACTGCCCTTGCCTCCTCCCTGCTCATTCCCGCCACGGCGTCAGGGTACCACCACAAAATCGCCCAGAAAACCGACGTGATTCTTGCCAAATTTCGTGCCGGACGGGCTTTCCCACGACCCCGCGCAAGGCTGCAGCGCGCCTAACATGGCTGCACCGATGGCCGTCACGACGCCGAAAGCGCGCTCGAGGCTCGATCCGGAGGTCTTCCGGCTGCCGGTCGAGAAGATCCGTGACGGCTACTACACCGACGCCTATTTCAACTTCACGAAGGAGCTGCTGGAGGCGGAGGGCAGCAACCCGCACGTCGTGATGCAGGTCTTCCAGAAGCAGCACTCCGCCCTCGGTGGGATAGACGAGGCGCTGGCGGTGCTCAAGCTCTGCTCGGGCCGCTACGACGAACAGGGAGACTGGCAGCCGGGCTGGCCGGAGCTCAGCGTCAGCGCGCTTCACGAGGGCGACGAGATCTCGCCCTACGAGACCGTGATGCACATCGAAGGCGACTACTCGCTCTTCGCGCATCTCGAGACCGTCTATCTCGGAACGCTCGCGCGCCGGACGCTCATCATGCGCAACGTCAAAGAGGTCGTGGCCGCTGCGGGCGGCAAGCCCATCCTCTACTTCCCCGCTCGCCACGATCACTGGATGGTCCAGACCGGCGACGGCTGGGCGGCGCACGTCGCCGGCGCCATCGGCGTCTCGACGGACGCGCAGGCCTCGTGGTGGGGGGGTCACGGCATGGGCACTGTCCCGCATGCCCTGATCGCTTCCTACAAGGGGGACACGGTGGCCGCGGCGCGGGCCTTCGCGGATCGCTTCGCCGACCGCATGAACGTCGTCGTGCTGGTCGATTTCGACAACGACTCCGTGCGCACATCGCTCGAGGTGGCGGAGGCGCTCGGCGATCGCCTCTGGGGAGTGCGGCTCGACACCGCCCACACGATCGTCGACAAGTCGCTGCTCGACCGGATGGGCCGCTTCGACCCCCGCGGAGTGAACCCTCAGCTCGTGCGGCTCGTGCGTTCACGCCTGGACGAGGCAGGCCACACCGGCATTCGAATCGTCGTTTCGGGAGGGTTCAACGCCGAGCGGATAAAGGACTTCGAGCGCGAAAGCGTGCCGGTGGACGCGTACGGCGTGGGCTCGAGCCTGATCCGGGGTGAGAACAACTTCACGGCGGACGTCGTGATGGTCGAAGGGCGTCCATGCGCCAAGGTCGGCCGGAAGTTCGTGCCGAACGACCGCATGGAGCGCGTGACCTGAAAGCGTCCAGAGCGCTCTAGACGAAAAAAGATGGAATCCCGGCGGGGCTGGGACTACGCTCGGATTCCTGGCCAGTTGGCTTGGGTTTCCCTCCCTTGAAGTGAGGCACGGATGCCGGTCGCTTTGAGCTTTTACGATCAGCTACAGGGCTGGGCGCTGACATGGCTGCCCATCCTGTTCATGGGCGCGCTCGTGTACCTGGTCTGGCGCACCCTCAAGATGATGCCGCGGACCAAGCCGCAGCATCTGAAGCCCTCTTCCCAGAGCTCGGTGCGCTGGGACGACGTGGCCGGCTGTGAGGAGGCCAAGGACGAGCTGCGCGAAGTCGTCGAGTTCCTGCGCTCGCCCAAGCGCTTCAAGCGCCTCGGCGCGAAGGTGCCGAAGGGAATCATGCTTCATGGGCCGCCCGGAACCGGCAAGACGCTGCTCGCGAAGGCCGTCGCCGCGGAGTCGGGAGCCAACTTCTTCAGCCAGTCCGCGAGCTCGTTCGTCGAGATGTTCGCCGGCCTCGGCGCCGCCCGCATCCGGCGACTCTTCGACATCGCCAAGAAGAACGCGCCCGCGATCATCTTCATCGACGAGCTGGACGCCGTGGGAGGCAAGCGCGGCATGGACCTCTCGCGCGAGAAGGATCAGACGCTCAACCAGCTCCTCGTCGAGATGGACGGCTTCGAGGACAATGGAAACCTTGTCGTGATCGCAGCGTCCAACCGGGTTGACTCGCTCGACCCGGCGCTGCTTAGACCCGGCAGGTTCGACAGGCAGGTATTCGTCTCCCCGCCAGACCTCGACGGGCGCGTGAAGATCCTGCACGTGCACACCGAGGGCAAGCCGCTCGGCGAGGTCGACCTCGAGCTCATCGCGCAACAGACCTCGGGCCTGACGGGCGCGGACCTCGCCAACCTGTGCAACGAGGCCGCGATCTTCGCCGGACGGCAGGAGCGCGAGTTCATCACCGCCGCCGACTTCGAGGCTGCGCTCGAGCGCGTTGTGGCCGGCCTGCAGACACGGCGCGTGATCACGCCCGAGGAGAAGAAGATAATCGCCTATCACGAGGCCGGCCACGCGCTCGTCCGCGAGCTGCTGCCGTCGATGGAGCGCGTGCACAAGATCTCGATCATCCCGCGCGGGCGGGCGCTCGGATACACGATGAACCTGCCCGGCGAGGACCGCTACCTGCGCTCGAAGGAGGACCTCGTCGATCACATGAAGGTGCTGTTCGGCGGCCGGGTCGCGGAGGACATCGTCTTTGGCCGCATCACGACCGGTGCCGCCGACGACCTTCGCCGCGTGACGGAAACGAGCCGCGCGATGCTCGAGGACTACGGGATGGGCAAGCAGCTGATCGTGCGCGGCGACGGCTCCGAGAGCCACGCGCTCTCGGAGGACACGCGCAGCAAGCGCGACCGCGAGCAGCAGGCTCTGATCGACGAGGCGCAGTGGGACGCTCGCTGCCTGATCATGGACAACCGCGAGCTGCTCGACCGCTTCGCCGAGGCGCTGCTCGAGAACGAGACCCTCGATCGCCACGAGATCGACGAGATCGTGTTCGCCGCCGAAGTCTCCGCCGCGGTCGAAGACACGGTCGAAGACACGACCGACACCGTCGACCCGGTCGAAGACACGGTCGACATGACACCTCCGCCCGTCGAGCCTGAGCAGAACGGCGACGCCACGTCCAGGAGCGTCGCTCCACCTGGCGCCTTCGGCACGTCGCAGCCGCCGCCTCCGGTCGAGCGTCCCGTGGCCCCCCGCTTCACGCGCGAGAGCGACGAGCGCATCCCGCCCAAGACGACGGCTTAGTCTCAACGGCGAAGCGAGCCGAACGGCGGTCGCTAGACTGCCTCGGCCGCATGTTCACCTCCCTGGATCACATCGGCGTCGCCGTCGATGACTTGGACGCCGCCATCGAGCTCTACAGCACGACCCTCGAGATGTCCCTGCAGCACCGCGAGACGGTGACCGAGCAGGGAGTGGAGGCGGCATTGCTGGGCGTGGGCGACAGCCACGTGGAGCTGCTGGCTCCGCTGGCGAGCGACACGCCGGTCGGCAAGTTTCTGGAAAAGCGCGGGCCCGGCCTTCACCACACCGCCTATCGCTGCGCCGACGTTGCCGAGGCACTCGAGCGCTGCCGGGAGCGGGGCCTGCGACTGATCGACGAGGAGCCGCGCAGGGGGATCAGGGACAGCAGGGTCGCGTTCCTGCACCCGTCCGCCACAGGTGGAGTGCTGACCGAGCTGGTGCAACCGGCGCCCGGACACTAGATGACGCTTCAGGCCGGCTAGACAATAGGAGACGCGATGTCGGAAAAGGCATACGCCAGGCGGGTCGAGGTCGGGTTCTCGGGCGGCCAGGCGATCGTAATTCGCATCGGCGACGACGACTACTCCAGGCTGCGAAAGGCCGTTCAGAATGGCAAGGGCTGGCACGAGTTGGACACGGCGGACGGCGTGGTCGCGCTCGACTCCGCACAGGTGGTATTCGTGAAGCGCGAGCCCGACGAGCACCGGATCGGGTTCTCGGGCGCGTAGGTAGTTGTAGATGCAACCAGCGCGCGCCATCCTCGCCGCAGCCGGCCTCGCCACCGTGGCCGTGGCGCTCTGGTGGCGGAAGAACCCTTCCGCCTGCCCTTACGGTCAGCGCTTCTGGGTCGAGGCCCCTCACCCGGGGATCACGCGAAAGCGCCTGCTGGAGATCCTCTCGCCGGCTCCTGGGGAGCGCCTGCTCGAGGTCGGGCCGGGTACGGGCTACTACTCCCTGGAGGTGGCGTCACGGCTTGCAGACGGGACGCTCGCCATCTTCGACATCCAGCAAAAGATGCTCGACCACGTCGGGCGCGCGGCCTCCGAGAGGGGCGTCGCCAACATCGAGCCCACGCTCGGAGATGCGCAGAACCTGCCATATCCCGACGCCAGCTTCGACGGGGCCTACCTCGTCACCGTTCTGGGCGAGATTCCGGACCAGGACGCCACGCTGCGAGAGCTGGCCCGCGTGGTCAAGCCGGGCGGGAGACTGGTGGTGGGCGAGCTGTTCGGAGACCCGCACATGGTCACGAGCGGCAAGCTGCGCGAGCGCGCCGGTAGAGCGGGCCTCACGTTCGAGCGGAGGCTCGGCTCTCCGCTCGCGTACTTCGCGCGCCTCTCGCGTTGAGCCCCCGCGGGCGATGATGCGAGTCGGCATCGTCGGCCTGCCCAACGCCGGCAAGTCGACCCTCTTCAACGCGCTCACCCGCGCGGCAGCGGAGGCGGCCGAGTATCCCTTCACGACGGTTGAGCCGAACGTCGCGATCGTGCCGGTGGCGGACGACCGCATCGACCGCATCGGCGACGCGCTCGGGATCGCCCGCAGGACGCCGGAGCAGATCGAGTTCGTCGACGTCGCCGGCCTCGTCCGCGGTGCGCACAAGGGCGAGGGTCTCGGCAACCGCTTCCTCGGCCACATCCGCGACGTGGATGCCTTGCTGCACGTCGTGCGCGCATTCGAGCAACCGCAGGTCGCGCATCCACACGGCGAGCTGAATCCGGTGGCCGATCTGGAGACCGTGGAGACGGAGCTCCTGCTGGCCGACCTCGAAAGCGCCGAGAAGCGCGCGTCCGATGCCGCTCGCCGCGCGGGTGGAGGCGTGCGCGAGGCGCGAGCGGAGGCGGAGCTCTGGGAGCACGTGCGCGAGGAGCTGGCGGCGGGCCGGCCGGCGCCGCCCGAAGCCGGCCTCATAACGTCGAAGCCGTCGCTCGTCGTGGCGAACGTCTCGGAGGGAGAGGGCGTGCCCGCTGCCCTCGAAGGAAGGGCCGCGGTCGCCGTATGCGCGCTCGACGAGGCGGAGCTGCGCGAGCTCGACCCCGAGGAGGCGCGCGCGATGCGGGCGGAGCTCGGGCTGCAATCGGACGCGCTCGGCGCGGTTGTGCGGGCCGCCTACGAGCTGCTCGGTCTGATCACCTTCTTCACGGCGGTCGGGGGGGAGGAGGTGCGGGCTCGAAGCCTCCGGCGTGGGAGCGCCGCCGCCGAGGCGGCCGGGCGCGTGCACACCGACATGGAGCGCGGCTTCGTGCGCGCCGAGGTGGTCGGCTGGGGCGACCTGGTCGAGCTCGGCTCGTTCGCCCGTGCCCGGGAGCAGGGCAAGCTGCGCACCGAGGGTCGCGAGTACGTCGTCGAGGACGGCGAGGTGCTGACGATCAAGTTCAGCGCTTGACGGCGCCGCCCACCCGGCGGACGGAGCGACGGCGGCTCGCTACGGATCGACTGCGACAGCCGGGCCCGGCGCCCAACCGGCGCTGACGCGGTAGCGCCCGGCTTCGCCGACGTGGAAACGGAAGCCGGCCGCTTCCCCGCCGTCGCTGACGAGCGGAACCCGCTCGATTGTCGCCCAGCGCCCCTCCCGGAACTTCTGGAGCGAGACGAAGCGCCCGGAAGCCGGATCGACTCGACCGTGCAGCGCGGCCAGCGGCCGCGTGCCGCTCGCGGTGCGGGCTTTGGCGCGCTTCGCCTCGGTGGACACGCGGCGAAGGTAGAACCAGGTGTCGCGCAGGCCCAGCCGGGCGCGAAGCTGAGCGCCCGTCACTTCGACGTTGCCGCGCGTGCCCTGCACGACCGCGCGCACGACCCTCGGCGAGACGCCGCGCTTGATCCCCTTCAGGCGACGGAAGCGCCCCTTCACGTAGTTCCCGAGCTTGGCGCTCAGGCTCCGTCGCGAAAGGGTGTACGGACCCCAGCGGTGATACGGGGAGGCGTCGTCGTAGGGGTCGTTGACGCCCTTGAGCCAAGGCTTTGGGTCGCTGCGCGTGAAGACGTTCTCGACGTTCTCGGTCTTGCCGCCCGAGGTGGAGAAGAAGTACGTGACCACGATGCTGCCGCCGTAGGTGACGACCTCCCCGCGGGTCGCGCCGACGGCGTTGTTCGTGGAGGGCGTCTCGGCCTGCAGGCCGCGGTAGACCTGGCTACGCGTGTCGGGGTACTGGTCGAATCCCTTGCCGCCGACCCCGGTCGCGAGCGCGTAAGTGCGGGCGGCCACGGCCTGCGCGGCGAGTGCCTGGGCGGGCCAGATCGGTGGGCTCTCGGCCGGCACGACGCCCTGCACGTAGCTCTCGAGGCCCACCGTGTTGATTGCGTTCAAGCCGGAGCCGACTGCCGTGCGCAGCTCCAGCGAGCCGCGGTAGTAGCCGTTGCTGACGCCGTTGCCGGCGCGACCCAGCAATCGCACCGACTCGTCGCCCGAGACTGGGAGCACGTCAACGTAGGTCGCGAGCGTACGGCCACGCGGGCTTCGCAGCTGCACGTAGGGCCCGCTCCTGGTCGCCTTGTAGATGGAGTCTTCCTTCAGGTCCCGCTCGCCGGCACGCGTCGCCCCCGTGAAGGAGAAGGTCGAGCGGTTCGCCTGCAGGAGAACGCGGACGACACTCGGCCCGCGGCGCTCGATGCGGGTGCCCTGGTAGTAGTGGGCCAGGATGGCGCGGTAGTCGTGGCCGTTGCGAGCGAACCCGTACGCGCCGTACTGACTCATACCGATGCCGTGCCCCCATCCTGCTCCGCGGAGGGTCCAGCGCGCAGCGGCACCGCTTGCCGACGGGAGCACCAGGCCCATCGTCAGCAGGAACGCAAGGCACGTCGCTGTCGACGCTGTCCTTCTCATGTCCTTCGTTTTGGCATCGGTGGGGGGGTCCGCAGCGGCCGCCATGCCCTGAAACGCCCGAGCCGTGTCGAAAGTCGCGCTTCGGGCGGTTCCCAGCTCCCGGGTTGCGGTCTCACCACGGTGGCCTAGATTTCAGGATAGAGGCCGCTCCACAGGCCTTCGGCAGTCAGACATGGGACGAGGAGGCTCCAACATGGCGGTTGACACGAGAGAGCGGGAGCGAGAGAGAGAGCGAGAGCTGGTCGGGCGGGTACCGAAGCAGCTCTTCGTGGGCGGCCGCTGGCGTGACGCGGAGGGTGGCCGGACGTTCGCGGTCGAGGACCCCTCCAACGGCGAGACGATCGCCGAGGTCGCCGACGCAACTCCTGGCGACGCGCTGGAGGCGCTCGAGGCGGCGCACGCCGCGCAGCAGAGCTGGCGGGACGTTGCTCCCCGGCAGCGGGGAGAGATCCTGACCGGCGCATACGAGCTGATGAACGAGCGCGCGGACGACCTGGCGCTGCTGATGACGCTCGAGATGGGCAAGTCGGTCGAGGAGTCGCGCGGCGAGGTCACATACGCGGCAGAGTTCTTCCGCTGGTTCGCGGAGCAGGCCGTGCGGATCGACGGCCGCTACCAGACGGCGCCGAGCGGCGACGCGCACCTACTGGTGATGAAGCAGGCCGTGGGTCCCGCCTACATGATCACGCCCTGGAACTTCCCGACGGCGATGGCGACGCGCAAGGTCGGGCCCGCAGTGGCGGCCGGCTGCACGATGATCCTCAAACCCGCGAGCCTGACGCCGCTGAGCGCCCTCGCGGTCACCCAGATCCTCCAGGAGGCCGGGCTGCCCGACGGCGTCTTGAACGTGATCACGAGCTCCTCGTCGAGCGCCGTCTCTGAGCCGCTGCTGAAGGACTTCCGGTTGCGCAAGTTGAGCTTCACCGGATCCACGGAGGTGGGGCGCAAGCTCGTGGAGCAGTCAGCCGACCAGCTCCTGCGCGTCTCGATGGAGCTCGGGGGCAACGCTCCCTTCCTCGTGTTCGAGGACGCCGACCTCGACGCCGCCGTCGAGGGCGCCGTCCTGGCGAAGATGCGCAACATCGGCGAGGCGTGTACCGCCGCCAACCGCTTCCACGTGGCGGAATCGCTCCACGACGCCTTCGTGGAGGGACTGAAGGAGCGAATGGGGGCGCTTCGGGTGGGTCGCGGCAGCGAGGAGGGGGTGCAGGTAGGTCCTCTGGTCAGCGCCCAGCAGCTCGAGAAGGTCGAAGAGCTCGTCGAGGATGCCGTGCGGCGAGGCGCGAAGGTCGTGCTCGGCGGCAAGCGCCTCGACGGGCCGGGTTACTTCTACCCACCGACCGTGCTGACCGAGGTGCCGGACGACGCCCGCCTGCTCAAGGAAGAGATCTTCGGGCCGGTCGCGCCAGTCAAGGCCTTCGCCGACGATCAGGAAGCGGTGCGTCAGGCAAACGACACCGAGTACGGACTCGTCGCCTACATGTACACGCGCGACTTCGAACGAGCCTTCCGCGTGATGGAGAGCCTGGAGTACGGCATGGTCGGATTGAACCAGGGCAAGGTGTCCAACCCGGCGGCCCCGTTCGGCGGCATCAAGCACTCCGGCTTCGGTCGCGAGGGTGGCTACGAGGGCATCGAGGAGTACCTGGACATCAAGTACTGCGCTCTCCCTTCCTCGTAGGCTAATAGAGTTGGCACGTGGCCAAGGCAGCGCAACGGTCGCCAGCGCGGCAGCAGCTGTGGGGACCCGAGACGAGTAAGGCGGTCGAGAACTTCCGCGTCTCCGGTGAGCCTATCCCGGCACCCGTGATCCACTGGCTCGGACGGATCAAAGCTGCAGCGGCGCGAGTGAACGCCGAGCTCGGGCTCCTCGACTCCGAGCTCGCCGAGCGGATCGCGCGCGCCGCCGACGAGGTCGCGGAGGGACTGCACGACGACCAGTTCCCCGTCGACGTGTTCCAGACCGGCTCCGGCACGTCGTCGAACATGAACGCCAACGAGGTGATCGCCAACCTCGCCGGCGAGCCGGTGCACCCCAACGACCACGTCAACATGGGGCAGTCGTCGAATGACGTCTTCCCGTCGGCAGTTCACCTGGCCGCTCTCAGCGAGGTGCACGAGCACCTGCTGCCGGGCCTCGAGCAACTCGAGCGCTCCCTCGCCCGCAAGGCGGACGAGTTCGCGGAGTTCGTGAAGACGGGCCGCACGCATCTGATGGACGCCGTGCCCGTCACGGTGGGCCAGGAGTTCGGCGGCTACGCGGCGCAGATCCGGCTCGGGCGCGCGCGCATCGCGTCGGCGCTCCCGCGCGTTGGGCAGATCCCCCTCGGCGGCACGGCCACGGGCACCGGGCTCAACACGCATCCCGAGTTCGCCGCGCGCGTGCGCGCGAAGCTCTCGGAGGCGACCGGCCTCGAAATCAAGGGTCCGGAGGACCCGTTCGAGGCGCAGGCGGCCCGAGACTCGCTCGTCGAGCTCTCCGGGGCCATGAAGGTGATCGCCGTCTCGCTCACGAAGATCGCCAACGACCTGGCGCTGATGGGCTCGGGGCCGCGAACCGGCCTCGCCGAGCTGAGACTCCCGGAGCTCCAGAAGGGCAGCTCGATAATGCCCGGGAAGGTGAATCCGGTGATACCGGAGGTCGTGCTCCAGGTGAGCGCGCAGGTAATTGGCAACGACACCACGGTGACCGTAGCCGGCAGCCAGGGGCAGTTCGAGCTCAACGTGCGGGTGCCGGTGATCGCCCGCAATCTCCTGGACCAGGTGCGGCTGCTCTCGAGCTCTTCGGTGCTCTTCGCGGAGAAGTGCGTCGACGGCCTCGAGGTGAACCGCGAGATGCTCGATCGCCACGCCGAGGCTTCGCTCACAGCCGCGACCGCGCTCAACCCCTACATCGGGTACGACAAGGTCGGAGAAATCGTGAAGGAAGCCGCATCCAGCGGGCGCTCGCTGCGCGAAGTCGCCCGCGATCACGGCGTGGACGAGAAGACGCTCGACGAAGCGCTCGATCTGGCCAAGATGGCCAAGGGCAACCTCTAGCCACCGCAACCGAGGCGCCGGCGTTCGGGTTTACTGACTCGATGCCGCTCCGCCTGCTCGCACTGGCCATGCTCCTGCTGGCAGCAGGACCTCCGGGCGCCGCCGCCGAGGAGAACGGCGGCACGGGCGTCGGGCACTCGGGTTGGACGTGGAGCAGCCCGGTGCCTCAGGGGAACACGATTCGCGCTCTCACGTTCGCCGGCAGCATCGGGTATGCGGGTGGCGAATTCGGAACCTTGCTCCGAAGCAGCGACGGCGGCCTGTCGTGGACCGGGCTCGCAACGGGCGTCACCGATGAAATATCCGATCTCGGCGCGGTCGACTCCGACTCCCTCGTTCTCGCCGCCGACTGCGCGGTTAGACGCTCCGATGACGCGGGCGCCACGTTCAGGCGCCTGCCGTGGACGGCGAGGGACTCGCGCTGCCGCGTTCCGGTGGTGTCCGTTGCGTTTCCGGCGCACGAGGTCGTCTATCTCTTGCTTGAGGACGGCAAGGTCATGCGCAGCGGCGATGGGGGTGCCAGCTGGAACCGGATGGCGGACGTCCCGGGCACCGCGCAGGACGGCGGACCGGCGGCGGCGACCAGCCTCACCTTCCGTGAACCGGATGCGGGGATCGCAACGACCGCGGGTGGCATCTACACCACGTCGAACGGGGGAGTGTCGTGGTCGCGCGTCCATTCGCGACGCGGGGGCTTCGAGGACGCCGTCTTCGCCGACGAGGGGTCGGCCTATGCCGTCGGCGCCGGCGCGATCGCCAAGAGCGTCGATGGCGGCCGCACGTGGCTGCCGCTTCCATTCGCCGGCTCGCTCGAGCTGAGCTCTGTGCGCTGCGAAAGCGCGCTCGCGTGCCTGGCCGCGACGAAGGGGGGTGAGCGCGTCCTCCGCACGTGGGATGGGGGGTTGTTCTGGTCGGTGGGCTCGCTGCGTCCTGGCGCCGCCTACGCAATCGCGTTCTCCGCTCCGCTACGCGCCGTGGCCGCGGGCGGGTCCGGCGCGGTGTCGATCTCTTCCAACGGAGGCGGCACTTGGTCGGAGATGGGTAGGTCCCTCGGTGGCGGATTCACAGGACTGGCCGCCCGGTCCCAGTCTTCGCGCTTTGCCGCGTCGCCGGGGTCTCGCCAGGGCGAAGCCTTCGCGATCGGGCAGCGCGGTCGCATCGCCGCCACGGACGACGGCGGCGCAACCTGGAGCTACCTGGCGCCCCCGAGCGACCAGGACGTGATCGACGTCTCCTTCGCCTCGCAGCTCACCGGCTTTGCGCTCGACGTATCCGGCTCGCTTCACCGCACGGACGACGCCGGGCGCACGTGGCGGCCGCTCGCCGCGAACAGCCTCGCGCGACCACAGGCGGTGCTCGCCCTCGATCCCGACCACGTCCTGCTCGTCGGCGCGCGGGGGGTCCGGCGCTCGTTGGACGGGGGGCTCACGTTCGACCCCGCGAGCCGGAAGGCCGTCAGGCGTGCCACCCTGTTCGGCATCGACGAGGCCGGGGACGCACTCGTCGCCTACGGCCCAACGACGCTGCTGATGTCTCGCGACGGCGGCGCGACATGGAGGAAAGTGCGCCGGCCGGATCACAGGCCGCTCGCGACGGCGGAGTTCCTGAGCCCGCGATTGGGCTACGGGCTAGGTAAGGGAGGGCGCACCTGGAGGACGCGGAACAGTGGCCGTACCTGGCGTGAGGTGCTCGCGATCGGTACCGATGGGGCCGCCGATCTCGCTTTCACGAACGCGCGCGACGGATACGTCGTTGCCAGAGATCTCTTCTTTGCGCGAGGCTCGGGCCGTCCCGACTACGTGTTGAGGACCACGGACGGCGGGACGAGCTGGCGGCCCCAGCTCGTCACCGGCCGCGGCCGGGTCACTGCCCTGTTGGCAGCGTCCGGGACGGCGGACCTGCTGCTGGCGTCCGACAGCGAGCTCTTCGTCACCGTGAGCGGAGGCGACGCGGGCAGACGCTCGAGCCTCTCCCTGCGCGCACGCCACAGGCGGTTGCCGAAGGCAGGGTCGGTGACGGTGAAGGGGAGGCTGGTGAGGGCCCGTGGTGGGGAGCAGGTGGTGGTGTCGAAGACGAACGTCGATCCACGTTCACGCAGGGCGGCAAACGACTGGGACTTCAAGTCGGTGCGCGTGCGCACGGACGGCAGCTTCAGGGTGAAATGGACGATCAGGCGCACGACGGCCTTCGTGGCCCAGTGGACCGGGGACGGCGAGCGCCGGGGCGCCGGCTCCGAGGTCGTGACCGTGCGGGTCAAGAAGCGAAAGCGCTGACACAGGCGCAAACGCCTCCCTCGCGGGCTTCCGGCTCTCAAGCAACGGCGCTAGCGCGCCGATACGAGCCTGAGGAGGAGGCACGGCCCAAGGCCGTTCCGAGGCTGCAGGGAGATGGAAGCCAGGACACACGGAAGTGCGAGGGCCGCCAGAGCGGCGGCCGCAGCGTGCCTGGCGCTCCTCTTGCTTCTCGCCACGCTCGCGGCGATCAACCTGGTGCCGGACCGCGCCTTGGCAGCTGGCGCCGGGGGTGGGCCGCCGGCCAACACGAGCCCGCCCACGATCAGCGGCACGCCGCAGACCGGTCAGACTCTTACGTGCTCGCCCGGCATCTGGACGGACAGCCCGACGTTCGCCTACCAATGGAACCGCGACGGCGTTGCCGTCACGGGCGCAACGGCGACGACCTACGCCGTGGTCGATGCGGACGTCGGCAAGCAGCTCACCTGCTCGGTCACCGGCACGAACGTCGACGGCAGCAACACCGCAACAAGCGCCGCAGTCAACGCTTCTGCCGCGACCGGTGCGCCGCTCCCCGGCGGCTCCACACCTGGAACGCAGACGCCGCTGCCCAAGCCGTCGGCCGTGATAGACCTCCCCTCCACGAAGCGCTGCGCCAGCAAGCGAAATTTCAAGATCCGGATCCGCAAGGTGGCGAAGGTCGCCTTCTCGTCCGCGGCCGTGTTCGTGAACGGCAAGCGCGTGCGGCTGGTGAAGGGCGAGCGCTTGACCGCCCCCGTGGACCTGCGCGGTCTGCCCGCAGGACGGTTCTCCGCCAGGATCGTCGTCACGACGGTCGACGGTCGCAAGCTGACTGCCGCGCGCAAGTACCGCACCTGCTCGCCCAAGCGCGGCGGCAAGCGGCGAAATCGCCTCTAGGCTCGCCCTGCCCGAGCGCCTGCGAGTTGAAGCCCCGGGGCCGCGGCGCTAACGTTGCGCGGGTACCTTCCAGCCAGATCAGCACGAGAGAGGACATGATCGGAGTTCTCGAGCGGCGCCGGCGATCGGTGTTCGTTGCCTCGCTTGCGGTAGCCGCCACTGCGTTCGCCCTCCTCGCTGCGCCGAACGCGATGGCAGGCCACGTCAACTGCGGCGACACCATCTCGGCCAGCACGACCCTCGACAGCGACCTCGCCAACTGCCCGAACGACGGCGTCGTGATCGGAGCCCCGGGCATCACCCTCAACCTTGCGGGGCACAGCATCGACGGCAGCGGAAGCAACCCGGGCGGGCAGGGAGTCGACAACAGCGCCGGTCACGACAACGTGGTCGTGCGAGCCGGCAGGATCACGGACTTCTTCGACTCCGTGTTGCTTCGGAACGCGAGCCACAACACCCTCAGCTATCTCGATACCGCCGGCGGCGGGTTCAGGCTGGAGGACGCGAGCGACAACCTGCTCGACCACGTCTCGCTCTTCGGCGCCGGGCTGTCGATCATCAACGACTCCGATCGCAACCGGCTACAGCGAAGCTCGATCACGGGGGCCGGTGCCGGCGTGTCGATCATCCCCAACAACATCGGGTTCTTCCCCACACCGGACAGGAACGTCCTCGACGGCAACTCGCTGCGGGCGAACGGGTACGGGGTCGTCGCGATCAGCAACACGTATACGACCCTGATCCGCAACGACATCTCTGGCAATGCGGGCTTCGGGGTGCTGGTGGCGCTGTCCGGCGGCGTCGTAATGGACCGCAACTCGGTCACGGGGAACAACGTCGGTGTCGACGTCTCGGGGCTTTCCCAGCTCACGAGCCTGCTCCGGAACGACTTCAGCGGCAACAGCTCCGACGGCGTGCTGGTCGAGGAGGGCACCACCAAGACGACGATCGACCGTAACACGGCGAACGGCAACGGTGACGATGGGATCGACGTCGACAGCGTCTCGACGACACTGTCGCGCAACCTCGCCAACGCGAACGGCAACCTGGGCATCGAGGCGGTCGCCGGGGTCACCGACGGCGGGGCCAACAAGGCGCGCGGGAACGGCGATCCCAGGCAGTGCACGAACGTTTCCTGCACGTAGCAGGCTGAACAGCTCGGCGGACGAAGGGCCCGCTCGTCCCCCTTCGTCCGTCATCGTCACTAGCTTCATCCCCCGATGGCCGATCTCTCGTCGCTGCTCGAGGATCCGCTCGCCCACCGGGCCCTCGACGCCCTCGTGCGGGCGGAGACGCGGGTCACGCGCCGGCTCGGGGCGGAGCTCGAGCGCCGCGGGCTGTCCGCGACCGGCTTCTCGATGCTGGTCGTGGTCGCGTCCGCCGGCGGGATCCTGGGGCTGCGCACGCTCCGGCTCAGGCTCGGCGTCAGCAAGGCCAACGCCAGCGAGGTGACCGCCACGCTCGAGGCCCGTGGCCTCGTGCGCCGTGAGCGAAGCGAGCGAGACGGGCGCGCGGTCGACGTGAGCCTGACGCCGTTCGGCCGGCGGCTGGTGGAAGACCTGTTTCCGGCACACGCCCGCCGCGTGCGCGACGTCTTCACGCCGCTGGACGACGAGGAGAAGCGAGAGCTCGCCAAGCTCTGCCGCAAGCTCGAGCGCGCCGCCTAGTGGTCTGTTTCGTAACGTTGGCCAGGAAATGGCGAGGTTCGGGCGGCGCCAGGCAAGGACGCAGGAAGCCCGGATAGCAGCGCTATCCGGGCGACTGAGGACGCCGCATGGCGACGATCCGAAGCCGCCATTTCCGGTCGAACGTTATGGGACAGGCCACAAACTAGAGCCTGCCTCAGAGCCCCGCGGGGCTGCGCATAGAATCGACGGCCATGCCCCGCTACCGCCAGGTGGACGCGAATGAGCATTTCCCGGCGCTGGAGGAGCGAATCCTGGAACGATGGCGCGAGCTCGACGTCTTCCACGAGACGCTCCGCCGCCGCGAGGGCGAGCCGCTGTGGGTGTTCTACGAGGGGCCGCCGACCGCCAACGGCGCTCCCGGCTCCCATCACGTCCTCTCCCGCGTCTTCAAGGACATCTTCCCCCGCTACAAGACGATGTGCGGCTACCACGTGCCGCGCAAGGCGGGCTGGGACTGCCACGGGCTCCCCGTCGAGCTCGAGGTCGAGCGCGTGCTCGGCATCAAGTCCAAGGAGGAGATCGAGAGATACGGGATAGCTGAGTTCAACCGCAAGTGCCGCGAGTCCGTCTTCTCCTACGTCGAGGAATGGAACCGGCTGACGGAGCGGGTCGGGTTCTGGATCGACCTCGACGACGCCTACGTAACCCTCGCGAACGAGTACATGGAGTCGGTCTGGTGGAGCCTCCGCAAGATCTGGGACGACGATCTCCTCTACGAGGGTCACAAGGTCGTCCCCTACTGCCCCCGCTGCGGCACCACCCTTTCCTCACACGAGGTCGCCCTGGGCTATCGCGACGTGATCGACCCATCGCTCTACGTGCGCTTTGCGGTTACCGCCCCCGCCGGGCCGCTCGGCGAGGGGGACAACCTCCTCGTCTGGACTACGACGCCGTGGACCCTCGTCTCGAACGCCGCCGTCGCGGCGGACCCCGAGCTGACCTACGTCCGCGCTCGTGACGAGGGCGAGATCTACATCCTCGCCGAGAGCAGGGTCGAGCGCGTGCTGGGTGACGGCGCCGAGGTGATCGCTCGCTTCCCCGGCCGGGAGATCGAAGGCACCGCCTACGAGCCGCCGTTCGCGTTCATCCCGGCCTCCGAGTACGGCGAGCGCGGGCACACCGTCCTCATGGCGGACTTCGTGAGCGCCGACGACGGAACCGGGCTCGTTCACACGGCGATCGCCTTCGGCGAGGACGACTTCAGGCTCGGCGAGCAGTACGGCCTTGCGGTGGTAAATCCGGTCCGCCCGGACGGTACCTTCGACGATCGGATCGGTCCTTATACCGGGCTCTTCGTCAAGGACGCCGACCCCGCCCTGATCGAGGATCTCTCGGGCCGCGGCCGGGTCTTTCGCGTCGAGCCCTACGAGCACGCCTATCCGCACTGCTGGCGCTGCGACACGCCGCTTCTCTACTACGCGAAAGCGAGCTGGTACATCCGCACGACCGCCCGCCGCGACGAGCTGCTCGCCGCGAACGAGGAGGTCGAGTGGTACCCGTTTCACATCAAGCACGGCCGCTTCGGCAAGTGGCTCGAGAACAACGTCGACTGGGCACTCTCGCGTGAGCGCTATTGGGGAACGCCCCTTCCGATCTGGAGGTGCGGCGAGGATCACGTCCTCTGCGTTGGCTCCATCGCGGAACTACGCGAGTTGGCGACGAGCGAGGTGCCCGACGATCTTCATCGCCCCTACATCGACGAGCTGGAGCTTCGCTGCGAGGACTGCGGCGGGACCATGAGGCGGGTCCCCGAGGTGATCGACGCCTGGTACGACTCGGGCGCGATGCCGTTCGCGCAGTTCCACCACCCGTTCGAGAACGAGGAGCTGTTCGAGGAGCGATTCCCCGCCGACTTCATCTGCGAGGCGCTCGACCAGACGCGTGGCTGGTTCTACTCGCTGCTCGCCATCTCGACGCTGCTGTCCGGCCGTGCGCCGTACCGGAACGTGCTCTGTCTCGGGCTGATACTCGACCCCGAGGGACAGAAGATGTCCAAGAGCCGCGGCAACGTCGTCGCCCCGTGGGACGTGATCGACCGCCACGGCGCCGATGCATTCCGCTGGTACTACTTCACTTCGCAGCAACCTTGGTCCGGCTATCGCTTCTCCGTCGAGACGGTCGGCGAGAGCGTACGCAAGTTCCTGCTCACGCTCTGGAACACGTACTACTTCTACGTGCTCTACGCGAACGTGGACGGGTTCGACCACGAAGAACACTCCCTGGATGAGGCCGGTCGTCCCGATCTCGACCGCTGGGCGCTCTCGCGCCTCCAGAGCACGATCTCCGCGGTGCGCGAAGGCCTGGACGCCTACGACACGACCTCGTCCGGCCGCGCGATCGCGGCCTTCGTCGACGATCTGTCGAACTGGTACGTACGGCGCAGCCGCCGCCGGTTCTGGAGCCCGTCCCAGGCCGGCCAACGCGACAACGATGACAAGATCTACGCCTACCGCACGTTGCACGAGTGCCTGGCGACCGTCGCGAAGCTCGCCGCTCCCTTCATCCCCTTCGTTGCCGACGAGCTGTACACGAATCTGGACGGCCGCGAGCAATCGGTGCACCTCTGCGACTTTCCCGAACCGGACGAGCGGCTCGTCGATCGCCAGCTCGACTTCGACATGGGCGTGGCGCGAAGAACCGTCGAGCTCGGGCGTGCCGCTCGCAGCCAGGCCAAGATCAAGGTGCGCCAACCGCTTCGAGAGGCGGTCGTCGTGGCCGACGAGCGCGAGCGGGCTGCGATCGAGCGCCTCGAGGACCTCGTGCTCGACGAGCTCAACGTGAAAGAGGTTTCGTACGTGGGCGAAGCTGAGGAGCTCGCCGACTACGAGCTCAAGCCCAACTACCGCGCGCTGGGCCCTCGCTTCGGCGCGAAGACGAAGCACGTCGTCAGTGCGGTCGAGGCGCTCGATCCGTCGCATGTCGCGGCCGCCTTCGACGGCGGCGGGAGCGTGCACGTTTCGATCGATGGCCGCGAAGAGGCGCTTGGCCCCGACGAGGTCTCGCTAGTGATGCTTCCGCGAAGCGGCTACCAGCTCGAGCGCCAGGCGAACTACGCGGTCGCTCTAAAGCTCGACCTGGACGAGGACCTACGACGGGAGGGCGTCGCCCGCGAAGTGGTGCACGCGGTGCAGAACGCGCGCAAGGGAGCGGGACTGGAGGTCGAGGACCGCATAGAGCTCGCCCTCTCCGGAGATGACGCGCTCATGGACGCCGTGCTTCAGCACGCGGAGTACGTGGCAGGGGAGACGCTCGCGTCCCGTCTCGAATTGAACCGCACGGACGCGGACAGCTCCCACGCCGAGTCGGCTCGCATCGACGGCCAGGCGCTGGACATCACGCTGAAGCGGGCCGGTTAGTTGGTTCCTCGCGGTGGCGGTCGAACATCATTGGAATCGGCGCCGCCGAAACAGGATGTCGAGCCAAGTGACCCTCCCCAGTGGCCGCCCCTTCAAGCCGTCGAGTACATCGAGGGTCTCAAAGCCCTGGTCGTCCATCGAGGCTATGAACTCCGCGAACGTGTAGCTCCCGCTTCGGCCAACCGAGACCTCGGCGATCACGAACTCGGTCTGACGCAGCAGAGCGCTCGCTCCCGCGACAACTCGGTCTTCGGCACCTTCCGTGTCTATCTTCAGCCCGAAGGGTCCAGTCCACCCACGTTGCTCGAGCAGCGAATCGAGCGTCGTCATCTCGACGCGCCTAAGCTCGACGTTCGCGTCGGGGCGTCCAGGCGGCGGGCCCAACATCGAGCTCCACTGAAGCGACTCCGGAACGACCGTCATCTCCGTGATTCCCTCCCGCTCGCCGACCGCCTTGAGCACGTACTCCCCTTCGTAGCGAGCCAGCCAGCTCTTCATCGCAGGCTCGTGCTCGATGAGCGGATCGATCAGGACGTGGTGGGCATCGGCGAACGCCTCGTAGAGACTCGGCGTTCCATCTCCCACCCCCACGTCGATCACCGTGGCAGCGCGGAATCCGCGCCGCAAGTTCTCGGCTCGCCAGCCGGAATGCCGTCGGGATATCTCTTCAACTACATGTGGCTCGCCGAAATGCCATCCGAGGACGCCTGAGTACTCTCGATCGGTCAATCAGGCGGGCTCGCGCTCGCGTTCGGCCAAGTCCCGGGGTAACTGCTCGGCGGACGCAGGTAACTCGAGATCCGGGGTGGATCTTCGCTCGTGAGCCGCTTCCACCTCCCGCACCCAGTACTCCTCGGTGAGGATCGCCACGGCCGAGATGATTGGCACCGCCACGAACAGGCCGACGATGCCGAAGAGGTTCCCGACCACGACGACCCCGATCGCGATCAAGGCTGGGTGGAGCCGCACTGTGCGGGACATGACGAGCGGAATGACCAAGTTGCCCTCCACCTGCTGCACGATGATGTACACGGCGAGCACGAGCAGTGCCTTCCCCGGTGAGTCGGTGAGGGCGAATAGCACCGGCGGAATGGCACCGATGATCGCCCCGAAATAGGGGATGACCACCAGCAACGCCGTCAGGACGGCGAACAGGATCGCGAAGTCGAGGTCGACGATCGTGAGCCCGATGAAGAGCAGCGTCCCTGAGATGAACATGTCGAAGACGACGCCCTCCATCCAGCCGATCCACGCGCTGCGCATGCGCTCCATCACGCAACGCGCGTGTTCGCGGCGCGAGGGCGGCATGAGTCTCAGCGCACCCCGCACGAGGGGGTCCGGACGCACCGCCATGTAGTAGGCGGTGATCAGGATCACCAGGATCGCGACCAGCACCCCGGCCACGTCGACGCCGATCGAGGTGATCGGGCCGATCAGCCGCTCGGGCTCGTCCGTGTAGCCGCGGAGGAAGTCCTGCACCTTGTCCCCGACCTCGCTCGGCCTGTCGCCCGTGATGTCGCCCGCCGTTTCCTCGAGGTCGTTGACGATCGCCGGCACGTCGTCGACGAACTGGTTCGTCTGATCTATGAACGTCGGGATGATCAGGGCCAGCAGGCCCGCCAGCACGGCGAGGCCGGCGAGCAAGGTCGCCAGCGCCCCAAGCGGTCTCGGAATCCCGTGTCGCTCGAGCCGGGTTGCGCCCGCGGAGAGCGGGATCGCGATGATGATCGTCATCAGGACCGCCAGCAGCAGCGTCGCGAGCTGGCGGAAGAGCAGCCCGAGCACGAGCAGCGCCGCGGCCAGCGCGACCGCCTTGTATGCGACCGGGAGTCTCTGCGTGTCGGGCATTCCTCCTAAAGGATGCCCGCTTTCAGGCCCACCTAAGGCTTTGAGGCAGCCCTGGAGGGCTTTCTTACGCGAGCGCCGGCTCGAACTCGGCGACCAGCCGCGCCTTCGGCAGGGCGCCGATCACCTTCTTGGCGATTTCCCCGTTCTTGAAGAGGATCATCGTCGGGATCGAGAGGATCTCGTAGCGCACGGCTGTCGCCTGGTTCTCGTCCACGTTCATCTTCACGACGCGAAGGTCCTCGCGCTCGCTGTTTATCTCTTCCAGGATCGGCGAGACGACGCGGCAGGGCCCGCACCAAGGCGCCCAGAAATCGACGATCACGGGCTGCTCGGCCTCGAGCACCTCGACGTCGAAGGTCGCGTCCATCACGTCGATGATCAGGCCTGACACAGCGGCTCCTTTCGGATGGTGGGCTCGGGTCTCGAGCCCTTCAGAACGGGGACCCCACAAAGTCTACGCGTCGGCTCGTCTGTTACCGGCTGACCGCACCAGGCGCAGACGCGGAACCATCCAGACCGCCTCCAGGACGATCCGCCGGGACATCTTGCTGGCGCCGGTCTGGCGCTCCATGAAGGTGATCGGCACCTCGCTGACCCTGAATCCCCGCTGGAGCGCCCGGTAGGTGAGCTCGACCTGGAACGCGTATCCCTGCGAGCGCACGGCGTCTAGGTCGAGCGCTTCCAGTACCTCGCGCCGGAAGCACTTGAAGCCGCCTGTCAGGTCACGTACGTCGACGCCCAGCACCGCCCGCGCGTACCGGCAGCCGCCCTGGCTGACGAGGCGTCGCACCGGACCCCAGTTCTCGACCCGCCCGCCCGCGGCGTAGCGGGAGCCCAGCACGAGGTCCGCGTCTCGCGCCGCCTCGATCAGCTCCGGCAGGTGGCGGGGGTCGTGGGATAGGTCGGCGTCCATCTCGATCACGAGCGATGCGCCCCGCTCGAGAGCGAGACGGAAGCCCGCCAGGTAGGCCTGGGCCAGGCCACGCTTGCCCTCGCGGTGAAGCACCTGCACGTGAGGGTTCGACGCCGCCAGCCGGTCGGCCAGACGCCCCGTGCCGTCGGGCGAGTTGTCGTCGACGACCAGAATCGTGTGGTCGGGCGCGCAGCCCGTGAGCGCCGCGAGTGCGCTCGTGACCAGCGGCTCCAGGCTCTCGCGCTCGTTGTAGGTCGGCACGATCACCCAGACGGGGCCCGAGGGCCAGGTTTTCGACATGGGCCGCGTATGGTAAGTCCGCGCCTGATCGAACATGCGGATGACGAACGCCGACATTGCAGGAGCGCTCGACGAGCTCGCCGACCTGAACGAGCTCGACGAGGCCGTCATCTACCGGGTCGTGGCCTACCGGCAGGCCGCGCGCGCTGTGCGCGAGTCTCCCCTCAGCGTCGAGCAGCTGGCCGGAGAGGGTCGGTTGACCGAGCTGTCGGGGATCGGCAAGACGATCGAGGAGAAGATCAAGACGCTCCTCGAGACGGGGGAGATCCCGGCCGCCTCCAAGCTGAAGGGCAAGTTCCCGGCGCCGCTCGTCCAGGTGATGCGCATCCCGGGGCTGGGCCCCAAGACGGCCCGGAGGCTGTACGAGGAGCTCGGCATCTCGTCTCTCGAGGAGCTGCGCAAGGCGGCTGAGGAGGAGCGCCTGCGCTCGGTGCCCGGCCTGGGCCCGAAGGCGGAGCAGAACATCGTCGCCTCGCTGGCCGCGCTCGGGGACGGCACGGGCGTGCGGCGCGTGCTCTCGGACGTGCTTCCGCTCGCCGAGCAGATCGTTGAGCAGCTGCGCGCCCACGAGGCATCGGACCAGGTCGAGCTGGCGGGCAGCGCCCGGCGCTGGACCGACACGTGCAAGGACGTCGACGTGGTCGCGGCGGCGCCCGATCCCCGAGCGCTGTCGGAGGCGCTCGCCGGGCTGGATGTCGCCGCCGAGGTCAAGTCGGTCGGCGATGGAGGAGCGAGGATCGTCACCCACAACGGGCTCGTCGTCGAGCTGCGCGTGGTCGCCCCGGAGCAGTTCGGCAACCTGCTTCAGCACTTGACCGGCTCCAAGCAGCACAACGTCGCACTGCGTGAGCACGCGGTCAAGCGCGGCATCCACGTGAGCGAGTACGGGATCGAGGACGAAAGCAAAGGGACGACGGTCACCTGCCGGACCGAGCAGGAGGTGTACGCGACACTCGGCCTCGACTACGTCGAGCCCGAGTTGCGAGAGGGCCGGGGGGAGCTCGAAGCCGCGCGTCGTCACAAGCTGCCAAAGCTGGTCGAGCTGACCCAGCTTCGCGGGGACCTGCATTCGCACACGGTCGCCTCGGACGGGCGCAACTCGATCGAGCAGATGGCCAAGGCCGCGAAGGCGCGCGGTTACTCCTACTTCGCGATCACCGATCACTCGGCGTCATTCGGCTTCGGGCACGACGTCCAGCCCGACGAGCTGCTCCGCCAAGTGGAGCGCATCCGCAAGCTCAACTCCCGCCTCGACGGGATCACGTTGCTCGCCGGGTCGGAGGTGAACGTGCTGCCGGACGGCTCGCTCGACTACGACGACGAGGTGCTCGCCCAGCTCGACTGGGTGAACGCGTCGGTCCACTCCTCCTTCCGGATGGGAGAGAAGCGCATGACCGAGCGCATCATGGCTGCGATGGACAACCCCTATGTCGACTCGATCGGGCACCCGACGGGGCGCCTCATCCTTCGTCGCGATCCCTATCCGCTCGAGCTCGAGCGGATCTTCGAGCACGCTGCTGAGACGGGCACGATGCTCGAGATCAATGCTGCCCCCGACCGGCGCGACCTCTCCGACGTGCACGCTCGCCTGGCCGCGGAGGCTGGGGTGATGATCGTGATCAACTCCGACGCTCACGGCACAAACACGCTCGGTCTGATCCGCTTCGGAGTGGCGACCGCACGCCGCGCCTGGCTGAGCGCGGACCAGGTCGCCAACACGCGGTCGCTCCGAGACCTGCGCAAGCTGCAGAAACGTAATAGGCGGCCGCCTAAAGGCGGACGCTCTGGACTTTAGGTGCCCGGCGAAGCCGGCTAGATATTCGTCGAACTGCTAAACGGCGGGCGGCCCGGCTCCGTTGCCCGACGTGGTGCGATAGCCCGGAGTGCGGGCGAGGCTGATGCCGCGGAACGGCGACGTGGGCACGACGTAGAAGCGGGCGCCGTCGCGGGCTTCGATCGCGGTTACGGCGGCCTCCTGCTTTCGCCACGCGAGGGCCACGAGCATCGCGTAGCCCGCGGCCACGGATGCCACCTGAGGGTAGATCCAGGACAGCCCCGCGGCCAGCAGGGCTGACACACCGAGCGGCCAGAGCCTGTTGACGAGCACCTCTGCGGGCCTGACCTCCGGCAGCGCGAGCGACGTGCGCGCGCTCGACAGCAGGTTCGAGATCCGCGCGCTGGGCTTCGCTGAGCGCCCGATCCAGGTGCCGATTGCGGTGGCGATGACCCACCAGGCGAGGCTGAACACGATCGTGACCGTGTCCTCCTTGGCGCTCGCGGAGAGGATGGCGACGGCCGCGAGCGCGGTCGCCTCGCCGGCCGTCAACAGCACGGTCGCTTTCAGGAAGTCGGTGAAGGGCATCTGGCGAGCCGCTCGAGCAGCTCCGTCACGCCGGCCGGCCCGTCGACCAGCAGGTCCGATTCGCGCGCGAGCTCGGCGGGCGCCTCGTCGGAGCGCACGCCGACGCAGACGGCGCCTTCGAGCCGGCCGGCCTCCTGCAGCCGCCGCAGCGCCCGGAAGGCGTGCAGGTCGGTGTTGTCGTCGCCGGCGTAAAGCGCCGCCGAAGAGCCCGCGTCGCGCACGAGCTCGGAAACCGCCGTGCCCTTGTCGACCCCGAGCGGCGGCCGCACCTCGAGCACCTTGCGACCCCAGTGCGGCGCTAGCCCGCGTCGCTCGGCCGCGCCCGCGACGTCCTCGAGCGCTGCGCGGGCCGCCCGTTCGTCCTCGGCCGAGCGCCAGTGGAACGACCAGATCGAGCGCTTGTCCTCGAGGCGCACGCCAAGGGATTCGAGCCGTGGGGTATAGGCGCTCTCGGCGAAGGCGCGCAGCTCCTCGTCGAGACGAGCCAGCTCCAGCGAAATCTCAACCTCTTCGGCGCCCGGCGAGAGCCGCTCGAGCCCGTGGTTGCCGACGTACGTGAGCGAATCCACGCCGACGAGCCGACGGGCGTCCTCGGCCCTTCTGCCGGACACGCAGGCAACGAGCCCGTAGCGGGACGCCAGGCGCTCCAGCAGGCGGCTCGTCGGCTCGGGCACCTCCGAATCCTCCGCGCGGGCGACGATCGGCGCGAGCGTCCCATCGATGTCAAGCAGCACGGCGGATCGCTCCGGCCGCTCGAGCAGGGGCGTCAAGAGCTCCTCGCCTCTGTCCCGGTTGGCGTCGCTCACCCGGCTCTAGTATGCCCCACCATGGGCGGCTCCCGTCTCCCGCGGCTCGCGCTGATCGGAACGCTAGCGGGTGCGTTCAGCGCGCTGTTCGGTGTCGGCGGCGGAGTCGTGATGGTGCCGCTGCTCGTGCTCTGGCTCGGCTACGGCGAACACGAGGCGGCCGGTACGTCGCTTGCGGCGATCGCGCTGATCGCGGCGCTCGCGGTTGGAGCTCACGCGACCTATGGGAACGTGGACGTGGCGGACGGCCTGCTCGTCGGCCTGCCGGCCGTCGCAGGAGTCGTGGCGGGCACTGCGTTCCAGCAGCGGCTCTCCGATCGGACGATCTCGCTCCTGTTCGCACTCGTGTTGGTGGCGGTCGCGATGGTGCTGCTGATTCCGTGAGCGTTCTGGCGGCGGTGGCAATCGGTGTGCTCGCGGGGGTGGCCGGCGGTCTCATGGGGATCGGCGGCGGAATCCTGTTCGTGCCGGCGCTGAGCATCTTCCTCGGCCACGACCACATCGAGGCGGAGGCGACTTCGCTCCTGGCGATCGTCCCGATGGCGCTCGTCGGCGCCTGGCGCCAATCCCAGTACGGAAACCTGCGCCTCGGCGACGCGCTCTGGCTGGGCGCGCTTTCGCCCCTCGGCGTGGTGGCCGGAGCCGTGGTGGCGAACTCGCTGTCCCAGCGCGCACTCGAGGTCGCCTTCAGCGCCCTGATCCTGTTCATCGCGTACCGGCTTTTCCGGCGAGCGCTGGTCCCAAGTCCCGAGACCGGCTCGCGTCATCCCGCGGTCGAGGTGGATTGACGGCGTCTGCCAAACTTGCCTTGCGATGCCGAGCCGGCAGTGCAAGCAGCAAGTGATGATCGAGGCGCCGGTGCAGATCGTGTGGGACCTGCTCGGAGACCCCAACCGTCACCCTGAATGGTGGCCCACCGTCGTCGACGCCGAGTGCGAGCAGCTCGAGCAAGGCTGCCGTTTTCGCGGCGTCGTGAAGAGCCCGCGCGGCAAGGCCCAGGACCACGAGTTCACCCTCGAACGCCTCGAGGACTGCCGCGAGGTCCTGATTCGCTGCGTCGATATCGGGACCTACACGCGCTTCCTGCTCACCGAGGCACAGGGCAGCACCTTCGTCGACGCGGAGTTCGGAATCGACCCGCCCAACGTGGGCTTGCACGTCATGAGCATCGTCGCCGGCCGGCGGATCCTGCGTCGCTGGCTTCAGGAGTCGATAGACGCCCTCGACCGCGCGGCGGTCGAGCGTGCCGCGGCGGGCACCAATGATGTCTGAGCCCTAGTGGTCCTTCTCGGAACGTTCGCCTGGAAACGGCGAGACTCCGGGGCCGGCAGGCAAGGACGCCGGGAGCCCGCGTACTCGGTGAGTACGTGGGCGACCGAGGACGCCGCATGTCGGTTCCGGAGGCCGCGGTTTCCGGTGAAACGTTTCGGGAAGGGCCACTAGGAAAGGGCGACCACGAGCGCGGTGAGCGCCAGCATCGCCAGCGCCGCTACGTTGAGCGCTCGCGGCGCGGCGCCCGACGCGACACGCTCGAGGCGGTCGACGACCGCCGCCGCCTCCTCACCGCTTCGCGCGCGCCGCGCCACGAGCACCGAGATGCCCCGCGCGAACCCAAACGGCGCGCAGATCGCGAGCCCGACCAGGGGATGCCCGGACACGACCGCGCCCGCCGCGACAGCGACAAAGGTGCCGAAGGTCAGGAAGGTGAGGAAGCCGATCCCCAATCCGGCTCCGTAGAGGATCGCCGCGGCCGGCGGCGAGAAGAAGGTTCGCCACCAGTCCGGGACCTGGCGATGGCGATCGGGGATCGGGACCGGCACGCCGGCAGCCTCGCGCAGCAGGTAGAGCGCGGCGACGGCGCAGACCACAGCCGGGCCGGCCGCTCCCCACGGCGCTCCGGCCAGCGCTCCCGCCAGGCCGAGTAATCCCCCTAGCGCCGCAGCCGCCCCCGTCGCCGCCAGTGCATGGAGGGCGACCGATGTCATGTAGTTGAAGCGCTTGCCGCCGTGAACCACGGGGACGATGGTCTCTGCCATCGAGAGCCCTCACGGGCTGTAGAGCGTGGAGAGCCCCGCCACGACCGACGCCACGACGAGCACGACGATCAGAGGCTCGCTCAGCACCTGATGCTGGTGTCACGGTAGGCGATGCAGAACACCTTGCGGCCTCCGTAGCAGTAACCGGTAACGCCTGCATCGCCGTTGATCCGCCTGTCCGAGTACGAGCAGCAGTCGTAGATGCGGCGGATGCGGTCGTTGCAGCAGCGGCTCCAGCCTCCTCCGAAGCGCGGGTTGCCGGTGAACTCGTATCGCTCTGGCACGACCTGCTGGCAGATCTTGCGGCGTGATTGCTCGCGCGACGTGTAGATGTCGCCGGCGTCGTCGACCGGATAGCCGTGGCGCGGATGCACCGGGTAGCCGTAGCGGTCGATCCGAGTCAGCGGCGAGTACGGGTGCGGGCACGATCCGGTCGTATAGATGTGGCCACAGATGTGGAAGGCTCCGGCTCGCTCCGGCCGGAGCGCCTCGGCGACGAAGCGCCCACTCACGAGCGCGACGACCGCCGCGCCGAGCCGGCCGATGAAAGACCTGCGGCTCGTGCGCCCGGCGAGCGCAATCGCTGCCCGCTCCGCTCCCTGCTCCAGGGTCACGCCGCGCGCGCCTCCTCGAGGGCGTCGGCGAGACGGCGGCGCGCAGTGTGGGTGAGGCCCTCCATCTGCTCGAGGTTGTTGACCGTACCCTTCGCCCGCACGACGCCGTGCGCGTCGAGCACGAGCGCGAAAGGAGTGCCCGGCACCTCGAGCTCGGCCGCGAGGCGGGAAGCGGGGACGACCGGCGCGTCCAGCCGGCGCTCGCGCGCGAGCAGCGCCGCGTCGCGAGCGTCGCCGTCGCAGAGAACGTAAGGGGAGATCTCGCCTCCGGCCGCGATCGCCGGCAGGGAGGGGATCACCTGGTCGCACGCCGGACACCCGGGCGAGACGAACAAAAGGAGCTGAGCCTCCCCGCGCGCAGCGATCGTGACCACCCGCTCGGCGGAGTCGGTCACCTCCACGGACTCCAGCGCCTGGCCCAAAGGAGGACCTTCGTCGTCGACCTCGAGCGCGCCGCGCGGGCCCAGGCGCAGGTGCAGGGTGCCGATCTGGCGCGCGAGCGCGATCACAGTCACGCACAGAAGGGCGACGAGAATCCAGAGCACCACATATGAAGCGGCCCACCAGCCTTCCAAGCATGCCTCCCAACGGTTCGGGCCTCACGCCCGCCGGCTCTCCCGGCCGGCGGTGGCACAGGGTATCGGCTGCCCTTCTATCGTTCCCGAACCGATGAGCTCCGTCGCCGTCCTCGCAGCGGGAGCGCTTGCAGCGACATTCGCCTGGGCGTCGCTGGCAAAGCTGGTGCGTCCCAGCCGCTGGCGGGCGTCTCTGGGCGAATACCGGCTCGGCCCCGCCGAGCGGCTCGCCCAGATTGGAGTTCCGCTCGTCGAGATCGCCATCCCGATCGTCTTCGTTGCCGCGGGGCCACGGGCCACGGCACTGCTGGCACTGCCCCTTCTGGCCGTTTTCTCTCTCGCAACGGCACGCGCGGCCAGGCTGGGGGGCGCCCGGCTACCGTGTGCGTGCTTCGGCGGCCAGGCGCGGCGCGACTACCGGTTTCTGCTCGCACGCAACGCAGCGCTGGTCGTGCTTGGCGCGCTTGCGCTGGCGGGCGGCGCCAGCGAACCCGGCTTCCGCGTGGTCGAAGCGCCCGAGGGCGGCGAGGTGCTCGCGGCCACCCTGCTCGCGGCGGGCATAGCGCTCGCGCTCTGGACCGCGCGAGAGGCGGCGAGCCTTCTCCGGCGGTGAAGTCGCCGCCCATGACAGCTCCGGCGTCTGCCCTGGCGGTCGTTGCCGCGACCGCGCTGCTCGGGCTTGGAGCGGCCGTTCAGTCGAGAGCCGCAACCGAAGCGCAGGCCCCGGTCGCCCGGCAAGAGGTCCTCGACCCCGACGACGTCCGGTCCCGACTCGACCTGCGCGAGGTCGACGCGTCGTGGAGCTCGAACGGACTCACCTTCGCCCTCGCCACCTGGCGGGCGTGGCGCTCGAGCGACGTGCGAGGGCGCGGGTACGTCGTCGTGCACCTCGACGCCGGCTCGGGCCGACGCTACTTTGCCGTCGTTCGCTTCGGCGGTGGGCGAACGGCTGGCTTCCTGTTCCGAAGGCTTCCCGGCAAGGATTCCCGCGTGAGCCGCCTGAGCGTGTGGCGTCCGGACCGCCTGAGCGTGTCGCTCCGCGTGCCGCGTGCAGGGCTCGAGCCGCTGGTGGCCGGGGCCCCGTTTGCATGGCGAGCACAAACACTCGTCACGAGCACGCGCTGCAAGCGAGTTTGCTTCGACCTGGCTCCGGATGGTGCCGACGTCACGGGGCCGGTGCCACCGCTGGGTTGAGGCTCCGCTCAGGTGCTCCCTCAGGTGGTCTTCACGATCACGACCGAGCAGGGAGCCTTGTGGGAAACGCTGTTTGGGACGCTGCCCAGGACCCTCCTCTGCATCCCCTTGTTTCCGACCACCAGCAGATCGGCGTTGTGCTCCTCCGCTATCTCGACCAGCACGTCGGCGGGATCGCCTTCACGGGCAGCGCTCGTGGCCGTGACTCCTCGCTCGCGGGCGAGATCCTCGACCGCCTTCAGGTTCGCCTCCACCTCCTGCATCGGGTTGATCGACCACTGGATGTCTTCCGGAGCGTCGCGCTGCTCCTCCCTGACCTTACCCTCGCTGACCGGCCTGTAGGAGCTTGCCACCACCAGCCGCGCCTGGTACTTCTCCGCCAGGTCGAGCGCGAAGTCGACGGCCTTGGAAGCTGTCCCCGACCCGTCGGTGCCCACCGCGATCGTCTCGATCATCTCACTCCTTCTCTGTCTCGCTTGGCCGGGCTGCTAATGCCCGG
Source organism: uncultured Solirubrobacterales bacterium (assembly GCA_963774075.1). Taxonomy (GTDB): domain Bacteria; phylum Actinomycetota; class Thermoleophilia; order Solirubrobacterales; family JBBDJG01; genus JBBQNR01. The sequence goes on along the minus strand of CAVZDP010000003.1, from coordinate 478,077 downwards.
TTATGATGCTCATGTACACCAGCGGAGGAGGAGTATTTGCGCTCGGCGTTCTGGTTGCAAGCCCTGATCGTGGCACTGGTGGCCGCTGTGCTGGTCCTGGCGGTCACGGAAGTGGTCGATCACTGGTCGGACTGGCTGGTGCTCGGGGTCATCGTCGGAACGACGATCGCGGTCGCCTTCACGGTCTACAACCGCCAGTACCCGACCAAGAAGCGAGCCATCACCCGCGACTCCGAGAGCCGGTGGTAGTCGGGCGGCGCGCGGCGTAACGCTTTTTGGATCTTGCGGCGGCTGGGGGCCGTGACGGCACGGAACCTGCCTCGCATCGGCCTCCTCATCGCTGCTAAGCTACGGCCCGTCTAGGGATTCCTTTTTAGGAGGCGCATCGATGAGGTCTTGGCTAGGGGCAAGGGGCGTGCGGTTGTTGCCGCTCGCAGTGGTTTTTGTGTTGCTGGCGCTGCCGACGAGCGCGCTCGCCGCGCCGGGATGGTACTTCCCGGTCAACGTCTCGGCGACCCCCACGGGGTCACAGGCGTTCAACCCGGACGTCGCGGTGGACGGCGTCGGCCGTGCCGTCGCGGTCTGGGTCAAGAACGACGGCAGCAACGACCGCATCCAGGCCTCGGTGCGTCCCGCTGGAGCCCTCAGCTTCGGTATCACGCAGACGATCTCGCCCGCCGGCGAGAACGCGTTCGAGCCGAAGGTGGCTACCGCCCCGACCGGCGAGGCCGTGGCCGTGTGGACCAACACGACCACAAACAGGATCCAGTCCGCCTACAAGGCCTCGAATACGGAACTCTTCAGCAACGTCGCCAGCGTTTCGCTTTCGCCCGCCTTCCATCCCTCGGTCTCGATGGACCCCCAGGGGAACGTGGAGGCGGTCTGGTCTCGCACGGTTGGCGCCGACACCCTCATCGAGGGGGCCTTCCAGCCCTCCGGCGGTGCCTTCGGGGCCGTCGAGCAGATCTCCCAGAGCGGGTTCACCTCCGACAACCCGGACGTCGCGGCCGAGCAGAACGGTGGCGCGAGCGCCGTCTGGACCCGGTTCGACGGCACGACCGCGGTCGTGCAGACCTCCGCTCGCCGCGAGATCAACTTCCCGCGTCCAGGTGGTGCCACTCCTTTGCGCGTTCCACTGGTGCCGGAGTACAGGAAGTGCGTCTCCTCGAACATGACCCACATCACGCCGCTGAACTCGCCGTCGTGCAACCCGCCGGTGCTCGAGTCGTCGATCCTGACGACGGGTACAGCCGGGGCCGGAAATGGCTCGATGAGGCTCGACGCCGTTCCCGGCGACACGCTCACGGTCCCGGATGAGGCGGACCTCAGGCTGGCCGGCTCCCTCACCGACGTCCGGTGCACCGCCGCGGGCCCCGCGGGCTGCGTCCTCGCCGGCGACGACTACACGGGCCAGGTCCTCTTTGGATCGACGATCAGGATCACCGACCTCGCCAACGGCGGCTTCCAGGACGACCCGGGCTCGCTGGATTCGGAGTTCTCCGTGCCGGTCACGTGTGCGGTCAACCCGCTGTCGACGGTCGGTGCGACCTGCAGCTTCTCGACTACGACCGACACGCTCGTGCCGAACTACATCAAGGAGCGCAAGCGAGGCCTGATCGCATGGCAGTCCGCCACGGTCGAGGACCGGGGCGCGGACGGGAGCATCACGCCGCCCTCGGGCACCTGCCCGCAGATCTGTGGAAGCGGCGACGAGAAGGTGTTCTTCCGCCAGGGAGTGTTCCTCCCCTAGCGCCGAACGAAAAGACGCATAGCGAGCGCCGAAGGCCGGGCTGAGTCCCGGCCTTCGGCTTGCTGGGGCTCGGCCGTCGGCACCGGCAAGATGCACCCTTGACGAGGTCGGCTACACCCCGTTCGATCCGCACGCGGCGAACCTGATGTTCATGCTTGGCCGCCGTGGCTCGAACCTGGATTCCTTACCATCGAGCACATGACGATTCAACGGATGGAGCACGGCATTCGCCGTCGAAGACGTCGACGCCGCCGTCGCCGGCCTGCGAGCCCGCGGCGCTGAGCTCGTCGGCGAGCTGGAGCGCTACGAGGACAGCTACCGGCTCTGCTACGTCCGGCGGCCCCGAGGGGATCATCGTCGAGCTGGCAGAGCCCCTCGGGCACTGAGCAGCGACCGGCCACCAGGGTCAAATGACCTGGTGGGGAACCTCAGCTAGAAGTTCGGCTCGGGGACCGTCTCGCCCGTGTAGGGCTTGCCCGCCTTCTTCAGGCGGTCCCGCCGCGCCTGCGTCGCGCGGCTCTGCTCCCTGATCGCTCCGAGCTGCTCCCGGCGAGTCAACCGGCGGCGCTCCGTGGTCGCCCACAGGTCGGCCGGCCAGGCGCCGAGGATCAGCGTGACGCGGTCCCGGTTGCCCTTCTTGTCCTTCGCGTCCACGAGCACCTGGTAGTAGCCGTTTTCCCTGAACACCTTCGCTGGGTCCTTATCGCGACTCGTGGTGCCGTCGTCGAAGCGCCAGTAGTACTGGACGTCGCCGTCGTTCTTGAACGGGTTCACCGAGAACTTCACCTTCAACGGGACGGGGCCGGCGTAAGGGGACGCATCCGCTCCCAGATGGAAGCCCGGGTTCTCGGGAAATGGGTCCTCTGACTGCGCGGAGTGGCCGTTGCTGCTGTCGTCATCACCGATGACGAGGGCTGCGAGGCCGACGAGTCCGACGACGATCAGGACGCCGACGAGGCCGAGAAGGATTGGAAGTCTGCGCATCAGGGTTTACCTCGGCGCACAACATAGCGCAGGGCGGAGGACCGGTACGCCGTTAACCGCATTGGCGGCGCGGCTCGTTGCGCGCAATCTTGGCGTGTCTCTTCAGAGTCATCGAAAGGGAAAAAGTGGAGGGCGGGAGCGGCTTGCGCCGATCCCGCCCTCCTGGTGCTTGGGCTTGCTTGGTATCTCCTCCCGTTATGGGATGAAGATGCCCTGCCTGCCGAACTCGGTCTCGTCGCCTGTACCACAAGCCGGCGGGCAGCCGGGGCCTGGGTTCACCAGACCGTCAGGCCCGGCGTCCTTGACGACGATGCTGAATATCGCCACCACTCCGCGCTGCAGCTCCTTGACGGTGCCTGCGAGGAGGGCGTCGATCGTGGTGTTGACTCCACAGTTCGACCCGTTGGCGCTCGCCGGCGTGCCGGTGCAGCTCGCCAGCACGGAGAACGTCAGGTCCTGAACGGTGGCCGTCGTGCACGGCGGGGCGCCGGTGCCGGTTGCGCAGACCGTCGCTGGCGTGCCGTTCGAGTGGTCGGTGATCCGAATCAGAGACTGGCCGATCACCCCACCGACGTAGTCACCGCCGGCCGTGGAGCATCCGGGGATGCCACCGACAGAGCACCGGACGTCGGTCGCCGCGGAGAAAACAGCGATGTCCTCCTGGTCGCCCGCGGTAGTGCTGCAGGGCGGCTGCTCTCCGGCCGCACCACCGACGCACTTGACATCGAGACGCGCGGAACCCGACCCGGCACCCGTCGTACCGGTGGTCAGGATCGCGGACTCGAGCTGTGGCGGCGTACACGACGGCTGCGCGAGCGGCGCAACGTGCGTCGAGTTCGGGGCCACACAGGCCTTGAACGATGGGACGAGCGGTACCCGGAACGGACTGCCTCCGCCGGGACGTGGGTGTTGCGCTGACGCGACGCTGACCAGACAGAGGGCCACGAGTGCCCCGAGTGCCAGCGATAGCGTCAGAGTGGTCGAGCGCTTGGACATGCGCTACGCCTCCCTCTATATGGAATTTGGACTGACTAACCCGAGCTCTCGCCCTTGGACATGCTGCGAAGCGGGCTTAAGCTACGGCGGTTTGGGCCTTTAGACATGCGACGCGGGCCCAAGCCACGGCGAAAAAGTAGCACAAAAAGCGCAGTCTCGTCCAGGCGCCGCCGCGCGGTACGTGCAACGGCCGAACAACAGTCCGACCAACGGCAAGGGACGGGCCGTCTTTCGACTCGCGGTCGCGCGAATCCGGTCCATGTGCAGGGCGATCGTGTACTAGAACAAGTGCGGCGCCCGTTGTGAATCCGGGCTATACTGGCGCGTTGCAGGGATGCTTACGGCTCTTGACTCGAAGAGCCCGGCGTCCTTAAGCTCTTGGCAGGGGGCGCGTACTTATCCGGCAAGGACGTGGATCAGGGCATCTTGGGGAAGATCGGAGAGAGTGAGAGGTTGAAGAGGGTGAGCGGCCGCATCGCTAGAGCGGCCCGAAAGCTGGCGCTCCCTTGCGTCGCCACGTTGATGCTCGCTCTCGCGCCGCCCGCCCTGGCCGTCCCGACGACCGTCTCGGTCGACACGGCGGCGAAGCGGGTGGACGTCATCGCCGGTTTCAACACGCCCAACTTCATCACCGTCATTCAGAGCGGGGACTGGAGGATCACGGACACGGCCGGGATCATCATCGACCCCGGTTCCGCTACCGAGTGCACCCGGGTGGACGCGAACACGGCCGATTGCGCCGACCCGGGCTTCGACCAGAACCCGAACTTCCCGGATTTCGAGCTCAAGGTCGCCGCCCGTGACGGCGACGACACCGTCGTCGTCAACGCCGCTTCGACTGTCGACGCCGACCTCAACCTCGGCGACGGCGACGACTCAGTTCTCAGCACCGGTACGTCCAACGACACCATCCGCGGCAACCTCGGTAGCGACACGATGGACGCGGGCGCTGGCAGTGATGTGATCTTCGCGACCACGGAGTTTCCGGACGTCCCCGACACGTCGTCAAACATCTTGCGTGGTGGGCCTGGCGGAGACCAGCTCGAGGGCGGCCGCGGCAATGACGAGTTCGACGAAGGGAGCGCCTCCAACGGCGGCGACAACATCCAGGGCGGCAACGGGAACGACACGATCAACTACGAGCACCGCACGAACGGCGTCGTGATCGCGCCGGAGGACGAGCTGCTGGACTTCGGCACGCTGAGCGGCGAGTCCGGCGAGAACGACATCATCCGTGAGGACATCGAGACCGTGATAGGGGGAGCCGGTGACGACCGCATCTTCGGTGGCCGCACCCCGAACCTCATGGTAGGAGGGCCGGGGGCCGACATCATCTGCGGCCGGCTCGGCGAGGACACCGTCGACTACTCCGCTTACACCGGTCCGAGCCCGGGCAGCAACATCACCGTCACGCTGGGTGCGGCAGACACGACTCTGAGTGGGGCGCTCGACGGCGTTGCGACCACCATCACCGTTGCTTCTACAAGGGGGTTCACAGGGACCGGCACTCTCCGCATCGGCTCGGAGCAGATCACCTACACCGGCACGACCGAGACGACGTTTACGGGCGCCACGAGGGGAGCGAACGGGACGAGCGCTGCGTCGCACTCCAGCGGCGCGCTGGTGCACATCGCGGCCGCCGACGATTGTGAGTTTCCGGGCCGCGAGGGCCTAACCGATGAGCGGGGCGGTGACGACTGCTTGGCCAACGACGGTGGAGCTTCGGACGTGGGCGCTGGCGGCCGCAGGGACTGCATCGGTGAGGACGTCGAGAACGTGATCGGCGGCGCCGGCGACGACACTCTCCTCGGCAACGACCCACGACTGTCCCCGATTTTTGAGCCGCGTGCCGGGATCTCGGGCAAGAACGTCTTCTGGGGCGGTCCAGGAAACGACCTGTTCGACGGTGGCCGGGGCCCAGACAAGTTCTTCGGCGAAACCGGCACGGACACGGTCACCTATGCCGGCATCGACGCGGACCGAGCCACGTCCGTGGGACGCACGGAGCCGATCCGGGCGACCCTCGATGAGACCGCCGACGACGGAAATGAGGTGTCCGACGTCGACAGGACGAACCCCGAGGCGCCGCAGTTCGAGGTCATCCAGCCCGGAGTCGAGCACGTGATCGGCGGCTCTGGCGGGGACGTCATGCGCGGCGGTGAGGGTGCAGAGACATTCGAGGGTAGAGGCGGCAACGACCTCATCGACGCCGGCGGAGGAGCCGACCGGGTATTCGGAGGCTTCGGTGACGACACTCTGAAGGGCAGTGGCGGCACCGACGAAGTCAGGGGTCATGAGGGAGCGGACGACCTACAGGGCGGTGACGGCGACGACCAGCTCGATGGCGGCGCCGACAACGATCGTCTGGTCGGAAACGCCGGCTCCGACCACCTCGCGGGAGGCCCAGGGACGGACCTGGTCGACTACTCGGCCGAACTGGTACCCGTGAACGTGTCCACCAACGACTTTGCCAACGACGGAGTCGCGGGCGAGGGCGACAACGTCGGCTCCGACGTCGAGAGCCTTTCCGGCGGAATCGACGCTGACCGGCTCGTCGCCAACGGCGGCGACGGCATCGTGAGCGGCGGCGGTGGCGACGACGTACTGGACGGAGGCGCCGGAGCTGACGTCCTTCTGGGCGGTGACGGAGCCGACAGCGCCGACTACTCAGGCCGCACCGCGCCGATCAATGCCGATCTCTCCACACCGGGCGGGGACGGCGAGGCGGGCGAGAACGACAACTTGGCAGGCGACGTCGAGAAGCTGTTCGGCGGTGCCGCGGGCGACGTGCTGACCGGCGATGGCGCGGGCAACGTCCTCATAGGCGGCGGCGGAAACGACACTCTGGTGGGCAACGGAGGCTTCGATCTGATCCTGGCCGGGGGCGGAGAGGATCTGCTCGACGGCGGCGAGGGGCGCGACGTACTACGCGGCGACGACGACAACGACAGGCTCGGCGGCGGAGGAGGAGAGGACACGCTCGAGGGCGGCGGCGGCGACGACATGCTCGACGGGGGAGCCGGAGCCGACACGCTGGGCGCCGTCGCGGGCAGCGACACAGCGGACTACGGCGCGCGCACGGCGGACGTCTCGATCACGCTCGACGGTGCGGCGGACGACGGCGAGTCGAACGAAGGGGACTTCATCCGTACGGACGTCCTCAACGTCAGCACCGGCGGCGGTGACGACAGCATCAACAGCAGGGACGGCAAGAACGGCAAGGTCGCCTGCGGCGGCGGCAGGGACGTCGTCGACGCGGACACCGACGACGACGTCGCCGGCAACTGCGAGGTCGTGAATCGCGTCACGGCTTCCAACCGCTGCTCCGTCTCAGCAGGCACCCTGACGCTCAAGGGCAGCACGGTGTCGGTACGGGTGAGGTGTCCGGTTGCAGCCAGAGGGACGGTGACGCTCGAGACCGCCGGCGCCGTGCGTGCGGTCAACGACGCCGCCAAGCGCAAGGCAGCGCGCAAGATGCGCCTCGGCCGCAAGAGCTTCACCATCACGCGCCCGGGCCAGCGGAAGGCCGTGCGGATCAAGATCGCGAGCAAGTTGAAGCGGCTCATAAACCGCCGCAACCGTCTCCGGATCCGAGCTATCGTGAGCGCGAGGCCGAGGGGCGTCCAGCGGGCTTCGAACCGGACCGTGAGGTCGACCCGCACCCTGACGGTGAAGGCGTCCAAGAGGAAGGGATGAGCAAGCGATGACGGGGATTGCCCCGCAGATCAGGTTGATGGTGGTGGCCTTGGCCGCCGCCGGAGCGCTGCTCGCGGCTCCCGCCACGGCGATGGCCAGCCACACGCTGATCCCGCCTCCGCCGACCGGCATCACGAACGGCGGCGGGCTGATCAAGGTAAACGTCCCGAACCACGGTCTCACGACGGGCGAGACGATAACCGTCGCAGGCGCGACCCCCGCAGGGGCCAATGGCAACCGGCCAGTAACGGTCGTGGACGCCAACTCTTTCACGCTCGACGGCACCACGTACACCCAGGACGGCGGCCGCGGCAGCTTCGAGAGGAGGCCTCATCAGGGGGCCCTGGAGATCCAGAAGTTCACCGTCATCCCAAAGGACCTGACACACCCGCCCAGCGACCCGCCGCTTCCCTATCCCGCGACACAGGCGGGCGGTCACCCTGACACTGAGATCTCTTTCCGCCTGTGTGACCCCCCCGGCGGTCCCAGAGCCGGTGGTGGGCTCGTGGGCTTCGAGACCGTCAACGGCTGTACTCAGACCCCAGGGCAGGTCTCGTCCACGCTGAAGGACTTCAACCTGCATCTGCCCCCGGGAATGCTCGGCAACCCGACAGCCGTGGCGACGTGCCCGACCCACCTCTTCATCGCCTTCTCCTGCCCGATCGAGAGCCAGGTCGGCTATGCCTACACCCACGCGGTCCAGCCCGAGGCCGGTGACGGCGCCCCCCTGCTCGACATCACGACCGGTGTCTACAACCTCGAGACGCTGGGGCTCGAGCCCGCGAGGCTCGGAGCCGGCGCCAAGCTGTCGTCTGACCCGCCGGGCCCTCTGCCCGTGGTCGTCTCGCTGCGCTCGAGCGGCACCAACCCGGACTTCGGCGTCAGCTCGACCGTCTATGACGTGCCGTTCAAGCTCGGCTCGTTCGCGGCGAAGGCCTCGCAGATCGATACGGTCCTCTGCAGTTACGCGCCGTGTGCGGGTTCCCACGTCAGCAACGGCGGTCCGGTGGACGTAGCCCCGCTCGCCGGCGCCAAGCCCTTCTTCCTCAACCCGGCGCAGTGTGAGAGACCGGCGACGATGCGCATGGATGCCGTGTCCTACTTCCGGCCGCTCGAAAAGGCCAGCGAGGTCAGCAACAAGACCCAGACCCGCGAGCCGGCCGACATCAACGGCGACGGGATAGTTCAGGACCAGCAGCGCGAGAGCCACGTCGTCGACCACCGCACCACCACGTTCACTCCCACGGGCTGCGAGAACGTGCCCTTCGACCTCGACGTCACCACCACGCCGGACACCCAGCAGGCGGGTGCGCCGACGGGCATGGCCGTCAAGCTCGACTACGGGGAGTACGCCGACGACCCCATCTGGCAGGCGCAGCTCAAGGACGCCGACGTGACTCTGCCCCAGGGCGTCTCGCTCTCCCCGGCGGGCGGCGTCGGACTCGAGCAGTGCACCTTCGATCAGTTCGGGATGAGCGCCGACGGCAAGACGATCAGCGACGCGCCGGTCAAGTGCCCGCCCGGGTCGCACATCGGCGACATCACGGTCGAGGCGCCGGTGCTGCCCACCCCCATCCACGGCAAGGCCTTCTTCGGCCCGACCGGAGCGCCGGGCCGCCCGACGGAGGCGAACCCGTGGAAGCTCTTCCTGCTGCTCGAAGGTCACGGCCTCCGGCTCAAGCTTCCGCCGGGCGACGTTAGCGTGACCGAGAGCGGCCAGATCAGGACCGTCTTCCGCAACAACCCCGAGGTGCCCTTCACGACCTTCACGCTGCGCACGCGCGGCGGTGACAACGCGGTGCTGATGAACCCGCGCGACTGCGGCGAGCACCTCGGCAGCGCCGTCCTCACGAGCCACGCCAGCAACGTGCCCAAGACCGTGACGCCGAAGGTGACAACGACCGGCTGCCAGGACCCGGAGCCCTTCCAGCCGGTGGTCGAGGAAGCCTCGGCAGCCCCCACCCAGGCCGGCGCCTTCTCGGTCTCGCGCCTCGTCATGACGCGGCCGGACGGGCACCAGATGATGAAGGGCCTGAAGCTGTCACTTCCGCCAGGAGCGGCCGGAAGCCTCGCCAACGCGCCGCTGTGCCCGGCCGGGACCGTCAACGCGCTCGCATCCACCCCCGGCCTGAACTGCCCCGACTCGAGCAAGGTCGGCACGATCAAGTCGACCGTGGGCTATGGCAACGGCCTGCTGACCGTTCCAGGGTCGATCTACATCGGCGAGGCCGTCAACGCGGGGGATGCCGCGAGCTTCGTCATCGTCATCCCAGCGAAGGTCGGGCCGATCGATCTCGGGCGGGTCGTTTTGGTCAACCGCGCAGTGTTGAGAGAGGCGGACACCGGCGTCGACGTCCTGTCGCCGGACATCCCGACCATCCTCGGCGGCGTCCCGCTGCCGCTGCGCAAGATCGAGATCGTGGTCGACAAGGATCGTTTCTTCTTCAACCCGACGGGCTGCGACACGCGCACCTTCACCGCGACCTTCACGTCGGACAGGGGGGTCGCCGCGACCTCGAGCCACGATGCCGCGGCTACCGGCTGCGAAGCGCTGCCGTTCCAGCCCAGGCTCCGCATCATCGCGGGCGGCAATGGCCTGACCCAGAAGGACGATCACCCGAACCTGAAGGCGATCGTCACCCAGAGGCCCGGCGAGGCCAACATCTCCAAGGCCAGAGTCGTGATCCCGGACATCATCCGGCCGAACGTGCCGCAGTTCCAGAAGCCGGGCGCGCTCTGCAACGACTCGCAGCTCGCCACGCGCACCTGCCCCGCGCTGTCGCAGGTCGGCACGGCGAGCGTGATAACGCCGGTGCTGCCGTTCAAGCTCTCAGGACCCGTCTACATCGTGCAGGAGTCCGGCAAGCCGCTGCCCAAGCTCGCCGTCATGCTGCGCGGAGGCGGCCTCGAGGTGGTACTGAACGCTCGCAACGGGTTCTCCGGAATCAAGATCCTGAACACGTTCGACTCCGTGCCCGACGTGCCGCAGTCGCGCTTCGAGCTGAACGTCAAGGGTGGCCCGAACGGGATCCTGAACGTCTTCAACGACCTCTGCACGACCAGGCCGCTGCCCACGATCGACGCGCAGTTCACCGGGCACAACGGCAAGGTCTACAAGGAGCTGCCGCGGCTCCAGACCGACGGCTGCGTGGCAGCGCGGGCGCGCGCGTCGATCTCCGGCCGGCGGGTGAAGATGTCGAAGACCGGCGTCATCCCGGTGCGTGTGACGTGTCCCACCGGCGAGCTTCCGTGCCGCGGGCGCCTGAGGCTCCAGACCGCGGGCAGGGTCGAGACGTCGGCGCGGCGCAAGCTCGCGCTCGGCAGCAAGACATTCAACATCCCGGCCGGAAAGACCCGGACGGTCAAGGTCAAGGTGGCGAACAAGGTCAGACGCGTCGTGAGGCGCTATCGCAACCTGCGCGTACGCGCCACAGTCAGGCTCAACGGAGCTCGCACGACCAACCGGACGATCACAGTCCGCGGTCGCTGAGCGCCCGCCGCTTTAGACCTAGCGGCGCCTGACGAAGCCCTTCTCGATCAGCGCCTGCATCACGCGATCGGCGCTCTGCTTTGGCGGCTCGCCCTCGGTTTCGAGGACGACGTCGGCGTCCTCGGGCTCCTCGTAGGGGTCGTTGACGCCGGTGAGGTTCGTGATCTCGCCTCGCATCGCCTTCTCGTAGAGGCCCTTGTAGTCGCGTGCCGCGCAGGCCTCGACCGAGGCCTTGCACCAGACCTCCACGAACGACTGGATCTCCTCTCGAGCGAGCTCGCGGTCCTCGCGGTAGGGGGAGATCGCCGCCACGATCACCGCCACCCCGTTTCGGGTCAGCAGCTTCGAGACGAGCGCGATACGGCGGATGTTCTCCATCCGGTCCTCGCGCGAGAAGCCGAGGCCCCTGCAGAGGCCCTCGCGCACGATGTCGCCGTCGAGCAGCTCCACCCGCTCGACGCCGAGCGCGCGCAGCCTACCGGCGACGAGCCCAGCGATCGTCGACTTGCCGGATCTCGGCAGACCGGTGAGCCAGAGGGTGAATCCGTCGCGCTCGGGCACGAGCGGGAAAGTTACAGGTCGGCGGCCCCCGGCCTCGGCGGTCGCGGTGCGGGGGGAGGCTAAATGTCCGCGAAAGATCGAAGGACTATGCCCTCGGCCTCGATCGTCGCGCGAACCCTCGAATCGCAGAGGGCGCTCAGCTCCTCCTCGCGCTCGTAACGGTAGGGGGAGTCGATGTCGCTGCCCTCGCCGGGGTGGCAGGCGAGCTCGGTGACCCCCGGCTCGAGCCGGCGCAGGATCTCGATCAGGTTTTCGACCCCGATCGCCTCCCGCATCGGCTCGCCGGTGGAGGTTTGCCCGTAGAGGTCCCCGCAGTAGCGGACCTGGCCGCTGTGCCTCAACGGCACGCCCAGCTCCTGCGCCAGCCGCACGAGCACGCCCGCGGCCGGCTCGGAGGTGTGGACGTGCTGATGCGAGTCCAAGTGACTGGGGCCGCGCCCGACCAGCTCGTGAAAGCGCTCGAGCTGGCGCCGCACCTCTCCCTCGACGGCCGCCCCATCCTCCATCGGGACCACCTCGTAGCGCTCCACCCAGTCGCCATCGCCCCAGGACCACTCTCCGAGGTCGACGTGCAGTCCCAGGCTGAGCGACGAGCCGCGCCCGTAGGCCGCCGCCCCGGCAGCGGCGCCGCCTCGCACCATCAGGCTCGCGCTCGTCACGATCCCGCGCTCGTGGGCCTTGATGACGCCGGCGTTGACGCCCGCGCTGTGACCGAAGTCATCGGCGTTCACGATCAGGAAGCGGCCGTCCTGCGAAATCATCATCTCAGCTCGGATGATCCCGGATCGACCGGGCCCACCCCGCTCACAGGCCCAGCCTCTGCGCCGCTCCCGTCGCCTCCTCGAGCCAGTCGTGCGCGTGCTCTCGCGGCGGCCGCCAGCGCTCTGCCCAGCCCAGCCACTGCATCGCCAGATGCAGCAGGCAGCAGTCCAGTGACCCGGTGATGTCCTCCGGGCCGGCGCCGAGCGCCTCCGGGCGCTCGAGCGCTCCTGCGTAGGCGTCGGCGAGCGAAGCGCGCTGCTCTTCGTCCCAATCCCCTGCGGACAGCGCGGCGAGGTCGATCATGCCCGGCCCGATCGCGGCCTGCTCCCAGTCGATCGGGCTCACGCGGCCTTCCGAGCCCGTTTCGGGTATCAGCACGTTTGAGGCGTAGAGCTCGCCGTGCAGGAACGTCTGTTGGAGCGAACCGAGGCGCTCCACGACCGGCTCGTAGCGGGCGGCGATCCACTCGATTCGCTCGAGCCGGGAGGGCGCCTCCTCGTCCGTCGCCCGCCGCGCCAGGTCGCGGGCGCGCTCGGGCCAGACCCTGAAGAGGTCCGCGTCGTACCGAAGCAGATGCCTCGCGTCCTCCCACGGCGCTCGCTCGCTCAGGAAGCGTTCGTGCATCCGAGCCAGCCAGCGAGCGACGTGCCGCCAGCGCTCGAGCTCCCCGATCTGCCAGAGCGGCACTCCCTCGACCCGCTCGATGAAGAGCCAGTAGCGGGAGAGTCGAGGCTCCACGGCCGCGCCGTAGAAGCGGGGCGTGCCGAGGCCGGCGTTCGAGAGCACACGTGAGTAGGCCTCGATCTCGCGCTCCGGGTCGTGCAGGAAGGCCGGCTTGGCATCGCGTGCCTCCTCGGACAGGGCGTCGCGAGCGAGGTCCTTGAAGACCAGCTCCAGCGTCTCTCCGCCTTCGAGCTCGACGTCGAGCTCCTCGAGTGTGAAGCTCGTCTGGTAGGGACAGGGACGGCGCTCCAGGCGCGCGATGGGCCCCGGCTGCGCGGACGCCTCGGCGAGCGCCCGCTCGAGCCCCGCGCGGAGGTCGGCGTCTGAGGTTTGGGTCACGCGTCCAGACCGAGCTCTGACAAGAGGCGCGGCAACACCACGTCCGAGTCCAGATGGCGCTCTGCCAGCCGCCGAGCGGCGCGGGCATGACGCTCATAGTCGCTCTTCATCTCGACGACAGCAGCGACGACGTCTTCCTGGCTGCTGAACGCGAACAGTCCCTCTCCGGCGGGGATGAACCGGCTCCAGCCGGTCTCCTGCGCGATCACCGGCCGCCCGGACGCCAGATAGCAGGCGCTGCGATCACTGAACCAGCCGGAGCCAGACAGCACGTAGCCGCTCTTGGCGAACCCGAACTCGGCCAGCGATCCCCGGATGAAGTCGCGGTAGGCGTCCGGCGTGCCGGCGGCGAGGTCGGCGCTCGTCAACTCCCATCCGTTGCGCTCGAGTGCCTCGAGGTCGCGCGCCTCGTCCGGGTGGATCGCGAGGGCGAGCAGGAAGCGGATCGGGGCCTTGAGGGGAAGCTCGATCAGCTCGCGCAGCGAATGAACCTTCTGGCCGTAATGAACGCCGTCGCGCTCCACCGAGCCGTAACCGCGCCAGTTCGCGATGGTGGTGAGAGCGTCGTGCTCGATCTTCTCTGCTCGCGGCCAGTGCTCCAGCACGACGGGTGGGAGGGTCGTGATCCAGTCGCGCCCGCACGTGGGGAGGTCGCACTCTGGCGTGCCGATCGCCTTGCCGACCGTCGCGAAGTGCGTGTGGCCGCCGAAGCGCATGTCGATGCCCTCGTCCTGCCACAGCTGCGTGAACGCGGGATCGAGGTCGAGGTAGACGCGGACGGGTATCGGCTCGAGCAGGCGCTCGTCGGTGAGGATGCCCGAGATGTTGACGAGTGCGTCGGCGCCGGCGGCCGCTTCGACGAGGCGCGCGTACGGCAGCCCGACCGTCTCCTCGCTCCCGGCGCGCAGGAGCGCCGCGGAGTCCTCGATCCCGAAGCGGGAGGCGAGTCCGCTGAAGTAGAGGCCTGCCGCGGACTGGGCGAGCGGCTTTCCGCCCGACTCGTCCGGTCGCTGGCCGTACTCCTCCACGAGCAGGACCTCGTGGCCCAGCCGCCGCAGCCCGAGCACGTACTGGAGCACCGCCCAGGCGGCGCCCCCCTGACGCGGGACGGCGGCGACCATCCCGCTCACGATCAGTCTCAGCCGGCGGTCGCTCAGAACTCGTACCCGTGGGCGGCGATCAGGCGGCGCGCCTTCTCGGCCACCAGATCGCGCAGCTCATCGTCGTAGTAGTCCTGGTAGCGCCCCCGCTTGCTGGACCCGAACGGTGGCTCGGCCATGACCGTTCGCTCGAACGCGCGCCCGGTCGGCACCTGATGGCGCTCGAGGAACGCGAGGAAATCGAGCTGGAGCGATTCGAAGCGCCCGACCTGCACGCGCCCGGCATCCACTCCCCGGCCCGCGATCCGCATGTAGACGGCGGAGAGGTGGTCGCAGTCGAGCTCGCGCATGATGGGCTCCGTGCGCGGGTTGGTGAACCCGCGCCCGCTGCACGCTGCCGTGACCGTGGACTTGAAGTCGCTTCTACCGCTGTCGAAGGCGGAGGTCCACATCGGGCCGGTCCTGTCGGCGGCGTCGGTCTGGGTCAGGTAGTGGTACCAGGACACGTACCAGTCCCACGGATTGCGTGCCACAGCGAACATCGGGAGCTGGGCGAAGTCGTCCGCGATCACGTCGTACGGAGTATGCGCGTCGAGCGCGTTGCGGATGAACCACGTCGCCGGCAGGTGCTCGAAGCACACCTTGCGAATGAACTGTCCGCCCGTGCGCGGGACGTGTATCAGGATGAAGTGGCGCGTCATCACCATCGAGTGCAGCCGCTGAGCGCGCGGACCGCCGGGGAAGGTGGGCCAGTCCGGGGTCGCAGCGGGCGCCTGCGCCGGGTCCCCGTGCTGCGCGTGGCTCGTGGGATCGCTCATCTACCGAACTCCCACCTGCTCCAGAAACGAGCTCAGGACGTCGTCTGAGTCGAAGAAGCGCTCCGCCAGCGCCCGCGCCGCCTCGCTGTGCTCCTCATAGCGGGATTCGATCGCGTCGGCGCCCGCCACCGCCTCCTCGAGCGACGAGAAGGAGAGCAGGCCCTCGCCCGTCGGGTAGTTGTCGCTGAACCCGGTCTCCTGCACCAGAGCCGGCCTTCCCGAGGCGAGGTAACGCACGGTCCTGTCGCTGAACCAGCCGGAGCGCGTGTCGACGTAGACGCCCTGCGCCACCGAGAACTCAGCTCCGGAGCCCTGCACGTAGGCGCGGAACGCATCCGGGGTCACCGCCACCTCCCGCGGGTCCACGATCTGCCAGCCATGCTCGCGAAGCGACTCCAGATCGCGTGAGTCGCCGGGATGGATGTCGAGCGCGAGCTCGAAACGGGCGCGCACGCGCCGGGGAAGGTCCACGATCTTGCGGAACTCGTGCACCTTGAGGCCGTACGTGCGGCCTTCGTGCTCCACCGTGCCGTAACCGCTGCGCCAGGTGGCGATCGTCGTGAAGCGCCGCGCTTCGAGAATCTCCGCCCGAGGCCACTCGTCGAGCACGACGGGTGGGCGCACGGGGCGCCAGTCGATGCCCCCGGTGGGCACGGTGCTGGACGGTCTCCCGATGTTCTCGCCCACCGTGAAGAACCAGTCGTGTCCCTCCAGGCGGGCGCCGGGGCGGCCGCTCGCGTGCCAGAACTGGGTGAAGCCGGGGTCGAGGTCGACGTAGGCCTTGCGCCGCAGCCGCGTCATGACCGGCTCGGCGCTGAGGTGACCGCTGACGTTGATCAGCAGGTCGGCCGATGCCGCCAGCTCGAGTAGATCGTCGTAGGCCATGCCGCTCGTGTGCTCGCTCCCCTCGAGGAGCAGCGCCGACGAGCGCTCGAGCCCGAACTCGCGCATGACCGCGTCGAAGTACCGACGGTTGGCGGAGTCCTCGAACTCCGCGGGTCGCCCGTCGCGGTCCACGCAGCTCGAAGGGTGTATCTGTTCGACGAAGTACGTGTCGCAGCCCAGCCGCGCCAGGCCCAGCAGCCAGCTCAGGCGAACCCAGGCCTCGCCGCCGTTCAGCAGCTTGTTGGCGACAGCGCCGCCGACGACAACCGCGGGCATCGGTTACGCCGTCTCGGACGTCTCGGACGTCTCGGGCGTCTCGGGCCCGTCGCGCTCGGGGTACGGCCGCCCGACGAGCATGGCCGCCGCCTTCTCGACCAGGTCCACGTGCGGGTACGGATCGCCGTCGGCCGAGCAGACCGCGACGCCCATCAGGACGTCGCGCGCGAACTGGAGCGCCTGCGGGTCGACCTCGAAAGCGTTGCCACGCGCGCCACCGCCCGCCTCGCGCCAGCGGCTCTCGGTGCGCTCTAGCGCCTCGCGCACCGCCGGCCCATACGGGACGAGCGTCTCGTCGTGGACCTCGTTCAGGCCGCCCAGGATCTTCCCCCGCAGCCGCTTGCTCGTATCTCGCACGCCGCGCCGGTCCGCTCGAGGCTTGGCGATCTTGCGCTCGAACTCGATCGCCGACTTCGTGTGATAGTGGTTGATCCGGAGGCGCGAGAACGAGACCTTCTCCGACACGCGGCCGTCCGCCTGCTCCATGTTTTCGTCCACCGAGAAGCCCTCGGTGTAGTCGAACAACCCGCCACGGTTCTGGATCACGCGGGCCGGGTCGACGATCGTCTTCTTGTTCCCGTTGATCCCAGGGTTGTCGGTACGGGAGGTGTAGTTCTCGATCACGAGCCCGTCGGGCGGCGTCTCGTGGCCGCACGTGCCGAACGTCGCCCAGTTGACCACGACGCCGGGCCACTGCTCGTAGTCGGCGAGCACCTCGGGAAGCGGCCTGCCCGTCGGCGAGAAGAGGAACTCGTCGAGGTCGAGGAAGGTGAGCCAGCGCGTCTCGTCTCGGTGGTGCTCGAGGCAATGGTTGGCAGCCTGGACCTGCCCCGGGTCGATCGGCCAGTCGTAAAACACCACCGTGCCGTCGGCGACGTAGGGCGCGAGCTGCTCGCGGTGGTCGTCGACGCTGTCGTGGTCGTACAGGTAGAAGCGCTCCACGCCCATCAGGCGGTGGAACTCGATCCACTCTCGGAGATACGGCGCCTCGTCCTGATAGAGCGCCCAGACGGAAAGGTACGGCTTCAACGACTGCGATTATTGCAGCGCATCTAGCGCCTCTCGGAGCCTGGGAAGGTACGCGAGGATCGTTCGGTCCTCGATGTCGTTCAGCGCCGCAATCGCCGGCTCGAGGCGTTCGCGCTCGGCGACGGGCACCTGGTACTTCGGGCCATGTGCCTTGGGCTTGGCGAGTTTCGTGCGGAACTCCTGCTCGGACTTCGTGTAGTAGTGGTTGACGCGCAGCAGGTCGAAGTGAACCTCCGCCGTGAAGCTCCACGGTGGCCCATCGACCGGCCCTCCGGTCTCATCGACGGCTTCGCCCTCGGAGTAGACCAAGAAATGCGGGTTGCCACCCGGCCGCTCGACTCGCCGTGGGTCCGCGATGGTCTTGACGTGGCTGTTCAGCCGCTCGTTGCCGGAGCGATTCAGATAGCTCTCGATGACGAGTCCGTCCGGCCTCGTCTCGTGGCCCGACGTGCCGAAAACGGCCCAGTTCGCGACGACTCCCGGCCACTGCTCATATCCAGCCAGCAGCTCCGGGAGCGGGCGCAGTGTCGGGGAGAAGAGGAACTCGTCGATGTCGATGAACGCGATCCAGCGCGACTCGTCCCGTCGCTCCGCCAGGCAGTGCTCGTAGGCCTTCAGCTGTCCCGGATGGACGTCCCAGGGAAGCACGTCCACCAGGCCTTCGGCGACGTAGCGCTCGAGCACCTCCTCGTGCTCGTCGACGCTGCCGTTGTCGTAGAGGTAGAAGTGCTCCACGCCGGCGAGGCGGTGCAGGGTCACCCATTCGTGCAGGTAGGACGCCTCGTCGCGATAGATCGCGCAGACCGAGAGGTAGTGCTTCACGCGCCAGTCGTGGTGGGGGGACTCGCGAGAGCTTCCTTCAGCGCCGGCGCGTACGCGGTGATCGTCTCGTCGCGCTCGCGCCCGCTCACCCTCTCCCAACTCTTCGGCTGCTCACGCAGCTCGCCGGTATCCGCTCGACCGTGCTCGAGCTTGTGCCTGAACTCGGCCTCCGAGCGCGTGTAGTAGTGATTGATCTGAAGCCGCTCGTGGGTGAACTCCTTCGTGAACCAGCCTTCGATCGGGCCTTTGTGCTCGTCGACCGCGAAGCCGTCGTCGCGGTACACGAACGCGTGCGGGTTCTGGTAGCGGACGGTGCGGCTCGGGTCCACGATGCTCTTGATGCTCGCCACCATCGGCCAGTACATCACGTAGCTCTCGATCACCAGCCCGTCGGGCCTGGTCTTCAGGCCGGACGTGCCGAACGTCGCGCGGTTGACGCCGACGGCAGCCCATTGCTCGTATTCCACCAGCAGCTCGGAGAGCGGCTGAAGGGTCGGCGAGAAGAGGAACTCGTCCAGGTCGAGGAACGCGATCCAGCGCGAATCGCTCCCGTACTCGCGTAGACAGTGGTCGTATGCGCCGCGCTGGCCTGGCTCCTCGGGCCACTCGTGCAGCACCGCTGTTCCATCGTCGACGTAGGGTGCGAGCACGTCGAGGTGATCGTCGGAGCTGCGGTTGTCGTAGAGGAAGAACCGCTGCACGCCGACGAGGCGGTGGAACTCGATCCACTCGCGCAGGTAGGCCCCCTCGTCGCGGTAGATCGCGGCGGCGGAGAGGTACGCGCTCATGTCGCCGGGGCGGCCCGCCGGCGGCGCGACAGCGCTTCGAGCAGGTCGGGCGCGTAGGACAGGATCTTCTCGTCGCGCTCCCGGTGGAGCGCCTCCGTGATCCGCGCGATGTTTGCGACGGCGGGCTCGCGGCCCTCTGGCTTGTCGGCCTTGCCCTTGGCGAGCTTGGCGCGGAACTCCTGCTCCGACTTCGTGAAGTAGTGGTTCACCCGCAGGCGGGACCAGGCGGGGGGTGCGGTTCGCCCGTAGCGAATCGTCTCCTTGTTTTCGTCCACCGCGAGTGCCCCGTCGGCGTACACGAAGAAGTGCGGGTCCGGACACGAGACCGCCCGGGTCGGGTCGACGATGCTCTTGACGAGTCGGTTCCCCTCCTGCTCGTCCTCGCAGCGCCAGACGTAGCTCTCCGTCACCAGCCCCTGCGGTTTCTCCACGTGGCCCGAGGTGCCGAAGACGGCCCAGTTCGCTCCGACCCCCGGGTATTGCTCGTAGTCCGCGAGGATCTCCGGCAGCGGCCTGCCCGTGGGAGAGAAGAGAAACTCGTCGAGGTCGAGAAAGGCGATCCAGCGCGACTCGGGGCCGTGCTCTCGCAGCGCGTGCTCGTAAGCCTGAAGCTGCCCCGGGAACACCGGCCAGTCGTGGAGGGTAACGATCCCTTCGTCGAGGTAGGGCGCGAGCACCTGAAGGTGGTCGTCGTGGCTTGCGTTGTCGTACAGGAAGAAGCGCTCCACCCCGACCAGCCGATGGAACTCGATCCATTCGCGCAAGTAGGGCCCCTCGTCGCGGTAGATCGCGCAGGCGGAGAGGTAGTGAGCGCCCTGCTTCGCGCTCCCGCCGCCAAGGTCTCCCACGAGCCCATTATTGCAGCGCCGACGGGTAGTGTTCGCTCGCGAAATGGCGGTCGAGCCTCTCAGCGCTCGCCCGGAGCCCGCTCAGGCATGGCAACGCTTCCTGGCCTACGTCGCGCGCTCGCGGGCGAGGTCCGCCTTCGACGAAGAGGAGCGCGACTTCAAGCCGGAGGTCGCGGGTCTCGTGGAAGAGATGATCCACCGGGTCGTCACCGGATCGGACGTGCGCGCGGTGGTCGAAGAGGCGCTGGCCCCGCTCGACTCCGTCTTCGACGCGCGGCTGTACACGCTGACGACTCCCGCCGACCTGCGCGCGCTTCGCGCGTGGGCGGCCGCCGAGCCCGAGTCGCTCGGCCGTGCCCTCACCGCCTTCCGGGGCGGCGGGTCGGAGCCGCAGGCTCGCTTCGAGGCGTTCGCGCGCGCGGCCGAGCACGCGCCTTCGGCAGTGGTGGACGCGCCCGACCGCGTCCTGGCGGTCGGGTCGCTCCTCAACTTCGCGCTTGATCCGGAGCGGTTTCCGATCATGCGCAGAAGGGTGCTGGTGAAGCTCGAGCGAATCCTCGGCGAGCCCGTCAGCGAGCGGTCGCCAGCGGAGGAGTACGCCGCGCATCTGTCGTTCGTGCGGGAGGTGGAGCGGCGCATGCGCGAGGCGGGCGTGCCAGTGCGAGACGCGATCGATGCACAGAGTCTGATCTTCGCGGCCGCCCAGGAGCACGAGTTCTGGGCGGTAGACGCTCCGGCCGAGAGCACGGAAGAGTCCCGGCTCGCGCGTGCCGCGGGCAAGCCGACCTACCTGGCCGCGTGCGGCATCTACCGCAACGAGGCCCGCTACCTGCGCGAGTGGGTGGCCTTCCACCGCATCGTCGGAGTCGAGCGTTTCTTCCTGTACGACAATCAGAGCACGGACGCTCACCTGGAGGCGCTGGCCCCCTATCTCGACGACGGGACCGTGACGCTGCACGAATGGCCCGCTCATCCCGGTCAGCTGTCGGCGTTCGAGCACGCTCTGCGGGAGCACGGCCCCGAGTCGCGCTGGATCGCCTTCCTCGACCTCGACGAGTTCCTCTTCTCTCCCACGGGCAGGCCGCTGCCGGAGGTGCTGCGAGCATACGAGCGCTGGCCCGCAGTTGCCGTGAACCGTGCCAACTTCGGCACGTCCGGACATGTCACTCCCCCGCCCGGCCTGGTGGTGGAGAGCTACGAGCAGCGCATAGAGGGGGGTGCGAGCCGTTACGTCAAGAGCGTCGTCGATCCGGGCGAGGCGCTGGAGGCACGCAGCCCGCATCACTTCTCGTACCGCTTTCGCAGTGCCGTGAACGAGAGCGAGTACCCGGTCGGGGGGATGCGGACCAAGTCGGTCTCGTTCTCGCGCTTGCGCGTGAACCACTACTACACGCGCTCGGAGGAGGAGTTCCGGCGCAAGCGGGGCCGCGAGTCCGCGGTCACCGGCTCGCTGCGTCCCTGGCGGGACGGGGCCGTGCGCGTGGCGACGTCGGGCGTGGGCACGCTCGACCAGGAGATCCAGATCTATCTTCCCGCGCTTCGTAGCGAGCTGGAACGCGTGTCCAGGCGGTAGCCGATCGTGGGTCGCGTGCGCGGCGCTCCCGGCTTGCCGCGGGGGCGAACCTAGCCGGTTCAGACCGGGTCGAGCACGAGCACGGGGATGCGCCGATGCGGAGCGCGCCGCTCGTATGTCGACCAACCCGGATAGATCCGCACAGCCTGTTGCCAGATCCGTTCGCGCTGGTCGCCCTGCGCCTCTGTCGCGCGGAATCGCTGCGTAGTCCGGTCGACGCTGACCTCACCCTCGGGATTGGCGCGCAGGTTGTAGTACCAGGCAGGGTGGCGCTCCTGGCCCCAGGACGACGCAATCACGACCAGGCCGTATTCGGTTGGAACGCCGAGCACCGGCGCCGAGCGCCGCACACCGCTGCGCGCGCCGGTCGTCGTCAGCATGACGACGGGCAATCCTGACAACAGGCTCGCGAACGTGTGCCGGCCTCGCGAAAGCCGGTACACGGGTTCATCGATGTGATGCAGAATGCCCGCGAAGAGCCATGCGCCCGGGCGGCTGGCTGCGAAGCGGCGCAGCGACTTCTGGAGCGGGTTCGCCTGGGCGTAGGTCAGTGGTTCGGCGACGTCGATCTCCCAGTGCTTTTCCGGGGTCGGACCCATACAGCATGACGCGTACACAAAAGGGGTGCGTGGCGCTCTGATCGCCGAGGAGCAACACCCTGAGACCCCTTTACGCGGATGGGCGGCGTCGCGATACTGCGACTCGTGTCGGCCGAGAACGTCGAGCTTCATCGACGCGTCTACGAGGCTTTCAATGCCCGCGATATCGAGGCGATCATCGCGCTCTGCGATCCCGAGATCGAGTTTCACTCGCGGCTTGTGGCGGTCGGCGGGGTGACCATCTATCGCGGACAGCTGGGATGCGCGAGTGGTACCAGGGCTTCGAGGAGGTGTGGCGGGACGACATTCGCATCGAATCCGAGGCGTACTTCGATCTTGGCGCGCAGACGCTCGCGTTCGCCATGGTGCATGCGCTCCGAAGGCGAAGCGGCGCGATGACCACGATGGAGATCTTCCAGGCGCTGACGTGGCATAGTCATCCTCGATCACGTGTCCAAGCCTCCGTGAATCGCCGCGGTCCGTGGAATACTCCGCGCGTGGAAGTCGACCGTTACCGCGCCGGAAGCGGCGCGCCGCTCCTCTTGCTTCACGGGATCTGGGAGAGCTGGCACAGCTGGTCGCCCGTACTCGACCGACTCACTGCTGAACGCGAGGTGCTCGCGCCGACGCTTCCCGACCACCTCGGGTCGCCGCCGCTCGACGCCGGGGCCGCGCCCACGGTCGAGACCTGGGCGGACGCCGTCGAAGCGGAGCTGGATGCCGCGGGATTCGAGCGGCCCGACATCGCCGGCAACTCACTCGGCGGCTGGCTGGCGCTCGAGCTCGCCAAGCGCGGGCGGGCGCGAACCGTCGTCGGGGTTGCCCCCGCCGGGATGTTCACGCGCGACGAATGGCACGCCTTCGCGAAGAAGTCTCGCCGCGACCACCGCACGATCCGGATGCTAAAGCCGCTCGCGCGTCGGCTGGTTCACGTCCGTCGGGGAAGACGCCTGCTGCTAGCCGACAACTGCGTCGACCCGTCCCGGATCCCGCCTGTCGAGGCGGAGCGCCTGCTGGCCCAGTTCGCCCACTGCGACGTCGCCGCACACCTCGCCGCGAACACGGGCGCTGACGGGGGGATCGCTCGGATCGATGGGTTGGAGCGGGTGAGCTGTCCCGTACTCATCCTCCATCCGTCCGGCGATCGACTTTTTTCGCGCGAACATGCCGAGCGATTCCTCGCCGAGCTGCCGGACGGGGAGTTGCGCGAGCTGACCGGCTGCGGCCACACCGCGATGTTCGACGACCCGGAGCTGGTGGCCTCCGAGATTCTGCGTTTCACCTCGGCGAGCTCCTGAGCATCCGCCGATCGGCCGCGACGGCGGCTGCGTGCAGTCGGCCCGGCCCTTCCGAAGGGGGAGATTTATCTGGCCAGCCCATGCTCGCTGCCCCATTGCGCGAGAAACGACCGCCACGCGGCGTTGGTCCGGAAGGCAGCCGCGTGGAACGGATCTTTGCGCTACGCCTCCACGAGGCCCAAGATCGTCTCGGGGCGAACACCGTCGAACTTCATTGCCTCCGCCGCCGCCTCAGTCTGCAGTGCTTCCTCCCAGGCAGCGATGTCCGGGACCTCCACGATCAGCCCGACCCGATTCGAGCCCGCCGGGTCCCGAAAAGTGCGCGCCGTCATTCCCAGCGGCCCGAAGAATTCCTCTCGCTTCGGTGAAGCGAGCCAGTGGTCGACGTCGTCTACCTCGTGAAACACAAGCAGCGTTTCCATCGTGCCTCGTCCCTCCCACAGCGAGAAGCTGTGCAGTGTCGGTGTGTGAGCTACGGACCCGTCCTGGTGTCGTGCGCCGGGGCGACTCCAGCTTATCGGCCATCACTTGCGTCCTGGACGAGAACCGCGGGGCGGGCAGCGCTGCGTCCACGGACCCGAGCCCTTCAGCTACATAGAAATCGTGGATACTTGGCTCACCGTGTCGGCGAATCTGGATCTCGTGCGGTCCCTCTACGCCGCCTGGGAGCGCGGCGACTGGAGCTCTGCTGAATGGGCGCACCCCGAGATCGAGTACGTGCTACCCGACGGGCCAGATCCCGGGCACTTCAAAGGGATAGCCGAGATGGCAGAGGCCTGGCGGGGACGATTGAGCGCCTCGGAGGACGTCCGCTTCGAGGCGGAGGAGTTTCGCGAACTCGACAGCGAGCGCGTGCTCGTGCTCCAGCACTTCAGCGGGGGCGGCAAGACGAGCGGGCTGGATCTCGGCTTTTCTTCAGAGACTGGTTCCCGGAGCTCGTAGATCGTTCGCAGGGGTCGGGTCGGCCGCTGCTGGATTGCGCGGAGGCCGTGCGACTGCCTGCGCGAACTGCAGCACCGCGGTCCGCCAGGAGCGGCGAGGTAGGAACCTATACTCCGCGAGAGATGTCGCAAGCGAACCTCGACGTGGTCGCGTATCTATGACGGGGTCACTGTGCGCCTCGAGCCACCTCGGGAGCTATTCGAGCCAGACTTTGAATCTGATGATTCAGATGTCCCCCTGGATACGGTTGGGGTCCTTCGGGGATACGACGCCGTCCAGGAAAGCATGCTTCCGTACTGGAAGACCTTTGACGATTTCCGTATCGAAATCGAAGAGGTGGTCTATGCCGACGAGAAGCAGGTGATCACTCGCATCCGCGACGGGGGGCGGCTAAAGGGAAGCGATTCCGAGGTTTGGCAACGCTTCTTCCATGTCTGGACCTTGGTTGGCGGCAAGGTCGCTCGCCTCTCGATACACACCGATCGGAGCCGGGCCTTCGAAGCCGCTGGCATTGCGGAAGACTCCACGTAGAAGCCGCGCTGTCGCATCGCGAAACCCAGCAGCGTCCCGCGACGAACCACGGCCCAGGCGGCGTGGATCGAGTACCCAAAAAAGTCTGGGCGCTGACGCGACTGCTCTCAGCAGCGACCGACGCCGAATGGAATGCGCGCGCGCGTCGGACGACGCCCTCGAACTCGCACCTCGAGCGGTACGCAGCCGCGTTGGCTCAAAAGGAAACCGCCCGCAAAGCTGATCGTCTTCCCAACCGGTCCGTTGTAGCTAATGCGACCTTCGGTTCGCGGGCTTGTGCATTGCGCGAAAGGAGTTAGGCTCTTCGGGTGAGCCTGGCCCGCGTTAGCAACATCCTCAGCCGGCCTCGCTTCATCGCGACCCGCGTAACTCGGCTACACGCAAGGATCCTGCGGATGAGCGGCGGCCGGCTCAAACGCTCGTTTCTCTTTGCGGCTGGTCAGCCTGTGCTCGCCCTCACCACGACGGGGCGTAAATCCGGGGCGGCACGATCAACGGTCATAGCCTGCATGCCCCACGGCGATGACCTGGTAGTAGTGCCGTCAAATGCGGGGCAGGACCGTCCGCCCGCGTGGTGGCTCAACCTTCAGGCGAATCCCCAAGCTGAAGTCGACTTCCGCGGGGAGCATCGCGTAGTTCGTGCCAGGCGTGCATCGGCCGAAGAGGAGAATCGGCTGTGGCCGAGCATTCTCGAGCAGTACTCCGGATTTGAGCAGTACCGGCGGTTGACGCACCGAGAGATCCCGGTCGTGATCCTCGAGCGGGAGGGCGCCCCAACTCCGAGAGAGAGGGTCTAAGTACGGACGGCCTCCGCGTACACGCTCTCGTCGTTCCTCAGCTCCAGGTCGAGCTGGGCCAGCTCGGGCGCGCTGCCCTCCCGGAAGCCGCGCTCGACCACGTTCGCGGGGTCGAAGCCCGCGCAGGAGAGCGCCCACCGCAGCTCCTCGAAGTCGTAGATCCACTTGTGCCCCCAGAAGAAGAAGATCTGGTTGACGAGGAAGGCGCGCCTGGCGGGCACCTCCTGCTCTCCCGGCATGTACCGCTGCGCGAACTGCCGCCGCGGAAGCGGGACGGATTCGTCATCAGGCGCGAACGGCTTCAGGTGCGGGGCCACCCGCTCGTGGTGCTGATCGAAGAACTGTCCCGCGGGATCGGCGTAGCCGCGCATGTACTTGCCCATGTCGGGGGTGCTGACCCGGATGTGACCACCCGGGCGGAGGATGCGATGCATCTCGGTCAGCCAGGCGATCGCCTCCGCGGGTTCGAGATGCTCGATGAAGTGCTCCGAGTAGACCCAGTCGAAGGAGGCGTCCTCGAACGGGAAAGGCTCGGTTGCATCGTGCTCCATGAAGTAGAAGTTGCCGTCGAGCACCGCGATCCGTCCCCTCTCGGTTTCCTCACCGGCCTTGGAGGTGATGTGCACCATGTCGGTGTTCATCCAGCCCGGAGGGAGCTTGGGGCCGCTGCCGCACTGGAGGCCCCGAAGGCCGATCCGGCGCATCAGCTCGGCGCCGTACGGCGGCGCGTCCGGAAGCAGCTCGAGCTGGTCGTAGCGTCTGGGCATTCCGGCTCTTCAGTCCGCGCGGCGGGGCGTCGGCCCCGCTCTGCCGGCTCTCACGCGCTCTGCCAAAGCGCGTCCACCCGAGTGATGATGTCGTGGAACTTGGTTCGCTCGTCGTTCAGGTCGTGCTCCCGTGCGGTGCGGGCTCCAGCCTCGAGCATGCGGCCGAGCGCAGACGCCTCGGCCAGCGCGCCTTCCGCAGCCGCGACGATCTTATCCTCGGAATAGTCGGGCCGGAGGCAGGTCTCGCCGTCGAGGCAGAACGAACGGTTGCCGATGCAGTCCGGGCATACCACGACCGTCCCGAGCGCCATGCCCTCCAGCGCCGGCAGGAAGAAGCCCTCCTTGCGGTTGGGCAGGAAGACCGTCACGCGTGCACGGCTGATCGCGTCGAGCACGTCCCTGCGCGGCACGAGATTGTCTATGAGCTCCACGCGCCGCCCAGGCCGGCGCATCCGCAGGGCGACCCGCCGGCCGAGCCGAGGCCGTTTGTTGGCGACTACGAGCAGGTCGAGGTCACGCTCCCGTCCGTCGCGGCCGCCGGTCACCTCCTGGAGGTCGATGGAACCGGGAATCGTGAACGTCGGCCCCCTGACACGCCCCGTCGCGAGGACCGCCTCCTCGATCTGCTCGCTCATGCAGATCCGGATCGCCTTGTTCGAGAGGAAGGCGTAGCGGCCGAGGTGGTCGTCGGGGCAGGCGTGCAGCACGTGAGCCAGGTAGTTGATGATCGGACGCGGCGAGTCGGGGCGCTCGCTCTCCTCGAGGCGGAGCCAGTCGATGCCGGCGAGGAAGTGCATGTCGGCGTCGACCCGGTCGTCCGGCCCGAGCACGCGGTCGCGAGCGGCCATCCAGGGATTGCCCTCGTCCCAGGCGGTGCTGGGCCCGAAGCGCACGTAGGCCGAGTACCCGGGAAAGGCGAGGATGTGGTTGAAGTAGTCCCAGACCTTGAGCGCCCCGCCCGAGAAGCGAGGGTGGTTGCGATGAAAGAGGACGGTTGGCACCGGCCTACCTCTTAAGCCTCCAACAGAAACACCCGCAGACGCCTGACGCGGCTGCGAATCATCGCCATCCTGCGTCCTCGGTCGACCCCATACCGCCTGGGTATGGGGTCTCCCTGCGTCCTTGGCTGACTTGATTCTCGCCGCCTCAGGCACCACGGGCATTTCGTTAGAGGCTCTTAGGCGTCGCTGCGTCGACGGGGTAGCCGAACGCCTCCAGCGCGGGCGCGAAGGATCGCCCCGCGTGCTCGCGCAGCTCGTCGGGGAGCTCGCGACGCCAGCGGCCCACCGATGCTTCGGGCCCGTCTTCGGCGGTGCGGTGGACAACAGCATCGTCCTCGGCGTCCTCGAGGCTCTGCCTCATCGCCGCCACCGCCTCCGGGCCGGAGTCCAGATCGGCGTAGCGAAGGATTGCTTCGAGTGTGCGCGCCGGATCCGCGACGAGCTCCTCGTAGCGCACGAGGTGCGCCTGCCCCGAGCGCCGCTCCCAGCTGCGCGCGAGCGCCTTGGCCGGCTTCCCGATCTCCTCGACGAATTCGCTGTCGCTGTCGGCGCGCTGGCGGCCGAAGCCCTGGATGCCCCGCTTGGCGTTGAAGGCGAGCATCGAGCAGAGCATGTCGCGGAAGTCGCGCACCAGCACGATCTCGCGCGCGTTCGGGTACAGCTCCCAGACGAGGTCGGGTACCGCGTCGGGCTGGAACTTCTCGGTGAAGTACGTCGCATCCGGGCGGTCGAAGAGGTCGGCGATCCGCGAGTAGACCGCGTCGATCCGGCTCCGGCAGAGCTCGGCCAGCGATTCCACAGCGTCGGAGCCGAGCCAGTCCTGAAACTCCCTGTCGAGCGTGCGGCGTGGCAGCCTTCCCTCTCGCCCGAGCCACCATGTGGGGTCGTGGAGGTTCTGTGCCTGGAGTATCTGGCGCCGATAGCTAGCCGGCTCGGAGAGCGCGCGCAGGACGCCGATCCAGTAGCTCGCCACCCGCGGCTCGGTCCGAAACGGGCGATACGCGACCACGGCGGGGTGCGCGCCCAGCAGGTGCACCAGCATCGACGAGCCCGTGCGCCCGATCGTCGTCACCATGAGAGGGCGCAGGCGGGGCTCGAGGTCGAAGCGCAATGCTTGCCGGCTGCCCCGGATCTCGGCCAGCTCCACCCTCGTGCCATCGCTCAACGCCGCCACGACCAGCAGCTCGAACTCAGGCGGCAGGGAGAGCGAGTTGACCGGCACGAAGAAGCCGCTGTGCTCGGCGCCCTCCGCGTCGGGGAACGATTCGGCCACGTCGCGGCGCCTGACGTCGGTCGGCACGCGCCAAAGGCATGCCCCCGCGTACAGGACCTCCACGGCCTCCACCCGCGCGCGCCGCCCGAGCACCCAGCCCCGCAGGTCGAAGGCGTGGGCCCGGATGGGCCCCTCCGGGGCGGCGTCCGGCCCGACGCGCGGGCCGTCGAGCGAGAACCCCCACAGCGCGTCGCCGCCGGTCTCGAGGACGCGGACGTCCGAGAACTCGACCAACGCCTCCACGGCGGCAAGCCCTACCTGACTGCCTCGACGAACAGGCTCTCGCGTTCGCGGTTGTCGATCTCGACGATCTCCGGGTACGGGCTCGCCGTCTGCTGGAACTCGCAGCGAGTGACCTGCGAGAACTGCGCCTTGATGAGCAGCTCCGCGACGAAGTCGTGGTTGAACATCGTGCGTGAGTAGCCGTACCAGACCATCTGCACGACGAACTTCGAGCCGATGCTGCGCCACTCCTCGTTGGGAATGAGGAAGTAGTCCTCCTCGCCGGACCGGTAGGCGTCGATGCCCTTGTCCATGTCGGGCAGCGCCAGGCGCAGGACGCCGCCTGGCTTCAGCACCCGCCGGAGCTCGTCCAGCGTGGGCAGCAGGTCGGAGTAGGGAATCTCGGGCAGAGCATGGTTGCTGACGGCATAGTCGATGCTCTCGTCCTCGAGCGGCAACCCCTCCCGAATGTCGCAGACGAGCTCCACCCCGGGGTGGTCCGCGATGTCCGAGTTGATCCATCCCTCCACCGTCCAGGGGCCGCAGCCCCAGTTCAGCCTTCTCAGCTCCGTCTTTTGACCTGCCATCAGCTCGACACTCTCCCGGAGTCGGGTCCATCGGATCGTGCCCTGCGCACCTTCGCCGCAAGGGCCTCGCTCGCGCGGATCATGCCACCTCCAACCTCTCCAGCAGGCGCGTCAGCACCTTTTTGGAGCCGAAGCGATCCTCGGCCAGGGCACGCGCCGCGCGAGAGTGAAGATCGTAGTCGGCCGCGATGGCCGAAGCGCCGTCGACCGCCTGCTCGAGCGTCTCGTAAGCCACCAGCCCGCGCCCGGTCGGATGGTTGTCCGAGAAGCCCGTCTCCTGCGCGAGGACGGGCCGCCCCGAGGCGAGGTAGCAGATGCTGCGATCGCTGAACCAGCCGCTTCGCGCCCGCACGGGCATGTTCTTGGCGACCATCAGCTCGGCCTTCGAGCCCTGGACGTAAGAGCGGTACGCCCAAGGGTCGCGCGCCGCGATAGCAGGATCCACCAGGGACCACCCGTTCTCCCTCAGGAGCTGGGCGTCCGCAGCATCGGCGGCGTCGATGTCCAGGGCGAGCTCGAATCCTTCGCTCGAACGCCGGGGCAGCTCGGCGAACCGGCGCAGCTCGTGGACGCGCAGTCCGTAGGTGACCCCGCCGTACTCGATCGGGGCAAACGGCCCGCGCCAGCTCCCCACGCTCGTGAAGCGGCCGCCGGCGCCGGCGGCCATGGGCCACTGGTCCAGCACCACCGGCTGCGGCGTGGTGATCCAGTCGAGTCCGCAGGTGGGGACCGCGCAGCCCGGGCGGCCGATCGATTCTGCGACCGTCACGTAGGCGTCGTGGCCCCCGAAGGCGTCGTGGAGGCCGAGCTCTCGCCACATCTGCCAGAAGCCCGGATCGATGTCGAGGAAGACGCGCTTGGAGGCTCGCGAGAGCAGGTCCGGGTCGGTCAGGAAGCCGTTCACGTTCAGCAGCAGCTCGGATGCGGCGAGCCGCTCGACCGCCTCCTCTCGCGTGAGCCCGATCGACTCTCCGTCGCCGAGAAAGATGGAGTAGCTCTCTTCGAGGCCGAAGCCCCTCATCACCTCGCGCATGTACGCGACGTTGACCGAGCGCTCGGGGTCGCACGGCTGTCCCAGCTCATCCGTTGGCATGCCCGGCTCGAGGCGATCCAGCAGCAGCACCTCCCAGCCGAGCTCGCGCAGTCCGAGCAGGTACTGGAGGAAGACCCAGGTGTGACCGCCTCGCCCCGGACGCTGGGCGACGGAGCCCGCGACGACGGCTATCACGAGCCTACGCCGGACTCCGAGACGCCCGACTCGGTGTAGCCGTGCTCGGAATAACCGAACTCTGGCAGCACGTCCGCAAACGCCGCGTTGCATGCCTCGCGAAAAAGGTCGTCGCGCTCTCGCCGCCAGCGACCTATCGACTCGCGGGGGTCGCGCGTGGTGCGGTGGCGCCGAACCTGGTCGGTCTCCATCGAAGCCTGCTCGAGCAAGGAGTCGACCAGGTCGGGCGAAGCGTCGAGCTCCAGGTATTCGAGCAGGGCGCTCAGCGTCGATCGGGGCTGGAGCACCATGTCCTCGTAGCGCACGAGATGAGAGCTCGAGCCCCGCGTGCGCCAGCTGTTGGCCATGCTGAGCGCAGCGGGTCGCAGGACCTCCTGCAGGTACTGCTCGTCGGTGGTGCCTTCCCGGCGCCCGAAGCCGGCCCAGCCACGCTTCGCGTCGAACGCCATGATCGAGAGCGCCATGTCGCGAAAGTCGCGCACGAGAAAGATTTCCTTCGCGCGCGGGTACAGCTCGCGCATGAGCACCGGGATGTAATTCGGCCACAGGTGCTTCTCCGCGAAGTAGAGGGGGCTCTCCTGTCCCTGCGTCTCGGCAAGGGTCCGGTACCAGTCCTCGATGCTCTGCTGGCTGAAGGCCGCCAAGCGCTCCACATAGGACCGGCCGAACCAGGCGTTGTGCGTAGGGTTGCTCGCGATCGCGTCGTCGTAATAGGGGTTGTGGCCGACGCGCCAGATGTCGTTGTGGAACGTGTCGGGGTGGGACGACTGGACCATGTTCGACGGCTCGGCGAGCACCTTGAGCATTTGCATCCAGTACTTGGCGGTGCTCGACTCGTACGGAAAGCGGCGGTACACGGCGATCTGCGGATGAGCGGCGAGCATCCCCATCACCCACGTCGTCCCGGTGCGACCCAGGCAGGTCAGCGTGAGCGGCTGCATCGTCGGCTCGAAGCTGGTGCGAAGCGGCTCGTGCCGGACTCGCAGCGACCCGATCGGGACGCGCGTCTGGTCCTCGAGCACGGCTTTCAGGCGCAGCTCGAACTCGGGCGTGAGTCCGACTACCGAGAGAAGCGACTCGAAATGGCAGTCGATCTCCGCCGGAACCCCCGGGTAGGCGGCGGCGACGTCGCCGCGGTCGCCGCGGATGGGCGTGATCCGGATCACGCGGTCCGGCCCCGGCCGCACTATGTCCGGCTCGGGCTGGTAGACGACCTCGACGGCGGTCGCGGGAGAGTGGCGGCCGAGAACCCAGCCGACGACGTGGAGCACGAACACGTCCCCTTCGTCTCCCACCTTGGGCAGGTCGATGAACGAACCAAGCAGCTCCTCGGCCGGCTCGGCCGGAACCTGGACGTCCAGGACTCGGTATACGGCCATCCCGTCAGCCCTCACTGCCGGGCGCCAGGTCCCCGTACACCTGCCGCTCGACCGACGCCCACAGTGGGTTGTTGCGGTACAGGCTCTGCACCTGCTCGGGCGTGAACCAATGTGCGAGCTCGTGGTCGTAGTCGTTCGCGTTCACGCTTCCCAGCTCGTCGATTCGCTCCCTGGCGTCGGCGTCAACCTCGGTCAGCTCGGACACGAAGGCGAAAAAGTCTTCGGCGAGCTGCTCCATCCGCAGCCACCGGTCGATGCGAAAGGCCCCGTTACGCAGGAACCCGGAGAGCCGGTAGTCGGGAAAGGAGCTTTCGGCCATCTGCTCGGCCGAGTCCATCGGGATCGGCCTGTAGTCGGGATGAAGCCCCCAGCGCGCCTTGTGCTGCTCGCGGCTCAGGATCCACGCCGGCAGCCTGCGCATGTTGAGTGCAAGCAGCTTGCCTTCGACCTGCTCGATCCGCGCCTCGAAGGTCGTGTGCTGCTCGGCGGAGTTCCGGGGATCCGAGAAGCGGATCAGCTCGGGGAAGAGGTCGAACATCGAGCGGGTCGCCTCGCCCCCCGTCTTGGGCACGTGACCCCACGCGAACCTGTCGCCGATCACCATCTCGGGCGCGACCTAGGAAGAAACAGCCTTCGCTCCGTACCGCTCCTCGTCGTACCCGAAGGCATCGAGAGCCTCGCGAAACGCCTCCTCGCACGCGGCCTGGGCCTCCGCGTCGAGCTCTTGCCGCCAGCGGCCGATCGAAGCGGCGGGAGTGGCGCTCGTCGGGTGCGTTCTCCCTCTGCGGGCGGCATCGTCCTGTGCCTCTTCGACCATGCGCTCGGCCAGGATCTCGCTCGCTTCGAGGTCGAGATACGACAGCAGCGAGCGCAGCGTTGGGACCGGATCGGATATCAACTCCTCGTATCTCAGGAGGAATGCCGAATCCTGGTAGCGCCTCCAGCTGCTCAGAAGTGAATCGACGTCCAGCTTCAAGCGGCGGACGTACTCCGCGTCGGTGACGTCCGTCGAGCGGCCGAACCCCGTGAACCCACGCTTGCGGTCGAAGGCAATTATGGAAGAGGCCATGTCCCTGAAGTCGCGCACCAGGAACACCTGCTTGGGGTCTCGGTAGAGCTCGGGGAGTATGTGCTGAGAGAACATTCCCGGCAGCCACTTCTCGGCGAAGTATCGGGCACCATCCTTCCCTTGCGTGCCTGCCACGTGCGCGTAGAAGTCGTCCGACCTCTCTCGGCACATTCGCGCCAGCGCCTCCACGCCGTGCCCACCGAGCCACCCCTCCAGCTCTGGATCCCTCCTGTCGACAGGCGGCAGCTCACGCCTCTTGCCCATCCACCATTCGGGGTAGTACTCCTCCACGGCGCCGAGAACCTGGCGATGGCTGGCGGGCTCGCTGAGCACGCCGAAGACCTCGGCCCAGTAGCGCGTGACCCTGGGCTCGTAGTCGAAGGGACGGTAGACCACGATCTCGGGATGCTGGCCGAGGAGCGTCATCACCCAGGTCGAGCCCGTGCGTCCGAGCGACGTGAGCATGACGGGGTCGAACTGGGACGGGCCGGCGGGCAGCGGGTCACGCCTGCCGACGAGAGAGCCGATGCCGACCCGATCGCCGTTCTCGAGCAGCACTCCGACCTCCAAAAAAAACTCCGTTCGCAGCTTCAGGGCGCTCAGCTCGTGCCTGATCCCCGCCCCGTCGGACCACGGTATCTCGGGATGCAACGCTCGCAGGTCCTCCCGGCGAACGTTGAGGGGCAGGGACCACAGAAGTATTCCCTCGGCTCCCACTTCCACCGCCTGGACCGGGCCCTGCCCCCCGATCACCCACCCGTCCAGAATAAGCTCGTACGGGCCGGCCTCATCGACGAACTCGAACCAGAAGTCGGCGAGGTTCTCGCCGTCGGGCTCGGCGCGCTGGAACGCGATCTTCGTCACGGAGCTCACGGGAGCTGTCCTCCACCTCCAATCTCGACCGCCACCGTACCAGCGGTCACTCGCCGGCGGCCACGTTCAGCGCCGGGGCGCCATCGGGTGACTCGTGGCCGCTCATCAGCGTCTCGATGCGGCTCCGCCACAGGTGAGTGTGCAGCCAGGCGTTGTAGCGATTGGCGCCGAGCCGGGCGCTGCTCTCGTATGAGAGCGCCTCGAGGTGATAGAGCTCGACGTGTGGCAGGTACCAGTTCTCGAGACCCAGCTCGGCCAGGCGCAGGCAGAGGTCGAAGTCCTCGTAGTCGCCCCTGACGTAGGCGCCGCGCATGCCGCCGAGCTGCTCGTACAGCTCTCGCACGACCATCATGCATGCACCGGAGATCGCCGGCACGGGTCGGGCCACGTTCGCGGCCGGAAAGCTCTTGTGGAGGCACTTGAAGTAGTGCGCATCACGCCAGACCGTTTCCTCCGGCGCCTTGTGGAGGTACATCCCCGCTGCCTGGATCGTGTCGTCCTCGTAGAGCAGCTTGGGGCCGAGCGCGCCAATGCGCGGCGTCTCGTCGTAGAAGGCCGCCAAGGAGCCGAGCCAGCCCGGCCTGGATGGGAGCACGTCCGAGTTGAGCAGCAGAACGAGACGACCGGAAGCGGCCGCGGCGCCGGCGTTGCAGGCGCCCGCGAAGCCGACGCTCTCCGCAAGCACGTGGATTCGGAACGGGACGCGGTAGATCTCGGAGATCCCGCCCGCGAGCGCGAGCAGCTGCTCGCCCTGATCCGGCGAGTCGAGAACGTAGATCAGCTCGGCTGAGCGCAGCTCGGGGTCGTCGGCGAACTTCGCGAGCTGATACTCGATCAAGTCGATCCGGCCGTGCAGCGGCACGACGATCGAGACCTCGGGCGAGCGAGGCACAGAGCCGAAGTCCGTGCTCGAGTCGACCTGCCCGAGCGCTTGCACTTGGGCCTGAAGGCGGGTGACGGCCGGGACCACGTGTGTAGCCATCAACTCGTCGTCCTGCCGATGCTGGTGATACGGGTCTTCGAGGATCTCGACCGTGACGGCCGGCCGGCCGCAGATGGCCTCGGGAGCCTCGACCTCGACCGCGTCCCCTCTGTCGTTCTCGATCTCGAACATCCAGCCGCGCGACAGGTGGCTCGGGGAATTGAGCTCGAAGTAGCAGGCGAAGCCGGTACCCGCGGCTTCACCGCGCTCACCGGGAAAGAGCGCCGACACGTCGGGTCGCCGGTAGCGGAACAGCCGCTCGGACAGGTCCACGCGCTCACCTTCCGGAGTCACAGCCGTCATGCGCGTTACCTTCGCGTCCCTGTCGCCCATCCAGCCGTAGGCGTAGAACGCAAAGGCGTCTATCGAGAGCAGCTTCTCCACGCCGAGCCCCATGCGCGCCGACTCGTCGGCCGGCCGCAGATGCTCGCGCAGCGCTGCTCTCAGATCGTGCAGCGCCTCCTGGAGCTTCTCGGCCGCAGCGCCGGCGAGGCCGGGCGCCGCTATCGCGGCGAAGTGGCTGATCTCGTTGCGAGCCGGGCCCGGCAGCGGGGCGAGGTGCCTGCGTGCCAGCTCACGAAGGCTTCTTGCCGCCTCACCGACCTGCCTGCCCGAGAGCGAGAGCTCCGATTCGCCGGTCTCGAGGACGAGCCGGGAGCGAGCGAGAGCCGGGCGAAGCGGCTCGGGTACGTGGACGAACAGCAGCCCCACCGACCCGCCGCTTCCCTCAGGGCCGGCCGGGATGTCGAGCTGGCGCAGCGGGAGGCTGTGGGAGCTTCCGTTGGTCTCCAGGACCGCCTGGGCCTCGGCGTCGTCCTGCCGGCGGTCGAAGACCACGACGAGGATCTCCGGGACGAGCCACGCGGCGCCGCGCACGCTCGCAGCCTTGGGCGCGGCCGGCTCGAGCTCGTCTCTCGGCTGCTCAGGCACTCCTGAGTGCCTCGCGCGTCTCGAGCGGCGAGCTGGCGGGGGAGCGCGAGGCGGCGAGCTCCCTGTACAGCTCGCCAAGCACGGCCGCGTGGTCCTTCATCCAATGAACCTCGGGTATGCCGGCGCGCAGCTCGTCCCAGAGCTCCGGCGCGGTCGACGCTCGCCGCAGCACGTCCGCGAGGTCGTGGGGATCGCCACGGCGGAAGTGCAGACCGCTGACCCCGTCCTCGACGCGCTCCGCCATTCCGCCCATGTTCGAGCAGATCACCGGACGGCCGTGCATGAAGGCCTCCGACACCGTGAGCGGGCCGGTCTCCCACCAGATCGACGGGATCACAACCCAGTCGATCCGCTCCATCAGCTCGGGCAGCTCGTGCCTCTCGTAGCGACCGGCGAACGTGACCCGGTCCTTCGTGCGCTCGAGCAGCGCGCGCAGCTCGGCCCGAAACTCGGGCTTTGCATGCTCCAGGTTCGCGCCGTGGATCCACAGCTTCCCGTCGAACTCGTCTCCGAGCGCGTCGATCGCCCTCAGCAGCACGTCGACGCCCTTGTAGGGAGTGAGCTGGCCGAAGTAGCCGAAGCAGTTTCGCCTGCGGTCCCGAGTGGCCGGCCGCCGCCTCGGCCGCTCGGGCAGTGGGCGCACTATCCCTTGCGACTCGAGACGAATCTTCTCGCGCGGGATGCCCCACTGCACGTACTGCTCCAGCGTGTGGGGCGTTGGAGCGATGAACCGGTCGACCAGCTCGAGATGGGACTGGATGAAGGCCTTGCGCAGGAAGAAGTCCTGCTCGCTCACCTCGGGGAAGCACTCGTGGCAGCGGCGTGGAGACTCCTCGCCGCAGAGCTCGTTCCCCTTCGTGCGGACCATCTGGCCGTCGCGGTAGCAGATCGGGAGGTACTCGTGCAGCGTGTAGACGATCCCCGCGTGAGGCAGAGCGTTGCGCGTCACCCGGATGATGTCGTAGCCGAGGAACAGCGTGCCCTGGAAGTGGACCACGTCCGGCTCCTGGGCCAGCAGGAACTCACGGTAGAACCGCGTCAACTCGCTCTTGTTGCGGCCCTTGCCAAATAGGTAGTCGTGCTCCTTGGGGTCCGTGTAGAAGAGGTACTGGTTGGGGTCGTCGTCGACCCGCCTGATCCGCCTGCCCTCGAACCGGCGGGAGCGATCCGAGCGCGGCGGCTCGGCGCGCGCGAGCAAGATCGGGGTGAAGTCGTCGCGTGCGCGAAGATGCTCGTAGAGGTCGAGCGCGTAGCCTTCCGCTCCGCCGGGGCGCAGCTTCGCGTGGTTGTGGCAGACGAACAGGACCTTCATGCCGACTACGCTTTCCCGCCGCGGCGGCCGGGGAGCATCGAGCGCAGGCGCGCGAGCAGGGACTGCCCGCCGGGGCCGTCCGTCGCCGCATGAGCCGCTCCCTGAGAGCCCTGGGAGCTTTCGCGGCGCTCGTAGATCTCGCACAGCTCCTCCTGCCGGGTCACGAACGAATACCGGCGCCGGACGTGGTCGCTCAGCTCCGTCATCTCGTCCAGAGAGTCGAAGCCCGCTCTGGTGACGACCAGAAAGCGACAACCAAGGCGCTCAGCTTCCGCGAGCTCCGCGGCCGGCGCGCCGGCGTCGGGCTCGATCGCCCAAACGCGGTAACCATCGAGCTCGAGCGCGCTCAGCGTCGCGGGGTCCGAACCCACGACGGCGGCGCTCGCGTTGGGCGGAAGCAGGCCTCGCACAACTTCGCGCAACGCTTTGAAGTCCTCCGCGTGCAGGCGCGACGTGGCGGCACCGGGCATGGGCTCGACGGGCGACGATTCCGTTTCGGCGAGCACCCCCTCGGGCGCGACGGCCGCAAGCTCGAAGACCCTGCACTCCGGCTCGTCGGCGACGAGGCGGCAGCGGTCTTCGAGATGCTCGCGTAGCTCGCCGTAGTGGTCGAGCCACCACATGGCCGTTTCGGGAAACGCGACGTATTGCGCGCCACGGCCTCGCAGCTCCTCGAGATGGGAGATTGCGCTCGCCCCATCCTCTGGATAGTGGCCGGCGTACTCGCCGTTCGAGGCCTGCGGGAAGTGCCACCCCTCGCGCCTGTCCAGCTCCAAGAGCGCCTCGTCGCCCCTGCTTGCGATCAGCACGACCGCGTCAGCCGGCACGCTGGTGCTGACGATCTCCTGAAGTCGCTGGACGGTGTGGGCGTACTCGGAGCTCGTGACGCGCGGATAGGGCCCCTTGGCAGGCTCCGCGGTCACGCTGGTTGGGCCTCTCGATGCACCCGCGTTCACTTCCTCTCCACCTCTCAAGTCTAGTTGGGGGACCGTGCCGTTTCCCGCTCTGCACGCGCGGCTGCGGCCGCGTAACCCGCGCCGGCCCTACGGCGAGTCCGCCGCTCCGTTCGGGCTTTCGTACCGCGCCATCAGGGCGCCGATGTGGTCTTTCCAGAGGTGGGTGTGCAGCCAGCCGTTGTACCTGTTGGCGGGCATGCGCATGTCGGCCGTGTAGGACGTGCCCTCGAGGTGGAAGACCTCCGCGTCCGGCATGTACCAGTTGTCGCGGCCGAGCTCGTTGAGGCGCATGCAGAGGTCGCTGTCCTCGTAATCGCCCTGTACGTAGATGCCGCGCAGGCCTCCGAGCTCCTCGTAAAGCGAGCGAGAGATCATCAGGCAGGCGCCCGAGAGCAGGGGCACTCTGCGGGGCACGTTGGCGGCTGGAAAGCTGCGGTGCAGGCCCCGGAAGTAGTGGTCGTCCAGCCAGACCGATGTTCCGTGCGGCCGGTGAAAGCGCATGCCCGCGTTCTGGATCGAGCCGTCCTCGTACAGCAGCTTCGGGGCGAGCGCGCCAATGTTGGGCGTTTCCTCGTAGAAGCGGCTCAACACACCGAGCCACCCGGGCTTGTCCGGCAAGACGTCGGAGTTCATGAGCATCAAGAGACTTCCACGCGCAATCGAGGCGCCTGCGTTGTTCGCGCCCGCGAAGCCGACGTTGCGCTGGAGTACCGCCACGCGCATGGGAATTCGGTAGACCGGAAATAGGCGAGAGGCGAGGAAGAGAAGCTCGTCCTTCTGCTCGGGCGAGTCCAGGACGTAGATCAGTTCGGCGTCTCGGATCTCTGGGTCGAGCACGAATTCGGCAAGTTGCTGCTCGATCAAGTCCACGCGTTTGTAGAGCGGAATCACGATGGAGACGGCTGGCGCCGAAGGGGGCTCCCCGAACTCGGTCACGGACGCGATCCTGATCGAGTCCTCGACGTGCTGCTGGAACCTGACCAGGGCCGGCATGGCGTGCTTCTCCATCAGCTCGTCGTCGGGAAGCCGCTCCCTGCTCGCGGCGGCCAGAATGCGCTCACGGGCGATTTTCGAATCGCGCACGACGGGCGGTCCTCCCGTCTCGAGCACGGTTCCCTGCGCATTCTCCATCTCGAGCACCCAGCCGGTGCTCAGGAAGCTCGGAGACTCGAGCTCGAAGAAAGAAATGAAGCCGACTTGCTCGTTGGGGTCTTGACGGCTGATGACCCCGACCGCGAAGTAGTTGGTCACGTCGGCCCGCGGGAAGCGATAGAGGTTCCCGGCCAGCTCGGCCCGGTCCCCCTCGGGGGAGACGGCCGTGAGCCGCACGATCTCCGCCTCCTCGTCGCGGGCCCAACCCTCCATGTAAAAGGAGCAGTCGTCCACCGCCATGATCGACTCCATGGCAATCCCACGCGGCTGGTCGGGTGCGTGGTCGTACACGGGCAGGTGCTCGCGGAGGGCGGTTCGCAGCTCGAACAGCGTCTCGCTGAGCTGGATCGCGCCGCCACGGGGGTGGATCGCGAGCGCGCGGGCCAGGAACTTCATCGCGCTGGCACGACCCTCCGCATCCAGGGGCGCCAGCGCGGTGCGCGCGAGCGTCTTGAGGTCTGTGAGCGAGCGCTTGAGCTCCTGCCACTCGAGCTCCACGCGGGAACCGGGAGCCTCGATCGTGAGCCTGTCGTCTCGCCGCAGCGGGTAGCGCGTTGGCAGGAAGACCATCATCAGCGTCCGCGGCCTCCCGGGCTCCCCGGGGTACTCGGACAGCTCATAGTCGAAGCTGACCGACTCGAGCGGTGTCTCCGCATCGTCCCTGTGGAGCATCACGCGGCGCTCCTCGCCCTCGCCGAAGCGGCCCGCCAGCAGCAGCACGCCGGTGGACAGGCGGCTGGCGAGGCCGACCGAGGTGCCGTCAGCTTCGAGTGCGGCGAGTCGGCTAGGCACGCTGATGCACCTTTCCGCCGCCCGAGGCCGACCGAGACATCTGCTGCGGCCGCTCGAGCAGAGACCGGTAGTGACCTGCGAGTCGATGGATGTGGTCGCTCATCGTCTGTACTGGCGGTATTCCGGCGCGGAGCTCTTTCCAGAGCTCCGGGTCGCTCGCGGCGCGCCGCAACGTCGAAGCGAGGCTGTGGGCGTTGCCGCGCCGAAAGTGGAGCCCATCGACGCCGTCGGTCACCTTCTCGGCCATTCCGCCGATGTCGCTGCAGATGACCGGTCGGCCGTGCTCGAACGCCTCGAGAAGCGTGAGAGGGCCCGTTTCGTAGGTGATCGACGGGACTACCACCCAGTCGATCCGCTCCATCAGGTTCGGCAGGTCACTGTAGGTGTACTCGCCGGCCAGGCGAACGTTGGCGTGGGAGTCCTCCAGCAGCGCGGTGAGCTGCTCCTGGAACTCCTGCTCAGCGATCTCGAGGTTCGCCCCGTGAATCGTCAACGTGCCCTTGAAATCCTCGCCCAGCAGGGACATCGCCTCGAGCAGCACGTTGGCTCCCTTGTACGCCGTCAGCTGGCCGAAGAAGCCGAACCGGTCACGCGGGAGATCGGCGTCGGCGTCATCGATCATCTCCCTCGGCGGGCGGCCGTGTGGCTCGTGGACGATGCGCGATCTAGGGATCCCCCAATCGACGTAGCGCTCGAACGCGTCCTTGCTCGGAATTATGAAGAGGTCCACCGCCGACAGCTGAGACTTGATGAAGCGCTCGCGCATGAAGAAGGTCTGCTGGCTGATGCCCGGGAAGCACTCGTGGCAGCGACGTGGCGACGCCTCGTTGCAGAGCTGGTCCGTGCCCGTCCTCACCATCTGGCCGTCGCGGTTGCAGATCAGCGTGTGATCGTGGATCGTGTAGACGATCGGAACGTCGGGAAGGGTGTTGCGCGTGACGCGGAGGATGTCGTAGCCGAGGAACATCGTGTGATGGAAGTGGACCAGGTCCGGCTGCTGGTCGAGGAGAAAGTCGCTGAAGAACCTGGTTAGGGCCGACTTGTGCGGTGAGCGGCCGTAGAGCCAGTCGAAGCCGGTCGGGTCGGTGTAGAAGAGATACTGGTTGGGGTCGTTGTTGGCAAGCGTGAATGGACGGCCTTCGTGCTGCCGGTCGGCGATGGAGATCGGTGGCCCGCTGCGGACCACGAAGACCGGCTCGAACTCGCCCTGGTCACGCATCTCCTCGTAGACCTCGAACGCGTAGCCCTCCGACCCGCCGGGCCGGATCTGCGGATGGTTGTGAGCGACGAACATGACCTTGGGACGCCGCCTGCCCCCGTTGCTCGACTCAACCTGGTCGGTGACCATGTTATGCAAGCTGCACCACCTCGCCGTCGGACTCGGAGACCTGCCCCTCGCGGTCGGCAAGCAGCCTGCGGTACGTCCCGGTGAGCGTCGCGACGTGATCGCGCATCGTTTGGACCTGCGGGGCGTTTGCGCGCAGCCTTTCCCAGAGCCCTTCCGTGGTCACCGCCCTCTGCATCACCTCGGCGAGGCTCTCCGGGTCGGCCCGCCGGAAGTGGAGCCCATCGACGCCGTCGGTCACCTTCTCCGCCATTCCGCCGATGTCGCTGCAGATGACCGGCCGCCCATACATGAAGGCTTCCTGAATCACGAGCGGCGAGTTCTCCCACCAGATCGAGGGCACCAGGACCCAATCCACCTCCTGCATGAGATTGCGCAGCTCGTGCGGCTCATAGATTCCAACCAGGCTCACCGACGGCCCGGCGGCGTCGAGCAGGGCTAGGAGCTCGTCCTTGAAGTCCTCGGGGGCCCAGTCCAGGTTCGCGCCGTGGATGAAGACCTGTGCTTCGAACTCCGCCTCGTCGAGAAGCGCCATCGCCTTCAGCAGCACGTCGATGCCCTTGTACTGGGTGAGCTGCCCGAAGAAGGCGAACCGGTTTCGGCGCCCCTCGGTCGGCGGCAGCTTCTCGACCGCGAGGCGGCCGTTCTCCTCGACCATGATCTTCTCCGCCGGCAGGCCCCAGTCCACGTAGCGGTCGCGCAGAAAACGGCTCGGCGAGATGAATTGGTCAACGACCGAGAGATGCGACTTGATGAACCGCTCGCGCATGAAGAAGGTCTGCTGGCTGATGGCCGGAAAGCACTCGTGGCAGCGACGTGGCGAGGCCTCGAGGCAGGGCTCGTAGTTGCGCGTCCTGACTAGCTTGCCGTCGTGGAAGCAGATGGGCAGGAACTCGTGCAGCGTGTAAACGATCGGCACGTCCGGCAGAGTGTTACGCGTCACCCGCAGCGCGTCGTATCCGAGGAACGTCGAGTGCTGGAAGTGGACGACGTCAGGATCCTGATCCAGGAGGAAGTCGGCAAAGAAGCGCGTTAGCGCCGACTTGTTCGGAGAGCGCCCGAACGGCCAATCCCAATCGGAGAGGTCGGTGTAGAAGAAGTACTGATTCGGGTCGTCGTTGACGAGCGTCAGCGGGCGGCCTTCGTGCACGCGGGCCGTGATGGAGACGGGAGGACCGCTGCGGGCGAGGAAGACCGCATCGAGCTCGCCGGCATCGCGCATGCCCTCGTAGAGCTGGAGCGCAATGCTCTCTGCACCACCAGGCGTGATCGCCGGGTGGTTGTGGCAGACGTAGAGGACCTTGTCTCTAGGAACCGGTGCCATGCCGCCGAGAACGAAGAAGGATGCGCCGTAGTACCTCGCCGAAAGAGGTCCTGGTCGTCCCCGTTTCCTCGCTTTCACGCGGCGGCCGCTCCTCCGTGGCCGGAAGAAGCTCGTAGATCTCGCAGAGATGAGCCTGCTTCGTGATGAAGCGATGGCGGTTGAGCTGCTGCCGTACCTCGGGGTTGTCGGCCAGCCAATCGAAGAGCATCCCCGGGACGACGACGAACTG
The DNA here is from genome assembly GCA_963774075.1 of uncultured Solirubrobacterales bacterium. Taxonomy (GTDB): domain Bacteria; phylum Actinomycetota; class Thermoleophilia; order Solirubrobacterales; family JBBDJG01; genus JBBQNR01. The sequence continues at coordinate 435,049 of CAVZDP010000003.1, read as the reverse complement.
GGTGCCGTCCGTCTCCAGGTTGTGGAGCTGATCGATGGCGGCTTCCGGGTCGGCGAGGTCCGCTTGGAGCAGCCCTGCGGGAGTTCCGGCGCCGCCGGTGCTCAAGAGGCCGACTTTCGCGCCTTCGGGCAGGAGACCGTCGATGACCTCGCGCAGCGACGGAGACGATTCGTGCAGGCTCAGGCCAACCGTCATGCGTTCTGTATCGGCACTGGGCGCGGGGACTGAATGGGCGGCAAGATCCATTCCTGGCGTGAGCTGGACGATCCAGCACGAATCGCCCGCCTCGACCACCTGGTAGCGGGTCTCGAGGTGGGTCTTGAGGCCCTGGTAGTAGTCGAGCCACCAGAAGGAGGTGCTCGGCAGCAGGAAGTATTCGGCGCCCTCCTCGCGCGCCTGCTCGAGCATCTCTACGGCCGACTCGCTGTCGGAGGGGTGAAAGCCGGCCCACTTGCCGTCCTCGTCCTGGGGGAAGTGCACGCCTTTACGGCGCCCGAGCTGCAGCAGCACCTCGTCTCCCCGGCTCACGACCGCCACGGTCGCTCCCGTCGGAATCCGTAGATGCGCGAGCTCGCGGATCTGCTCGGCGAGCTGCTCGTATTCCCCAGCACGAACAGGGGCCGCATCCGTCCGGCCCTCAGTGCCAAGACCCAACTCTGCCTCTACTCCTTCCGCTCCGAAAACCTCACGGTCAGTATAACAGTGGCATTGTGGCCGAAAACCGCTCTGGGAGCCACATCCAGCTCGATCATGTCGGCCTGAGGTCGCCGGTGGGCCGGTAGCGATCGGAGCTCATGAGCTGCTCGATCGTGTCGCTCCACAGATGCGTGTGGAGCCACATGTTGTAGCGGTTGGTGGGCCCGCGCAGCTGGCTGGTGTATGACTGTGCTTCGAGGTGGTAGAGCTCGGCGCTTGGGACGTACCAGTTCTCCAGACCCGCCTCGGTCAGCCGCATACAGAGATCGAAGTCCTCGTAGTCTCCCCGGACGTAGATGCCACGCAACGGAAGGCGCCGGTAGAGGTCCGCCGCGATCATGAGACAGGCCCCCGACACGGCGGGCACCGGGCGGGCGACGTTCGCCTCGGGCAACGTGCGATGCATGCCCTTGAAGAAGTGGGCGTCGAGCCAGTCGGGGCTGCCCGGAGGCTGATGGAAGCACATGCCCGCGTGCTGGATCGAATCGTCCTCGTATAGGAGCTTCGGACCGAGCGCCCCGATGCCTGGCGTCTGGTCGTAGAACTCCGCCATCGCCCGCAGCCATCCCGGCCGTGCCGGCAAGACGTCCGAGTTGAGCAATAGCAGAAGCCGCCCGCGGGCGAGGCCGAAGCCGGCGTTGTTCGCTCCGGCGAAGCCGACGTTGTGCTCCAGCACCACGGTTCGAAAGGGGATCCCGTAGATCTGCTCGAGCTGGCCCGCCGTGAAGTCGAGCGCGTCGGCCTGCTCGGGCGAGTCCAACACGTAGATCAGGTCGGCGTCTCGCAACTGCGGGTCGTCGCCGAACTCGGCCATCTGCATCTCGACGTGTTCGATGTGCTGGTACAGCGGCACGATGATGGACACGTCAGGCGATTCGGGCCCGACTCCGTACTGATTGACGGCACGCACGCGCACCGTTTGCTCGAGCCGCTCTTGCATCAGCGTCAGCGCCGGCTTGACGTTGTCGACCATCAGCCGCCGGTCCAGCTGCCGCTCGCGCAGGGCGTCCTCGAGAATCGTGTTGCGCACCACCTCGGGGTCGCGGACAACGGGGGGAATGGCGACCTCGATTGCCGCGCCATCCCCCTCCTCCATCTCCAATATCCACCCCGCCGGTTCCATGCTCGGGACGCCGAGGTCGAAGAAGGACAGCATGCCGAGTCTCGTGTCCGTCGCCCGGCCGAGCCCGGAGTAGAAGTCGAGTACATCGGGACGTGGGAAGCGGTAGAGCCTGTCGAGCAGGTCCATGCGGGCACCCTCCGGGGACACCGCGGTCAGCCGCACCGCCCTCGATGCCTCGTCTCGCATCCAGCCGCGCAGGTAATAAGAGCGCTCATCGATCGCGAGCAGGCGATCGGCATACAGCCCCATCGGATGCTCGGGCTGGTTTGCGTGCACGGGAAGCCGCTCGCGCAGCGCCTGGCGCAGCGAGAACAGCCGCTCGCTGACGCGGAGCCCGCCGGCTCCAGCGAGCGCCGACGCGCACGCGCGTGCCATGAAGTCGCTGATCCGGTTGCGGGTTCGCCCGTCGAGAGGGGCGAGGTCACGGCGGACCAGCGCTCCGAGGGCTGCCTGCAGCTGAGCGCGGGGGTCGAGCTCGAAGCTGCTCCCGTTCGCCGTAAGCGTCACCGGCCCTTGGGAGTTGACGTCCCAGTCTTCGGAGGTGATCACGGCACACAGGAGCTGAGCCGGCTCGGGGCTGCCGTCCGGGTCGGGGCGCTCGAACGTGAGCATGTGACATTCGGCCTCGAGCCGCTCTCGCCCTTGAGCGAGCTCCACTTCGGAGCCCCGCGTGGACGCGAGCTCTCCGACCGCCACCAGCACCCGGGGGCCGAGCGCCGCCACGCCGCCGGCGCGCTGTTGCCGTTGCCTCCCGCGCCGGCGCTCGCGGGAGGAGGTCGCCGCGTCAGTCATCGGTGGCTCCAACCGTCTCGAGGCCCGCCTTCTGGCGCGTCCGGCGCGCGGCAAGCAGATCTCGATAGAGATCCGACAGCACCCGCGCGTGCTCCATGATCATCGGAACCTGGGGGATCCCGGTACGCAGGGTGTCCCAGATGCCAGGCGTCTCCACGGCCCGACGCATCGCCTCGGCAAGGCTGGCCGGATCCCCGCGGCGAAAATGCAGTCCGCTGACCTCGTGGGTGACCTTCTCCGACATCCCGCCGATGTCGCTGCAGATGACGGGGCGCCCGTACTGGAACGCCTCGAGCACCACGATGGGCCCCGTCTCCCACCAGATCGACGGCACGACCACCCAGTCGATCCGCTCCATCAGCTTCGGCAAGTCGGCGTGGTCGTAGTGGCCCGCGAACGTCACCGTGCGCCCGGTGGCCTCGAGCATGGACTCGAACATCTCGCGAAACTCCGGGCGCTGGGTCTCGAGGTTGGCGCCGTAGATCCAGAGATGGCCGCCGAAGTCGTCACCGAGCTGCGCCATCGCCTGAAGCAGAACGTCAGCGCCCTTGTACGGGGTGAACTGACCGAAGAAGGCGAATCTGTTTCGTGGCCCCTGGTGGTCGTCCGTCTCCAGTTTTGCGACGGGGAAGCAGGCGTAGGGCTCGACCCTGATCTTCTCCGCGGGAATTCCCCAGGCGGCATAGCGCTCGCGCACGTACTCGCTCGGAGCGATGAACACGTCGACGTGACGAAGCTGAGACTGGATGAAGCGCTTGCGCGCGAAGAAGGTCTGCGGGCTGGTTTCCGGAAAGCACTCGTGGCAGCGATGCGGGGTCTCGAGCTGGCAGAGGTCGTTCTCGAGCGTGCGGACCATCTGCCCGTCGCGATGACAGATCGGCAGGTACTCGTGCAGCATGTACACGATTGGGGTGTCCGGCAACGTTCGCCTCGCGATCCGAACGGCCTCGTAGCCGATGAACAGTGTGTGCTGGAAGTGGATCACGTCCGGCCGGTGCGTGAGCAGAAAGTCGCGGAAGAACCTCGTCAGTATCGACTTGTCGGGCGGACGCCCGTAGAACCAGTCGTAGTGCGTGAGGTCGGTCCAGAAGAAGTACTGATTCGGATCCTCGTTCGCGGCCGTGAAGGGGGCACCGGTGAGGGTTCGCTTCACCTTCGAGATCGGGGGCCCGGTACGCGCGCAGAAGATCGGCTCGAATTCGCCGATGCGGCGCATCGCGTGATAGAGGTCGAGCGCATAGCCCTCGGCTCCGCCTGGGCGCACCTCGGGATGGTTCTGGGCGACGTAGAGAACTTTGGGCTTGGACATCGACCTATTCCTCGAGCGGGTTGGGCATCGGCTATGCGGAGGTGCTCGGCACGGCGGGAGCGACGGTTGCGCGCCGTCCGGCGAGAAGCTCACGGTACATGCCGCCGACCAGCTCGGCGTGCTGTTCCATGGTCTGCACCGGCGGGATCCCCGCCCTCAGCTCTTCCCACAGCCCGGGAGTGCGGGAAGCCTTCAGCATCGCCTCTGCCAGGCTGTCCGGATCGGCCCGGCGGAAGTGCAGCCCGTTGACCCCGGAGGTCACCCGCTCGGACATCCCCCCGATATCGCTGCAGATGACCGGCCTTCCGTACAGGAACGCCTCCGGAACGACCAGCGGCCCGGTCTCCCACCAGATCGACGGCACGACGACCCAGTCGATCTGGTTCATCAGCTTCGCGAGGCCCGAATGGTCATAGGAGCCTCTCATGCTGACCTTTCCGCCCGTCGCCTCCAGCAGCCGTTCGATCCGCTCCCTGAAGTCGGGCGGCTGCACCTCGAGATTCGCGCCGTGGAACCAGACGTGGCCGTCGAAGTCGTCGCCCAGCCGCTTCACCGCCTCGAGGAAGACGTCGGCGCCCTTGGTGGGAGTGAACTGGCCGAAGAACGCAAAGCGGTTGCGGGGCCGTTCCTCATTGGTCTCCGGCAGCCTCTGAACGGGCCGCAGTCCGTGCTCGACGGCTCGGATCGAGTCGGCTGACAGGCCCCAGTCGATGTAGCGCTCTCTGGCGTACGCGCTCGGCGTCAGGAACAAATCCACTAGCGCCAGCTGCGACTTGACGAAACGCTCGCGCATGAAGAGCTCGGGCATGCTGAGGTTGGGAAAGCATTCGTGGCAGCGTCGCGGCGAGGCCTTTTGACACAGGTCGTCCCCATGCACCCTCACCAGCTGCCCCCCGCGCAGACAAATTGGCATGTACTCGTGCAGCATGTACACGATCGGCGAGTCCGGCAACGCGTTTCGTGTCACGCGCAGAATGTCGTAGCCGATGAACACGGTGTGCTGGAAATGGACGACGTCCGGCTTGAGCGCTTGCAGGAAATCACGGTAGAACGGGACCAGTGGCGTCTTGTCGGGGTACCTGCCGAAGAGCCAGTCCCACTGCGACAGGTCGGTGAACAGGAAGTACTGGTTCGGATCGCCCTGTACCCCCGTGATCGGCGTCGTTTCGTGATGCGAGAGAGCCTCTCGCTGGTCGTTGTCTACACGCGCGAGGAAGTACGGCTCGAATTCTCCCGCCAGGCCGATCGCCTCGTACAGGTCCAGCGCATAGCCCTCGGCGCCCCCCGGACGGATCGCCGGGTGGTTGTGGCAGACGAAGAGGACCTTCGGCCTGGCGTTAACGGTCGTTACCATCGGTGCCCGGGCGAAGGGCTCGATCCAGCAGGCGCGTGACGGGCGTGCGCCGAGCCGGGCTCGGCTGCTGCGCGGTCTCCTCCGGCCGGTCCGGGACGGGGTCGTTCGAGACCGGAGCGGAGAGCTCGTACACGTCGCATAGGTGTTCCTGGCTCGTCGTCAGGCGGTGGTGCGTGCGCAGGTAATCGAGCAGCCCCGGGTGAAGCTCGAGCCATTCGCGTTCAGGCCTCGCCACTACGAGAAACTCCACGCCGCCCGCCTCGAGCGCAGCCAGGTGGCCGGCGGCGAGGCCCAGGTCCTCCCGGGCGGCGCGCGGGAACTGCCACGCCTGGACGCCGGGGAGTGGAGCTGCCTCGCCGAGCGTCATGACTGCCACCGCGGTCCGTGCCGGGAGGAGGTGGTCGAGGAGGTCCCTGATGGGCTGCAGGAGGCGCGGGTCGGCAGCGGGGTGGCCACCCTGCCCGGTGGCCTGCCGGGGCTGCTCGACGAGGCGATAGAGGAGGCAGGCGTCCTCGCTGGCGAGGAGTTGGTAGCGCTTGATGAGGTGCTGGTTCAGCTCCGGATAGCGTTCGAGCCACCAGAACGCCTGGCTCGGCAAGGTGAGGTACTGGACGTCGCGCCGCCGCAGGAGCTCGACCAGCTCGACCGCCTCCGCTCCGTCCGCCGGGAGCCGGCCGGCGTGCCCACCGTCTTCCGCGGACGGAAAGTGCAGGGCGTTGGCTCCCTCGATCTCGACGAAGGCCTTGTCCCCATCGCTCACCACCGCGACCGGCGTATTCGCCGGCACGTGGGTGCGTACCACTTCCCCCAGCCGCCCCAGCACACGGTCGCGCTCCTCTGCGCTCAGCTGAGCCGAACCGCTCCCGTCCCCTCCTGATTGCAAGCCTTACCTACCGCTCCCGATCCGGCGCCAGAGCCGCCCAGTCCGCCTTACTTCTCGATGTATAGTCTAATCGACCGATTTGGGCCCGCCGCACCGCACAAAGGCGGGGGGAGAGCTCTCCAGGAGCGCCGGCGCGTCGCCGCGGCAGCGTCTGGTGAAACGCGACGCGGGCTTGGCGATGCGCCTGCCGGAGTGGCTAACGTCCCGCTTGGGCGTGCGTCTCACATGAGCAAGAAGAAGGTCCTCTACATACTCCACAACCACCCGTCGATCCGTCCTGGCGGATCCGAGTCATATGCACTCGAGCTCTACGAGGCGATGCGGGAATCGCAGGAGTACCAACCCGTGCTCATGGCAAGGCTGGGCAACGACGTGTCGAAGCCGCGCACGTCACACGCGGGCGCCCCGTTCAGCAACATAAACGACGACGAAAATCAACACTTCTTCTTCACGGAGGAGGCGCACTTCGACTTCTTCCTCATGACCCTGCGGGAGAAGTCGCAGTACACAAACAAATTCGCCGAGTTCCTCCGCTCGGAGAAACCCGACGTCGTCCACTTCCAGCACACGTTCTTCATGGGGATCGACCTGGTCTCGCTCACTCGGCGCGTCCTGCCGGAGGTGCCCATCGTCTACACGCTGCACGAATACCTCCCGATCTGCCATCGTCAGGGGCAGCTCCAGAGATCGAGCGGCGAGCTGTGCCTCCAGTGGTCGCCGCGGCGCTGTAACGAGTGCTTTCCGGAGATCCCTCCTCAGCAGTTCTTTCTGCGAGAGCGCTTCGCCCGGTCGCATTTCGAGCACGTCGACACGTTCCTCGCGCCGAGCCATTTCCTGCTCGAGCGTTACGTCGACTGGGGACTCCCGCGCGAGCGAATTCGGTTCGAGGACTACGGGCGCTGGCCGGAGCCGCGCGTGCCGGCGCCGGACGAGGGGCAGCCGAGACCGCGCAACCGGCTCGCGTTCTTCGGCCAGGCCAACCCTTACAAGGGTCTGCAGGTTCTGCTCGGTGCCATGGCGCGACTGCGTGGGATCCGGCAGGACATCCAGCTCTCGCTCCACGCGGCCAACCTGGAGCTGCAGCACGAGCACTGGAGGGGCGCGTTCCACAACCTGCTCCAGGAGGCGGGACCGACGGTCGCCAACCGCGGCGCCTACAGCCGCGCGGCGGTCGCGGGGCTCATGAGCGAAGCCGACTGGATCGTGGTTCCGTCCCTGTGGTGGGAGAACTCGCCGCTGGTGATCCAGGAGGCGTTCCTCCACGGCAGGCCTGTGATCTGCAGCGACGTCGGGGGAATGGCGGAGAAGGTCACCGACGGGGTGGACGGGCTTCACTTTCGCGTCGGAAACCCGCAGAACCTCGCGGACACGATCCAGAGAGCTGTGGACACGCCGGGCCTGTGGGAGCAGCTCCACGCCGGGATCAAGCCCGTCTACACCATGCAGGAGCACACGGCGAACCTCAGTCAGCTGTATGACGACCTGCTCACTCTGCGCCGAGAGCCAGTGCTGACCGGCTGAGAGGCCCACGCCATGTTCGAGCGGCTCTCCACGACCTTGCGCAACCTCGTCCGGGCGCCGGGCCGACTGTTCCGGCGCCGTAGCGACGGCACGCTTTCGGGCGCGGCGTGGCTGAACGACGATCTGCTGCTCGTCGTCTGCGATCTGGGCAGCTCGCGCGTCGTACGTGCTCGAGTGAAGCTCGAGGGCGGCGATGCGGAGGTCGCCATCTTCGCCCAGCGCTATCGTCGTCACGAGGTCGCGGGGGGCGCGAGCGTGAGCATGCTCGCCATCGTCGAGTTTCCGCGAGGCGCCCGCGACGCGGGCGTGAACGAGCTCGTCCTACGCTCGGGCCCGTCGACGCTCGTCCTGGGCCCGGCCGAGCTGCAGGCCTCACCCCGGCTGGTCGACGAGGCGCTCGGCGCTCGGCTTTCGCCCCTGGAGCCGGCCGCGCGGCGGGAGCTGCACGAGCTCGTCCTCGAGGCCTGCGCCCCGCACCTCGACGGCGCGGACGCCGGCACCCTCGCGACGAACCTGCTGGGCCTGCGCGAGATCCTGCGCGAGCGAGGGCGCGAGCGCGTGAGCACGGCGGACGAGCCCTTGAACCACGACGTCGATCGCATCATGGCGATTGACGATCGCGCATTCTGGATCAGGGGCTGGATCCGAGACGAGAAGAAGGCGGCGACCGGGCTGATCGCCGTCTCGCCCGAGGGGTTCGCGACGGAGCTGTTGCAGGACGCATTCCGCTATGGGCGCCCCGACATCGAGCACGCCTATGGCAGCGCCGGCATGGAGACGTCCGAGAAGCACGGGCTCATGAGCTGCTTCGAGCTGGCAGCGCCAAGCCGCCTCTCCACCGGGTGGCTGACGAAGCTCGAGACCGCCGGGGGAGGTGGGACGGAGGGCGCCACCCCAGAGGTGATTCGGGACTTCGTCGCGGTTCGCGAGCTGATCCTCAGGGACACGAAGGAGGACGACTTCCAGCATCGGCTGACCGAGACGCACGCTCACCCAGCCCTGTCGCGGCTACAGGAGCGGCTGCAACGGTCGGTCGAGGTCGACACCGTCATCGAGTACGGGACCCAACCGCAGTCGCCGACGGTCTCGGTCGTCGTGCCGTTCTACGAGCGGATCGACTTCCTTCAGCACCAGATGGCGCAGTTCGTACACGATCGGGAGATCGGCACGGTCGACCTGCTCTACGTGCTGGACTCGCCGGAGCTCGCCCGCGACCTCAACAGCGTCGCCGCGGACCTGCACGAGTTCTACGGGCTTCCGTTCCGTGTCGCGATCCTCAGCCGCAACGGAGGCTACGCGATCGCCAACAACCTCGGCGCCTCGATCGCCCGGGGACGAACGCTCCTGTTCGTGAACTCCGATGTGCTGCCCGCCCGGCCGGGCTGGATCTCCCGCATGGCGGCGTTCTACGACGCGACGCCGAACATCGGGGCACTCGGTTCGAAGCTCCTCTACGAGGACCACTCACTCCAACATGCGGGCATGTTCTTCCAGCTCGACGCGGCGACTTCCCTGTGGGGCAACCAGCACTACCTCAAGGGGCTCGCGAGGAACTTCGCGCCTGCCAACGTCGCGCGACCAGTGCCGGCGGTGACGGGAGCGTGCATGATGATCGACAGGGCCCTCTTCGAGGAGGTTGGCGGCTTCGACCACTCGTACGTGCAGGGCGGCTACGAGGACTCGGACCTCTGCTTGAGCCTGATCCGCCTCGGGCGCCAGAACTGGTACCTGCCGGCGGCCGAGCTCTATCACCTCGAGGAGCAGTCCTACCCGACTGCCAGTGAGTATCGCTGGCTCGCCACCCGCTACAACGCGTGGCTGCAGACGCACCGCTGGCGGGCGCTGATCGAAGAGCTGATGGCGGCGCCCACCCACGGGCAGACGCCCGCGCGCGGTGCACCCGTCGCGGCCTGAGCCCCCGCCGGGATCCGGCGCCGACGCGCTGGAGGCGAGCCCCGACGCCGCCGAAGCGTCACTGCTGCGCGAGGGCGAGCGGCTTCGTCCCTGGCACCTCAACGTGGAGATCACCGGCCGCCTCGGCACGAGGGACTTCCTGGAGCCGGTCGCCGCCTCGACGCCTGGGGCGTTCTACGACCCCGGGCCGGGGTTCAGGTGGCTGATGAAGCGCCTCTTCCCGACCGGTCTGCAGGGGCGCAGCGTCCTCGACTGCGCCTGCAACTGCGGCGCCTACCTGTTCCTGGCAAGGGAGATGGGCGCTGGCGAGTGCCTCGGGTTCGACGTACGCGAGCACTGGATCGAGCAGGCGCGCTTCCTCAGCCGGGCGAGGTCTGCGCCGAGCGACGGGATCCGCTTCGAGGTCTGCGACCTGTACGACGTCCCGGCGCTCGAGCTGGAGCGCTTCGACGTCGTGCTCTTCCGCGGCATCCTCTACCACCTCCCGGACCCGATCGAGGGTCTGCGGATCGCCGCCGACCTGACCGGCGAGCTCATGATCCTCAGCACCGCCAGCCGCCGCGGATTTCCCGATGGCGCCCTGGTGGCCGGAGAGGAGTCGCGTACTCGCCTGCTCTCGGGAGTGCACGGGCTCCAGTGGTACCCGACCGGCCCTGCGGTCCTCGCGCGCATGCTCGAGTGGGCGGGCCTCTCCGCCATCCGCCACGGGCCCTGGTACAAGGCGCCGGGATCTGGAGCCGGCATCGACAACATCGGCATCTACGCCGCGCGGGAAGAGGCGGTGTTCGAAGACTTCGACTCCCAGCGGCCGGGAGGCCACCTGGGACGCATACGTGAGGTCGTGCGAACGCTCACGCCACCCGAGAGCACGGTCCTCGTCGCGTCCGGCGGCGACGACCGTGTGCTGGAGCAGATCACCGGACTCGACGGCAGGACGGCGCTTCACTTCCCTCCCGCGGATGCGGTCGACGAGAGCTCGGCGCTGGATGAGCTCTACAGGCGAGGAGCGGGATATATCCTGTTTTCGCCTGCGACGTTTCGGTGGCTCGAGGAGCGAGAGGCGTTCAGGCACCAGCTCCAGGGGCGTTCGAGCGTGGTCGTCGACGAGGACGCCTGCAGGCTGCTCGCCCTGCGAAGGGAATGAGATCTCCGTCTCGTCTGACAGCTCCATGACCCGGTTGCTCGAAGACCTTTACCGGGAAGTCCCCGGGGTGATCGAAGAGATTTCGCCGCACGACCAGATGTACAAGGCGATCCCGGAGTACTACTTCGAGGCCGGCCAGCTCGCACTTCGCAACGTGCGCTTGGCGATGCTTTCCGCTGGGCTCTCCGAGCCGGCGAGCGTGCTCGACCTTCCCTGTGGCCATGGGCGCGTGTTGAGGACTCTGAAGGCGGCGTTCCCGCGGGCGGCCGTCACCGCATGCGACATCAATCGCGACGGCGTCGATTTCTGCGCCGCGGCGCTCGGCGCGATCCCCGTCTACAGTGCACAGCATCCGCGCGACGTCGCGCTCGAGGGTCCCTTCGACCTGATCTGGGTCGGCTCGCTCCTGACTCACCTCGACCTCGACGGCACGAGAGCCTTCCTCGACCTGTTCGAATCGATCCTCGCTCCCACCGGCGGCGTGCTCGTCTTCACGACGCACGGGCGGATGATCGCCGACCGAGTGCGAGCGCGGCTCGAAGCGTTCGGTATGCGAAGGCACGAAGTCGAGGAGCGCTTCGGCGCTCATCCGGCCCAGATGGCGTGGGGGATGCAGAAGGAGCAGATCGAGGAGGTCCTCGACGGCTACGACCGCACCGGCTTCGGCTACACCGACTGGTTCAGCGACGAGCGGCGGAGCGAGCTCTCGATGCCCGTCAACTACGGCATCTCGATCGCGAACCCGTCGTGGACGTGCGCCGAGATCGAGAGGCGCTCCGCGCTGAGGCTGGTCATGTACAAGGAGGGCGGATGGGGCCACCAGCAGGACTGGTGGTCTCAGGACGTCGTGGGCTGCGTCGGAGTGGGCTGACGCCCGCTGGGAGCCGGCGCCGGCTCTGGTGCTAGGGCGTGCTAGGGCCTCGGCCCGAGGAGACCCCTGCCGACCAGCACGTCCATCACCCGCTGGGCGCTCTCCTCGGGGCTCTCGCCCACGGTGTCGAGCACGAGGTCCGCGTCCTCCGGCTCCTCGTAGGGATCGTTGACCCCGGTGAGGTTGTCGATCTCACCTCTCATCGCCTTCTCGTAGAGGCCCTTGTAGTCGCGCGCGGCACAGGCCTCGACCGAGGCCTTGCACCAGACTTCGACGAAGGACTGGATCTCCTCGCGCGCGAGCTCGCGGTTCTCCCTGTAGGGCGAGATCGCGGCGACGATGACCGCTACACGATTGCGCGTCAGGAGCTTCGACACGAAGGCGATGCGGCGGATGTTCTCCTCGCGATCCTCCCGCGAGAACCCGAGGTCCCTGCACAGCCCCTCGCGGATGATGTCACCGTCGAGCAGCTCGACCTGCTCGATGCCCATCGCCCGCAGCCGCCCGGCGACGAGGCCAGCGACGGTCGACTTGCCCGAACGCGGCAAGCCCGTGAGCCAGAGTGTGAATCCGGGGGTCTCCATCCGAGCGGGGGGCCGTGCCTGGCGTCCCGGCCGGGGAGCATATCCGGGTCGGCGGCAGCCCGCCTCCCATTTGCGCGCAGAGGGGGATAATCGATCGGTGGCGAATCAGCGGACGGCGAACCCTGTTTCGCGCCGTCGGCCGAATCGATGGCTGCCGCGGCTACTCGCCCCCCGGCTCTGGTTCTGGATCCTTCCGTTGACGCTGGCGCTGATCGGGATCCTGTCCTCCGTGCGGGATCCCGGCAGCGGCACCGTGCAGTGGCCGGGCGTGCGACTCGTCGGGCCCGAAGAGCTGGTCTTCGACTGGAGCCGGGACGCCTGCGAGGACGTCGACGTCCCCGACGCCCCCGCAAGGGCGCTGCGCGACGCGCGTGGCCGGGTACAGCTCTACGCCTCGCACTACGTGACGCGCAGGTTCGTCGGCCCGTCTCTCGACGAGGTGCGCCACGAATGCAAGGTGGTGATGCAGTCCGGCTACAACGGCGACCCGGCGGCGTTCGACGACCGCGAGTGGCTGACCGCACCCTTCACCGAGGACGGAACGACCATCCACGCGCTGGTGCACAACGAGTATCAGGGAGACAAGCATCCCGGTCGCTGCCCGAGCGGCGACTACCAGAAGTGCTGGTACAACTCGATCACCACGGCGACGTCGACGGACGCGGGCGAGAGCTTCAGCCAGCCGGCAGCCCCGGCCAAGCTCGCGGCGACGCTCCCGTACCAGTACGTGCCCGACGCCGGGCCGTTCGGCGTCTTCCAGCCGAGCAACATCGTCGAGAAGGACGGCTGGTACTACGCGATGGTGATGGTCGGGTCCTACCAGCGGCAGCAGTACGGCTCGTGCCTGATTCGTACCCGCAACCTGGCGGAGCCGAGCTCGTGGAGGGCGTGGGACGGGAGCGACTTCACGGTCGGGTTCGTCGATCCCTATCCGTCGCCCCCTCTGAACGTCGCGAACCACCTTTGCGAACCGGTCGACGTTGGCGACATCGAGACGATGACGCATAGCCTCACCTACAACACCTACTACGACCGCTACATGCTGGTGGGAGTGTCGGGCGAGTACCTGTCCAGCCGGCGCAGGACCGTATGGGGCATCTACTTCGCCCTTTCGAAAGACCTGATCGAGTGGACCAGGCGACAGCTGATCGCCGAGGTCGAGCTGCCCTGGACGTTCGAGTGCGGAGACCGGAACCCGATTTACTATCCCTCCGTGCTCGACCCGGACAGCGGCTCGCGTACGTTCGCCTCCGTCGGGCGGCGCGCCTACCTGTACTTCACGCGGCTGAAGTACCCGGATTGCGTGCCGGCCCTGGAGCGCGACCTCGTCCGGATCGTGATCGAGTTCAGCCGCTAGCCAAGCAAAGCTTCAAAAAGAAGAGGCTGCCTCAGGGGGCGAACACGCCCTGGCGCATGTAGACGGCTTCGTCACCCGATCCGCAAGTGGGCGGGCAGCCCAATCCGAAGGGGGCGGAGGTCGGAGTGATCGAGCTGTCGGCGCCGGCGTCGAGGACCTCCATCGAGAACGCGCTCATCACGGCCCGGCTTCGTTCCTTGGCGAAGTTGGGGAGGATCGAGTCGGTCATGGTGTCGACGCTGCAAGTCCCGCCGACCGGAGTCGGGGTGCCGTTAGTCGCCACGCAGTTGACCGGGACCGAGAACGCGATGTCCTGGACCGTCGCCGCCGTCTGCTCGTTCGGGCCGCTGACGCCGTCCGTGATTCGCAGCCTCATGCGCAGGATCATCGGGCCCACGTAGTCGGGCGCCCCTCCGATGTTGCGGACGACGTCGGTCACTGTCGCCCGGATTCGCAGGTCGGCATCGTCCATGGACGGTGGGTTCGTACCGGGCTTGACGTCGAGCCGGGCGAAGCCGTTGCCCCTGCCCTGCGTCGACGTGGTGAGCTGGGACGAGGCGCGCTGCGGCGGGCTGCAGGAGGGTTCGTCCAGCGGCCCGACATGGCTGCCGTTCGGTGTCGCGCACTGGACGTACTCAGGCACGAGCGCCACCCGCAGCGGCGTGCCGCCGCCCGGGCGCGGATACGCGAACGTCCGGAAGCTCGCCTGGTAGGTCTGGGCCGAGGAGGGCGTCGTGATCGTGTGTGTCGCCGCCCCGCCGTCGGACCAGGTGTCGAAGACGTGGTACCTGCCCTGGGAATCGAGCTGGTCGGGCGCGGACACCGGTATCTGCCAGCCCGCCCACGAGGTGATGGTCTGCGGCGCCGTGAACGTGGTGCCGGCGACCCCGAGCTGGAAGCCCGTCGGGTTCGACTGGAACGTGAGGGCGACCGTTCTCGGGTTGATGTTCCGGGTTACCGTGGTCGTCGCGCTGTTGGAGTCGGTCGCCGTCAGGATCAGCTCCAGGTGGCTGTTGGTGGTGGCCGACAGGTTCTCGGGCGCAGGGCCGGTGATGGGGACGTTGTTGCCCGGCGTGTCGTCGAGCAGCGTGTGCGTGTGGGTGTCGTGATGGACCAGGACCTTCCACGACAGCGACCCGTCGCCGAGCGTCCCGTCCTCCGCGTCGGTCGCGCCGCCCGAGAGCGTCAGTCCCTGGCCGACGCTGAAGAGCGTTCCGGTGGCGGGCGTGACGATGGTCGGCTGTGGAGGCCCATTCGTGACCTCGATCTGGATGGTGTCCGTGTCCACGCCCCCGTGGCCGTCGTCGACCGTCAGCGTCGCCGTGGACGGGCCCGTGGTGGTGTAGGTGTGCGCCGGGGTGGGAGAGGTAGAGGTCGGCGAGCCGTCGCCGAAGTCCCACAGGTAGCTGAGGCTTGCGTCGTCTGGATCGCTCGAGTCGGTCGCGTCGAAGTTCACGGTGTGCGGGTTGGGGCCGCTCGTGTCGTCGGCCGCCGCCACCGCCGTCGGCGCCTGGTTGGCCTGGAACGTCGCCGTGTAGGTGGACGCCGTGCCCGGGGTCGTGATCGTGTGGGTGCCCGCGCCCGAATCGGACCAGCTCGAGAAGTGCCAGAACTGGTCGAGGTCGTCGAACTGGCTCTGTGCGCTGACCGGTATCACCCAGTCCTGCCAGGAGGTGATCGTCTGCGGGGCGATCAGCGCCTGCCCCGCCACCGTCAGGTCGAGCCCGGTGGGGTTGGTCGCGAAAGTCAGGCCGACCGTCTTGGGAAAGATGTCGCGCGTCACGGTCGTCGTGACCCCGAGTGAGTCGGTCGCCTCGAGCACGATCTCCAGATGCGTGGACGTGGTCGCGGCCAAGTCCTCGGGGGCGGGGCCAGTGATCGGCACGTTGTTGCCCGGCGTGTTGGGAAGGTGCGTGTGCGTGTGCGCGCCGTGGTGCTTGATCACGCGCCAGTCGAGCGCGCTGTCGGGCAGCGTGCCCTCCTCGGCGTCCTGGGCGGTGCCCGTGAGCGTCATCGCCTCGCCCACCTTGAAAAGCGTGCCGGCGAGCGGCGCGTCGATCGAGACCTGGGGCGCAGTGTTCGTGACCGTGATCGGGACTACGTCCACGTCCTCGGCCCCGTGCCCGTCGTCGACTGTCAGCGTCGCGCTGAAGGTGCCTTCGGAGTTGTAGGTATGGGTGGGAGTCGGTGAGCTCGAGGGCGGCGAGCCGTCGTCGAAGTCCCAGCTGTAGGTGAGGCTCGGGTCGTCGGGGTCGCTGGAACCGGTGGCGTCGAAGTCGATGGTCAGCGGCCCCCCTCCGCTGGTCGGATCGGCGCTCGCCACGGCGGTCGGCGCCTGGTTGGCCGCAAACGTCGCCGTGTAGCTCGTGGCCAGCGACGGGGTGTTGATCGTGTGGCTCCGGGCGCCGAGGTCGGACCAACTCGCGAAGCGCCAGAACTGCCCGGAGAGGTTGAACTGGTCGGGGGCATTCACGATCAGGTCCCAGTTGTCCCAGGAAGTGACGGTGATCGGCGTCGTGAGAGTGCTGCCGGCGACCTCGAGTTGAAGTCCGCTCGGGCTGGTGCCGAACGTGATCGGCACCGTCTTGGGGTAGATGTTCCGGCTCACGGTCGTCGACACGCCGAACGAGTCGGTAGCGGTCAGGATGATCTCGAGGTAGCTGTTGGTGGCGGCAGACAGCTCCTCGGGCTCAGGCCCGACTATGGGGATGTTGTTGCCCATCGTCGTGTCCAGGAACGGGTGGCTGTGCGTGCTGTGGTGCCGTTCGACCCGCCACTCGAGCGCGCTGTTCGGGAGCGTTCCGTCCTCGCTGTCCTCGGCGCTTCCGACCAGCGTCAGGGTCTCGCCGACAGAGAATTGCTCACTGGCCACCGGCGCGTCGATCGAGACCTGCGGCGCCTCGTTGCCGACCGATATCTCCACGGTGTCGGTGTCCTGAGCGCCGTTGCCGTCATCGACCGTGAGCGTGACGGTGAAGGTGTCGGGCGTCGAGTAGCTGTGGCTCGGCATCGGTGAGGTCGAGTGCGGGGAGCCGTCACCGAAGTCCCAGTCGTAGGTGAGCGTGTCGTTGTTGGGATCGCTCGAGGCGGTGCCGTCGAACGCGACGTTCAGGGGTAGGCCACCGGAGGTGGGGTTGGCGGACGCGTCCGCGGTCGGCGTGCGGTTCTCCTGGCCGGTGTAGACGATCTTCCGGATCTCGTCGTTCGGGAACCCGACCCAGCTTATGTAGTAGTAGGACTTGCTCGCCCCGTCGGGGCCGAAGACGCCGTCGATCAACCAAGGCACTCCGGTGGCGAACTCGGTCACTCCGCCGCCGTTGGAGTCGAGCTGCCAGATCTTCTCGCAGATGAGGTCCCCGAACAGATAGTCGCCGTCGTAAGGGCTCGGCCAGGCGCTGGTCGGCACGAAGTCGCTGGCGGTCACCGACACGCAGCCCGTCGCGTGGTTGTAGGAGTGGATGGGGTTCGTCATCCCCGCCGGTGGCGGCCCGCAGTCGGTGCTCGAGTCGCGCACACAGTTGCCTTCGCGCACGTTCCAGCCGAAGTTCGCACCGGCGGCGACCTGGTTGACCTCCTCCCAGATGTTGAGCCCGACGTCGTTCGCGTAGACCTGCGGCGTCGGGGGGCCGCCTTTCAACGCGATCCGGAACGGGTTGCGCAGGCCGTACGAGTAAATCTCTCTGCAGATGGACGTGATCACCGTGTAGCCGGTCGGGCTGCACTGCGTGGTGCCGGCGCCCTGATAAGGGTTGTCCGGCGGGATGGCGCCGGTCTTGGTGACGCGAAGGATCTTCCCCCCGGTGGAGCCGAGATCCAGAGCGGCGTCGTTGAAGGGATAGCAGCCACTGTCGCCGCGGAAGTCGCAGCCGCCGTCGCCGGTGCTGATCCAGAGGTTGCCGTCGGAGCCAAACTCGACGTCTCCGCCGGCATGGATTCCATCGGGGTCCGGAATACCGTCCACGATGATCGTCTCGCTCAGTGGGTCGACGACGTCGTTGGGCTGCAGCACGAAGCGCGAAACGCGGTTCACCGGGCTGTTCGGCACGTTCTTCTCGCAGCCGCCGAACTTCTTCGCCGTGTAGTAGACGTAGATGTAGTTGTTGGTGGCGAAGTTCGGGTCGACGGCGACGCCGTTCATGCCCCACTCCTCGGAGCGGCAGGTGTTCGGTCGCCAGTCGAGGGCGGCGGGGGTCTGGAGCACCCCGTTCTCGAAGATCCGGATGATGCCGGGGTGGGAGACGATCACCATCCGGCCGTCGGGCGTCCAGTCCATCGCCGTCGGGCGGGACACGATCGTCACGCCTTGGTCGTCAAACCCTGCTGGCAGGGTCACGGCAGCCGACGCCGGCGCGGCGGAAAACAACAAAACCGCGATCAGCGCAGCCAAAGGGCAGACTCTCAGCGCGTGGCATCCAGCCCTGCCCCAGCCCAGTCCCGCCACTAAGCGTCACCACTCCCTGGTCCGGAGAATCCACAGATTAGACAAAGCGAGCATACCGGAGATGTGGCAACGGCCGCCATAGGCGAGGCCCCCCGATTCCGCTTGGGCTCGGGTAAAGGGCGGAGCTACCGCTCGCTATGGATCTCGGCGTAGAGGCTCTCGTCGAGGTGGGCCGGGGCGTCGAGGGCGACGACGACGGGGTCGGTCCCCTCCCCAAAGGCGCGCTCCACGACAGCGTCGCCGGAGAAGCCCGCGCGCCTCGCGGCATGCCGCAGCTCGTCGAGGTCGTAGATCCACTTGTGCCCCCAGGTCGGCAGCAGGAAGATCTGGTTGAAGATGAAGGCTCGCCGATCGGGGATGTCGTCCTCGCCCGGGAGGTATGCCCGCAACGAGCGCGGGCGGGTACGGAGCAGGCGAGCCAGCATCAGGTTCAGCTGGCGCCGGTGCTCGGCGAAGAACGTGCCGCCCTCGTCGAGGTATCCCTCGGCGTACCTGCGCAGGTCCGGGGTGCTCAGGCGGAGGTGTCCTCCCGGCTTCAGCAGCCGCCTCATCTCGGCCAGCCAATCGATCGCCTCCGCCGGGGTGATGTGCTCGATGAAATGCTCC
This sequence comes from uncultured Solirubrobacterales bacterium, assembly GCA_963774075.1. Taxonomy (GTDB): domain Bacteria; phylum Actinomycetota; class Thermoleophilia; order Solirubrobacterales; family JBBDJG01; genus JBBQNR01. The sequence goes on along the minus strand of CAVZDP010000003.1, from coordinate 416,454 downwards.
GAATGAACCCAGTCGAATGTCTTGTCGTCGACCGGGAACGGTGTGGTCGCGTCGTGCTCCAGGTAGTGGCAGCCGTTGACGAGTGCGATGCGCCCCGGGGCGGTTGATGCTCCGTCGGCGGTGGCGAAGCGGGCCACGTCCGTGTTGAGCCATCCCTCGTGCAGGAGGGTGCCGCACCCGCAGCTCAACCCGCGCAACCCGAGCTGTGCGATCAGGTCGCGGGTGAGCGGAGGGGGAAGCGGCTCGACCGTGTCAGCCGCGAGTCGCATCCTGGCTCTTCCCCCGCGCGCGGAGGTCGAAGACAGTGCAGCTCTCGTCCTCGAGGGCGACGCGGTGTCGCTCGCGCAGGTGGGCGCCGAGCTCCGGGTAGCGATCGAGCCACCACAGCGACGTGGCGGGAAGGAGCAGGTACTGCGCCCCGCGCTCGCGCAGCTCTTCCAGATGGGCGACCGCGGCGTCCCCGTCGGCCGGATAGTGCCCGGCATAGATTCCATCCTCGTCCTGCGGGAAGTGCCACCCACGCAGGCCGTCGAGCGCCAGCAGGTCGTCGTCCCCGCGACTCGCAACGAGCACGGTGGCGCCGGCCGGGAGGATGCCGACCGCCTTGCGGCGCACCTCCGTGACGAGCTTGCGGTAGCCGAGCTGCTCGCTCGGCTCGAAGGATGGGCGGTCGCCGCCGCGCCCTCGGCCGTCCTCGGCTGCGGCCGCGAGCCCGGCCTGCAGCTCGTAGATCTCGATCTCGATCTGCTCGGCGCGGCGAAGGAGCTGTTCGCGATCGAAAGTGCCGCCCGAGACCACCGGCGCGGGAGCCGGCTGCTCCCTCGGCGGACGCGCAGCGCCGGGAAGCTCGAGATCGGCGACGTGAGCGCTCAGCCGCACCGTCTCGCGCAACAGATCCGTGACGTGCCTCGACTGGGCGTCGAGCAGGCGCTCGGAGGCGTGTTCGTCGCCGACCAGGAACGCGAGCTCCGCGGAGACCTCGAGTCCGATCGGATAGCTGTCGCGATACCGGATCCTGAGCAGTCCGTCGGCGAGGTAGTAGTCGAGGTCGTCGCGCTTCACCCGGCCCTGCCAGCGATCCCGGAAGAGCTTCGCGTTGCGCTCCACGTCTTTCGAGCGTCGCCCGCGCGAGATCGACTCCAGGTGGTAGAGCACGCTCTCGTGGCAGTAGTGGACCTCGTGGCCCCGCTCGCGGAGACGCAGGCAGAGGTCCGTGTCCTCGAGGCAGTTGTGGAAGGCCGGATCGAAGCCGCCGACCTCCTCGAAGCTGGAGCGCCGCACCAGCGCACAGGCCGCCGTGACGGCCTGGAACTCGCGCGACCTGTTCACGGCCGGATGATCCGAGGGAAAGCCGGCGTAGAGGTGGCGCGGATTCCAGTCCTGGCAGACGACCACGCCGGCGTGCTGGATCGAGTCGTCGGGGAACAAGAGCTTCGCTCCAACGACGGCGGCGTTCGGACGAGAGGCGGCATGGGCGGCGAGCGCGTCCAGCCAGCCCGGCTTCGGGATCGTGTCGTTGTTGAGGAACACGAGGTTCTCCGCGGTGGCTGCCGCCGCCCCCTCGTTGCACGCGGTGGCGAAGCCCGCGTTGGGCGACAGCGTGACCGCCCGAATGCGGTCGCCGTAGCTCTCGAGCAGGCGGGCGGTGGAGTCCGTCGAGGCGTCGTCCACCACGACGACCTCGAAGGGCGTTTCCGGAGCTTCGGCCAGGATCGCGTCGACGCACTGCCGCGTCAGCCCCGCGCGGTTGTGGGCCGGAATGACGATCGAGCACGAGGCGCTCATCTACTGTCTAGCGCCCGTTGAGGGCGAAGATCACGCACGTCTCTTTGTCGCTGTACACCGACTCGTACCGTGCCTCGAGATGCTCCCGAAGACCCTCGTAGTAGTCGAGCCACCAGAGCACCGTCTTCGGGAAGAGCACGAACTCGCCGCCCTGCTGTCGCATCTCCTCCAGCAGCGCCACGGCCTCCCGGCTGTCCGCCGGATGATGGCCGGCCCAGGTGCCATCCGGTGCGCTCGGAAAGTGACGGGCCGGCTGGCCGCCGAACTTCAGTAGTTCGTCGTCCCCCTTGCTCACGACGAGCACGGTCGCGCTCGGCGGCAGTGCCTGCGCCACCACTGATCGGATCCGCCGCGTCAGGTCGGCGTAGTCGGGCTTCTCGCCCCTCCCGTAGGGTTGCCACGGCTCTCCCCACTTCTCCTCGAAGCGGCGCTTGTTCTCCTCCAGCAGGCGGCCGTACTCGCCGGTGGGGACGAGCTTGCCGAACGAGCTCTCACCGAAATGGTGCACGAGCACGTCCTCCGCGCACACCACCCGGTAGCCAGCCGCGTGGGCGCGCCGCGAGTAGTCGTCGTCTTCCACCATTCCCACCTCGAACCGCTGATCTAGCGGCCCGATCCGCTCGTTGGCGTCCCGTCTCATCGCCAGGCAGAACATCGTCGCGGTTGGGAGGTCGAAGCTCTCGCCGTCGCGGTCGCGCCCCCGGGCGTTCGCGGCCTCGAGGAAGCCTTCCCAGGTCTCGTATGAGACCTCGATCTCCGCCTCGTTGCCGATCCGGTTGGTGACCGGCCCGACGAGCCCTATCTCGGGGTCGCCCAGCCAGCCGGCCAGCCGTGTCAGCCACGCCGGCGCCACGATCGTGTCGTTGTTCAGCAGCACGAGCAGCTTTCCCGACGCGACCGCCAGGCCCTGGTTGCAGGCACGCGCGAAGCCGGCGTTGACCTCGTTGAGCACCAGCCTGACGGCGTCGTTGCGTTCCGCCAGCTCGCGCAGGTAGTCGCGCGTGCCGTCGCTCGAGGCGTTGTCCACGATCACGAGCTCGTAGGCCGCGCCGGCGCGGTCGGCCAGCACGCTCTCGAGGGCCATGCGCGTGAAGGCGAGGTTGTCGTGGGTCACCACGACGACGCTCGCCAGGGGCGGCCCGCGCCTCGCCACGGGCTCGAAGCTCTCGACCGGGCGCTCGAGGACGGCCCTCGCGGTCCCTTCCGGGAGCTCGGTGGGCCGGCGCGAGGTGGGAGTCAGCTCCATCCCGGCGGGAAACAGCGACCGCAGCCGCTCGAGCCGCGGCCTCGCGCGCAGCCTCGAGCGCTCGAGCCCGACGTCGTCGAGCAGCTTGCCGAGCACGACGCTCGAGTCGAACCACTCCTCCGCGACTCTCGTTGCGGCACGAGAATGCCGGTCGTAGTCGCCGTTGATCTCCTCGATCGCGGAAACGATCTGCTCCAGGTCCGAGAAACCGAACAAGCCCTCCCCGGAGGGCAGCACGTTCGTGAACCCGGTGTCCTGACAGACGACCGGCCGGCCGGCGGCCAGGTAGGTCGCGCTGCGGTCGCTGAACCAACCGGTGCGAAGGCGCACGTTCTGGTCCTTTGCGACCGAGAATTCGCCGCGCGACGAGACGATGTAGTCGCGGTAGGGATCGGTGTCGGTCGAGACGTCGAGGGCGTGCGTCACCCGCCAGCCTTTCTCCTCGAGCATGGCCTTGTCCTCGGGCTCGTAGCTCGAGAGCGCCAGCTCGAAGGGCTGCGCGGTGCGGCCCGGAAGGTCGAGGAACTTGAGGAACTCGTGGTGCTTGCTCCAGCTGTAGCGCTCGCCCTGGAAGACGACGTCACGCCATGGTTGGCGCCAGTTGCCGATGGTCGTGAACCGCTCGAGCGGCCCCGAAGGGCGGTCGCGCCAGAAGTCCAAAACGACCGGTTGGCGCGTCGGAAGCAGGGGGAACCGGTCTTGGACGGGAAGCCCGCAGTCCGGGTTACCGGAGTTCTCGGCGTAGGTGAAGAACGCGCAATGAGGCTCGAGGAAGTCGAGGGTCGCCTGCACGTTCTGGCTCAACTCGACCTGGAGCTGGACCGGGTCGGTCTCCAGGTAGACGAGTCGGTCGGTGGCGTAGAGCTCCGGTCGCGGCTCGGTACCGCCGTGGAGGTTGAGAAGCAGCGCGGCCGACGTATACAGCTTGCGCAGCCGCTCCTCGCTGAGGCCGTAGCAGCGCCCGTCGTCATGGAGGCCGATGAACGCCCAGTGGTCCTTCATGTCGAACTGCCGCATCACCTTGTCGATGAAGGCGGCCGCCTCGGCGGAGCTGTCGTCCTCCTCGCGCTTCATCAGCATCGAGGGCGTGCGGGCGTGGGTCTCCACGTAGTAGACCTCGTAGCCGAGTCGCCGGAGCCCGATCAGGTAGTGGACGGTCTGCCAGACCACGCCCGCAACCGGGATCCGCGTCATCATTCCGAGCAGAACGATCTTCTTCCCGGCTCCGGGTCTCAAGGTGTGCTCCTCGTTGCGTGGCACGGCCGGCCCGGGTGCGAAGGCACGGGCGTCGTGGCCTTTGACCTCAAAGTCTAGGAGGTCCCCTCAGTGCCGGGGAAGAGTGAAACGGCCGCTGCGGGGCAACAGCACTAGGACGGGCCTCCCAGCATCGGAAGCGGCGTCCAGCCCTGCTCCTCGGCGTGTGGCCAGCACAGCTCGCATACCAGCTTGCGCTCTGTCTGACCCATCCTGCGAAAGTCGGTCAGGAAGGGTCCATCGAACTCGGTGTCGAGCCCCGGCTCCGGCTTCCTCCGCCCCGAGGGCGGCGCCGCGAACGGCTCGGCGATCTCGCCTTTGAGCAAGGTGCGCCCGCAGACATCGCAATGAAGCGTGTGGCGCACCCCGTTGCTGATTTTCACCTTGCGAGGCGGGGGCCCGTTGGGCCGCTTGGGCGGCACGCCGTTGGGCTCGCGCGGGGGAGGGCCGTCGGCGTCGTCGGGCGGCGGCGCTCTGTGTGCCTCGGCGACCGCGGCCGCGACGCGCTCGCGCACGGGCGGCGTTGGAGTCGGTGCGAGCGGAGGCTCCTCCACCGGCTCGGCGGGCGGGCCGGGGAGAGGTTCGACCTGGGGAGAGACGGGAGGACCGGCGGGGGGCCCGGTAGGAGCCGCGACGGGCGGCGCGGAGGTCTCCGGGCCTGGAATGCCGGCGGGCACGGCAGCGCCTCGCCGCGCCTTGTGCCGCGTCTGTGCCGTGTGGAGCTGGGAGTACAGCCCGCCGCGTGCCAGCAGCTCGTCGTGCGAGCCCTGCTCGACCAGCTCGCCGTGATTCATGACCAGGATCCTGTCTGCGTCGTGGATGGTGGAGAGGCGGTGGGCGATCATGAAAGACGTACGCCCGACCATCAGGTCGTCCAGCGCCTCGAGGATGACGTTCTCGGTCTTCGAGTCGATTGAGGAAGTCGGCTCGTCGAGGACGAGGATCGGCGCGTCCTTGATGAAAGCCCGCGCCACGCACAGGCGCTGGCGCTCGCCGCCGGAGAGCTGCATGCCCCCTTCGCCGAGCGAAGTCTCGTATCCGTCGGGGAGGCCCAAGATGAACTCGTGCGCGTTGGCCGACTTCGCCGCCTCGACGATCTCGTCCATCGTCGCATCGAGGCGCCCGTAGCGGATGTTCTCGGCGATGGTGCCGGAGAACAGCATCGGCTGCTGCATCACCAGGCTGACGTTCTGCCGCACCGACTCCAGCTTCACCTTCCTGATGTCCCTGTCGTCGATCAGGATCTTGCCTTCCCCGAACTCGTAGAAGCGAACGAGCAGGTTGATCAGCGTCGTCTTGCCGGCTCCGGTCGGGCCTACGATCGCGACGCGCTCTCCGGGTTTAACGTCGAATGAGATGCCCTTGAGTGTGTCCACGCGGCCCTCGTACGCGAAGCTGACGTTCTCGAAGGTGAGTCCTCCCTGCGCGCGCGCGATGGACTGAGCGTCGGGTGCGTCCGAGACCTCTGGGACGTCGTCCAGGAGCATGAGGGCGGCATTCACGAACACGAACTGCTGATGCAGGTGCCCGATCTGGGTCCCGATCTGCTCCATGGGCTGGTAGACGGCGGTGATGTACGAGATCAGGACGACCAGCTCACCGACGGTGATGTTGCCGCGCAGGACGTACCAGGTTCCGAAGCCGAGCACCAGGGCGGTGCCGAACGCGGTCGCGGCCGTCACGCCGAGCGTGAAGAAGGTCTGGCTGACCGTGAGCTTCACCCGGGCGTCGACGGCGGTCTTGGCCTGGTCGCGGAACCGGCGGTGCTCGTACTTCTCGCGTCCGAAGGAGACGATCACGCGCAGCATCGACATGGCCTCGAACACGATCGAGAGCGAGCGCCACTCGAGGCTCATCACCTGCTGGATACGGGGCACGATGCGCGTCCCGTAGAGTCCGCTCGCGTAGTAGATCAGCGGCACGACCACCAACGAGATCAGGGTCACCTGCCAGGAGATCAGCAGCGCGATCACGAGCATGCCGACCAGTGTCAGGGCGTTTTGGACGATCGGCGGGAACGCCATGATCACCGACCCGACGGCACTCGCCTGCAGGTTGATGATGCTCATCAGCTGTCCGGTGTAGCGGTCGTCGTGGAACGTCAGCGACAGCCGCTGGCAGTGCTGGAAGAGCTTGCTGCGCAGGTCGAGCACCATGTTTTGCTCCAGCCGCGCGCTCGCGTAGTTGTTCACCACCTCGATGCTGTGCCCGATGATCGTGATCAGGAAGCCCCCGACCACGATGAAGACGAGCAGCGTGTAGGGGTTGGGGTTGTCGCCGAAGATGCCGCTGAGGCCGAGTCCCGGAGGGTGGTCGGCGAGCACGCTGTCCAGGATCAGGGCGAACGGCCACGGCTCCGCGAGCGCGACCAGGGACGCCACCATGATGGTCAGGAAGACCACCAAGTAAAGCTTCTTGTACGGCTTCAGGTACGGCAGCACGCGGGGCAGCGTGCTCCACTGGTCGAAGGCGCCCTTGATGCGCCACGTGCGCCAGCTTTTCCCTCCCGGGTCGGGAATGGGAACGTTCGTCTGAGTGCCGTTCGGGGACTCGGGGTCGTGACCCCCGTAGGGGTCAATCGACTGCCCGCCCCCGTAGGGGTCGATCTGGGAGAAGCCGCCCTCAGTCATGCTTGGAGGAGAAGGGGATCACCTGTGGAGCGGATGGCAGGTCGAGCGGGGCGGAGCCGGCGGCCTTTTTCGCGCCCGTTCTCGTTCCCATTGCCTGTCGTAGCCGGTCCCACGCTCGCCCAAGAGGGCGTCGCGTGTAGTGGTCCCTTTGGCGCTCGCCTCACCCTTACCTCGCTCTCGGGCGGCTGCGCGTCGAGCACGCGTGCAAGCACGCCTGCCGCCGTCGCACAGTCCCTCATTGCCGAGACGGCAAGCAGGACTGCGATCGCTCCTAGTATGACGGAGACGATCCACGTGCCTGCCAAGGCCGCTCCCGCGGAGAGCGCTGCGAATGAGACGATGAGCGCCAGCCCGACGCGCGAGTACTTAGGCCATGAGCGTGTGCGGACGAGCTGCCTGCCCGCACCATGCTCCTCGACGGCCATTCGCATTCGGGCCACCCCCAACATTCCGCCGCGGACCTGGAGGTCCCAGCGGTCGTATTCCCCACCTTGGAGCACGGCGCAGCCATGGCTGCGAAGCTCCGTCTCGATCGTGTGCAGGCGCTCGTGCGCCGACTGCCAGCGCTCGCTCCAAATGCTGTGGAGACGAATGATGGGCAGGGCCATGACGGCCGACCGGCGACGCCAGGGCGCGAGCCCGTAGCGCAGCCTGCCAGACAGGCGGGCCAGAGGCTGGAGCATGTGCAGCAGAGCGACCTTGCTCCGCATGCGCATTCGCCCCAGCCGTGATCGAGGGCAGTCTCGAAGAGAAGCTCGTGAGGCGCCGAGTGCGGACTCGACCACCAGCGCGCCGGCGGCGACGACGAAGAGGGGCAGCGCCGCCAGCAGCGGGGCCCAAAGCGCCCCGAGCGCCGACAGCAGGGCGAGCGCCGTGAGCACCAGGTACCACTCCGGCACCAGCGGCATCGAGGCGAGCGCGCCGGGAGAGCGGGTGTAGACGGACTGGAACAGGCCGGAGCCCCAGCGCCCGTAGTAGATCTTCCAACGGCGCCAGACGAGGCCCTTGGTGGCGCCGTTGCCGTAGACGCGTCCGGCCCAGGCCAGGTGCCCGACGCGGTTGTAGCGCTCCGGCCACTTGCGCTCGAGCAGGGCCTCGGCCCTGCCGTACTCGTACTGCTGCTTGAGATAGGCCCGCATCCGGCTGCGCCGGTGGTGCCATACGACGGCACCGGCACTGAAGCCCACGGTCCATCCCTGGTCCTGGAGCCGCCAGCAGATGTCGACATCGTCGCCGGCGATGCGGAACTGCGGATCGAAGCCGCCGATCGCGTCCAGGCTCGCCTTGCGAAAAGCCATGTTGCAGCCGGGGATGTGCTCCGCCTCGCGGTCCGACAGCAGCACGTGCGTCGGCCCACCGGGCGCGTTCGCGACGCAGTCAGCGGTCCGTCCGCCGCCCGGCGGTGGGATGTTCGGGCCGCCGACGCCCGCGTGAGAGCTCTTCAGGAACGTGACGGCGAGGTGGCTGAGCCAGTGCGGGTCCGGGTAGGCGTCCGCGTCCATGTAGGCGACGATCTCGCCGGTCGCCGCCTCGAGGCCGGCGTTTCGCGCGCTCGCGAGGCCGCGGTTCTCCCTGCTGATCAGGCGGAACCCGTACTCGCGCACAAGGTCGTCGGTCGAGTCGATCGAGCCGTCATTGACGACGATCACTTCGTGGTCGGGGTACTCGAGGCGCTTGAGGCCATCGAAGCAGCCCCGCAGGGTGCTCTCGTCGTTGTACGTGCACACGACGACGGAGATGCGGGGCCAGGAGACGCTGTCGCTGAAGGGCAGCTCGGAGAAGGCCTCCCTGACCGCGGCGAGGGCCGGCTTGGGCCGGCGCTCGCGGTCGACGATGCCGAAGTCCCAGTCCTCGATCTCGGACCCCCCGCGATGCCACTCGTCGGTCCACGAGAAGACGAACACGCCGGCGCAGCCCGCGGCGAAAGCGCTGCGGATCTGCCAGTCCAAGGCGCGTGCCTGCGACTCCGCCGAGTGGCTGCGGCTGTCGAGCCCCGTCTCCGTGACGAGCAGGGGACGGTCGCCGGCGATGTTTTGGAGGCGATCGACGTAGGACTCGAACTGAGGCCCCGTCTCGAGGAAGACGTTGAAGCAAACGATGTCGGTGAACGGAAGCTGCAGGTACTCGGTGCTCGGGTAGTTCACGTAGGTGACGAGGGCGTCCGGGTCCTCGGACTTGGCCACCTCGTACAGCCTGCGGATGAAGCGCTCGATCCGGTGGCGGCCGTGCCAGCGCACGATCGAGGACGGGATCTCGTTGCCGATCGCGTAACAGAGCACGGCCGGGTGGCCGGAGCAGGAGCGCACGCTCTCGCGCACCCCTTGCTCGATCGAGCGGACGCGCGCGCGATCGTCGAGGAAGGTGACGTGCTCCTCCCACGGCACTCCGACCATCACGAACAGCCCGTGCTCCGACGCGAGGTCGAGGAGCCAGTGCGGCGGAACGGTGTACGTGCGCACGGTGTTGACGCCGCTCTCGGCCATCGCGGCGAAGTCGGCCGCGACCGCCGATGGCTGCGGGAAGCTTCCCGAGCTCCCGGTCTCGTCACCGAAGGTGCCGTAGGTGACCCCCCGCACGTAGAGCTTCTCGTCGCCGAGGAAAAGCGACTTTCCCCGCGCTTTAAGCCTCACAGCGGCAGCCGGGACGTCTCTATCCCTGCGGGTACGACTCACCTGGACTCGATGCCTTTCGAGAATTTTGTTTCGAGGTCGGAGATCCTCTCCGTGCCTCCCGCCTCCCCCTCCCAGTGAGCCACCCGTCAAGGCTCGCAAAGGGGTTCTTAGGGTAGCAATTAAGCGGCGGCGCGGGCAAGAAAGAGAACGCCTCGACCGTGCCGCCGTAGCGTCGCGCTTCCTCCTTGTCGAACGCTGTACGGCGAAGCCCGAACACTCCTTTCGAACATAATCGGCTGATGGCCCCGATATCTATACCTTCGGCGGGCGGAACAAGTGTTTGGGCTGTTACCGCGGGCGTAAAGAAGACGTGAAGAAAAAGACTTGAAGACCGTCCTCTTCTTTCGCAACTTCAAGGGGACGACCGGCGGAGACCTGAAGGTCTGGCACTACTTCAACCACGTGCTGGCCTCGCCGGACCACGCGCCACTGGCACGTTTCTCGCCCAACTCGGTGTGGGACGAGAGCAATCCGTGGCGAGAGCGCAGGGATCTGGTCGTCGGCGATGAGGACGAGGTCCAGGCCGATCGGCTCTTCCTCTCGGGCGTGGACTGGCTGCGCCTGCCCGCGGCCGAGCGCCAGCGCTCCTCCGTGCCGGTCCTCAACCTGATCCAGGGCCTTCGATCCCACACGGTCCCGGGAGCGGGGGGCTACGAGTTCGTAGCGAACCGGGCAATCAGGATCTCGGTCAGCCCCGAGTTGACCGAGGCTCTCGAGGCGAGCGGGCGCGTCAACGGGCCGCTCGTCACGATCCCGAACGCGATCGACTTCGAGGAGGTGAGGCGCCACGCGCGGGCCGCCGAGCGCGACATCGATCTGCTGATCGTGGCCACCAAGACGAGGCCGTACCCGTTCGTGCCGGGGGTGCCGGACTGGCCGCCGGAGCTGGGCCGGCGGTTGCTTCCGCGCCTCCAGCGGCCCGGTCGCAGCGTCCACCTGATCGACGAGATGGTGCCGCGACCGCAGTACCTCGACTGGATGAGCCGCGCCAGGGTGACCCTCTTCCTCCTCTACCGCGTCGAGGCCTGCCCGCTCTCGCCCCTCGAGGGGATGGCTCTCGGGACCATCGTGGTCTGCCCGGATTGCGTCGGGAACCGCAGCTTCTGCCTCCCTGGCGTCAACAGCTTTCGTCCTCCATATGAGGAGGAGGCGATCGTCGAGGCGGTGGAAGACGCTCTCCGCGACCCGGCCGCACTGGAGCCGATGGCGCTCGAGGGCGAGCGAACCGCTCGCGAGCGCGACCTGCCGACGGAGCGCGCCGCTTTCCTGGAGCTCCTAGGCAGGGTCGACGAGCTGTGGGAGGCTCGGTAAGCCCGCGCTACTGACCACCGCTGCCTGCCGGACGGCAGGCAGCGCTTTTATTCTTACGGCGCGAAGACGCCCTGGCGCAGAAACACCTTCTCGTCCCCGGATCCGCACGTCGGGGGGCACCCGAGCCCGAGCGGGTCAGGCGAGGGATCCAGGCTGCCGTCCGGCCCGGCGTCCTCGACCGTCATGGAGAAGGTCGAGATCACCGTCCTGTCCCCCTCTCTCGCGAAGCCTGGAACGAGCGTGTCGATCGTGGTGGTGACGTTGCAGGTCGAGCCGTGGGGCGGCGCGGTGGTGGCGATGCACGTGACCGGCACCGAGAGCTCACCGTCGGCGACCGTCGCAGGCTCGTCGGCGCTCGGCCCGCTCGCGAAGTCGGTCATGCGGATTGCGGTGCTCAGTATCACGGAGCCCTCGTAGTCCGACCCGTTGCTTGCGCGCTTCACGTCGGTAACGGATGCCGAGATGCGAACGTCGGCCTCGTCGCCGAGCGTCTCTGGGTTGCCGGGCATCACGTCGAGCCGAGCGGAGCCCAGCCCGCGCCCGGTGGTCGAGGTCGTCAGGAGCGACGACTCGAGGTCCGAGCCGGTGCACGAAGGCTCGGCGAGCGGCGCCACGTGCGTGCTGTTGGGCGAAGTGCAGCGTTCGAACTCGGGCACGAGCGGGACGCGCAGCGGCGTTGCTCCTCCCGGGCGGGGGAACGGCACGCCCGCGCTCGCCAGGTGCCCCCAGTTGCCGGCATCGTCCTGGTACAGGACGGCGAAGTAGGTGCTCGCGCCGGCGAGGTTCGTCACCAGCTTGGCCTGGCGCTCGCCGGTGGCCACGGTGGGGTCGAAGTCGCCGACGACCTCGCCGTCCGTCGGGTGGCGAATGGGCTCGTTCGACTTGATGATCCGGTAGCGGCTGGCCGTGCCACACAGCCAGTCGTCACCGGGCGCGGTAAAGCTCAGGACGGCGACGTTCGCGCCCTGGTTGATACGCAGCCTCTCCGGGGTCCCCGGCGGCCGGCTGTCGGTGCCGTAGGCGCCGGTGTTCCACTCGTCGTGGCGCGCCGTCCACCATTCGTCGTTCGTGCCGCAAGCCGGGCTTTCGGTCTTCCACATGAAGGCGTTGCCCTCTCGCGTCAAGGCCGCGACGTCGAGCTTGCCGTCACCGTCGGCGTCGCCGATCGTGGGCGTCGAGAAGATCCACCCGCCGGTGAACTTGGGCCAACCCGTGCCCTCGACGCCGGTTGCGCTGATGTTGCGCAGGTAGTAGAGGCCGGTGCCGACCGCTATCTCCTTGCCGGGGGCGTCCGAGAGGTCCGCGACCGCCGGGGTCGACAGGAGCTGGAAGTCCTCGACCGCCTGCGGGAAGCTCGGCAGGGAGGCTCCGGTCTGCGCGTTCCACGCCTGCACGACGTGGTTGTAGGGCAGGTTCTGGCCCACGCCGACGCCGATGTTGACGAGCTGGTTGAGCGTGACGCCGCCCTTGATGATTTCCGGTCCGGAGACGCCGTCGATGTCCGCAACGATCGGGTTCTCGAACAGGTTCAGAACCTTCGTCTTGTCGACGTGCTCGCCGCCCGCAGGCGAGGCGTCGTAGACGACGGCCCCCGTTCCGTTGCCGTTGGTGGCAGTGACGTCGCCGGTCGCCAGGTTTCCGACCGCCTCGAGCTCGGGATCCGAGTCCACGTTGGCGAGGACGTGGTCCACGCCCGGGCCGACGAAGGGAAGCGCGTCGGGCACCGCGCCGTTGGGGCTGGTCGGCCAGCCCGGCAGCACGTTGCCGGCACGATCGAGCGCGTACACGCGCCCGCTCCCGCCCAGGACGTTGGAGAGGACGTTGGTGAGGATGTTCGAGAACAGCCCGCCGGATCCGATCGGTGGCGTGGAGCGGCGCCGACGGGTTGTCGTCGAACTCCTGGGTCGGGCTCACGATGTCGGGCACGCCGTCGCCCGTGATGTCGCCGAAGGCGGGCGTGGTCAGGATCTCGGCGCCCGGGATCGACGGGTCACGCAGCTTCTTCGGATAGCCGGGCACCTGAGTGCCGTCGCCCTTCCAGGCGTAGAGGTGCTGGTCCAGGGCGGCCGCCAGAATGTCGAGGGTGCCGTCGCCGTCGAGATCGCCGAGCACCGGCGAAGCGGTGAAGCCACGCTTGATGTGGTTGTTCCGCGTTCGGTCCTGTGGCAGCGAGAGCGCCGGGTCGAGCCGCACCGGGAATCCCGGAGCCTCGGTTCCGTCGGCGTTCCACGCGTAGACGTGCTCGCCCGCGGTGTCGACGATCTCGGGCTCTAGGTCGCCGTCAACGTCGCCTATCGCGGGGGTGCGCAGCACCTCACGCGGCGGGCTAACGGAGCCGAACGAGGGCGCGCCGGCATGGACGTTCGGGTACAGGCGGGTGCGCACGGGCTCGCCGCCGTTGAAGCTTTCGAGCGGCTGGCCGGCGGCGTCGAGGACATTCAGCTCTCCACTCGAATCCGCGAGGACGGTGTCGAGCTTGTTGTCGCCGTCGAGATCGAAGAGGCGCTCCGAAGCCTCGCCGCCCGTGCCTATGTCCTTCTTGTAGACCTCGGTGGCGTCCCGGTAGGCGAACAGCACCTTGCGGTCCTCGGCGCGGTTGCCGTCGCCGTCCGTCACGATCACCCGCACGGTGAACGCGGGCTCGTTCGGGTCCTTGTCGCCGGGCCCCTTGCTCGGAGCGGTGGCGTCGGTCGTGGCGCCACCCCCTGGGCGACCGTCGAGCGCCAGGCGCACCTCGGCCAGGTCGATCGTCCCGATCGTGCCGTCGATCGGCTGACCGATGGGCCCGCTCGACACGTTCTGGAACTCGGACTCGGCCGGCTCGATGCCGGGCGCCCACTCCAGCTCGAGGTTGTAGCTGCCGCCGCGAGCCGAGACCCGGGCGCCGATGTCGACGGAGGCCTCGTGGTTGACGTTGAAGGGCATGAACCAATCCGGTGAGGTGATGAGCGCCTGCGGCGGCAGGTCGCCCTCGTCGATGCGTTCGAGCGCCAGCCCGAGGTCGGGCTTGCCGTAGCCGAAGTGCTGGTCCCAGCCCACGACCGCGGGGTCCGGAACGCCCAGGCCGAGCGTGTTCTCCGCCACCACGTCCTCGGCGGTGAGCGTCATCAGCTGCTTGACCTCGTTGGGCTCGAGTGGAGTCCCCTTCTCCCGCGCGTGGGAGATGACGAGCCCAGCGGCGCCCGATGCCTGGCCCGTGGCGGCCGACCCGGTGACGGCGGGCATCGTGATGTGCGCGTGGCCGCCGTACTGCGTCGTCCCGGAGTTGCGGAACCAGGTGCCGATCGGCAGGTTCGTCACGAGCGGAACGCCCTGATCGTTGAAGAAGTCGATCACCTGCTGCGGCGGGTTCTCGCCCAGCCCGTGCACGTCGGCGACGGTGCCCTGGACCATCATGGCCTCGTCGTAGAGCGTCGGGATGTTGTGGTCCGCGGTGTTGAGGTCTGAAGAGACGATCGTGAAGAACACGCCGTTCCGGTAGGCGTGGTCAAACGCCGCCCGCGCGAAGCTCGAGTTGAAGAGCGCGCCCACCGCTCCCTCCACCACCTCGACGTCGTTGTCCGCCGCATAGAGGGCCGCCAGCGCGAAGTTGTTGGTGTCGACCACGAACGTGTCCCAAACACGCATCGGCACGACCTGGCAGTCGGGGCACAGGCCAATGCCGCCGTCACCTTCGTTGCCCTGCTCCGCGGCCTCCTCCATCCGCCCGCTGCCGTGGTTCGACGCGCTCGAATAACTGGAGGCGTCGTAGGGGTCGTTGTCGTCGTCGAAGAAGTCCCAGCCGGCGATGTCGTCGGCGTAGCCGTTGCCGTCGCCGTCGTCGCCGTTACCGAACACGGCGATCAGGTCGCTGGCGTCGAGGATCGAATCGGCCTCGCTGTGTCCGGCGGCCTGCGACACGCGCGGGTCGTCGGCGTAGTCGTCGACGTTGAACGCGCCGTCGCCGTCACAGTCGTACACGGAGCAATCGCTCGAATCGGAGTGCTTGGGAAGCGGAAGCTCTCCGCGGTTCAGCGCAACCTGGCGGCGCAGGCCCCCGTTGTTCCAGCGAATCCCCGTGTCGAGGATCGCGATCTGCACGCTCGGGCTGCCGGTCGAGTACTTCCATGCTCTGTCGACCGAGACGCCTGGAATCTGGCCGAGCGGGTTGCGTCCGGCGAGCGTGTTCTGCGCGACGAAACGCTGGATGTGAGGGTCGATCGGGTTGTGGTAGAGCGCGGTGTTTTGGGAGCCGTCGGGCGCGAAGCCGAAGCGCTCGTACTGCTGGTCGAAGGCGTGCGAGCAGGTCGGTGCGCCATCCTCGTCGTCGTGCTCGCAGTGATCGAAGTTCGGATCGTTCGGCGTGTTCACGCGAACGCTCTCGCTGGGGTTGCTGCCCGGAAACGTGCGCGCGTAGGACAGCGCCGGTGCGACAGCGACGAGCACCAGCGCGAACGCGAGCAGCCACGTAGCGCTGCGCGGACTCCCCTTCACCCCTAACTACACCTCCCCAATGACCTTCTGCGAGCCGGCCCCCCGGCCGGCACGCGGTCGATTGCGGGCAAGCGTACACCAGATCGAGTGACTGCGTAGGGGCCGAAGGACCCTCACTAACATGGGCCGCGTGCGCTACCTGCTCACCCTTGCGCTGGCGACCGTGATGATCGCGGCCTGCGGCGGCGACGACAGCCCCGACACCCCCCCGGCTCCCCCTCCGCAGGCGGGCGCGGGCGCCACCGCCGAGGAGCGCGGAACGGCTCGGAGCAGGCGCCGCGAGCGCAGGCGCGGCTCGGACGGCAAGCGCTATTCCTCGCCCAGCGACGTGAGCGGATCGAACGGTGAGCCGGCCCAGAAGGGCTCTGCCGAGCTGCCCTCACCGGCGACGACCCGCGCGAAGTACCGGTCCGGCGCATCGCGAGTCGTCTACCACGAGGCGCGCCTTCGCTGCCTGACAATCCCGCGCCGCAGCCTCGCCAACGCCTACGGCGCCGAGGCCGACGACTCGCTGGCCATCGCGACTGCGTACGCGAAGCGCGAGTCCCCCGCTCCCGCCTACCGGCCAGCCGTCCGGGACGGCTGCCTCGACGGGCTCAGCACCAACCGGCGCTGATCAGCGCGCTCGCCGGCGCGGGAGCGCGAAGCGAGCGTAGGAGGTAGAAAGCAGAGATGATCCGCGGGGGGGAGCGGCAGCGGACTGTCGCAGTGGTCGACTGGACCCATCTGATCGAGGACTTCCTCGACAACACCGGGGTTTCGTTCGAGGCATTCCGGAAGGAGATGAGGGGAAGCTGGGTCTTCGGCTACATCGAGGCCCTGCAACTCGCCGGCGTCCGCACGGTCTTCTTCGGCGTCTCGGCCCGCGTCCGGGCGCCGACCCGCTTTCGGCACGAGCCAACGGGCGCGAGCGTCTGCCTCCTACCGGCCCCCCGGGTCTACCGGGCCGTGCGGCGACGGGTCCTGGACCCGTATGCGATCAGGCTCGACAGCGCAGTCGGCGCCGAGCGCGGCCCTCGGCGCGCAGTCCTGGGCGCACTCAAGCACCTTGCGCCGTACGTCGCGACGCCTGTCGCGCATCTCGCGCGCGAGCTGCGGCGCGAGGGCTGCCAGCTGATCCTCTGTCAGGAATACGAGCACGCCCGCTTCGATGCGTGCGTCCTGCTCGGCAGGTGGCTGCGGCTGCCGGTCTTCGCCACTTTCCAGAGCGGCGACCATCAGCTCAGTCGCCTTGAGGCCCCGGTGCGTCCATTCGCGCTGCGCGCCTGCGCGGGGCTGATCATCGCCCCCAGGGCCGAGATCGAGCGGGTCCGCGCGCGCTACCACGTACCGCCCGCCAAGATCGCCCGCATCTTCAACCCCGTTGACCTCTCGCGGTGGAGGCCGGTCGACCGCCGCAGGGCGAGGGCCGAGCTCGGCATTCCGGCCGAGGCGGGCGTGGCGGTGTGGCACGGGCGCGTCAACCTCTACGTCAAGGGACTCGATCTCCTTCTCGAGGCGTGGCAGCAAGTCAGCAGGGAGCGTGGTGGGCGGGAGCTGCGCCTTCTATTGGTCGGGACCGGCCAGGACGCCCACGCCCTCGAGCAGCGGATCGCCGCGCTGCCCGAGGCGACCATCCTCTGGCTGGACGAGTTCGTTCACGACCACGAGCTCCTCAGGCGCTGGCTGGCGGCCGCCGACGTCTACGTGCTCGCCTCGCGCCACGAGGGGTTCCCGGTGGCGCCGCTCGAGGCGATGGCCTGCGGCCTGCCGGTGGTGGCGACCGACGCCCCGGGTATGTCCGACATCCTGGAGGGGAACGAGCGCTCAGGCGGCGTCGTAGTGCCGCTGGGGGATCCCGCTGCACTCGGCCTGGCTCTCGGCCGTCTGCTGGACGACGAAGGGCTTCGCCTGCTGCTCGGGGCGCGCGCGCGACGGCGAGTAGTAGAGGGCTTCTCGCCAGAGATGGTGGGCCGGCAGCTGAGCACGTTCCTCTTCGGCTCACCGATGGGGCGCCGGGGCGCGGACTCGCAGCGCGGACTGATCAACTAATCACAGCGCCGACTCGAGGAGCGCCGCGCAGACGGAGGCGGCGTCGAAGTGCTCGGCGACGAGCGCACGGGCCGCAGTCGCATGGCGTGACCAGTCAGAGGAGACTTGCTCGAGTGCCTCGGCCGCCTCGGCAGGCGTGGAGAACGAGAGCAACCCCTCACCTGTGGGGAGCCATTCCGAAAACCCAGTCTCCTGAACGACGGCGGGCCGGCCGCTGGCGAGAAAGCAGCACGTGCGCTCGCTGAACCAGCCCGAGTGGGCGGCGACATAGGCCTGCTGCGCGACACCGAACTCGCCCGCGCTCGCGGCGATGAACGAACGATATTCGGAAGAGGTCACGCTCACGCTCGCTCCATCCACGACCTCCCAGCCATGGTCGAGGAGCAAGGACGCCGCATCCTGGTAGTCGCGGCCCGCGAGGGCGACGCGGAAACGCGCGCCGGTGCGCGCCGGCAGGTCGAGATAGTCCGGGAAGGACTTGTCCTTGCCGCCGTAGTCGATTCCGTCCCATACGGCGGGCCACTCGGCGCGCCACGACGCGGCAAGCGTGGTGAACGGGGCGCCGTCGGGCGGCGGCCCCGCCCGTGGCCAGCACTCGACAGCGACCGGCTGCCGTGTCGGCACCCATTCGTGGCGCTGGCCTGGAAGGGGTGGGCGGCCAAACGTGAAAAGCCTGGTGTGCATCTCGGGAACTTCGGCCAGCTCACCCTGGGCGATGCGCACCTGGGTGAAGACTGGGTCGGTGTCGATCGCGAGCCTGTGCGGAATCCGCTCGTATTCCGGGCGGATCGGAATCCAGCAGGAGACGTTGACGAAAACGTCGGCGTCGGCCAGCGCCGCAGCCGTCGTCGCGGGGTCCATTCCCGAGTGGCGGCCGCTCGGGATGTGGCGGAAGACCCAGCATCCCTCGAGCCCAAGCGCGCGCATCTCTCGGGCGAGGAAAGCAACACCGGAGCGACACTCGGGATCGAGGCGGTCGGCCTCGAGATCCCAGCCCCAGGGATCGTCTCCGCTGTCGTCGAGGAACCACGCATTGTGCCCAAGCGCCCTGAAGCCGAGCACGAACGAAACAGCCTGCCAGAAAAAGGCGGCGATCGGAAACGAGGCGACGTAGCCGGCGACCACCACGTTCAAGGCACGGCCTCCGCACCTGCATCGCTAACCAGCCCGCGCTGCTCGAGCAGACGGAGCGCCATGGGGCGCGTCTGGAACGAGAGAGCCGCCCTATCTGCCGAGACGGGTGAGAAGGTGGGAGGCCTCCCTGCGTCCCGAGCTGCCTCGATTCTCGCCGCCTCAGACATCATGGGCATCTCGTCAGAGGTTCTAAGGCGCGAAGACCCCCTGGCGCAGGAACACCTTCTCGTCCCCGGAGCCGCACGTTGGTGGGCAGCCGAGCCCAAACGGGTCCGAGGAGGGCATGATCTCGCCGTCGGCGCCGGCATCGCGCAGCTCGAACGATGGAGTAGCGATCACGGCCCGGTCGCCCTCTCTGGCGAAGCTGGGAATGAGCGCGTCGGAGGTCGTGGCCAGGGCGCAGGTTCCACCTCGGCTGGAGGCCGGGGTCCCGACGCACTGGACCGCAACCGAGAAACGGAAGTCGGTCATGGTCGCCGATTCGCTCGAGCCCGGGCCGTTCGCCCCGTCGGTGATCCTCATCGTGGTTGAGAGCAGCACACGACCCTCGTAGTCGGAGCCGTCGGATGCCTTCTGAACGTCGCTCGCCTGGACGTCGATCCGCACGTCGGCTTCGTCGGCCGGCGTCTGCGGGTTGCCGGCGACGACGTCTAGCCGCGCTGAACCCAGCCCTCTGCCCGTCGAGGACGTCGTGAGCTCACCCGAGCTCAGGTTCGGTGGCGTGCAGGATTGCTCGTCCAGGGGTGCGACGTGCTCGCTGTTCGGCTCGGTGCACTGCTCGAACTCCGGTACCAGGGGCACGCGCAGCGGCGTCGCGCCTCCCGGCCGCGGGTAGCGTCGCCGCGGATCGCGGACGAGGAGCTCGACGTTGCGATCGCTCTGCGTGCCCTGGCCGTTGGTCCCCGGCCCTTGCTGGGGGTCGTTGTAGGCGAACACCCGGTTGATCGAAGCCAGCTGCTCTGTCGTGAAGCCGGAGGCGTTGCCCGGAGGCGGGACGGCGGCTCCCATCGCACCGTCCAGCACGGTGCCGAAGATCGACAGCGTGCCGTCTCGGTTGTCCATGACCTCGATCAGGCGGTGCTGGACGGGCCAATCAGCCGTCGCGGCGGTCTCGATTCCCCACCAGACGCCTCCGTTCGTGCGCGCGAACGGGTTCACCCTGTTCTCGTGGGTGTGCCCGGCCACGTAGGCGAGCACGTGCGGGTAGCGGTCGAGCAGCTCGACCAAGCTCTCGCGTGGATCCCCCGGGACGCGGTCGGTGCCGAGGTGGATGGGCTCGGACGAGCGCGTGTCGATGTCGCAGCCCGGGTTGTGGTTGTGCTCCGGGTTGTCGTTGTGGTTGTGGTTTGGGCCGACGCACGGGGTCGCCTGCTCATCGGGCACGTCGGCGGTCAAGGTCCGCACGGGGTGGTGGCCGAAGATCACGATCATCCTGTCGCGCGCGGTCGCGTTGTCCAGCTCGCCCTTCAGCCACTGGAACTGGGGCTCGTCGATGTTGCCCTCGTCCGTGACGCCGGTGACGCCGCCTTCGGCCAGGGTGTCGATCGAGACGAAGCGGAAGCCCGGCGCCTGGGGCGGGTCCCACGCGTAGTACGAGGCCGCACCGCTGGAGGCCGTGTTCTCAGCCGGGTCGACGAAGCCGTAGCCGTGTCCGTTGTCGCGGTTGTTGATGTTGTACAGCGCCTTGATCTGCCGCTTGTCGACGAAGCGCCGATCCGGGTCCGGCGGAACCAGCATCGCGGCGGCGGACGGCGAGAGCAAGGCGTTCGGGTCGAGCCCCTCGGGGTCTGTCATGGTCGTACCCAGCGCCTTGAAGCAGCCGGTCGCGATGTCCTCGAAGGCGGCGTTCGCGTCCTCGTTGCCCTGCACGAGCCCGTCGTGGTTGCCGTTGGTCACGTAGGCGGGCACGTCGAGCCCCGCGGGCTCGAACGCGAGCTGCTGCGCGCGGTCCATGAGCCCCGTGTAAGTCGGCCAGCCTGCGGTCGCCCAGGTGCCGCGCACGTCGTCGGGGTCGTAGAAGTACGGGGCAGCCCCCTCGTCGTAGTCGTCATAGTCCTGGACGCCGGTGTACCTGAGCGCCTCGGCCAGGTTGTCCGGCGTCGGTGGCAGTGCGGCACAGCTCGGATGCAGTGCGGGATTCCAGTAATCGGGGTCGGTCGTGCCGCTGTTGAAGTCGAGCGTGTTGACTCCCTCGAGCAGCTCGCGAGTCCAGTTGATCTCGTTGCGCTGCATGTTGTCCGCCTGGTCGCCGGTCATCAGAGCGAAGTCCATCGGCGCTCGCGTGCCGTCGCCCTGGGCGACCGGGCTCGCGGGCGCGAAGCGGTTGAGCTGCCGGATCGACCAGTCGATGGCGAACGGGTGCAGGGCCTCCTGCGGCCGCCACCCGGACGCTGCCGTGCGGGAGGGCTCGGGGTCGAGGAACTCCACCCGCGCGGGCGACTCCTCGTCGGCGAGCTGGAAGTCGGTGAGCTGGCCGAAGTAGGCCAGCGAGCGGCGACGGTCCTCTCGTCCGGACTGAGCGTTCGGGATCGCCCCGTTGCTTTCCGATGCGCCGTCTCGCACCAAGTGTCCGCCGGTCCCCTGCTCGACGTGGAGCGTGGCGTATCCGCCGGCCGGGTTCGGGCCGATCAGCACCTGTTCGAGCGTGCTGTGCCCGTCGGTGTCGGAAAGAAGGTGCGACGCCTGCGAGACGCCGGCAAGCACCAGCAGAAGCGTTAGAGAGACTGCGACGATCGAAGCGCGGCGGCCTGAAGCGGCGCACCTGCGCAGCAGCGTTGAGGTAGTGGACATACGTGCTGCGACCTCCCCCGTGGTCGTGTGAGCCGCAAGGATAGCGCCAATTCACACGCTCGTGAGCTCGCGCGCTCGTCAGCTACCCGCCGCGGGCAACTCGGCGAGCCCCCGCTGCAGGAGCCGGACCAGCTGCGACGAGCAGTTGGTCGCCTCGAGGTTCTCGGCCGTGTCGCCGACCAGCGTGCGCATCGGCTGACTCAGGGCGTACTCGGCGTCGGGCGCCGTGCGCGCCACCGCGATTATCTCGGCGACCGCCCGTTGTGCCCGCTCGCCCGCCTGCGCTGCGGGCGGCGGCCCCTGGCGGCCCACGTACCTCTGCACCTGTCGGCAGTACGCGTGGATCGAGTCGATTGACCGCGTGACGGCCGCGCGCTCGCCCGGCGAGAGCCTGCGCTCGCTCGGTGAGGCCGAGTCGCCCCCTCCGCAGCCCGGCCCGACGGCGAGCACGACCGCGGCGGCCAGCGCCGGCATGCTCGAAGGGCGTGGCGGGCTGCGCATCGGAGCGCGGGAGTTTATGAGCCTCACTCGAGCCGCTCGCGCACCCGGCGGCGGCCGGTCGTGCACCTATCATCGCGCTGCGGCACGAGGTTGCCGCCGCCATGCTCGCCGCACGCCGTATCGACATGCTCAAGGAGAGGCGCGACGTCTACGGCCTGATCGTGGCCCTCTGGCACAAGCGCCAGTCGACGCGCCGCAGGGCCGCCTTCGCGCTTGGCGAGCTCGGCGACCCACGCGGGGTGGCGCCCTTGATCGGCGCTCTCGGCGACTCGAAGCCGGCCGTACGTGCGGCCGCCTGTTACGCGCTGCGGCTGTTGGGCGACCGGCGCGCAACCGACCCGCTGCTGCCGCTGCTCGATGATCCCTCGAGGGACGTACGGGTGGCGGCGGTGAGAGCCCTCGCGCAGCTGCGAGACGCACGCGCGACGAACGCTCTAGCGGCCACCATGCACGACGAGCAGGAGGACGACGAGGTGCGCTGGGCCGCTGCCGAGGCGCTCGGCGAGATCGGAGATCCGCGCGCGTTCGAGCCGCTCTTCGCCTCCCTCAACTCGAGCGCCATCGGCGGCGCCGCCCGGGAGGCACTGAGAAAGGTGATGGACGCGGATTCGATCCCGGCCCTCGTCGCTGCTTTGCGCCACGGCGAGCCGGAGGTGCGGCTGTTCGCCAAGGGCGCGCTCGTCGGCTGGTGGGGCAGCTCCGCTGTCGAGCCGCTTGCGAGCGCCCTTCGCAACAGCGACTCGGAGGTCCGTTCGCTGGCCGCCCTCGGCCTCAGCCACACCGAGGCGCCGGAGGCGGCGCCACCGCTGATCGCGGCGCTCGAGGACCCGGACGCCAAGGTCCGCAGCGCCGCCGCGCGCGGGCTGTCCGGCTTGCTGCCCGCCGTCGAGCGCGGAAACGGAGGCATCTCGGCTGCGGGGTGGCACGGCCTCGATGCACTGATCGCGGGGCTCGCCGACAAGGCGGCCGGCGTGAGATTCTGGTCGGCGCGCGCGCTCGGGCGCAGCGGAGCAGAGAGGGCGGCCCTCCCTCTGGTGCAGGCGCTCGGCGACCGCAAGGCCAGCGTGCGATCGGCCGCGGCCAAGGCGCTGGGGGAGCTTCGCTCGGAGGACGGTGCCGACGCTCTCGTGGCCGCGCTCCGGGACGGCGACGCCGCCGTGCGAGCAGAGTCCGCCTCCGCGCTCGGTCGGATGGGCGATTGGGAGGCGGCGGACGCCCTCGTAGCCGCGCTCGGCGATCGCAGCGAAGCCGTTCGCGTCGCGGCGGTGGAGGCGCTCGGCGATCTCGGCAACCCCGAGGCTGCGTGGCCGCTGGCTCGAGCCCTGCGCTCGCGCAGCGCTCAGGTGCGCCACGCCGCCGAGCATGCGCTCGAGCAGCTCGCGGACTCGCCGGCGTGCGGGCCGCTACTCGAGGCTCTGCGCGAGTGCACGCAGCGCCGCCGGAGGTTCCTCAGGCGCGCCTGAGGAACTGAGGCCTCGGTATCACGGGACCCGCGCCCGGTAACGCGAGCGGGAATTCTCAAGTGGCGGGGCCGGTCGCCCGATATGTCCCTGGAGGGTCTTATTGCGCATGGGCGACGTCATCAACGGTCTTGGTTCACGCTCCGGCCTGCTTGCGCTGGCCACGGCGGCGCTGGCTCTCCATGCCGCACACTCGGTGGCCGGAATCGGCCAGGGTCAGCTCGACCTGATCCTCGGCGAGCTCCTCTACAGCGGACTGGTGCTGGCTGCCGCGGCGGCCTGCCTCTACCGGGCCAGTCACGCCGACGGAAAATCGGACCGACCGTCTTGGCTCGCCCTCGGCGTCGCGTTCATGGCGTGGGGGCTCGGCTCGGCGCTCGACACCTCCAGCGGCAGGGCTCCTTTCCCCGGCTACGGCGACGCGCTGGCGCTCCTGTTCTATCCGGCCGTCTG
Source organism: uncultured Solirubrobacterales bacterium (assembly GCA_963774075.1). Classification (GTDB taxonomy): domain Bacteria; phylum Actinomycetota; class Thermoleophilia; order Solirubrobacterales; family JBBDJG01; genus JBBQNR01. Next base: position 392,714 of record CAVZDP010000003.1, on the reverse strand, counting down.
CGTCGCGATGGCGCTCTACACCCGTGAGCGAGTCGGGAAGCTCCGCGGGAGCCTCGCGCTCGACGCCGGCATCGGCGCCCTCTGCGCGGCCGGGATCGGAGCCGCGCTCGGCTTCAACGCCTCCCCTGAGCTTGCGGCGCCGGCTTTCGACGCCAGGCTGACGCAGGTCGCATATGCCGCCGGCGACCTGATCGTCGTTGCGGCGGTCGTGGCCGCCTTCGCGCTCACCGGCTGGCGGCCGGAGCGCTCCTGGCTGCTGGTCGGGGCGGGCGTCGTGGCGGCCGCGCTCGGAGACGTCGGGTACGCTCACCACGCACCGGTGGGCTTCCAATCCGCGGACGGCGCGATCATGTCGGTGTGGCCGGCCGCGGCCGTGATCGTCTGCTACGGCGCTTTCGAGCCCCACGATCCCAGCCACCGGCTGCGGGAGAAGCAGTGGCGCCCGCTGGTGATGCCCATGGCGTTCGCCGGGGTCGCGGCCCTGACCCTCGTCTACAACGAGCTCCACCCAGTCGGCCTGCTCAGCTTCGGCTTCGCGCTGGTGGCGCTGCTCGGCGTGACGGTGAGGCCGGCGTTCGGCTTCCGCGAGAACGTGCGCATACTGAAGCGAAGCGAGCACGAGGCTCAGACCGACGCCCTCACCGGTCTCGGCAATCGCCGAAGGCTGATGACGGACCTGCGCGCGCAGGTCAAGGGAGCTCACCCAAGCGCCGCGCGAATCCTCATCCTCTTCGACCTCGACGGCTTCAAGCAGTACAACGACACGTTCGGTCACCCGGCGGGCGATGCGCTGCTTTCGCGGCTTGGCGCCAACCTGCAGAAGGCGGTTGGGCCCTACGGCGGTGTCTACCGGATGGGAGGCGACGAGTTCTGCGTACTGCTCAAGGTCGGCATGGAGAGTGCGCGGACCCTTGCCTCGATCGCCGCCGCGGCGCTCTCCGAGCGAGGCGAAGGGTTCAACGTGCGCGCCTCCTACGGCGCCGTGATGATTCCCCAGGAGGCACGCGAGCCCGCGCTCGCACTCAAGATCGCCGACCAGCGCATGTATGCGCAGAAGGAGAAGCGCCGGCCATCGACCGGCCGCCAGACGCGCGACATCCTGCTGCAGGCGCTGCGCGAGCGCGATCCCGAACTGAGCGACCACATGTCCGCGGTCGGGGAGCTGTCGCGCCGGGTCGGACAGCGGCTGAGGCTCCTGCCGGAGGAGCTCGACGAGACCGTGCGCGCGGCGGAGCTACACGACATCGGCAAGATGGCCATTCCCGACGCGATCCTCCACAAGCCTGGCCCCCTTGACGAAAGCGAGTGGGAGTTCGTGCACAAGCACACCGTGATCGGCGAGCGCATCCTGAGCGCCGCTCCCGCGCTCGTGCCCGTCGCCAAGGTGGTCCGCGCGAGCCACGAGCGCTGGGACGGCAAGGGCTACCCGGACGGACTGACCGGCGACGCGATCCCCGTCGGCGCCCGGATCGTGGCTGCCTGCGACGCCTACCACGCCATGACTTCCGCCCGCCCCTACGGTACGACGCTCTCTCCGGAGGAGGGCATGGAGGAACTGCGAAAGGGCGCGGGCGCCGAATTCGCCCCGCGCGTGGTCGAGGCGCTCTGCGACGTCGTGCGCGAAGCAAATCCGCCCGGGCGAAAGAGGCCAGGCGCCCCGCCGAAGCCGAAGCGCAGGGCGCAGCTCGGAAGGCCTCCTTCGGTCATCTAGCTGCGCGCTCGCGGCTATCACTCGCACGGCGATCAGCCTTCGTCGATCACGTCGATCGCTGGTGACACCTGCTCGTGGATCAGGTCGAGCACGGCCTTCTCCACGATCCGCCGAGACCGGCGGTCGACGATGCTCGATGGATCGCCGATGCGCTCGAGCGCGCCGCCGATAGTCCACCCGGACTGGTAGCGGTCGAACACGCGCGGGTCGATGTAGGACGCGCGACAGACGGCCGGGGTGTTGCCGAGGAAGAACGAGACCGCCTTGACCGCGTTCGAGATCGCTCGCTTGCGCGCCGTCTTGGTCATCGCGTCGGCGCCGTCCAGCGCGAGCGACACGGCGGCAAGCACCGTGGCGTTCCAGGTCCTGAAGTCCTTGGCCGAGAAGTCTCCGCGCGTGGCGGCCTTGATGTACTCGTTGATCTCCGGGGAGCCGAGGTCCTGCCAGCGCCGTCCGTGGCGATAGGCGAGCAGCTCCGGGCCACCGCCCCGCCGGCCCTTGAGCGCGGTCACGACCTCTCGCACGTCCGGATCCACGATCGACTGCATCCGGCGCTGCCCGCTCTTCGCCGGATAGTCGAACGCGACGCTCTCACCGTTCACCGTGACGTGACTCTTGAGCATGGTCGCGAGACCGTAGCTCTCGTTCTGCTCCGCGTAGTCCTCCGACCCGATCCGGAAGAAGCCCAGGTCGAGCAGGCGCGCCGCGCAGGCGAGCACCTGCTCGCGACTCATCGACGGCTTGCGCATGTCGGCGGCGACGACCCTGCGCAGTCGGGGCAGCGAGCGCGCGAAAACGGTCATGTCGTCGAACTTCTGCTGGTCGCGCCGCTCACGCCAGCGCAGGTGGTAGAGGTACTGCTTGCGCCCGGCCGCGTCCACGCCGGTCGCCTGCAGGTGGCCGTTCGCGTCCGCGCAGATCCAGACGTCCTTCCACGCGGGCGGGATCGCCAGCTCCCGGATCCGGTCCAGCTCCCCGGCGGACGTCACCCGATCGCCGTCCTCGCGAACGTACTCGAACCCCTTTCCGCGCCTGCGCCGGCGGATGCCCGGCTCAGAGCAGTCGACTCGTTTCAGGCGCGCCACGAGCAGGTTTTGCCCGGCGGCAAGCGGCATCAATCCTGGAGAGCGACCGTCATCGACGGCCGGGAGACCGAGAGATTACGCCCGAGTTCAAGTGGTCGCCGCGAGCAGTCGACACATATAACGGCGCTCAGCGCCCGCTCACGCGCTGCGCGCCGCTATCGAGATGATCGACGAGACGACCTTCGAGAAGGCGAGAATCCTGATCCTCGACGATCAGGCCGACACGGTCGTGCTGCTCCAAAGCGCGCTCTCCGAGGCGGGCTACACGAACCTGAGCACGACCACGGACTCCTCGCAGATCGTGGGGATGTGCGCTCGCACGCCCCCAGACCTCGTAGTGCTCGACATCGACATGTCGGTGCCGAACGGTTACGAGGTCATGGAGATGCTCAAGCCGTGGATGGAGGGAAGGTGGTTCCCGATCCTCATCGTCTCGGCCGACATGAGCGCGGAAGCGCGCAACCGCGCGCTGACCACCGGCGCCAAGGACTTCCTCACCAAGCCGATCGACCCCACAGAGGCGCTGCTCCGAATCAAGAACCTGCTCGAGGTGCGGTTCCTCCAGCTCAAGCTGCGCGGGCAGAGCTTGACGCTCGAGCAGGAGGTCGACGCACGCACCCGAGAGCTCAATGCCGCCAGGCTCGAGATCCTCGATCGCCTGGCCGCCGCCTCGGAGTACCGTGACGACGACACCGGCGAGCACAGCCAGCGGATCGGTCGCACGGCCTCGATGATTGCCGAGGCCCTCGGGATGCCGGACGACAAGGTGAAGCTGATCCGGCTCGCTGCGCCCCTGCACGACATCGGCAAGATCGGCGTGTCGGACCAGATCCTGCTCAAGCCCGGCAGGCTGTCCGAGAAGGAGTTCGAGCTGATGAGGTCCCACGTCAACATCGGCGCCTTCATCCTGTCGCGCAGCCGCTCGCCGATTCTGCGCGTCGGCGAGGAGATCTCCCGCACCCACCACGAGTGGTGGGACGGCAGCGGCTACGCGGCCGGGCTCAAAGGGGAGGAGATCCCGATCTCCGGGCGCATAGTGGCGGTCGCCGACGTCTTCGATGCGCTCGTCAACGACCGTCCTTACAAGAAAGCGTGGCCCATCGACCAGGCCGTCGCGGAGATCGTGCGACTCAGCGGCAGCCAATTCGACCCGCGGGTGGTGAAGGCGTTCGAGTCCCTCGATCACGAGCTGCTGGTCGCTCCGGTCGAGTCGCCGACCCAGATCCTGCCGCGGGACGGCGGACGCTACGCTCCGGGACCGACCGAGAACCGCCTGCGCTACGCACCGCTGATCAGCTAGCGGCCGCTGAGATTTAAACCCCCGGCTACTCGAGGGTCTCGAGCCAGTCCAGGCTCCTGCCGCAGACCGAGCGAGCCCGCGAGCCGGGGACCACCGTCACCGGGCTCGCGGCAGTCGAGCGTGACGCGATGAGAGGGCCGATCCCGAACGGCCGCCCGAGGGACTGGCCGAAGGCCGCGACGGCGTCACCGGCGCTGCCGGGCGCGAGGTCCGAGCCCTCGTAGCGCAGCGTCAGGGTGTGAACGCCCGCGGGAAGCTGCGCCTCGCCCATGGGCACTTGGACCGCGGTCGAGTAGAAGTCGAGCTGGTGGCGCACCGAGCGCAGCACGCGCCCGTCCACCGCGAGGCTGAGCTCGCCTCGCCACGAGCCCTCGAGCCAGAAGCTGTGTCGCCCGGCGGGCAGTCGCACGCGTGTTTCGGCGGTGCCCGCACCGGCGGGGAAGAGCTGCGCGGGGTCGGCCCCCGGCCGTCCCCAGCCCGGCGGGTGGATGGTCTCGCTCAGGTTCACGATCGTGGCCCGCGGGCGAACGACGGCCGCGAGGCGCCCGCCGCCCGACCGTGCGAACGACAGCACCCGCCTGCAGGACGGAACGCTCACGGCCTGTCCCCCCCTTCCGAGCGGCAGGTGCTCGAGCACTCGCTCGCCGGGCCGGCGCTGCCAGATCTCGTAGTAGCGACCGCTCCACGAGAGGCGAAACGCCGCCGGGGGTCTGCTCGCGAGTGGCGATCGGCGCAGCACGAGCGTCCGGTAGCCGAGCACGGCGCCGAGCTCGAGCGAGTCCAGGTCGACGACGTCGCGCTCGGTCAGGCTCAGGCCGCGAAACGCGATCACGGCGTCGGCCGAGCGCAGGAAGTGCCGTAGCCCCCAGAGCTCGAACTCCGTCGTGAGCGTCGGTCCCTCGCCGTCGATCCGGCCACCGACGTCGCGCAGCTCCTCGAGGCGCTCACGGGGGGCCAGGTCGACCTCTCGATAGGCGAGCGCGTTCGACCAGGCGACCCCGCTTACGATCGCCACCATCGCAACGGCCGCCGCGAGCCGGCGGCCACTCTCGAAGAGCGCGGCTGCGCCAGCGAGCGAGGTGAACAGCAGCGCCGGCGAGCCGACCGCGAACGCCTTTGCGTCGGTCCACGGCGAGCCCGCCGCTACCAGCACGAGCACGGCGACGACGGTGCCGCCCGCGTAGAGGAGCGGCCCCCACGCCCGTCGCGCAACGGCGAGCGCAACGCCCGCCGCAGCAGCAGCAGCCGCGATGGCGATCAGTGCGTACGTCAGCGGCTCCACGCTCGGGTCCGTGCGGAAGTCGCCCGCCGGCCAGATCCCGAAAGCCTGCAGCGCTCTGAGTGGACCGGTCAGGCTGCCGAGCTCGGACTGGCTCGTGAGCACGTCGCTCGCGACGGGCAGGAATGAGCCGGCGCGCACGATCGACGGTAGCGACAGGAGCGCGGCCGCGCCGACGAAGGTGAGCGCCGGCTTCGTCACGTCGTCGCTCCGCACCATGAAGGCGATTGCAAGCGCGCCCCCGAGCAGGGGCAGCAGCCACACACCGCCGGCGAGGCTTTGCGAGGCGAGCATCGCGGACGTGGCGACGGCGAGCGGCAGCACCGCTCGGGTGTGCCCGTTCTGCGACAGGACGCGCGCCACAAGGGCCGCGGTCAGCGCGATCAACCATGCTGCGACGAGCTCCTTCATCGCCCCCCAAAGCGAGTAGGCGAAGAGCAGCGCGGCCTGGCTCGCGAAGACCGCTGCGAGCGCACGCAGCGGCCGCGATGCGATCAACGATCCGGCGAGCGAGTAGAGAGCGAGCGCCAGCATCGCCGCCAGGAACGCTAGGTAGGGCTGCACGAGCCATGGGAGATCCTGGCCGACGAAGGCGTGCCCGACGCCGAGGGGCAGAAACGCGCCCGCCGGGTAGTTGTCGCCGAGATAGAGGTCGAGGATGTGACCGTAGGGGGCCCGGGGCAACCCGTCGAGGTCCCGACCGTGCTCCATCACGTGGTCGGTGATCGCCACCCACGTGGCGGTGTCCTGAAGCTTGATGTAGCCGGCGAAGGTCGCCTCCCCCGAGAGCACGGTGGGCGCGGCGAAGACGCAGAAGACCGCGACGGCCGTTCCCGCCGCCCAGCCGTCGATCGCGGGTACCAGAGAGCGCTCGCTGAGCGCCACCCCCGCAACCGTGCAGATGACCACGAGCGGCGCCGCCAGTTCGGCGGTCGCTTCGAGTTGGGTGGCCAGCTCCGCGACGACGACGATGAGCGCCAGCCCCGCTCCGGGAAGGAGCGTCCCGGGCAGCCGCACCCCGGCGGCGCGCTCGACGAGGAGCCCGCAGCCCGTGGCGAGCACCGCCAGCACGAGCGGGAATACGACCCACGAGACGAGGAGGCTCAAACGCCGCGAAGGTTAGCCGAGGGTTCGATCCCGCCGGCGGACCACCAACTTCAGAAAACGCCATGGCGCGCCGATACAGGTCAAAGGCCGTGAACAAGGCAACCATGGCAGCACTCATTCCCTCACCAGACAGCGCCCGGCTTCACGCGTCCGGAGAGTCGCTCCGGCCGCCGCCCGCGACCGCCCGGACCCTCCCCGCAGGCGCCGCTGGAAGGTTGGTGTCATTGCTTCCCAGCGGCCGCACCCTTCCGGAGGACGTCTGGCGCCGGCGCCATCACACTCTTCTGTTCATCCTCTGGGTGCACGCGGTCGGCCTGCCGGTATTCGCCGCGCTGCGGGGCTACGGCCCCGGACACATAGTCGTTCACGCGGCGGGGGTCGTGGCCCTCGCGGCGGCCGCATCGCTCTGCGGCGATCGCCGGCGTCTCGCAGCGTCGTTCGTCTCGCTCGGCCTGATCACCTCGTCGGCGCTGCTGGTCCACACGTGGGAGGGCGTGATCGAGGGGCACTTCCACTTCTTTGTGATGATCGCGCTGCTCGCCCTCTACGAGGACTGGCTGCCGTTCCTCCTGGCCACCGGTTACGTCGTCGTCCACCACGGCCTCGCGGGAGTGATCGATCCCGAGACCGTCTACAACCATGGCGACGCCAAGACCCACCCGTGGAAGTGGGCCGCCATTCACGGCGCATTCGTGACGTGCGCTGCCCTCGCGAGCGTCGCGACGTGGCGGCTGAACGAGGACGTGCGTGGGGCGATGCGTCGCAGCGAAGCCAACCTCGCCCAGGCCCAGAGCCTCGCAAACATCGGTAGCTGGGAATGGGACCTCCGCAGCGGTGTGGTCACCTGGTCCGACGAGCTCTACCGCATCGTCAGCGCCGATCCGGCCGAATGGACTCCGAGCTACGAGGCTTTCCTCGATCGCGTGCACCCAGACGACAGAGGAATCGTGACGGAGTCCGTCGAGACGTCGCTTGCGACGAAGACCAGCTTTCACTACGAGGCCCGCATCCTGCGCGACGGCGGGGAGGTACGAGTGATCGACGCTCACGGCAGCGTGATCGTCGACGGTTCCGGCGAACCCGTTAGGGCGCTCGGAACGGCTCAGGACGTCACCGAGCGGAAGGAGGTCGAGCGTGAGCTGGAGCTCAACAGGCGAGCGGAGCACGAACACCGAGCCAGAAGCGACTTCCTCTCGCGCGTCAGTCACGAGCTCCGCACGCCGCTGAACGCCATCCTCGGTTTCGCTCAGCTCCTCGAGCTGGATGACCTTGATCCAGGACAGAGACGCAGCGTCGAGCAGATCACCAAGGGAGGCCGCCACCTGCTCGAGCTCATCAACGAGGTCCTGGAGATCTCGCGCATCGAGGCGGCCAACATGAAGGTCTCTCTCGAGCCGGTGCGTCTCGGCCTGGTGATCCACGACGTGCTCGACATGCTCCAGCCGGTCGCTGCCCGCTACGGCGTGACGCTGACCGCGAAGATCGACCGAGAGGTCGACTGCTACGCCAGGGCCGACAACCAGCGTCTCAAGCAGGTGCTGCTGAACCTCGTCTCCAACGCGATCAAGTACAACCGGGAAGACGGGTCGGTCACGATCCGCATCGAGAAGTGCTCACCCGAGCGTGCATTGATCCTCGTGACCGATACGGGAAAGGGGATATCGGAAGACGAGCTGGCCAAGGTCTTCATCCCGTTCGAGCGCCTCGACGCCGAGCAGGACCGGATCGAGGGAACGGGCCTCGGGCTCACGCTATCCAAGCTGCTCGTCGAGGCGATGAACGGTACGCTCACCGTGGAGAGCGAGCCGTGGGTCGGCACGACGTTCATCGTCGGCCTCGTACGCGCGGAGGTGCCAGAGCTGGCCATGGAGGTAGGGGTGGCCGACCCCGACGCCTCGCCGGCGTCGGAGCGGAGGGAACGGGGAGCGACCGTGCTCTACGTCGAGGACAACTTCTCGAACTTCGAGCTGGTGGAGCAGGTTCTCTCCCTGCGGCCCGGGATCTCCCTGTTGACGGCGCTCAACGGCTCACTCGGGTTCGACCTCGCAAAGGAGCACGGCCCGGATCTCATCCTGCTCGACCTGCACCTGCCCGGGATGCCGGGCGAGCAGCTGCTGAAGAAGCTGAAAGAAGACCCGGAGACGAGCCAGATTCCGGTCGTCGTGGTGTCGGCGGACGCAACCGAGGGGCAGCTCGAGCGTCTGCTCCAGGCGGGCGCGCGCGCCTATCTGACCAAGCCGATCGAGGTACGACCGTTCCTGGCCATCGTCGACGAGACGCTGGCGGCGCGCCTCACGGTCTAGGGAGGTCTCGGCGATGCGCACACATGACGCCCAAATCGTCGTCGTCGACGACGAGCCCGCGAACCTCGCGCTGATGGAAGCGGTTCTCCAGAAGGGTGGATTCACGAACGTGCTCATGACCGGCGAATCCGAAGAAGTCGTCTCGCTCTGCGCACGCCACCCGCCGGACCTCCTGCTCCTGGACTTACACATGCCGGCGCCGGACGGGTTCGAGGTGCTCGAGCTGCTCAGACCCTGGATCGAGGGGCGATGGTTCCCGATCCTCGTGCTGACTGCCGACGTCACGCCCGAGGCCAAGTACCGAGCGCTTTCGATGGGGGCAAAGGACTTCCTCACCAAACCGCTCGATCCAACGGAGGTGCTCCTTCGCATAGAGAACCTTCTCGAGGTCCGCGTCCTTCAGCTCGAGCTTCGGAAGGCCAATCTGCAGCTCGAGCAGGAGGTGCGGGAACGCACGACGCAGCTCGACAAGGCTCGCTTCGAGATGTTCAATCGCCTCGCGCTGGCGGCCGAGTTCCGCGACGACCTCACCGGAGAGCACAGTCAGCGAATCGGCCGAACGTCGGCGGCGCTGATGGTCGCGATGGGGTTTGCGGAGGGCGAGGTGGAGACGATTCGGCACGCCGCCCCCCTCCACGACATCGGCAAGATCGGCATCCCCGACGGCATCCTCTTGAAGCAGGGGCCGCTCACCGTCGAAGAGCGAGAGATCATTCGCACGCACGTCCGGATCGGCAGAGAGATGCTGAGCGGAAGCAGCTCGCCGGTGCTCCAGATGGCCGAGCGAATCGCGTGGACCCACCACGAGTGGTGGGATGGCAACGGGTACCCGTCCGGCGCCAGCGGCACCGATATTCCGATCTCGGGACGGATAGTCGCCGTCGCCGACGTATTCGACGTGCTGACGCACGAGCGGCCCTACAAGCTTTCGTTTCCGATGGAGGATGCTCTCGAGGAGATCCGGGCCGGATCAGGAAGCCAGTTCGACCCGGAGGTCGTGAGGGCGTTCGAAGGCCTCGATCACGGGAGCCTGCTCGAGCACGTCGGGGCCGATCACTCGCACCATCCGCCGGTGGCTGTCTAGCGTCTCGTCGAATCGCACCGTCGTGCGCAGTGCGCGGTCGATTATGCTCGGCAGCCGTGGAGTACCTGCAGCTTCTCGGGAAGATTCACCGCCACCTGCAGCCCCGGACATACGTGGAGATCGGCGTCGGTCTGGGTGGATCATTCGCGGAGGTCCTGCCGGATACCAAGGCGATTGGCGTCGATCCGATACTGCGGATCCTTTCTCCCGTGAACGGGAAAGCCAAGTTCTTTCCCCTCGAGAGCGATGATTTTTTTTCCAAGCACGACCTGCTCGAAGAGCTCGGCGCTCCGGTATCGCTCGCGTTCATCGACGGAATGCATCTCTTCGAGTACGCGCTGCGCGACTTCACCAACATCGAACGCTGCTGCAGCCCCGAGTCGGTGATCTTGGTCCACGACTGCTACCCGCGTACCCGCGAGAGCGCGGCCAGGGAAGCCACGTCCGACAACTGGTGCGGCGATGTGTGGAAGCTGATGCTGTGCCTGAAGGACTACCGACCTGAGCTCCAGGTCTCCGTCCTCGATGTCCCGCCTGCAGGTCTGGGCATTGTGACCGGCGTCGTCCCTCGGTCGACACTGCTGCGCTCGCGCTACGAGGAGATCCTGGCGCGCTACAAGGATCTGGACTACTCGTTCCTCGACGTGGCAAAGGATGCGAAGCTCAACCGAGTTCCAAATGACTGGGACCTCGTGCAATCCCTCCTGGAGACTGACCGGCGCTGATACGAGCCCCACTGGTCGCGAGGGGAGGCGGGAGGCGGCCACTGAGTGACCGCCTCCCGCTGTGCGACCTCGAAGCGTGAATCCGACCACGAGCCCGAGCTGTTCTACCCGACGCGCGGCAGGGGTGCAATGGCTCGGCCGCTCATGCGCCCGGAGGGACTCGAACCCTCGACTCCCGGATTAAAAGTCCGGAGCTCTGGCCGGCTGAGCTACGGGCGCAGAGCTAAGTTAGCGCAGCAGCACTCAGACTCTTCGCGCAGCTGACCACCCGGCGCTCGGACTGTTCGCGCAGCTGACCACCCTGAATCTCCGTAAGGAGATTCAGGCGGTTTCTAGTGCCGGAAGTGCCGCCGGCCGGTGAAGGCCATCGCGACGCCGGCGCGGTTGGCCGCCTCGATCACCTCGGCGTCGCGCTTCGAGCCACCCGGCTGGATGATCGCGCGCACGCCGGCCTCGATCGCCAGCTCCGGCCCGTCCGCGAAGGGAAAGAACGCGTCCGAGGCGAGCGCCGAGCCCTCCAACGGCGCATCCTCGCCGCGCGCCTTGTCGAGCGCGATCCGCACCGAGTCCACGCGGCTCATCTGACCGGCCCCGATGCCGATCGTCGCCAGGTCCTTCGCAACAACGATCGCGTTCGACCGCACGTGCTTGCAGACCTTCCAGGCGAACAGCAGGTCGCCCCACTGCTCTTCGGTCGGCTGCGCCTTGGTCACCACGTTCATCGTCGAGCGCTCCTGCATGTCGCCGTCGCGATCTTGCACGAGCAGACCGCCCGTCACGCGGCGCAGGTCCTGCTCACCGACGATGATCTTGCGGCGCTCGGAGTCGTCGATGATGCGGATGTTCGGCTTGCTCTGGAGGATCTCCAGCACGCCCTCCTCGTAGCCAGGCGCGAAGAGCACCTCGACGAAGTTCTCGTTCAGCTTTTGCGCCAGCTCGGCATCGACGGGGCGGTTGAGCACGACGACACCGCCAAACGCGCTCTCGGGATCGCACGCGAGAGCATGATCGAAGGCCTGGTTGACGTCGTCGGCGACGGCGGCGCCACAGGGATTGTTGTGCTTGATGATCGTGGCGGCCGGAGGCTCGAACTCGCGCAGCAAGCGGCGGCCCGAGTCGAGGTCGAGCAGGTTGTTGAACGACAGCTCGCGTCCGTGGAGCTTCGCGGTGCGCGCCAGCAGGTGCGTACGCACGCCCGTCTCCTCGTAGTAGGCGGCACGCTGGTGCGGGTTCTCGCCGTAGGTGAGGTCGAGGACCTTTTCGAACGCTGCGATCATGTGCTGCGGGAACTCGTCCTCGCGCACGGCGAACCAGCGCGAGATCGCCGCGTCATAGCGCGCGGTGAGCCCGAACGCGTCGGTTGCGAGCGTCCGCCTGGTCGGGCCGGAGATGGCGCCGTCGCGCTCACGCAGCTCGTCGAGCACCGCGTCGTAGCTCTCGGGCCGCACGACCACGGCGACGAAAGCGTGGTTCTTGGCGGCGGCGCGGACCAGCGTAGGCCCGCCGACGTCGATCTGCTCGATCACCTCCTCGTCCGTGACGCCGCGGTGCGCCGCGGTGCGCTCGAACGGGTAGAGGTTCACGCACACGAGGTCGATCGGCTCGATGTGGTGCTCGGCGAGCGTCTCGCGATGCTCGGGGTTCGAGCGGATCGCCAGCAGGCCCGCGTAGATCGAAGGGTGAAGCGTCTTCACCCGGCCGTCGAGGATCTCCGGAAAGCCCGTGTAGTCCTCGATCGACCGCGTCGGGATGCCCGCGCGCTCGAGCTCGGCCGCCGTGCCGCCGGTGGAGACGATCTCCACGCCGAGCTCGGACAACCCGCGCGCGAACTCCACGAGGCCTCGCTTGTCCGAGACGCTCAGGAGCGCCCGGGCGACCTTGAGGTCCTTGCTCGCTGCCTGCTCCTCGACCGCCACGGCCGTTCTCGTCGCTTCACTCATCGTCGCTCGTTTCCCCCAGCAGGGTCTCGTCCACGTGCACCAACCTAGGATTGTCGCTGTCGAGCCTGACGGCTCCCCGCGCGATCAGCCGGATGGCTCGCGGCAGGAGCTCGTGCTCGGTCTCGTGCAGGAGCTCCCTGATCTGCTCGGGCCCGCGAGTGTACGGAAGCTTGACCGGCTCCTGCAAGATGACTGGACCAGAGTCCACTCCCGCGTCCACGAAGTGGACCGTGACCCCGCCCACCTTCGCCCCATAGGCGAGCTGGTCCTCGATCGGGCGGGGCCCCGGGAACGCCGGCAGCAGGGAGGGGTGGACGTTCACGACCCGCTGCGGAAAGGCCTCCAAAAAGGCCGGTGAGAGCAGCTCCATGAAGCCGGCCAGCACCACGAGGTCGACCTCCCTCTCTCTCAGCCAGCCGGTCATCTCGCGGTCGCGCCTCTCCCGGTCGTCGCGTCGCGAGGCCTCGAAGACGGCGGTCTCGACGCCGGCGGCCTCGGCGCGCTCGAGCGCCTTCGCCGCCGGCTTGCTGCTCGCCACGGCCACGACCTCGACCCCGTGCCTGCCGTGCAGGCGGTCGAGGATGGCTTGGAGGTTGGTTCCGGCGCCCGAGACGAGCACCCCGAGCCGGAAGCGGTCGCTCACGTGCGAACGACCGTCAACTCCTCGAGCGCGTGCTTGCCGTTCGCCGACTCTGTGCCCTCGAGCGGGTACTCGCCCGTGAAGCAGGCGTCGCAGTGCGTGTCCCGGCCCGAGCCCACCGCCTCGTAGACGCCGTCGATCGACAGGTAGGCGAGCGAGTCGGCGCCGAGCTCGCGCGCGATCTCGTCCACCTCGCGGCCGTGGGCGATCATCTCCTGGCGGGTCGACATGTCGATCCCGTAGTGGCACGGGTGCCTGATCGGCGGAGCCGAGATGCGCAGGTGCACCTCGCTTGCGCCGGCGTCCTTGAGCATGCGCACGATCTGCCGCGTCGTGTTGCCGCGCACGATCGAGTCGTCGACCACTACGAGGCGCTTGCCCCGCACGACGTCGGCCAGTGGGTTGAACTTCATACGCAGCCCGTGGTGGCGAAGCTCCTGGCCCGGCTGGATGAACGTGCGCGCCACGTAGCGGTTCTTGATCAGGCCGTCGTCCTGCGGGATGCCGGAGGCGCGGGCGAAGCCTTTGGCCGCGGGGTTGCCCGAGTCCGGCACCGAGATCACGAGGTCGGCGTCGACCGGCGCCTCGCGGGCGAGGATCTCGCCCATGCGCCCACGCACCAACTGAAGTGTGCGGCCCTCGAGCTTCGAGTCCGGTCGCGAGAAGTAGATGTGCTCGAACACGCACAGCGCCCGCCGGCCGGACTCCACCGCCTGACGGGTTTCGAGCCCACCCTCGCGGATGGACACCAGCTCGCCGGGGGCGACCTCGCGCAACAGCCGGGCACCGATGATGTCGAGCGCGCAGCTCTCCGACGCCGCGACGAAGCGACCGTCGAGCTCGCCGAGGCAGAGGGGACGCAGGCCCGCCGGGTCGCGGAAGGCCACCACCGCGTCCTCGCTCATGAGGACGGTCGAGTAGGCGCCGGCGAGGCGACCCATGACCTCGGCTACGGCGTCCTCGATCCGCTCGGCCGGGTGGCGGGCGATCAGCGCGGCGATGATCTCGGAGTCGGACGTGGAGCGGAATACCACGCCCTCGGCGTTCAGCTCGTTGTAGAGCTCGACGGCGTTGATCAGGTTGCCGTTGTGTGCGAGTGCGATCAGCCGGCGGTCGTCACGGTAGACGGGCTGCGAGTTGTCCCAGCCGCTGCGCCCCGTGGTCGAGTAGCGGACGTGGCCGATCGCGGCGCGGCCCGTGAGGGCGCGCAGGCTGCGCTCGTCGAAGACCTGGGAGACCAGGCCGAGGTCACGCTGGGTGGTGATGTGCCCGTCCTCGCAGGTCGCGATGCCGGCCGACTCCTGGCCACGGTGCTGGAGCGCATAGAGGGCGAAGTACGTGAGGCGGGCCACGTCGTGGTCGGGGGCGTAGACCCCGAACACGCCGCACTCGTCGCGTGGCCCGTCGCGGTCGGCGAGGAAGTTCACCGGCTCGGGGGAGGGCGCTCCGCGCACCGGTTCGGGTTCGCGCGGTGCAACGCGCGAGTGCGCGCCCGGCGGGGCAGGGTGCTCTTGGCGCCTAATCACGACACGAGGTCGCCGAGACTGGAGTCGAAGACGCGTCGTGCGTCATCGATCGACACGTCGATCGTAGCATCGGCCACGGCGAGGCGGACATCCGAGCCGCCCAACGAGCCGAGCGCCACGAAGCCCACCCGCGCAGCGCGCTTGCTCAGGTCCATGAGGCGCTCGCGCGGACCGGCGACGAGCACCCCGCCCGGCCCCTCGCCGAAGAGAGTCGTGCGCGGGTCGGTGCCGGCGCGGTGGGCGAGCGGCTCGAGGTCGAGCGCGGCGCCGACGCCTCCGAGCACCGAACACTCGGCCACGGCGCAGGCGACGCCGCCCGCGGAGACGTCGTGGGCGCTCGTCACCGCTCCGGTACGAACGGCCTCGCGGACGAGGTCGAGCGCCTGCCGCACCGCCGCGAGGTCGAAATCGGGCAGCCCTGCGGACAGGGTGCCATCGACCAGCGCGAGCTCCGAGCCGGCGAGCGAGGGCGAGAAGGGGCCGATCAGGGCGACCATGTGGGGCGCCTCGCCGCCCCCCGGCGCCATGAAGGCGCTCGACCCCGCGCGCGCCGCGTCGGGCAGCTCGCCGACCATGCCCACCACGGGAGTTGGGTAGATAGGGCCGTCGGGGCTCTCGTTGTAGAGCGAAACGTTGCCGCCCACCACGGGCACTGCCAGCGCCCGGCAGGCGGCGGCCATCCCCTCGACCGCGCGCGTCAGCTGCCAGGCGATGTGCGGCTTCTCGGGGTTGCCGAAGTTGAGGCAATTGGTGAGGCCGAGCGGCTCGGCCCCTACGCAGGCGAGGTTGGCCGCGCACTCGCACACGGCCTCGGCGGCGCCGACGTAGGGGTCGCACGCCACGCGCCTGCCGTTGCCGTCGATCGACATCGCCAGCGCTCGGCCCGTGTCCCCGCCGGCGTATGCGAGCCGCAGGACCGCCGCGTCCGCCTGCTCGGGCCGGCGCACCGTGCGGCTGCCGACGAGGTGGTCGTACTGCTCGAAGACCCAGCGCCGGCTCGACAGGTTCGGCGAGCCGAGGAGCGCGAGCAGCGTGCGCGAGTGGTCGGCAGTGAGGTCGTCGGCTGACGCCGGGGCGAGCGCGCCATCGGGTGCGGCGCCGGAAGCCGCTGAGCCGAACACAGCAAGCGGGTCCGCCGGCTCCTCGGGCTCCAGGTCGTACAGCGGGCACTCGTCCACGAGCGCCGACACGGGCATGTCGCCGACCATTCGTTCGCCGTCGAAGACGCGCAGTCGCATCGTGTCGGTGACGACGCCGATCGGCTCCCCGTTGGTCTCCCACTTGCGGCAGAGGGCGAGCACCGCGGGCACGCGCTCGGGCGCGACGACGCAGAGCATTCGCTCCTGCGACTCGGAGATCATGATCTCGAACGGCTCCATCCCGGGCTCGCGCAGCGGCACCTTGGAGATGTCGAGGTCGATGCCGACGCCTCCCTTGGACGCCATCTCGCTCGTGCTCGACGAGAGCCCCGCCGCGCCGAGGTCCTGGAGCGCGACCAGGAGGTCGGCCTCGACCAGCTCGAGGCAGCATTCGATCAGCTTGCTCTCCTCCAGCGGGTCCCCGATCTGGACGCTCGGGCGCTTGGCGTGATCCTCCTCCTCGAGCTCCGCGGAGGCGAGCACGCTCGCTCCGCCGATGCCGTCGCGGCCGGTACGCGCCCCCATCAGCACGAGCACGTTGCCCGGCCCCTCTGCCGCCGAGCGCAGCATGCGGTCGATGGGCGCCAGCCCGACGCACATGGCGTTCACGAGGCAGTTCTGCTCGTAGGGCGCCTCGAAGGAGATCTCGCCGCCGACCGTGGGAACGCCGACCGAGTTGCCGTAGGACGAGATGCCGGCCACGACGCGCTCCAGCAGATAGCGCGTGCGCGCCGTTTGCGGATCGCCGAAGCGAAGCGAGTCGAGCACCGCGATCGGCCGAGCCCCGAGCGCGAAGACGTCGCGCAGGATGCCGCCGACGCCTGTGGCGGCTCCCTGGAACGGCTCCACCGCCGACGGGTGGTTGTGGCTTTCGACCTTGAACGCCACCGCGAGCCCGTCGCCCACGTCGACCGCGCCCGCGTTCTCCCCCGGCCCCATCAGAACCCGATCGCCCTCCGTCGGGAGCGTGCGCAGGAGCTTCTTGGAGTGCTTGTACGCGCAGTGCTCCGACCACAACAGCGAGAAGACGGCCAGCTCGAGCGCATTGGGCTCCCGCCCGAGCAGCTCGCAGATGCGCTCGAGCTCCAAATCCTTCAGGCCCAGAGCGCGCGCCTGGGAGCGGAGGGATGGTGCCGGCTGTGGCGCGGCGGCGTCCCCAGCGCGCGGCCCGTCGCTCGTCACGGTCAAGCCGGCACCGTCGCCAGGTGCCTGGCGAGCGAGTGCAGCAGCTTCAGGCCGTCCGCGGAGCCGTTCAGGCGATCGGCGGCGTGCTCCGGGTGGGGCATGAGCCCGACGACGTTGCCGTCCTCGTTGCTGATGCCGGCGATGTCGTTGAGCGACCCGTTGGGGTTCTCGCCGCGGCTGTAGCGGAACACCACCTGCCCATGTCCCTCGATCTCGGCGAGGAGCTCCGGTGGCGCGAAGTAGCGGCCGGTCGTGTGCTTGATGGGTACCGACAGCTCCTCGCCTCGCTCGCAGTCGCGGGTGAACGGAGTCGCGGCTCCGTCGACCTCGACCTTCACCTGGCGGCAGACGAACCTGAGTGACTCGTTCGTGAGCAGCGCGCCGGGCAGCAGGCCGGCCTCGCACAGCACCTGGAAGCCGTTGCAGATCCCGAGCACCGGTCCGCCGCCGGCGGCGAACTCGCTCACGGCCTCCATCAGCGGCGAGAAGCGCGCGATCGCGCCGGGGCGCAGGTAGTCGCCGTACGAGAAGCCGCCCGGAACGATCACCGCGTCGACGCCCTTCAGGTCGCGGTCCCCGTGCCACAGGTACCGAGGCTCCATGCCGCCGACGCGCGCCGCGGCCTGGTGGGCGTCGGCCTCGTCGCAGGAGCCGGGGAAAACGACGATCCCGACTCTGGTCATGAGGGGGCGCCCTCATCCTCGGTGAGCGGAACGACCTCGTAGCTCTCGATCAACGGGTTCGCGAGCAGCCGCTCGCACATCTCCTCGACGCGCGCGCCGACGTCCTCTTTGGACCCGTTGGAGACCTCGAGCTCGATCAGCTTGCCGACGTGGACGTTCGACACCCCCTCGTAGCCGAGCGCCGGCAGTGCTCGCTCCACGGCCTGGCCCTGAGGGTCGAGGATGCCCTCCTTGGGACGGATGAGGACGCGAATCCTCATCTCACTGGGCCCTCACCGCTCGAGCCAGCGCTCGAAAGGCTCGCCGGTCAGGCGTTCGTACGCCTCCACGTAACGCGCGCGGGTGTTGGCGACGACCTCGTCCGGAAGCTCCGGGCCGGGCGGGGTGTGGTCCCAGCCGCTCGAGTCGAGCCAGTCACGCACGTACTGCTTGTCGAAAGAAGGTTGCGGGCCGCCCGGGCTGTAGCGGTCGCTCGGCCAGAACCGTGAAGAGTCCGGCGTGAGCACCTCGTCTGCGATCACGATCTCGCCGCCGGCTCCGCGGCCGAACTCGAACTTCGTGTCCGCAAGCACGATGCCACAGCTCTCCGCGTGGTCTGCCGCGAATCCGTAGAGAGCGAGCGACAGGCGCCGAAGCTCCTCCATCGCTCCGCGGTCGCCGACGATCTCCGCGGCACGCTCGAAGTCGACGTTCTCGTCGTGCTCGCCGAGCTCGGCCTTCGTCGCAGGGGTGAAGAGCGGCTCCGGCAGGCGCTCCGACTCGGACAGCCCGGCCGGTAGTTCGATGCCGCAGACCGAGCCGTCGCGCTGGTACTCCCGCCAGCCCGATCCCGACAGGTAGCCCCGCACGACGCACTCGACCGGGAAGATGTCGAGCTTCTCCACCAAGAGGGCCCGGCCACGGACCGGCTCCGGGACTTCGGTCGAGACGAGGTGGTTACGCACTATCTCCGAGGTGCGCTCGAACCAGAAAGCCGACAGGCCGGTCAGGACCTTCCCCTTGTCCGGGATGGTCGTCGGGAGCACGACGTCATAGGCGGAGATGCGATCCGACGCCACCATCAGCAGGCGGTCGCCGAGGTCGTACATCTCGCGCACCTTGCCCCGTGCGTGGAGGGGAAGCCCCGTCAGTGCGGCGGCCAACTCGGGCACGAGACCGATGCTAACAGCGCCCTGGAATGGAACCGGGATGCGGCGACCGCAAACGCCGAGCGTGCGAGCTTTCTCAGGCTCTCAGGCTCTCAGGGGCTCAGGCTCTCAGGGGCTCTCGAGCTCGTCCAGGCGCTCGAACGCCACCCCGGCGTTGCGCAGGAAACGGCCATAGTCGAAGAGCTCGTCGAGTCGCGCGGCGTCGAGCCGCTCCACGACGGCGGGCTCGCGCTCGAGGAGGGAGCGGAACGGAGTGCCCTCGTCCCAGGCGCGCTGCGCGCTGCGCTGGACGATCCCGTAGGCCTCGTCGCGCGAGAGCCCGGACTCCACGAGCGCGCTGAGCACGGCCTGGCTGAAGAGCGCCCCGTGCGTGAGCTCGAGGTTCGCGCGCATGCGCTCGGGATGGACGCGCATGCCCTCGACGACGTCACGGGCGCGGTGCTGCATGTAGTCGATCAGGGTCGTGGAGTCGGGCAGCACCACGCGCTCGGCTGAGGAATGGGAGATGTCGCGCTCGTGCCAGAGAGCGACGTTCTCGAGCGCCGCTTGGGCGTTGCCGCGCACGACCCGCGCGAGGCCGGCGATCCGCTCGGAGACGATCGGGTTGCGCTTGTGGGGCATCGCGCTCGACCCCTTCTGGCCCTCGCGGAAGGGCTCCTCAACCTCTCGCACCTCCGTGCGCTGCAGATGGCGGACCTCGAGCGCCAGCCGCTCGAGCGAGGAGGCGGCAAGGGCGAGCGCGGCGACGACCTCCGCGTGGCGGTCTCGAGGCACGACCTGGGTAGCGATTGGCTCGGGCCGCAGGCTCAGCCGCTTCAGCGCCGCTCGCTCGACCTCGGGACCGAGGGCCGAGTAGGTGCCGACCGCGCCGGACAGCTTGCCGACCTCGACCTGTTCGAACGCCCTGCTCAGGCGTTCGGCGTTGCGGTGGCTCTCGAATGCGAAGCCAGCCAGCTTGAGTCCGAAGGTGGTCGGCTCAGCGTGTACTCCGTGCGTGCGTCCCGCGCACAGCGTGTCGCGGAACTCCCGCGCCCTGCGGGCGAGCGCCGCCGTCAGCGCATCCGCGCCCGCCTGCAGCTCGCGCCCGGCTTCGCGGAGCTGAAGTGCCAGCCCCGTGTCGAGCACGTCTGATGACGTGAGGCCATAGTGGATCCATCGTCCCGCGTCCCCGACCGCGGCCGCCACGACGTCGACGAACGCCGCAACGTCGTGCTCGGTGACCCGCTCACGCTCGCGCACCGCCCCGAGCTCGAAGGTTGCCCGCTCTCGTATCGCCTCCATGTCGGCGCTCGGCACGACGCCCTGCTCGGCCAGCGTCTCGCAGACCGCCAGCTCGACGTCGAGCCAGGTCTCGAGCTTTCGCTGTTCGGACCAGATCCGGCCCAGCTCGGGACGCGTGTAGCGCGCGATCACGGGCGCACTGGCACTAGACGGTTGATTCCGAATCCGCACGCCCCTGGGGGCGCGAGAATCGAGCTGGGCAAGGACGCAGGGCGAAGCCCATGCTGGGCTGCATGGGCGAGTCCGAGGACGCAGATCCAGCGAAGAGTCGCAGCGTCATCCAGGGGTGTGGGGGTTGGGAATCAATCGTCTGCTAGCAGCCGAGTATCCGGGCGGCCAGGACGGCGGCGTTGCGCGCGCCGTTGATCGCCACGCAGGCCACCGGCACCCCGGGGGGCATCTGGACGGTCGAAAGCAGCGCGTCCAGGCCGTCCCCGACCGTGTTCTTGGCCTTGATCGGCACGCCTATCACCGGCAGGTCGGAGTGCGCGGCGACGACCCCCGGCAGCGCGGCCGACATCCCGGCGGCGGCGATGATCACTCGCAGGCCGCGCATGTGCGCGTTGCGCGCGTAATCGGCGACCGCGTCAGGGTCGCGGTGAGCCGACAGCACGCGGACCTCATACCGGATGCCGCGCTCGTTGAGCTCCTCGCCGGCGGGCTGCATCACGGGCTTGTCGCTCGCCGATCCCATGATGATGCCGACCCGCGGAGCGTCCACTTCCATCCCGTCGAAGGCCTCCTCGACCTCCGGCATCGGCTCCACGTCGGTCTCGGCTGCGGCCACGCCGCGCCGAGGTTCAATCGTCTCCATCGATCTATCCCTCTCCCATCAGCGCACTGCTCCACTCGATAGCTGCGCCGCGGCGACCGCGGCGATGTCGCGGCGGTACTGGACGCCGTCGAACTCGATCTTCTCGGCCGCCTCGTAGGCGGCCGCGCGGGCCGCGTCCACGGTCGGGCCAAGCCCCGTCACGTTCAGCACCCGTCCGCCGGCCGTCACCACGCCGCCGTTTCTCGCGGCCGTCCCGGCGTGCGTGATCTCGACAGGGCCGGCGGGCGCCTCGAAGTCGGGTGGCGGGAACCGACCCAGGCCGCTGATCGCGTCGCCGCTGCCGGCCGACGCCGGGTAGCCCCCGGAGGCCAGCACGACCGTCACGGCAGAGTCATCGGACCAGCGCAGCTCCAATCCCTCCAGGCCGCCGGGACGGCGGCAGCGCTCGAGCGCATCGAGCAGGTCGCTTCGAAGGCGCGGCAGCACCGCCTGCGTCTCCGGGTCACCGAAGCGGCAGTTGTACTCGAGCACCTTGGGGCCGGAGGGCGTCATCATCAGACCCGCGTAGAGAATGCCGCGGTAGGGCGTTCCGCGTTCGGCGAAGCGGCGCACGATCGGCTGGTGAACGGCGTCCGCGAGCTCGGCCGCGCGCCCTGGGTCCACGCCGTGAACCGGCGAGTAGCTCCCCATCCCGCCCGTGTTCGGCCCCTCGTCGCCGTCGAAGATCCGCTTGAAGTCCTGCGCCGGCGCCATCGGCAGCGCGCGCTCGCCGTCGCAGAGCGCGAGCAGTGACAGCTCCTCCCCCTCGAGGAACTCCTCGACCACGACCCGGCTGCCTGCCTCGCCGAAGCGCGACTCGACGAAGAACTCGCGCAAAGCGGCTCGAGCCTCACGCGGCGAGCACGCGATGATCACTCCCTTGCCCGCCGCGAGGCCGTCCGCCTTCAGGACGGCGGGGTAGGAGGCGCAGTCCATCTGGGCCTCGGCCTGCTCGTATGACGTGAAGAGGACGTGGGCGGCGGTCGGGATGCCGGCCTCCTTCATCACCTCCTTGGCGAACGCCTTCGACCCCTCCAGGGCCGCGGCGGCGGCGCTCGGCCCGAAGGCCGCAAGCCCCTGCTCCTCCAGGGCGTCGATCAGCCCGCCGACGAGCGGCGCCTCCGGGCCGACGACGGTCAGGTCGGCACGCTCGTCCGACGCGAGCTGCACCAGGCCGTCGACGTCCTCGGCGCCGACGTCGAAGCAACGCGCGTCGGCCGCGATGCCGGCGTTGCCTGGCGAGCAGAGGACCTCCGGCCGCCGCGCACTGCGGCGCAGCGCGCGAACGATCGCGTGCTCGCGGCCGCCGCCGCCGACTACGAGTACGCGCATGCCGCCGTCACTGCGTTCGCTGGTACGCGACGTAACCGGCGATCCCCGCGCCGAGGACCACGAACGGCGCGCGCGTGAGGCTGTCCGCCACGTCGCCCACGTCGACGCCGAGCACCAGCAGGTAGGGGAACAGGTAAGCCCAGATGCAGCCGCCGACCGCTATCCAACCGGTCGTCCGAGACCGGAAGCGCCCGCTGGCCCACAGGACGAGCTCTCCCATCCCCAGCCCGATCAGGTAGCCGAGGATCAATGCGAAGAAGAGTCCGAGGCCCTGGAGCACCAGGATCCCGAAGGCCATCGCCGCACCGCCCACGAGAGCCGCTGCGACCGCCCAGCCCGCCCGGCTGGGCTTGAGCCGCACGGTCGCCGAGCGAGGCATCCGCGCGCACTGCGGGCACTTGATGCCCACGGCGCTGTAGACCATGCAGTCGGTGCAGATCGGCCTGCCGCAGTCCGAGCACGAGACGTTCGTCTCCCTGCTCGGGTGGCGGTAACACGTGGGCTGCTGTTCCTGGTCGGGCTCGGTGGCCGCGACAGGAGAGGGCTCGTGGTCCTGTATCGGTGCGTCTCCTCGTTGAGGGTGTTGGTTCCGGGAAGGCGGCGCCGAGGGCTCTAGAAAAGTCTAACGGTGGGGCCACTCCCCCTCGGTCGAGCCCTCACATCGCGGCGATGAACTCGTCGATCGGAATCGCGGCCATCGACTGGTAGCTGGCCGTGCCCCGTGAGCCAAGCTCGAGCGAGACCTTGGCCATCGTCTTCTCGTCGGGCACTTCGACGACGTTGACGAAGTCGAACTGGCCGAGGACCGCCCACTGGGCGATCACCTTGGCGCCGATCTGCTCGATCTCCTTGTTGACCTCCTTGATCCGCGTCGGGTTGTTCTTCACCGTCTGGACGCCCTCGGACGTGAGCGTCGAGAGCAGGATGTAGGTAGGCATCTGTCTCCTCCTTATTTGATCGTGAACCTATCCGGTTGCATTTCCCGTCTCCGAGACGTCGGGAGGCGTGTCGGCAGACCAGCTGCCGCTTCTCTCCACCCGAATCGTGAACGCTTTGGCGTCCTCGGCTCGGAGCATCTCACCCGGGGGCTCCCAGCGAACGAGCTCGCGCTTGTACGAGCGGTGCACCGCCTCGATCTCATCGAGCATCTGCCGTCGCATGGAGTCGGCTTCGCGCTGCAGGTCCTCGAGCTGCGCCCGCATCGTGTTCATCGTCTGCTCCAGCTCGAGGACGCGCTCGACGCCGGCCAGGTTCAACCCAAGCTCCGTCGTCAACTCCTGGATCCGCCGCAGGAGCTCGACGTCCTCGCGCGAGTACAGGCGCGTCTTCTTCGGCGAACGGCTCGGCTTGATCAGGCCGCGCGCCTCGTAGACACGTAGCGTCTGCGGGTGCATGCCCGTCAGCTCCGCGGCCACCGAGATCATGAACACGCCGCGGTCCTGCTCGAAGAGGTCCGCGACGTCGCGGGATCGCCTGGGGCCGCTGCCGCGCCTGTCTTGGTTGGGCTTGGCCACGTAGATCAGCTCCCCCTGCGCGCCCGGTCCAGCAGCTCGGCGCGCGGGTCGCCGTTCATGACCTCCGCGAGCTGGTCGATCGCCGCCTTCTGATCCTCGGTGAGCGACTTCGGGACCTCGATGCGGAGGCGGTAATGGATGTCGCCACGGCCGCGGCCCGACAGCTTCGGCGGGCCTTCGCCGCGCAGGCGCTGGACGCTTCCGTCCCTGGTGCCGGCGGGCACCCGGATGCGCTTCGTGGCGTCGATCGTCGGCACTTCCACCGTGCCACCCCGGATCGCCTCGACGATCGTGATCGGCACCTCCACCTCCAGGTGGTCGCCCTTGCGCTTGAAGACGTGTGAGGGCGCCACGTGCGTGACGACGTAGAGGTCGCCCGCAGGGCCGCCGCCGAGGCCCGGCTCACCCTTTCCGGCCAGCCTGATGCGGCTGCCCTCGCGCACGCCGGCCGGCACCTTGACGCGATACCGCTTGACATCGCGCATGGTGCCGCGCCCGGAGCAGGTCGGGCAGGGGTCATCGATCACGACTCCACGCCCGCCGCAGCGCGAGCACGGCTGCGAGATGGAGAACATGCCCTGGCCCTCGGTCTCGATCCCGCGTCCATGGCACTTGGGGCACGTGGAAGGCGAGGTGCCGGGGCGGGCCCCGCTACCGCCGCATGTCGGGCAGGGCGAATCCTTTGGGACGGCGACCGATACCTGAGTGCCCTGCATCGCCTGGTCGAACGACAGCCTGACCTCGGTCTCGAGGTCGTGGCCGGGCTGGCGGATCGGCCCGCCGCCCCTGCCACCGCCCCGCCCGAAGAGGTCGGACAGGATGTCCCCGAAGGACCCGAAACCACCGGCGCCCCGGAAGGCCGAGGGGTCGAAGCGAATGCCACCGCCGTACATGCCGCCGGCGTCGTACTGCTTGCGCTTCTCGGCGTCCGAGAGCACCGAGTACGCCTCCTGGACCTGCTTGAACTTTTCCTCGGCCTGCTCGTCGCCGGGGTTGCGATCGGGATGCAACTCGCGGGCGAGGCCGCGATAGGCCTTCTTGATCTCCTCCTGCGAGGCGCCCTTTTCGACGCCGAGCGTCTTGTAGAAGTCGTCAGGCACCAGAACAGCTACATCCCTTCCGCAAACCCGCCTGCGGGCTTGCCGTCCGCAGGCGGCTGTTGTTCGGCTTCGCCAACGACCACACGAGCCGGTCGCAGGACCTGGCCGTCGGACCTGTATCCCTTCTCGAGCACTTCGAGCACCTTGCCCGCGCCATCGGCTCCCGCCGGGCGCACCATCATCGCCTCGTGCTGGTGGGGATCGAACGGCTCGCCGGCGGGCTCGAAGCTCTCGACCCCGTTTCGCTTCAGCACGTCAGCCAGCTCGTCGCGCACGAGCCGCACGCCCTCGGCGAGATGGTTCGGCGGCGGGCCCTGGTCCGGCGACTGCGAGGCCGCAAGAGCGCGATCGAGGTTGTCGATTGCCGGAAACAGGTCGCGGGCAATCTCCGCTCGCCCGCGCTTCTCGGCCACGGCCGCCTCGCCCGCAACCCGCTTGCGGTAGTTCTCGAAATCGGCCTTGGTCCGCCGCGCCAGCTCCAAATACTCATCTCGCTCCCTCTCGAGACCTGCGATCAGCTCGCCGAAATCTTGCTCCACTCTCTTCTCTTCCTCCGCGCCGGGCGAGGGAGAGGCGTCAGCCGGCGGAGGGGAAGGGGTCTGCGACGTGCTGGGTCCGTCAGGACGGTGAGGAGCAGACCCCTTCCCTGTAGCCGGCGGGGGCTTCTTCCGCGATCCCATGGCGCCCTACTTCTTCTCCTCGTCGACAACCTCCGCGTCCACGACGTCCTCTTCGGCCTCGGGCTCGGCACCATCGGCACTGGCACCGTTCCCCGCCGGCTGACTCTGAGCAGCGGCCTCCTGGTACATCTGCTCCGAGACCTTGTGGAACGCACTCTGCAGAGCCTCGGTCTTGCTTCGGATCTCCTGGGCATCCTCCGACTCGAGCGTCTCACGCAAGTCCTTGATCGCCCGCTCGATCTCCTCCTTGGCGCTCGCATCCACCTTGTCGCCCAACTCGGATAGCTGCTTCTCGGCCTGGTAGGCGGCGTTGTCGGCGGTGTTGCGGGCCTCGGCGAGCTCGCGCTGGCGCTTGTCCTCGGCGGCATGCGCCTCGGCGTCCTTGACCATGCGGTCGACGTCGCCCTCGGACAGACCCGACCCGGCCTTCATCTCGATCTTCTGCTCGGTGCCGGTACCGAGGTCCTTCGCCGAGACGTGCAGGATGCCGTCGGCGTCGATGTCGAACGTGACCTCGATCTGGGGGATGCCGCGCGGCGCCGGCGGGATTCCGGTCAGCTGGAACTTGCCGAGCGACTTGTTGTAGGAGGCCATCTCGCGCTCACCCTGGAGCACGTGCACCTCGACCGACGGCTGATTGTCCTCAGCCGTCGAGAAGATCTCCGACTTGCGCGTCGGGATCGTCGTGTTGCGATCGATCAGGCGCGTGAACACGCCGCCCTTGGTCTCGATGCCGAGTGAGAGCGGCGTCACGTCGAGCAGCAGCACATCCTTTACCTCGCCCGCCAGGACGCCGGCCTGGATCGCCGCGCCGACGGCGACGACCTCGTCGGGGTTGACGCCCCTGTGGGGCTCCTTGCCCGTGAGCTCCTTGACCTTCTCCTGCACGGCGGGCATACGGGTCATTCCGCCGACCATCACGACGTGGTCGATGTCTGCTCCGGTGACGCCGGCGTCCTCCATCGCCTGCCTCGTCGGGCCGACGGTGCGGTCGAGCAGGTCGGACGTGAGCTCGACGAGCTTCGCGCGCGTGAGCCGCATGTCGAGGTGCTTTGGACCCGACTGGTCGGCGGTCACGAACGGCAGATTGATCTGCGTCTCCTGCGTGGTCGACAGCTCGACCTTCGCCTTCTCGGCCGCCTCGTACAGGCGCTGGAGAGCCATGCGGTCCTGCGAGAGGTCGATGCCCTGAGACTTCTTGAACTCGGACACCAGCCAGTCGACGATCGTCTTGTCGAAGTTGTCGCCGCCGAGGTGGTTGTCGCCGGAGGTAGCCTTCACCTCGAACA
Source organism: uncultured Solirubrobacterales bacterium (assembly GCA_963774075.1). Classification (GTDB taxonomy): domain Bacteria; phylum Actinomycetota; class Thermoleophilia; order Solirubrobacterales; family JBBDJG01; genus JBBQNR01. Next base: position 365,849 of record CAVZDP010000003.1, on the reverse strand, counting down.
CGCCGTCGCCGATCTCGAGGATCGATACGTCGAAGGTGCCGCCACCGAGGTCCCAGACCAGGATCGTCTGGTCGGCCTGCTTGTCGAGGCCGTAGGCCAGCGACGCCGCGGTGGGCTCGTTGATGATGCGCTTGACGCCGACCCCGGCCACCTTGCCGGCGTCCTTGGTGGCCTGACGCTGCGAGTCGTTGAAGTAGGCCGGGACGGTGATGACGGCGTCCGTGACCGTCTCGCCCAGGTAGTCCTCGGCGTCGGACTTCAGCTTCTGGAGGATCATGGCCGAGATCTCCGGCGGCGAGTACTGCTTGCCGGCCGCCTCGACGAGAACGTCGCCGTTCGGCCCGGCCACGACCTTGTAGGGCACGATGGTCATCTCCTCGGAGACCTCGGAGAACTTGCGGCCCATGAAGCGCTTGATCGAGAAGATCGTGTTCTCCGGGTTGGTGACCTGCTGGCGCTTGGCCGGCACGCCCACCAGGCGCTCGCCTGCCTGAGTGAACGCCACCACGGAAGGAGTCGTTCGCCCGCCTTCCCTGTTGGGAATTACCGTCGGCTCACCCCCTTCGAGCACGGCCATGCACGAGTTCGTGGTTCCAAGATCGATTCCAATCGTCTTTCCCATCCTGTGAAAACCTCCTGAGTAGGGGAGTTAAGGCTTGTTTTGCAGGAAGTTCCGAATTTGGAACCTCTCTGCGAAGTTCAAAGGCAAAAAATCTAAGCCTTATTGTGGCAGATCGTGAAACGCCCTTCCGTAGGGGCACAGGCGCAGGAGGGGACACTCCCCGCACAGAGGCTGCTGTGGCCTGCACAGCCGCCTCCCGTGCCTGAGCAGGTTCACGTGGACCTCGTATGCGTCACCCGGGTCCGTGAGCTTGCGCAGCGCCTCGTGCGCCTCCTCGAACGGCGCCCGCTCGCGCACCAGGCCGAGCCTGGTCGCCACGCGGTAGACGTGGGTGTCCACCGGCACCTCGGGGCGGTCGTACGAGAAGAGCAGCACGCACGCCGCCGTCTTCCTTCCCACTCCCGGCAGGTCCTCGAGGAACTCGAGCGCTCGCTCGCGCGGAGCGCTCTCGAGCCAGGACAGGTCGAGGCTCCCGCACTCGTGCTCGATGAGCGCCAGCACCTGCTGGATGCGCTCCGACTTGACCTTCGAGATGCCGCCGGGGCGGATCGCCTCCTCGACCTCCGCGGCGGGCGCCGAGGCGACCGTCTCCCAGGTGGGAAACCGCTCGCGAAGGCGGGTGTACGCCACGTCGCGGTTGCGGTCGTTGGTGTTCTGAGACAGGATCGTGAGCACGAGTTCGTCCAACGGCGCGTGGTGGGGCTCGTTGCGGGGGCGCGCGTAGTAGGCGCGCAGGCGGTCGCGGACCGCACGCAGCCGGCGGCGATCGGGAGCTCTCGTGCGGGGCCGGCGAGGAGCTTCTGCCACTGCGGGGAACGCTAGCGCCACGGCCGCGCGCCACCGGCCAGGCTGTGCCGGGCCGGACTCAGGGTTATCCTTGCCGGTCTATGACGGGAGCACGAAGCGCTTCGCTCGAGCGCCCGAGCTGGCTTCCCGCGGTCTCCCTCAGCGCGTTTCTCGTTGCCGGCCTGGTCGCGTGGAACCCGCACGTACGCGACCTCGCCGCGCACGTCTACCGCGCTGAGCTCTTCGAGCGCACGGGATTCGGCCTCTGGAACGCGGGCTGGTACGGCGGCCACTACGTGCTCACGCACAGCGTGCTGTTCCCGCCGCTCGCGGCGTTGGTCGGCGCGAGCGTGGTCGGGGCGTTGGCGGTCCTCGCCAGCACGTATCTCTTCGACCGCGTCGTGCTCGAGCGCTGGGGCGCGGAGGCCCGTCCGGCGACGCTGTGGTTCGCCGCCGGAGCGGCAACGATGCTCGCCAGCGGCCGGCTCAGCTTCGCGCTCGGCGTCGCCTTCGGGCTTGCCAGCCTGCGCGCGCTCCAGCTCGGCCGCCGCTGGCTCGTCATCGCGGCCGCCCTGACCTGCGCGCTCGCGAGCCCCGTCGCCGCGGCGTTCCTGGCGGGGGTGATCGGAATCGGCGCCCTCGCTTCCAGCTCTCCTCGAAAGCTCGCGCCGCTCGGCGTCGTGGTCGCGGCACTCGGTCCGGTCGCCATCCTCAACCTGGTGTTCGGGGAGGCGGGGCGCGAGCCGTTCAGCTTCTCCGCCTGGATCGCGCTGCCGCTCTGGTGCGGGGGCGCGCTCTACGTGACTCGTGGCCTAGCCGCGGAGCGGGAGCTGCGCGCGGTGATCGTCGCCTACCTACTGGTAGGCACGCTCGTCTGGCTGATACCGAACCCGCTCGGCGGCAACGCGACTCGGCTCGGAGCGCTCTTCGGCGGCCCGGTCGTGGCTGCCGCGCTGCTCTCGCGTGGCGTTCGGCTCGTCACGCCCGCCGTGATGCTCGTGTTGGCGGGCAGCCTCTGGTGGCAGCTGCAGCCGGCCGTTCGTGACGTCGCGCAAAGCGTGGGAGACGCATCAACCAAGCAGGCCTACTACGAGCCGCTGGCGAGCTGGCTGCGCGCCAACGGAGGTGAGCACGCCCGCATCGAGGTGCCGTTCACCGCCGGCCACTGGGAGACCGCGTATCTGGCTCCCGACTTCGAGCTCGCGCGGGGGTGGCTGCGACAGCTCGACCGCACTCGCAACGGTCTCTTCTACGAGGAGCAGCTGACGCACCGAACGTACCGCCGCTGGTTGCAGCAGAACAGCATCCGCTTCGTCGCGCTTCCCGACGCGCGCCCCGACTACTCCGCTCGCGACGAGTGGCAGCTGATCCGATCCGGGCCTTCCTACCTGCGACCGGTCGCGACGCTCGCGCACTGGCGCGTGTACCGGGTGCGCAACGCCGTTCCTCTCGTGCAGGGCCGCGACGGCGCTCGCGGTCGCCTGGTGAGCCTCGAGCCGGAGGCCTTCGTTCTGCGGGTGCGCGAGCCGGGCCGGTTCGTCGTGCGCGTGCGGGCCACGCCCTTCTGGAAGCTGAGCGCCGGTTACGGATGCGTCGGCAACGCCGATCGCTGGACGCTCGTGCGGGCCGACCGGCCCGGTCTGGTGCGGGTCTCCATCGACTTCTCGCTCTCCCGGGCGGAGCGCTCGGCGACCGGCTGGCGCGAGGACTGCCTGCCGGCCTCGTAGCGCGGGCCCGAGAGGCCCGCAGACCGCCGCCCAGGCGCCTCCCGCGGCCCAAAGGGCCGGGAGGGCTTTAGATACCATCGGGCCGTGCCTCGCCTCCTCTTGTTCCTGCTGCTGCTGCTGGCGGTATCGGCGCTCGTATACCTGCGCAGCGCCCGCGGCAGCGGCGACTCCGGCAGCGCCTGGCTTCCGAAGGGATGGCCCGACGCACTGCGCCAGATAGCGCTGTTCGCCTTCGCTGACCTCTGCTACGAGACCGTGCGCGGGGTGTCCGAGGGCAACACGGCGCAGGCGTTCGCGAACGCGCGGCACATAGTGGACCTGGAGGAGGGTCTGGGACTCTCCTTCGAGCAGGGGCTCCAGGCTTGGGTGATGGGCCAGCGCTTCCTCGTCGACCTCGCGAACCTGATGTACGTCAACTCGCACTTCGTGGTGACCACTGGTTTCCTCGTCTGGCTGTACCTGCGGCGCAACGAGCACTTCTATTTCGTGCGCAACATGTTCATGGTCGCGATGGGCCTCGCGTTGGTCGGTTACCTGGCGATGCCGACCGCGCCGCCGCGCTTCTTCCCGGAGCTCGGGTTCGTCGACACGATCGCCTACTACGCCGACGTCCGCCACGACTCGGCGTTCGTGACGCTCTTCTTCAACCCCTACGCCGCCGTGCCGAGCATGCACGTCGCGTTCTCGCTGATGATCGCGGTGCCGGCGGTCCTGCTGGTTCGCCACCGCGCGCTCAAGGTCGCCTGGGCCGTCTACCCGGCGCTGGTCACGCTGGTCGTGATCGTCACCGGCAATCACTGGTGGTTCGACGGTGCGGTCGGCGCGGCGGTTGCGGTGGTAGCAGCGGTGGCAGCCAGGACGGTGCTGTCGAGGGTGCGCCCGGCCGCCTGGTCCTGGCGCCCGGAATCGGCTGCGGCGACGGCCTGATGTCAGGTCCCACCCCGCCTCGCCGGCGCGAGCTCGGTGGCGCTTCGCCTGCGGAGCTACGACTGATGATGCGCGACCGGCTGATCGAGTCGCGGCTGACGCCGAACGCGATCTCGATGACCGGCCTGGTCCTGAACGTCGCCGCAGCCGTGCTCGTGACCCAGCGCCTCTTCTTCCTTGCCGGCGTCACGTTCATCGCAGGCAGCCTGATGGACACGCTCGACGGCCGCTACTCGCGCATGTCCGGCAAGGGCACGCCCTTCGGCGCCTTTCTGGACTCGACGCTCGACCGCATCGAGGAAGGCCTCGTGCTGACCGCGATCGCCGCCTATTTCGCCTCCCGCGACGACGAGCTCGCGGTGGCGGCGACCGTGCTGGTCGTGCTGGGCTCGCTCATGGTCAGCTACACACGGGCCCGGGCGGAAGCCATCGGAGTCGAGTGCAAGGTAGGATTTGCGACCCGGCCGGTCCGGGTGGTCTTGCTGTCAGCCGGTCTAGTGTTCGCCAAGGGGGCAGGGATAGGCGACTTCGAGTTGCTTGCACCGGCGATCTACGTGATGGCAGCGCTGACCGCGCTGACGGTCTTGCAAAGGGTCTGGCACGTTCGCCGAGCCCTCGCCTTGCAGGACGCTTCGAAGGCGGGCTTCACCGAGGGAGAGGTAACCGACGAGGTCCCAGCGGGTACCTCCACCTAGTCGAAAACGAAGGAGGCCATCATCGATACCAGAGCGAGATCGAGCGAGAGGAACAGGCATCAATGAGTGGCCGCACGGCAGGTCACGGGAACGGTTCGGGCGCCGGCCTGTTGGCTCAGAAGGACGAGGTCCGAGTAGCGATCGTAGGCGTCGGTAACTGCGCCTCCTCCTTCGTCCAGGGGACCCAGTACTACCGCGACGCAAGCCCCGACGAGTTCGTCCCGGGGCTCATGCACGTCGACCTCGGGGGCTACCACGTCCGCGACATCGTCTTCTCCGCGGCGTTCGACATCGACGCCGACAAGGTCGGCAAGGATCTCTCCGAGGCGATCTGGGCGGGCCAGAACAACACCATCAAGTTCAGCGACGTTCCGAGGCTCGGAGTCGAGGTGCACCGCGGCATGACGCACGACGGCCTCGGCAAGTACCTGAAGGAGAGGATCACGAAGGCTCCCGGCGAGACCGCGGAGATCTCCCACATCCTGCGCGAGACGCGCACGGACGTGCTGGTTTCCTACCTGCCGGTCGGCTCCGAGGAGGCGACGAAGTGGTACGTCGAGCAGGCGCTCGCCGCCGGCTGCGCATACGTCAACTGCATTCCTGTGTTCATCGCCCGGGAGGCCTACTGGCGCAAGCGCTTCCAGAAGGCGGGGGTGCCGATCATCGGCGACGACATCAAGTCGCAGGTGGGAGCGACGATTCTGCATCGCACGCTCGCGCGGCTGTTTCTCGAGCGGGGCGTGCGCATCGAGCGAACGAGTCAGCTCAACGTCGGCGGCAACATGGACTTCTACAACATGCTCGAGCGCGAGCGGCTCGAGTCGAAAAAGATCTCGAAGACGAACGCCGTCACCTCGATGCTCGATTACGAGATGGATCCGGATGACGTCTACATCGGGCCCTCCGACTACGTGCCGTGGCTCGAGGATCGCAAGTGGGCGCACATCCGCGTAGAGGGCGAGGCGTTCGGCGGCGTGCCGCTGAACATGGAGCTGAAGCTCGAGGTGTGGGACTCGCCCAACTCCGCCGGCATCGTGATCGATGCCGTCAGACTCTGCAAGCTCGCGCTCAACCACGGCGTGAGCGGCGCGCTCGATGGGCCGAGCAGCTATTTGATGAAGTCGCCGCCCGAGCAGCACCACGACAACATCGCGCGCGAGAAGACCGAGGAGTTCATCACCGAGCACGGCGGTAAGCAGGTGGTGCTCGGCAAGGACGGCTCGAAGCCCCGCGCGTCCAGGCGCGCCAAGACCGCGCCCCCGACGACTTAGAGCCCTTAACAGAAACACCCGCCACGCCTGACGCGGCTGCAAATCTTCGTTGCCCTGCGTCCTCGGTCGGCCACATACCGCTTGGGTATGCGGCCTCCCTGCGTTCTTGGGCAAACTCGATTTTCGCCGCGTCAGGCGCAGCGGGCATTCCGTTAAAGGCTCTTAGCCCTCGGGTCGCCCGGCCGGCCAAGCGACCCGCGCAGGGCTATCCTGCGCGCGTGAGCGCCGACTCGTTCCGCATCGCGCAGGTCACTCCCTATCCGTGGGAGGGCAGGCGAGGGGTGAACGAGTACGTCGCCCGCCTGTCCGACTCGCTGGCTGCTCGCGGTCACGCCGTCCTGATCGTGACCCCGAGCGGGTCGCACGCCCTCGTGCGGGAGTCGCGCGCGCTCATCCGAGCGGCCGCAGCAGACCCCTCCTCACTACTGGAGCGCGGAGCCGTGCGCGTGCTCGCGATGGGACAGAGCCTGCCCATGGGGGCGGTGCGCCGCGGCGGGACGGTGTCGCTTCCGATCGACGTCGCGCGCACGATGGAGCGGCTGTTCTCGCTCGCGCCGCTCGACTTCGTCCACGTTCACGAGCCATTCGCGCCCAGCGCCTCGTCGACGGCCCTTCGCCAGTCACGCGCGCTCAACGTTGGCAGCTTCCACTCTCCCACCGAGCGCGTGCTCTCTACCCAGGTGGCGCGACGCGTGACGGAGCTCTTCTTCGGTCGCCTGGACGCGCGCACGGCGAGCTTCGAGGTCACGCGCGACCTGCTGAACCGCTTCTTCCCGGGCGAGTACGAGGTCGTGCCGCCGGGCGTGGACCTCGCGCGGTTCGAGCCCGCCGAACGCGGAGGCGAGGGCACGGTCGAGATCGCGTTCGCGGCAGAGGAGGAGCGCTCGGCACTGCGGCTGTTCCTGCGCGCGCTTTCGCGGCTTCCGGCCGAGCCGGCCTGGCGCGCGACCGTGTGGACGCCGAGCGCCGACGACCCGACGCCGCGCATCGCGCGCTCGATGCGCGACCGCGTGCGCGTGACGAGCGGCGCGGAGGAGTCGCTGAGCGGGCTGCTCAGACGCGCCGACGTGACGTGCGTGGCCTCGACGGGACTCGCGCCCGCCCCTCAACTGCTCCTGAAGGCGCTGGCGGCCGGGGCCGTGCCGGTTGCCTCGCGGGTGCCCGTCTACGAGGAGGTGCTGCGCGAGGGTGACCACGGCCTGCTCTTCGATCGCGGCGACGTGACCCTGCTGGCGGCTCAGCTGAGCCGTCTGGTCGCGGACGCCGGCCTGCGCGAGGACCTGCGCCGTCGCTGCCTCGAGCGGCGCGACGAGCTCGCCTGGGAGCGCGCGGCCATTCGCGTCGAGGGGATCTACGCAAAGCTTGCCGCCCGGCGCCACAACCCACGCGCGGACGCAGCCCTGCGGCGCCGGCTGACCCGCCGTGACTTTCTCTACTGCGACCTGCACATGCACACGGATCACTCGCCCGATTGCGCGACGCCCGTGGACGTCCTGCTGGAGACCGCCAAGCGGAGGGGGCTCGGCGCAATCGCTATCACGGACCACAACGAGATCTCGGGCGCGCTCGAGGCGAGCGAGCGCGCGAACGGGATCAAGGTGATCGTCTCCGAGGAGGTCAAGACCGCGCACCAGGGCGAGGTGATCGGGCTGTTCATAAAGGAGAAGATCCCGCGCGGGATGTCGCTCAAGGAGACGATCGACGCCATCCACGCGCAGGGGGGCCTCGCCTACGTGCCGCACCCGTTCGACCGGCTTCACTCAGTGCCCGACTACGAGCACCTGCTGGAGGTCGTGGAGGACATCGACGCGCTCGAGGTCTTCAACGCCAGAGTCGCGGTGCCGTCGTTCAACGAGGAGGCGGCTCGCTTCGCGGCAAAGTACCGCGTCGTCGCGGGAGCCGGCTCGGACAGCCACGTTCCGCAAGGGTTGGGCAGCGTGAAGATCAGAATGCGCGACTTCCACGGGCCCGAGGAATTCCTCGAGAGCCTGCGGGAGGCCGACATCCTGCGCAAGCGCAAGAGCCTGATCTACCTCCAGTCGCTCAAGTTCCTGACGACCAAGGCGCGGCCCCGGGGAGCACGCCGGCCTGCGGCCGCCACAAGGCGCCGGCGGGCATGACGATCGAGCAACGATTGATGCAGCCAAGAGGACAAGGCCGCGCACCGTCAAAACCCGCCGCCCGTATGCCCGCCACGGACGACGAGATCCGAGAGAGGTACCTCGAGCGAGCGATTCGCGAGCTCAACCGCCTCACACACGACCTCCAGGACTGCGACCTCTGCCCTCGCGGGAGCCTGATGCCGGTGCTCGGCTCGGGCCATCCCCAGGCCGACGTGTTCCTGCTCAAGTTCGCGCCGGCCGCCGCCGAGATCGAGGAGGGCGTGGCCTTCTACGGCCGCAGCGGAACGGCGCTGATGAAGAGCTTCCGGCGCCTCGACATCGATCCGCTGGCCGTATACGGGACGCTCTGCGTCAAGTGCCCGGTCGCCGACACCGACCTCGCCGCGGAGGAATGCTTGGCACGAGTGGCCGAGGAGATAGCGATCGTGCAGCCGAGGATCGTGGTCGCGATGGGCCCCCGGGCGCTCGCCGCTCTGGTGGACCTCAGGCTGCCGCTGTCGAGGCCGCTCGAGCCGAAGCTCGGCGAGGTGCAGGCGCTGACGCCGACCATCGACCTCCTCTACGTGCCGGACATCGACGAGTCCCTGGACGACCAGCGCTCGAAGCAGGCCTTCTGGAGCGCCTTCCGAGTTCTCGGCGATTGGTACGCGGACCTGCCGCCCTACTGACGGCGTCCCGCGGGTAGACTCCAAGCCTCATGGATCTCGAAGAGAACGTCGGCGTCGAGGAGGTCAAGGAGCGCTGCGAGTCGTGCGGCGCGCGGCTGACTCCCGCCGAGATGCAGATCGCCCTCGAGGGAGCGACCGACGCCTTTCTCTGCGCTCGCTGCGCCTCCGAGCGGGTGCCCGTCGAGGAGGAGATCGAGGAGTAAAACAGGCCGCCCGCGGACAGCGAGCCCGCGGGCGGGTTTGCGGAAGGGACGGGCACGCCGACGCCCGCGAAGAAGATGCTTCCAGACGACCTCGAGTTCCTTAGGAGAGGGTACGAGGCATTCGGCCGCGGCGACGTCGAGTCGGCGCTCGCCATGCTGCACCCGGAGGTGGAGGTCGCCGTACACACCGAGCGTCCCGACATCGAGCGGGGGATCTACAGGGGGCGCGAGGGCTTCCTGGCGAACATCGCCGAGCTGACCGATGTGTTCGAGGAGTTCCGGCTCGAGCCGCGGGACATGGTCCAGGCCGGCGAGCGCGTGTTGGTGGTGACCCGCGTAACCGGTCGCGGCAAGGGCAGCGGCGTCGAGATCGACGCGAGCATCTTTCACGTGTGGACGATCAGCGAAGGGCGGGCGACGAGGCTCGAGATCTACGGCGACCGCGAGTCCGCGCAGCAGGCGCTCGGCTCGGCCACCCAGGCCGGCTGATCGCCGGCGAGCTAGAGCCTTTCTAGAGGTTCTATCGCGGCGCTGCCGCGTCGGCGACCGCGCCGAGGCTCTCGGCGTCAGCGTGGGCGAGGGCGCGCACCACGATGTGGTCGATCACCGGCTCGTACTCGGCGATCTGCGCGGCGACGTCGGTCGGGTCCGCGGCCGCGACGCCGACCGTCCCCGGCTCACGGCCAAGCGACTCGAAGTGGCGAATGTAGCCGTTGTGGAGCTGACGGTAGAACGACTCCTCCTTCAAGAGCCGCTCCCGAGCATCTGCGCCCACCGCCACGCGCACGTAGCCGAAAAGGGGCGGCGGCGAGTTCCGGCCGGCCTCGCGCGCTCCCTCCTCCACTCGTTCACGGGCCCAGGCCGCTCTCTCCGGAGTCATCCAGTTGAGGAAGACGCCGTCGGCCTGCGCGCCCGCGAGCGCACACATCTTCGGGCCCATCGCAGCGACGATTACCCGTGTGCCTTGGGGCAGCTCCGAGCGCATGGCGGCGAGGCCCTCGCGGACGACGCCGAGCGGCCGGTTGGTGAAGCCCGCGCCGATCCCGAGCCAGAGCCGCGCCGGGTCCAGGCCGAGCTCCGCCACCCTGGCCGCGACGTGGGGGGGCTCGTGGCGGTCGAGCGCGAGCACCGCCACCCCTACCTCGAGCTCGGGCGTCGCGCGGGCGAACTCCGCCGCCGTCTCGAGGCCGCTCGCCATTGGATGGTCGTTGGACCAGAGCGACCGGTAGCCGAGGGCGGCGCAGCGCTCGGCGAGCTCGTGAGCGACGGCCGGGTCGAGCCCCGCCGCTACGCCGAATCCGCGCGTTCCAGCAGTGCCACGCATTCGATGTGGGGAGTGTTCGGGAACATGTCGACCGGCCGCACCTTAGCGAGGCTGTATCCGCCGTCTACCATCTGGCGAGCGTTGGGCGCCAGCGTGGTCGGGTTGCAGGAGACATAGACGATCCGCTTCGGCCGCGTCTCCAGCAGCCGCCGCACGACCTTCTTCGACAGCCCGGCGCGCGGAGGGTCGACGACCACCACGTCCGGCCGGGGCGCCTGCTCGGCGAGCGGCCGGAGCGCGGTGCGCGCGTCGCCGGCGAAGAAGCGGGCGTTGTCGACCTCGTTCGTCCGGGCGTTCTCGATCGCGTCGGCTATCGAGGCCTCCTGGACGTCCACCGCCCAGACCTCGGCGGAACGCAGGGCGAGAACGAGGCTGAGGGTGCCGATGCCGCAGTAGATGTCGTAGATTCGCTCGCTGCCTGAGAGGCCCGCGTAATCGGCGGCCAGCTCGTACAGCCGCTCCGCCATCTCGGTGTTGGTCTGGAAGAAGGCGGTCGGCGAGATGCGGAACCGCAGGCCGGAGAGCTCCTCCTCCAAGCGATCGGAGCCGGCGAGCGTCGCCGTCTCGCCGCCGTGCGACACCTCGGCGAGGGCGGCCGTCCGCGTCCACAGCACCGATGCGCCCGGTGAGGCCCGGCGCACGTCGTCGGCGAAGTCCACGGCGCGGAAGTCGCCCTCGCCGGTCACGAGCCGGACCTGGAGGTCTTCGGTCCGGCGCCCTTCTCGCACGACGAGGTTGCGCAGGAACCCCGTGCCGGCGCGCCGGTCGTACGGGCTGAGCCCCTCGTTCCGGCACCAGTCCCGCACGAAGTTGCGGACGGCGTTGCTGCGCTCGGACGCGAGCAGGCAGTCCTCGGCGCCGAGGACCTGCTCCCAGCGCCCGCGAGCGTGGAAGCCGAGGACGAGCTCCTGGACGTCGGACTGCCCAAACGAATATTCCATCTTGTTCCGGTAGCGCCAGACCTCGGCCGCCGGCACGATCTCCTCCGCCTCGTGGCCGCTGAGCCCGCCCAGGCGGGAGAGCGCGTCGGCCACCTGAGCCTGCTTGTGCTCCAGCTGGCGCTCGTAATGGAGCCCCTGCCACGGAGAGCCCGGGCATCCCGTTCCCTCGTGGCTGCAGCGTTCGGCCACTCGGTCCTCGCTCGGCTCCAGCACCTCGACCGCCCGCGCGTGGGCGAAGTCGCGGCGCGCCTTGGTCACCTCCGCGCGGACGAGGTCGCCCGGAAAGCCTCCCTCGACGAACACCACGTAGCCCTCACGGCGCGCGACGCCGGCGCCGCCGTGGGCGAGGCCCGTGACGCGAAGCTCGAGCAACTCGCCCGAAGACGGCCGCGGCGCGCTCGAGCGCCCTCCCGCTTGAATCGCTGTAGCGTCGCCGGTGCCGGTCATTGTCTCGGGGCCCTCCTCCGTCGGGGAGGAGGGCAGCGGATATGTTGCCACGCCCATGAAGCTCGACCTGGAGACATATGCCGGTGAGGCCGAGGTGTTCGTCAGTGCGCTCGACCGGGAGTACTACCTCCACTTCGCGGGCCACAAGGAGGCGTTCGAGATCGAGCAGATCTACGAGCGCCACGCGAGCCTGTTCGAACGGCCGGTCGTCGAGGCGCTGCGCGATCGCCTCGAGATGCTGGACGGCGAGGCCGAACGGCGCTGCCGCTACCTGCTCCAGCTGGCGGTGGAGGGGTTCATCGGCCAGGCCACCAAGCGCCAATCAACGGCGCTCGCCGAGCGCGAGGCGGCACTGGAGATCGAGGTCGACGGCGAGCGCGAGTCCTACCGGCAGGCGTCGATCGTGCAGTCGAACGAGCCCGACTCCGACCGTCGCGCCGAGGTGGAGCAGGCTCGGCTGAAGGTGATGGAGAGTGAGCTGAACCCGTTGCACCGCGAGGTGCTCGAGCAGGCGCATGCGCTTGCCGTGGATCTCGGGTGGTCGAGCTACCGCCGGATGTACGAGGATGTGAAAGCGCTCGATCTCGAGGCCCTGGCGCGCGAGACGCGCTCGTTCCTGGAGGCGACCGGGGGCCGCTACCGTGAGCTCGTGGAGCCTCAGCTCGAGGCAGAGACCGGCGTTGGCTTCGACCGCCTGCGGCGGTCGGATCTCCCTTTCTTCTTCCGCGCTCGCACGTACGACGCCATGTTCCCCGCCGGCGAGTTGACCGAGGTCTTCGGGCGCACTCTCACCGGGCTCGGCGTTGCACTGGAGGCGCAGGAGAACGTGCACCTCGACCTGGAGCAGCGGCCGCGCAAGAGCCCTCGCGCGTTCTGCGCGCCGGTCCACGTGCCGGACGAGGTCTACCTGGTAATACCGCGACGCGGTGGACGCGACGACTACGCCGCGCTCTTCCACGAAGGCGGCCACACCGAGCACTACGCGAGCGTCGAGGCCCGGCTGCCGTTCGAGTTCCGCCACCTGGGCGACAACTCGGTGACGGAGGGGTTCGCCTTCCTGTTCGAGCACCTGGTCGAGGACGCGACCTGGCTCGAGTCGCTCCTCGGCCGTTCGGACACGGCCTCGTACCTCGATTACTCGCGGGCGAGCAAGCTGATCTTCCTGCGCCGCTACGCGGCCAAGCTCGACTACGAGCTCGAGCTTCACGCCGGCCGGCGCCCACTGTCGGAGATGCCCGAGCTATACGCCCGCAGCCTGGAGGACGCCACAGGCGTGGAGTGGCCGGCCGTCTCCTACCTGTCGGACGTCGACGAGGGCTACTACTGCGCCAACTACCTGCGCGCGTGGGCGTTCGAGGCGCAGCTTCGCCGGCACCTGCGAGAGCGGTTCGGGCCCGCCTGGTTCGAGCGCTCGGAGGCGGGCGACATGTTGCGGTCGATGTGGCGCCAGGGCCAGCGGCTGAACGCGGACGAGCTGCTCGAAGAGATCACCGGGGAGCCGCTCGACTTCTCCGTGATGGTCGGGGAAGTCTTCCCGGTGGCCGACGAAAGGAATATCTAGCCGGCTTCGCCGGACACCTAAAGTCCAGAGCGTCCGCCTTGAGGCGGCCGCCCATCACGTCTAGCGCAGCCTGCGCTCGATGCGGTCGAGCACCGTCTTGCGGTTCGCGTGCCGTCGCTCGTAGTCGCGCAGCTTGCGAAGCTGGGCGGGAGTGAGGTTGTCCAGCCGCTCCTGGACCTGGGGCGCTGAGAGCTCGTCGTAGTTGGGGATCGGCAGGTTGGACGACGGCCTGCGCGCCCGAGGCTTGCGCGCTCGGCGCCGGCTCGATTCGGAGGGCGCCCGCTCCTCGAAGCCGCCGCGCCCGAGCAGCCGCTCGAGGTCCGACAGGAAGTCGTCGGTCTGCTTCGCCCCGTACTGCAACAGCGTCTGAACCATCTGCTGCGCGTCGTCGCGCGTCATGCGTCCGCGCCGGACCGCGTCGTCGACGACCTCTTCGATCCTTTCACGGGTCAGGAACACGGCGTTGAGGGGAGCGAGCACGCTGCGGGTGACTATGTCCCGAACGGCACCGACGTTGCGCCCCACGGCCACGGCCGGCCTGGAGAGCACCGAGCGACGGGTGTCGTCCTGTTCGCTCCCAGGGGTCCGAGTTCGGGAGGAGGTCTTCGCGGCCATCGGCGTACTTAATACATCATCCAGGTCATCGACCCGCTACCGGGAGTCGAACACACCCTCGACGGGCGCGTGGTCCGACAGCCGCAGCCTGCGCGTGCCTCCGTCCCAGGGGATCTGCAGCTCCCGCCGGGCGGGCTCCCAACGGACCGGGGCTCGCACGACGGAAATGCCGCGCGAGAGCAGATGATCGATGCATTCGTCGCAGGTCGGGCCGGCGAGCCCGAAGCGACGCTCGAGCTCCGTGAAGAGGCCGGGGGAGGAGGCGGGGCGCAGGTTGAAGTCTCCGCCCACCACGAGCGCGGTCCCGTCGGCCCAGCCGACGGCCGCCGCGGCCGTCCTTCGCAGCTCGCGCTCGGCCTGCTCGCGCCGACCCGCCGTCGCGTGCAGGTTGGCGATGCAGACCTCGGTCCTGCCGCCACCGGTCTCGGCGCGGATGCGCGTGAACGTCATCCTGCGCCGCTCGCCGAACGGCCCGCGTTCGCGCAGCGGGTTGAGCAGCAGCTCGCGCGCGCTGCCTGCGAGCAGTCGCCACGGCGGTCGCACGAGGATCAGGTTGGAGCCGCCCTCCCAGGAGCCGATCAGGTCCGGGTTCCAGTGCGCCAGCCGCTGGGTCAGCGGGAGGAGCTGGTTTCGGGACGTGAGCGTGCGCAGCGCCTGCGCCCCGCAGCGGCTCGCGAGCGGATCCCGCCACGATGGCGGGACCTCTTGGAGCAGGCACGCCGACCAGACGGCGTTCGCCACCAGGGCGGCGAACTCATCGAGCAGGGCACGATTCACCTGCGCGTACACGCCGTCCTCCTCGGTCGTTCGCAGCAGCCGCGAGCGAAGCGTGTAGAGCGAGCGAGGCGGGGGCGCGTCGCGGCCGTGAAACAGGTTCCACGTGAGAACCCGCAGCTCCACCTAGAATCGCTGCCCCGTGACGGAACCCACGCACTTCATAACCGGGACAGAGCTTAGGCCGGACGAGCTCGCCGGCCTGATCGAGCGCGCGCTCGAGCTGAAGAGCGCATCCGAAAGTCCGCAGCCTCTCGCGGGGCGAGCCGTCGCTCTCTTCTTCGAGCGTCCTTCCACTCGCACCAGGGTGTCGTTCCACGTCGGTGTCTCACAGCTCGGCGGTGAGGCGCTCATGCTGCGCGGCGACGACCTGCAGCTCGTCCGCGGCGAGCCCGTGCGCGACACGGCGCTCGTGCTGTCGCGCTACGTCGACGCGATTGCCGCCCGCGTGTCCGATCACTCGTTCCTGGAGGAGCTTGCGGGGCACGCCGACATCCCGGTCGTGAACGCGCTCACGCCCCTTCACCACCCCTGTCAGGCGCTCGCCGACCTCCTCACCCTGCGCGAGCGCTTCGGCAGTCTGGAGGGGCTCCGCGTGGCCTACGTCGGTGACGGCAACAACGTCTGCCACTCGCTCATGCTTCTGGGCGCCGCTCTCGGGGTGAACGTCGCGGTCGCGACGCCCCCGGAGCTCCAGCCCAAGGAGGAGATCGTCGCGCAGGCCGGCGACGTGGTTGAGCTGACGAGCGACCCGGCGGCCGCCGCCGAGGGCGCGAACGCGCTCTACACCGACGTCTGGATCAGCATGGGCGACGACGGCGAGACCGCCCGCCGGCGAGAGCTGCTCGCCCCCTACCAGCTCAACGCGAACCTGCTCTCCCTGGCACGGCCCGATGCGGTGGTCCTGCACTGCCTGCCCGCTCACCCGGGCGAGGAGATCACGGCGGACCTGCTCTACGGGGAGCGCTCGGCGGTCTGGGACCAGGCGGAGAACCGGCTCCACGCCCAGAAAGCGCTTCTGGAGCGTTTGCTGGGCGCCCGCTAAGACGGGCCGGCCCCCGGCCTCGGGCGAGCGCGGCCATGTTCTACGATGGAGCCTGCGGGAGCCCGGCGAAACCGGGCTGAGAGGGCGGCTTCCGGGTCGCCGACCGCCTGAACCTGATCCGGGTAATGCCGGCGCAGGAAAGGAGACACTTGGGGACCAGCGGGTCCGGTAACAGCGTCAGCCGCGAAGGCTATGACGCGATCGTCGTCGGGGCCGGCGCGATCGGCCTGGCGGCCGCCTGGCGCGCCTGCCAGCGCGGCGTTCGAACGCTGGTGGTCGACGCGGCAGAGCCCGGCAGCGGCGCCAGCCATGTCGCCGCGGGCATGCTCGCTCCGGTGACGGAGGCGACGTTCGGCGAGGAAGAATCGCTGGCGCTCAACCTCGAGGCGGCGCGCCGTTACCCGTCGTTCGTCGAGGAGCTCGAGGCCGAGTCCGGGACAGAGGTCGGCTACCGGGCGAGCGGGACTCTCGCCGTCGCACTCGATCGCGATCACGCCGAGGCGCTTCGACGCCTGCACGGATTCCATCTCTCGCTCGGGCTCGAAGCCGAATGGCTGCGTGGTCGCGAGTGCCGCGCCCTGGAGCCGGGGCTCTCTCCCGCGGTGGTGGGAGGCATTCGAACCTCGAGCGATCACCAAATCAGCCCCCGGGCGCTCTGCGCCGCGCTCGCGCGCGCCGTCGAGCGGGCGGGTGGAGAGCTACGGCCGTTCACCCGGGTCGCGCGGATCGAGATCTCCGGCGACCGCGTGTGCGGGCTGAAGCTGGATTGCGGGCAACTGGTCGACGCGGACTCGATCGTGGTCGCGGCGGGCTGGCAATCCGGAGAGATCGCCGGGCTGCCGCCGGACGCCGGCGTGCCGGTGAGGCCGGTCAAGGGACAGGCGGTGCGCCTGCGGGATCCGGCCGGCCGGCCGCCTGCGGGCCGCGTGATCAGGACCCCCGAGGTGTACCTCGTACCCCGCCGTGACGGCGAGCTGGTCGTGGGAGCGACGGTCGAGGAGCGCGGGGCCGACTGCGCGGTGACCGCGGGTGGGGTGCTGGAGCTGTTGCGGGCCGCCTACGAGGCGCTGCCGGGGGTGACCGAGCTCGAGCTGTCGGAGGCGAGCGCCGGCCTGCGCCCGACCAGTCCCGACAACAAGCCCATCGTCGGGCCGGGAGCGCTCGAGGGCCTCGTGTGGGCGACGGGACATTGGCGCAACGGCATCCTGCTCGCCGGCGTGACCGCGGACGCCGTGGCCGGCGTGCTCGCCGGCGGCGAGCTGCCCCCGACCCTCGCCCCCTTCTCACCCCAGCGCTTTCGCGAGCCGGCTGCGAGCCTTGCAGCCCCTGCCGAGCCGAGCCGCACATGAAGGTGCTGCTGAACGGGCGGCAGGAGGACGTCGATGGCGGCACGACCGTCGCTGCTCTCGTCGAGCGGCTCGGCGGCGCGACCGGCGGCCGGGGGATCGCGGTGGCGATTGACTCGGAGGTCGTGCCTCACAGCGCTTGGGATGACACCGAGCTGTCCGAGGGGCAGCGGATCGAGGTGCTCGGGGCGATTCAGGGGGGATGAGTTGAGCCACCATGGAACACCGGACCGGGAGGTCGGCCCACACGGGGCGGCGCGGGGGAGCCAGCCACGCGCGAGTGGGCTCGAGATAGCCGGGCGCGAATGGGGCTCGCGACTGATCCTGGGCACCGGCGGCTTCTCGAACTTGGAGCTGATGACCGAGGCGATCGGTGCCTCCGGGGCCGAGATCGTGACCGTCGCGCTGCGGCGGATCGATCCTCAGGCGCGCGGCTCGATCGTCAGCGTGCTCGAGGAGCGCGGATGCTTCCTGCTGCCCAACACCGCCGGTTGCTACACGGCGCGCGACGCCGTGCTGACGGCCCGCATGGCTCGGGAGGCTTTCGAGACGGACTGGGTGAAGCTGGAGGTGATAGGCGACGACCGCACGCTCCTGCCCGAGGCGACCGAGCTGCTCGACGCAGCCGAGACGCTCGTTGGCGAGGGGTTCGTCGTGCTTCCGTACGCGAACGACGATCCGATCCTGAACCGGCGCCTGGAGGAGGCGGGCTGTGCGGCCGTCATGCCGCTCGGCGCCCCGATCGGCAGCGGCATGGGAATCCGCAACCCGTACAACCTCGCGCTCATCGTCGAGCAGGCGGGGGTTCCGGTCGTGTGCGATGCCGGCGTCGGCACGGCATCGGATGCAGCGATCGCTATGGAGCTCGGCTGCGACGGCGTGCTGCTGGCGAGCGCGGTGGCCCGGGCCGAGGACCCGGTCAAGATGGCTCGCGCGATGGGCTCGGCGGTTCAGGCCGGCCGGCTGGCGTTCGAGGCCGGGCGCATTCCCCGGCGCACCTACGCGCGCGCTTCTACCGCGCAGACAGGGGTGGCCGAGTTCGGCGACCTGCCCGCCCGGCCCTTCCGTTGAGGCCTGCCGGGCCACGCGCTCGGCTGTGCAAGGATTAGGACACGCGCAGAGTTGGTCCGGCGGGACCGTCCAGTCGGACGCCCAGGGAGGTACCCGAGTGCCAGTTGATGTGAAGGCAAGCGCTCCGGAGCCGGACAGCCTTTCGGAGCGGCGCCGCGCCTGGCTCGAGCGCTCGCGCCTCTACCTGGTGTGCGAGGCGCGTCCCGCGGGACGCGAGCCTGAAGAGGTTCTGCGCCCGGCGCTCCAGGGTGGCGTCGACGTCGTACAGCTTCGCGACAAGGGCGCCGACGACCGCGACATCGTCGAGGCCGGCAGAATCTTTCGCCGTCTCTGCGACGCGTACGACGCGCTCTTCATCGTCAACGACCAGGCGGAGCTCGCGATCGCCTGCGCGGCCGACGGCGTGCACCTCGGCCAGGACGACGCGAGTCCTCAGGAGGTGCGGCGCCTGATCGGTCAAGACGCGCTGATCGGCCTCTCCACGCACTCGATCGAGCAGGTGGAGGCGGCGCGAGACGCCGACTACATCTCGGTCGGCCCCGTGTTCGCGACGCCGACGAAGCCCGAGTACGAGCCGGTCGGCACGGAGCTCGTGCGCCAGGCTTCCGAGCGTGCGGCCGTGCCGTTCTTCGCCATCGGCGGGATCGATGCCGACAACGTCGGCGAGGTCCTCGACGCGGGCGCGAGCCGGGTGGCCGTCGTGCGCGCGATCCGGGACGCCGCAGAGCCGGGCGAGACGGCGCGCACACTCGTGGCGCGGATCGAGGACCGGTTGCGCGTCGGCTCGGCGCGCTGACCGAAGCGCAGCGCGTGCGAGAGAAGCGCAAGCGCCGAAGGCAGCAGGCGATGAAGCGCCGCAACTCCCGCACTGCGGGCAATGCGCAGGCGCCCGCCGGCGCCGATGGACCGGCGGGCACGCAGCCCGCGCAAACGGGACCGTCGAAGGACGACCTCGCTCGCGAGCGCCTGATCGCCCTCGAAGATGGGGAGCGCCCGCTCGCCGTCACCATCGGCGCGATCATCTCGGGGCTGCTCGGGCTCACCACGGTGGTGCTCTTCGTGTTCGGGGTCGATACCGGAGACGCCGAGCCCGCTGGAGCGGGAACGCTGGTGTACGCGGCGCTGATGCTGGTGATGTCCGCCGGCATGTGGCGCGTCCGCTACTGGGCGGTGCTCGGCTTCCAGGCCCTGCTGGCCCTGCTAATCGTCATCTGGTCGCTGCTGCTCGTGAAAGCGGGGAGCGTGCTGGCGGTGCTCGTCGCGCTCGCGGTCATCCTGCCCGCGGGAACGCTGTTCTGGTTCCTCGTCAAGTCGCTCGCGCGCATTCAGATGCCGGACCGGCGCGGCTCCGGTGGATGACCAAGAGGCGGCGCAGCCGACTCAGAGGACTTACTCGATATAAGCTGCCCGCCGTGGCCGACGGCAGTTTCGACATGGTCGTGGTGGGGAGCGGCCCGGGCGGATACGTAGCTGCAATCCGCGCTGCGCAGCTCGGCATGAAGACCGCCATAGTCGAGCGCGCGCCGTCGCTCGGTGGGCGCTGCCTGAACGAGGCCTGCATCCCGGCGAAGGCGATGCTGCGCGCGGCCGACGTGCTCGCGGAGGTGCGCGACGGCTCCGAGTTCGGGGTCGGCGTCGGCGAGGTGTCGTTCGACATCGCGATGGCGGGCAAGCGTCGTGACCGCGTGATCAAGACCCTGACCGGCGGCGTCGCGGGGTTGATGAAGAAGAACAAGATCGAGGTCGTGGCCGGAGAGGGCTCGCTGACGGCCGGCCGCAACGTCGCCGTCGGCGGCGAGCGCGAGCTCGAGACCGCCGCCGTCGTGCTTGCGACGGGCTCCGTGCCGCTGCCCATCCCCGGGACGGAGTTTGGCGAGCGGGTCATCGACACGGCCGGTGCATGGGGCCTGAACGAGCAGCCGGCGACGATCGCGGTCGCGGGGGCCGGCGCCTCGGGATCAGAGATCGCGTCCGCATTCGGGCGCTTCGGGACCGAGGTCGTGCTGATCGAGATGCTCGGGCAGGTGCTGCCCGCGGAGGACGCCGACATCGCGAAGGTCGTAGCGCGCGAGCTGAAGAAGCAGAACGTCAAGGTCGCGACCGGCTCTCGCGTCGAGGACGTGAAGTCCTCGGCGAAGGAAGTCGAGCTCTCCTACGGCGGCGAGCGCGTCACGGTCGACTACCTGTGCATCGCGGCGGGCCGCGCCCCCGACACGGAGGGGCTCGGCCTCGACGCGGCCGGCGTGAAGACGGGCGAGGGCGGCCGGCTCGAGGTCGACGAGCGGATGCGCGCCAGCGGCGACGGAGTGTGGGCGATCGGGGACCTCGTCCATGGCCCGGCGCTGGCGCACAAGGCAATGGACGAGGGCGTGATCGCCGTCGAGGACGCCGCCGGGCAGCCGGTGCACCCGCTGTCCTACGAGGACATCCCGGCGGCCACGTTCTGCCACCCCAACGTCGCGAGCTTCGGGCTTACGGAGGCCGAGGCCAGGGAGCGCGGCCACGACGTCGTGGTGGGGAGCTTCCCGTACGGTGGTGTGGGGGCGCCGCTCGTGTACGGGGACCGGCTGGGCCTGGTGAAGATCGTTGGCGACACCAAGTACGGCGAGCTTCTGGGCGGGCACATCGTGGGCGCTCGCGCGACCGATCTGATCGCGGAGCTGGTCGTCGCCAAGCAGGCCGAGGCCGGGTACGAGGAGGTGGCTCGCACCGTGCACGCGCACCCGACTTTCTCGGAGGCGGTCATGGAGGCCAACCGCGCCGCCGCCGGCTGGGTCATCCACGGCTGACCACCAGTGGTCCAGGCCACCGGCGCGACCTCCTCTTCCTTCTTCTTCGATCTCGGCTCGCCTTTCGCCTGGCTGGCCGCCGAGCGCGTCGACTCGCTGCTGCCCGCGCCCCCGGACTGGCAGCCGGTGTTGCTCGGAGGCCTCTTCAAGATCCATGGCCGGGGCTCGTGGGCCGAGATGGACGAGCGCGCGGCCGGCATGGCGGAGGTGGAGCGCCGCGCGCACGAGCGCGGGCTGCCGCCCGTTCGGTGGCCGGACCCGTGGCCCGGCGACACGCTCTTCGCAATGCGCGTGGCCACCTACGCGGCGCAGATCGGGCGGGCGAGGTCGTTCGCGCTCGCGGCCTTCCGGCAGGCGTTCCTCGCCGGGCGCGACCTGAGCGAGCGCGACAACGTTCTCCTTGCGGCGGCGGCCTGCGAGCTTCATCCACGCGCCGTGATTGCCGGCGCGCAGAGCAAGGTGGTCAAGGACGAGCTGCGCGCCGCGACCGAGTCGGCGGCGACTCTCGGCGTCTTCGGAGTGCCAACCGTTGCAGTCGCGGGAGAGCTCTTTTGGGGAGACGACCGTCTCGAGCAGGCGGCGGCCGCGCTCGGGCGCTGAGAGGGCGCCGTTTGCCGCTAATGTGACTGGCGTTGGAAAGCAGAGCGGCAAGCAAACAGACCGCCGCAAAGGGCGAGGGGGCGAAGAGCCGCCGCGACGGCCGCTCCGGGCAGAGAGCGCTGCCTCCCAAACGCGAGGCGCTCGAGATCCTCGAGAAGATGATGCTGATCCGCCGCTTCGAGGAGCGCGCGCAGGAGATGTACATGAAGGCGAAGGTCGGCGGCTTCCTTCACCTGTCCATCGGAGAGGAGGCGACGATCGTCGGCGCCACCAGCGTGCTCGAGGATCACGATTACCTGATCTCGACATATCGCGAGCACGGTCAGGCGATCGCGCGCGGCACGCCGCCGAAGGTGGTGATGGCCGAGCTCTTCGGGCGCGAGGGCGGAACGTCGCGAGGGCGTGGCGGGTCGATGCACCTCTTCGACCTCGAGCGCCGTTTCATGGGTGGCTACGGGATCGTGGGCGGCAACCTGCCGCTCGCCGCCGGAATTGCGCTGGCCTCGGATTATCGCGGCGAGGACTCGGTAACGCTCTGTATGTTCGGGGACGGGGCGTCGAACCAGGGAACCTTCGGCGAGACGATGAACATCGCGGCGCTTTGGAAGCTGCCCGTCGTCTTCATGGTGGTCAACAACCAGTACGGGATGGGAACCGCGCTCGAGCGCCATTCCGCGGTGACCGACCTCTCCAAGAAGGCGCAGTGTTTCGGCGTGCCGGGCGAGCGAGTGGACGGCATGGACGTGGTGGCGGTCCGCGAGTGCGTTGCCGAGGCGGTGCGAGTTGCGCGCGAGGAGCGTCGGCCGAGCCTGGTCGAGAGCCTCACGTACCGGTTCCGCGGCCACTCGGCCGCCGACCCCGAGGTGTATCGCTCGAAGGAGGAGGTCGCGGAGTGGCGCAAGCGCGACCCGGTCGTGAGCTTCGCAGAGCTCCTGAAGGAGCAGGGCTGGATAGAAGACGCCGGCATCGAGGAGCTGGACCGCAAGGCGACCGAGATCGTGGACCGCGCGGTCGAGTTCGCAGAAGCCAGCCCCGAGCCGGCGCTCGAGAGCCTCTACGACAACGTCTACGTCCTGGGTGAGCAGGTGCAGGGCTGGTACTCCGTGGACGAGCGCACCCCCGAGGTCCACCGCGGCGAGGACGAGCACGAGATCGGCAAGCGCGGCACGCCGCACGAGCTCGCCGAAGCCGGCGCCGCCTACGCGGGAGTCGGCGACGTGCAGCGCCGCCGCCGCGAGGACCACGCGAGCGGGCCGGCGGAGGAGGCGCAGGAGAGCGGCCAGGAGGGCGACGAGGCGGAGGCCGAGGACGATCCGCCGGAGGTGTACCGCTAGTGGCGGAACGTCCCGGGAAGGACCGCTAGTGGCGGTGATGCGCTACCGCGAGGCGCTCAACCTCGCCATGCGGCAGGAGATGGAGAGCGACGAGTCGGTGTTCATCATGGGCGAGGACGTCGGCGTCTTCCAGGGCGCCTTCAAGGTCACCGAGGGGCTGCTCGAGGAGTTCGGTGAGAAGCGGGTCCGCGACACGCCCATCTCCGAGAACACGATCGTGGGCATGGGAGTCGGCGCGGCGATGACCGGGCTGCGGCCGATCGTCGAGATCATGACGATCAACTTCGCCTTCCTGGCGATGGACCAGATCATCAACTCGGCGGCGCACATCCACTACATGTTCGGCGGCCAGGCCAAGGTGCCGCTGGTCATCCGTTTTCCCCAGGGCGGCGGGCACCAGCTCGGGCCGACGCACTCTCACACGATGGAGGCGCTCTTCCTGCACGTGCCCGGGCTGCTCGTCGCCGTGCCCTCCACCGCCGCGGACGCGCACGGGTTGCTGAGGGCAGCGATCCGCGACGACAACCCCGTCGTCTACATCGAGCACGAGTCGCTCTACGGGATGCGCGGGGAGGTGCCGGAGAACGGGGCGCCGATGCGCTTCGGCGAGGCCGCCGTGCGCCGGGAGGGAACCGACGTGACGATCGTCGGCGTCTCCCGCATGGCGATCACCGCCGAGAGGGCGGCGGAGCGCCTCGCTTCCGACGAGGAGATCGAGGCGGAGGTGATCGACCCCCGCACGCTGCGCCCGCTCGACCTCGACACGATCCTCGAGTCGGTCGAGAAGACCAACCGCTGCGTCGTGGTCGAGGAGGGATGGCCACACGGGGGCGTTGGCGCCAATTTGGCGGCGCTGATTCAGGAGCAGGCGTTCGACTATCTGGACGCGCCGATCCAGCGGGTCACCGGCGCTGACGTTCCGATGCCGTACTCGAAGGCGCTCGAGCAGGCCGCCATGCCGCACGAGGAGCACGTCGTGAAGGCGGCCCTCGCAACCTTCCGCGACGTATAGACAAGGACAGGCGCGTGTCGGTCGAGATCACGATGCCTCGCCTGTCCGACTCGATGGAGGAGGGCACGATCCTGCGCTGGCTGAAGAACGTCGGCGACGAGGTCAAGCGCGGCGACGAGCTCGTGGAGATCGAGACCGACAAGGCGAACATGACCTACGAGGCGAGCGACGAGGGAACGCTGATCGAGATCGTCGCCTCCGAAGGCGCGACGCTGCCGATCGGCGAGGTGATCGCACGCGTGGGCGATCCGGCCGAGGCCAAGTCGGACGGCCGGGCGAAGGCGCCGTCAGAGAGCTCCGAGCAGCCCGAGGCCGAGCACGCGACGAAGGAGCCCGAGGCCGAGCCCGCCGAACGCCCCCCGGCGCCGGCGACCGCAGCGGCGGAGCCCGCCGCCACGGGCGACGGGGCTGCGACGCGCACGCAGCGGGCACCGGCGCCTCCCGCGCGCGCCGCGGCGGAGCAGGCGAACGGGCGGATGAAGGCGTCACCGATCGCGCGCCGGATGGCGCGCGAGCTCGGCGTCGAGCTGGGGAGTCTCGAGGGCAGCGGGCCGGGCGGCCGGATCGTGAAGGCGGACGTGGTGGCAGCCGCCGGGCGCCCGGAAGCAGCTCCCACACCCGCGCCTGGGGCCGGGCGGCGAGAAGCCGCCCCCCAGCGCGCGGCGCCGGCGCAGCCGGTGGCGGAAGCCGCCGAGACGGCGAAGGGCGAGGTCCTCGTGGTCGAGCTCAACCGGCTACAGCGGACCATCGCGCGCCGGATGGCGGAGTCGAAGGCGACCGTTCCCCACTTCTACCTGCAGATGCAGATCGAGATGTCGGGAGCAGTGCGGCTTCGCGAGCAGCTGAAGCAGGTCGTGAGCGACGGCTCGCCCGCGCCGACCTTCAACGACATGGTCGTGAAGGCCTGCGCTCTCGCGCTGCGAGAGTTCCCGCGCGCGAACGGGTCTTACAGAGACGGAAGGGTGGAGCTCTACTCGCGCGTGAACGTCGGCATCGCAGTGGCGGCGAACGAGGCGCTCGTCGTGCCGACGATCTTCGATGCCGACTCGAAGTCGCTCGGCGAGATCGCTCGCGAATCGCGTGAGCTCGCGGTCAAGGTGCGCGAAGGGCGAGTCACGCCGCCGGAGCTCTCGGGCGGCACCTTCACCGTCTCCAACCTCGGCATGTTCGGGGTGGAGAACTTCTCGGCGGTGATCAACCCGCCGCAGGCGGCGCTGCTCGCGGTGGGCGCGCTGGAGCAGAAGCCCGTCGTCGAGAAGGACACCGGCGGCATCGTCGCCCGCCACATGATGGGCGTGACGCTCGCCTGCGATCACCGCATTCTCTACGGCGCCGATGGGGCGCAGTTCCTGGCTCGCGTGCGAGACCTGCTCGAGCTGCCCCTCTCGATGGCGCTCTAGAGCCACTAGAAGCTCCTAGCGCCGATTCAGCGCCCCGCGCGGGTTCAAGCGGCCTCCGCAAGGGGCCGATACGACCAGTTGGGACCGCCCCTCCCCAAACCCACGATGGCCAGCCCCTCCAGAATCGCTCCTCGACGGCATGCTGCCGTGAGCGCCCTCCTGCTCGTCGTGCTGGCTGGCCTCACGCTGCACGCCCTTCACACGACGACCGGGATCGGCGGGTCTGGCCTCGACGGCGTCTTCAACGATTGGGTCTACAACCTCGTCGGCGCCGGCGCCGCCATCGCCTGCCTGCTGCGCGGAGCTCTCGTAAGAGCGGAGCGAGCCGCCTGGCTGGCGATCGGCGTCGGGTTGTGCTCGTGGTGCGTGGGAGATCTCTACTGGACCATCCGGTTGTCTAAGCTCGAGACGGTGCCCTACCCGTCGCCGGCCGACGGGTTCTACCTGGGCATGTACCCGGCCCTCTACGCGGGGGTAGTGCTTCTCGTTCGCAGTCGGCTCTCGCGCTTCCACGCGAGCCTCTGGCTCGACGGCTTGATCGGCGCGTTTGCCGTCGCAGCGCTCGGCACCGCTCTTCTGTACCCGGCTTTCGAGAGCGCGGGCGCCGGCGACCCTGCGGCTGTTGCCACCACTCTCGCCTACCCGCTCGGCGACCTGCTGCTGCTGTCGCTGGTCGTGGCCGCGCTCGGGCTCACGGGTTGGCGGCCGGGCATGGGTTGGGTCTTCCTCGCCGGGGGCCTCACCGCGAACGCGGTCGCCGACGGCTACTTCCTCTACCAGGAGGCGACATCGGGCTACAACGAAGGAACTCCGCTCGACTCGTTCTGGTTGGCGGGAGGGTTCTTGATCGCGTGCGCGGCGTGGTGCCAGCAGACCCGCCCGAACCAGGTCCGCCTGGCAGGGTTGCGGCTGCTCGTCGTGCCCTCGTGCTTTGCGTTGGTGGCGATCGGGCTCGAGCTCTACGGTCAGTTCGCCGAGCTGAGCCGGGTCGCGGAGGGACTCGCCACTGCGACGTTCGTGGCCGTGATCGTGCGGATGGTGATGACGTTCGACGAGAACCTCCGCCTGCTCGCCGCGTTCCGGAGGGAGGCGCTCACCGATCCGCTGACCAGCCTCGCTAACCGGCGCCGTCTGCTCCTGGACCTTTCGTACGCGACTGACCCCGACGCCGAGCCGCAGCTGTTCGCGTTCTTCGACCTCGACGGCTTCAAGAGCTACAACGACAGCTTCGGTCATCCCGCCGGGGACGCGCTGCTGCAGCGCCTGAGCCACAACCTGTCGACGGCCATGCAGCCGCACGGCAAAGCGTACCGGCTCGGCGGCGACGAGTTCTGCGTACTGGTTCCGCTCGGCGACAGGCAGCCGAACTCGATCTCGGCCGCGGCCTCGGCCGGACTCACCGAAGAGGGCGAGGCGTTCAACGTCGGCAACTCGCGTGGCGTGGTGATGCTCCCGCAGGAGGCCGCTGACGCAGTTTCCGCGCTCCGGCTCGCCGATCGCAGGCTGTACGCGCAGAAGGCGCGCTTGCCCCGCTCTCCGGAGCGCCAGACGCGCAACGTGCTGCTCCGCGTGCTGCGCGAGCGCGAGCCGCAGCTAGGCGATCATCTCGAGGGCGTGTCCCGGCTGGCCGTGGCGCTGGGGCAGGCGCTCGACCTTCCAGCCGAGGACCTGGATGCGGTGGCCCGCGCCGCGGAGCTGCACGACGTGGGCAAGATGGCGGTTCCCGACGAGGTGCTGCGCAAGCCGGGACCGTTGACGGATGTCGAGTGGGCGATGATTCGCAAGCACACGCTCACCGGCGAGCGCATCCTGGCGGCGGCGCCCGCCATGGTTCCGGTCGCCCGGCTCGTGCGCTCGACCCACGAGCGGTGGGACGGCGGCGGCTATCCCGATGGGCTCACGGGCGATGAGATTCCGCTCGGCTCGCGCATGATCGCCATCTGCGATGCCTTCGAGGCGATGATCGAGGAGCGCCCCTGGCGAGCGCCCAAGAGCCCCGAGCAGGCGATCGTGGAGCTGCGTCGTTGCGCCGGCGCCCAGTTCGACGCCCGCCTCGTGAAGGTCTTCGACGAGCAGGTGTATTCCCAGTTCGCGCAGCGATTGCCCGCCCCCTCCGAGGCTGGCCTCTCCGTCGCCACGGGCGACGTGCCCGTCGACTGACCTTCGCGGGTAACCTCTCACCGGGATGACCGACGTTTGGTGCCTTCGCGCCGGACTCGTCGAGTACGGCGCCGCGCTCGAGGCCCAGAAGCTGCTAGAGCGGGCCCGCTGGGCCGGCGAGGTGCCGGACCTGCTGCTGCTGCTCGAGCACCGGCCCGTCTACACGCGCGGGCGGCGCAGCTCCAACGATGAGCTGCCCATGGGCGAGCAGTGGTACCGCGCTCAGGGGATCGAGGTCGTCGAGACCGATCGCGGCGGTCGCGTCACCTACCACGGCCCGGGCCAGCTCGTGGGCTACCCGATCGTCAGCCTGCGCCCCTTCCGCGACGACGTCCACGACTTCATCCGCCGCATGGAGCAGGTCATCGTTCGCTCGCTGGCGGAGCACGACGTCGAGGCTGGCCCAATCGAGGGCCTGACGGGCGTCTGGACACCGGAGCCGCGCAAGGTCGCCTCGATCGGCGTACACGTGAGCCGCGGCGTGACCACGCACGGCTTCGCGATCAACGTCAACAACGATCTCGAGCCGTTCGAGTGGATCGTTCCGTGCGGGATCGATCACTGCAGCATGTCCTCGCTCGCCCGCGAGACGGGCAGCGAGCAGGACATGGACCGGTTCATGGAGACCGTCTGCCGCGCTTTCGGCGGGATCTACGGGCGCCGGCCCGTGGACGTAAACGGCGCCCACCTGCCGGCCGCCGTGTCGAACGCGCTCGGCGCCGGCGCGCCTCAGCTCGAGGCCGTGGCGAGATGAGCGGCGAGCAGCGCCACGTCACCCGCTCGCGCAACCGCCCTGGCGGAGGCGAGCGGCCGGGCGGCGCCGTGGTGCCGTTCCGCGAGCGCAAGCCGCCTTGGCTCAAGGTGAAGGCACCTGGCGGGCCGACCTATCGCCGCCTGGATGCGCTGATGCGAAACCAGGGACTGCACACGGTTTGCGAGGAGGCGGCCTGCCCCAACATCGGGGAGTGCTGGGAGCGCGGCACCGCGACGTTCATGATCCTGGGCGACGTCTGCACACGCCGCTGCGGGTTCTGCAACGTGAAATCGGGGGTGCCCGACCTCGTGGATCGCGCCGAGCCGCTGCGGGTCGCACACGCGGTGTCCCAGATGGGCCTCCGCCATTGCGTGGTCACGTCCGTCGACCGCGACGACCTTCCCGACGGCGGCGCAGGCATGTTCGCCGACGTGATCCGCTCTATTCGGAGGCGCGCTCCGGCGTGCGCCGTCGAGGTCCTGACGCCGGACTTCCGCGGGCAGGAAATGCCTCTCGCGCGGGTGATCGACGCGCGGCCGGACGTCTTCAACCACAACGTCGAGACGGTGCCGCGCCTGTATCCGCTCGCGCGCCGCGGCTCGGACTTCATGCGTTCGTGCCGGGTGCTCCAAAACGCCAAGCAGATGGACCCGGAGGTCGTGACGAAGTCGGGCCTCATGGTCGGACTCGGGGAGACGAAGGGGGAGATGCTCGACGCCTTCTCGGCCCTGCGCGAGCACGACGTCGAGGTGCTGACCGTCGGCCAGTACCTGCGCCCGTCGGAGAGCCACCTGCCGGTTGTGCGGTACTGGCACCCGGACGAGTTCGGCGAGCTCGAGCGAGAGGCCTACGCGTTGGGCTTCGAGTCGGTCGCCTCAGGTCCCCTGGTGCGCAGCTCGTACCACGCCGACGAGCAAGTGCCCATGCGCCGCGCGGGAGCCCAGGTACCCTGATCCCGCTTCAACGCCGTCTCGTCCGCAGCCCCCTGATCCCGCCCGCCCTGCTTGATCCCGCTCAAGGACAACATCCCTACCGACCGCTTCCCGTTGGTCACCCTGGTGATCATCGTGATCAACGTCGCGGTGTTCCTGTTCCTCCAGGGACCCTCGATCGGCGGCGACCAGGTGCAGAACGAGCCGGTCGTCGAGTATGGCGCCATCCCGTACCGCGTCACGCATCCCGACAAGGAATGCGCGGTCGCACGAGCGCAGGACCCGAACACCGGAGCGGTCGGCGAGGAGGTGGTCTGCGAGGGCACCCCGGATTACGTCGAGGCCGCGAGCGCCGGAGCGCTGAAGGACACGGACCCCGCTCCTGCCTACCTGACGCTCTTCACCTCCATGTTCATGCACGGCGGCTGGCTGCACATCATCTTCAACATGCTCTTCCTGTGGATCTTCGGCAACAACATCGAGGACTCGATGGGCAAGCTCCGGTTCACGATCTTCTACCTCTTGGGGGGACTTGCGGCCGTGCTCGCTCAGGTAGCCGTGGACACCGACTCAACCGTTCCCACCGTGGGGGCGAGCGGCGCCATCGCGGCCGTGCTCGGCGGCTACCTGCTGCTCTATCCGCGGGCGCAGATCCTGACGATGCTGTTCTTCTTTTTCTTCTTCACGTTCGTCGAGATACCGGCCATGGTCATGCTCGGAATCTGGTTCGCGCTCCAGTTCCTGCCCGCGGTGGGCCAGCTCGCCACGCCTGAGCTCGCCGGCGGTGGCGGCGTCGCCTATTTCGCCCACGTTGGGGGCTTCGCCTTCGGCCTCGCTTTCATCCATCTGTTCGCTAAGCGAAGATCCGACAAGTACGGACAGCCGCGCTACCCCGTTTACTGATGGACGATGCAAAGCGCGATCCAGGCAGTGGTGCTCGCGTTCGTGGTGCTGCTTGCCGGCATGACGATCTCGGTCACCGCCGAGCACGGGTTCAGCGTGCTGACAGTGCTGTCGCTGATAGTGCTGGTGCTGATCAGCGTCGGCGTGCTCGGCGCTCTCTTCAATCAGCCTCCGGATGAGTAGCCGGGGCCGCAACACGAGGCCGAAGCGTGGCGGGAGCCGCGACAGGCCGCCGTCGGTGTTGATCCGAGGCGCAACCCGCCACAGGTCGCCGTCGGTGCTGAGCGGCGGCGCGCGCCGCCGACGCCCGCCCCGGCGGCCCAGGCCGCGGCGGGGCTGGGGCGGGGTCGTCATGGGGGCCGTCTCGGTGGCCGTGCTGCTCGTGGGGATCGGCGCGCTGATCGACCCGCTGGACACTGGCGACGACGGGCCACCCGCGGGGCCCGCTCCGGGAGCGAGGCTGTCGCCGCCCGAGGCGCAGGCCGGAGATCGCTCCGCTCGCGACCGCCGGTTCGCGGTCGATCTCTCGCGCGCGGATTCCGTCCGGCTCGACTTCAAGCACGACCCGCGCGCCGGCCTGCTCTTCGACCTGCGGACCGGTCGCGTGCTCTGGAGGCGACAGGCGCACCGGCAGCTGCCGATCGCGAGCCTCACGAAGATGATGACCGCCCTCTTGATCGCGGAGCGCGAGGATCCTCACGACCGCGTTTTGATCACGAGGCGCGCCGTGAAGACGGCGGGCTCGGGGGTCGGCGTGCTCCCCAAGGGGAGAAAGGTCCAGCTCGAGTCGCTGATGAACGGCCTGCTGCTCGTGTCGGGCAACGACGCCGCCACGGCGCTCGCTCAGCACGCGGACGGGACCGTTCAGCGGTTCGTGCGGAGCATGAACGAGCGCGCCGAGCAGATGGGTCTGTCCCGCACTCGCTTCTCCACGCCGCACGGCCTCCTCGACGTGAGAAATCACTCGTGCGCCGCGGACCTCGCTGCCCTGGCCCGAGCGGACCTCGCCCAGAGGCGGATCAGGCGCATCGCCCGTCGCGACCGCGCGATCGTGAAGTTCCCCATCAAGGGCGGTCGCCTGTTCCTCTACAACAACAACCCGCTGATCCGGGCGGGGTACCGCGACGTGACGGGGCTGAAGACCGGGTACACGCAGCGCGCGGGTCGCTCGATGGTGGCCACCGCGAAGCGCGGCAAGCGGGAGCTCGGCGTCGTGCTGCTGCGCTCGCCGAACCCTCCCGAGCAGGCACGCAAGCTGCTGGACCGCGGCTTCAAGGCGCTGCTTTCCGGCGGAACCGGCTAGGGCTTAGACCGCTGCGGTTTGGAGCAGCTCGGGAGCGTCGCGCTTGCCGTAGACGCAGCCCCAGACGATCAAGCCATCGCGGATCTTCCAGATCCAGTCGGCGGGCTGGTCGACGACCGTGCCGTCCACCGTCAGGCCGCGGGCTCGCCCGTAGACCACCACGTGATCGTCGCCGACGCTGAAGCGCCGTGGAACGACCTCGAGCTCCTGCCAGACGCGCGACACGTCCTCGAAGTACGCGCGCATGCCCTCGTGACCGCGATAAGGATCGGGCCGCCCGACGATGGAGCGGGTGACGGGGAAGTACTCGATATCGGGATGCGAGACTCGCAGGAGTGCTTCGACGTCGCGCTGGGCGAATGCGTCGAAGGCGGCTCGAACGAGCTCCATGTTCGAAGCAGGCTTCATGATGGTCTCCGGTTCGGTCCTCACTCTGTCCCCGGCATCCAATCCGGGCTCACTCGCTCACTAGCGTAGCTAGGACGGGAGGGAGTCGGCAAGACTTTCTCGGATCGTTCTCCGGAGATTGGCTACTCGGCCACGCGCGAGGCCACCTCGGCGCCCTCGACCTCGCCGCCGTGCGCCGCGTCCAGCAGCTCCTCGCGGCTGCAGAGCTTGACGCGAGGGCGACCCTGCGGCTCTCCAAGCGAGCGCTCCGACCGGTCGATCGCCTCCCATCCGGAGTAGCTCACGAAATCAGGCCTGCGCTCGGCGAGCACGGCTTCCAGCACCTCTCGCTGCGGCTGCGAAGGCTCGAGCAGGCGGCCGTCGCGAGCGTCCTCGGCCAGCAGCTCCATGGATTCCTGGGCGTCTTTCTTGTTCGTCCCGATGACCCCCGTGGGGCCTCGCTTGATCCAGCCGACGCAATACTCGCCCGGCACGACGTCGCCGTCGGCGCCGTCGAGCACGCGGCCCATCTCATTCGGGATCACGGCCGCCTGCTCGTCGAACGGAACGTCCGGCAGTGGCACTCCCCGGTAGCCGATCGAGCGCAGCACCAACCCGCACGCGAGCGTCTCGTGCTCGTCGGTGGGGCCGGAGCGGATCGCGCCGCCGTCGGCCACGTAGAGCTCGTTGTGGACGAGCTCGATCTCCTCGACCCTGCCGTGGCCGCGGATCTCCGTGGGAGAGACGAGGAAGCGGAAGTGCACGCGCTTCGGCCGGCCCTCGGGCTTGCGAGTGGAGTACTCCGCCAGGATCTCGACGTTCTTGCGCGCGGTGAGGTCGCCCTCGCCCGCGATCGACTCGGCGCTCGCGTCGTCCAGCACGACGTCCGCCGGATCCAAGATCACGTCCGCGTCGATCAGCTCGCCCATCTCGAGCAGCTCGGGATTGGTGAAGGCCGCCTGCGCGGGCCCCCGGCGACCGCAGATGACGATGTCGGTGATCCTGCTCTTGCTGAGCACCTCGAGAGCATGGTCGGCCACGTCCGTCTTGGCGAGCTCTTCGGGGGTCAGCGCCAGCATGCGGGCGCAGTCCATGGCGACGTTGCCGTTCCCGATCACCACGGCGCGCTCGCCCGAGAGGTCGAACTCGAGGTCGCGATAGTCGGGGTGGCCGTTGTACCAGGCCACGAACTCCGTCGCCGCCCAGCTTCCGGGCAGGTCCTCGCCGGGGATCCCCATGTGACGGTCGGTCTGAGCGCCGCAGGCGTAGACCAGGGCGTGGTAGTGGCGGAGCAGGTCGTCGCGGGTGAGGTGCCGGCCGATGTCGACGTTGCCGTAGAAGTGGAAGCCTGGATTGGCCGCGGTCTTCTCGAACACCCGCGAGACCGCCTTGATGTTCGGGTGGTCGGGCGCCACGCCCGCCCGCACGAGGCCCCAGGGCGTGGGCAGCGAGTCGTACATGTCGACCTGGGTCTGAAGCTCCTTGTCCTTCAACAGCGCGCCGGCGGCATAGAAGCCGGCGGGGCCGGAGCCTACGATGGCCACGCGCAGGGGATTGTCAGGTGTTCCGGGTGCGTTCATGGGTCAGGGATGGTGCGGTCGGCGGGCTGCGGTGAGCCGGAGATGGTAGCGGGCGCGGATCCGGCGGCGGCTTGGCTTTGCCCGCCCCGATGGAGCATGCCGGACTCGAACCGGCGACCTTCCGGATGCAAACCGGACGCTCTCCCAACTGAGCTAATGCCCCGCGCAACCGAGTTTAGCCCTCGTCCGGCGCGGCCCCGTTCGCTCGGCGCCGCAATCGCGGCGGCGCCACCGGCACGGGCTGTTACTCTCGCGGCTTCGCTTCGTCGCCCGGGAAGGGCGCACGCGACACGAAGCGAGGTCGGGAATGACCTGCCACGGACGTCAAATCACTCGCGCCGCCCGCCGTACGGCGCTCTCGTGCGCCACGCTCGCGGTCATCCTGCTTCCGGCTTCGATCGCCCCCGCCGCCGCGTCCTCGGGGACCGCGGGCGCGAGTGCGAGCGCCGAGCGGGTGATGGTCGGGGCCCTGAAGGGGGCAGCGCGGCCCTTCGCCAGGCAGGCTGAGCGCCCGCGCCGGCTGGAGCCGCGCCGGGGAGTTTCGGTCGTACGGCTGAAGTGGCGCCGCTGGGGCTCGAGCCGTGCGCTCGGCCGGGGGACGGCCCGCGTTGCGTGCAGGCGTCGCTGCGGCGCACGGCGCGTGCGCCGGGCGCGCGGCGCACGGGTCGCGCTGTCGCGGCTTCGCCCGGGGATCTGCGACGGCTCGAGGGCGCGGTTCTATACGCGGGCGCGCATCACCTATCCAAAGACTGTGAAGACCCGCCGTCAGCGCCTGAGGCTCCAGGTGGGCGCGGCCGCGTGCTCGCCTCCGGCGGTCGTGCCCAAAGGGGGTCCCGGCGACTCACAGCCGGCATTCCCGATCCGCGCCGCCTTCTACTACCCCTGGTTCCCCGAGACCTGGGAGGTGAACGGAAGCCACGTCTTCTACCGGCCCTCGCCGCTCGGCTACTACGATTCCTCGGGCCAGGCCGTCGCCGATCAGCACGTGCGAGCGCTGGATTGGGCGAGAGTCGAGGCGGCGATCGCGTCCTGGTGGGGTCTCGGGACTCACAAGGACGAAACTCGCATTCCGCTCCTTCTCGATCGCACCCGAGCCCTCGGCTCGCCCCTCAAGTGGAGCCTCTATTACGAGTGCGAGGGCAGCGGCCCTCCCGCGTGCCCCGCCGGCCCCGACCCGCCCGCGGCTCAGATCCGGAAGGACCTGGCCGCCGCCGGTGGCTACGCTGCGCACCCTTCGTTCCTGCGGATCGGCGGCCGGCCGGTCGTGTTCGTCTACAGCGCCGGCGATGGCGGCTGCGAGTTGGTCGAGCGCTGGCGCGAGGCGGCGCCGGACTGGTACGTGGTGCTCAAGCTCTTCTCCGGATACAGAGACTGCCCAACCCAGCCTGACCGCTGGCACCAATATGGGCCGGCGGCAGCGAGCTCGCACCACGCCGGCCATTCGTTCTCGGTCAGCCCCGGCTTTTGGCGAGCCGACGAGGCATCGCCGCGGCTCGATCGGGACGCAGTCCGCTTCGCGCGGGACGTGAGGGCGATGGTCGCCTCGGGCGAGCCCTTCCAGCTCGTGACGACGTTCAACGAGTGGGGCGAGGGGACGGCGGTGGAGGGCGGCGTGGAGTGGGGGAGCGCTTCCGGTTACGGCCGGTACCTGGACCTGCTTCGAAGCGACGGCCACCCGTGAGCCGGCGGCGAGCCGTGACCTCAGGCGAGGCCTCTCAGTGACACGCGCCTGACCCGGGGTCGATCGGCGCGCCGCCGCCCTCCGGTGCCAGTCGCCACTCGTAGCCGCTCGGGCGCAGCGTGAGCAGCAGCACGCCATAGGTAGTGTCGTTCGCCGCCTCCCGGTTGGCGATCCCGCCGGGCTGCACCGGAATGTGGTTCTTGCCGCCGCTCCCGACCACGAACTCGCGCAGGCCGCGCGGATCGGGGCGCCCATCGGGGTCGAGCAGTGCGTAGCGCTGGTAGTTGTGGTCGTGCCCGTTCAGCACGATTTCCGCTCCACGTTCGTAGAGCGCCTGCCAGAGCGGCCTGTAGTCGGGGTCGTCCCGGTACTGGCCGGAGGCGAAGCGCGGATGGTGCCAGTAGGCGAGGGTGCAGCGGCGCGGGTGAGCGACGAGGTCCGCGCGCAGCCAGCGCTCCTGCGCCGAGCCGGCCCCGCAGCCGCCCACCTCCGAGCAGTTGGAGTTGAGGGCGATGAGGTGCCAGGTGCCGACGTCGAAGCTGTAGTAGCCCTTGCCCCGCTCGCCGGCCCGCCCTCTCGCCTGCCCGATGCCGTTGAAGTAGTCGAAGTAGCCGGCGGCGCCTGCGGTCAGGTACTCGTGGTTGCCGGCGACCGGGTAGGTGATGGAGCGCAGGCGGCCCCACGAGGGCTCGTACGACGCCTGGAACTTGGCCAGGGTGGCGTCCTCGTACTGAAGGTCGCCGAGCGCGAGCACGGCGGCGGGACCGAGGCCGTGCGCAAGCGCCGCGGTGTAGCGTTGCCGGCAGGAGCCCGAGCTTCCGGCGCCACCGTTGAAGGACGAGCTGGCGGGATCGCAGGCGATGTCGCCTACCGCAGCCACCACCGGATCGAGCGCGACCGCGAAGGGGAAGGTCAGCTTCACGCGCCCGGCCCCGAGCGACACGCGATGGACGCCCACGGCCGCGGTCGGGATCTCCAACGTGACACGCAAAGAGCCGCGGCGGCTGGTGCCGATCGTCGCCAGGCTGGTGCCGTCGAAAGCGAGCCGGGCCCGCCGCAGGGCGGGAAGGCCGAAAGCCTCCACGCTCAACCGGCCGCCCGCCGGTGCGCGGCCGGGGCTCCAGCGCAGGCGCCTTCCTTTCGGGTCAGCCACCTCGGACCAGCTCGCCTCGCCGACGGTGGTCGAGTAGCGGAAGACGTTCACCACCCGCCGGGCGCCGGCGCGCGAGCTCAGGATCAGGGATCGACTGCGCCGGGCGGGGATCCGAAGCGAGGCGGCGAAGGAGCCTCGTCTCGACGCTCGCGTCCGGACGAGCGTCCTCGAGCCCGCTCTGACCGACACTCGCTTGCCCGGGCCGAAGCCGGCCCCGCGGAGCGAGACCTTGGTGCCGGCACCGCCCGACGCTGGGGTGAGCGTGACGCGCGCCGCACCCTCCGACGTCTCGGGCACCGCAAGCGCGAGCGCCAGTACCACCGCGCCGGCGAGCGCCAGCTTAGTCGCAACGGCGAAGCAAGACGTCCTGTCTGCGAGCGAGGGCATGCGTGCTGGGGTTGAGAGGCTGCCTCAGGAGCGAGGCTACAGGGATCGGCGGCGCTCACTCGCCGTTCATCGGTCCTGGGGGATACAGTCGCGCGCATGATCGAAGCCCTCTGGCGCGCGGACGTGGCCGTGCTTCGCTTGCTGCGCACTCGCGGGCACTGGCCGCCCCTCGAGCACGCAGTGGTCGGCTTCACCCGCCTGGGAGAGCACAGCGCCATCTGGCTCGCCATCTCCGCCGGGGGCGCCGCCGCCAACCGGGGTAAGCGCGACGTCTACATCCGCGCCATGCGCACGGTGGTCATCGCGGAGGTGGCCAACGCGGTCGCGAAGCTGGTCTTCAGGCGCCGGCGACCCGAGCTCGAGGACATGCCGCCGCTCACCGCGACGGCATCCAATCGCTCCTATCCCTCCGCCCACGCCACGAGCTCCTTCGCGGCGGCGCGCGTGCTCTCGCGAGCGCTGCCAGCGGGGCTGGTCTACGCCATGGCCGGAGCGATGGCGCTCTCCCGTCCATACGTCGGCGTTCACTACCCCTCGGACGTGATCGCGGGCATGCTGCTGGGGACGGTCATCGCGGCCGCCACGGACGGCGAGTAGCGCTCCCGAGGCGGGATTCGCCGACGCGGCGGCCCTGGCAAATTCCGTTGGCTAAAACCGAAAAACCGGACTACAGTGGGAACCTCTCCCGAACGGAATCGCAGAAGAGACACGGATTGTTGCTAGGGGTTTCGGAGTACCGCGGCTAGCCCGCGGGCCAGACTCTCCAGAAGACCCCCCTACAGCTTCCGGTCTCGTCAGGCGAGACCCGGGGAGGCGTGCCTCGGAAAGGGGCTTCGGATGGACTCGGATGTCCGAGCCGGAGTGTTTTTGCGCGGCGCGGGTTGCGGCAAGGAAGCACGGACCGGAGGGAATCTCGATGAGGGTAGGAAGCCCGAACGGCAGGCATGACGCTCGCGGAGCCAACGGCAACGCACGGACGATCACGGACGATCTGCCGGGCGGCAACGGCGCTCCAAGCACGCTTTACGACGTGGCTCCGGGCGAGCTGCGGGAGGCCGGCAGCCCGGCCGTCTCGGTCATCGTCCCGACCCGCAACGAGTCCGGCAACGTCGCCCCGCTCGTCGCTCGCCTCGAGAGCGTCCTGCCGGAGGACTCGATCGAGATCATCTTCGTCGACGACAGCGACGACGACACGCCGGACGCCATCAGGCGCATCTCGTCCGCGCGCAAGGTTTCGCTGATCCACCGTCAGGGCGCCGATCGTGTCGGCGGCCTCGGTGGCGCGGTCGTGGCCGGCATGCGCGCCGCAACGGCTCCGCTCGTCTGCGTGATGGACGGTGACCTCCAGCACCCGCCGGAGGCGATCGAGCAGATGGTTCGCGAGCTCAGGGAGTCGCACTCCGACCTCGTGGTCGGGAGCCGCTTCTGCGCCGGCGGCAGCACTGGAAACTTCGGACCCGCAAGGCGGGCGCTCTCGTGGATCTCCACGCGCAGCGCGACGCTCCTGCTGCGGAAGCGTCTCGGCGGAGTGTCCGACCCGATGAGCGGTTTCTTCCTCGTGCGCCGCGACGCGCTCGAGCTCGACGAGCTGGAGCCGGACGGTTTCAAGATCCTGCTCGAGATCATCGGCAGGACGCCCGAGCTACGTGTGTCAGAGGTCCCGATCCAGTTCGGCGAGCGGCACACCGGCGAGACCAAGGCTTCGGTCGGCGAGGCGGTGCGCTTCGGTGCCCAGCTCTGGCGGCTCCAGCTAGCCGCTCTGTCGAAGCGCTTCTACCGCTTCGGTGTCGTGGGCGCCACGGGCCTTGCGGTGAACATGCTTCTGCTCGCGCTGCTCGTGGACGTCGGAGGCCTGTACTACGTGGCAGGCGCGATCCTCGCCACGCAGGGCTCCTCGCTGTGGAACTTCGTCTTCACGGAGAAGTGGGTGTACGGAGGACGCAGCTATCGCCGCGCGTCGATGACGCGAATGGGCCTGTTCTTCTTCATGAACAACGCCGCGCTGGCGCTCAGGGTGCCCGTGCTGTTCGCGCTCACGACGGGGCTCGGCGTCAACTACCTGCTCTCGAACCTGCTCTCGCTGGTGGCGTTGACCGTGCTGCGCTTCGGCGCCTCGGACACTTGGATCTGGGCCGCCGAAGACAGCACGGACCACATCCGCCACAGCTACGACATCCACGGAATCGTGACCGTCGCCTCGGAGGTGAGGCTGCCAGAGCTGGAGCGTTTCCGGACCGGAGAGCTGCTTGTCAACCCGACCGTGCGGGTCACGATCGGCCCGGTGCGGGGCACCCGCTCGAGCACGAACGGGCTCGACGGGCACCTCGTCGCCACGAACGACTCACACAACGGCTCTGCCAACGGGAGCACGAACGGCTCGCACAACGGGAGCACGAACGGATCGCACAACGGCAACGGCAACGGCAACGGCAACGGCGCGCATAACGCCGTCGACCCGATCCTGTACCGCGAGAGCCTCGGCAGGCTTGGGTTCGCCTGCAAGATCACGCCTGGTGACCCGGTCGAGATCGTGGCGTCGCCGCTCCTGCGCTTCTCGCCGCACGTTCTCTACACGAACATCGTCGAGCCGGTCCTGCGCTGGACCTTCGTGAGCAAGGGTCACGCGCTCATCCATGCGGCCTGCTTTGCCGATGGTGAGAGGGGCTTCCTCGTGACCGCGAAGACCGACACCGGCAAGACGACGACGGCGCTGAAGACGCTCGACCAATTCCCCTACTCGTTCCTCTCGGACGACCTCACGATCCTGTGCCCGGACGGCCGGATCTTCGCCTACCCGAAGCCGCTGACGATCTCGAGCCACACGGTACAGGCGGTGAAGACCCCGCTCCTGACGCGGTTCGAGCGCGCTGCGCTGGTCATCCAGAGCCGGCTTCACTCGCGAGCGGGCAGGCGCCTGGGCCTGATCATCGCGAAGCTTCGCATTCCGGCGGCAACGCTGAACGCGATCACCCAGTGCCTGATCCCGCCGCCGAAGTACCACGTCGAGCGGCTGGTGCCGAGCGCGAAGGTCGCACCCGAGGCGCAGCTCGTGTGCATGTTCATCATCCAGCGCGGCGGCATTGGCGACCAGGAGCTCGAGCGCGAAGAGGCGCTCGAGGAACTGATGAGCAATTGCGAGGACGCGTATGGCTTCCCGCCCTACCCGCTCATCGCACACCACCTGCGCAGCCTCCACGGACACGATCTCAAGGACGCGGAGCGCGACATCGTCGCGACCGCACTGGGGCGCGTTCCGTCGACGCTGCTGCGCAGCGAGACCATGGACTGGTGCGAGCGTATCCCGGCCCGGATGGAGCAGCTCGGGAACGGGAACGGATCGCACCCGGAGGACGACTCACACAACCCTGAGAGCTTGGCCAGCGGACTCGAAGGAGAGTAGCCGCGTGCGCATTTCGGCCCTGCGGCGATCTGAGCCGGAACCGGTACGGCTGCCCTCCAACGAGCCCCGTCGGGAGGCTCCGGCCCCCTCTGGGTCGGGCCCCCAAGCGCACAAGCAAGGGCTGCGCGATCGCATGCGCTCCCTGCGAGGGATGCTCAACCTCGAGCGGTGCGTGCTCGCGGCTGCCCTCTTGCTCGGCCTCGCCCTGCGCGTGTGGCAGATCAACCGCTTCGGCGTCAACAGCGACGAAGCGGTGTACGCGGGCCAGGCGGCGGCTCTTCACGACGTCCCGGAGCTGGCGCCGTACTTCCCCGCGTTCCGGGCACATCCGCTGCTGTTCCAGACGATGCTCTCGTTCGCCTTTCACCTCGGCGAGATCGACCTCTGGGGGCGCGTGCTGTCGGCCCTCGTCGGGTTGGCGAACGTCGTGGTCGTGTACAAGCTGGGCGGTTTGCTCTACGGCCGCAGAGCGGGCGCCATCGCGGCGGTCTTCATGTCGCTCATGCCCTACCACGTGCTGGTCAGCCGCCAGATCCTGCTCGACGGGCCGATGACGCTGTTCGCGACGCTGACGCTCTACCTGATCGCCCGCTACGCGTCCGACCGCAGGCCCGCGTTCCTCTTCGCATCCGCGGGCGCCATGGCGTGCGCAGTGCTGTCGAAGGAGACCTCGATGGTGCTTCTGGGCGGCATCTATGCGTTCTTCGCCCTCACTCCTGAAATCAGGCTTCGCGTCCGGGACGTCATCGGCTCCGGGGCGCTGCTTGGTGGCCTGCTCTTTCTGTTCCCGCTTTCGCTGAAGCTCGCGGGCAAGACCGAGTCGGGCGGCAACTACCTTGCCTGGCAGCTCTTCCGGCGCCCGAACCACGAGTGGACGTTCTACCCCACGACCGTCCCCGAGGCGATCGGCTGGCTCGTCGTCCTGGCCGCGATCGCTGGGCTCTGGCTGCTGCGGAACGAGCGCACGTGGCGGGAGACGCTGCTTCTCTCCTGGATGGCCGTGCCGATCGTGTTCTTCCAGATCTGGCCGGTGAAGGGCTACCAGTACCTGCTGCCCATCGCGCCGGCGGTCGCCGTCCTCGCGGCCCACATGCTCAGCCGCTGGCCGGCCACGCTCAGCGGCCAGGACACCAAGCTCGCGCGCATCGTGACCCGGCGGTCGTTCCGCGGCGCCGCGATCGGAGTGATCGCGTTCACGCTCGCCCTGACGAGCTTTCACCGCATCCAGCCCGACCCGAGCGGGAGCTTCCTCGCCGGCTCGGGCGGCGTGCCGGGCGGTCGCGAGGCCGGCCGCTGGATCGACAGCAACGTCCCCACCGGCTCGCGCTTCATGACGGTCGGGCCGTCGATGGCGAACATCATCCAGTTCTACGGGCACCGCAAGGCGTACGGGCTGTCCGTCAGCCCCAACCCGCTGCACCGCAACCCGTCCTACGAGCCACTCCTCAACCCGGACCAGCTACTGCGCAACAACGAGCTCCACTACGTCGTGTGGGACTCGTTCTCTGCCGCGCGCAGTCCGTTCTTCGCAGCTTCAGTGAAGCGCTACGCCGACCGATTCAAGGGGCGAGTCGTCCACAGCGAGTCGCTGAAGGTCAAGACGAAGGATGGGCGAACGGTTCGCAAGCCGCTCATCACGATCTACGAGGTTCGCCCGTCGTGACGCTGACGGCCGCCTTCACGCGCTGGACCGCGCTCGCCCTGGCGGTGCTGTGCTTCGCCCTCGTGCCCTCCGCCGGCGCCGCGAAGCCAGAGCCCAAGCCGACGACGCCGATCGAGCACTTCATGGTGCTGATGCAGGAGAACCACACGTTCGACAACTACTTCGGCACGTATCCGGGAGCTGACGGGTTTCCGAAGAACGCGTGCCAGAAGATCAGCGTCGACAAGCCGAGCAAGGGCTGCATCAAGCCGCTTCACCTCGGTGAGAGGGCGATTCTGGACCTCGGCCACAGCAAGCGCGTTTTCGAGCAACAGTTCAACGGCGGCCGCATGGACGGGTTCGTGGACGCCCACCGCAGGGACACCGGGCGCGTCGACGAGAACGTCATGGGCTACTACGACGATCGGGACATCCCGTACTACTGGAACCTCGCCGACAACTTCGTCCTGTTCGACCGCTTCTTCACCTCCGCGGCGGCGGGAAGCGTTCAGAACCACATGTACTGGGTCACCGGCACGCCCGGCAACCCGGACGGAGAGTCCATCCCGCAGGGAGGCTTCGGCGACCTGCCGACGATCTTCGACCGCCTGGAGGAGAGCGGCGTGTCGTGGAAGTTCTACGTGCAGAACTACGACCCGCAGATCACGTTTCGCACGCCTGGCACCGGCGATCGCGCGTCGCAGATGCTGTGGGCGCCCCTGCTGGCCTATGGGCGCTATCTGGACGACCCTCGCCTCAACAGCAAGATCGTCGACCTCGACGAGTACTACGAGGACCTGCGGAAGGGAACGCTGCCGTCGGTCGCCTACATGGTCCCCTCCGGTGCGAGCGAGCACCCGCCCGGTCGGATCCAGGCCGGGGAGCGGTTCATCCGGGGCCTCGTCAACGCGCTCATGCGCAGCCCGTACTGGGAGAAGTCGGCGTTCATGTGGACCTATGACGACTGGGGCGGCTTCTACGACCACGTGCCCCCACCGCAGGTCGACAAGTACGGCTACGGGTTCCGCGTGCCCTCGCTGCTCGTGAGCCCGTACGCGAAGAAGGGCCGCGTCGACAGCACGACCCTCGACTTCACCTCGATCCTCAAGTTCATCGAGCGCAACTGGCGTCTTCGGCCCTTGGCGTCGCGAGACCGCAAGGCCAAGACCTTCATGCGCGCCTTCGACTTCGACAGCCCGCCGCGCAAGCCCGAGCTGCTGTCGCGTGAACGCACCGAGATCCACCTGAAGGAGCCGAAGCGTCCGGTGATCTACGCCGCCTACTTCCTCGTTCTGGCTGTGGCGGGGATCGTGATCACGTGGGCGATCTGGAGCGCCGCGGCGGCGCAGGTTCCGGCGGAGCAGAAGAGGAGGCGCTCGTGAGGCGCCGACTGCTCGTGTGCGGTCTCTCCGCGATCGCGGCCGTGCTCGGCTGCACGGCGCTGGCGCCCACGGCGCAGGCCGCAACCAAGCACGGCGTCGTGACGGTGCAGACAGTGCCACCCGTGAAGGGGATGAAGTACGTCCTCAGAGGCCGAACGCTCCACGCTGACGGCAAGGGCCGGCTGCGGCTCAACGGCGACGCGAAGGAGCTCGCGCGCAACCTGAAGGTGCTGAGGACTCCGGTCAAGCCCGGCGTTTTCGCGACGCTCGGCCGCTATTACCCGACCGGGGACATCCTCAGCGTGACGGTGTCCTATTACTACCGGGCGCGCCCCGTCTACATCAACCTTCAAGGCAAGGAAGTCGACCCGAGCGTCGTGTCCGCACTCCACATCAAGGGAGTGCACGGGAAGGTGTACAAGTTCCACGGCTCCGAGACGCGATGGCTCCACGGAAGCCGCGTGGTCACCGCTCAGACGATCGGCCGCAAGAGGCGCGGCGACGAGCCTCCCAACTTTCGCGTCAAACGGCTCGACTACGGCGTCAAGAGCGCGATGGTCGAAGGCTCGAACGTCGTCAACGAGGGCCAGCAGCGTTTCATCCCCGGCAGAACCGGTGAGATGCGCGTGCGACTGCTCCTCTACTCGGCGCATTTCCAGACGAGGGATTCGTTCTTCGG
Organism: uncultured Solirubrobacterales bacterium; assembly: GCA_963774075.1. Lineage (GTDB taxonomy): Bacteria > Actinomycetota > Thermoleophilia > Solirubrobacterales > JBBDJG01 > JBBQNR01. The sequence goes on along the minus strand of CAVZDP010000003.1, from coordinate 322,225 downwards.
CTGGCCGATCGGGTCGGCGATCATGCTGACCCACCCCAGCGGCCGCATCGAGCGCTACGAGCTCGAGGACGGAGGGGGGCTCACATTGCGCTCGCTCCCGCGCGGCGATTACGAAGTGACCGTGGTGGGCCCCGGCTTCTCGTTCACGAGGCCGGTGGCTCTGTCAAGGAACCAGGAGGTAGAGCTGGAGGTGCTGAGCTACATGGATCTCGGACTCGTGTTGTTCGTGATGGCGGCGTTCGTCTTCGGGCTACCGCTCATCAGCCGTCCACATCTTTTGTCGGCCGCAATGCGCCGGCTCCGCGCGCTGTCCCCGAGGCGGCGGCGAGAGGCGGCCACGAGCTACGGAGGTGGAGCATGAGCAGGGTTGCCGGACGCGGACGTTCTCGCATGACCAATGTCGCGGCCATGGTTCTCGCCGCCGTCGCGCTCGTCTCGGCGGCGATCCTCTCCTCCGGCGCAGGCCAGGCGAGCGGAGCCGAGAGCACCCAGGCGCGGCAGGCAGGCGACGTGCCGCTGCTCGCCTACTACTACATCTGGTTCACCCCGACGTCGTGGAATCGCGCCAAGGTCGACTATCCGACGCTCGGTCGCTACTCGAGTGACGAGCGCCGGGTGATGCGGCAGCACATCCAGTGGGCGAAGCAGTCCGGCATTGAGGGCTTCATCGTGAGCTGGAAGCACACCCCGGTGCTCGACAAGAGGCTGGAACAGCTGATCCAGGCCGCCGAGGCCGAGCGGTTCAAGCTCACCGTCATCTACCAGGGCCTCGACTTTCACCGCGAGCCGCTGCCGGCGGCGCAGGTAGCGCGCGACCTCGATCATTTCACGCGCAACTTCGCCGATCGCAAGCCGTTCCGCTTCATGGAGAAGCCGCTCGTGATCTGGTCGGGCACGTGGCGCTTCAACCGCGCGGAGATGGAGTCGGTCACCGCTCCCAGGCGGGACGACCTCCTGATTCTCGCGTCCGAGCGCTCGGTGAAGGACTACGAGGAGATCGCCGACCTGTTCGACGGCGATGCGTACTACTGGTCGTCGGTCAACGTCGACACCTTCCCCGGCTACCAGAAGAAGCTCGACGCGATGTCGGATGCCGTGCACGAGCGCGACGGGCTCTGGATCGCGCCGGCCGCCCCGGGCTTCGACGCCCGGCTGATCGGCGGCACGAGCGTCGTCGAGCGCCACGGCGGCAAGACACTGACGCGCCAGTACAACGCGGCGGTCTCGTCGTCTCCTGACGCGGTCGGCCTCATCAGCTGGAACGAGTTCAGCGAAAACTCGCACATCGAGCCGAGCGAGCAGTACGGGTCGCGCTACCTGGAGGTCGTGTCCGATCTCCGCGGCACCACCGCGCCCGAGATAAGGGACTTCAGCTCGGACGAGCCCGGATCGACCGGGAGTGGACCCGGCATCGGAGCGGCAGGAACGCTGCTCGTGGTGTTCATCGCCGGGCTACTGATAGTCAGACACCGCCGCCGGGAGAGCACGGATGCTCTCGGTCAACCCTAGGAGGGCAAAGCTCGCCACTCTCCTGCTCGGGGCGCTCTCTGCGCTCATCGGGCTGGAGGCGCCTGCGTCCGGATACAGCTCCGAGCTCCGGCGCTATCCGTACCTGACCGACGTCGTCGAAACCTCGGCGACGGTCAACTTCGGCACCGACCGCTCGGCCGCGACGGCAGTCGTCAAGTGGGGACGCTTCGGGCAGGAGTCCTGCACGGAGCACACGACGACGGCGACCAACACCCCGATCGCCGTCAATTCGGTCCCGCAGTACCAGTGGAAAGCCACGTTCTCCGTCGAGCCCGACACCGAGTACTGCTACCGCGTCTTCCTGGGCGACGCCCCGGAGGTCGACCTGCTGGGCGCCGACGACTCGCCTCGCTTCCGCAGCCAGATCCCGGCCGGCTCCACGACGCCGTACTCGTTCGCCGTGATCGGCGACTGGGGATTGGTTGGGGGAGACGTGCTGACCGGCCCCGGCGAGAACTCCCACATGGCCAACGTGATCAGCCGGATAGCAGAGAGCGACGCCCGCTTCGCCGTCACCGTCGGCGACAACGTGTACGCGTCCGGCACCCAGACCGAATACGGCGACCTGGTCCAGAGCGGGACCAACATGAGCGCCATGTTCGGCCCGAGCTTCTGGAAGCAGGCCGGGGCGTCGAAGCCGATCTTCCCCGCGCTCGGCAACCACGGCCACTCCAACGCGAACCACCTCGTCAACTGGCCCCAGGACGTGGCCGTCGCGAGCTCGGGAGGGCGCTACCAGACCGACACGTACTGCTGCCTGAACGACACGCAGTCGAGGGAATACCCGAGCCCCTGGTACGCGTTCGACGCCGGCAACGCGCGCTTCTACGTGCTCGACACCGCCTGGTCGAGCAGCAACGTTGGCTCCGCCGACCAGTACAAGAACGACTACGACTATCACTGGGCGCCGGGTAGTCCGCAGTACGAGTGGCTGCAGAACGACCTCGCCAGCAACCCGAGGACGCTGAAGTTCGCGATCTTCCACTACCCCCTTTACTCGGACCAGGCGGATGAGACGTCCGATCCGTGGCTACAGGGGCCGAACGGGCTCGAAGGACTGCTGGACCGGCACGGGGTCAACATGGGCTTCACCGGTCACGGCCACGTCTATCAGCGCAACCTCGAGCCGCCGGGCGGCATCGTCACATATCTCACCGGGGGCGGCGGCGCCCACCTCCAGCCGACGGGCGGCCACGGCTGCAGCCCGCTCAACGCGTATGGCCTCGGCTGGTCCTACTCGGCCAACATGGGGGCCGGCGGCGGCAGCGCCTGTGGCGCCGCCACGCCACCCGTCTCCACTGATCAGGTGCATCACTACCTGCACGTCACGGTCAACGGCACGACGGTCACCGTCACCCCGATCGACGAGCTGGGCCGCGTCTTCGACCAGGTCACCTATGCGCCTCCCGCGAACGATCTCTCCCTGACGCAATCCGACTCGCCGGATCCGGTGACGCCCGGAGAGACCCTCACCTACACCCTGACGGCCGGCAACCTGGGCTCACAGCAGGCGACCGATGTGACGGTCACCGACAACCTGCCGGCAGGCGTGACGTTCCAGTCCGCGACGCCGACTCAGGGCACGTGCAGCGAGGTCTTGGGGACGGTCACGTGCGAGGTCGGAGGCCTTACGAGCGGGGAGAGCGCGGCCGTCGAGATCAACGTCGTCGCGAACGACGACGGCACGCTCACGAACAACGCGAGCGTGGCGAGTCAGGAGCCCGACGTCGAGCCGGCCAACAACGCCGCCAGCGAGGACACGACCGTCCGCTCGGCGGCGGACCTGTCCGTGACTCAGACCGACTCGCCCGACCCGATCGCCCCCGGAGAGACGCTCAGCTATTCGCTCTCGGTTTCCAACGCCGGGCCGAACGGCGCGACCGGCGTCACGGTCACCGACGCGCTGCCGGCGGGCGTCACGTACCAGTCCGCGACTTCCTCGCAGGGGACCTGCGCGGAGACGTCGGGCATCGTGAGCTGCGCGCTTGGAACCGTGTCGAGCGGCGCTGGGGCGACCGTCAGCATCGATGTCACGCCGCAGGCCGAGGGCACGATCACCAACAGCGCCACCGTTTCAGGGAGCGAGTTCGACACCAACGGCTCGAACAACAACACGAGCGCCCAGACGACCGTGTCCCACATCGCCGCCCTGTCCGTGACGAACGAGGACTCCCCCGACCCGGTGCTGCTCGGCCAGCCCGTGACCTACACGCTGCGAGCCACGAACAGTGGGCCGTCGAGCGCGACGGGAGTCACTCTCACCGACGACATCCCGGCGGGCATGACCTTCCAGTCCGCGGCGCCCTCGCAGGGGTCTTGCACGACTCCCTCCCCGAGCTCTCCGCCGACGTTCACGCCGGAAGCGGACGCCTACGTCGACGGCGCTAACGCGGCGACGAACTTCGGGCTTTCGAGCCGGATCCGGCTCGACACCTCTCCAGACCTTCGAGGCTACCTGCGCTTCAACCTGAGCGGCCTGCCGTGGACGATCACAAACGCGACCCTGCGGGTGCACTCCTTCAGCTCGAACTCGGCCGGCTACCAGGTCCGTGGCGTCTCCGACAACCTATGGGGGGAGACGGCGCTGAACTATGGCAACAAGCCCGCCATGGGCCCGGTCGTGGTGTCCTCGGGTCCGACCACGACCAACGCGTGGACGGAGACCAACGTGACGTCGCTCGTGACGGGGAACGGGCAGCTCAGCCTCGGGCTCACCGGCATCAACTCGACGGCGATGAGCCTTGGCAGCCGTGAGTCGGGTGCGACCTCTCCCCAGCTCGTCGTCACGGTTCTGCCGGCCGCCAGCGTGACCTGCGATCTCGGGACCTTGACGAGCGGCTCCAGCGCCACCGTGGAGGTCCAGGTCCTGGCTCAGGCCCTCGGAATGCTCACGAACTCGGCCAGCGTCGACTCCAACGAACTCGACCCGAGCGAGACCGACAACGCGGCGAGCCAGGACACCACTGTCAGCGCCGGCGCCGACCTGTCGCTGGCGAAGAGCGACTCCGCCGACCCGGCGCTGGTCGGAGAGCCCTTCACCTACACGCTCACGGCGAGCAACTCCGGTGCCGAGACCGCGACGTCGGTGACGCTAACGGACACTCTGCCGGAGGGCGTCGACTACGTGTCGTCCACGCCGTCGCAGGGCGCGTGCAGCGAAGCGTCGGGCGCCGTGACGTGCAACCTCGGCGACATCGGTCTGAACGGGAGCGCCAGCGTCGAGGTTCAGGTCGTGCCGACCGCCGTCGGCACCGTCACCAACACGGCGAGCGTCCAGTCAGCGGTGCCCGACCCCGACGGGACGGACAACTCCGCCTCCGAGACCACCACCGTCGACCCGGTCGCCGACCTGCAGCTCACGAAGACCGACATCCAGGACCCGGGGCTCGCGGGCTCAAACCTCACCTACGCACTCGACGTGGCGAACTCCGGCCCCTCGGACGCAACGTCGGTCACGCTCACCGACACTCTGCCGGCGGGCGTGACGTTCCAGTCGGCCAGCCCATCCCAGGGCACATGCTCGGAGGCCGCGGGCACGGTCACCTGCGAGCTCGGAGCGCTGGCGGCGTCCTCCTCGGCCACCGTGCAGCTCGCCGTGCGCCCCGGGAGTGCCGGCGAGATCACGAACAACGCCACGGTATCGGGAGCCGAGCACGACCCGAGCCAGGCAAACAACTCCGACGCCGAGACGACGCAGGTGAGCCCGGCGGCCGACCTGCGGGTCACCAAGACGGACTCGCCTGACCCCGTGGCCCTCGGCCAGGACCTCACATTCACGCTCACCGCGACGAACCTCGGGCCTTCGCCGGCGAGCTCGGTGGTGATCACCGACGCCCTTCCAGCGAGTTTCTCCTACCAGTCCGTGACCGCCTCACAGGGCAGCTGCTCGGAGGCCGCGAGCACCGTCACGTGCGAGCTCGGCTCGCTTTCGGCGTCCGCGCAGGCGACTGTGACGCTCGTCGTGCGGCCCCAGGCCACCGGTCACATCACCAACACCGCCTCGACCTCCGCCGAGGAGACCGACCTGATCCCCGCGAACAACTCGGCCACTCAGGTGACGAGGGTCGACCCGGCAGCCGACCTTCACGTCACGAAGACCGACTCGCCGGACCCGGTCTCCGTCGGCTCCGAGCTCACCTACACCATCGACGTCGAGAACCAGGGCCCTTCGAGCGCGACGTCGGTCAGGCTCGTCGACGCCCTGCCGGCGGGACCCCACGCGGACCCTCCGGCGCCCGCCGACTATCAACCCGAGCTGCCGATCCGGGCTGGCTTCTACTACCCCTGGTTCCCGGAGGCCTGGGTCCAGCAGGGCTTCGACCCCTTCACCCAATACGAGCCATCGCTCGGCCTCTATGACTCGCGCTGGCAGACGCTGATCGAGCGCCACGTGCGCGAGATGCGCTACGGCGGGATGGACGCCGCCATCACTTCCTGGTGGGGCCAGGGACACCGAACGGACCAGCGCCTGCCCGCGCTGCTCGACACAACCGAGCAGATGGGCTCGCCCCTGCGTTGGGCCGCTTACCACGAGCAGGAGGGCTCGTCCAATCCCTCCGTGAGCGAGATCGCTGCAGACCTCGCCTACCTGCGCGACAACTACGCCTCGCACCCCGCGTACCTCAAAATCGGTGGGCGCTTCGTGGTGTTCGTCTACGCCGGCGCCGGGGAGAGCTGTGAGCTCGCGAACCGCTGGGCGAGTGCGAACCAGGGGATCGACGCCTACCTCGTTCTGAAGGTGTTCGCCGGCTATCGCACGTGCGCGAACCAGCCATCGGGTTGGCACCAGTACATCCCCGCCGTCGCCGCCGACAGCCAGGCCGGCTACTCGTACACGATCAGCCCCGGCTTCGACAAGCGCGGGGAAGCGGGACCGCGACTCGAGCGTGACCTCTCGCGCTTCGCCCTGAACGTTCGCAACATGATCGCCTCGAACGCTCCCTTCCAGCTCATCACGAGCTACAACGAATGGGGCGAGGGCACGTCGGTCGAGAGCGCCCTCGAGTGGCCAAGCGCGTCGGGCTATGGCGACTATCTCGACATCCTGCGCCGCGACGGCCAGGAGCCCGGCATCGAGCTGCCGCAGGGCGCCACGTTCGTCTCGGCCAACCCGTCGCAGGGCACCTGCACCCACCAGGAAGGCACGGTCATCTGCGATCTCGGGTCGCTCGCGAGCGCGGCCTCGGCTTCCGTGCAGGTCGTCGTGCGACCGGAGGAGGACGGCGAGATCACCAACACGGCCGCCGTGGATGCGCTGCAGCGCGACACCGACTTCGCCGACAACGTCGCATCCGCCGACACGACGGTCGACCCGGTCGCCGACCTGTCGCTGACGAAGAGCGACTCGCCGGATCCCGTGGCCGCGGGCTCGGACCTCACGTACACGCTCGACGTTGCGAACGCCGGTCCCTCCGAGGCCACGGCGGTGAACCTGACCGACACGCTGCCCGCGGGCGTGACGTTCCATTCGGCCGATCCTTCTCAGGGCAGCTGCTCGGAGACCTCGGGCACCGTGACCTGTGACCTCGGCACGCTCGAGGCATCCTCCTCGGCGACGGTGCAGATCGTCGTGCGGCCCGAGAGCGCGGGCGAGATCACGAACTCTGCATCGGTCTCGTCGGCCGCGGGCGACCCCGACGCTGCGAACAACTCCGCTTCGGCGACGAGCACCGTGCTGACGCCGGCCGACGTCTCGATCACGAAGGGCGATTCGCCCGACCCGGTCCACGTCGGATCCGCTCTCACCTACACGCTCGACGTCGCCAACGCCGGACCCGCGGACGCGACGTCGGTGACGGCTACCGACGATCTGCCCGCCGGCGTCACCTACCAGTCGGCCAGCGCGTCGCAGGGTGGCTGCACCGAGGCCTCTGGCACGGTCACCTGCGACCTCGGCACGATCGCCGCCTCCTCTTCCGCCACGGTCGAGATCGTCGTGCGGCCCGGAGCCGTGGGCGAGATCACCAACACGGCCTCGGTCGTCGCGGCGGAGCTCGACTCGAACAGCGCCAACAACTCCGCTTCGGAGACGACGACCGTCGACCCCCTGGCGGACCTCTCCATCACGAAGAGCGACTCAGTGGACCCGGTCCTGCTCGGCTCGCACCTCGGCTACACGCTCGACGTGGCGAACTCGGGCCCGTCCGACGCGAGCCTCGTGACGGTCACCGACGTCCTTCCAGCCAGCGTCACATACATCTCGGCCGTGCCGTCGCAGGGTCTCTGCACCGAGCTGCTCGGGACGGTCACCTGTCAGCTCGGAGCCCTCGCCGCCTCAGGATCGGCCTCCATCGAGATCGTGGTGCGGCCTCAGGGCCCGGGAGAGATCTCCAACTCCGCCTCGGTCGCCGCGCTCGAGAGCGACCCGGACGCCGGCAACAACAGCGCATCTCAGTCGACGACGGTGAGCCCGGTCGCGGACCTCGCGCTCACGAAGTCGGACTCTCCCGACCTGGTGGCGGTCGGCTCCGCCATCACCTACACGCTCGACGTCGCCAACGGGGGCCCCTCGGAGGCCACGTCCGTGGCCGTCACCGACGAGCTGCCCGCCGGCGTGACGTACCAGTCGGCGACCCCGTCGCAGGGAAGCTGCAGCGAGACGTCCGGGTCGGTCACATGTGACCTCGGAACGCTCGGCGCGTCCTCCTCGGCGACCATTCAGATCGTGGTCGGTGCCGGCACCGCGGGTGAGATCACGAACACGGCATCGGTGTCGGCGATCGAGGAGGACACCGACGCCGCCGACAACTCCGCCTCGGCGACGACCACCGTCGTCACCCCGGCTGATCTCTCGATCAGGAAGTCCGACTCAGCCGACCCGGTCCTGCTCGGCTCGGATCTCACCTACACGCTCGACGTCGCCAACGCCGGACCCGCGGACGCGACGTCGGTGACGGCTACCGACGATCTGCCCGCCGGCGTCACCTACCAGTCGGCCAGCGCGTCGCAGGGTGGCTGCACCGAGGCCTCTGGCACGGTCACCTGCGACCTCGGCACGATCGCCGCCTCCTCTTCCGCCACGGTCGAGATCGTCGTGCGGCCCGGAGCCGTGGGCGAGATCACCAACACGGCCTCGGTCGTCGCGGCGGAGCTCGACTCGAACCCGGCCGACAGCTCGGCCTCCGAGACGACCACGGTCGATCCCGTCGCCGACCTCACCCTGACGAAGACCGACTCGGCGGACCCGGCCCTCGCCGGCTCAGACCTCACGTACACGCTGGACGTCGCGAATGGCGGTCCATCCGAAGCCGCCTCGGTGACGCTCTCGGACGCGCTGCCCGCCGGCGTCACCTACCGGTCCGCGACGGCCTCGCAGGGCACGTGCAGCGAGTCGTCCGGCACCGTCACCTGCGACCTCGGCACCATCGACGCCTCTGCGTCTGCCTCCGTGCAGATCGTCGTCATGCCGCAGAGCGCGGGTGAGATCACAAACTCAGCTTCGGTCTCGTCTGCCGCTGCAGACCCGAGTCCGGCCGACAACGCAGCTTTCGCCAACACCACGGTCGTGATCCCGACCGATCTCTCGCTCACGAAGACCGATTCGCCGGACCCGGTTCTGGTCGGCGGCGACTTGACCTACACGCTCGACGTCGCCAACGCGGGACCGTCAGACGCCACGTCGGTGACGCTCACCGACGAGCTCCCCGCAGGCGTCACCTACCAGTCGGCGACGCCCTCGCAGGGCACCTGCAACGAGGCCTCGGGCACCGTCACGTGCGACCTCGGCACCATCTCCGCCTCGTCGTCGGCTAGCGCCCAAATCGTCGTGCAACCCCAGAGCGCCGGGCAGATCACCAACACGGCTTCGGTCGAGGGCGCCGAGCTGGATGGGGACGGCTCGAACGACTCGGCCTCAGAGTCGACCACGGTCAACCCGGTTGCCGACCTCGCGCTCAGGAAGAGCGACTCGCCGGACCCGGTCAGGGTCGGCCAGGAGCTCACCTACACGCTCGACGTCGCGAACGGCGGCCCGTCCGACGCCACGCTCGTGACCGTCACGGACGAGCTCCCCACCGGCGTCACCTACCAGTCGGCGACGCCCTCGCAGGGCACCTGCTCGGAGGCCTCCGGCACCGTCACCTGTGACCTGGGCACCGTCGACGCATCCTCTTCCGCCACGGTCGAGGTCGTCGTCCGGCCGCAGGGCACAGAGGAGATCACAAATTCGGCGTCGGTGTCGTCTTCCGCGCATGACCCCAACGCTGCCGACAACTCCGCATCGGTAACCACGACCGTCGATCCGGTCGCCGACCTGTCACTGACGAAATCGGACTCGCCGGACCCGGCCCTGGTCGGCAGTGACTTGACCTACACCCTCGATGTCGCAAACGCCGGTCCCTCAGACGCCACGGGCGTGACGCTCACGGACGAGCTCCCCGCAGGCGTCAGCTACCAATCGGCGACGCCCTCTCAGGGCACCTGCAACGAGGCGTCGGGAACCGTGAGCTGTGACCTGGGCACGATTGCGGCCTCGGCTTCGGCGACGATCGAGATCGTCGTCCGTACCGATAGCGCCGGCGAGATCACGAACTCGGCTTCGGTGTCGGCCACCGAGCACGACCCCAACGCCGCTGACAACTCCGCCTCGGAATCGACCACCGTGGACCCGGTCGCCGACCTGACGCTGACCAAGACCGACTCGCCCGATCCCGTGGCCGTCGGTGCCGACCTCACCTACACGCTCGACGTGGCGAACGCCGGGCCGTCAGACGCTACGGCCGTCGCGCTCACCGACGAGCTGCCTGCCGGGCTCACGTACCAGTCGGCGACTCCGTCGCAGGGAAGCTGCAGCGAGACGTCCGGAATTGTCACGTGCGACCTCGAAACGCTTGGCTCCTCTTCCTCGGCCTCCGTGCAGATCGTCGTTCGGCCGCAGAGCGCAGGGGAGATCACAAATTCGGCGTCGGTGTCGTCTTCCGCGCACGACCCCAACCCGAGCGACAACTCCGCCTCGGAGTCGACCACGGTGGACCCCGTCGCCGACCTGACTCTCACGAAGACCGGCTCACCCGACCCGGTCGCCATCGGCTCGGACATCACCTACACCCTCGACGTCGCCAATGCCGGCCCGTCGGATGCAACGGGCGTGACGCTCACGGACGAGCTCCCCACGGGCGTCACCTACCAGTCGGCGACGCCCTCGCAGGGCACCTGCAACGAGGCCTCGGGCACGGTCACCTGCGACCTCGGGGCGCTCGCCGCTTCCTCCTCGGCCGCCGTGCAGGTCGTCGTCCGCGCGGACAGCGCCGGCGAGATCACGAACTCGGCTTCGGCGTCGGCCACCGAGCACGACCCCAACGCCGCTGACAACTCCGCCTCGGAGTCGACCACGGTCGACCCGGTCGCCGACCTCTCACTGACGAAATCGGACTCGCCCGGTCCCGTCCTGGTCGGTGCCGACCTGACCTACACCCTCGACGTCGCGAACGCCGGCCCCTCAGACGCCACGGGCGTGACGCTCACGGACGAGCTCCCCGCTGGCGTCACCTACCAGTCGGCGACGCCCTCGCAGGGCACCTGCAACGAGGCGTCGGGCACCGTCACCTGCGACCTCGGAACGCTCGCCGCATCCTCTTCGGCAACGGTTCAGATCGTCGTCCGGCCTGGCGGCGCCGGTGAGATCACCAACTCGGCCTCGGTCGATGCGGCGGAGATCGACTCGAACGAAGCGAACAACTCCGCATCGGTGACTACCACCGTCGACCCGGTCGCCGACCTGACGCTCACCAAGACCGATTCGCCCGACCCCGTCGCCATCGGCTCGGACCTCACCTACACGCTCGACGTCGCGAACGCCGGGCCGTCCGACGCAACGTCGCTGACCGTCACGGACGAGCTGCCCGCCGGTGTCACCTACCAGTCGGCGACGCCCTCGCAGGGCACCTGCAACGAGGCGTCGGGGACCGTCACCTGCGACCTCGGAGCGCTCGCCGCATCCTCCTCGGCCACCGTGCAGATCGTCGTCCGCGCAGACAGCGCCGGCGAGATCACGAACTCGGCTTCGGCGTCGGCCGCCGAGCACGACCCCAACGCCGCTGACAACTCCGCCTCGGAGTCGACCACCGTCGACCCGGTCGCCGACCTCTCGCTGACCAAGATCGGACTCGCCCGGTCCCGTCCTGGTCGGCTGCCGACCTCACCTACACCCTCGACGTCGCGAACGCCGGCCCCTCAGACGCCACGGCGCGTGACGCTCACGGACGAGCTCCCCAGCTGGCGTCACCTACCAGTCGGCGACGCCCTCGCAGGGCACCTGCAACGAGGCGTCGGGGATCGTCACCTGTGACCTCGGCACGCTCGCCGCGTCTTCCTCGGCGACTGTCGCAGATCGTCGTCCGGCGCGGACAGCGCTGGCGAGATCACGAACTCGGCCTCGGTCGATGGCCGCGAGCTCGACCCGAACGAAGCGAACAACTCCGCCTCGGTGACTACCACCGTCGACCCGGTCGCCGACCTGACGCTCACGAAGACCGACTCGCCCGACCCGGTCAGGGTCGGCTCCGGAGCTCACCTACACGCTCGACGTCGCGAACGCCGGCCCGTCCGACGCAACGTCGCTGACCGTCACGGACGACCTGCCAGCGGATGTCACCTACCAGTCGGCGACGCCCTCGCAGGGCACCTGCTCGGAGGCTTCGGGCACCGTCACATGCGACCTCGGAACGCTCGCCGCTTCCTCCTCGGCCACCGTGCAGATCGTTGTCCGCGCGGACAGCCCCGGCGAGATCACGAACTCGGCTTCGGCGTCGGCCGCCGAGCACGACCCCAACGCCGCCGACAACTCCGCCTCTGAGACCACGACCGTCGAGCCTGTGGCGAACGTCTCGCTGACGACATCCGACTCGCCCGACCCCGTGGCCGTCGGCTCCGATCTCACCTACACCCTCGACGTCGCAAACGCCGGTCCCTCAGACGCCACGTCGGTGACGCTCACGGACGAGCTCCCCGCAGGCGTCAGCTACCAATCGGCGACGCCCTCTCAGGGCACCTGCAACGAGGCGTCGGGGACCGTCACCTGCGACCTGGGCACGATCGCGGCCTCGGCCTCGGCCACGGTGAGATCGTCGTCCGCGCCGACAGCGCCGGCGAGATCACGAACTCGGCTTCGGTATCGGCCACCGAGCACGACCCCAACGCCGCTGACAACTCCGCTTCGGAATCGACCACCGTGGACCCGGTCGGCGACCTGACGCTGACCAAGACCGACTCTCCGGACCCGGTCCTGCTCGGCTCGGATCTCACTTACAGCCTCGACGTCGCCAACGCCGGGCCCTCCGCCGCGACCTCGGTGACGCTCTTGGACGCGCTACCAGCCGGCGTCACATACCAGTCGGCGACTCCGACACAGGGAACCTGCAGCGAGTCCTCCGGCGCCGTCACATGCGACCTCGGCACTCTCGCCCCTTCTTCTTCCGCCTCTGTGCAGATCGTGGTCCAGGTGCAGAGCGCGGGCGATATCTCGAACTCGGCCTCGGTCTCGTCGGCCGCGATCGACCCCAACGAAGGCGACAACGTGGCCTTCGTCACGACGACGGTGATCGCGCCGGCCGACCTGTCGCTGACGAAGACCGATTCGCCTGATCCGGTCAGGGTCGGCCAGGAGCTCACCTACACGCTCGACGTCGCGAACGCCGGCCCGTCCGACGCCACGTCGCGTGACCGTCACCGACGAGCTGCCCGCGGGTGTCACCTACCAGTCGGCGACGCCCTCGCAGGGCACGTGCACGAGGCCTCGGGCACCGTCACCTGCGACCTCGGAACGCTCGCCGCATCCTCCTCGGCAACGGTTCAGATCGTCGTCCGGCCTGGCAGCGCCGGCGAGATCACGAACTCGGCTTCGGTCGTGCGGCGCCGAGCATCGACCCCAACGCCGCAGACAACTCCGCCTCGGAGACCACGACCGTCGACCCGTCGCCGACCTGACGCTCACCAAATCCGACTCGCCCGACCCCGTCGCCATCGGCTCGGACCTCACCTACACGCTCGACGTCGCGAACGCCGGGCCGTCCGACGCAACGTCGCTGACCGTCACGGACGAGCTCCCCGCCGGTGTCACCTACCAGTCGGCGACGCCCTCGCAGGGCACCTGCAACGAGGCGTCGGGGATCGTCACCTGCGACCTCGGAGCGCTCGCCGCATCCTCCTCGGCCACCGTGCAGATCGTCGTCCGCGCAGACAGCGCCGGCGAGATCACGAACTCGGCTTCGGCGTCGGCCGCAGCGAGCACGACCCCAACGCCGCCGACAACTCCGCCTCTGAGACCACGACGGTGGAGCCTGCGGCCGACCTCTCGGTGACGAAGGTCGGAGCTCCGGATCCGCTCAGGGTCGGCTCGGACATCACCTACACCCTCGCCGTCGCCAACTCCGGCCCGTCGACGGCCACATCCGTCACGCTCACCGACGAGCTGCCCGCGAGCCTGACGTTCCAGTCGGCCAGCTCGTCGCAAGGAACCTGCGGCGAGGCCTCGGGCACCGTCACCTGCGACCTCGGAACGCTCGCCGCTTCCTCCTCGGCCACCGTGCAGATCGTCGTCCGCGCGGACAGCGCCGGCGACGTCACAAACTCGGCCGAGGTGTCCGCGGCAGAGATGGACCCCGACCACTCCGGCAACTCGGCCACTGACACCACCACCGTCGAGCCAGTCGCCGATCTCTCGATCACGAAGTCCGACTCTCCTGATCCGGCGACCACCGGCGCGAACCTGACCTACGCGCTCGAGGTGGCCAACGCCGGGCCGTCCAGCGCCAGCGCGGTGACCGTGTCGGACGACCTGCCCGCGAGCCTCGCCTTCCAGTCCGCCACGGCGTCACAGGGAACCTGCAGCGAGTCCTCCGGCGCCGTCACCTGCGAGCTCGGCACCATCGACGCAGCCTCTGTGGCAACAGTGCAGATCGTCGTGCGGCCACAGGTCGCCGGCGAGATCAGCAACACGGCCACGGTTTCGAGCGCCGCGCACGACCCGAACGAGGCGGACAACTCTGCTTCACAGTCCACCAGGGTCGACCCGCCGGCCGCATACCCCCGTCCGGGCGGCGGTACGCCGTTCCGCGTGCCGCTCGTACCCGAGTACACGGAGTGCACGCCGGCCAACCAGAACTCCACGCACGTCCAGCCGCTGAACGCCGCCTCCTGCACGCCTGCGGGCCTTCAGTCGAGCCTGTTGACCACATCGACCACCGGCCGAGGGCAGGCGTCGGCGCGCTTGGACGTGATCGTCGGCAATCCCTCGACCGCCGCGGACGAGGCCGACTTCAACATCGGGTTCTCGGCGACCGACGTGAAGGTCGCTGCGAACGGCTCCGACTACACCGGCACGGTGATCCTCGCCACCTCGATGCGGATCACCGACCGGGCCAACACGCCGGGCGACGACCTTGCCGCGACCGTGCAGGACTTCGACTTCGCAATGCCGGTCGACTGCGTGGCCACGCCGGCGCCCGAAACCGGAGGACGCTGCAGCCTGACGTCGTCCGCGGACTCGCTCGTCCCGGGCTTCGTCGCCGAGCGCAAGCGAGCCGTGATCTCGGCCTTCTCGATCCGCTTGCTCGACGCGGGCGCCGATGGCAGCACCGTCCCGGCCGTCGACCCGTTCGGTCTCGGCTGCCCGCCCACGTGCGGGAGCGGTGACGAGAACGTCTTCCTGAGACAGGGCGTCTTCACTCCATGAGCCTCGAAAGGCACTGGATGACCAGGCGATTTGCACTGGTCGCCGCGACGTTTGCGGCCCTGGCCGTCGCCCTTGTCGCCATGGCCGCTCCGGCAGCGGGCGCCTACACACCGCAGCTCAAGCGCTACCCGTATCTGACCGACCTGGTCGGCTCTTCGGTGATCGTCAACTGGGCCACGGACCGCTCCGCGACCGCGGGCCACGTCAAGTGGGGCCGGTACGGCAGCGAGTCCTGCACCGCCAACACCGCGCCCGCAACGCGTACCTCGATCAGCGTCAACGGCGTGCTCCAGTACCAGTGGAAAGCGAAGCTGACGCTCGAGCCGAACACCGAGTACTGCTACCGGGTCTACCTCGGCAGCTCGTCCCCGGTCGACCTTCTGGGCACGGACGCCTCTCCACGCTCGCGCACCCAGGTCGCGAGCGGCTCCTCGGCGCCGTACAGCTTCGCCGTGTTCGGCGACTGGGGGGAGGTGCTCAACGCTGACGGAAGCAACCCCGACCAGGCCAACGTGATGTCCAGGATCGCGCAGAGCGGCGCGCGCTTCGCGGTCACTACCGGAGACAACGCGTACGGATCGGGAAGCCAAACGAACTACGGCGACCTCGTCCAGAGCGGTCCCAACGTCAGCGCCGTGTTCGGGCCAAGCTTCTGGAAGGCGCCGGGGGCCCAGATACCGATCTTCCCGGCGATGGGCAACCACGGGCACTCCAACAACGTCCAGCTCGTCAACTTCCCGCAGGACACCGCCGTGGCGACTTCGGGCGGGCGCTACCAGACCGAGAGCTACTGCTGCCTGAACGGCACCAACTCCGCCAACTACCCGAGCGCCTGGTACGCGTTCGACGCCGGCAACGCTCGCTTCTACGTGCTCGAAGGCGCGTGGTCGAGCAGCAACACCGGGTCCGTCAGCGAGTACCAGAACGACTACGACTACCACTGGGCGCCCGGAACCCCCCAGCGTGAGTGGCTCGAAGACGATCTCGCCAGCCA
The DNA here is from genome assembly GCA_963774075.1 of uncultured Solirubrobacterales bacterium. Lineage (GTDB taxonomy): Bacteria > Actinomycetota > Thermoleophilia > Solirubrobacterales > JBBDJG01 > JBBQNR01. The sequence goes on along the minus strand of CAVZDP010000003.1, from coordinate 306,032 downwards.
TCCGCGGGCGCACAAGTTCGCGTTCGTGCACTACCCGATGTACTCGGACAACCCGGACGAGACCTCGGACCCCTTCCTGCAGGGAGCGAACAGCCTCGAGGGGCTGCTCGCCAGCAACGGAGTCAAGCTCTCCTTCAGCGGCCACGCTCACACGTATCAGCGCAACCTCGCTTCGCCGCTCGGTCTCGTCAGCTACCTGACCGGCGGCGGCGGCGCACATCTCCAGCCGATCGGTGGTTACGGCTGCAGCCCCAGCAACGCATATGGCCTCGGGTGGTCCAACTCCTCAGGAGGAAGCAGCTGCGGCGCTGCCCCTCTGCCTAGCTCGCCCGCGCAGGTCCATCACTACCTGCTCGTCACCGTGAACGGCAGCTCCGTGACGGTGACGCCGCACGACTCCCAAGGAAACCCCTTCGACCCTGTGACCTACACCGGCAGCACTTTGGAAGCTGACCTCGACGTGACGCAGTCCGACTCACCGGACCCGGTGAGCGCCGGCTCCGAGCTCACCTACACGCTCCAGGTCGCGAACTCGGGCCCCGCTGGAGCGAACGGGGCGACCCTCACCGACGAGCTGCCGGCCGGCGCCACCTTCGTGTCGGCCTCGCCATCGCAGGGCACGTGCAGCCACTCCTCGGGCACGGTCACTTGCAGCCTGGGCACGCTTGGCAGCTCGGCGTCGGCGACCGTGCAGATCGTCGTGAGGCCCCAGAGCGCGGGCCAGGTCACCAACACAGCTTTCGTGAACGCGGCGGAGACCGATCCCGACACGGGTGACAACTCAGCTACGCAGACGACGACGGTCCAGCCCGCCGCCGACCTGACGCTCACGACGTCGGACTCTCCGGACCCGGTCAGCGTGGGCGCCGACCTCAACTACACGCTGAGCGTGGGCAACGCCGGTCCTTCTCAGGCAACTTCCGTCACGCTCACGGATCAGCTTCCGGCCGGCACCACGTTCGTGTCCGCCACGCCCTCGCAGGGGAACTGCTCGGAGGCCACGGGGACCGTGACGTGCGAGCTCGGCGCCCAGGCCGCGTCCGCCACGTCGACAGTTCAGATCGTCGTGCGGCCTCAGAGCTTCGGCACGATCACGAACACCGCCTCCGTCTCCGCCGCCGAGCAGGATCCCAACGCCGCCAACAACTCGGCCTCGCAGACGACGACCGTCCAGGCAACGGCGGACCTCTCGATCGCCAGCTCCGACTCGCCCGATCCGGTGGGTGTCGGCTCCGACCTCACGTACACGCTCGACGTGGCCAACGCGGGTCCTTCGGACGCGACGTCGGTGACTCTGACCGACGAGCTTCCGGACGGCGTGGAGCTACGCTCGACGACAACCTCTCAGGGGACGTGCTCGAGCTCCGGTGGCCCGCCGAGCTCTCCGCTCACGCTCACTCCGGTCGCCGATGCCTACGTTCAGTCCGCGGCGGCGGGGTCCAACGCTGGGCTCTCGAGCCAGCTTCGTACCGACGCCTCGCCCGACGTGCGGAGCTTCCTGCGCTACGACCTCTCGGCCGTCAGCGGCCAGATTGCGACCGCGAGGCTCCGCGTGCGCGCCAGCACGGCCAACTCGGTCGGCTTCGACGTACGCCCCGTTGCCAGCGACACGTGGGGCGAGACCACGATCACCCACGCGAACGCGCCGGCAGCGGGAGGCGTGGCGGCGTCCTCGGGGGCGGTCACGGTTGGGGCTTGGGCCGAGCTCGACGTCACGTCGCTCGCCCAGACCGGCGAGCTCGTGAGCCTCGCGATGACCTCGACGAGCTCCACCGCCACGAGCTACTCGAGCCGAGAGGCGGGCGCCAACGCCCCCAAGCTGGAGCTCACCTTCGTCCAGGGCTCGCCCGGCGTCTCCTGTCAGCTCGGCCCGCTCGCCGCCTTGCAGACGGCCACCGTCCAGGTCGTCGTGCGCCCGGAGAGCCCCGGACAGGTCACAAACACGGCATCGGTCGCCGCCGCTCAGACCGATCCCGACGGCTCCGACAACAGCGCCTCGTCGACGACCACCGTCGCCACCCCCGCCGACGTCTCGCTCACCCAAACCGACTCTCCGGACCCGGTGCTTGCCGGCTCGGACCTCACATACACGCTCGGCGTTGCGAACGGCGGCCCATCGAGCGCGGGCTCGGTGAGCGTCACCGACAACCTCCCAGCGGGCGTCACGTTCGTATCGGCGTCGCCCTCGCAGGGCACGTGCAGCCAAACTTCCGGCACGGTCTCGTGCGGCCTCGGCACGCTGGGCACCTCGGCGTCAGCGAGCGTGCAGATCGTCGTGAGGCCACAGAGCACGGGACAGATCACCAACACGGCTTCCGTCAGCGCCGCGGGACTCGACCCGAACTCCGCGAACAACTCCGCCGCGGAAACCACGTCCGTGAGTCCGGCTGCCGATCTGTCGATCACAAACAGCGACTCGCCGGACCCGGTGACCGCCGGCTCCAACCTCACGTACACGCTCGGCGTGGCGAACGCCGGTCCGTCGGCCGCAGACTCGATCAGCGTCACCGACCAGCTGCCCGCAGGAGTCGACTACCTCTCGGCCACTCCCTCTCAGGGCAGCTGCACGCATCTGCTCGGCATGGTCACGTGCGATCTCGGCACCCTCGGAAGCTCGCAGACCGCCTCGATCGCCCTCGTCGTCCAGACCCATACCGCCGGCCAGATCACCAATACCGCCTCGGTCTCGAGCGCCCAGCAGGACCCGAACGCCGCGAACAGCACCGCTTCGCAGACGACCACGGTCCAGGCGGCGGCGGACCTGTCGATCGCCAGCTCTGACTCGCCCGACCCCGTCGCGGTCGGCTCCGATCTCACGTACACGCTCGACGTGGCCAACGCGGGTCCTTCGGACGCGACGTCGGTGACTCTGACCGACGAGCTTCCGGTGGGGGCCGAGCTGCGCTCGTTCTCGCCCTCGCAGGGGACGTGCTCGAGCTCGAATCCGAGCTCCTCGATCACACTCACGCCTGTCGCCGATGCCTACGTTCAGTCCGCGGCGGCGGGGTCCAACTATGGGCTCTCGAGCCAGCTTCGTACCGACGCCTCGCCCGACGTGCGCAGCTTCCTGCGCTTCGACCTCTCGGCCGTCAGCGGCCAGATCGCGGACGCGAAGCTGCGCATGCGCGCCGGCAGCGCGAACCCGACTGGCTTCGACGTGCGCTCGGTGGCGAGCAACGGCTGGGGCGAGACGACGATCACGCACTCCAACGCCCCTGCCGCGGGAGCAGTCACAGCCTCCTCCGGGGCGGTGACCACGGGGACCTGGGCCGAGCTCAACGTCACGTCGCTCGCACAGCCCGGCGCGCTCATGAGCGTCGCGATGACCTCCACGAGCTCCACCGCCACGAGCTACTCCAGCCGCGAGGCGGGCGCCAACGCTCCCAAGCTCGAGATCTCGTTCGTCCAGCAGCCGACGCTCACGTGCCAGCTCGGTACGATCGCCGCCTCCTCGCAGGCCTCGGTTCAAGTCGTCGTGCGCCCGCAGGCGACGGGACAGGTGACCAACACGGCGTCGATCTCGAGTGCCGAGACCGACCCCGACGGCTCCGACAACAGCGCGTCGTCCGCCACGACCGTCGCAATCCCGTCCGACCTCTCGCTCACGCAGTCCGATTCGCCCGACCCGGTGCTCGCCGGCTCGAACCTCACGTACACGCTCGGCGTGGCCAATGCCGGCCCGTCCTGGGCCTCGTCGGTCACGCTCACCGACGACCTGCCCGCGGGCGCCACGTTCGTGTCCGCATCGCCTTCGCAGGGCACGTGCAACCAGTCCGCCGGCACGGTCACCTGCGACCTGGGCACCATCGCGGTCTCCTCGCAGGCCGCGGTACAGGTCGTCGTGCGACCGCAGAGTGCGGGCCAGATCACCAACGCCGCCTCCGTCGGTGCCGCCCAACCCGACTCGGACCCCGCCGACAACTCGGCCTCCGAGACCACGACGGTCAGCCCGGCGGCCGATCTCTCGCTGACCAGCTCCGACTCGCCAGACCCCGTCGAGGCTGGCGCGAGCCTCACCTACACGCTCGACGTGGCGAACGCCGGCCCATCGAGCGCCGGCTCGGTGACCGTCACAGACGCGTTGCCCGCGGGCGCCACCTATCTTTCAGCGACGCCATCCCAGGGCGCGTGCACGCACCTCCTCGGCTCCGTCACCTGTGAGCTCGGAACGCTCGCAAGCTCTGCTTCGGCCTCGGTCGAGATCGAAGTCGTGCCGCTCGCAACCGGTGAGATCACCAACACCGCCTCGGTCTCGTCCGCGGAGCAGGACCCGAACACGGCCGACAACTCCGATTCCGAGATGACCACGGTCCAGCCTGCCGCCGACCTGTCGGTCGCCAGCACGAGCTCGCCCGCCCCCGTGGCGGCCGGCTCCGATCTCACCTACACGCTCGACGTCTCCAACGCCGGGCCCTCGGATGCAAGCGGTGTGACGCTCACGAACGTCCTGCCGGAGGGCGCCACATACCTCTCGGCCACCCCGACGCAGGGAAGCTGCTCGCAGGCCGCCGGCGCAGTCAGCTGTCAGCTCGGCGCTCTCGCGGTCTCGGCGTCAACCTCGGTGGAGATCGTCGTGCGGCCGCAGGCCGCGGGGCAGGCGATCAACACAGCTTCCGTGTCCGCGGTGGAGCTCGATCCCGACGCTGCGAACAACGTCGTCTCGCTTGCCACCACGGTCGATCCGGTCGCGGGCCTAAGCCTGGCGATGTCCGACTCCGAGGACCCCGTGCACGAGGGCTCCGATCTCACCTACACGCTCGACGTCTCCAACGCCGGGCCCTCTGACGCGACTTCGGTGACGCTTACGGATCAGCTGCCGGGCGGCGCCACGTTTGTCTCGGCCACCCCGACGCAGGGAAGCTGCTCGGAGAGCTCGGGCACGGTGACGTGCGACCTCGGCGCGCTGAACGAATCGTCCTCCGCCAGCGTCCAGATAGTGGTGCAGCCCGAGGGCGCGGGCGAGATCACCAACACGGCATCCGTGTCGGCGAACGAGCACGACTCCAACCCGGGCGACAACGCGGCCTCCCAGACGACGACGGTCGACCCGGTCGCCGATCTTGGCTTGAGCATGCTCGACGGCCCGGACCCGGTGGCCGCGGGCTCCAACCTGACCTACACGCTCGAGGTGGCGAACGCAGGGCCCTCGGACGCCGACTCCGTCACGCTGACGGACGAGCTGCCCTCCTCGGTCACGTACGTCTCGGCGACCCCGTCGCAAGGAAGCTGCTCCGAGGCTTCGGCAGTGGTGACCTGCGACCTGGGAGCGCTCGCCGCGTCCTTGTCCGCCACCGTCGAGATCGTCGTTGAGCCTCAGGATGTGGGCGAGATCACGAACTCGGCCTCCCTCTCAGCCGGTGAGCACGATCCCGTCACCGCCAACAACTCCGCCTCCGAGTCGACCACGGTCCAGGCCGCCGCCGACCCGATCGCCGCGCTCACGTTGACGACGACCGACGCCCCAGATCCGGTCCGAGTCGGCGGCGAGCTGACCTACACGCTCGACGTCGCCAACGCCGGGCCCTCCGACGCCACCGTGGTCACGCTCATCGACGAGCTGCCGGCCGGGGTCACCTACCTCTCCGCCACGCCGTCGCAGGGGAGCTGCGACGAGGCCTCTGGCACGGTCACGTGCGACCTCGGGACCCTGGCGAGCTCTTCCGCGGCCGCCGTCCAGATCGTCGTGTTGCCTCAGAGCGCCGGCGAGCTGACGAACTCGGCCTCGGTGTCGGCCACCGAGGACGATCCCGAGCTCGCCGACAACTCGGCGTCCGACACCACCACGGTGGAGCCGGTCGCCGATCTCTCGCTGGCGCAGGCCGACTCGCCCGACCCCGTGGTCACGGGTGCGGAGCTGACCTACACGCTCGACGTCGCCAACGCCGGGCCCTCGGAGGCAACCTCCGTGACGCTCACCGACGACCTGCCGGCCGGAGTCACGTTCCTCTCGGCCACTTCTTCGCAGGGTTCGTGCTCCGAATCGTCGGGCATCGTCACCTGCGACCTCGGAACGCTCGCCGCGTCCTCTTCGGCCACCGTGCAGATCGTCGTGCTCCCCAACGGCGCCGGCGACATCACGAACTCGGCGTCGATCTCCGTGAGCGAGCACGACCCCGATGACGCGAACAACGCGGCCGACGAGGGCACGACGGTCCTACCAAGCTAGGACTGAGCATCGGCTCGAGCGCCCCTGACGGCGCTCGAGGCACCCCCTTGACTCGCGAGTCACCGTCCGGGTACCATCTGCGCAACGGCAGGGAGCCGATCCGGCGTCATCTCTCGACGCTGGCCAAGGAATGGCACAAGGGGGGGCAAGAATGCTCGCAGGGATGCAGGGGGATTCGCGACCGCGCAGGCGGACGCTCGAAGGTGTTCTGTTCGCGGTTATGGCACTGTGCCTGGCGCTGGGAATGTCCACGCGCGCCGAGGCGGCGATATTCAACCCGGTCGCGGACTCGCACGTCGACTCGACCACGCCCACCAGCAACTTCGGCACGAAGCCATCGCTGAAGGTCGACGGATCGCCGGCCGTGACCTCCTACCTTCGCTTCAACGTGCAGGGAGTTGGGGCCACGAGCTCGGCGAGGCTGAGCGTCTTTGCCGAGACCAGCAACAGCGTCGGCTTTCAAGTTCGGAAGGCCACGGGCACCGGTGCGGACACCTGGTCCGAGACCGGCCTCACGTACAACAATGCGCCCACCCTCGGGCCGGTGATCGCTTCTGCCGGGCCGCTGACGGGCGGCAACTGGTACAGCGCCGACATCTCCTCGGCCGTCACGGGTGACGGCCTCGTCAGCCTGGCTTTGACCACCACCAGCGGGACCGCCACGCGCTACGCGAGCCGCGAGGGGGCCAACAAGCCGCTGCTCGAGGCCTTCGGAGGCGGAAGCGAGCCCCCGCCCCCGCCCCCGCCACCTCCGCCCCCGCCACCTCCGCCCCCGCCACCTCCTCCGCCTTCCGGGACGGACTACCTGGTGACGCGCGAGGGGAACAGCTATCGGGCGGCTCCCTCGGGCTCCGGGGGGACTTACACCGGCACCCTCAAGAGCGCCGTCGAGAGGGCGACGCTTGACCTGAACGGCCGCGGCGGGGGGACGATCACGTTCAGCGCGGGCGTCTTCGACTTCGGGTCGGACCGGTTCGACATGAGCGACATCGTCAACGTCAGGTACGTGGGTCAGGGGCGGGACGTCACGGTGCTGCAGAACAACTCGAGCGCTTCGACCGACACCGAGCCGTTCGACATGAGCCGCTCGTCCAATCTGGTGATCCGCGACATGACGCTCCATGCTGGTGGCCCGTTCCGCTCGACGAGCGACGTGATCGACTTCGACGGCGGATCGGACAATCTGATCGAGCGTGTCAAGATCACCGGGTCGCGCGGACGGGGGATCGTGTTCGACGGCAAGGATCTCGACGGCAGCACTCCACGTAGCGCCGCACGGAACGTGATCCGCGACTGCGTCATCACGGGCATACCGAGCGACGGGATCGAGTTCCTGGCCTCGACCGACAACCGCGTCGAGGGATGCACGATCACGGACGTCTCCGGCCACGGCATCCAGGCCACCAAGGGCTCCAGCAGCGCCGGCCAGCCGCACAAGCAGGCGGACGGCAACATCCTGACCGGTAACACGATCGTCAACTCCGGAATCGACGGGGTGAACATCAACAGCGCCGATCGGAGCCAGATCGTCGGCAACACGATCCGGAACAGCGCGAACGTCACATCGGGAAGGGACGGCATCCGGATCTCGAGCGCCGACTCCATCTCCTGCGACGACAACCTGGTATCCGGCAACACGGCGACCGACGACCAGAGCACCAAGACGCAGGCGTACGGCCTGAGGATCGGAAGCTCGCTCTGTCGCCGCACCGTCGTGACCGGCAACAACTTCGCTGGGAACCGCTCCGGCCCGATAAGCGATCAGGGCGCCGGGACGATCTACTCCTAGCGAGGACCGCGGAGCTTGAGGCTGGGCCCCCCGGCCTCAAGCACTCCGCGGCAACCTACAGCGTGTGGCCGGGACCTTGGAGTAAGTGGTAGGCGGGCAGCTACGCCAGCCGGCCGTGCAGCATCTGCGGCAATGCGACCCGGGGCGGCTCCGGAGGCAGCTCCGCCGGCAGCAGTCCCCGGGAGAGCGGCCGCCCGTACTTGACCGCTGCCTCCTCGAGCTGCTCGAGCTCGACCAGGTCCACCTCGAGGGCCTCGGCGATCGCCGCGACCTCGTCCCTGTGGCGCTTGACCCAGCGCGAGTAGGTAGCCAGCGCGTGCACGCACGCCTCCTCGCCGCGCATGCCGTCGGCGTGAACTTCGATCGTGCCGGTAAGCGTCACGATCCCGACCACCCCTCGGTAGTCGAGCGTCGGGAACTGGTAGTCCGGCTCGAAGTACGTGTAGATCCCGCAGCTGCAGTCGGGATCGGGCGCCATGTGGGGTCGCTCGAGCGCGGCCGCCGTGGCCGAGGCGCTCTGGGGAGCATCTGCCGAGATCGCCTCGGCGAGCGGGGTCCGGGAAGCCGACGGGCACTCGGCCCGCATGACTCGCTGGTCCCAGAAGACCGGCAGGTACAGCGATCGCAGCCGTCCGTCGATCGCCCGCCAGCTGCGAAAGCCGACGACCGGCTCGATCAGGTCCGGCGTTCGGAAGAGATCCGCCGGGCCCACGCTCGCGCGGGTCTCGGGGGTCACTTCGTCGACTTCTCGACAGGCCTGCGCTCTGGCTGGGGAGCCGGCCGCTCGGCCGGCCTGCGGATCGGCTCTACGCGAATCGTCCGGGACGGACCGCGGAACGTTGCGCGCGGCCTCTGCCAGGGCGACCGACCGTCTTTGCTTGCGAATGGGCTCACGTCCCGACTGCGGGAAACTAGCCCGAAGGAGTTCGCCATGGTGGCGATGAGCGGTGACCTCATGTCAGACCTCCAGTCCACGCTCATCTTATCGGCGCCTCGCCGAGATTCCAAACACCCACCGGACAGGCACGCATGAAGGATTCAATGATCGTCCAGCCTGGCCGCCGGAACGCGAGATGAGCGAGCGAAGCCGAACCTAGTGGCGCTTACGACGTCAGGCAAACGTGGACGCCCCGGCCATGATGGCCGGGGCGTCCACGCCCCTCGAACCCGCGAAGTGGGCCGAGCCGCCAAGCTCGGTGGGCCGCGGACCTAGGGGTACAGGGTGCCGGTGCCCAGGTCGCGGATCGCGCCGCTCAGGTTGCCGGTGAAGTCGTTGCCGCTGACGACGGTTCGGTGGCAGAGCGCGCTCGCGATCTGAAGCCCGTAGCGCTGGGTCTTCGGAGTCTGGTCGTCGCCGCTGCGGTTGCTCTGCACGACGTTGTCGTCGCAGGCGATCGAGTCGGCCGACAGGATCCGGATGCCGTCTTTGCCCGACGTGAGGTTCGAGCTGTTGAGGACGGTGTTGCCCAGGATCTGGTTCAGGTCACCGCTCGTGACGTTGATTCCGTCCTGGCCGGCGTTGGTGACGGAGTTCCCCGTGACGACGTTGTCGCTCGGCTTCTTGTGCGGCTGCCCGGCGCTGGCCGAGGCTTTGGAGAGCTGAATGCCGTGCCCGCCGGCGTTCGTGATCACGCATCCCTCGATGCGGTTGTGCTGCGCGGCCAGGAGCTCGATCCCGTCGCTCGGCACCCCGTCGATCACGCAGTCCCGGATCACGTTGTGGTCGGCGGTCCGCGGAACGGTCCCGTTCATGTCCTTGCCGTCGAAGACGATGCCTCTTCCTCTCGAGCCGGTCACCTTCACCCGCTCGACCACCACCTCGTTCCCGCCGTCGAAGTCGATCGCGTCGCTCGTCGAGCGGAACGGCCCGCCGGCGCTGATGGTCATGTCCCTGATCACGATGCCGAAGGAGATCGACATGTCGAACGGCTCCGTGTCCGTCGCGAGGCTGGAGTTGTTCTGAAGCACGGTCGTGTCGATGCCCTGGCCCTGGAACGTGATGCCGGTGAGGCCCTTTAGGCCCTCGAACCGCTCGCTACCGAAGTCGAAGATGCCGGCGGTGAAGGTCACCATCCCGCCGCCGCCGTGCTGAAGCTCGACGGCCGCACTTTGCAGCACGCTCTTCAGCGTTCCGCTGAAGCTCGCCCCGCCCGTCTGCGAAAGGGCTTGGTAGGTGCCGCCACTCTCGCTGACGAGATAGCTGCCAAGCGGCGGCGGGGGGGCGGGCGTGATCAGCTCGGGTGGAGTCGCTCCCTCGCGGCTGCTGTACCGGACCCCGGTGGTGCTGGTGCTCGTGAGCGCGAGCGTCACGAGGCCGTCACCGGCAACGGCCGACGAGACGTCGATTGTGTACCAGTTGCCGGCCTGCACCCCTGTGACCGATCCGATGACGGGACCGAGCGCCGGCGCGCTGTTGAAGTTGATGGAGGTCTCACCCCAGGTGTTCGCTCCGGTGCCCGTGACCGAGCGGACCTGGAAGCCCGTGCTGCTGCCGGTCTCGGCGTGCACTCTGAGCTTCGCCGTGGTCGTGGGGCCGACACCCGAGACGTTGAATCTCATGTAGGCGTCGAGGATCGGCGAGGCATCGGTCTTGAGCGACACGCTTCTGCCGTAGTTGGTGCCAGGCGAGGCGCTGTCCACGTAAGCGTCTGCGACCGGCGCAAAGGTCCCTGCGTAGGCCCCGGACGGGAGCGCCAGCATCAGGACGGCGCCGATAGAGGCCAGTAACGCTGCCGCGCTCCAGCGCGTCAGCGCAAAACTTCGTACTTCCATTCCTCGTTGCCCCCTCTGCCATCCATGGCTGGGTAAGACGTGCCGGGACGCCGCTCAGCTTCCGTGCGGCGGGATCAGGTACCCGGTCGGATCCCCGAATTGTAGGAGCCGATTGACCCCGCGGTCAAACATTTGTCGACCCGCCGGAAAGACGCGGTAGTCCCGCCCCACCACGACTGAGAGCGATTGTCGGGTGGGCCCGCAGGTGGGATAGTGTGGGCGCGATGGCAGGGGACGAGCAGGCTGCGCGCGAGGCGACGGCGGTAGAGGCGAGGCCGGACGCGCAAGCGGACGCGGCGCCGGGCTCGAGCGAGGCAAAGACGATCGTCGAGGCAGCCCGTAAGGGCCCCGAGACTCCGCCGGCGCGCCCCGGGGACCGCGCCACGGTCTCCGACTACGAGATCGCCATCTACTACTTCGACCTCGCCTGCGAGCGCCTCGGCCTGCCCGACCACGTGCGCGAGGTGATGCGGACCCCATATCGCGAGATCTCGGTCCAGCTCCCGCTGCGCATGAGCGACGGGGAGATGCGGGTCTACTCCGGCTTTCGCGTCCAGCACAACGGCGCCCGGGGCCCGTACAAGGGGGGCGTTCGCTACCACCCGGAGGTGGACCAGGACGAGGTGCGCGCTCTCGCGATGCTGATGACCTGGAAGACCGCCCTCGTGAACATCCCGTATGGGGGCGCAAAGGGCGGGATCAACTGTCCCGGAGACAAGCTGGACCGCGACGAGCTCCAGAAGATCTCGCGTTCGTTCATGGACAAGGTCGAGAAGATCCTGGGCCCGAACCGGGACATCATGGCTCCCGACCTCAACACGGACTCCCAGATCATGGCCTGGATGATGGACGAGTACGGCAAGCTCAACGGCTACACGCCGGCGATTGTCACCGGCAAGCCGATCGAGCTCGAAGGCTCGTTCGGCCGCGAGCAGGCCGTTGGCCGCGGTCTGACCTACCTCTATCGCGAGGCGGCGCCTCAGCTTGGCCTCAGCCCGCCGGACTCCACCTGCGTCGTGCAGGGCTTCGGCAACGTCGGCTACAACACGGCTCTCATCATGCAGCAGCTCGGCGTCAAGCTCGTGGGCGTATCGGACGCGAACGGCGCCATCCGCAACGACGAGGGCATCGACACGGCGGACCTGCGCCGGTTCATCGACGAGGGCGGCAAGCTGCCCGAGTACCCGCGGGCGGAGGCGATCGATTCCGACGATCTGCTGGCGATCCCGTGCGACGTCTTCATCCCGGCGGCGCTCGGCGGAATGATCAGGGAGGACAACGTGGAGCGCCTCGCCTGCAGGGTCCTGCTGGAGGGAGCGAACAGCCCTACGACTCCCGCCGCCGACGACGTCCTGCAGGAGCGAGGCGTGTACGTGATCCCAGACCTGCTCGCCAACGCCGGCGGCGTGGTCGTCTCCTACTTCGAGTGGGTCCAGAACATGCAGCACTTCCGGTGGGACGAGCGCGAGATAAACGACAAGCTCGGGTCGATCATGCGGCGCTCGTACAGAGAGGTCACCTCCCTCGCCAAGGAGCGCGACCTCACCCTTCGCATCGCCGCCTGGGAGCTCGGGATCGAGCGCGTGGTCGCGGCGGCGCGAACCCGAGGTTATATCTAGCTGTTCTCACATTTCAACGGGGAGGTCCGCTTGACTCGTTTCGACGGAAAACACTCTCGACTGCTAGGAAAGCTCGCGCTCGGCGCAGCGGTGGCATTGGCCGCCTGCGCTGCGCTTGCTGGCAACGCGCTGGCGACTCATCCGCGTGTGGGTGGAGGCACGCCCATGAGGGTGCCTCTGGGACTTGCGTTCAACCAATGCGGAGGATCGGTTACCACAGAAGACCCGGTTCCGGCCACACCCAACAGCACCCACGCCCTTCCGTACCCGGATCCGTCCTGCACCCCTCCCACTTTGAAATCCACGACGCTGACCATGGGAACCACGGGAGCGGGCCAGGGCTCGGTCCGCTTCGACACGGTGTGCATCGGCGGAGCCTTCGGCGAGGTGCCCCCGTGCAACACGACCCCGGGCGAGCAGGAGGACATCCGCATCGCGATCTCTATCACCGACGTGCGCTGCGCGGTCGCGTTCGGAAGCGTCTGTCTCAACCCGAACGCCGACTACACCGGGAGCCTGACGATGCAGTCCGATTTCCGCTTGACCGATCACTCCAGCGGCTCACCGCCGACACCTTGCAGCAACAACGCGGGGAACACGCCCTGCGTTACCGCCACCGTGGTCGACCTCCCGTTCTTCGTGCCGATCGGCCCATGCGCCGTGACGGGAACCCCAAACGGTTCCACCTGCACGGTGAACACCACCATGGACGGGGTCAACCCGGGCACGGTGAAGGAGCTCCAGCGAGCTTGGTACGGATTCAGGAACGTGCGCGTGTTCGATTCGGGCCCGGATGCTCTCACGAACACCGGCGACGAGACGAAGTTCCTGGAGCAGGGCGTCTTCGGTCCCTGAGGCGGAAGCTACCCGTAAAGATCCTCCGGTTCGCGGTCGAGCGTCATCAAGCGCTCGACGTCTGCCTGGCGGAAGCCGTAGCGCTCGTACAGCGAGTGCGCGTCCTGGGTGCCCAGTGCGATTCGCCGCAGGCCCTGGAGGTCGGGATGGGCGAGCACGGTCTCCACGATCCACTTGCCCAGCCCGCGCCCTCTGTGCTCGTCGAGCACGAACACGTCGGCAAGGTAGGCGAAGGTGGCCTTGTCGGTGACGACGCGGGCGAAGCCGGCCTGGGCGCCCGTCGCGTCGTAGAGTCCGAACACGAGCGAGTTGTCGATAGAGCGATCGACCACGTCGCGCGGGACGTTCGGCGACCAGTAGGCCGTGCGCAGGAAGGCGTGGATCAGCTCGCGGTCGAGACGCTCGGGGTCAGTCGATATGACGTACCCGTCCCGCTTGGGAACGAATATCGAGTCGGCTTCGCCGAACACCCACCTAGCGCTTGTCGATCGGTACGTAGTCGTACGGCCCGCCGGCCGTGTAGATCTGGCGCGGGCGGGCGATCTTCTGCTCGGAGTCCTGGACCATCTCGAGCCATTGCGCCATCCACCCCGACGTGCGCGGGATCGCGAACATGACCGTGAACATCGCGGTCGGGAGCTTGAGCGCCTCGTATATGAGGCCGGAGTAGTAGTCGACGTTCGGATAGAGCTTGCGGCTCGTGAAGAACTCGTCGTCGAGGGCGCGCTTCTCGAGCTCGATCGCGATGTCCAGCTTCGGATTGCGCCCTGTCACCTCGAAGACGTCGTCCACGTACTTCTTGATGATCCGCGCCCGCGGATCGTAGTTCTTGTATACGCGGTGGCCGAACCCCATCAGGCGCTCCTTGCGGTTCTTCACGCCCTCGAGAAACTCGGGCACCTTGTCCGCCGAGCCGATCCGGTCGAGCATCCGCAGCACCTCCTCGTTGGCCCCGCCATGGAGCGGGCCGTAGAGCGCCGCCACGCCCGCGGCGATGGCCGAGTACGGGTCCACCCGGGACGAGCCCACGCCGCGCACAGCGTTCGTGGAGCAGTTCTGCTCGTGGTCGGCGTGCAGGATCCACAGCACGTCAAGCGCACGCTCGAGCCTGGGGTCAGGCTCGTACTTGATCTCGGTCATCTTGAACATCATCGAGAGGAAGTTGCCCGGGTAAGCCAGGTCGTTGTCCGGATAGACGTATGGGAGGCCAAGGTTGTGGCGGTAGGCGAAGGCGGCGAGCGTCGGCATCTTGGCGATCATCCGGATCGTCGCCATGTAGCGCTCGTTCTCGTCGTCGATGTCCTTCGCCTCCGGATAGAAGGTCGACAGCGCGCCGACGGTGGCGAGCAGCATTCCCATCGGATGGGCGTCGTAGCGGAAGCCCTCGACGAACTTCTTGATGTTCTCGTGGACGTAGGTGTGGTGGGTGATGTCGAAGACCCACGAGTCGAGCTCGTCGCGCGTCGGCAGCTTGCCGAAGATCAGCAGGTAGGCGACCTCGAGGTAGTTGCTCTGCTCGCAGAGCTGCTCGATCGGGATGCCGCGGTACCAGAGCTCTCCCTTGTCGCCATCGATCCACGTGATCGCGCTCCGGCAGGAGGCCGTGTTGAGGAACGCCGGGTCGTAGGACATGAGGCCGAAGTCGTCCTCGTGGACCTTGATCTGGCGCAGGTCCGGCGCCTTGATCGTGCCGTCCGTGATCGGCAGCTCGTACGTCTTGCCTGTGCGCTCGTCGGTGACCGCCAGCACGTCGCGCCCGGACCCGGCTACGTCGGCCTTCTCGCCCTTCACTGTCTGCTCAGTTGCCATCAATCCGCCCTCCGATGCTAGACGTGGGCCACTCCACGACAGGCTAACCGAAGGGTTCGGCTAGCGAGCGGCGCGGACCTCGATCGGGACCGCCTCGAAGCTGGTCATCTCCTTGAACTCCGCGAAGCGGTCGTTGATCTCCTCGATCGTCAGACGGCGGACCCGCTCCGTGCCGAACTCCTCGACGTTGAAGGACGCCATCACCGAGCCGTATGTCATCGCCCTGCGAAGCAGCGGCTGGTCGAGCTCCTCGTTGCGATGCGCGTCCAGGTAGCCGAGGAAGCCTCCGGCGAAGCTGTCGCCCGCGCCCGTCGGATCCAGCACGTCCTCGAGCGGGTAGCTCGGCAGGGCGAAGAATCCTTCCTCCGTGAACAGCGCGGCTCCGTACTCGCCCTGCTTGGCGACGACGAAGCGCGGACCCATCGCCCGCACGCGCGCCGCCGCGCGCACGAGGTTGGGCTGCTCGGTCAGCATCCGCAGCTCCGCATCGTTCATGAGCACGAGGTCGACCGCGCCGATCGCTTTGACCAGGGAGTCGCGCGCGGTGTCGATCCAGAGGTTCATCGAGTCGAGGCCGGCGAGGCGCGCGCCGGCGCACTGGCTGCGGACCGCGAGCTGCAGATCGGGCTGGATGTTGGCGAGGAACAGCGTGTCGGCCTGGCGGGACTGCTCCGACAGCTTGGGCTGGAACTCGCCAAACACGTTGAGCTGCGTGTCGTCGGTGTGGGCGGTGTTGAGGTCGTAGTCGTAGTGGCCTCGCCAGAAGAAGGTCTTGCCTCCCTCGACGTGCTCGATGTCGTCCGTGGCGATGCCCCGCTCCTCCAGCGCCCCGTACTCCTCGGGACCGAAATCGTCGCCCACCGGCCCGACAACGCGGACGTTCGAGAAGAAGCTCGCGGAGAGCGAGAAATGGGTGGCGGAGCCACCCAGCATGCGCTCGCGCTCGCCGAACGGGGTCTTGACGGCGTCGAACGCGATCGATCCGACGACGACCACGGTCATGGCCTGCAGCGTACGAAAAACGGGTGGCGCTCGGTCGGACCGTGTATTGATACCCGCCGTGGTCGCCCTCCTTCTCGGGTTCGGGTCGAGCGTGGCGTGGGGGCTCGCCGACTTCCTCGGCGGCCTCAAGAGCCGCCAGCTCCCGCTGCTGAACGTCCTGATCGGCTCCCAGCTCGCAGGCCTGGCCGGCATCTCGGTCGTGCTGGTGGCGAGCGGCAGGAGCGCGCCCGCTTTTGAGCACGTGGCGTTCGCCGCGCTCTCGGGGGTCGCCGGCATCGTGGGGCTTGCCGCCTTCTATCGCGGCCTCGCGGTCGGGAACATGGGGGTCGTCGCGCCGATCTCCGCAACGGCGGCGGTGATCCCGCTCGCGATCGGAATCGGCACCGGCGAGCGCCCGAACGCGCTCGAGTCGGCGGGGCTCGCGCTGGCGTTCTCCGGCGTCGTGCTCGCCTCGCGCGAGGAGGTCGGGGCCGGTGACGGGAGCGGCAGGATGGCCAGGGGTGCCGGCTTTGCGGTGCTCTCGGCGGCCGGGTTCGGTTTCTTCTTCGCCGCCATGGACCGCGCGAGCGACGGCGGCGTCGTATGGGCGATCTTCGTCAACCGCGTCACCGGCGTGACGTTGCTGATGGCGGCGGCGCTCGTGCTGCGCCCACCAGTGGCGGTAGGGCGGCGCGATGTCGCCATCCTCCTCGTCATAGGGGCGCTCGACATCACCGCGAACGCGCTGTTCGCGGTCGCCGCGACGAAGGGCCTCATCAGCCTGGTCGCCGTCCTGGGATCGCTCTATCCGCTCACGACCATCGCGCTCGCTCGGATCGTGCTCGGTGAGCGCGCTCACCGGCTGGCACAGGTCGGGGTGGTCGCCGCGCTCGCCGGCGTCGTGCTGATCGCGCTCGGGTAGAGATATCGAGCCGCCTTCGGCGGACACCTAAAGTCACGTGACGCTCGCTCGAGCTCGCGTCTTCTCAATATGTAGCCTTTGAGGCGATGCTGCCCTTCGTCGAGCCGTTCCGCGCCGCGCTCGCCCTGCGCGACGAGCCCGGCCTCGTGCTGCTCGAGAGCCTGCCGGGATTCGGCCACCTCGGGCGCCGCTCCTTCCTGGCCGCCCGCCCGGCCGAGGTCGCCACCGCCGGCCTCTCCGACCTGGACCGGATCGCCGCTCCAACCGCCGCCGGACATGGGTGGTGGGCCGGGTGGCTCTCCTACGACCTCGGGCGGCAGATCGAGGAGCTGCCGCTCCTGGCACGCGACGAGGACGGCCTGCCGCCGCTGGCCCTCGGCCGCTATGAGGCTCACCTCGAGTTCGACCATTCCACGCGCCAGGTTCACGTTCGGGGGGAGGGCGACCCCGCGCACCTGCTGCGAGCGCTTCAGCGAGCGGCCGGCTCGGTGAGCGTGCCCGAGCATCGCTCCCTTGGAAGCTGGACCAGCACACTCTCGCGGCCGGCATACGAGGGCATCGTCCGGCGGGCAATCGACTACATACGCGCGGGCGACATCTTCCAGGCCAATCTCGCCCAGCGCCTTTCCGTCCCCTGGTCCGGCGATCCGTTCGCTCTCTACGCGCGCCTGCGGCGAACGAGCCCGGCACCGTTCGCGGCGCTCGTGCGGCTCGGCGGCGCGGACGTGATCTCGGCCTCCCCGGAGCGCTTCCTCGGCCGCCGCGGTTGCGCGATCGAGACGCGACCGATCAAGGGCACGCGACCGCGCGGGAACACGGCGCGGGAGGACCGCTCACTGGCCGCGGAGCTGCGCGCGAGCGCAAAGGATCGCGCCGAGAACGTGATGATCACCGACCTTGCGCGCAACGACCTGGGACGGATCGCGGCCTACGGCTCCGTTGCGGTCCGCCGGCTGTGCGCGCTGGAGCGTCACCCCGGCGTGCACCACCTCGTCTCGGAAGTCGAGGCTCGCCTGCCGGCCGGCACGGGCCCTGCAGACGTGGTGCGAGCGACGTTCCCGCCCGGCTCCGTCACGGGGGCGCCGAAGATCCGGGCGATGGAGATCATCGAAGAGCTCGAGCCGGTGCGCCGCGGCGTCTACTGCGGCAGCGTGGGTTGGATCGACGAGGACGCCGATCTCGACCTTTCGGTGGCGATCCGCACCTTTGTCGCAACGCCGGAACGGCTCAGCCTCCACGTCGGCGGGGCGGTGGTCGCGGACTCCGATCCCGCGCTCGAGTGGCAGGAGACGATGCACAAGGCTGCGCGCCTGCTCGAGGCGGCGGGTGGAGAGCTGCGCCAGCCGCCGCGCCTCGGCGAGCGGGCGAGGCCCCCGCGTCCTCAGACCGTCGCCGCACGGTGAGGCGCTCGCAATGAGCGTCTGGCTCGACGGGGAGCTTGTCGGGCTGGAGGAAGCCTGCATCTCGCCCGCGGACCGCGGCTTCCTGCTCGGCGACGGCGTGTTCGAGACGCTTCGCTCCTACGGGGGCGAGCTGCCGACGCTCGACGAGCACCTCGAGCGCCTCGAGGCTGGAGCTCGCGCGCTGGCCATCGCTCCGCCGTCGCGCGCCGAGCTCGAGCGAGGGGCGAGCGAGGTGCTCGCCGCCAGCGGGCTTGCCGACGCGCGCCTGAGGATCACCGTCACCAGCGGCGCTGGGCCGCCCGGACTGGAGCGGGGAGCCGGCCGGCCTACCGTGCTCATCGCTGCATCGCCGCTTCGCGACTGGCCGGAAGCCGCCACCGCGGTGGTGTCGCCGTGGTTGCACGACGAGCGACGCCCGCTCGCCGGCGTCAAGACGACGTCCCGCGCGGAGAGCGTGATGGCTCTCGCCTACGCACGCGAGCGAGGCGCCGACGAGGCGCTCTTCCTCAACAGCCGCGAGGAGCTCTGCGAGGCGACGACGGCCAACGTCTTCGTGGTTCGTGACGGGCGCGTCGAGACGCCGCCGCTGTCGGCGGGCTGCCTCGCCGGGATCACCCGCGAGCACGTGTTGCGAATCGGCACCGAGCTCAGCATCGAGGCCGCCGAGCGGGAACTGCCCCGCCAGGCGC
This sequence comes from uncultured Solirubrobacterales bacterium, assembly GCA_963774075.1. Classification (GTDB taxonomy): domain Bacteria; phylum Actinomycetota; class Thermoleophilia; order Solirubrobacterales; family JBBDJG01; genus JBBQNR01. Next base: position 287,027 of record CAVZDP010000003.1, on the reverse strand, counting down.
TCGCCGACGCGGACGAGCTCTTTCTGACGTCTTCGACGCGAGAAGTGCAGGCTCTGGTCGGGGTCGACGGCCGTCCGGTCGGGGATGGGGAAGCCGGCGTCGTCACGCGCCGGCTCGCCGAAGGCTTCAAGGCCACGATGGGCCGGCGGCGCTAGCGCAGCTCGACGCCGAGCAGCTCTTCGAGGCGCGTCAGCGTGCCCTCGGCGCCGCGGTGAAGGACCGGCACCATGCCGACCGCCTCCGCGCCCTCGCAGTTCTCCCGCAGGTCGTCGACGAAGACGCACTGTGAAGGCTCGAGGCCCACGCGCTCGGCCGCCAGCTCGAAGATCTCGGGCTGCGGCTTGTGCAGCCCCACCTCGCCGGAGATGACGACGCCGTCGAAGAGCTCCGGGAAGGCGTCTCGGTCGTAGCGTCCGCGTCCCCAGGAGTTCGACACGAGACCCGTGCGCACGCCGGCGGCCCGCGCTCGCCTCAGCGCCTCGATCATCGGCTCGTCCGGCTGCATGCCCGCGAAGAGGCGGTCGACCAATCCCTCGTGGCGCTCCACTCCCAGCAGGGGTCCGAACTGCTCCGAGAAGGCGTCCTCGTCGAGCTCCCCTTTCTCGAGCCGGCGCAGCAGCTCGAGGGCGCGGCGGTCGTCGCGGAACAGGCTCTTGACACGGTCGGCCTCGAGGCCTTCCGCATCGCAGAAGTCGCGGAAGGAGTCCCACACGCTCGTGGTGAGCACGCCGCCGAAGTCGACCAGCAGTCCGTTCATGCGCTTGCACCCGGCGGCGGCGACTGCTGCGCGGTGGACCACGCGGCTTCGGCCAGATGCGGCACACCTTCGCCGAAGAGCTTCAGGAACGGGTCGTCCGTCGTGCCGGCAAGCGAGCGCTTGTAGTTGCCCTCCATGAAGACCGCAGCCTTCCACAGAGCGAGCGTCTGGTACCAGCGCAGGTCCGACATGGAGCGGCCCGTCTGCTCCTCGTAGCGTGCGATCAGCTCGTCGCGGGTCGGGCTGCCCTCGCGGCGCGTGACCGCCGACAGCGTGCTGAACATCGTGTCCTCGGAGTCGCCGGGCTCGACCCACGTGACGGTCAGATAGCCGACATCGGCGAGCGGGTCGCCGATCGTCGACAGCTCCCAGTCGAAGATGGCGATCAGTCGTGCCGGCGCGTCGTCGGCGACCATCGTGTTGCCGAGCCGGTAGTCGCCGTGCACGATCGTCGCCACGGGCGATTCGGGCATGCTGGCGGCGAGCCACTCCGCGACCTGTTGCACGCGAGGTAGCTCACGCGTCTTGTTGTGCTCCCAAAGCCCCGTGAAGCGGCGAAGCTGGCGCTCGAGGTATCCAGTCGGCTTGCCGTATCCCTCCAGCCCGCACGCGCGCCAGTCGACGGCGTGGATCTCGGCGAGCGAGTCGACGAGGTCGAGTCCCATGCGGCGTCGTTCACCAGGATTGTCGAGCGCCGCCGGGATCTCGTGCGTGACCACCGTTCCCTCGACGTACTCCATGACGTAGAAGGGAGCGCCGATCACCGACTCGTCGTCGCAGGCGAGAAGGGTCCGGGGTGTCCTGATGTCCGCGTCCTTCACCGCGTCGAGCAGGCGCCATTCCCGCAGCACGTCGTGCGCGGAGGGCGGAAGCGGTGGTCGCGGCGGGCGGCGCAGCACGCACACGTGGTCGCCTCTTCTGACCAGGAAGGTGATGTTCGAGTGTCCTTCGCCGATCCGCTCGAGCTCGATCTCGGTGGTCGGCGCGGGCAGGTGCTCTGCGAGGTAGCGCTCGAGGCTCTCGCGGATGATCAGCGGCGCCAGCTCCTGCTCGCGCGCCTCCTCGGCCGTGGCGACGATGTCGGGAGCCTCGACCGTCATCCCTGGCGACCCGCCCGCGCACGCTCGCCGTCGAGCTCCGCGACGTGCTCGATGTTGGCGCGGTCCTCAGGATCCTCGCTCGGCCCGGTCGCGAACCAGGCGTCGAGGATCTCCTCGAGCACCGCCGCCGACGTCGCGCGAAGGCTGAGTGCGAGCACGTTCGCGTCGTTCCAGACTCGTGCTCCACGCGCGGTCTCCGCATCGGCGCAGAGCGCCGCCCGCACGCCCGGCACCTTGTTGGCCGCGATCGACGCGCCCGTCCCGGTCCAGCAGCAGACGATGCCCTGCTCGGCTCGGCCCTCCGCGACGTCGCGACCGGTGCGCTCGCACGCCCAGGCCCAGTCGCTCCGCTCGCCCTCGGCCAGGACCCCGTGCGGGATCGGCTCATGGCCGCGCTTTCGAAGCTCCTCGACGACGCCTCTCGCGAGCGGCGTGTCCATGTCGCTGGCGACCGCGATCTTCATCTACTGAGGGACGCCGCACGTCGGTTCCGGAGACCGCCGCTTCCGGTGAGACGTTTCGGGAAGGGCCACTGGACGGAGGCTAGCGACCTCCTGCTCCAACCGCTTCGAGCGATCCTCCCAGAGCAGTTGCAGCCGATTGAACCGAACGGCCGTCGGGATAGACTGGCGCCATGCCGCGCTGCGCCACCTGCGGCAAGGACAATCCATCGGATGCTCGCTTCTGCTCGGGCTGCGCGACGGAACTTGCCACCGAAGCCCCTGCGCCGTACGAGCGGCGCAAGACGGTGACCGTCGTCTTCTCCGACATCACCGGCTCCACCTCGATCGGAGAGCGCCTCGATCCCGAATTGCTCCGTCGCGTGATGGCGAGCTACTACGAGAAGGTCCGCGCCGTGCTGGAGCGCCATGGCGGGACGGTCGAGAAGTTCATAGGTGACGCGGTGGTTGCCGTTTTCGGAGCTCCGGTCGCCAGGGAGGACGACGCGCTGCGAGCCGTGCGGGCGGCGACTGAGATGGAGGACGCGCTCGTGGAGCTGAACGGCGAACTCGATCGCCGCTGGGGAGTGGCGCTGAAGCTCAGAACGGGCGTCAACACCGGCCAGGTCGTGAGCGGCGATTCCGAGGCTGGGGAATCGTTCGTCGTCGGCGATGCGATCAACGTGGCCGCGAGGCTCGAGCAAGCGGCAGATCCGGGTGAGATTCTCATGGGAGAGGAGACCTACGAGCTCGTGCGGGACGCCGTCGAGGCCGAGCCGGTCGAGCCGCTCTCGCTCAAGGGCAAGTCTGCGCCGGTCGCTGCCTTCAGGCTGGTCGGCGTGATCCCGGGCGCGCTCGGGCATGCTCGGCGTCTTGATTCTCCGCTCGTGGGCCGGGAGGGAGAGCTGGAGGTCTTGAACGAGTGCTTCGCGCGGGCGGCCACCGACGCGACATGCCAAGTGGTTACCGTCATCGGCCCGGCGGGCGTCGGAAAATCGCGCCTGACCCGAGAGTTCATCGCACGCCACGCGGATCGGGCGACTGTGCTCGAAGGTCATTGCCTTCCATACGGTGAGGGGATAACCCTGTGGCCCGTCGCTGAGGTGGTGAAGGAGGCGGCCGGTATCGGCGCCGAGGACTCGCCCCAGGAGGCGCAGGACAAGATCAGCGCTCTGCTCCGGGACGACGACAACGCCCGCTCGATGGCACAGCAGGTAACCGGTCTGCTCGGAATCTCGGAAGCCGTGACTCGCCCGGACGAGACGTTTTGGACGATTCGAAGGCTGCTCGAGGGGATCGCCTCGAGCAGCCCTCTGGTCGTGACGTTCGACGACATTCACTGGGGCGAGTCCACCTTTTTGGATCTGATCGAGTATCTCGGCTCCTTCAGCCACGGCCACCCTCTGCTCTTGATCTGCATTGCCCGACCGGAGCTCGCTGAGGTCCGTCCCAACTGGGGCGCGACGGTCCCGGGCGCGAGGACGCTCACGCTCGACGCCCTCGACGCAGGTGAGAGTGAACTGCTCATAAGCAACCTGCTTGGTGAGGCGGAGCTGTCGGAAGACGTGTCGACCTACGTCGTTCGTGCCGCCGAAGGGAACCCGTTGTTCGCGGAGGAGATGCTGCGCATGCTCGTGGACGACGGGTTCCTGCGAAGGGACAACGGCCGCTGGGCATCGAGCGACGACTTGTCCACGATCCCCGTGCCCCCAACGATTCACGCGCTACTCAATGCCCGCCTCGACCGGCTCGAGCCGCCGGAGCGGGACGTCGTGGAGTGCGCTGCGGTGATGGGACAGACCTTCTCGGGACGCGCGGTCTCGGAGCTGTCGTCCGAGCAGGTCCGCAGCGCCGTATGGGGCCATCTTCAGCTTCTCACTCGCAAGGAGCTGATCCGACCTCACCAGTCTCCGGTCTTCGCCGAAGAGGATGGCTTTCGTTTCGGCCACATCCTGATTCGCGACGTCGCCTACGAGCGATTGCTGAAGCAGTCGCGTGCAGACCTACACGAGCGCTTCGCCGACTGGCTCGAAGAGAGGACCGGGGAGCGCGCAGCCGAGTACGACGAGATTCTCGGCTATCACCTCGAGCAGGCTTACCGGGTTCGCGAGGAGCTCAGCTCTCTGGGCATGGATGGACGGCAGATCGCCACGCGCGCCGGCGAGCGACTGGCACGGGCCGGCCGCCGAGCGCTGGCGCGCGGCGACACGCCGGCCGCGGTAAAGCTGCTGGAGCGCGCGCTCTCTCTTCTGCCCGCCGAAGACGTGTCGAGGGTGGATTTGATGCTCAAGGTGACGATCGGGCTCCAGAACGTGGTCGCCATGGAGCGCGCCGAGGCGCTGCTTGCCGAGACGGTCGCGGCGGCCGAGGCGTTCGGGGATCGCCGCCTGGCGTTGAACGCACGCCTCGAACAGGCGCTCTTCTACCTCTTCAGCGATCCCGACAGCGACCTCGACGCGGCAGGCGAGCTTGCGAGGGAGGCGATCCCGGTCTTCGAGCAGCTCGGGGACGAGGGCGGGCTGTGCAGAGCGTGGCGCGTGCTCGGCGCGAGGTCGTGCGTGAGGATGGGCCGCTTCGGGGAGGCGAATGCGGAGCTGGAAAGGGCCCTCGAGCATGCCCGTCGTAGTGGTGACGAGATGCAGGCCTCCGAGACCTTTCAGTGGCTGATGGTGACCCGGTTCCTGGGACCCTTCCCCCCGGCACAGGCGATCGCCGCCTCGGAGGAGTTCGTGCGCTCCGCGCCCGACGACCGCAGCGCGCAGGGGGGACTCTTGATCTTGCGCGGGGGGTTCGAGGCGATGTCAGGGCGATTCGACGAGGCGCGCGAGCTCTGCGGCAGGGGAAGGGCCATCTACGAGGAGCTCGGCCTGCGGCGAAGGCTCGCGGTCATGACCATCATCACCGCGATGGCCGACATGACCGCCGGTGATCCGGTCGCTGCCGAGCGCGACGTCCGCTGGGCCTACGAGGTTCTTCAAAACGTCGGCGAGCGGGCATGGCTCGCTCCAGCCGCGGCCCTGTGCGCTCACGCTCTCATCGCCCAGGGACGCCACGAGGAGGCGGAGCAGTTCATCACGATCGCCGAGCAGTCCGCGCACAATGCCGACCTGTGGATACAGGTCACCTCGCGGGTGGTCCGGGCGATGCTCAGCGTAAGGGCATTAGACCTCGAGCGGGCGGGAGACCTCGCTCGTGAGGCCGTCGACATCGTCGACAACACGGACTTCGTGATGCTTCAAGGTTATTCGTGGACCGTGCTCGCGCTGGTCTCGCATCTGAGCGGCAACCCGCAGGAAGGTGGCGAGGCGCTCGAGCATGCGCTGCGAGCCTATGAGGAGAAGGGCGACACCGCGACTGCGGCCCAGACCCGAATGCTCTTCAGTCGCTTCGGTCAGGGCTCTCAGTAGGCGCCCGCATCAGGCCGCCGCGACGCTCTCCCGCTTGCCCAGCCGGACCGGCATCCCGTTGCGCGGACTGAGCGTGGGCATCCTGCGCAGCTCCATGCTGTAACCGGGTACCGGCAACGGCACGAAGCGTTGCAGGAGGGCGGTGGCGATCGCCTTGACCTCCAGGTGGCCAAAGCGCCTGCCTATGCAGATACGTGACCCTCCGCCGAATGGGATGTAGGCGCCCTTCTCCAACTCGGATCGAGCCTCTCTCGCGAATCGCTCGGGCCGAAACCTCTCGGGGTCGGGAAACACGCCCGGCAGGTGGTGGCTGGCCCACGAGGAGTAGAAGACCAGCATCTCGCGCGGGACGACATGGCCGGCGAACTCGAACGGCTCCACGACCCGGCGCGGGCCGAGCCAGGCGGCCGGATAGAGCCTGAGCGTCTCGTCGACGGCCATGTCGAGCTCCGGAAGCTGGTCCGTGAGCTCCGCAGCCGAGGCGCGGCGACCGGCGAGCACCTTCTCCTGCTCCTCGAGCACCTTGCGCAGCGCTTCCGGGTGGCGCGCCAGCTCGTACAGGAGAAATGACACCGTAGACGTGGTCGTGTCGTGGCCGGCGAACAGCAGCGTCATGACCTGATCGCGTATCTCCTGGTCCGTGAGGCGGGTGCCATCCTCGTCACGCGCGTCGATGAGTAGCGAGAGCACGTCCTCGCCATGCTCCTCGGCCGTCCGCCGACGGTCGATCTCCGAGAAGACCACGCGATCGAGCTGTCGCCGCGCTCGCTGCATGCGGGCGTAGGGCGTGAAAGGACCGCGCAGGGTCTGGAGGAAGTAATCGCGTTCCCAGAAATGGAGCGCGCGTTCGAATTCGGCTGCCACGTTCACGCCGCGCATGGCGAGGTCTGGATCGAAACCGAACAAAGCGCGCATTGCAACGCGCAAGGCGAGTCGGCGCGTCCAGGCATAGGCGTCGACCTCCTGCCCATGCCGCCACGGTGCGAGCGTCTGCTCCGTCTCGTCGATCATGATGTCGACGGCAGCGGCGATGCGCTCGTGATGGAAGGCGGGCAGCATGATGCGCCGAGTGCGCTTGTGATAGGTGCCGTCGATGGTCAGGAGCCCGTCCCCAAGGAACGGAATCAGCTCTCCCATGACGCCGTCGCGCCAGCCGAAGCTCTCGGCATTCGAGACCGTTATGAAGTGGTTGGCGCGCGGCCCGAGCATGAACACAACCGCTGCATAAAAGATCCGCATGGTGAAAATGGGCCCGTAGCGCTCGTAACCCTCCAGCAAGAGGCCGAGCGGATCGCGCTGAAAGCGGCGAGTACGTGTGACGCTGAAGCGAAGCTCCCCGGGCGGCAGGGACTCCGCCGCCCGCTCGGCGCCCAGGTTGCGCTGAATCCGCCGCAGTGGGTTGTGCGCGAACGGAGGCGGCTGGGCCACGGTGGACATCTGCCGGAAAGTACCAGCCTCTCTCTGTCGCAAGCGTTCGCTCCGCTTCCCCGTTTCCACTGTCCTCCTGCCTCGCGATGCGATAGTAAGGGAACGCACCCGGCCCGCGGTCACGCGGCAGGCCCCAACTTGGATCGAGACGAGACCGAAATCAGTCGCCGGGAGGGCGCCGGCGAGCGCGAAGACCCCACCCGCGCGAGCGACATCCGCTACTACCGCGATTCGGCGCTCGCGCGCCGGCTGACGGCGCAGGCCTCGGCCAGGGCGAATCGCGCGCGGCGGGAGGCGCTCGTGCTTTTGCCTCTGGCCGGGCTCATCGTCGTGCTCTGGCACTTTCGCGAGGACCTCTTCGGCACTGACGTCCCGGTTCGCGTGGCGGCAGCGCTGCTGCTCGCGGTCGTTGGCTGGCGTTTCGCACGCGACCTCGGGCGCGCTCTCGGCCCGCGGCTTCTGTCGCGCTTCGACCAGAGCACCGCCTCGACGATCGGGTTCCTCGTCCAGATCACGACGCTCCTGGCGGTCGTGATCGTCGCGCTGCGGCTCGTCGACCTCGACCCGCGCGCGATCGCGCTCGGCGGCGCCGTCACCGCGATCGTGCTCGGCCTCGCCGCGCAGAGCACGCTCGGCAACCTGATCGCGGGCACGGTGCTGCTGGCCGCGCGCCCGTTCCGGGTCGGGGAGCGGGTTCGCTTGCAGGGAGGCACGCTCGGCGGCGAGATCGAGGGGACCGTCGTGCACCTCGGCCTCATCTACACGACGCTTGCCCGCGGGGAAGAGCGCCTGCTGGTGCCGAACAACTCGGTGCTGGGAGCGACCATCGTGCCGCTGAGGCGCCCGGCCGGCGTGGACCTCCGCGCCAAGCTGCGCCGCGACGTGAAGCCGAGCGACCTTCAGGGTTTGTTGCGCGAGCGCGTCGGCACCCCTACCAGGGACGAGCCGGACATCGCGCTCGAGGAGGTCTTCGCTGACGGCGTCTGGGTTCGCATCACCGCGACGCCGGTCTCCGACGTCGACGGACCGCGCCTCGCCGACGAGGTGCTGGCGGCGGTGTCCTCCGTGGCGGGCGAGGAACCGCGCGGCGCGCGCGCTCGCGTCGACACAGCGGGAAGAGGAGGCTGATCTCCGTGGCGATCGACTGGACCTTCGAAGGATCGTGGCCGTACGAGCCGCGCTGGTTCGACACCCCGGACGGACGGATGCACTACGTCGACGAGGGGCCTCGCGAGGGAAGGCCGATCGTGATGTTGCACGGCAACCCGACGTGGGGGTACCTGTACCGGAACTTCATCCCGGCGCTGGTCGAAGCCGGGCATCGCGCGATCGTGCCGGACCACTTGGGCTTCGGTCGCTCGGACAAGCCCGACAGCCCCGAGCTCTACCGCATCAGCCGCCACGCCGACCGCCTCGAGGCCCTGCTCGAGTCGCTCGACCTGCGGGGAGCCGTCGTCGTCCCTCAGGACTGGGGCGGGCCGATCGGGCTGTGGTGGGCGACTCGGCACCCCGAGCGCGTCGATCGTCTCTTCATCCTCAACACCTATGCGCACCGCCCGCCGGGGGACGTGCCGCTGCCCCTGCCGTTGCGGCTGTTTCGCACGCCGTTGCTGGGGGAGGTGATGGTCAAGGGACTGGACATGTTCAAGCGCGTCTTCCTCTTCCGCGCCGGCGTCGTGCACCGGGAGCGTCTGACGCCGAGCGTCAAGCGCGCCTACCGCGCGCCGCATCCGAGCTGGTCCAGCCGAACGCCGATCCTAGTCTTTCCGCGTGAGATCCCGTCGGGGCCGCGGGGCCCGGTATCGGACCTGCTCGGGCAGGTGGAGCAGGGCCTCCACGCGCACTTTCGCTCCAAGCCCGTGGAGATCTTCTGGGCCATGAAAGATCCGGCATTCACGCGCGACGTGTTGGAGCAACTCTGGCTCGGGACGTTCCCCGACGCCAAGGTTACGAGGATCGAGGACGCGGGTCACTACCTCCAGGAGGACGCGCACGAGCGCATAGTGCCGGCGCTGCTCGAGTTCGCTCGCTGAGCGCGACGCGAACGTGCCGGCGCGATTTGGCGTCCTGGTCGGCGGTTATCGTCGCGCTCGATGGGAGGTGGGCGCAAGTACGTGATCGCTGGGCTGGCGCTGATCGCAGTCCTGTCGCTGGCGCTTCCCGCCGCCGGCGCGCCTTCGCCCGTGAGCATGGCCAAGAGCGCGCTGAAGAAGGCCCGCAAAGCCGAATCGACGGCGCGCAAGGCCTCGAGCAAGGCCAACCAGGCCAACCTCACGGCGCGCGCGGCCGAGGCGAAGGCCGGCCCGGGCCCGAAGGGCGACAAGGGGGACACGGGAGCCGCCGGCCCTGCGGGTCAGAACGGCGCGGCCGGACAGAACGGCACGGCCGGAGCGACGGGGCCGACGGGGGCGACAGGCCCTGCGGGAGTCGCACTCGCTTACGCGCACGTGACCCCGGGCCCGGCCCCGGCCCTCGACACGAGTCGGTCGCGTAACGTCGACGCGGGGGACTTCAGCAACCCGGGGAGCGGCGTCTACTGCTTCAAGGACCTGGGCTTCACGCCGAAGAACGTCACGGCCTCACTGGACTACGTGGGCTCGAGCGCCGGAAGCCCGAACCCCTCAGTCTGGGTACGAGTCACTCCTGACTCGGAGTCGGCCAATGGATGTCCCTCCGACGCGCAGGCCGTGGTCCTCGTCGTCAATCATGCGAACAGCCTGATCGACCAAGGCGTCTACGTCACGTTCAACTGAGCCGCGCGCTCAGGCGGCTGCCGTAGCGGGGTTCCGCTCGGCCCAGGCGATGATGTTCTTCGAGTCCGAGATCACCTCGCCCGAGTCGGTGACCAGCACCGGCACGGTGCTGTCGCCCGTGAGGCGCTTGACCTCTTGGCGGCCGGCGGTGCGGTTGAGCGCGTCGGGCAGCACCGTCCAGCCGTAGGACTTGACGACCTCGGGGTCGTGGCCGGCCTCTCGCAGCGCTCGGTAGGCGTTCCCGCACGGATGGCCGCCGGGCCGCGGCGTCGTCGTGAACGTGCCCCAGCAGACGAAGAGCCTCATCGTCCCACCCGCCGCGCGACCTCTGTCGTGAGCTTCTGTAGGGCGACGGCGATGCGCTCGCCGGGGCTTCCCGGGCCGGGCAGGACGCCGAGCTGCTGTGCCACGCCGCGCACGTCGAAGAAGCCCGAGTATGCGCAGACGAGGCCGTCACGGAGCTCGAGCAGGTCGACGCCGTCGAGCTCGGCGCGCCTGCCGGTCGGCGCGAACCCTGGCGGCTGCATCGGGCCGAGCATCGTGCCCACCACGTGCCAGTGGAGGGCGAGCTTCGTGCCGTCGAAGGAGGCGTACGGTCCCTCCGGCCAGCTGAAGCGCAGGTCGGGGAACGTCGTCCAGGTGCTCCGCAGGTACTCGGCGACGGCATCCCGGCCGCGCTCGGGGCGCTCCGTGAGGGGGTCCTCCCACAGCACGTCCTCGGTGCAGAGCGCCGTCACCTGCTCGGGGACCAGTGAGTTCCAGGCTTTCTGCCAGCGGTCCGCGAAGTCGCGAGCGAACTGCTCCTCGAGCGGCGTCGCGGCGCCAGCCTCCACAGCGGTATCGGGCGTTGCCATCTGCACCTCCGATCGACGGGGCTGCTTAGCTTACGACGATCGGATTGCCGCCGCTGCTCGACACGTCCCCCGCGTCGCTCGGCTCCAGCCTCGACGCCTTCTTCAACGCGGCGGAGACGTTCTTCTCCAACCTGGCCGCGGTTCAGTGGGGCGCGCTCGCCTTCGCGCTGGCGCTCCATTTCTGCCACATGCTCTGCCGCAGCCGCGCCTGGTTCAACACGCTGCGCGCGGCCTACCCGGCGTCGCCGTTTCGATGGCGCCGGATCGCGGGCGCGTACATCGCGGGCGTCGGCGTCAACAGCGTGCTGCCGGCGCGCGCCGGCGACGTCACGAAGATCTATCTGGCCAAGCAGAGCGTCCCGCACTCGACCTATCCGGCGGTCACCTCCTCGTTCTTCGTCGAATCGGCGTTCGACATCACGGTCGGCGCGCTCGTCCTGCTGTTCGCGATCACACAGGGAGTGCTGCCGAGCATCCCCCAGCTCCCGAACCTGCCCGCGTTCGACCTCGCCTTCTGGGCGGACCACCCGCGCTTCTTCCTGTTCACGATCACGTTCATCGTGATCGGCCTGCTGGCCCTGTACGCGCTGCTGTCGGTGCGCGCCGTCGTGTTCTGGCAGCGGATCAAGCAGGGCGTCGTGATCCTGACCGACTTCCACCGCTACCTGCGCGAGGTCGCCGCCTGGCAGGCGGGGGCGTGGCTGTTCCGGTTCATGGCGTTCTACTTCTTTCTCGAGGCCTTCAACATCGGTGGCTCCGTCAAGAACGCCCTGCTCGTGATGAGCGTGCAGGCGCTGTCGACGCTGACGCCATTCACGCCCGGGGGCGCCGGCGCCCAGCAGGCGCTGCTCGTGTACGTGTTCAGAGACGTCGCACCCAAGACCGCGGTGCTCGCCTACAGCGTGGGCCAGCAGATCGCGCTGGCAGCCTTCAATGTCGCCTGCTCGCTGGTGGCGATCTTCCTGATGGTCCGAACCCTCAACATCAGGAACGTGATCAGGCGCGGAGAGGAGGAGAGGAAGCGGGCGGAGGCCGAAGCCGAGGCGCGAGCCGAGGCCGAGGCTTAAGCGAGGCCCTCGCGAGCCTCGCGCACGAGCGTGACCGCCTCCGGGAACAGCAACCGGATGGCATCACGCACCTGAGCCGCCTGCTGGTCGGGGCCGCCCGAGAGGTCGAGCTTCTGGATCGCAGCGACGGTCATGTCGACCGCGAGCTTGATCGCGTTGTCGGCCCACGCGACGCGCTGGGCGCCCTGCATCTGCTCGGCGAGCTCGGCGAGGCGGCGCTGGAGGTCGTCCGGGTCTCCGAAGAGTCCGCCGAAAGGGTTGTCCTCGCTCGACACGAGAGGAATTCTATTGCGACCGCCGTAGGCGGGCGTTCGTGACTTTAGATGTCCGCCGAAGGCGGCTCGATATTCAATATTGCGACCGCCGTAGGCTGGCGCTAGCGAACGGGATAAGCTGGCGCGCGCCGATGGCATTGCCGCCTCCAGACCCGGGCTCGACCTGCTTGATCACCGGCGCATCGAGCGGCATCGGCGAGCAGTTCGCCCGCCAGCTCGCGGCCCGAGGCCACGGCGTCTATCTGGTCGCTCGCCGGGAGGATCGCCTGAGGACGCTCGCCGCCGAGATCGAGCGCGATCACGGCGTACGAGCCGCGTTCGCCGCCTGCGACCTCGCGGACCCAGCTCAGGTCGAAGGCCTACCGCCGCGCGTGTGGGAGAGCGGGCTGGCGGTCGAGGTGCTCGTGAACAACGCCGGCTTCTCCACGGTCGGGGACGTTCACAAGAACCCGGATCGGCAGCTGGGCATGGTGCGCGTGAACGTCGAGGCCCTCGTCGCGCTGACGAGCGCTTTCCTGCCCGGAATGACGGAGCGCGGCCGCGGCGCCGTGGTCCAGGTCGCCTCGACGGTGTCCTTCCAGCCGGTCCCGGCCCAGGCGACCTACGCGGCGACCAAGGCGTTCGTGCTGAGCTTCAGCGAAGCGATCTCGGCGGAGCTGAAGGGCACAGGAGTGTCGATGACCGCGCTCTGTCCAGGGCCCGTGGCGACCGAGTTCGTCGAGGCCGCCGGCTTCAGGAAGAGCAAGGACGAGATGGGCCCCAAGTTCGTCTGGTCGACTGCGGAGGACGTCGCGAAAGCGGGGATCCAGGGCGCGGAGAAGGGCAAGCGCGTCGTCGTGCCGGGCCTGAGCAACCGCGTCACCACCCTCTTCGGTCAGCACGGCCCGCGCGCGATCGTGCTCGGCCCAGTGTCGAGCATGTACAGGCGCGTCATCGGCGAGTCGTAGCGAGCCTGCGCGGCCGGGCCGCCTAACGCGAAGGGCCCGGCTTGCGCCGGGCCCTTCCCGAGTTGAGGTACTCCCTGAATATCGAGCCGGCTTCGCCGGACACCTAAAGTCCAGAGAGCCGCCTGCGCCAGCTTCGCTGGCTACGGCGTCTCACATCATGTCTGGCATCCCACCACCGGGCATGCCGACCGGCTCCCTCTCGGGAATCTCGGCCACCACGCACTCGGTCGTGAGGATGTTCTTGGCGATCGAGGCCGCGTTCTGGAGCGCGGAGCGCGTCACCATCGTGGGATCGATGATGCCGGCCTTGACGAGGTCGGTGTACTCCTCGTTCGCCGCGTTGAAGCCCTCTCCAGGCTTCAGCTCGCGAACGTGGTTGACGACGACCGAGCCCTCGACGCCCGCGTTCTCAGCGATCTGGCGGATCGGCTCCTCGAGCGCGCGGAGCACGATGCCCGCGCCCGTGCGCTCGTCCGGATCCTCGTAGGAGTCGAGCTCGACCGCCTGGGACGCGTTCAGCAGCGCCACGCCACCGCCGGGCACGATGCCCTCCTCTAGCGCCGCCCGGGTTGCCTGCAGCGCGTCCTCGACGCGGTGCTTGCGCTCCTTCATCTCGGTCTCGGTGGCCGCGCCGACCTTGACCACCGCGACGCCGCCCGCGAGCTTGGCGAGCCGCTCCTGCAGCTTCTCGCGGTCGAAGTCGGAGTCGGTCGTCTCGATCTCCTGCTTGATCTGCTTGATGCGGCCCTTGATCTTCTCGGGGTCACCGCCGCCGTCGATGATCGTGGTCGTGTCCTTGGCCACGACGATCTTGCGGGCCCGACCGAGCTGGTCGAGCGAGGTGTTCTCGAGCTTGAGGCCCATCTCCTCGGTGATGACCTCGCCGCCGGTGAGAATGGCGATGTCCTCGAGCATCCGCTTGCGGCGGTCGCCGAAACCGGGAGCCTTGACCGCGACGCCGGTGAAGGTGCCGCGGAGCTTGTTCACGACGAGCGTGGCGAGCGCCTCGCCCTCGACGTCCTCCGCGAGGATGAGCAGCGGACGGCCGCTCTGCATCACCTGCTCGAGCACCGGCAGCAGGTCTCTCACGGCGCCGATCTTCTGGTTGGCGATCAGGATGAAGGGCTCGTCGAGCACGGCCTCCATGCGCTCCTGGTCGGTGACCATGTACGGCGAGATGTAGCCCTTGTCGAACTGCATTCCCTCCGTGAACTCGAGCTCCATGCCGAAGGTCTGGCCCTCCTCGACGTTCACCACGCCGTCCTTGCCGACCTTGTCGATGGCGTCGGCGATCACGTTGCCGATCTCCTCGTCGCCTGCGGAGATTGCCGCGACGCGAGCGATCTGGTCCTTGCCCGCGATCTCCTTGGACTGCTTGCCGCGCAGGTGGTCGACGACCTGGTCGACCGCCTTCTCGACGCCCCGCTTGAGGGCCATCGGGTTGGCGCCCGCGGCCACGTTCTTCATGCCCTGGCGAACCATCGCCTGGGCCAGAACCGTCGCCGTGGTGGTGCCGTCGCCCGCGACGTCGTTGGTCGCGGTTGCGACCTCGCGCACCAGCTGCGCGCCCTGGTTCTCGAAGACGTCCTCGACCTCGATCTCACGCGCGATCGTGACGCCGTCGTTGGTGATGGTGGGCGCGCCGAACTTCTTGTCGAGCACCACGTAGCGTCCCTTGGGACCGAGCGTCACCTTCACCGCGTCTGCCACGGCGTTCACGCCGGTCTCCAGGGACCTACGCGCATCCTCGTTGTACTTCAGTTCCTTGTGTGCCATAGGCGATTACTCCTTGAAGGTTCGAAACTTTTGTAGTTCAGAGCTCCCGTCATTTCCGGCTAAGGAAATGACGGCTTTCAGCCCTCCACCTTCGCCAGCACGTCCGACTCGCGGAGGACGAGCAAGTCCTCGCCGTCCACGACTATGTCCGTGCCGCCGTACTTGCTGTAGAGGACCTCGTCGCCCTCGCCGACATCCAGCGGGACGCGCTTGCCGTCCTCGAGCTTTCCGTCGCCGACGGCGAGCACCTTGCCCTTCTGGGGCTTCTCCTTGGCGGTGTCCGGTAGGACGATCCCGCTCGGAGTGGTCTCTTCCTCTTCGACCGGCCTGACGAGCAACCGGTCGCCGAGAGGCTTGAGCTTCATAGGCAGACCTCCTGAATTCCGCTTTGGAAGGGGGTGTCTCGGTCAGTAGGCCGAGAACCGGCGCCCGCAAGGAGCGCCTTTTGGCACTCTAGCAGGGAGAGTGCCAGAGTCGAGGGCGCGGCTGATGGTCGTCTAGCTGGCCAGGTGGCCGTGGCCGTTGCCGGCCCCGCCGGGACCGCCGCGCATGGTGCCCTCGACGACCTGCGAGAAGCGGATCACGGTCACGACGTCTTCCGGAGCGATCTCCCGCCCGTAGATCTGGCTCAGGAAGTGGAGTGTCTCGTCGACGCGCCTGAACTCGGGGTTGTCGTGTTCGACGTCCCGCGGGGAGAGCTCGTTCGCCCGCTTGACCTCGACATCGTCGATCACGGCCGTGAAGACCTTTTCCCTGGTCTCGTGGCGAAAGCCGACCGTGACCCAGACGAGCTGGCCGCGCTTGTACTTCATGCTCTTGTCGCCCAGCCTGATCGTGGCCGTCTTGCGGCCGCGCTTGAGCTGGTCCGTGAAGACCGGGGAGTAGAAGTTGAGGACGTACACGAGGCGACTGGCGGCACCGTGGGGCGGCCCCACGGTGGCAGGCCGGGAATATACAGGCGGACCCGCCTGTGCCCAAGGGGCCCCCCGGGGCTCCGGACCGCTCCCCTCGTGGAACCTCGTCAGTAGATGTAGCGGCCGAGCGCCTGCGGATCGTGAACGATCACCCGTCCCCGGCGGCAGGTGACGACCCCGGCGCGCTGGAGGTTGGCCAGGAAGCGGCTCGTGGCCTCGCGGGAGGCTCCGGCCAGCTGGGCGAGCTCGGCCTGGGTCGACTTGACGACTATCTCCGACTTGTGGCGCTTGGGATTCTCCACGACGCGAGTACCGCTCCCGGTCTCGATCAGCCGGGCGAGCACCCCGGCGACCCGGCTCGAGACACTCTGGAACGACTGCCGCGTGAGCCGCTCGTTGGCTTCGCGTAGCTTCTGGCCGAGCGCGCCCAGGAGCTTCACGGCCGTATCGGGATGCTCCTTCAGCAGGCGCTTGAGGTCGTCCGCGAGGATCGCGACCACCTCCGTTTCCTCGATGGCCTCGACCGTGGCCGAGCGCACTTCGCCGGCGAACATGGCCAGCTCGCCGAAGATCTCTCCGGGCCCGAGGTTCGTCAACGTGATCGTGCGCCCGCCCGCGTGCTCGCGAGTGACGCGCGCGCGGCCGGAGCGCATCACGTAGCACGTGTCGCCGCTCGCTCCTTCGCGCAGGATGAGCTCTCCCGCCTCGAACGTGCGCGGGACGGCGACCTGCGCGATCCGTTCGAGCTCCTGTTCCGACAGCCCGGTAAAGACCGGCACGTGCGCGAGCAGGTCGGCAACCTCCGAGCGGGCCCTCTCGCGCTGTTCCTCCGGCATGGTGCGCGCAAGTATCACAGTAGGGAGCCTCGGTCAGCGACCCGGGGCGCCGCGTTCCGGCAGCGCCGCGACGACGAGGTCGGCGAAGAGCGCCGCGCGCGGCAGGTCCGGTGGGCCGTAAGAGCCGCCGTCGCGGCGATCGAGCACGGACAGTACGCCCGTCGCCCTGCCTTCACTCTCCAACGGCGTCGCCAGCATGGTGTTCGGCACGTAGCCGGTTCCCTTCGCGATCTGCTCGGCGAAGCGAGGGTCGTCGCGGCAGCTCGGCACGGCGATGCCCTCACGCCGGGCTACCACCGACCCCGCTATGCCGGCGCCAGGCGGCAGCCGCACGCCGACGATCTGATCGGCGCCGGCGCCCCACGCCGCCTGGTAGACGAGCTCGCCCGTGACGTCATCGAGCAGCGCGATCGAGGCGGCGGCCGCTTCGAACATGCCGGCGGCCGTTCTCACTATCGCCTCGATCAGCGATCTCTGCACTCGCGGTTGCTCGACGCTGAGCGCCAGCGACTCTCCCGACGATACGCCGAGCGGTGACCCGATGGCGCTCGCGAACGCGGCGGCCGAGGCGAGCCTGTGGTCCGGGTCCATCTCGAGCGACTGCCGCAGTGTCCGCTCGAGCTGAGGCGTCACGCCCGGCACGTTGTCCGCGAGTCCGAACCGCTCGCGGTAGCCGGGCGGCTTGCCGGCGAGGAGTGTCCACAACGTGGCCGCGAGGCCGTACACGTCGCTTCGTGGCGAGACCGGATCGCCGGCGAGGATCTCCGGCGCCATGTAGTGCGGCGTGCCGATCGCTCGCGTGCCCGGCTCGTCGCCGAGCTCGCGCGCGATGCCGAAGTCGACGAGCATGACTCCGCCGCCGTCCACCACCAGGTTTTGCGGCTTGACGTCGCGGTGGACGACGTTCTGATCGTGCACGTACTGAAGCGCCTCGCACGCCTGGAGCGCGTACCGGATCGCCTCCTCGGCCGGCAGCCCCGGGTCGCCACGCTCGAACAGGACGAGGCCGAGATCCTTGCCCTCGACCAGCTCCATCACGAGGTACTTGCTCTCGCCCTCGGCGAGGTGGTCGAGCACCCGCACGACGCGTGGGTGGCGAAGCCGTGCCAGCAGGCGGGCCTCGATCTCGAAGCGCGCGCTTTGGCTGCGGTCGACGAGCTGCTTGATGGCGACGGGGCCTCCGTCAGCGTCTCGACCGCGATAGACCGCCCCCATCCCGCCGCGCGAGATCGGCTTCCCGACGGTGTAACGGTCGCCGAGCCGCTCGCCCTCGGCGAGCGAGGCTGCGGATTGCTGCTCGTGCATCGGCACGAGCGTAACGGTATGTTCGCCCCGTGGAGTGGACCGAGATCTTCCTCGTTTTCTTCGTCTGCCACCTCGTCGGGGACTACCTGTTGCAGACGGAATGGCAGGCGAGGAACAAGCACGGCGGGCTCGGTCGCGATCCCTTGTCGCGGCGGGCTCTGCTCGCTCACGTGTCGACGTACGGGCTCGCGTTCGTCCCCGCGTTCGTGTGGCTCGCCGACGATGCGGGCGCCGGCGTGCTGGCGATCGCGGCGCTGATCGTCACGCCGCACTTGGTCCAAGACGACGGGCGCCTGCTCAGCGCTTACATCCGCGTAACGAAGAAGGCGGTCATCGAGGAGGGGCATTTCCTCTACGTCGCGGTCGACCAGAGCTTCCACGCGCTCGCCCTCTTCGGCGTCGCACTGCTGGCCGGGACGATGGTGTGACCTAGGGCGGTCTCAACCCGCCGTGGGGGCCCCGCGATCGACGTCGTGGGGCTCGGCTCTCCCCTCGCTGATCACCGCTTCGAGGGAGCGCTCGGCCTGCGGTGCGGACTCGACGGCACGCGTCAGGGCGTTCGCAAGCTCTCCCGCCGATGCAAAGCGCTCACCCGGCTCCTTCGCGAGCGCGGTTGCGATCACGGCGTCGAGAGCCTCTCGCGGCTCCGGCTCGGCCGCAGCCTCGGGCAGGAGCGGTGGCGGCTCGGTTATGTGGGCGATCACCTTCTGCACCTCGCGTGGTCGCGGGAACGGAATCTCGCCGGCGAGCATCTCGAAGACCACGCAGCCGAGCGAGTAGACGTCGGAGCGGTTGTCGGTGACGCCCGCCTGGACCTGCTCCGGAGACGCGTAGTCGACGGTCCCCACCCAGCGGCCGGTCTTCGTGAGACCGCTCGCGGAGGTGAGCATCTTCGAAAGGCCGAAGTCGGTCAGGTAGGCGCGGGCGTGACCGTCGCCGACCTCGATCAAGACGTTTCCGGGCTTCACGTCGCGGTGAACAAGGCCGAGCTCCTGCGCGGCGTCGAGCGCAGACGCCACGTCGGCAACGATCGCAGCCGCATGACGGGGGTGAAGGCGCCCCTGTGAGGCGATGACCGCCTCCAAATCGGTGCCCTCGACGTAGCGCATCGCGATGAAGAGTCGCCCGTCGTGTTCACCTGCGCCATGCAGAGGGACCACGTTCGGGTGCTCGAGCTGGGCCGCCAGCCTCGCCTCGCGCTCGAAGCGTGCGCGAAAGCCGGCATCCGCGGCGAGCTCGGGAAGGATCACCTTCAGTGCGCTGGAGTCGGCTCGCCCTGGATGGGTCGCGCGGAACACGACGCCCATCCCGCCCCGGCCCACCATCTCGTCCACGCGATAGCCGGCGAATTCACTCCCGATCTCGAGCTCGGCGGCCATGCGCTCTTATACATCGACGGACGCGGCATTGCACGTCTTGCCGCGAGTAGCGGCCGGGGAGTAGGTTGTCACCGTGCCGGAGCCGGACGACCAGTCGAGCGTTCGCGGGGCGAGCGCGGGGGTGAGGGCGCCCACCGCGGGGTTTCTCCTTCACGGCGGGCGGCGCATACCCATCGGCAGCGGCGGGGTGACGATCGGGAGGGGCGACGATTCCGTGCTGAAGCTCTCCGGCACCCGGGTGTCCCGCGCGCACGCGCGCGTGGGCGTCGACGATGCTGGGGGGTTCGTTGTCGAGGACCTCGGCTCTCGTCACGGCACGACGCTGAACGGCGAGCGCTTCCGCGCCGAGTCGAGAGCCTTGAAGAGCGGTGACGCGATCTCCCTCGACGGCGAGCTCGTTCGTTTCATCAGCGGCGACGAGACGAGGGTGGCCTCGCGCGAGCTGTCGGTCGTGGGCAGGCACGTGGTGCGCTTCGAGGGCACGAGGCTCACAATCGGCCGCGATCCCACCAACGAGGTGGTGCTGTCGGACCCGAACGTGTCGCGCTTCCACGCCGAGATCGCTCCCGACGGCGACGGCGTGCGGGTGACCGATCTCGGCTCTCGGAACGGCACGCGGCTGAACGGCGAGCTCGTCGAGCGCGCACTGGTGGAGACGGGCGGCGAGATCGGTATCGGGACCTTCGCGATCACCTTCGACGGCGCGGGGTTCGTCGCGCGCGACGAGCGCGGAGCGCTGCGGCTCGACTCAGAGGAGATCGCGGTCCAGGTGAAGGACAAGCGCATCCTTGCGGCGACTTCGCTGGCAATCGAGCCCGGCGAGCTGGTCGCCATCATCGGCGAGAGCGGCTCGGGCAAGAGCACGCTGATCAAGGCGCTCGCCGGCGTCACCACTCCCACGAGCGGACGGATACTGGTGAACGGCGAGCCGGTGGCGGCCAGGCTCACGGACATCGGCTACGTCCCGCAGGAGGACATCGTTCACCGCCACCTGACCGTGGCCGAGGCGCTTCGCTACACGGCACGGCTGCGGCTGCCGGACGACGTCTCCGCGGAGGAGATCGAGGCGGCCGTGAACCGCGCGCTCGAGGAGCTCGAGCTAGGTGAGCACGCCAACACCCTGGTGGGGTCGCTGTCCGGGGGCCAGCGCAAGCGGGCCGGAGTGGCGGCCGAGCTGCTGAGCCGTCCGAGCCTGCTCTTCCTCGACGAGCCCACGAGCGGCCTCGACCCCGGGCTCGAGACGCGCATGATGTCGCTGCTGCGCGAGCTCGCAAACCGCTCGCGCGCGGTGGCCGTCGTCACCCACGCGACGAAGAACCTCGCCCTCTGCGACAAGGTTGCGGTCATGGGGCGCGGGGGTGAGCTCACCTTCTACGGCCCGCCGGCTGTCGCCCTGGAGTTCTTCGGCGCCGGCGACTTCGACGGCATCTACTCGGCGCTCGGCGACCACCCTGCCGCGGAGTGGCGACGCCGATTCGATCAGCGACCCGAGGCGGCGCTCGCCGCGGCGACGTCAGCTGACGGGGACGCCGCCGCTGTCCCCGGCGTCGCCGTGCCCCTCTCGGCTCCACGACCTGCAGCCCGAGGCCGGAGCCTCACGCGCCAGGCGAGCGTGTTGACCCGCAGGTACCTGCGACTGCTGCTGCGAGACCGCCGCAACCTGGCGCTGCTGGTCGGCCAGGTTCCGCTGCTCGCGGCGATGAACGCCCTGCTCTTCCAGTCGGGCATCTTCGACCGTCCCGGCGGCAGCCCTCCTGACGCTGCGCAGCTCCTCTTCCTGCTGGCGATCGGCACCATCTGGCTCGGCTCCATCGACTCCGCCCGCGAGATCGTCAAGGAGCGCGCGGTGTTCGAGCGCGAGTCCGCCGTCGGCGTGCGCGTGAGCGCCTATCTCGCCTCCAAGGCGGTGGTGCTCTTCACGCTGGTCGCCGTACAGGGGGTGCTGATGGCCGCGATCGTCCTGCTGTTACGGCCGCTCGACGCGCCGGCGTCGGACTACGTGGAGGTGCTCGCGCTGCTTGCGGTGACCGGCTTCGTGGCGATCGCCATGGGCCTTGCGATCTCCGCCGCCGTTGACACTGAGGACCAGGCGATGAGCTTCACCCCGCTGGCACTTATCCCGCAGCTCCTGTTCGCGGGCGCGATCGTGCCCGTGGAGCAGATGAGCGCACCGATCGAATGGCTGTCGCGCGTGATGTTCGCCCAGTGGTCGTTCGCCGGACTCGGCACCGCCGTCGACATGAATGACCGTATCGCCGAGAGCCCCTCCTTCGCGGAGGCCGATCGCTTCGGGGCGCATTTCTTCGACGTCTCCATGCCGCTCGCCATGCTCGTGCTCGCGGTCTTCCTCGTACTGTTCCTGGCGGTCACGGCGCTGCTCCTGCGTCGCGGCGAGCGAGCGGGAGCGCGCTGATGGCGGTGCTCGGAGACTCTCAGCGCGAGAGCTTCCTCGGCGCGGTGCCGATCTTCACGGCGATTCCCGAGCGGCTTCGAACGGCGATCGCAAGCGGGGCGACCTGGGTCCAGGTTCCCGCGGGAGAGTGGCTCTTTCGCCAGGGGGACCCTGGCGAGAGCCTCTATGTCGTTCGGTCCGGGCGGCTCGAGGTGGTGGCCGAGGAGCCCCTGCCAACCGTGGTGCGGGTGCTCGGTCGCGGCGCCGCCGTCGGGGAGCTTTCGCTGCTGACCGGATCCACGCGCTCCGCCGCCGTGCGCGCTCGCCGCGACAGCGAGCTGCTCAAGATCGACCGGGAGCACTTCGTCGAGCTGCTCGCCGATGAGCCTGAGTTCGCGCTCGCGCTCACTCGCGAGTTGGGGCGCCAGCTGCAGCAGAGCCGTGGCCTCGCGGCGACCGAGGACCCGCTGCCGGCGACCATGACGCTGGTCCCTCTGGCGGGGGGCGTTCCGCTCGAGCGCCTCGTCGAGCAGCTTGTCTCGCAGCTCCGGAGCTTCGGCGACGCGACCGTGCTGGACGGGCGGGCGGGAGCGATCGAGCCGCGCGAGTTCGGCGAGCGACTCGACCGGGCCGAGCGCGAGCACGGCAAGGTGCTGCTGGTCGCGGACGCGCCCGGAGCGGACGGCGAGTGGACCGAGTTCACCTTGCGTCAGGCCGACCGCGTGCTCGGGCTCGCGAGCGGCGCCAATGTGCCCGAGCGGCTAAACGACGAGAGCCGGCTTCACGGCTGTGACCTGGTCTTCCACCACGAGGGCAGTCGCGCGGCCGACATGGCGAAGTGGATCCACGCGCTCGCCCCCCGCGCCGTGCACCCGCTCGCCAGCGGGTCGTTTCAAGGTTGCGTCGAGCGGCTCGCGCGGCGACTGACGGGCAACTCGGTCGGGGTCGTGCTGTCGGGTGGCGGGGCGCGCGGCTTCTGTCACATCGGAGTGCTCGAGGAGCTGCTCCGCGCCGGCATCACGATCGACCGCGTGGGTGGTTGCAGCATGGGCGCCTACGTCGGAGGGATGCTCGCGATGGAGCTCGACCCGAAGGAGATCCGTGACCGCTGCTGGCAGGAGTTCGTGCTTCGCAACCCCCTCAGCGACTACACGGTGCCGGTCGTGTCGCTGCTTCGCGGTCACAGGGCGCGCGCGATGCTCGACCGGACGTTCGGCTCTCTGATGATCGAGGAGCTGCCACGAGACTTCTTCGCGGTGAGCTGTGACCTCGTGAGCGGCGACCTGATCGTGTACCGGCAGGGACCGCTCTACGAAGCGGTGGGCACGAGCATGTGCCTGCCGGGGGTGTTCGCTCCCTACGCGCGAGAGGAATACCTGCTGGTCGACGGCGGTGTGCTGAACAACCTCCCGGTCGAGCCGATGGCGGCGATGGCCGAGGGACCCGTAATCGCCGTCGACGTCAGCGCCCGCTTCCTGCCTCCGGGCGCGAAGCCGCGCTTCGGGCGCCCCCGCATTCGC
The DNA here is from genome assembly GCA_963774075.1 of uncultured Solirubrobacterales bacterium. Classification (GTDB taxonomy): domain Bacteria; phylum Actinomycetota; class Thermoleophilia; order Solirubrobacterales; family JBBDJG01; genus JBBQNR01. Next base: position 263,877 of record CAVZDP010000003.1, on the reverse strand, counting down.
CAGTGGGCTGAGCGCTCACGGCGGGCGGTGGTCGGCATCGAGGATCCGCTACCGAACCTGAAGGAGATCCTGACGCGCACGATCGGCATCGGTAGCGTGGATGCCCTGGAGCGCGCACGCCAGGAGGCCGATCTGCTGATCGCCCCCGACACGGGGTCGATTCCGCTGCTCGACTTCAAGCAGCTCGATCGCATGGTCGAGGTCGGTCGCGTGGCCGCCCGCGCCGCCTTGGAAGCGGCGCCCGAGTTCGCCCGACGTTAGTGGTGGCGGCCGGGGATGCAGACCGCCTGCGCCATGGCTACGCGGCCTTCAACGAGGGCGGCATCGACGCCGTGATCGATTGGCTCGCCCCCGAGATCACCGTGCGCGACCGCGAGAGCCTCCCGGACCGCGAGACACACCACGGCATCGCGGGAATCCTCGAGGTGTTCGAGTCGATGATGGAGGCGTTCGACCAGGTCACGCTCGAGCCTGCCGAAATTGTCGAGCGCGGTGGTTACGTCGTCGTTTCGCTGCGGCAGCGGGCCCGCGGGCGGGGCAGCGGCATCGAGATCGAAAGCGAAGTCGCGCACGTCTGGACGATGGCCGCCGGCACCCCGGTCGGGCTGCGCATGTTCCGCGATGTGGAGCAGGCGCTGGAGGCAATCAGAACCGAGTAGTTCGGCCGCCCGGGCGCAGGTCGGCGAGCAGTGCCTGCGCCTTGCGCGCAGAGACCAGGTTGCCCTTCGACTCGTAGAGCGCGAGCGCTCGCGAGACGTACGACGCCGCCTCCTCGGCGCGGCCGCTCATGCGGAGCACCTCGGCGAGCGCGAGCGCCGCGCAGGCCTCGAGGTTCGGAAACTCGACTCCAGCGGCGAGGCCGACCGCCCAGCGCGCCGGGGCTTCGCCGCGCTCGGGCTCGCCGCGTGTCGCCAAGAGCCGCGCGGAGACGGCGCGCCAGCGGATCTGGGACTCGACGTCGTCCGGAGCGGCCAGCGCCTCGCTCTCTTTCGCGAGCCGGTGCGCCTCCTGCTGGCGGCCCTGGGCGAGGACGACCTCGGCGAGCTCGGCCGCCACCGTGGAGAGCACGTTCTTGTCGCCCATTCCGGCGAGGATCTCGTAGCTCTCGCGCAGGACCGCCTCGGCGCGCTCGGGATCGTCCGCGAGTACCTCGATCCGCCCCCACACCACTCCGAGCGAGGCGGTGCGAAGCTTCTGGCCCAGCTCGTCCACGATCTCCTTCGCGTTCGTGCACAGGCGCCGTGCCTCCTGGAAGTCGCCGCTCATGGCGCTGAGCGACGCGAGCCCCCAGGCCTCGAGCAGCGCGTGCGTGCTGAAGCTGACGCGCACGGTGCTCATCCCGCCGTCCGGCGCGTCGGCGGCTCCGGCGAGCACCTGCTGTAGCTGCGCCATCGCAGCCTCGACGTGCTTGGGGCCCACCGAAAGCGCGGTGGCGAGCCCGCCGAGGATCTGCGTGTAGAGCTCGCGGTCGCCCGCGTGGTGTGCGTGCCCAAGTGCCTGCTCGAGCGCCTCGGTCGCGGCGCCCCAGCGGGCGGCGTCCGAGTGGAAGATCGACAGGGCGCGCCAGCTCCGCGCGAGCCCGGTCTCGTCCTTCAGCTCCTGAAAGAGCGGGATCGCCTCCTCTGCGACCTCGCGCAGCCGCCCTAGCCCATGCTCGGGATTGATGTAGGCATCCATGTCGGCGCGCTCCATCAGCGCGTGCAGCTCGATCGCGCGATCTCCCAGGTGCGAGGCTTCCGCCGCGGTGTCCGAGCAGTACGTGCGGGCGCGGTCGAAGTCGCCGATGTGGCAGAGGGCCTGCGCGAGCTTCAGCATCAGCTCCAGCCGGCCCGGGTCCTCGGCCGCGAGCAACGCGATCGAGCGCTCGAGCAGCTTGACTGCGGCCGGCATGTCGCCGCGCGCGTGGGCGTCGGTGCCCGCGGTCGAGAGGTAGCGGAACGCCCGCAGCGCGATCTTGCGCGCCTCCGAATCGACAGGAGCGAGCTCCTCGCGGTAGCGGAACGCCTGCTCCAGGTGGTAGCCGAGGATCTCCTGGTACTCGCCGACGCGCTCGTGGACTCTGTCCTCGAGCCAGCCCGCAAAGCGCTCGTGAAGCAGCGAGCGACCCTCCTTCAGCATGCCCGCGTAGGCGACGTCGCGGATCAGGATGTGGCCGAAGCGGTAGGCGTTCTCGCCGGCGAAGCTCTGGCCACCGGGCTGGACCAGCTCCTTCTCGACGAGCGTGTCGAGCCTCCCGGGCACGTCCGGGCGCTCGACCTTCGGCGACAGCTCGCTCACCGCGCCGAGCCAGAACTCCTGGCCGATCACCGACGCGCGCTCCATCACGACTCGCTCGCCACGGCCGAGGCGGTCGAGGCGGGCGCCGACCAGCGCCTCGATCGTGGCCGGGACGCCGATCTCGGAGATGTCGCCCTCGACCTCCCAGGCTCCGTCCTCGCGGCGGAGCTGGCCCTGGTCCACGAGCATCCGGAGCGTTTCTTCCACGAAGAGCGGGTTGCCCTCGGCCGCCGCGGCGATGCGACCCGACAACTGCTCGGGCAGCTCGACCCTCCCGAGCAGGTTCTCGATCAGCTCGTGGCTGTGGTCGTCGCCGAGAGGCTCGAGCACGATCAGGTCGCGCGGCTCCTCGATGTCGAGCAGCGACGGCCGCACGTCGCGAAGCTCCGGCCGCCCGAGACAGAGGAGCATCACCGGCGCGGCGGTGATCGCGTCGGTGAGGTATTCGACCAGGTCGAGGAACGTCTCCTCCGCCCAGTGCACGTCGTCGAAGACGACCACGAGCGGACGCGCGCGCGCGAGCGCCTCGAACAGCCTCTTGACGGCCCAGAAGGTCTCGTCCGGCTGGTAGGTCGTGTCCGCCAGTCCGACGGCGCCGGCGATCGGACGCACGACGGGCCCGGGATCGGCGAGCGGCAGCAGGTCGGCGATCTTCGACCTCGCCTTCTCGGGTGAGTCGTCGTCGAGGATGCCCGCCGCCTCCTTCACGACCTCCGCCAGCGGCCAGTACGTGATGCCCTCGCCGTAGGAGAGGCACCGGCCGCGCACGATGGTTGCGTCGCCCCGGAGCGCCGACAGGAACTCCAGGGTGAGGCGCGACTTGCCGACCCCGGCCGGGCCGACGACGGTGAACTGGCGGCAGGCGGACGCGTTCTCCACCTGCTCGAAGGCGCGGCGTAGGTGAGACAGCTCGCGTTCGCGCCCGACCAGAGGCGAGTCCATCCTCCGGGTCGGACCCTCTCGCGAGACGTCGATCAACCGGTAGGCGGGGACCGGCTCCGCCTTGCCCTTGAGCGTAAGCGGATCGACCTCCTCCACCGTCACCGCGCCTTCGACCAGGTGATACGTCTCCTCGCCGATCAGGACATCGTCGCCGTCGGCGTTCTGCTCCAGTCGGGCCGCGACGTTGACGGCATCGCCGACGACGAAGCCTTCACCGCGCGTGGGGTCGCCCGCGACGACCTCGCCCGTGTTGACACCGGTGCGCGCGCACAGGCGCACCCCCCAGCGCTCGCTGAGCTCCTCGTTCAGGCGCTCCATCGCCCGCTTCATGTCGTGTGCCGCTCGCACCGCCCGGAGTGCGTCGTCCTCATGCAGCGTCGGGATGCCGAACACCGCCATCACCGCGTCGCCGATGAACTTCTCGACCGTGCCCCCGTGGCGCTCGAGCGCGAACCTCATCTCCGTGTAGTAGCGAAGCATCACTCGGCGCAGGGACTCGGGATCGAGGCTCTCGCCCATGCTGGTGGAGCCGGCGAGGTCCGAGAACACGATCGTCACCGTCTTTCGCAGCTCGCGCGCCGGCGCCTCGACCTCGGGAAGCTTCGTTCCGCAGCTCGCGCAGAAGCGCGCGCGCTCGGAGCTCTCCTCACCGCAGTCCTGGCAGCGGCGCATCGATCAGTCTCGTGGGGGGAGTGTGCTCATGTCACGCAAGCGTCTGGACCCGCCGCCCGTCAAGTGCTCGTAGGCGACGGAAAGGCAACACACAGGATGAATCCTGAGCCCCGCACTGCCCATAGCTCTGTCCTCCAATCGGATGACAACCGATCGGCTATAAAAGTCGAGCCGATCGGGGGACAGAGAAGCGGGGCCACAGGCCCTAGGCTCCGAGCCAGGATCCGCAGCCCGCTTTCGGCCGTGTTCAGCTCGCTAGCCACCCGCCTGTGTGTAGCCGTCGCTACGGCTGCTTTGCTGACCGCCGGCGCGCTGACCCCGCCGGCGGCAGCGAAGCCGCGAAAGGGCCAGCGAGCCCCATCGACGCCCACGACGAGGCTCGCAGCCACGCCGAGCGCGGGCCTGGCGGCGGCGCCAACGGCGAGTTATGTAAAGGCGCCGCCGTATGTGGCCGGTCAGGTGATCGTGCGATTCAAGGCGGGGACCTCGGAGGCGCAGAAGTCATCGGTCCATGGCAGGCGAAACGGGAGCGTGCTCAAGAAGCTGCTGCTGGCGCGCACCGAGTTGGTCAACATCGGGACGAGTCGCAATCCTCGGTCCGTGGCGCGTGCGTACGAGCGCATGGGCGAGGTCGATTATGCGGAGCCGAACTTCATCCGGCGACCGGCCGCCACGTTTTCCCCTGACGCGAATTTCGCTGAGCAGTGGGGGCTCAACAACAGCGGCCAGAGCATCAACGGAACGGTTGGCGTCCCGGACGCCGACATCGACGCCGCGGAGGCCTGGGACAAGACGGTGGGACTCGGCCTGAGCGGGTTTCCAGCCATCACCGTCGGGGTCGTCGACACCGGCATCGACACCGACCACGACGACTTGTTGCCGAACCTCTGGGGCAACCTGGGGGAGGTCGGCGGAGGTAAGGAGACCAACGGCATCGACGACGACCAAAACGGCTTCGCGGACGACGTTCGCGGCTTCGACTTCGTCGACAACGACAACAACCCGGTCGACGACCAGGGACATGGCACCTACATCGCCGGGACGATCGGAGCCCGCGGGGGCGACGGCATGCAGGTCACGGGAGCAAGCTGGAGCGTCAAGCTTGGCGCGCTGCGGGTCTGCAGCCCCAACCCGAACGTCCTCTGCACGGACGCCGCGATCGCCAACGCCTTCACGTATGCCCATCAGATGGGCATGAGGGTCGTAAGCGCGGCGCTGAGCGGACCTGACGTCGGCGTGACCGTCCAGACGGCGATAGCGAACGCGCCGAACACCCTTTTCGTCGTGGCAGCCGGAAATGGAGGCGGCAACGCGGCGGGCGACGACAACGACGTCACGCCCGAATACCCGTGTGCGTACCCGGAGACGAACATCATCTGCGTCACGGCGTCGGACCAATCGGATGAGCTGGCATCCTTCGGAAACTACGGGGACACGGCAGTCGACCTCGCTGCCCCGGGCGTGAACGTGCTCAGCACCTGGCCGGGAGAGCAGCTCGCATATCTCAACGGAACCTCGCCGGCGACCGGATATACCGCAGGTGCGGCGGCCCTCGTTTTGGCGCGGAAGCTGAGCTCCTCTGTGGCGAGCGTCAAGAGCCGACTGATCAACAACGTTGATGCCAAGCCGAGCCTGGCGGGCAAGACGGTCTCCGGGGGACGGTTGAACGTGAACAAGGCTCTGCCGCCGCCGTCAACCGGGGTACGGGGAACTGGCGATGGCGGTCCGTTCGTTTCCTCCTCCATCGACTTCTTCGCGACCGAGACCGCTCACGACGTCGCAGTGCAGCCCGACGGCAAAATCCTGATGGCGGGCTATACGGAAACCGGCGGCACGGGCGACTTCGCGATTTCGCGCTTCAACTACGACGGCAGCCTCGACACGACGTTCTCGGGCGACGGGAAAACGACTGCGGGGCTTCCAGCGATCGACGATGAAGCTTTCGGCATCGCGTTCGATCGTGTCGCGGGCAGGATCGTCGTAGCAGGACGCGCGAAAAACCCGGAGGACACTCCTGTCGTCGCGAGTTACAACTACAACGGGACGCAGCGCTGCGTGCAGGGAATCGACATGAGCGGCGGCGTTGAGCGGCACACTGCGGTCGGCGTGCAGAGCGGGCAGATCGTCGCGGCGGGTTACCACCGCCCAGGTCCGGGTGAGGCGAACATAATCGTGTCGCGCTGGAGCGCGGACAACTGCAATCCCGACGCGAGCTTTGGTGACACCTGGCTCAAGCAAATCAACCTCGGCGGGGTTGACCAGGCCTTCGACATCGACGTCCAGCAGGACGGCAAGCTCGTCGTCGTGGGGAGAAGCGGCCCCGACCCGGTGGTGCTTAGACTCACGGCGGAAGGGCAGCTCGACACCAGCTTCGGTGGGGGCGACGGCTACGACATCCAGAATTTCGGCGGAAGCTCAGAGAGATTCCGCGGCGCCGCCCTCCAGGCCGACAGCAAGATAGTCGTCGCCGGCGGCTCGAACGGGGGCGAACAGTTCACCAAGCTCGCCTTCACCAGCGAGCGAGAGGGAAACAAGGACGTCTATACCGCGAGCCCGCTGGGGCTAGAGCAGGGCGTCACTCGCCTGACCACAGCCACCGGATGGGACCAGCAGCCCAAGTGGTCCCCAGACGGAACCCGGATTGCCTTTGCGAGCGAGCGTGACGGCGACCAGGAGCTCTATCTCATGGACTGGGACGGCGAGAACGAGGAGCGGCTGACCAACAGTGCCGGTGGCGACTCCCACCCGAGCTGGTCCCCGGACGGCGACGAGGTCGTGTTCCGCAGCGACAGGCACGGCAATGCCGAGCTCTACAAGATCGATCTCGCCAGCAGCACGGAGACGCGGCTGACGAATCACAGCGCCACCGACGAGAACCCGGACTGGTCGCCGGACGGCTCGAAGATCGCCTTCACGAGCGACCGCGACGGCAACTCCGAGATCTACGCGATGAACGCCGACGGATCTGGCACGCCGACGAACCTCACGAACGATGGAGGTGACGACCACAACCCGATCTGGTCCCCCGACGGGTCGAAGATCCTCTTCCGGACCGACCGGGACGGCAACGGGGAGATCTACTCGATGACGTCGACCGGCGGCTCGCCGACGAACCTCACCAACCACTCCGCGAATGACGAGCTTGCCTCCTGGTCGGGGAGCGGAAACAAGATCGTCTTCCAGACCTCGCGCGACGGCAACCAGGAGATCTACACGATGGATGCCGACGGCAGCGACCCGTTCCGCGTCACGAACAACAGCGCCGCCGACGAGCTCTCGGACTGGCAGCCGCTGAACATGTATGCGGTTGCCCGGTACACGTCGGGCGGCGCTCTCGACAGCACGTTCTCGGGAGACGGAAAGCTGACGCACGAGCTCGGCGGCGGGCAGATCGGGCACGAGGGCACCGACGTCGCCGTCCAGGACGACCTCGGACTCGCCGGCCGGGGCGAGATCACCGTAGTCGGCACGGCGAACGAGGGCTTCTCCCTGAAGAGGAAGCTTTTCACCCAGGTGCGCTTCGCCCACGACGGAACGGAGGGCACCTCGACCTTGGGCGTGAACGCCTCCGACACGGAGACCAGTGGCGTGACGCTGCAACCGAATGACGGCAACGCGATCCAGGCCGCCACCGTCGCCGGGGACTTCAACATCTTCCGCTACCTGGGCGGGATGATGAGCCTCAATGTCACGCCCGAGACCGGGCTGAACCCGGCCGGGCAGACGGTCACCGTCAGCGGCTCGGGCATGGAGCCCAACAGCACCGTCGGGATCGATCAATGTCGCCCCGGTTCCTGCGTCGGCCAGACGACGACGCCCACCGACTCGAGTGGGAGTTTCTCGACGTCGATCGAGGTCGACTGGGACCTCGATGGCTTGGAGGGTGACTGCCGAAACCCCGCAAGCCCCCCTTGCTTCGTGCGGGCTACAAGGTCCGGCGGTGGGCCGCAGCAGGTCGTGACGGCGCCGATCAGCTTCCAGCGCCCGGTCTCGATGACGAGCAGGCCCTCCGACGGCGCGCTTTCGTCCAACCAGGCGGTCGAGGTCGGACAGCCGGTGACTCAGACCGCGACGGTGACCGGCGATGCGACGGGCGGCAGTCCTACCGAGAAGGTCGAATTCTTCGTCTGCGGCCCCATCGCCGTCACGGTCCCGGCGACCTGCGGCGCAGGATCGGCGCTCCCCGGAAACCCGCAGGTGCTGACCGCAGGCCCAGGCAACTCGGGGACCGCCACCTCCGGCGCATTCGTCGCGGGTACCCCCGGCCGCTACTGCTTCCGCGCCGAGTACGCGGGCAGCGACATCTACAACGCGGGCTCCGACTCGAGCCGTGCCACCTGCATCTCGGTGCGCCAGCCCGTGCCCACGCTCGGGGCGGTCGAGGACTTCTACCGCCTGCCGCACGACGTGATGCTCCAGCAGGCGGCTGACGGCGGCCTGATCGAGAACGACCTCTACCCGACGGGCGCCACTGTCACGGCCACGCTCGACACGAATCCACTCCACGGCGACGTCACGCTCCAGCCCGACGGCTCATTCACCTACGACCCGGATCCGGGCTACGTCGGCACCGACGACTTCACCTACACCCTCGACCAGCAAGGCGGCGGCCAGTCCCAGCCCGGAACGGTGCGGCTCGAGGTCACCTCCGAGGACGACCCGCTGCAGGGCACGCGCTTCCGGGGCACGACCTACGTCGGCACGCGCTTCCGGGGCACCCGCTTCCGGGGCACGCGCTTCCGCGACATCGAGCAGATCTCGATGGTTACCTACGCCCAGTGCCGCTCGCGCTACGTCTGGGTCAACCCGCAGGTGACGATGCCTCACGAGGCCCAGGTCCAGGTCACCGCGGCGCTCTACGACTCGGCCGGCGAGCGCATCGCGGTCACCGACGGCTACCTCGTCAACGACTACTTCTACGGCGACCCGTTCCAGCCCACCGTTCTGACCTGGCCCGTGTGGTCGACGCCGGTAGCCGCCGACGGCGCCTACGTCGAGGTGCTGGTCGAGGTCGACCCCGGCACCCCCGACGCCTACACCGTGCGCGGCACCGTCCTCTGCGCCACCTGAGCGAGAAAGGGCCCCCAGCGATGACACGGAAGTTGAGGGCACTCGCACCGGCCCTGCTCCTGGCATCCGCGCTGGCGATCGCCCTCACCGCCACCGCCACCGCCTCCCACACCACCTCCGAGCTCGTCTCGACCGGCCCTAACGGCGGCAACGGCGCCTTCGACTCGCTGATGGCGACGCCTTCCACGGACGGCCTCACGAGCTTCTTCGAGACCCAGGAGCAGCTGGTCGCCACGGACACCGACGCCCAGTTCGACGTCTACAAACGCCAGGGCTCGGTCACGACCAAGCTCTCGAGCGGAAACGGCGCCATCCCGGTCGCCTTCAAGGGCTCCTCGGCCAATGGCGACCGCGCCTTCTTCGAGACCACCGAGTCGCTCGTGGGCGCCGACACCGACGCCGTCACCGACGTCTACCAGAACCTCGGCGGAACCGTGACCCTGCTCTCCCAGAGCTCCGCCGGCGCCAACGGCGCCCTCGCCGCCACCTACAAGGGCCAGACCCCCGACGGCACGCGCGTCTACTTCGAGACCTCGAGCTCGCTCGCGGCCGGCGACATGGACTCCTCGCGCGACGTCTACGAGCGAAACGGCTCGACCACGACGCTCGTCTCGACCGGCTCGGGCACCGGCAACGGCGCCTTCGGAGCGAGCTTCGTCGACGTCAACGCTGCCGGCACCAGGGTGCTGTTCGACACCCGCGAGCAGATGGTCTCCAGCGACGACACCGACTCCAACCTCGACATCTACGAGCGCTCGAGCGGCGCCACCACGCGCATCTCGGCGGCCGCGATCGGCGGCAACGCAGCCTTCGACGCCTTCTACGCCGGTTCCTCCGACGACGGCACGCGCGTCTTCTTCCACACTAGGGAGCCGCTGATGGGCACCGACTCCGACACCGCCTTCGACGTCTACGAGCGCGACGTCCCAGGCTCGGCCACGACCCGCACCTCGACCGGCGCCGGTGGCGGCAACGGCGCCTTCGACTCACTGCTGCAGTTCGTGTCCTCGAACGGCACGCGCGCGATCTTCGAGACCTCCGAGTCCCTGCACGGCTCCGACTCAGACGCCCAGACCGACGTCTACGAGCGCACGTCGGGCACCACCAACCTCCTCTCCCAGGGCACCCAGACCGGCGTCGGCACCTTCCAGCCCCTGTTCAAGGGCGCAACGCCCGACGCCACCCGCATCTACATCGAGACCACAGAGGCCCTCGAGTCAACCGACACCGACCTCCAGGCCGACGTCTACGAGCGCACGGGCTCGACCACGACCCAGGTCTCGCTCGGCTCGGCCGGCGGCAACGACCCGCTGCCGGCGGGCTTCGACGCCGTCAACTCGACCGGCTCCAGGATCCTCTTCCACACCGACGAGTCGCTCGAGCCAAACGACTCAGACTCCTTCGCCGACGTCTACGAGCGCTCCGCGGGAGTGACCTCGATCGTCTCCGGCGGCATCGCCGCCGGCAACGGCAACAACTTCGCCGACTTCGCCGGCGCCTCCGAGGACCTATCGCGAGTCTTCTTTCACACAGACGAAAAGCTCTCGAGCCTCGACACCGACTCAGCGCTCGACGTCTACGTCGCCTTCACCGCCGCCAACTACCCGCGCCCGGGCGGCGGCACGCCGCTGCGAGTGCCGTTCGTGCCCGCCTTCGCCCAGTGCACGTCGCCCAACTCCTTCCACGTCGCGCCGGCGCTCGGCGGCGGCTCCCAGGATTCTTCGTGTGACCCGCCCGTGCGCGAGTCGGCCCTCCTCACCACCTCGAGCGTGGGCGCCGGTCAGGGCTCGGCGCGCCTGGACGTCGTGGTCGGGAACCCCGCCACGACGGCCGACGAGGCCGACCTCAAGATCGCCTCGACCCTCACCGACGTGCGCAACGTCTCCGACGGCTCCGACTACACCGGCCGGGTCCTTCTCTCCTCGCAACTTCGGATCACCGACCGCTCCAACGGCAGCTTCGAGACCACCCCGGCGACGACGGCCGACACGAGCTTCTCGGTGCCGATCCTCTGCGTTGCCACCGGCGGCGCCAACGGCGCCAACTGCACCATCACCACGACCGCCGACACGCTCGTGCCTGGCTTTGCCAAGGAAGGCGCCCGTGCGGCGATCGCCGCGCTTCAGATGCACGTCAAGGACGCCGGCGCGGACGGCAACGTCCTGACCGCCACCTGCCCGCCGACCTGCGGCACCGGCGACGAGTTCACCTATCTGCGCCAGGGGGTGTTCGCGCCGTGATCGTGGCTCGAGCGCTCCCGCCCGCTCGACTCTAGGCCTGCTCCCCGTCCGTCTCCCGCCACGCCTCCTCGGCGCGCTGGCGGTCCAGGAAGCCGTCCAGCCGCACGCATTTGCCGCCATTGAAGGTGTAGATGGAGGTGAACGTCAGCTCCACCGGCTGGCCGGTCTGCTTGTCGTTGCCGAAGGTGCGTAGCTCGGCGAGCACCCGGTCGCCGGCCTCGCGGGTGCTCACAACCTCTCCCTGTAGCCCGTCGATGTTCGAGATCAGGCGGCTGAAGTACCCGGCGAACGCTTCGCGGCCTCTATATACGCCGGCATTCGGCCACTCCGGGGACTCCCAGAACTCGACGTTCTCCGCAAAGATTCGCGGGATCACCTCGAAGTCTCGTCGGTTGAATGCAGCCACGGCCTCACGGACAAGGGCCGAATTCTGCGTGGACGTGGACATGCCCCTCCCAGAACGGGATTCCAGCCTTGCGGTGGGCCTGGCAGACCCTGCCCTTTGGTTACCTCGCTGAACGGCGCGTCAAACCGCGGCCCGGGCTCCTGCTGCTTTCGCCCCTCTGGCCGGCGGGGTGCCGCCTCTTGCGGCGGCCTTGACCTTGCCCTGACCAGCCCTTAGCGTCCCTGGTGGCGCTCCCTAGGAAGGGACTGGGACTGATGCTCGAGGAGAGGAGTGCCCGGCCCGCGAGGCCGGGCGTGGTCAGTGAATCTCCGGGGAACGGCGCCAGCCTGCCCGAAGCCGGGGAAAGTTCCGGCAACGGGCGCTCGAGCGAGGAGCGCTACAGGCTGCTCGCCGAGAACTCGACGGACGTGGTGATGATCACGGACCCGCAGGCCGTGATGCTCTTCGTCTCGCCGGCGATCAGCCAGATGCTGGGCTACGAGCCCGAGGAGCTGGTCGGGCGCTCGGCCTACGAGCTGATTCACCCCGAGGACCTCGCGGCCTCCGGCAGCGTGGTCGCCGGCATGCTCGATTCGCTTCGCCCGCTCAACACCGCCCCCTACCGCACGCGGCGCAAGGACGGCACCTACATCTGGGTCGAAAGCAACGTTCGCCCGGTGCTCGACGGGGCGAGCGGCGAGGTCATCGAGATGCAGACGAGCCACCGAAACGTCACGCAGCGAAGGGAGGCAGAGCTTCGCCTTCGTCGCAGCGAGCACCAGCTCACGGTCGCCCAGCGACTGGCCAGGATCGGGAGCTGGGAGTGGGACATCGACGCCGACCGAGTGAGCTGGTCGGACCAGCTTTACGAGATCTTCGGGCTCTCGCCCGGGGAGTTCGGCGGCAGCCTGGACGCCTACCTGGAGCGGGTTCTCCCCGAGGATCGTGAGCGTGTCGCCGGCTCGGTGGGGGCGGCCGTCGAGCAGGGCACGTCCTTCCACTACGAGTGCCGGATCGTGCTGCCGGACGGTGGCGTGCGTGTGATCGAGGCCTACGGCGAGGTGCTCGAGGAGCCGGGCCGCTCGCGGAAGATGATCGGGACGGCGCAGGACATCACCGGGCGCAAGCGCGCCGCGGAAGAACTGGCAGCGACGCACCAGCAGCTCGAGCGCCGCACGAAGGAGCTCGAGCGCTCGAACCTCGAGCTCGAGCAGTTCGCCTACGACGCCTCGCACGACCTCGGCGAGCCGCTCAGGGTCATGTCGCGCTTGGCGGGAGCCCTCGCGGAGCAGTATGGGGACCGCCTCGACGATGACGGGCGCAGGCTCGTCACCTCCATCTCCGACGGTTCCGAGCGCATGCAGATGCTGATCAGCGACCTGCTCGAGTACTCGCGCGTGGCGCGGGAGCCGCTGGAGCGCTCGTGGGTGGACTGCAACGCCGCCTACAAGGAGGCGATCGAGCTGCTGGCCGAGAGTATCGCGGAGAAGGGCGCCTTCGTGGTCGCGGTGGGCCTGCCCACCATCGAGGTGAACAGGACCCAGTTCCGCCAGCTGCTGCAGAACCTGCTCTCGAACGCTCTCAAGTTTGCGGGCGACGAGTCGCTGCGCATCGAAGTGACGGCGCGGAGAGCGCAGGGTGAGTGGCTTCTCACCGTTGCCGACAACGGGATCGGCATCGAGCCGCACCAGGCCGAGCGCGTATTCGAGCTCTTCCGGCGCTTGAAGCCGAACGACGCCTACGCCGGCACGGGCATGGGGCTCGCCATCTGCAAGCGGATCGTCGATCGCCACGGCGGGCGGATTTGGGTCGAGTCTGCCGAGCGCGGGGGAAGCGTGTTCTGCTTCACCATTCCAGACAGGCAGACCGGCCTGGAAGCCGCCTTGTGTGGCGGCTCCTGACCGGTCCCTTTCTGCTCCCCCTATTCGAGCAGACCCGCGCGCATCGCTTCCGCGACTGCGGCGGCTCGGTCGGAGACGCCGAGCTTCTGATAGATGCGCTGAAGATGCGTCTTGACCGTGGCGGGGCTGAGGTAGAGCTTCTTGCCGATGTCTGAGGCGGAGAAGCCGTCGGCCGTCATCACCAGGATCTCGCGCTCCCGTTCGCTCAGCGGCACGGGGCCGGCGGGCGCCCTGAGGCGGATCTCCTCTCCGATCGCGTCGTGGACCTCCGGACCGAGGACGGTCTGGCCTCTGGCCACGGCCAGAATCGCCCCACAGATGGCGTCCGGGTCGCTGTCCTTGGAGAGATAGCCCTGGGCACCCGCTTCGATTGCCCCGTAGACGGTGGAGCTCTGGAGGTAGGCGGACAGGAAGAGCACCCTCACGGAGATGCTCTCGGCGAAGATCGCGCGCATCACGTGCAAGCCGTCGAGGTCGGGCATCTTCATGTCGAGCACGACCACGTCAGGCCGGGCTTCCCTGACGAGCTCGAGCGCCTTGCGTCCGCTCTCGGCCTGACCGGCGAGGTGCAGGCTCGGGGAACGGCTGATGGCAGCGATCAGCCCCTGCCTGAAGACGGGGTGATCATCCGCGACGACGATCCGGATCTTTCCGTCCATGTGCCCTTCTTACCAGCAGGAACGGGCTTAAACAAGATGCGTTCAGCCCTTTGGATGACATACAAAAGGATGATCTGTGGTGAAGGCCGGACGGGCTCAGATGGCGGTCAGCCGCGTTGCCGTCGCCTTCCAGCCCGCCGTCACGCGCCTGCCTGGCCTGAGCTCGAGGTTCCGGACGGCCGGCCCGGTCACCTCGGCGGTCAGCGGCTGCGGGGTCGTGAGCCCGACTCGCACCCGGTTTCCGACGGTGGCGACCGAGGTGACGGTGGCCTCGAGGCGGTTCTGGGCGGACCCCCGAGCCGGGGCGCCGGCCGGCTCGAGCGCGACCTCCCACGGGAAGACGCTCGCCGCCACCCTGCCGAGGGAGACGTCCGTGCTGGTGAGTGTCCCGCCGCCGTCGAGGTCCACCAGCGTCAGCCCATCCGGGCCTCGCCGGGCCTCGCCGTAGAGGACGGCGGCACCCGTGAAGTCGGCGACGAACGCCGACCGCGGCGCCGACGCGAGCTCGGCCGGCGGGCCCATCTGGACCACCTGACCGTGGTCGATCACCGCCACTCGCGCCGCCAGCAGCGACGCCTCCTCGAAGTCATGGGTGACGAGCACGGCCGGGACACCGGAATCGGCCAGCAGGGAGTGCAGCTCCCGGCTGGCGGACGCCCTCGTACGGGCGTCGAGCGCTGAGAGAGGCTCGTCCAGCAGCAACACGGCGGGGTCGCGCGCCAACGCGCGGGCGAGCGCCACTCGCTGGCGCTCGCCCCCCGACAGCTCGGACGGCCGCGCCTCGGACAGGTGGTGAACCCCGAAGCGGTCCAGCAGCTCCTCGGCGCGGGCGCGGCGAACTGACCTCGGCATCCGCTCGAGCCCATACGCCACGTTCTGCCACGCGCGCATCCGCGGGAAGAGCGCGTACTCCTGGAACAGGTAGCCGCAATCGCGGCGCTCGGGAGGCGCAAAGACGTTGCGCTCCGTGTCGAGCCAGACCTTCGAGCCGCACGCGACCCGGCCCCGCCGGGGGCGGAGGAGACCGGCGACGATCCGAAGCGCAGTTGTCTTGCCGGCTCCCGACGGGCCGGCGAGAGCCACGGTCTCGCCAGCGGAGACCTCCAGCGTGACATCCAGCGTGACGTCTCCAACCTCGTGGGCTGCCTCGAGCGTGAGCAACGCCGCACCCAGGTCAGGCGTGGGCGCCGCCGAGGCGAGGACTGGCGACCAGCTTGATTCCGAGCAGGATCGCGGCGCTCAGCACGACCAGCACCGTCGACAGCGCAAGCGCCCCTGTGAAGTCGGTAGAGAGGCTCTCGTAGATCGCAAGCGGCGCGGTCTGGGTCACGCCCCGCAGGCTGCCCGCGAATACGAGCGTTGCCCCGAATTCGCCGAGGGCTCTACCCCAGGCGAGTGCGAGCCCCGCAAGCAGGCCGGTCAACGCGGACGGAACCGCAACGCGAGCAAAGGTGCGTGCCTCGCTCGCCCCGAGAGTGCGAGAGGCCTCGAGCAGAGCCCGGTCGATCGACTCGAACGACGCCTGCGCCTGGCGGACGTAGAACGGGCTCGAGACGAAGATGAGCGCGACGACCACGCCCGCCTGCTGGAAGACGAGCTCGACGCCTGCGCTCTCGAGGGCGGGACCGAGGATGCCCTCCGGGCCGAGCGCGGCAAGCAGACCCACTCCCGCTACCGCGGGAGGAAGGACCAGAGGGAGCTCGACCAGGGTGACGGCGATCGCCCGGCCGCGAAACGATCTCGTGGCGAGCAGCCAGGCCGCCGGAGTGCCGATCACGACTATCACGGCGAGCGCCGTCGTGGTCGCGACGAGGCTGACCCGCAGCGCCTCGAGGGAGCCCTCTTCGCCAAGGCTGGCAACGAGCTCGGCGGGGGAGACGTCGACGAATATCGCCACCACCGGAAAGGCGAGGAACGACAGCGCGAGCGCCAGCGAAGCGATCACGGCCAGCGGGAAGAGACGGGCGGCGCTCACGGCGTGGACGGCGGCGGCTCGAAGCCCGCGCGCGCGAGAGCTTCGCGGCCGCTGCCGTCGAGCAGCCCGGCGATGAACTGCCGCGCCTCGGCGGGGCGGTCGCTTTTCCTGACCACAGCGGCGCCGTACGCCACCCTTTGTCGAAGCTTGCGCGGAAGCTCGATCGCCTTCAGACGGCCCTTTGCACCGCGTACGTCGGTCGCATACACGAAGGCGGCGTTCGCGGCGCTCTGGAGCAGCTTGGCGACGAGCGAGCCGACGTTGGGCTCCTCGGAGCGGACGTTGGCGAGGATGCGGGTCATCCTGCTCTCCGGAAGGCGCCCCAGGGCCTTCAGCGTGTAGTTGCCGACCGGCACCGAGGGCGCGCCGACCACCAGGTTGGTCGTCGGCCGCTCGAGATCCTCGAGGGACTCGACGGCCGACGAGTCCGCCGGCACCGCGAGGACGAGCCGGTTACCCGCGAACGTCACCGGCCGCTCGACCAGACCGGCCGCATGTAGCTGCTCGGGAAGCTCCGTGTTGGCGGCCGCGAAGACGTCGGGCTTCGCTCCCTGGCGGATCTGAGCGGCGAGCTCGTCAGAGCCGCCGAAGCTGAAGCGCACACGGGCGTCGCCGGAGCGCTCGGTGTATGTCTCGAAGGCGTCCTTGAGCGACGTCGCCGCCGACACCGTGAGGTCATTCCCGCCGCCGCCTCCGCCGCAACCGGCAAGCGTGACCAGCGAAAGCGCGAGGAGGGCGAGCAGTCGCCTCATCGGGCCTAGCCGCGCTCCACCATCACCGACGTGGCCTTGATCATCGCGGTTGCCTCGACGCCCTCCCGGAGGCCGAGCTCCTCGACCGAATCCCGCGTGATCGCGGCCGTGACCTGAAACGGGCCGGCCTGGATCTCCACGAGCGCCAGCACGCCGTCGACCTCCACGGACTTCACGATCCCCGGGAAGCGGTTGCGAGGCGACATGGCGCCACCGGTCTTGTGTCTGCGGGGGCGCCGCGACAGGCGGTCCACCTCCGAGCGCCGGACGCGCCGCTGTCCCCGATCGTCCCGGACGACGTGTAGCTTGCCGGCCCGGTCCCAGCGCCGCAGCGTGTCGACGCTAACGCCGATCTCGTGCGCGGCTTCGCCCAGCGAAAGGGTTTGCCGACGGTCGCTCATCTGCATAAGCATTGCATAGGCAGACGAGATCCGCCAGGAAGGAAGAAACGGCTCGAAGGAGAAAGAGGCGCGGCATGTGGATCCGCAACACCAGCCGCCATCCAAACGAACGCGTGCAGGAGCTCGTCGCCTTCGCCACCCGCGACGTCGACATGCGCCGCGTGTGCGTCAACGTCAAGAACGGCGGACTGGGCGGAGGCGCCTACAACGGCATCCCGGAGCTGAGCAACGCCCCCCGCACCGCGCGTTACCTGGTCACGCTCAGGCTCGGCAAGGGGCGTGAGCGCTGGCCCTTGGGGCCGGTGAACTACCACTTCAAGGCTCCGCACGAGGCCGGGCCTCGCAACCGCTTCCCGTTCTTCATCTGCCACGACTGGCAGGAGTGGCTCGTCAAGCTGGCCGCGCACGAGGCCAAGCACATCGAGCAGTTCCGCACCGACGCGATCTGCAGCGAGATCGCCTGCGAGCGCTTCGCGCTCTCGATGCTGGAGGAGTTCCGGGCCCGGCGCGCCGACGGCTCGGTCGGCGCGCCCAGCGGCCCACTCCAGCTCGCCCTCGCGCTTTAGACATCGACGGCGGTGACCCCGCTGTTGGACATCCGACAGGGCTGACGGACGCCTCGAACCGCTCAGCCCGTCCACCAACAGCTACCAGCTCCGAACGTGCAAAATTACGCACTTTTGCAGGCCCTTTCATGGAAGAGTGTCGGAGCGTAAGAGGTCTGGTTACAGGAGGCGCACAAGAGGCGTATGGTCACGATGGCAAAGGACATGGAGGCGAGGTTGATGTCGGGGAAGGAAGGGAGCGACGCTGCCGTCGAGGGCACGCGTCTTGCCGGCGAGCTCGCATTCGCGATCACGGAGGCGGCCTCTCTCGACGATGCGCTTCTGCTCGCCGTGCGCCGGCTCTGCGAGGTGACCGGCGCGGCTATCGGCCAGGCGTGGGTCAGCTTCGGCATGGAGCTGGAGTGCAGCAGCGCGTGGCACGCCCCCTTTGAAGGCATGCGACGGTTCCGGGAGGCGAGCGAGTCGATCAACTTTCAGGCCAACGAGTGTCTGCCCGGGCAGGTATGGGCGACGCGCCGGCCGGTGTGGATGGAGGACGTGACTGCCGAGGCGGGCTTCCGCCGCACCGAAGCAGCCAGGAAGGCGGGGCTCGGGGCAGGCATGGGGATTCCGGTCGTCTCGCGCGACGAGGTGTTCTGCGTGCTCGAATTCCTGCTTGCCGAGCCACGCGCTGAGGACAGACACGTGATCGAGCTCGGCCTCGCGGCCGCCACGCTCGTCGGCTCCCTGATCGAGCGCAAGCGCTCCGAGGACGAGCTTCGCCGCAGCGAGTCTCGCTACCGCCTGCTGGCCGAGAACTCGAGCGACGTGATCTCGGTCACCGACTCGCACGGCGTGCTGCGCTACGTCTCGCCGGCGTCGCGCATGCTCACCGGGTACGAGCCGAACGAGCTGATCGGCCGTTCCGGCTACGAGTTCATCCATCCCGACGACCTGAATCAGGTCGTGAACGCGCACATCGCTTTGCTCGACACCCCGCGCACGATCATCACACCGCCGTACAGGACGCGTCGCAAGGACGGCAGCTACGTGTGGATCGAGAGCACGGTGCGGCCGATCCGTGACCCGGAGACCGGGGACATCGTCGAGATTCAAGCCGCGGCGCGGGACATCACGCAGCGGCAGCGGGTCGAGCTGGCGCTAGAGCAGGCGTACACCGAGCTGGAGCACGCCAACGAGCGCCTCGAGCACACCAACCAGCAGCTTGGGCGAGCGAACGCCGAGCTCGGGCGCTCCAACGTGGAGCTCGAGCAGTTCGCATACGACGCGTCACACGACCTGGGCGAGCCGCTTCGCATGATGGCCCAGCTCGCCGGCGAGCTCGCCGGCCAGTACGGCTCGACGTTCGACGAGCGAGGTGAGCAGCTCTGCACGTCGATCATCGACGGGGTGGATCGGATGCAGACGCTCATCAGCGACCTCCTGGAGTACTCCCGCGTTTCCTCGGACCCTCTCCACATCGAGCCGGTCGACTGCGGAAAGGTGCTCGAGGAGACCCTCGAGCTGCTCTCGGAGACGATCGAGGACAAGCAGGTGACGGTCATTGCGGAGCCCCTTCCGCGGGTGATGGCCCACCGGTCGCAGCTCGGGCAGCTGTTCCAGAACCTGCTCTCGAACGCCCTCAAGTTCGCACGCGAGGGGGCGCCGCTGGAGGTGTACGTCAGCGCCGGGCGCGAGGATGCCGCCTGGCGCTTCTCGGTCCGCGACAATGGGATCGGCATCGACTCTCACAATGCCGACCGTGTGTTCGAGATGTTCCGCCGCCTGCACGCCAGGGACGCCTATGCCGGAACCGGCATGGGGCTGTCCATCTGCAAGCGGATCGTCGAGCGCCACGGTGGGCGGATCTGGGTCGAATCGGCGCCCGGCGGGGGCAGCGTCTTCCGCTTCACGATCCCGGACGCGAGCTGAGCTACCAGGGAAGCTCGCCGGCGATCTCGGATAGCCGAGGGTTCGCCCGGTCGCGATCGGAGACGAGCGGCTCGTCCACCGGCCACTCCACACCGAGATCCGGGTCGTCGAAAGCGATCCCGCGCTCGGTGGCCGAGTCGTAATAGCTCGACACCTTGTAGGTGACGTCGGCTTCTCCGCTCGTCACGCAGAAGCCGTGCGCGAACCCGACGGGTACGAAGAGCTCGTGGTGGTTCTCGTCGCTGAGCTCGAACGCCTCGTGGCGGCCGTAGGTGGGGGAGTCCCGACGCAGGTCGATCGCGACGTCGTAGACGGTCCCTCGCGCCGCCCGCACGAGCTTGGCCTGACCGGGGCTGGTCTGGAAGTGAAAGGCGCGGATGGCTCCCTTCTGCGAGCGGGAGTGGTTGTCCTGCACGAACTCGACGTCGATCCCGAGCTCGCGGAAGTCGCGGGCACGGAAGGTCTCGAGGAAGAACCCGCGCGAATCGGGGAAGACGTCGGGCTCGACCAGGATCAAGCCGTCGATGCGCGTTTCGAGCCGCCGGAATCCCATTCGCCTCGCCTGACCTCAGGAACGGAGCTTCTGCCCGTACTGGCGCTCGTAGTACTCGCGATAGTCCTCTGAGCGGATCGGCTCCCACCACCACGCGTTCTCGCGGTACCAGTCGACGGTGGAACCAAGTCCCTCGTCGAACCGGATCCGGGGCTCCCACCCCAGGTCGGCTGTTCTCTCCCAGGCGAGCGAGTAGCGGCGGTCGTGGCCGAGCCTGTCCTTGACGTGCTCGATCAGGGACTCGTCGCGGCCGGTGAGCTCGAGGATCCGGCGCACGACGTCGATGTTGGGAAGCTCGTCGGGACCGCCGATGTTGTAGGTCTCTCCGGCGCGGCCCTTGCGCAGCACCGTGTCGATCCCGCTGCAGTGATCGGTGACGTGCAGCCAGTTGCGTACCTGCATGCCGTCGCCGTAGACCGGCAGCGGGTCCCCGTGAAGGGCGTTCAGGATGCAGAGCGGAATCAGCTTCTCGGGGTACTGGTACGGGCCGTAGTTGTTCGAGGCGCGGCAGATGACGGCGTCGATCCCGAAGGTGTGGAAGTAGGCGCCCACGACCAGGTCCCCGCCCGCCTTGGAGGCGGAGTACGGGGAAGAGGGCTCGAGCGGGCTGCGCTCGGTGAACGAGCCCTCCTCGATGGAGCCGTAGACCTCGTCGGTCGAGACCTGGAGGTAGCGCTCGACGCCGGCGCGACGGCCCTCCTCGAGCAGGACGTACGTGCCGTAGACGTCGGTCTGGATGAAGTGGCCGGGAGTCTCGATCGACCGGTCGACATGTGACTCGGCGGCGAAGTTCACGAGCGCGTCGCAGCCCTCGACGGCGCCACGCACGGCGACCGGATCGCAGATGTCGCCCTGGAGGAACTCCATCCGGTCGTCTTCGAAAACCTCCTGCAAAGATTCCAGCCGACCGGCGTACGTGAGCTTGTCGAGCACGACGACCTCGTCGCCTGGATGCCCGGCGAGGAAGTGGCGGACGAAGTTGGAGCCGATGAAGCCGGCGCCCCCGGTGACGAGGATCTTCACGCGGGCGACCCGGCCTCGGTGCGCTCGGCGAGGAAGGCCGAGAGGCCCTCCTGCCAGTCGGGCAGCTCGATCGCCGGCCCTCGCTCGGTCACGAGCACCGAATACGGCGGTCGCGGGGCGGGGCGCTCGAGCATGTCGGTCGTCGCCGACATCACCCGGCACTGGATCTCCGCCTGCGCGAAGATCTCGACCGCGAAGTCGAACCAGGAGCATTCGCCACCGCCGGCCATGTGGTAGATGCCGTGGTGGTCCCACTCGATCAGGCGCACGAGCCCCTCCGCGAGATGTCCCGTGTACGTCGGACAGCCGACCTGGTCGGTCACCACGACGACCTCGTCCAGGCTGCGGCCGAGGCCCAGCATCGTGTCGACGAAGTTCTTGCCGTTGACGCCGTAGAGCCAAGAGGCGCGCACGATGAAGTGGCGCGGGTTGTTGGCGGCGGTCTCGCCCTCGCCGACGAGCTTCGACTTGCCGTAGGCGGAAAGCGGGTTGACGGCGTCGGACTCGATGTACGGCTCGCCCTTCGTGCCGTCGAAGACGTAGTCGGTGGAGGGGTAGACGATCTTGCACCCGATCGCGGCCGTGGCGGCCGCCAGGTTACGCGCGCCGGCGCCGTTGACGTCGATCGCCTCGTCGAGGTACTCCTCGGCGCCGTCCACGTCGGTCCAGGCGGCACAGTTGATGAGCGCCTCCGGCATCTCGGCCCGCACCACTCGCTCGACCATGGCGGCATCGGTCACGTCGAGCTCGTCCCGCGCATAGCGTGGCACCTCGTGCCCGGCCTGCTCGGCGACGCGTATGACGTCGTGGCCGAGCATCCCACCGGCGCCCGTGACAAGGACTTTCAAACCAGGGCCTTCAGAAGAGCTGGATCTCCGAGTTGTCTCCGATCATGAAGCGGTATGCCCGCGGCAGAACGTTGTTGCGACGCAGCGAAACGTGGCTTCCGATCAGGCTCGCCTCCATCCGGCCGCCGAGGTCGGCAATTGTAGAGTCCGACATCACGATCGAGTGCTCCACCTCCGAGCGCTCGATCGTAACGTTCTCGTCGATCGCCGAGTACGGCCCGATGTAGGCGTCCACCAGGCGCGCTCCCGCACCGATGATGGCGGGGCCTCGCACGGTCGTGCGCTCCAGCCTCGCACCGGCCTCGATCACCACGCGGCCCTCGACCTGCGTGTCCACGAGCTCTCCCTCTATGCGCGTCTCCAGGTCCTCGAGGATGAGGCGGTTGGCCTCGAGGATGTCCTCGAGCCTGCCCGTGTCCTTCCACCAGCCGCGGACGATGTGCGGCTCGACGCGCAACCCCCTGTCGATCAGATTCTGGATCGCATCGGTGATCTCGAGCTCGTCGCGCCACGAAGGCTCGATCGCGCGCGCAGCCTCGAATATCACGGGCTCGAACATGTAGACGCCGACGAGCGCAAGGTTCGAGGGGGGGTCCTTCGGCTTCTCCACGAGGCGCTTGACGCGCTCGCCGTCGAGCTCGGCGACCCCGTACATCTCCGGGTCCGGCACGGCGGTGAGGAGGATCAACGCGTCGGGCTCCGACTCGCGGAAGCGCTGGACGAGGTCCTTGATCCCGTCCTTGAGCAGGTTGTCGCCCAGGTACATGACGAACGGCGACGAGCCGAGGAATGGCTCGGCGGTCAGGACTGCGTGGGCGAGCCCCGCAGGCTCGTCCTGCTCGATGTAGGTGATCTCGATCCCGAAGCGCGAGCCGTCGCCCGTGGCATCGCGAATCGCCTCGCCCGTCTCCGGAGCGATGATGATGCCGACCTCGCGAATGCCGGCCTCCGCCATCGCCTCGAGTCCGTAGAACAGGACCGGCTTGTTCGCCACCGGCACCAGCTGCTTGGCGCTCGTGTGCGTGATCGGGCGCAGGCGCGTGCCGCGCCCTCCCGAGAGAACCAGTCCCTTCAGCTCCTCCATCTCCGCTGCCAGCGTATCGGAGCTATCGCCGCGGGCTCACGAAGCCGCACCGGACCGTCCCGACGTGGCTGGTCAGTACGTCCCACCGAGCTTCGCGTGGTCCCAGCTCGCGATGTCCTCCACCCGGAACTGGATCGCGACGCGCTTCGGAACCTGGGCGCGCAGGCCATCGCGCGTCGCGTCGTCGACGGACTCCGCCCCCCGCCCCTGATACCTGAGGAACAGGTCCTCGGCCATCTGCGCCACAGTGTCGAAGTCGTGGTGCACCGTCGCGCGTGCCTTGAGCATCACGCCTCGAAGCTCCTGGTACTCGAAGCCGTCTTCCACGAGCAGCGTCGCGCGCTCGTCCCGCTCCAGGTTGCGCACCTTCTGCGACTTCGCGTACGTGTAGATCCAGGGCTCGCCGTCTCTCATCACGTACCAGAGCGCCGTGGCGTGCGGCCAGCCGTCGTGCCCGAGCGTGCAGACGCTCATGACGCGATGCTCGTCGAGGAAGCGCGCGCGCTCCTCGTCGGTCATCTTGATCAGGTCGCGCCTGCTTGGCACGTGGGGGCCTACTCGGGGTCGAGCCGCAGCTGCTTCACGCGCCCGGAGGCGCGCAGCGCGTGGTCGTCGACGTAGGCCGGGTTCGTGCGGCCGTGCAGCCAACCGTCGATGAGGTCGTCGTAGTGGCGCGATCCGGGCTGGCCGGACTGGCCGGTCGAGAGCTGCCAGCGCGACCGGCTCGGGTCGCCGATGTCGGCGAGCATGCGATAGACGGGTCCCCACACGCCCGTGAAGGGCTCGAGGGCCGCGTAGCCATTCTGCTGCACGGTCTCACTTGCGCCTCCGGCTTCCACGCGCCTGCAGAAGATGCGCTTGAAGAGAGGGTTCTCGCGCCCGAACGGATGGGAGAACTCGACGCCGTGAACCCGGCCCCAGCGCCAGTTCTCCGGATTGCGGCCGTGGTCGCGCTCGAGCCAGTCGAGCGCGCTCCCGAGCGCCTCCAGTGCCACGTCGTCCCACGGGCGCCCGCTCGGCCGCGTGGCGGAAGCGAACCATGATCGATCTCCCTCGTCCCAAAGCTCGAGCAGACGTGCCTGGAAACGCCAAGGGGAGGAGACGACGGGCACGAGGCCGACCTCCGACTTGTTGAGATAGCGCTCGCGTAGCGAGGGATCGGCGATGGCGGCCGCGACGACGACCTCCCCGAAACGCAACGTGAACGCCTGATAGATCGTGCCGGCGACGGTGTCGGCGTCGAGGTTGCCGTCCCAGCTCTTGAGCCACTCGATCGCGCGAGTCTCGCGTTGTGCTCGCGGGTGAAGCCGCGACAGCCGGTGCACCGTCTCGACGCCGGGGTAAGAGTAGACGTCGGTCTGGAGGCGCGCGAAGTCGTCGAGCGAATGGCGCTCGCGCTCGGAGAGCGCATCCTCGATTCGCTGCGCGCGGTAGCCGGTCATCCACTCGGAGGTGATGTGGTGCGGGTAGTCGTCGCCGACGACGCGGTTGTTCGCGGTGACGAGGAAGCCGCGCTCGGGGTTGACGACCTCGGGTAGCTCGTCGTGCGGCACCGTGCCGTCCCACTCGAACTCGCCGGTCCAGCCGGGTTTCGGGAGATCCGGGCAGCGGCCCTTGCGAACCGGCAGCCTGCCGACCAGCTTGTAGCCGATGTTGCCGGAGCTGTCGGCCCAGAGCATGTTGAGCGGTGGCGCGGGATGCTCGGCGGTCGCCGCGACGAGCTCTGCTCCGCTGCGGGCGCGCGCCGCCTTTTGCGACGCCTCAGTCAGCAGCGGATACTGGAGGGCGGTCCAGGCGAGCGCCAGAGGCTGCTCGTCGCCGGCGCCGAGCGGCTCGTTCACGATCGGCCCGTGGTGCGTGACGGTGACGTCGAACGCCTCCGGCTTCGAGCGGCCTTTGACCGTGATCTCCTCTCGCACGACCTCGGCCTGCCGCCATTCTCCCTCGAACTCGTAGAGCCGCGGGTCGTCGACATTGAAGCGTTCGACGTAGAGGTCCTGGATGTCCGCCATCACGTTGGTGAAGCCCCAGGCGGCGTAACGCGTCTGGCCGAAGACGACGTCGGGCGAGTGGGGGAGTGTCGCGCCACGTACGCGGTACTCGTCGCAGGTGAGGTCCATCTCGTACCAGAGGCCCGGGATCGTCGTGCTGAGGTGGGGGTCGCAGGCAAGAAGCGGCTTGCCCGTCACCGAGCGCTCTCCGGAGACGACCCAGTTGTTCGATCCCGCCGCGTGGGTAGTGAGACCGAGCGCGTCCTTGACCTCGGCGATCTGAGCGGCGAGGTCCGTGCCGGTGCCGCCGTAGGCCTCGCCGGGCGTAACGACGACGGGGTTCGCGCGCGGATACTGCGGCTCGAGGCGAGCGGCCATCTCGGCGCCCGCGTCACGCACGAGCCGCGCTCTGAACAGCTCCATCTCCCAGTTGGTGGAAAGCCCGAGCGCCAGCAGCTTGGCGGATGCGAGCAGGTCGCCCACCGACCACGGCTCGGGCTCCAGGCGCAGGATCTGGAACTCGATCGGGAGCGCGGGCGCCGTTTCGATCGCGGCGTTGATGCCGGCGGCGTATGCGTCGAGGTTGGTGCTGAGCGCGGGCGCGAGCCCCCCGGTCTCCCGCAGGGCGAGCCGGTGCAGGCCGAGCGTGCGCATGAGCCGGTCCACTTGCAGCGCGGCCGGGCCGGCGAACTCGCACAGGCGGCCCGTGGTGGCGCGGCGAAAGAACTCGAGCTGCCAGAGCCGGTCCTGACCGTGGCAGAAGCCGGTGGCGAAGGCCAGGTCCAGAGCTCCCCGGGAGCGCACGTGTGGGACGCCCCAGCGATCGCGGAGGATCTCCACCGGCGCCTCCAGCCCGCGCAGGCGAAGCCGGCCGCTCGTCTTCGGCAGCGGCCGCTTGAAGAGCTGGTACCAGAGCCCGAAGAGCGCGGCTCCGGTGCCACCGACGAGCGCCGAGAGCGCCCTGGACTGTGCTCGCGAACCCATCAAGCCGATTGTGACGGGTCTCGGCGGAACCCGCTTTAGCTGGCGGCCTCGCTCAAGCCGCCGCGCGGGCCTTGCCGTCGCGGGGGCCGGAAGCACTCGCCGCAGGGCGCCCTTTGGCCTTCGGCGCCGCTCGCCGGCGGCCGCTCGGCGCTTTGCCCACCAGCTTCTTTGCGGCGGCGAGCACGGCGGCGCGGGCGTCCTCGGGCTCCAGCACCGTTGCGTCGCCGGCCTCCTTGAGGATCTCGCGCACGAGCCAGTCGGCGCCGGCGAACGGCAGCTCGACGACGATCGCGCCGTCCGAGAGCTCATCCACGACGCTGCGCAGCTCCCGTGCCCATCGCGCGCGCTCCGGCGACACCCATACGCGCGCCACCTGCGAGGCGGGAACGGCACCGGTGCGCGGCCAGCCTTCCAGGTCGGCGGTCGGATCGACCTCGTCCCGCGGCTCGAACGTCTGACGCAGGATCTCGGCGCGCTTGATGCGGTCGAGGCGGAAGTGGCGCGTGTCGTGGCGGTCTTGGTCGTAGCTGAACAGGTACCAGCCCTCGCGACCGTTGACGAGTGCGTACGGCTCCACCTTGCGCTCGGTGAACTCGTCCTCGTTCTCCTTGTAGTAGTCGAGCTTCAGCAGACGCTTCTCCGCAATCGCGGAGTTGATCGTGCGCGAGAGCTCGCTGTCGTCGTGGCTCGTGTGCGCGATCTGAAGACCCTCGTGCGCGGGGTCGTCGCCCAGCGCCGTGACTATCTTCTCGCGGGCCGATCCGAGCGAGCCCTCCGGAAGGTGGTCGCCGAGCAGGTCGATCGCCGCCACGAGCGCCTTCGCCTCTAGCGGCAGGAGGCGAGCCGGTCGCGCGAAGTTGTCGCTGTAGGGCTCGGGGTCGACGTCGATCTCCTCGCCCCGGATCTCGGCGTAGAGCACGTAACTGCCGCCGCCGAAGTTGACGACGTTGAGCAGGTCGATGTCCTCGCGCAGCTCCTGGTCGGAGAGCTGGAGGCGCTCCTTCACCTCCTGCACCTTGATCTTGGAGTCGTGGCGGGCGGCGTCGATCAGGAGGCCCGCGAGAGCGATCAGGCGCGCGAAGCGCTCCGGGCGGATCGCGCTGTCGACGTCCGGGCTCTCGTTCCCGGCGTCCGGAGCGGCACCGTTGGCGGTGCCGTTTCGCCGCCGCGCGCCCGCCGGAGTGGCGAGCAGCTCCGCTGGGGAGCCCGAGTGGCGCTCGACCAGCAGAGTCAGCCGCTCGGCGGCTTCATCGACGAGCTCTGCGGGCCCGAGCAGGCGCGCGTGCTCGCCGAGGCCGAGCACCCACGCGACGAGCTGGCGCGGTCCCGCGTACTCGGTCTGGAAAACCACGCCCGGACCGGGAACGCGCACCGACCCCGCGCGCCATTGCTTGCCGCTCTGCGTGACGGGCTCGAACTCGCCGTAACGGCCGAAGTCGCGCTCGACGAGCCATGCGATCCGCTCGGATATCCAGATCTTCGCCGTCGAGTCGGCAGGTCCGAGCTGCCAGTCCGCGCGCCTGGCGTACGCCCACGGGTCGAAGTCGTCTGGCGGCGAGAAGTCGTGCTCGGCCTTGCTCGCGTAGGAGATCTTGTCGCGGATCCGCGAGAGCCGGAAGACCCGTGCGTCGTCGCGCTCGTGCGCGTAGCCGACGAGATAGAACTGGCCGCCCTGGTAGAGCAGGTGGTACGGATCGACCTTGCGCTTGGAGTGCTCGTCGCGCTCGATCGAGTAGTAGCCGAACTCGATCGTCTTGCGGCGTGAGATCGCGGTCTCCACCTTCGCGAGTCGCTGGGAGAGCTCGCGGCCTCCCGCCGACGCCGTGATGGCGACGGCCACCGAGCGCTGCTCCACGGAGACGAGCGGGCTCGGACGGCCCCACGAGAGCTGCTGGAGCGCCAGTCGCAGCGGCTCCGCGTACGCGAAGCGCCCGTCGAGCAGCGACAGCGCCGTCTGCAGCGCGCCGAGCTCGCTGTCGGTGAACTCGATCGGAGGCAGGTAGAAGTTCTCGGGCGGAAGCGTGTAGAGCTCCGCCTCGAAGTAGCCCTCCGGCGGCTTCTCGACCTTCAGTGAGATGCCGAGGCCCTCGAGCTCCGCGCGGTCCGCGTAGAAGCGGCGCGCGAAGGCGTCCTCGTTCATCTCGCTGTAGCCCTCGACGTCCTGCTTGATCTCGAGCGCCGAGACTGGGCGGCGCTCGGCCATCAGGAACGAGATCAGCGATAGCTGCCGGATGAGCTTCTCAGTGTCTTTTGCCATGCCTTCCGTTTCGTCGTAGGCTCGCGCGGCTCCGCGTCCCGCGAGCCGGGCCGTGCCAAAGTTTCCACAGGATAGTTAGGGCGTAGCCGTCGCTCGGCGGCTCACCAGCTACGACATCGCGCAAATTGCGTGAAGGGCCTTTAAGCAGCCGCTTCGAGCTTCGCCCGCATGGCATCCGCGAGCGCGAGCGCGGCGGAGAGCGGGCGGACCATGACGGTCAGCTCGGTGACGAGCCCTTCGTCGTCGAAGCGCAGCAGGTCGAGCCCCTGCACTTCCTTGTCGCCGACGCGAGCCTCGAAGATGAGCGCGGCCGAGTCGTCGCGCTCGAATTGCTGCACGTAGCGAAAGTCCTCGAACACCTCCGCGACGGCTCGCAGAAGGGTCGCCGTCGCCTCCTTGCCCTGGTAGGGCTTGAAGACGACCGGGCTGCGAAAGACGACGTCCGGCGCCAGCGCGGCGACGAGCGCCTCTTCGTCGAGCGCCTCTGCGGCGCTCCTGAATGCAGCGGAGACGGTGATCCTGACTACTCTACTGGCCGGCAGCGACCTGCAGCGGCTCCTCCACGGAGGGAGCCGGGAAGTACGCGGAGCCAGAGAGCGCGCGATCGAAGTTCGACCAGGAGGCTCCGTCGGGAAGCTCCTTCTGGAGGCGGTCGAAGCTGCCGAGTCGGCCGCCGAGGTTGTCGATCATGTGGACGATCGTCGCTTCGCGCGTGCAGGGGACGACCGGGCTGCCGTTCTCGAGTGCGCCGTGGTGGGCGAGCTGGATGTGCAGCAGAGCGCGGGCCAGCTCCCACGGAAATCCCTCGATCTGCTCGATCCGGCGCCGCACCATGAAGTAGCCGAGCGGTATCTCGCCGAGCAGCTTGCCGTCGTCGGTGAGGTCGATCGCGGCCGAGTCGCCGCCGTAGGCTTCGATCTTCCCGATGTCGTGCAGGAGCGCGCCGGTGACGGCGAGGTCGCGGTCCACACCCGGGAAGGACGCCGAGATGGCGCTCACGCTCTGGGCCACGAGCAAGGTGTGCTCGAGCAACCCGTGCGCGTATGCCTGGTGGTAGAACTTCGCGGCGGGC
Organism: uncultured Solirubrobacterales bacterium; assembly: GCA_963774075.1. Taxonomy (GTDB): domain Bacteria; phylum Actinomycetota; class Thermoleophilia; order Solirubrobacterales; family JBBDJG01; genus JBBQNR01. The sequence goes on along the minus strand of CAVZDP010000003.1, from coordinate 234,314 downwards.
GCGGAGCGGAAGCGCTCCCAGACGTCGGATCGCTCGCCCAGAAGTGCCTCGAGCAGGCGACTGAGGTGCGGGTTGCGAACCGTCTCGATCAGGCGGCGCATGTCGGCCTCCATCTGGGCGACGGCCATCGCGGGGCCCTCCAGGAGGTCGGTCGGGTCGTACTCCTCGCTGGACGCGCGCAGAACCCCGTTGACCGTCAGCTGTGGCCCGTAGCGTGAGTCGACCGAGTAGCGGCCACGGATGCGCACCGCGGCTCCGAGCGCAGCGAGCTCGTGCGCCTCCCCGGCGCCGTCCCAGCAGATGGCCGAGAGCGTGCCGGTCGAGTCGCCCAGCCTGAGCGTGAGGAAGTCGTCGCCGTTCTTCTTCTTTCGCAGGCTGCGCTCGCGCACGAGAAAGATGGAGTCGACGGACTGACCGTCGGCGAGATCGCGCACGAAGATCTTGCGCGCAGCGGATTCGGCGCTGCCGTTCGCGTCGAAGAGCGAGTTGTCGAGCGCTGGATTCACCTCGAAACCCAAGATAGGGCCGAAGGCGGACGAAGATCCCGATCTGTTGCGGGAGAGGTCACAATGCTTCCTGGTCGAATGAGCGCAGCGAGATCTGACACCGCGACGCCCGCAGTGGGGCTCGCCGAGCCCGGACCGAGCGAGGGCGCCACCGCCGTCTGCGTGCTTGCAAAGGTCGGCGAGGCGTCGCTCAAGGGCCGTAACCGCCGCCGCTTCCTCGACCAGCTCCGGCGCAACCTGAAGGCGGCGCTCGCCGGCGTGGATGCGAGGGTGCGGGACGGAGGCTCGGTGCTGAGGATCGAGATCCCGAGCGAAGAGGCGGCGGACCCGGTCGCGGCCCGCCTGACGCGGGTGTTCGGGCTCGCGAACGCCTCGGTCTGCCTCGCATGCGAGCGCGAGCCGGAAGCGATCGCGCGCACCGCCGAGCCGGCTTTCGTCCGCGAACGCCCAGGCACCTTCGCAGTGCGCGTTCGCCGTCGCGACAAGACGTTCCCGCTCACCTCGCAGCAGCTCGAGCGCGAGGTGGGTGCGGCCGTGCAGCGCGCCACCGGGCTGCCGGTGAACCTGACCGATCCCGGCCTGAAGCTGCGCGTCGAGCTCGACCAGCGCCAGGCCTACGTTCACGTGCGTGAGCTCGCCGGCGCGGGCGGCCTCCCCGTGGGCACGAGCGGCCGCGCCGTCTGCCTGCTTTCGGGAGGCATCGACTCGCCGGTCGCGGCCCTGCTCGCAATGAAGCGCGGGCTCGCCGTCGACTTCGTCCACTTCAGCGGGGAGCCGTACCTCGACCCTGTCGCTGCCACGAAGGCGCAGGCACAGGCGCGCGTTATGAACGGGTTCCAAGCCTCCATGCCGGGAATGCTTCTGATCGTCCCCTTCGGCAACCAGCAGCGCATGCTGTCGGCCGTCTCGAAGCCGCCGGACCGGATCGTCCTCTACCGCCGCCAGATGGCACGGGTGGCGTGCGAGATTGCCGCTCGCACCAGGGCGTCGGCGCTCGTCACGGGTGACTCGCTCGGCCAGGTGTCCTCGCAGACGCTGGCGAACATGTCCTCCGTCGAGGACGCGGCGGACCTGCCCGTGCTGAGGCCGCTCCTGGCGTGGGACAAGCGCGAGGTGATGGCGAAGGCGGCGTCGCTGGGCATCCTCGCGCTGTCGGAGCTGGCCGCCGAGGACGCCTGCCCGCTGTTCACCGAAGGCAAGCAGCGCACCGCCGTGCGGCGGGCCGACATCCTCGAGGCCGAGGCTCAGCTCGACCTCGCCGCGCTGGCGCAGGAGGGAGCCGACAGCGCCAGGCGCGTGGACCCGGGCCTGCTGCTCGACCCGCTCGAGCCGGAATCGCGAGCCGGCTGACGTGCAGGCCCATCACCGCCGCTGGCTGTTCTGGAATACGATCGTCGTCGCGGCCGTCGCGAATGCCGTGCTCAACGCGCTGATCGCCTGGGTCGCGACGCTCGGCGAGGAAGAGGTCCCGCTGTGGGCGGTGCCGCTCGTGGAGGGGCCGAGCACGACCACCGACACGGTCGGCACTTTCTTCGTGCTGACGTTCCTGACGACGCTCGCGGTCACGACCACGGCCTGGCACGAGATCAGGAGCGGGCGGCTTCCGCCGATCGACTTCGGTGGCGCGTGGGGTCGGTTCGTCGCCCGCCTGCCGCGCACGAGACTGCGCCGCGCAGCGTACCTCGGCCTGCTCTGCATGGTGTCGCTCGGACCGCTTGCCGTCGTCGTGCTGGTCGCACTCGACTTCGGCGACCTCAGCATCAGCGAGTTCGTGCTCTACAAGGCCGTGTTCGGAGTCGTGCTCGGGGCGATCGTGACGCCTCCGATAGCGCTGGCGGCGATGGCGAGGGCCGGAATCGAACCGGCGACACCATGATTTTCAGTCATGTGCTCTACCGACTGAGCTACCTCGCCCGATGATGTGAGTAGCGGCGCGGCCGGCGGCCGGCCTCGCTGCATGGTAACGGCGACCGAGACCTAGCCCGCGCCGCCGAGCAGCGCTTCGCGGAAGGCCTCTTGCTCGCGCTCGAAGAGCGGTCCCCAGACGGTCTCGCGCTCGATCAGGATGCGCCGTTTCGTCTCGAGCGTTGCCTGACGGGGGAGGCCGGCGATCGTGGCGGCGATCTCGAGCGCGCTCGGGAGAAGGTCGGCGGGCTCGTGGACGGCGCTCACGACGCCTCGGCGCAGCGCCTCGGCCGCATCGATGACCCGTCCCGTCAGGCAGAGCTCGCGCGCGAGCGCGGCGGGCAGCGAAGACCGCGCCGCGGCGTAGGCGGGCGGGATTCCAATCGGAAGCTCGGGAAATCCGAGCCGCGCCGTCGTCGCCGCGAGGCGTATGTCGCAGACGAGAGCGAGCGCGAAGCCACCGGCCACGGCGGGCCCGTTGACCGCTGCGATAACCGGCTTCGGGCAGGCGCCGACGGCGTCGAACGCCGCCGTGCTCGACTCGGCCAGCCGGCGCCGGTTCTCCGAGTCGCCGCCGAACTGGTCGCGGTCCATGCCGGAGCAGAAGGCGCTGCCCGCGCCGGTCAGCACGACGCAGCCGACGCCGTCATCGGCTGCGATGTCCTCGAAGGCGGCCGCCGCCTCCAGGCGCAGGTCGATCGAGAGCGCGTTGCGCTTCTCCGGCCGGTTCAGGGTGAGGAGCTCGACGTCGCCGTGGCGCTCGCGCAGCAGGAGGTCCGAGTCCACCCCGGCATTATCGCTTTGCGGCCGCGCCTGCGCCCACAGAGCTCCCGGTTTTCGCGTAATTCAAAGTTGGAGACCGCCTTGAGGCGGGCTCTCGCGACTTTAGGCGTCCGGCGAAGCCGGCTCGATATTCAGGAGTAAGAGTCCCAGGCCCTGAGCAGCGGCAAGGGGTCGATGGGGTGGCCGCCGTTGTACCAGGGCCCGTCCCAGATCTCGAAGTGGAGGTGGGCGCCCCGCGACGCGCCAGTGTTGCCGACGCTCGCGATCTGCTGACCCGCCGTCACCCGCTGGCCCTTGCTGACGAGCATGCTGCCCTGCCGCAGGTGCATGAAGACGTAGTTGAAGCGCTCGTTGTCGCCGCCGATCACGAGGTAGTACCCGGCGCCGTCCGCCTGGTACTCCCGCCAGGTCACGACACCCGCCGTCGGCGCGACGATCGGGGAGCCCTCGGCGGCCGCGATGTCCTGGCCCTGGTGCTTGTGCCCGCGGCGTTCGGCTCCGAAGAGCGCGTCGTCGCCCCCGAGGTCGTGCGGGCCCGGAACCGGGAAGCGATGGTCGCCGGCCCGCGGCTGCGCCGCGGCGGCGATGCTCTGCGAGCTGCGGACCAGGCGGTTGCCGTCGGAGTCGCGCGCCGTGATACGGAAGTGGTACGAGCCCTTGGGCGCCAGCCCACGCCCGTCCGCGCCACGCCAGCGGAGGGTGTGCAGGACGCCGGTGCGCTTGCGGCCAATGTCGTAGCGGTAGACGGTGCGCTCCAGGCCCTCGCCGACGAACGCGATCCGAACGCGCACGTAGCGCGAGCGGTCGTTGACCTGGTAGCTGATCGACGCGGGCCGGCCCTGCGCGAACAGCGCCGTGCTCGAGGCGTCGAAGGAGGCGAGCACCGGCCGGCCGGCGCGCTTCCTGCGCGCGCGGGTCCGTTCGGCGCGGTCGAGGCCCTCGTCGTACGAGGCTCCTCCACTGTGGCCGCCGGCGGGAGTCTTTGGCGCGACGTCGGCGGGAGTCTGGCCCGCTGGCGGAGGGGTGCTCTGCGGAGTGCCGGCCGGGACGTCTGTCGTGGGCGCCGAGACGCCGCCCGTGCCGGCCGCGACCGCCGTCGTGGCGCTTCCGGCTGCGATCGCCGCGGCGGTGGCCGTCAGCGAGAAAGCGGCGGCGAGGGTCCTTGTGCGCAGAATCCGTTCCATCGGGAAGTCCGTTCCGGGGCCCCCGACCGTGGGTGGCCCTCACGCTGTTGATCGGACGCTCCTGAACGAGCCTTGAATTCCAGCCCGCCCGTCCAGGTCTGTCTGGACGGCCGGGCGTGAGCTCGCAGGTCTGGACGCTAGCGCTGTGCGGCCAGGTCCGCCGCGACCCGCACGGCCTCGGCGGCGGTGCCGGCGTAGTGGACCTCGCTCGGCATGCCGACGGAGTGCTCGAGGCGCCAGCCGGCCACGAGCACGACCGGCCGTCCCAGCACCCCCGCGAGGCCGATCTCCGACAGCGTGCCCCACTCGCCGCCCACGGCGACGACCACGTCGGCCGAGGCGACCACGGCCAGGTTGCGGGCGTGGCCGATGCCCGTGGCGATGGTGACCTCCGCGTACGAGTTCGCGCCAGAGCGGTCGGTTCCCGGCAGCAGCCCCACCGCCAGTCCACCCGCCTCACGAGCGCCGCGCGAGGCGGCCTCCATGGCTCCCAGCTCGCCGCCGGTCACGACCGTGAAGCCGGCTTTCGCGAGGCCGGCGCCGATCTCGCTCGCCAGTCGCTCGATCTCCTCGTCGCAGCGAGCCGGACCGATCACGGCCGCGTACCGACGCTCGTCCCTGGGCTCGGCCGGCTCGCCGCCTCCGTTGCTCACGACTCGGCGAGCTCGAACATCGACTTCATCAGCTCGAGCGCTCCACGCTTGGAGAGCGGCTCGTTGAGGTTGCCGCACTTCGGCGACTGCACGCAGGAGGGGCAGCCGGCCTCGCACCGGCACTCGGAGATCAGCCGGCGAGCGTCGTTCACGAGGCGCTCGAAGCTCGCGAACCCCAGCTTCGTGATGCCGACGCCGCCGGGGTGCCCGTCGTAGATGAAGATGGTGGGACAGCCGGTCTGGTGGTGGTAGTTCGTGGAGAGGCCGCCGATGTCCCAGCGGTCGCACATCGCGATCAGCGGCAACACGGCGATCTGGGAGTGCTCGGCGGCGTGCAGCGCGCCGAGCAGCGCATCGAGCGGCAGCTCGCCGGTCACCTCCGCGGGGAGCTCGTACCACAGAGCCTGCGTGACGAAGTTCTGCTCGGGCAGGTCGAGCACGTGCAGGTCGATCACCTCGTGGTCGGAGAGCCGCTTGCGCTGGTAGGCGACGACCTCCTCGGCCACCGAGACGATGCCGAAGCGCAGCGCCACGCCGAGCGTGTCGCGACCCTCGCGCGTCTCCTCTATGAACGTCTGGGTCTCGACCTTGGGCTGGGTGTAGTAGTCGGCCCGCGTCGGGCGGACGAGCGCGCGCCGGGCGTCGATGTCGAGGTGCTCGACCTCGTAGGGCTCGCCGAGATGCAGGTAGACGGCCCCGGGGTGCACCGTCGAGAAGGCGCGCTCGGCCTCGACGAAGCCGAGCAGCTCCCCGGCCTCGGCGTCGATGACCGTGAAGCTGTCGGGTGAGGCCGAGCGCAGCGAGACCTCGGCGGCGGGAAACCCGGGGCGCCTCGGCAGGTAGCGGCCACCGCGCTCTCTCAGCTCGCCGGCGGCCACCAGCCTGCGTGCGTGCGTCTCGAGCTGGCCGCCCAGCGTCTCGGCGTCCTCGGCGTCGAGCGGCGCCTCGTAGGCCGCGGCGATCAGGTGGCGCATGTAGATCGTCTCGGAGCAGTGGTCGAGGATCGCCGACTCGACCGGGCGTCCGAGGAAGTCCTCGGGGTGGCGGCAGAAGAACTGGTCGAGGGCGTCGTCGCCCGCGACGTAGATCGCGAGCCCATCGCGCTCGCGGCGGCCGGCTCGCCCCCACTGCTGGCGAAGGCTCGCGACCGTGCCCGGAAAAGTGACCGAGATCGCCGCGTCGAGGTGGCCGATGTCGATCCCGAGCTCGAGCGCGCTCGTCGCGACCACGCCGAGCAGCTCCTCCTCCGGCGAGCCGGCGCTCGATCTCGCGCCGCTGCTGGGGCGTGTAGCCGGCGCGGTACGGGGCGATCCGGTCAGCGAGGGCGCCGCCGTCCTTTCGCTCGCGCTCCTCGAGCCTCAAGCGCGCGAACTGGTAGATCAGCTCGGCGACGCGGCGGCTGCGAGTGAAGCAGATCGTGCGGGTGTCGCTCGCGACGAGGTCGGCGAACAGGCCGGCGGCCTCGGAGAGGCTCGAGGCCCGCTTTCCCGTTCGCTCGTCGAGCAGCGGCGGGTTGCACATCACGATCTGGCGTCCCGAGCGCGGAGCGCCGTCGCGCTCGATCAGCTCGAAGTCGAGGCCGGTGAGCGCCTTGGCGAGCTGCCGCGGGTTCGCGATCGTCGCCGAGGTCAGCACGAAGCGTGGCTCGGTGCCGTAGGCACGCGCCATCCGGCGCAGCCGCCGCAGCACGTTCGCGACGTGAGAGCCGAACACGCCGCGGTAGACGTGCGCCTCGTCGACCACCACGAGCGCCAGGTTGGCGAGGAAGTCTCCCCAGTTGGAGTGGTGGGGGAGGATGCCGACGTGGAGCATGTCCGGGTTTGTGAGGACGACGTTCGAGCGCCGCCGGATCGCCGCTCTCTCCTCCTTTGGGGTGTCGCCGTCGTAGATGGCGTGGCGAAGCGTCTTCGTTCGAAGCTCCGACAGCTTCCTCGCCTGGTCCTGCGCGAGCGCCTTCGCGGGGTATAGATAGAGAGCGCGCGAGCGAGGGTCGCTTGCGAGCACGTGCAGCACCGGAAGGTTGAAGCAGAGCGACTTGCCGCTCGCGGTGCCCGTCGTGACGATCGTGTGGCCTCTCGTCATGACGCTGTCCCAGGCCTCCGTCTGGTGGGAGAAGAGCGCGGAGATGCCGGCCCGCTCGAGCGCTTCGCGCACCTGCGGGTGCAGGTCGGGCGGGATCTCCGTCAGCTCCGCCTCGTGCGGCTCGTCGTAGGACGTCGCGACGAGGCGCTCGTCCTCGCCCGCCAGAAGGCCCTGGAGCGCCGACCCCCAGCCGCCGTCCGCTAGGGTGCCGCCCCGCAAGGGGGCAGTCGCGGGATCTGGCGGGGGAGACTTGGAAGCCATGGCGGGTTCGGAACAGCTAAGCAGGGCAGGCGCCGTCGAGGTCTGGTTCGAGCGGCGCTCCTTCGGGCACGAGCGCTACTCGGACCTCGATTCTCTCGCGGGGCGCAAGCGCGAGCTCGGGCTGGCCGTGACGGCGGTGCTGCCGGCCCGCGAGGTGGCCGCCACGATCGGAGCCATCCTCGAGGAGGTGCGCGCCGTGAACGAGCGCGCGCCCCTGGTGGACCAGGTGGTCGTGGTGGACGCCGGGTCACGCGACGGCAGCGCCGAGATCGCGCTCCGTCACGGCGCCGAGGTGCACCAGGAAGACGAGCTGATGCCCGAGCTCGGTCCTTCGCTCGGCAAGGGTGACGCGATGTGGAGAGCCCTCTCCGTGGTGCGCGGGGACCTGGTTCTCTACCTCGACTCGGACACGTCCGACTTCGGCCCCGAGTTCGTCTACGCAATGCTCGGGCCGCTCCTGCTCGAGCCGGGGGTTCAGTTCGTGAAGGCGCTCTACAGCCGTCCCTGGACCGACGGCACCATCGTCCAGCCGGATGCCGGCGCTCGCGTCACCGAGCTGACGGCCAAGCCGCTGCTCAATCTCTTCTACCGCGAGCTGGCCGGTTTCGCTCAGCCGCTCGCCGGAGAGGCGGCGGGGAGCCGGGAGCTGCTGTCGTCGATCCCGTTCCTGACGGGCTACGCGGTCGAGGCCGCCATGCTGATCGATGTCCTCGGGGAGGTGGGCCTCGACGCGATGGCGCAGGTCGACCTCGGCTCCCGTTCCAACAAGAACCAGTCGCTCTTCGCGCTCGGCAGGATGGCCTACGCGGTGCTGCTGGCGGTCGAGTCGCGCCTTCGTCGCGACGGTCGCATCGACGCGTCCTCACTCGCCCAGGAGCGCGAGGAGTACCTGCACGCGATCCGCTCCGCGGACGAGCTGCGGCTCGAGCGCACCGCCGTCGAGATCGTCGAGCGCCCGCCGATGGCCGAAGCGCTCGCCTCCGTGAGGCGCACCTAGTGTCCGTGTCCCTGCGCTGCGTCTACACCGACCTCGATCACACGATGCTCGGTCGTGGCGCTTCGTTGCTGCGTGACGCGGAGGGAAACTTCTCGCTGCGAGCGGTTCGCGCACTCGAGGCTTGCCACCGCGCCGGCGTCGAGGTCGTGATCAAGTCCGGCCGCCGCAAGGCCCAGGTGTACGAGGACGCCCGAATGATCGGCCAGCCCGCCTACATCTACGAGATGGGCTGCGGCCTGGCGGACGGCGACGAAGAGGTGTTCCTGACGGAGCCATTCGATCCCGGCGCGGAACGGACCGTCCACGACCAGATCACCGACGCCGGTGTCCCTGAGCTGCTGCTCGACACCTTCGAGGGACGCCTCGAGCACCACGTGCCGTGGCACGAGCACCGCTCGTTCTCACACCTGTTTCGCGGCGAGGTCGACCTCGAGGAGGCGGAGTCGCTGCTGGCGGCGCACGGGCACGACGAGCTGCGGCTCGTGGACAACGGCATCAGCGAGCGCCGCTCGAAGGCGCTGCGAGTCGGGACAGTGCACACGTACCACTTGATCCCGCGCGCGGCCGGCAAGGCGAACGCTGCCGCCTTGCACATGCGCCGCCGGGGGTTCGAGCCCGACGAGTGCATCGCGATCGGCGACTCGCGCGGCGACCTCGAGGTCGCGTCCGTCGTGGGGCGTTTCTATCTGGTCTCGAACGCGCTCGAGAAGGACCCCGACATCCTCGACTCACTCGCCGGCGATCGCTCGCGGGTCACCGTCACCGAAGAGGCGATGAGCCACGGCTTCTACGAGGCCGTTGTGCGCTCGCTCGCGGAGAGTTCACGGCAGAACATCTGGCCTGCTTCGCCGGACACCTAAAGTCCAGAGCGTCCGCCTTGAGGCGGCCGCTTCATGCAACCAGCCTGCGCGCGAGCCGCCGCGCCGCGGCCGCCACCTGCTCGGCGCCCGCCGGCCTCTCGTCGCGCGCGCCGGCCTCCACCTCGATGTTCAGGAGCCGCTTGCCGAACGCGTCGAGCGCGTCACGGCCGACGACGGCGTAGCACGGGACGCCGCTCTGGCGGCAGCGCGTGGCGACCTCGAACACGGCCTTGCCGGAGAGCGTCTGAGGGTCGATTTGTCCCTCGCCGGTGACCACGACGTAGCAGTCGCGTATGCGCTCGTCGAAGTTGGCCGTTTCGAGCACGAGCGCCGCACCGGACTCGAGTCTCGCTCCTGCGAACGCCCACAGGCCGCCGGCGAGCCCGCCGGCGGAGCCGGCGAACGGCTCGGCCGCAGGATCGCGCTTGGTCGCCCGGCGAGCGAGCCGCGCCCAATCCTCGAGCCGCTGCTCGAGAGCTGCCACCTGCCCGGCGTCGGCGCCCTTCTGGGGAGCGAACGCCCGCGCCGCGCCGTCGGCGCCGCAGAGCGGGACGCGGACGTCGCACGCGACCGAGAGCTTCACGCCGCGCAGGCGCTCGCGCAGCGGCTCGAGGTCCGCCTTCGTCTTGGTGAAACGCGCCCCGAGCGCCTCGAGGGCGCCGCGGCCGCCGTCGGTGGTGGCGCTCCCACCCGCGGTCACGAGCACCCTGCGCGCGCCGGAGTCGATCGCCGCGCCGATCAGCTCCCCGGTGCCGCGCGTGGTTGCAGCGAGCGCGTCTCGCTCACCGGGCGCGACCCGCCACAGGCCCGACGCCTGCGCCATCTCGACGACCCCGGTGCGGCCGTCGTCCACCAGCGCGAAGGCCGCGGAGACGGGCCGGCCAAGCGGGTCCGAGACGGTGGCGGTCAGGATCCGTCCGCCGAGCGAGGCGACGAGGACCTCCATCGTGCCTTCGCCGCCGTCGGCAAGGGGGAGCATCTCCACCCGCTCGATGCCCCCCGCGACCAGCCCGCGGCCGATGGCGCCGGCGGCCTGGGTCGCGGAGAGCGTGCCCTTGAACTTGTCGGGCACCACCAGGACGGGGCGGCGGCGCGGCATTGCTAGCGCTGCGCGAGCGCCCGCTCGAACGCCTGCCGCGCGTCCTCGCCGTCGGTCTCCATGACCTCGACGTCAGCCATGCGGCGCGGCGCTGCGATTCATGATCCTTCTCAGCATGCGGTCGGCGATCTTGGGCGAGAGCCCGTGCACGATCCGCAGGAGGCGCGTGATGCGCGGCACGAAGAGGTCGTCGCGATCGGCTTCGACGCCCGCGACGATCTCCTCCGCGGCGCGCTCGGCGGTGATCGCGGATTTCGGCCGGTACCACTCCGGCATGCGCTCGTGGGCCCGGTCGTCGTCGTGAAGTCCGGTCTTCACCTCGCCCGGATAGACCCCCGTGACGCCGACGCCGGTGCCCGCGAGCTCGTGGCGGAGCGCTTCGAGGAATCCGGCCTGCGCAGCCTTCGTCGCGCCATAGACCGCTGCCGACGGAAAGGAGCGGTGGCCCGCCGCCGAGGAGACGATCACGATCCTGCCCGCGCCACGGTCGAGCAGGTGGGGCAGGGCCGCCGCGACGGTGTAGGCGGTGCCGAGCCAGTTGATCCGGGTCATGCGGTCGATCTCCTCGAGCGGCAGGTCGCGGAAAGGGCCGTAGTAGGCGATGCCCGCGTTGGCGACCAGCACGTCGAGGCCTCCGGCTCGTTCCACGAACGTCGACACGCACCGCTGGACCTGCTCCGATTCGCCGACGTCGCCGGCCAGCACGATCGCCTTCGCGCCCGAGGTCTCCAGCTCGGCGGCGATCCGCTCCAGCTCCGGGGCCCGTCGCGCCATCAGCCCGACGGTGCATCCTCGGGCCGCGAGCTGCTCCGCGATCGCGCGGCCGATGCCGCCGGAAGCGCCCGTCACCAGCGCGCGTGTACCGGGAACGAGCTGCACGGGCGGCAGGATATAGCGCCGGGCGCGAGCGCCACTCGAAAGTCGCGAGCACTATGACGTCTCTTAGTAGGCTGGGCAGCGATGACGAACGATCACGCCACGGTCGCCGAAGAGGAGTACCTGCAGACCATCTACTGGCTGATGGAGGCGGGCCTGCCCATCACGGGCGCGAACATCGCCCGCGCCATGCAGCTCTCGCCGCCGACGGTGCACGAGATGCTCGGCCGCCTCGAGCACGACGGCTACGTGGTGCGCGCGGACGACAAGTCGCTTCGCTTCAGCGACGAGGGTCGCAGGCACGCCGAGACGATCGTGCGCCGCCACCGCCTGATCGAGCGCTTCCTGACCGACGTCGTCGGCGTCGAGTGGGACGACGTGCACGAGGAGGCCGAGCGCCTCGAGCACGCGATGTCGCCCGCATTCGAGAGCTGGATGGTGTCCGCGATCGGTGACGCGAAGACCTGCCCGCACGGACACCCGATCGACCCCGGCAACCGCGTCCCGGGCGTGCCGCTCGCCGACGTCGAGCCGGGAGCCACCGTGACCGTGCTTCGGTTCGAGAACGAGGCGGAGGACGTCCTGCACTACCTCAAGCGGGCGGGACTTCATCCGGGCCTGAAGGCGAAGGTCGCCGCGCCTGACGGCGACGAGGTCACGCTCGAGGCGGACGGCCGCACGCTCAGCGTCACGGCGAGCGTCGCCGAGACCGTCTCCGTGACAGCCGATCCCTCTCCAGAGCCCCGCACGGCGCTGCCGGACCAGCTCGTGATCGGCCGCGAGCGCTACGGGCGCTAGGCCGCTAACTACCAGGGCGTCCTTGACCCCCCTCTCCGGCGGTGGTCTACTCCCGTAGGGAAGGGAAGCCCATGCTGTCGAGGATCACCGCCGCCGCGCTCTTCGCCGTTCTCGTACTCGCGGCGCCCCCCGCCCACGCCGCCTTTCCGGGGGCGAACGGGAAGATCGCGTTCACTTCGTTCCCGAATTTCGACAACGAGATCGCGACGATCAATCCTGACGGCAGCGGCCGGGTGGACCTGACGGCGAACACGGTGCACGATTTCAGCCCGAGCTGGTCCGCCGACGGGCAGTGGATCACTTTCGTCCGTGAACCGGCGCCCGGGCCGTGCTGCGATTACGACGCGGTCTGGAAGATGAGGGCGGACGGGACCAGTCAGACTCGGCTCACCTTTCTCCCCGGTCATGCATCGAATCCGGTCTGGTCACCCGACGGCCAGAAGATCGCCTTCCAGCGAACCGAATGGCCATCACGACAAGGCGAGATCTGGACGGTCAATCCCGACGGAACGGGCGAGGCTCTGCTGGCGACGCCACCTTGCCCTCCTGGAGCTGACCACGGCTGCCACCTGGGGTCGTTGAGTTGGTCCCCCGATGGCACGAAGATCGCGTTTGCCAACATTCCGCTCATCTGCGATTTCATGCCACCTGAGTGCAGCTTGCGAGAGGGGCCTCCCGACGTCTGGACCGTTACGAGCGACGGCACCACCGCAGCGCCCTTGAACGAGGACGAGGCCGGCGACCGCTCACTCGACTGGTCGCCTGACGGTGCGCGGATCGCCATCGAGCGCGATTGGGACATCGGGGTCATGAGCATGGACGGAAGCTTTGTCTCGCTATTCGTGCTAACCGCGGCTGAAGACGTCACGCCTGCGTTCTCGCCGGACGGCCAGCAGATCGCTTGGAAGAGCAACGTACAGGGCGACCACGCCATCTATCTGATGGATGACGACGGCGGCAACGTGCGCCGCCTCGGCGTGGGCTTCGAGCCGTCGTGGCAACCCCTCGGCGCCTTCGACCCCTACCCCCGCCCCGGCGGTGGCTCCCCGCAAAGAGTCCCGCTCGTGCCCTCCTACGCTCAGTGCACGAGCCCCAACTCCCAGCACGTCGAGCCGCTCGACGAGCCCTCCTGCGAGCCACCGGCGCTGACATCACAGGTCTGACGACCGGCACCGCCGGCAGGGGCCAGGGCTCGACGCGCATCGACGTCGAGCAGGGAGACCCCGGAACGCAGGTAGACGAGGCCGACGTTCACATCACCGCCAGAGCCTCCGACGTTCGCTGCAGGCAGGCAAACGGCGCCTGCCCGTCCGGAGCGGGCTCTGACTTCACCGGCAAGCTGCTGCTCTCGCTCTCGCTTCGGATCACAGACCGTGCCTCGGGCTTCGGTGGCGTGTCGGCGACCGTCTCCGACACGAAGCTCCAGGCCCCACTCACCTGCACGGCGAGCCCCGACGCGACGCTCGGCGCGACCTGCACGACGACCACGAGCGCCGACGCGCTCATCCCCGGCTACGTCAACGAGTTGAAGCGAACCGTCGTCTCCTCGCTTTCAACGACGCTCGACGACCCCGGCCCCAACGGCTCAGGCTACGGCCCGTCCTGCCCGCCGACCTGCGGCGACGGGGACGAGGCGCCCTACCTGACGCAGGGTGTGTTCATCGGGCTGTGAGGCGCGCGCTCCTGATCGCCGCTCTCGCGCTGCTCGGCGCAGTTCCTTCAGCGCACGCCGCCTTCCCCGGTGCGAACGGGAAGATCGCGTTCTCCCGCAGCGGCGAAATCTTCACGATCAACCGGGACGGCTCCGGCGAGACGAACCTGACGAACAGCACCGGCCTGGACACGCAGCCAAGCTGGTCTCCCGATGGTCAACGGATCGCGTTCGTAAACCGCAGCAGCATCACGCTGATGAACGCCGACGGCTCGAACAAGACCTACTTCAACTGCTGCGGTCACAGCCCCGCATGGTCGCCGGACGGCCAGCGAATCGCCTTTAGTAACGGTGGGGACATTTGGGTGATGAACGCCGACGGTTCGAATCGAACCCCTCTGACGTTCGACTGGGATGAGAACGGCGTGCAGTGCTCGCCGTTCATTCCAGAGCCTGGCTTCGGCCCGCCGCCATGTCCGTTCAATGCGGTTCCAGAATGGTCACCGGACGGTCAACGGATCGCGTTCAATCATTTCAAGCCCTACCGCGACAACGAGCACTGCGAATGCTGGGTGGGATGGGGCAACGCGCAGATCGACCTCATGGCTCCAGACGGCAGCGGCCGCCAAACCCTATTCGGCGGATCGCCCGGCCTATGGGATGGCCGCGCACCGAGCTGGTCGCCGGACGGCCAGAGAATCGCGTTCGAACACCGGCCGGAGCTCGACGATGCGGAGGAGTGGTTCGGGCTGGGCATCGTCAACGTAAACGGAGGCGCCTGGAGCCCAGTCCCGAACACGAACCAGTTTCAAGACGGCGAACCTGCGTGGTCGCCAGACGGAAGTGAGATCGCCTTCGCGGGCGGGCCTTCGTGGCGCGAGATATACATCTTGCGCGTGGACGGGACCGGTCGTACGCCGGTCACGTCTTCCGCCGCGACAGTCGACGCGCTCACCCCCGACTGGCAGCCCCTCGGCGCCCTCGACCCCTACCCCCGCCCCGGCGGCGGCTCCCCGCAAAGAGTCCCGCTCGTGCCCTCCTACGCTCAGTGCACGAGCCCCAACTCCCAGCACGTCGAGCCGCTCGACGAGCCCTCCTGCACTCCGCCCGCCCTCACCTCACAGGTGCTGACGACCGGCACCGCCGGCAGGGGCCAGGGCTCGACGCGCATCGACGTCGAGCAGGGAGACCCCGGAACGCAGGTAGACGAGGCCGACGTTCACATCACCGCCAGAGCCTCCGACGTCCGCTGCAAGCAAGCGAACGCCGCTTGTCCCGCGGGCGCGGGCTCTGACTTCACCGGCAAGCTGCTGCTCTCGCTCTCGCTTCGGATCACAGACCGTGCCTCGGGCTTCGGTGGCGTGTCGGCGACCGTCTCCGACACGAAGCTCCAGGCCCCACTCACCTGCACGGCGAGCCCCGACGCCACGCTCGGCGCGACCTGCACCACGACCACGAGCGCCGACGCGCTCATCCCCGGCTACGTCAACGAGTTGAAGCGAACCGTCGTCTCCTCGCTTTCAACGACGCTCGACGACCCCGGCCCCAACGGCTCAGGCTACGGCCCGGCCTGCCCGCCGACCTGCGGCGATGGCGACG
The DNA here is from genome assembly GCA_963774075.1 of uncultured Solirubrobacterales bacterium. Classification (GTDB taxonomy): domain Bacteria; phylum Actinomycetota; class Thermoleophilia; order Solirubrobacterales; family JBBDJG01; genus JBBQNR01. The sequence continues at coordinate 219,060 of CAVZDP010000003.1, read as the reverse complement.
AGGCGCCGTACCTGGAGCAAGGGGTGTTCATAGGGCTCTAGATTAGGTCCGCGCCGGCGCGCGCAGGCTCGCGAGCGCCTCGGCGAGGCGCTTCACGCCCTCGGTCGCCTGCTCCGGCGTCACCGCCGAGTAGGCGAGGCGCAGGGCGTTGTGGCCGCCTTCCAGCATGAAGTCGGCGCCCTTCACGAACGTGACGCCGCGCTCCTCGGCGGCCGGCAGGAGCAGCGCCGTGTCAACGTCCTCGGGCAGCTCCACCCAGAGGAAGTAGCCGCCCTCCGGGGCGACGAAGCGCGCGTCGGGGACGTGGCGCTCGAGCGCCTCCGCCAGCGCGTCGCGGCGATCGCGAAGTGCTCGCTTGACCGTAGCGATCGAGGCGTCGATCGCGCCGGAGCGACAGAACTCGCCCACGATCGCCTGCGCGAGCATGTTCGGCGAGATGTACGTGTTGACGGCGGTGCGCTGTAGCGCAGCGATGACGTCAGGTGGACCCACCGCGTACCCGACCCGCACGCCGGGCGCGATCGTCTTCGAGAAGGAGCCCGCGTACACGACCCGTTCCTCGCTGTCGAGCGAGAGCATCGTGGGAAGGTCATCGCCCTCGAACCTGACCTCTCGGTAGGGATCGTCTTCGAACAGCGTGAAGCGGCCGCGTGCCGCCAGCTCGAGCAGGCGCTCGCGCTTCTCGAGCGACAGCGTGCAACCGGCCGGGTTGTGGAAGTTCGGGATCACGTGGGCGAGCTTCACGTCGGTGCCGGCGTCGAGCTCGGCCTCCAGGGCGGCGACGTCGATGCCGTCGTCCTCGAGCGGAACCGCCGTCAGCTCGGCGCCCCGCTCGCGCAGCGCGAGCAGCGTGCGGTCGTAGGACGGCGCCTCCACGACGGCGCCGTCGCCAAGGGCGATCACGTGGTCGAAGAGCATCATGTCCGCCTGGAGCGAGCCGTTCGTGACGAGCACCTGCTCCGGCCCGACGCCGTGGCGCTCCGCGATCCAGTCCCGCAAGCCGGGGTAGCCGGAGCCGGGCCCGTACGACAGGGCGCCCGCGGGATCCTTGCTGAGGGCCGCCTCGGCCGCCGCGCGCAGGGCCTCGGCGGGCATGATGTCGGGGCTCGGCGCGCCGCGAGCGAAGGAGATCGTCGAAGCCATGGGACTCAGGGTATACGGGCCCCGACCCGCTCGGCGGCCATCCGCGCCGCCTCGGTCGGGTTGCGGCCGACGGGCACGCCCTTGGCCTCGAGCGCCTCGGCCTTCGCCTGGGCCGTGCCGGACGAGCCGGAGATGATCGCTCCTGCGTGACCCATCCGCTTGCCGGCAGGCGCCGTGAAGCCCGCGATGTAGGCGACGACCGGCTTGGAGACGTGGTCGGCGATGAACTCGGCCGTGCGCTCCTCCTCGTCGCCGCCGATCTCGCCCACCATCACGATCAGCTCGGTCTGCTCGTCCTGCTCGAAGCGCGTGATGATGTCGATGAACGAGCTGCCGACGATCGGGTCGCCGCCGATGCCGACGATGGTCGAGTTGCCGACCCCGAGCTGAGCCAGCTCGTTGCCGATCTGGTAGGTCAGCGTGCCCGAGCGCGAGACGAGGCCAACGCCTCCCTCGGAGAAGAAGTGCGCGGGGATGATGCCGACGTTCGCCTTGCCGGGCGACAGAACGCCGGGGCAGTTCGGCCCGATCAGGCGTGAGGGCGTTCGAAGCAGGTCGTTGTAGAGGTGGAGCATGTCGTGCGCGGGGATGCCTTCGGTGATGCAGATGATGAGCTCGACGCCCGCGTCGGCCGCCTCGTAAACGGCGTCGGCTGCGAGAGGCGGCGGCACGAACACCATCGACGTGTTGGCGCCCGTCTCGTCCACGGCCCGCGACACCGTGTCGAACACGGGCACTCCGTCGACGTCCTGGCCGCCCTTGCCGGGCGTGACTCCGGCCACGAGGTCCGTTCCGTACTCGCGGTTTCGAAGCCCGTGGAACGAGCCCTCGCGCCCGGTGAGCCCCTGGACCACGAGCTTCGTGGAGGTGTCGACCAGGATCGCCATCAGCCTTCCTTCGCCAGCCGCACGACCATCTCCGCCGCCTCCAGCATCGTGCGCGCGAGGTGAAGCTCGGGCCGGTTCGCCTCCGCGAGGATCTTCCGGCCCTCCTCGTCGTTGGTGCCGTCGAGGCGGACGACCATCGGGACCTTCACCTCGATCGTGTCGAGCGCCTTCAGGATGCCGCGGGCCACTTCGTCGCAGCGCGTGATGCCGCCGAAGATGTTGAACAGGACCGCCTCGACCTTCTGATCGGAGAGCAGCACCTCGAGCGCCGTGACGATCTCCTCCGCCTTCGCGCCGCCTCCCACGTCGAGGAAGTTCGCGGGCTTGCCGCCGGCCTGCGCGACCACGTCGAGCGTCGACATCACGAGGCCCGCGCCGTTGCCCAGGATGCCGATGTCGCCGTCGAGCTTGACGTAGGTGATGCCGCGCTCCCTCGCCATCTGCTCCTGCTGGTCTTCCGCCGAGACGTCACGCATCTCGGCCAGGTCCGGGTGACGACCGAGGGAGTTGTCGTCGATCGACACCTTGGCGTCGAGGGCCAGCACCTGGCGGTCGGCGGTGACGATCAGGGGATTGACCTCCACGAGCGTGGCGTCCTCGCGCTCGAACAGGTCGTAGAGCTTGGCGAGCATTTCCCCGGTCGGGCGGATCACGTCCGCGTCGATGCCGCTCCCGAAGCTGAGCCGGCGCCCGTGGAAGGGCCTGAAGCCCGTGAGCGGATCCACGTTCAGCCGCGCGATCGCGTCGGGGTGCTCCTCCGCGACCTGCTCCACGTCCATGCCGCCCATCGAGGACAACATGACGAGCGCCTTCTTGGCGCTGCGATCGAACACGACGGCCGCGTAGTACTCGGCGGCGATCTCCGACGCGCGCTCGACCCACACCTCGTGGACCGTCAGTCCGCGAATGTCCATGCCGAGGATCGCCTCGGCGTGCCGCTCGGCCTCGCCGGCGTCCTTGGCGACCTTGATCCCGCCGGCCTTGCCCCGGCCTCCGATCTGGACCTGGGCCTTGATGACGACTGGGAAGCCGAGCTCCTCGGCGGCCGCGCGAGCCTCCACGGGCGTGCGGGCGTGCCGACCCTCCGGCACCGGAATGCCGTGCCGCGCGAAGAGCTGTTTTCCCTGATACTCGAGTAGGTCCAAGTCCCCCGCCTGCAGTCGGCGATCCGCCTTCCCGGATATGTTTCGCCCCCCGAAAGGCCCGGCCGAGCCCGGCGGCGCGGGACGCTATCAACTAGAAGGAGCGAGGCGGGGGCAAGTGGCGCTACCCAAGAAGATCAATTTCCTGAGCCTGGAGGTCTACGGCACCCTGATCGACTGGGAGACCGGGATCTACAAGGCTTTCCAGCAGGAAGCCGCGAAGGATGGCTTCACCATCGATCGCGACGAGCTGATCCCGCTCTTCCTCGAGGCGCAGCGGGAGATCATGGCCGGCTCGTACGAGCTCTACGCGGAGGTCCTGCGCCGGGCGGCCGTCAAGGTCGCGAGCGAGCTCGGCTGGGAGCTCGAGCCGGTGCGTTCCAGCTTCCTGCCCGAAAGCGTCCCCTCCTGGCCGCCGTTCCGTGACACGAACGCCCTCTTGGACCGGCTCACGAAGAAGTACCAGGTCGGGCTGATCTCGAACATCGACGACAAGCTGCTGGGAGCGACGCGCCGTCACTTCCGCACCGACTTCGACCTGGTCGTCACGGCGCAGCAGGTGCGCAGCTACAAGCCCGACCCCGCGCACTTCAAGGAATGCCAGCGCCGCATCGGCGGCAAGCAGGGCTGGGTCCACATCGCGACGAGCCTCTACACCGACGTCCAGCCGTGCATGAAGCTCAAGATTCCCGTGATCTGGGTCAACCGGAAGAAGGAGACGCTGGAGGACAAGCGCAGGCCCGACGCCGAGGTCAAGGACCTGCGCAGCGCGGTGACCCTGCTCAAGGCCTGAGCACAGGCCGTCATTTGCTTAGGCGCAAATGACGGGAGCTCCGAGTGCCGACTGCTTCGGAGCTCCCGGTTTTCGCGCCTAAGCGAAAACCGGCTATTTAATGACGGCGATGGTCTCGCCGGAGCCGATCGAGGCGCCCTCGGCGACGTTCAGCTCCTCCACCTTGCCGGAGCGGTGGGCGGTGATCTCGTTCTCCATCTTCATCGCCTCGACCACGCAGATGATTGCGCCGGTCTCGACCTCCTGGCCCTTCTTCACGTCGACGCGCAACACGGTGCCCTGGATCGGCGAGAGGAGGGTCTCCGAAGCGCCGTCCTGCGTGGCACCCGCACCGGCTCGCTCGCGCCGGGGCGGCCGGCGAGCGGCGGTCGAGTTCGGCGAGGCAACGGCTCCCGCGGCCGGCGGCGGCCCGATCACCTTCACGTCGAAGCGGCGCCCGGACACCTCCACCGTGTAGTCGCGCTCCAGCTTTTCCTCCGCGTCCTCGTCCTCCGCGGTGGGCGGCGGAGCCTCGGGGGCGAGCGACTTGAGCCACTTCGGATCCTCGAGCAGGTCCCGGCAGGTCTCGCCGCGGGCCCACTGCTCGGTTTTGAGCAGCGCCTCGTGGAACGGGATCAGCGTCGTCACGCCCTCGATCTCGTACTCGGCGAGCGCGCGCAGCATGCGACCGGTCGCGGCTGCGCGCGTCGAAGCAGCGACGATCAGCTTGGCGATCATCGGGTCGTAGAGCGGCGTTACCTCGGAGCCCTCCTCGACGCCCGAGTCGACCCTCACGCCCGGTCCCGCGGGCTCACGGTAGCGGGTGATCCTGCCGGGCGCCGGCGCGAACTTCTTGTGCGCGGCCTCCGCGTTGATGCGGCACTCGATCGAAGAGCCGCGGATGGAGACCTCGGACTGCTCGAAGGAGATCGGCTCGCCGGCGGCGATCCGGATCTGCTCGTGGACGATGTCGATGCCGGTCGCCATCTCCGTGACCGTGTGCTCGACCTGGACGCGCGTGTTCATCTCGAGGAAGAAGTATTGGCGCTCTCCGTCGTTCTCGGCGAGCAGCCCCTCGATCGTCCCGGCCGAGCGGTACCCGATCGCGCGCGCGGCATCGATCGCGATCTGGCCTATACGGGCGCGGAACTCCTCGTCCACGCCGGGCGCGGGCGTTTCCTCGATCAGCTTCTGGTGGCGGCGCTGGATCGAGCAGTCGCGCTCGCCGAGGTGGACGACGTTCCCGTGCGCGTCGGCGAGCACCTGGACCTCGACGTGGCGCGGGTCCTCGAGGTAGCGCTCGAGGTACACGGTGGGGTCGGAGAAGAACTTCTCGCCCTCGCGGCTCGCTCCCTCCATCGCCTTTTCGAGCTCCTCGCTCGAGGCCGCGACGCGAAACCCCTTGCCGCCACCCCCGCCGGAGGCCTTCACCGCGACGGGGTAGCCGATCTTGGCGGCGATCGGCTTCGCCTCCTTCAACGACGCCACCGGCTCGGTCGTGCCCGGCACGATCGGCACTCCGGCGGCCTTCATCATCTCTCGAGCGCGCGTCTTCGAGCCCATCGCCTCGATCGCCGCCGCCGGCGGCCCGACGAACGCGACGCCTGCCTTCTCGCAGGCCGCCGCGAAGGGAGCGTTCTCGGCGAGGAACCCGTAACCGGGATGGATCGCCTCGGCGCCCGACTGGGCGGCGACATCCAGGATCTTCTCGACGTTCAGGTAGCTCTCCGGCGCCGGGCCCGGGCCGAGCAGGAAGGCCTCGTCGGCGTAGCGCACGTGCGGCGCCTCGCGGTCGACCTCCGAATAGACGCCGACCGAGCCGATCCCGAGCTCCTGCAGCGCGCGCATCACGCGCAGCGCGATCTCCCCCCGGTTGGCCACCAGCACCTTCGCAAACATGGCGGCGCCGGACTATAGCCGGGCAGGGTTGGGGGCCCGCCTGAGCGAGCCCCCAAGATCCCTCGAAGCGCACTGTCTGGGTTACTTGGCGCTTCTTGCCGTTTCGTTGAGCGGGCCTGCGGTCGGATCGTCCATGCCGCCGCCAAGCCCGTCAGCTGACGTGCATCTCTATAGACATCACTCCTGTTCGTTTTCTTCCATTGGAATCGATCTCTATTGGACCGGTGCCCTCAGCAGGAGACCCGGGTCTGCTTCGTCGACCCCGATCGGTGGCTAGGGCAGGCGGCGCCTCTCTTGAACTTCTTGGTGTTCTTCTTGGCCTTCTTCTTGATCTTCTTGGTCTTCTTGGCGCACTTGCACTTCTTGGCCTTGGCCTTCACCTTCGCAGCGGCCTTCGGCGCGCTACTCGAGCTCGGGACCAGGACCTCGCGGACCACCTCACGAACCACCGTGATGATCGTGGGCGGGGCCGGCTGGCCGCTGCCCTGTGCTCCGCAGTTGGTCGGCGTGACGCCGCCGCCCGCGGACTGCTCCTGGCAGTTCGACTGGACCGTGCCGTTGGTGTTGCCTGTGGTGGCGTTCGTCGTCGCGTTGTTCGTCTGCGTGACGTCGCCGTTGAAGCAACGGTGGCAGTAGACGATCACCGGGGCGTAGACGTTCGCCTGCCCCGTGACTGCCTTCGCCTTTGCGCTCTGGTCCGTGCTGTTCTCGTTGGAGGCGTCCTGCTCCTGGCCGACATCGCTGCCTGAGCCGTTCCCGGAGTAGTCGCCGCCGCCCGCCGACTGGTTCTGCGTGTTGCCCTGGTCGGTGTTGTTGTCGTTGGTAGCCGACGAGTTGGTGGTGCCGTCGTTGTTCTGGGTCACATCCCCGTTGAAGCAACGGTGGCAGCCACCCACGGTGGGGGCGTAGACGTTGATCTGGCCGGTGACGGCGTCAGCGTCCGCGTCCTGGTCCGTGCTGTTCTCGTTCGAGGCGTCCTGATCCTGACCGGCTTCGCTGCCGGAGCCTGAGCCACTGCCCGCGCCGGTCGCCGACTGGATGCCGGTGCCCGTCGTAGGGACGGTGCCCTGCTCGCGCTCGCCGCAGAGGGTGAGCCCGATGAGGACGAGCAGCCCGAGCGAGCCGGTGGAGCCGTTCACGTTCGCCTGCAGCGTGCAGGCATCCGCGGAGGCCTCCTGGTCGGTCTCGTTCTCGTTCGATGCGTCCTGCTCCTGGCCGACCTCATCGCCAGCGCCGTTGCCGGTGATGTCGCCGCCGCCGGCGGCCTGGCTCTGGTCGTTCGACTGAACGGTGTCGTTGACGTTGTCCGCCGCCGCGTCCGTAGAGGCGTCGTTGGACTGATTGACGTCACCGTTGTTCGAGTACTCGCTGTCGCCAGAGGAGCGCGGAGCTGCCGCCTCGATGCCCGGTGAGCCGCCGCCGTTGAGGTTCAGGCCGAGATTGTTCGCCTCGGCGGAGGCCTCCTGGTCGGTCTCGTTCTCGTTGTCGGCGTCCTGCTCCTGGCTGACGTCGTTGCCCGAACCGTTGCCGGAGTAGTCGCCGCCGCCGCCCGACTGGGTCTGGCCGTTGGACTGCTCGGTCCAGTTCCCGTTGTCGGACGTGGCGTCGGCACCGCCGTCGCTGGTCTGGCTGACGTCGCCGTTGTTGGAGTGCTCGCCGTCGCCGGATGAGATCGGAGCAACCGCGGCGACCGGAACCGGGACCGGACCGGTCGACCCGCCGCCGTTGAGATTCGCCTCGAGGGCGTTCGCCTCGGCGGAGGCCTCCTGGTCGGTCTCGTTCTCGTTCGACGCGTCCTGCTCCTGGCTCACGTCATCGCCGGCGCCGTTGCCGGAGATGTCGCCGCCGCCCGAGGACTGGCTCTGCTGGTTCGACTGGATGGTGTCGTTGGTGTTGTTGCCATTCGCACCGGCCGAACCATCGTTGCCCTGGGTGGTGTCGCCATTGTTGGTGTACTCACCGCCGCCGGACGAGCCGCCGTTCAGGTTCAGGTCGAGCGCACCTGCCGTGCCTGAGGCCTCCTGGTCGGTCTCGTTCTCGTTGTCGGCGTCCTGCTCCTGGCTCACGTCATCGCCGGCGCCGTTGCCGGAGATGTCGCCGCCGCCGCTCGACTGGGACTGGCCGTTGGACTGCTCGGTCCAGTTCCCGTTGTCGGCCGTGGCGTCGACAACGCCGCCGTTGGTCTGGCTGACGTCGCCGTTGTTGGAGTACTCACCACCGCCGGACGAGCCGCCGGTCGCGTTCGCCTGGAGCGCACCTGCGTCGCCCGAGGCGTCCTGGTCGGTCTCGTTCTCGTTCGACGCTTCCTGCTCCTGCTCGACACCGTCGTAGGCGCCGTTGCCGGAGACGTCGCCGCCGCCGGAGGAGGAGGTCTGGTCGTTCGACTGGACCGTGTCGTTGGTGTTGTCGGCGTTCACGGTGCCCGTGGCGTCGTTGGACTGGGTCGTGTCGCCGTTGCTGGAGTGCTCGCCCTCGTGGCTAAGGGACCCGCACTCCTCGATGCACGCGGCAGGCGCGGAAGCGCCCGATCCGCCGTTCAGGTTCGCCCCGAGAGCGTCTGCCTCGGCTGAAACCTCCTGGTCGGTCTCGTTCTCGTTCGTCGCTTCCTGCTCCTGGCCGACCTCATCGCCGGCACCGTTGCCGGTGACGTCGCCGCCGCCCGAGGACTGCTCCTGGACGGTTGCCTGCTCGGTGGTGTTGTCGTTGTATGCGCTGGCGTCGGTCGAGGCGTCATTCGCCTGACCGGTGTCGCCGTTGTTGACGTGGCTCGCGGAGTCCTCGCCGAGAGCAACGGCGTCGGTACCGGCGAATGCCGGTCCTCCCGCCAGTGCCAAGACGAGGATGCTGACCGCGAGCGCTACTGCGGATCTCACAGTGCTGCCTCCTACTTCGAGTTTTTGTGGTTGCGCCGGGCGAAAGGGCCCCCGGCGCGGCCCTGAATGCCAGCCGGAGCGGCTAGCCGGGCGACTCGAGCGGTGGGAGGTACACCGGCGGACGCCACGTTACCGCCGGCAAACTGAAAGCTTTCTTCAAATCCGGGACTCGCAGCACGGTCCCCACGAGCACGGCGACGAAGCCGAACAGCAGGAAGGCCGCGGTGCCACCGCTGCCGCCCGTCAGCAGGCGGAGAAAGTGGCCTGCCGGTGACACCGGCTCGAGAACCTGCGCCGAGAGCGAAAGGGACGGCGGGTTCGCGCTGCCTGTGCGCATCGCGCGCTGGCGCGCGAGCTCGCTCGATGCCGCGCGGCTGAGCAGGCCGGCGAGCCCGCCGCCGTAGCAGGTACCCCCGCAGCCGAGTGAGCTACCCAGGAGCGCGATGCCGCCCGTGTCGATCACGACGAAGCTGTCGAACATGCCCGCCGTCCCCTGCTGCACGCTCGGGGTAAGCACGGGGTCGGCGAGCGGCCCGAGCGCGCTTGGGACGCTCGGAGCTGCGATTGCAGCACGCGGCAACGCCATCGGCGCCGCACTGCCGGTCGGGTCGGCCATCGGAAAGTCTGTTGCCCGGGCGCCGTCGGACTCCGACGATGGGCCGCTTGCGCCGTCGCCGCGGGGGGCGCCTCCGCCTCGTGGTGACGATTCTTCGGGGGGAGCTTCGGCTGCGCCGCCGCCGGCACCGGCGCTCGCCGGGTCGTCCGCCGTCGCGCTCGGCTCGGGCGCTACGGGCGGCGTGGGCACATCTGCCGGGGGAAGCTCAGTGGACGATGCCGGCACCGGCTCGGGTGCTTCGGCCGGGGCATTTTGAGCATCGGGAAGCTGTGTGGATGCGCCGGGGTCGGGCGCGGGCGCTTCGGGCTCAACAGCCGTCGCCGGCGCCGCCGCGAGCACGGCAATGCATGCCGTCATCGTCGCCGCGAGCAGCAAGAGCCGCATCGCACGGGCCACGTTGCGCAGCCCCTTCCTTCCTAGCCCTGGGTTTCGAGAAAACAACTCGAGAGGCCCTCCACGCCTGTCGTGCATCAGTCGAGGACATCCGTGTTGAGGGAAACCCAGAACCCTCGGCCCGCAAACTAACTGCGCCGGATTGCGGTGGCAAGCAAGTTCGCGTTTCGCAATGAAACTTGCAGGCCGGTCGTAAGCACGGGATCTTGCGGCGCGCAGAGCTGTCGGTCCGAGCTGCGCGTTGTCGACTCCTGCCTTTCGAGCGTTCGTCGTCCCTGTCGACGAGTTCCGACCGCGCAGGTTCGCTCCTCGATCTCGGAACCGTGGCGAAGAGATCGACCGTCGACGAAAATACGTGGACGAGGGTCGACCGGTGGTGGCCCGGCGAGGGCTGCAACCGCGTGCAATCAGTGGTTCGGTTGGCAATTACAACGGCTGCAACGTTCCGCGCCCGCGCAACGGCCGGTGAGCAGGTGGAAACAGGGTGTTGCACCGGTGTTTGGGGCGCAACCAGACGTGCACCGGCCGGCACGCCCTTGACGGCTGCACCCTGCCAATTCAGTGTTTCCGACGTGGAACGCGCGCGGGACACGCGAGGAAGGGTCGCCGACGTGAGCGCCGCCATCCTCGGGATCCTCGTTCTCGTACTTGGCGGCCTCGTGGTCGTCAAGCCGGCTGTCGATCACTGGGACGACCTCTATCGGGGCAACCCGTTCCAGGAGGGGACGACCACGCAGACGGTCGAGAGAGAAAGGGCCGGCGGGACGACCGTGACCACCACCACCACCACCAAGGAAGAGTCGGCGTCGCTCGCGGAGCGAGTGCTCGGCAACAGCGGCCTGATCTTCGTGCGTTTGATCCTGCTCGCGATCGCTGCCCTGCTCGTGGCCGCTGCCGTGCGCCGCGTCATCGACGGAAGCTACGCGCTCAGGACCGCCCCCGCGGCAGCCATCGCCGGCTCGCGCCGTTCGCTCGCCCGCGCGCCGCGGGGTCCGGAGGACCCTGCCCCAGCGGCGCCGCCGATCCGAAACGGCTCGGACGTCGTCCAGGAACCAGACGCCGCCAGCCCCGCATCTTCGATCGCGAGCCTCGTGGCCTCCCGACGCGACGCGCTCGGGCTCTCGCAAAGAGAGCTCGCGAAGCGAGCCGGAGTCAGCCACACGGTCATCTCCCGCATCGAGAGCGGGCAGCAGACGCCGAGCGCGAAGACGCTCGAGCGGCTGGTCGATGCCCTGAGCTGAACCGACGGGGCGCGTTGCCGCTCCCGCGGCAGCGAACGGTCTCTAGGGAGCAGTATTGGCGCTCGAGGACACGGCCACGGGCCGAGTCCGACGAACGAGCCACTGGGCGAGCAGGCCGATCACGATAACCGCCGGGATGGCGAGAATCAGCACCAGCGGCAGGTCGACTCCCGCCTTGTCGAAGAGTGCGAGCGAAGAGGCCATCAGGACCACACCCAGCGCGGTGCGGAGAAAGGCGGTCGGAAGCCGGACGGTGAGGTGGCTCCCGATCCATACCCCCGGGATCGACCCGATCAGGATGGCTCCAACGAGACCGAAGTCGACATTCCCGGCCAGGACGTGCGCAATGCCGGCGGCCCACAGCAGCACCGCCGCGTGAAAGACGTCGGTGCCCACGACCTGGCGGGGAGCCAAGCGGTAGAGCACGATGAGAAAAACGGCTATCAGGGTTCCACTGCCCGCCGAAGTGAGCCCGATCACGAAGCCCGTTGTGGCGCCGATGACCACGGCGGCCACCTTGTGACGGCGCTCGAGCGTGAACGATTCCCGCTCCCCATCGACCATCCGGGAGATGAACAGCGAACGAAGGAGGACGATCGTGCCGACCAGAATGAGCGCGCAGGCGAGCATGGTCAGGACCACGTCGTCGAGCGATTCGCCGTAGGTTCGATGCAGAAGCTCGATCACCCACACGCCGGCGATCGCCGCCGGCACGCTGCCGACTGCGAGCCAGAAAGCGAGGCCCACCTTGACGGTCTTGAGCTTCAGGTGGCGCCAGCCCCCGACGGTCTTCGTAACGGCTGCGTAAGCGATATCCGACCCGACGGCGGTCACCGGGGCAGTGCCGAACATCAGTATCAGCAGCGGCGTCATCAGTGAGCCGCCACCCATCCCGGTCATGCCTATCAAGACTCCGATGCCGAGGCCGAAGAGGACGAGCAGCGGATCCATTGCCTGCTAATGCCGGCGGCTGGCTAGCGGACCGTCGCCGCCTCGTCTTCCATGGCCTCGATCAGTATGTCCGCGACCTCGGGTCGCGTGAACTCCTCGGGCGGGCGCTTGCCCTCGCGCAGCATCTCGCGCACCTTGGTCCCCGACAGGAAGACGCGATCCTCCGGCTTCGCCGGGCTGGTCTTGGTCGTGGCCATCCCCTTGGTCACCCTGCAGTAGAAGGCGTGCTCGAACATCAACGGCTCGATCTCGAGCTCGCCGGGGTCGAACTCCTCGAAGATGTGCTGGGCGTCGTAGCTGCCGTAGTAGTCGCCGACGCCCGCGTGGTCTCGGCCCACGATGAAGTGGGTGCAGCCGTAGTTCTTGCGGATCAGCGCGTGGAAGATCGCCTCGCGAGGGCCGGCATAGCGCATCGCGGCGGGATTGATGGCGAGCAGGACACGGTCGGTCGGGTAGTAGTTCTCGATCAGCGCCTCGTAGCAGCGCATGCGCACGGCGGCGGGGATGTCATCGGACTTGGTCTCGCCCACGAGGGGATGGATGAACAGGCCGTCGACCCCTTCCAGCGCCGCCTTGGTGATGTACTCGTGCGCGCGATGGATGGGGTTGCGCGTCTGGAAGCCGACGATGTGGCTCCAGCCGCGCTCCTCGAAGGCCGCTCGCGACTGCGCCGGCGGCAGGATGAAGGGCTCGAAGGCCTCCGGGTGCTCGGGTAGCTCGACGACTTGAACGGGGCCGGCGAGACAGCGCGAGCCCTCCGCCCGCAAAGCCGCAACTCCGGGATGCCGCTCGTCGGTCGTGCGGTAGACCTGCTCGGCCTCGCGCTCCACGTCGCGTTCGAAGATCTCCTCGACGTCGATCACGCCCAGGACGTGACCGCCCGGACCGTGCAGGGCGAGGCTGTCGCCCACCGAAGCGTCCACCTCGCTAGCAAGCGTGACCGGAATGCTCCAGACGAGCCCGCCGGCGAGGCGCATCTCCTCGACCACGCGGCGCCAGTCCTCGGATCCCTGAAAGCCCCTCAGCGGGCTGAAGCCGCCGACGCCGAGCAGCTCGAGGTCGGCCGCCTGCTTGCCGCTCAGCTCGACAGCCGCCAGCGATCCCGCGCGCTCGAGAAGCTGCTCGCGCTCTCCGCCCTGAGCGACCAGGTCGACAAGCTCTCCGCCGTGGGCGGCGATCACGATGACCTCACTCCGGCTTCGGCCGCGCGGGGGCTGGGGCCACCTCGCCTGGCGGCGCGCACCCCGGCTGGCTGCTTACTTCGCTTCGGCCGGGTGGAGCCCACACTCGGTCTTGTCCTGCCCGGCCCAGCGTCCCGCGCGCGGGTCCTCGCCCGGCATGACCTGACGCGTGCAGTGCGTGCACCCGATCGAAGGGTAGTTCTGTTCGTGGAGAGGGTTGTAGGGGACGTCGTTGGCGTGGATGTAGGCCCAGACGTCCTTGAGCGTCCAGTCAGCGAGCGGGTTGGCCTTGACGAGGCCGAACTTGTCGTCCCACTCGACCTTCTTCGAGCCGGCGCGGGTCGGGGCCTGGTCGCGGCGGACCCCGGTGATCCACGCGTCCACTGAGCTGAGCGCCCGCTTCAGGGGCTCGACCTTGCGGATCGAGCAGCACTTGTCGGGCGCCGACTTCCACAGCTCGTCGCCGTGGAGGCGCGCCTGCTCATCGAGCGTGATGTTGTGGTAGCGCTCGAACTCGAAGCCGGGATAGCGCTCGGCGAGCCGGTCGCGAGTGTCGTAGGTCTCCTGGAAGAGAACGTCGGTGTCCAGGTAGAAGATGCGGGCGGCGGGCTCGATGCGGTGGAGCATGTCGAGCAGCACCGACTCCTCCTGCTGGAAGGAGCACGCCAGGTAGAGGCTGGGGTGGAAGTGGTCCACCATCCACTCGAGCGTCGCCTCGGGTCCTCTGGGCTCGAGTTCCTCGGCTACGCGGTCCAGCTCTTCTGGGGTCCAGACTTTTGCGGTCTCGGCTGTCGGCATGTTTTGGGTCCCTTTCCCTTTCGGGTGGTGTTTTCCCGTAGGCGAAGAAAATAGCACAATCCGGACTGGAATTAGGTTGTTTCGCCCTGCAGAGCGAAGGCCCGCCGCTCTGGCGGGCCTTCGTGACGCGATCCGGGTAGGGATGGCCGGCGGCCCGCAGGCCCCGGTCCCGGCCGCCGGGCGGCGAGCTATTCGTTGACGCGCTCGATCAGAAACGCGACCCTCACGTGCGCGCGCCACTCGTTGAGGTCGTCGCCCCGAAGCCCAGTCGAGACGAGGTCCACCGCCTTGATGTTGCGAAGGCTGGATCGAGCCTCCTTGAGCGCCTGCTGCACCGCGTCGTCCGAGCTCTTTGACGAGGTCCCGATCAGCTCGATGATCTTTACGACCGCCATGCTCCTCCTCTGGTCGATGGGTGGGTACCAAGAGGCTGTCTCAAAACCCTCCGCGCACGCCTGGCGGCGGCGGATCCACGCGGATGCTGCGTCCTCGGTCGAGGCAATAGCTTCTTGCTATTGCCCCTCCCTGCGTCCTTGCCCCGCTTGATCCGGCGCTCGCCAGTCGTACACGCAAGGTTCTGAGACAACCTCTAAAAGGTCCAGACGGGCGAGCGGTCCCACTCGCTCGGGCAGTCGAGCCCGACGGCCTCCGCCAGCGCGGCTCGCTCCCATGCGCTCGTGGTGGTGGTCGAGGTCGTGGGAGCCGGCGCGGTGTCGTGGAGGAACTGCTCCAGGGCAGCTGCGATCGCGGCGGCCTCCCTGGGCCCGGCGCCCGGCGCGACCACCTCGAGCGAGGGGCGGGGCGGGCGGCGTTTGCCGTTGCTCGACATGACGGGAAGGTAGCGCGCCGCAGGGCCGGGGACACCCGAGCCGCCACGTGCACCGCTCTTGCCGGCGAAGGGATACTTCCGGCCATGGGCGAGGTTGCGGTGCTCGACCACGATGCGGTCCTTGCCGCCGTCTCGCCGGCGGAGGCGATCGAGCGCGTGCGAGAAGGGTTCGTCAGCTTCGCTCACGGCGAATGGGACATGCCGGCCAAGGTGTACCTGCCGAGCCCGCCGGGCGGGGACTTTCGAGCGATGCCCGTGCGCGGCGAGGGACTCGCCGCGCTCAAGTGGGTGACGTCGTTCCCGGGCAACCCGCGCCGTGGTCTGCCCACGGTGACCGGGCTTCTCGTCGTGTCGGACGCCGACAGGGGGGAGCCGGTGGCGCTGATGGACGCGCGCGCGGTGACGGCGCTCAGGACGGGAGCGGCCGCGGCGGTCGCTACGCAGGAGCTCGCGCGTGAGGATGCCCGCGAGGTGGGACTCGTGGGCTGCGGACTGCACGGCGCCTGGGTCGGGCGCTGCATGGCCGAGGCGGAGTACGGGCCCGGCGTGTGCTTCGACCCCGACCCGGATGCGGCCGGGGAGCTCGCGGCCGAGCTCGGCTGGGAGGTCGGCGATCTCGAGGAGGCACTCGCCCGCGACGTCGTGTGCACCGTCACGCCGGGAGCCGAGCCGGTCGTGCGGGCCGAGCGTCTCCTGGCCGGCCAGCATCTCAACCTGCTCGGAGCAGACGGCGCGGGGAAGGCGGAGGCCACGATCGAGGCCGTCGAGCGGGTGCTTCGGGAAGGGCGTTTGTTCTGCGACGAATGGCAGCAGGCGTCCCACGGAGGAGAGTTGACCGGGGCTGTGGCCGCCGGGGTGGTGGGGCGCGAGGACGTGACGGAGCTCGGCGAGGTCTGCGCGGGTCTCGCGCCCGGTCGCTCGTCGGCCGCCGAGATCACGCTCTTCGACTCGACCGGCCTGGCGATCCAGGACCTGGCCGTCGCGCTCGGCGTGCTCGAGTCGGTGCGCACCGGCGCCGTGAAGCCGCAGATCGTGAGGCTCTGAGCCTCTTACTTACTCAGAGCGTTCGCTGCCCCTGCTCGAGGCGGAGCAGGTATTCCTTGATGTCCAGCCCGCCGCCATAGCCACCGAGCGCTCCGCCTGTGCGAAGCACTCTGTGGCAGGGCACGACTATCGGGAGTGGGTTGGCGCCCAGCGCGTTGCCGGCGGCGCGGACAGCCCGCTCGTTGCCCGCCCCAGCCGCGACCTCGCGGTAGGTGGAGGTGCGCCCGTAGGGGATGCGCGCCGTGCGCCTGAGCACCCGGCGGCCGAAGCCGCGCGTCAGGCGCCAGTCGAGCGGCAGGTCGAAGCTCGTGCGCCTGCCCTCGAAGTACTCGTCGAGCTCGTGCCGCACGGCGTCGAAGTACCACGGCGCCTCGAGCACGCGCGGCGACACCCGCCGGCCGAGGTCCTCCACGAACGCCTCCGGGTCGACGGAGTTCCCGAAGGCCACCTTCACGAGGCCCCGGGCGGTGGAGGCAACCCACACCTCTCCCACCTGTGTGTCAAAGGACGCGTAGGCGACGTCGAGCAGGCCGTTGTCGGCCGCCGCCTCGGCGAGACGGAGAGCGGCCCGCTCTGCTTCGTGAGCCACGTCGCCCGCCGCGCCACGTCTCAGAGTCTTCTCCATCTCGCTCATGCCGCCCAGTCCTCTCTCAGGGCTTCGAGCCCCACGTGCAGGTTTCTCCGCGCCGCCTGCTCCGAGCAACCGGTGACTCTCCCGATGTCGGCGTGCGCGAGGTCGTTCACGAAGCGCAGCGTGACGGCTGCCCTCTGCTTCGCCGGCAGCCTGCGCACCGCCGCCCACAGCTCAGCGTCGCCCGTCCCCTTTCCGTTCATCGCCTGCTCCGGCACCTCCGCCACCGGCAGCGGGCGGCGCGAGCGAGAGCGCGACGCGTCGATCGCCTTGCGATGCGCGATCGTCAGCACCCAGGCGCGCAGGTTGGACCCGGCCCGCAGCCGCGGATAGGCGCGCAGCGCAGCCAGAAACGTCTCCTGAAAGCAGTCGTCCGCCTCCTGGCGACCGACTGCGGCTACGAGGAAGCGGTAGACGTGCTCGCGGTTCTGGTCCAGGAACGCCTGGAAAGGCGGTGTCGCCATGCCCATTGAACGCTCGAGGCTACCCGGACGTGACATCGGGCGGCCATCGGTCCGGGGGCGAGCTAGAGAGGGATGTTCCCGTGCTTTCGCTTCGGGCGCTCGACGCGCTTGGTCTGGAGCGTCTCGAGCGCGTTGATGAGGCGCGGGCGCGTCTCGTGGGGGACGATCACGTCGTCGATGTAGCCGCGCTCCGCGGCCGTGTATGGGTTGGCGAAGCGCGCCTTGTAGTCGGCGATCAGCTTGCCGCGGCGCTCGTCCGGGGTGGGTGAGGTCTCGATGTCGCGGCGGAAAATGATGTTGACGGCGCCCTCGGGACCCATCACCGCCACCTCGGCTGTCGGCCACGCGAAGTTGAAGTCGGCGAGCATGTGCTTGGAGGCCATGACGTCGTAGGCGCCGCCGTAGGCCTTACGCGTGACGACGGTCAGCTTGGGCACGGTCGCCTCCGTGAACGCGTACAGGAGCTTCGCTCCGTGGCGGATGATGCCGCCCCATTCCTGGTTGGTCCCAGGCAGGAAGCCGGGCACGTCACAGAAGGTGAGCAGCGGGATGTTGAACGCGTCGCAGAAGCGCACGAACCGCGCGCCCTTGATCGAGGCGTCGATGTCGAGCACTCCGGCGAGCGCCCGCGGCTGGTTTCCGACGACGCCGATCGGGCGTCCGTTCAGCCGCGAGAAGCCGACGATCATGTTCTCGGCGTAGTGCTTGTGGACCTCGAAGAACTCCCCGTCGTCCACGATGTGCGCCACGACGTCGCGCATGTCGTAGGGCTTCTGAGGATCGTCCGGAACCACCTCGTCGAGCTCGGTGTCCATCCGCTCGGGGTCGTCGGTCGGCTCGAAGCGAGGCGGCTTCTCGAGGTTGTTGAGTGGCAGGAAGCTCATCAGGTAGCGCGCGTCCTCCAGGCACTCGTCCTCGCTCTCGGCCGCGAAGTGCGCGACGCCCGACTTGGTGTTGTGACTCATCGCCCCCCCGAGCTCCTCGAAGGTCGGCTCCTCGCCCGTCACGGTCTTGATCACGTCGGGCCCCGTGATGAACATGTGCGAGGTGTTCTTGACCATGAAGATGAAGTCGGTCATGGCGGGCGAGTACACCGCGCCCCCCGCGCACGGGCCCATGATCAGGCTGATCTGAGGGATCACCCCGGAGCACTGGACGTTGCGGACGAAGACGTCGCCGTAGGCGCCAAGCGACACGACGCCCTCCTGGATGCGGGCGCCGCCCGAGTCGTTGATGCCGATCACGGGGCAGCCGATCTTGGCCGCCAGGTCCATGACCTTGCACATCTTCTCGGCCATCGCCTCGCCCAGCGAGCCGCCGAAGACGGTGAAGTCCTGGCTGAAGACGCAGACGGTGCGCCCGTCGATGGTGCCGTGGCCCGTGACGACGGCGTCCCCCCACGGGCGCTTCTTGTGCATGTCGAACTCGTAGGTGCGATGGCGCACGAATGCGTCGAGCTCCTTGAAGGAACCCGGGTCGAGGAGCTTCTCGACCCGTTCGCGGGCCGTGTACTTGCCCTTCGCGTGCTGCTTCCCGACCGCCTCCTCGGAGCCCGCGTGCGAGGCCTGGAACCGCAGCTCTTCGAGCTGGGCAAGCTTCTCTTCGTAGCTTTCGGGGACTTTCTGACGCATTTCTCGGCAGCGAAGGATGCTAGTAGGTTTGACGTATGCGACCGTCCGTTGTCGGTCTGCTCGCCGTCGCCGCCGCGCTGACTTGCAGCGGCGTGGTTCTGGCCAGCGACCAGTTCGCAGCGACCCTTCGGTTCACCTACTCGTCACAGACGCCGAGCTCCCCGTCGGGCATCGACTCGCTCGCAACCTGGAGCGACCCCGGCGAGCCGGGCGGCAAGCCGAAGGAGATCCAGCAGATCAAGGTCGTCTTCCACCCGGGGACGAGGCTCGACACGTCGGCGCTTCCCCGCTGCAGGGCGTCAGACGCGACGGTCCAGCGCTTGGCGCTTGCAGCCTGCCCGAAGTCCACGCGTCTGGGCACCGTCGTGGGCAAGGGCGTGATCTCCACCGGCGCCACGTTCGAGCCGGTCGCCACTCTCTTCAACGCCAGGCGCCAGATCATCGTCGCGGTGATGCTCGGCGACCGGCTGCTGACGAACTTCAGGGACGACGTTCGTCGCCGGTCGATCACGATCAAGGCGAAGATCCCGATGGGAATCGCGCTCACGAGCTTTCGCCCGCACATTCCACCTCACTTCAGGAAGCGAGGAAAGCGGAGGCGCGCCTACATGAGGACGCCGCCGAGCTGCCCGCAGGCCGGACTCTGGACGACGACCGTGACCTTCTTCTACAGGGACGGGTCGCAGCAGGACCTGAGCGCTACTACGCCATGCCGGCCGGCGTGAGCGTGCCGAAGGCCGGCTGAGCAATATCTAGCCGCCTTCGGCGGACACCTAAAGTCACGAGCGCCCGCCTCAAGGCGGTCGCCTAGATCCAATCTAGGATCGGCCCGAACAGCAGGATCAACGTGATGTCTATGGCCGCAAGCGCGGCGACGAACCTGATCTGGCGCGAGCGCTCACGCATGTCGTACACGTAGGCGGCGGCGCCGAAGAACGTTGCGTAGCCGAGCAGCACGATCAGCGTCACGTTCGGGAAGTTCCACCACCAGTACTCCCAGTGGAAGACGTCCGCGGCCCACAGCAGCACCTCCACGAAGACGCAGAAGCACGAGAAGGCCAGCACCAGGAAGACGCGGTTCGGAATACCGAGGATTCGCGTGGCGGGGTCCGGCGGGAGCTGTTTCACGAACACGATGCCCGAGATGAAGAACAGCAGGGAGATCTCGATGTTGAGGCCGACCAGGATCTTGTAGCTCGTCTCGCCGGTGGTCGCCCAGATCGGGGCGCGGTCGGTGAAGTGCAGCACGAGCGCGTTCACGACCTCGTTGATCCAGTCCACGCCGAAGAAGGCGAGGCCCGCGAGCACCGCACTCCAGTTGCGTCGCTCGATCTCGACCGCGTACACGTACGTGACGAGCCCGAGCAGCGTGACCGTGCTCCAGTGGAAGGTGTCCGGGTCGCGCAGTTGGCGAAGCGCTTCCTGCGTGACGTCGGTGATCGCGGGAGCGAGCGAGAGCATGGGAGGGGGCGGCCGCCGCCGCGCCGGTCGGGCTAGAGAGGTACTAACCGCTCGTCAGCGAGCTGGACCCGAGGTCGTCGAGAAGCTCGTTGAGCCGCCGCTCGAGGTCGTCAGGCCGGTCGGCTCCCGGCGGGGGCTGCTCGCCATCGGTCTCGGCGAGGGCGCGGACGATCGTCCCCCAGCCCGAGGCCTCGAGCTCGATCACGCCACGCGCGACGTCGCCGTCCCACTCCAGGCGGGAGGGGGGCTCGGTCGCGCACACGCGCACAGGGCCGAGCCAGCGACCGAGCGCCTGCTCGGACGAAAGCTCCTCCCACAGCTCGGGAGGCGACTTGACGACCGTGCGTTGCAGCTCGTAACTGGCCATCCGGCCATGGTTAGGCGCCGAGCGCCGAATTCCTCCCCCTGGGTGCGTTCACCCACACGAAAGGCGGTCGACGATGGATATATATCTAGGTGCCTTCGGCGGACACCTAAAGTCCAGAGCGTCCGCCTTGAGGCGGCCGCCAGACTAACCCCAGCGCTGCACGCGGCGCAGGAGGCGGATCGCCCAGCCGCCCCAGCCTGCGAGCGCCACCAGCCAGAAGGCTGCCCAGGCAACGTTGCCGGAGATGACGCCGGTCTCCGACAGCACGAAAGCGACGCCGAACATGGCCTGCAGCGCGGCCCCCATCCGGAATGCCACGGCGAGGCTTCGTCGGGGGGCGTGCGGTTCCCGCACGCGGCCGACCGCAACCGAGGACTCACCGGGAAGAGTCAGGTGGATGGCGGCGGCGAGGAGCCCGGCTCCCGCCGCGAACAGGGGCGGGGCGAGGGCGGCGACCAGGGGCCAGTCGGCCTCGCAGCTTCCGTCGCAGAGCCCGGGGACGAAGAGTGCGATCGCCGCCCCGAGCAGCAGCACGGTCCCCGAGGAGAACAGCGCCACCACGGACAGCCCGTCCCGAGCCTTCTCGATCCTCTCGATGTCGCGCATCAGTGGCGGCCACCGCGGCGGCCACTGGAGGGGGGTGGGGGCAGCCGCCGCGGTAGTTGCTGGACGGATCGGCACTCCCGTGCGCGGGCTTGAAATCAGGCAGGTGCCGTGCGCAGCGGCTGCGAGCTCGAGGTCAGGCGGTTGCCGTGCGCAGCGGCCGCAGCCACTCTTCAGGGTAGGCCGGGCCCACGCGGCCCGAAAGCTCGGGCTGGACGCGGCGAGCCAGATCGGCAGCGGGCCGCCCCTCGATCACCGGTGCGACGTCGTCGAACGCCATCAGCAGGCGCACGCTCGTGCCCACCTGGTAGTCGGCGGCGTTCAGCTCGTCGCCGCCGAGGACGCCCTCGGCGATCAGGGTGTCGATCCGGTCGAGGGCCGCAGGGATCTTCCCGAGCGTCTCGCGCACGACCTCGTCGGTTGCGTTGTTGAGCCGGATCGCCATCCGCACGATCGGCGCCGAGGTCGCCACCAGCACCCTGGTGGGCAGGCCGAGCCGAGCGTCCCTCAGGAACGACGCCTGGTCGCTCTTGCGCCGCTTCAGGGCCCACCAGGTGATCTTGCGCGGGATCTCCTGCAGATCGCGGTCGGCCCAATCCTCCACGTCCTCGACGGCACGCCGGCGCTTCGGGTCGGACGGATAGAGAGCCGGCTCCGGCATGATGCGGTCGAGCTCGCGCGCTATCTCGGTCGAGCCTTGCACCTTCCGTCCGTCGATCTTCATCGCCGGCGTGCGATCGCCGGAGAAGCCGAAGAGCTTGATCAGCCGCCGCGAGAAAGCCGGCGGCAGGTCGACGCGGCGGTAGGAGATGCCCTTGCGCTCGAGCATCAGGCGCGCCGCTATGCCTGGGTGGGATCCGGGGATGACGAAAAGGGTGACCTTCACGATGCTCAAGAATATCTAGCCGGCTTCGCCGGACACCTAAAGTCCAGAGCGTCCGCCTTGAGGCGGCCGCCTTTCGGAATATCTCTAGCCGGCTTCGCCGGACACCTAAAGTCGCGAGCGCCCGCCTACGCGGTCGCCCGTCACACCGGCGGCTTGTACTCGCCGAACTCCTCGCGCATCACGCCGCAGACCTCTCCGAGCGTGGCGTGGTCGCGCAGCGCGTCCTTCAGCGGATAGAGCAGATTGCCGCCCCCCCGCGCAACCTCGCGCAGATCCTTCAGCCGACCCGCGACCACCTCGTGGTCGCGGCTGTTTTTGAAGCGCTTCAGGCGCTCGACCTGATCGCGCTCCGTCTGCGGGTCGATCTTCAGGATCTCGACGTCGATCTCCTCGTCCTCGACGTACTCGTTGACGCCGACCAGGACGTCCTGCTTCGTTAGCAGCCGCTGGTGGAATGCGAACGCCGACTCCTCGATCTCGCGCTGCATGAAGCCCTGGTCGATTGCGTGCACGGAGCCGCCCAGCTCCTCGACCTTCGCCATCAGCTCGTGAGAGCGCTTCTCGATCTCGGCCGTCAGAGCTTCGACGTAGTAGGAACCGGCGAACGGGTCCGCCGTGTCGGCTGCACCAGACTCGTGGGCCAGCACCTGCTGCGTGCGCAGCGCGATCTTGGCCGAGCGCTCGGTCGGCAGGCCAAGCGCCTCGTCGAAGCCGTTCGTGTGCAGCGACTGCGTGCCGCCGCAGACGGCCGCGAAGCCCTGCAGCGCAACGCGCACGATGTTGTTCTCCGGCTGCTGCGCGGTGAGCGTCGAGCCGCCGGTCTGGGTGTGGAAGCGGACCATCATCGAGCGCTGGTTCTGTGCGCCGAAGCGGTCCCGCATGATCTCCGCCCACATCTTGCGCACGGCCCGGAACTTGGCCACCTCCTGGAAGACGTTGTTGTGACCGTTGAAGAAGAACGCGAGCTGCGGCGCGAACTCGTCGACCGATAGGCCCGCGTCGATCGCGGCCTGCACGTAGGCGATCCCGTTCGAGAGCGTGAACGCCACCTCCTGCACCGCCGAGCAACCCTTTTCGCGCATGTGGTAGCCGGAGATCGAGATCGTGTTCCACTTCGGGACGTGCTGCTTGCAGTAGGCGAAGATGTCGGTCGTCAGCCGCATCGCGCCCTCGGGCGGGTAGATGAAGTTGCCGCGCGCCGCGTACTCCTTGAGGATGTCGTTCTGGACCGTTCCGCGAAGCTCGACCGACGGCACGCCCTGCTCCTCGCCGACGAGTTCGTAGAGGAGCAAAAGGATCGCAGCGGGGGCGTTGATCGTCATCGACGTTGAGACCTGGTCGAGTGGGATCTGGTCGAAGCAGGTGCGCATGTCGTCGATCGAGTCGATCGCGACGCCGGTGCGGCCGACCTCGCCGAGGCAGCGCGGGTCGTCCGAGTCGCGGCCGAGCTGCGTCGGCAGGTCGAACGCCATCGAGAGGCCGGTCGAGCCCTTCTCGAGCAGGTACCGGTAGCGGATGTTGGTCTCCTGCGCGGTGGCGTAGCCCGCGTACTGGCGCATCGTCCAGCGGCGCGAGCGGTACATCTCCGGATGGATCCCGCGCGTGAAGGGATACTCGCCCACCTTGCCGAGCCGCTCGGTGAGGTCGAGCCCCTCGATGTCCTCTTCGTCGTAGACGATGTCGATCTCGATCCCCGAGTCGGTGAAGCGGCGGGGATCGTCGGGGCCGACGAGCGGCGGGATGCCTGGGTGCTCGGGCTCGAGCTGGCCGTCGGGCGAGACGTCCTTTTGCTGCGGTGGCGCCTTTGCCATGAGCTCAAAGCCTACCCGCCGGGTAGCATGGTCGCGATGGTGGTTCAGGTGCGGCTTTTCGCGATGCTGCGGGAGCGCGCGGGCCGTGACTCCGTCGAGGTCGAGCTCGACGAGGGCGCCACGGTGCGCGACGCGCTCGACGCTGTCGGAGATGAGCATGGCCTCGGCGACATGCTGGAGAGGATGTCGATCGTCGCGGCCTTGAACCGCGAGTACGTCTCAGACGAGAGCGCTCTGCAAGAGGGCGACGAGCTCGCTCTCATCCCTCCGGTGAGCGGCGGGATCGCGGAAGAGGCCTCCACCGGAACGAGCGACTTCCAGAGCGGCGAAGGCTACGAGCGCTTCATGGAGCTCGTAGGCAACCACGTGCCGCGGCCACCCGCCTACGCCGGACTGCTCGGCATCCGTCCGTTGCACGCCGAGCCGGGCTACGTCAAGTTCGAGTTTCGTGCCACCGAGCAGTTCCTGAATCCAGCCGGAGTGGTGCAGGGTGGCTTCATCACCGCGATGCTCGACGAGTCGATGGGGCCTGCGGCCCTGTCGGCGATCGGCCCCGGGTTCATGGTGCCGACGCTCGAGCTGAAGGTGAGCTTCCTGCGCCCGGTGCGCCCGGGCCGGCTCGTCGCCGAGGCGCGCGTCGTCCACCGCGGGCGATCGGTGGTGTTCCTCGAGTCGGCTCTCTTCGACGAGCAGAACGAGCGCCTCGCGACGGCGACGGCTACCGCGCGCATCGTGCCGTTCGGTGACGGCAAGGGATGACCGGGCGCACCCACGCCCGCGTCTGCGAAGAGCCGCTGTCCGTCGAGCGGGCCGCGTGGCTCGTGGGTCGCCCGTCGGCGGGGGCGATCGTCACATTTCAGGGCACGACCAGAGACGTCGAGCGGCTCGAATACGAGGCGTACCGCGAGATGGCCGAGGAGCGGATCGCGGAGATCGTGGCGCAGGCGGTCGAGCGCCACGGCCTCGAGGCCGCCGCCGCCGAGCACCGGGTCGGCGTGGTACCGCTCGGCGAGGCCAGCGTCGTCGTGGCCGCCTCCGCGGCCCACCGCGGCGAGGCGTTCGCGGGCGCTCGCGAGATCATCGATCGCATCAAGGCGGAGGCCCCGATCTGGAAGAAGGAGGTCGATGGGTCGGCCGAGCGCTGGGTCGAGGGCACCCGCCCGGCCGGTTGGGAAGGCGACCCAGCGAGCCCGCGCGCTCTCGAGGAGGCGAAGGGTGGCGGAGCCTGAGCTCGAGCAGCGGCTGCGCGCTCTCCCTTCGGTAGACGAGCTCCTCCTCACGGATCCGCTTGCAGGCGCAAGCAGAGGAGCACCCCGCTCCATCGCACTGGCGGCCGCCCGATCGGCCGTCGAGCGGGCCCGCTCGCTTCTGCGCTCCGGCGAGAGCGTCCCTGCGCTCGAGGACCTCGCGCGCGAGGCGGCCGAGGAGGTCGAGCGGATGCTGCGGCCGAGCTTGCGCAAGGTCGTGAACGCGACCGGCGTGGTCGTGCACACGAACCTCGGCAGGGCGCCCCTGTCAGCCGCGGCGCTGAGCGCGGTCGCCCGCGCCGGCGGCGGTTACTCCAACCTCGAATACGACGTCGAGCACGGACGGCGCGGCAGCCGCAACGACCACGTGGAGCGCCTGCTGGTCGAGTTGACCGGCGCCGAGGCGGCGATCGCCGTCAACAACAACGCCGCGGCGGTGATGCTTGCCCTGGCGGCGCTGGCTCGCGGCCGCGAGGTCGTGATCTCCCGGGGCCAGCTCGTTGAGATCGGCGGCTCCTTCCGCATCCCGGACGTCCTCGCCGCGTCGGGCGCCCGGCTCGTCGAGGTCGGTACCACCAACCGCACGCGTGCAGGCGACTACTCGCGCGCCATCGGCGAGAAGACGGCGGCGCTCATGAGGGTCCACGCGTCGAACTTCCGTACCGTCGGCTTCACGGAAGAGGCCTCGGTGGAGGAGCTCTGCGAGCTCGCGCGCGGGCGCGGACTTCACATGATCGACGACCTCGGCTCCGGTGTGCTGGAGGAGACATTGCCGGGTGGTGGGGCGCCCGGTCCCGAGCGACTCGAGCGCCTGGCTGCGGCGACCGCCGACGAGCCGTCGGCGCGCCGCAGCGTGCAAGCCGGGGCCGACGTCGTGTGCTTCTCCGCGGACAAGCTTCTGGGCGGCCCGCAGGCGGGCATCGTCGTCGGGCGGCGGTCCGCCGTCGAGCGGCTTCGCTCCCATCCCGTCGCGCGGGCGGTGCGGATCGACAAGCTCTCACTGGCGGCGCTCGAGGCAACTCTCCTCGTCTACCGCGATCCGAGACGTGCCGCGGAGGAGCTACCCGTGCTGCGGATGCTCAGCGCTCCCGAAGCCGAGCTCGCAGCACGAGCGGCGCTGATACGCGACCGCATCGCCGGCGAAGCCGGCTCGTGCGTGGAGGTCACGCTCGCGCGGGCCTTCGGGCGAGTCGGCGGGGGCGCTCTTCCCCTGCTCGAACTGGACGGCCCGGTCGTGAGCGTGCGCGTTGTTGCGCTTGGTGCGGGCGAGCTGCAGGCACGCCTTCGCGCACACGGCCCGCCGGTGGTGGCACGGGTTCGTGACCGCGCGCTGTTGATCGACCCCCGCACGATGAGCGACGACGACGCGGAGCTCGCGGCGAACGCGGTCATCGCAGCCGTGGCGTGAGCGCGTCGCCGTCCTCTCTCCAACCCCGCTCGGATGAGCGAAGCGAGGCTCCGCTGACGCTTGGGACCGCGGGCCACATCGACCACGGCAAGACCGTGCTGGTCGAGGCCCTCACGGGCACGAACACCGACCGCCTTCCCGAGGAGAGGCAGCGTGGAATCTCGATCGAGCTGGGCTTCGCGGCGCTGACCCTGCCGGGTGGTCGCCGGCTGAGCGTCATCGACGTCCCCGGCCACGAGCGCTTCGTCCGCACGATGGTCGCGGGCGCGACCGGTATCGATCTCTTCCTGCTCGTGATCGCCGCGGACGATGGCGTCATGCCCCAGACGCGCGAGCATCTGGCGGTGCTCGAGACGCTTGCGGTCCCGGCCGGGGTGGTCGCCGTCACGAAGACGGACCTCGCCGGCGAGGAGACCATCGAGCTCGCGGCCGAGGAGGCTCGCGTGTTGCTCTCCGGCGGGCCCTACGCGGGCGCGGACGTCGTGACCGTGAGCGCCCGCGCCGGCACCGGCCTGGAGGGGTTGCTCCAGGCTCTCGAGCGGGCGGCTGCCAGCGTGCCCGCGACGCGCGCAGCGCAGGGCCCCGTTCGGCTGCACGTCGATCGATCCTTCGCCCTCAGAGGGATCGGGACCGTCGTGACCGGAACGCTCTGGTCGGGCACCGTCGCGGTCGGCGACGAGGTGAGGATCGAGCCGTCGGGGACGAGCGCACGCGTGCGCTCCGTCGAAGTGCACGGGCAGCGCAGCGAGTCCGCGGCCGCGGGCCAGCGGGTGGCCCTCAACCTCGCCGGTTCCGAGCGCGCGGACGTGCAACGTGGCGACGTCGTCACCGGATTGGGCGCCGAGCTCCGGCCCACCCACCTCGTGGACGTCGTGCTGCAGCTGCGCCCCGGCGCGCGCCGGCTGCGCCACGGTGAGCGCGTGCACGTACATCACGGAACCCGCGAATCTCCGGCGCGAGTGGCGCTGCTGGAGGCGGAGGCGGCCGCTGCGGGCGAGCGCGTCTACGCCCAGCTACGGCTCGAGCGGGCGCTCGTGCCGGTGGCAGGCGACCGCTTTCTGTTGCGACAGGTCGCACCTCCGGACACGATCGGGGGCGGGAGCGTGCTCGACCCGAAGCCGCGCAAGCATGGCGCCGGCAGCGGCCAGGCAGAGCGGCTGCGGATGATCGAGCGCGGCGACCCGTTCGAGCAGCTCGAGGCGCGGCTCGCGGCGGCGCCGTCCGGCCTCGGCGCCGAGGGCGACGGCACCGAAGGCGACGGCACCGAAGGCGAGCTCGAGCGTCTACGCGAGCTCGGGCGGGCGGTTCGCGCAGGAGAGCGCAGCCCGCGCTGGTTCGCGCCGGCCCGGCTCGAAGCGGCGAAGGAGGGGGTGCTCGGCGCGCTCGAGCGGCTCGGACGCACCCGTCCCGCGAGCCGTGGCGCCTTGGCGGACGCCGCGGGGATCTCAGACGCCGCGGCGCGGGCCGTGCTCGAGCAGTTGACGAGAGACGGCGAGGCGCGCACCAAGGGCGCGGGATTCCTCTCCTCCGCTGCCGGGGACGCCGGGCTCGACGCGCTCTTGGAGATCCTGGTCGACCAGCTGCGCCGCGACTCGCTCGCGCCGCGCGGCGTCGGCGCACTCTCAGCGGCCGCCGGGGCGTCCGAACAGGACACTCGCGAGGCGCTCGAGCGGCTGGTCGTCGAGGGCCGGATCGTGCGCGTGAAGCAGGGTCTGCACTACCACCCGAGCGCGCTTGCGGCCGCCAGGGAGACGGTGGAGGCGGTTTGCCGCCGTGACGGCGCGGTGACGATCGCCTCCCTTCGCGACGAGCTGAGGACCAGCCGCAAGTACGCCCAAGCCCTGCTCGAGCATCTCGATGCCGTTCGCGTGACCATCCGCCAGGGCGACCGGCACCTGTTGCGCCCGGCGCGGCCCTAGACGGTTGATTCCGAATCCGCGTGCCCCTGGGGGCGCGAAAACCGAGCTGAGCGAGGACGCAGGGCGAAACCCATGCTGGTCTGCATGGGTGAGCCCGAGGACGACGATCCAGCGAAGGTTTGCAGCGTCAGCCAGGGGTGCGGGGGTTTGGAATCAATCGTCTAGCCGGGGCCCCAGCGGCCTATCCGAAAGACCATTTGGGTGCAGTCGGCGTGCCCTTGATGTAGGTTGCCCCTTCATGGGATCGCACCAAACGAGTCCTGACGTTTCCGGGATGCGAATGCGGCGGAGCCTTGCCCAGATCGAGCGCTCCTTCGAGCAGGAGGCCGCGCTCGAGAGGCAACGGCGCCGCGACCTGCGTCGCTCCACGGCCACGCGCACGCGTGAGCGGCGGCGAGCGAAGATCGAGCAGCATCAGCGACTGCGGTTCCTGCTGCTGTTCTTGATGATCCTGCTCACCGTCGTCGTCGTGACGGTGGCGATGTTCGAGACGCTCGCCTGGTTGATGGGCTAGTGGCCTGCTAGCCGGCGGCGTGGGCCGCCGGCTTTGCGCGGGAACGTCCGCGACCTATTTGTCGGACTTGCCCTGAAGCTCTTCCAGGGCTTCGTCTACCTCTTGGCGCCCACCGGCTGCGGCCTTCTCTTGCTGAATCTCGAGATAGACCTCCTTGCGGAAGACCGGAATCTCGCGGGGCGCCTGGATCCCGATGCGGACCTTCTCGCCCATGATCGAGAGCACCGACACTTCAATGTCGTCGCCGATCATGATGCTCTGGTTGGATTTTCGCGTCAGAACGAGCATTGATGGTGGCCTCCTTGCCCGGCACGTACGGCTTGCCTACTACATCACATCGAAGCCGGACAAATCAATACTTCTAGACCGGATGAACCTAGTATTTCGCCTCTCCGACCCTGGGAGGCCTGTACCCGATCGGCCGAGCCTGAGGCTAGAATCGGGTTTCAGCAGCCCTGTCAGCGCCGTTTCTTTCCCGATAGAGCCCTAAAGCCCTTCACTACAAAGACAGATTGACGACCCCCGTGCGACGCCCATCCCTGCGCCCACAGCTCAACCAGATCCGGCTGTGGGTGCGTCAGGGCCGCACTGACCCCTGGATAGCCCACAAGCTCGACATCACGGTCGAGCAGCTGGAGCAGTTCAAACGCGATCACAAGCTCGAGGCCGAGTCCGAGCCGGTGCCGGTGAGCTCGGGCGTCCTCTCCTTCGACAGCGGGCTGGAGACTGAGCTCGACGACGAGCCCGTGCGCGACGGCGGCGAGGAGGACGAGGAGCAGGACGAGGAGGAGGAGGACGAGGAGCGGGACGACGAGGATCAGGAGGACGAGGATCAGGAGGACGAGGAAGTGAGCGTCGAGGGGGAGCGGGTCGCCCGGCGCGGTGAGACAGAGGAGGAGGGCAGCTCGAGCCGCCGTCGCCGTCGCGGAAGGCGCGGCGGTCGAAAGAGGGGCCGCTCCGCCGCGGCGTCTTTCGAGGGCACGTTCGAGCAGGGCGACGAGGGCTACGGATTGTGGCTCGACCCCGCAGTGGCGGACGCACAGGCTTTCAACGAGCACTGGGCGGGCCACCGCGACGTGACGGTCACGATTGAGGCGGACGCGATCACCATCCGCCGGGCGGGCTCGGACGAGTAGATCATCCAGGCGCGCCGCTCGGCGCTCCTCCTCGCCGACGATTCAGCAGCTCAGCGCCGCCGCGCCCGCGGCGAGCCGCCCGCGAAATCCGCCGCCTCTCGCATGTAGAGGTAGAAGGCCGCGTCCACGACCACGGAGCTGTCGAGAACGGGCACTTCGTCTGTTGCTGTCGGGAGCGTGACGTCCAGCGCCCAGTCGGTGCTGTCCGTGTAGACGGAGACGAGCTCGTCGATCGAGAAGCTCGAACCGAGCCGCTTGCGAAGCTCGTCCTGAACGGCGACGACCGCGCGGCCGAGCACGCGGTAGAGGGAGGGATTCGAGCGCGCCGCCTCGAGGTCGCGATAGCCCCCCTCCCACTGGAAGAGCGCGTTCTCGACGGGATATCTCACGCGGCGAAGCTACCAGGGTGCCCAGGGCGGGGGGTGGGCCGAGCGGGTTGCCCGCTCCGCCCATCCCGACCCCTCCATCCGGGGCCGCCCAGGTCAGCTCGAGAGCTTCCTGAGCCTGAACGCAGCCAGCAGGAGCAGCCCGCCGAGCGTCGCGATCACCCACCCTCCCCAGGGAAGGGACCCCGTCGCCGCCGCGGGACCGAAGTCCGGCAAGACGCTGTCGCCCTCTTCCCGGTAGTCCGGATACCTGTCCCAGACCAGGTTCGAGAGCGACTGCTTCCAGTCCCGACCACCCGCTGCCGTCATGCCGTGGCTTCGCTCGTCGTTGCCGGACCGCTTGGCGAGCGAGCTGGCCGCCGGCTCGGCATGGGCCTGACTCGCGTGGGCCTGCGTTCGGGCCTCCTCGCCCGAGTCCCTGGCGACGCGCCGGGGCTTACCGACGCTGCCCAGGTAGCAGCAACCGGAGTCGACCGGCGCCTGTCGAGACTGCCGGCTCCCGGCCGGCTGCGCCGGCGGACCAACGGACTCGCTGAGAGCGGGAGCCTGGCTGCTCTGGCGCACGTCCACGTTGCCGGACTCGCGCGCGATCACTTTGACCGGCGCGTGGACGTTGACCTCGAGGGACCCCAGCCCCGGCAGCCCGACCTGCACGGCGGGGCTGTCCACGGGGAGCGTCACGTCCTGCGGCAGGGCGATGTCGAGCCTTGGCTCGAGTGCCGCGGCCGGTCCTACGGGGGTCGTTCCAAGTGCCAGGACGAGCATGCTCGCCCCGAGGGCCATCTTGCTTCTCATTGTCACTTCTCCTCTTCCTTGAGATTGAGCACTGCGAATTGCCGGGGCAACCTGACCCCCCGGCGCGGCCGTTCATGGCCGGGGCTAGCCGGGGCGCTCGAGCGGAGTGACGAAGGGCGGCAGCAGCAACGAGACCACGGGCATTCGAACCCGTCGCCAGGCCTGCGGCGCCGACATCAGGAAGATCACGGCCAGGCCCAAACCCCCGAGGAGGGTGAGGGCCTGGCCGAGTGAGGTGCCGAGCGAGAGGGTCTCGCTCGGATCGGGGTGCCCGGGCGGGCGGGCGGACTGCGACCCAGCGCGCGCGTCCGCTGCGCCCGTGCCTGCGGCACGTGCGCTCTGCGTGGTCAGAACCTCCGACCTGAGGGCCGCGGGCAGGCCGGCAAGTCCCCTCGGGGGGACGAGGGCGGCGCGATCCGAGAGCGCGGGACCGCCGCCGAGGCCGTTCGCGCCGGCGGGCGGGAACGCCAAGTAAGTACCCGGGAGCGTCGGAAGCAACCCGTCGCTCCCGGGTAGGGTCGGGAGGTTCCTGCCGTAGGGGAGCGCCATAACGGCAAAACTGCCCCCCTGGAGCAGGTTCTTGAAGATCATTGGGTTCGGCGCGGCCTGGCCTGCGAGGGCGCGGAGGTCGCCGCCCACATGACCCAGCAGCTTCGCGCCGGTATCGACGGCGGACGCTCCCGGCCCTGCGGTCGCGTCGGCGGACGCCCGAAAGCGCTGTGCCGCCTCGCGCGCCGCGCGGGTCAGAGACCCGGTCGCGCCCGCCGCGTCGCGGCGTGACTCCGCCGCGGTCCTCGCGGATCCGTTGTTCCGGCGAGCCGGAACTCCCCAGCCGATCGCCGAGCGCCGCGCGGGGCTCTCCGCCCTTGGCGCGCGGGTTGCCCCGGCCACCGAACGTGCCGGCTGTCTGGCCGCGCGGTCAGCGGCACCCGCGTCCCTAGCCGGCGCGGGGGTCTCTACAGCCGCAGCCAAAGTGGAGCTGACGGCAGGCCCCGCAGCCGCCACGATGGTGGCCGGGGCGGCTTTCTCCTGCGCACCCGTGGGCAGGCCCGCGACAGCACCGGACACGGCGCTGCCCGCTTGGCCCACCAGATCGCTTGCGCTCGCGCTGGCCGGTATGCCCAGCCCGAGAAGCGCAAAGATCAGGACAAGGGCCCGAATCCTTGGGAAAACCCGCGACATCCTCACTCATGGTGGTGGTTACCTAGAACATCCGTCCAGAAAACTTCTTCCTTGGGCGGTACCATGACCGCGGGTTAGTTGTCTATTCCGGGGCTCGGGGGCCCTGGCCGGGGAGTGTTCTTGGAAGCGCCTGCACTTGGTCCCAGGGAGGAGGGCCTGTTCAACCGCTGCCGTGCCGGGGACTCGGACGCGCGCGAGGAGCTCGTACAGCGCTACCTGCCGCTGGCGCACCGGCTTGCCCGCCGCTACTGGTATGGGCGAGAGCCCCTCGACGACCTTCTCCAGGTGGCGGGGATGGGGCTCTTGAAGGCGGTGGACCGCTTCGAACCCAGTCGCGGCATGCCCTTCTCGGCCTACGCGGTGCCGACGATCATCGGTGAGCTGAAGCGCCACTTCCGCGATAGCTCTTGGGCCCTGCGCGTGCCCCAGAGGCTGCGCTCGCGCGTGCTCGAGGTCGACCGGGCGACCGACGAGCTACAGGTGCGGCTCGGCCGCACTCCCTCGGCGCGCGAGGTGGCGGAGGCCACCGGTACCAGCGTGCCAGAGGTCATCGAGGCCGTCGAGGCGGCCGTGGCACTCCAAGCCCTATCGCTGGACTCGCCCGACCAGGACGGCAACGGCGAACGGTTGAACGGGGTCGGCGGGGCCCTGGGCGCCGACGACGAGCGCTTCGAGCTCGTCGAGTACGGGGCCTGCATCAGCGGAGCCCTGAACGCCCTTCCGGGGCGCGAGCGATTGATCCTTCACCTTCGCTTCGCCGAGGACCTGACGCAGTTCGAGATCGGAGAGCAGCTCGGCATCTCCCAGATGCACGTCTCGCGCCTGCTGCGCCGCGCGCTCAAGCGCCTTCAGACTGTGGCTGACGCAGAGCCTTAGGCCGCCATCCGTCGCTCAGCGTCGCTAACGGTCTTCAGGCAGGCCGCGGATCACGTAGACCCGCTCACCGGGCTTCGCCATCCCCGCCCGGCGTGCCTCGAGCTCAGCGGTCTCCAGGCGGCGAAGGTGCCGGGCGCGCTCGCGCAGGCGCTCGTTGTCACCCTGCAGCGCCTCGACCTCGGCGCGGGTGTCCTTGGCGAGACTCCATGCACGCAGGTACTCCGCGGTGGGGCCGATGTAGGAGAGCAGCACGAGCGCGAGCACGAAGAGCAGCGACAGCCGCGCCACGCGGTCCCAGCGGATGCCTCCGCTGCGCCGTACGGCCGCGCCACGGGGGGGACGGCGCCGGGCAGGCCGGCGCGCCGCCGTCGTCCTTGCTGCGCGTGCGGCCACTGCGGCCTCCTTCGCCACCCGCGGCCCGTCTCCTTCCCGGCGCCTGCGGGGCCCGCAGCGCCGGCGGGCCTCAGCCCTTACGGCCGAATGCGGCCCAGCCCGGGTACTCGGCGTCGGCGCCGAGCTCCCCGTCGATCCTCAGGAGCTGGTTGTACTTCGCCACGCGGTCCGTGCGCGAGGGTGCGCCCGTCTTGATCTGCCCGCACCCGGTGGCGACGGCGAGGTCGGCGATCGTGACGTCCTCGGTCTCGCCCGAGCGGTGGGAGACGACCGCCGCATAGCCGGCTTCGCGCGCGATCGCCATCGCCTCCAACGTCTCGGTGAGAGTTCCGATCTGGTTCGGCTTCACGAGGATTGCGTTGGCGACTCCCTCGCCGATGCCCCGCCTCAGGCGCTCGGGATTGGTCACGAAGAGGTCGTCGCCGACGAGCTGAACTCGGTCGCCCACCGCCTCGGTGAGGCGTTTCCAGCCCGTCCAGTCCTCCTCGCCCATGCCGTCCTCGATCGAGACGATCGGGAAGCGATCGCAAAGCGAGGTCCAGTAGGCGGCCAGCTCGGCCGAGTCGAGCACCTTTCCCTCGTGCTCGAGGTCGTAGCTGCCCTCGCGCACCAGCTCCGTGGTCGCCGGGTCGAGCGCGATCGCCACGTCCTCGCCCGCCCGGTAACCGGCGACCTCGATTCCCTTCACGAGCAGCTCCAGCGCCTCTGCGTTCGAAGCCAGGTCGGGCGCAAAGCCGCCCTCGTCCCCGACCGCGGTGGAAAGGCCACGCTCCTTCAGGGTCTTCTTCAGCGCGTGAAAGACCTCGACCCCAGTGCGCAGCGCCTCCGAATAGCGCCCGGGTCCGACCGGCACGATCATGAACTCCTGGAAGTCGACGCTGTTGTCGGCGTGCGCGCCGCCGTTCAACACGTTCATCATCGGCACCGGCAACACGCGTACGCCCTCTCCGCCCAGGTAGCGATAGAGCGGCATGCCCTCCTCGGCGGCCGCAGCCTTCGCCGCCGCGAGCGAGACTCCGAGGATCGCGTTGGCGCCGAGGCGCGCCTTGTTGGGCGTGCCGTCAAGGGTGATGAGGTTGCGGTCGAGGCCGCTCTGGTCGGCGGCGTCGACGCCGGTCACTGCCTCGGCGATCTCGCCGTTGACCGAGGCGACCGCCTTCCTCACTCCTTTCCCGCCCCAGGCCTCACCGCCATCGCGAAGCTCGACTGCCTCGAAGCGCCCGGTCGAGGCTCCGGACGGCACGGCCGCTCGCCCGTGGGCGCCCGAGCGCAGCGACACCTCGACCTCCACCGTCGGGTTACCGCGCGAGTCGAGGATCTGACGGCCGTGGACGCGCTGGATCTGGCTCACGCGCCGGCGGCCTCGCGTTCGTTGCGGAAGCGCTGCGCGCGCAGTCGCAGGGCCAGCTCCGGGTCCACCTGCACCGCGCGCGAGAGCTCGACGGCAGCGAACAGCAGCTCGCCGATCCGCTCGTAGAGAAGCGGCGAGCCGTGCCGCGTCTCCTCCTGCGCCTCCGCTCCCACGCCCTCGCTCGCGACCGCCGCGGCCGCTTCCTCCAGGCGCGCCTTCACCGCATCCAGCGCTTGACCGGGCTCGCCCCGATCGCTGCCCCCCGCGGCGCGGCGCTGAAGCTTTCGCGCGAAGAGCAGCGCCGGCAGCGTCTGCGGCACTCCCGACAGTGGGTGCTCGCGAGGCGCCTCGCGGCGCTTGATCGCGTCCCAGTTCTCGCGCACCTCGGCTGGGGTGGCGGCCGCGGTCGGCAGGTCGGCGATATCGCCCGCGGCGGGGCCGAAGACGTGCGGATGGCGCCGGATCAGCTTCTCCGTCACCTGTCGCGCCACGGCATCGAGGTCGCCGGCGTCACGCTCCTCCAGCAGCAGCGAGAGGAAGACGACCTGGAACAGGACGTCCCCGAGCTCGTCGACCATCTTCGCGTCATCGCCGCCGTGCGCGGCCTCGGCCAGCTCGTATGACTCCTCGACGGTGTGCGGCACGATGCTGCGCTCGTCCTGCGCCCGATCCCATGGGCATTCGCGGCGCAGGCGCCGCGTGATGGCGTCGAGCTCTCGCAGAGAATCGACCGTGGCGTCAGCTGCCGTCATGGAGAAGAGCTACCGGCGCCGACCAACGCCGCAGCGCCGAGCTAGCCGCCGGGGGGAGGAGCGCCGCCCTGGACGGGTGGCGCGCCACCCTGCGCGCCTCCGGGCACGACGCCGCCGGGGACGCCTCCGCCGGCCCCGAGCGCGGGCGTTCCGGTGACCGCGGGAGCTCCTCCTCCACCCGTGAGAGCAGGCGGAGCAGAGGCCGTCGGGCCAGGGGTGATCGTCGGCGGGGCCCCGGGGACGCCGGTGGGCGGCACCGCGCCGGGGGCCGACCCGGGCACCTGGGGCTGCGGCACGCCGCCGAGCGCGGGCGGGTTGCCGGTGCCGGCCTTCGCCGCCGGGCCGGTACCCAGCCCAGCGGGCGGCGGCTGCTCGCCGTTGGAGCAATCGGGGATCGCCAAGTCCTCGAGGCAGATGGTGGCTTCCCGCCACTTCTCGCGGAAGTCCGTGGTGAAGGAGTCGAGCTCCGTCTGCTGCTTCTGCGAGATCAGGAGCTGGCGGATGCCTTCCTTGGACTGCTCGAGACCCTGCTTGGTCGCCGCGGTGATCTTTGTCACCTGGAAGACGTAGTAGCCCTGGTCGGTCTTGATCGGGCCCGTGAGCTTGCCTTTGGGCGCCGCGAAGAGAGCTGCGTCGAAGTCGGTCTCCTGCTGTCCCTTCGTGACGCCGAGTAGCTGGCCGCCCTGGTCCTTGGTGGCCGGGTCCTTGGACAGGGCCTTCGCCACCCTCTTGAAGCTCTCGCCACCCTGGATGCGTTGCTGTGCCTCACGAGCCTTGGCCTCGTTGTTCGTCAGCACCATCTGGATGTCGCGCCGCTCGGGCTGCGAGAACTGCGCCTCGTTCTGGTCGTAGTACTGCTTTACCTCTTCGTCGCCGATGTCGGTCGTGCCCCGCGTTACGTCCTGGCGGATCTTGTTCGAGAGCACGTCGAGCCTGACCCGGAACATGATGTCCTCCTGCGACTGCCCGGTCTGCTCGAGGAAACGCTGATAAGCCTTTTCGGTCGGGAACGACTGCTTCTTGGTCTCGCTGAACTGGCGCTGGATCTCCTTTGGCGTGGCGGTGAGGCCGCGGTCGGCAGCCTCTCCCGCGACCCAAAGCGAGGACACGAGGAACTGCATCACCTGCTGGGCGGTCTGCTCGTAGTTCTTCGAGCCCGGCTTGGGCGGCTCTGGCTTCTTCTTCGACTTCGAGTTCGGCGGCTGCTGAACCGCCGAGATGACGCCGAGCCAGCGGTCGAACTGTTCCTTCGTGACGGGCTTGCCGTCGACGCCGGCAACCGCGCCCTTGGGCACCTCGTCGTCGTCGTTGGCGGCGATCAGGACTACGGCCACCACGATGGCCGCGATGACGACGCCGAGAATGGAAAGTCTGCGGATCAAGTTTGTGAAGGGGAGGGTGTGGACTGGGGGCCGCGGCACGTCGGCCAGGCGGCGGGGTGAGAACTATAGCCGCGGCAACGGCAAGAGCCGCCGGTGCCGGGGGGTTGGGACGAAACTCTTATTCTCGGCTTAGGGGCTCCAAGCGGGTCGCAACTCGGGTCACGGCGGCCAGACGCTCGCGCGGGTCGTCCGGCACGTCGACCCTGAGCGTCCTCTTCAAGGACTCGTAGATCGCCTCGGGTACCTCCTCTCTCAGCGCGCGCACCTGGTCGAGGTCGAGCTCGAGCGGGGCAAGCACGAGCCGCCCCCCGCGGAACTCGACCGTGCGCGCCCCGGCCTGGCCCAGCTGGAGCCGCGCCCGCTGGAGCCTGATCAGGTTCTCGACGGGCTCCGGCACCGGCCCGAAGCGGTCCTCGAGCTCGTCGCTGACGCGCTCGAGCTCTGCCGCGTCGCGGCTCCCCGCAATGCGGCGGTGGGTGTCGATCTTCGCCACCTCGTACGGCACGTAGTCGTCCGGGATGTAGGCGTCGACGGGCACGTCCAGCCGCACAGGCTCGGGCGGCTCGGCGCCGTCGTCCGTCCCGCGCCTTCGCAGCTCCTCCACGGCCTCGTCCAGCATCTGGCAGTAGAGCTCGAACCCGACCGCTGCCACGTGGCCCGACTGCTCCTCGCCCAGCAGGTCGCCGGCACCCCTGATCTCGAGGTCGCGCATGGCGATCTTGAATCCCGAGCCGAGCTCGGTGTAGTCGGAGAGGGTGGCGAGCCGCGCTCCGGCCTCGGGGCTCAGCTCCGCGGCCGAGGGATAGAGCAGGTATGCGTACGCGCGCTCGCGCGAGCGCCCGACCCGGCCACGGATCTGGTAGAGCTGGGCGAGGCCGAGCCTGTCCGCTCGCTCGATGATCAGCGTGTTGGCCTGCGGGATGTCGAGCCCGGACTCGATGATCGTCGTCGACACCAGCACGTTCGCTTCGCCGCGGAGAAAGCCGATCATCGTGTCCTCGAGTCGCGAGGCCTCCATCTGGCCGTGCGCGACCGCGACCTTGGCCTGCGGGCAGAGCGCGCGCACGCCTTCCGCCGCGCGTTCGATCGTCTCCACCTGCCCGTGCAGGAAGAACACCTGCCCGCCGCGCGCGAGCTCGCGCTCAATCGCCGTCTTGACGAGGTCGTCGTCGTACTCGCCGACGTAGGTGTGGATCGGGCGCCTGCCCTCGGGCGGCGTCTCGATCACCGAGATGTCCCGCAACCCGGCAAGGGACATCTGCAGCGTGCGCGGGATTGGCGTCGCCGACAGCGACAGCACGTCGACGCTCAGGCGCAGCTGGCGCAGCAGCTCCTTCTGGCGCACGCCGAAGCGCTGCTCCTCGTCGACGATCACGAGCCCCAGCTCCTTGGGACGAATGTCGCGCGACAGCAAGCGGTGTGTGCCGATCAGGATGTCCACCTTCCCCTGCGCGAAGTCGGCGGTCACCTCGCGCTGCTCCCTCTGCGAGCGAAAGCGTGAGAGCACGTCCACTCGGAACGGATAGTCGCGCAGCCGCTCGGTGAACGTGCCGTGATGCTGCTGAGCGAGGATCGTCGTGGGGACGAGGAAGAGCACCTGCTTGCCGGCGGCAGCCGCCTTGAACGCCGCCCGCAGCGCGACTTCGGTCTTCCCGTAGCCGACGTCTCCGCAGATGAGACGGTCCATCGGTTGCGGGGCCTCCATGTCAGCCTTCGTCTGCTCGATCGCCTCGAGCTGGTCGTCGGTCTCCCTGTAGGGGAAGGAGCGCTCGAAGTCGAGCTGCCATTCGGAGTCGTCTTCGAAGCGGTGGCCGCTGCGCGCCTTGCGCTCCGCGTAAAGGTTGATCAGCTCGCCCGCGAGCTCGCGCGCCGCGCGCCGCGCGCGCGACTTCATCGTCTCCCACGACTTGGCGCCGAGCTTGGAGAGCGGCGGCTCGTGACCGTCCGCGCCGACGTAGCGGCTCAGCTTGTCGAGCTGGTCCGTCGGGACGAAGACGCGATCCTCTCCGCGGTAGTCGAGGGCGAGGTAGTCGCGCGTCACGCCTCCGACCGTCTTGGTGTCGAAACCGGTGAAGCGGCCGATGCCGTGGTCGGTGTGGACGACAATGTCGCCCGCGCGCAGGTCTGTGAACGCCCGTATCGCCCGGCCGGGTCGCTCGGGGCGCTCCGCCCGGCGGCGGCGCAGCAGCCGGTGGTCGGGAATGACCGCGAGCTTCAGCGCCGGAGCGATGAAGCCCTCGCGCAGGGAGGCGAGCGCGAACCACAGGTGCCCGGCGCCGGGCTCCGGCTCGCCGCCGTCGACGCTGGGACGAAGCCGCGCCAAGTTGTAGGCGGCCCGCTCGGCCTCTCCGCGTCGCGCCCAGGCGACCACGGTCAGGTGGCCGGAGCGCAGTAGCTTCTCGAGCTCCGGCTCGGCCTCTCTTATCGAGCGCGCCGACCCGTCCGCCGCCTGAGCCCGAAGGGTGTGCTCCTGGTCGGAGGCCACGGCGGAGAAGCGCACCGCCACCCGATCCGCCAGCGCCCGCTCGACGTCGGCCGGAGCGACGTAGAGCTGGTCCGCGTCATCGGAGTGCAGGCTCGTCGTGACGTCCTGCCAATGGTCGGCCAGAGCAGCGCCCAGCTCCTCTTCCGCGGACAGCACGACCGCCGCGCGCTCGGGGATCAGGTCGAGGAAAGAGACGAAGCGCTCGATCGGGAGCACGTCCGCGATGTCCGGCCGCTGCTCGCGCTCCTCGGAGGCGGCCAGCTCTGCGAGCTCGCGGTACTGGGGGTCGAGCTCGGCGGCCGGCGCGATCTCCACCGATTCGGCCTCCGCGAGCGAGCGCTGGGTGAAAGTGGAGAACCAGCGCAGCGACTCGACCTCGTCGCCGAACAGCTCCACCCGCACGGCGCGCTCCTCGGTCGAGGGATAGACATCGAGGATGCCGCCGCGAACAGCGAACTGGCCGCGGTCCTCGACCTGGTCGCGCCGCTCGTAGCCGCAGGCGACGAGCAGCTCGAGAACCTCGTCGAGGTCGAGCGTCGCGCCGACGTCGATCGTGAACCCGTGCGGGCGCAGGTCCGGGTCCGGTATCCGCTCGGCGAGCGCCACCGCGCTGGCGACGACGACCGGCGCCGCTCCACCGGCCCGCTCGTCGAGCAGAGAGTCGAGCGCCGCGATCCGAAGCCCGACCAGGTGCGGCGGCGGCGCTAGCTGCGACTCGTAGCGGACGCCACGGGCGGGGTAGAAGCGAACGGCCCGCGGGCCCAGGTAGGTGCGCAGGTCGACGGCGAGGTCGCGTGCCGCTCGGTCGTCGCCGGCGACGACGAGCGCCGCGCGCTGCGCGAACGGCGCGGAGTCCAGGAGCGCCGCGATGGCGAAGGGACGCACCGACGGCGACACGAAGGCTCGCTGAGCCGACTCGGCCGCAGCGTTCGAGAGCCGCTTCAGCTCCTCGCTTTCGTTCGCGTGCGCCAGGAGGCGCCGAAGCTCGGTTGTCTTGGTGCTGGTCTCGCTGCTCATCTCGATTCTAGACCTATCTCCGTGCTCGTCGCCGCTGTCGCCCACGCCGAAAGACCGGACCCCGTGGTCCGGCCGGCTCACTGCTCTTAGGATAGGTTTCTGCACCGAACAGCGAGCGGCGACCGCCTTGGCCGTCCTCGCAAACGACGACGTTCGCCGCAAAAGACCCGGAGAGGACGGGATGAACAAGACGCAGAAGGAGACCGCCGCCAACGCGATCGCGATCAGCCGCATCGCCGTGGGCACAGGAACGTGGTTGTCGCCGAATCTCGCCGGCAGGCTGTTCGGCCTGGACCCGGACGGCAACCCGCAGCTTCCCTACGTGGGGCGCCTGTTCGGCGCGCGCGATGTGGCGCTCGGAGCCGGCGCCCTTCGCAGCGGCCGCAAGAAGAAGGAGGACTGGATCAGCGCGGGGGTCGCGTGCGACGTCGCCGACGTGGCTGCCGGTGTGCTCGCCGGCGCGCGCGGCCAGCTGCCACTGAGCTCAGCAGCGCTCGTGAGCGCCACGGCCGCCACCTTCGCGGTTGCGGGCGCCTGGCTTCTTCAACAGTAGAACCGGATTTCGCTTAGGCGCGAAATCCGGGAGCTCTGAGGGCACGACCTAGACGTTCTGCGAAACGGGGCGCACGAGAACTTCGTTGACGTTCACGTGCGGCGGCTCGCCGATCGCGTACATGACCGCGCGCGCGATGTCGTCCGGCTGGAGCGCTTGGCTCGGCCTCTGGTCGAAGAACGGCGTGTCGACCATCCCGGGCTCGACGAGCGTCACTCGCACTCCAGTGCCCTCCAGCTCCTGGCGCGCCGCCTCGGCCATCGCCGTCACCGCCCATTTGGTGCAGGAGTAGAGAGAGCCGGGGAGCGCGACCCGCCCCGCAACGGAGCCGGTCAGCAGCAGGTGCCCGCGAGCCTCGCGCAGGGACGGCATCGTCGCGCGCACCGTCAGCGCAGCGCCGTAGACGTTCGTCAGCACCATGTCGCGCCACAGCTCGGGCGTCTCCTCGAGGAAGCCGCGCTTGGCGCCGAAGCCGGCGTTGGCGAAGGCCACATCGAGGCGGCCGAACGAGTCGAATGCCGCGGCGACCGCTCGCTGCTGGTCGTCCCATTCCTTCACGTCGCATTCGACTGCCACCGCGCGCTCCGCCCCGCCGAGCCCGGCCGCGAGCTCCTCGAGCCGCTCGCGCGAGCGCGCGGCCAGCACGACGCGCCAGCCCGCCTCGGTCGCGTGCTTGGCGGTGGCGGCGCCGATCCCGGAGGAGGCGCCGGTTATCAACATCACGCGTTCTTCGCTCATTGCTTTCCTGGGCGACCGTGGAGATGGAAAAGGACTAAGAGGCCCGCTCGATCAGCTCGATCCGGTAGCCGTCCGGGTCCCTGACGAAGCACAGGCGCGAGCCGCCCTCGCGTACCTGGTAGGGAGGCTTCTCGGGCTCGATCCCGACTTCATTCAGCCTCTCCAGGGCTCCGTCGAGGTCCTCGACGTGCACCGCGATGTGGCCGTAGCCGGTGCCGATCTCGTAGGGCTCGTCGCGACCGTGGTTGAAGGTCAGCTCCAGGCGCGGCCCATCGCCGGGAAGTCCCATGAAGACGTTGATCGCCTCGTCGCGGATGGGCATCCGTCGCAGCTCCTCGAACCCGAGCTTCTCGTAGAAATCGACCGAGCGGTCGATGTCCGAGATCCGGTAGCAGGTGTGGATGAGCTCGCCCACGGCTCGGCACGCTACCACCGGGCCGTGCGGCCAGGCCCCCCTTGACTCAAATCTGGGCGCCCACCTGTCGATGAGATCGCTATGGCCGCCTCCGGTTCGGCACGGATAGTCGATCTCACAGAGATCCACCTGCGCATGGCGATGGTGAGGGCCGGCGTATGGCTGACTCACATGGTCTGCGCGGCGGGCATCCTCTACGCCGTCGTCACACCGGGCCAGCCGAACCGGCCACTCATCGCCGCGCTGCTGGCGGTGGGGTTCGCCTTCGCGCTCGTGATCGGCTTCCTGCCGACCGAGCGGATCGTGCGCAGCCGGCTTGCGGAGCTCTTCTTCCTTGCGTGGAGTCTGGCCGACATTGCCCTGATCGCGATCATCGTCGCCGCCGACGGCGGTGCCACGAGTCCGTTCGGAGCGGTGTTCTTCATACCTCTGATCTTTGCCGCGCTCTCCTATCCGCTGCCGTCGATTGTCATCGTGGGGGCGGCCGACGTGCTCTCATACGTCGCCGCCGCCCTGCTTGCCGGCACGAACCCCGACGCGACCTATGTCGGCTTCATGGCGGTGGCGCTCGCCGCGACCGCCGTGATGTGCGCGTGGCAGGCGCAGAACCACGACAGGCACAGATCCCTGCTGAAGCTGATGTCGCGTACGGATCCGCTGACGAGCTGCCTCAACCGGCGCGGGTTCGAGGAGCGGCTGGACGCCGAGCTGGCGGAGGCGCATCGGTCAGGCCAGCCTCTGTCGCTCCTGCTACTCGATCTCGACGGCTTCAAGGCTGTCAACGACAGGATGGGCCACGCGGCCGGCGACGAGTTGCTGACGTGGGTGGCCGACGGCACGGCACAGTCGGTACGCCCGATGGACAGCGTGGGACGCCTGGGCGGGGACGAGTTCGCGGTGCTCTCGCCCGCAACCTCCAAGGCGGAGGCGCACAAGGTGGCGGAGCGCGTGAGGGAGACGCTCAGCGACCGCATACCGGTCACGATCGGCATCTCCTGCTTCCCCGAGGACGGCGCTATCGGGGAGGATCTCTACCGAGCCGCCGACATCGAGCTCTACGCGCTCAAGTACGGAGCCGAGCCCGCGCCGGCCGTCGACCCGCTCGACTGGGCCGCCACGCTTGCGGGCGCGGTCAACACGCGTATGGGCGAGGAGTCCGGGCAGGCGCACTCAGTACGGCTCGCGACCGGGCTCGCCAGGCGGCTCGGGTGGCGCCAGGACGACCTCGTCTCGATCAGCCTCGCCGCGATGGTGCACGACGTGGGCAAGGTCCCGGTCCCCGACTGCATCCTTCAGAAGCCGGGGCCGCTCGAGCCGCAGGAGTACGAGGAGGTCAAGCGCCAGCTCGTCAAGGGGGCGGAGATGGTCGGCCGCATCGAGGGACTGGCGCCGATCGCTCCGTGGCTTCGTCACGCGCGCGAGAACTTCGACGGCAGCGGCTATCCCAACGGCCTGCGCGGCGAGCAGATACCGATCGCCGCCCGGGTCCTGCGCGTCGTCGACGCCTTCACCGCGATGACGAGCGACCGGCCCTACCGGCCCGCGATGACCTTGGAGGCCGCCCTCGAGCAGCTCAGGCGCAACTCGGGGAGCCAGTTCGACCCCCGCTGCGTCCAGGCGTTCGAGGACTATCTGGTCGCCGAGCTACAGCCGGCGGCCCATTAGACGATTGATTCCAAACTCCCCGTACCCCTGGCTGACGCTGCAAACCTTCGCTGGATCGTCGTCCTCGGGCTCACCCATGCAGACCGGCATGGGTTTCGCCCTGCGTCCTCGCCCAGCTCGGTTTTCGCGGCCCCAGGGGCACGCGGATTCGGAATCAACCGTCTAGACGCCCTCGAGAACCGTTTGCTCCGCGCAGTCCGTCGCGCGCTCGACGAGCTTGCGCACGTCCGAGTCGGGCTCGGTGAAGCGGGACAGCAGGTAGTCGGCGACGACGTCGGGGTCCGTGCTGTCGGGGTCGGGGCGCCCGACGCCGGCGCGCACGCGCAGGAAGTCGCTTCCGCCGGCCTCCCTGCTGACGCTCTTGAGCCCGTTGTGACCGGCGAGGCCGCCCCCACTGCGCGCGCGCACGTCGCCGAAGGGAAGGTCGATCTCGTCGTGGACGACGATCA
This sequence comes from uncultured Solirubrobacterales bacterium, assembly GCA_963774075.1. GTDB lineage: Bacteria > Actinomycetota > Thermoleophilia > Solirubrobacterales > JBBDJG01 > JBBQNR01. The sequence continues at coordinate 174,774 of CAVZDP010000003.1, read as the reverse complement.
GGCGGTCGAGCCCGATCCGGTAGTGACCGCGCGCCGGTCCTACCGACTTGCCGGAATCGTTCATATAGGTCTGGGGGAGAAGCACGGCGACGTGGGGCCCACCCGGGCCCGCGCGTCCCTCGGTCACGAGCGCGTTGAACGACTTGCTCGCCTTTGGCAGCTCCCAGCGGCGGGCGAGCTCGTTCGCCACCTCGAAGCCGACGTTGTGGCGCGTGCCGGCGTAGCGCGAGCCGGGATTGCCAAGCCCGACGACCAGGTACTCGACCGGGGCGCCACGGCGCCGACCGCCGCGGAATAGGCGCAAGACGGGCGACTAGCTCTCGGCGGGGGACTGGCCACCGGCTTGGTCGCCGGCACCGGCCTCCGCCTCGGCTTCCGCGGCCGCCTGCTCCGGCGTGACCTCGGCGCCCTCCTCGCCCACGAGCTCCGCCTCCTCTTCCAGCTCGGGCTCCTCGAGCACCTGCGAGGGCGCCGTCACGGTCGCGACGACGAGCTCCTCCGGGTTCTCGGCGACGAAGGTCACGCCGCGAGGAGGCGTAAGCACGGACAGGTTCATCGTCTCCGCGACGCCGAGCCCCGAGACGTCGGCCACGATCACGTCCGGGATGTCCGTTGGGAGCGCCTCGATCAAAATCTCGCGAGTCACGTGCTCGAGCACGCCACCCTCCTTCACGCCGGGGGCCTCCTCGCCACCTTCGAGCTCCAGCGGCACCATCGACTGGATCGTCTCGTCGAGGCGCACCTTCAACAGGTCGAGGTGGATCACCCGGCCGCGCACCGGGTCCTTCTGTTGCTCCTTGATGATCACCGGCTGGCGCTGGCCGTCCACCTGCACGTCGAAGAGCGCGTGGCCCTCCGCGAGAACGGCGCGCAGCCTGCGCGCTTCGGCCTTGAAGGGGATCGGCTCCGAGCCGATCCCGTAGACGACTCCCGGGACCTGGCCTGCGCGGCGCAGCCGGCGTACGGCCCGCGTGCCCCGCTCCTCCCGGGGCTCGACAGCCAGCGATGTTCGCTCGTGGTCGGCCATGGGGCGTGCATTGTAGGCGACGGCCTGCCCTACCCTTGGTCGCGGTGAGTGAGGACCGCAAAGACGCCAGCGCGATCCCGCGCAGCCGCCTCACGCGCTCGGCGAGGGTCGGCTTCCTGGCCGGGTTCGAGGGCGTGCGCTACGCCGGCGCCAAGGCGACGAACCTCGTGCGCTCGAAGGACAGCGCGGACGACCGCATGGAGCAGCTCGCGGGCGAGTCCGCGGACAAGCTCGTCGAGACGCTCGGGCGCATGAAGGGCGCTGCGATGAAGATGGGGCAGCTCGCATCCTTCATCGACACGGACTACCTGCCGGACGAGTATCGCGAGCTCTACCAGGAGAAGCTCGGCAAGTTGCGCACGTCGGCACCGGCCATGCCCTGGCAGAAGGTGCGCAAGGTGCTCGACGAGGAATACGACGAGCCCTGCGAGGAGCTGTTTGCCGAGATCGAGACCGAGGCTTTCGCGGCCGCGTCGATCGGTCAGGTGCACCGTGCGGTGCTCCCTGACGGACGCCGCGTGGCGGTGAAGATCCAGTACCCCGGCGTCGGGGCGGCCATCCGCGCCGACCTCTCCAATGCCGGCATGATCCTGCGGCTGGCAAAGGCGATCGCGCCCGGCCTCGACGCCAAGGCGGTCGCCGCCGAGCTCAAGGAGCGCGTGCTCGAGGAGCTCGACTACGAGTACGAGGCGCAGAACCAGCGCTCATTCTCCCGCGCCTACCGCGACCACCCGTTCATCTACGTCCCGGACGTCGTCACGCGCCTGTCGCGGAGCCGCGTGCTCGTGACCGAATACGTGGAGGGGATGAGCTTCGAGGAGATAAAGCGGCTCGACCCCGAACAGCGCAGCCGCTTCGGCGAGATCGTCTTCCGCTTCTACCTCGGCTCGATCTTCCAGCTTCAGCACTTCAACGCGGACGCGCATCCAGGCAACTACCTGTTGCTCGGCGATGGTCGCGTCGCGTTCCTGGACTTCGGCATGACCAAACGGATCGACGTCGAGCAGATCCAGCTCGAGATCGAGGTCGTGAAGGCGAGGATGGACGGCGACCCCGAGCGGTTGCGCGAGAAGCTCCACGACCTCGGCTTCGTGAAGAACCCGAAGCGCGTCGACGCGGAGCGCCTGATGGAGCACGTAGACGCCGTCGGGGGCTGGTACTGGGACGACGCCGAGAAGGAGATCGGGCCCGAGTACGTGATGGGGGTGATCTCCGCCGTCTCGGACCCGCGCTCCGATTTCTTCTCGCTCATGCGTCGCGAGAACGTGCCGGCGAACGAGGTGATGGGCCGGCGGATGGAGATCGGTGTGCTGGCCGTGCTCGGACAACTCCGCGCGAAGCGCAACTGGCATCGGATCGCGCGCGAGTGGTGGTTCGGCGACGAGCCGGCGACCGAGCTGGGTCGGGAGGAGTGGGCGTTCTGGGATCGACGCGGCGGCGCCTGGAGACCGTCACGGGCCACCGCTTGACCTCCCCGTGCTGCTGACGTAGCCTGGCTCCGCAGGTTCACGGGCGCGCCATTGGCGTGAGGGAGGGGGAGCAGTGCGGGTTCGCACTCCCGCGGCGGCAGGGAATTTTCGTCTCGGCAACATCGGCCCGTTGTCTCTGCTCATGGCGCTTGGCGCGCTCGCCGCCGCGCTCTCGATGGCATCTCTTCTCGGGCGAGCGTCACCGATCGCGTTGCCCGCCGAGCCATCGACGGCGGGGCAGTCCTCTTACGCCAAGCTGCCGCTGTCGTTCGTCCCCAACCGCGGCCAGGCCGACCCCAAGGTGCGCTACCTCGCTCAAACAGGCGGCGCGAGCTTCCACTTCACGCCTGACCGGATCGCCATCTCGCTCCAGAAAGGCGACAAGGGCCACGCCCTTCAGCTGCGCTTTCTCGGCGCCAACCCGAGCCCCGCACTCGTCGCGGGCGAGCGCCGGCGCGGCAGGGTCAACTACATCACCGCCGGCGCGCGCCACACCAATATCCCGACCTTCGCCACGCTCACCTACCGTGACCTCTGGCCCGGCATCGACATGGCGGTCAAGGGCCAGGGTGGAGCGCTCAAATACGAATTCCACCTGGCGCCCGGTGCCGACCCTTCGGACATTCGCCTCGCGTACGCCGGGGCGAGTGGGATCTCGCTTGAGGACGGCGCGCTACGGATCGGAACGACGCTCGGCCCGCTCAGCGACCAACGCCCGCACAGCTACCAGCGCATGGACGGCCGCAACGTCCCAGTCGCGAGCCGTTACGTGCTCCGCGGGAAGCGCTCTTATGGCTTCGAGCTTGGCGCCCATGCACGGTCCATCCCAGTGGTGATCGACCCGGAGCTCGAGTACTCGACGCTGGTCGGAGGAGCTGGGCAGGACTCGGGTCATGCTGTGGCCGTAGATACCGCCGGTCACGCTTATGTGGCGGGGTTCACCACTTCACCCGACTTTCCGGCCACGGCTGGGGCGTTTGATCCGGCCTTCGGCGCCGACGGCGATGCGTTCGTAGCAAAGCTGGATCGGACAGGTTCGAGGCTCGTCTACGCGACGTATCTGGGCGGCCACACCCAAACGAGCGAGTTCGGGAACTTGGACTCGGCTTATGGCGTGGGGATCGACGACGAAGGGAGCGCGTACGTCACGGGATACACGCAGACGCCTGACTTTCCCACCACGCCGGGAGCATACGACCGAACTCTCGATGGCTCCCAGGACGTCTTCGTCGCGAAGCTCAATCCCGCCGGTTCCGGCTTGGTCTATTCGACGTACCTGGGTGGGGACGTCAATGCGGATGGGCGAACCTCCTCCGAGTTCAGCGGCGACATCGCGGTGGGCGCAGACGGAAGCGCCTACATCGCCGGACAGATAATGGAGTTCGGCAACTTCACGGGAATGAATCCCGACTTCCCGATCACTCCGGGAGCCTTCGACACCACATACAACCGGGGAGGGAGTGACGCCTTCATAACGAGGCTGAACTCCTCGGGGTCGGACCTGGTCTTCTCGACGTTCCTCGGCGGCAACGACAGCGACGAGGCGACCGCAATCGACCTGGACAGCAACGGAAACCCGTACGTGACGGGAAGGAGCTTCAGTTCGACAGCGCGATCGTTCCCGATCACTCCCGGAGCCGCCGATCCAGGCAGTCCCACGTGCTGTGACGGGCATGAAGCGTTCGCGTCGAAATTCACCGCGAGCGGCTCGGAGCTCATCTACTCGACGTACCTGGGAGGCCGTGATATCGATTTCGGCGAGGGCATCGCAGTAGATCGTGAGGGCAATGCCTATGTCGCGGGCTCTACGTCATCCATCGACTTCCCTACCACGCCCGGGGCTTTTGACACGACGAGAGATCGGGAGGGGTTCCCCCACGATGCGTTCGTGACGAAGGTCAACGCTGGCGGTACCCGGTTCGACTACTCAACGTACCTTGGTGGTGAATCGAACGACAACGGCTACGGCATCGCAGTCGATGACGAGGGAAGCGCTCACGTCATCGGACAGACCGGGTCCCAGGACTTTCCTACCAGTATCGACGCGCGAGATCGCACTTTCAGTTGCTGCGACTTCTTCCGCGGCGACGCCTTTTTCACCAAACTCAGCCCGACCGGCTCAGGTCTGGATTACTCGACATACCTCGGAGGAGCCGGACCAGAGCAGGGGTTGGGGATCGCCGTCTCTCACCCCGACACCTATCTCACAGGCTTCACCGGGTCCGACGATTTCCCCACGACTGCGACAGCATTCGATACGCAACTCGATGGCACGAGCGACGCTTTCCTAGCGAAGTTCGACTTCGGCCCCGGGCCACCTGCGGCACTCGACCTCACCCCGGAGACCGCCACCAACCCGCTCGGCATGGAGCACTGCATGACGGCCACGGCGCGCGACGCAACGGGCGATCCCACCCCCGACATCACCGTGCGCTTCATGGTCTCCGGCTCAGTCGAGACGAGCGGCTCCGACACAACGGACGCAAACGGCCAGGCCAGCTTCTGCTATCAGGGCCCGAACCTGCCCGGCGAGGACCAGATCGTCGCCTTCGCCGACACCGACGCTGACGCCAACCCCGACCCCGGCGAGCCTTCCGCCGGGGGCGCCACCAAGACCTGGGTCGCGCCCGAGAGCACGCCCGACTGCTCGACATCGGACCGCGGGCGGATCACGACCGAGAGCGGCAGCCGCGCCTTCTTCAAGGGCCGCTCCGACACATCGCCCACCGGCCAGCCATCAGGCTCCGAGACCTACAACGATCGCGGCCAAGAGCGCATCGACGTGCGCTCGATCTCGATCGACGCCCTCATCTGCTCGGGCCGCGACGCCACCATCCACGGCCGCGCCGATGTGAACGGCGACGAGCAGGGCTTCCGGATCGAGCTCCACGACGGCGGCAACCACCGCCGCGACACCTACCGCATCGTCCTGAGCTCGGGCTACGACTCGGGGGCGCGCACCCTGCGAAGCGGCAACATCAAGGTCCGCTAGCGCCCAGGCGGCGCGCGACCAGCGCCCGCTCGGCAGCCGCCCGCACCTCGCGCGCGCCGTCGCGCACGATCACGCGTGCCACGCTCGCCCGTCGCGCGCCCGAGCGGCGAAGCGCGCGCCTTGCCCAGCGCGCGACCCGGCGCCGCGTGAAGACCTCGCTCGGAAGGCGCGCGCGAGAGAAGAGGTCGAGCACCTCCTGCGCTCCCTCCGCGCTCGAACCGAGCTCCCGGTAGGCCTCGAGCTCCAGCGCGGAAACCTCGTCGGCGAGCCCCAGGCGGTTCGACCACTGGTACATCTCGATGCATTCCTTGTCGCGGCTTCGCTCCCACATGCGAAGCGCACCGTCGAGCTCCGTGGCATCGTCGAGCACCGGTGCCGCCGCCTCGCCGAGCAGGCGGCCAAAGCGAAGCGCATCGCGTATCCCCTGCGCGGTGACCGGGTCCTTGAAGTGGCCCGCGTCGCCGGCGAGTGCCCAGCCCGGACCGTTCGAGCGCCGGAAGAAGGAAGGGTGGTCGCGCGAGCTATGGATCTTCGTCCGGCGTTCCGAGCCGCGAAGCCGCTCGGCAAGGGAAGGAATGCCGTCTATGGTGCGCTGCCAGGCCGCTTCCGCGTCGCCCGCGAACTCGTCCTTGCGCCAGGCCGGCGGCATCAGCAGCACGAGCGCCAGCGGCTCGCCGTCAACGTCGCCGTCACACGGGAAAACAGTGCACAGCTCGCGACCCGCTCGCCACTGGGCGGCGGTCGTGCGCCAGAGCGGGTGCGAGTCGGTGCAGTAGGCGTAGAACATGATGCGCCGGTTTCGCCACTGGAGCGAGGGCCTTGCGTCGACCAGCTGCGCCACCGTCGATCGGCGGCCGTCGGCGCCGATCACGAACTTCGCCCTGATCGAACCCTTCTCGCCTTCTCTCGTCTTGAAGCGCACACCGGCCACGCGCCCGCGGTCGCGAACCAGCTCGGTCATCCTCACGCGCTCGCGCACCTCCGCGCCCGCAGCGCGTGCCGTCTCGACCAGCGCGTTGTCGAGGCCCGGCCGGCGCACGCACCAGCCGTGGTCGATGCCGTCGACCGGCGAGTAGCAGCCGCGCACGGTCACGCCGGGAGCCCACAACGAGCCGATCGGGAGCTTCGGCGCGCCGATCGCATCCACGCGCTGGAGGGCTCCGAGGCGCGCGATCTCGGCCACGCCGCCGGGGAAGATCAGATGGGTCGAGAGCGTGTCGGAGGGGAAGCTCGCTCCGTCGAGAGCGATCACCTGCCGCCCGGCCCGGGCGAGCGCAATCGCGGCCGCCGAGCCCGCACAGCGAGCGCCCACGATGACTACGTCGGCCTTCTCGCTCGCGGCATCGATCCGGATCGCCTCCCTCCGGTCGCTCCCCCGGAGCCGACTCTACCGGGCTGCGGTTAGAAGAGCTGGTTCTCGCCCGCGAACAGCTCGGACACCGAGCCGTCGGTGAAGATCGAGCGGATCGAGCGCGCGAGGATATCGGCGACGCTGAGCTGCTTGATCTTGGACGGGGCGTGCGCGGGCAGCGGGATCGTGTCGGTGACGACGATCTCCTCGATCTCGGGGCCGGCGAGGCGCTCGAAAGCGGGGCCCGAGAAGATTCCGTGCGTCGCGGACGCGAACACGCGGGTCGCACCCGACTCCTGCACGACGCGCGCGGCCTCGATCAGCGTCCCCGCGGTGTCGATCATGTCGTCGACGAGGATCGCGGCCTTGCCTGCGACGTCGCCGACCACGTAGCCCGCCTCGGCGATGTTGTGCTCCGGTCGGTTCTTTGTGATGAAGGCGGGCCGCACGCCCAGCTCGCCGGCGAACTTCTCCGCCAGCTTCGCCCGGCCGGCGTCCGGCGAGACAGCGACGAACTCCTCCTGCGCCACCCGGTCGAGGAAGTGCTGCGTCAGCATCGGCCGCGCGATCAGGTGGTCGACCGGGATCCGGAAGAAGCCCTGCACCTGGCCCGCGTGCAGGTGCATCGTGAGCACGCGGTCGGCGCCGGCCGTCTCGAGCATGTGGGCGACGAGCCGGGCCGAGATCGGCTCGCGCGGCGCGGACTTCTTGTCCTGGCGCGAGTAGCCGAACCACGGCGTGACGGCGATGATGCGATGCGCCGACGCTCCCTTGGCGGCGTCGATCATCAGAAGCAGCTCCATCAGGTTGCGGTTCACAGGAGCGTGCGTGGACTGGATGATGAAGACGTCCGCGCCCCTGATCGACTCGAGGTAGCGGCAGTACACCTCGCCGTTGGAGAAGGTCTTCAGCTCGACGCTGCCGAGCCCGATGCCGAGCTTGCCGGCGATCTTGTGCCCGAGCTCCTGGCTGCCGCGCCCCGCGAACACCATGAGGCGCTTGTCGTAGGAGGTCGGGACGCTCGTGTGCAGCGACGTCTGGGGAGTTGGGGTCTCCAGCTCCGGCCTCTCCAGCAGCTCCATGGTGGCGCCCTCAGTCACGCTTGGCCTCCCGCTTCTCGCCGGTTGCCTCTTCTTCGGTCTCCGCGGCCTTCGCGTCGGGCTCGGCGCTCTCGCCCGACTCCCCGCCGTGCTCGACGTCCTCCGCATAGCCCTCCAGGTTCGCCTGGCGGGCCCTGCCGATGCCGAGCGCGCCCTCCGGGACGTCGTTCGTGATCACCGATCCGGCGCCAGTGTACGCGTTGTCGCCGACGCTCACAGGGGCCACGAAGGCCGTATCGACCCCCGTCCTGACGCCGCTCCCGATCACGGTGCGGTGCTTGCGACGGCCGTCGTAGTTGGCCGTGATGTTGCCGGCTCCGATGTTCGATCCCTCTCCCACGTCGGCGTCCCCCAGGTAGGAGAGGTGGGGGACTTTGGTGCCGGCGCCGATGTCGGAGTTCTTGACCTCGACGAAGGTGCCCACCTTCACGCCCTCGCGCAGGGTCGTGCCCGGGCGCAGGTAGGCGAAGGGGCCGATCGTGCTGCCGCGCAGCACCTCGCAGCCGTCGAGGTAGGAGTGGACGACTCTGACCGTGTCTCCGAGCACGCAGTCCATGAGCGTCGTCATGGGCCCGACCGTGCATCCGCTTCCCACCTCTACCCGCCCGCGCAGGAACGAGTAGGGCTCGACGACCGTGTCCTCGCCAATTCGCACGTCGGCGTCGATCACGGTCGAGGCGGGGTCGGTGATGGTCACCCCGGCGAGCATGTGGCGCTCGAGGATGCGGCGCTGGGCGACGGCGCGAACCTCCGCCAGGTCGGCCCGCGTGTTGATGCCGAGCCCGGCCGAGTCGTCGTCGGTCAGGTGCGCCGCCACCTTCAGGCCCGCGTCGCGCATGATCGGGAGCACGTCGCCCAGGTAGACCTCGCCCTGCGCGTTTTCGGGGCGCACCTGGTCGAGCGCTTCGAAGAGCGGCCCCACGGCGAAGGCGTAGGTGCCCAGGTTGATCTCCTTGATCGCGAGCTCCTCGGGCGTCGCGTCGCCCGGCTCCTTGGTCTCGACGATCCGCTCGACGTCTCCGCCCGGTCCGCGCACGATGCGCCCGTACTGAGCCGGGTCCTCGAGCTCGCGCGTGGTCACGGTCGCGGAGGCGCCCGAGGAGACGTGGCGCTCGGCGAGCGCCCGGACGAAGTCCTCGTCGAGCAGTGGGTGGTCGCCCGAGAGCACCAGCACGTGCTCGGCGCCGGCGAGGCTCTCTCGCGCGCTCATGACGGCGTCGCCCGTCCCGGCCTGCTCGGGCTGGATCGCCACCTCGACGTCGGGCGGCAGCACTCGCTCGACGTCCTCGCTGCCGGGGGAGAGCACGACGACGATGCGCTCGGCGCCCGCCTCGCGCGCGGCCTCGATCGGCCACAGCAGAAGCGGCCGCCCGCACAGGGGGTGCAGCACCTTGGCCGTCTTCGAACGCATGCGCGTGCCGCGTCCAGCGGCCATGATCAGCACAGGGGGGACGCTCACGCAGGAATGGTAGAGGCTGGGGGAAGCCAGCCGTCCCAAAAACGCCCGCAAAACGCGGGCATGGATCGCCTCAGGCCGCGACCGGCTCGGGCTGCAGCGGCACGCCGATCGCCCGCAGGCGCCGGTTCAGGCACTGGAAGGCGAAGCTGTTGACCTCCTCGGCGCCGTAGCCGCCGAGCAGCTTCCAGTCGCCGTGCGGGTCGTAGCCCGGCGGCACGAGCACACCGGCGGCGATCGGCAGCAGCTCCATCAGCGTGTCGCGCATGCGCTCGCCGAGCTGCCGGTCCTTGCCCGCCGTCTCCTTCAGGAACCAGGTCCCGTACGCGACGTGGCGGTGCTCGTCGCGAGCGACCTTGTTGAAGCCCTCGACGAAGCCGGGCATGATGCCCTCGCTCTCGTAGTAGTCGGTGATGAACTTCTGCCCGGTGAGGGCGAGGGTGCCCTCGATCACCATGTGGTAGGTCGTGACGAAGTCGACCTTCGCCTCGATGTCGCGGGGGTCGGCCACCAGGCGCTGCTCGGCGTCGCGAAGCACCTCGTCGAAGAGCTTCACGAAGGCGTCGTTGACGTGCCGGCGCTGTGCATCGAGGCGCCCGGCCAGGTCGTCCGCGTCGAGCCCCATCACCTCTTTGTGAAAGCGGTCGAAGAACTGCACGTGGCGCGCCTCGTCGACCTGCTGGGTGGCGAGAAAGGAGGCCTCGTCCTCGTCCTCGTAGGACATCACGAGGCCCGAGAACTGCGTCGTGACGCGCTCCTCGCCGATGAAGAACGCGGCCATGCCCCAGATCGCCTGCTCGCGCTCCTCGCCGCTGAGGTTGGCCCAGTCCTCCTTGTCCTTCGTGAAGTCGATGTCCTGCGAGCGCCAGTGCTGGCGCTCCCAGAGCAGGTAGAGCTCGTGCGGCGTCATCAGCTTCAGCTTCGCCGCCTGATCCTCGCTTTGAAGCGTGCCGGGGTCGCCCTGCTGTGCAAGCTCGTCGAGCGTCAAGGCCATGGACGGTCTCCTTTGCTGGCGTAGGGGCTGTGTGCTGTCGGGGGCGGCCGGCAGCCGCCGCCGCGCGATCGTAGCCAAGCGTTGACAATGTGTCAAACATGCTGTCAGGGGTCTCGTTCCCGGGCGATACGATCCCTCCGTGAGCGCCCAGGCGGAGAGCCCAGCCCTCGCGAAGCGAAGCCGCGAGGAGATCCAGTCCGCGGTCCGCGACGCCACGTTCGAGCTGGCCGAGGCGGTCCCGTTCAAGGACCTCACGATCGACCAGATCGCCCGCGCGGCCGGAATCTCCCGCACGGCCTTCTACTTCTACTTCCGCAGCAAGCACGACCTGCTGCGGTCTGCGATGGAGGAGGTCAGCGATGAGGCTTTCCGCGAGGCTGACCGCTGGTGGCACGGCGAGGGAGCCCCGCGAACCCTGATCAGAGCGGCAATCGAGGGCGTCGTCGCCGTCTACCTGAGCCACGCGAACCTGATGCGGGTGGGCCAGGAGGTCGCCATGTACGACGAGGACATGCACGAGCTCTGGCAGCGGCTGATCGGCCGTTTCGTGACCGCCACCGCCGAGCACGTGCGCGGGGAGCAGGTGGCCGGCCGTCTGCGGCCGCTCGAACCCGAGGCCACCGCCGAGGCCCTGGTCTGGATGGTGGAGCGCTGCCTCTACGTGTTCGTGGGTTTACGCCGCCGCTCCGCCGAGCAGATGGTCGAGACACTCACCGACGTCTGGTTTCACGCCCTCTATCCCGACGCGGGCTGAGACCCTCTGCCAGCCCTTGCCGCGCGGAATTTTCCCCCTGTCAACAGGGGCTCGAAAAAAGATGCGTAAAGAGCGGCTTCGCGGGGAACTAGACGAATTTCGTACCCAAATTCCATTGAACACTTGGGTACTACCTGCAAGGTTTCCCTGTGCAGGCTTTCGAGCTTGGGCGGGGGGAGGAGATGACATGCCCGCCACACGACTATCAGCACTTGACTCGTCCTTCTTGGAGGTCGAGAGCCCGACCGCCCACATGCACGTGGGATGGGTGGCGCTGTGCTCGCCGCCGCGCGACCAACCGGCTCCCAGCTTCGAGCAGTTTCGCGACCACATCGAGAGCCGGCTCGCGCGCGCGCCGCGCTACCGCCAGCGGCTTGCTCCCGTCCCGTTCGGGCTGAACGACCCGCTCTGGATCGACGACGACCGCTTCGACGTCACTCGCCACGTCCTGCGCGCGAGCGAGGGCGACATCAACGCCGTCGTGGACCGCGTCATGTCGGCGCCGCTCGATCGCTCCTTCCCGCTGTGGGAGATCTGGATCGCCGACGAGCTCTCCGACGGGCGCATCGGGGTCGTTGGAAAGGCGCACCACTGCATGGTCGACGGCGTCGCGGCGGTCGAGCTGGCGGCGCTGTTGCTCGACGCCACGCCGGAGGCCCCGCCGCCTGAGCCCGACGGATGGCGGCCGAAGCCACCTCCGGGTACGGCGTCGATCCTCGCCGGCGGCGTGCGCGACCGCGTCTTCGAGGAGCTGAACCTCCTGCGCCTGCCCGCTCGCGTGCTGCGCTCGCCGGGGCGGGTACTGCGGCTGGCCGACGATGGTCAGCGTGCCGCGCGCGCACTTGCGCACTCGCTCGTACCCGTCTCGCCGGCCCGCGTGCTGAACGAGGAGCCCATCTCCGGCCAGCGCCACCTCGCGCTGCTCGGCCGCCCGCTCGACGACCTGACCCGCATCAAGCGACGCTTCAGCACGACGATCAACGACGTCGTGCTGGCCGCGTCCTCGGGCGGCGTGCGCCGGTTCGTGTCGCGCAGGGGTGAGGAGCCGGCGCGCCTGAAGACGATGGTGCCGGTCAACGTTCGCGACGGCGACGACGATGAATACGGGAACCGCATCTCGTTCCTGTTCGTCGAGCTGCCGTGCGACGAGCCCGATCCCGTGCGGCGCCTGCTCGACCTTCACATGACGATGAAGGATCGAAAGGAGCGCGGCGAGCCCGAAGGTAGCGACTCGGTACTGAAGTCGCTCACCTACGTTCCACACCTGATCCAGCGCCGCATCTCGCGCGTGATCGCCAGCCCGCGCACCTTCAACCTGGTCGTCTCCAACATCCCCGGGCCGCGCGAGCCGCTCTACATGCTCGGCTGCGAGCTGCAGGAGGCCTACCCGGTGGTGCCGCTCTCGGAGCGGCATGCGCTCTCGATCGGCATCACGACGATCAAGGACGGCGCGTTCTTCGGCCTCTACGCCGACAGCGAGGCGCTACCGGACGCGGAGCTGCTGGCCCAGGACATCGACAGCTCGATCGACGAGCTGCTCGAGCGAAGCTGATCGAAACGCGAGCTCGAGCGAGCGTCACGTGACGGCGCGTCTTGCACGCCGGCTCGCGGGCGCATAGGCTCCGCGACGGGAGGAGCTCGACGGTCGCTCGAGTGCCGGAGAAAGGAGCCACCGCTGAGGGCGATACAGGTCACTGAGTTCGGCGGGCCGGAGGTGCTCGTTCTGCGCGACGTGCCGGATCCCGAGCCCGCGGACGGGCTCGTGGTTCTGGACGTGAGCGCGGCTGGGATCAACTACGCCGACACGCACCAGGCGGAGAACTCGTACCTTGCGGCCGCGAAGCTTCCGATGATCCCCGGCGGCGAGGTGGTCGGCACGACGCCCGACGGCGAGCGCGTGGTCGCGCTCGTGCAGGGCGGCTACGCCGAACGGGCGCTGGCGGCTCCAGGGATGATGTGGCCGGTCCCGGACAGCGTGAACGACACCCAGGCACTCGCGATCGTCGTCCAGGGGACGACCGCATGGCATCTGCTTCGCACGTGCGCCCACATGGCCGAGGGAGAGAGCGTCGTCGTGCACGCAGGCGCCGGCGGCGTCGGCTCGCTCGCCATCCAGCTCGCGAAGCGCTGGGGCGCGGGGCGGGTGATCGCGACGGCCTCGACGGAGGACAAACGAAAGCTGGCACGCGAGCTCGGCGCGGACGCCGCCATCGATGGGAACCCCGATGAGCTGAAGCAGGCGATCGAGGAGACCAACGGCGGCAAGGTCGACATCGTGCTCGAGATGGTCGGCGGGCCGACCTTCGACGCAAGCCTCGCCGCACTCGCGCCATTTGGGCGGCTCGTTTTCTACGGCATGGCGGGACGCCAGCCTCCGACTCCGATCGAGCCCGGCTCGCTGCTGCAAAACAGCCGCGCGGTGATCGGCTTCTGGCTCATGCACTGCCTGGCGCGGCCGGAGATGCTGGCCGAGCCGATCGAGGAGCTGTTCGCGCTCGTGGCAGACGGGAAGCTGAAGCCCGTCGTCGGCGGCAGCTACCCGCTCGGCGAGGCACGCCGAGCGCACGAGGACATGCGTGCGCGGCGAACGAGCGGCAAGCTCGTGATCGATCCCCGAACCTGATCAACCCGCAAAAGTTGAGCGCTCCGGCGCCCGTCTGGACGAATGTTCGGGGCGCGACACTGGACGTTCGTGTTATCTAAATGGCGGGAGGTGAGGGAATGCCATTCATTCTCTGCCACGACTGCGGCCAGATTTCACACGAAGAAAAAGAGAGTCGTTACTACTGGTGCCCTTGCGGGCAGCCGCTCACGGACGGAGACGAGATCTCGGGGCTCGGGGTGCGCTGCGTGCGCTGCGAGCCGAGGCACAGGGAAGGACGCTTCGTACACGCCGCGGTCACCAGGCGGTGGGCGTTGCCGGCAGCGGCCGAGGAGTAGCAGCGGCCGAGGAGTAAGACTTCACGATCGTGTGCCGCGGTTTCTGTGGCACGCAAAAGCGCTCGCCGGGCGTGTACCCCCACACCCCAACAGTCCGGTCCTTGGAGCGCGTAGGTCGATAGCGGGCGCTCCCCCAGCGCCCGCTATTGCGTTCTCGAGCCATGCGGTCAGGTGTCAGTATTCCGCAGGGCCTAGGCGGCCACTAGTACTGTTGTGGTAGCGCATGCGAAAGCTCGTTCTGGCCTTGCTGACTCTCGGCGTAGCGATGTCCGTGCTAGGGGCTGCCACTGCTTCCGAGGCGCGTACCGCGCGCGGCATCAAGGGCTTCGGCGAGGTGGCCGTGCAGGGCGCCGCGGGTACGCGTTACATGCTCCGCACCGACTACCTGGTGCCGAGCGCATGGCCTCAGATAGGTCGAAGGAAGGGGCGGACGCTGACGCATCGCTTCGGCCCGCTCGGCTCCTGTCTCATACGCGTCACGATCTCCGCCCGGGCGGTAGCCGACGTCCCGGAGAACTCCGTCGCCCGGGCGACCCGTCTGCTCCCTCTCGCGGGCCCGACCCTGTACGACTTCGGCACGCGCACGAACGCCGCCTACCGCGTGGACCGCGCGCCCGGCGGCAAGGAAGTGATCGCTCTGCTGGTCAAGCCGGCGCCGAGCGTGGTTCAGCAGCCCGCCCCGCGAATCGTTTGGATCGAGCTTCGTGCACGCGGCGTCATCGATCCGGGCGTCGAGTGTCATGCGGGCGGCCCGCGCACCGTGGGCGCAAGCCTCGGCGACGCCTTTGCGGCGGCGAAGGTCGGCGGCTTTCAGCCGCGCCCGTAGGCCTTGCGCGGATCTCTTTCCAACGAAAGCCGCCGTTTCGTCTAGACTCGCCCGCGGCACGGTGGCTGCAAGGGGGATCGAAAGCGTGGATCGCGGACTCGAGCGCATGATGCGCCTCCGAGCCCGTGGGCGCGCGCGCCGGCTGGTCGTCCTCCTACTCGGCCTCTTCGCGGCCGCGCTCGCCGCCGGCCCGCTCGCCGCCGAAGCATCCGCCTACGACCTGCTCGTGTCGAGCTCTGCGGACCGCTCTGGAGCCCTGCCCCTACAGGGCCAGACGGTGAGCAACAACATCTACGTCTTCACCTCGCCGACAAGCGGCGTCACCCAGGTCCGCTTCTATCTGGACGACCCGCAGCGCACGCGCACCCCGATCAAGACCGAGAACGCGGCGCCATGGGACTTCGCCGGCACCGCCTCGAACACCGCCAAGACCGCGCTCCCCTATGACTCGAAGCGGCTGGCGAACAACCAGCACACGATCACGGCGGCGATAACGAAGAGCGCGGGCGGCGTCGACGTCCTCACGTCGACCTTCACGGTCTCCAACACGACCACCCCGCCACCGCCACCACCGCCCTCCACGGACTCGCTGCAGTTGTCGAGCTCCGCGAGCCGCTCCAGTCCCGCCTCCCTCGACGGCAAGACCGTGAGCGGCAGCATCTACGTCTTCGTTCCGGCGGCCTCCGGCATCACGCAGGTCCGCTTCTACCTGGACGACCCGCAGCGTGCGCGGACGCCGATCAAGACCGAGAACTCGGCGCCATGGGACTTCGCGGGCACAGCCTCCAACACGGCGAGGAGCGCCCTGCCCTACAACTCGAACCTGCTCGGGAACGGACCGCACTCGATCACGGCGGCGATCACGCGCAGCACGGGCGTCAACGTCGTGACGGGCAACTTCACCGTCGCCAACGGCAGCGGGACCGGCCCTGATCTGCTGCCGGACCTGATCGCGGATCCGCCTGGAAATGCTCAGGCTCCCAATGTGCAGCAGCTGGCCGACGGCCAGAGCCACCTGCTGATGAAGTTCAGCGGCTCGCTGCACAACATCGGCGCCGGAGCTCTGGAGATCCGCGGATCGAGCCCCGTGAGCGGAGCGATGACCGTGACGGGACAGCGAATCTACCGCCAGGACGGAAGCTTCTATGACGACAACAGCCGCCACCCCGTCATTCGCTATGAGACGACCGACGGGCACAACCACTGGCACCTGATGCACGCGGCGCGCTTCTCGCTCTGGAACCAGGCCGGTACCGCCGAGGTGGCGCCGGGGTCGAAGGTCGGCTTCTGCCTCGAGGACGGCTCAGCGGTCGACAGCTTCGCGACGACGGCCGCCTACACGGCATCGCAGACCCAGCGCTGCAGGGAAGGACAGTCCAGTCCCAGCAACACCTTCCAGGGGATCTCGTCGGGCTGGCGCGACACCTACGGCCCCAGCGTCTACTTCCAGTGGATCGACATCAGCGACGTCGCGCCCGGCCTCTACCGGCTCGGCTCGCAGATGGACCCGGACGACTTCGTGAAGGAGACCAGCGAGACCAACAACGGCCCCACGCTCGCGACCTCGACGGTGACGGTACCCGGATACAAGGCTTCACCGGTGACTACATCGGTAACAGGGGCACAGGCGATCACGCTTGCCGCGCAGCAGTTCGGAAGCCCCGGCGCGCGCCGGTTCAAGATCGTGTCCGCACCCAGCCACGGAACCTCGAGCGTGGCGACCGGTGTCGCCTTCGCAGGCCCACAGGTCACGTACACCCCGGATTCCGGCTACTCCGGGCCGGACGCGTTCACTTTTACGGCGTTGGACTCGGCGAGCCAGTACCCGCTCAACCCGCCGTCAGCCACGGTGAGCTTGACGGTGTCACAGTGATCACTTAGATTCGCCAGAGCACGCTCTGCATCTGTGCGGCGCAGGGAAATGGGGTCAAAGCGAGGGAGGCGACACCGTGGGCGGCCGTGTGAGGGTTGCCGGACACCGGCATCTTCTCCTGCTCGCAATGATCGTGCTCGGACTCTCGCTGCAGCCGCAGGCGGCGCATGCGGCCCCTCAGTGGTACTCGCCCGTGGACGTCTCCGAGCCGTCGGTCGTGGCTTTCGGCGGGGAGGTGGTGGTGGATGGCGACGACCAGGCGACCGCGGTCTGGTTGCGATCGGCCGGGTTCGGGAGCCGCGTTCAGGCTGCGATCCGGCCAACCGGCAGGCTCAGCTTCGGGACGGTGCAGACGGTCTCGCCCGGGAGCGAGGATACGAGCGATCCTCACGTTGCGGTCAACGACAGCGGCGAGGCGGTGGTCGTCTGGACTCGCACGAGCGACGGGGTCATCCGTGCGGCCCATCGTGCGGCCGGGTCGAGCCTGTTTGGCGCCGCGGTGACGATCTCGGGTGGCGGCGCGTTCGGGGCCCGGGTGGCAATCGACCTGGCGGGAAACGCGTCTGCGATCTGGGTGCGAGCCGTCGGAGCGAGCACTGTCATCGAGACTGCCACCAGGCCTGCGGGAGGCCCGTTCGGCGCCGTAGAGACGGTCTCGAACCTGGCCCCCAGCTACGACGGCCTGGATGTCGAAGCTGAGGGCGACAGCCGGGCCAGCGCCGTATGGACCCGGTTCGATGGCTCGGCGTCCGTGGTCCAGACGTCGGCAAGGCGCGAGCTCAACTATCCGCGACCCGGTGGCGCGACTCCGTTGGTCGTGCCGCTCGTGCCCGAGTTTCGGGAGTGCACGCCGCCCACCAACAGCACTCACGTCGCTCCGCTGTCAGAGCCGTCGTGCTCTCCGCCCACGCTCGCGTCGTCGTTGCTGACGACGAGCGCGGTCGGCTCCGGAACTGGTAGCGCTCGCTACGACGTCGTGGCCGGCGATCCGTCGACTCCCGCGGACGAAGCGGACTTCGGCATCACCGCAAGAACGACGGACGTGCGCTGCACTGCGGGCGGGACTCCAGGCTGTGCGGCGGCTGGCAGCGACTACACGGGCCAGGCGATCATGACCTCCACCGTCCGGCAGACCGACCTGTCAAACGGCGGCTTCGAGGACGATCCCGGCACGCTCACGAACTTCGACCTCTCGGTTCCGATGAGTTGCGCGGTCAATCCACTGATGAACGTCGGTGCCACGTGCTCCATGTCGTCCACCGCCGACGCCCTTATCCCCGGCTACGTCATCGAGCGCACGCGAACGATTCTGGGCATCGTGTCCGCCCGCGTCATGGATGCCGGTGTGGATGGAAGCGTCACGCCGGTCTCGGGAAGCTGCCCGCCGACCTGCGGCAGCGGAGACGAGGCTGTGTTCCTGCGCCAGGGCGTGTTCTTCCCTTAGCCTCGGGAGCTGCCGGCAGGGAGTAGAAGCCCGGCCCGCACTCCACTTTTCCGTCGGAGGCCGGCGACACACTAGCCATGGATGCTCGTGGTCGTCCTCATTTGTCTGCTCTGCGCGACCACAGCGGAAGCGGCCGTCACGCCTGGTGAGCCGTTTGGCAGATGGGCGCGGGTCGCCGAAGTCCCTGCCCCGACACAGGATGTCGAAGTGCGCGTCGAGCCGTGCCCGGGGTTCCATGACGTTCTCGGCTGCACCTGGAAAGGCGGACCGGTTTACATCGATCCCCTGAGTCGAAGCGTCTTCTTCCATGAGCTCGGACACCAGTTCGACTTCTGCTGCATGGCCGGGTTTCGGGTCCGTGCCAAACGCCTGATGGGGCTGTCGGGCGGGTGGGATCATCTGCCTTCCGAGCGGTTCGCAGACCGATACGCGGAGTGCGCGATGGGCTCGGTCGTGAGACGTATTCGGCTCTGCCGCCTCATCCACAGCGCCTTTTCGCACCGCGCATCGACCTAGCTGCGGGGTGCCCTTGACAAGGCGAGAGGAAAGCTGAGAGGGTCGGCGCTCGATCGACGGCGGGCCCCCCAGGCTTTGGTGAAGGCGGACAGCACTCCCTCCACTCGAGACCGCACTTGCGCCTCGTTGCGCAAGGGTGTGGCGTCTGCGCGAGCAGCGCTCGCAGCCCTGCTCGTACCGCTCGCGTTGCTGACTGTTTTACCGGCGCCGCAAGCTGCGGCCAACAAGTGGTGGTCGGAGGAGCAGGGCACGGCGTTCCTGGACAACGGCGTGATCAAGGTTGGCATCGATGCCAACATCGGTGGTGCTATTTCCTACCTGTCGCAATCGGGTAGCACCTCCAATCTCATCAACACGTATGACCGGGGACGGGAGGTGCAGCAGTCGTATTACGCCGGTGCCGCTCTTGATCGGCGTGCAAGCGGGCAGCACAGCAGATGGTCGCCGTGGCCGTGGAACCCGATCGGCGCCGGAGATGCCTACGGCAATACGGCAACCGTGATCGATTCGAACACGACTTCGACAGGAATGTACGTGAGGACCCAGCCATTGCTCTGGGACATGTGGGCCGAGCGGTGCGAATGTGTTTTCGAGACGTGGATCAACTTGGAGGGCAGGCGAGTTCGCGTGCACAACAAGCTGACCACGTACAGAACCGACAATCGCTGGAACGTTATCTCGCGAGACCAGGAGCTCCCGGCCGCCTACCCGATAGCGAATCTTGGTCGCGTCGTGTCCTACACCGGCAGCCGGCCGTTTTCGGGCGACGCAACGAGCCAGATCCCCAAGTCGAATACGTGGATCTGGTCACATTGGAACGCTTCGGAGCATTGGGGCGCGTGCGTCAACACGAGCAATTTCGGTGTCGGCGTGTACACCCCCGGGCGTACGTCCTTCCTGGGCGGCTTGAACGGCAGCGCGAGCGGCACTACCACGTCGAGCAACACGTGCTACCTCGCTCCCATCGAAGCCGCTCCGCTCGACAAGACGAGCACGTTCGACTACGACTACTGGCTCGTCGTGGGAACGATCGACCAGATCCGGCAAGAGGTATACGGGCTGAACCGAGGGACGCCGGCCCCGCTGGCCGGTTTCCGGTCGGGCGACGCCCAGGTCTGGAACTTCAACGCATACGGCGACTTTGGCGGCTGGTTTCCAAACGACTACATCTCGTCCCGGTCGGTGAGTGGCGGCGCGCTCAACGGAACGGCAATTGGACCAGATCCCTACATGCTCAGCTCTTGGCTCCAGAAGCCCGGTCGCAACAAGAAGGTCGTGGTCAGGCTGCGCAACGGAACCGCCGGGAAGACCGCCCAGCTGTTCTTCCTCACTGCAGCAGACAGGCTGTGGAACCAGGCAAAGAGCAAGCGCGTCGCGATTCTGCCCAACAGTGACTTTCGGGCCTACACCTTCGACATGTCCGATGTCCCAGGGTGGACCGGCACGATCACCCGCCTGCGACTCGATCCGGTACAGGTGAAGGGCCCGTTCGCCGTCGACTGGATACGCATCGGGAATTTCTGACGCACCGTCTTGCAGCGGCACCGCGCTGATCCACGCGACACTCGACGAGCCCGCTACGGTGCGAACACTCCGCCCTTCAGGAACGTGTTCTCGTCCCCAGTGAACGCGAGGTTGTCAGCGCCAAAGTCCATGATCCGGAAATCGGGTGTGGCCCAAACGGCCCTCATGCCGGCGGTCACGACACCCGGGAGGATCGCGTTGACCGTCGTGGCCGCGTTGCAACTGCTGCCGACGCCGCCGATCGTGGTGACGCAGGTGATCGGTATCGGGAGAGAGAAATCGACCAGGGTTCCAGCGCAGCTGGGGCCGCACCCGTTGCCGTGGTCGGTGACCCTGAGCGCCACGAGCGCGCTCAGCGTGCCGTCGAAATTGGCCTCGGCAAGCCTGGTCTGGCCCGTCCCGTTCGCATTCATGGTGTAGATCTCGCGGGCGCCGTGGCGATCGCTCTCAAACGCGATCTTGGCGCCACTCGCCGACCAGTCGGGCCATGCGTCTCCCTCCGCGCTATTGCTGAGGTTGGCCTTTCCCGTCCCGTCCGGGTTCATGCTCCAGACATCCCCAGAAATACCGGTTCTCGTGTACAAGATCTTGGTGCCGTCGGGTGACCAGGTTGGGTATGCGTCCGACCCCGCGGTGGCAGTGAGATTTGTCTGCGGTCCCGTGCCGTCGGAGTTCACCTTGTAGATCTCGACTTCCGCGATCTCGGTGCTGTCTCGGAAGGTGTAGAAAGCGATCTCGGAGCCGTCGGGTGACCAGGAGGGACTGCAATCGGCCTTCGCGAAGTTGGTGATGTTGGTCTCGCCGGTGCCATTGGCGTTCACGACGTAGATGTCGGTGTCGCCTCCCAGCCCGACTCCAAGAAAGGCGAGTTTCGTGCCATCTGG
Organism: uncultured Solirubrobacterales bacterium; assembly: GCA_963774075.1. Taxonomy (GTDB): domain Bacteria; phylum Actinomycetota; class Thermoleophilia; order Solirubrobacterales; family JBBDJG01; genus JBBQNR01. Next base: position 153,624 of record CAVZDP010000003.1, on the reverse strand, counting down.
GGACCACGCCAGATGCTCATCTGGAGCTCCAGCACAGCTGCCTGCGGTCGATGAGATCTGCGTCTGCCCGGTGCCGTCGGGATTCATCGTGTAGACGCCGACGCCAGCTCGCATGAACGCGATCTTGGTGCCGCTGGGTGACCACACCGGGTCGCGATCATCAATTGTGGGCCCCGTAAGCTCGGTCTGCCCGCTGCCATCAGCGTTCATGACCCAGATGCCTTGGCTGACGCGTTCGTAGACGATCTTCGAGCCGTCGGGCGACCAGTCAGGACTCTCGTTTTTATCTCCCTCCACGAAGTTCGTGAGCCTGGCCTGACTCGAGCCGTCGGCGTTCATCGCGTAAATCTCGTAGCCCTGGCCCCCGGGGTTGTCGCGGTCGCTGCTGAAGGCGATCTTGGTCCCGTCCGGGGACCAGGCAGGCTGGAAATCCAGCCACTCATCTGGCTGTGACGGCGGGGGGTCGTAGTCTGGCCCGGACGGCGATCCGCTTCGGACGTCGGTGATCGAGCTGGAGATGGCGACGTCCGCTCCGCCGCTGACGACCGTGAACCGGAGAAAGCCCACCGACGCGAACCCGACCGAGACCAGGCTCGACTTCCTGACTGGCGGTGAGCACGAGGGCGCTGCCAGCGGTGAAATGTGAGTCATGTTCGGAGTGGCGGGGGCTGGGTCGTCGGCCGTTGCGGCGCCACCGCACTTGTTGAACGCCGGCACCAGCGGCACCCTAAACGGCGTGCCACCGCCGGGACGCGGGTGGGTGGCCAGAGCAACTGCAGTCACCGATACGGCGGCAACAGGAGAGAGAGCCAGGCAAAGCAGGGCCCGCCTGAAGACCACGGCGTCCCCTTTCCATCGGGGGGTGGGAGCACCCTTGCCGGGTCGACCCTAGCCTGCCTTGTTCATCATGTCAACAAGCGCCCCATATGCCTTTTCAGCGAGGCGGTCAGTCATCCATCGCGGTCGACGACCTCCTGCTCGAGGTCGTCGAGTGCCTGCTTGAGCGCTTCGATCTTCGTGTACAGGCTCGCGTGCTCGGGGTCTGCGAGCATCCGCTCACGTCGCTTGCCCTCCGCTTCGATCGCGTGCGCTTCCTCGATGCTGTTGACGACGACCGCGATCACCACGTTCAGGACGACGAATGTCGCCAGCAACACGAACGACACGAAATAGACCCACGACCAGGAGGTCAGCTCCATCTCCTTGTCGAGCACCTCGTTCCAGCCCTCGAGTGTGAGCACCTGGAACAGCGTCAGCAGGGCGTGGCCGATGTTGCCGAACCGCTCCGGATCGTGGTCGGCGTAGATGATCCAGCCGAGCATCCCGTAGACATAGAGCAGGAAGAACGTCAGCAGCGCGATGCTCCCGATCGGTGCGACGCTGCGTCCGAGACCGACGATCACGACGCGAAGTCCGGGGACGACCGACACCAGCCGCGCGATGCGGAGCAGCCGGATGACTCGCAGGAGTGTCACGCTCTCACGGATCCACGGCAGGTAGGCCAGCCCGACGACCAGGAAGTCGAAGAGGTTCCAACCGCTGCGGAAGAACTCCTGCGGCCGGCGGCCGTACGCCGCGACACGCACCGCTATCTCGAGCGTGAACAGGCCGAGGAAGACGTCATTGAGCGTCGCGAGCAGTGCGCCGTGGTCCTCCTCGATCGAGTCGTAGGTCTCGAGCCCGATGACGACGGCGTTGGCCAGGATCGCCACGACGACCGCAAGCTGGAAGGAGCGGGAGTCGGCGATTCGAGCGCAGGTCTTGGCGACGCTGTCCATCGTGTGGCGCCGAAATCTAGCGGCGAGAACTGCCGCCAGAGAGAGTCGATTGGCCCCCAGCTGTTGCCCGCTTCGCGGGGGTGTGGATGGAGAGCAAAAGAAAGCCCAGCATTAGTAGGGCTTTCCCTCTACTGCGGGGAAGGGAATCGAACCCCGGCCTCCGGGACCAAAACCCCCTCAGGGAGTTGAGATGTGTACTTCCCTCTCGTCCTGATGCGGTTCGAGTTGTCCTGAGTTGGGCTGACTTTCGCTCAACTTGGTGCCCGTGTTGGTGCCCGCGTCGTAAGCGTTCAACCAGCTCGGCCTCGCGCGTGCTCGAATGGCTCTGATCGCTTGACCCGCCCTATGCCGGGTGGTGTACTCGGGTCGGAGGGAAACGACGCTGTTCCGCAGGATCACCCGCGCGGCCCTCTTGGCCGTTCTCGCCGTGGCACTCGTGGCCCCGCCTGCTCGGGCCGCCTTCCCGGGCGCGAACGGGAAGATCACCTTCCTCGAGCGCGTCGGGCCGAACGCATACGAGCGGCGTTCGATCAACCCCGACGGCACCGGCCTCGCTCCCAGCTCTGCGCTCGGCTCTTGGTCGCCTGACGGACGGAAGGTCGTCTACACGGTGGCTGAGCCCTTCGAGGAGTGCGAGTTCACGCTCTGTGGATCGGTGTGGACGGTGAACGCCGATGGAAGCGGGCGAGCGAGGATCCCGAACACGATGACACCGGGGGCGTGCATGAGCGGCGCGAGTTGGACCGCAGACGGAACGCGCGTCCTCTACAGCCAGACCGCCTGCCTTACGAATAGCCAGATATGGACCATCAAACCGGACGGCAGCGAAAAGACCCTGCTCGCTGACTACAGCGCAGACGAGCTGGGGGGAGTGAGCGCCTCACCTGACGGGGTTCACTACTCGTACATGCGCGGGAGAGGGAGCCCTCCCGAAATCTTCGTGGCGAGACTCGACGGAGTGGGGGAGCCAGATCAGCTCACGTCCACCCCAACAGACGGCAGAAGCGCTCTCGGCGGATGGTCTCCGGATGGCGAGAAGATCCTATTCGCGAGCAGCAGAAACGACCCCAATCCGGTTTCGTGCGGGGTGTTGTGTGAGAACGAGATCTACACGATGAACGCTGATGGAAGCAATCACGTCCGTCTTACCAACGCCGATCTCGATAACTCAGGTCCAGAATGGTCACCGGACGGATCCAAGATCGTCTTCACGCAGTGGTGCGTGCCGAACTCTGAGTGCGATCCCGACCTCTACATCATGAGCGCAGACGGCTCGAACCCCACCTTCCTGGTACGGGGTTGTTGCACTGCTTGGCAGCCCCTAAACGCCCTCAAGCCCTACCCGCGACCCGGCGGAGCGACGCCCCTGGTCGTCTACTTCGTGCCCGCCTACGAGCAGTGCACCTCGCCCAACTCACAACACGTCACGCCGCTCGCCCAGGGCTCGTGTGAGCCCCCGGTCCAGGTGTCCGACCTGCTCACGACCTCCAAGATCGGCCAGGGCAAGGGCTCGGTGCGCCTCGACGCGGTCGCCGGCAGCCCGCTCACCTCGACGGACGAGGCCGACGTCAAGCTCGACGTCGAGATCAGCGACGTGCGCAGGGCAAGCGACCAGTCCGACTACCTCGGCAGCGTCATTCTCTCCTCGACGATCCGAACAACAGATCGCTCGGCCGGCTTCGGCGGCGTGTCGGGGACGAGTTCGGACGCTCGCTTCGACGTCTCGCTCTCCTGTGTGCCGACCGCCGTTACGCCGAGGGGCTCAGACTGCGCGCTCACGACCTCGCTCGACGCCCTCGTCCCCGGCATGATCCCCGAGGGCAAGCGCACGATCCTCGCAACGCACTCTTTCGCGGTCCTCGACGCCGGCCTCGACGGTAGCGTCTCCGCTCCGGGCTGCCCGCCGAGCTGTGGTACGGGGGACGAGGAGACTTACTTGGAGCAGGGGACGTTCACTCCTTAGCGCTTCAGGCACTGCGGGGCAGGGAATCGAACTCCGGCCTCCGGGACCAGTCTTCCTGCTCTGCTTTCGGCAGGTTCTCGTCTTCTCTCGGTTAATGGTTCGCGCGAACGCACTCGCCGTGGTTCCTGTACCGCTGGCTGAACACCGCGTCTCCGAAGAACTCTCGTAGTGCCTTGCAGTACTGAGACGCGTTTTTGTAATCACTGCGCCGCGGCTTTGTGGGCAGGGGTGGCGTTGTCTTCCATAGTTCGCGCCCGTGGACTCCATCGTCGGCGCCGAAGAACAGAGTGCCGCGGACAGCGGCATAGGGCCCGGGAGACGAACCGTCCTCGCCGATCTTGATGTCTCTAACGAGGTGTGTGCCGGTGAGCGTGCCGTCGGTCTTCCACAATTCGACTCCCGTGTTCGCTACCGGTAGGTCGAGGAACACGGCCCGCCCCAATTGGGTTACCGAGACGTTGTGCGGAAAATTGAAGGAGTTGTTGAAGTCGAGCGTGCCGATATCACCGACCGGGATGGTGCCCTCTGCGGTGCCGTCGCTGGTCCAAAGCGACAGCATCCCCGGCAAGGGCCAGACCGTGTAGCGGAAGAACAAGAGCTTGCCTTCGACGACCGTCGCTCCAACGACATCCGAAGGGATGTCGGGAGTGATGCGAGTGACTAAGGTCGTGCCCGCAACGGTCGCGTCGCTCCTCAAGAGCGCCGCCGAACCGAATTCCGCGGGGTCGAAGGGGCTATTGAAGTAGTACAGCTCCGCATTGAGAATCGTCACGTTGCGCAGTATGCCGTCGCTGAAATAGAACGTCCCCTCCGGGGTTCCGTCGCTTCTCCAGAAGCGACGACCACCGCAACATGCAGACCGCTTGGTGAAAATCGCCAAGCCCCTGAATTCGGTGAGGAACGTCGTCAACCGGTCGCAGCAGGCGCCACCGATCCGTGCGACAAAGACCGTCCCAGCCGCAGTGCCGTCGGTCTTCCAAAGCTGCTCACCAAAGGTGCCCTGATAGGGCCCGTTGTCCGGGTCGGCCGCAGTGAAGAAAAGGGTGTCGCCGACGGCCATGGCCTCCTCGAATCCGTCACCGCTTGTAACCGGTACGACGTCTCGCAGCAGGCCTGTACCGGCAGAGCTTCCATCGCTCATCCACGGCTCGCGACCTTGGACTCCGTCATCCGCAGAGAAGTACAGCGTGCCGTTGAAATCGATCAGCCGTCCCGGGTCCGATCCTTCCGGACCGGGGTTGATGTCCGCCACGAGGGAGGTTCCCGAGGCGGTGCCGTCGCTTTTCCACAGCTCACGGCCATGGACTCCGTCGTCGCCGGTGAAGAAGACCGTTCCATTGACGCTCGCCCACCGGCGTCTGAAAGCGCCGGGGATCGAGGAGGCTGGTCCGGGATTGATGTCCCTGATCAGGCCGGTGCCTGTGGCTGTGCCGTCGCTCTTCCACAGCTCGGTGCCGTGCGTCCCATCACTTGCTGAGAAGAACAGCGTCCCATCCACGTCGATCAGCAGTTGCGGATCCGAGCCGCCGGTGCCGGGATCGATGTCCTTGACCAAGACAGCGCTTGTGGCGGCAGAGGTCTGTGCGGACGCAACCGCCACTACCACCAAGGACGATGCCGCCACGAGCGCCGCCGTGAGCAACCTTGCCATCAGCCGTTCCTCCTTAAGCTCCCATAAGCAGGGCTTTCCAAAGACTGCGGGGCAGGGAATCGAACCCCGGCCTCCGGGACCAAAACCCGGCGTCCTACCGCTAGACGACCCCGCATCTGCCGGCGCGTGGACCGGCGCAGCTAGCTTAAAGCGTCGGGTTACGGGGTGAAGACGCCCTGGCGCAGGAAAGGCTTCTCGTCGCCGGAGCCGCACGTGGGCGGGCAGTCGCCGGAAGGCGACGTGACGCTGCCGTCGGGGCCGGCGTCCTCGAGCACGAGTCCGAAGGCCGACGTCACGGCCCGCTTGCCCTCTTGGGCGAGCCCCGGCACGAGCGTGTCGGCGGTCGTCGTGATCGAGCACGAGGAGCCAAGCGAGCTTGCCGGCGTGGCGACGCAGTTGAACGGCGCGGAGAGCCCGAGATCTGAGACGGTCGCCGGCAGGAGGGCAGAGGACCCGTTCGCCCTGTCGGTGATCCTCAGGTTGCTCGTGAGGATCACCTCGCCCGTGTAGTCGACGCCGTCGGCGGCACGCCTGACGTCTATGGCCGTTGCGCTGATCGCCAGATCCGCTTCGTCGGCCGGCGTCCCGGGGTCGCCCCGGATCACCTCCCAGCGCCCAAAGCCGCTGCCACGGCCGGTCGAAGACGTCGTGAGCTGCGCCGACTCGAGCTCGGGCGGTGAGCACGACCCGTTCGCGAGCGGCGGGAAGTGGCTCGAGTTCGGGTTCGTGCACTGCGCGAATGCGGGCACGAGCGGCACGCGCAGAGGCGTCGCACCGCCCGGGCGCGGATACTCGAGACGCTCGAACGTCGCCGCGTAACTGGCTGGGGCGGCGGGCGTCGTGATCGCGTGCGAGCGTGCACCGCCGTCCGACCACGACGAGAAGAGCCACGGAGCGCCGGCGCCGTCGGCCTGGTCGGGCGCGTTGACGGTCAGCGTCCAGTTCTCCCACGACGTCACGGTCACCGGGGCCGTGAGAGTGGTGCCGGCCGCTTCGACCCTGAAGCCCGTGGGACTGGTGAGGAAGGTGAGATCCACCAACCGCGGGTCGAGATCCTGGCTGATCGTGCGCGAGAGGCCGCGCGAATCGGTCGCGGTCACGATCAGCTCCAGGTAGCTGTTCGTCGCCGCCAGCAGGTCCTCCGGCTCCGGGCCGGTGATCGGGATGCCATTGCCCTGAGTCAGAGGAAGGTAGGGGTGCGTGTGCGTGTCGTGGTGGCGCTCCACGCGCCAGCTCAGCGCGCTGTCGGAGAGTGGCCCATCCTCCGGGTCGCTGGCGCTCGCACTCAGCACGAGCTCTTCACCGACCCGGAAGAGGTACGTGGGGGCCGGCGAGTCGATCGTGACCGCGGGCGGATTGTTGCCGGCGTCGATGCGCTGGGTTGCGCTGTGCTCGCCGCCACGCCCGTCCCGGACGGTCAGCGTCGCGGTATAGGTTCCCTCCGTCGTGTAGGTGTGGCTCGTCGTCGCGCCTGTGGCGGTCGGCGAGTCGTCGCCGAAGCTCCACTCATATGTCAGGCCGTCGTCGTCCGGGTCGCTCGACGCCGTGCCGTCGAAGTCCACTGCCAGCGGCAGGTTGCCGTAGGTCGGATCCGCGTTGAGGCGCGCAGTCGGAGCACGGTTCGCCTGTCCCGTGTAGGTGATGCGCCGTACCTCGTGGTCGGGATAGACGGCCCAGGTGATGTAGTAGAGGGCCTGGTCCGCTCCGCTGGGCCCGAACACGCCGTCGATCAGGCTCACGATCCCTGAGGCGAACTCGCTTGCCGTGTAGCCGCCACCCTGCGGCACGAGTTGCCAGATCTTGCCGCAGACGACATCCCCGAACAGGTAGGCACCGTCGTATTGCGGCGGCCAGACCCCGACGGGTACGAAGTCGCCGAGCGTGATCGAGCTGCAGTTGTTCGCGTGCTGGTACGAGTAGATGGGGTTGGTCATGCCCGCCGGCGGCGGGCCGCAGTTCGTCGTCGAGTTGCTCGCACAGGGCCCCTCGCGCACGTTCCATCCGTAGTCGGCTCCGGCCTGCCCGACGTCGATCTCCTCCCACAGGCTGTTGCCGACGTCGTTGATGTAAAAGCGCGTGGTGGGAGAGTTGACGTCGAACGCCGTGCGGAATGGATTCCGAAGCCCGGACGCGTATATCTCCTGACAGCGGCGGTTGGCGCTGGTGCTACCGGTGACGTTGCAGCGCGCGGTGTTGCCGCCGCTGTAGGGGTTGCCGGGCGGAATCGCTCCGTCGCGCGTGATCCGCAGGATCTTCCCGGCCAGGCCGCCGAGGTCCCGCGATGCGTCGTTCAACAGGTAGCAGCCGCTGTCGCCGCGCCAGTCGCAGCCGCCGTCGCCTGTCGCTGCGTAGAGGAAGCCGTCCTTGCCGAAGTGAAGGTCTCCTGCGTTGTGGATCCCGTCCTTGCTCGGGATGTTGTCGATCAGGACGAGTTCGCTCGAGGGCGCGATGAGGTTGTCCGGGCCGAGCACGAAGCGTGAGACTCGGTTGACGGGGGTGGTCGCCGTGTTGACCTCGCAGGTGCCGTGCTTGCGGAACGTGTAGTAGAGATAGATGAAATGGTTTGACTGGAAGGATGGGTCGACGGCCACTCCAAGAAGTCCACGCTCGCTGTCGCTGCAAACTACGCCTGTGAGGTCGATTGCCGGTGCGGGTACCAATGACCCACCCTCGTACACGCGCAGCGGCCCAGGCTTCGTCGCGATCAGCATCCGCCCGTCGGGCGTGAAGGCGAGCGCCGTCGGGTCCGTCGTGGTGGCGACCGGCTGATCGTCGAAGCTCGGCGGCAGCACGATCGCCCACGCGCTCGGCGCCCACGCGAGCAGCGCGACCACAAGCCCCGCTAGAGCCGCCCACCTCCTTGCCGTTGCCTCCCGGGGCCTCGCCGCCTCCATGTGCTCGCCGCGACGCTAACAGCACGGGCCTGGCCCAGGCAAGGGGCCGGCGACCGAATGGCTCAGGGCGCGAAGACGCCCTGGCGCAGGAACGGCTTCTCGTCGCCCGAGCCGCAGGTCGGCGGGCAGGCGCCGGAGGGAGGCGTGACGCTTCCGTCCGGCCCCACGTCCTCGAGCACGAGCCCGAAGGCCGACATCACCGCCCGCTTGCCTTCCTTGGCCAGGCCTGGCACCAGCGTGTCGGCGGTCGTCGTGATCGTGCACGATGCCCCGACCGAGCTCGCCGGCGTGGCGGCACATTGGATCGGCGCGGACAGCTCGAGATCCGAGACCGTCGCAGGCACGAGGCCTGAGGACCCGTTGGCCTTGTCTGTGATCCGCATGTTGCTCGTGAGGATCACCCTGCCCGTGTAGTCGGTGCCGTTGCTCGCGCGTCTCACGTCCGTGGCCGAAGCCGTGATCGTGAGGTCGGCCTCGTCGGCCGGCGTGTCGGGATCGCCCGCGATCACGTTCCAGCGCGCGAAGCCGCCCCCGACGCCGGTCGTCGAGGTCGTGAGCAGCGTGGACTCGAGTGCCAGCCCCGTGCACGACGGGTTCGACAGCGGCGCGACGTGATTCGAGTTCGGGCTCGTGCACTGTCTGAAAGCGGGCACGAGCGGCACGCGCAGCGGCGTCGCGCCGCCGGGACGCGGATATTCGAGCTTCACGTAGGTCGCGATGTAGCCGGCCGCGGTCGACGGAGTCACGATCGTGTGCGCGCGAGCGCCGCCGTCGCTCCAGGAGTGAAAGCGCCACGGAACGCCGTCGGAGTCGTTCTGGTCCGGAGCGTCCACCTGCATGCCCCAGGAGTCCCACGACGTGATCGTCTGCGGGGTGGAGAGCGTGGTGCCGGCGACGTCCAGGTCGAAGCCGCTCGGGTTGGTGTCGAAGGTCACCTGCACGAGCCGGGGGTTGAAGTCGCGCGTGACCGTCGTCGCGAGGCCGCGCGAATCGGTGGCCGTCAGGTAGATGCGCAGGAAGCTGTTCGTCGTCGCTAGAAGGTCTTCCGGCGGGGGCCCCGTGACCGGCACGTTGTTGCCCTGCGTCGGCGGCACGTAGGGATGGGCGTGATCGGAGTGGTGGCGGTCGACCTTCCAGCTCAGCGCGCTGTTCGCCAGCAGACCGTCCTCGGGGTCGGTGGCGCTGCCCGTCATCGTGATCTGCTCACCGACCCTGAACCGCTGCGTCGCGGTGGGAACCGAGATCGTCGGCGCCGGCGGGTTGTTGCCCGCGTCGATGCGAACGCTCGCCGTGTTCTGGCCGCCCCGTCCGTCGCGGACCGTGAGGGTCGCGTTGCACGTGCACTGGGTCGTGTACGTGTGGCTGACCTGTTCGCCGGTGGCGGTGGGCGAGCCGTCGCCGAAGTTCCACTCGTACGTCAGCGGGTCGTTGTCCGGGTCGGTGCTCGCGCTGCCGTTGAAAGTCACGTTCAGCGGCAGGTTGCCGGCGGTCGGGCTGGCATTGATGCGCGCGGTGGGGGCCCGATTCGCCTGGCCGGTGAAGGTAATCCGGCGCACCTGGTTACCGGTGCCGGCCCACGTTATGTAGTAGAGGGCCTCCCCGGTGCCGTTGGGCCCCCAGGCGCCGTCGATCAGGTTCGAGATCCCGGAGGCGAACTCGACGGAGGTGTAGGTGCCGCCGCCCTGCGGCACCAGGCGCCATATCCTGCCGCAGACTTGATCTCCGAACAGATATGACCCGTCGTACTCAGCGGGCCAATGGCCGATGCCGGCGAAGGCGCTCAACGTGACCGAGACGCAGCCGGCGCTGCGCCCGTAGGAGAAGATCGGATTGGTCATCCCGACCGGCGGCGGGCCGCAGTTGGTGGTCGAGTCGCGCGCGCAGAAGCCCTCGCGGACGTTCCAGCCGTAGTCCGCATTGTTCTGGCCGACGTCTATCTCCTCCCACGTGTTCTGGCCGACGTCGTTGATGTGGAAGAGGGTCGAGGCGGCGTTCTGGTCGAACGCGAACCGGAACGGGTTGCGAAGGCCCCAGGCGTAGATCTCCTGGCATTTCCTCGTCGTCGTCGTGCCGCCCGTGACGTTGCAGCGATCGCTGTCGGTTCCCTGGTAGGGGTTGCCCGCGGGGATCGCGCCGTCGCGCGTGACGCGCAGGATCTTGCCCACGAGCGCACCGCGGTCGCGCCCGGCGTCGTTCAGGCCTGCGCAGCCGCTGTCGCCGCGATAGTCGCAGCCACCGTCGCCGACGCTCGCGTAGAGGAGATTGTCCTTGCCGAAGTCGACGTCGCCGCCGTTGTGGTTTCCGGCGTAGCTCGGGATGTTGTCGATCAATACCATCTCGCTCGACGGCGCGATGATGTCGTTGTCGCCGAGCACGAAGCGCGAGACGCGGTTGACGGGCACGTCGCTCGTGCTCGTGTTGCAGGTCCCGAACTTCTTGAACGTGTAGTACACGTAGACGAAGTGGTTGCTCGAGAAGGCGGGATCGACCGTGACGCCCAACAGTCCGCGCTCGCTGTTTGCGCACGTGACCGCGGTGAGGTCGATCGCCGCGGTGGGGAGCAGGGCTCCGTTCTTGTACACGCGCAGCGGGCCGGTCCTGCTTGGGATCAGCATCCGGCCGTCCGGCGTGAAGTCGATCGCCGTCGGCTGCGTCAGCGTTGCGACCTCTTCGTCGGAGAAGTTGGGTGGCAGCGTGATCGCCGCAGCCTGGGAAGGCAGGCCGAGCAGCACGAGCGCGAAGACGAGGGCCAGCAGCGCCGGCAACCTCTCTCTAGTGGCTCTCCCGATCACCTCGATCCCGCTGCGCCTCCCGATCGCACCCTAACGCCTGCGCGCGTTGACTTCGCCCGAGGGCCGCTTGGGTACACGGCCCCCCTCGGCGCCGGCCTCGAACACCGGAGCGCTCGGCGCACGGATGCCTAGTACCCGCATTGCCTTGAGTCCAAGCCCCAGCCGCTCGCGACCGTCGGTCGAGCCCACGTCGAGTCCCGTCAGCTCCTTCACCCGCTCGAGGCGGTAGCGGATCGTGTGGCGGTGCGTGAAGAGCTCCTTGTAGGTGGCCGCCATCGAGCCGTCGTTGGCCAGAAAGGTCTCGAGCGTGTTCACGAGCTCCGTTCCGTACTGCTCGTCGTAGGCCAGCAGCGGAGCGACGGTGTCCGAGTAGAAGCGCTCGAGCTCGGCCGGGTCCTCGCTCATCGCGGGCAGGAGCAGCCGGTAGGCGCCCGTGTCCTCGAAGGAGAGCAGCTGCGACTCGAGGCCGTCGGCGGGTGCGGCGACGTTGGCCGCCAGCAGCGCCTCGTTGGCCGCACGCGGCAGCTCCATCGGGTTCGTGGTCACGCGGCTACGCCCGATCGTGATCAGGAAGCCCGTAAGCCCGCCCTCCGCGGCACGGAACGTGGACTCGCCGGCGCGGCGCGAAAGCGACTCGTCCGCCCCGGGGACGAGCACCGCGATGTGGTCCTGGCGAAGCGCCGCGAGCGCGCCGGGCACCACGGTGCGGGCGCCGCGGGCGAGCACGGTGAGGGCCCGAGCCTGCCAGTCTCCCTCCGCCGCCCGGCGCGGAAACGCGCGCGCGACCAGCACGCTGCCGCCGTGCTCGAGGTCCACCCCGAGCTCCTTGCCGCGCGCGATCAGGTTGCGGGCATCGTCGATGTCGCCGTCGAGGACGGCCGCCACGAAGCCGCCCACCACTGCCTCGCCGGCGCGCTCGGGCGCGCGAGTTCGCTCGACCTCGAGCGCCAGCAGCGTGGTCACCATGCGGATCACCGCCGGCTCGGGGAGGTCGCCGCGCGGTCGAAAGCGAAGGCTCCCGACCTCCGCCTCGGCGACTCGCAGCGCGATCTCGGTCACCGTGTCGCCGCCCCCCAAAAGCTCGCTTTCGCGCCCGGGGGAGCCTGCCGCAACGGCCAGCACGGAGCCGCGAGCGTCGATCAGAGCGACGTCCGCGCCGAGCGCGGCGGCGGCCGTGCGACCGACCTCGGGCAGGCCGGCGCCGGACTCGATCGCCGCGGCGAGCGCGTCCAGGGGCGTGATCTCGCTCTCACGCCCGGTTGCAGGTCTTGCTTTGGTGTCGGCCACGGCAAGGTTCCCGTGCGGGCCTGCCACTCGGGGGCTCGAGGGATTCTAGGGCCGTGGGGCCGGCGGGCTGCTCAAAATAGACCGGTGATCGAGTCCCAGTAGTACACGACCACCAGCCCTGCGCCGATGCCGGCGCCTCCGAAAGCGGCGAGCACGAAAAGCGTCAGCACGGCAGCGGTCACCCTCTCCCACAGCCTCCCGTAGGCGGACCAGGCGGGTCCCAGGATCAGGAACGCGAACGCCCCGGCCGTCAAGAGGCCGCCGGCCGTGAGGATCATGTAGGTGAGGGTCTCGCTATCCATCGCCCGGGCTGCCGAGCGGCCTGGCGACCGCCGGCTCGCTGGGAGAGCGGTCATTGTTGCGCACGAAGGAGATCACCAGAGCGAGCGCGCCGCAGAGGGCGAAGACGCCGGCTCCGGCGGCCCAGCCGGCGGTCACGTCGCTCATGTAGTGGACCCGCAGGTACACGCGGGTGAGCCCGATCGCCGCCGCCAAGACGATCGCCCCGATCACGATCCCGGCCTGCGGCACCCTGCCGCGAAGGGCCCGCGAGAGCACCACGGCCAGCGCCACGTAGGCGACCGCGGTGGCCGCGTGCCCGGAGGGAAAGCTCGACCCACTCGCGTCGACGAGCGCATCGCCCGGCCGCGGGCGCTCGACCGCCGCCTTGGTGATGTAGACGGCCGCCTGTGAGGCGCCGAACCCGATCGCCAGCACGGCCGCCTCGAGGAGGCGCCGCAGGGCGATCAGCGCAATCGATGCGAGCGCCACGAGCGCCGTCACGATCTGCCAGGTGCCCAACACGCTCACGGCCTTGGCGAGCGACGTCAGGAAGCCACTCTCGATCTCGCGAGCGATGTCGAAGGCGACCCTGTCACCCGGGGTCGTCAGCCCCGTGCCGTTCGCCACCACGTCCACATAGGCGCCGAACGCAAACACCGACACCGCCGCGATCGCAAGCAGCGTCGTGAACTCGATCCCGAGCTCGCCGGGCGTCAGCCGCTGACCCACGAACCGGAGCGGCGGCGTCATCAGCTGCCAGATCGGCGCCAGCACGTAACGCACCAACGGCCGGATCGCCCAGCGCCAGAGCGGACCAAGAGCCACCGCCCAGATCCAGGAGAGAGCGAACGCGAACGGCCGCACCAGCGGCCGGCGGCCAAAGCGCTGCAGCGAGGCGACGAGCTCTTCCCTTCGCTGCGGATCGCGCAGACGCTTGTAGAGCAGCACCCCGCCGACGACGAGCGCCACGATCACCCCGAGGCCGAGCGCTCCCCTTCCGACCACCGACGTGACCGTGTCGAGGTTGCGCCAGAAGACGTAGCCGAGCAGGCAGAAGAAGGAGCCGAAGAGGCCGGCGCTCAGGATGTCGTAGGGCAGGAAGCGGCTGTACGGCATGCTCGAGGTGCCCGCCGTGAAGGGCATCAGCGGACGCACGAACCCCACCCAGCGCCCGAAGAAGATCGTCTTACCGCCGTGGCGTCGGAAGTAGTCTTCCACCTGTTGCAGGCGCTCTTCCGTCAGCCGCACGCGGTGACCGTGCTCGAGCAGGAAGCCGCGGCCGGCCTTGCGACCGATCATGAAGCCGATCGAGTCGCCCACGACGATCGACGCCCACACGATCGCGATCAGCACGTAGATGGAGAGGGTGCCCTCTCCCGCGAGCACTCCGCCGAGGATGATCGTGAACTCGCCCGGAGCGATGAAGCCCACGAAGGCGGCGGTCTCGGCCGTCGCCATCACGGCCACGAACAGATAGGCCCATTGGCCCAGTCCCTGGGCGAAGTCCTCGATCAGGTTCTCGATCACAGGGCGGCCAGTTTGCCACGATAATCGGCGCGGACAGCCGGCAAGCGAAGGAGGCGGTACCGATGCGAGTGAAGCGGAAGGAAAATGCGGTGGTGCGGGCGGCCGACTGGTATACCCGCCGTACCTACGGGCGAGCGATGGAGGTGCCCGGCGTGATGGCGCAGAGCCCCTGGAACATGATGGGCTGGGGGATGCTCGAGTTTGGCCACGACCGCTCGCACAAGGTGGACGAGCGGCTCAAGACCCTGGCGGCGACGAAGGCGGCGACGGTCATCGGCTGCCAGTTCTGCATCGACATCGGCTCGCACCTCGGGCGCGAGGCAGGAGTGAGCGAGCGGCAACTGCGGGACTTCCACGACTACGAGCAGAGCGACGCATTCTCGCCGGTCGAGAAATTGGTGATGAGATACGCGGAGCAGATGTCGCAGACGAACGTCGACATCTCGGAGGACCTCTTCGCGCAGCTTCGTGAGCACTTCGACGACCCGCAGCTCGTGGAGCTGACGGCGGCGATCGCGATCGAGAACTTCCGCGCGCGTTTCAACAACGCGCTCGACATTCCGCCGGCTGGGTTCTCGGAGGGAGCGTTCTGCCCGATGCCCGAGCGCGATCACGCCGGGAGCGGCGCGGCGTAGCCGGGCCGCACCGCTCCGGCGACGATCGTCTGCCCGCGCCAGCGCGGCGCGATCTCCGCCGCGGCGCGCTCGGCTTCCTCCACGTCGAGGAAGACTCCGAACACGGTCGGCCCAGAGCCGCTCACGATCGCGCGCTGCGCGCCGCCGGCCCGCAGGACGCCCAGCGGCTCAGCGATCGAGGGCTCGAGGTCGAGCGCCGCCTCCTCGAGGTCGTTGTAGAGCAGCGAGGCGAGCGCCGACGGCATGTCCGCGATCTCGAGCACGGCTCCGTAGAGCTCCGATTCGACGGCATCGAGGTCGCGCTCGGGCAGGCCCAGCTCGTCGGCGCGCGCGTACACGTCGGCGGTTCGGAGCTCGGCCGGGCTCGCAAGCAGAACGAAGCCCGGCGAGAGCGGCGGATCCAGCCGCTCCACCACCTCGCCCGCTCCGCGGATCAGGTCCATGCCGGGCTCGAGCTGGGACGGCACGTCGGCGCCGAGCGACATCGCGAGCTGGACGAGCTCCGATTCGCGGGGCTCGATGCCCGAGACCGCGACGGCAGCGCGAAGGACGGCCGCCGCGTCCGCGGAGCCACCGCCGAGGCCGGCGGCGACCGGTATCCGCTTGTCGATCGTCACGCGCAGCCGCGGGCCGCTCCAGCGAAAGCGCTCGCGAAAGGCTTGGAGCGCAGCCGCCGCCAGGTTGGGCTCGGGAACGACGGGGCAGATGATCTCGTCGCGCTCGGCGGCTTCCTCGACCCTGAGCTCGTCCGCCAGCGTCAGCGACTGGAAGAGGGAGCAGATCTCGTGCATGCCGTCCTCCCGCCGGGGGCCGACGTAGAGGCAGAGGTTGACCTTCGCCGGGGCCCGCACGAGGAGCGGAAGGGCGCTCATCGCCCGAGACCGTGCGTCAGCTCGACGAACTCCTCCGGCGCCAGGCGCTCGGCTCGCTCGTCCACGGGGTGTCCCATCTCCTCGAGCACCGCGCGCGCGGCGGCTCGCACGCCCTCCGAGTCGGGCAGCGCCAGCTCGAGCGAGCGAGGCAGCGCCTTGCGCCGGTGCGCGAAGGCCGCGTGCACGACTTCGCCTACAGCGGGCGCGATGGCGGCCGCCGGTGCGAGACGCCTCAGCTTCACGAGCGCGGAATCCACGTTGGGAACGGGCTGGAAGACGTTGCGGGATATCGGGCGCACGAACTCCACCTCGCAGGCGAGCTGCACCATCACCGAGGGGATGCCGTAGGTCTTCGTGCCCGGCTTCGCCCGCAGGCGCTCGGCGATCTCGCGTTGCAGCATCAGACACCAGAGATCGACACCCGGCAACTCGTCGATCGTGCGCACGGTTGCAGGTACGGCGACCCCATAGGGCAGGTTCGCGACGACCTTTGCCGGCGCGGGCCGGAGCGCCGCGAGGTCCACGTCCATCACGTCGCCGATCACGATCGAGGCGTTGTCCTTGCCGGCGAGCGCCTCCGCGAGGACCGGCTCCAGCCGGCGATCCGTCTCGACGACGTGCACGTGCGCGGCTCGCTCGGCCATGTACTCGCTCAGCACGCCCAGGCCGCCGCCGATCTCGAGCACGACGTCACGTTCCGAGAGCTCGGCGGCGCGCCCGATCACGCCGAGCACGTTGTCGTCGACCAGGAAGTTCTGGCCCAGCTCGCGATTCGGCCTGATCCTGAAGCGGGCCAGCCGCTCCAGGCTCGCGCGCGCCAGCGAGGCCGTCATCGCTTCGAGCTCGGCCGCGCGCCGCCCCGGCTCACCACTGGAAGATCCAGGCCGCGTTCGACTGCACGACCTGCTCGAGCTGCTCGTAGGTCTGACCGCGCAGCTGTGCGAGGAACGCCGCGGTGGAGCGTACGTAGGCGGGCTCGTTCCGCTTTCCCCGAAACTCCTGCGGAGTCAGGAACGGAGCGTCGGTCTCGACCAGCAGCAGCTCGTCTGGCACGCGCGCGGCCGCTTCCTGCAGCGCCGTCGCGTTCGGGTAGGTGACGTTGCCGGCGAACGAGCAGTAGTAGCCGTACTCGATGCAGCGATCGACGTCATCGGCGAGCGAGAAGCAGTGCAGGATGACGGGGATCCCCGAGGAGGCGCCGTGCTCGAGCATCGCGAACGTGTCCTCGGCCGCGTCGCGCGTGTGGACGACGA
Source organism: uncultured Solirubrobacterales bacterium (assembly GCA_963774075.1). Classification (GTDB taxonomy): domain Bacteria; phylum Actinomycetota; class Thermoleophilia; order Solirubrobacterales; family JBBDJG01; genus JBBQNR01. The sequence continues at coordinate 136,690 of CAVZDP010000003.1, read as the reverse complement.
GCGGTCGGTGGAGCGCCTGGGCCAGGTCGATCTGCAGCTCGAACGCGAGCCGCTGGTCCTCGCGCGGCGCATAGTCGCGGTGGTAGTCGAGGCCTGCCTCGCCGATCGCCCTCACCTTGGGGAAGGTCGCGAGCTTCGCGAGCTCGTCCCTGTCAGTGTCTGCGAAGGCCGTCGTCTCGTGAGGGTGTCGACCGACCGAGACGAAGACCTCATCGTGCGCGTCGGCCACCTGCAGCGCATGCAGGCACGAGGCGGGGTTCATCCCGATCGCCAGCACGCGTTCGATGCCCGCAGCACGAGCGCGCTCCATGAGGTCGTCGACCGGCCCGTCGCAGGCGTCGAAGTGGCAGTGGGTGTCGATCACCGGGCTGAGTCTAGGAGGCCGGCTCGCTTCGCAGGCGCGAGCGCTGCGTCAGATCGGCTCCGGCGGGTGAGGGACGATCTCCTCGCTCTCGACCTCGCGCCTGCGCCCGGCGAGCGTGATGCCGGCGAGGATGAGGACGAGGCCGGCGATCGCCGCAGCGGTCACGACCTCGTCGAGCAGGATCGCCCCGTACGCGAGCGCGGTCGGCGGGATCGCGTACCCGACGAGCGATGCGCGGCCGGCGCCGGTCTCGGCGATCAGCGAGAAGTAGAGGACGAAGGCGAGCGCGGTGCCGATCACGCCCAGGCTCACCACCGCCGCGATCTCGCCCAGGTCCGGGCTCGAGCCGGGGAGCGTCACCATCGCGGGCACGAACGTCAGCGCCGCGGCGGTCACGCAGCCGAAGAAGCTGATCACGATCGGCGGCACGCCCGCGCCGGAGAACCTGATCTTCGTGTACATCGCGCCGAGGCCGTAGCTGCAGGCGGCGCCGAGGACCGCAAGCGCGCCGAGGAGCTCGCCGATGCCGTGCACGGTGTCCACCCCGAGCAGCAGCACGATGCCCGCGAACCCGATCAGCAGACCGATTGCCCCGCGGCGATCGACGCGCTCGCTCGGATCGAGAAACGGAGCGAAGAGCGCGACGAAGAGCGGCCCCGGCGCGACCAGCACGCCGGTCAGGCCGGAGCTGATCTGCGTCTCGCCGTAGCTGATCAGCATGAACGGGATCGTGATGCTGAGCAGCCCCAGCACGAAGATCCGCCCCGGATGCTCGCGCACGAACCGGAACGCGCGCTCGTGGTCCTCGACCGCGCGCACCGCGAAGTAGAGGATGAGCGCCGCGAGCGCGACGCGAGCGAACACGACCATCGAGGCATCGAGGCCGTCGAGCGCGATCTTGATCTGGAGGTAGGAGGCGCCCCAGATCGCCGACACGCCCAGGAACATGGCGAGCTGCCTGGCAGTCACGAGGCGCTCAGGTAAGGCTCAGGCAGTCTCGACGGCCTCGACCTTCGGGAAGAGCGGCTCGAGCTCGCCCACGCTGGCTCCGCCCGCGACGGCGCCGGGGACCGCGCGCTCGAGCGCGAGCGCCTCGGGCCCTTCCTGGCCGAGCGCCTCGAGCAGCCGCGTCGCCGCACCGGGGACGTAGGGGTGGAGCAGCACCGAGACGACCCTGATCCCCTCGGTGAGGCTGTAGAGGACCTCGTCGAGCCGCGCGGCCTCGCTCTCCTCCTTGGCGAGCTTCCAGGGCGCCTGCTCCTCGACGTAGCGGTTCAGGCGCCGCACGCGCGACCAGATCTCCTCGAGCGCGAGCGTCAGCTCGACGCGATCGAGGTGCTCGCGGACGGAGTCGGCCAACCCGTTCAGGTCACCGCCGAGCTCCTGCGCGAACTCGGCCTCGGGCACGACGCCGTCGCGGTAGCGGCCGATCATCGCGAGCACGCGGCTCGCGAGGTTGCCGTACTCGTTCGCCAGCTCCGTGTTGTAGCGGGCCTCGAAGCCCTCGGTCGAGATCGAGCCGTCCTGGCCGAAGCTCACCTCGCGAAAGCAGTAGTAGCGCAGGGCGTCGACGCCGTAGACGTCGATCACCTTGAACGGGTCGAGCACGTTGCCGAGCGTCTTCGACATCTTCTCACCCTGCATCAGCAGGTAGCCGTGGATGAAGAGGTGGCGCGGCAGGTCCACGCCGCCGGCCATCAGGAGCGCGGGCCAGATGACGGCGTGGAACTTGAGGATGTCCTTGCCGAGGATCTGGAGGCTGGGCGGCCAGAGGCGCTCGGTCAGGTCCTCGCTCTTCGCGTACTCGAGCGCCGTGTAGTAGTTGAGGAGCGCGTCGAACCAGACGTAGAAGACCTGCTCCTGGTCCCAGGGCACCGGCACGCCCCACTTGAGCTTGGGACGGCTGACCGAGACGTCCTCGAGCCCCTGCTTGATGAACGAGCGCGCCTCGTTGTAGCGGATGCCCGGCAGCACGAAGTCGGGCCGCTCGGCGTAGAGGCGCTCCAGCGGCTCCTGATAGGCGGAGAGGCGAAAGAAGTAGTTCTCCTCGCGCACGCGCTCGAGCACGATCTTGTGGATCGGGCACCTGTTGCCGTCGAGCAGCTCCTGATCGGACTTGAAGTCGGCGCAGTTCGGGCAGTACCAGCCCTCGTAGGTGCCCTCGTAGATGTGACCGGCCTCGTAGACGCGCTGCATGAAGCGCTGGACGGCGGCCTCGTGCTCGGGGTCGGTGGTGCGGATGAAGAAGTCGTTGGTGCACTGGAGCCGCTCCACCATCTGCTTGAAGTGGACGACGTTGCGGTCGGCCAGCTCTCTGGGCGAGATGCCCTCGCGCTCGGCCACGTGGGCGACGGGCTCGCCGTGCTCGTCGGTGCCCGTGAGGAAGAAGACCTCCTCGCCACGCTGGCGCATGTGGCGGGCGATGACGTCGGCCGCGATCGTCGTGTAGGCGTGGCCGAGGTGCGGCTCGGCGTTGACGTAGTAGATCGGCGTGGTGACGTAGAACGACACGGGAAGAGCAATATAGGGGTCGCCCCGCGGCGCCCGCCGGGAGCGGCTCTCGGAGGACTTAAGACCTAAGCCGAGGTCGCCGGCTCTGACTGCGTGGCGGTGATCAGCGCCGCGGTGTCGGAGAACTCCTCCATCTCCACCGCGAGGCCGTCGCGCATGTGCCACACCAGGCAGTAGCGGGACTCGAACGGATCGCCGCCGAGCGTGCCGCGGCCGCGCATGAACCCGATGTCGATCACCCGGTCGCCGGCCTCGATCAGCTCGTCTGGATGGAGCTCGAGCTGCTCGAAGTACTCGGGCAGCAGGCCGAAGAAGCCGGCCACGTCCTCACGCCCGTTGTAGGTGCCGCCCCAGGGCAGCGAGGCCGGGATCTTCCACGCGACGTCCTCGGCCAGCGCCGACAGCACGCCCTCGATGTCCTGTTGCTGGAACGCGTCGTGGGCGGCGCGGATGACGTCTACGTGCGAAGGCATTGGCAGCTCCCGTGATCGACCACGGGGTCGAAGCTAGCACCGCAGTGATGGGGCGGCAAGCTCACGCTTGCTTTGTGTCGCGACGGCGCTCACGAAACCTGCGTGCCTTGTTGCGGTTGCCGCACACCTCCATCGAGCACCAGTGCGCCGAGCGGTTCCTCGACTCGTCGTAGAAGGCCCACTGGCAGGTGTCCTCCTGGCAGGCCTTGAGGCGCGGCCACGTGCCGTCGGCCATCGAGCGGAAGACGATCGCGAGCAGCGCCGCGAGCGCGGCGTCGACGCCGGCCGAGCCGGGCTCGAGGCTCGGGTGGCCGTGCTCGTCGAAGCGCACGGTCAGGCGGGCCTCGCTCGAGGCTCGGTTCAGGCTGGCGATCGCCGACCGGTCGAGCGGATCGCCGGCGTTCGCGAAGAGCAGGCAGCGGATCGCCTCTCGCATGTCGACTGCGCGCCGGAGCGCCTCCTTGTCGATGCCCCCGGAAGGGCCGGGGAGGTCATGGGCCTTCAGCCAGGCGGTGAGCTGTTCCGAGGTGGAGAGCTCGTCCGTCCCCTGCTCGACGTCGGCCGAGTTCACGAACTGCCGGACCAGCTCGAGCTCGCCTGGGGCGGGGGTTATCTCAGCCATAAATGCGTAACCAACGTTCGGACTTGACAGGTTAGGCTAACCATTATAGGGTACATGCAGGTTACTAGCCGGGACCCCGCCAAACAACCCAGGAGGCGATCGTGATGAATCCCGCTCTGAACGCCGCACTGGTAGATGCAGTGCTCAACGACAGGCTTCGCCAAGCCGCTCGCGAGACAGCCATAGCCCGCGCTCGGCGCGCCGCTCCCTCCGAGCCCACGCCCTTCGACAACGTGACGGTCAGGCGCGCTCAACCCCGCGACGCCGCCGCGATCCGCCGGCTTGCCGATTTGGAGGGCCGGTCCGCCCCCGAGGAGCCGCTGCTCGTCGCGGAGGTTGACGGCACGGTGCTGGCGGCACGCTCGCTCGAGGCTCGCCAGACGGTTGCGGACCCGTTCCGCCCCACGGGCCAGCTCGTCGAGCTGCTCGACCTTCGCTCGCTCCACCTGCGGGCAGAGCTGGAGCTGGAGCCGCGGGCGAGTCGCCTGCGGCGGGCCATGCGTAGCCTGGCCGCGCCGCTTCGCTAGCCGCACGCACGGCAGGCCGGCGCAGGAGAGCGCGACCGAAGAGCGCGACGAGCAGGAGCGCAAAGCCGCCCGCCGCGATCAGCCTGCCGAGGCCGTCTCGCTCGGCCGGCTCGGGACGGAAGGGCTTTGAGGCCGTCAGCGGCTCGCGCACCTCGGTGCTGCGCCCGGAAAGCGCCTGCGGCCCGTGCGGCGGTTTGTCGACGCCGCGAGTCTCATGTGGCCGCGAGGCCGTCACCCGACCGGCCGAGCGAGCGGCCGGCCCATGGGTGGGGACAGCACGCGCGCGTACCGCGGGAACGGTGACCGCGACCGGCGCCGGCGAACGCGAACGCTCTCTCCTCCCGAGCGGTTGGCCGCGCTCTCGCCGCCGAAGGGGCCGCGGGGCCGGACCGGCAGGCACTGGCGCTCGCTGCGCCTTCGCGGGCGACGGGGCGGCAACAGGTGCAACCTCGGGCGCCGCCGCGTCGCCGAGCGACGGCAAGAGCGCGAGCGGATCCACGTAGACGCGCTCCTCGCCCGCGAGCCGAACGCCGAAGTGAAGGTGAGGCTCCGCGGCCGAGCGCTTCCCGGTCGTGCCTACTTCGCCGATCCGCTGTCCCTGCTCCACGCGTGCGCCGCGGTTTACCGCCACAACTCCCAGGTGCAGGTAGGTCGTGACGTGGCGCCCGTCGGCCGCGGCGATCGCGACCACCAGGCCCGAGCTGCCGAGCTGACTCGCGTAGGTGACCTCACCCGCGGTCGCCGCCACGACCTCGGTCCTCGCCGCCGCCCCGATGTCGACGCCGCGGTGCATCCCGCCCGCGTAGGGCCGCGAGTTGTCGTTCGAGTACGGAGTCAGCACCGGACCCCGCACCGGCCAGGTCCATCCCGGCGCGGCGAGCGCCACGCCCACGCCACCGCCCGGCGCCGTGCCTCCCACGAGCGCCGCGCTCACCACGCCCGCCGCCACGACCTTCCATGACCAGAGCCTCATCGAAGCCTCCTTGCCGTTCGCCAACGCGGCCGACCCTAGCGCCCCCCACGGGCGGCATCGGGCCGCTGCGCGCGCTCTGAGACGCAGGCGTCACAGCCTCGCGAGAGTTGTTTTCAAAGCGAAGCCGCTTATCCTCTCCGCCGTGCCCGGTCTGAGCGAGTTCGTCTTCCTGCTCTTCTTCCTCGTGTTCCTCATCCCGCCGATCCAGCAGCGGGTTTTGGCCGGACGTCGCTACAGGGCGATCCAGCGCCTCGAGCGGAAGCGGGGCTCGCGCGTGATCACCCTGATCCACCGGCAGGAGTCGGTCAGCCTGCTCGGCATCCCACTGCGGCGTTTCATAGACGTCGAGGACTCAGAGCAGGTGCTGCGAGCGGTGCGCCTCACGCCCGACAGCGTCCCGATCGACCTGGTGGTGCACAGCCCCGGTGGGCTCGTGCTCGCCTCAGAGCAGATCGCCCGCGCCCTGCATCGCCATCCGGCCAAGGTCACTGTGGTCGTGCCGCACTACGCGATGTCGGGCGGCACGATGCTGGCGCTGGCCGCCGACGAGATCCTGATGGACGAGAACGCGGTGCTCGGGCCGGTCGATCCACAGATCGGTCAGTGGCCGGCGGTGTCGATCCTTTACGCCGCCGAGAGCAAGCCGGCCGAGCGGGTGAACGACGAGACGCTGATCCTCGCCGACATCGCGCGGAAGGCGCAGACTCAGGTCAAGGAATTCGTCATGAACGTGCTGCTCGACGACTTTCCGGAGGATCGGGCGGAGAAGATCGCCGCGGATCTCACCTCCGGGAAGTGGACGCACGACTACCCTCTCACCTTCGAGACGCTCGCCCAGATCGGGCTACCAGTATCGAAGGAGCTGCCCGAGGAGGCGTTCGCCCTGATGGACCTCTATCCGCAGCTCGGCCGTCTGCGGCCGTCCGTTCAGTACGTGCCGATTCCTTACCGTGAGCCGCTGCCGGCTACGCCGACGGCGCCATCGCGGTCCGGGCGCGACTAGGTCGCGAGAACGTTCTTAGCCACGCCCTCGAGCACGAGGCCGTCGCTGGAGGCATAGCTCGAGGTCGATTCGCGCAGCGACTCGCGCACGGCCTCGATTTCGCTGTCGGGCAGCGTCTTCAGCACCATCGCGATCGCACCCGCGAGCTCGCCGAGGAAGTCCCAGTAGGCGTCGAAGTCGTCGAAGCGCCACTGGACCGGCACCTCTTCGATGTCGGGATCGGCGAAGCCCGCGCCGGTCACGAGCTCCCGGATGCGCTCGTCGCTTCCCATCGAGAACATGCCGGGGTCGCCCGGCTGCGGCTGCGGCAGGTGGCCGTGTTGCACGAACGCCGCGCCGCTCAGCGCGGCCCAGAGGTTGCGCTCGGGCTCGCCCCAGACCGAGAACGAGAGCCTTCCGCCGTCGCGCAGAACACGCCTCGTCTCGGAGAGGGCGGCGGCGGGATCGGCCATCAGCATGTAGCCCCAGCGGCAGAGGACGCCGTCGACACTGTCGTCTTCGAGATCCATCCTCTCGGCGTCCATCACGCGCACCTCCATCGTGGAGAGGCCGAGCTCGGCGGCGCCGCGCTTGTTCGCCTCGACCATCTCGGGGGAGAAGTCGGTCTGGATCAGCCTGCCGTCGTCGCCGAGCTCCCGCGCCGCCGCGAAGCCGGTCTCACCCGTGCCGGCCGCGAGCTCGAGGATCGTCTGGCCGGGCTGCGGATCGAGCCTCGCGACCAGCGACTCTGCGACCGGGCGGCTGACGTCCCACATCCACTTGCGCCGGCGGTCCCAGCCGCGCGCCATCAGGTTCCAGGTATCGAGGCTCTTCTGACGGTATTCGGCGAGGTCCAAGGCGAGCGATTCTATTCCTCTGGACGGTAGAGGCGGTTGGCGGAGATGCCGGTTAGCGAGGCGACGACCCGCGCGGCCGCACGCCGGCGGGCGCCCGCTTCGACGAGGCGCTCGACCGCGTCGCGGGCGGGAGCGAGCTCGATCCCGGGGCCATCCTGCGCGGAACCGATCACGAGCGTCACCTCCCCGCGTGTGCCGCGCGCGAACTTGCGCGCCAGCTCGACGGCGGTGCCGCGCGCGACCTGCTCGTGGAGCTTCGTCAGCTCGCGGCAGACCGCGACCGGCCGCTCCGGGTCGATCTCGGCCAGCAGCGCCAGCGTCGCCGCGAGCCGGCGCGGGGACTCGTAGGCGACGAGCGTCTCGCTAGGGCGCTCGAGCTCGCGCCGAAGCTCGCCCTTGCGGCGGGGGAGAAAGCCGGTGTAGCGAAAGCGCTCGGCCGGGAGCCCCGACGCGACGAGCGCCGTCAGGACGGCCGACGGTCCCGGAAGCGTTTCGACCGGCAGGCCGAGCTCGTGGCACGCGCGCACCAGAACGAAGCCCGGGTCGGAGATCGCCGGCGTGCCCGCGTCGCTCACCAGCGCGACGACCTCGCCGCGCTCGATCCGCCGCACCAGCTCCCCGGCGCGCCGGCGCTCGTTGTGCTCGTGGTAGGGCTCGAGACGGGCGTCGATGCCGTGACGGTTAAGCAGCTTCTGCGTCTGGCGCGTGTCCTCGCAGGCGATCACGTCGGCCTCGCGCAGCGCGTCGAGCACGCGCAGGCTGACGTCGCCGAGGTTGCCGATCGGGGTGGGGCAGATGACGAGCTTGCCGCTCACCCCGGCGAGGCTATCGAGGCGCGACGCGGCGCCGAGCCGTCACCCCCGCCGCGGCTATCGGCCGGAGCGGCGCCGCCGCCGGTGCGGGACGGCGACGGCGCTCGCTCCTGGTCTTCTCCCGCGCTAGCGGCGAAAACCTTTCGCTGAGACCGAGCGGTTCTGCCCCACCCGCTCGACCTGAGCTACTCGGTCGCTCTTGGTCACGCCCTGCGCGCGGTCGCGGCCCTTGCCGCCACGGACGCGGTCACGGCCTGGGCCGCCGGATAGACGGTCACGGCCGTTGTCGCCGAAGAGGCGATCGTTGCCGCTTCCGCCCGAGAGGCGGTCGTTGCCACTGTTGCCGCGCAGCTCGTCACGCCCGGCGGACGTGATCAGGCTGTCGCCGCCCTTGCCGCCGAGGACGAGGTCGTTCCCGCCCCGGCTGCGGATGACATCGTTGCCGCCGAGGCCGCAGATGACGTCGCGCTTCGATGTCCCGGTGATGCGGTCACGCTTCGCCGTGCCGACGATCGTGCACCTGGTCTTCTTCGTCGCTCCGGCTCCCGCCGTCTGGCCTGTAATGGGCGAGACGTACACGTCATGGCCGGTGAAGAAGCTCGCCCTCGTGCTCGTTGTCGAGTCGAGAGGTGTTGCCGCCGACACGTACAGGTCGTAGCCGCTCCCCGGCTTCAGGTTGACCAGGTCCTGCACGAACTTGACCGGCTCGAGCGATGCGCCGATCTCGACCTCGGTCGACTTCAGGTCGAGCACTCCACCGGTGCCGTACTGGAGCTGAACGTTGGTGTCGAGTCCGTTCGGATCGACGGTCCCGTAAACGCGCACGGTGCTCGGCCCCAGCACCTTCACCTCGTCGATCGTGACGGTTGGCAGGTTGGCGGCAGCTTCTGTGGTGGGCGGCGCGATCGGCAGGTTGACCTGCGGAACCGTGACGTCGGCGCCCGCTCCGGGGGTCAGCATCAGCAAAGACGCGAGCAGTAGGCAGGCGGCAGCGCCGGCGATGGGGCGACCGGCAGCTCCGTTACGAGAACGGCTCTGTCGGTAACCACCACGAACGGCCTGCCTGGGGTTGTTCATTCCGGTCCTCCTTGACGGGATGTGGGCATGCATCTGGTGAGTACCACCACGTGTTCGATCCCTATCTCAACATCCGTTGAGTTGGCCGTCTGGTGAGGTGGCCGAAGTGGCACCCCGGTCTGGCCGAGTTCCCGAGGCGTCGGGCCGCGATGCGCTGGGCTGCGCCGGCCGCAAGGCCGTGACGCCGCTGGTCTGCGCCGGTCCTAGGCCGTGACGCGCTGGTCCAGCTCGTCGAACGCGAGCACCGCGGCACCCAGCATCCCCGCCTCCTCGCCGAACCGGGCGCGCGTGATGCGAACCTGGTCGCGGCTCGGCCGAAGGGCGCGGCGCTTCATCTCGTCCTGGGCGGGAGCGAGCAGGAAGTCGCCGGCGGCCATCGCGCCGCCGCCGAGCACGATCACCTCGGGGTTGAAGATGTTGGCGATGTTCGCCAGGCCGATACCGAGCTTGCTGCCGATGTGGCCGAGCACCATGCGCGCGACCTCGTCGCCCTCGTGCGCGAGGTCGGTCACGAACTGGCCGGTGATCTCGAGCCCGTCGGCGACCGCCGCGCCAAGCGCCGAGTCGGGCTCCTGCTGGCCCGCGATCAGGCCCTCGCGACCGATCGCCATTCCCGAGGCGACCGCCTCGAGGCAGCCGTAGTTGGGGCAGTTGCCCTGGCAGCGCGGGCCGTCCTCGTCGACGACCATGTGCCCGAGCTCGCCCGCGGCGCCCGTGTAGCCGCGATAGACGCGGCCGTCGAGCACCATGCCGCCGCCGATGCCGGTCCCGATCGTGAGGCCGATGACGTGGTCTGAGCCCTGCGCGGCGCCGAAGCGCGACTCGACAAGCGTCGCGACGTTGGCGTCGTTGTCGACGAAGACCGGTAGCCCGAGGCGCTCGGCCATGATGTCGCGGAAGGGGAGGTCCTGGAACGGCACGTTGACGGCCGAGACAGCGACCCCCGTGCGCTGGTCCATCAGCGCGGGAATGCCGAAGCCGACTCCCTCGACGTCGGGCACCTTCTCGCGGATCTCGTCGACGGCGTCCTGGATCGAGTCCAACATGCGGCCTTGGTCCAGGCCGTTGACGACGCGGTAGGCGGACATGTGGACGCCGAGGCGCTCGTCGATCGCCCCGGCGAGCAGCTTCGTGCCACCGAGGTCGAGTCCGATAACCGTGCGAGTGCGGCTGGCCATTTCGTCACTATTACAAGCTCGGCGGGCGCGACAGCGGCCCGAGGCCGCCACAGACAGATGTCCGACAAACCCGAATATCGCGTTTATCGCTCCCGGCCAGGCTTCCTGAGCAGGCTATTCAACCGGGACCGAGGGCGCTTCGAGCCGCCTGAGGCAAAGCCGACCGCGCCGCCGAGGACGGCGGCGGGCCAGGCGGGGGTGGGCGCGGGCACGAAGGTGGCGCCCCGGCCCGGGCAGGCGGGGCCGGATCGGCCGGGTGGCCCCGACCCGGCCGGCGGCGGCGTAACCGCTCCGCCTCGCCCGCCCGAGCGGCGCTGGATCGAGCCGGAGCCCGAGCCCAAGCCGCGGCGCATCACCTGGCGGCGGGCGCTCCTCTTCGTCGTGCTGTTCGTGATCGGCTGGACCGCGCTCAGCATCACCCTCTTCATGATCAGCGCCCAGATGCAGGCGGACAAGATGCCCGAGCGGGTCAAGCGCGAGCTCGACGATGGCGGCAGCCTCCTCACGAATGCGAACAACATCCTCGTGATCGGGTCCGACCGCCGGCCCGGCGAGCAGGGCCCGAGCCGAGCCGACACGATCATGCTGATGCGTTACGGCGGCGGCAAGGCGGCGCGGCTTTCGATCCCGCGCGACACGCTCGCCAACATCCCGGGCCACGGCCCCGAGAAGATCAACGCCGCCTTCGCGTTCGGCGGCACGCCGCTGATGATCCGCACCGTGAAGGAGTTCCTCGGCGTCGAGATCAACCACGTCGTGCTCGTCGACTTCAAGGGCTTCCCCAAGTTCGTCGACGCGCTCGGCGGCGTGAAGATGAACTTCGACAACTGCGTCGTGTCGGAGTTCGAGGGCCGGCGGCCGGCGTTCGGGTGCGACGGGCCGCCGCGCCAGTGCAAGCCGTCGCGAGGGAAGGAGACGCTCGACGGCGGGCAGGCGCTCGACATCGTGCGGATCCGGAAGAACATCTGCGCGCCCGAGGAGTCCGACCTCACCCGCGCCCGCCGCCAGCAGAAGTTCCTCGAGGCGGTGAGAGGACGCATCATGAGCCCGGCCTCGTTCCCGCACTGGCCGTGGGCCGCCTGGCACGCTCCGCGCGCCGTCCGCTCCGACATGGCCGGCCCGGGCCTGCTCGCCCTGTTCTTCGACTCCGAGGTCGGGGGCTCGATCAAGCCGACGGTCCTGCGCCCGATCGACCCGGGCGCAAACCCGCTCCAGGTGTCGGAGGCGGAGAAGCAGGCCGCGGTAGAGAAGTTCCTCGACGGGTAGCAGCTCGCCTCGCTGAGCCACCCGTCCAGGCGCCCAACCTTTGTCCGCCCGGAGCGTTCTCGAGTCAGGAACGGCACGGAGCCGTCCGATTCAAGAGGCATACCCGAGGAGGACTTGATGAGGAAGCTGGCAACGATTTTGTCCCTGATCGCGCTGCTGGCGGTGCCCGCAACGGCCGCCGCGAACGAGAAGGGTGGAGCTAGGGAGGACGTGAAGCGCTGTAAGGCGCTCCGCTCAGGAGACGGCGGGCACAAGGGTGACGGGCGCGGGATCGGCAAGTGCGTGTCGAAGAACCGCCGCCACAACCGCCGCCTCAAGCGCGTGGCGGCCCGCGAGTGCAAGGCCGAGCTTGCCCTGAACGTGCAGGAGTTCGAGGACAAGTACGCTCCGGCCGCGACCCAGTCGGGCCGCCCGGTGGGGGTGGATGCCCCGGCCGCGGGTGAGCCCGCCGAGGGAGGCGACCCGAGCGAGGCCGACGACGGCGACGACGGTCACCGCCTCATCAAGGCCTTCAAGAACTGCGTCAAGCTGAACGTCAAGGCCGCGAAGCGTGCCCACAGGGAGGCCGTCTCGACGTGTCGCGACGAGCGCGAGGGCGACGTCAGGGCCTTCCGCGCCAAGTACGGCACGAGCGCCAACAAGCCCAACGCCTTCGGCAGGTGCGTCTCGGAGCACGAGGACGACGGCGAGGACGAGGGCGACAAGAAGCGTGATGGCGAAGAGGGAGGCGGCAAGGAGGCCGACGGGAAGGCCGAGCAGGGAGGCGAGGCCGAGCAGGGCGGCGAGGAAGAGCCTGGGGACGAGCCGCAGGAAGACTGATTTCAGTCAGGCGGACTCGCTCGCCCGACTTTCCGCACAAGTGGAACCCCCCCACGGAGAAGGGGCCCGAAAGGGCCCCTTTTTCGTTCGCTCGCTGGGAGGGCGCCGAGCGGCTCAGTCGCCGGAGCGCTTTGACTCCGACTTCGTGGAGACGCCCTTGTCGCCCGAGCCCGTGGAGTCGCTCGAGCCCTTGGAGTCGCCTGAGCCCTTGGAGTCGCTCGAGCTCTTCGAGTCGCTCGAGCCGCCGGAGCCGCTCTTCGCCCCGGCCTTCGAGCTGTCGCCGGAGTCGTCGCCCCCGGAGTCGCCGCTCCCAACGCCCGCGCGGCCGCGACCGTAGTCGGTCGTGTAGAAGCCGGATCCCTTGAAGTGGACCGCGATCGGGTGGAAGACCCGCTCGACCGGCGCGCCACACACCTGGCACGTCGTGACGGGGTCGGCGCTCATGCTCTGCGTGACCTCGAACACGTGGCCGTTGCTGCATCGATATTCGTAGATCGGCAAGCCTGCTCCCGGAAATCCCTGAGTCAGTTCAAGTATATGGAGGCCGGTTTCGGCCAAGCCACGGGTATTTCGCGACCCGAGGCCAGTGGCGACCCCCTTCGCTGGCGGAGACCCGCGGCCGGTACCGACTCCTCGCCGGCGGGGGCTCGATCCTCAGGCCGCGGAGCGCCGGCGCCGCTGGGGCGCCCGCTTCTGCGGTGCCGAGTCGGCGTCATCGATCCAGTAGACGCCGACCGTATGCCACTTGACCCATGCCGCCAGATGGCGGCCGGCGCGAAACGGCAAGGTCGGTACCTCAATGATGCTCATACCGGGTGTATCTCCTCATTCCGTGACGTGCAATGACGGACGTGCGGTGGCTCTCGAACCCTCTCCCCGACGTCGTCCCCGACGTCGACAACGAGTTCTAGCCTAATCTGCAATCCGGACACGGATTTTTCAGCCGACCCCATGGAAGAGAAAGCCCAAACAGCAAAAAGATCTGATGCGGAGGCGGCCGCTGCGACGCCCGCCGACGGGGCCGATGGCGCCAGGGCGCCCGGTGGCGACGTGGTGACCATGGACAAAATCGTCGCTCTTTGCAAACGGCGAGGCTTCATCTTCCAGTCCTCCGAGATCTACGGTGGGCTCGCCTCTACCTATGACTTCGGCCATTACGGCGTCTTGCTGAAGAACAACGTCAAGTCCGAGTGGTGGCGTGCGGTCGTACAGGAACGCGACGACGTTGTCGCGCTAGATGCGGCAATCCTGATGCACCCGCGCACATGGGAGGCCTCGGGGCACCTCGAGAGCTTCACCGACCCCCTCGCGCAGTGCCAGGGCAAGTGCAAGAAGCGCTGGCGCGCCGACGACCTGCCCGAGTCCGCGCGCGGCGAGGACGGCGAGTTCCGCTGCCCCGAGTGCGGGGGCGAGCTCGGCGAGGCGAAGGACTTCAACCTCATGTTCGAGACCCACATGGGCCCCGTGCGGGAGACCGGCGCGCGCGTCTTCCTGCGCCCCGAGACCGCGCAGGGGATCTTCGTCAACTTCAAGAACGTCCTCCAGTTCGCCCGCAAGAAGCCGCCGTTCGGGATCGCCCAGATCGGCAAGGCGTTCCGCAACGAGATCACGCCCGGCAACTTCATCTTCCGCACGCGCGAGTTCGAGCAGATGGAGATCGAGTACTTCGTCCCGCCGGACCAGGGGAAGGAGTGGCACGAGCGCTGGATGGCGGATCGCATGCGCTGGTACACGGACCTCGGGATCCGTCCCGACCACGTCCGGCTGCGCGAGCACGGCGCCGACGAGCTCTCCCACTACTCGGCCGGCACCTCCGACGTCGAGTACCTGTTCCCGATGGGATGGTCGGAGCTCGAGGGGATCGCCAACCGCACCGACTACGACCTGCGAAAGCACGCCGAGTTCTCCGGCGAGAAGCTCGACTACGTGGACACCGCGACCGGCGAGCGCTACGTGCCGTACGTGATCGAGCCCTCCGCGGGCGCGGACCGGGCGACGCTCGCCTACATGGTCGACGCCTACGACGAGGAGGAGGTCGCGGGGCGCGGGCGCACGGTGCTGCGGCTGCACCCGCGGCTCGCGCCGGTGAAGGTGGCGGTGCTGCCGCTCGTGTCGAAGGACGGCATGCCCGAGAAGGCGAGAGCCGTCTACGAGGAGCTTCGAAAGAGAGTGCCGGCCGAGTTCGACGAGGGCGGCTCGATCGGCAAGCGCTACCGCCGCCAGGACGAGATCGGGACTCCGTGGGGAGTCACGATCGACGGCGAGACGAAGGAGAACGACACGGTCACGCTGCGCGACCGCGACTCGCTCGAGCAGGTGCGCGTGCCGATCGAAGGCTTGGCGGACGAGCTGGCCGGGCGGCTCGAGCGGCCCTGGCGCTCGCCCAAGCTCGGGTCGTAGCTACTCGCCGAACGCGCTAATCGTCTCTAGTGGACGCGCGCGCGCTTCGGGCGGCTCGTGCTGTCCCGATGGTCCGAGTCGTGGAAGACGAGCGCGCGGTAGGTGCCCTTGCGCCGCACTCTGATCCGCTTGCTGAAGATCGACAGCTCGTCCCCTGCGTCCTCGAGGACCGTCCGCTTCGCCGTTCGCCAGCGCCCGGCGGCGTTGCGCCGCTGGATGTAGACGAGGCGGCCGTCGTGCTCGGGGGCGGCGGTGCCGTAGAAGCGAACGCGCTGGCCGCGCCTGGGCGTGCGGTCGTCCAGCCGCAGCACGACCTTGATGCGGACCTCGACCAGGACCTCCTTGCTGGTCGCCTGCGGGACCGTCGACACGACGCGGTAGCGGGTGTGGCGATCGGGCTCGACGTTCCGGAACGAGTAGCGGCCACTCGTCGACGTTGTCGCTGTGGCCACCGTCTGCGGACCGCCGGTGTAGGGGGCGGGGTTGTGCTGCAGGTTCACCGGCACGCCGGCCTTCAGGGTTCCCTTCAGGCGACCCCTGATCGTCGTCCTGCGACCGTAGGTGAGCCGGCGGTCCTCGGCGGAGATCGTCAGCTCGCCCGTGATCGGCACGGGCGGCGCGGTGGTCCCGGTGGTCGCCCCGGCGCCCAGCAGGTTGCCCGGAGCCCCCGAGGCGCCGAGCGGAAGCGCCATGACCGCGATCGCCCCGGCCGCGGCAAGCGCGGCGAATAGGGCCGGAACAAGCGTCCATTTTCTGTCGCGAGGCGGCATCCTTTCTCCGCGAACGGGTACCCGGTTCCCGCAAACGAAACACTCGGATGTGCGGCCAGTTTGCGCGGAGTGGTGCCGTTTTCCGACGAGAAACTGTCGCGAACCCGCCGGACCCTCTGCTAACCTCGTTTTGCAGGCTTATTTATGGCAACTCAGCAAGAAAGAGAAGCGGAAAAGCGCCGCGAGAAGCTTGAATTGATGGAGCAGCAGGTCAAGGAAGGCTCCCTCGTGGTTCGGAAGATGACCGCCGACGAGCGCAAGCGTTTCCCCCCGCGCTCGCCCGGCAAGCCGACCGGCCGCCGCGCGCGCAGCCGCAGTCGCGCCTAACCCAGGTTTCGGTCCTTCCCTGGCGCACTTCGGGCTCTACGAGCCTGCGCTCGCTTGTGCCCTGAGCGCCTCTCGAGGCTCCAGGAACGGAGCCTCTAAGGCTCGACGAGCCGGCGTTCGGCGGCCCAGCGCGAGAGCTCGTGGCGGCTGGATAGCTGCAGCTTCCTGAGCACCGCCGAGACGTGCGCCTCGACCGTCTTGGCCGAGATGCCGAGCCGCTGGGCGATCTCCTTGTACATGTAGCCGCGCGCGATGTGCTGCAGGACCTCGCGCTCACGCGGGGTGAGCTGGTCTAGCTCGGGGTCGGCGTCGGGAGAGGGGGAGGGAGCTGCGCCGGCGAAGGCGTCGAGCACGAAGCCGGCGAGGCGCGGGGAGAAGACCGCGTCTCCGTCCTTGACGCGGCGAACGGCGTCCGCGAGCTCGGCGCCCAAGATCGTCTTCGTCACGTAGCCGCGGGCGCCGGCGCGGATGACCGCGATCACGTCCTCGGCGGCATCCGAGACCGAGAGGGCGAGGAATCGAACGTCCGGTTGCTCGGGGGCGACGCGGCGGATCACCTCGACGCCGCCGCCGTCGGGCATGTGGACGTCGAGCAGTACCACGTCGGGCTTGGCCTGCCGGATGGCGGCGACCGCCTCTTCGACCGTGGCCGCCTCGGCGGCGATCTCGACCAGGTCCTCGAGCTCGGTCCGAACGCCGGCTCGGAAGAGCTGGTGGTCGTCGACGAGCACGACCCGGGGCTGGGTCATTGCGCGCCCTTCTCTAGAACGAGCTCCACTTCGGTTCCCTCGCCGGGCGTGCTCCGCACGTGAGCTTGGCCGCCGTGGCGCTCCATGCGGCCGACGATCGACTCGCGCAGGCCGCGCCGGTCGGGCGGGACGGCGGAGGGGGCGAAGCCCGGGCCGCGGTCCCTTATGAAGACTGCCAGCCGGTCGTCGCTCGCCTCGACGTAGACGTCCACCGGCGATCCCCCGCCGAACTTGGCGGCGTTGACGATCGCCTCGCGCGCCGCGGCGACCACCGCGTTGGCCGGGTCGTCGAGGGCGCGGTCGCCGACGGCGACGACCTGCACCGCGACGCCGTGGCTTTCCTCGATCTCCTGCGCCGCCTGCTCGAGCGCCGCCACGAATTGGTTCGCGGCCGCGGCGCCCGGCAGGGGACGGTCCGAAAGCCATGCGCGCAGCTCGCGCTCCTGGCGGCGGGCGAGGGTGGCGACGTCGCGCGGCGAGTCGGCGCGCTTCTGGACCAGGGCGAGCGTCTGGAGCACCGAGTCGTGCAGGTGCGCGGCCATCTCGGCTCGCTCCTGGGAGCGGATCCGCTCCGCGCGCTCGGCCGAGAGCGAGCGCACGAGCCGCAGGATCCAGGGCGCGAAGATGACGGCCAGCGCGATCACGACGACGAGCACCGCGAGCACGACGTCGCGGGCGGCGCTCAGCGAGTCGGTCGTCTGGAGGAAGACGAGGCCGGCGGCGATCACGAGCGCGATGCCGAGCCCTATCCGGGAGACGACCGCGGCGCGCTCGACGGCGGCTTGCGGAGTGGGGGTTGGGGTCGGTGCGGGTACGGGCCGGCGAGCGATCGATGGGTGTTGCTCAGTCTGCTCCTGTTCGGTTCCCCCGCCAAGCGACTGGCGCCAGATCAAGGCCGCGCCGGCTGCAACCAACACGGCCGGCCAGACGAGCGCGTCCGAGAACCAGAGGCCGAGCTCGCGGACCGCGAGCAGCACGGCGAGCAGCAGGAAGGCGGCGCCGAGCGCGACCTCCACCGAGCTGCGGCCGCCGCGGAAGCGATCGGAGAGCGGCGCGGCGTCGGGGTCGCTGTCGGCCGGCAGCAACAGCCAGGCCAGTATGTAGACCCCGATCCCGAGGCCACCGGCGAGCGCCGCCGCGACGAACGCGAGCCGCACGATCAGCGGGTCGATGCCGAGCCGGTTGGCGATGCCGGCGCTGACGCCGCCGAGCATGCCGTTGCGGGTGTCGCGGCTGAGGGTGCGAACCGAAACGGAACCGCTAGTCATCGCGGTCAAAGCATCGCATTCAGCTCCGTCTGCTGAGGCCGCTCGCGAGCAGGATCGCCCCGAGCGCCGCGAATGCCGCCGGCCCGAGGGCGGAAAAGCGCAGGTCGACGTCTCCCGACTGGTCGAGCAGCACCAGCACGCCGAGGCCGGCGATCGCGATCCCGGCGACGAGCGACGGGATGTCCGGTCTCACGAGCGCGCCTCGCACGCACGGTTGCCGGTGCCAGTGAAGCTCGAGTCGGCGGAGCCTCGGCCGTCGAATCCGCGGCCGTCGCGGAAGTCGCGACCGCCGTGGAAGCCGCCCGACTCAGGGTCGGTGTAGTCGACCGTGAGCGCGCCGAGCCCGACGTCCGCGTCGAGGACGACCCGCTTGGCGTTGGCCCGCGAGCGCGGCGTGTCCTCCCAGCTCACGTCGACGCCGGCGTTCTCGCGGTCGAAGACGTTGACGGCGCCCATGCCGACGTCGGCGCGACTGGCGACGCAGACGTCCTCGGGCACGATCAAGACGGCCTCGCCGATTCCGAGCCGCACCTTGACCGGGGTCTCACCCGCCGGCAGGTCGGCGTTTCGGAGGTCGACCACGAGCCTTCCCATTCCGAGCTCGTAGCGATCGCGTAGGTCGGTCGCGGAGGCCGGCCGGTACTCGCGCTCGCCGATGCCGCCGTCGAGGTCGATGTCGGCGGCCGCGACGAAGGCGACCGACAGCGCGAGCGCGAGGGCGGGGAAGATCAGCCAGCGCACGCGCCCGACGAAGGCGCCGATCACGAGCACTGCGCCGGCCGCGACCACGAGCGCGGCCATCACCGTGCCGCCGCCGACTGCCGCCGCCCAGGCGCCGCAGATCGCGATCGTGGAAGCGATCAGCAGAACGCCGAGGCCGAGGAGGGCGGCGCGCAGCACCTCGCGCGAGCCCTCCGGCCGTTCACCCGATGAGAGCCACCAGACCGCGATGCCGAGCAGGGCGAGCAGCGCGAGTGGGATGGCGATCGCGCCGAGCACCAGTCCTCCGCCGACGACGAGCGCGAGGGCGCCGAGCAGGAGCGGCCCGCCGATGATGACCAGCAGGACGATGCCTAAGACGGTTAGTGCGGTGCGCTGCCCTTGGGGCGCGGGCGAGGCGGCAGTGGCGGACTGCGCGCCGGGCGCGGCGGGCGCGGCGGCAGGCTCCTGGGGGACCAGGAGCCATGCCGCGAGGTAGAGCAGGACGCCGGCGCCGCCGAGGAGCACGAGCGCCACCATCCCGATCCGGAACAGGATCGGATCGGCGCCGAAGTAGCGCCCGAGCCCGCCGCACACACCGCCGAGGATGCGGTCGGAACGCGAGCGCATGAGGCGGCGGGGAGGGGGTTGTGCGATGGGCTGGGCCTGGGCGGGGGAGGTCGGTTGCTCTTGGGTGGGCTCGGTCGGCTGCTCGCCGGCGGGCCCTGCGGGCTGCTCGCTTGGAGCATCGCCCGGCTGCTGCGTCTCGTCTCGGTTGTTCGGGTCCTGCGATTCCATCTCGAGTCTCCGTCGTCGTGGGGGGAAGTGACGAACCCGACCTTGACGAACCGAGGGCCGCTTGCCTATTGGGAATGTCCCTTAGGGGCTGTCCCGCCGCACGCGGGGACCGCAGGGACGCCTACTTGACGACGCCGACCACGTGCCCCTCGGGGTCGGTGAAAAGACCTATCTCGGTCGTGTCCATCACCTTGTGGGGACCCATCACGCGCGTTCCGCCGAGGCTCTCGGCCTTGGCGAGCGCGGCCTCGACGTCAGGCACCTCTATGTAGAAGGTGACGTGACCGTCGTAGCCCTCGGGGCCGCCCCCGACGCCCCCGCCGATTCCGACGCCGTCCGCGTTGGTGTTCCCGTCGCGCTGCACGATCCCGTATTTCATCGGGTTGTCGGCGTTGATCTCCCAGCCGAACAGGTCGGAGTAGTAACTCCTCAGCTTGTCCGGGTCCTTCCCGATGATCTCGAAGTGGACTACCGGCTGTCCCATGCTGTCTCCTTTCCGCGCCGGCGCACCGGCGTCTCGTGGCTAGAACCTAATCTTGAAGACAGGAGTTCGGGCTGAAACTCATCGCCGCTCCTGCCCGTAATCGCCAAAGGGAGCGTCGCGCTCGCTGACGGCGCGGCCGAGGTTCTCCATCGCCTGCTGGGTGAAGTCGACCCCCTCGGGCGTGTGGCGGGCGGCGCCGTCGAGCAGCGTGCCGATCAGCTGCGTCACGCCGAGCCCCATCTGCTCGTAGGCCTGGTTCACGAGCAGCTTCATCATGTGGAGCTGGTTGGAGGGCAGTTGCGCGACGCGCTTGGCGAGCGCCATGCCCGCGGTGTCGACCTCCTCTTCGGGCACCGCCTCCGACGCCAGGCCCCACTCAACTGCGGTGCGCCCGTCGAGCGCGTCGCCCGTAAGCAGCAGGCGCTTTGCCCGCTCGAGCCCGACGCGGTAGATCCACATCGCCGTCGTCGGCGATCCCCACACG
Organism: uncultured Solirubrobacterales bacterium; assembly: GCA_963774075.1. Classification (GTDB taxonomy): domain Bacteria; phylum Actinomycetota; class Thermoleophilia; order Solirubrobacterales; family JBBDJG01; genus JBBQNR01. Next base: position 116,250 of record CAVZDP010000003.1, on the reverse strand, counting down.
CGCGCCGGCGGATAGCCGATGCGGCAGTCCTCGGAGCAGACGATCAGGTCGCTGCAGAGCGCGAAGTCGGTGCCGCCGCCGACACAGAACCCGTGCACCTGTGCGATCACGGGCTTGGGCGAGCGCCACAGAGACATGTATGAGCCCACGAACCGCGACATCATCTGGTAGTCGAGGATCGGGTCCCACGGCTTGCCTTCCTCGGCCGACTCCATCATGTGCGCGCCCCAGTCGATGTCGTAGCCGGCGCAGAAAGTGCGGCCGGCGCCACGTAGGCGGATCACGCGCACCTCGGGGTCGGCCAGCGCTTTGGCCATCGCCTCGTCGAATGCGTCGACCAGCTCGGGGACGATCGTGTTGAGCCGCTCCGGGCGGTTGAGCGTGAGCGTGGCGACGCGCTCGTCGGTCTCGTAGAGGACTGGAGAAGTACCGGGCAAATCGTTCCTCCTGCTGGCGGGAGATTCGGCTTCTGTTACACACAGGCCACGAGCCCCGGCCCACCATTCGCGCCTTGAGCGGCGACCGACTCGAGACCGCGCGCATCATCGCCGACCTCGCGCGAGAGCGCCAGCTTGCCCAGCTTCAGGAGATCATGGCGCTCGAGGGGAAGGCTGCCAACCTGGTCGGCTTCGCCGGCATCGTTCTGGCGTTGCTGTTCACATCGGATGCCGCAGCGGACAGTTGGAATGCCTTGCTATCCATTGGCGCGGGGCTACTCGCCGCGTCGGTCGCTCCGTTGGCGATCGCACTGCTCCCACGACGGAGCCGGTTCAACCCAAACCTGACGGCACTGCGCCGCCTCCGTGGCGAGGGAGCGGAGGGGCTGGAGGTCGGAACGGCTCAGTCGATCGAGCGAGCTATCAGGAGGAACTCGAGCATCGCGCAAGCGAAAGCGAGAGCCATCCTGGTCGGAATCATCATGATCGTCTGTGGCGTCGCGATGGTCGCCGGGGCGCTCATATACTTGTCAGAGACTCGATGAAGCTCATGGACCGCATCAGCCTGCTGCTAGTGCCAGAGAAGGAGTTCCCGCCTCCAACTGGGCCTGATGCCGCTTGGGCAGAGGGAACAGGAGCGACCGCTGAGGAGATCCTCGAGGCGCTCGAATGGATCGGCACGGATACGGGCGAGGATCTCCAAGCCCGGGCCGACAAGCTGCAAGAGCAGATAGCTGCCCGCAAGGCGGCTGCCGCTCAGCCATCTGCGCCAAGCTAGGGCCTCAGCCGCCGAGACGGACGTCGAGGCTCTCGGAGAGATCATCCCGGACGTACCGTAGATCGTCTCTTCGAGAGACTCAACGAGCTCGTCGACGTTGCCGTCAAACTGGCGTTAGCAGAGTCTCGGGCGTAATAGCGCTCGCGTGCTATCCAGCGGCGCCGATCGCTTGCTGTCAGATGTCATGCCGCGGCTTCGACCTAACTGGCATGACCAAACATGCCAGCACTGCCAACACGATCAGCAACTACCTCGCCGAGCCGCTTACGGTCGGTGAGCCCGACCTCGCCGGGCCGCTCGCGGTCTTTCCGCTCTTCGGCCCCGGCCCGAGGCTCGACTTCGTCTCCTTCGCGGCCGGCCGGACACGGGGCGTCGTCATCAAGGAGCTCGAGGCGGGCGCCTCGGTCAACGATCTCGTCGTCGAGAACCCCGCGCCGCTTCCCGTCCTCCTCTACGAGGGCGAAGAGGTGCTCGGCGCCCAGCAGAACCGCACCTTTGACATCAGCGTGCTCGTGGCCGCCGGCGCTTCGCTGCGCGTCCCGGTTAGCTGCGTCGAGGCCGGGCGCTGGGACGACTCGCGTCATGCAGAGTCCTTCCAACCCGCGCCGCAGGCCGCGTACCCGGAGCTCCGCCGGGCCAAGAACCGACAGGTGCGCGAAAGCGTCGCCGCGGGGCTCGAGGCCCGGGCAGTCCAGACCGCAGTCTGGGACGAGGTCGCCTCCAAGTCGCGCCGGCACGACACCCGCTCGCGGACCGGCGCTATGCACGATGTCTACGAGCAGCGGCGTGAGCTCCTCGGGGAGCTCGCCGAGGCCATTGAATGCCACGACGCCCAGCTCGGCACGCTCGTCGCCATCGGCGGCAAGTTCGCCATCGTCGACCTGGTCAGCCGGCCCGAGGTGTTCGCGGCCCTCCATCGCCCGCTCGTGCAGGGCTACGCGCTCGACGCCCTCGAGGCGGCCGATGCCCCGGCACCTTCAGTCGATGAGGCACGCGGCTTCGTCTCGCTGGTCACCGGCGTCGAGGCCGGCGAGCGCGACGGCATCGGCCTCGGGCGCGAGCTGCGCTTCGCGGCGGACGGCGTCGCCGGCTCCGGCTTGGTCAACGCCGACGAGCTGATCCAGCTAACGGCCTTTCCCGAAGACGCAAGCAGCCCCACGAGCCGGAGCGCGACCGTCGAGACCGGTCGCATCCACCGACCGTCTCGCAGGCGAGCGGCATGAGCACTCCGACCACCGAGGAATACCGCACCCGGGCCGCCGAGTGGGTCGACACGATCATCCTCCACGAGGAGGAGTTGCATCCGCTGCCCGAGAACCCTTCGCCAGGGATGCTCGTCGCGCGCGTCGAGGAACGCCTTCAGCAGGCGGCGTTCGCGCTGCGCAAGTGCCAGGGCGACCACATAGAGGTCGCCGACGAGCAATGGAACGAGAGCGACAGTGACGGCATGCTGCGGATTGGCGTCTACTTCGTGGGCGCGGCGGCATTCGCCATCACGGCGATCTCCCGGCTGCACCCGGACGTCGTCGACAGTCCGGCGATCACCGTCAAGGACTCGCTCCTTGCCGAGCTCGACGACGACGTCGCCGACTGGATCGACGAGCACCAGGATCTCTACGAGTCGGCGTCGTGCGACCTCTGGCTGAAGCTGGTGCTTTCGAACTTGATCGGCGCCTCCCAGGGCGTCTGCGAGCTGGAGGGGATGAAGCCGCTCGTCCCGCTCGACGCGCAGGACGAAGACGATGGCGACTACGAATCCGTTGACGAGCTCGAAGAGGAAGACGAAGACAGCTACGACGACCGAGAGGCCTTACACGCCCAGGTCGCCGATTCGCTCTTGGAGACCGCGGCCACAGCCGCGGCCGCTGGGCAGTGGTTCATCGAGTTCCACGAGCAGCTCGCTCAGCTCGACTGACATTCGGAAAAGGCTACGACCGAGCCGTCCGCTCGAGGAACCACAGCCGCAGCTCCATCGCCCGCTGCGAGACGCCGAAGGCCTGGGCCATGCGGCGCACGTCGCCGTCGAGCCAGGCGCGCTCGCTCTCGACCAGCTCGCGCGGCATCAGCAGCGCCGCGCCGAACTGGTTTGCGGCCTGCTCCTCGACGGGGTAGCGCGAGCGCTTAGCGACCGTCGGCCTGCCGCCTTCCTCTTCGACCGCGCCCTCCTCGCGTAACTCCTCCGTGCGGCAGTGCACGACCTCGGCGGCCGTCCAGCCTCGGCTGCAGTCGAGCACCCAGTGGCCGACCTCGTGCCCGATCGTGAAGCGAAGCCGCGCGGGGGCACGCAGGCCTTCCTCGGCGTCGATCCAGATCTCGCGTGCGGCGGGGAAGAGGAGGCCGCTGATGTGAATGCCGCCACCGAGTCCCGCGAGCGCCGCCAGCTCGATCTCTTCCCTTACCAACAGGCCGTAGTGGCTGTCGGCGATCGTCTCGACCGGTACCGGCAGCGTCTTGCCGTCCCAGAGCCAGTCCGGGACCGAGCGAAGCTCCTGCTCGGCCGCCAGCTCCGCGGCGAGCGCGCGCTCGAAGCTGGTCGTCACCGCCCGCCGAGGAAGAGCTCGTCGACCTCGTCCCAGCCGCCGGGCGACGCGGGAGCGGCGGCGTGCTCGACCGAGAGCTTTGCTCGCGTCTCCTGCACCGATTCGGTGCGCAGGTAGGCTCCGCCGACGGCCGGTGGCACGACCGAGAAGTCGCCCGCCTCCTCCAGCTCGTCCGCGCTCACGCCGAGCACGCGCGCGAGCGCCTCCAGCACCTTGCGGGACACCCCCTGCGGCTCGATCGAGCCAGTCTCCATCTGGTGGTAGTAGCGCTGGACCTTCTGCTCACGCTCGGCGACCCCCAGCAGCTCCGCCAAGCGGGCTACCACCTCCCGGCGCTTCAGCTTCGCCTCGTTTCGCAGCTTCGGCAGCAGCGCCGGCCACAACCCGGCTCTGCCTCCCACCATCTTGGCGATGCTCTTCACGGTCGGATCCTCTCGCAGCTCCGCCATCTGCTCGGGCGAGTAGTCGGGCGTGGGGGCCATCTCGAGGAAGGCGCCGATCAGCCCGGCGAGCTCGTCTTGCTCACCCGCCGGCGCGCGCTGGACGAAGTGGTCAGCGCTCGGGCGCTCGCCCCTGTTCCAGGCCGCGATGAAGTCGTTCAGGAGGCGGTCAACCTTGTCCATCGTCGTCCTCCCCGTCGCCGTCGAGGATGCGCTGGACGAGCGCGAGGGCACGGCGCCGGAGCTGGTAGACGTTCGCTTCGCTCGTGCCGAGCTCGGCCATGATCTCCTCGGTCGGGCAGCCATCCCTGGTCATCTCGAGGACGCGGCGCTTGCGCTCGTCCTCGACCTTCGCGATCGCCTTGTCGACGGCGACCCGGCGCTCGGCGAGCCGCTCCAGTGCTTGCTCGTCCTCGATTCGCTGTTCGTCCAGCTTCGCGATGTCCTCGTCGAACCTCGGCCGGCCGTCGCCTTCGTCGGTAGCGATCTCCTCGTCGAGGCTTCCAGCTCGGCGCATGTCCTCCTCCATCTTGCGCCGGCAGTGGTCCATGCACTCGTAGAAGACGCACTTCCGCATCGCTGCGCGGAACTCGAGCTCGATGGTCCCGCGAAAGGCCATCTTGACCGCGCGCAGGTAGATGTTCTGGGCGACCATGTCGACGTCGTGCAGCTCCACGCGCACGGTCGGGTGGCCGGGAAAGCGGAACATCGCCACGATCCCCCGCACGCGCTCGATGTCGCGTGCGACCAGGGTCTTCCAGGCCGCCTGGGCCTTCGCTGCCAATGTGCGGTCGCCGTCACGGGTGATCACCACCAGCCGCAGAAGCTCGTCGTCGCTGAGACGGTCGAGCTCCCGCTCCGGTACGCCTAGTAAGTCGTCGTCACTGCGCCGCATCAGACACCCCCTCCGCAAGATTCGCATTGTGGCGCATGGCACGAGAGTCGGAAGCTCTGCTCGTGGCGCTGGGTCGACCGAGGGCTAGGGGCGAGCGGCGATCACGTCGCGAAGGAGCCGTGGGCGGTTCGTGATGATGCCGTCGACCCCCAGGTCGAGCAGCTCGATCATCTTCGACTCCTCGTTCACCGTCCATACGTGAACGGGAAGGCCGACGCGGTGGGCAGCGCGTAGAAAGGGGGCTGTCACGAGACGGAAGGGACCCAGCTTGAAGGGCACCTGTATGAAGTCGGCGCCTTGGCGTGGGAGCCGGCCCCAAAGCGCGGTCACGTGGGCGATCACGTTGGCGCGCGTCCCCATCGCCGTGCACGCACGTCCGCGGCTGAGCGCGCGCACGCGCCCGATCCGTCTATCCGAGAACGATCCGAAGGCAACACGATCCCAGGCGGCGAACCCGTCGACAACAGCGACAAGCGGCGGTACGCACGCGTCGGTCTTGGGCTCCACGGCGACGTAAGCCGTGGGCCAGCGTCGCAGCAGCTCCTCGAAGCGCGGTACTCGGACCCCTTTACCGCGGAAGGGGAAGGTGCGCCCGCCGTCCTTGGAGAAGGAGTAGCCCGCATCGGCGGCCTCGACCTCCGCAATCGTGAGCTCGGCGATCGCTCCCTCCCGGTCGGTGGTGTCGTCGAGTCGCGGATCGTGAAAGGCGACGACCACTCCATCTCGAGTCACGTGCACATCGGTCTCGAGATTGCGCAGGCCGAGTGCGATCGCGGCCTCGAATGCCTCGAGGGTATTTCCCGGTGCTTCCTCCGAATCGCCCCGATGCGCTATGGCGATCGGAGGCGGCTGATCGGGGAAGGAGGTCATTTCGATGTTTGACCGGCCGCGGCTAGCTCTCGGTTGCCGGCTCGATCGGGAAGCCGTCGGTCGGGAGGGTGAGGCCGATCATTACCTCTGAAGTTCCCGGCTCGATCGTGTGCTCGAGCTCAGCCCTCTCTGCGCCCCGGCGAATGATTGCCAGGTCGCCCAACTCGTCGTCGGTCAGGCTCTCCGCCAACGGTGCGGTGATCTCGCTCGCGAGGCTCAGATCGAATTGCAGGGCCACGACAGCCGTTGATGCGTCAACCGTCAGCTCCACCCTCGGTGGCTCCGAGAACCCCTCGACCTGGAGCTCGTTGACTATTCCGAGCAACTTCGCGGAAACCCACCGGACCGGGTCCTCGGGAAAGAGCGCGTCGCCCGGGATGACGCGCTCGATGAACTCCCACGGCCAGAGGCGATGAGGTCGAGGCGATGGGATGGGCAGCCGCTCTTGCTCTTTCGAGGGCTTCAACCGCAAACGATCCTCGAAGTCATGCCGCAGGGCGACTATCGGAAGGAGCTCGTGCATCAGCTCAGCGACAAGATCCGGCACCTTCTCGGGCGGCAAGCCGACGGAGGGAAGAAAGGGTTCCTTCAGCCGCTCATCGACGAGCTTCCTGTAGTCGCCGCGATCGAGTACCCAGATCGCCTCCGGCACCGTCACCTCTTCGATCGCTTCCTCACCCAAAGACTCGAGCGTGGCCGTCGCGTCGATCCGGAGCGTAAGCTCGAGCTCCCCCACGGGTGCCTCATCGGTCGAGAGCTCGACGCTCCCGCGGCCCTCGCTGGGCTCGAGCGGGATGGTGGATTCGAACGGTCGCTTGCCCTCCTGCTCGATCGCCGCCTCCGCTGCCTCCTCGCCATTCCGCTGGTCCAGCTTGAGGGCGACTGCAGGCAAACTCCCCCCTTCCAACAAGGACGCGGCCGCGATCTCCGGTTCGACTCGCACCGCCACGCGCAACGGCGCCCCTCGCCAGAGAGTGGAGCGCCCGACATGGATGTATCTCAGATGGCGCATCGCGTGACGTCGTCAAACGATCCCGGGCATGATGCCAACGACCTCCCGGTTATCGCACATGGTCGAGTGCGTGACGTTCTTGACCGGCTTCCTGATGGAAGACCCAAGTCGGCCCTGAGCGGAGGAGGCGGGGACCGTACCGTCGCCGTCTTCGGTCATCAAGGTGTCCAGGATCTCGTAGCCGCCGGGGCCGCCGAGCACTGCCGCGACGTTGAACCCCCAGTCAGTCTCCTGGTCGCTGTGATGCTCCGTGTAGATGGTGAACGTCTTCCCACTCAAGTCGTTGCGGATGATCTGTTCCGCGCTCAGCAACAGCTGGTGGGCGTGCGCCGCCTTCTGCCTCATGGCGGCGGGAATGCTTGCGTTGGGATCGACGAACGGATTCGTCCTCACGCCGCCCTGATAGAAGAGAAAGTTCTGTCCCACGGGCGGCATGACCTGATACCCGGACGGAAACGTCTGCATGGTCTCGAGGATCTTTCGGAACAACCGCCCCGCGTTCTTGAAGGGGTGGAGGAAGCGAACCGCCTCTCGAAGAAACGGCAGGCTGCCGGTCTCGTACATGCCGGCGAACGCCGCAGGTGCCCCTTCCAAGGGGGTGCCGACATGGATGATGCGGTCGATCCTGTCCGGGGAGATCGCGCGCTGCGCGAGAGCGCACCGCAAGAGGAGCCCTCCCATGCTGTGAGTTATGAATGTGAATCGAGGTTCGTCGGGGGCGAGGTTTCGTTCATCCGCGTCGGCTGCGGCCCGGTTCTGCAGCTCCACGGCGAAGTCCACCGATGAATCGACGAGCGATCGGCGCCAGTCGTACCCGAGCTTCAGAACGCCTCCAGGCTCCGAAAAGGCCGGATAGCCGGCGAGCCAGTCCAGCATCCGCTTCCAGACGCTCCACTTCTTGAGGCGGATTACCTCGCTTATGTACGCCGTTTCGAGAACGGAAGCCTTCGCCACGGTCCCGTCCCAGGCAAGCAGCTCCGGCTGGTCTATGACCAGCTGGTAGTTCGTCCAAAAGTTCTCACCCCATATTTCGGTGAGCCCGCCCGAACCGTCCTCGTAATGGAGGACGCTCCCCATGATCCCCGGCACGATGACCGCGACGCGCATCGCTATTGACCTGTACCGCCAAGAAAGGGCGAATTGGGGAACGGCCGGACGATGGCCCGAACATAGTCCGTTCCCGAGGCCGGCGTCAATGGTTCACCTCGCAGTGACAGACTACGCCTATGTGGGCCACCCGATCGAGTCGGGACCCGTCGGCATGGCGCCCGCCGGCGATCGAGGCCGGCGCGACGGCTTAGCGCCGGTTCGCTGACGTCAGATCAGCTTGCCGAGCTTCGACTAGAGGGTGAAGATGAACGCCCTTCCTCAGCACTGCCCGCGATGCGAGGCCGCTTCGGTGGTGGGGATCGTTTACGGGTTGCCGACACCGGAGCTCGAGGAGGCGTCGCTCCGGGGGGAGGTCGTACTCGGCGGGTGCATCGTGCCGCAGCCGCACAAGTGGTGCTGCAGCCGGTGCGACTACCGCTGGCCGCTTTCGTTCGAGGTGCTCCAGAGCGAGCTGGTAGCGGAGGCGCTCGAGTTCGCCTACCAGGCGCACGCCGGCCAGAGGCGCAAGGGCGACGACACTCCCTACGCAGACCACCCGATCGAGGTCGCGCACCTGCTGCACGAGGAGGGGTTCGACGAGACCGTAGTCGCGGCGGGCCTGCTTCACGATGTCGTCGAGGACACGATCGTGACCCTGGCCGAGATCTGGGCGCGATTCGGCCCCGAGGTGGCCGGGCTGGTCGAGACGGCGACGGAGGACAAGGCGATTCGCGACTACGCCGAGCGCAAGGCGCAGCACCGCGAGAAGGTGAGAGCGGTCGGCACTCCGGCTGCGGCGATCTTCGCAGGGACAAGCTCGCCAACCTCCGCGCCCTGCGCGCTGCGTACGGCAAGCAGGGGGAGGCGCTCAGCGAGCGCTTCAACGCTCCGCTGGACGTGATGGTCGAGCGGTTCCAGGCGGAGGTAGAGATGCTCCACCGCATCGACCCGGAGATCCCGTTCGTTGCCGATCTGGAGCTCGAGCTGGAGAGGCTGCGAGCGGAACGCGGCTCGAGCCTGTCAGAACCGAGCGACCGAAGACGACCCTTAGACTGAAGGTAGTCCATCAAGAGCGGTTGAGGGACCCGGCCCGACGACACCGCAGCAACCGACCGTAAGGCACGGTGCTACAGCCGGGATCGATGGAGGTGATCTTCTGTGAGTGGGAAGCAGCCGCGTCCGGGCACGAAGGCGTACCGGGAGCGGATCATCGAGGCAATTCTCGACACACCGGCCGGAATCTACGGAGCGGAGGTGTGTCAGCACTGCGGCGAAGTCGCCACGTTCAGGGGCTACTGGGTCGCCGTCTTCTTTCATTTTGGCCCGGAGTTCATCTGCAGCCGTTGCGTGAGGAGGTACAAGCGCGAGCCCGGACGCGCCCGGTGTTACATCTCACCACCTACGCCTCGCCAATGACGAGGTAGAACGGCGCGGCTACCGCTTCTGCGAGGTCTGTCAGGACCAGATCGAGCACCGCGTCGAGAATCGTCATCCGGCGAAGTGGCGCTCCTGGTGGATCTGCCTCTCCTGCGTGACGGCGATCCGACACGCCAACCCGTCGGTCGCGCCGGGCGACGTGGTCAAGGCGATGACCAAGCGCCGGTACCTGGACCGTGAATGCCGGACCGACAAGGACCTGCGCGCGTTCCACTTCATGGTCGAGGACATGAAGCTCACCCTCGACGAGGGCTGGGCCGGGCCGCCGAAGCGCGGCCTCGCTGGAACCCCCGAGCAGAGAAGGCGGGAGGCGTTGCGGCGGCTGGGCGAGGTGCACGGGCGCGACTACCTCGCCGAGAAGGACGGCTCCGACTAGCTGTCAGATCCGGCGGGCGGCATGCGACTTGACCGTGTGATGCATATTTCGGAAAACCGCCCTTCCCTCCGCCGCCGTCGTTTGAGAGGGTCCCGGCGGGGAGGCAGTCCGACTGCAGTCCAAAGTTGAGCAGAGGAGATACGCCAACACCAGCCCCACGCCTGGTGGTCGGGACCCCGGCCTCCCTCGAGCAAGCGCTCGCCGAGGAGGTCCGCCGCCACAAGGCCGGCGACCCGCTCGCCCCGGTCACCATCCTGGTCGGGAACACGCTGCTGCGGCCGTACCTGCGCCGTCGGCTGGCCGAGCTGCTCGGCGGCTGGATCAACATCGAGTTCCTCACCTTCGCTGACCTCGGCGAGAAGCTGGGACTGATGGCCCAGCTCACCGAAGGCCGCATGCCGATGCCCGCGCTCGCCGAGCAGGTGCTCGTGCGTCAAGTCGCCGCCGGAGCCCGCGGCTACTTCAAGCCGGTCGCGGAGGCTCCCGGCCTTCCCCCCGCGCTTCAGCGCCTCTTCAAAGAGCTCGGGCAGGCAGAAGTCGAGCCGCAGGCGCTCGCCGAGGCCGACCCCGGCGACAAGGTGAAGGAGCTTGCCGATCTCTTCCAGCAGTACCGCACGCGGCGCGCCGGTTACTACGACTCTTTCGATTGCCTCGTGAGCGCCGACCCGGCGAGACTCGGCTCGCGCGTGCTGCTCGTCCACGGCGTCTGGCAGATGACGGCTGTTCAGCGCCGGGTGCTCGAGCAGCTGATGGCGGTCGCCGACCTCACGTTCTTCCTGCCCGAGACCGGCACCGATGCCGACTTCGCCCACGAGGAGATGCGCGCCTGGCTGGCGCGGGTTGGCATCGACCCCGAGCGCCTCGAGGTCCAGACGTCACCAGAAACCGCCCTCGACCACTTGCGCGAGCACGTCTTCGCGACCAACGGCCCCGCGACGCAGGACGACTCGGTTCGCCTCCTCTCCGCCCCCGACGCCCCCCGCGAGGTCGTCGAGGCGGCCCGCGCCTGCCTCGAGTGGGCGCGCGACGGGATCGCCTTCCACGAGATGGCGGTCGCCTACCGCCACGACGAGCCCTACCGAGCGCTGGTCGAGTCGATCTTCGACGACTCCGGCATCCCGATCTACCTGCACGACGGCACGCCGCTGGTCGAGCGCCCGCTCGGCCGCCGCGCACTCGCGCTGCTCGACCTGATCGACGCGCCGCGGCCCCTCCTCCGCTCGGCGGTGATGGAGTTCCTGACCGACGCTCACCTGCCGGAGGCCACGCGCGAGCAATTCAGCCCCCGTCCCGCTCGCTGGGACGACGTCTCGCGCAGGGCCGGCATCGTTGAGGGCCGCGAGCAGTGGCGGGAGCGCCTGCGCACCTACATAGAGGAGCAGGAGCGCCGCTCAGCCGAGCACGAGGCCTCGAAGGAAGACGAGCAGGAAGAGCCCGAGCCAGAGCAGGGGGAGGGCGAGGAGAAACGCAACCGCTACCAGTGGCGAAAGCACCACGCCGAGAACCTCGCGCGCTTCGCCGAGGACCTCGCCGAGAGGCTCGAGGCCCGGCCCGACCGCGCTCCCTGGTCGGCTCAGCTCGCCTACCTGCGCGACCTCTTCGCAACGTACATCGACGGCGTCGAGCCGATCATCGACGAGCTGGCGCGGCTCGCACAGCTCGACGACGTCTCCGATGAGGTGGGCTTCGAGCAGTTCCGCGCGGTCGTCCGCCAGGCGATCACTGAAATGCGCGCCGAGGACCCGCCCGGCAAGCAGCGCGGCAGCTTCGGGTACCAGGGCGTGAACGTGCTCGACGTCAACTCGCTGCGCCACCTTCGCTTCAGGGCCGTCGTCGTGCTCGGCCTCAGCGAGCGCTCGTTCCCGCCACCCCCGCGCCAGGACGCGCTGCTGCTCGACCACGAGCGCGCCGCGCTCAACGAGCGCCGCGGCTGGGAGATCCCGCTGCGCGCCGGGGGCCCCGACCAGGAGCCGCTCCAGTTCGCGCTCGCGATCCACGCCGCCGCCGAGCGCCTCCAGCTCAGCTTCGCCCGCACCGAGCTGGGCGACCAGCGCGCGAAGCTGCCGTCGCACTTCTTCCGCGCCGCCGCCGCGGCGCTCATCGGGGAGCCGGTCAGCGTCGAGCGCGTCGAGACCGGCCGGCTGCCCGACCACCTCTTCACGCGCATCCCCGGCAGCCGCTTCGCCGCCCCCTCCCCGCAACAGGCGCTGACCGCCTCCGAGTACGACCGCACGCTCCTGACCGGAGACGCAGAGCAACGCGCGCTGGGTCTCGCCGTTGTCAGCAAGCTGAAGCCCGAGCTGGAGCGATCGCGCCTCGCCTACACCTCGCGCTGGCATTCGCGCACGCTCACCACCTACGACGGGCTCCTCGGTGAGCCGAGTCGTGGCGCGCTCGTCGAGCGCGGCGGACTAGAGCGGGTGCTGTCCGCGAGCACGATCGAGACCTACGCGACCTGCCCCTACCGCTACTTCCTCAGCCGCGTGCTGCGGATCAGGACCGAGGACGAGCCCGACCGCATCGAGCGAATCTCACCGCTAGAGCGCGGGCGGCTCGTGCATCGCATCCTCGAGCACTTCCTGATCGCGACGCGGGGACGACGACCAGCCAAGCGCCACGGCGCGCGAGCGCCACCTGAAGCTGCTGCGCGAGATCGCCGACGAGCAGTGCTACGACTGGCAGCGACACGGCCTCACCGGCCTTGCGGTGCTGTGGCAGTTCGACCGCGGCCGCATCTGGCAGGACCTCGAGCGCTGGTACGACGAGGAGCTGGTGCAGACCGAGCGCTTCGACCACGGCCGCTTCGAGCTCCAGTTCGGCTTCGGCGCCGAGGGCGACGCCGAGCAGGGACCGCTCGAGATCGAGGCCGGTGACGCGCGGCTTCGCTTCCACGGCATCATCGACCGTCTCAACTGGAAGGCCGACGAGAGCGCCTTCCGCGTCATGGACTACAAGACCGGTGGCCAGAATCGCGATCTAGAGGACGGCGCGCTGCTCGGCGGACGCTCGCTCCAGCTCCCGATCTACCTCAGGGCGGCCGCACGCTTCCTCGATCTTCCGGCCGAGCGTGGACGCGCCGAGTACTACTACGTCTCCACGAAGGGCGGCTTCGAGCGGATCGCGTTCGACGGCAGCCAGTTGGTGGCCAAGGAGGAGCAGCTCGAGCAGCTCCTGCGCGAGCTTGCGGGTGGGATCGCGCGCGGCGACTTCCATCAAGTGCCCGGCGAGAAGCGCCAAGGGGACTTCGTCAACTGCAAGTGGTGCGACTACAAGGACCTCTGCGACGCGCGCGTCGGCGTGCTGGCCGAGCGCAAGTCGCAGGACCCGGCCGCGGTCGCGTTCGCGAAGCTGGCGGAGGACGCTCCCTGATGGCTACCCCGGTGAACACCGCGTTCGTTCCAGCCGACCAGCCAATACGTGATCGGATCCGCACCGACCTCGACTCGAACCTCTGCGTCGAGGCCGGCGCCGGCACCGGCAAGACGAGCGTGCTGGTCAGCCGCGCGGTCGAGCTGCTTCGCGCCGGGCGCGCCTCGATCGACGAGATCGCCGTGATCACGTTCACCGAGAAGGCGGCCGCCGAGCTGGCCGGGCGAGTGCGAGACAGGCTCGAGCGCGCGCTTCGCGAGACGGCCGAGACGGACATCGAGCAGCGCGAGCGCCTGCGCCAGGCGCTGCTCGGCCTGCACCGGGCGCGGATCGAGACCATCCACGCCTTCGCAGCCAACGTCCTGCGCGAGCGCCCGATCGAGGCGCGGCTCGATCCCAACTTCGCCGTCCAGGAGGGGATCGCGTCCGGCCTCGACTTCGAGCAGGCCTACTCGGCGTGGATCGAGGAGCTCTTCGGCGCCGAGGGACCGGAGGGCGAGCCGCTTCGCCGCGTGCTCAACCGCGGCTTCGACCTGAGGCAGGTGCGGGCGGCGGTGGATGCCCTGCACGACCACCGCTATGCGCTTCCACTCGAGCCGTTCCCGGCTGTCGCCGGAGGCCGACCTCGGCCGCTTCGTGGGAGAAGCGGAGCGGATCGTGGGGGAGCTCGAGGCGATTGCGGGCCGCGTCCGCGACCCCGAGGACGGGCTCGTCTCGCAGATGCCGGTCGCACGGGAGTACCTGCAGAGAGTGCTGGCCGCGCGCGACGACCGCGAGCGGTTGGAGCGGATCGTGCTCGAGGACTATCCGGCGATCAGCATCGGCGTGGGGCGCAAGGGCAGCTGGGAGGACGACGGCGACTGCCAGCTCATGAAGGACACGGTCAAGGACCTGCGCGACCTGATCAAGGCGACGCGCAAGGGCATGAAGGCGCAGGCGCTGGCCGACTTCCTGCCGCTGGCCGAGCGGTTCGTGATCGACTACACGACCAGGCGCCGGGGCGAGGGCCACGCCGACTACGACGACCTGCTGCTGTGGTCACGCGATCTTCTGCGCGACAACCTCGAGGTGCGCGCCTACTTCCAGCGCCGCTTTCGCTGTCTGCTCGTGGACGAGTTCCAGGACACCGATCCGACCCAGGCCGAGCTGGTGATGTACATCTGCAGCGACGTCTCGACCGCCGCGGGCGAGAAGGCCGCTCGCGAGCGCCACTGGTACGAGCTTCCGCTGCGGCCCGGCGCGCTGTTCGTCGTCGGCGACCCGAAGCAGTCGATCTACCGCTTCCGCCGCGCCGACATGGGCGTCTACGACCGGATCAAGAACGGGCCGCTGCGCGGAGGCGTCGTCGAGTTGAGCCAGAACTTCCGCTCGCTGCCCGGGCTGATCGAGTGGCTGAACGGCGCCTTCAACGAGATCTTCGTGGAGAAGGTGGGCATGCAGCCGCCCAACATCCCGCTGGTCGCTACCCCCGGCGAGTTGGAGTTGGAGCGCTCACCGGTTGTGGTTGTGCGGGGGGAGGAGCCGGTGAGCAAGGCGACCGAGGTGCGCGAGCAGGAGGCCCGGATGCTCGCAGCGGTGATCGGGCGGGCGGTCGAGAAGGAGCACTGGCAGGTGCGCGATCAGACGACCGGCGAGGTGCGTGCGGCCGAGTACCGAGACGTAGCCGTGCTGGTTCCGAAGCGGACCGAGATCGACCTCTACGAGGATGCCTTCGACGATGCCGGGCTGCCGTACCGCCACGAGGGCAATCGCAGCTTCTACCAGCGCCAGGAGGTGAAGGAGCTTGCGGCCTGCCTGCGCGCGATAGACGACCCGACCGACAAGCTGAGCCTGGTGACGGCGCTTCGCTCGAGCGCGTTCGCCTGCTCGGACGAAGAGCTGTTCCTGTTCACCGCGGCGGGCGGCTGGCTGGACTATCTGAGCAAGCCGCCGGAGGGCCACGAGGCGGTCGCCGGCGCGCTGAGCGTGTTGCGCGGGCTGCACTACGACC
Source organism: uncultured Solirubrobacterales bacterium (assembly GCA_963774075.1). Classification (GTDB taxonomy): domain Bacteria; phylum Actinomycetota; class Thermoleophilia; order Solirubrobacterales; family JBBDJG01; genus JBBQNR01. The sequence goes on along the minus strand of CAVZDP010000003.1, from coordinate 101,017 downwards.
GCGGGCGGACGGCGCTGCCCGAGCTGGTGCACCGGCTCGTGTCGCGAACGCATTGGGCCGAGTTCGCGCTCACGATCCCGCAGGGCGAGCAGGCGGCGGGAAACCTGCTGAAGGTCGTGGACCAGGCACGCGCATTCGCCGGCGCCGGCGGGGGAGGGTTGAGGGCGTTCGCCCGCTGGCTCATGACCGCTCGCGATCCCGCCGCCTCCGACGAGTCCGAGGCGAGCGTGATGGAGGAGACCGACGACGTCGTGCGCCTGATGACGATCCACAACGCCAAGGGGCTGGAGTTCCCGATCGTCGCCCTCGCGAACTTCAACTCAGATCCCTCACACGAGCAGTCGACATTCCTGGAGCGCGAGAGCGGCCGATTGAACGTGACGACCTGGGTCGGCTCGTTCAAGACGCCGGGCTTCGAGGAGGCGTGGGAGCGCGAGAAGGAGCACAACGCGGCCGAGGACCTGCGGACGCTGTATGTGGCGTGCACGCGGGCCCGCGATCACCTGATCGTGCCGGTGGTGCCGCGGGCGAACGGGGATCCGCGGGGGCTGACTGGGGCGCTGGTGGAGTTCCTTAGCGAGGAGCGTGGGTGTTTCTTGTATGACGTCGGGCTGCCTGGGCGATGGCGCCGCGGCTTCGGCGAACGGCCGCGTGACGCCGGCCGACCGAGGCGAGGATCAACGCTGAGCTTGAGAAGCGAGAGAAGTGGCTCGAAGAGCGCGACGCTGTGCTCGCGAAGGCGTCGCAGGGATTGGAGGTCGTGCCCGCGAGCGCCGCAAACGAGCTGCGCGAGCGCCCTTCGAGTCGAGCGCCGCGACGACACCCAGCGCATATGGGCCGCCCGCAGCGAAGCGGCCCTCGTCGGTACGGCCCTCCACAAGGTGATGGAGCTGATCGACCTCGAAGACCCGACCAACCTCGAGACCCTAGCCCGCGCCATCTGCTTCGACCTTGGCGTCCAGGGCCACGTCGAGGAGGTCGTCGGGATGGCCCGAAACTGCCTCGCTAGCCCGACTGTCCGGCGCGCGACCGCGAGTTGCTCTTATAAGCGCGAGATCCAGTTCGACATGGCGCTCGAGAGCAGGAGACTTGTGGGGCGTGCGGATCTGCTGTTCGTCGACGAGGATGGGTTGGTCGCCCTTGACTACAAGACCGATCATCTCGCAGTAGACGAGGCAGATTCTCGGACGGCGTTCTATAGCGGCCAGGCAGAATCGTACGTCCATGGCATTACGCAGGCGACAGGGCTTCCCGTGCAGGAAGTCGTGTTCGTCTTCGCCCGTATTCCGGTTGAGACAGCAGCGGTCAAAACCGGCGAGCGCCCGTAGCACACAGAAGCAACGGCAAGGTGATAGGGCTCAGCCTGCCGCCTCTCGCTGCGTCGAGTTGATCGAGGATGGCGCCCCGGTCGCGCTCACTGATGTGATCCTCACCGAGGTGCTACAAGGCGTGCAATCCGAGCGCGAAGCGCGACTCGTCGAGCGCCACATGCGGGCATTCCCGGTCCTGCGGCTCGAGTCGCTGGACGACTTCTCGCTTGCGGCGGAGCTCTATCGCACCGCCAGGCGGGCGGGTGTCACGATCGGCAAGACGATCGATTGCCTGATCGCCGCGCCGTGCGTGCGGACCGGCGCCTCTCTGCTTCACGCCGATGCGGACTTCGACCGGCTCGCCACCTGCACGCCGTTGCGGGTGTTCAGGTAGCGCACCCGCCAGAGCCGCCGCAGCTCTATGCGCTTTGAGCGAAGCTTCCCGCCCTGTACCCCCGGCGCTCCCCGAGCCGCGCGAGGGGCGGCATGACGATCCGCTGGATTATCGGAGGAGGCGCCGGCGGGAACAGCAGCACGACCATGTCGCTGTAGGCCTCGATCATCACGGCGGCCTGGAGCAGCGCGCCGAAGCTCTTCGGAAGTCCCTGCCGCGTTAGCTTGCCGGCGCGACCCAAGGCCGCGGCGTCCTCGAGGAACCCCTGCAGCGACGACGGCGGGCGCGCGTGGCAGATGACGTGCGCGACCTCGTCGCCCTTGTTCCGGTACGCGTGGCGCGTGCCCGCCGGCACGACCACCGTCTCGCCCGCACCAGCCTCCTGCCACTTCCGGCCGGCGAGAAAGCTCGGGCGGCCGCCCAGCACCTCGAAGCGCTCCTCCATCGCGGGATGGATGTGCGGCGGCACGCCGCCGCCCGGGTCGACCCACATCTCGACGTGCAGCACCTCGCTGCCGCCCTCGACGTCCGTCCAAAAGCTGAGCTTCTGCCGCAGGGCCGGATCCTCGATCACCTGCCGTTGGGGCTGCTCCTGCTGCTGGCTCATATCGCCTCCTTCAACCATGGACCGAAAACCGCACCCGTGCGCGCTCGAACCTCTCCACGCTCCCGGTGCCGAGCGCCGTCGCCGGCGTCAGGCATCCCGCCCGCTCCGGCGTCGCGCCGGGCTCGGCGAGCAGCAGCCCGGCCTCGCCCAGCATCCGCGCGGTCGCCAGGTAGCCCGGGATGGCCGTCGGCCTCGACGTCCACCCGCACCGCCTGCCCGCGCGCCGTGCGGCCCTCGACCGACATGCGCCACTTCCACCCTTGGAGGCGCTCGCCTTTAGGGCCGAATCCCGACGAGGGAAGGACCTGCTCAGGGTGCTCCCCACCCGCCGCCGCACCGACGGCCGCGCGCGCGCCGCAGCCAGCACCGCCGCTTGCGTTCCCGACAGCACGCCCGCCATCGCGTAGCGCAGCGGCAGCGTCACGGCTCCGCCGCCAAGCGCGACCCCCTCGCGGTAGCGGAACGGCTCCGCCTGCCCGTCCTGCTCCGCCGCGACCAGCGCCGCCGTGCGCTGGATCACGGCCGGGTTGATGAACGCCGCGGGCGCCATCGGCCCGATCACCGCGCCCCCGGGGCTCCGTCGCGGCGCGACCGAGATCGGGCTGCGCCGGCGCACCTCTGCGGCCACCGCCGGATCGGTGATCAACGCCGCCGGGTCGGCGACCGCGGCCGCGTTCTCGCCGCCCGCCGCCGCGGCGAGGCTCTGAAGCGTCCCGCCGGAGATCATGTCCGAGGGCCGCGGCATTCCGGGCGGCCCTTCGATGCTTACTTCCAGATCTGCCTCGGCGAGCCCCTCGCCGAAGCGCTCGCGCGCGGCCTCCGCGGCGAGCAGCACCGCCATGTCGGGCGGCAGCGCCTCGAACCCGCACACCTGCACGACCTTCACGCCGGCCTCGCGGGCCCGCGCATCGAACTCGTCGATCATCTGGCGCACGAAGGGGATCTCCCCGGTCAGGTCGACGTAATGCGCGCCATTCGTCACACACGCCTCGATCACCGGCCGCCCGTACAAGGTGTACGGGCCACAGACGTTCAGCACCACCCGCGCGCGGGACGCCATCGCCGCGAGCGAACCCGGGTCGTTCACGTCCGCGACGATCGTCTCGGGCGCGGTGACGCCGACCTCGCCCAGCACCTGCTCGAGCTTTGCGGGGTCGCGCGCCGCGGCAGCCCAACGCGTCCCCTCCCCGGCGGTCCGCTCCGCCAGGTACCCAGCGACCTGACGACCGGTGACGCCCGTGGCGCCGAAGACCACCACGTCGAGGTCACGCTCGCTCACGGTCGCACCATATACCGATAGCCTCACCTGCGCGCATGCGAGAGATCGTGTCCGACGTACAGACCTGGAGCGTCTTCGTGCCCGACAAGGGCTACGCGTTCAACGGCTACGCGGTCGCCACCGAGGAGGGCACGATCGTGATCGACCCGCCCGAGCCGGGGGCGGACGGCTGGCAGGCGATCGACCTGCTGGAGCCGTTCGCCGGCGTGTGGATCACGAACCGCAACCACAGCCGCGCCGCGGCCGCTTTTCGCGATCGCTACGGCTCGGCCGTCCACGCTCACGAAGCGGACTGCGCCTGGCTCGTGGCCGGCGCCGACCGGAAGCTGCGCGGCGACGAGCGACTCCCGGGTGACGTCGAGCTCATCCACGTGCCGGGCAAGTCTCCCGGCGAGATCGCCTTCTACCTGCCGCGCAGCCGCGCGCTCGTGGTCGGCGACGTGGTGATCGGCGTTCCGCCGGGAGAGCTCTCCACCTATCCCGACAAGGTGATCGACGACAGGGAGGAGCTCCTTCGCTCGGCCGCGCGGCTGCTCGAGTACGACTTCGACGCGCTGCTCCTGTGCGACGGCGAGCCCCTTCTCTCCGGCGGGAAGCAGAAGCTGCAGGAGTTCGTCGAGCGCGAGTCCGGGTGAACTCTGCTCAGGCTGAAGGGGTCACGCGGTGACCATCTCGGCGAGGAAGGTCCGCCCCCAGGCTCGGGGCACGCTCTTGGGGCTGGCGGTGGCCGACGCGCTCGGCGCCCCCCTCGAGGGACGGCCGCCGGATGTAGCGAGGGAAGCCGTCGCCGGCGGGCTCGAGATGTCCGGCGGGCGGTCCTGGGCGGCGGGCGAGTGGACGGACGACACCGCCATGGCGCTCGCTCTCGCCGAGAGCATCGCCGACCACGGCCTGCTCGACACCGCCGACGTCGCCGCCCGCTACATCGAGTGGGCGCAGGTCGGGAAGGGGATCGGGAACGCGACGGCCGGGGCGCTTCGAGGAGCGTCCGACGACGCCGACACACGCTCGCGCGCGGAGGCCTTTCACCACTCGACGGGCCGCTCGGCGGGCAACGGCACCGTCATGCGCGCATCGCCGATCGGTATCGCCACGACGTCCGTGGAGCAGGCGGTAGGAGCAGCGCACGACGACGCGCGCCTCACTCACTACGACCCCTCGACGGCGCTCGCATCGGCGGCGCTCTGCGCGGCACTGATCGCGATCCGTGACGACGGCGACCCGCTCGCCGCAGCCCAAATCCAGGTCGGCGATCACGAACGACTGCGAGAGGCGATCCAGGCGGTACGAGAACGCGACGAGTCCACCCTCGGCGCACTCGCCGCGAGCGAGGAGATGGGCGCCTGCTGGACCACGCTCGGCGTCGCCCTCTACGCCCTCGACGCGCTCGACGACTACGAACGCGGCGTCCTGTGGGCGATCGGCCTCGGCGGTGACACCGACACGAACGCGGCCGTCGCCGGCGCCCTGCTCGGCTGCCGCCACGGACCCGATGCCATCCCCGAGCGCTGGCTTTCACCACTCCTCGAGCGGGACCGGATCGAGCGCGCCGCGAATGCTCTCGCCGAGCGGGCCGCCGCCCCCTGATCAGCAGGTGAAACCGGCGGCCGTGGCCGTTATGGTCCGCGGATGCAGCCCCCCGCGTTCACGGAGCTGAAGCTCCGCCTGGAGAAAATCTACGACCTCGACCGGGCCCAGGCCGTGCTCGAGTGGGATCAGTGGGTGATGATGCCGCCGGGCGGGACTGCGGCGCGGGTGGAGCAGATCGCCTCGGTCGAGCGCGCCCGCCACGAGCGGCTGGCCTCAACTGAGATCGGCGACCTCCTCGATGGGGTCCGCCCGTATGAGGAGTCGTTGCCCCCCGACTCCGACGACGCCTCCCTCATCCGCGTCGCGCGCCAGGACTACGAGAAGGCGCTGCGCGTGCCGGCCGGCCTTCGCGGCGAGCTCACCCGCGCCGCGGCGCTCGCCGAGCACGCCTGGAAGGAGGCGCGCGAGCGCTCGGACTTCTCGCTCCTGCTGCCGCACCTCGAGGACATCGTCGAGCTCAAGCGCCGCTACATCGCATGCTTCGACGTTGCCCATCCCTACGACGCGCTGCTCGACGACTACGAGCCCGGCATGACGACCGCCGAGATCGAACGGCCGCTCGAAGAGCTGAAGGGCCGGCTCGTTCCGCTCGCGGCGCAGATCGCCGAGCGCGCCGACCAGGTGGACGACTCCTGCCTGCGCGGGAGCTTCCCGCTCGGCGCCCAGCGCAACCTGATGCTCGACATCCTCCACTCCTTTCCCCTCCAGCGCGAGTGGTGGCGGCTCGACTCGACCGCCCACCCCTTCGCGACGGCGTTCGCGACCACCGACCTGCGCATCACCACCCGCTACAGCGCCAGCGACCTCGCGGTCGCCCTCTTCTCCACCCTGCACGAGCTCGGCCACTGCCTCTACGAGAACGGCGTCGACCCGGTGCTCGAGCGGAGCCCGCTCGCGATGCCCACCTCGCTCGGACTGCACGAGTCGCAGTCGCGCATGTTGGAGAACATGGTCGGGCGCAGCCGCTCCTTCTGGCGCCGCTTCTTCCCGCGCATCCTGGCCGCGTTCCCGGTCCAGCTCGCCAACGTCGACGCCGAGACCTTCTACCGCGCGGTCAACAAGGTGCAGCCCTCGTTCATCCGCACCGAGGCCGACGAGATCACCTACGACCTGCACATCATCCTGCGCTTCGAGCTCGAGAAGGAGATCTTCGCCGGCAGGCTCGCGCTCGCCGACCTGCCGCAGGCGTGGAACGAGCGCTTCCGCGAGCTGTTCGGGATCGACGTCCCCGACGACGCTCGCGGCGTGCTCCAGGACGTCCACTGGTCGGAGGGCTCGTTCGGCTACTTCCCCACGTACTCGTTCGGCAACATCATCGCCGGCCAGCTCTGGCAGGCGGCCCGCGCGGACCTTCCCGACCTCGACGAGCAGATCGCCCGCGGCGAGCTCCTGCCGCTTCGGGCGTGGCTACGCCAGCACGTCCACCGCCACGGGCGCAAGCTGACCGCGGCCGCAGGTCGTGGAGCGCGCGACCGGCCGTCCGATAGAGGTCGATCCCTACTTCGACTACCTGAGCTCGAAGTTCACGGACGTCTACGGGCTCGGCTGAGCGGACCGGCGGCCGGCCGAGTTCGCGGCTGAACGAAGTGGTGAAGCAGTGGTGAAGGTGGAAGGGAAGGGGGCCACTGTCCCGAAAGATAGGCGGGCCATGAGTGCGATGCAGATGAACGAGCTGCTCCATTCCCTCCAGGTCCAGGGACCCAGCCACCTACCGCCACTCGCAGCGCACGGCTCGCTTCGCGGTCGCCCTTGCGCGCGACCTCGGCATGCGAAAGGGCCGCGTCAGCGCCATCTGCGTGGCGGGGCTCCTGCACGACGTGGGCAAGGTCGCCGTGCCCGACGCGATCCTGCACAAGCCGACTCTGCTCACACGCGAGGAGTGGGCCGTGATGCGAAGCCACTCCGAGATCGGAGCCATGATGGTCGCGGGAGCGGGGCTCGGCGACATGTGCGGATGGATCCGCCACCTGCACGAACGCTTCGACGGGCTCGGCTACCCGGACGGGATCGCGGGAGACGAGATCCCGACCGAGAGCCGGCTGCTGCACGCAGCGGACACGCTCGAGGCGATGACCTCTCCGCGTCCCTATAGAAGTGCGGCGAGCACTGAAGAGGCGGTCGCGGTGCTGGAGGAAAGCGCCGACAGCCAGCTCGACCCACTCTTCGCGCGCCGGCTCGCGGCGCTCGTTCGCAGAGGTGCGCTCGACCTGAGCGACGGTGCCAGGCCGCGGGTTGCGGCTGGGCTCGAAGAGCCGATGACGCCGCTGATGGCCGGCGCATCGCTCGCGCTGGTCTAGCGCGGCGACAAGCTCAGCGTCCTCTGGCAGCGCTACAGCCGCGCGCCGAAGAACACGCCGTCGCCGATCGGAAGCACGGCTCCCAGCCAGCGGTCGGAGTCGATCAGGTCCGCGTTGAGCGCGCGGGCGCCGCGGCGCTGGTCCGCGCCCCAGAAGGAGCCGAAGTCGTCGGGCACCTCGACGTCGTCGGGAAACGCCACCGAGCCGCTCATCAGCACGTTGTCTATGACGAGCGCGGCGTGCTCGGTCGCCTTGGGCTCGGCCAGCTCCAGATAGCGCGCGTACTCGCCCTTCGTGGCGTCGATGAACAGCAGGTCGAACGGGCCCTCGAGGCCCTCGATCACCTCGAGCGCGTCGCCCGCGATGATCTCCACCTCGTCGGCGACGCCGGCCCGCTTCAGCAGGTCGCTCGACTGCTCGAGGCGCACCGGATCGCGCTCGATCGTCACGATCCGCCCGCCCCCTAGCTGCTCCGCCATGTGCAGCGTCGAGTAGCCGATCGCCGTGCCGACCTCCAGCACGAGCGCCGGGTCGAGCGCGCGCACGAGTGCCGCGAGGAAGCGGCCGGTCTCCCAGTGCACGATCGGCACGTGCTCCTTGGCCGCGAGCTCCTCCATCTCCGCCATCACCGGTGAGCGCTCGGGACGCAGCTCGGTGAGGTAACGCGCGACCTCGTCACTGAGGATGGGCATCGCGCGGCAGCCTATAGGCTCACCCCCCGATGACCCGGCCGTTTCCCCACGTCGAGGGCGTCTCTCACCACTTCGCCGACGTCGGCGGGCTTCGCATGCATTACGCGGAGGCGGGCGCCGGCGAGCCGCTGGTCATGCTCCATGGCTGGCCGCAGCACTGGTACCAGTGGCGCCACCAGATCCCGGTCCTGGCGCAGCACTTCCGCGTCATCTGCCCGGACCTGCGCGGGCACGGCTGGACCGACGCGCCGCCTCGCGGCTACGACAAGAGGACGCTCGCCGCCGACGTCGTGCGGCTTCTCGACGTGCTCGGGCTCGACCGCATCAGGCTCATGGGCCACGACTGGGGGGGCTGGTGCGGCTTCCTCATCTGCGTCGAGCATCCGCAGCGCGTCGAGCGTTTCCTGGCGCTCAACATCCCCCTGCCGTGGGGCAAGACCGACCTACGCACGATCGCCGCGAGCTGGCGCTTCTGGTACATGGCGATGATCGCGAGCCCCTTCGGCGCCTGGATCATCCGCAACCACTCGAGCTTCCTGCGCTACATCCTGCGTGAGACCAGCAGCCGGAAGGAGGTCTGGACCGACGAGCTGCTGGACGTCTACACGGACGTGATCCGCGAGCCCGCTCGCGCCCGCGCGAGCCAGCAGCTCTACCGCACGTTCCTGCTGCGCGAGTTCCCCGCGCTCGGGATGCGCCGCTACGTGCGCGGCCGCCTCACCACGCCTTCGAAGCTCCTGTTCGGCGTCGAGGACTTCGCCATCTCGCCGGCGTTCCTGCGCGGCTACGAGCCCTACGTCGACGACTTCGAGCTCGAGAAGGTCCCCGACGCCGGCCACTTCATCGGCGAGGACCGCCCGGAGCTCGTGAACCAGCGCGCGCTCGAGTTCTTCGGGGTAGCGTAGGAAGGCGAAGCGGCCGGCGCCTCCACGCCGGTCGCTTTTCTCGGCCAGGGAGGCGAGGCGGGGCCAGCGGCGAGCTAGCGCCGCACGTCCTCGCAGCCGACGACGCTGTCGGAGGGGTCCACGTCGGCGCGGTCGTTGCCCGGCCCGCAGTCGATCACGTCGCGGACGCCGTTGTTCGCGGCCTGCACGTAGTCGTCGCCGTTGCCGCCGAGGAACGTGTTCGAGGCGAGGTTGTCCTCCAGGTAGTCGTTGCCGTCGCCGCCGTCGAGCACGTCGGCCTCGAAGTTGCCCTCGAGGTGGTCGTTGCCCGGGCCTCCCAGCAGGTGGTCGGAGCCCTTTCGCCCCTGCAGCCGGTCGTCGCCGTTGCCGCCGTCGAGCGTGTCGTTGCCGGGGTCGCCCTCGAGGTGGTCGTTGCCGTCGAAGCCGAACAGCGAGTCGTTGCCGAGCCCGCCGAGCATCAGGTCCGGACCGGGCGTGCCGTTCAGGACGTCGTTGCCGTCGCCGCCGATGATCACCGACTCCTCGGTCTCGTTCGGGTCGGTCAGCTCCGGCGGCAGCTTCACGACCTTCTCGCAGTCGTTCAGGTCGTCGCGGTTGGGCGCGTCCTCCTCCACGTAGACGGTGTCGACGCCGGAGGCGCAGTCGACGGCGTCGGAGTTGCCGTCGGCGACGTTCACCAGGTCGTCGCCGCGCCCGGCCTCGATCTCGTCCTGACCCGTGCCGCCCTTGATCGTGTCGGCCCCGTCTCCGCCGCTCAGATAGTCGTCGCCCGAGCCGCCCTCGAGCGTGTCGTCGCCGATCGAGCCGAAGATGCGGTCGCGGTGCTTCTGGCCCTGGAGCAGGTCGTTGCCCTCGCGGCCGAGCAGGCGGTCGCCCGCACGCCCGCCCTGGAGCGAGTCGTTGCCCTCGCCGGCGTCCATCCGCTCGGCGCCGCCGCCGCCCACGAGCGTGTCGTCGCCGTCACCGCCGCCGATCTTGTCGCCCGCGCGCCCGCCGTCGATGTGGTCGTTGCCCGGGCCGCCCTCGAGGATGTCGTGGCCGAGGCCACTCTCCACGATGCGGTCGTCACCGTCGCCACCGATCGCGCGGTCGTCGGCGTCGCCGGGGTCGATCGAGTCGTTGCCGGGACCGCCGTCGACGACGTCGTTGGAGTTGCCGCCGCCGAGGTAGTCGTTGCCGTCGCCGCCGAAGAGCCGGTCGCGGCCGAAGCTCCCGAACACCTTGTCGTCGCCGGGTCCGCCGTCGACCTGGTCGTTGCCGATCCCGCCCGAGGCGACATCGTTGCCCTCGGCCGCCTCGATCGCGTCGTCGCCGCGAAACCCGTTCAGCGAGTCGTCCCCTGCCAGGCCGCGGATGAGGTCGGCGCCGCGGTCGCCCTTCAGGACGTCGGGGCCCGGCGTGCCGATCAGGAGCGAGTAGCCGGGCTGGACCGCCATCGCCACGATGCGCCGGCCGATCCTGATCGCCCCCGGCAGGCGGCGCAGGCCATAGCCACTGGCGAAGCTGATCGTGCCGCTGCCCCGGTTGGCGAAGTAGATGCGCGCGTCGGTGGGGGAGAGAGACACGAAACCCGGCCCCTTGCCCGCTGAGATCCGCTTCACCTGGCGCAGGCGAACGGTGTCGAGCACGATCGCCTTGCGCGACCCCGGCCCGGCGCCGACGATGGCGCGCGAGCCGGCGCGCGAGAGCTCTATCGACGCCACCGGCCGGCGCAGCTTGATCGTGCGCGCGACCCGCAGCGCCGCCGCGTCGACGACCGACACCGACTCGCTGCGCGCGTTGACGACGAAGGCGCGCGCGCCGGTGGGGGAGATCGCGACGTCGATCGGCTCGCGGCCGACTCGCAGCTTCTTCACGACTCGCGCCTGTACGAGGTCGACGATCGCGAGGCCGCGTCTACCGTGGGCGACATAGGCGCGCGCGCCGTCGGGCGAGATGGCGATCGCGCCGGGGCGCGAGGGCAGCGCGATCTCGGCGGCGAGGGTCGGCTGTGCCGGCGGCAGCGCACCCTGAGTTACGAGGTTCACGACGAAGAGCCGCCCCTGCGCGCCGCCCGCCGTCACGTAGGCGCGCGCCTGGTCGGGTGAGAGCGCGACGCCGGTCGCGCCCGCCGGCAGAGTGATGCGTGAGACGGTGACGCGCGACTGAAGGTCGATCACGGCGAGCCGCCCGGCCGCCCCCTTGCCGCTCACGACCACGGCGTGCATGCCGTCGCGGCTGAGCGCGACGCCGCGCGTGCGAAGCCCGACGTGCGGCCGCGCGACGACCTGCTTTCGCGAGAGGTCGACGACCGACACGCGCGCCTTGCCGCTCGCGACCACGGCAAGGCGAGCATGGGCCGCGGGTGCGAGCAGCGACCAGCAGCGCGAGGCCAAGCAGCAGCGCGAAGGCGAGCAGGAGCAATAGCGCGGGTGCGCCAGGCGCAGCGTGAAGCGCTCTGACTCTGGGGAAAGACATGCGGAACAGATACCCCTGCCCGTTCCGTGGGGTCGCGATTCAAGCTAGCGCATCGCCTCGGCCGGCTCGCCGGTTCGGACCGGCGTGCAAGTAGGATCGCGCAATGCGGAGGCGGGCGGCGGCCGATTCCCGGGTGGGAATCAGAACGAGAGTGGTTGTCGTGCTCGCCCTGGCCATTGCAGCGGCCGCAGCAATCCCCGCCTGTGGCGGCGACGACGAGGGGGACTCGGCGCCCCCGCTCCCGGCCGCGCCCGACCAGATCGAGGTCACGAGCGAGAACATCCGGCCTGGAGGCCCCATCCCCGACCTCTATACCTGCGACGGCCTCGACTTCTCGCCTCCGCTCGCCTTCGACAAGATCCCGAAGGGGACGAAGTCGCTGGCGCTCGTGGTCAATGATCCCGATGCCTCGGGCGACTCGTCGCTGCACTGGAGCGCATACGACTTCTCGCCCCGGATCAATGCGCTCGGCGAGGGCCAGGACCCCTTCAAGTCCAAGCAGGGCGAGAACAGCTTCGGCAAGGTGATCTACTCCGGCCCCTGCCCGCCGGATGACGACGATCCGCACGACTACGAATTCGCCCTCTACGCGCTTCGTGGTCGGACCGGCTTGCCGGCCGCCGCGAAGCCCGAGGCGGTGTTGAAGGCGATCGAGCGGTTGGCGATCGCGCGCGGCGTGCTGACAGGACGCTACGAGCGCCAGCCTTGAGGGCTCTTGGGCATAGGTCGCCCGCGGCGGCTACGCAGTTGAAGCGCTAGCCGGTCGCGGGCGCTGAGTCTAAGCAGCCGTCGAAGCCCCGGCGGGAGTGCCCTCCCACATGCGGGCCCCGAGCTTGCGGGCGATCGCCGGCGCGCTCACACGCGAGACGCTCGGCTGGTAGGCGGCCTCGTCGGCGAGCCCGTTCAGCTGACGTGCGACGACCCGCTCGGCCGCGAGCACGATCTTCGGGTCGAAGTGCATCCCGGCCCTCGCCTCGAGCTGGTTCAAGGCCTGCGCGTGAGTGAGGCGCGGCGAGGCGGCGGCGGTCAGCCCTGCCCAGGCGTCGGCGACCGCGAGCACGCGGCTCGTGAGCGGGATCATCTCCCCGCCGACGGCCCCCGGGGTGCCGTCCTTGCCGTCCCAGTGCTCGCCGTGGAAGAGCACGGCCTCCACGAGCGCGACGCGGTGTCCGGCTTCGAAAGCGCTCAGGTCGCCGCTACGCGGCCGCAGTGGCTCATCGCGCATGTAGGCGGCCGCGTCCCTCAGCACGAGCCGCTCGGCGCTCGAGAGACGAAGAGCGCGCCCGATCGCCTGCGCGTAGATGGAAACTGCCTCGGTGTGGTCGAGCTCGGCCACCGAGCGAGGGCGAAGGAGCGCCGGGAGCAGGAGCTGCGGCACCATCACGACGGCTGCGAAGAGTCCGAGCGCGAGCGTTCCCACGTGAGCGTACGCGAGCGCCGTCACGGTCCCGACCGCGACCATCGAAACGGTCGCTGGAGCGTGGCCGACGAGCTCGGTGCGAATGATGGTCGAGAAGCCAACGCCGTCGCGCACGACGGCGACGAGCGTGCGGGTCACGACGAAGTTGACGATCAGCATCACCAGGCCGGCGAGGGCGAGCGCGGCGTAGTCGGCCGGCCCGCTGGAGGCCTCGAGCGGCGCGACTCCGAGCGCGGAGAGCACCAGCCCGCCCGCGAGGGCGGCCCAGCCGAATGAAGAGACGTTCGCGAGCCACGCGCCCAGCCGCACGCGCTCGATCACCGCGGCGGCGACCTCCGTGCCGATCCAGATGCAGGCCGCGGGCAGTGGGCCGAGGAACGCGACGGCGACAAGGGCGGCGACGAAGCCCGCGTCGAGCAGCGCCGACGCCTGAACCGCCACCGCGCCGAAGTAGCTGAAGAGCGCGATCGCGAAGAGGACGAGCACGAGCCCGGCGGGGCTCCATGAAGAGGACGGCGCCAGGAGCGCCATGGCAGGCGCAAGCGCGGCTAGCGCTAGCGCGCCAAAGGCAAGCGATCCTCCTGAACTCCCTTTCAACAGCAGTCGGCCTCCGTGCCGGCAGTGTCAAACCCCGAGCGAAACACCTCCCTCGGGGGGACTTACCAATGCCTATCGGCGGCATCGGCGCGATCCTTTAGCCAGGGTAGTCCCGCCTACGCACGGGCGCCCTCTTTTCAGGGCCCTGGCGCCTCCAGCAGGAGCGGTTGAGAACAGGCTCTGCGGGCCTCGCCGAGGCCCGCGGCCCAAATTCTCTGGTCTAACGGCTCCTGTAGCCCACGATTACCTCATTTCCGCTGCAAACGGCCGCAAACCTTGCTCCCGTCCGCTGATGGCTGACCCAGAGGCATCCGTACCGACAAATAGACGGTCCTGGGGACGATCTTCTTCCCGTCGAGGCGGCTAGATATTTCTGCAAGCGACCTTGCATCAACTGTCTCGTGCGGCTAGGATCGCCGGCGTCCCACGGTGAGGCTGGGCGCGACAGGCGATAGCCCGGACGCCGACCGGCCAACCAAGGGACGCGAATCGAAGAGGGGGGTCTTGGGGAGGAGCGATTCACCCCAAGGGAGCGGGGCCCGCCGCGAAAGCGGCGGGCCCTCAGCTTTCAGCCAAGCATTACGGGCGGGTTGTGCCCGGGAACCACCATGTACGGGTCGAGCTCGCGGATCCGCTGCCACTGGCGCAGGAGCTCGTCGCGCTCGGGGCCGAAGTCCTCGGGCAGGTCCATCTGCTCGAAGTACTCGGGTAGCGGGCCGACGCAGTCGGAGGCGATCACGACCAGGCCGTCGTCGGTGTCGACGAGGAACGAGATCAAGCCTTCACAGTGGCCGGGCGTCCTGATCCAGCGCAGCCCCGGCTCGATCTCGCCCTCCTCGCCGCTCAGCTTCACGACTCGGACCATGTCGAACACGCCCCGCTCGATCGCGGTGTAGGGCGCCTCGAGCTCGATCTCGTGGATGTAGGTCTCGCGCTGAGCGAACTCGATCAGCGCCTCGACGTGGTCGAAGTGGGCGTGGGTGAGGAGCACCGTCGTGGTGTGGGGCTCGATCCCGCGGGCGCGAAGCGAGGCCGACACCGGTGCGCCCTGCATGATTAGCCCCGGGTCGACGACGTAGTTCTCCGCCGCTCGCACGAGGCAGCAGTTCGGCATCGCGATCATGCCGGCTACCCGCCCCTCCGCCTGGAGTCGCTTGTAGGCGCGAAAGCCATCCGCGGAGGTCGGGCTCGGCTGGACCTCGACGTTGCCGTTGTCGAGCGCGAACACGTAGCGCTGCGCGGGGAGCAGGATCTCGACCGAGTGGCCCATGGCCCGGGAAGCCTACAGGCGCACGGAGCTCGGGCTACGGCGTCTACGGACCCTGGAGGATCTTGATCGGCCTGCGGATCAGGTCCCGGTCGAGCTGCAGAGTGCAGCCAGTCGGGTTGAAGCGCGTGAAGTAGAGATCGAATTCCTCGTCGGTCGTGCCGAAGTTGCGGTCGCGGCTGTCCGAGTCGATCGCGCTCGGGTAGTACATCGCGGGCTCCTGGCCGCACGCCCAGGTGTAGTGCAGCGGCCCCTGCCACAGGAGCCGGCGCTGGGTCCAGTTGATCAGGTCCTCCGAGAACGAGTAGTAGAAGCCATAGACGCCGTTGGCGCTGGTCGAGTCGATCAGGAGCCACCTTTCGAAGTGCGTGTTCCAGGTCAGGCTGCCGGTCATCTTGTCGATCTGTGCGTTCGCGATGGGAGCGCACGCGTGCGGCTCGGCGCGCTGCATGGGGACGACCTGGTAGGGATTCGTGAAAGCGCCCGAATAAGAGGACCCGTTCCAGAACCGCCACGACTTGGGGTCCGCGAGATTGCGCGTGCGCATCGAGCAGACGCCGAACTTCTGGCTCAGGTAGGGCTCCGCGCGGATCAGCGCGTGGTAGTAGCCGTCGCGGGGGTTGTAGACGATGCTGCTGGGGTTGTAGGTGCCGTAGGGCCCTTCGTCCTTGAAGTACTGGTACGGCACGGACGCGACCAGGTGATTGGGGGGAGTGGTGTTCGTGTAGGTCTTGCCGCGGTCGCGCGAGACAAGGAGCGTGATCGCGTTGTACCAGCACTTCCAGTAGTTGGCAGAGGTGCACTGGCCGGTGATCCGGTGACCGTGCCACTCCATGCTGCTGAGCGCGTAGATCGTGCGCCCGTCGCGCGTGTAGGGCGAATAGACCCATTGCCTGTAGTCGTACATCGAAGGATCGGGGTTCTGGTGCGCCAGCAGTGCCGGCGGCGAGCAGCTCATGCTCAGACTGTCGAGGTCGCGGCCGACCATGCGGTAGTTGTCCCAGTGCGTGATCATCAGCTGGGTGCGCCCCCACGAGTCGCGGAAGGCGTGCGAGTGCCCGTCCGGGATGTTGTAGTCGTTCCCGCACCTCATCGTGCTCCAGTCGAACACGGTCTCCTCGGGCCCCGTCGGGGCGACCGTGGAGCCGAACGTGTAAGCGCCGGCGCTCGAAGGTACGAGCAGAAGCGCGGCTGTGACCGCCGCAAGGACGAGAACCCTTACCCGGAGGGAGAGGGACCTGTCGGCTGAGTTGTGACGGCGGGCGGCAAGGCCCCCCAGAAGCTGCATTCGGTAACCCCGGATCGGCGCGATACGCCTTGAGGGCTTCGTGCCGGCGCAGGACGGAGGCTACGGCCGCAGCCCGCCAGTTTCAAGTCGGAGCGCTCTGGAAACGCCGGAGGGCGCCTCTCGGCGCCCTCCGAAAACAGTCTCTGCGGATTGCTTCGCCCTAGCCCGGGCTCGTCGTCGAGCTGTACTCGAACTCCTCCTCGGCTCCGAAGAGGCGGTCGAGCACCGCCTTGCGGGCGTCGCCCGAGATCGCCAGCACCGCGCCGGCGCTGATGATGAGGAGCAGGAACAGGCGGCGTCCGCGCCGGCGGCGCTTGCGGCCGCGAAGGCCATCCGCCGCGTCGCGCAGCGACTCGCTCGCGCTCCGCAGCTCCTTGTGGAGCTTCTTGTCCTCCATCAGGGCGCGGGCAGGCGGCTTGCCGTTCGACATCCGCTTGTAAGCGTGGCGCATGGAATCGACGGCCTGGCGGACGTTCTCTCGAAGCTCGGGGTCCTCGATCATGCGCTGCACGTAGGGGTTCGAGCGGGCGCCGGCCGCCGCCTTGCCGGCCTTCACGGCGGTTGTCTTAGCGGCCTTAGTCTTCGTTGCCATGCCTCTCCCTCGGATCTTTGGGGTGGAACGCTTCGAGGGAACATATACCCATTGGGGGGTTGGGTGTGAACCCGCATCTTGCGGCAGGACCAGGCACGGCGCCCTAGAAACCCCAACGGACCGGACGAATGGCGACGCGGGACCGAACAAAGGAGAAGGTCGAGGACGACCGCAGGGACTCGAAGCGAGTTGGCCTCGTGCTGTCGGGAGGCGGCGCGCGGGCCGCATACGAGGCCGGCGCCCTCTCGGTGCTCGTGCCGGCGCTCGAGCGCCGCGGCGAGCGTCCGAACATCTACGCCGGCACGAGCGTGGGCGGGATCAACGCCGCCTATCTGGCTTCCGCCAGGCATCTGCCGGCCGAGGAGGCTGTCGGAGGTGCTCTCCAGCACTGGCGCGAGGTCAGCAAGGGCCAGGTGCTGAGGCCGATCCTGCTGCGCCAGGCGCCGCTGACCTTCCTGCGCTACGCGGGCGAGGTCCTCTCCATACCAGGGGTGCGGCTGCCGAGCCTGCTCGACCCGACCCCGCTCCAGAACAACCTCATGCACTGGGTCGACTGGCCGGCGCTCCACCGCAACGTCCGCCAGGGAGTCGTCGGCGCGGTCGCGTGCGTCGCCACGGCGGCGCGGACGGGCCGCACGGTCGTGTTCGTCGAGAGCAAGACGAGGCGGCGGCTGCATCGCTCGCACGTGATCGACTACGTCCCCGCCAAGCTCTCGCACGAGCACGTGCGCGCCTCGGCGGCGATCCCGATCCTGTTTCCGCCCGTGAGGGTCAACAAGCCCGCCGAGGCTCGCGGCTGGTACTTCGACGGCGGCACGCGGCTCAACACGCCGATCAAGCCAGCGCTCGACCTCGGCGCCGACCGCCTGGTCGTGATCGGGATGGACGCCGTCACCGACCCGCCGCTCGAGCCCGGCCGCCACGAGGCCAGCGAACCGCCCGACTTCGGCGACGGCGCGCTGCACGTCCTCCAGGGGATGCTCGTGGACCCGGTCGTCGAGGACATGCGGATCCTCGGCAACATCAACATGTTCTTCGCGGGCCCGTCCCAGAACGGCCACGTCCGCGAGCGGGACCGGCGAAGCCGCGCCGAGAGCGACGAGCCGGCGCGGCGCTACCGCGAGGCGCGGGGCAAGCCGCCCTACCGGATGGTCCCCTACATCTTCGTCGCTCCCGCCACGCGCGGCGCGATCGGCAAGCTCGCGCGCGAGGTGTTCGACGACCGCTACGGCGGCTGGAAGGGGCTCCGCTCGCCGGACTTCAGGTTGCTCAATCGCCTGATCGGAGGCGAGAGCCCGACGCACGGCGAGCTTCTCAGCTACCTCTTCTTCGACCCAGAGTTCATCGAGGAGCTGATCAAGATGGGACAGGCCGACGCGCGCCACTGGCTGAACACCGCGCCCGGCCCCAACGATCCCTGGCAGGTCGAGCCGCTCGAGGCGTTCACGCGCGAGCGTTAGCGCCGGGTCGTCACAAGTAATCGCACCGCGACCCCTCGCGATCGTTTAGGGTCGGCTTGCGGGATGGTCGACGGCTCGAACATGAACGGGCACCCGGTCCAGGAGGCGGGCGCGCAGAGGATCCGGAGCCTCGTGGCGCGCAGGGCGGTGCTGATGCCAGGCGTCTACGACGCGCTCACCGCGCGTATCGCCGCCCGCGTCGGCTTCGACATCACGTTCATCTCCGGCTACTCGGTGAGCGCCGCCCGGCTCGGCGAGCCCGACTTCGGCTTCCTGACCCTGACCGAGATGGCCGACGCCGCCCGCAGTGTCTGCCGCGTCTCCGAGGCACCCGTGATCGTGGACGCCGACACCGGCTACGGCAACGCGCTGAACGTGATGCGCACCGTGCACGAGTTTCAGGACGCGGGCGCCGCCGGCGTCTTCCTCGAGGACCAGGTCTGGCCCAAGAAGTGCGGCCATTTCGAGGGCAAGCAGGTTGTGAGCACCGAGGACCACGCCGCCAAGATCCGCGCCGCCTGCGACGCTCGCGGGGATCGCGACCTGTTCGTCGTCGCGCGCACCGACGCCCGCCAGCCGCTGGGCATCGATGAGGCGATCGACCGCTGCCTGGCCTACAAGGAGGCGGGCGCCGACGCGCTCTTCGTCGAGGCTCCGCGCTCGGTCGAGGAGCTCGAGCAGATCGCCGCCACGCTGCCGCCGCCGCTCGTCGCGAACATGATCGAGCGTGGCGTCACCCCGCACCTCACCCGGTCGGAGCTCGAGGAGCTCGGCTTCAACCTGATCGTCTGCCCGCTGGCCGGCCTCTACGCGGCGGCTCGCGCAGTCACCGACGTCCTGACCGAGCTCCGCGACCAGGAGACGACGGCCGGCGTGGTCGACCGCATGCTGGCATTCGACGAGTTCGGCGACATCGTCGGCCTGCGCGAGCGCTACGCCGACGAAGCGCGCTACGCCTGAGCGTTAAGCCTGAGCGCTGAGCCTGAGCGCTGAGCGCCGACGCGCTACGCCTGAGCGCTACACCGACGCCCGTGGCCTAAGTGATACGCCTGAGCCTGTGGCCGAAGGTCGATGCTCGAGCGTTACGCCGAAGCGAAGAGGGCGTAGGAATCAGGAGGGGACCGTCACTCTTGCGTCGGCGCTTTCACCACCTGGGTCGAATTGACCTCGAATATGGGGGTCAAATCGACCCAGGTCTCGGAGTGTGCGGAGAACGCTGCGGCGACGAAGCTCGCCGCGCCTGAGCCCAACGCGGACGACGCTCGCTACGCCTGAGCGTGACGCCTACGCCTTGGCCTGACGCGACGCTCGAGCGCTACGCCTGAGCGAAGAGGGTGCCCTCGGCGGGCTCGCTCTCGGGCTCGGCCTCCGCGGTGAGGGACGACAGCCCGACTCCGACCAGCCGCACCGGGGCGTCGATCTCGACGCGCTCCAGGAGGTCGCGCACGAGCGGGACGACCACGATCGGGTCGCGGGTCGGCGCCGCCAGGGTCTGCGAGCGCGTGTGGGTGCGAAACGGCCGCAGGCGGATCTTGAGCGTCACGGTCCGCCCCCGGTGGCCGGTCTGCTCGAGCCGCGCGCAGACCTCCGCCGCCAGGCGCTCGACCGTCTCGCGCACGAGTGCCTGGTCGTCGACGTCGTGGGCGAAGGTCGTCTCGCGGCTCTCCGACTTCTGCTCGCGCACGGGCTCGACCGATCGCGCGTCGATGCCGTTCGCGCGCCTTCGCAGCGCGGCGCCGTTGCTTCGCCCGAGCGCCTTCTCCAAGGCGGCCGGCTCGGCGCGGGCCAGTTCCCCGACCGTCTTGATGCCGAGCCGCGCGAGCCGCTCCGCCGTCTTCTGGCCGACGCCCGGAATCAGGCTCGCCGGGCGATCGCCGACCCGCTCCAGCATGCTCTCGGCCGTCAGCAGGCAGAAGCCGTCCGGCTTGTCGAGGTCGGACGCGATCTTGGCCAAGAGCTTGTTCGAGGCGAGGCCGATCGAGCACGAGAGCCCCGTCTCGGTGCGGATCTCGTGCTTGATGCGGCGGCAGGTCGTCTTCGGGAAGAGGTCGTCCGAGAGATCGAGGTAGGCCTCGTCGAGGCCGGCGACCTCCACGCGCTCGGCGTGGCTTCGCACGATCGCCATCACGCGTTTCGAGACGCGGCTGTAGAGCTCCATGTCGCGCGGCACGAGGATCGCCTGCGGGCAGCGGCGGTGCGCGACTGCCAGCGGCAGCGCCGAATGCACGCCGAACTCGCGCGCCTCGTAGGAGGCCGCCATCACGACTCCCCGGGCGGTCGGGTCGGTGCCGGTCGCGACGACCACCGGCTTGCCCCGCAAGTCGGGCCGGCGCAGGAGCTCGACCCCGACGAAGAAGGCGTCCATGTCGACGTGCGCGATCCAGCGCTCCATCAGAAGGACGTTAGTCGCTGCGCCGGGCTGCTCGGCCTCGTTCGTGAGGGGCGCGCGCTACGTCGCGGCGGCGGTCTGCGCGCGGGCCGCGTTCTCGGCGATCGCGTCCACGAACCGGGGCCAGAGCTCGCGAGGCAGGTCGTGGCCCATGCCGGGAACTTCCAACAGCTGCGCCCCCGGCACCGCCTCCGCCGTCGCGCGGCCGCCCGAGACCGTGATCAGCGGGTCGGCCTCCCCATGTATGACGAGCGTCGGCACGCGAACGTCGCCGAGGGCATCGGTGCGGTCGGGAGAGGCCCAGATCGCCGCGAGCTGGCGCACGAAGCCGGCCGGGTGGTGGCAGCGGTCGTACGACTCGGCGGCCCGGTCGAGCAGGTACTGCTCGTCGGGCGGGTAGGCGGGCGAGCCGATCAGCTTGAAGAGCTCGGCCGAGCGCCGGGCGTATCCCTCCCTGTCCGTGGGCATCGGCCCGATCAGCGCGGGGATGGCGCTCGGCAGCGGCTGACCCACGCTGCGGTCGCCGGTCGTCGACATGATCGACACGAGCGAGAGCACGCGCTCGGGGCGCGAGATCGCGAGCTGCTGGCCGATCATGCCGCCCATCGAGACTCCGACCACGTGCGCCGCCTCGATCTCGAGCTGATCCAGTAGCCCCGCCGCGTCGGCGGCCATGTCCTCGAGCACGTATGCGGCTTCCACCTCCCCGGCGGCGAACGCCGGGGTCAGGTCTGGCCACCCGGCGTCGTCGAACTTGGTCGAGAGGCCGATGTCGCGATTGTCGAAGCGGATGACGTGGAAGCCACGCTCCGCGAGCAGGTCGCAGAACTCCTCCGGCCAGAGGATGAGCTGGCAGCCGAGCCCCATCACGAGCAGGAGAGCCGGATCCGAAGGGCTCCCGCGGGTCTCGTAGGCGATCTCGATGCCGTTTGCGTGGGCCAGCGGCACGGCGCAAGCCTAACCGGAAGCGCTGCAAATCCCATCCGGCCGTCGGGGAGGCTCTGGACGGACATTCCTGGACACGCGTGGGATCGCGACTAAGCTTGGCGAGGGTCGAGGCGGATGAGGAGGCGGAGTATCACCCGTGCTTGCTTGCAAGGGGTTTTTCCCAGGGCTGCGCTGCTGCTCGCCCTGACGGCGGTCGCGGCGACCCCCGCCGCCGCAGCCGTGCCGCGTGCCGACCAGGACAACGACCGCGTCCTCGACACCCTGGAGGAGCGCCTCGCGGGCAAGCCCTCCGACGAGCGCACGCGTGTGATCGTGCGGCTTCGCGACCCGGCGACGTCCGACCGCGTCGCCGACGTCGAGCGCTCGGTCGGCGGCTTCGACCGCGGTCGCCGCTTCGCGATCATCCCGGCGTTCGCGGCCACGGTCACCAAGGGTCAGGTCGAGCGGCTCGCGCGCGACCCGCGCGTCGTGGGCGTCGAGGACGACGCAATCGCCCGCGCTGCCAACCACTCCGCGCGCGACGCGTTCGGCGTCAGCGAGGCGCGCATCGACGCGCCGTCGCTCGACGGCAACGCGGACGGCAATGCCGCGGTCTTCTCGAGCGGCGACCTGGTGGCGGCCGTGATCGACTCCGGCATCGACGCCGGCCACCGCGACCTCGACGAGGGCAAGGTGATCGCGTTCAGGGACTACGTCAACGGTCTCACGACGCCTTACGACGACGAGGGTCACGGAACGCACGTCTCCGGCACGATCGCCGGAGACGGCGACGCGATTCCCGGCGCTCCGCACCAGGGCGTGGCGCCCGGCGCGGCGCTCGTCGGCGTCAAGGTCCTCGACGAGAACGGCGACGGCATCGAGTCCAACATCATCGCCGCGGTCGACTGGGTCGTTGCGAACCGGGTCACGTACGGAATCGAGGCGATCAACCTGTCGCTGCGCATCCCAGGCTGCTCGAACGGAGGCGACGCGCTGTCGACGGCCGTCAACAACGCGAAGGCCGTGGGGCTCGTCGTGGTCGTCGCCGCCGGCAACGAGGGCCCGGGCACCTGCACGATCGGATCGCCGTCCGCGGCTACGCAGGCGCTCACCGTCGGCGCGATGGCGGACTTCGTCTCCGACGGTTTTGCGCAGGCGTACTTCTCGAGCCGCGGGCCAACGCAGGACGGTCGCATCAAGCCCGACGTCTCGGCGCCCGGTGTAGGCATTCTCTCCGCGCAGGCGGGCACGCTCGTGGGCTACACCTCCTCCGACGGCACGAGCATGGCCGCGCCGTTCGTGACCGGCGTCGCGCTCCTGATGCGCCATGCGAACCCGGCTTTGACCTCGCAGCAGGTGAAGGACAAGATCACCCAGACGGCGATCGACTGGGCGCGCGGCGGCAACAACAGGACCGCCGGCACGACCGGCCCGGACATCGACTACGGGCACGGCAGGCTCGACGCCTACGCAGCGATTCAGTCGGCCGGCGCGCCGATCTCCTCGCCGCCGCTGCCGCCCGGCCACGAGCTTCGCGAGGGAACGATGTCGGGCACGGGCGCGCAGGTGGACTACCCGATCGCGATCACCGACACGACCTTCCCGATCGCGGCGACGCTGATCATTCCGGCGCTCTCGTCCGGGACTTCTAACAACCCCGACTTCGACCTCTTCCTGCTCGATCCGAACGGCGTCCAGGTCGACGCGTCGCCGTTCGACACCCGCCAGGAGGAGGTCGGCTACAAGCCGCCGATCACCGGCACCTACACCGTGCGGGTGAGGTCAGCCCGGGGCAGCGGGGGCTTCATCGTGGACCTCTCGATCCCGAAGCCCGGCTTCGCCTACGCGCGTCCCGGCGGCGCGACGCCGCTGCGCTTGCCGCTCGTGCCGGCGTTCGCGGCCTGCACGTCACCGAACTCCAACCACGTCGGCCCGCTGTCGGAGCCGTCGTGCTCCCCGCCGGCACTCGAGTCGCCGCTGCTCACGACCTCGACGACGGGCCGGGGACAGGGCTCGGCGCGGCTCGACGTTCTCGCAGGCAACCCCGCGACTCAGGGCGACGAGGCCGACGTGCGGATCTCCGCCACGGCGACTGACGTCAAGAGGACGGCCGGCGGCGCGGACCACACCGGCAAGGTCGCGCTCGTGACGACGCTGCGCATGACCGACCGCTCGAACGGCTTCTTCGCCAACGACTCCGGCACTGCAGCGGACCTCTCCTTCGGCGTGCCGATCAACTGCGCCGCGACGGCCGACACGACGCTCGGGGCGACCTGCAGCGTCAGCACGACCGCCGACACGATCGTGCCCGGCTTCGCGAAGGAGGGCAGGCGCGCGGTGATCGCGGCGCTCTCGGTGCGTCTCGACGACCCCGGAGCCGACGCAAGCTTCGGACCGACGTCAGCGTGCCCGCCGACCTGCGGGACCGGCGACGAGCACCCGTTCCTGCGCCAGGGCGTCTTCGCTCCCTGACGCGAGCGAAGCCTAAGCTGACGCGCGCTCGCGAAACGGCGCGAAGTCGGGTGGGCGCTTCTCGCTGAAGGCCCGCACGCCCTCCTGCGCCTCCTCGGAGTCGACGAACAGCCCGAGCCCCGAGAAGGCGAGCTGGCCGATGCCGGCCAGGTGCTCGGTGTCGGCGTTGAACGAACCCTTCAGGAAGCGCAGCGCGGTGGGGGAGAGAGCGAGCATCTCGTTCGCCCAGCGTCTCACCTCCGCACGCAGGTCGTCGATCGTCACGACGCGGTTGACGAGCCCCCAGCGCTCGGCGGTCTCGGCGTCGTAGCGGCGGCACAGGAACCAGATCTCGCGCGCCCGTTTCTCGCCGACCACGCGCGCGAGGTAGCCGGTGCCGAAGCCCGCGTCGAACGAGCCGACGCGCGGCCCGGTCTGCCCGAAGACCGCGCCGGCGGCGGCGATCGAGAGGTCGCAGAGCAGGTGCAGCACGTGGCCGCCGCCGATCGCGTAGCCGTTGACCGCGGCGATCACCGGCTTCGGTATCTCGCGGATCAGCCGGTGCAGGTACTCCACCTCGAAGAGGCCAGACTCGGAAGGGCCGTAGTCGCCGGTCTCCGCTCGCTGCTTCTGGTCGCCGCCCGTGCAAAACGCGCGCTCTCCGGCGCCCGTCAGGCACACGACTCCGACGTCGCCGCTCGCCCACGCCTGCTTGAAGACGTAGATCAGCTCGTCGACGGTTCGCGCCCTGAACGCGTTCATCCGCTCGGGGCGGTTGATCGTGATCGTCGCCAGCCCGTCCTCGACCTCGTAGAGGACATCGGTCAGTTCCCGCACTGTGGCCTCCTTCGCTCGCTCCAAAAGTTCACGCCATCGTTAACCCGCCGCTCACCGAGAGCGTCTGGCCGGTCACGAACCCCGCCGACTCCGAGGCGAAGAACGCGACCGCCGACGCAACCTCCTCGGGGCGGCCGAGTCGCTTCATCGGCACCGCCTTGCGCATCGCCTCGATCACCTTCGCGCCCTGCTCGCCCGAACCGACCATCTGCTCGAGCAGCGGCGTCTCCGTCGGGCCGGGGCAGACCGTGTTCGCGGTCACGCCCGTCTTCGCCACCTCGCGCGCGATCGTCTTGGTGAACGCGATCACGCCTCCCTTGGCGCCCGAGTAGACGGACTCGAGCGAGGAGCCGACGCGCCCGGCGTCGGAGCCGATGTTGACGATCCGACCCCAGCGGCGCTCGACCATGCCGGGCAGCACGGCGCGGGTCATGCGCAGGCAGCCCTTGAAGTTGACGTCGATGACGCGGTCCCAGAACGGCTCGTCGCTCTCGATGAACGGCTTGAACTCGTCCCAGCCGGCGTTGTTGACGAGCACGTCGATCGGCGCGAGCTCGGCCTGCGCGCGCTCGACCGCGGCCGCGACCGACTCGGAATCGGTGACGTCGAGCGGGACGGCAAGCGCATGCTCGCCGTGGGCCTCGATCAGCCCGGCGGTGTCGCGCGCGTCGGCCTCGCGCAGGTCGCCGATCGCGACCGCGTGACCGCTGCGGGCGAGCGCGACGGCGATCGCGCGCCCGATGCCGCGTCCGGCTCCGGTGACGAATGCGACTCGCTCCACGCCAGGCCCACTCTCAGGAGGGCGATGCCACGTGCGCGCCCGTGAAGCGGTTCCACAACTTCCATCCGAGGGACTTCACCGGCGCGACAGTACCGCAACCCGGCTTGACGGAATCTTGGACTCAACCGCCGGAATCCTCACGCGCGCTTGACGCGAGGTCGTATAGAAAGGGAAAGGGCACGCATCGAAGCAACAATTGGGCGCGCGACGCCCAGCGCCCACAACGGTTCATCGCTGCCGCCGGCGCGCTGCGGGAGGGCGCGGCCTGGGTCGGGGTAGGCGGCAGCGGTCGAGCCGGCCGCCACACGTTCTGCGTGAACTAGTAGGTGCGCTCGAATGAAGCGGCGACGTGGCGCTCGAAGAGCTTCACGCAGGCGGGGTCGAACTGCGTGCCGCCTTGGCGCTGCAGCTCAGCGATCGCCGCGGGCGCCGACATCGCCGGGCGGTAGGCGCGGTCGCTCGTCATTGCGTCGAAAGCTGTCACCACCGCGAGTATGCGCGCCTGGTATGGAATGTCCTCGCCCTTGAGCCCATCGGGGTAACCGGTGCCGTCGAAGTGCTCGCGCACGTGGCGGATCCACGGCACGACCGCCTCCACGCCCTTGATGCGCGCGACGATCTCGGCGCCGGCGACGGGGTGCGACTTTATCTCCTGCCACTCCTCGGCCGTCAGCGGATCCTCCTTGCGCAGGATGCGGTCCGGCACGGAGACCTTGCCGACGTCGTGCAGCACCGCCGCAATCTCGAGCAGCTCGACCTGATGGTCGCTCCAGCCGATTCCCAGGGCGATCGAGCGGCAGAACTGAGCGACGCGGCGAGCGTGCGCGTGACGCACGGTGATGCGCTCGTCGACGGCGTGCGCGAGCGCGGTCGCCCAACTCAGCGACATCGTCTCGTCGGCGCCCGGACGCGACGCCTCGTTGCGACCGTGCTTCCGCTCGTAGAGCCCCGCGTCGGCGCGGCGGTGAAGCTCCTCGCGCTCGACGCCGTCCGTCGGGAAGACCGCGATGCCCGCCGACGCCGGAGCGACGTCGGCGAGCGCGCTCTGAAGCCGGTCGGCAACCCTCTGCGTGTCGCTCGGGGCCGCGGTCGGGACAAGCACGGCGAATTCGTCGCCGCCGATTCGCCCGATCGTGTCCATCGAGCGCTTCACACGCTCCATCGCCGTGACGGCGGAGCGCAGCAGCTCGTCGCCGGCGCCGTGGCCGCGAGTGTCGTTTATCTCCTTGAAGTGGTCGAGGTCGAGCGTTATCAGCCCGAGCGGGCGTCCGGTGCGCGAAGCGTGGCTCAACTCGGCCTCGAAGCGCTCCTCGAAGCCGCGCCGGTTGAGACAACCGGTCAGGGGGTCGGCGCGCGAGACGCGCACAAGCTCCTCTCGGCGGCGGTCCTGGTGGTGGGCCTGCCAGGCGCAGAGCACTGCGACGCAGGCGAGGCAGAGGGCGAAGAAGCCGACGTACTCCTGGTGCGGACTCTCGCCCGCAACGCCGACCGCGATGTAGGCCAGGTAGTCGATCGCGCCGATCCCGATCACCATCGGCGTCGGGTAGGAGAGCGCGGCGAAGATGAGCGGGATGAAGAAGAGGAGCGCCAACGGGCTGGTCGAGCCGCCGTCGGCTGACGCCACCGCGGCGGCGAGGCCGATGCTGGTCAAGCTCCAAGCCGCGAAGAAGACCTCGCGTGCGCGGCTGCGAACGATCCGCTCCCGGGGGAGCAACACGAACAGCAGCGCGACCACGGCCCAGATCCCGAACAGGGAGGCGATCGTCTGGCGATTCTCCTGGTCCCAGGTGGCCGCGACGTACAGCCAGCCACCGGTGCAGACGGCGAGGTTCAGGCGCACGGCCACGCCGATGCTCTCGATCCGGTACCGGATCTCGGAAAAGTCGATGTCCGGGACCCGGTTCGCTCGGTCGGCGTCGGCCATACGAGGTTCTATCGACGGCCCGGGCGCGGTCTTTAGCGAAGCCAGCGCCGGAGCTAGCGAAGGCTCTCGAGCGTCCTGCGCAGTCCGTCCGCGACCGTCACCTCGGCGGCGAAGCCGAGCTCCCGCTTGGCCTTGCCCGGGTCGAGGGCGCTCCGCTCGACCTCGCCCGGCCGGGCGGGCGCGAACTCGGGGTCGAAGCCGTCGTCGGCGCGAATGCCGGTCTCACGGCCAAGGCTCCCCAGCGCCTCGGCCAGCTCGAGCACCGAGGTCTCGACCCCGCACCCGACGTTGAAGGAGCCTCGGGCGTCGCCGTCCCCGGCGAGCAGCATCGCCCGCACGACCTCCTCCACATATATGTAGTCGCGGGTCTGGCGACCGTTTCCGAAGACGGTCGGCCGGCCGCCCTCCATCAGCCTGCCGAAGAAGATCGCCACCACGCCCGCCTCGCCGTGCGGGTCCTGGCGAGGCCCGTACACGTTGCCGAGTCGCATGCTGACGGTCGAGAGGCCGTGCAGGCGGGTGTAGAGGTCGCAATAGCCCTCGCCCGAGTACTTGGCCTGTCCGTAGGGCGCCTCGGGCTTGATCGGGGCGTCCTCGGGCGTCGGGCGAACGTCGGCCTCGCCGTAGATCGCTCCGCCGGTGGAGGCGTAGAGGAAGCGGCGAGCGCCGCTCGCTCGGGCCGCCTCGAGCAGGTTGACCGTCCCGAGCACGTTGATCTCGGTGTCGTAGTCGGGTCGATCGGTGGAGACCCGCACGTCTATCTGCGCGGCCAGGTGGTAGACGACGTCGGGCCGCTCGTGCCCCATCAGGGAGCCCAACAGCTTCCCCTCGCGGATGTCCTCCACGACCAGCCGCGCTCCCCGCTCGATCGCGCCCGCGAGGTTCGACTCGCGGCCCGTCAAGAGGTTGTCCAGGGCCACGACCTGGTCGCCTCGCTCGATCAGCGCATCGACGAGGTTCGAGCCGATGAAGCCCGCCCCGCCCGTCACGAGCGCCTTCAAATACCCACTCCCGATCCGCTCCCTAGAGCCGAAATTCGCCTATCAGGCCGTTGCAGAGACTGATGTTTTCGCTGGACCTGCCGACACATAGTGCTGCTACCCTCGCAACGCGGGCGGCTCGAAAGGCCGCTCTACCCGTTAGGTGCGCCGAGAATACGAGCATCTACGACTCGGGGCCGGGGACGGAGAAGCAGATGAAACTTATTGTTACCGAGAAGGACAACAGCGCCAAGAAGATTGCCCAGATCCTGTCCGGGGGCAAGGCCAAGCAGAGCAAGGTCTACACGATCCCGTTTTACACGTTTGGAGACGGGGACGACGCCACCCTCATAATCGGGCTCAAGGGCCACCTCATGAACCCGGCCTTCCCGCCTCAGTACTCGGAGTGGCGGAAGGTCGAGCCGCGCGCCTTGATCGACGCCGAGCTCCTCAAGGAGCCGGTGCAGAAGAACGTCCACAAGGCGCTTCGAAAGCAGGCGAAGGACGCGACCTCCGTCGTGATCGCGACCGACTACGACCGCGAGGGGGAGCTGATCGGGCTGGAGGCGCTCGAGGAGATCCTCGACGTGAATTCCAAGCTCGCCGAGGGCGGGAAGCTGAATGGAACGAAGATCACCCGCGCGCGCTACTCGGCGCTGACCAAGGAGGAGATCGACGAAGCGTTCTCCAACCTCGTCAGCCTGAGCGAGCCGCTGGCGCGGGCCGGCGAGGCGCGCCAGGACATCGACCTGATCTGGGGCGCGACGTTGACGCGCTTCGTGTCGCTCGCAACCGGCCGCCTCGGCGCGCAGTTCCTGTCCGTCGGCCGCGTTCAGAGCCCGACGCTCGCGATCGTCGTCGAGCGCGAGCTCGAGCGCCGCGCGCACGTCGCCAAGCCCTACTGGGAGGTGTTCGCGACCTTCGAGCACCCCGACGGCGAGTTCACCGCTCATCACAAGGAGGACCGCTTCTGGGACGAGGCCGAGGCGAAGGCCGCGCTCGAGAACACGCGCACTCCCGGCACGGTGAAGTCAGTCACGGCGCGCCGCAACACGCGCCAGCCCCCGTCGCCGTTCAACACGACCGCTTTCACCAGCGCCGCCTCCGGCATCGGGATCACGCCCGCGCGCGCGATGCGCATCGCAGAGGACCTCTATATGGACGGGTTCATCTCCTACCCGCGTACCGACAACACCGTCTATCCGAACTCGCTTCCCGTCCGCGAGCTGCTGCAATCGATCGGGAACGTGAGCGCCTTCAAGGAGGCCGCGCCGATCGCGGCCAGGGACAAGCTCGAGCCTACTCGCGGCAAGAAGCACACCACCGACCACCCGCCGATCTATCCCACGCAGGCGCTTGACCCCTCGGTGCTCGCCGACTCCCAGCACGCCAAGATCTACGAGCTGGTCGTGCGCCGCTTCGTCGCGACCTTCGCCGACCCCGCGGTGTCGGAGTCGACTCGCGCCGACATCGAGGCCGGCACCGAGACCTACTTCGTGCGCGGAAGCGTGCTGGTCGACCCCGGCTTCCTGTCGATCTACCACTACGGGCGCTCGACCGACGAGGAGATCCCGAAGCTCGAAGAGGGCCAGCAGCTGCCGCTCGCGGAGCCGGCTCCGGTGGCGCTGCCGCACGGTGCAGAGCCGGTCGAAGACGGGGAGGCGAAGGCGCGCGCGAATCCGTGGGCGGAGCACAAGGAGACGCAGCCGCCCTCGCGCATCGGCCAGGGCAAGCTGATCGAGATGATGGAAGAGCGCGGACTCGGCACGAAGGCGACGCGCCACGACATCATCCAGAAGCTCTACGACCGCGGCTTCATCCAGAACAACCCGATCGAGCCCTCCGAGACTGGGATCGCGATGGTGAAGGCGTTCCAGAAGTACGCCGAGCGCATCGCCACCGCGGACATGACTGCCGAGCTCGAGAACGACATGGACAGGATCGCGGGCGGCGAGATCAGCAAGGACGAGGTCATCAGCCTCTCGCGCCAGATGCTGCACGAGTCCTACGACTCGATGGACAGGAACAAGGAGGATCTGGCCAAGACGATCTGGGCGGGGATGGATCAGGACCGCATCCTCGGACCGTGCCCGAAGTGCAAGGCCGAGGGCCGCGCTCAGGAGGACGGCTCGCCGAACCGGCTCAAGATCATCCGCGCCAAGAAGTCGGGCAAGCGCTTCGTCGGCTGCGAGGGCTACCCCGACTGCGACCAGACCTACGGCATCCCGCAGCGTGGCGACCTCATCCGGCTCGAGGAGACCTGCTCGATCTGCGGCGTGACGCCGCGGCTGAAGGTGCTGAGCGGCCGCAGGCCTTGGAACCTGTGCCTGAACGACGAGTGTCCGTCGATGGAGGAGATGAGACGGGCGCGCGCCGAGCGCGAGGCGGCGCGGGCGGCCAAGGAGGCCGCGGAGGCGCTCGACGGGGACTCTTCGGGTGACGGAGCGGGAGAGGCGGCCGAGGGCGGAGAGGGTGCGAAGGCCGCGCCCGCGAAAGCGGGGGGCAACGGCGCCCGCACCAAGCGCAAGACGAAGGCCCCAGCCTCGAAGTGAGCGCCAGCCGGCGCCGCTGAGCACGCGGTGCTGATCACCTTCGAGGGCATCGACCGCTCGGGCAAGACGACCCAGGCGCGCCGGCTAGCGGCGGCGCTCGGAGACGAGGCGCTGCTCGTGCGCGAGCCCGGCGGGACGCCGGCGGCCGAGCGGATCAGGGAGCTCGTGAAGGACCCCGGCGTCGAGCTGTCGCCGCTCGCCGAGACGCTGCTGTTCGAAGCGGCCCGCGCGGAGCTGGTGTCCGGCGTGATCCGGCCGGCACTGGAAGCCGGCAGGACTGTCATCTGCGATCGCTACGTGGACTCGACCGCCGCCTACCAGGGCGGCGCGAGAGGACTGGGGCTCGAGACGATCGAGCAACTGAGCTACGAGTTCTGCAAGGACCCCGTCCCCGACCTCACGATCTTGCTGGCGCTCGACCCAGGGTCAGCCGGGGAGCGCCCCGGAGAGCACGACCGCTTCGAGCGGGAGGGGGAGTCCCTCCAGCGCGCGGTCGCCTCGGCCTACGAACGGCTGGCCGAGCGCCACCCCCGCCGCTACGTGCGCATCGATGCATCCCGGCCGGAGAACGAGGTCCACCGGGAGGTACTGGCGCTCGTGCGGGAGCGGCGCGCGGCCTCTTAGCGTCCGTCGCGGCTAGTCGCGGCGGATGGCGTCCTTCACCTTGTCGGCGGCGTCTCCCACCTTGTCCTTGACGCTGCCCGACGCCTGGTCCACCTTGCCCTCGTTCTTGAGGGAATCATCGTCGGTGAGGTCGCCCGCGGCCTCCTTGACCTTGCCCTTGGCGTCATCGAGGTTTCCATCGCCCATGTGATTTCTCCCTTCGTATCGCGTTCCGTGAGTCGTTCACGGCGTGTACCCCGGATGGGCGGGAGCGCTAACGGTTTAGAAACCGGATGGCTGGGTGAGCCGGCCTCGGGGCCCTAACCCTGGCCGCGAGGTCCGTACGACTTGGGCAGCCCGAGGGAATGCTCGGCGACGTAGTTGAGGATCATCTCGCGCGAGACCGGCGCCGTTCGCACGAGCCGCACGCCCCACCAGAGGTCGGTGAGCCCGTACTCGAGCGCGAATCCGTTGCCGCCGTGGGTCTGGATCGCCTGGTCCACGCACTTGATCGCGGCCTCCGCGGAGGCGTACTTGGCCATGTTCGACGCCTCGCCCGCGCCCGGCGCTCCGGCGTCGTAGAGCGCGGCCGCCTTCTGCGTCATGAGTCGCGCCAGCTCGAGCTCCACCTTCGCCTGCGCGAGTGGATGCGCGATGCCCTGGTGAGCGCCGATCGGCTCGCCCCACACGTTTCGCTCGCGGGCGTAGGCGGCCGCTTGGTCGAGCGCCAGCCGGGCGATGCCGTTCGCAATCGATGCGCCCATGATCCGCTCCGGGTTGAGGCCGTCGAAGACGGGGCCGAGGCCGCCGCCGTGTCCACCGATCAGGCGCTCCTCCTCGATCTCGACGTCGTCGAAGAAGAGGGTCCACTGCTTGTCGGGCCCCATGCGCGGCATCGGTATCTGCTGGCGCGTGAAGCCCGGGGCGTCGACGTCCACGATCGCGAGCGAAGGCAGGCCGAGGGTGCCGTCCTCGAGGCGCTGGCGCGCCACGACCAGCACGGCATCGGTTTCCTCGATGGCGGATATGAACGTCTTCTGGCCGTTGAGCAAGAGGCGCTCGCCGTCGCGGCGGACCGAGGTCGCGAGGTTGTGCGAGTTGGAGCCGGCGCCGGCCTCGGTGATCGCGAAGGCGATCTTGGTGGTGCCCGTGCCGATTCCGCGCAGCCAGCGCTCCTTCTGGTCGGGCGTGGCGTGGCGCGCGAGGATGCTGCCGACGATCGCGGGGGAGACGACGATCAGGAGCAGCGGGCAGCCCGCTGCCGCAGACTCCTCGCCGACCGCCGACAGAGCTCGCAGCCCGAGTCCGCCGCCGTCGTATTCATGGGGGATGTTGACGCCGAGATAGCCGCGGCTTGCGAGCGCGTCCCAGAGCTCGAGCGCCGGCTCGCCGGCCTCGACCTTCTCACGCATGTACGGACGCCCGAAGTTGCTGCAGATGCCGGCGACGGCCTCGCGCAGGAGCGTCTCCTCGTCGCTCGGAACGAGGTCGATCGATGCGGATACGCCGGTGGCAGCCACCGTCACCCATCGTATCCTGGGAACGTGATCCCCGGCACCGAGCATCAGGCCCACGCGCGCATGGCGCTCGAGGCGGCGCTTCGCGACGACGAGCACCTCTCGCACGCCTATCTCTTCCACGGCCCGCCCGGAACCGGCAAGCGCACCGCGGCGCGGGCATTCGCCGCCACGCTCGTGTCGCGCGGCGCTTCGGATCCTGACGGGAGCGAGCGGCGTGCGATCGCGGGCGTCCACCCGGACCTGACGTGGGTGGAGCCGCGGGGGGCGCACGACATCCTCGTCGATGACATCCGCTCGCGAGTGGTGCGAGAGGTCGCGCTGCGCCCCTTCGAGTCGCAGCGCAGACTGTTCGTGATCGCCGATGCGGACCGCATGAACGATGAGTCCCAGAATGCGCTCCTGAAGTCACTCGAGGAGCCCTCGCCCTTCGCCCACTTCGTGCTCATCAGCTCGGCCCCCGGCCGCCTGCTGCCGACCATCCC
The DNA here is from genome assembly GCA_963774075.1 of uncultured Solirubrobacterales bacterium. Lineage (GTDB taxonomy): Bacteria > Actinomycetota > Thermoleophilia > Solirubrobacterales > JBBDJG01 > JBBQNR01. Next base: position 67,416 of record CAVZDP010000003.1, on the reverse strand, counting down.
CTCGCGCTGCCAGCAGGTCCGCTTCGGGCCCGTCCCGGCCGAAAGGGTGGCGGAGCTCCTGGCTGAGGACGGGGTCGATGCCGCTCTCGCCACCGCCTGCGCGCGGCTGGCCGGCGGGGACGTCGGCAGGGCGCGCTGGCTTGCCGGCGAGGGCGCGGAACAGCGGCGCGAGGCAGAGGCAGCCGCGCGATCAGTGATCGCGCAAGCCGAGACCGACGACGCCGCCTGGGCGCTCTCGGCTCCCTGGCAGGCGCTGCTCGAGCGGGCGGCGGAGCGCGGCGCGCACGCCGAGGCCGAGGTGAAGGCCGGGCTCGAGCGGATGCTGGAGAGCGAGCCGCGCCGCGGCCGGCAGGGGTTCGTCCGGGAGCAGGACCTGCAGGCCCGCCGTGCGCACCGGCGCGCTCACACGTTCTCGCTCGACCAGAGCCTCGAGCTCGTGAGCATCTGGTTCCGCGATCTCGTCGCGGCCGCGAGCGGCGCCGCGGCACAGGCGTTCAACGCAGACCGCCTCAGCGAGCTCGAGCAAGACGCCGCGGGGCGTGACCCGGCGCGTCTGGTCCAGTGCCTCGATCTCTGCGAAGAAGCTCGGCGGCGCTTGGAGCGAAACGTCCTCGAGGATCTTGCCCTCGAGTCCCTCTTCAACCGCATGCGCCGGGTCGTTGCCCGCACGTAACCCGGCTTGATGGAATCTTGAGCGGGCCCGGTGCGATCTTCACACCGCCTTAACTTACTTAGAGGTAACTTAGTAGAGGGCCGAGTGGAATTCGCTCGGCGCCGAGCGACCAGGGGCTCCGGAATACGGAGGAAGGTCGAAACGGAAGTCAGGTTCCCGGGCACTGGCCTCGGGTAGCGCCAGCGCCAAACGGCCGGCCGAGGGGACATCGACGACTTCGCTGGAGCCCCCGGCGCGCTCCTTACCCTCCTCGCCCTAGAGCCGCCTCCCGGTTTCCCCCGGGGCGAAAAACAGTGGCGAAGAGGCGGCTCCTCGTACTACTTTCGAGGCGCGCGGCTCCTTCTCGCTGCGCATTCTCGGAACGGACTCCGGTGGTATCGAACGGAATCAACAGGGTACGAGCGAGCCGGTTTGTCCTTGCGGGCCTGCAGATCATCGGTGTGGTTTGCGTGCTCCTGCTCGCATCCGCCCTGTCCGGTGCGCTGCTCGCCGTCACCGGCTAGTCCGCTGGCTAGCACCGTCGCGGCTCACCTGTTCGCGTTTGCGGGACGTTCGTGGTGGGAACACGGGTGACGCAAGCGATGTACCAATCGATGTAAGGGGGGAGTCCTCGATGGGCATACTCGGGTTCATCCTGCTCGGACTCTTCGCCGGCGCGATAGCGAAGTGGATCTTGCCCGGCGACGATCCGGGAGGGATCTTCGTAACGACGCTGATCGGGATCGCCGGCGCAGTGGTAGGCGGGTTGATCGCGAGTGCGCTCAACATCGGCGACCTCGACGAGTTCTTCGATCTCGGCACCTGGCTGATTGCGATCGGCGGGTCGATCCTGCTGCTCCTGCTCTACAGGGTGGCCACGGATCGCGGCCCGGCACGCGCCTGACGACGGACGCTGATCGGAAGCTGAGGGAACTCCGGAAACTCTGGAAGGAGAGTTGACTATGAGCGCAGCAGCAGTGATAGCAATAGTGGTGGCGGCACTCGTCGTGGTCGCGATCTTGGCAGTCGTCCTGCCACGAGCGCGCCAGCGCCAGTACGAGCGCAAGCGCATGGAGGCGGGCGAGCTTCGTGACGAGGCGAGGATCCGCGGCGCGCGCGCCGACCGCCAGAGCGCACGGGCGGACGAGCAGGCAGCGCGGGCTCGGCGCGAGGCCGCCGAAGCTGAGGAGCGGTCGGTGCGAGCCCGTACCGAGCGCGAAGCGGCTGAGGAGCATTCCGCACGCGCCGACGAGCTCGACCCGGACGTCGATGACGACGGGGATCGGGACAACGACCGCGAGGCCGATCGCAACGGCGCCCACCCGCGGGCCGCAGAGCACGAGAGCCGCACCTGACCTGAACGGCCTGGGCGCTCACCTCAAGGTGAGCGCCCAACCGGCCCTCGTTGCGTACGTAATTCACTCACTCGCCCGCTGCGAAATGCGACACCCCACGGCTCGGAAGGCCTGAGGGCGCTGCCTATACTTGCCAGCCAGCGCCGACGTAGCTCAGCTGGCCAGAGCACTTCACTCGTAATGAAGGGGTCCCCGGTTCGAATCCGGGCGTCGGCTCCTCGAGAAACCCCCGCTGTAGCGGGGGTTTTTCGTTGTATTGACTACTTGACTACCTGTTGAAAAACACTTGTGGGCAACGAATTGGGCAACAGGAGCTTTGACTTCGGTCCGACGACTAGCGGGGTCGCTGCAATCTTCAGTGGGACCCGGCGCGGTTGGTCTGTCAGGCCGCCGCGCGGGCGCCGGGTCCGGGGCGCGTCTCCACGTCGTGGATCGTCAGCTCGGCTCCGCACTTTGCGCACGTCGAGTGATCCGTGACCTCGCCGCCACAGCCACGATGCAGGACCAGTCGTGGCGCGCCATCCTCGGACTCGTAGCGGTCACCCCACTTCATCAGCGCCATCATCGCCGGCCACAGATCGCGCCCCTTCTGCGTCAGTCTGTATTCGAAGCGCGCGGGGCGTTCCTGATATATCCGTCGCTCGAGGATTCCTTCGTCACAGAGCCACTGAAGGCGCGCTGTCAGTACACCCCTGGAGACGCCGAGATCGCGCTGAAATTCGTCGAATCGCCGGATGCCGAGGAACGCATCGCGCAGGATCAAGAGCGTCCAGCGCTCGCCGATCACCTCCAGTGCGCGTGCCGCCGAGCAGTTCTGTCCATAGGTTCTGTGAAGCACCTCACAGAGCTTAGCGCAAGTAAGTTCTATGATCGAACCTTCTGATGGCCGGCGAACCGACAACCTCTGCGCGCCGCTGGCGGGTCTGGGCGATCGTCTCGGTCGGGGTCTTCATGGCGAGCCTCGATTTGTTCATCGTCAACATCGCCTTCCCCGATCTCGAGCGCGACTTCGCCGGCACCAGCCTCTCCGACCTCTCCTGGGTGTTGAACGCCTACGCGATCGTGTTCGCCGCGCTACTGGTGCCCGCGGGGCGCATCTCGGATCGCGTCGGCCGCAAGCGTGGCTTCCTGACCGGCCTCGCGCTCTTCACGGTCGCCTCGGCTTTGTGCGCTGTCTCGCCATCCGCGCTCGTGCTGGTCGCAGCGCGCGTGCTCCAGGCCGCCGGCGCGGCTTTCCTCGTCCCGACATCGCTCGGACTGCTGCTGCCCGAGTTTCCGCCTGCGCAGCGTGCCACCGCCGTGGGTGCATGGGCGGCGGTCGGCGGCGTAGCCGCGGCGGCCGGCCCGCCCGTCGGTGGGTTGCTTGTCGAGCTGAGCTGGCGCTGGGTCTTTGTCGTGAATGTCCCGGTGGGCCTTGTCACCTTCGCGATCGCGGCGCGGGCCCTGCGTGAGTACCGCGAAGAACAGGGCACGCCGTTTCCCGACCTGCTGGGCGCCGCCATCTTGGCAGCGGGCATCGCGGGCCTCGCGCTCGGCATCGTGAAAGGACCGGACTGGGGCTGGGACGACCCGCGCGTGCTGGGTTCGTTCGCAGCGGCCGCGGCGCTGGTTCCCCTCTTCCTGTTGCGGTCCGCGCGCCACCCTGCGCCGGTCGTCGAGCTCGAGATGCTTCGCGTACGCTCGTTTGCGCTCGCGAACCTGGGGTCATTCCTTTTCTTCGCGGGTTTCTCGGCGATGCTGCTCGCAGGCGTCCTGTTCTTGACGGGTGTCTGGGAGTACTCCGTCCTGCAGGCAGGCCTGCTGCTCGTGCCGGGACCCTTTTCCGCAGCCCTTTTCTCGTTCCCCGCTGGCAAACTCGGAGACCGCTTCGGGCAGCGCGCGATTGCAGTACCGGGAGCGTTGCTCTTCGCGCTTGGCACAGCCTGGTGGACGTGGCGAGTCGGGGCCGAGCGCGCGTACGTGGAGGAGATGCTCCCGGGGCTGATCGTCACGGGTATCGGCGTGGGCCTCACGATCCCATCGCTTTCGAGTGCCGCGGCGGCGTCCCTTCCGCCCCATCGGTTCGCGACCGGGGTCGCCGTCTTCGGAATGTCGCGCCAGATCGGTGCGGCTGTCGGAGTCGCAATCCTGATCGCGATCCTCGGGACGCCAGGTAGCTCGGTCGACCCGTTCGCTGACGGCTGGACCTTTATCGCACTCACCTCGGTTGGCGCTGCTCTTGCCTCCGCTGCGCTCGGTCGCGTGCGGGTCACCGGTATGGCGACTCCGGCTCCATTAGAGGTGGCCCCGGAATCGAACGGAGCAGAGTCCCAGCCGGACGAACGCGTCCGTGTGGTCACCTGGGAGGATCCGGTCGCGGCCGCGGAGCTCCGCCATGACCTCTCGGGCATCGACCACCTGCGCGCGATCCGCGACGGATATATCCCGCCGGCACCGATCGCGAACCTGCTCGGAATGTCGATTGTCCAGATCGGCGACGGCCGTACTTCGTTCGCCGTGACCCCCGACGAATTCCATTACAACCCGATCGGCGTAGTCCACGGCGGCCTGGCAGCGACCCTTCTCGACTCCGCGATGGGCTGCGCCGTTCAGAGCAAGCTCCCACCTGACGCCAGCTACACGACGCTGGAGCTGAAGGTCAATTTCGTGCGACCGATGACGCGTGAGACCGGACGTGTCGTCTGTGAAGCGCAGATCGTTCACGCTGGCTCACGCGTCGCTACTGCCGAGGGCCGGGTGTTCGTAGAGTCGACCGGAAAGCTCATCGCCCACGGGACGACAACCTGCATCGTGCTGAGCCCCAACGGAACGCGGACCACCGAACCGACGCTTGCTGACGGTCGAAGTAAGGTCGCCGTATGAGCACGACCGCTCTCGTTCAGGAGCTCACCCGGCTCCTCGATCTCGACCACCCGCCGGTGGCCGTCAAGTTCCATGAGCGGGAGCCTCCTGTCGCACGTCGCATCTACTCGAGAAAGGCCTGCCCATGACCACGATGACCCAAGACCACCGCCTCGGAATCGAGGTCGAGCAGCGAGGGCGCGTGCTCCTCGCCCGGCTCCATGGCGGTCCGCGCGGCGAGTTCGGACCCGAGATCGCCGCGGACCTCGCTGCGCTCGTCACCCGCGCCGAGACCGACGAAGGCGTCGGCGCGGTCGTGATTACGGGGACCCACCCCGAGCGCTTCGTCGCGCACGCCGAACTGCGCTGGCTTCAGGAGGGGGGCGCAGCAAGCCCCAGTGTCGGGCCGCGCGGTGCCTCGGCGGTCATGCGCTCGGCCCGCGCCACGCGGGCCGTTGCCGGAGTGCGGCAACTCGCGGACCGGACCCCGCTCAGCGGCCCGATGGAGCTCGCCGACATTACCGAGACCTTCCTGCGGATGAACCGCTGCGGAGCGGTGTTCGTCGCCGCGCTCAACGGCTCGGCGCTCGGCATCGGATCAGAGCTCGCGCTGGCCTGCGACTTCCGCCTCATGGCGGCCGGGGACCACGTGATCGGTCAGCCCGAGATCCTGCTCGGGTTCCCGCCCGGCGGCGGCGGGACCCAGCGCCTCGTGCGGTTGGTCGGAACCCACCAAGGGCTCAAGATCATGCTGGAGGGCGCCAGCCTGGATCCCGAGGCCGCAGCCGAGATTGGCTACGTCGACGAGGTCGTTGACCCCGACGAACTGCTCGATCGCGCCGTCGCGCTTGCCGACCGGCTCGGCCAGCGACTCAAGTTCGCCGTCGCGGCGGTCAAGCGCGCCGCCTACATCGGCGGTTCGCTCGGCCTCGAGGAAGGGCTCCACGTCGAGAACGCCGAGTTCCTCTCGACGCTCTCCAAGCCCGGCGCACAGGCCGCGATGCTCGCGTACATGAAGCGCACCGAGGAGATGGGCGACCTGCCGCTCTACGACCGACCGACCTATGAACAAACGCGCGAAGCAGGCAGCTTCGGACGCACAAGGGAGGCCTGATGACGACACAGACCACACCCGTCGAGACCGGCCCGCAGTCCACGGCCGCGACCACCACCTGGAGGACCGCGCCCACTCGCATGATCACCGTTGGCGGAACGCCGTTCGCCTACCGCGAGCTCGGCCCGCGCGCCGGCGTGCCGCTCGTCTTCCTGCACCACTTCACCGCCGTCCTGGACGACTGGGACCCGCGGGTCATCGACGGCATCGCCGCCGAGCGACACGTGATCGCGTTCGACAACCGCGGCATCGGCGCGTCGGGAGGATCGGTGCCGCACACCATCGACGAGATGGCCGTCGACGCCGTCGCCTTCATCCGCGCCCTCGGCTACGACCAGGTTGACCTGCTCGGCTTCTCGGTCGGTGGCGGAGTCGCGCAGGTGATCCTCCTCGAGCGACCCGAGCTCGTGCGGAGGGCCATCCTTGCCGGCACGGGTCCCCGCGGCGGTGGCGGCATCGAGAAGATGAACAGGATCGCGGGTACCGCGTACCTCAAGGCCGCGCTCACCCTGCGCGATCCGCGGCACTACCTGTTCTTCAACCGGAACCCGGAGGGCAAGCGCGCCGCGACGGAGTACATGGCCCGTCTGAAGGAGCGCACACAGGACCGCGACAAGCGCGTCTCATTGCAGGCCAGGCGCGCACAGCTCAAGGCGATCGTCGCGGCCGGTCGGCAGGCGCCCGACGACCTCGGGAAGATCCGCCAGCCGGTCTTCGTCGCCAACGGCGACAACGACGTCATGGTCGCCAGCAGCCTCTCGGCCGACCTGGCAAGGCGCATCCCGAACGCGAAGCTCACCATCTACCCGGACTCCGGGCACGGCGGGGTATTCCAATACCACCGGGAGTTCGTCCCCGCGGTCCTCGAGTTCCTCGAGAGCTGAGTGACCATGCCCACCCCAACGACCAACGGCACCATCGCCCTCGACACGCCGTCCGCCCTTCCCGTGAAGGCGTACCTCGTCGAGGTGTACAAGAGCCCGATCACGGCCGGCGAGGTCGCGGAGCCGGCTGTCGGCGACCGCGACGTGCTCGTCGACATCCATGCCGCCGGCGTCAACGTGCTCGACGCGAAGATCCGTGACGGGGAGTTCAAGCTCATCCTCCCGTACAAGGCTCCCTTCGTCCTCGGGCACGACCTCGCCGGCGTGGTGACCCGCGTCGGCCCGGCGGTGACACGCGTCGCCGTGGGTGACGAGGTCTACGCGCGGCCGCGCGATGGCCGCATCGGGACCTTCGCCCAGCACATCGCCGTGGACGAGGACGATCTCGCACTCAAGCCGGCAGGCCTCTCCATGGCCGAGGCGGCCTCTGTCCCTCTCGTCGCGCTGACCGCCTGGCAGGCGCTTGTCGAGCGAGCGCACCTCCAGCCGGGGCAGAAAGTGCTCATCCACGCCGGCTCCGGCGGCGTCGGCACCTACGCGATCCAGCTCGCCAAGCACCTCGGGGCGACCGTGGCCACCACGACGGGCACCACCAACGTCGACTGGGTCCGCGACCTCGGTGCCGACGTCGTCATCGACTACCGAACACAGGACTTCGAGACGGTCGTGCACGACTACGACGTAGTCCTGGACTCTCAGGGAGGAGACACGCTCGCGAAATCCCTCCGGGTTCTCAAGCCAGGGGGCATCGCCATCGGCATCGCCGGCCCGCCGGACCCGGGTTTCGCCCGCCAGCTAGAACGAGGTCTCCCGCTGCGGCTGGTGATGGCCCTGCTCAGCTGGAAGACGCGCCGAGCGGCACGCCGTCAGGGCGTTCGGTACTCGTTCCTGTTCATGCGCGCCAGCGGTGCCCAGCTCGACGAGATCACCAAGCTCATCGACTCAGGAGGCCTCCGTCCCATCGTCGACCAGACGTACCCGTTCGACGAGGCCCCACAGGCCCTCGCTTATGTCGAAGGCGGCCGGACCAAGGGCAAGGTCGTCATCACGATGGTCTGAAGCGCCCGCGCTTCAAACCGGCCACCAGAGTCCGATGTTTTGCGGGCCCTTCATCTCGTAATGAAGGGGTCCCCGGTTCGAATCCGGGCGTCGGCTTCCCTTCGTAGAGCCTGATCCGGCGATTGCGGTTTGCTCGCCTTCGCCGCGCGCGTACAAAACGCGTACATCAGATCGACGCGCGGCCCGAATTCTGTCCTCCGCCGAAGTGCGGTCGGCCGGGTCGAACTCCTCGAAGACGTGCGCGTAGGTGCGCAGGCACTCCTCGGGCGAGTGGCCGGCCTGGCGGGCCACCTCGACGACCGAGAGCCCTTCCTGGATCAGAAGCGACACGAACGAGTGGCGGAGGTCGTAGGGCCACGATGACTCGAGTCCGCTGCTGCTCCACGCGATAAGCGACGCTGACAGTCGCGCCGAAAATTAGGAGGCCTTCCCCCGCTCCCCCCGCTCGGGGATACTCGCCACGATGGCTTCGGAGAACGTCGAACTGGCGCGGTCGATCTTCGCCGCGTGGAAACGGGGCGATTTCAGCGAAACCGATTGGGCTGACCCCGAAATTGAGTACGTCTTCGCTGACGGACCGACGCCTGGTACGTGGAAGGGTCTGAGTGGCATGGCTGAAGGCCAGCGTAGCTTTCTTAGTGCGTGGGAAGCCTTCCGAACGGAGCCAGACGAGTTCCAAGAGCTGGATGACGAGCGTGTCTTAGTGCGGGTTCACTACGGCGGACGTGGAAAGACGAGCGGCCTGGAGCTTGGTCGGACGGGAGCGAAGGGCGCAGGCGTCTTTTACTTTCGCGGCGGAAAGGTGATGAGGATCGTCTTCTATCTGAACCGCGACCACGCCCTCGCCGACCTCGGCCTCAAGGAATAGGCGATGTCGCAGGAGAACGTGGAGCTGGCTCGGCGGGGGCTTCGAAGCGTGGACACCTTTTGGGGGCTGCTCGACGAGCACGTCGTCTGGGACCTCCGCTACGGGGGTGGGGTTTTTGATCTTGACGAGGTGCACGTCGGGCGCGACGCCGTCATCAAAGCGTCGCGTCACTACTGGGGGACCTGGGACGAATATCAGCTCGACGCAGAAGAGCTGATCGACGCCGGGTCGAGCGTAGTAGTCATCTTCCGCGAGCGCGGTCGCGGAAAGGGGAGCGGCGCTCCCATCGAGAAGAAACGGGCGCAGGTATGGTCTTTCAGCCGCGGCCGGATCATCCGATGGGAGGAGTTCCCCGACCCTGCCGCCGCGCTCGAAGCCGCTGGTCTGTCGGAGCAAGACGCTCGCGCCGAGTCCTGAACCTACGCGGGCGATGACGAAGCCAGCTACCGCGCTCGCGCGAGGCAGCAGTGCGAATGGACGCCCAGTCTCGCCCTAGAACCAGACCACGCGGACAACTTTTCCATTTCGGACCGTCCAGACCCCCACGGCCGACCCCTCGGTCTCCACTCCGCTCGTGCGGCCACGGCCATGATGTTTGGCGACCACAACGACGTGTTCCCCTGCATCGAATAGATCTTCGAGGTCCCACTCGACGTTCTCCCATACCTCGTGCATATCACCGAAGAAGCTGCGAAGGCCGTCGTGCCCCCGATAAACCACGCCCCCGATCAAGTCCCCAAACGGATGCCGGGTGAAATCCCACTCGACATCCGGATCGTAGAGCGCAAGCACGTCCGCGGTGTCACGGCGAGCTACTGCGTCATAGAGGCGTCGCACAATCTCGACGTTCTCGCGTGACATCGCCTACTGGCGAGGCCGGCGGCTTCGAAGGCTTTTGGCTCTCGGACATGAGGTCACTCTATCCCGGCTCCCAACCGCGCTCTTGCTTCTCGCGCGAAGCGACAGTGAGCGCTAACCGCTCAGGGTTGCATCGCGTGTGAGCCTATGTAGCAGTCTCCTCAGCCGGCGCGGCCGACATCACCCCAAGCTGGGTCATGAAATCAACCTGATCGAAGTAAAGGTGCTCGGAGGCGAGCTGGTCTCCGCGCACTTCGTACATCGCCATCCAGCGAAGTTCCACGCGCCGGCCGGTAGGCGGGATTTCTCCATCCGGCGTCTGAAGGGCACCGGTCTGCGTGCCGGTCAACATTCCCTCCGCCGCGGCGAGCGCGCCATCCTCGATCGAGCGGGTGATCTCGAGACGCGCGTCGGGCAAAGCATCCCAGAACACCTTTAAGAATCCGAGGACCTGATCCCGACCCTCAAACCGTCCGGCCGGGGTCACCATCTCGGCGTCGTCACTCCATGGCTCGGCGTCCGGATCTTTGGCGCGGAACGCCGCGACGTGACGATCTATTACTTCCCGCGCATTGGCCATCTCGCCTCCTTCTCGTCCCGTTGCATGACGGATAGTCCCACCCTGGCGAGGTCCGGCAAGGTTTGGATTGCTGCCGCTCCTCACGCGAAGCGACAGCCCTGGAAGTTACGGCAGCCGCGGCTACGACCAGAACTCGTCCCAGGCGTAGAGGTCGTGAAAGTGCTCTCGACCGTCCGTAACCCGGCCGTTCTTGAGCTGGAAGACAATGCAGTTGCCAACGTCCAGGCGCTTGCCGTCTCGCTCGGCGGTGCTGCGCTGGATGCCGACCACGCGGTCATCATCATCTGCAAGCAAGTGCTGCAACTCGGCCTTGAAGGTCCCTCCCGTCTTCTCCGCAAGCTGGGCGAAGTAGGCCAAGGTCGCATCGCGGCCCTGATAGTCGTTGGCGAACGAGCTCCGCCCTGGTAGATGCCACACCATGCCCTCGTCGAAGACTTCTGTGAGCGTCTCCAGGTCGCCCGTGTTGAAGGCTTCATATCCGCGCCGCATGATCGCTACATTTTCATCTGCTCCCATCGTTTCCTCCTGTTCGCTGGTCTCAGTCCGCCCGGGAACCTAACAGGCCGAAACTACTGCGGTCGCCTCTGGCCGCTCTGTCCACTTCGTCGTCGCAGAAGCGGGACACAAAGGTGTGCCGGTAGTGGTCGCTGCTCTCGCTTCTCGCGCAGAGCGACAGCGTTCGCTACCCCTCAAGCTTGGCGGCTTCGAGCGCTTCGGGTTCGTTGCCGAAGCTGTCGATGCGGATCACTAGTCCATCTCGGATCCGATACACCAACCAGAAGACCCAATTGGCGATCTCCGCACCGCTTTTTTTGCCACGTCCGCTTGCCCGAAAGCGAACTACGACACTATCGCCCGCGTCGATGAAAGTCTCCGCTTGAGCTTCGTATACCTCGAACGCCTCAAGCCACTCCCGGAAGAACCTTCGAACACCATCATGGCCGTGGTAGAGACCTCTGATTGGGAGGTCACCTCCACGGCTCGCATCCCAAACGATGACTGGGTCGTAGAACTCGAACACGCCCTCGGAGTCCCGGCGCTCCCACGCCCCCAAAATGCGACGGACGATCTCGACGTTCCCGCCGTTCTTCGGCCGCGAGTCGCGGCTCGGTCCGCATGCGGGCCTGATCATCACGGCCGGCCTGGTGCTCGTGATCGCGAACCTGGTCGACCTGTCCGCGATCGCGTCGGTGGGCAGCGCAATCGCGCTCGCGGTTTTCATGCTGGTCGCGATTGCGGGGTACTGCCGGCGGCACGACACTGGCGCACAGACCTTAATCGTGCTCGCCGCGATCGGCGCTTGCGCGATCGTGCTTGTCCTCTTCGCGATCGACACCGCCCGCAATGAGCCGGAAACCTTCGCCGCGATCGTTGTCATCGGGCTCTTCTCGGTTGTCATCGACTACCTTTGGAAGCGCCGCCGGGATGCCCGCGCCGGTGGCGGCCCAATACCGCCTGGCACCGACGAGCTTCCGGCTTCATCCGGCTGACAGAGCCGATAGTTCCCTCGTAATGAAGGGGTCCCCGGTTCGAATCCGGGCGTCGGCTTGGCTTGCTGACTCCTAAGAGTCGTTCTGACGACGCGCACCGCTTGGCGGAGGCGCGGGCTCGAAGTCGCCGTGCAGAACCTCCGGATCGAGATCAAACCCGTTCGGCCAAACCACTGTTCGCAGCTCTGCGTCAACCCGGACGCGCCGGAAGAACTCGGGGTCCTTCAGCGGCTCGCCCATCGGCCCGAACATGACGTCGCTGAGATCTATCTCACGCTCGACGCCGTCGTCAAAGTGCAGGCGAAGCGTGTGGTCATCGATCGGCTCTGCGTGCGTGACCGCAACCATTGGTCGAGATGCTACGGCAGCGGATCGATCGGCACCAGGGGCTCATGTGCACCGGCGCGCTCCCAGTTCTCTTGGAGCTCATGGCGGTGGATGGCCGCCCACTCCTTGACGAATCGTGCAGCCCGTGGTGGCAGCCAACCCTCGATCAACTCGAGATCCTCGATTTCTATCGCGGCGACGTGGCCCGAGTAGGACGCGTGGAAATGGGCCGGTGCATGGTCGCGCCAGTACATAGTGATGACGATGCCGTAGAAGGCGGAGATCCGGGGCACGGCCCCAGATCGAAACTGCCTTATTTCGGCATCTGGTACGCGATGCGGGCTTTATTCGTGTCAGGATCTTCATTTCTCTTTGTTCTGGTGGAGCACCAAGGCATTGATGCCCTTTAAGACGGCGCGTCATCTCGTTACGCTTACCTCAGATCGACTGCGGTGGCCTTGCTCTTCGAGGGTCGGGTCGATACTCTGAGCGCCCGGGTCGTCGCTCAGCCGCGCCCGCGCAAGTAAGGATTGGCCGATCTTGGGAGGGTGTCGGTGTCCGCATCAGCACGTTTGGTGTTCCGAGGGATTTCTCTTTTCCTCGCGGGAACTGCTCTTGCGCTCGTATTTGCGAGCAGCGCCAGCGCCGCGACCTTCAACGCGCGCGGCAGCGCCGAGCAGGTGTACGTCACCGACCTGCCCGCAGGGGCAGGGGTTTCCCTACTCGACTCGAGTGACGCCGTGGTCGAGACGAGGAGCGCCAACAACCTCGGTGGGGCGCTGTTCCGCGACGTCCAACCGGGGAACGGCTACCGCGTCCGTCTCGACTCCACCAGCGAGACGTCCGACCCGCTGACGGTGCTGACGACGCAGTCGGCCCCGCCCTCGACGGACGTCTACAACCAGAGCATCCCCTCGGATGGCTACGGCTACATGACCACCCGCGACGGCACCAAGCTTGCCTACTCGGTCCATCCGCCAACTGACGCCTCGCAGGCCCTGGGCGTCGACCTACCGCCCAACCCGGCCGGCGACAGCGTGCCGGCCCCGACCCTGATCGAGTACTCCGGTTACGGCTACGCGAGGCCGGAGGGCCCGCAGAGCGGGATCGCCGCTGTCGCCAACCTGATGGGGTTCACGGTCGTCGACGTCAACATGCGCGGCACCGGCTGCTCCGGGGGCGCGTTCGACTTCTTCGAGCCGCTGCAGAACCTCGACGGCTACGACGTGGTCGAGGCGGTCTCCCGGCAGCCGTGGGTCGCCCACAACAAGGTGGGGATGCTGGGCATCTCCTACGGCGGCATCAGCCAGCTCTTCACCGCCCAGACTCGCCCCCCGAGTCTGGCCGCGATTGCGCCCCTCTCTGTGATCGACCAGGTGCAGACGACGCTCTATCCGGGCGGCACGCTCAACACGGGGTTCGCCTACGCGTGGGCGCAGGAGCGGATGCGCGAGGCGAGGCCGGCCGACCCCGCCGATCCCAACAACGGGGCACAATCCTGGGCTGTCCAGCGCGTCGCCGATGGCGACACGACCTGCCGGGACAACCAGGTGCTGCACCCCGAGGCCGCCGACCTCGAGCAGAAGATCCGCGACAACGACCACTACGTCCCCGAGGTCGCCGACCCGCTCTCCCCGATCACGTTCGTCGACGAGATCGACGTGCCGGTCTTCATGGCCTGCCAGTGGACCGACGAGCAGACCGGCGGCCACTGCCCGACGCTCGCGTCGCGCATGACCGGGACCGACAAGAAGTGGTTCACGTACACGAACGGCACCCACGTGGACTCGCTCAGTCCCGAGATCTACAACCGCCTCTACGACTTCTTCAACATCTACGTCGGGCAGCAGGCGCCGCCGCCCAACCAAACGGCCTTCATCCAGCTCACCGCGCCGGTCGTCTTCCAGGCGATCTTCGGAATCGACGGGCCATGTTTCGGGGGCCAGTGCGCGCCGCCGGCCATGACGTTGCCGCCGGACCCGATCCAGGCGCAGCCGACCCATCAGCTCGCAAAGGACGCGTTCGAGGCACAGCCGCCGATCCGCGTCCTGTTCGACAACGGCGCCGGCAACTCGGACAATCCAGGCTGGCCCTACCCGGCATTCGAGCAGTCGTTCGCTGCCTTGCCGATCCCGGGCACCACCGCTCGCTCCTGGTACCTGGCGCCCGGTGGCGCCCTCGCCGACACGCCCGCCGCGGGCGCCCGCGCCGACGCGTTCACCTGGGACGCGGACGCGCGTCCGTTGACCGACTTCACCGGCGACACCGGCTCGGGCGACGGCGGGCTCTGGACCGCGACTCCGAACTATCAGTGGTCGCAGGACCCGGCCCGGCACGCCGTCGCCTACGCGACAGAGCCGCTGAGCCAGGACACGACCACGGTCGGCGCCGGCCGGGTGGACCTCTGGGTACGGTCCTCCGCGCCCAACGTGGACCTGCAGGTGACGATCAGCGAGGTCCGGCCGGACGGCAAGGAGACCTTCGTGCAGAACGGCTGGGTGCGAACCATCGCGCGAGCGCTCGATGAGGCCAAGAGCACGGAGCTCGAGCCGGTTCTCAGCCTGCGCGAGGAAGACTTCGCGCCGATGCCCTTTGACCGCTTCGTGCCGGTCACCGTCCCGCTCTACTACCAGGGGCACGCCTATCGCGCGGGCTCGCGCATCCGCGTCAGGGTCTCGGCGCCCAACGGCGACCAGCCGATCTGGTCGTTCAGCGAGACCGAGCCCGCCGGATCGGCGGAGGTCGAGATCGGTTATGGCCCCGGGATGCCGTCCCGCCTCGCCCTCCCGCTGGTGCCCGGCGTCGGCGACGTGCCGGATCAGCTTCCGCCGTGCCCGGGCCTGCGCGGCGAGCCGTGTCGCGACTACGTGCCGTTCGTGAACGCCAGCTACGCGCTCGACAGCTATCCCCGCCCCGGCGGCGGGACGCCGCTCCGGGTTCCGCTCGTCCCCGAGTACGAGCAGTGCAGCGCCCCGAACTCGAGCCACGTCGCGCCGCTCGCTCTCGACTCGTGCTCGCCGGCAGTGCAGAAGTCGACGCTCCTGACCACCTCGAAGACGGGCCAGGGACGGGGCTCGGCCCGCATCGACGTGAGCCCCGGCGACCCGGACACCCCCGCGGATGAGGCGGACTTCACGATCGCAGCCTCGGCGACCGACGTCAGGAGCGCACCCGGCGGCGGCGATTACAGCGGCCAGACGGTGCTCTCGACCGGCATCAGGATGACGGACTTGGGCAACGGGCCCGGCGAGGACCACGCGGGGACGGTCGAGGACTTCGATCTCGGCATCCCGGTCAGCTGCTCGCCGACGCCCGATCCCCTCGTGGGCTCGACCTGCACCGTCACGACGAGCGCCGACACGCTCGTGCCCGGGCTCGCCAAGGAAGGCGACAGAGCGGTGATACCGGCGTTCTCGCTCCGG
Organism: uncultured Solirubrobacterales bacterium; assembly: GCA_963774075.1. Lineage (GTDB taxonomy): Bacteria > Actinomycetota > Thermoleophilia > Solirubrobacterales > JBBDJG01 > JBBQNR01. The sequence goes on along the minus strand of CAVZDP010000003.1, from coordinate 51,966 downwards.
CTGCTCGACACCGGTCCGGATGGCGACATCGACCCCGCCTCGGACCCGATCGGGCTCGGCTGCCCGCCGACGTGCGGCTCGGGCGACGAGGCGACATTCATGCGGCAGGGCATCTTTACGCCGTAGAGAACCAGTTTGTTTTCATGAGTCGAAGGCGACGGCCTCGAGTCCGTACTTGGGCGCGGCCACCATCGTGCGGGCGATCTCGTCCTCGTCCAGCGGCGGCGCGGGCCCATCGTCGGTCGCCGGGCGACCCGACTCGCGGAAGAACCCCTCGATGCCGCTGGGCGTGAACCCCACGAGTATCCGGCTCGGGGCGTCCGCCGTGTTGCGGAAGCTGTGGACCGTTCCCCGCGGGACGTGGGCGAACCCACCCGGCCCGAGGGCGTGCACCCGGTCGCCGATCCGGATCTCGAACGTGCCGTCGAGGACGAAGAAGAACTCGTCCTCGCGAGTGTGGATGTGTGGTGGCGGCCCACCGCCGGGGACGGTGAGGTTCTCGAACAGCAGAAGTCTTCCGCCCGTGCTCTCGCCGGTGGCCTTGAACGTCATCGTGTCACCGACGATCCAGATGCGCTCGCCGTCGCCTGGGGCGACGGCATAGCCCTCTGAGTGTGGTTGTGTGGGTTGTGTTTGTCATGGCTCGATGATCGTCGGCCGGAAGCATCAGTGCAACTTCATTGACTTCTATAATCAGTAGAGTTGCTTCATGTCTTTCGGTGACGTCCAGCGCCTGCGGGCGTTCGCGCTGGTACTGGAGCTCGGGTCGATCTCGGCTGCCGCCACCGTGCTGGGCTACACGCAGTCGGCGGTGTCACAGCAGCTGGCTGCGCTCGAGCGAGAAGTGGGAGCGGCGCTCGTCGACCGCTCACAGCGCCCCCTGCGCGCGACCCGTGCGGGCGCGAGCCTGCTCCCGCACGTGGAGCGCGTGCTCGCCGCGCTGGGCGGCGCGGAAGGCGCCGTGGAGGATCTGCGCGGCGGCACGCCGCGGCTGCGCCTGGCCGCCTTCCCCAGCGCCCTGTCGTCGTTCGTGCCGACGGCGGTGCGTGACCTGCGCCGTACGCACTCACAGCTGGTCGTCCAGGTGGTGCAGCTCGAGACATACGAGGCCGTCCAGCGCCTCCGCGGCGGCGACGCCGACCTCGCGGTGGTGCACCACATGCCGGGGGTAGCGGTGCCCGAGACCGCGGGCCTGCAGCGACGCCATCTACTCGTTGATCAGCTCTACGTGGTGGTGCCCGAGGGCCACCGGCTCGCCCAGCGGGACGCCGTCAGCGTGGCCGATCTCGAGACGGAGCCGCTGATCCTGCCGCGGCGCGACACACCCGCCGGGCGCTTCCGCTCGGTCGTGGAGCACCTCTGTGCGCAGGCCGGCTTCACGCCACGGGTGGCCTACGAGCTCGACGATCTGCCGGCCGCGCAGGCGTTCGTCGCCGCCGGCATCGCCGTCGTGCCTATGCACGGACTGACGCTCGCCACCCTCCCGACCGGCGCCACCATCCGCCCGCTCGCCGAGCGTTCCGCCGGCAGTCGCACGATCGAGGCGCTCGCGCCGGCCGACGCGCGCACGCCGGTGGTCGACGATCTCCTCGAGCGCCTCGGCCACGCCGCACACGCGTACGCGCTGACACGGTGAGATGCGGGTCGGCCGAGCACGCGCCTACACCCAGCCGGCCACATCTGCCCCGCCCTCTTGACTGATACGCGAGCCGAAGCGAATCAGGGCTGGATGTGAGGCGATCTTGCCGGCGACGAGCGCCTCGCCTTGCGCGAACGTCGTCGCTCGGTCGATCAGGCCCGCCGGGACGGCCGAGAACACCCGCGCGACATGGCCGAGGTCGGCGATCGAGTTCATGCGCATCAGGACTAGGTTGTCGCACTGAGAGAGCACGTTCTCGTGCACCTTCTGGGGCTCGCTGCGTGACGACTATCAGGTAGAGGCCGAACTTGCGGCCCTCGCCGGCGATTCGGATCGCGTCCGCGGTGACCAGCGCCGCAAGCGGGTCACCTGGCACGGCGGGGCAGATGTTGTGAGCCTCGTCGATCACGATCGCGACCGGCTCGCGCCGCGCGCGCTGCCGCCAGAGCCGCTCGAGGACCGCTCCGGCCGCGACCGCCTGCTCCTCGCGCGTCGGCAGCGACCCAAGGTCCACGACGATGCAGCGCGCCGCCGGGTTCTCGAGCTCCTCGGGCAGCGACTCCCCCTCAGGCCCCGGCCAGATTCCCCAGCGGTCCACGCCGAGGTTGTGGGCGCGGAGCTTGAGCGCCTCGGCTGGAGAGCGGGCGAAATCCTCCAGGCTGCGGACGTTCTCGTCCTCCAGGAGAGCGAGCAGATCCGCGTACTCGCTGCGGTCGGCCACCGGGTCGAGGCGCAGGAGCGCCGCCTGGTGCTCAGGACTGAGGTCGCGCAGGCGGACGCGGATTCCGGTCGCGCCGCTCGTCCCGCTGCGCACCGCGACCGACTCAGCCGCCGTGCGGTAGCGCTCCACGGACTCGTCGTCGCGCCTCGGGGCTCGCTTGCCCAAGTCGCACGTAGTCCAAGTTCGGGTCCAGCACGACGATCCGCAGGCGAGTCTGCATCAGCAGCTGCTCCAGCAGCACGCCGAGCGAGTAGGTCTTCCCCGAACCTGACTGGCCACACAGGAAGGTGTGTCGGCCAAAGCCCGCTGCGTCGAGCGCGAATGGCACGCCGCGGGCGACCGCCAGCTCGCCGACCTCGAGGCGGCCGCGCTCGGACTGCGACCGCTCGAGCCAGGCGGACACCTCCTCCTCGGTCGCGGGTCGTACGAGCGCGTCGTGGAACGGGCGGCTGCCCCCCTCGAGCAAAGCTCCGTCCCCGCGCGCGACCCGGATCAGGACGGTGCCCGGCCGGTCGTGCGCGCTCGCCTCGTACTGCTCCATGCGAAGCGACAGCACGTGGCCGAGGTGGATCTCGCCGCGGGCGTCGATCGCCACGTAACCGCCGGCTTCGAGCTCGAGCCCGTGCAGCGACGCCTGGTACTCGAACCGGGCGCCGTCGACCGAGGTAGCCAGCGGTAGGACCGATGTCTCGAGCGCCTGACGCAGGCCGCGGTACTCCTCGAGGACAGCCCGGTGGTCGCTCACTGGGCGGATTCTCCCGCATCCGCGCGCAAGACAAAGGCCGCCCTGGCTAGTCCGTCAGTCCGGCCGCCCTGAGTGCCTCGTCGCGGTCGAGGTAGCCTGTCGCCTCGATGATCTTCTGCTGCCGCACCTTGATGATCATCGCGGTGTCGTTGTGCACCTCGAGATCACCGTGACGGGCCCGCGCGCTCTCGCGCAAGAAGACCACGACCGAGTCACCGACCTCGGTGAGTCGCTCGACCTCGAAATCAAATCGCGTCCATGGTTCCTCGATCTCCCGCAGGTACTCGATCCAGGCGTCCGGCCCGCGAAGGACCTGATCCTCATCCAGACCGCCGCGGGTCCCGAACCAGACCGCTTCCGGGTCGAGGCTCTCCGAGATGCGGGCGAAGTCCCCGCCGGCGAGCAGGTCGAAGAACCCCCGAACGACGGCCTGCGCCTCGGACGTCATGAAGGTGCGCCGGCCTCGACCAACGCCTTCAGCGCCTGTGCGCTCGCGAGCCGCTCCCGTCGCAGCCAGCGCTGTAGGTATGGCTTCAGCAATACCTGGGCTCCCGACAGCTCGGGCCGGTAGCGGCTAACGAGCAAGGTGCGCCCCTCACCCGCCTGGGTGAGGTCGTGTGAGCCCCGCGGCCGTGCTGCGCCGCCTGCCCAACGCAGTGGCGGGCCGTCCCAAGCCACCCGGCGTGGTGGATCCCATTCGACGACTTCCCAGGTGCCCGAGCGTTCTCCGCTCCGGAGCGTGTAGCGCACAACCGCTCCGAGCCCGGGCGGGCCATCGGACTCCTGGCGCACCGCCCTGAACTCGCTGACCCATTCCGGGAGCCGCGCGACGTCGTTCATGAACGACCACACCGCCGACGGTGGGCGCTCGATCTCGACCTCGACGATCACCTCGATGCTTGTCCTCACAACCCCCCGGCTCCTGCCGGCGTGTGGCGGCCCGCTATCGCGGTGCCCGCGCGGTCACGGCCCAAGTCGACGACGGCGCGACGACGGCACCGCCGTCGACGACGAAATCCGTCATCGCAGCGCGTAGGTCGGCGGCGATCTTCGGCCTGATGTCGTCTACGCGCTCGCCCCACATGCGAAGCACCTCGGCCGCCGGGCCGAGCGCCATGTTGAACGCGACCGCGTGGTCGAGGTCGTTGCCGATCTTGTACGGCAGGTCCTGTCGGGCGAGGCGGATGTCCTCATAGCCGGCGTGCGTAAGCACGTCTGTCACGGTGTCCGCATTGGCCATCGAGAACGGCCCCGGCCCGCAGCGAGGGACATCGAACTCCTCTGGTTCCTCGAGGTACTCGGCGACGATGATCTCGGCCCGGTGCATGAACTCGTTGTCGAGCTTTCGCCGCCAGACCACCATGTTCAAGAGCCCGCCGGGTACGAGCGCCTCGCGCACGTTTCGAAGCGCCGCCACGGGGTTCGCGAAGAACATCGTTCCCATCCGCGAGAACGCGTAGTGGAAGGTCTGGTCGAACTTCGTCACCTCGACGTCGCAGGTCGCGAAGCTGACGTTCTCGAGGCCGGCGTCGGCAGCCTCGTTGATCGCTGTCTCGATCATCCGCTCGGCGACGTCAACTCCGTGGGCATGGCCCGCCGAGCCAACGAGTCCGGCGAGCCGGACGGTCGTATCCCCCAGGCCGCAGCCGATGTCCAATACGCGGTCGCCCTCGTGCGGCGGGCTGGCCGCGAGCGCGCTCTCTCCGTGGTCGCGCAATCCCTCGGCGACGATGTCGCGGTACTCCATCCAGACGTCGAACAGCGGACCGTTCCAAGCCTCGGTCGCTTCGACGTTGTCCTCGAGTACCCGGATCACTTCTTCCACGGCAGCTCAGTCTACGCTGGCTAGCGAAATTGCCAAGCGCCTGCGAACAGATCTGTTAGGGTGGACGACGCGACGAGCTGACGAGGTCGGCAGGAGGGGGCCGACACGAGTGGCTGATCGCATGCTCAGGTAACGGGGGAGGTAGGAGCATGTCCCATGGGGTTCTGCACGGGTTCTCGCAGAGAGGGGTGGAGGTTTACCTCGCGCTCTTCGCTCTGCTTGCGCTTGCCGTAGGCGGGCTGTCGGTTGACGGCTCGTCTTCTGTTTCGAGCGAGGTGCCCGCTCTCTCGCTGCCGGCGAGTGCGCCTGGAACCCAGACCGCCACCTCGAACGTGCCGGAGAAGACCGAGCAGCGTGCTGCGGACGCGCACGACAAGCTTCCGCTCGCGTTCGTTCCAAACAGGGGCCAGACCGACAAGAGCGCGCGCTACTACGCGCAGGGCGCGGGCCGCGCCTTCTACTTCACGCCTGACAAGGCTGTCCTCACCTTTACCAAGAAGGAGAAGGGCGTTGCGCTCCATCTCACCCCGCTCAGTGCGAACCCAAACACGCGACTCGTGGCAAGCGAGCGGGCGCCTGGCAAGGTCAACTACCTGATCGGGTCAGAGCACCACCGCAACCTTCCGACCTACAGCGAGCTCGCTTACCGAAACGTCTGGCCCGGAGTCGACCTCGTCTTCCGGGGCCAGGGAGGAACGCTCAAGTACGAGCTTCGCGCCCAGGCCGGCGCTGACCTGAGCAAGGTCGGGCTCGCCTACGGGGGAGCAGACGGGGTCTCGGTCGGCAAGGGCGGAAACCTGCTGATCCAAACGCCGCTCGGCACGCTTCGCGACTCGCGTCCCCGCAGCTATCAGCGCATCGGCGGGAAGCACGTCCCCGTCGGCAGCCGCTACGCCGTGAAGTCGCACGGAAACTCTTATGGCTTCGCGCTCGGGAGCTCCTACGACCCCCGTCATCCGCTCGTGATCGACCCGGGGATCGAGTTCTCCACGTACCTCGGCGGCTCCGGAAGCGACCGGGCCGACGGCGTCGCCGTCGACGGAGCGGGTAACGCGTACGTCACCGGGCGCGCGAACTCGGGCTTCCCCACCACAGCGGGCGCCTTCGACACGTCGTCCAACGGCGGCGGGGATGCCTATGTCACCAAGCTGAACGCAACCGGCTCGGCGCTCGCGTACTCGACCTACGTCGGCGGCGCCACGGCCGGCGATGGTGGCCTCGCGATCACGATCGACGGGACGGGCAGCGCCTACATCACCGGCTCCACCGGTTCCACGGACTTTCCCACGACAGCGGGCGCATACGACACCACCTACAATGCGGCCTCCGGAGCCGCCAATGCGTTCGTGACGAAGCTCTCGCCCGACGGCTCGGCGCTGGACTACTCCACTTACCTCGGCGGCTTCAACACCAGCGGGTTCTTCGACCTCGGCAGCGGGATCGCCGTCGACGGCACGGGCGCGGCATACGTTGCCGGCGACGCCTCCTCAACGAACTTCCCCGTCACCCCGGGGGCGTTCGACACGACCCAGAACGGCAGCTCCGATGCCTTCGTGACGAAGCTCGATCCGGCAGGGTCGTCGCTTGCATACTCGACCTTCATCGGCGGCACGTCGTTCGACTCGGTCACAGCGCTCGCGCTGGACGGATCCGGTAACGCCTACATCGCCGGCTACGGCACCTCGACGAACTATCCGACCACGGCGGGGGCGTTCGACACCAGCTACAACAGCGGCTGGGACGTCTTCGTCACGAAGCTCAACGCCTCGGGCACGTCGCTCTCGTACTCGACGTACCTGGGAGGAGCGACCTACGACGAGGCGCGCGGGATCACCGTCGACGGCGCGGACAGCGCCTACGTCACCGGCCACACTTTCTCCTCGGCCTATCCCACCACGGCGGGAGCGTTCGACACCAGCTACGACAACACCGTCGGCGGCTCCGACGCGTTCGTGACGAAGCTCGACGCCTCGGGGGGGTCGCTCTCGTATTCGACCTTCCTGGGCGGGTCGGGCGACGACCAAGGCGAGGGTATCGCCGTCGACGGGTCCGGACGGGCGCACGTCACCGGCTACACCGAGGCCACGAACTTTCCCACGGTGCAGGCGACCGACACCACCTACAACGGAGGGACCTCCGACGCGTTCGTCACGAAGCTCGGTAGCGCAGGCGGATCGCTCGACTTCTCGACCTACCTCGGCGGCTCGAGCCCCGACCAGGGGTACGGGATCGCTGCCCACGGGGCGACCGGCAAGATCTACGTCGCCGGGCAAACCAACTCCTCGGGCTTCCCCACAACCGCGGGAGCGGTTGACACCACCCAGAACGGCGGCAACGATGCGTTCGTAACGAAGCTGCGCCCGCCCGCCTCCACCCTCACCAGGTCGGATGAGCCCGTGGTGGTCCAGCAGAGCCTTCCCGACCAGACGGGCTACGCGACCGGGTCGATCAACGTGCAACTCCCGGCCCGCCTGGTCGGCATCGCGCCTGGCGATCTCGTCGCCTTTCGGTGGGACGGAGCGTGGGAGCAAATCCCGGTCCAGGTCGACGAGCGTGAGGTCATGGACCTGAACCGGATCTACACGACCAGCCGTCCGACCTGCTCCGACCCCTGTTACAGCAATCCTCCGAACGGCGGCGCGATCCATCCCGAGTTCACCGACCCCGACACCTTCGTCGGCGCCGATTCGGACCCGACGCTCGACGCCAACGACGAGGTCGCGCTCATGGCGTTCGATGCGGGCGGGCCGAGGACGACGGCTTACGCGCCCGCCGGCGTCGACCCGGCGTCCGCGGTCGAGGTCGAGATCACTGACCCGATCGACGGTGGGGTCGGATACGCCTATCTGTTCAACGACACGAGCGGGCTCGACCCTGCGGCCGGCCAGGACTACGTCGACTACGAGTTCAGCCTCGTGAACGGTCCATACATGACCGGCGCCTACAACCCCACCAACACCACGGCGGGCAACGGGATGAACTTCGGGCCTCGTCCCGAGACGTCGTCGGTGGAAACCGACAACTACCGGCGCGGCTTCACCGACCGCTGGTACGACAACGAGCTACGGATCACGCGCGGCGCCGCGACCGGCGTCGACATCCTCGACCGCCACGACGACCAGTTCGACGCCGCCGATGCGTCCTGCGTTCGCGACCAGCAATCGTTCAGCGTCGGCGAGGGCGCCTTCATCGTGAACAGGGACGGCCCCGTGCGCGCGATCCGCGACTTCGTGGGCGCCAACTCGGGACCGCACACCCAGCGGCAGCACATCTTCTACGGCGGCCTCGAGGTGATCAACACGTTTCTGCGGGTGCACCCGATTCCGGGCGTGGTCGACTTCTTCGACTACAGCCAGGACGGAGTCGGGCTCACGTACGAGAACGGCGTGATGACGCCGACCGGCATAGTTTCCGGCACGCCGCCGGGCGGGGTGACGATCGACGGCCAGCCCGACGCGGTTACGGGGGCCGGCACCGCGCAACTACCCGGCTTCGAGTCGGTCGACGGCCCCCAGGGCGGGCTGTCGATGACGCAGCGACTGCTGACGAACAATCCCGACCCGGCCTATCACCTCGACTACCGCGACGGGAACGTGCTCAATCAGAACCTCTGCACCGGTGATGACAACGAGCTCTACGGGGCCAGTGGACCCCAGCTCAACTCGGCGGTCAACAACACCGATGAGGCAGGTCGAGTCATGTGGGGCGGCGGCCAATTCTCCAACCTGTTCTACCAGCGCTCGATCTACTACGAAGCACCAGGCCAGGCCGACGGGCCGCGCAGACTTGCCGAGACGGAAGCACCGCTGGATCTCTCGTTGCAGGGCATCACGCTGAGTGAGCCCGGCAAAATCGTCGTCGAGAAGAACTCCGTCCCCGACAGCGGTGACAACTTCTCGTTCACCGCCGGCGGCGGCCTCTCACCGACGACGTTCTCGCTCGACGACGATGCCGACGGCACGCTCTCGAACACGCAGACGTTCAACGGCGTAACGCCGGGCAGCGGCTACTCGATCTCCGAGACGCCCGCCGCTGGCTGGTACCTGGCCGACGCCACCTGCGACGACGGCAGCCTCATCTCGAACATCGACGTCTCGGCAGGCGAGACCGTGACCTGCACGTTCACGAACTCGGTTGCCTACCCGCGGCCGGGTGGAGCAACGCCCGTGCGGGTGCCGCTCCTCCCGGCTTACGCCGCCTGCGAGTCGCCTAACTCGAACCACGTCGGGCCGCTCGCCGCCGGGTCCTGCGCTCCCCCGGCGCAGGAGTCGAGCCTGGTGACTCAGTCGCCGGTCGGCCGCGGCAGCGCGTCCGCGCGCCTGGACGTCATCAACGGCGATCCTGACACGCCCGCGGACGAAGCCGACGTCGGGATCAACGCGACCCTCACCGACGTTCTCAACGCGAGCGACGGCTCTGACTACGGCGGCAGGCTGATCCTGCGCACGCCGATTCGCGTCACCGACCGGGCGAACGGCGGGACCGGGAAGGAGGCCGCGACCGCCGTGGATGCCTCGCTCGGCGTGCCGATCGACTGCCAGCCGACCGCCTCGACGAGCCTGGGAGCGAGCTGCTCGGTTTCGACGACGATCGACACGCTCGTCCCGGGCTTCGTTCAAGAAGGAAAGCGCACGGTGATATCGGCGTTCCAGCTCTCGGTCGAGGACGCCGGGCCCGATGGGACGATTGATCCGCCGCTCGGGCAGTGCCCGCTCGCGTGCGGCTCGGGCGACGAGCGGCCGTACCTGATCCAGGGAGTGTTCGCCCCTTAGCTAGGGCCGTTGTCGCAGCGCGTCCCCGCAGGCTCAGGAGTCGGCGGGAGCGTCTTGCTCCGACAACCCAACGGCTTCGAAAGCTGGGATAAGCTCCGGCCACAACCGCCCGCACTATCTAGAAAGGCAGGGAAGGCAATGGATAGAGCTGTTGTTGCGCGCCGCCTGACGGTGACGCTCATCTTGACGTTTCTCGTGGCCGTCGCCCCGGCGTGGGCCGCTCCCTTCGACGTCGTGACGACGGGATTGAACGATCCGCGCGGAATCGGCGTTGCTGATGGAGATCACGGAGACCGCTTGCTCGTCGCACAGTCCGGCTCCGGTGAGATCACAGAGATCGTTGCGCGGAAGAGGACCGACGCGGTTGTTCGACCGTTCGCAACGCTGCCGGCGAGTCCGAGCCCGAACGACGTTGTGCCTCATGGCTTTCGCAGTGCGTTCGTCTCCGTGAGCGGCGGGCCACCCGAGGGCGGCGGCGATCCCTTCGGCCAGATCGTCCGCGTGCCGCGGGGAGGAGAGAGCTCGCTCGTCGCCGACATCGCGGCCTACCAGGTGGGCGACCCCGACCCCGTTGATCAGGAAGGCAATCCGGCTGAGTCGAATCCCTTCGGGATCGCGCTTCTTCGCCACGGCCTCCTGGTTGCGGACGCGGCCGGAAACGACCTCCTGAGGATCGGCAAGGATGGATCGATCGAGACGGTAGCGCGCTTCCCGACGCGCACGGCCACCGTCCCCGCGGGAATTCCCGACGGCCCGCCGCCCGGAACGCAGATCGAGGCTGAAGCCGTCCCCACTGCGGTGGCGGTCGGCCCGGACGGCGCCTGGTATGTGTCCGAGCTGCGTGGATTCCCCTTTGAAAAGGGGGCGTCTCGCATCTGGAGGATCGAGCCCGGGACGGAGGACGCGGACTGTCGCCCGAACGCCAAGCGAGGCCCGTGCCGAGTATTCGCGGACGGGTTCACGTCCGTGATCGACTTGACGTTCGCGGATGACACGCTTCTGGTGCTCGAGATCGTCAAGGACGGGTTGCTTGCGGCGGAGAGCGGCACCGCTCCGCCTATCGGAGCCCTGTGGGCGGTCGACGACGACTCGAAGAGGGAGATCGCCGCTGGGTCGCTGCTCGCACCCGGCGGAGTCGCGGTTGCCGACGAGAAGCGCATCTACGTCACTACCGGGACCGTCTTCGGGCCGGGCGCCGGAGAAGTCGTGCGCATCGAGGACGCACTGGATGACGGCGATCACCCCGGCGATGGCGGCGGCCATCACGGCGACAATGGCCATCACGGTGAGGACGACGATGACGATCACGGCGACCGCCGCCACGGGAAGGGCAAGAAGCACAAGGGCGGCAGTCACCGCAGTCACAGCAACAAGCACAAGAGCGGCAACCACCGCAGGCACGGCAGGAAGGCCAACAAGCGCGACGACTAGGCCGAGCCCAGCGCGTCGATCCGAGTGGGGCGGCCGTGGCCGCCCCACTTGCGTCGGTCAGCGTTGCGCGCGAACCAACAGTCAGGTGGTTATGGATGAAGCTCGAAGTGCATCGGATCGGGAACCGTCGGCCAGCGGCCTCCCCACGTGAATCCGGCCTCCTCCATGACGCGCACGAGCCGACGGTCCTGACGTGAATCGCCGAGTCGCGGGTTGGCGGCGGCGTTGATGTCGATCGCCAGGCCCCAGGCGTGCAGCGAAAGGGCCCCGGAGCCCGGAATGCGCCGCGGCGCGAAGCATCCGGCGTAGTCGGCCCGGTCCACGACGCTCGAGAGCCCGCGGCGCTCGAGCCTGCGCAGCGCGCGGCGCAGCGGTGCGAATAGCCGCCGGTTGCAGGTGACGGCGCCGAGGATCGGCACCGACCGGGTCATGATGTTGCGATCCAACCAGCGCGGCTCGATGCGGATCCAGTCGGAGCCGTAGGGCAGGCCCACCGCGAACTCGCCGAATCGTGCCTTGGTTTCGAGCGGCCGCGCGACCAGCCGGGGCGACGTTCTCAGGGTCGGCGACAGGGTGCGGATCCGCACGGCGCCGTTCCGTGGCAGCCTGCGCTCGACCCGTTCCGGCTGGGTGGTCGCGACGAGCAGCTGCCGTGTCGCGTCGTTGCCACCTCCGGCATCGCGTCCGGTCAGGACCAGCTCCGCGAACCCGACCAGCTCGTCATCGACGACGCCGGCGACGCGCAGCTCGCGTCCTCCCATGACACTCAGGCGGTCACCGACGCCGAGCCTGCGCAGGCGCGCCGAGGTGCGCGACAGCAGCGCCGTCCTGCGGCGCAGCCGGCGGATCTCCCGCCCCGCCTGGGGAAGGATGTCCGCATACGCCTGCGGCTGCACGACCAGCGCGTCGAGCGGGATTGCATAGCCCTGGGGAACCGCATCGACCGTCCTGCCGCCGGCACGGCGGCTACGGCGGCTACGGCGCAGCATCACCTGCGTGCGCGCGGTCAGGGCGATTGCCGTCACTCCGGGCGTGCGACGCAACCGCCCGGTCCACGACGGCGGAATGCCGCCGCGTCGCCGTACGACGAGCACCTGCGGTGGCGCTTCTGCGGCGCGGTTCGCCGCTCGCGCGTCCGGATCGATCGGTGAGCGGCGCGGGTCGTCGCGTAGTGAGAGGCCGACTGCGGTCGTCGACGCCACGGCGACCAGGGAGACCACCGCGAGCAACGCCAGCTTGAGGCGATGGGACACCTCTCAACTGTAGGGCCCCGGCTTGACCGGGAAGGCAGTAGCTGCCGCTGGGCGACGACGGGTGGCTCGCCTCGCCCCGCAATCCGAATTGGCGATACTCGTGGACGATGTCTCTCGAGAATGCCGATTTCGTCAAGGGCGTCTATGGGGAGTGGTCGAAGGGCAATTTCGCGGCCGGGACGCCGGCGTACGACGAGAACATCCTGCTCGTCGTGCGGCCGGAGTTTGCCGACCCAGGTGTGTTCACGGGCGTCGACGCAGTTCATGGCTACATGCGCGCCTTCCTCGAGCCGTGGACGATCTTGACGATCGAAGGGACCGATTTGCGAGAGGTGGGCGATAGCGTCCTCGTGCGGGTCGTGCAGCGCGGCGTCGGCCGCTCGAGCGGTGCGCAGACCGATCTTTCGTACCACCAGGTCTGGACCCTGCGCGGCGGCAAGGTCATTCGCATCGACGTGATCCTCGACGAGAAGGACGCTCTCGAAGCCGTCGGCCTGGCGTGAACGTCCAGTTTCCGAGCCCAGCGGTCAGCCCGGCGCGCCAGATCTACTGGCGCATCCTGCTCGCGCTGGCGCTGATCCTCGTCGGGGCGGCGACCGCCTATGTCGATCGGGATGGTTACCGGGACTCGGACGGGACCGACATCAGCGTGCTGGACGCTTTCTATTACTCGACCGTGAGCATCACGACAACGGGATACGGGGACATCACTCCCGTGTCACAAAGCGCACGTCTGTTGACGACGCTGGTGATCACGCCGACGCGTGTGCTGTTCCTTATCCTGCTCGTGGGCACGACGGTCGAGTTGCTTGCGTCGCGCACACGGGCAGGGTTCAGGGAACGACACTGGAGAAGAGCATTGAAGGACCACATCATCGTCTGCGGATTCGGCACGAAGGGAAAGAGCGCCGTGGAGGCGATGGTCGGGGCCGGCGTCGAGCGCGAGCTGATCGTCGTGATCGATCCCGGCGACCCCGGAGTGACGGAGGCCAACGGCGCGGGCCTCGCGGCCGTGAAAGGCAACGCGACCAGCATTGCCGTTCTCGAACAGGCGGGCATCCGAACCGCGTCCTCGCTGGTCGTCGCGGTCGACCGCGACGACACCGCGGTGCTGGTCACGCTGACCGCACGCCAGCTCAACGCGAACGTCTACCTGCTCGCCGCCGTCCGCGAGCAGGAGAACGTGAGCCTTCTGGAACAAGGCGGCGCCAACCTCGTCGTCACCTCCTCGGGAGCCGCCGGACGGCTTCTCGGCCTCGGTACGCAGACGCCTCGAGCCGTTCGCATCCTCGAGGATCTGATGGCAGCCGGCGAGGGGATCGACGTCGCCGAGAGCGCGGTTGCGCCGGACGAGGTCGGTCCGCTCTCCAACGTCATGTTGCGCAAGCCGGTGCTCGCCGTCGTGCGGGAGGGCGCGATACTCCTGTTCGACGACGACGAGGCCAAGGAGCTGCGTGACGGGGACCGGCTCGTGTACGTCAAGAGCAATCCGACGCGAGGCGAGGCTCCCGCGAGCGGCGATGAGAGCTGAGACCCTCGCATCTTTCCCCATGCCGAGCCGGTCTTTCAGGTTCGGTAGCGTGTCCCAAGATGTTCCGGGAGGACGTGGAGAGGCTTCGTGGCGTCTACCAGGCGTTCAATGAGGGGGGTGTGGAGGCCGTCCTGGGGCGCCTTGCCCCCGAGTTTCAGGTCCGCGACCGCGAAAGCTCTCCCGACAGGGAGACCCATTACGGCAAGGAAGGCATCAAGCAGCTGTTCGACTCCTATATGGAGGCGTTCGACGCCCTTCGCCTCGAGCCCGAGGAGTTCATAGACGCCGGTGATCAGGTCGTGGTTTCGCTGCACCAGCGAGTCCGCGGCAAGGGCAGTGGCGTCGAAGTCGTGGGCCGCATCGCCCATGTCTGGACCATGCGGGGGGAGGCGGCCCTTCGGCTGAGGATCTTCTCGGACAAGGAGAGAGCGCTCGAGGCGCTCGAGTCCGAAGGGAGTTCGGGGGACCGGCTGTGAGCCACCAAATGACAGCGGAGCTTGCGACCGGCTCGGAGTTCGCCGGCTACCGAATCGAAGAGGTAGCGGCACGGGGCGGGATGGGAGTTGTCTACCGGGCGATCCACCTTCGGCTGATGCGGACGGTGGCGCTGAAGCTGGTGACTCCGGCGCTCGCTCGAGACACCTCCTTTCGCGAGCGGTTCAGACGCGAATCGATGGTCGCGGCTTCAATAGAGCACCCGAACGTGATCCCGGTTTATGAGGCGGGCGAAGAGGACGGCGCTCTCTACATAGCGATGCGGTGGGTGGAGGGAACGGATCTGCGCGAGATGATCGATCGCGGTCCGCTCGAGCCTTCCTATGCCGCCCGTCTCGTCTCCCAGGTCGCGAGCGCCCTCGACGCTGCCCACCAGCGCGATCTGATCCATCGCGACGTCAAGCCCGCCAACATCCTCATCGCCGGGCAGGACCACGTTTACCTGACCGACTTCGGGCTTACGAAGCACGCCAGCTCGATAAGCGGGCTGACGAGAACGGGCCAGTGGGTTGGAACCGTGGACTGCACGGCGCCGGAGCAGATAGAAGGAGCGACGGTGAGCCCGCGCACCGACGTGTACTCGCTCGGTTGCGTCCTCTTCGAGGCCCTGACGGGCCGGACTCCATACAAACGGGAGAACGACCTGGCGACGCTATGGGCGCACGTGTATTCGCCGCCTCCGTCGGTGCTCGAGCTCTCGCCGGACCTATCGGCACGGTTTGACGGCGTCGTGCAGCGGGCGATGGCGAAAGACCCTGCTGAGCGCTACGCGTCGGCAGGGGAGCTCGGCGAGGCTGTGATCGCCGCGGCGGCCGAGGCGGAGGCTCCCGATCGGCAGAAGATTGGCGCCGCTCCTCCTCCTGCTCCTCCTCCGAGCGATAGATCGATCCCGGGACAACGGGAGCCCCGGCCCCCTTGGCGTTCCGGCCGGCGAGGTGTGATCGGGCTGGCGGGACTGCTGCTCGTGATGGCGGCCGTCCTGGCGATCGTGCTCCTCCCCGGATCGGAACAGTCAGACACCGACCGCGCGACGCCGGCGGCGTCGACTCCCTTGCGGGCCGCGTCGGCCTGGCGCCCCCTGCCCTCGATGCCGGCAGCTCGCCAGAACATGGCGAGCACGGTGCTCGACGGAACGATCTGGGTGGTGGGCGGACTCGAGAGCGCTTCTTCCGGCTCGCGGCGAGTCGAGGGCTACGACCCCGTGATCAACGGCTGGAAGTCCGGCCCCGACCTGCCGGTCCGACTGCACCACGAGATGGTGGTGACATACAAGGGGGACATGGTCGTGATCGGCGGCTGGATACCGAAGGGTTCGGATCCGAGCGCCGAGGTCTCAGACCGCGTGTTCGCCCTGCGAGCCGGGAAGTGGGTGAGCTTGCCGTCCCTCAACCGGCCGCGGGCGGCGGGGGTGGCCGCCGTGGTCGGTGATCGGATCGTGGTCACGGGCGGCCAAGACGACGGCCGCCTGCTCGACACCACCGAGGTGTTCGACGGCAAGCAATGGAGGGCCGGGGCGGACATCCCGACACCGCGTGAGCACCTGGCGGCAGCCTCGGACGGGCAGTTCGTCTACGCGGTCGGCGGACGAAGGCTTTCCCCTGACAAGAACTCCGCGGCGCTCGAGCGCTACGAGCCCGCCAGCGACCGCTGGCAACGACTGCCTGACATGCCGACCGCCCGGGGCGGACTCGGGGCCGCCATCGTGGATGGCCATCTGCTCGCCGTCGGGGGCGAGAGCCCGACGGATGCATTTGGGCGACGTCGAGTCCTACGGCCTCGCGAGCAGAAAGTGGTCCAACGCTCCATCGATGCGGACCCCGCGCCATGGAATCGCCGTGGCCGCGATCGACCGTTCGCTCTATGCGCTCGGCGGCGCGCCTCGACCCGGCCACGCGAGTGCATCGGCGACCGCGGAGGCTCTCCGGCTGGTGCCCGCTGGTCGCCCCGGCGCCACCTGGCGCCCCCTGCCCTCGATGCCGGCAGCTCGCCAGAACATGGCGAGCACGGTGCTCGACGGAACGATCTGGGTGGTGGGCGGACTCGAGAGCGCTTCTTCCGGCTCGCGGCGAGTCGAGGGCTACGACCCCGTGATCAACGGCTGGAAGTCCGGCCCCGACCTGCCGGTCCGACTGCACCACGAGATGGTGGTGACATACAAGGGGGACATGGTCGTGATCGGCGGCTGGATACCGAAGGGTTCGGATCCGAGCGCCGAGGTCTCAGACCGCGTGTTCGCCCTGCGAGCCGGGAAGTGGGTGAGCTTGCCGTCCCTCAACCGGCCGCGGGCGGCGGGGGTGGCCGCCGTGGTCGGTGATCGGATCGTGGTCACGGGCGGCCAAGACGACGGCCGCCTGCTCGACACCACCGAGGTGTTCGACGGCAAGCAATGGAGGGCCGGGGCGGACATCCCGACACCGCGTGAGCACCTGGCGGCAGCCTCGGACGGGCAGTTCGTCTACGCGGTCGGCGGACGAAGGCTTTCCCCTGACAAGAACTCCGCGGCGCTCGAGCGCTACGAGCCCGCCAGCGACCGCTGGCAACGACTGCCTGACATGCCGACCGCCCGGGGCGGACTCGGGGCCGCCATCGTGGATGGCCATCTGCTCGCCGTCGGGGGCGAGAGCCCGACGGATGCATTTGGGGACGTCGAGTCCTACGGCCTCGCGAGCAGAAAGTGGTCCAACGCTCCATCGATGCGGACCCCGCGCCATGGAATCGCCGTGGCCGCGATCGACCGTTCGCTCTATGCGCTCGGCGGCGCGCCTCGACCCGGCCACGCGAGCGCATCGAAGACTGCGGAGGCTCTCAGGATCGCCCGCTGAGCTCGAGAGCCTTAAAAGAGGCTCTTAAGCGGCGCTTAACGCGCTGTCAATCCCACGTCAAACCACGAAGGGGACACTCGCGGTATCTAGCCCTTGGGGAAAACGGAGGGAACCGAAATGTCAAGACGCAGCGGACTCGTGCTCTCGTTCGGGGTCGTGTTCACAGCTCTGGCGATCGTCGCCGGCGTGGCGCTGGCCGTGACGACCACCGGCACGAACGGTGACGACAGGATCAGAGGTACTGCCGACGCCGACACGATCAACGCCCTCGCGGGCAACGATGTCGTCCATGCCTTCCGAGGCAACGACACGGTGTCGGGTGACGAGGGCTTCGACCGATTGTTCGGCGGCAAAGCAGACGACGTGCTTGACGGTGGACCGGGCAACGACTTGGTGGTAGGCGGCAAGGGCAACGACGTATCGAGCGGCGGTCCTGGCTTCGACAGGCTGTTCTCCGGGCGCGGAGACGACCGGCCCGACGGTGGACCGGGCAACGACCTCGTCGTCGGCGGCAAGGGCAACGACACGACGAACGGCGGGGACGGCAACGACGTGCTGTTCGCCAATCGCGGCGTCGACGTCCACAACGGCGGAAACGGGGACGACCGGCTCTGGGCGCTTGCGCGCAGAGACAAGCTCGCGTCCGACGGGACCGGAGACACGTTGAACGGTGGGCCCGGCAACGACACGTTCCGCACACGTGACGGCCAGCCCGACAAGGTCGATTGCGGCCCCGGGATGGACGTCGTCTTCGCCGACTTCAAGGACATCATCGTCGACGCCAGCGCCGCGAACGCCAACGGCTCGTGCGAGCGAGTCGTTCGCAAGCCTCCTCGGCTCAGGGAGAGGCGCGGCGAGCTGGAGGCAGACCGCGACGATGGCCGTTTCGAGAAGGAGGGCGAGAAGGCCAAGCGCCGCGGCGGCCGCGGCGACAGGTAGGTCGACGGTAGCGAAGCAGGATCAGGACTCAGGGCTTCCTGAACAGATATAGATCCTGCCAGCTGTCCTCGGCGCCGCCCTTCACGAAGTCCTTCAACTCGAGATCGCGTCCTAGCGAGTCGCGGACATATGACTCCGGGTGGTACGCGGTGCATTCGTTCGTGCCGCTACCGTCCGGACCCCTAACCACCAGCTCGCCGGCCAGAAAGCGGTCTCGCTGCTGCGGATCGAGGTTGCCGATCTGCGGCATCCCGCAGAGCGTGAGGTAGAGGTATCCGCCGGGCTCGAGAATCCTCGTCAGCTCACGGATCCAGGGGTGCTGAAGGGGCTCGTCCAAGTGGGTCAGCACCGAGCACGCATACACGAAGTCAAAGCTGTCGCTCTCGTACTCCAGCGGTGGACTGAGACCGTTCACGCGAAACTCGGCAAACGTCAGGTGCTCGCTGCACCACTGGATCATGTACGGGTTGTAGTCAGTGCCGTGGAGAGCGGGTCCGCTCAGCCATTTCCAGTGGCGCATGATCCGACCGCATCCACAGCCGACCTCCAGCACTGCCTTGAAGTCGTTCATGTCCCGGCCCTGCCGGCGGAGCGCGGTCCTCATACAGTCTGCGCTCAAGGCCCCGGTCTCGAAAAACTTGTGAGGGCGGTAGACGCTGGCCACGATCTGGACCAGCTCGGGCGGCGGGATCGGTATGTGATCGGGCGGCCGGTAAAGGCGCGCGGCCTCGGGCTCGTCCGCGATCGCGTAGATAGTGCACGCGTCTGGTTCCCGGACCACCAGTCGGCAGGTACGTTGGAGATAGTCCTCCAACACCGTGCTCTGCGTGGACGACCCCGACGCCGCAGCCGGAAGAAGGATGAATTGGAACCCGTCCAAGCGAAGCGGTTCGACCACCTTGGCCAGGTCGCTCCGCTGGTCGGCGGGCAGCTCGCGCTCGGATACGTAAAGGACCCTGCGCTCGTTCGCGTCTAACAACGCACCGTCCTCGTCCGGTCCGACGACGGCTACGGGCGCGCCCCACGGCAACGCGAATAGGACCACTTCCTTGATTCGGTCGATGGCGGTGTCCGCTCAGGCAGTGAGGATGCGGTAAACGGGGTTCGCGCTGATGTTCGGTGCGATTCGGTCTCCTTCGCCAGCCTCGCGGAGGGCTGGGACCAACTTGTCGTTGCGGAACTGCTCATACTGGCCTTCCGAGTCCCAGACTGTGATGACGCGCCATCCGCCTTCTATGGGACCGGCGATCTGAACTTGGCATCCGTCCGGGAGCTGAGCACCCGGCATGGCCTTCCCGCTGACCTCGTCGAAGAAGTCCTGGTTTCCCCCTTCGACCTCTGACACGACAACGACTGTCATGAGAACGCTCCTTTCCTCGGGTGAGCCGGACTCGCGCCCGGCGCCTCACAGCCGGGCACGCTAGCGGGAAGAGTGCATCCGGGCAAGGCTCGGCCCTGTTCCGTGGACGTTCTACAGGCGGCGCGGAATGCGATACGTGTCGACCGCGCTCGCCTTCCCGCCCGCCATCAGGCTGACGATCGCTCTCGCGCGGCGCAGCGAAGCGTGTCTGCGCAGTTTGATCCGACAGCTGAAGCGGCCCCCCGCGCGCACGCGATCGCGGCACGAGCCGAGGCGGCGCTTGCTCTTCTTGATGACCATCCGGAGAACGCCCGACCTGTTCGCGCGTGCGCGCACGCGCAGGAACCTGCCCTTACGCCGGAAGCGCAGGCCCCTCAACAGCTTCTGCCGGCTGTTGGCCGAGGCGGTCGGCGGCACCGTCAAGGTCACGGTGGCCACGCTGGACCGGATCGGGAAGGCGTTCGAGGAGTCGCGTACCGAGTAGGTGAAGGAGTCTTGTCCGGCGAAGCGGGATTGCGGGGCGTAGTCGACCTGCGGGACCGCGAGGGCGGCGCCGCCGGGTGCGCTCAGCGTGCCGTGTGAGGGCGCCGACTCGATCGCGAACACCGGCGGGCCGGTACTGCCGTACTGCTTCGCGCTCAGCCCGATCCTGAATGGGCCGCGTCCGGATATCGAAATGGGCTCGGCCGCGTAGCCCGGCACGGTCACGATCGAGGAGGCGAGGGCCGGCCCGTTGTTTTGCTCGTTTCGCTCGAACACGAAGTTGTCGGGGTCCACCTCGGCGCCGAGCCGGTAGCGCCCGGGGGTAACGTCGGACACGTCGACCCACTGGAACGGAAGGTTGGCGTTGTAGAAGTCCAACCAACCCCGCGAGATCCCCTCGGACACCTGCGATGCGTTCGGTTGTCCCTCCCCGCAGTACTGTGTTGCCGTTTTCGTGTAGACCGCCGACGTCGGGCCGAAGCTTTCGACGCGCCGGCTGTCCAGCAGGCAGAAGCCCACCTTCGAGGCCGGAGCCGCCTGTGTGCCGCCCGCCTCGTCCCAGAGCGAATAGCGCGCGGCCCCCCTGAGATGCCAATGCCTGTGCCCGTCCGCGTTCTCGAACTGAATCGTTGGGTGACGGCTGTTGTCGTCGCGGAAGCTCGAATCGGATCTGTAGATCCGCTGCCCGCTCACCGTCATCGTGCCGTTGACCGGTCGCGAGCCGCGGATCTCGAGCGGTCCCGCGCCGATGTTGTGAATCGAGCCGTCGAAACGCAACAACAGGCGATCGCGCCCCTCGGCGGTGCGCGTGAGCTCGAGCGCCCGTGGGCCGGTGGGAGCCTCCGCGACCAGGTCTGGCAGCAAGTCCGTGACGGCATGTGCTGCCGGCGCTGCCCACATCAGCGAGGCAACCAACGTGAATACGCATGCCGCGACGATCGCTCCGAGGAAGGCGTCGCCCGGCGGCTGGCGAGAACCTCGCATCGTCTTCATTCTGTCGATCTTCGCGGGCGACGCAAGCGGTTCGCCGTAGCATCGTCACGTACCGCACAAGCGCCATGCATCGTCGAGGTAGCGTTTCGCCGGGTCCTCAGGGCTTGGCGTTGTGCGGAACCCTGACCTCGGCCGTCCCGGTGCAGGTCGCCCCGTGCGCGTCGGTAGCCGTTACGGAGAGCGTGTAGACCCTTCCGTCTCGAGATCCGCTTCGCTCAGCCCTCAGCCAAACCTGTTCGCCTTCGGACCCGATGCGCCAATCCGGTGACGTGTTGCCGTCGCCGCGACCGTCCACCGGTTCGTCTTGCGTGACGCCAGAGACGTGAATCGTGACGGCATCGCCATCCGGATCGCTCACGCCGCCGACGGTCACGAGCCGCAGGCGATGGTTCGGAGGCCGAAGCAGGCTGGGATCCGCGGCCGCGTTGGAGCAGTCCGGCGGCCGGTTGGCCGGCACGAAGTGGACGAGCGCATTGTGGCCGCCGCCATAGGTGGGCGGACCGGCGAACGAGAAGAAGCCGATCTGCCAGTGAAGGACGCCGCCGAGACCTTGGAACACGTCCAGCCCCTCCGACTCCCCGACGATGGTCCGCTCGATCTCGAGCCGCCGCTCGCCGGTATCGAGGTCGATCGACCAGACGCGGAAAGGACCGCTGTTCTGACCCGCTACGAACAGGCGGCCTTCGTAGAAGGTCGCGCCGGTGATCCCGCTCGGGGGCACGGCCCCCACGAGGCGACGAACCGGATGGATCAGCGGTCCCTGGGGCGCCGCGTTGGCGGGCGTGATATCGGAGACCCGGTAGGCGAGCAGGTCGTTGCCCGCTGATGTCCAGAGCAACGTGCCGTCGGGCGAAACCTCGGCCCACATCGCCTTCAGGATCTCCGCCGGGTCGAGCTTGACGTAGTAGCGCCACTGGAGGGTGGTGGGGTCGGCGACGCCGATCGAGCCCGTGCCGCAGAAGTTGCCGAGGGCGAAGTGGAAGCACTCGAGCGGCAGGAGGACTCGCCCTCCCTCACCGGCATCCCAGGTGAGATCGCCGATGTGGTTGTAGCCCTCGCGCTGAGCGACGTCCGGGGGGATCGCGTCTGGCACCGCGGCCTGCTCATCGAGGGCCGCGTTGGTGCGGTAGAGGCCTACGCTGAAGCCGTCGAAATAGAGATCGCCGGCCGGGTCGGAGCTCACGCCCTGGTAGTAGGGGATCGGGATCGGAGAGAAACCCGTCTCAACCCACCGGCCAGGGTCAGCTGCGTGCGAGAGGGGCGCAGCACAGAGACCGAACGCGAGGGCCAAGAGGAATGCAACCGCGACTTCCCTCGCTCTCCAATAACAGTGCTCGGCCATCGACACCATCGTAGCCGGGCCTAACGCGCCAGGCGGCGAATATGCTCGGTCCTGTGCGTCCGCTGACCGACTACCTCTCGCGGCCGCTGACGCCGCCCGATCCCGCCGTGCTCGACGCAATCGAGCGGGGGCCGATCGATCACCGTCAAGCGCAGGCGGCCGGCGACGTCGACGTGCTGCTCGACCCGGCCGAGCTGCCCGGCGAGTGCGGCTGGTGCGCGCTCCCCGACGGTTGTGGATACGTGGCGATGCGCACCGAGATGGCGGGCGTGAGCGGCGAGATGATCGACTGGTGGTTCGACTGGCACCCTCACGATCCGGTCCGCTACCGCGTCTGGCACCCGCTCGCTCACGAGAGCAACCGCGTCGAGCCGGCGGTCTCGTCGGCGGTCTCGCCGGCCGACAAGCCCTACTGGGGCACGGT
Source organism: uncultured Solirubrobacterales bacterium (assembly GCA_963774075.1). Taxonomy (GTDB): domain Bacteria; phylum Actinomycetota; class Thermoleophilia; order Solirubrobacterales; family JBBDJG01; genus JBBQNR01. The sequence continues at coordinate 29,191 of CAVZDP010000003.1, read as the reverse complement.
CCATCATCCGGTAGAGGACGTCGGCCTCGGTACCGTGCGCGCGCGGATCGCGTTCCAACCTCCCGAGGTCTTGGGATTCTCGGCGGGAGCGCTCGACAGGCCGGAGGTGGCCGCGATCGTCTGTGGCTTCGCAGGCGACGACACCCGCCGGACCCAGCACACGAAGATGGTTCACGTCTTCCTGCGCTCGGGCGACGGAGTCGTGCTGCGCAGCCGTTTCTGGCTCGGTTCGGCCCTGCGTCCATACGCTCCCGAACCGTTCGCCGGCCTCGCCGCGCGGATCCTGAACCGCCCCGCCGTACGACGTCGGCTCATCCCCGCCGAGATCCCGCGCGCGCTTGCGCGCCACTGCGCCGAGGAGTACGCGAATCTCGCAGCGTTGCTTCCGGAGCTGTACGAGAACTACGGCCCCGCGTCGCGCCCGTCAGATGATGTCTGAGGACTTCGACGGAAACATCCTGCGCCGCGGCGACGCCGGCTATGAAGGCGCCCGGGTGGATTGCGTCTGGAACGCGCGCATCCCCGCTCGCTTTCCAGCCCTGATCGTTCAGGCCGTCAGCGAGCAAGACGTGGTGCGGGCGCTGGCGCTGGCACGTGACCGTGACATGAAAGTCGGAGTGCGCTCGGGAGGTCACAGCTGGACGGGCTCCCACCTGCGCGATGGTGGACTGCTGCTCGACGTCTCGCGACTCACCGAGGTATCGCTCGATCCCGATAGCAGGAGCGCGACCGTGCAGCCGGGAGTGGGAGGCTCCGAGCTGATCGAGGAGTTGCGCGAGCACGAGCTGTTCTTCCCGGTCGGCCACTGCCTGGGGGTGGCCCTCGGCGGCTATCTGCTCCAGGGCGGGTTCGGCTGGCTCTCACGCGTGTTCGGACCCGCCTGCATGAACGTCACGGCGATCGACGTCGTCACCGCGGATGGTGAGCTGCTGCACGCCGACGAGCACAGCAACGCCGACCTCTACTGGGCGGCCAGGGGGTCCGGCCCCGGCTTCTTCGGTGTCGTGACGCGCTTTCACCTGCGGCTTCATCCGTGGCCGAAGACGGCGATGAACTCGATCTATCTGTATCCGTTCGAACTGCTCGAGGAGATCTTTGGCTGGGCCTACGAGATCGGGCCTTCGGTTGCGCGCAGCCTGGAGATGATGCTGTTCCTGCAGCGCCCCGGCGGGGACCAGAGGGTGATCGGCGTGGTCGGCCCGGTGCTCGCCGGCAGCGAGGATGAGGCCCGCGAGGCGCTCGCAATCCTCGACACGTGCCCGGTTCGCGAAAAAGCAACCGCGGCAAGCCCAGCCATGCCCGCGAGCCTTGCCGACCTCGTCGCCACGAGTCGCATGCTGTTTCCCGAGGGAAACCGCTTCGCCGTCGACAACATGTGGACGAGCGCTCCTGTCGAGGAACTCGTGCCGGGACTGCGCCGGATCGCGCAGACCTTGCCCCCTGAGCCCTCGCACGCGATGTGGATGAACTGGGGCCCTTCGCCCGAGAGGCCCGGCATGGCTTACTCGCTCGAGGACGACGTCTACATCGCTCTCTATGCGTCGTGGACCAACGCCGCCGACGACGAGCGCCACGCGAGCTGGCCCGCGAATCGGATGCGCGAGATGGAGCACCTCGCGACCGGCATCCAGCTCGCGGACGAGAACCTCGGCGCACGACCGGCTCGCTTCGTCAGCGAAGAAAACCTTCGCCGGTTGGACGTGCTCCGCGCGAAGTACGACCCCGACGGACGCTTTCACTCGTGGATGGGCCGACCGGGGAATCGGCCCGCTTGACGTCTCGGTTAGCGCGAAGCGTCCTCCAGCTCGTCCGGCAACCCCGCCGCGGACAGATAGCTGTAGGGACCCTGGCCATCGGCCCTGAGTGAAGGACAGCCGTTGCGCATGTCCTCGCAGGCGGTCTTGGCGAGCTTCAGGCGCGAGCGGTAGTAGAAGGAGAACAGGTTCGGGTCACCGTCCTCGTCGACCGCCGCCGCGCGCGCATCGTTTCGCCACCGGTCGGTCAGGAGAGAGCTGTCCGCCTTCTTGTCCCCCTTCACGTACCTGTCCATCCAGGCGCGCGTGTACCACGCGGCCAGGTCCATGCCCCGCAGCGTCGCGGGGAAGCCCGCGTTGGGGATGAACGAGTACTCGTAGTGCGTTCCCCCACGAATGATCAGCTCGCCGCTGTCCACCCCCGCTGCGGTGTAGGCAAGCGAGGCGGCGCTCTTGGCGTCGGGATCGGGATCGGACGTGTTGGGCGTGACCACCAGCCCGTAGTCGTTTGACAGCCCGAGTGCGGGTCTTGTGATCGGCACACTCGCGGGGCGGGGCGAAGAGCCGCCGTCGCACGTGAACGAGGTGGTCGGCGTCGACAGGTTGTCGTAGGCGACGATCGCCTTTACGCGCGGGTCGAGCTGGCCGACGTAGGAGATCGCCCTGGCGCCCAGGGAGTGGCCCGCCAACCCGACGCGCGAGGTGTCGAGAAGGCTCCAGGCCGGGTTGTACGCGGCATTGAGTCCCTGAGCGACGCGGAACGTCTGCTTGTCGGCATGGGACGTGCCGCTGCTGCAGCTCTTGCGCGGCTCGTAGCGGCGGGACGGATTCGAGAAGAAGAAGTCCAGCGCGTCCTCGGTGCCGTCGTAGAACGGCTGGCCGCCCTGCGAGGGCACGCCGTCGTCCTGGTCGACCCCTTCTCCGAACGTGTCCGACCGGCCCTGGCCCTGCGGGTCCCAGGTGAGCACGACGTAACCGGCCCGGGCCAGCGTCGCCGCCGCGAAGCCGTAGAGCTCCTCGGGCGCCTGGATCGACCCATTCGTGATCACGACGCCGGGTCGCCTGCTCGCGCCGCTGATCGTGTGCCACACGTGGCCGGAGAGGGTCGAGCCGTTGCGCGCAGTGAACAGCACAGGCTTGCGCACGAAGTCGGCGTTGTTTCCCCAGTGCCAGAAGCGCACGTCGCCCGCGCAACCGTCCTCGTGCGACCAGCAGAGGTTGCCCAGAAAGTCGCGGCCGAACGGCTGCGCGGGGCCGTCCTGGGCCAGGATGCTGAGCCCCTCCGCTCGGCCGGCCAGGCTGTCGGCGCGCAGCCGCGTCTGGTAGTCCGGGCGCCCGTAGTCGTATCGGGCTCGCTCCTGTGTCTTGGCGACGTTCTTGGCCTCGGTCGCAGGATCGAAAGCGACCGCCGTTGTCGTGCCGATTGCGGAAACCGCCAGCGCTGCGATGACGAGCGCTGCTCCGCTCGCCAAGCGCGGCATGCCGAAGTGCGTCATGTCGTTCCTCCCCTGAAGACGGCTATGGCCCGACTCTCGGTGACGCCCGAGCGACGGGGTCCGACAGATTACCGACTGGCCGTCAGGTGGGGCTCTTGCCCGATGCGGCGGCTTCCGAGCTGGGCCGCAGGGCGAAGATCAGGCATTCGTTCCCGTCCAGGACCCGCTCGCATCGGCTCTCCAGATACTCGGCGAGCTCGCCGTAGTGGTCCAGCCACCAGAAGGCGGTGTCGGGGAACACGATGTACTCGGCCCCTCGCGCTCTGAGTTGCTCGACGTGGCCGATGGCCTCGTTGCTGTCAGCTGGGTAGTAGCCCGGCCAGACCCCGTGCTCGTCCTGCGGAAAGTGCCATCCATGGCGGCCCTCGACCCTCACCATCTCCTCGTCACCTCTACTCGCGAAAAGCACCGTCGCACCGGCGGGGACGTTTCGAAGCACGAGGTCCCGGATGCGGGCCACGCTGGCCTCGTTGACTTGTGCGGCGTCGTTGCTGATCCACACCGGGTGGCGCCAGTGGACTTCGTCATCGGTCGAGAGCAGGGGCGACCAGTACTTGCAGTCCTCGAAGAAGAAGTGGGTCACCTGGCTATAGCGCGTGCGAGTCTTGTCTCGCTGAGGTGACCCGCCGTGCAGAAGGTTGCTCGCCCAGAGAAACGTCTGGCCCTTGCGGATCGTGGCGTAGGCGGGCTTCAAATCGAGGCGCTCGATCATCGCCGCCAGGTAATCCGAGTACGCCATCTCATCGGCGTCGGGCCCGACGTCCTTCAGCGTGATCTCGGGCAGCTTGTGGCTTCCGGGGTAGTAAATGACGGGGCCGTTGTCCATGTCGATGTCCTCCAGCGCCACCCACGCGCCGCACATGAAGCCGGCCGGCATCGAGTTGAAGTGGATCGTGTCAGAGTGAACCGGCTGTTCGGTTCCCATCCGGAAGTTGAGCGTCTGGAACGGCAGCGGCTTCCGTCCGTAGAGCTCCTCCACGATCGCGTGGACGTTGGGATTCAGGGCCAGCGCGTTGGCGTTCTCGCTGATCCTCCAGGCCTCCCCGATCCGGTGCGTCGCGTAGAAGACGCCGTCCTCGTAGCGTTCGTCGCCTTCGTACAGCCCATCCAGATCAGCGACCACGCCGTCGAGCAGCGCATCGGAGTAGCCCAAGTCGTCGATTACCAGGTAGCCGTCGCGTTCGAACTTTTCGCGATGCGCCTCGGTCAACGTTGTTCTCGTGGTCGCCATCCTGGGTCTTCAGCCTTCCCAAAGAAGCGATTCTAGGGGGCTCGCACGGGCATGAGCAAGACTTGGGGCGGCGATTTCACCGCGGGCTACTGAGGCAGGCACTCGATCGCGACTGTACGATGGCTCGTCATGTCGGGGGCCGTCAAGGGAGGGTTGTTCGTGGGAGCGGCCGCCGCCGTTGGGTTGCTGGTCGGGTTCCTCGTGCCGCCGCTGGTCGTCGCTGAGCGCGAGACCGCGAAACGCCCAAGGGCCGACGCCTCGCCGCGTCCGGCGATGCCGTACGTGGTCGGCCGGCCGCTCGACGAGGCCGAACGAGAGCTTCGCCGGCGTGGGATCGCTTACGTGACCGACGGTGAGGAGGTGCTCGGGGTCGTCGTGCCTTCCTTGTGGGAAGTTTGCGAGACAGAGCCGGCCGCGGGACAGAAGCTGCGTGGCGCCGCACATCTGCGCGCGGCACTGCCCGGCACCTGCGTCATCTAGCCTCCCCTCCTCATGACACGGACCGGGTGGATCTGGGGCCTGGTGACGATCGCCCTCACGGCGATGCTCGTCGCCGGCTGCGGCACCGACGAGAAATCGAAAAAGCAACCGATCGAGCTCGAGGAACAGCTCGGCTTCAGTGGCTCGAGCCCCGGGTCCATCGAGCGCCAGGCACGGGTGGAGGGGCAGATTCGCGAGTGCATGCGGGCGCAGGGCTTCGACTACACGCCCGTGGACCCTTTCGCACGCCAGCAGGCGCTGACCGGCAAGGCGCGACTGAGCGACGAGGAGTTCCTCAAGCAGTTCGGATACGGCATCAGCACTCTCTTCGGGCGCGGCAACGCGCAGTCAGATCCCAACGACAGGATCCGCAAGAGCCTTTCGGCGACCGACCGGGCCGCCTACGACCGGGCGCTCTGGGGCGAGAACCGGGGCGCGACGTTCGCGGAGGCCCTCGACTCCGGCGACTTCAGCGAGCTCGGGGGTTGCACGAAGCAGGCGAGTGACCGGGTGTTCGGCGGAACCCAGCTGCTGACGGCGATCGTCGGCAGGCTCGACGACCTCGACGAGCGAATCGTCCAGGACCAGCGAATGGTGGAAGCGACCAAGAAGTGGTCGGCGTGCATGGCCGACAAGGGCTACCGGTACGAGGAGCCGGACGCAATCGATGAGGATTTCTTGAAGCGCTTCCGGTCGCTCGTGGGAGTCGGGGTCAGGCCCGGCGCGACCGCGCCACCGGATCCCGGCACGAGCTATGACCGCGCCGCCCTCACCGACTTGCAGCGCGAGGAGGTGAGGGCCGCCAATGCCGACCTCGAGTGTGAGAAGCGTGAGATCACGCCGGTGGAGCTGGTGGTCCGCCCGCAGTATGAGAAGGAGTTCAAGGAGAACCCTGCGAGTGCAAAGCTGATCCGCAGACTGCGTCAGCCGGGCAGCTGACGACGCTCATGCCGCGGCTGGTACTCGCCGGCTACTGGAAGATCGTCCCCGTGCCGGAGTTCTTGAACGGGCCGCTCAGGTTCCCGCTGAAGTCGTTCCCGGGTCCCGCGATGGTCCCGTGGCAGTTGGCCGAGGAGATGTACAGGCCGTAGCGCTGGGTCTTGGTGGATTGGTTGTCCGTTGCTCGGTTGCCCGAGATGCGGTTGTTGTCGCAGGTATGCGACCCGCTTGACACCAGCTTGATGCCGTCCTTGCTGGCGGTCACGTTCCCGCTGTTGGTGATCGTGTTGTTGAGGATCTGGTTGTCGTGGCTGCTGTTGATCTGAATCCCGTCGGTGCCCGCGTTGTCGATGAAGTTGCCGGTGATCACGTTGCCGTTCGACTTCTTGTTGGGCTGTCTGGCGATGTCCGACGACTTCGTGATTTGAACGCCGTAGTTCGTCGTATTCGTGATCGTGCACCCCTCTACCCGGTTGAAGCGCGAGGCGAGGAACTGGATGCCGTGAGTTGAGACTCCGGTGATCACGCAGTCGCGGATGATGTTGTTGTCGGCGGTGCGCGCAACGCCGCCGACGATGTCCTTGCCATCGAAGACGATCCCGCGTCCTCGCGACTGGGAGACCTTGACCCGCTCGATCAGGTCGAAGTTGCCTCCGTCCATGTCGATCGCGTCGCTCGTTGTCCGAACCGGACCTCCCGCTCGCACGGTCATGTCGCGAATGACCACGTGGTCGGTCGTGCTCGTGTTGAAGGGCTCTGTGTCGGCCGCCTGGCTCGAGTTGTTCTGGATCACAGTCACGTCCATGCCCTGTCCCTGGAACGTGACACGCGAGACGTTCTTGAGGCTGAACCAACTGTCGCCGAGGTCGAAGATGCCGCTTCCGAAGGTGATCACCCCGCCGCCGCTGCCGAGCGCGCCGACGGCGCTCTCGACCACGGACTTCGCCGTGCCGGTGAAGCTGGTGCCACCGCCCGAACGGGTGGCCTGATAGCTCGAGCCGTTTCGGGTCACGAAGTAATCGCCTCCTGTCACCGGACCGGGACCGGGACCGGGATCGGGCGCGGGTCCGGGGTCAGGTCCCGGGCCGGGGGCGCCGGTCGGCGCGATCAACTGAGGCCCGTTCGTGCCCTCGCGGCTCGTGTAGCGGGTGGCGGTCGTGCTCGCGCTCGTCAGCGCAACGCTCACGAGTCCGTCGCCCGAGACAAGCGAAGGAAGGTCGATCGTGTACCACCGTCCTGCCGTCACCGGCCCGGACGTGCCGATCACCGATCCGAGCGGAGGGGCGTTGTTGAAGTTGATCGCCGTCTCTCCCCATGTATTCGCGCCGGGGCCGGTGACGGGGCGAACCTGGAAGCCCGTGCTGCTGTTGGTCTCCGCGTACACGCGCAACTGAGCCGCGGCCGGGGCGCCCAGTCCGATGACGTTGAAGCGCAGATAGGAATTGACGACCGGAGACGCATCGGTCCTGATGCTCGTCTTCGTCCCGTTGTTGGCGGTCGGCGCGGATCCATCCACATAGGAGTCGGCTACCGGGTTGAACGTGGCCGCCAGCGCGCTGGTTGGTGCCAGTAGCGCCATCATGGCAGCCAAAACCGAGACCACCACCGCCCGCCGTAGCGACAGCACCCCAAAGCACCCCTGAGAATCCATTCCCTGCCCCCTTGCCATCAATGGCTCGGGCGAGCCTCATGCTCGCCGACGCGAGGATGGTAACCGCGCGGCGCTGCCCAAGTCAATGGGTCGGCGGAGCTTGCCGGCACGTCGAAGCGCGCCAAAGGCGCTCGAGTCTCGTAGCTACAGTGGGCTGCATGAGGTTGTCGGTCAGGCTCGGGGTACTCGCGCTGCCCGCGATTCTTGCGCTTTCCCTCGCGTTCGCCTCGGCGCCGGCGGGTGCGGCGCCGACTCTGCCCGCGGGCTTCCAGGACGAGCTCGTGGCAAGCGGCGTCACGAGCCCGACCGACCTCGCCTTCACGCCCGACGGCCGTCTCCTGATTGCGGCGGCGCCGGGGCGGGTGCGTGTCGTCAAGGACGGCACACTGCTGTCGGGGTCCGCGCTCGACATCTCAGCCAAGGTCTGCTCCGACGGCGAGCGGGGGCTGATGGCGGTTGCCGTCGATCCGTCGTTCGTGACGAACCGCTTCGTCTATCTCTACTACACGTGGAACAAGTTCGGGTCCTGCCCCGTGGCGCCCAGCTCTCAGCTACCGGTCAACCGCGTGTCGCGGTTCGTCCTCGGCGACAACGATTTGATCAATCCCGCTACCGAGGTGGTGCTGATCGACAACATTCCTGCACCGCAGAGCTACCACATCGGCGCCGATCTTCACTTTGGCAAGGACGGCCTCCTCTACGCGAGCACCGGTGACGGTGGCTGCGACTACGCCGACTCGAACTTCTGCGATCTCTGGAACGACGCGTCCCGGGATCAGCACGTCCTGCTCGGAAAGGTGCTCCGCATCACACGCGACGGCGCGATCCCGGCGGGCAACCCGTACGTCGGGTCGGACAGCGCCCGCTGCAACGTCACCGGCATCACCGATCAAGGCAAGAAGTGCCAGGAGACGTACGCCTGGGGGCTGCGCAACCCGTTCCGGCTCGCGTTCGATCCGAACTCGACCGGTACCCGCTTCTTCATCAACGACGTCGGCGAGCTGACGTGGGAGGAGATCGACCTCGGCCAGGCCGGCGCCGACTACGGCTGGAACGTGCGCGAGGGCCCCTGCCCGACCGGAGAGACGACTCCATGCACCCCGCCACCGGCGGGCATGACGAACCCGATCCATTCCTACAACCACGACACGGGTTGCATGGCGATCACCGGCGGAGCGTTCGTGCCGAACGCGGTCTGGGGGTCGCCGTACAACGGCTCCTACCTGTTCGCCGACCTGACTTGCGGAAAGATCTTCAAGCTCGATCCCGTCGGAGGCGGCGGCTGGACGCAGACGGAGTTCGGATCCGGCTTTGGCGCCTACAGCCTGATCACCATGACGTTCGGCCCGCCGAGCTCGAGCCAGTACCTCTACTACGTGACCTGGAACGGGCCGGCGCAGGAAGTGCGCAGGCTCCACCTCCCGAGGCCGAATCCGTACCCGCGCCCGGGCGCGGGTACGCCGCTGCACGTGCCGCTCGTGCCCGCGTTCGCGGCGTGCACCGCGCCGAACGGCTCGCATGTCGGTCCACTGGACAAACCGTCGTGTGCTCCGCCGACGCGTGAGTCCTCGCTGCTCACCACCTCGACGATCGGGGTGGGCTCCGGGTCGGCGCGCTTCAACGTCGTGGTCGGCAACCCGTCCACGGGAGTCGACGAGGCCGACATCGCCATCGTCGCCCGCGCGACCGACGTGCGGCGCGGAATCGACGGCGCCGACTACGCCGGCAGGACGCTCCTGCGAACGACGCTTCGTATCACCGACCGGGCTAACGGGCCGGCGGGCACGGAGGCCGCCACAGTGCAGGACACTCGTCTGGCGCTTCCGGTCGACTGCGTCGCGACGCCAGGCAGCGGAGGCTCGACCTGCACCCTGAACACAACGGCCGACACGCTCGTTCCGGGGCTCGTTCCAGAGGGAAAGCGCTCGGTCCTGAGCGCTTTCACGCTCGAGCTGGCGGACGCGGGACCGGACGGCAACGTGACGCCGGCGAGCGGTTGCCCGCCGCTGTGCGGGACGGGCGACGAGGCTGTGTTCCTCCGCCAGGGCGTCTTCGCTCCGTGAGCTGGAGGGCCGCCTTCGCGACGGCTGTTGCGCCGCTGCGCGCGGGCTGTTCTACAGCCCCGCGAGGACGTCGAGGTAGTGGCCGTGACCTGACGGGCTCGCCCACTCCTCGGCCGACTCGGTGCCGGTGTTCTCTCCCCACTCGTTGAAGCTGATCACGAGCTGCCAGCGCTCTCCCGAAGCCACCATGTCGCGCGCGGCCTGCTCGAAGGCTGCGAAATCGCGGACCAGGCGCTCCGGCTCGGGGCCGGTCAGGTCGAACTCGGGCGAGATGCCGAACGAGTGCCCGCGCTGGTGGTCGACTCGATTCGCGGGCGCGTACTGGTGCCAGCCGTCCGGCTGGCTGGCGCAGGTCCTGTAGCCGGGGAATACCTTGAGCACGACGTAGAATCCGCGACTCTCGGTGTTCGCTTCCACCCAGCGGTCCGCCATGGCGCAACCATCCAGCGGGTCGCCGTAGACGAAGATCACCGGCTTGCCGCCGACCTGGAGATAGGCGTTGTCCGACGCGTAGCTGGAGCGGATGTAGTCGAGGTCCGCGCCGATGTCCACGGAGCTCGGGTCGGCATATCCCTCGGCCTCGTGATAGAGCGCCCATTTGACGGGGCTGCCGACGCTGTTCGTCACCCGCAGCATCCCGGGGAAGCGCAGGTCGGACCTGTTGCCCTGCCCCCACCACGAATAGATGCCGGCATCGATCCCCGCGTAGTCGAGCGAGCGTAGATGCATGCACCTGATGAAGTCGTCGTCGGAGCGATAGAAGCCCAGGGACGGGTGGTACTTGGTGAACGGGTTGATTCCCAACTGGTTCCACGCCTCCGCGAACCAGGGGTAGTAGAAGGTCGCACGGATCGGGAAGCTCGGCTGCTGAGTTAGGTCGGGGTTCGGAGGCTGTGCGAGTGCTTCCGGACTGCACGGAGGTGCCGGAGGTGGAGGCGGCGGGTCCTCTGACGGTGGCGGAGGCGGATCCTCCGGAGCAGGCGGCGGGTCCTCGGGCGCGGGCGGAGGCGGATCCTCCGGTGGCGGAGGCGGCGGGTCCTCCGGAGCGGGCGGCGGGTCCACTGGCGGTGGCGGCGGCTCTTCGGGCGCAGGCGGATCTTCAGGGGGCGGCGGAGGCGGGTCCTCCGGCGCAGGCGGCGGCTCCTCGGGCGCAGGTGGCGGCTCCTCGGGCGCAGGCGACGGCTCCTCCGGCGCGGGCGGAGGTGGAGGCGGATCTTCCGGCGGCACCGGCGGCACGGGGAACGGATCCTCGGGCGGCGGCGGAGGCGGGTCCTGTGGCGGCGCCGGCGGATCTTGAGGTGGCGGGGAAGGCGGGTCCTCCGGAGCGGGCGGTGGCTCCTCGGGTGCAGGCGGCGGGTCCTCTGGCGCGGGCGGCGGATCCTCGGGTGGCGCCGGGGGCGGCGCAGGCGGAACCTCCGGCGGGGATGGCGGTGGCGGGAACGGATCTTCCGGCGGCGACGGCGGGAAGGGGAAGGGGTCCTCGGGCGGTGCCGGCGGCGGATCCTCCGGCGGCAGCGGCGGCGCTGGAGGTGGTTCGTCTGGTGGTGCCGGAGGTGCAGGCGGATCCTCCGGCGGTACAGGAGGGTCCTCTGACGGTGCGGGCGGATCCTCAGGCGGCGGGGGCGGAGCGGGCGGCGGGCTCTCCGGTGGCGGGAACGGATCTTCCGGCGGCGACGGCGGGAACGGGAAGGGGTCCTCGGGCGGTGCCGGCGGCGGATCCTCCGAAGGGGGTGGGGAGGACGGGACCTGCGGCGCCGCCGCCGAGGGGAACGTCGGCGAGGGAAGCGTCGGCGAGGGGGACGGCGGCGGGGGTGCCACGGCACCCACCGGCCCGGAGACGGCGGCGCTGATCAGGAAGCCGAAGCTCAGGTCTGTGGATGCGGCCTGCACGCGCAGGCGATGCGAGCCGGTCAGGGACGGCGGCAGCGGCAGGCGAGACGAGAACTTGCCGGCGCGATTCGTCCGGCTCGACCCGATCCTCGCGCTTCCGACCCCGATGCGGACATCGCGTCCGCTGGGAAAACCGGCCCCGTGGAGCTCGACTCTGCTTCCTCGAAGCCCCCTGTCGACAGCCCAACGCACGCGCGCGCCGCTCGACGAGGCGGTTTCGCTTACCTCCTGGGCCTGCGTAATGCGGGACACGCGAAAGAGGCTCACCACCCGTCGCGAGCCGCTGCTCGAGTCGATCCGGACCAGGCCGCGGCGGCCTTCCGGTACCTCGAACGAGACGCCGAACGAGCCTCGCGTGCTCGCCCGCGTTCGTGCCAGGACCTTCTCGCGAATCCGGATCACGACCCATTCCCCCCGGGCGAAGCCGAGTCCCGTGACGGAAGCCGAGTCGCCTGGAAAGCCGGACGCGGGCTCGAGGGTCACACGGCTCTGAGCCCACGCCGCGCCAGGGACGACGACGAGAACCGCGACGACCAGGAGCAGGCCGAGCAATGCAGCCAGGGAGCGAAGTCGCTCCGAGGCACGAGATGGTGCGCCATCGCCGTCCGTGGGCGGGCGCCAACTACGGCTGCGTGCTGCCAGGATTCCGTTCCCCCAAACGTACTACGGGATTCCCTTCCCCAATGTCCAGCAGCATCATGGTACGTCGAGCTGGACGCTGCTTGCAAGGAAGTTTTGCGTCCAGGGTCCTCCGCCCGGCTAACGAGCGTGAGCGTGGCGCTCACGCTCTGCAGCGTGTGTCTATGCCGCGAGCTCTACCGCCCGCGACTGCGCTGGGGCCGGACCGGCATGTCCTCGGATGCGAGGTGATCCAGGAAGAACATCCCGGAGAGAACGATGCTCGTTCCCCGGGCTGCCCTGGTGGCGTGCCGGCGAATCGGCCGCCCCCCGTCCCTGGATGCCGGTAGCGGCATGGTGCGCGCCTGGCGAGAACTGGTCAGTAGTTCTGGCATCGGCTTCCTTTCCTTTGTCGTGATCATCCGTCGACATGATGATCCCCCAAAGGCGGGATCCCGAAGTTGCGGGGACGTTACGAGCTGGTGAAGGCTCGTTCACACTTTGGAAGTCGCGATCGCCCGACCGAGCACGGAACGGGCGCCGCTTTTGGATGCGCGGGCGCCGCGCGGCCCCCCCAGGTCCGCGCGGCGCTCCGACTACCTCGGGGCTTACAGGAAGATTGTTCCTGTGCCCGAGTTGCTGATGGGGCCGCTCAGGTTGCCCGAGAAGTCGTTCCCCGGTCCAACCACGGTCCCATGGCAGAGCGACGACCTGATGTTCAGCCCGTAGCGCTGCGTCTTTGGCGACTGGTTGTCGCCGGCCCTGTTGCCGGAGACACGGTTGTCGTCGCAGCTGATCGAGTTGCTTGAGGTGATGCGGATGCCATCCCTGCTGGAACTCACGTTCGCGCTGTTCAGGATGGTGTTGTTCAGGATCTGGGTCCTGTCGCTGCTGTTGATGCTGATCCCATCCTGGCCGGCGTTGGTGATCGTGTTGCCGGTGATCACGTTGCCGCTCGCCTTCTTGTTCGGCTGGTCGGCGATCGTCGACGACTTGGTGGCCTGGATGCCGTTTCCGCCCACGTTCGTGATCGTGCATCCCTCGACCCGGTTGTTGGTCGCCGCCAGGAACTGGATGCCGTGTGTGGCGGTCCCGCTGATCACGCAGTCGCGGACGGTGTTGCCGCTCGCGGCTCGGGGCTGACCTCCGGTGACGTCCTTGCCGTCGAACACGATCCCGCGCCCGCGGGCCTGAGCAACCCTCACCCGCTCGAGCAGGTTGTTGTTGCCGTTGTCGAAGTCGAGCGCGTCGCTCGTCGTTCGAGTCGGCCCTCCGGCGTTGACCGTCATGTCGCGAATCACGAGGTTCCGGGTGTCTCCGGTGTTGAACGGCTCGGTGTCCGCGGCGAGACCAGAGTTGTTCTGGATCGTCGTGGCGTACATGCCCTGGCCCTGGAACGTGACGTTCCTGATGCTCTTCAGCTCGAACCAGCTGTTGCCGAGGTCGTAGAGTCCGCTGCCGAACGTGATCGTTCCGCCCGCCGCGTTGCTCAGCGCGCGCGCGGCGTTCTCGACGACCGACTTGAGCGAGCCGGAGTAGCCCGACCCACCGCCCGTCGGCGTAGCGGTGTACGAGCCGCCGCTACCCGCGATCGTGTAGCCGTTGTTGGCCGACGCCACCGGGGCCGGGACGAGAAGCTGCGGCGGGTTCGATCCCTCGCGGCTGCTGTAGCTCGTGCTCGTGTTGCCGGGACCGGTGATCCCGAAGGTCACGAGGCCGTTAGCCGTCACGTGCGACGAGACGTCGAAGCTGTACCAGTTGCCCGCCGAGAGCGGCCCGGAGGATGCGACGACCGGTCCGAGGGTCGGTGCGCTGCTGTAGGTCAGGGCGGCCTCGCTCCACGTGTTGGCGCCGGCGCCGGTGACCGAGTGGATCTCGACTCCGGAACTGTTGTTGCTCGTGGCGAAAATCCTGAGTTGGGCGGAGCCGAACGACCCGACGCCTTGCACGTTGAACCTCACGTACGCGTTGATCACCGGCGAGTTGTCGTGCTTGAACGTCGTCCGGGATCCGTAGTTGCTGCCCGGGTTCGCCGAGTCCGCGTAGGCGTCGGCCACCGAGTTGAACGTGGCCGCGCTGGCGTGAGCGGGCCACCACGCAGCGAAGAGGATCGCCGCCGCTGAAATGAACAGATAGAGCGCGCGCTTCCCCGGGCGCGCCTCAGTACCCACTGGCATATTCCGTTGCCCCCCTGCTTGTATTTCGCCGTCTGTGGCGCTTGGGAGCCATGCTAGACCCGAGTGGGCCGGGTGGACAAATGTTTTTTTGGGGCTCGCGCGTCCAGCGAGCGCCCCCCGTCAGCAGCCCGTCGGAGCGGCGCGTCCTGCTAGTGACAGATGCCGGAACCGGCGTCGGAGAACGGGCCCCCGCCCGAGGAGAACCGCCAGTCGTAGCTCGTCGGGTGCAGAGTGAGCTTGAGGACGCCGAAGGTGGTGCCGCTTGCGGCCTCCCTGTTTGCAACGGCACCAGGCTGAATCGCCAACTGGCTCCGACCACCGGTACCGACCACGAACTCGCGCAGCCCTCTCGAGGTCACAAACCCGTCGGGGTCCTGGCGAGCGTAGCGCTGGTAGTTCTGATCGTGCCCGTTCAGGACGATCTCGGCGCCGTAGTCGTAGAGCGCCTGCCAGAAGGCGCGAAGGTTCGGGTTGTCGCCGTACCTGCCCGAGGAGAATCGCGGGTGGTGCCAGTAGGCGAGCGTGCAGGCCCTGGGGTGCGCGGCGAGGTCGGCGCGAAGCCACCGCTCCTGAGGCGAACCCGCGCTGCAGCCGCCGGGGAGCTTTGAACAGGTCGAGTTGAGCGCGATCAGGTGCCAGGCGCCGACGTCATAGCTGTAGTAGCCGGTGCTCCTGGGCCCCGCCGGTCCCGTCTCGTTGCCGACCCCGTTGAAGTAGTCGAAGTAGCCGGCGGCCCCGGGCACGCCGTACTCGCTGTTGCCGATGGCCGGGCGGGTGAGCGACTTCAGGCGGCCCCAGCTCGGGTCGTAGGAGCGGCGAAAGTCATCGAAGGCTCCGACCTCGTACTGGAGGTCGCCCAGCGGGAGCACCGCCGCCGGCCGCGGGCGCATCGCGATGTTCGAAGTGTGCATCTGGCGGCAGTGCGTCGCGTCGCCCCGGCCATTGTGGAAGTTGCGGTTGGTGGGGTCGCAGGCGATGTCCCCGGCGGCAACCACGAGGGGATCGGAAATGGGGCTGACACGGGGCGGGCGAGGACCGGGCGGAGGTTGGGGGACCGTGAAAGGAAAGGCGAACCTCACTCGGCCGGCCTTCACGACTACGACGTGGCGACCCACCTTGAGTCGTGGCACCAGGATGTCGCGCGAGAAGCGGCCTCTTCGGTTCGTCCGCCCAGAGACGGCCGGTTTGCCCCCGACCGTGATCCGCACCTGCCGCTTCGCCGGGAGCTTCGACCCGCTCAGGTGAAACGTCGACCCGGCCAGGGCCGCGGTCGGTGACCAGCGCAGGCGCCGCCGGCGGCCGGTGGCGATCTCGCCCGAGTACGCCGTCTTGGAGCGGGCGTACCTGAAGATGTTCTTGATCGGGCGCTTGCCGTTCGTCGACCAGACGCTCAGCTTGCGGGCCTTCCCCTTGGGGACCTTGAATTGCGCCGTGAACTTTCCGCCGCGACCGGTCCTGTCCCGTGCCACGATCCGCGACCCGATCTTGACGCGGACCCGCTGGCCGGCGAATCGCGCTCCCCGAAGCTCGACCTTCGTTCCCGACGGGCCGGAGGCCGGCAGGAGCATGACGCTGGATTCGGCGGCTGTCGCCGGCGCCGGAGCGGCCACGGCCGCGGCTATCACCCCAGCAATGACTGCCACGCAGAAGAGTGCGCGGCGATCAGGCCTGAGTGATGGCGACGTCCTGTCAGAGGGGGACTGCATGCCTCCAAGCCGGGATTCATCCGTGAGCCGGCAGGTAGGTTGACTATAGAACCGCTAAGGGGGAGCATGCCAGCGTTTAGGGCGCTTTCCCGGCGGGAAAAGCGCGAAAAGGGGAGGTCACTGGTGCTCGCTTCGCCACCGGAAGAGACTCGGCGTTCAATACTGGCAAGGGCGGCGCTGCTGGCAAGCGGCGTCGGCATCGGTGCGCTGGTGACCACCGACCAGGCGGCGGCAGCCGTTTTCAACGAGACGCTCGACGTCGTACCGCCGGCCGACCAGCCCGCCTTGAGGCTCGTGCCGTCCGGCGCAGTGCCGCCTTCGGCGTCCATCGGGGGAGCCCTCAACCTAAACAACACGGCCTCTACCGGCGCGGGCGCCGTGCTGTACTCGAACCGGGGAGCGGACGCCCTGGGGCGGCTGCTCTTGGTGAATCAGGGGAACGCCGCGAACCCGCAGCACGCCGTTCGGATCCAGAACGCGGGAACGGCGCACACGGTCTCGATCTTCCACGACCCGGCCGGAGGCGCGGGCGACCCGACCGCGGAGGCGGTGGACATCGTCTCCACCAACCCCTCGACACTGCGCTGGGGGTCGAGGGCCGCGAGGAGGGAAGGGGCACCGTCAAGATCACGCACGCCAAGCCGGCGAACCTCGACGCCGGCGCTGCCGCGCTCTCGATCGCGCTCGAAGGAGCGGAGACGGCCTGTCAGGGAATTTTCATCGGCAACGAGGCGGACAACGTCACGACGGGCAAGCTCCTGAACATTCGAAACGGCGGACCGGGAACCGACCGCCTCGTCCTGACCGCGGCGGGCCAGATGGAGCTCGCGGTCCAGGGACCGGATGGAGGCCTGCTGATCGGGAACGACGCGAAGCTCTACCGCTCCGGCGCGGACGCACTGGCGACTGACGGGTTCTTCCATGCATCCGCGCTGCGGCTCGCGAACGCCGGCAGGAGCGTGAGCGGCGCTCCGTTCGACGTCGCGCAGGTGCCCGCCACGAGCACCATCGCGCTCGGGCCCGGCGCGGGACTGCGCGCCATCGCCGTCTCGGCCGCGATCACCACCGACGGCCCGCTGCACTCGTCTTCCCTCGTCATGTTCACCTTCAACAGCGCGATCACGCCCTCCACCGCGACGGACATGAAGACGGTCGAGATCTTCAAGAGCTCCCCGTCCGTGAACGGCCTCCCGGGTGCGGTCAACGGCGTGAAGGCGTCGATCTTCTCGAGCTTCCAGCATCAGCTCCGACTCGAGTCGATCGCCGGGGGCGGCACGGGGACGATGGCTGCCGTCTACGGCTTCTACGCGCCGCCGATCTCGAACAGGGTCGGCACTGGATGGGCGGTCAACATCTACTCGATCCTTCGGCTCGAGCCGCCCGGCGGCACCGGCACGATCTCGCATCTGACCGGGCTGGACATCCGGGACTTCAACGCCCGAGGGGCGAACAACTACTCGCTGCGATCGTTCGGCAACGCCGTGCACATGCGCCATTCCGGTGGCGTCAACCTCGGCTCGCAGGCGACGCCCGAAACCCTGCTCCACCTGCGCGCGAACCCGAGCTTCCACGGCTCCATGACGCTGGACGCTCAGGCGAGTGACCCATCCGCTCCCTCCGGCTCCGACAAAGCGCGCCTCTATGTCAAGGGAAGCAAGCTCGTCGTGCAATGGAACGACGGGGCCAGGACGCTCTACACGACGATCCCGCTCAACGCCGCGGGCCCGTATCCGGCGATCGTGCCCGTGACCACCGACACGGCCGCGCCGTAGTCTGTCGAAGCACGCGCAATGCGACTTGCACGCTTCCGACCTGATCCGGGCGGCGAATAGGCGCCAACGGACCGGAGCGCTACCCCGAGCAGGAGCTCCCGGACACGTTCACGATCGAGCTCACGCTTCCGGAGATGGGCTTCCTGCGCCTGCTGCTGACGAACGCGACGATTCAGCCCGCGGAGCTGAAGAAGCTCTGCGGCGAGGTGCAGGCGAAGATCGAAGCCCACATCGGCCCGCTGCCGCCGCCTTCGTAGCGGCGGCAGGGGTTGAGCGCGAACCTGTATTTCGGGGCGAACCTGTAGTACTGCACTCCATGTGAGTGGATAGGTGGGTGGAGGGCTCTCTTCGGTCGGCTTACGGTCTGGGCCATGTCCGAGGACACTCACAGGAAGAAACCGGCCGCCCTATATCGCCTGCACGAGCCGGACGGATGGGTTAACGCTGTCGCCGGGTTCGAGCAGGTCGTACCTGACCTCGAATACCTGGACGTGGTGCTCTTGAAGGGAGAGTGTCCGCGCTGCAAGGACCGGATGGAGGTCGAGCTGCCCATTGAGAAGCGAACGGGCCGGCATCTAGCCACCAACCTGGAGGATGGAGAGACGCTCGGGCGCCCGTTCGCCAAGACCGCGATCTGCAACTGCCGCGAGGATCACCAGCGACCGAAAGAGGTTTCGCAGGGATGTGGAGCCTTTGGCCGCTTGGAGGTCGGCAGCCCAGATGCGCCTCCGCAGGGGATCGTCCGTGTCGCGGGGAAGGAGTTCGTCGCCACGCTTGCCGACGTCGACTGGGAACGAAAGGCCGAGCGGCTGGAGCCAGAGGAGCTCGCGACGGTACGCGGTACGGGAGAGAAATGGACGGCAACCGCAACCTCCCTCACCGGCGTCTTCGGCATCGTGGCCCTAATCAAGGGGCCTGACGACATCACGAAGGTACAGGGCTTCTGGGAGGCGTTGGTGATCTTCCTGGTGGCGCTCGCGCTGGCCTTGGCGGTAGTGGCAATCGTCCACGGTGCGTTTGCCGCCTACGGGATGCCGCGCCAGGTCCGGCCGTTGGGCGGATCTCTTCGCCGGGAGCAGGCTAGAGAGGCCCGAAAAGCAAGACGCTACTTAGCCCGCTCCGTCGGACTGACGGTCGCGGCGGTGTTTTTTCTCACGATCGCCATCGTGGTGACTTGGTGGAAGTCGCCGGACACTGAGTCGGGCGAGGGCAAGCCAGCTGCCACTGCCGTGCTGGATCGCCCGACGCTCGCCTCGTTCGCCGGGCCGATCGAGGTACACAGGACCGTGCCCGCTCGGAAGATCGGGCACCTCTGTCTCGTGCGATACACGGCGAGGATCTTTCGGCAGCAGAGGGGTGGGGGCCACTGGTGGACGTCGTGCGAAGAGGCGGGTCGGTTGAAGACTGTCGCCGATGTACGTGACCGACTGGCGCTCCCGGCCAGGTTCGGCGCCGTTCGCGATTTGCGCGTGCGCGCGCGGATTCCAAAGAAGACCGGCGTGATCTACGCGGCTGGCACGGTCGCGCCCCAGTGCGAGCACAAAAAAGACGAGCCTCCTTGTCAGGGGCGCCGCTATAGCGGCGGGGCAGACCAGTACTACTTCCCCAACGCGAACTCTCCCGATCGCTGGATCGTCGAACGCTCATGCTCGAGAAAACGCGAGGACGAACCCTCGGCATGGTTCCGCTGCTCTGGGTGACCCACCATCAACGCGCTATCGAACCGGCCACTCCCGCACCTCGTCGAGCACGACGCGTCCGCCGATCTCGACCGTTCCGTCGGGCCCGGGGCGCGCCAAGATGATCGAGCCCTCGCCCTGGCGGATCGTGATCGGGCG
Organism: uncultured Solirubrobacterales bacterium; assembly: GCA_963774075.1. Classification (GTDB taxonomy): domain Bacteria; phylum Actinomycetota; class Thermoleophilia; order Solirubrobacterales; family JBBDJG01; genus JBBQNR01. The sequence goes on along the minus strand of CAVZDP010000003.1, from coordinate 9,576 downwards.
GCCGATGTGGGCCGCCAAGAGCATCGCGGCGGCCCCGGTGGCCGGGTCCTCGGGCACACCGACGGCCGGCGCGAACACGCGCGCTCGCACCTTGCCCGCCGACTCGTCCTCCCAGGCCCAGACGTCGAGCAGGCCGTCCTGGCCGGCGCCGGGGTGGGCGTCGACCTCGGCCGGCGAGTCCACCTGCTGGAGCTCGAATCGCGGCGCCCACTCCGGCCGCCCGCGAATCCAGCTCATGTTCTCGTGGGACCAGGTCTCAACCTCGCCGGCCGGTGGCCGAAGCGCCGGTACCTCGTGACCTTGCGAGCGCAGGAGCCACGCCGTGCCGACCAGTGGATGACCGGCGAGCGGCAGCTCGACGGCGGGCGTGAAGATCCGAAGCTCGCCGGTTCCGGCGTCCTCGACGAAGACGGTCTCCGAGTAGCCGAGCTCAGCCGCGATCCCCTGACGCTCCTCGGGAGCGACCTCGGCGCCCTTCACGAACACCCCCAGCGGATTGCCGCGGCCACGCGCTCCGTCGGTGAACACCCGCAGGACGTGTAGCTCGTGCATGGCGGCAGATGATCACAGCAAGGTAGGCTCGCCGTCTCTACCACTGAAGCGCCCCGTGCAGGAGGAGCGCCCCCGATGACAGGAGGACGATGAGCGACTACGCGATCTGCAAGCTGGCCGAGGTCCCTGACGTGCTCGGCGACTACCCCGGCGAGATGCGCTTTCTGACCGGGCCGCTGGAGGCCAAGCAGGTGGCGCTGACGTTCCGCCGCATGCCGGCCCAGACGGGGGGCAAGGGCGGCTACGGGCACCGGCACAAGACCCAGGAGGAGATCTACCTCGTCCTCTCCGGGCGGCTCGAGTTCAAACTCGAAGACCAGGTGGTCGAGCTGGAGGGTGGCACGGCCGTACGCGTCGCTCCACACGTCACGCGGTCGGTCTGGAACGAAGGCCCCGAGGACGCCGAGCTCGTGATCTGCTCCGTGCGCGTCGAGGACCTCCAGGACGAGGGGGAGATCATCCAGGACTTCTGGCCGCGGGACTGAGGCGGTAACGGGAACGTAACGTCTCGTTCACGAGTTTCGCTCGCTTCTGCCTGCACCTAGTCCTATTTTTAGTGCATGGCAGTCGCCCCGGCGCACCCCTCGTCGCTCCTCGTTCGCACCCGTGTCGCATACGGGCAATCCCGCGTTGTGCTGGCCGATGGAGCACGCACGACCGCCTACGTGGCCGTCTACTCGCTGCAGACGACCCTGCCGCGAGTGATCGTGCTGCCCGAGCCGCAATCGCTCGCGACCTGGTGTGGGGCATGCGGCATCGGCGAGGCGATCGTTGGCGGGTTCTTCACCCGGTCCGACGGTACGCCGCTCGGCGAGGTCTGGGAGGCGGGGACGCGCGTCGAATCGGTCCCGTTCACCGATCCCTGGAACCGCCTGCGCTCGTGCCTTCAGGTAGAGAACGGCATCGTGACGGTCGGCCCGCGAGCGGAGCTGCCGGGCGTCCCCTCGGGTGACCTCCTTCAGGCCGGCCCGCTGCTCGCTCGTCACGGCCGTGTGCTGATCGCGGATGGCTCCGACCTCGAGGGTTTCTCGGCCGGCAGCGCCCAGTTCGACTCCGACATCACCTTTGGTCGCTACCCGCGAGCGGCCCTTGGCCTGGGTCGCGGGCTCGTGTGGGCGGTGGCCTGCGACGGGCGCAGCGAGCACGACGCCGGCATGACCCTCGCCGAGCTGGCGGCCTTCATCGTCGCCCTCGGTGCGCGCTCTGCGATCAACCTCGACGGTGGCGGCTCGACCTCGCTCATCTGCGGCGGAAGGCTCGTCAACCACCCTCGCGAGGAGCACGGCCTCGACATCCCCGCCGGGCGACCCGTAACCACGGCGATCGCCTTCCTACCCAGGGTCTAGAGCCAGCGCCTCCCTCCCGACGGGGGTCGGATCGAAAGCAGCGCACGGCCGCATTGCCTGCCGTGAAATCGAGCGGCTCGAGGGGGAAACGACCCCACAACTCACGGCGGCCACCCTAAGGTGGCCGCCGAGCCTCCCGCGTCTGTCTAGCTTCAGAGTCGAGGGAGGGGGGTTAGTCGTCGCGTCGGGGAGGAGCGACGTCGCATGTCCACGGGTAGTGTTAGGCATCGGCCGTGAAGTCCGCATGACGATATGGACCGATCAGCCAAAGATTTCGTAAAGAAATCTCCATTTTCGGGCGATTTGCGGGGGGCTTCAGGCGTGGCCCAGCTCACCCAAGCAGCTCATCCAGATTGGACGGCTGCAGGCGATCCTTGACCATGTCGTCCGGGGCCGAGGACTGCGCGATCTGAATCAGGGTCCCGTGCGACTTGGAGGGACGAAGGAATGCCTCCTTCCAGTGGGGATTGTCGATATTTATGTCAACCAGCTCGAACCCCTTGCCCTGAAGCTCAGAGATCGCCGCCTCGATGTCGTCTGTCTTGAAGGTGACGTGGTGAAGGCCCTCCCCGCGCGAGGAGAGGAACTTCGACAGAAAGCCCTCGCCGAGCGGCTCGAGCAGCTCGATCTTGCCGCCGCCCGGATAACGGAGTTGCAGCCAGCGCCAGGTCTCGGCCACGTCGCCGCCCATCAGATACTCGCCGCCGAGGCCGTCCCGGTAGAGCCTGAGCGCGGGCTTGATCTGGTTGACGGCGACGGCGACGTGGTCCAGGCGAAACTCGGGCATCGGATCTCCTTTTTCTCGATCGACTGCACCAGGCCGGCGCGCGACGCCTCTTCGCCGGGCGGCGAACCTACAGCAACGGCTCTCGCGCGGCGGGGGCGCTAGAGAGTCTTAGCGCACGATGATGGAGGGACCCGGTCCGGGCGGATCCGGAGGCCCCGGCGTGGGACCGGGCGCAGGAGGCACCGGATCCGGAACCGGCGGCGGCGGCGGACCCGGAGGCGGAGGGGTCGGCGGGCGCGGCGTCTCCAGCAGCACCGCGAGCAGCATCTGTGAAGCGGTCCTCATCGCCCGCGCACCCGGAAGCTCGACGGGCGCCGCCCGTTCGACATCAATGACGAAAACCGACTCTCCCCGTTCATCACTTCCTCCCCGATAGTGATGCGCGCTCGCTAGGACGAGCCGCCGGATGCTACCTAAAGAAGGGCGACCGCCGCAAGCGGCTAGACAAGAACAAGGGGAGCGCCGCCAGGGTGCGTCCCGCTACCATCGCGTGCGGTGAACCGAGGCCGCCGCGACATCATCGTGATCACGCTCGCTGTTGCGGGCGTGATCGGAGCCCTCTCCCTGGCGGGGATCTTCATCGTCTACCTGGTCGACACGATCGGTGGCGACGACTCCACGTCGGCGAAGCCGGCGGGCACGACGGGACCGCCGGGTCTCGTCGTCCCACCCGTCACCGGGGCCACCGGGCCCAGCGGGCCGGCTGAGAACCCGCAGGGAACCAACGGCGAGCAGCCGCCTGCCGACGGCAGTGGCGGGGCCAACCCGAAGCTCAACCGGATTCCCGACAACCAGGTCTACGAGACCTACCGCAACTCAGGAGGGGGCTACTCGATCCTCTATCCCAAGGGATGGAACAAGGAGGAAGACGGGGACGGCGTCACCTTCAGCGTCGGTCTCAATTCCGAGCACGTCGGGGTTGCGAATGGACCCGCCCCCACCACGAAGTCGGTGCGGGAAGCCATCGCGGCGAACAAGAAGTTGGTGATCGTCACTCCGCCACGGATGATCAACCTCAACGGCCAGCGGGTCGTGAAGTCGACCGTCCGAGTGCTCGGGGTCAGGCGCGAGTCGGGAGCGGTCGTCCGCGCCTTCATCGACCGCTACGACTTCGGGCGCGGCCGCAAGATCGCGGTCCTCGAGCTCTCCACGACGGGCGCCGTACGCACGCCGAACGCCGACGACTTCAACAAGATCGCTCAGAGCTTCCGCTGGACGTAGCCCGGCGGTGACCATAGGAGTAGGGGCGCGTCGGGCCTTTTCCTTCTAGCCCCGCTCCGGGCCGGCCGGAGGCCAGCCCACGCGGTTCTCCTTGCGAACCACGAAGCGCAACCCGGACCAGGTGTCGTCGATCGCACACACCTTGTTGTCCACCAGGCCGGTGGCGAGACCCACTTCCATGACTGCCATCTGGTCGAGGTCGGTCTCGAGCGCCGCGTTCTTCTTGGGCCACGCAATCCAAAGGCCGCCTGCGGGGTCGAGCTGCCGGGCGAGCGCTCCGAAGCGGCGCTCCAGCTCGGCGCGCTTGCGGGTGAAGTAGACGATCACGTCGACCGGCCCGCGGGCCCGGCTCTTCAGCTCGACTCGGTCGGGAAGGGGCGCCAACATGCGCTCGAAGCCCTGCGGCGCGCCGACGAGCGCGATTCGCGACTCCTCCTTGATGCCCAGCTTCTTCGGCAGCGGGGTTCCGGAATAGCCGGCCACGGCGGGATGATGACGGTCGCTCAGGTAGGTGTCGACCCGTCCGGTGGAGGCGCGACGATGTGCCTCCGCCGGGGTCGAAACGTAGTGACGCATCAGGTGCGTCCTTCAAGGCTGAAGTCACTTACGCATGGATGATGATGTTGTAAACATTGCCGCCTACCGCGAGGACCTTCGTCAAGCTTCTCGCCGCGTCAACGCTCTGGGTAGGGGTGCTGCATGAAGAGGGGAAGGACTCCCTGGGCCTCCAGCTGGCGATTGAACGGATTCGCTCGATTGCGAGCGTGGGAGAGCGCCTCCCCGAGGGCGAGGGGCCCGGGGTGGGTCGAGGCAGATAAGTCCGCTCGGGCTCAGCCGAGGTCCGGGATCGCCTGTGCCGTGAGCACGAAGCCGATCCCCACGATCAAAACCGCTGAGGCGGCGGGCAGCACCGCGGTCAGGCGAGGGGGCACCGCGAGCCGCGACGTCGCGCGCTTCGCGTAGACGACCGCGAGCCCGAGCCCGGTGAGCGTGGCGGCGAGGCCGAGGCTGAAGGCCGTGATCAGAACCATCCCGAGCCCCACCTCGTGCTGCGCGATCGCGCCCAGAAGGACGACGAGCGCGGACGGGCAGGGAATCAGCCCGGCCGCCGTACCCATCCCGACGAGTCCCTTCCAGGTGACGCGCTCGGGGACGTCGTGAGAGTGCGAGTGACTGTGACCATGCTCGTGGTGACGGGCGTGCGCGCGATGCGCCTGCCCCCAGCGCACTCGGGAGCGAAGCACCGCCAGGCCGACGGTCACGACCAACAGCCCGGCCGCGAGGTTCAGCCACGGATAGAGATCCTCGGGCAGGATGTACTGCGATAGCAGGAGCGTCACGAACCCGAGCGCGAACACTCCGATCGTGTGGGTGAACGTGACGATCGCGCCGAGACCGACCGCGTGCTTGGCCGTGCCGCGCGTCCCGATGAGGTAGGCGGCCACCATCGCCTTGCCGTGCCCGGGGGAGAGCGCGTGCATGGCGCCCCAGCCGAACGCCGCGAGCAGGAGGAGCAGCAGCACTCCTTCGCCGGAGGCGGCATCGCTGAAGACCCCCGAGAAGCCGTCCTCTCCATGGCTCTCCGTTGTCTTCGTGGCGCTGCTGCCCGGAGCCTCGGGCGCGGTCAGCGTGCCGCCGCCCGGGCGGACGCTCAGCGAGGCGTAGCGCTGGTCGAGCGGGCTTTGAAGCGCTTCCTCCGGATAGCTACGAAGGCCGTTGGTGGGATCGCCCGACGGGACCGTCGAGCGAACGGCGGTCCGATCGCCCGGTCGGGCCACGATGCCCGCCCAGCCAACCCGACCCTCGAACGTGTTGTCGACCAACTCGACCTTTCGCGGGTTGGAGACGTTCGCGACCAGTGGCAGCTCGATACGCGTGAGCTTCAGTCCACCCTGGCCCTGCGGGAACGTGATCACCGCCGGTGCCGCGGGCCGCAGCTTCAAAGGGGCGCCGTTCACCTTCAGCTCGAGCCCGCGCTCGACTATCGCTCGCTTTCGAGCAAGCACCTCGGCAGGGGCCAGGTTGCGCTCCTGGAACGTCGGCACCTCCGCCTGGTCGAGCGTGTAGCGCGCCTCGACGCGGTCGCTCGACACGCTCACCTGGGTGACGTGGTTGACCGAGAAGTTCCCGAGCGGGTGGGCATGCGCGCCAGGGGCCGCAGCGAGAGCGAGCGCCGTCACGAACGCGACGAGCCCGAAAGCCGCCCCCGTTCGCGTACGGCTCATCCGAGCTCCCGCAGCGCGCGCCGCGCCCGTGGCGCGTAGAGGGGGGAGAAGTGCGGGTTCGCCCGCAGCGCTCGTCGGAGATAGTCGCGAGCGAGCCCGGCTTGGCCGGTGGCCCGCGCGCTCATGCCGGCTCGGTACAGGAAGAACGAATCGACCGACCCGAGCCGCAGCGCCCGCTTTGCGAACTCCAGGCCCCGCTCGGGCTCGCCCGCTCTGGTCAGCGCCCACCCGAGAGCGTCGGCAGCGCGCACGCTCTGCGCCTCCCCCCAGCTGCTACGCGCCAGCCGCAGCGCCTTGCTCGGGCTGCCGTGGTTGGCCTCGAACAGCGCAAGCTCGCTGTCCGTGTTGACGCCGCTCCGGGCGAGCAGGCGCTGCTGCACGGCGACGAGGTCGAGGTCGGCCCGGGCCGCTTGCTCGCGCCCCGCGGCCAGCTCCGTTTCTGCCAGCTCGATCACGTACTCCGACAACGGCAACCTCCCCACCAGGGCACGATAGCGCGTGATCGCGGCCCCGAGATCTCCGCGCGTCGCGCGCACTCGGGCTAGCCCCGCCTCGGCTGGTCCATAGGCCGGAAAGCGGGCCAGCGCCGTCCGGTAAGCCCGCTCGGCGGCAGGCACGCGGCCGCGTTTCAGCTCGAGGTCGCCGAGCAGCGACTGCACGTTCGCTACGTTCTCCGGAACGTCACCGCCGGCCGACACGGCGAGCCTCATCGCCTCGACCGCGCCTGTCAGGTCGCCGTTCAGCTCACGGAAGTAGGAAACCCGCGAGTACGAGGAGATGTTGGGCTCGAGATCGACCATTCGCTGAAGCGTGCGCGCCGCTTCGTCGTAGCGGCCGAGCTCCACCTGCGCGTCCACGATCACGCCGTAGATACGGGTGACTCCGGGAGCCTGCGCTCGAGCCTGGCGGCCGTATCGAAGCGCCGCCGCGAAGTCGTGACGGGCAAGCGCGAGTGATCCCAGCCCAGCCAGCGCGCCGGCGTTTTGCGGCCGCTGGTTGAGCGATGTCGCGAACGCCTGCTCGGCGCGCGCGTAGTAGCTCGGGTCTGCGGACTCTCGCGCCCGCTGGAGGTAGGCGTTGCCGAGCGATGCGTAGCCGTTCGGGCTCTCTCCACCCTCGCTGAGGGCCGCCTGCAGCGAGCGAACGCGAGCCTCAGTCGATCCGGCGGCGCCGGCGAAGCTCGTGGCGTCGCCGGCGCTTGCCGGGGAGGGGAGAGAGTCGGGGGTAGAGGAGCGGTCGATCAAGAGGATGACCGCGATGGTGGCGCCGAATGCAAGCAACGGCGCCAGAAGCTTGATCAGTGTCGGTCGTGCGAGAGTCATGGCCTTGCGAGTGTGGAGTGGAGGGGGCCGCGAGGCCCCCTCCATCTCCGCGCGCCTCCCTCAGTACTGCTTCTTCAACTTCGCGTTGAAGCCCGAGTCGGGACCCGCGACGTACGGGAACTTGTCTGAGAACGGCTTCTCGTTCGTCGGCACTCCGTCCCCGAGCGGCACGGTCACCTGGTCAGGCGGACTCAGCAGGATTCCCGCCACGACCTGGAGCTCGATGTCGGTCACGTCGTCAGCGAGCCTGCGGCCGTTCGGGAAGCCGGCCAGGTCGCCGCCGAGCACGCCCATCGGGTTCTCGGTCGCCGCGGGCGGCGTGCCGAGGTTGATCTTGAGCGTGTCAACGGGCGTCCCGCCTTTGCTGCCCTGGTGCTGGTTCAGCCCCGGGATCCCCTGGAGCAGCGCCTGCACGATGTCGGTCCGGCCGGTCTCCTTCACGCCCAGTCCGAACAGGGCGTTCATGAGCTTGGCCAGCTCCGGCTCCACCACGAACTTGCCGAAGTTCTTGGCGTCGTCCGCGGGCTGCAGACGGTTGAACCGGTCCTTCTGACCGAGCGGGATGACGACCTCGTTCACGAGCGGGTTCCCGAGCCGGGATACCTGCGTGAAGTCGCCCGCGCCGCTGTCGTGCGAGTCGGTTACCTGCAGCTTGCGCCGCTCGGTTGACGCCCACACGCCAACGACGCCGTTGCGGTCGTCACCACCGGACACTGACTCCCGGTCCCTCGTGATGCGGCGCTCGGGCACCTGAAGCACGATCGAGTGGACCGAGTAGCCGGCCAGGTCGTCGACTCCGCCGCCGGCGTTCCCCGGCAGCTTGCGGATGTTGATCCCGTCGAACGTGGCGCCCAGATCGACGAAGAACGGGTCGTCACGCTGACCGGCGAAGACGCGGGTGCCGTCCCTGAGAGTCTCGACCGCCTGCGCTGCCACCGCGTCGTAGTTCGGGATCGTCTTCGGGCCGACGTTGTTCGGCGCGACCGGGACGTCCCGAGCGACGGTGTACGTGTCGTAGTTGTGGCTGCGCCGCGCGCCGCGCTTGCGGTGCTTGGCCTTGCCACGGTGCTTGGCCTTGCCGCGGTGCTTGCGGCTGCCACGGCGACTGTCGTTGCCCTCCGACGCGTGGTCGTAGACCAAGCGCTCGACCGTGTACGTCTGCTTGACGTTCAGGCTCGGGTCGTCGATCGAATCCACCGTCGGGGCGGCGTACAGGAACGAGTTCGGGTTCTCGACCTTGGTCTTGAACCGGTACCTGTACCGGATGTCGTACCTGCCGTCACCGTTGTTGTCGATGTTGAGGTAGTAGTGCGCCCTGTCGTCGAACCGGTAGAAGTTCGGACCGCCGGCGGGATCCTCGAACGGGATCCAGTTGCCGACCACGGTCAAGTACTTCTCCTCGTTCTGGTCCGTCGAGGGGTCGTTCTTGGCCGTGAAGGCGTAGACGTCTGTGTCGTCACCTGTGGGGTCGATCGAGGTGAGCGGTGCTTCCCGGTGGCTCGAGCCGATACCGAGCGGCACCGCTACCGCGATCGCCGCCAGCGCAGCGACGAGCGACAGCTTTTTCATCAGGAACCCTCCTTAGAGCTGGATTGCCGCGTGGCCGACGTTCCAACTGCTCCGTCGACAAATGACCCTTACGTGGGACCCCCTCGACCGGATCACCAGCCCGGGTCATTGATCCGCGCGCGGCGGCCGGACGTAGTAGTGGGCGGCCACCCCGCCGCTCGATGCACCTCTGTCGCGGCGCGGGCCGGCTCGACGTGGTATGCAAACGCCCTTGACCGCACAGGACATGCAACGGCTCGCCGACGAGGAGCTCCTGCCCCTCGTCGAGCGCAAGGACCCGGCCGCGTTCGAGGTCGTGTACGACCGTCATGGCGGAGCGGCGTTCTCGCTCGCCTACCGGATGGTCGGCAACCGCAACGCCGCCGAGGACGTCACGCAGGAGGCCTTCCTGTCGCTGTGGCGAAGCGGTGCACGCTATGACCGGGCCCGCGGCAGCGTACGCAACTGGCTGCTGGGGATCGTGCGCAACAGGGCGATCGATCTCCTGCGCCGCGACGTGCTCCAGGCGCCCACCTTCAGCTACGACGACCAGGTGCCCGACAAGCGCCCCGCGG
>CAVZDP010000002.1:0-753296 GCA_963774075.1 uncultured Solirubrobacterales bacterium | reverse complement strand
CGCCGAGTACGCGGTGGTCCCGGAGATCGCGCTTGCGAAGATCTCGCCGGAGGCCCCGCTCGACCGCGCCTGCCTGTTTGCATGCGGCCTCTCCACCGGCCTCGGCGCAGCGATGTTCACGGCCAAGGTCGAGCCCGGGTCCACCTGCGCGGTGTTCGGCGCTGGGATGGTGGGCCTCGGCGCCGTTGCGGGCTGCCGGCTCCAGGGCGCGGAGCGGATCGCGTGCATCGACCTTTCGGAGGAAAGGCTGCGGCTGGCCACCGGACAGGGAGCGACTGACGTCCTCCTCGCCGGTCCCGACACGGTGGACCGGATCCTCGAGATGACCGGCGGCTTCGGCGCCGACTACACGTTCGAGGCCACCGGCAACGTCAAAGTCATGGGACAGGCTGTCGCGGCGGCGCGGATGGGGTGGGGCCTGTGCACGGTTGCCGGCGTGGCCGGCAAGGGCGAGACGCTCGACATCGTGCCGCGGCTGCTGATCACCGGCCGCCGCGTGTGCGGCTCGTCATTTGGCGGTGTCAAGGGCCGCGACCAGGTGCCGAAGCTCGTTCAGCGCTATCTCGACGGAGACATCGACGTCGATCCCTTCGTCTCCCGCGCGCTCACGCTCGACGAGGTCAACCGAGGCTTCGAGCTGATGGAGGCCCAGGACGGAATCCGCAGCGTGATCCACTTCGGCGATCGCGCGGCCGCGTGATCGTTGCCCCAGTAGCCCTGCACTATGAGGCACCGTTAGCCCGATATTGAAAGTGAAGAGGATGGAGGATGGATAGCGAAATCCGGTACTTCGTTCGATCCCTCGTTCACGACCACTGCTAGGCGGAGCCGGCCGCGATCATGGCAACCCACCCGGCGCCGACAGCCAGCATCAGCAGCGTGCCGGCCTCGAACGCCACCCCGACACGCGCCGAGCTCAGGCGCTCGAAGCCGAGCACAATCAGCGCTGCGAAGGCTCCCCCGATCAGCCCGCCGAGGTGGCCTCCGATCGAGATGTTCGGGATCGAGACCGTCAGCACCAGGTTGAGAACGATGAAGAACCCGAACTGGGTGGCAAGCTCTTCGATGCCGCGACCGCGGGCGATCACCAGCACAGCCGCCATCAGGCCGAAGATCGCGCCCGAGGCGCCGACCGTGAGCGCGTTCGGGTCGAGCAGCAGGGCTCCGAAGGAGCCGGAGAGCAGCGAGATGAAGTAGATGGCGAGGAAGCGGGGTGTCCCGATTCCCGGCTCCAGAAGCGTCCCGGCAACATAGAGGACGTACATGTTGAAAAGCAGGTGCAGCGGCCCGGCATGCAAGAAACCGCCGGTGACGATCCGATACCAATCGCCGTCGTTGATGGCGGGCCCGAAGATCCCCCCGTCTTGGACGAGTTGCCCGGAGGTCGCGCCACCCCCGGCTCCGAGCTCGGCGATGAAGGCGACCACGTTGATTGCGATCAGGGCGTAGGTGGCGTAAGCAGTCCTCCGCGCGCTTGAGGCGCCTGCACCGCTCCTCACGTTGGTGGGCGGCTTGGAGCACTCTGGACAGCGCATGCCGACCGGGGTTGCGGTCATGCATTCGGGACAGATCGGCCGCCCGCAGTTGGAGCAGGAGACGCCGGTCTCGCGATGCGGGTGCCGATAGCAGGTCTGCACCGACCTGGAGCCTAGATGATGGCAACATCGCTCGGGATGCGTCGATGACGCGCTTAAGTCGGTGTTGGTTCCCAGAGCCGGGTTAGGCTTGGTAGCAGACCTCGCATGAAACCCAAGACGAGATACGCGAAAAGCGGCGACTTCAGCATCGCCTATCAGGTCGTCGGGGCTGGTCCAAATGACCTGGTCTATGTGCCGGGGTGGGTGTCGAACATCGAGACTGCCTGGGAGGATCCGCCGGTAGCCCGCTTCCTCGAACGCCTCAGTTCGTTCTCGCGCCTGATCTTGTTCGACAAGAGGGGCACCGGGCTGTCAGACCGCGTGCCGCTGAAAGAGCTTCCCACTCTCGAACAGCGGATGGACGACGTGCGAGCGGTGATGGACGCTGCCGGCTCGGAGCGTGCAGCATTGTTCGGAGCATCGGAGGGGGGCGTCATGTGCGCCCTTTTCGCCGCCACCTATCCGGAGCGATCCTCAGCGTTGATCGTCTATGGATCGTACGCCAAGGGCCTGCCCGAACCCGACTACCCGTGGGGCCTTACCGAGCGGGAGAACGCCGAGGATTTTTTGGAGGGGCTTGCCGAGATCTGGGACGATGCGGGTGGTCTGCTCCAGATATGGGCGCCGGGCGTCGCCGATGACGAGGGGGCCAGAGATCGATTCGGGCGCTACCTCCGCAGCGGAGCGAGTCCTAGCGCAGCGGTTGCGCTCAGCAGGATGAACCTCGAGATCGACATCCGGCACGTGCTGCCGGTGATTCGCGTTCCGACATTGATGCTGCACAGGACCGGCGATGGGCTCGTCTCGGTCGAGGCCGGACGTCATATGGCCGAGCAGATTCCGGGCGCGAGGTTCATGGAACTTCCCGGGGAAGATCACCTCTGGTTCCACGGCGACTCCGACGCCATCCTCGACGAGATGGAGGAGTTCCTCACCGGCACCAGGGGAGTGCACGAGCCGGACCGAGTGCTTGCCACGGTGATGTTCACGGATATCGTCGACTCTACGCAGCGGGCGGCTGAGATGGGGGATCGCCGCTGGCGGGACCTGATCGGGCGCCACGACGCTCTCATGCGGGGGCAGTTGGAGCGGTTCCGTGGCCGCGAGGTGAAGACGATGGGCGATGGCTTTCTCGCCACCTTCGACGGCCCGGCGCGCGCGATCCGCTGCGCCTGCTCTGCCCGGGAGGCGGTGAGCCAGCTTGGGATCGAGATCCGCGCCGGCTTGCACACGGGCGAATGTGAGCTGATCGGGGAAGACGTCGGCGGCATCGCCGTCAACATCGGCGCCCGTGTGGCAGCCAAAGCGGGCTCCGGAGAAGTGCTCGTCTCGCGCACCGTGACCGACCTCGTCGCCGGTTCCGGGATCGACTTCACCGAGCGCGGCCCTCATGCCTTGAAGGGCGTTCCGGGCGAGTGGCAGCTATTCGCGGTCGCGCACTAACTCAGCACGCTCAGCGACCGGTGTCGGTCTCGCGAGCCGCGCCGGCGAACATACTGTGCCGCTGAGTCGCGGGGTCGGCGGACGTGACGAAACCGACCCGCACACTCGACCCGCACACTGGATCGGCCGGTGTGAGGGAGCCGCGCCGCCCGGCGCCGGGCGGCCTTGGAGCCAGGGGCTAGTCGATCGCGGGCTCGGCGGTCACTAGGACTGACCACATGAGGATAGAGCTCCTTTACTTCGATGGCTGTCCGAATCATGAGACCCTGCTGCCGAAGGTGCGGGAGTTGGTGGCGGACGAGGAAGTTGAGACTCAGATCGAGCTGCGTCGTGTCGAATCCGACGACGAGGCTCAAAGGGAGCGCTTTCTCGGCTCGCCGACGCTGCGGATCGACGGCGAGGACGTCGAGCCTGGGGCGGGCAGTCGCACCGACTTCGGCCTCAAGTGTCGCCTCTATCGCTCGAGCGCGGGTACTTCGGGGATGCCGCCGGAGCAGTGGATAACCGTGGCGATTCGCGGCGTGCGGCTCAATCCCCGTCGGCCGCTGGATTAGCTTGCGCCCAAGAAGCGATGTTCGCGGAGTCGGCGATGACCTGCCCGTTATCGAGGACGAGCACCGGGACGTAACTCTCGCCAGTGAGCCGCTTGGCTTCCTTGCGTCCCTTGGTGAGATCCGGCAGAAACGAAAGGCCATACGACCTCACTACCACGGGCGTATAGCCCGCTTCCTTCAGTGCGTCATAGGCCCTCTTGCATGGGTGCGCGCCGGGGCGCCACGACGCGCCCCGTCTCGGCCACGGGACGGGAAACGTTCCCCAGCAGACGTAGAGCTTCATGAGGGGTCTAAGTCTCTCCTCGGTCGTTGGGCTCCAGCAGCCGCTGAGCATTGCCACGCGCTGTCATCTCTGTCGCGCCAACTCCACCGCACGCTTGACTCCGTGCGGCCAAGGCTCCCCGTGACCGGGTAGCAGAATCTCGGCGTTCGTGCTGGCGAGCACGCCAAGTGACGTCATCGCTAAGTCAGCGTCCTCGGCGAACGGCTTCTGGACGATCTGGGGCCCTTGGCGGCCGCGCGGGCCCCTGACTACGTCGAGTGTCACGAGGGCATCGCCGCTGAAAAGCAGAGATCGATCCTCGAGGAACAGCGCGCAGCTGCCCGCGGTGTGGCCGGGAGCGTGGAGGACTCTGGGAGCGCCGGGCACATCCAGGACCTCTCCGTCGGCCAGTTTGTCGATCTCTGCAACCGGGAGTGTTCGGGTGATCCCCTTGGCCACGTAGCTCCCCATGTAGAAGGCGTACCAGGGGCGCCACAGGAACCGCACTACGCCCGAGCGGCTCAGGCGCCTATCACCGCGAAGGTAGGGTGCGTCGGCGGGGTGCGAGAGGACGCGCGCCCCGGACGACCGGAGGCGCTCGGCATTGCCGGCATGGTCGGGGTGATGATGGGTGATCAGCACGGCGTCAATATCGGCGGGCGTGTGCCCGAGCCGCGAGAGCGCCGAACAGAAATCACGCCAGTCTCGCGGCAACCCCGCGTCGAGGAGGGTGAGCCGGCCGCCCTGCTCGAGCAGGTACCAGTTGGTGTAAACGCCCTCCAGCCGATAGACGCTCTCGGAGATCTGCGACAGCGTCAGCGTCACTTCGCGGTCACCGCTTTCGCGCGCTGCGAGGCCTGGGACTTTTGGACGCCGCCACCCCCGCAAATCAACTCGGTGACGTGTCCGAAGAGCTCCTCCGTGCCCCGGCCGGCGCCGACGAGGCGGTCGAGCGCGAGCCCGTAGCTCAGCGCGCGCAAGCCTTGGGCCAGCTCGATCGCGGGAAGCGGGAGTTCGAGCCCCGCGTGCTCGAGCCCGTCGCTCAGGCCTCCCTGCAGCTTTCGGAGGCCCGCCTGGCGGACCTTGCGGAAGCGGCGCGCGAACGCCGGGTCGCGCGCCGCATGCAGGGCGAACTCGAAGTAGAGCAGGAACCACTCCCGCTCATGTTCGAGCGTTTCTGCGACGTCGGCACTGGCTGCGGCAAGCCCGGCCTTACCACCACCGGCTCGCTCCACGGCCGACCTCAGCTCCCCGCGGCGCCTCTCGATCCGCTGCTCATAGAGGCTGAGGAACAGATCCTCCTTGCCGTTGAAGTTGGAGTAGATAGCTCCTGTGGAGAGCCCGGCGTCCTCTGAGATCGCCTCGACCGAAGCCCCGTGGAAGCCGCGGCGGGCGAAGACGCGCGCGGCGGCCGCGAGCAGCTCTTCACGGATCTCCTCGCGGGGGCGCCGCCGTACGCGCTCTCTTTGCGCCATTACCACTAGAATAGCACTCGTTATTGGATAACAGTCGTTATTAGAAGTCGGACGGGGTGGAGGACCGAGTCCGGAGTGGCGGCACACCAATTCCGGCACGCCGGATAGACCCCCGCCGCGACTGTTCCCCGGTGGTGGTCGGCGTTTGCAGCCTGACCGAGGCCCTTGCCGAGGTCGACCGCCTCCTCGCTCTGTACTGAACGCCATGCCGCTGCCACAAAATGTCTTGTCCCTGAAGGCTCCTTATGCTCGCGGCATGGCCGCTCCGAGTCCGATCCTCCCCGAGCTCCCGATCATCCGTCGCGGCGGTGAGCAGCGCGCCACCTTCTTCGAGCTGTTCTTCGACCTCGTCTACGTCTTCGCGGTCACGCAGCTGTCGCACCACCTGCTCGACGACCTCAGCTGGGCGACCGCGGCCGAGACCGCGTTCATGCTCGTGGCGCTCTACTGGGCGTGGAACTACACCACATGGATGACCAACTGGTTCGATCCGGACACGGTGCCGGTCCGGCTCGTGCTGGTCTTCGTGATGCTTGGAAGCCTGCTGATGGCTGTCGCCATCCCAGGGGGGTTCGGCGAGTACGCGCTTCTGTTCGCGGGCGCCTACCTGGGCATGCAGATCGGGCGCAACGCGTTCGTGGTCGCGGTAACGCCGCGCGGTCGCTTCAACCAGAACTTCCGCCAGATCCTCGCCTGGAGCGTTCTGTCGGCCCCGCTCTGGGTGGCGGGCGGCATCGCCGACGCCGACGGGCTGCGCTGGGCGCTTTGGCTGGGAGCGCTGGGCCTCGACCTGGCGGCGCCGCTGGCCGCCTACTGGCTGCCGCGCGTGGGCGGCACACCGATGAGCCAGTGGCATATCGAGGGCGCCCATTTCGGCGAGCGCTTCCAGCTGTTCGTGATCATCGCGCTGGGGGAGAGCGTCGTGCTGGCGGGCGCGACCGCCTCGGACACCGGGCTGAGCATCGAGGTCGTCGCCGCGCTGCTGCTCGCCTTCCTCTCCTCGACGGCGCTCTGGTGGCTTTACTTCGGCCAGGTCGCCGGCGCGATCTTGGAACGGATCCGCACTGCCACGCCTGAGGAGCGGGGCCAGATCGGCCGCGACATCTACACCTACCTGCACCTGCCGATCGTCGCCGGGATAGTCCTCATCGCTGTCGCCGACGAGCTGGTGATCGCGCATCCGGCGGACGACCTCGAGGACGCGGGAGCGCTCGTCGCCCTCGGGGGTCCCGCCCTCTTCCTCGCGGGTCTGATTGCCGCCGCCGCCAGGGTCGGCCACGCCCCGAGCCGCCCTCGAGTCGCCGCTGTGATCGCGCTGCTCGCGGCCGTGCCCCTCGCGGCCGGCGCCAGCGGGCTGCTCGTGTCTGCGATGCTCACCATGCTCCTGGCGGTGCTGGTGGTGGTCGAACAGCTGCGCGCGGGGCACGCCCTATAGCCCGGAGCCGATCGTCCTGCCCATGGGGACCTCATCTGTCACCGAGATTGAATAAGTGGAGCCTGTGAAAGTGTTCGCTTCGATTTGCAGGCCGGCGCCAGGATTTTTTGTATCGCGGCGACGCTCGTCCGGGCAGTGAATCGGCGAGCCGCTTCGATCGATGCTATTAGTGAAGGCCTCCTACAGTGGGATCAAACGCGAAAGGAGCAGTCTCCGCCGAAGCGAGAACGCGACCGTTAACTGCTACCCGCTACTTGCTCCGCCTTCCTTCGCTTGGGCAGGGCGATGGCATCCGGGTCGAGCCCGGCGGCTCGTAGCCCTTCCTCCCACTGGAACCAGCCTTGATCGCGAGTCACGAGCCCGTCCCGCAGCGTGACCAATTGCGCGTACTCCCGCTCGAGCTCTACGCCGCTGGCCTGCCCGCGGGCCCGAAAGAAGCCGAGGAGTGGAAGCCGGTCACCAAAGTCGATGACGTAGGCAGGCACGACCTCCAAGGCGAGTCCTATCCGATCTACGTTGCCCCGTCGTTCGTTAACCGGAGCGCTTCTCGACGATGGTGAGCGCTTCGGCTTGCCGATCTGCAGCCTCCTGCAACGTCGCTCCGTGCCTGCGCGACCGTCGCCATGCCGCCTGGGACAGCTTGTAGGCACGGTCGCGTGCGCCGTTGAGCCACCCGGCCGGTTCCATGCCGCCGCCTGTGTTCCAGGGGTTGAAGCGCAGCGCGTCCAGCTCGGCCGGGAGCCGCGCGCCGATCTTGAGCTTTGCGACCGGTCGGAACCGGCCTCGGATTGCCGCGACAGCGAGCTGGAAAGCGAGCCGGCCGCTCAATGCAGCGGCGTCGAGGCGTTCGAACTCGGTCTCACCGGCAGGGCGCGGCGAGTGGCGATCGGGCAGCGCTCCGACGAGAAAGAGATCGCGTCCGGCGCGGTACGGAAGCGACGACGTATAGGGCCGCTGCTGTACGTCGGTCGCGGGAAGAAAGATGTGGTGCAGGATCGGGTAGTCGGCCGAAGTGACGAGCAAGAAGTCCTGATGCCGGCCTTTGCCGTAGACGTCGAGCACTCGTATCGACATCCCGAGCAGGTCGGGGATCGGGCGCGGCACGCCGACTGACCGCGAGAACCGCACGATCGCGCGGTGCTCGGCTGGCTCTCGCACCTGCCTGGGAGGCCTTTCCCGAAAGGCACTCCGATCTTCCCCACCCGGGACGAGATGGCCGAGCACGTCGAACGCCACGCGAGCGAGGATGGAATCGACCTCCAGCTCGGCACACGCGTGGATCGACTGGACCGTGGCAACGGGACGTGGGCGCTCGATACGTCCTCGGGCGAGATTCATGCCCCTCAGGTCGTCATGGCAACGGGCTACGAGGACGAGCCGGTCATCCCCGATTGGAGCGGTCGCGACAGCTTCAGCGGAACTCTGCTGCACTCGGCTGACTACAAGAACGCCGATCCCTTCAGAGGCAAGAAGACGCTGGTGGTCGGCCCAGGCTGCTCGGGAATGGAGATCGCCTACGACCTGGCCGAGGGCGGGGCGTCAAAGGTCTGGCTCTCAGTGCGCACGCCGCCGAACATCTTGTTGCGCCAGGGTCCGGGACCTTTGCCCGGCGATTTCATCGCGATTGTGCTGCTGCGCTTACCCGTGCGCTTCGCGGACGCCTTCACCCGCTTTGGCCGGCGAATGGACCTCGGAGACCTGACCGAGTACGGGCTGCCGGTTCCAGAAGAGGGAGCCCGTGCCGGTCTTCCTAGTGGAGCATCCGGACGTCGGCCCGTTTCTGATCGACGTCGGGTATGACCCCTCGGTCTCCTCCGATCCCACGCGAACACTGGGCTTCCTGTTCGGGAAGGTGATCATGAAACACCGCCTTGCCGAGCGGAGCGTGCGGGAGCAGGTTGTCGAACGCGGCGTCGATCCTTCTGATGTGTCTCGCGTCCTGGTGACGCACCTGCATCTCGACCACGTCAGCGGCAGTGCCCTGTGGCCAGAGGCCACGTTCGTGGTGGACCAAGCGGAACGCGTTGCAGCAGCTTCACCCGGTCCCGGGCCCTACGTCAAATCGCACCTGGCGACGATCGGACGCTGGCAAGAGATCGACTATGGTGCAGCCGAGCTCTTCGAGAGCTTCGCGCGTACCATCGATCTCTTCGGAGATGGCACCGTGCGGCTCATCTCGAGCCCAGGTCACTCTCCCGGACATCAGTCTGTGCTTTTGCGGCTGCGTGACCGCTACGCGCTGATCTGTGGCGACGCGGCAATGTCGACGGCCGAGCTCCGCGAGCCCGTGATCGACGGCATCGTCGTCGATCAGGACAGCTACATCCGCTCCGGCGAGGAAGCGCGCGCGTTCATGCGAGCGCATCCCGATACGCTTGCGATACCAAGTCACGACAGTGAGCTCTGGTCGGGGTTGGAGCCGGTCTATGACTGACGGGACAGGCTGAAGGTATGAACCGTTCGATAGGCGCCGAGGAGCTACGCAAAGCACAGGACCCCCTCAAGACGCGTTACCGCGAGGACCCGAACGCCGCCCTGATCACCCTCGAGGCGGACGGCGCCCTCGAAGAGGGGATTGCCTGCTCCGTCCAGACAGGCAGAGCATTGGTGGAGGCGGGGCTTCATCCGGGGACCGGCGGCGACGGCTCCTTCGCCTGCTCCGGAGACATGCTGCTGCAGGCGCTTGTTGCCTGTGCCGGTGTGACGATGCGTGCAGTCGCGACCTCGATGGGCATCGATGTCAGCGGGACGGTCCACGCGGAGGGTGATCTGGATTGGCGCGGGACGCTCGCGGTAGATAAAGAGGCACCTGTCGGGTTCAGCGAGATCCGCCTTCGATTCAAACTTCAGTCCGAGGCGAGCGAAGCCGAGCTCACCACACTCATGCGCCTCACCGAACGCTATTGCGTCGTTTTCCAGACCCTGGCTAAATCACCGACGCTGCTTGTCTCCTACGATCGTGCTTAGCGCCTCGTCTCGCGCTGGTCTCCTAATTAGAAGGCGGGGGGATCGAGTCCTCCCTGCCCGCTGGCGAGGATGTAGCCCTACGACTCCACCGGAGCGACGGCAAAGCCCGCGCTGAAGCGTTTGCACCAGACGACGGCGCTTCTGAACCGCGAAAGGTCGATGGAGTCGGGAACCGCATAGTTTTGGTTGCCGATGTTCCCTTTTAGTTCGCCGAGTTCTACGTAGTCGTCGTCGAATGAGCCTTCCTCGCTCGTTGAAGGCGCTGCGGACAGGTACACGCGCAGGTCGGGCCCGTTCGACGTTTCGAAGTCTTCGAATCGCAGATACCTTTCGTTGCCGATCTCGAGCAAGATTGCGCGCCCCGAAGCGCCATGCTCGAGTCCCCGAAACTCTCCGCTCGCCAACGCCCTGGGCCGCGAGCTGCGACTGGCTCGCGCTTCGCCTCCTTGCTCCTGAGCCGAGGCTGCGGGCAGCGCCTCGTTCACCTTGTCATCGATAAAGAGCTTCAGGGGCTCGAAGAAGAGGAGCACAAAAACCGCGGCCGCGAGTGTGAGAGTCGCGGACGCGAGGACGATCACGGGGTGGCCTGCAATTGTCGAGCGGATTCGGTGCATGCCCGATAGTCACATTCAGGGCGCAGGTGTTACAGGAACGGCGTGCTCAGATTCCGAGCCGCTCGACCAACCAACGAGTCTGCCGCTTGCGCTCTTCGTGGTAGGCCTCCGTCCCCGAAATCTCCTCGGCGATCCTCGCCGCGACGAAGCCGAGCAGCGCCGGGCCCTCGGGAATCGACGGTTCGACCACCGCGTCCCAGTCCGCGAGCGGGGGCGAGGCGCCGAGCGCCAGCTCGTGGGCGCGGTCCGCGCACATGCGCGTGTACGCGTCTCTGAGCTCGTCGTCCCAGGCGTCGACTCGGCGCACCAGCCGACCGCGAGAGGCCACGAGCTTCATATGTTGTTCCACTACGTCGCCCGCGAGCTCGATCTCGTACAAAGTCCGGCCGACCCACAGGGGCAGGTCCGAAAGCCGGCAGGCGTGGACGCCGCTCTTGCAGGGATCAACCGTCGCATCGACCCACTCCCCGGGGTCCCTATTCGGCAGCGGCCAGCGGAAGCCGGTGAATACGCTCGAGCCGTCCTGGCGTAAGAATTTGTAGGCCTTCACGAGCGCTTCCAATCCCGAAAAGCCGTCATGAGCTTGTTGCGAGTTTCCTCCGGCACTTCCTCTTCACGAATACGGGCGGCCAGAGATGCCGTCTTGCGTATCTGGTCGACATACCAGACGCAGCCCTCGCAGAAGTTCAGGTGCTGCTCGAAGAGCGCCGCCTCGTCGGCCGGCAGCGCGCCTTCCAGGTACTCGGTGACCAGCCCAACGACCTCTTGGCAGGTGACATGCTCGGTCGACTCAAGCATCGAAGTGTCCTTCGAGGGCAGCGCGCACGCCCGAGCGCGCGCGGTGCAGTAGCAGACGCTGGTTGCCTTCGGACAGATCGAGCGCGACACAGACCTCTTTTGAGGTCCATCCCTCGATGTCGCGCAGCGTTATCACGGTCTGCTGCGCGGGTGGGAGGTTTTTGATCGCGCTCTTGACGCGGTCGAGGGTCTCCCGGCCAAGCAGTGCCTGCTCGGGCATTGAGCTCCAGTCCGCGGGATAGCCGGCCCAGTGGCCCGCGAAGGCGGAACCTGGGGCGCGGAAGCGCTCGGGGTCCACCACGGGGCCCTCCTCCGCCTCTTCGTCGGCGAGCGACGAGAACGGAACGCTTCGTGAATCCCGCACGCCACGCGTAATCGCGTTGTTGACGAGGATTCTCAGGACCCATGTCTTGAGCGAGGAACGACCCTCGAAGCGGTCGAGACCGTTTAGCACCCCCAGCCATGCTTCCTGCACGACTTCCTCCGCGGAAGCCTGAGTTTTCACGTGGGTGCGGGCGACGGCGATCATCATCGGGTGAAAGCGATCGACCAGCTGTTCGAAGGCTCGCTCATCACCGGCGCGTAGGCGCGCCACGAGCTCAGCCTCCTCTGAGGATGCGCTGACCGTCCGCTCGGTGACTTCGGAATGCGCCATGACCCCCATTCGCTCCGCACCCGATCCCTGCCGAGTCGGCAGTCTAGCCGCCGAAGCCGGTTTTGGGTCGCGTGGCGAGAACGGCGGCTAAGCGGCTGTGGGAACCTTGCTCTCGAGTTCGAGCAGCGCATGGAGGAACGCCTCGGCGAAGGTCGGGAAGGGCTGGATCGTGTCCTTGAACACGTCCAGTGGGATGCGGCCGCGTATGGCGACCGTTGCCTGCTGGAGCCATTCGCCGGCGTCCGGCCCGAGCGCATAGGCGCCCGTCAAACGCTCGCCGTCCGAGACGAGTGTGAGGAAACTGGGCTTGTCGTCGTAGGCGCGCGTGTATGTGGACGTTCGCGCGACCTCCGAGAGCTTCACTGTGGCGGTCAGCGAACCATTAGCGTCTCCGACGGCGGCGGCCTGAGGATCCGTGAAGACGACCCGCGGCACCGCCTCGTAGTTGGCTTCTCGGGCGCGACCGAGAATGTTCGAAGCGGCCACCCGGCCCTGGTATTTGCCGACGTAGGTCAGAGGCCAGATGCCGGTCACGTCCCCGATCGCCCATACGCCTTCTGCGGCCGCCATGCGCTCGTCGACTTCGATGCCGTTCTTGCCGGGCTCGATGCCGACGGTCTCGAGGCCGATCCCATCGACGCGGGGGCGGCGGCCGGTCGCCACCAAGAGCTTGCCACCGCGTACGTCGGATCCATCCGGGAACTCGACGATATACTCGCCACGATCGCGGGTGACGGCCGACGCGAGCTGTCCGAAGCGGAGCTGGATCCCCTCTGCGGCGAGCGCTTCGCCGAGTGCTTCGCCGAGCGGTTGTGGCTCGCGCGGAAGGAGGTGGTCAGCGCCGTCGACGATGGTGACGAAGCTTCCAAGTCGCGTAAGCGCCTGCCCCATCTCGACACCGACCGGACCGGCGCCGAGAACGATCAAGCTTTGCGGGACTTCCTCGAGCGCTGTGGCCTCGCGGTTGGTCCAGATCCCATCGAGCTCGCGCAGGCCGGGCACCGGCGGGATGACCGGCTCGGATCCGGTCGAGACGATGATGTCCGAGGTTGTGTAGGAGTCATCACCGACTCTCACCTCACCTGGCCCCGCGATCCGGCCCTCCCCACGGATCAGCTCGATGCCTTCGCTCTCCAGCCATTTGACCTGACCCGAGTCGTCGTAATCGGAGACCATGAAGTCGCGCCACTCGAGAGCCTTGTCGACGTCGATGCTGCCCGTCACGGCCTCACGCGCACCCGGCGCCTCGCGAGCTGATGCGAGCGCCTCGCCTGGACGAAGCAGTGTCTTCGAGGGGATGCAGGCCCAGTACGAGCATTCACCGGCCACCAGCTCGCGTTCGATGATCGCTACCCGCTTGCCGCCTTCCGCCAGACGCGCGGCACAGTGTTCGCCGGCCGGCCCGGCGCCGATCAGGATCACGTCGAAGTCGGGCATCACGATCGCTCCTTGGCCTGATCTATTTCCCATGCGGCGTTGATCAACCCGATGTGGCTGAACGCCTGCGGAAAGTTGCCGAGCTGCTCGTCGTTCTTGGTGTCGATCTCCTCGGCCAGCAGGCCGACGTCGTTCGCATAGCCGACGAGTTGGTCGAAGAGCCTTTCCGCACGCTCGACCTCACCCGCCTTCGCCAGGCAGGAAACGAGCCAGAATGAGCAGATCACGAACGTGCCCTCCTCGCCGCTCAGCCCGTCGGCGTTCGGGCCTTCCGTGTTCCTGTAGCGGAGGACCAGTCCATCCTCGGTCAGATCACGGGCGATCGCCTCGATCGTCGAGCGCATGCGCTCGTCAGTTGCTGGCAGGAAACCGACGATCGGCATCAGGAGCTGCGCTGCGTCCAGGTCGTTGGAGTCGAACGACTGAGCGTACGCTTGGCGCTTCTCGCTCCAGCCGCGCTCGAGCACCGCGGCGCGAATCTTTTCGCGCTCGGCTGCCCACTCGTCGGCCTTCGCGTACTCCCCCAGCTTCGGGGCGAGCTTTACCGCGCGGTCGAGCGCCACCCAGCAGAGCACCTTGGAGGAGAGGTGGTGGCGCGGCTCGCCGCGCATCTCCCACATGCCTGCATCGCGCTCCTGCCAGCGGCTCGCCGCGGCATCGGCGAGCTCGGCCACGAACCGCTGGATCTCCGGGTGCAGGTCGCCGATCTGCTCGCGGTAGAGGTAGATCGAGTTGAGTAGCTCGCCGTAGACGTCGAGCTGCGTCTGGTCCCAGGCGCCGTTCCCGACCCGCACCGGGCGAGAGTCACGCCAGCCGCGAAGGTGGGGGAGAGTGCGCTCGGACAGATCGTGCTCGCCGGTGATCCCGTACATGATCTGAAGCGAGGTCTTGTCGTCGACGCGTCCACCGGCGGCGCTCGTCATGAAGGAGACGAAGTTCTCGGCCTCGTCCGAGCAGCTTCCGATGTAGAGCGCCTCGAGCGTGAGGCTCGAGTCTCGGATCCACGAGAAGCGGTAGTCCCAGTTGCGCTCACCGCCTGTGTCCTCGGGAAGCGAAGTGGTCGGGGCTGCCACGATTGCGCCGGTCGGCCTGTAGGTGAGGCCCTTGAGGACGCGCGAGCTGAAGCGCACCAGCTCGCGGTGAGGGCCTTCGTAGACATCGTGATCGGCCTCCCAGGAGCGCCACGCTTCCTGGGTGTCCTCGATCCTGGCCGCGACCCGGTCCGCCGGGCACGGCTGCGGGGATGCGCTCTCCGGTGCGGCCCAGCGAAGCGCGAATCCGACCTGCTCACCCTCTGAGACAGTGAAGGACGACGTCATCGTCGAGTCCTCAACGTCAACTGGAACGGCCGCGGTTACCACTATCTGGTTCGGTCCGCCGAAGGTCCGGCCGCCGTCGTCCGTCCTGCGGAAGAGCGGGCGGACGAGGCCGTATTCCGGACGCGGCGCGAGCGCCATCGCGAGCTCCACTTGTCCCGAGACGCCTTCGACGAGCCGCAGAACCTCGTGGGGTGCGTCGAGGCCGAGCTCGTGGCCGCGCTGCCCCTCGGCAAATGACATCGCATCGACCAGGCGAACGCTGCCGGAGTCCGTCGCGAAGACGGTCTCGAGAACGAGTGTCCCGGCTAGGTAGCGGCGCTCGGTCGTGAAAGACTCGACCGGCCCGATCGACCAGTGGCCAGCATCCGGGTCGAGTATTCGCGTGAGCAGCGCGGGGCTGTCGTAACGCGGCATGCAGAGCCAGTCGATGGATCCACTGCGATCCACGAGCGCGGCGGAGCTGCAGTCGGCGAGCAGGGCGTAGTCGGCGATCGGCTTGAAGTCGGAGGTGATGTCCTTTTGGTCAGCGGCGAGGGGGGCAGCGGCGCTGTTCATTGCGAGAAAACCTCCTGGTCGTGCGGCCGCAAGGCCGGCTCGGGGTCGCTCATGGCTGCTCAGTCTTGCCAGGCATGAGAACGTTTCAAAGATGGGAGGCGTCTACAGCATCGGCCAGGGCGAGATCGACGGATACGCGACGGTGATCCTGCGCTCGGAAGGCTCCGGAATCGAAGCCGCATTTGCTCCCGAAGCGGGGATGCTCGGCTGCTCGTTCACTCACCAGGGAGAGGAGTTGCTCCACCTCGGCGGCGGGCTCGACCGGTATGTGCGCGAGGGCAAGACGATCGGAATCCCGCTGCTTCATCCCTGGGCAAACCGGCTCGCCGGTTTCGGCTACACGTTTGCTGGACGGGAAGTCGCGCTCGACCGTCACTCGCCCCTGATCCAGACAGACCCGAACGGGCTGCCGATACACGGGCTTCTGACCGGATCCCCGCACTGGAGACTCATCGAATCGAACGCCGACGAGCGTTCGGCGGCTTTGCGGGCCGACCTGGACTTCTCCGCTCACGAGAATCTGCTTGCGGCCTTTCCGTTCCCGCACCGGCTGAAAGTCGAGGCCCGCCTCGAGAGCCGGGCGCTCACGATCCGGACTGTGGTGAGCGCGACCGGAGACGTCGCCGTCCCGATCTCGTTCGGCTATCACCCCTACCTGCGCCTGCCTGGTGTCGGGCGGGAGGATTGGGAGGTCGAGCTTCCCGTCAGGCGGCAGCTCGTGCTCGACGAGCGGATGATTCCGACCGGCAAGAGCGAGCCCGTGAGCTTCCCGCGCGAGCCTCTCGGGCGGCGCTCGTTCGATGACGGGTTCGCCGAGCTGATCCCAGACCAACCTTTTCTGGTCGCCAGTGAAGAGCGCCAGATTGAGGTCAGGTTCGGTGAGGGCTACCCGTTCGCCCAGGTCTATGCACCCGCGGACGAACAGTTCATCTGCTTCGAGCCGATGACGGCTCCTACCGACGCCCTATCCGGCGACGGAACCAACCTGCCTACCGTCCCACCGGGCGACACCTTCGCCGCCGACTTCACCATCTCAATCGCGTAACGGTCTCCGCCGTTCCGAGACTTGGGGGCATGCGCCTGCAAAAAGTCGTGGAGGTCGATGCCCACGAGGGCCCTGTCTATGTCGGGTCTGAGGATGCGCTCTACTTCACGAGCGTTCCGCGCCCGGCTTCGTCCGGTGCGAACGGCGCTCGCGAGGTGGCCATCAAGCGGCTCGCACTCGACGGGCTTAGTTTTCCGCTCGAGCGCGAACGCGTGACCGTGGTTCGTGAGCGCGCGAACGCCGCGAACGGCATGACGCTCGATCGCGAGGGTCGGCTGGTCGTCTGCGAGCAGGGTGGACCGTCCGAGCATGGCCGAATCAGTCGGATCGATCGTGCCAGCGGGGCCGTCGAGACGCTGGTCGACAATCTGCGCGGACTGCGGCTGAATTCGCCGAACGACGTCGTCGTTAAGAGTGACGGGACGATCTGGTTCACGGATCCGAGCTACGGCTTCCTCCAGGGCTTCAAGCCCCAGCCGCAGGTCGGCGACCACGTCTACCGCTATGACCCCGAAACGGATCACCTCAGTGTCGTCGCCGACTCGTTCGACAAGCCGAACGGCCTCGCCTTCTCGCCCGACGAGCAGGTCCTCTATGTAACGGACAGCGGCGCAAATCAGGAGGAAGGAAGCTTCTACGCCGAGCGGCCGCATCACATCGTTGCGCTCGACGTGCAGGACGGACGTCACCTGCTGAACCCACGGGAGTTCGCCGTCACGACGCCCGGTTTTCCAGATGGCATCAAGGTAGACGGGGAGGGCCGTGTCTATGCCTCGTCGTTCAGCGGCGTCCAGGTTTTCGATCCGAGTGGCGACCTGA
This sequence comes from uncultured Solirubrobacterales bacterium, assembly GCA_963774075.1. Taxonomy (GTDB): domain Bacteria; phylum Actinomycetota; class Thermoleophilia; order Solirubrobacterales; family JBBDJG01; genus JBBQNR01. Next base: position 736,281 of record CAVZDP010000002.1, on the reverse strand, counting down.
TCGGCGAGATCGGGCTACCCGGCGCAGTCAACTTCGTATTCGGCGGAGCCGACCGCAACGTCTTGTTCATCACGGCTGACAGCGCGATCTGGGCTGCAGTCGTCAAACCCGCAGACTGAAAGGAAGGTGATCGCGATGGCATTCACCCGAACGAGGAGGATCATCGACGACGAAGGCGCCGACGCCGTGATCGAGGCGGCTGAGAGCTTCGCCACAGACAACGAGAGCCGCGTCGTGATCGCGGTCGTCGACCCCTGGGGTGAGCTGATCCAGCTCCGGCGCACGCCCGGCGCCCAGATCGCCAGCTCGCGGGTAGCCGTCGACAAGGCTCGCACGGCGGCGATCTTCGTCCGGCCTAGCCGCGAGATGGAGGAGCAGGTGACCGGCGGCAGGCTCGGTGCGCTGACGCTGCACGGAGCGTCCGCCCTCACCGGCGGCATCCCGTTGAAAGTCGACGGTGAGGTGGTCGGCGCGATCGGCACCAGCGGCGAGACGCCCGACGAGGACGAGGCCGTCTCGATCGCCGGCGCGAAAGCACAGTTCTCGACGGTCGAGGTGCCCGCGATCACATTTGACGGTGCCCGCTTTGCAGCCGAGGCTGCCGGCTCGGAGGCCGCCGAGCGCGGTGTCGCGCCTGTGATATCGGTCGTCGATGCCGGAGGCGAGCTCGTCTACCTGCTGCGGCCTGACGAGGCCCAGGTGGCGAGCGTCAACGTCACGACCGACAAGGCCCGTACAGCCGCGATCTACCGCCGGCCGAGCAAGGACTTCGAGGACCAGGCGTCGGGAGGACGGCCTTCGGCCATGCACCTCGCGCGCTCCGTTCCGCTGCAGGGTGGCATCCCGATCGAGCAGGACGGAGAGGTGATCGGCGCGATCGGCGTGAGCGGCGCGACTTCGGCCGACGAGGACAACGAGCTTGCCAAGATCGGCGCGCGGGCGCTCGCCGACGCCAGCTCGAAGGTCGTGGCGTGATGGCGACCGTCGCCGAGACAACATCACAAGAGAAAGTTGATTCCGCGGCGCGGCTGCCGGGACCGCCCGAGCTGCTACCCGGCCGGCCCGACGCCGTGGTTGACCTCCAGGCCGATATGGGGGTGCGTCTGGTCGGGGGTGAATGGCGCTACTCTGACGCAAAGGTCGAAGAGATCGACTTCGTCGAGCTCGGCGGGCCAACGGCCGCCGATCCCCTTGGTCCGGGCGACGTTCCGAACCGCACCTACGATGTCACACCGCACGCCGAGGGCAGGGACTTCGACGACTCCGGCTGGGAGGTGCTGGCTCCCGCAGACACGATGCGCCGCCTGAGCCAGGGCCGGGTCTGCTTCAACTGGTACCGGATCAACGTGACGATCCCCGATCGGGTCGGCGAGCTCGACCCAACCGGTGCCACGGTGGTGTTCGAGGTAGTGATTGACGACTACGCCGAGGTCTGGGTGAACGGCAGGCTGCCGCTCGCGTTCGGTTACAGCGGCGGCCAGGTGGTGGGCGGGTGGAACGCGCCCAACCGCGTGGTCCTCACCCAGGACGCCCGGCCAGGCCAGAGCTTTCAGATCGCGGTGTTCGGCATCAACGGCCCGATCTCCGCGTCGCCACACAACTACATCTGGATGCGGACAGCGACACTAGACTTCTACTCGGCCGAGCGGGCGCGCGCTGCGCAGGCGATACCGCTCGAAGTCGAGCGCGCCAACGACCGGATCGATGCAATCGTGCCGGCGAAAGCCCGCGTCGAGCGCATCGCGGGCGGATTCGAGTTCACCGAGGGCCCGGTCTGGTCGAAGGACGGAGCCCTCCTCTTCAGCTCGCCGAACACGAATGTGATCTACCGCTGGGAGGAGATCGGCAAGGTGACGGTGTTCCGCTCCAAGAGCGGCTACTCCGGCACCGACATCGCGCGTTTCGTGCAGCCTGGCTCGAACGGGCTCACATTCGACCCAAAGGACGGGCTCTTGACGATCTGCCAGCACGGCAACCGACGGGTGATCAGGGTCAATCCGCACGGTGACATCACCGTGCTCGCCGATCGCTTCGATGGGAACAGGCTCAACAGCCCGAACGACCTCGTCTACCGCTCGGATGGAACCCTGTACTTCACCGATCCGCCGTTCGGCCTTCCGGACACGTTCGAGGACCCTGCCAAGGAACTCGATTTCAGTGGTGTCTTCCGGGTGCGCGACGGCGAAGTCACGCTGGTCACCGATGAGCTCGAGGGTCCGAACGGACTTGCCTTCTCGCCCGACGAGCGCTACCTCTACGTCGGGAATTGGGACCTCGAGCGCAAGGTCGTGATGAGATACGAGCTCGACGACGCGGGCGACCCGGTCGCCGGCGTAGTCTTCTTCGACGTGACCGACGCGCCCGGCGAGGATGCGATCGACGGGATCAAGGTCGACCGGGAGGGAAACCTCTATGTGTGCGGCCCGGGTGGGATCTGGTTGCTTTCGGAGGAGGGCGAGCGGCTCGGCCTGCTCGAGCTGCCCGAGGACCCGCACAACTTGGCCTGGGGAGACGAGGACGGGCGGACGCTCTACATAACGGCGCTCACGAGCGTCTATCGCGTTCGCCTGAACATTCCGGGAATTAGACCGCAGTGAGAGAGGAGACGAAATGAGCAAAGGTCTTGAAACTGGAGCGAAGTTCCCCGACTTCGAGCTACCGGACGAGAACGGCGACCTTCACCGCCTTTCGGAGCTTCAGGGCGATGACGTGATGGTGCTCATGCTCGGACGGGGGGAGCACTGCCCGCGCGAGCGTATGCACCAGCGCGAGATGGTGAAGTTCCACGAGTGGTGCGATAACAGCTTCACTCGGCTGGTGACGATCCTGCCCAACGGATTGCACGACGTCTACAAGCTGCGCATCTCGAGCGGATCGCACTGGCCGTTCCTGGCCGACGAGAAGCTCGAGATCAGGTCACGGTTCGAGATCGACGAGTACACGGACGAGCACCATGACAATGCCGTCGTCCCGCACACGCTCATCCTTGCGCCCGGGCTCGTGATCGACAAGGTCTACGTCGGCTACTGGTTTTGGGGTCGACCATCGATCTACCAGCTCTGGGAGGACATCGGTGATCTACTTCGCCGCATCAAGAGCGATTTCGACCCGACAACGGCGGAGGCGCGCGCCGAGTGGGAGGCGAGCCAGAAGCGTGTAGCTTCCGTAACCGGATGAGCCCGATCTCCAGAGGCTTCCGCGGGCGGCGGCGCACGGACGCCGATCCTTGACGGCCACCCACAACCTCCGGAAACTCCACCAACACAAGCTGGCCACCGCCTAAAGACAACCCGGCGTTTGATTCTCACCCGCCGCCCACCTCAGGGCGGCGTTTTAATGCCTGGCACGGACTTCGTGCGACAGCCTCCGCGCAGAGCAGCAGTGACCGAACGGCTACACCTGATCCATGATCCATCCTGGACCGACATCGTCGGTACCGCGATCACGGCGGCGACGCTGTTCGTGATTGCTGCCGCCGCCATTATCGCGTGGCGGCAACTTCGTGAGGCGCGGCGTCTCCGCCGGGAGCGGAACCGGCCCTTCGTCGTTGTCGACTTCGAGCGGGAGGAAGCCACTAGAGGTATCAAGCTCAAGGTCACCAACATCGGACCGAGCATGGCGCGCAACGTCCGGATCGATTTCACGCCGCCGTTGAAGTCGAGCACTTCGCCGCCGGTTCCGTTCTCCGAGCTCAAGATGTTCAAGGAGGGGATCCCGACGTTGCCGCCCGGGAAAGTGATCGAGACGCTGTTCGATGTTTCCGTCCTCCGCTGGCCGCGCCGGGAGGAGCTACCGGATGTATACGGGGCGCGCGTCACCTACACCGACGATACGGGAAAGCGTCCGTTTAACGACTCGATGACGCTCGACCTCGGCGTGTACTGGAACCTCACGTGGGTGGACCGGAAGGACATACACGACCTCGTCAAGCGGCTCGAGGATATCCGCGACACGATGAAGAAGATGGTCACAAGCGGCGGCGGCCTGTTGGTCATGTCCACGGAGGACGTCAAGAAGCGGAACGAGGAGTTGATGGAGATGTTTCGCCAGCAGAATCCCGAGAGAGGCGCCCAAGGGTAGCCCCACAGGCAACGGCGCGTCGTGTCTGAGTAAGCAACGGCGCGCCGTCCGTCAACGCCTACCTCGCTTCCCCTTCCGCGTCGTGGTTACGGTAGCGCCAGACGCCGGATCGGTCAGCGTTGCCCATTGATCAACTCGTAGGCGAGTCCGGTCGCCGCCGCGTAGACGGCGTGGTGCCAGGCGTCGATCGCGATCTCCTCCTTCGGCCAGAAGATCGCCGGCGGGGCGATCTCGAGCGCCGGAAGGGTGACCTGGGCAGCGCCGTAGATCGCGGCGCCGTGGGCGGCGGTCGCGGCCTTCGGCGACATGCCGGTCGCCGCCAGCAGGCCACGGACTACTCCCCAGCCGGTGCCGTAGCCCCAGTGGCTGAGGTCGTTGAAGCGGGCCTGCGCGAGGTCGCTGTCGAACTCCTTGATGCCGAGCATCTTTGCCGTCGCGCGGGCCGGAGCCGAGCTCGCCGCGCGGTGGCGCAGGCGCGCCTCCAAGGTGCTCGAGACCGTCATCGCCGCGGTGCCGGCGAAGCCCGCAAGCAGGCCCTTGCCAATGCTCGAGGCGAGCGTGTCCAGGGTCTTCACGAAGCCACCTCCTGTAGTTGTCTGTCGACCTCTCGCCGAGCATCGAGGCGTTCCAGCAGGTGGTCGCCAACCCGCAGCGCATTTGCCATCGCGGTCAGCGCCGGGTTGACGGCACTCGCGGAGGGAAAGAAGCTCGTGTCGACGACGTAGAGGTTGTCTAGGTCGTGCGCCTTGCAGTTCACGTCGAGGACCGAGTCGCTCGGGTCGTTGCCGAAACGCACGGTGCCGCACTGGTGGGCGACGCCGGCGAGCGGAATCCGCTGGTCGAGCACGGTGCGGCTCGGAATCGATTCGTGGCAGCCCAGATCGCCCACGAGGCCGCGGAGTTTGGCGAGCAGCCGCCGGTGCGGTTCGGTGTTGTGGTAGGTCTTGGCGAGGTGGATGTTGCCCTCGCGGTCAACCGTCACGCGATTGTCGGGATGCGGCAGGTCCTCTGTCGTGATCCAGAAGTCGATCGCGTGCCGGGCCATGTAGTCGAGCACCTGTCCTGGCGCGAACCACGGCGCCCCGCCGCGCAGGATGTTTCGATCGCTCTTGCCGAGCATCTGGATATGGCCAAGCGGCAGCTCCGAGTCCTCAGCACCCCAGTAGTAGTCGTTGACACCGAGGGTCTTCTGGAACTTCGTCGGGTTCGGTGTTCGTGAGATCGCGATCACACCGGAGTTGATGTGCGCCATGTAGTTGCGACCGACTTGATCTGATGAGTTGGCCAATCCGTTCGGGTGCCGGTCGGACGCCGAGCGCAGCAGCAGGGCGGCCGAGTTTGTCGCGCCGCACGAGACGACGACGACGTCTCCGCTGTAGGTCTCGCGCGCTCCATTGCGGTCCACGACCACTTCGGTGATCGTTCCGCCGCTCGAGTTGGTGACGAGCTTCTCGACCTTGGCGTGCGTAACGAGCTTGACGTTCGTGTGCTGAAGCGCTGGCCGCACACAGCAGACATGCGCATCGGCCTTTCCATCGGTGAGGCATGGAAACCCGTCGAACTTGGCACAGCGCACGCAGCGTCCACCTTCGGGATCGTTTTCGTCGAGGTCGACGCCCACTGGCAGGTGAAACGGGTGGTGCCCCGTCTTCTCGAAGTCGTCATGGAGCTGCTGGATCCGTGGCTCGTGGGTGACGGCCGGATACGGGAACGGGCCCGACCGCGGTGGCTCGGTCGGGTCCTCGCCTGTCTTACCATGCACCAGGTAGAGGCGTTCCGCCTCGGTGTAGTAGGGCTCGAGGTCCTGATAGGAGAGCGGCCACGCGGGCGAGATGCCGCCGTAGTGCTGCACCTCGTCGAAGTCGCGCTCGCGCAGGCGAAAGAGGATCGCACCGTAGAACTTCGTGTTGCCGCCGACGAAGTACTGCTGGTGAGGCCTGAACGGCTGGCCGTCCTTGTCGTACCAGACCTCTCCGGAGAGGTAGCGTTCCTTCAGGAACACCTCCTTCGAGTCCCAGTTCTCAGGCTCGCGCGGCAGGTAGCCTCCCCGCTCGAGTAGCAGGATCCGCTTGCCGGACGGCGCCAGCCGGTGGGCGAGCGTGCCGCCGCCAGCGCCGGTGCCGATGATGATCACGTCGTAGTGGTCTGCCATTTCGAGCCTCCTTCTAGACGAGGGCGATCGGTGAGCACCAGGCGCCGGTAGCGCCGCGAAGCTTGGGGTGGGTCAGGATCAGGGCAAACTCGCGCACGCCGTCGGCTGCAAGCGCAGCCGTGTCGAGGTTCTCGACGATGAAGACGCCGTGGCGGACGTTGAGAATCTGCGGCACCTCGAAAGGCCGTGCCGGATCCTCAGCGGGGACCGGCCCGTAGCTCCATGTATCGCAGCCTGTGAGCGCGACGCCATGCTCGACGAGCCAATGGGCGACGTCGCAGCCCGGGCCCGGCTCACCTTCCAGATAACCCTCTGCCTCGTCCCATTTGGCGCCCCAGCCAGTATGGAAGAGCACGGCATCGCCGGGCTCAGGGTCGGTCCCTGCCAGTGCCCGTTCGACGTCGGCGACCGTGACGACGTCCCCGACCCCGGGGCGTTCGCCGCCGCGGGACGTAGGAACGTCGACCAAGAGGCCGCGCGTCACGATCTGGGGAATCGTTTCGGCGCCCAGTCGCATCACGCCCGCGGGCCCCGCGAGCTCGCTGACCGACCAGCCGTTGTAGCCACGGTCGGCCATCTGAAGGTGGCTGAGCGCATCGAGGTGGGTGCCGAGTTGGGTGGTGCCGGAGAAGACCTCGGTCATCCAGTTCACGGCGTTGTCGCCGACCCCCGCCGAGTGTGCCCCCTCGGATGCCGCCATGTTGTAGTGGTGGGCTGTCGTGACGAGCGTTTGATGGAAGGCGCGTCCCGGGAAAACAGGCACCTTCTCGTCGAGCACCCGCCCGAGGTCGTAGAGCCGCCCCTCACTCACCGATGACAGTGCCTGGCGACGCTTGTCGTCGGTGACGTGGTTGAGCATTCCGAGCTGGTCGTCCGCCCCGAAAGGGGATGGCCACCACTGGTCTGTGACGGTGACGACGCTCATTCCGAAGACCAGGGCTCCCTAAAGTCCGCGTAGAGCGTCAGCCCACCGTCGACGAAGATCGTCTGCCCGGTTATGTAGGCGGCGTCGTCGCTGGCGAGGAAGCAGGTGACCCCTGCCATCTCGTCCGAGGTGCCGGCGCGGGCGAGCGGGATGTGCGACTCCACTTGTTCCTTCTTGACCGGGTCGTCGATCCACGCACGATTGATGGGGGTGACGGTGGCGCCTGGCCCGACAGCGTTGACGCGGATGTTGTGGCCCGCGTATTCGAGCGCCAGCGTCCGCGTCAGGTTCTGCATCCCGCCCTTGCTCGTGGAGTAGCCGAGGTAGTCGGGCTTCGGGATCAGCTGGTGCACGCTCGAGACGTTGATGATCACGCCCCCGTTGCCGGCGTCGAGGAACCGCTTGATTGCCTCGCGCGCGCAGAGGAATGACCCGCGCAGGTTGACGGCCAGGACCTTGTCGAAATCAGCGGCCGAGAGCTCGTGCGAAGGTCGCGAGATCTGGATGCCGGCGTTATTGACGAGCACATCTATGCCGCCCAGCTGCTCGACGGTCTGCTCGATCATCTGCTCGACGTCGGCTTCCTTGGAGACGTCGCCTTGGACGAGCACATCCTTGACGCTGGTCTGGCGGACCTGCTTCAAGCAGGTGTGGACCTGCTCCTCGGTCTCCTCCGCCTCCTCAGGCTGTCGCAGGTAGTTGATCGCGACATTCGCCCCGTACTCGGCGAACCGCACCGCGATCGCCTGCCCGATACCCGACGTACTGCCGGTCACGAGCACGTTCTTGTCCTTCAGGCCGCGCATCGCTTCCCGTGGGGCGGTCGAAGTGGCAAGTTCCATGAGTTCCTCCTGTGTCGTGGTCGGGCAACGGGGAAAGCTGCCATCGCCGACCTAGTCTCGGCTGTCCGAGGACCGTTACAAACAGGCGCCTGTAACGGTCGCCCCCGTCGCTGGACTGTCGCTACGACCGTCCATGGAGATCCAATTCACCAACCTGCTGATCGTTGTTGCCGTCGCCTTCGCGGTGCCGCTCGCGCTCAGCTTTGCACCCCGACTGCGCCTGCCGTCGGTCGTGGTGGAGCTGATCGCAGGCATCATCGTCGGCCCAGCGGTACTTGGCTGGGTCGAAGTCGACGAACCGGTTCGAGTGCTGGCGATCGTGGGGCTCGCATTCCTCCTCTTCCTCGCCGGCCTCGAGATCGAGTTCCAGAAACTCCGCGGCAGGATCCTGAGGGTGGCGGCCTTGGGCTTCGCGGTGTCGTTCGCGATTGCGCTCGCCGTCGGGCTGCTCCTGAAGATTGGTGGTTTCGTCGACCAGCCGCTCTTCATCGCGATCGTGCTCTCCGCGACGTCACTCGGAGTCGTCGTACCGGTGCTCAAGGACGCACGCGAGAGCGGGTCGACTTTCGGCCAGCTCCTAATCGCCGGTGCTTCGATTGCTGACTTCGCGACGGTCATCCTGCTGTCGCTCTTCTTCTCTCGCGAGTCGACGACCACGAGTGCCCAGATCCTCTTGCTTGGGACCTTATTTGCCGTTGTCGCGCTTGTCGCGCTTGCGGTGCTCGGAATCGAGCATTCGTCAGGGATCCGCAAGGCGCTCGTCCGCCTCCAGGACACGACGGCTCAGATCCGGGTCAGAGGCGCCTTCCTTCTGATGATCGGCTTGACCGCACTCGCGACCGAGCTCGGTCTCGAGGTCATCCTCGGAGCGTTCCTGGCCGGCGCGATCCTGACACTCGTCGACCGCGATGAGATGATGACCCACCCCGAATTCCGCACCAAGCTGGAGGCAGTGGGCTTTGGCGTCTTCATCCCGGTGTTCTTCGTGACCAGCGGCCTTCAGTACGACCTCGATGCGCTGCTCTCGGACAGCTCGGCGCTCGCGAACGTACCGATTTTCCTGGCTGCGCTACTGCTTGTCCGCGGTCTGCCTGCACTTCTATACAGGCCCCTGATACCGGCCGGTCGCACGCTGCCGGGGGTGCTGCTCCAGGCGACCTCGCTTCCATTCATCGTCGCCGCCACGGCGATCGGTGTCGAGCTCGACATCATCACGGCCGCGAACGCCGCCGCGCTGATAGCTGCAGGGCTGCTTTCGGTCGTGGTATTCCCCGCTCTGGCGCTGAATCGCCTGCGGGGCGAAGGCGACGCGCAGATGGGAGAGACTGCAGATCGGCATGAGGTCGCGGCTACTCAGTGAGAGCGGAGAGAAGGTGTACATCCTCGTCTTTCAGACCGGAGACGAGGTGATGGAAGGACTTCGTGCCTTCGCCGGCGAGCACTCGGTGACCGCCGGCCACTTCACCGCGATCGGCGCGCTCAGTGACGTCGTGCTCGGCTACCTCGATTGGAATACGAAGAACTACGACCCCATCCCACTCGATGAACAGGTCGAAGTCCTTTCGCTGGTGGGTGACCTTGCACTCCAGGACGGCACACCCCAAGCCCACGTTCACATCGTCGTGGGCAAGCGGGATGGCACGGCTCATGGTGGACACCTGATCCGCGGCCACGTGAGGCCCACGCTCGAGGTGGTAATTCACGAGTCACCGGAACACCTGCGCCGCAGACTCGACCCCGAGACGGGCCTTGCGCTGATCGACGTAGAGGGCGAGTCAGGCAGCTGATTCGCGATCACTCGGTTAGCCCGAAACACCTCGGCGCAGCGAACGAGTGCCGAGTGGATGCCGCCGACGATATGCCAGGGGTCACGGTCGCCCTGGTTGCCGACACGGAAGGCCATGTCGTGGGACTGATGAAGATGCGCGAGGCTTAGTGCCTACGAGCGGCGCTTTCCGTTCGGCCCGACCACCCACCAGAACCCTCCGTTGAGCTTGACGTTGTGGCACTCAATGTCGCCCGGTCCTTCGTGCGCGTAGTAATAGAGCGGCCTGCCGGCGTAGGTGACCTGGAGCCGGCCGTCTCGGCGGGTGGCCGTGCCCAGCAGTGATGCCTTGACGCCGCGGCGTGCGCGTGGCTTGCCCTTCGTGTAGACGGGAGGCCAATCCCGCGCGCACTCGCCGTAGCAGCGGGAGCGGTTAGGCCGGTCGCGCTGGAAGACGTAGACCGCCTGGCGGTTCGGGCCGAATAGCATCCTGCCGTACTCGGAGCTCCGGACCGTGATCGTGGTGCCTGCGGCCATCGCGGACGCCGGCACGAGCAGGATCAGCGCCGCGGCCGCCATCAGGGCGATCGCGGCCCGCTTCACTGAAGCCGCTCGCCGTCGGCATCGAGCACCCACCAGAAGCCGCCGTTCAGGTTCACGTTGTGGCACTTCACCTCGCCCGGGCCTTCATGTGCGTAGAAGTAGAGCGGCTTGCCGGCGTAGGTGACCTGGAGCTTGCCATCCCGCCGCTTCGTCGTCCCGAGCAGAGTCCGGTCGACTCCCTTGCCGGCTCGCGGCTTGCCCTCCGTGAACACTGGTGGCCAGGCCTCGGCGCAGTCTCCGTAGCAGTTGCTCCTGTTCTCTTGATCGCGCTCGAAGATGTAGATCGCCTGACGCTTTGAGTCGAAGAGGATCTGCCCGAACTGGGAATCGCCGAGGGCGACAGCCGTGCCCTTGCCGCTCGTCGCACGGCCGGTCTCGCTCTCAGCCTCGTCCGTCTTCGTCGCGGCGCCGGTTTGCTCGTCCTCAGCCTTGGCACTCGAATCAGCAGCGCCGCTTCCGGAGTCTGAGCCGCCATCGTCGCCACCGCAGCCCGCGAAGACGAGCAGCCCGATCAGAATCAGTAGGGAAATCCTCTTCATGGGGCGTCGATCCTCGCAGGGCTATGTTACGGAGTGATTACGACTCGATTTGGAGGCCCTCAGCAGCCCGTGACGACACAGGGAATGCCGGAGTCACCTGGCCTCGACCCGCGAGAGGAGTTCTCGCACGACGAGCTTCAGCTGGCCGCACGCAACCACGGTATGCCGCTCGAGGCCCTGCATTACGACGTCACCCCGGTCGGCCTCCATTATCTGCTGATCCACTACGACATCCCGATCGTGGATACGGATGCCTGGAGGCTCGGGGTTGGCGGCGAGGTCGAGCATGATCTCTCGCTCTCGCTCTCGGACCTTCGCACCAGGCCCGCGATGACCCTGCACATCACCATGGAGTGCGCCGGAAACGGTCGCGCGCAGCTCCGGCCTCGTCCGATCAGCCAACCCTGGCTGGTGGAGGCGGTCGGTTCAGCAGAGTGGACGGGAACGCCGCTTCGGGGCGTGCTGGAGGAGGCGAGGGTGCGCGGCGACACGGTCGATGTGCTCTTCACCGGACTCGACCGTGGCGTCGAAGGCGGCATCGAGCAGACGTACGAGCGAAGTCTCTCGCTGGTCGAAGCAATGGCCGATGAGGTTCTTTTGGCATACGAGCTCAACGGGCAACCTCTTCCGCCCCAGCACGGCTACCCAGTCCGCCTGATCGTCCCCGGCTGGTACGGCATGACCAACGTCAAGTGGCTGCGCAGCATCACCTGCCTCAACGAGCCCTTTCGTGGCTATCAGCAGGAGAACGCCTATCGGCTGCTGGAGCGCGAAGATGAGAAGGGCGTGCCCCTGACGCGCATGATGCCGCGCTCCTTGATGGTGCCGCCTGGGATACCCGACTTCATGTCACGTGAACGGTTCGTCGGCACCCAACCGTGCACGATTGGGGGACGCGCCTGGTCGGGTTTCGGCCAGATTTCGAGCGTCGAGGTCAGCACCGACGGAGGAAGACACTGGGAGGACGCCGAGCTCGGCGCTCGTTCATCTCGGTGGGCCTGGCGATCCTGGCGCTACGAGTGGAGGACACCCGAGCCCGGCAGCCATTTGCTCTGTTCGCGCGCCATGGACGAAGAGGGGAATCGCCAGCCTTCGGACGTGCGCTGGAACCTGAAGGGATACGCCAACAACGCCGTCCAACGCGTACCGGTGACTGTACGGGCGTAGGTAGAGAAGCGAACGGGCCCGCCAGTGCGGACCCGTTCGACGGTCTGGGTTACGCGGCCTAGCGGGCTGCCAGTCCGGTCGCCCCTCTGGGGAGGCCGGAGGCCCCGCCGATCGGCGCGAGGCTGCCATCGGCTCCAACCCGGAAGCCGCTGATCGTTCCGTCGCCCGAGTTGAGCGAGTAGAGGAAACGGCTGCCGCGGCTGAGCGCCATGTCGATCGGTCCGGCCCCGGTGACCCCGGTCCGTCCGTCGGCGTCCAGAAGGGTCAGCTTGCCGTTGCGGCTGATCCGGTAGCCCGAGATCGAGCCGCTGCCGGTGTTGGTCGTGTAGGTGTAACGGCCGTCGTCGGTCACCACGATCCAGCAGGCCGCCGTCTCGGTCGTAGCCGCTGAGGGGGTGATCGGCTCGAGCTCCTCGTCGTCCACCTCGTATGACGAGACCGCGCTCTGGTCCGTCGCGCCGCCGAAGGCCTCGGACACAATCAGGTGATCGCGCTCGTCGAAGCCGAAACCGAACGGTGTTGCTCCCGATGAGGCAAACGAGCTCGGTCCGCTGGCCAGGCCGCTGTCGGCGTCGACCTCGTAGATGTCGATCAGGTTGGTGTTCTTCTCGGTGACGACGAGCAGCTCACCTTCCGGATCGAACGACACCTGCGCCGGGCCCACTGCGCTTCCACTGAGTGGGCGGGTAGAACCGGCGAGCGGCGACAGACCCTTCTTCTTCGAGTATTCGAAACCGCTGATGTTGCCGGAGCCGCCGGCGTTCAGCACGTACAGGAGCCCGTCCTCGGCGGTGACGCTGATCGGCTGGTCGCCGCCCGATGCCACCGTGTCGAGCAATACGAGCTTGGTTTCCTTGACCTTGAAGGCCGAGATCGAATCGCTGCCCGGGTCGACCGCGAAGAGGTGACGGTCGTCTAGCACCAGAGCGTCCTGGTTGCCGAGACCGCCGCCGGTTCCGAGACCGCCGGTCGCGAACTCGCCGCCGGGGGTCAGCGAGCCGTCACCGGCACGGTGAAATACCTTCACTGCGTTGGCCGTGGTGCTGTTGGTGAGCGTGTAGACGGCGCCGTCGCCGCCCGAGCGCGCCATCGCGCCGGGGGCGCCAACCGCGAGCCCCGCCACCGCTAGTGCGAGCGCGACCGAGAGCGTCACCCATCTTGGAACGTGAGTGCTGCGAGACATGTCCTGACCTCCTTGTGAGGGTCTGGGAATCAGACAACTGCGTGTCGGCCGGGCACGCTAGACGGGCGAGATTGCGATTCGCTTACGTGCCGAAGCGGATTTGCTCGGCGCCATCGCAAGGATTTCGCAATACCCTTGGGTGACCATGGCCGTGGTGGATCAGGGCATGCGCGTACTGATCGTGGACGACGAGCCGATGGTGCGCGACGTGCTCGCCCGCTATCTGACGAGGAGCGGCTTCATCGCTGAGAGCGCCGGCGACGGAGAGGCGGCGATCGCGGCTTTCGACGCCTCGAGACCTGATCTGGTTCTGCTCGACCTCATGCTTCCGCGCGTCGACGGGTTCAGCGTCTTTCGCAGCATCCGCGCTCGTGCCGCCACGCCAGTGATCATGCTCACCGCGAGAGGACAGGAGACGGAGCGGATCGCCGGGCTCGAGCTCGGCGCCGACGACTACGTCGCCAAGCCGTTCTCGCCGCGCGAGGTCGTCGCGCGGGTTCAGGCGGTGCTGCGGCGCCAGTCACCTCGCGGCGGTCCGAGCGAGAAGGAGAATCTTGCCTTCGACAATCTCGAGGTGGACGGGGTAAGCCGCGAGGTCCGCGTCCGCGGGAGGATGGTCGCGCTCACGCCAAAAGAATTTGACCTGCTCTACACGATGGCGTCGAGCCCGCGGACCGTATTCACGCGCTCGGAGCTGCTCGCGGAGATCTGGGATCTTGCCTTCGAGGGCGATCCCTCCACCGTGACCGTTCACATCCGGCGCCTTCGCGAGAAGATCGAACGCGATCCTTCCAAGCCGCGCCGTCTGGTGACCGTGTGGGGCGCCGGTTACAGGTTCGAGCCATGAGCCGGGTGCGGCTGCCGGCGCTCGTGACGGGTGTGGTCGTTGCCGGTGCCCTGGCAAGCCTCGGGCTAGGCGTCGCGCTTGGCGTCAAGGGAGGCGAACTCCGGGACCTCGCGCTTCTCTTGCTGATCGCCCTGATCGCCACCGTGACGGCGACCGTCGCGGCGCGCCCGCTCTTGACGCAGGCATCGATTCGCTGGCGCTTCGTTGCGGTCGCTGCGCTCGCCGTTCTCGTGAGCCTCGTCAACCTCGGGGTACTAACGCTCTTGATGTCAGTCAGCCACCACGACGCGACGCTGGTGGCGATGCTGCTCGTGTACTCGGTCGGAGCCGGGATCGCGGCCGCGCTCGCGCTGGCGAAAGCGTGGGGGACAGGCGTGGAGCGTCTCGTAGTGGGCGCACGTTCTCTCGCGGACGGCGACCTCGACCACCGAATCGGCCGGCTCGGCGCGGGGCCGGAGCTCGACGCGCTCGCAGCCACCCTCGACGAGACAGCGGCTAGCCTGAAACGTTCGCTGGCTCGCGAACGAGCTGGAGAGGCGAAGCGGAAGGACCTGATCACTGCGGTGTCCCACGACCTTCGCACACCGCTCGCCAGCCTCCGCGCGATGGTCGAGGCCGTCAGCGACGGTGTGGTGAACGATCCCGAGACGCTCCAGCGCTACGCGGGCGAGATGCAGCGCTCAGTCGAGTCGCTCTCGTTGCTGGTCGACGATCTCTTCGAGCTCGTTCAGATCGACGCCGGAGCGATCGAGGCGGAGTCCGAGCGCGTCCGGCTCGAAGAGGTCGTTCAGTCTGCTCTGGCGACCTGCGAGCCTCAGGCGTCGAAAAAGGGACTCGTGCTCGAGACGGAGATCAACGGCGCGGGCGAATGTCTGTGCTCGCCCCGTCTCGTGCGCGTGCTTCAGAACCTGCTTCAGAACGCGATCCGCCATACGCCGGCCGACGGCACCGTTCGGATGGAGGCAAACCGCGGGCCCGCGGGACTGGAGCTGGTGGTCGAGGACACGGGCGAAGGCATCGCCCCTGGCGTGATCGACCAGGTATTCGAGCCCTTCTGGCGTGGTGACGCCGCCCGCTCTAGCAGCGGGTCCGGCCTCGGGCTTGCGCTCGCGAAGCGAATCGTGGAATCGCTCGGTGGGCAGATCCGGGTGCAGAGCGAGCCGGCTCGCGGATCTCGCTTCGCGGTCGTTTTGCCCGAAAGCCGGTAGCCGAGCCGTTCAGGCGGAGCCGGCCAGCCTCGCGACGTGCTCCGCGATCGCGGGAGCCTGTTCCTCCTGGAGGAAGTGCTTGGCGGGAACGGTGTGGATCTGATCCAGTCCCGCAAGCCGTTGCACCCGTTCGCCGTGCGCGGTCAGCTTCAGCGCCGGATCATCCGAGCCCCACACGATCTGGACGGATAGGGAACGTTTCGAACCGTGTTCTCGTAGAGCGCCTGCTTGTCGGCGGTCCGCTCGAAACCACGCATGACCTTCAAGAACGCCCGCCCGCCGTCCTCGCGCTTGAGCAGATCGACGTAGGCGTAGATCTCCTCCTTCGACATCGCGCTGCGGTCTTTGATCCCCTGCAGGTACCAGAGCTGGCGGAACATCGGCTTCGTGAGCGTCTCGAGGTAAACCTCGCCAAGGCCGCGCCGCGCGAACGGCTCCATCGACCACAACCGTTTGAACCCATCGACCGCGATCAGTGTGTTGAGCACGGTCAGCGAGCGCACGCGCTGCGGCATTGCGGCGGCGAGCTCGAACCCGATGGGTCCCCCGATGTCATGGACGACGAGGTGAAACCGCTCGAGCTCGAGAGCATCCACGGCCGCAACGCAAAAGCGACCGAGCCCCGTCCATGAATAGGCGTAATCACGTGGACGATCGGCCAGACCCAACCCTGGCAGGTCGAAGGCAACCCCACGGAGCCCACGGCCCGCGAGCTCGGCGACGACCTTGCGGTAGAGGAAGCACGAGCTCGGGACGCCGTGAAGGCAGACGACCGGCTCGCCCTCGCCCTGGTCGAGCACGAAACTGCGGACCCCGGCAGCGTCGAAGAACCGGCCGGCGGACGATGGCGCTCGACTACCTCGCTGCTACTCACGGAGCTCATCCTAAGCCAGTGTCTGGGAGCGCCAGCGGATTGATAGGCTCCGGCCAGGTGTGCCGGGAAGACTGGTCGGCGATTCTGCCTTGTCGGCAGAGATCGTCATGGCGCTCGCTTCTTCAACCACCGGGTCGTTTGAGCAATCGGTAACGGTTCTCGGGCTGCTGCTCGTGCTCGGCGCTCTGATCGCCGGTGTCGCCAGGCGGAGCTTCCTCTCTCTGACCGCGGTGTTCGTCGTTGCAGGGTTCGTGCTCGGCGAGGGAGGGCTCGAGGTGCTCGAGTTCGACCCGCGCTCGGGGTTCGTCGAGGCGCTCGCCGTGGTGGCGCTCGTCCTGATCCTTTTTCGTGACGGGCTGGAAGTGGAGGCGGAGATGCTGCAGAAGGCATGGCATGTTCCCTTGCGGGCACTGGTGCTGGCGATGCCCCTGACGGGCGCGCTCATAGCCTGCGCGACCGTGGCGATGACCGATCTCTCCTGGACGGAGGCGTTTCTTCTGGGCGCCCTGCTTTCACCCACCGACCCGGTCCTCTCGTCAAGCGTGGTGACGAACCCGCGCGTGCCCCGATTCATAAGGCATTCGCTCAACCTCGAGTCCGGTCTCAACGACGGCCTCGCCCTTACGGCGGTGCTCGCGTTGCTTGCCTCCCTGAGTGCCGACGAAGGTGACTTCGAAGCCTGGAAGTTCATCCTCCAGGACGTCTCGCTCGGCGTGATCACAGGACTGCTGGTCGGCTATGCGGCCTCTCGCCTCATGCCCCGCACAACGACACTCGGGCACGAGATCACACCGCATCAGAAGAGCATGTATGCGCTCGGCACCGCGTTCGCTGCTTACGGAATCGCGGTCCTTCAGCCCGAGGGCAATGGATTCATCGCCGTGTTCGTCTGCGCCATCACGCTCGGAATCTTCCGGCCTGACATACGTGAGTGCTTCGAGGGACGCTCCGAGGACGTGATCGAGATTGTCAAGCTGGGAATCTTTGTCGTATTCGGCTCGCTTCTGACGTTCGGAAACATCTTCGGTGACGGTCTCGCGGCCGTGGGAATCGTTGTCTTCACGCTCCTGATCGCACGCCCGGTCGCGTTGTTCACTGCGCTGGCGGGCGCGCGCGTCAGCACGACGACAAAGGCGTTCATGGCCTGGTTCGGCCCCAAGGGCGTCGCCACCATGGCCTTCGGCCTGTTGGTGCTTTCCGAAGGAATTCCCTCAGGGGAGCGCATCTTCTACATCGCTGCCCTGACGGTCTTCTGTTCGATAGTCGCCCACGGTCTCACGGACACGCCGGGTGCGAACTGGATCGCGAACCGCGCCGAGTCGGAACCCGGGGCGCGTGAGGGTCGGCCGGCGGCGAGACAATGAGGATGTCGAGCTAAGTCACTTTGCCCTCCGGGCCTCAAGCCCTCGACGGTAAGTTCAGGGGGCCCTCGCCGGGTGGGCACGATCGCGGAGCGACTCGAAACACGCATGGCATCAACCTCCGCGCCGCGCACCCGGTCACCTCTTCGCAGACCAATCAGTACGCGGGCGAGAGTGTTGCCTTCGATTTGCAGACCCGCAAGGTAAGACGAGGCGGCAAAACTGTCCGGTCGCCACGCACAGCAACAGGTCGTCAGCGGACCCAGGCCAGCATCGCAGTGCCTAGAGACGGATTAATTAGGCCCGCAAGGTTTTTGTTATCACGCCTGTTATCACGACCACTAAATCCAGATGGTCACTAAAGCAAAAAGTGCCCATTTGCAGGGCTTTCATGCGCCCGAGAGGACTCGAACCTCCACGGCCTTCATAGGCCACAAGGCCCTCAACCTTGTCGGGCGTGTGAAGGAATCGTCCGTATGGCCCATATGCAGGGATCTTTCCGCGGCAACTGACGATCTGGACGCATATGGCGAGGCGTTTGTTATCACGCTGGTATCACGCGCCTCGTTGGCGAGGATGTTTCCCGGCGCCTCCGCTCGGGAAGGCCAAGCGTGGAGCTAAACCTTTCCAAGAGGAGAGGCGCGAAAACGCTCGGTCGCTGATAACCGGGCGTTTTCCCTTTTGCTCTGGCGGCATCGTCGTCCCGTTCGCGCACGCCCTTCGTCGGACCCGCACATGAGGGACACGCTATGCGGTCAGAGCTGGAAGACGGTAATCGGGAGCCCGAAGCGTTCCAGCACCTGATCGAGCAGGTCTCGCTCCTGCCAGCCGGCGCGCTGCTCGGGACGAATGGCGATCAGGATGTGATCGGGATCGAACTGCCTGATCGCGTCCTCGAAGGCGAGCAGTGGATCATCTGCGCCGACAGTGCCCTTCGCGTCGACTCCCATCTCTTCCAAATGCCCCAATACCGCCTGAAGACGCTCGTCCGCCTGCTCCTTGCGCTTGTCCGTTGCCGACGACAGCCACTCCCAGCGGCCGGGCAGGGTTGGCGCGACCGCCAGTATGTCGTCGGCCGCCTCTATTAGAGACCGGACACTCGGCGGTAGCGCTTCCGGTCCCGAGGCGGCTTCACCTGCTGCTATGAGAAGGCGCACTCCCATGCGTGGCCCGCAGTCTAACTTCGACGCATTCGAGTACGCGAGGGAGCCGTCGGCGATACGCTTGCGCCCGCTGTGAGCGAGGACTCGCCACACCGGTCGACGGGTCCGCCGAGCGCGCCGTCGAGAGTAGAGGCAGCAAGCCAGATGAAAGAGCTCACGTCACTTATTCTGCTCTTTCATCGCCGATGCTCAATCCCTGAGCGGCGAGTTGCGCGCGCAGCTTGTGGCGCGCGTCATGAAGCGTCTTGTAGAGCGCCCCTCTGGTTGAGTTGAGCCGGTCGGCGAGAACGTCGATCGGCACGCCGTTCATCGTGGTCGCAACGAGCACCTCGCGCTGGTGCGGCGTCAGCTCATTCGAGACGGCGTCTTGGATCGTCTCTAAGAGTTCGCCGCACTCAGCGCGAGACTGGGGGGAGGGAGTTCTGCCAGAGAAGAAGGACCAGGTCTCCGGCTCGAGGGGGATCTCACGGCCCTGCCAAGCCCGTCGGTGAAGCTTCACGCCCGCTTCGATCAAGGCGAACTTGTAGGCCCAAGTCGCGAACTTGCTGTCGCCCCGATAGCTGTCGAGCTTCGAGAGCACAGCGACCAGCGCATCGTCCGCGCTTTGCATCGCGAGGTCGTCGAAGTCATTCCCCCGTAGGTGAGGCATCGTGGTGCGACGACGATTGACCTCGAAGCGCGCCGCTCCGAGCAATAGCTCGTGGAGGCGGGCGACCGCCTCGTCGTGCGGTCGACCCGAATCCTGCAGGTCCGTGATCCAGGCGCGCGATTCAGCATCGGGCCTGCCAACGCCGGAAATCTGGAGGCTGCTTAGGACTGTGGCGTTGGTGGTCATGTCTGCTCCTCGCGTTCGGATCGGCTTCGTCGGAATTTCGAGGCCGCGAGCTAGACGCGGCTTCATGCTTTGAAGCTTCAACCCCAGCGCGGCTTCCGACCATGGGTACATCGCCCCATTTGCCTGGTGTACCTTGCTCATTTGCGCGAGATGCACCTGACCGGCAGGGGTTTCCCGATACCGCTATGAAGCGCACTCAGGCACATCGTCAGCTCTCCCGGGACCACCACGAGGCACTGTTCGTTGCCCAAAGGCTTCGCCGTGCGGAAGAGCCCGACTGTGAAGCGCGGGCGACTGAGCTTCTCGATTTCTGGCGAGAACACGGACACCGCCACTTCCAGGTCGAAGAGGAGGTGCTCTTGCCGGCATACGAGCGAGTCGCAAGCGCCGAGGAGGAACCGGTCGTGCGAGTCCTGACGGACCATGTGACGATCAGGCGCCGCGCTGCCGACATAGACGCGGGGGAGAGAACCGTCGGCTTCCTGCAGGAGCTCGGCACGATTCTGGAAGGGCACGTTCGCCACGAAGAGCGCGTGCTCTTCCCGCTCATAGAGCAAGCGCGTTGCCGCTTGCCGAACTGGAAAGCCTCGCCCGCGCGATAGCGCGAGCCGAAGGCGAAGGGCCCTAACGGGCTTGTGCAGCCCCTTCGCGTAGGGGGTAGAAACGGTCGGGCAAGAGCAC
This sequence comes from uncultured Solirubrobacterales bacterium, assembly GCA_963774075.1. GTDB lineage: Bacteria > Actinomycetota > Thermoleophilia > Solirubrobacterales > JBBDJG01 > JBBQNR01. Next base: position 716,056 of record CAVZDP010000002.1, on the reverse strand, counting down.
CACGAAGTGACACATCGCGGTGCCTGCCATGACTCATACGAATATGGCCAACATCGGACCCAGCTCCTTTACGCCGCTTGGAGCTCGGCGCTGCGTGGACGTGCCGACCGCCTGGCCTCACGGTTCGGATCGACCGCGAGAATACGAAGTCGCATCCTGCCGCGTGGCACCTGCAATTCGAGGACATCGCCGGTTCGCCGACCGAGCAGCGCCCGGCCGACGGGCGAGGCGACCGAGAGCCTGCGATGGGCAGGATCCGCTTCGACGGAGCCCACCAGCTCGTACTCCGACTCAAGCCCGCGATCGATGTCTCGGAGTTCGACGCTCGTGCCGATCCCGATCGTGCCGTCGCGTGGCGGTTCGTGCACGACCCGTGCCGAGGCCATCGCTGCCTCCAGTGCTGTGATCTGACGCTCGAGCAGATCCTGATCCTCCAAGGCGTCGATCAGCTCGAGGTTGTCGGCGAGCTCTCCTCCGTCCTCACGTGCGGCGCGCAGCCGGTCGGTGATCTCTGCCCGTGCGGTAGTGGTAAGCGTGGCGAGCTCGTCGCGCAAGCGCTCGTACCCCTCGCGCGTCATCAGAACTTCGTGATGGCTGGGAACTGCCGTGCTGACCGTCATGACTCCTCCTCACATCGGGGATTGGCGTCTCAACAGATTTCGACGTCGCACTGGCTGCGGCGCCGTGCCCTGAAGCATCCACGGCGTTGGTCCCGCCTGCCATGGGTCTCAAGCCCCATTTGCTCAGCGTGCGCTGCCCAGAACGCCGATGTGAGCCAAGCCAAATCTGCAGCAACGTGATCCGGCGCTCGAGTCGCGCCTGAGCCTCGAGGGCGTCGATCAGCTCGAGATTGTCTGCAAGCTCTTCGCCGTTCCGGTGCGCATCACGCACCCGTTCGGCGATCTGCCGGCGACCGATGACCGCGAGCTGGCTGAGCTCTTGGCGCAACGGCTCCTCGAGCTGTTGCTCGTATCTGTTTCGTGTCAACTCGCCTGGGCGAGCACCCCTGCCGGTAAGCATGTCGATCCCTTTCGCTTCGCACCGGTCTGTGGCTTTGCCGGGTTTCGACTCCCCAGCTCGTGCGGTGTCATGCGAAGCATCGAGGTGGACACGATCAACGGCCATGGGTCCAACTCGCCATTTCTCGTAGTCCTTATGCTCATCCGAGCATGTCTTCCATACGACCTACCGCAAGGTCGCCGCTCGATGCCGGGGCGAGCTCTGAGGTCGCCGACGCGACGCCCGTCCGAGCAGGGTCAGGCAAAGCCCACCGATTCTCGCTTCTGTGGTGGGTTTTCCTGACCAATGGCACGGTGCTCGTCGTCGCGGCCACCTTGCTCGCAGTCACGCCGATCACGATCAGCGACCCGATCGCCGCCTGGCAGCTTGCGGTCCTGATGGCCGGCCTGGCGGTGATGCTCTTGTTGAACCTCGCGCTGCTTCGACGCGTGCTCTCGCCGTTCTTCAAGCTCACCGAGGCCATGAGCTCCGTCGATCCCGATAGGCCGGGTCGGCGGCTAACCGGCGTCAATCCGCGTAGCTCGGAGGGCGCGGCTCTCGTGAACGCCTTCAATGCCATGCTCGATAGGCTGGAGACCGCACGCCGCGAGGCGGCGCGTACGGCGCTCGCCGCACAGGAGGCGGAGAGGCTACGAGTCGCGCAGGAGCTACATGACGAGATCGGCCAGACGCTGACCGCCGTCATGATCCATGCCGAGCGGGCATCCGAGAGCGATCCCGACCTGGCGTCGCAGGAGCTTCGGCGGGTGACGGATGCCATTCGCGAGAGCCTGGACGAAGTACGCCGGATCGCCCGCGAGCTTCGCCCTGAGGCGCTCGACGACCTCGGGCTCGTCAACGCCCTGATTGCGCTTTGCTCTCGCGTGGACGAACAAGGCGGCTTGCGGGTGAGGCGCGAGCTTCAGGGAAAGCTGCCTCCCATACCGCAGGACGTCGAGCTCGTGATCTACCGCATCGCGCAGGAGAGCCTGACCAACGCTTTACGGCACTCCGGCGCCGACGCGGCGACTGTCTCCCTGAAGTCGGAAGCAGACATGGTCACCCTCCGTGTCATAGATGACGGCGATGGCCTGCCGGCAGAGATGCCGAGCGGCACGGCGGGGATAGCCGGTATGCGAGAGCGGGCGCTGCTGGTTGACGGCCAGCTATCGATCGAGTCGCGGGCGGGCCAGGGAACCGAGGTCCGGCTCGTGATACCGCTCGACGGGGAGCGAGCATGACCGTTCCTCTGAAGACCCGCATCCTGCTCGCCGACGACCACGCGGTCGTCCGCGACGGGCTTCGGATGGTGCTCGACTCGGCGCCGGATCTCGAGGTCGTCGCCCAGGCGGGCGACGGTGCCGAAGCGGTCGAGCTCGCGCTCTCGGAGGACATCGACCTGGCGGTCCTCGACGTCTCGATGCCGCGCATGACCGGGCTGCAGGCCGCGCAGGAACTCACGCGGCGCAAGCCCGAGCTGCGCGTCCTGATGCTGTCGATGCACGACAACGAGCAGTACTTCTTCGAGGCGCTGAAGGCCGGCGCATCTGGCTACGTGCTGAAGACGGTGGCGAACCGTGACCTGATCGAGGCCTGCCGCGCGACGATGCGAGGCGAGCCGTTCCTCTATCCGGCGGCCGTCAGGGCGCTGGTCCGCGACTACCTCGACCGCGCCAGCCGCGGCGAGGCGACACCCGAGGACCCGCTCTCGCCGCGGGAGCTCGAGGTCGTCAAGCTGATCGCTGAGGGCATGACGAGCGAGGAGATCGCCGAGCAGCTCTTCATCAGCAAGAAGACGGTCGATCGCCACCGCGCGAACGTGCTCGAGAAGCTCGGCATGCGCAACCGCGTCGAGCTGACCCGCTACGCAATCCGGCGCGGTCTCGTCGAGCCCTGAGCGTCGGCCAGCGACTCGGCCTCGGTCGCGCTGCGCATCTCAGGACGCGGAGATGGAGACTTATACCCATTCCGCTGGGTTCGCCCCCCGCCGACAATTGACCCATGGTTCAACTAACAATCCGCTGCCACCCACGTGTGCCGGTCTCCACCGATGAACTCGAGCGCTGGCTCGAGCAGCAGGTCGATGGCCTTCGGGCCGAGGCGCCGCAGGGCACCATCAGGCTCTCTCGACTGACCCAGGGACTTCCGAGCTCCGATGTAGATATCGGATGGCTGCTCGAACTCGAACTCCCCGACGAAGACCCGCTGCTCGAGCGAACCGCCTCGCCGAGGCGCTCAGGGACATGCGATTGCTCGGTCTCCAGCCGACCCTGCTCGCGCCGCTGGACTTGTCACCCTTGCCAAGAGGCGAACGCTTCACTTCTCGCCTACCCCAGCACGAACGGAGCAGGATCGTGACGCATCACACGCAACACAATCGGACCCCGGTCACGATGACATTGCTCCGGAAGCCCCAGCATGTCGATCAGATGAGCGAGTCTTCGTTCCCGGCGAGCGATCCACCGGCCGTGTGGACCTGGGAGGTGGCCCCGCAGCCGGGAGCTGCGGTAAAGTCGTCACCCGGACAGGGAGACAAAGCCCCCCACGATCGCGCCGTAGATCACGTGAGTGATCAGCGTGAGCGCGGGCGTCGACGGCCCGTAGTTCAGCATCATGAATCCGGGCGGCTCCAGAAGCGGGCTCGAATTGGCGGCGCTTTGGGTCGAGCCCATTCGGGGATGAACGACCGGCAACAGGATGTTTACGAGCGCCGTTCCGGCGAAGAGCGCATGGACCAAGCCGAAAGCGCTCCCAGCCACCATCCGCTTTCGCCGATCACGACGAATACCCCGTAGTACATCGCCGCAAATGCCTGCCCCGCGACGAAATGGAGGCCGTAGCCGATCGCCTTGGCACGCGTGCGGTCTCCTGAGAACGCGGTACCGAGAAGGAACGGGAGGTCCATCCGCGTGAGCCCGAACTCGCTTCCGGCACGCAGACCCGTCGTGAGAACCAGGGTTCCGACGAACCCGCCGACGATTGCGCCCCAGAAGCTCATCGCCGCTGTTGCTCCGAGAGCGAGGCGGCTGCGTTGATGAGCGCGAGATGGACGAGGCCCTGGGGGAAGTTGCCCAGGAACTCACCTGTCTCCGGCTCGACCTCCTCGGCATAGAGGCCGACGTCGTTTCCAAAGCCGAGCAGCTCCTCCATCGTCTCGGCAGCTTCGTCGAGGCGACCGAGGCGGGCGAGGGCATCCACGAGCCAGAAGGAGCAGGTGAGGAAGGATCCTTCGTGGCCGCTCAGGCCATCCTCGCTCGTGTAGCGGTACAGCAACGGTCCCTTCCCCAGCCCCTTGCGGATCGAGTCGACCGTCGCCTCCAGCCGCTGATCGCCCGGATCGCCGTAGCCCAGCAATACCGCCGTCAGCAGGCTCGCGTCGAGCTCGCTGCTGCCGGCAACCTGCACGTAGCTCTGCTGCGCGTCCGACCAGCCGTTCGCCTCTACGTAAGCCCGGACAGCCTGGCCTCGCGTTCCCACAGCTTCAGGTGGCGATCGGGAATCTGGCCGGATCGAGCGAGCTTCGCGGCGCGGTCGAGCGCGACCCAGCACATCATCTTCGAATGGATGAAGTGGGCGGGCTCGCTCCTCACCTCCCATATCCCGGAGTCCGGCTCTCGCCAGATGGTGCAGACGAAGTCCGCGATCTCCGCGAGCCTGCGTCCGATGTCCTGGTCCAGCCCACCTCGGGCGGATGCGTAGAGCCACGCGGTCTGAAGCAGGTCGCCGTAGACGTCCAGCTGGCTTTGCCCGGCGGCTCCGTTTCCGATCCGAACCGGCCTGGAGCCGCGATATCCCTCGAGGTCGAGCGTTCTCTCGGGGGCCGAAGGGCTGCCTCCGAGCCGATAAAGCACGTTGAGCCTGGGGTGCGTCAGCTGAGAGGCCTGCATCAACCACCAGAAGAACGCTTCCGCCTCGGACGGGCACCCGAGGCGCAGGAATGCGTCGAGTGTGAAGGCCGAGTCGCGGACCCACGAGTAGCGGTAGTCCCAGTTTCGCTCACCACCGACCTGTTCCGGAAGCGAGGTCGTCGCAGCGGCGGCGATCGCTCCCGAGGGCGAGAAGACAAGGAGCTTCAGAGCCAGGGCGCTGCGGATCACGGCGTCACGCCAGGGCCCGTCGTAGGTTCGCTCGCCGGCCCAGCTCTTCCAGAAGGCGATCGTGTCACGAAGCCGGTCGTCGACATCGTGCCGCGCCGGGAAGACGAGCGGCTCCTGGTGGGACGCGCTCAGCACGATCTGAGCGCGGGTTCCCTCGGTCGCCTCGAAGCGAGCGCTCACGCGGCGCTGGTCGAGCTCCGGCTCCCCGGCCGACCAGGAACAAACCGCGACTGCGTCACGTCCGGCGACGGCGACGGGAAACCCGAGCCTCGTCTCGACACGTGCCGGCGACGATCCATAGCCGAAGCGAGGCTCGATGCTCCATCGCATCGGCACCCGTCCCGAGATGCCTTCGACCACTCGGACCAGCTCCCGGCCGGGACCGAGCCCGGCGGGAAGCGTCATCGCGTCCGTTACGCGTACGCGCCCACGGTCGGTGACGAAGGTCGTCTGGAGGACGTTCGTGTCGGGACGTAGCTCCGCTCTACGGTGAAGGGGATCTCCGGGCTGAGCGCGAAGCGTCCGCCCCGGTCGCTGTCGAGGATCGCGCCGAAGACGCTCGGCGAGTCGAGGTCCGGCAGGCAGAGCCAGTCGATCGACCCGTCGCGGGCAACGAGCGCGACGGTGCGTCCGTCCCCGATCGCTGCGTAGGAGCGCAGCGGTCGGTATGCGCTGTCAGTGCTTGAAGAAGGCTCGGTTTCGACCGAAGTCGTAGCGGGAGCCATCGGCCGCGATCACGCTCTACTCCGCGCTGTGCGCGTCGTCTGCGGGATTGCTCGTGACGAAGGCTCGCAGGCTGACGTGGTCCTCGTGGCAGGCCGGGCACCCTTCGAGGTGCGCGTGCATTCCGGGAATCGCCGCATCGGCGTCCTCGCCTGCCAGCTCGAGCTCCACGTAGCGGTCGAGCTCGTCGAAGCACTGCTCGCAGCTCAGCTCAGGCCCTTTGGGACCAAGCAGCGCCCGCAGCAACTTTTCGTCTTCGTGCCGGGTCATGCGTCCTCCTCCGCGGCAACGCTAACAGCGACAGCCATCGTCAGCACGATTCCCTTTTCGAGTCGAGCGGAGCAAGGATGCGCGCCGCCAGATGAGGCGGACAACCGTGGTCGATGAAATCGAGCAACGCATGAAGGTCGATCGCGTCCTCGCGTGCAAGCCGCGATGCGGTCTCGTGGTCGAATCCCGCAAGGTGAAGCCGCGCCTCACGCCAGGCCGCGACGCCGGAAACGGCCTGCGCCTGGGCTTCCTCGTGAATTGAACGGTTACTGCTCATATCTCATTAGCGTCCCCGAGGATCGCTTTCTTACCTACTCACGAGCCGAGACGACCGGTTTGCTTGGCGACAGTCAGCAGCTCGGCGTGGCCGGCCGAGGTTCGGCAGTAGCTTGCTGCCCGATCGAAATGGACCGTTCATGGTCGTACCGGTCAAGCAATTGCCGGCTCTCCTCGAGCGCTCGCTCGATCAGTGACTCCGCCTGGCTGAAGTCCATCGGTTGCACGCGGACCGGACACGGGGGCGACAGCACCATCAGCTCTGCAGCGTCCCGGTAGCGCGCGATGTCCTCGACGAGGCGACGATGAACGAGCAGGTTCGTGGCGTGGACGATCATGCCAAGCGCACCCCGAGGCGCGGACTCGAGCTCGCATGTCTGAATCGTCGGCAGGACGTAGATCCGCCGTGCTCCGAGCTCGATCGCGTGACTGATCGGGGTGTTGTTCGCGACACCGCCATCCATCAGCTCGCGGCCTTGCCAATCGACGCTAGGCAGAATTCCCGGAATGGCCGCGCTCGCGAGAATCGCTTCGGGCAGCGGACCCCGCGAGAGCCTCACCTCGGACCCCGTGAGGACATCGGTCGCTATGACGTGCAAGGGGATCGGAAGCTCCTCGAGCCGGTCGGTCGTGAGGTGTTGCTCGATCAGCGCCCGCACCGCGTGGTCGGGCACCATGTGCCTGCGCAGACCCGCAAACCCGAATAACCCTGTGAGCGGGTTGAGCGGAAAGACGTTTCCGCGCCGTAGATCGATCCAGATCTGGGCGAGCTCGTCCGTTGTTGCGACGTTTTGGGGCCTCGCGGCGATAAAGGCGCCGTTCAGCGCCCCGACGAAGTGGCGACGATGAAGTCGGGCTTGATTTCGCGTTCGTAGAGAGCGTGGAGCATCCCGACCTGGATCGCGCCAAGGCTTGCACCGCCCGAGAGCACGAATGCCGTTGGATTTGAGTGCTCCATGTCTATTTAGCGTCGCGATGCGCGCCGCTCTTACGCACGAGCGAGCATTCTTGGTCGCCTGGGGCGGGCCTGGAGCTATGCGGCCGCACGGAGCTCCGCCCTCGCCGGCTCCTCGACCCGACGGGGCAGCAGCGTCTCGCGCGCGATCACCAGGCGCTGGATCTGCGAGGTGCCCTCGTAGAGCTGCATGATCTTCGCGTCGCGCATCAGCTTCTCGACCGGGTACTCCTTCATGAAGCCGTAGCCGCCGTACACCTGCACGGCGTCGGTCGTCACCTGCATCCCCATGTCGGCAGCAAACCGCTTGGCATGCGCCGACGCGAGCGTGTTGCGCTTGCCCTCGTCGAGCAGTACCGCTGACTGCCACACCAACAGGCGGGCAGCCTCGATATTGGTCGCCATGTCGGCGAGCATGAACTGGATCGCCTGATGCATGGCGATCGGCACTCCGAACTGCACGCGCTCCTTGGAGTACTCCGTGGCAAACTCAAACGCGGCGCGGGCGATACCGGTTGCCATGGACGCGACACCGGGACGCGTCCGGTCGAGGGTCATCATCGCCAGCTTGAAGCCGTGGTTCTCCTCTCCAAGCAGGTTGCCGAGCGGAACCTCGGTGTCGTTGAAGGAGATCGTCGCCGTGTTCGACGCGCGTAGGCCCATCTTGTCCTCATGCTTGTCGACGGTGACGGTTTCGTCCTTCGGGACGACGAAGGCGGAGATCCCTCGGTGGCCAGCGTCCTTGTCGGTCTTGGCATAGACCGTGTACCAGTCGGCGTAGCCGCCGTTGGTGATGAAGCACTTCGAGCCGTTGATGACGTACTTGTCGCCCTTCTTGACGGCGGTTGTGCGCATGCCCGAGACGTCCGAGCCGGCGTCAGGCTCGGTCAGGCAGAACGAAGCCAGCTTCGGCTCTTCGGTTAAACGCCCGAGGTACTTCGTCTTGATCTCGTTTGAGCCGCCGAGCAACACCGGTGCCGAGGCCAGCTCGTTGGCGCCGAGCGTCGTCCCGATAGCGGCGCAGCCCCAGGCGAGCTCCTCCCCGATCAAGCAGCCATCGAGATAGGAAGCGCCCACGCCACCGTACTGGGCGGGGAGGTGGGAGTTCATCAGGCCGAGCTCCCAGGCCTTCTTGATGATGACCTCGGGCCACGTGCCTTCCTTGTCGTACTCCCACGCGACCGGACGAATCTCCTTCTCGGCGAAGTCGTGCGCCATCTCGCGCATGCTCTCTTGCTCTTCGGTGAGTTTGAAATCAACCATCGTCGTTCCTCGGTTCGGTTGGGCTTGTGGTCTTATGTCTCTCGACCTGTTAGCTCCCATTCGCCGCTTGGTCTTACGGCCTCAGCGCCGCAGCAGCGGTGCCCAAGCGTCAGCGCTCGCGTACGAGCTCAGCGAGAACGACGGCGTTGTTGTGCTCACGATCGCGAGCGGCGTAGACGATCGTCACGGGCCCCTTGCGCGCGCGGCGGCGCAGGTCCGCGAGGCGCTCGCCCTGGGCGGCGAGCTCGCGGCGATAGCGAGAGCGAAACTTGCCGAACCGCTCGGGAACGTGGCCGAACCATTTGCGCAACTCGTCGCTGGGTGCCAGCTCCCGTGCCCACTCGTCCAAGTTGGCGCGCTCACGGGAGACCCCACGGGGCCAGACGTGGTCGATCAGCACGCGGTAGCCGTCACCGGGCTCGGCCGCGTCGTAGGCTCGCTTGATCCGCACATCGACGGTCACCGCCGCTCACTCCATCTCACGCCGCTCGCCAAGCGGGCGAGGGCTCGTCGGCATCGAGCGCCGCGTTCTCTCGCACCCGTACTGAGCCGACCTCGTAGTAGACGTCGGGAGAGAGGGTGTGGCCGATGAAGCAGCGATCGTGGGCGCGCTCAGCTGCCGCTTCGTACTCCGGGTGACGCGTGGCGTCGCCTCCCAGGATCGTGGGGTTTACCGTGATGCCCGCAAACCGCGTATGGCCTGGGAAACCGGTCACGGTGCCGCTGGCGCCCACCTCCAGCGAGTCGACCGGAAGCTTGGCACGGCGCAGCACCGCGAACAGCGTTGCCGTGAAGCAGGACGACACGGCAGAGACGAGCAACTCCTCGGGGTTGGTGCCGACGCCGCGGCCACCCATCGATTCCGGACCGGAGAGCTCGAGAACGAGGTCGTCGGTCTGGATCTCTCCAGCGCCCTTACCCTCGGTTTCGGACCACATCAACTCAACATCGAAGCTCAGATCACTCATGGCGCAATCCTTCCTCCGCGCTTGGTGGTGCAGCGGCGCGGTTCGTTGTGTCCATGGCCTCTTAGCTCGCTGCAACAACAGCGTTCTTACCTCTCGCGCCTGGAGGGTTTGCGGCTACCCGACGCTTTGGATGCGTGCTCCAAGTCGTATGCGGGCATGCCAGGCTGGTCCCACCCGCTTCGAATAGTTCGCCGCCTCCTGTAGATGGCCAAGGCAAAGTCCCGCCGAGCAGAGCTTGCAGAGCGCAACTGCTCCTGCTTTACGCCCTGTAACTGCGCACTCGTGACACTGCATTCCGTTCTCCTTACTGTCCAGGGGCGCAAAGCCGGCGCCTGAGTGATGTCTATGCCCTCTTAGCGCGCAGCAACCCGCGCTCTTACGCGCAGTCAGTTACTTCAGCTCCACCGACCTGGAGCAGAATCCCGAAACAGTCGCTCCCTCCGCGGGGCGCATCGGTAAGAGATCGGAGGATGACGACGCTAAGACCTACATGACCACACCACCCCCGCGGGTCACGGGACTCGCGCTGGCGACACCAGCCGTGACCCGCGACTCCCACCGCGAGATCGACCATGCCGGAGTGCAACGTGCCGCTCGCGAGCTCCTTGGGGCGCTAGGCGCCGACATCGACTCCGAAGCGCTTCAAGAGACGCCTCGTCGCGTCGCCGACGCCTTTTCCGAGCTGCTGACGCCGCAGCCGTTTCGGGCGACCACCTTCCCCAACGACGACGGTTACGACGAGCTGATCGTCGCTCGGGCGATCCCGTTTCACTCGCTGTGCATGCACCACCTGCTGCCCTTCTACGGCGTGGCGCACATCGGGTACCTCCCACGCGAACGGATCATCGGCCTGAGCAAGTTCGGTCGCGTCGTCGAGCTGTTCGCCCGCGACCTTCAGACCCAGGAGCGCTTGACCACCCAGATCGTCGACTGGCTCGAGCATGAGCTCCAGCCCAAGGGCGTCGGCGTGGTCTTGGAGGCCGAGCATCTGTGCATGTCGCTGCGCGGCGTGCAGAAGTTCGGCTCCAGGACCGTGACCTCCGCACTGCGCGGCCTGGTTCGCGACGACGCCCGCACCCGCCAGGAGTTCCTGGCCTTGACCACGAGGGAGATTGCATGACCACTAAGCAGACATTCGTCATCGTGGGCGCCAGCCTGGCCGGCGCCAAGGCCGCCGAGACCCTGCGTGCCGAGGGATTCGACGGGCGCCTCGTGCTAATTGGCGCCGAGGACGAGCGCCCCTACGAACGGCCGCCGCTCTCGAAGGACTACCTCCGTGGCGAGGCCGGGCGCGAGAAGATCTACGTCCACAACGAAGGCTTCTACGCCGAGCAGAGCATCGATCTGCGCCTCGGTCGGACCGCCGTGCATCTGAACACGTCATCTAAGGAGTTGACGCTCGACGACGGCGAACGGCTGCGCTACAACCGGCTGCTGCTGACCACCGGTGCCGAGCCACGACAGCTTCAGATTCCCGGCAGCGAGCTTGACGGGGTGCTCTACCTACGCAGCGTCGAGGACTCCGACGTCCTCCGCGAACGGCTGGACCGCGGTGGCAGGGTCGTCGTGGTCGGCGCCGGGTGGATCGGCGCCGAGGTCGCTGCCTCGGCCCGCCAGCGGGGCCTCGACGTCACCGTCATCGACCCCAACACGGTCCCGTTGGAGCGAGTACTTGGCAGTGAAGTGGGCGCCGTCTACCGCGACATCCACGCCGGCCACGGGGTGCAGATGCTCATGGAGACAGGCGTCGAGGCCTTTGAGGGAGACAAGCGCGTCGAGCGCGTCCGCACCAGCGACGGGCGCGAACTCGAGTGCGACTTCGTGGTCGTCGGAGTCGGCGTGCAGCCGCGCACCCAGCTCGCCGCGGAGGCCGGCATCGCGGTGGATGACGGGATCCTCGTCGACGAGCACCTACAGACCAGCGGGCCCGGCGTGTTCGCCGCGGGCGACGTTGCCCATGCCCACCACCCGTTCTACGGGCAAGGGATCCGCGTCGAGCACTGGTCCAATGCACTGAACCAGGGGCCGGCAGCCGCCCGCAACATGCTCGGGCATACGGACGCCTACCACCGCATCCCGTATTTCTTCTCAGATCAGTACGACGTCGGCATGGAGTACTCCGGCTTCGCTCACAGCTGGGACCGAGTCGTATTCCGGGGTGACCCCGCGAGCCGGGAGTTCATTGCCTTCTGGCTGACCGGAGATCACGTCGTGGCGGGCATGAACGTGAACGTGTGGGACGTCAATGAACATATCCAGCGGCTCATACGCGAGCGTGTGGCTGTCGAGGACCGGCGTCTCGCCGACCCAGACATCCCGCTCGAGGAGCTCGTTGCGATCGAGGGTAGGCGCGGGATGAACCGCGAGCAGTTGCAACGACGCCGGCGAGTCGACCTGGCTCGACACGCTCTCGCGCGACTTCGCGCACCCCAGCTACGAGGCGAGCCGCGAACCCAACCGCTTTCGTCTCGTACGAGTGAGCTACCCACCTCGCCTATCACTGCCGGGCTCGGACACGAAGGCGTGAGGACGACATAGCTCGTCGCCACGGCTCACACGTAAGAACCTCCAGGGGTACGGAAGCTAACCATTAGAAGCCGCCTGATCACCTTGCGGCAAAACAGCTCGAGAAGTAGGAGGCCCGCTTCAATGCATCCGCTTTCACCGAACCAACCGAGCAGCCCTGACGTCGGAAGACCGATCCAGCGGCTCCTGTTTGTCTCGGATGCTGCGGTGGCTGACGTGGATGAGCTGCCGCGTGCGGTGCGCGCTGTCATCGACGACGCGGCCGAGCTGTACGTGGTCACCCCCAGCCTTCCTGGTCGACTTGACTGGCTGGCCTCTGAGCTCAATCCGTCCCGACATGCCGCGGATGAGCGTCTCGACACCGTCCTCGGCAACATGAGCTCGATCGCCGCCCGGGCCAGCGGGAAAACCGGCGATGACAGCATCCTGACCGCCTTCGAGGATGCCGTTGCGGAGTTCCGGCCCGATCACATCTTGATCGCGCTGCGCAGCTCAGAGCACTCCAACTGGCAGGAACGAGGGCTGATCAAGCGCGTCCAGGACCGCTTTGGTCTGCCGGTGACGACCTTCGCGGTGGACCCACGAGGGCAGGTGGAAGCCGCTGATGGCCCTCTGCTTATTTGCTACGACGGATCTGAGGATGCCAAGCATGCAATCGAGCGCGCGGGCGACCTGCTCCGCGGTAGGCATGCGCTGGTTCTGACGGTATGGCAGCCGATCGTTGGCGGGGGCATCCTTTCCTGGTCGGGCGCGACCACCGGCAGGGTCAACTCCGTCTCGCTCGATCGGGCGGCAGCCGAGGACGGCGGCCGGATCGCCAGCGAGGGCGTCCGCATCGCACAGGCCGCGGGCCTGGAGGCCGAGTCGGTCGCGATCGAGGCCACCGGACCCATCTGGAAGACGATCCTCAACATCGCCGACCGTTATCGCGTGGCGATGATCGTCATGGGGTCGCGAGGACTCACGGGCGTGCGCTCGATGCTGCTCGGAAGCGTTTCCAACGCTGTCGTGCAGCACGCCGACCGTCCCACGCTCGTCACCCGATAACCGGTCCCTGCGTAGAAGGCGAGTAAGAGTGAGCCAGGAGGTAAGAACCTCCGGCGCCCGGACGCTAACTCCTAGAGAAGCCCAACCTGGGGCGCATCGAGACAAAGGAGACTCAATTGCCTTCAGCCCACACACTTCACAGTCACACCACCGAGTACGAGCCGGCATCGCCGGTTACGTCATCGAAGAATGGGAACGCCACCACCGCACGCGCGGACTGGCGCGACCCCCGTTACCAGGCGTACGCTCTGATGCGGCTGGCATTCATCGTCGCACCGATTGCGTTCGGGCTCGACAAGTTCTTCAACGTGATGGTCGACTGGCCTCAGTACCTCGCGCCCTGGATCAACGACATCGCACCTGGTACGGGGCAGGAGTTCATGTACTTCGTCGGCGGCACCGAGATCGTTGCCGGCCTCGCCGTCGCGCTGAAGCCGCGCTACGGAGCGTATGTGGTCGCTGCTTGGTTGGGGGGCATCATCATCAACCTCCTGACCTACTCCGACTACTACGACATCGCGCTGCGGGACTTCGGACTCATGCTCGCCGCGCTGACCCTGGCCCGCCTGGCCTCCGTATATGACCCCCCGCTGCGGTTTCGCCGCCACTGAGGCGACCGCACCACCCGAGCAGGTGCCGCAACGAGCGGCACCTGCTCGTCGTGTGGAGCCGTTACCGATGACTGCGCTACCTGGGAACGAAGCGATCGGCCTTGAAGCCACGGCCGATGAGTACTTCGCCGACGAGATCGGGAGAGAAGAGGCCGTGCTCCACCACGCCGGGCGTGGCGGCGAGCCGTGCGGCGAGCTGGCGGGATTATCGATCGGAGCGAGATAGTCGGCGATGAAGACCGCTGTCCGGACTCGCAGGTGACTTCCTAAGTGACACCGGGGTGAGCACGCTAAGGGTGGCCTGACAGCCGTACGCAAGTAACTCGAGCGGCACCGGAGGCGAGAAGTGCCTCGACCAGCTTGTCGGAGGAAGCGATTACGACGAAGTGATCAGCCGCGAGGGCCACAATCTTCTCGCGAGTGTGGGCGCCGCCCCCTCCTTTCACGAGCCATCCCGACGGGTCGATCTGATCCGCCCCGTCGATCGCCACGTCGAGCCGGTCCAGCCGGTCGAACGGCTCGACGAGAAGGCCGAGCTGACGAGCCTTCTCCTCGGTGGCCCGAGAGGTGACGACGCAGCGGAGGTCGAGCCTGCGTTCGGCGAGGGCCGGCAAGAGATAGGCGACGGTGGAGCCAGTTCCGAGCCCGACCGTCGATCCTTCCTCGACAAGCGCGGCGGCGGCCTCCGCCGCTAATCGCTTCTCACGCTCAGTATCAGCTCAGTTTCGTCATTCACCCACCGAATCACTTAAGTCGAGTCTCCGCGGCACTGGCCCCGGTGACTACAATCGCTCGCTCACTCTAATAACCTCATGTCCCTGTCAGAACGGGTACAAGGCATCGAGGTAGAGCCGTCACTATACGCGGCTGACTTCGCGAACCTCGGGGCTCAGATCGAGCAGCTCATCGACGCCGGGGCCCGGATCTTCCACTTCGACGTTGGCGACGGGCGCTTCGTCGAGCCGATAACGATGGGTCCGATCGTGCTCGAGTCGATCGCGCCCCTTATCCATGGGCGCGGGGTTCCATCGATTGCCACCTGATGGTCGTCGAGCCGGAGAGGCACTTCCCCCAGGTCGCCGACGCCGGCGGCGACAGCGTGACGTTCCACCTCGAGGCCTGCGAGGATCCCTCGCGCACCATCGCGGCGGCCCGAGCGCTCGGACTTGGGGTTGGGGTCGCGTTCAATCCCGAGACCCCCATCGAGCGCGCGCTCGCGGCCGCCGCGGGAGCCGACCTCGTCATTTGCATGAGCATCCACCCCGGCTACTCCGGCCAGACATTCATGCCCGAGGCGCTCTAACGCATCGCGCTTCTCCGGCGCCAGCTTCCCGATGAGGTGCTGGTCCAGGTGGACGGTGGCATCGACGAAGAAACGCCGTCGGGTCGCGAAAGCAGGAGCACGCTGCTCGTCGCCGGGACGTCGATCTTCGACCAGCCTGACATCGGACGCGCTTATCTGTCTCTCCGCGACGACGGCGAGGTCAGTTCGACCGAACCCGAACTGAAAGAACGCGATGACGCTCACCCAACCCGAGCCCGAGCTCGACCAGCTGTGCATCAACACGATCCGGACGCTGTCGATCGATGCTATCCAGGCGGCGAGCTCGGGCCACCCGGGCACGCCCATGGCGATGGCGCCGGTCGCATACGAGCTCTGGCAGCGGTTCCTGCGCTTCGATCCCGAGGACCCGATCTGGCCCAACCGCGACCGCTTCGTGCTGTCGGCCGGACACGCCTCGATGCTGCTCTACTCGCTGCTGCACCTCGCCCGCGTGAAGGCCGTGGACCCGGACTACGAGACGCTCGGCGAGCTGTCCGTGAAGCTCGACGACATCGAGCACTTCCGCCAGCTCGACTCCAAGGCGGCCGGCCACCCGGAGTACCGCTGGACATCCGGCGTCGAGACCACGACCGGACCGCTCGGCCAGGGCGTCGCGACCTCGGTCGGGATGGCGATCGCAGGGCGGTGGCTCGCGGCGCACTTCAACCGCCCCGGCTTCGAGCTGTTCGACTTCGACGTGTACGTGCTCGCCGGCGACGGCGATCTGATGGAGGGAGTCTCATACGAGGCGGCTTCGATCGCCGGGCACCTGAGGCTCTCGAACCTGTGCTGGATCTATGACGACAATCGCGTCACGATCGACGGCAGCACGGCGCTCACCTTCAGCGACGACGTGGCGGCCCGCTTCATCGCCCAGGGCTGGAACGTCACACGTCGGCGACGCGAACGATCTCGAGATGCTCGGTCGGGCCTTCGACACCTTCAAGCGCGAGGACGAGCGGCCGACGCTGATCGTCGTCGACAGCCACATCGGCTACGGCGCCCCCGGCGTCCAGGACACGGCCAAGGCCCACGGCGAGCCGCTCGGCGAGGAGGAGGTGCGCCTCGCCAAGCGCAGCTATGGCTGGCCCGAGGACGCGCAGTTCCTGATCCCCGACGGAGTCGTGGAGCACTTCGCCGAGGGCATCGGCGCGCGCGGGCGCGCGCTGCGAGAGGACTGGGAGCAGCTCTTCGAGCGCTACCGCGTCGAGCACCCCGAGCTTGCGGACGATCTCGAGCGGATGCAGAGGCGTGAGCTGCCGGAGGGCTGGGACCGCGACATTCCCGCAGTTCCCGGCCGACGAGAAGGGCATGCCGACCCGCAAGGCGTCGGGGCAGGCGCTGAACGCCGTCGCTCGCAACGTGCCCTGGCTGGTCGGCGGCGCGGCCGACCTCACCGGCTCCACCAGCGTCGGGCTGACTCTACGAGGAGGCGGGCGTCTTCACCGCCGACGACGCGGCGGCCGCTTCCTCCACTTCGGGTCCGCGAGCACGGCATGGCAGCCGTCGTGAACGGGCTGTCGCTCTCGAAGCTGCGCCCCTACGGTGCGACGTACCTGATCTTCTCGGACTACGCCAGCGAGCCGATCCGCCTCAGCGCGCTGATGGAGATCCCGGCGATCTGGATCTTCACGCACGATTCGATCGGCCTCGGGGAGGACGGCCCGACGCATCAACCCGTCGAGCAGCTCGCGGCGCTGCGGGCGACGCCGGGCCTTGTCACCATCCGGCCCTGCGACGCCAACGAGGCAGCGGAGGCATGGCGGGTGCTGATGCGGATGCACCACTCCCCGGCGGCGCTCGTGCTGACCCGCCAGGCGGTTCCGATCCTCGACCGCGGCCGGTACGCCGCGGCGGCCGGCCTCGAGCGTGGCGCCTACGTGCTCGCCGACCCCGGCGACGGCGAGCCGGAGCTGATCCTGATCGGTACCGGCAGCGAGGTGTCGCTCTGCGTCGCCGCATACGAGCAACTCACGGCCGCGGGCGAGAAGGTGCGCGTGGTCAGCATGCCGTCCTGGGAGCTGTTCGACCAGCAGCCGCCCGAGTACAGGAACGAGGTGCTGCCCCCGAGCGGGGCGGCGCGCGTCGCCGTCGAGCAGGCCTCGACGTTCGGATGGGAGCGCTTCGTCGGCACCGGCGGAGCGATGATCGGGATGCACACCTTCGGCGCCTCCGCGCCCCTGAAGGACCTGCAGAAGAAGTTCGGCTTCACGCCCGACGCGATCGTCGCCACGCCCGGCAGGCAGCTCGAGCTGCACGCCCGCGGCGTCGCGGAGGCTTCGATGATGATGACGATGCACGCGACCGCGACCGAACCCGCTCCTCGAGCTGCTCGATCACGGCCAGAGCGTCTGGTACGACTACATCCGCCGCAGCCTGATCACCTCGGGAGAGCTCGCGCGCCTGATCGCCGAGGACGGCCTGCGCGGCATCACCTCGAACCCGTCGATCTGGGAGAAGGCGATCGCCGGCTCGACCGACTACGCCGACGCGCTCGAGGCGCTGCGCCGCGAGGGCGAGCCCGACCCGAAGGCGGTCTACGAGCAGCTCGCGATCCAGGACATCCGGGACGCTGCCGACGCGTTCCGGCCGGTCTACGACCAGACGGACCGGCGCGACGGGTTCGTCTCGATCGAGGTGTCGCCCGCCCTCGCCCACGACACGGAGGGGACGATCGCCGAGGCGGAGCGGCTGTGGAGCGCGATCGACCGCGACAACGTGATGGTCAAGGTGCCGGCGACGCAGGAGGGCATCCCCGCGATCCGCGCGCTGACGGCGCGCGGCGTCAACGTGAACATCACGCTGCTGTTCGCGATCCCGGTCTACGAGCAGGTGGTCGACGCCTACATGAGCGGGCTCGAGGCCTGCCGGCGAGCGGCGGCGACGTGGCGCGCGTCGCGTCGGTGGCGAGCTTCTTCGTCAGCCGGATCGACACGGTCGCGGACGCGCTGCTCGAGGAATCGCGAAGCTGGCCGACGTCCGGCGGCGCCCGCGCGCGAGCTGCAGGGCAAGGTCGCGATCGCAAACGCAAAGCTCGCCTACCAGCGCTTCAAGGCAAGCATCGCCGGCGAGCGCTGGACGGCGCTCGCGAGCGCGGAGCGCACGTGCAGCGGCTGCTGTGGGCGAGCACGAGCACGAAGAACCCCAGGTACCCCGACCTCATCTACGTCGAGGAGCTGATCGGGCCCGACACCGTCGACACCGTGCCCCCGGCGACGTTCGATGCCTTCCGCGAGCACGGCCGTCCGCGCGCGAGCCTCGAGGAGGACGTCGCGGGGGCGCGGGACACGCTCGCCGCGCTCGACGGGCTCGGCATCTCGCTCGAGGAGATCACCGACCGCTGACCGAGGACGGCGTCGAGCTGTTCGCCGAGGCCTTCCAGAAGCTGTTCGCGGCGATCGAGCAGAGCGAGGCCGAGGAGCCTCGCGCAACCCGCATCGCCCCGCGCGCGAGCCTGCCGCCCGAGATCGAGACCGAGGTCGGCGACACGATCGACGACTGGCAGCCAGCGGGAAGGTGCGCCGCCTCTGGGCGCGCGACCGACGCTGTGGACGGGGGCGGACGAGTCGCAATGGCTCGGCTGGCTCGGACGTCGCCGAGGACCAGCTCGCGCACTCGGAGCGGCTCGACCGATCGCGCGCGACGTCGCCGGAGCGGGCTTCGAGCACGTGCTCCTGCTCGGCATGGGTGGCTCGAGCCTCTGCCCGGAGCTTCTCGCTCACGTTCCCGCGCAGGAGGGCCATCCCGAGCTGCACATCCTCGACTCGACCGACCCCGCGCAGGTGAGGCCGCGCGAGCGCAAGATCGACCTCGCCCGCACCCTCTTCATCGTCTCCAGCAAGTCCGGCACGACGCTCGAGCCGAACATCTTCGAGCAGTACTTCTTCGAGCGCATGCCGGAGGCGGTCGGCGCCGACGAGGCGCCGAAGCGCTTCATCGCGATCACCGACCCCGGCTCCAAGCTCGAGCAGCTCGCCGAGAGGAGGGTTTCGCCATGTCGCGCACGGCCTCGCGTCGATCGGCGGGCGCTACTCCGCCCTGTCGGACTTCGGCATGGTGCCGGGCGCCGTGATGGGCGTCGACGTGCAGGCGCTGCTCGACCGTGCCGAGCGCATGGCGACAGCTGCGCCCCCTGCGTGCCCGCCGCCGACAACCCCGGGCTCGTGCTGGGATCGATCATCGGCGTCTGCGCGCCGCGGGCGCGACAAGCTCACGCTCGTGGCGTCGCCCGCGATCGCAGACCTCGGCGCCTGGCTCGAGCAGCTGCTGGCCGAATCGACGGGCAAGGAAGGCAAGGGCGTGATCCCGATCGATCGCGAGCCGCTCGGGCCGCCGGACGCCTACGGCGACGACCGCCTGTTCGTCTACGTCCGGCTCGCGTCGGCCCGACCGGACACAGGACGCGGCGGTCGACGCGCTCGAGCAGGCCGGCCACCCCGTGGTCCGGATCGGGATCGACGACCTCTACGACCTCGGCGGCGAGCTCTTCCGGTGGGAGTTCGCGACAGCGGTCGCGGGCTCCGTGATCGGCATCAACCCGTTCGACCAGCCGGACGTCGAGGCGTCCAAGGTCGTGACGCGCGAGCTCACGGCCGGCTACGAGCAGACCGGGAAGCTGGCCGACGAGGAGCCGATCGCCACCGACGGAGTCTTCAGCTGTACGCCGACGAGCGCAACGCGCCGAGCTGTCTCCGCAGCCCGCGAGGACACTCGTCGAGGGAATCCTGGCGCGCACCTGGGCCGGATCGGGGACGGCGACTACGCGGCGCTGCTTGCCTACATCGAGATGACCCCCGGCCACGAGCAGGCGCTGGCCGAGATCCGGCGGACGATCAGGGACCGCACGCGAGCGGCCACCTGCGTCGGCTTCGGGCCGCGCTTCCTGCACTCCACCGGCCAGGCGTACAAGGGCGGGCCCAACTCGGGCGTCTTCCTCCAGATCACCTGCGACGACGCCCGCGACCTGCCGGTGCCGGGGCAGAAGTACACGTTCGGTGTCGTCAAGGCCGCCCAGGCGCGGGGGGACTTCCAGGTCCTGGCCGAGCGCGGCCGGCGCGCGCTTCGAATCCACATCGGCGAGGACGTCGACGCCGGCCTTGCCGCGATCCGCGGGGCCGTCGAGCAGGCGCTGCCGAGGTAGAGGAGGAAGGAAGGGTCATGCAGCTTGGAATGGTCGGCCTGGGGCGGATGGGCGCCAACATCGTGCGGCGGCTGATGGACGGCGGCCACGAGTGCGTCGTCTACGCGTCGACGCCGGAAGCGGTGCAGGCGCTCGAGCAGGAGGGCGCGCCCGGCGCCTCCTCCCTCGACGACTTCGTCGCGAAGCTGCGAAGCCGCGCGCCGCCTGGGTCATGGTGCCCGCCGCCTCGCCGGCGAGATCGTGAACGACCTGGCGGCCGCATGGAGCCGGGCGACATCATCATCGACGGCGGCAACAGCTACTACCGCGACGACATCGACCGGGCGGAGGAGCTCGAGCCGAAGGGCATCCACTACGTCGACGTCGGCACGAGCGGCGGCGTCTTCGGGCTCGAGCGCGGCTTCTGCCTGATGATCGGGGGCGAGCCGGAGCCGGTCCAGCATCTCGACCCGATCTTCAAGACGATCGCCCCGGGCGTCGGGAGCGAACCCCGGACGCCCGGCCGCAGCGGCGAGCCCTCCGCCGCCGAGCAGGGCTATCTCCACTGTGGGCCCGTCGGCGCCGGCCACTTCGTGAAGATGGTCCACAACGGGATCGAGTACGGCATCATGGCCGCGTACGCCGAGGGGTTCAACGTCCTGCGGCACGCGAACGTCGGCAAGCAGGACGGGCGGGTCGAGGACGCCGAGACGGCGCCCCTGCGTGACCCGCGCTACTACCAGTACGACATCGACGTCGCCCAGGTCGCCGAGGTGTGGAGGCGTGGAAGCGTCGTCGCATCGTGGCTGCTCGACCTGACCGCCGCTGCGCTGGCGAAGTCACCGGACCTGGAGGAGTTCACCGGCAGGGTGTCGGACTCCGGCGAGGGACGCTGGACCATCCACGCCGCGGTCGATGACGGCGTGCCCGCAAGCGTGCTGTCGGCTGCGCTCTACGAGCGCTTCAGCTCGCGCGGCGAGGCCGACTTCGCCGACCAGCTCCTGTCGGCGATGAGAACGGAGTTCGGCGGTCATGTCGAGAAGGCCGGCGGACTGAGATGGCGAGTGTCGCCTCAACGCCGTCGCCACCGAGGCGCCGACGGTCCCGACCCCCGACGATCACGTGATCGTGATGTTCGGCGCCAACGGCGACCTCGCGCGGCGCAAGCTCCTGCCGGGCCTGTTCCATCTCCAGCAGGCAGGCCTGATGCCGGAGGGCTTCCGGATCGTCGGTTCCTCCCGCACGGAGCTCTCCGATGAGCAGTTCCGCGCCCTTGCGCGGTCGGCGGTCGAGGAGTTCGGGCGCATGCCGCCGGACGGCGAGAATCTGGGAGCCGTTCGCGACTCGCTTTCCTTCGTCGGAACCGCTGACGGCCTCGATCGCTGGCGAAGCGGTCACGACGCGCAGCGGCAGGAGATCGGCGGCAGGCCGCGGATCCTGCACTACCTGTCGGTACCACCGTCCGCGTCGCCGGGGTCGTCACAGAGCTCGGACCGCCGGCCTGAACGCGGACGCGCGGGTGATCATGGAGAAGCCGTTCGGCACGGACCTTGCATCGGCGCAGCGCTGAACGCGACGCTGCACAGGGTGTTCGACGAATCCCAGATCTTCCGGATCGACCACTTCCTCGGCAAGGAGGCGGTGCAGAACATCCTCGCGCTGCGGTTCGCGAACGGCATGTTCGAGCCGGTCTGGAACCGCAACCACATCGACCACGTCCAGATCGACGTTCCCGAGACGCTCTCGATCGGCACGCGCGCCGCGCTTCTACGAGAGCACGGGCGCCTTTCGCGACATGGTCGTGACACACCTCTTTCAGGTGCTCGGCTTCGTCGCGATGGAGCCCCCCACGTCGCTCGAGGCGAAGGCGCTCGCCGCCGAGAAGACCAAGGTGTTCGACGCGATGCCGCCGCTGCGACCCGCGACGTCGTGCGGGGTCAGTACGAGGGTTACCGCGACGAGGAGGGCGTGGCGCCCGATTCGGAGACCGAGACGTTCGTCGCGGTGCGGGCCCAGGTGGACAACTGGCGCTGGGCCGGGGTCCCGTTCTTCCTGCGAACGGGAAACGTCTCGCCGAGAGCCGCCATCTGCTCACGCTCGCGTTCAAGCAGCCGCCGCGTCGCATGTTCCCGATCGACGCCACTTTCACGGCGGAGTCGTTCGGGAGCGACCACCTCACGTTCGAGCTCGGCGACCCCGGCAGCATCTCGGTGACTTTCTCGCGAAGGTGCCTGGCCCCACCATGCAGCTCGGCGAAGCCCAGATGGACTTCAGCTACGCGGACGCCTTCGGAGGCGAGGAGCACGCGCTCGAGGCCTACGAGCGACTCATCCACGACGTGATGATCGGCGACCGCACGCTCTTCACGACCTCGGAGGGATCGAGCGGCTCTGGGAAGTCTCGGCGCCCGTGCTCGAGGACCCGCCGCCGGTGCTGCCCTACGAGCCAGGCTCCTGGGGACCCGACCGACCAACGAATTGATCGCCCCCCGCCACTGGCACCTTCCGGCCACCGCATTAAGACATTCCGGTGGAAGATCGAGCGCTCGCGGTCCTCTTCGACGTCGACGGCACGCTGATCTCGAGCGGAGGCGCCGGTGCCGCGTCGTGGCGGATGGCATTCGACGATCTGTACGGCATTCCGGCCGACATCGGCAGGTACACGGACGCAGGGATGACCGAGCCTGAGGTCGCGCGGCTCACGTTCAAGAACGTGCTCGGACACGAGCCGAGCAGGCGAGAGCTCGCACGCCTGATGTCGACGCGCATGCGCCACCTGCCGCAGACCGTGGCGGAGTCGAAGACCTTCCGGGTGCTGCCGGGCGTCCGGCGACCCTCGACCGACTCGACGCGGAGGGCTACCTGCTCGGGATCACGACCGGCGGCATGGAGGCGGCCGCGCACATCAAGCTCGCGCGAGCGAACCTCAGCCACTACTTCTCCTTCGGCGGCTTCGGCTCGGACTCCAGCGACAGGACCGAGCTGACGCGCAGGGCGCTCGAGCGCGCCGGTATGCTGCTCGGCGAGCCGCTCGACCCGAGGGAGGCGCTCGTCGTGGGCGATACGCCCCATGACGTCGAGGCCGCGCACGGCGCCGGCGCCTTGCCGTGGGCGTCGCGACCGGCCGCTTCACGGGAGGAGCTGCGCGATGCAGGCGCGACTACGTCCTCGGCTCGCTCGAGGAAGAGCTTCCGTTGGTGCGCCGAGGGGTGACGACCTGACGGACACGTTGGTCCTCGAGGATCCCGCTGCGGAGGCCGCCGAGCGGCTCGCCGCGGCCGCCAGCCGGCGGCCAGATCGCGCTCACCGGCGGCTCGACAGCGCGCGTCGCCTACGAGCGCCTGGCCTGGATGAAGTCGACTGGTCCGCTGCACGCTGTGGTTCGGCGACGAGCGCTGCGTGCCTCCCGACGACGAGCACTCCAACTTCGGGATGGCGCGCGACGCCCTGCTGGATCGGCTGCCGGGCAAGGCTCCGGACGTGCGGCGGATCCCCGGCGAGCGGGGACCGGACGCCGGCGCGGCGGCCTACGAGCATGAGCTGCGGGAAGCCTTCGGGGAAAAATCCCTCGATTCGACCTGGTGCTGCTCGGCCTCGGGCCGGACGGGCACTGTGCGTCTCTTTTCCGGCCATCCCGCCCTCGAGGAGCGGGAGCGGCTGGCGGTGGGCGTCGAACGACCCGGTCTCGCGCCGTGGGTTCCGCGCGTGACGCTGACCCTGCCGGTTTCAACGCCGCCCGGCAGGTGTGTTCCTCGTCGCCGGAGCAGAAAAAGCGGTGGCTGTCGAGCGGGCATTTGCCGGGAAGCCCGATCGTGACGCTCCCGCCAGCCTGATAGCCCCAGCATCCGGTGCTATGACAGTGCTGCTCGACCCGGCGGCGGCCGGTCGGCTTCCCATCGAGTCGCGGTCATGAACAGGCAGCTGATCGGTGTGGACATGGGCGGCACGAAGGTCTCCGTGGCGTCGCTCTCAGAGGCTGACTCGACAGTCCCCGCATCATGCCCACCGCAGCCGCCGGTGAGCAGGCCCTGGTCGATGAGATCGTTCGGGTGGTCGAAGACGTGCGCGGTCCGGACGCCGCGGCCATCGGGGTTGGAGTCCCTTCCGTGGTCGAGTTCGCGACCGGGAGGGTGAAGTCGAGTACGAACGTCGAGCTCGAGGACTTACCGCTCAGGACGGTCCTGGAAGAACGGCTCGACCCACCGGTATTCGTCGACAACGATGCGAACTGCGCGGCGCTCGCCGAGGCCTACGACGGGGCGCAGCTGGCGGTACGTGACCTGGTGATGATTACGGTCGGGGACGGGATCGGTGGCGGGCTGGTGCTCGGAGGCCGTGTCTATCGCGGGGCGACCGGAGCCGCCGGTGAGATCGGGCACACGCTGATCGGAGCGGCGCTCAAGAGGGGTGCGCCCCGGCCCGGAAGCTTCCCGCAGGCTGGGTCGTTCGAATCGCTCGCGTCCGGCCGGGCGCTCAGAGCTGGGGCCGGGCTCGGACGGGCGGGCCCGCAATCCGCTGTTGGTTCGGCGGCAGAGGGGCATCGGGTGGAAGGATCCGGTGTCGTTGCCGCGGCCCAGCAGGGAAATCAGGTTGCGCTGGCAGTGATCAGGCTTCTAGGCGAACGACTTGGCATTGGAATCGCGAACGCCATCAACGTCTTCGATCCAGAGCTGGTCGTGATCGGCGGCGGCGTCGCGACCGCCGGAGAGTTGTTGCTGGAGCCGGCGCGGGAAACGGCGCAGCGCTTCGTGCTCCCTGGAGTAGGAGAAAGGACGGAGATCCGGCTCGCTCGTCACGGGCCGAACGCGGGAGTCCTCGGCGCGGCATTGCTGGCCGGACACGAGCTGGAGGCACACGCACTACAGGCCTCAAAAGGTGACAGTCGAAGAGCCGGTGATCGCCGCAAGCCATTTCAGAGGCGGCAGCGGATGCGGTTAGGAGTCATCCTACCGAGGCTCTTCTTTCCCTGGGGTTGCTGACGTTCTGTGCTGGGTTCGCCTACGTAGATACCCTCTGCGGGTGACCCCCCGCATGGAAAGTGACCCGGGGAAGAAACTCGGGGAAGTTTGGGTCTATCTGACGCCGGACGAGGCGGAGGACTGCGGCGGGCGCTCGACTATTGGGCCGACGAGGACCCATCCGACCCCGGTCCCACTTCACTTGACGGACACAACCGGCCGAGAACTTACCGTAGCGATTGGCGAGCCAGATGATCCAGCCTTTCGCTAGCCGTTTCGCCGGAGACTCCTAGTCACACCCACCCGAGCAGCGCCACCGGCTCGGGCGTCGCCTCCCGCCGGTCGAATGGGCAACACTCACCTGACTATCCTCGCCAGACCCTCCTGCGCTCTGGCCCGTGCGCGAGCCGCACCGCTGGCGGCGTAGATTCGAAGCTAATCTAAGCAGCGTGAACCGGCTGACGGCTTTTTACGCCGTTCTCTTTACCGTGGTCGTTGTCGTGGCGATCATTGACGGCAGATGGCTCTTGTCGGCCGTATGTGCGCTGATCATCGGCGTACTTTTCTGGTTCGACACTCTGCGAAGGCGTCATGCGTAGTTCGCGAGCCGTTCGCCAGCCCCTCCTAGTGGGTCAGACCCACCCGAGCAGCGCCACCGGCTCGGCCCTACACTCGCCGCGATGAGGAGCCGTGTCATGTACATCGAGCGGAAGGCTGAGGGCCTCAGCGGGCCCGGCGTGAACTCGATGGCGTTCTCGACCTACATGGGCCACTCCAGCATCAAAATCACGTTCGACCTCTACGGCCACTGGAGCCGGGCAACGAGGGCGAGGCGGCGGCGTACCTAAAGCGGGCAGACACGCAGGCGCGACTCTCGCAGCTTGACCAGGAGCAGGAGGCTGTCTCGGCGTGAAGTGGATAGTGGCTCTGGTGGTCGTGACCGTGGTGGCTGGCGGCGTCGCCACCTTCCTGCTGGTGACCGGCGACGGCTCCGAGGAACCGACCGTCGAGGAAGTCGAGCAGCGGTTGCGTGAGAGCCCGCCATTTGGAAACAGACCACCGGAGGTCGTTAAGTGCGAGCCCGCTCCAGACGAGCAGGGCTACTTCGACTGCGTGTTCTGGTTCACCGGGAAGGCAAAGAATGAGGCCGACTCTTGGATGTACGATCTCCGCGTCAACGGTCGGGAGCCGTGACTGTCGCGCACGTTGTCGCGCACTCGCGATCTTGAGGATCCCAGAGCGGAGGATCACTTAGGTACTACATCTAGCGACTCAGGCGCGCCACCAGGCGTTCGGCCGCGATCTCGGCGCCGTGCTGGCGACGCTGCCGCCGCCACCTACGCGAGCACGTACCGCTCGCCGTGCGTGAAGGCCACGCGATCGACGCGTTCGCTGGGGACTCCAGGGGCATCGACACGCTTGAGCTGTTCGGTCCTGCAGAGCTCCTTCCGCAGCTGCCTTTCGACGTTGTCGAGACGCTAAGGCGAAAATAGGCGAATGGATCCGGTGCCCGTTTGAAGTTGCGAAGGACACGTGGGAGTCGATTTTCGCCGCGGCGGCTGCGGTTGGAACGCTGGGCGGTGCAATCGCGGCTGCTTTACGTCGGTGTGATCCGGCCGCGGAGACGTCGCCCCCTGCTTATCCCTCGTCTACGGGGGAGAAACCGCTGAAGATGCGGTGATCGTTGGCGCTCAGATTCCGGGCCTCCGGCAACCGACACAGGTGGCCTACGTGCGGCTTCGCGTGGTGAACAAGGAAATCGAGACACGGCAGAAGACGTCGAGGTCATCGTTAGGCGCGTTCACGGGTTTGAATCTCGGCAGGGTCAGCCTGCTCTTGAACCTCCCGTGGCCGGGTTCAACCTGATTTGGTCCGTTGTCGGTGGAACGACTCGCAACGTGCCACCGGGTGTAGACAGGCACATTGATCTCGTTCACGTTACCCGCACCTCGCCGCCCAGAGCGGCATGGCGCCTCTGAGCCTTGACGTTGATCCACTCCCGGCAGACCGGGGGGCTGGGACAATGCGCCCGACAAGCCAGCCTTGGCGTGGAGGTACAACCAGTTACATCATCGGCGATCAACCGGGCAAGAGCCCTGCCCGGCGAGTTGCGACGGTTCGCCCGCCTGGAGCGGAATCTTGGTGCCGTTCTCATCTTGACGCCTGCGTTGCTTATCTGCGTCGATGCCGGTCCAGAGCGTGTTCGGGACAGCATTAGCGCCTACCACGATGTGAAAGCACCAGCGGCGTTCTACGTTCCGCTCACTGTCGGAGCGATGTTGTTCATCGTGAACGGCGTCATGCGGGACGCGCACACCTACAACACGCTGCTCGGGCTGGCTCTATCCGGAGTGATCGTGTTCGATCACGACGGATGGACGTCGCTACCGCACTTCGTCTTCGCTGTCGCTTTCTTCGGCGGGAACGTCCTCGTGATGATGTTCTTCTCGACGAACAAGTCGACGCTCCTGAAGGTCGCGTTCGTCGGAGGGATCGCCGTGGCAATCGCTCTCTGGACCATGACCGAGTTCTTCACGCTGTTCTGGGCCGAATGGGTGTCGTTGGCGATCATCACCACCCACTACATCTTGGACTCGGCGAGCTGGACGCAGTACCGCGCGCTGCAGCCCAACGAGGCTGCCAAGCTCCTGCCGTGAACTTGCGGTACTTCTTGGTCGCGCTCAACGCC
Organism: uncultured Solirubrobacterales bacterium; assembly: GCA_963774075.1. Lineage (GTDB taxonomy): Bacteria > Actinomycetota > Thermoleophilia > Solirubrobacterales > JBBDJG01 > JBBQNR01. The sequence continues at coordinate 688,232 of CAVZDP010000002.1, read as the reverse complement.
GAGTCCTGAAGCGGCCCGGAGGAAGCGTTTCGTGCCCGAGTCGCGCTCGAGAAACTACGCGGCCTCATTGCACGCGTCGACGATGACGCCACCGCCCAGTTGCGAGACAAAGCCGTCGAGTTGAACGCCGCGGAGGCGTGGCCGCGGCGAGCGGGGAGTTCGCGAACGTCGCCCGGGTTTGGCAGATCGCATTCGTCCTGACCTCCGTGGATACTTCGCTTGTCGTGTCAGAAGAACCGAGAGGCTTCGAGCAATACAACGAGGCAGCCCGCATGGCGATGGTGCTGGGGAACCGACACGCCGCAAGCTTGGGCCAGTCTCAGATGGGAACGGAGCACTTCCTTCTAGCCGTCTTCGACCTCCCCAGCTCTCCCGTCCGCGACAGGGTTGCCGTCGACGCGCTTCGTTCGCTTGGTATCTCGCAGAAGAGGGCTATCGCGGCCCTGAAATCAGAGCGAGTCCCGGTCGAGGGCGACCCGCCGACCGGCGCGGTGCCGATGACCGACGAGCTGAAGCGCGCTCTCGGTTCGACGATTCAGCGCTGGCCGGGTACCTACGTCGGCCCTGAGCATGTTCTCCTAACGATCGTCGAACAACCCGAGACTCCCGTCGGCGAGCTCGTTGCAGAACCTCAAGGAGGCGCAGCCGAGCTAATGGATGCGCTGGGCGTCTCTCGCCAACGCGTGGTGGAGACGCTACGGGAGATCGTCGACCGAGAACGGCCAACGCCTCCGACGCACAGCACCGTCCGTATTACGGCAGCGCGCCTCCGGGAGCTCCTGAGCCTGCGCGCTGAGGTTTGCGGGTCACTCCGGCGTCAACAAGGTGGCCTTCCAGGGCCGTCTCTCCCGGACGCGAAAGCTCAAGCTTGGCAGGTACAGGCTGTTCATCACAGGGACGAACGCTGTCGGGCAAAAGTCAAAGCCGCGGTCCTTACGCTTCAAGATCGTGCAACGGTAGCGCGAACTTTGCAGTAGTGCTATGGGACGTCCGAGCAACCTGCACAGGCTCAAGAACAGTCGCGACAGCGCCAATATGGGCCGCGATGCCCTCGACTTCTCCTGCCTCGCTCGAAGGCGGGGGCAGACCGGCGTGACATTGCCATCCCCGCCTCGGGGAACCGGCGTCGATGGTCCGGTCGTCGAGCGCGCCTACAAGCTGGACGACACCAAGGCACGCGTCGGTGCCACGCTCGTGCAGTGAACAGAACTTGCACTCCCAAGATGTCCGAGACGGCGATCGGCACAAAAGTGCCACCACGTGCGGATCGGTGACGAGGTATTCACGTAATGACAGTGTGGCCCTGAATGGCTTCGGCGGATAGATCCGGCTGGTACTCCGCTGTCGTTCGGACCCACCACGCTACGAACCGCGGCCGAGTGTCTGCGCGGTTTTGCGTCGCTGGAAAGAACAGAGCTACGCCTCCTTGAAGGCGCCTATTGCGAAGGATGCGCGCGAGTTCCAAGATGACGTTCAAGCCGATGCGCGATTTCGTGCGGCAGCTCACAGGATGCGCGAGCTGGGATCGGGCAGGTGCGCGGCGGAGCTGTTCGGTGGCGGTTTACTAGATCTTGCGCTGCTGATCGGTGAGTCCTGAGCCACGGGGTCACCAAAAGTCGTCACGAGCGGGGATCGCGTGTACCGGAGCCACTATGGGGCATCGCGGCGGTGGACGTCGACCGAGAATCCGCAGACGACACAGCGCCTCCCCCGGGCACTCCCGGCCCTGGTAGCGTCACGCCATGACGAGGTGGCAGCGCGTCAGGTGGATCCTCCTCGGCGTTCTGATCGGCGCGGTACTTACGATCTTGACATGGGTTGGTTTGGGGTTCGTGTTCACGCCGAACAATGTCGACGCTGATGATGCAACGAAGGTCGCGGACCGGTGGGCCGCCGAGCACAGACAGGCACGTGAGCGTTACGCCGCGAGCGGCTGCGAGATGGATGCCGGAGGCCAGAGGTTCGTATGCCATGTGCGGTTTGTGCCCACCGATCGTAGGTTCACATTGTTCATGAGGAAGATCGCGGAGGACGGCGACGACACCGTTGTGATCGCTCATGTCCAGAAGGGAACGCACCCTTTACCCGACTTCCCGAACACGGTCAGGGTGCCACAGTAGCTTCTAACGAGGCGGGACGTGAGCAGCCGTACCACTAACTGTTAGTGATCGCAGCGTTCCTATCTAGCTCTAGGAGCCACGAGCACATCGGGGAGAAGCAGCGAAGCAATAACTAGCCGCCGAGGTTGGGTTCGGGTACTGTGCTTAGGACGGTACGGCAGGGGGAGGCATGCGGACGAAGAAGGTGGGGCGCCGGCGCTTGGTGAACGTGGCTGGCTTTGTTTCCTTGGTCCTCCTCGTCGTGTCGCCGTGGCCAGGGACTGCTCTTGGCGCCACTATCGTCGTGGACGGCGACGATCCAGCGGCGGACGCTGATGGGTGCGGCGGAGGCAGCGGTTCGGCGGCAGACTTTTGCAACACGATCCAGGCCGGGGTCGATGCCTCCCAGCCGGGCGACACGGTGCGCGTGTACGAGGCCACGTTCGACTATCCGGAAGCGGTGAACGTGAACAAGCAGGGCCTGAGCGTGGTGGGCCCTCACGAGGGAGTGCCGGGTTTTGAGATACACCGGGTCCAAAATCCCTACGAGGGCGACGCCAGTGTCAGTGGCCCGTACGATCAGGCTGCCCTGCGCGTGACTGCCCCGGACGTCCGTATCGATGGACTGAGGATCAGGGATTCGTTCCCCGGTATCTCGCTCGAGTCAGATCGTGCGGTCGTGCGCAACAACCTTCTCGACTACAACGGCACCGCCGTCCAGGTGCTGGGTAACGACAACCTCGCATCTCAGAACGGCTTCTACTCCAACTTCTCGTGGGGAACGCGGGATGGAGCGATCTACAGCGCTTCCAGCATCTCGAACCTGGAGATTTCGGGCAACGACTTCGGCGGGCAGCAGCACACGCCGGCCATCAGCCTTATCGGAGCTCAGAAGTTCGGCGTGGTTATCGATTCAAACGTTTCGTATGCGAACAAGGGGCTCATCCTTCGCAACCTCGCCAGCTCGGATGTGATCGGCAATCTCATCTATGAGCATGGATCGCCGTTCGGGACCAACGAGCCAGGCCTACTGCTCGACGATGTGCAAGATGTCGTCGTCGTCGACAACTCGCTTCTCTACTCACCAATCGGCATCCAGTTCGGCGACGCAACAGCAGCCAGTCTGATTCAGGATGTCACGATCTCTGGCAACGAAATCATCGGAAACGGGGCAGACACAACCCTGCCAACCGGTGGGGTATACGTGACGGGCGGGACCACTCTGAGCCGTGTAAGCATCGTGGCGAACCGTATCGTTGATAACTCCATTTGGCCAAGGTCAGGAGGCGTGGTTACCGATGCCTCCGTCACACAGCCCGTGAACGCAGAGAACAACTGGTGGGGCTGCAACAAGGGACCGGGGAGTTCAGAGTGTGAAAGCGTGCGTGGTGCCGTCGATGCCAATCCATGGCTTCTTCTCTCGCTCGAGGCCAACCCGGCTCAGGTCACCGTCCCGGGGAGCTCGGAGCTTCGCGCTCACTTCCTGCGAAATAGCGAAGGCGCGATGGCTTCGGAAGCGACGGCGTTTCCAGTCGTCGCGATCGACTTCCTAAAGGAGTCGGGACCGGGCACCTTCACATCCACGGATTCCTTGGTTGAAACCTTCCGGGGGGTCGCGGTTGCCACGCTCAGATCATCAAGTCCGGGATCGTCTGCGGTCAGAGCAGAGCTCGACTCCGAAAGTGCCAGAACGACCGTGGGTTTCTCAAGCCCGCCGGCTGCACCGCACGTCTTTTACAGACGCGCCGCGCTGGACAATGTGGCGCCCGTAATTGGTAATGCGGCTGTCGTTCCAGCAGCCTTCGCCGTCGACTCGCGGGGTGTCGCTGAACGCCCCGCCTCGGCTCGCGTGTCGCTCGGAACGACCTTCCGGTACGCGCTTTCTGAGAGAGCTAGCGTCGTGTTCACGATCGAGCAAAGATTGAGTCCTCAGCGGACAGGACGCCGCTGCCGCCGTGTCGGAGCGAAGAGGCGACGAGGCCGGTGCAAGCGCTATCGCCTATCGGGACGCTTCACTGCAAAGTCGAAGCGCGGGCGCAACTCTAAGCGCTTCTCGGGCAGGATCGCGAAAACCTCTCTGCGGCCGGGCGGTTACCGGGCAACCCTTCTCGCAACTGATTCGGCGGGCAATCGTTCGAATCTGCGACGGCTGAATTTCCGTGTCGTGCATCGCTAGCGCCTAGGCGGTCCGCACGGTCCGAGCACTCGCGGCTAGTAGCCGGGGGATCCGCACGCTTCTCGTCTCTCAGGCAGCTAGCTGCCTAAGGCATCCTAAGACTAAGATTGGGCTGTTGAGCGAGCCTCCACGGCCCAAGATTCAGTGGCCGCCCTCGAGGCGGCCGGAGCCCGTACCGCAGGAAAGCGGAGGCCATGGCCCCGATAGCACTGGCGTGCGTGAACCCCGCCATCCGAAGCCGAACCGGGGCGCTGGTGGGGCGGCGTTGCCCCACCCGGACCCGCCCGATGCGGCCGATACTCCGAACCCCCCGGAGTTTCGCTAGCCGTTTCGTTAGGCCCTCCTAGCGGCGTTCTTGGCGGTGGCGTAGTCGGTGGACAGACCAAAAGACGAGGCCCATGAGGAGTGCTGCGACCAACATGCACAGGTACCAAATGAACGCCGAGTGGTCGGCGGTGAAGTCACCGAGCGCACTACAGTCCGATCGGTCGCACTCAGTTTCATAGAGGTGGAGGACGAGCAGGAAGCGGTGCCACCCGATGAGGAGGAAGAGCGCGGCCCCGACCGTCGCCACCAGATAGGCGAGAAGCCAGACGAAGCGTACGAGGACGCGCCGCACCGGCCGAATGTACACCCGAAGATGCCTTGGGGTAACGCCACGCCAAAACGGAGGTAGCCCGATGCAGCAGCGCCCTGAATCCTGCACTACAACCGGGCTAGCGAAACGGCTAGCGAAAGTTCGAGCCAAGATGGAAATACCGCCAGGCGACCCGCCGCCGGTTCCGTGAAACCGATCCAGAACAAGCAATGGGGGGAGTACCCTTTGCACTATGGACCGGGCTTCGGCCGAGCAGCTTGCAGACCGCCTGAACAGCGAGCACCCGGAGCGGCAAACGTGTATGTGGTTCGCTCGCGAATCCGACGATCAATGGTCCGTAGCCAAGGCTCCGCGCCCACCCGGTATCTCTCCAGGGCCGCGCGGCACAGCTATTGGAAAGCAAGACGCCATCGACTACTACCCGTATGAGCACTACACCGGTGGTGGCGGCGACAGCCCGTAAGAGGGTGCGGCTCCCTTCCTTCCCAGCGGCATGGGGTGTTCGTAGGTGCGCTCCGCCCGGCGAAAAAGCGCAATGAGGGTGCGGCAAGGCCGCGTCCAGAAGAAGAACAACTGGGTCGTTGATCACGGCGACTACTTCACTTGGCCGAGAAGGACGCGAACAGCTCGGCATCAACACCCCACCAGGTCACGCTGAGTAAAGGCAGCTAATCGCTGGCGTCCACCCGCGGGTGCCGCTTGATACCGACCTACCTGAAGTAGTCAGGAGGCGACGTATGGCCCTGCCCCGTTTCGGTGGACACGTTGATCTGACCCCACTTTCGTGGAGTCAGCGATCTGGAATCAGCCGGCGATCGGTGATAGTTGGTTTTGCTTTTCGTATTCGGTTGGTGTGAGCATGTCCAGGCTGCTGTGACGTCGTCGGGTGTTGTGGAAGAGCTCAATGTAGTCGTGGATCGCAGTGGCGAGCTCGACCCGAGTCTTCCAGCGCTTGCGGTTCAGTAGCTCGACCTGCATGCGCGCCCAGAACGCCTCGACCATCGCGTTGTCGAACGGCGCGCCGACTGCTCCCATCGAGGGCGCGAGGCCGGCATCTCTGACCTTCTGGCTGAACGCCCAGGAGGCGAACTGCACCCCTTGATCTGAGTGGATTATCCCTCCCTCGCTCGGCGCCCTGCGACGATCGCCATGGCGAGCGCGCTCGTCACCAAGAGCGCCGTCTGCGAGCTGTCGATCGACCACCCGACGACCATGCGGGAGAAGGCATCGAGGACCGCGCAGCAGTAGAGCTTTCCCTCTTTGGTGTGGTGCTCGGTGATGTCGGTCATCCAAAGACGGCCGGGGCCGTCCGTCCTGAAGCGCCGGCGCACGAGGTCCAGCGAGCTCGCCTTGCCGAGCTTCGCGCCGCGCGGCAGGCGGCGTTTGGGGAGCCCGTGGATCCCGAGGCGACCCATGACGAGCGAGACCTGGTTGTGCCCGACGGTGATCCCACGGCCGTAGCGCAGCTCGGCGGTGATGCGAAGAGCGCCGTAGGTGGCGCCTAAGTCCTTGTGTACCTGCGCGATCTCGCCGGCCAGCCACGCGTGCCTGAGCGTGCGCTCCGACGGCGGGCGCTCCTTCCAGGCGTAGTAGCCCGAGGGGGAAAGGCCGAGCATGAAGCAAGCCCTCTGCACGTTGATTCCCTGCCCGGCCAGGGATGCGATCACCGGGTAGAGGGTTTTGGGGGCAGGTCCTGCTCGAGGAAGACCTCGTTGACCTTGCGCGAGACAGCCAATTCGGTCTCGAGCTGGCGGATGCGTCGCTTCGCGGCCGCGAGCTCCATCTGCCCCTCGGTGCTGAGCCCTGGCTCCTCGCCACGGTCGATCCTCTCCTGCCCCAGCCAGTTATAGATCGTCGCCTCGCTCATCCCGAACGTCTCGGCGAGCTGCGCGACCCTCGTGCCGGAGCGCGCCAGGTCGACCACCTGCTTGCGCACTTCTGCTGGATACCTGCTGGGCATTGGTTCCTCCTCGCTGAGCGCCGGAGGATTCCAGAAACGCCTCTCCGCTAAACCAGGGTCAGATCAAAGTGTCCACGAAAGCGGTCAGGGCCAAAGCGGCAGGCCCTACCCCGCGTCGTATGCCGGGCAACCGAACCACTATGAGTTGGCTTCATCCCTCTATCAGCCCGAACTCGTCTGCCTGCCCACGGAGCGCCGTGAGGCGCCCTACGCGCTGGGGTACCGCTGGGACGAAGACTGATCGTCCCCAGACCGCCACTGGTTCGTCGTTCTCGGATCGGCCGTTGTCGCCGCTTATCTGGTGCGGGCGGCTCCCCGGTGCATAGTCCGTGCCCAGGTCGTCTTCGAGCGACAAGACTGCCCCAAAGTGAGCGGATAGCACTTCTGGGGTCGGCTGATTGGCGCAAGCCTTCTCCCCGCGGCTGACTTCATCGGCCGTCGGGACGCGGTGCCAACGAACGATCACGCAGTCCTCGTAGAGCTCTGCGCAGGTGACGCGGACGCCGCGTAACCGTTGCGGTGGACCGACTAAAACGCGAGACAGCTCGGCCGCCTCTAAGCGCGGCACCTCGGGCCGAGATTCTGGCTGCGCCTGCCGCTCTGCGCGCTGGCGCGCCTCCCGCTTTGGCTTCGACTTCCGGTCGACCACCTCATGAAAGCTCCGATCCCACTCGGAAGCCTCATCCTCTGAGACTGCGCCTACCGCTTTCAGCGAGCGAAGCCCAGCGGGAAAGCGCCAGAAGGGCCGTCTGTCGTCTGGCCTGCTTGCCTCATAGTCCGCGAGCGCCTCGTGGAGAAGCTTTCGCGCGCGGCTTCGCTGGTCTTCGTGGACCACTTCGCTGTCGGTCGCTCTGAAGGCTTCGGCGGCGAGCGTGAAGCGCTCGCCACTCGGTGGCCTCATCGTCTGAGAGCACGCCGATCGCGACGAAGAGGGGAAGCTCATCTAAGTTGTGCTGAAGAAGGTCACTCTGCTAGGGGAAGGCAGCTTCAAGGAAGGTCGGGGCATGGGGTACTGTCGGCGCGGGCTGGCGCGACGGGTCAGCCTGGGTTACGGGTCCGGACAGCACGAAATGAGAATAAGGCCGGAATCGGAGCAGCTCCGAGGCCTCGAAGCCGGATACAACCAGAATCCGAGCGAAGGGCCGTTCTGTGGCTTTAAGCGCGGTTCCCCCAGAGAGAGACCGCGCTCGCAGCGGGGGGAAGGATGGAGAGCACCACGGTGATCGCCAAGCCCCTGATGGCGTCAGAGACGTGGCCTGGCGAAGTCGTTTGTTATCACGGCTGTTATCACGCGCACCAAAATGCGTGGCAACTGCCACAAGCAGAAAATGAGAAACCCCGCTGTAGCGGGGTTTTTCAATGCGCCCGAGAGGACTCGAACCTCCACCCGGTAAAAGCCGGACAAGGCCCTCAACCTTGCGCGTCTACCAATTCCGCCACAGGCGCCTGGACGCAGGATTATAGGGCCGGCCCCCGGCCCTCCCCACCGCCCGACAGCGGCCGCCGCCCGTCGGCCACTCCCGCCTTAGGCTGTCGCCATGGCCGATTTCGTCGACCTCTTCAGCGACACCCAGACGAGGCCGACCGCTGCGATGCGGCGCGCGATCGCCGAGGCGGAGGTCGGCGACGAGCAGCGCTTCGAGGACCCGACGGTGCGCGCGCTCGAAGAGCGCGTGGCCGCATTACTCGGAAAGGAGGCGGCGGTCTTCCTTCCGAGCGGCACGATGTGCAACGAGATCGCTTTCCGCGTTCACCTTCGACCTGGGGGAGACGAGGTGCTGCTCGACCGCACGTCGCACCCGGTCAACTTCGAGGCCGGCGGACCGGCGGCGATCTCCGGCGCGATGATCCGAGCCCTCGACGGCGAGGGTGGCATCTTCGCCGCCGAGCAGCTCGAACGCGTGATCCGCCCGCCGGGCGACCGATACATGCCTCGGAGCCGGCTCGTGTCGGTCGAGCAGACGACCAACCTCGGAGGTGGCCGGATCTGGCCGCTCGAGACGCTGCGGGCGGTAATCGCCGTGGCGCGGGCGCACGACCTGCGCGCGCACATGGACGGCGCGCGGCTGCTGAACGCGGTCGTCGCTTCTGGCGTTTCGGCGCAAGACCTCGCTGCGGGCTTCGACACCGCCTGGATCGACTTCACCAAGGGGCTCGGAGCGCCCGTGGGCGCCTGCCTCGCCGGGTCGAGCGAGCTGATCGAGGAAGCGTGGCGCTACAAGCAGATGATGGGCGGTGCGATGCGACAGTCGGGCGTCCTCGCCGCTGCCGGCCTCTACGCCCTCGACCACCACGTCGAACGCCTCGCCGAGGATCACGAGAACGCTCGCTTGCTCGCCGAGGGCATCGCGCAGCTCGACGGCGTCACGATCGATCTCGAGACCGTGGAGACGAACATCGTCATCTGCGAGGTGTCCGATGCACCGGCGCTCGCGGGCGCCTTGGAGCGGCACGGCGTGAGGGTCGGCGCCATCGGCGAGACGCGGCTGCGAATGGTCACCCACCTCGACGTCGACCGCGCCGGAGTCGAGCGCGCGGTGGAGGCGTTTCCCGAAGCGCTCTAGGCGCGGCCCCCGACCGAGGGTGGCGCCAACTCGTCGAGGGCTTGATCGCGTCCGCGGGAACCGCTACGCTTCGAACAAGTGTTCGTATGAGCAGCAACGAGACGGCCAACTAGCCAGGAGGAAAAGCCAAACCGTGGATCTCCAACTGACCAAGCGCCAGCAGGAGATATTCGACTTCATCAAGCGCTACGGGGCAAAGTACGGCTACCCGCCGACCGTTCGCGAGATCGGCAAGGCCGTCGGCCTCGCCTCCTCGTCCACGGTTCACGCCCACCTGGCGAACCTCGAGAAGTACGGCCTCCTGAAGCGCAACCCGGCCAAGCCGAGGGCGCTCGAGCTGCTGATCGACAAGGCGAAGCAGGCGATCGCGCCCGCCGGCCTGCCGCTCGTCGGGCAAGTGGCAGCCGGCCAGCCGATCCTCGCCGAGGAGAACATCGAGGAGTACGTCCAGGTCCCCGCCATCGCGGGCGGGGAGGAAGGCGAGTACGTGCTGCGCGTGTCGGGGCAGAGCATGCGCGACGCGGGCATCCTCGAAGGCGACTTCGTGGTCGTGCGCCCGCAGGACGCCGCATCCGACGGCGACATCGTGGTCGCACTGGTGGGGGAGGAGGCGACGGTCAAGCGCTTCTTCAAGGAGGACAACCACGTGAGGCTCCAGCCGGAGAACTCCGAGATGGAGCCGATCCGCAGCTCCGACGTGCGCGTGCTCGGCCGCGTCGTGGGCGTGTTCAGGAAGATCCGGTGAGGTTTTCGTGCTTGCGGTGAAGGAAAAAAGCGACACGAATCCGGCTTCGCGGCTCGGGCGCCTGTTCGACCCTGGCGGGGAGCGCAGCCTGGACGACGCCGTCACAACCGTGGTGGGCGGCCTGGCACTGCGCGGCAGCGCTCGCTGCCCCGTCTGCGGCGGCACGCTCATGAGTGCCGCGGAGCCCGACGCCGTCGAGTCGCCTCCAGCCGAGTGCGGCGGCTGCGGCAGCAGCCTCGAGTAGCTTTCGCGACCGGTCGGAGGGCGTAGCGCCCGAACGGGCAGAATGCGCGCATGCGCGCCGGCGCCTCCTCCTTGCCTGAGCCCGCGCCGGTCTCTCGAGACGCCAGGCTGCGGTTGGCGGCCTGCGCTGCGGCGGCGGCGCTGCTGCAGATCGACGGCACGATCGTGACCGTCGCCCTGCCTTCGGTCGGCGACGAGCTGGGAGCGGATGCGAGCGACCTGTCGCTCGTCCTGACCGCGTATTTCGCCGCATACGGGCTGATGCTCTTTCCGGGCGGCACGATGGTGGACCGGCTGGGCTCTCGCAGGGTTGCGTTCGCCGGGCTTGCGGTCTTTGCGGCGGGAGCACTGCTCGGCGCCGTCGCCGGGACGTTCGAGGTTCTCGTCGCGTCGCGACTGATCCAGGGCGCTGGGGCGGGCCTGGTCAGCCCCGCCTCGCTGGCTGGAGCGGTCTCCGGTTACCCGCCCGAACGCCGCGGGGCGGCGCTCGGGCTGTGGGGCGCGAGCTCGGGCGTCGCGAACCTGATCGGGCCGCTGATCGGCGGCCTGCTCACTGTTGCCATCGACTGGCGGGCGTGCTGGTGGTTCCTCCTGCCCGCGAGCGCTGCCGTCGCATGGGCGGTCAACCGCTTCGTTCCGCGCGAGGTGTACGCCGACGAGCGTCCCGACACGGCGGGGCTCAGGCAGCGCGTCGTCGGAGCGGCGGCTACCGTAGCCGCGTTGACCTTCGCGGTCATGATCGGCGCCTTCTTCGTCGCCCAGCAGTACCTGCAGGAGGCGGCCGGCTACTCCGCTCTCGGCGCGGCGGCGGCCCTGACGGTGATCGCGCTGCTCGTCGCGGCGGGCGCACCCCTTGCAGGCTCCCTCGTCGACCGCCACGGAGAGCGCTCGACCGCGATGGCCGGCTTCGTGGTGACGGCTCTCGGGCTGCTGCTGCTCGGTATCCCCGGGGCTCCTCTCGACGGCCTCGGCGCGCTGCCGCTGCTGGTCCCGTTCGGGATCGGCATCGGGCTCCTCTTCGTGCCGCCATCGCGGGCGGCACTCAATGCCGTATCGCAGGCCAAGCATGGGCGCGTGTCGTCACTTCTTTCCATGAGTCGCCTGCTGGGAGCGGCCATCGGCGCCGGCCTCGCCGGCGTCGCCCTCAGCGGCGGCGTCACGCGCGGCCACGTGCACGCGGCGCTGCTCGTCGCCGGCGCGGCCTGCCTGCTGATCGGGTTGCCCGCGGCCATGGAGCTCTCACCCCGCGCACGGCGAGCGCCGGTGGAGAAGCCGAGCTAGACCCAGTTTCGCCCGAGCTACAATTGGCACTTGCAGGCCGAGCAGCCGCGGAGGCGACCCTCCCGGCGAGGAGGTGAGCCCCGAGGAAAGTCCGGACACCGCAGGGCAAGGGTGGTCGGTAGCGCCGACCCGGGGAAACCCGAGGGAAAGTGCCACAGAAACGACACCGCCAAAGCCGGCGGTCACACGTGAACCGTCGGCCGGCAAGGGTGAAATGGTGCGGTAAGAGCGCACCGGCGCCGTGGTGACACGGCGTGCCGAGGTAAACCCCACCCGGTGCAAGGCCAAGCAGGACCGCCACGAGCCGGCCCGGCCAGGTCCAGGTAGGCCGCAGGAGTCCGGCGGCAACGCCGGTCCCAGATAGATGGTTGCTCTCGACAGAATCCGGCTTACAGGCCCGCTACAGAAGGGGCCCCGCGAGGGGCCCCTTCGATTTCCGTCCACGGCTTGCGGGTAACCCCGAGCAGAGCAGTTAACGTAAGCGCGGCCACGACAGGCGCCGTAATCGGCGACGAAAGGAGCATCTTGGACCCAGGCACAGCACGCGAGCTTCTGGAACGGGAGCGCGAGCGCGTCGTGAATGAGCTGCAGGAGCTTCGCGCCGAGCGTGGAGGCGGCGAGCTGTCCTCCGTCGACCAGCACACGGCCGACGCGGGAACCGAGCTGTTCGAAGAGGAGCGCGACCAGTCGTTCATCTATCGTCTCCAGGAGGATCTCGAGGCGATAGAGCGGGCGTTCGAGCGCGTGGAGAACGGCACCTACGGGATCTCGGTCGAGAGTGGGGAGCCGATCCCGGACGAGCGCTTGGAGGCGATCCCCTGGGCCGATCGCACGGTGGAGGAGCAGGCCCGCCTGGAGGGCTCGGGCCGCTACCACTGACCGCCGGACCGCGCCTGTCCGCTCCCCGCTCTGGTACCATCGCGCGCTCTCGCGGGCCCGCTGTTCCGGCCCGCATCTAGCCACCAATCGCGGAGGACGAACGACACAAACCTGACCGCCGAGTCTTCGCGTCCGGCTGCCTGCCGGACTGAAGAGCGGGGGAACCAAATGCGGCCAGCCGGCCGCAGGGGCGAATCGCCGCAAAAAGTGGCGTAGCGCAGCTCTTTCAGCGCGAGCCCGTCAGCTAACCCCGTAGGCGCTGGAAAGAGAGGCAAGTGTTGAACCGATCGGACACGAGGCCGCGCGCGAGCGTGCCAAGCGCTAGTCGCCGCAGGCCCGAGGCCATATATCTGAGCACCGCGCGCAGGCCCCAGCGCACGCGCGGCACGCAGCTGTCCGGGCCGCGGCCCGACCGTGTGGCAGCGTGGGCGGTTGCGCTGGGCTTGTTCTTGATCGTGGTCGCCAGCGCGACCTCCGAAGGAGCGACCGGAGGCGCCGCCCTCCCGCCCTCTCCAGCCACCGAGGCGGCACCTGATGCGACCGGCGGCACGGCGAGTGGGCTCGCCGCGCGGGCCATGCCCGTTCGGAAGGCGACCTGGTACGGCCCGGGCCTCTACGGCAGGCGCACCGCCTGCGGGATCAAGCTTCGCCGCTCCACGCTCGGCGTGGCGCACCGAAGGCTCCCCTGCGGCACGGTGCTCACCTTCTATCGTGCTGGGCGCTTCCTGACGCTCCCGGTGATCGACCGCGGCCCGTTCGCCCCTGGCGTGCATTTTGACCTCACCGCCGCGGCCGCCAGGCAGCTCGGCCTGGAGAGCACGGGACGTTTGCGCGTCTCGCTCTAGGCCGGAGCGCCGGCGCCGGGCCGTGTGCCGGGTCGGGTCTTCGGGCGCCCCCGATGATCCGCCGCGCCGCTCTCTGCGTATTACCTTCAGACGCCAGGGCCCCGGCAGGGAGCTGGGGCCAGGGCGTCGGTCGCTTGCAGCGACCTCGCAACTTCCGGCCCGGGGGCAGGAGGCGGCCCCAGTGGACGCGAAACAGGCATGGCGAGGGCCCTCCAGGGGGGACCTTGAAAGAAGGACGGGCATGGCGTACACTTACCCGCCGTAAGTAACTTGCTTTTTTGCAAGTACGTGTCTTTTTGTTAGTACTGACACCGTTGTTAGCCGGGACCGAAAGCAAAGAAATGACCAAAATCAGCAGGTTCGACATACACGACGAGCTCACCGCCCCCCAGGGCAGCGCCTCGATTCTCAAGGGCGCCCTCTCCGGCAGCGGCAAGCTCAACAACTTCGTCGGAGCGCTGGCAGGTTCGCCCGCCGCGCTTCGTGCCTACGCGCGCATGCGCTCCGAGCTCCGGCGCGGCACCCTCTCGGCCGCCACCCAGGAGCGGATCGCTCTCGCCGTCGCCGAGCACCGTGGCTCGGAGTACGACGTCGCGATCCACGCCCGCAGCGCCCGCAACGTCGGGCTGAGCCACGACGAGGTGGAGATGGCGCGCCGCTTCTTCTCGCGCGACGAGAAGGAAGCCGCGCTGCTTCGCTACCTCGAGGCGGTGCTCGAGCACAAGGGCCGCGTGCCGATTCACGTCCACGAGGAGGCGCGCGAGGCCGGGTGGAGCGACGAGCAGATTCTCGAGGCCCTCTCCCACGTGGCGCTCGCCGACTTCGCCGCGCTCATCAGCGTGGCCGGCGAGATTCCCCTCGAGGGTACGTCGCGAGAGGTAAAGCCTCTCAGCGAAGCTGCTTAAGGCGCAATGGCCGGCCCGGCGCACTCGAGCACACTCGACGAGCCGGGCCTAACGACTCCGACCGACCATCCAGTAGCTGCGACTAGCGCGAGCGGCGGCAAGGCAGCCGCCGCCGCGCCCGGCACGGTCCCAAACGGGGCCGTGCCGGTCTCCATTTGCCCGTACTTCCACGAGGCCGTCGAGCTGATCGGCAAGCGCTGGACGGGCGCCATAGTCGTCGCTTTGCTGCCAGAGCCCCGCCGGTTCTGCGAGATCGCCCAGGTGGTACCGCAGATCTCGGACCGCCTGCTCTCGATGAGGCTTCGCGAGCTCGAGTCCGAGGGACTCGTCCAGCGTGAGGTGCTCGAGGGCTCTCCGGTGCGCGTGCAGTACACGCTCACCGACAAGGGAAGAGCGCTGGAGCGCTCGCTGGGCGAGCTTCGCTCCTGGGCTTGCCACTGGCTGAAGCCGCGCTAGCGGCCTGCAGCGGCTGCGGCCCGGCCGCTTCGGCCGCATAGATATCCTCTGCGCTCTTTTCCGGTCCACCCGAAGAGCTAAGGAGCCGCAGTGTCCAAAGACGCGCCCACCACCCCGGCAGACGTCAGGCGGATAGTCGACGACCGTGACGTTCGCTTCATCCGCCTCTGGTTCACCGACATACTCGGCCAGCTCAAGAGCTTCTCGATCAACAGCGAGGAGCTCGAGGACGCCTTCGAGGGCGGCATGGGCTTCGACGGGTCGTCCATCACCGGGTTCAACCCGATCGAGGAGTCGGACATGATCGCCATGCCCGATCCGCAGACGTTCGCCATTCTGCCCTGGCGCCCAGAGGACAAGGCCACCGCGCGCATGTTCTGCGACATCCAGGTGCCGGGTGGGGAGCCCTACGAGGGCGATCCGCGCTGGGTTCTTCGCCGGGCCCTCGACCGTATGCGCTCGATGGGCTTCGAGACGTTCAACGTCGGGCCCGAGCTCGAGTACTTCTACTTCCGCTCGGCCGACACCAGTGGCCCGCCGGAGGTCCTCGACAGGGGGGGCTACTTCGATCTCACGACTCTCGACGCAGGCTCGGACCTGCGCCGGGAGACCGTGCTCGCGCTGGAGCAGCTCGGGATCCACGTCGAGTACAGCCACCACGAGGTCGGCCCGTCCCAGCACGAGGTCGACATGCGCTTCGCGGACGCGCTCACGATGGCGGACCATTGCATGACCTACCGCATCACCGTGAAGGAGTACGCGATGAAGTACGGCTTCTACGCGACCTTCATGCCCAAGCCGCTCTACGGCGAGAACGGCTCTGGGATGCACACGCACCAGTCGTTGTTCAAGGAAGGCCGCAACGCGTTCTACGACGCCAACGACCAGTACTACCTGTCCGAGATCGCCAAGTCGTTCATCGCAGGGCAGCTCAAGCACGCCCGCGAGGTCTCGGCGCTCTTCGCCCAGTGGGTGAACTCCTACAAGCGGCTCGTGCCCGGCTACGAGGCTCCGGTCTACGTCGCCTGGTCGCGCCGCAACCGCTCCGCGCTCATCCGCGTGCCGCTGTACCACCCCGGCAAGGAGCAGGCCACGCGCTGCGAGATCCGCAGTCCCGACCCGGCCTGCAATCCGTATCTTTGTTTCGCAGCCCTTCTGCAGGCCGGCCTCGAGGGGATCGAAAAGGGCTACGAGCTGCCGGAGCCGATGGAGAAGAACCTCTACCACCTGTCCCCGGACGAGCGGCGCAAGCTGGGCATCGAGCAGCTACCGGAGACGCTGGGTGAGGCGGTCGAGCTCGCGGCCGAGTCGGAGCTGATCCTGAAGACGCTCGGCGAGCACACTTTTTCGCGCTTCGTCGAGATCAAGCGCCAGGAGTGGGATGACTACCGCAGCCAGCTCTCACAGTGGGAGCTCGACAAGTACCTGCCGGTCCTTTGAGAGCGTAGAGACCGAACGAGGGGCGCTAGGAGGCCAGCTCGCGTTCGAGCTCCTGCGGCTCCGTCACCGGCAGCCGGCAGGAGAAGTTCACGCACACGTAAGCGGCCGCATGGCCGTTCACCGCCTCGCGCCCTGCCAGGAGCGGGATCCGCTCCTGCGCCTCGCTGTCGCCGGGCCTCATCGCCGCGACCACCACCGCGGGACGGAAGGCCGAGCGCACGACTCGCGCGAAGGGCTCGACCTCCGCGCCGACGATCGCCACCTCGCGCGGCGGCGCCAGGTGGAAGTTGAGCGCCTGCAACAGGTGGCCGAACGCCTGCGGATGTCGCGCCGCCGCGGGGTGCAGGAGACTGAAGACCCCGAGGGCGCGCTGCTCGTAGTCGCCCTCGCCGCTGAAGGCGTGAAGCTTCACCAGCCCGAACGACGCCGATGAGTTTCCGGAGGGGATCGGATGGTCTTCGATGTCCTTCGCTCGCGTGATCAGGCGCTCGTGGTCGGAGGCGGTGGTGAAGAAGCCGCCCTCCGGGTCCGCGAAGCGCTCGACCATCACGTCGGCGAGCGAGCGCGCCTCGCTGAACCAGCGCGTCTCGAAGGTGGCCTGGTAGAGGGCGAGCAGAGCCTCGACGAGGAACGCGTGATCCTCCAGGTAGGCGTTGAGCCGGGCGCGCCCGTCCTTGTAGGTGCGAAGCAGGCGACCGGACTCGTCGCGCATCGTCTCGAGCAGGAACGCCGCGCACTCGCGGGCGGCGTTCAGGTAGTCCTCGCGCCCGAGCACGGCGCCGGCGTCGGCGAGCGCCGACACCATGAGCGCGTTCCATGCGGTGAGGCGCTTGTCGTCGAGACCCGGCCAGACGCGCTTAGATCGAGCCTCGTAGAGCTCTTTCCGTGCTCTCTCGAGCAACTCGGAATCGATCTCCTCGCCCACGACGTGCAGGATGTTCGCGCCCTCGAAGTTCGGCTCGGCGTCGAGCCCCCAGTACCGGATCACGGGCTCCGCGTGCTCGCCGAGGATCTCGCGCACCTCATCGGAGGTCCAGAGGTAGAACTTGCCCTCCTCGCCCTCGGAGTCGGCGTCGAGCGCCGAATAGAAGCCGCCTTCGGGTCCGCGCATCTCGCGCAGGGCCCAGTCGAGCGTCTCGGTGCAGACCCGCCGCATCCGCTCGTCCCCGATGAGTTGCCAGCCGTGGAGGTAGGAGCGCGCGAGCAGCGCGTTGTCGTAGAGCATCTTCTCGAAGTGCGGCACGAGCCAGTGTGCGTCGACCGAATAACGCGCGAAGCCGCCCCCGACCTGGTCGTACATGCCGCCCTTCGCCATCTGCTCGAGCGTGCGCACGACGATCTCCCGTGCGCTCTCCCGTGCAGCGGGCGCGAGCCCCGGGGAGGCGAGACGGCACATCAGGAACTCGAGCGCCGACGCCGGCGGGAACTTCGGAGCGCCGCCGAAGCCGCCGTTCACCGGGTCGAACTGCTGGGCGAGCGCGAGCTGTGCATCCTCCAGCAATTGCGGCGACAGCTCCTCTTCGGAGGGAAGGATGCGCGTGGACGCCTGAAGCCCGCGCACCGTCTGCTCTGCAGCCGCGCCTATCTCCTCGCGCCGCGTCCGCCACGCCTCGCTGACGCCCTCGAGCACCGCGCGGAAGCTCGGCATTCCGTGGCGGCTCTCGGGCGGGAAATACGTGCCGCCGTAGAACGGGACCCCGTCGGGGTCGAGGAAGACCGTCAGCGGCCAGCCGCCGTGCCCGGTCATCGCCTGCACCGCCTGCATGTAGATGCCGTCGACGTCCGGGCGCTCCTCGCGGTCCACCTTCACCGGCACGAAGTGCTCGTTCAGGTAGGCGGCGGTCTCGTCGTCCTCGAACGACTCGTGCGCCATCACGTGGCACCAGTGGCAGGCGGAGTAGCCGATCGAGAGCAGGATCGGCCTGTCCTCGGAGCGCGAGCGCTCGAGCGCCTCCTCACCCCACGGGTACCAGTCCACCGGGTTCTCCTTGTGCTGGAGGAGGTAGGGACTGGTCTCTTCCGCGAGACGGTTTGCCACGCCACTCACCTTACCCTTGGCCAAAAGCCGCAGTCGCTACGTCCGGGCGAAGAGCGACGGCCCGTGTTGCCTCCCGGCGGTTCGCCGGATCGGCCGCAGCGACCGAGCAGATGCTCCCGCTGCTTCCGATCCGGTCAGCAAGGGAGACAATGCGGGCCGGCGCTCGCCTAAGCCGACTCTCTACGAAGCTCTGCTCGCTTGATCTTCCCGCTCGAGGTTTTTGGCAAGTAATCGCGGAACTCGACGATCCGTGGGTACTTGTATGGAGCAGTCGTCTGCTTGACGTGGTCCTGAAGCTCACGTGCAAGGCGGTCGTCGCCCGCGAAGCCGTCGCGCAGGACGATCACCGCCCTGACGACCGAGCCGCGCTCGTCGTCGTCAGCGGCGACGGCCGCGGCCTCGGCGACCGCGGGGTGAGCGACCAGGGCTGACTCCACCTCGAAGGGGCCGATGCGGTAGCCGGCGGAGAGGATGACGTCGTCCATGCGTCCCTCGAACCACAGGTAGCCGTCCTTGTCCTTCCGGACCCGATCCCCCGTGTGCCAGCGCTCCCCGCGAAAGGCCTCCTCTCCGAGGTAGCCGCGGAAGAACGTCGGCACCGTCGCCGGGTCGAGCGACAGCTCGCCCTCGGCCGCGGGGCGCCCCTGCTCGTCGAGCACCTCGAGGTCGAAGCCCGGCAGCGGCCTGCCCATCGACCCCGGCCGCACCTTCTCTCCGTCCGGCATCCCGGTGAGCTGTCCGGTCTCCGTCTGCCCGTAGCCGTCGCGGATGTCGAGGCCGAGGGCGTCCGCGAAGACCGCCATCACCTCCGGGTTGAGCGGCTCGCCGGCCGAGACGAGCCGGCGCAGCGCGGGCGCCCGCAGGCCCTCCAGCGAGACGCGCTTGGCGATCATGCGGTACTCGGTGGGAGCCTGACAGAGGATCGTCACCCCCTCGCGCGAGACCAGCTCGAGACGTTGGGATGGGTCGAAGCGGTCCTCGTGCAACAGGCAGGCGGCGCCCCGGCTCCACGGTGCCACGAAGGCGTTCCGCGCCGACTTGGACCAGCCGCTGGCCGCGGTGCACCAGACCAGGTCGCCGGGACCGGCGCCCAGCCAGTGCTCGGCCTGCACCGCCTGGCCCCGCAGGTATCGCTGCGTGTGCACCGCACCCCGCGGCTCTCCAACGGTGCCGGACGTGAACGTCATCAGCGCCGGGTCGTCATACGCCGTCGCCGTCACGAGGGGCGGCTCGTCCGCGCGCAGCGCCTCCTCGTCGACGTCCACGACGCGGGGGGCGTCGGCCACCATCTCGCACGCCCTCTCCAGCTCGTCGCGGTCGCGTCGCGCGAACAGCGCGACACTCGGCTTCGCCCGTTCGATCCGGAACGCGATGTCCCTGCCGCGCAGCTGCTCGGAGCAGGGGAGAGCGATGGCGCCGAGCCGCCACGCTCCCAGCAGCGCGAAGACCCAGTCCGCCCTCGCGCCCATCAGCGTCATCACGACGTCGCCGCGACCGACACCGAGGGAGTGCAGGCGCGCTGCGGAAGCTTCGGCCTCGCGGGCCACCTCCGCGTACGTGAAGCTTTTCCGCCCGCCCTCGGCGGAAAGCGCCCGAAGCGCCTCATCCGTCGGTCGCTCCCGCGCGAGGCGCTCGACGACGTCGCGGGTGAAGTTGAAGCTCTGCCCGGTTCGATCAGCGCACATATCCGGGGCAGATAGTACGGTCAGCTGCGATGCAGCTTCGGCTTTTCGCAGCCGCGCTGATCCTGGCGCTGCCGGCGTTCGCCGCTGTCGCCCTGGCGGATGCCACGACTGTCGAGGACAACCGCAACGCCGGCAGGAGTCTGTTCGACATCAAGTCGGCGACCGCGGCGCACCGAGGGAGCCAGCTCGCGCATTCGGTCGACACGTTCCGCGCGTGGCGGTCCCGCGATCTTCGCTCTTCGCGCAGGGAACCGCGAGCACTCTGCGTCTACATCTGGAAGCAGGGACGCGGCGGCGACGGTAAGCAGGACTTCGAGGCATGCGCCTCGTTCAGGGAGGGCAAGCTGCGCGGCAGCCTGTACAGGACCAGACCGAAGCGCAAGCGGCTCGGTGCGTTCACCGTGCGCCGTCTCAACCAGCGAAGCGTCACGTACCTCTTCGACGACAGGGCGATCGGCTCGCCGCGGGTCTACCGCTGGCAGGCTTTCAGCGGCTTTACTGGTCCCGGTTGCCGCAAGAGCCGCAGGTACATGTTCGGCTGTAGCGACGGCGCACCGACCAGCAAGACCGCGGTGCACGACCTGAGCGTGCCCAACGCCCCTGAGCCCGAGCCCACGCCGCCTGCCGCCCCCTGAGGCTGCGTCCAGGGCGCCGGCCTAACGAGCCGTTCAGCGCTCCCCTGCGGCCACGCGCTCGAGCCCGTCACGCACCTGCGGTACATACGCCGTGATCGCGGTATCGAGGGTCGCGTTCATGTTCTGCTCCCTGCGCTGGAGCGTCTCCACCCGCGGCACGTGCCACAGCTCGCCCGTATCGGCACGCCTGCGCGCCAGCTTGCGCATCCACTCGGCCTTCGACCTCGTCACGTAGTGGTTCACGCGCAGCAGCGACAGCGTGGGAGACCGGGTGAGGCCGCCCTCCACGGGTCGTTTCTTTTCGTCCACCGCCTCACCGCTCTCGTAGGAGAAGTGATGGCTCGTTTCGGGGCGAACGGTCCGGGTTGGGTCCACGATGCTCTTGATGTGGGTTCCTGGCTTGGGCTCCGTGACCCGCCAGACGTAGTTCTCGATGATCAGACCCGGCGGCGGCGTGACATGACCTGAGGTGCCGAAGAGGGCGAGGTTCACTCCCACCCCGGGCCACTGCTCGAAGTCCACGAGGATCTCCGCGAGCGCTCGCGACGTGGGAGAGAACAGGAACTCGTCGATGTCCAGGAACGCGATCCAGCGCGAGTCGCCGCCGTGCTCGCGCAGGCAGTGAGCGTACGCTCCGTACTGACCCGGCTCCTCCGGCCAGTCGTGCTGGGAGACCACGCCTTCCGCGATGTACGGAGCGAGCTCGTCCAGATGGTGGTCGACGCTGAGGTTGTTATAGAGAAAGAACCGCTCGACTCCGACCACGCGATGGAACTCGATCCACTCGCGAAGATAGGGAGCCTCGTCCCGGTAGATGGCGCAAAGCGAGAGGTAAGGCTTCAATCGAGCAGTCTTCCCGAGCCGCGCTCACGACCCGGATCAGGAGCTACTCGTAGAGTTTGACAACCCGCACCGTGTCGTCGGGAGTCGCCTCGACGCACAGGTAGCAGAGCACGCACTCGTCGAGGTTCTCCTCCACGATCGCGAGCGTGCCGTCGTCAGCCTGCTCGTAGATGTCGACCGGGCAGACCTCCTCGAGCTTCTTCGCCATCTCGGGATCCCGCGCAACTGCCTCGTCCACCTCCACCTGGATGAAGAGTGCCGCCGGCGCACCGTTTCGGCTCACGTCGCCACCGCCTTCTCGCCGATGCGCTCCTTGACGAGGTCGGGGATGCTCGCGATCTCCTCGGCGACGGCGATCCCTGCCCGCTCGAGGTGCGCGATCTTCTCCGATGCCGTGTCGGCCTTGCCCTCGACGATCGTGCCGGCGTGCCCGAAGCTCATGCCGGGCATCTCGTCCATGAAGCGGCCGGCCATGAACGCCACTATCGGTAGCCGCGAATCGTTCTCTTTCACCCAGCGCGCCAGCTCGTACTCCATGCGGCCACCCGGCTCCGAATAGATGACGAGCGCCTCTGTCTGCTCGTCCGCTTCGAACAGTGGCATCAGCTCGGCGTAGCTCGAGCCGATGATCGCGTCGCCACCGATCGAGACCGCCGTCGACTGCCCGAGTCCGGCGGCGGTCAGAGTGCTCGAGATCTCCGTCGTCATCCCACCGCTGCGCGACATCACGCCGACGGCGCCCGGCGTGTATGCCTTGCGCGTGTCGACGGCCGGCCCGCCGATGCCGCCCATCTTGGCCTTACCCGGGCAGATGATCCCGAGGCAGTTTGGCCCGATGATGCGGGCGCCGCGAAGCGCGGCGAGCTCGACCATCTGTGCCACCTGGTAGCGGGGGATCCGCTCGGTCACGATCACGATCAGCTTTACACCGGCCTCGATTGCCTCGAAGACCGCGTCGCGCGTGAAGGCGGGGGGGACCGTGACGACCGAGCCGTCGGGGATGCCGCCGCTGGCCTCGACGACCTGCTCGACGGTGTCGAACACCGGCACTCCGTGCACGTCGCGGCCCTTGCGGCCGGGCGTGACGCCGCCGACGATCTTCGACCCATAGTCGAGGTTCTCGCGGGTCAGGTTCACGGCTTCCCTGCCGGTGATCCCCTGAACGATGAACGTCGTATTCCTGTCGATCAGAATCAATGCGCTATCTCGCTCCGGCTACGCCGCCACCTTCTCTACGGCGCGCCGTGCCGCCTCGTGCATCGATACCGACCGGTCGCAGTACTCGACGCCGTACTTCTCCAGGATCTTGAAGCCCTCTTCCTCCCAGGCGCCGGGGATACGGAAGATCGCCACCTTCTCGCTCGGGTCGTGGCCGAGCTCGACGCAGGCCTTGATGACGCCGCGGGCGACGATGTCCACGCGGGTGTTCGACACGATGCTCATCATCACCGCGATCTTGTCCACTCCGGGCTTCGACAGCACGAGCTTGGTCAGCTCGCATGTCTTCCGGACGCT
Source organism: uncultured Solirubrobacterales bacterium (assembly GCA_963774075.1). GTDB lineage: Bacteria > Actinomycetota > Thermoleophilia > Solirubrobacterales > JBBDJG01 > JBBQNR01. Next base: position 665,325 of record CAVZDP010000002.1, on the reverse strand, counting down.
CGGGTTGCCCCCGATCTCGCAGTAGTTGGCCGGCTTGCCCCCGTGAGCCCGAACGGCGTCGAAGAGCGTCAGGCTCCCTCCGCCGGCGCCGATCACGAGCCCGAGGTTGCCGTCGAACTCGGTCACGTTGCCTGCAACGCCGCGATGGTCCGCGGAGTCGATCTGCTCGCCGCGAATCTCAAACTCCGTGGGCTCGCGCGCGAGTCGGGTCTCCTCGTCGCCGATGCCGAGGTCACCGAGCAGCTTCGCCTGGTAGGGGCGTGCCTCGGTCTCCATGTCCATGTGAGAGTCCACGGCTATGAACGTGCCGTCCTCGAGCTGCGCGAGCGGGTTGATCTCCGCCAGCGTCATTCCGTAGTCCACGAAGAGCTTCGCAAGCCTGGAGAGGATCGGAGTCAGCCGGTTCAGCTCCGAACCGGTGATCCCCACTGACGCGATTACGCGCTTGGCCTGGAAGTCGGACTGCGGCAGGACGGTCGAGAAATGGCCTCGGCCGACGTGCTCGGGGTGTTCCTCGGCCACCTCCTCGATGTCGATCCCACCCATGTCGCTGAAGATCATGATCGGGAGCTTGCGGATGCCGTCGAACGTGACGCCCGCGTAGTACTCCTGCTTGATCGGGGCCTTGCTGTCCACCAGCACGCCCCTCGGGACGTGGCCGTTGATCTCGAGCGCGAGGATCTCGGCCGCTCGCTCGGCCGCCTCATCCGGGGTGTCAGCGAACTTGACGCCGCCCGCCTTCATCCGTCCGCCCGTCAGGACCTGGGATTTGATCACGACCGGGCCCCCGATCTCGTCGGCGATCCGGCGCCCCTCCTCGGCGGTCTTCGCGAAGCCGTGGCGCGACATGGGGATGCCGGCCCGGTCAAGGATCCTGCGTGCCTCGTACTCGTAGAATCGCATCTGCTCGGGGGGCGGAACCCTAGACGAGCGGCAGGCCCGGCGCGCCGCCGGGGTTCACGTCCGGCTGACGCGGCGCCTGACAGGAAGCCTTTTAGAACCTGGGCTGAGGCCTTGTATTCGCACGATCGTTCGTGCTACTATCCGCGCGCTCATGGTCCCTCGCGCGGTAGAAACGACCACTGACGGCCGGCGGGCCCGGGGAGAGCGGATGCGAAAGGCGATCCTCGAAGCCGCCGTTCAGATCGCCTCCGAGGAGGGCCTCGAAGGGCTGACGATCGGCCGGCTGGCGCAGGAGCTCGGCTTCAGCAAGAGCGGCGTTTTCGCGCACTTCGGATCGAAGGCGGATCTCCAAATCGCCACCGTTGCCGCCGCCAGGCGCGTGTTCTTGGACGAAGTGATTGGCTCGGCGCGCGCGGACGGAGGCGTCGACGCCCTGCTGTCGCTCACCGATGCCTGGCTCGACTACATGGAGCGCGAGGTCTTCCGGGGCGGCTGCTTCTTCGTCGCCGCCTCTACCGAGTTCGACGGCAGGCCGGGACCCGTGCGGGACGAAGTCGCGGCTTTCGTGAGCGAATGGCTGATGGCTCTCGAGGCCGCGATCCAGGACGCTCAGGACACGGGTGACGTACCCGCGTCGATCGATCCGCGCCAGCTCGCGTTCGAGCTTCATTCCCTCGGGATGGGTGCCAACTGGGCTTTTCAGCTCTACCACGACGGAGCGGCCTTCGAACGCGCCCGGTCGGCGATCAGGGAGCGCGTGTCGGTCGCCCCAGCCCCCGACGCGACGATCGCGGCGCTCGAGCGCTCTCTCGCCGGCGACCAGGTGGCCGTCGACGAGGGGGTCGACGAGGGTGCTGCTCGCCGCACGCTGCGAGGCCAGATCGCGAGGCTCGAGCGCGAGCTCGCGTCGATGTTCCCGGAGGCGAAGCCGCGCGACGAGCTCGAGTGGAAGGTCGGAGCACGCGGCGGACCGCGCGTGCTCGACATCGAGGACCTCGAGACGCTGCGCGACGACCTCGCCACCCGCGTCGACGAGGTCAGGCGCGCTTTTCAGGAGCGGGCAGAGGCACAGGCGCAGAACCGTGCGCTCATCGACGAGATGGTCGCGGACCCGGACAAGCACAAGTGGGTCCGGGTCTCGAACGAGGACATCGGCGAGCCCGGGTGCAAGCACTTCCACACGACGCCGCGGCTCGGTCTGGTCGGAATGTTGATGGGGTGGTGGAGAGTGAAGGTGTCGTCGGGATGCCCATGACGACTCAATTCGGGGAGGGGTAAATTGGTTCGCACGGCAGCCGACCGGGCCTTCCTGCCTGCCAAGAACCTGTTCGAGCAGGTGGGGGACATGATGATCCTCACCGGCAAGACGATCGTGTCGGCGATCCGCCCGCCCTACCCCTACGGGGGCGAGTTCATGTCGCAGTTCCTGTTCGCGCTCAGGCTCTGCTGGTTTCCGCTGTTGGTCTCTACGATCGCCTTCGGCTACGGCGCTCCGGGCGTGCAGGCGGCCAACTTCCTGACCCTGTTCGGAGCGCTCGACCGGCTCGGGGGCTTCTTCGTACTGGCCTCGATCAGGGAGTTCGCGCCCTGGGTCGACGCCATGATCGTGGCCGGCGTCGCCGGCACCGCGATCACCGCCGACCTCGGCGCCAGAAAGATCCGCGAGGAGCTCGACGCGCTTCAGGTGCTGGGCGTTGACCCGGTCAAGAACCTCGTCGTGCCGAGGTTCTTGGCCCTGATGCTGATCACCGGCCTGCTCGACATCTACGCCCTCATCTTCGGCATCTTCGGCGGCGTCGTTGCCGAGCTCGTCTACCACCAGGACCTGGCCGGCTTTTGGGCCACCTTCTTCACCAACGCCTCCGTCACCGACCTCTGGGGCTCGATCGTCAAGACGACCCTGTTCGGGGCCATCATCGCGATCGTGTGCTGCTACAAGGGCATGACCGCCTCAGGCGGGGCGGCCGGCGTCGGGCGGGCGGTAAACGAAGCGGTCGTGATCGCCTTCTCGGGCATCTGGGCCTTCAACTACGTCTTCACCCAGACGCTGCTCGCCACCCATCCTGAGATCTTGGTCATACGCTGATGAAGGCTGACCGCTTCCTTGCTCCGCAATATCGGGCCTCGTCACCGCTTTCGCGGCTCCTCGGACACCTAAAGGCTGGTGAGCCTCCTGCGCCGGCTGCGCCGGCTACGGAGTCTCCGGAGATGGCGCGATGACCGGCTGGCTGGGGGTCCCGCGCGACTGGATCGCGAGTCTCGGCGACATCCTGAAGTTCTGCGGCCAGACCTTCGGCGAGGTCTTCAACACGCGCGTGTTTCACTTCTTCGGCGAGGCGCTTCGCCAGGCCGGGATCTTGATCTTGGGATCGGCGCTGGTGATCTGGGGGATGGTGTTCATCCTCGGGCTCACCTGCGGCATCGAAGGCGCCTACTTCAACCGCTCGGTCGGCGCTCCAGCCTACGCCGGCGTCTTTGCCGCCTGGTGTGACCTGCGCGAGATGGTCCCCTACATGTTCGGCTACATCATGGCCGCCAAGGTCGGGACCGGGATCGTGGCCGAGCTCGGGGCGATGCGCATCAACGAGGAGATCGACGCCCTCGAGGTGATCGGCGTGCGCCCGATCACCTTCCTCGCCGCCACCCGCCTGCTGGCGGCCTGGATGGTGTTGCCCTTCATCTACCTGTCGGCGGTGGGAGTGGGCTTCTTCGCCAGCTACCTGGCGGTCGTGAAGCAGATCGGCGAGGTCTCGGCGGGCGGCTACTCGCTCATCTTCTGGATGTTCCAAAACCCGCCCGATCTGCTGTTCAGCGTCATCAAGGGGATGGCGATGGCGACGGCGATCGTCGTCGTCGGCTGCTACTACGGCTACAACGCCTCCGGCGGGCCGGTCGGAGTCGGCCAGGCGACCGCCAAGTCGATGATCCTCAACATGGTGCTGATCCACCTGATCGGGATGATCAGCAGCCAGATCTTCTGGGGGGCGAACCCGCGAGCGCCGATCGGCGGGTAATCCGCTGGAGATGTTGATGGCGTAGCGGGGGTGAAGGTCGCATCACGGTGTCCATGACGACTCGATTCGGGGAGGAGTAAATGGTTCGCACGGCAGCCGACCGGGCCTTCCTGCCTGCCAAGAACCTGTTCGAGCAGGTGGGGGACATGATGATCCTCACCGGCAAGACGATCGTGTCGGCGATCCGCCCGCCCTACCCCTACGGGGGCGAGTTCATGTCGCAGTTCCTGTTCGCGCTGCGCCTCTGCTGGTTTCCGCTGTTGGTCTCTACGATCGCCTTCGGCTACGGCACTCCGGGCGTGCAGGCGGCCAACTTCCTGACCCTGTTCGGAGCGCTCGACCGGCTCGGGGGCTTCTTCGTGCTGGCCTCGATCCGGGAGTTCGCGCCCTGGGTGTCGGCGATGATCGTGGCCGGCGTCGCCGGCACCGCGATCACCGCCGACCTCGGCGCCAGAAAGATCCGCGAGGAGCTCGACGCGCTTCAGGTGCTGGGCGTTGACCCGGTCAAGAACCTCGTCGTGCCGAGGTTCTTGGCCCTGATGCTGATCACCGGCCTGCTCGACATCTACGCCCTCATCTTCGGCGTCTTCGGCGGCGTTTTGGCGGAGCTCGTCTACCACCAGGACCTGGCCGGCTTTTGGGCCACCTTCTTCACCAACGCCACCGTCATCGACCTCTGGGGCTCGATCATCAAGACGACCCTGTTCGGGGCCATCATCGCGATCGTGTGCTGCTACAAGGGCATGACCGCCTCAGGCGGGGCGGCCGGCGTCGGGCGGGCGGTAAACGAAGCGGTCGTGATCGCCTTCTCGGGCATCTGGGCCTTCAACTACGTCTTCACCCAGACGCTGCTCGCCACCCACCCTGAGATCTTGATCATTCGATGAGCGCCTCCTCAGATGCAAAATCCGCCGCTGGGGGCCGCCACAACGCACTGATCGCAATCGCGTGCGTCGTCCTCGTCGTCTCGCCTGCCTTGCAGCTGCTGGCGGCGGGACGCGGCGTCCAGCTAACCGGCGTGTTCGCGGCGCTCCTGCTCGGCGCGGTCGCGTTGTGGCTGTACCTGAAGGTCCTGCGCCGCGCTCGGAGCGACCCGGAACGGCCCCCCCAGGCCTAGTTCTAGTTGCCTAGAGCTCGTACTGCTCGGCCAGCTCGGGGTCCTTCTTCGCGAGCATTTCGGCGAGCGAGACCATCACCTTGCACTGCTTCCAGGTCGCGTCGTCCTGCATCTTGCCGTCGATCATGTGCACGCCACGGCCGTCGGGAATCGCCTCCAGCACCTTCTTCGCGAACTTGACCTCGTCGGGCGGCGGGCTGAACACCTTCTTGGCGATCTCGATCTGCGCCGGGTGAAGCGACCAGGCTCCCACGCACCCGAGAAGGAAGGCGGCCCGGAACTGCGTCTCGCAGCCCTCCGTGTCCTTGATGTCGCCGTATGGGCCGTAGAAGGGCAGGAGGCCGGCTGAGGTGCACGCGTCCACCATCCGTGCGATCGAATAGTGCCACGGGTCCTGCTGCGCGGTGGCCCTGGGCCGGTCGGGATCGTCGGGGTGAGGATCCTCGATCACGCGGTAGCCGGGGTGGCCCCCACCGACGCGCGTGGTCTTCATACGCCGTGACGCCGCCAGGTCGGCAGGCCCGAAGCTCATGCCCTGCATGCGCGGGCTCGCCGTCGCGATCTCCTCGAGGTTCACGACCCCCAGCGACGTCTCCAGGATCGCGTGGACGAGCAGCGGCTCCTCGAGCCCCGCCTTTGCCTCGAGCTGCGCCAGGAGGCGGTCCACGAAGTGGATGTCCCACGCCCCCTCGACCTTCGGGATCATGATCACGTCGAGCTTGTCGCCGATCTCGGTTACGAGTTGCGTGAGGTCGTCGAGAACCCACGGGCTGTCGAGAGCGTTGACGCGGGTCCACAGCTGCGTGTCGCCGAAGTCGACCTCCCTGCCTACACGGATCAGGCCCTCGCGCGCGGCGAGCTTGCGGTCGACAGGAATGGCGTCCTCGAGGTTGCCCAGCAGGATGTCGGCCTGCTTGGCCATGTCCGGCACCTTCGCCGCCATCTTCTCGTTCGACGCGTCGAAGAAGTGGATCATCCGCGAGGGTTTGAACGGGATCTCGCGGGCGGGCTCGGGTGCGCCGACCGCGAGCGGCTTGAGGAAGTCGCGCGGGTTGCGCATGGGCCAGAAAGATATCCTTTCGGGACCGGAACCGATTAGCGAGTCAAAGGCGGAAACAGCACATGGCGGTAGCCCCGGAGCTTCTGGACAGGACCGACGAGCAGCGCGCGATCACCGAGATGGTGCGGCAGTTCGTCGATGAGCAGATCCTCCCCAAGGCGGAGCACTACGACCACGAGGACGAGTTTCCCGGGCCGATCGTGGAGCAGATGAAGGAGCTCGGGTTGTTCGGAGTAACGATCCCGGAGGAGTTCGGCGGGATGGGACTCGACCTGACGACGTACGCGATGATCGTCGAGGAGCTCTCGCGCGGGTGGATCTCGATCTCGGGAGTCGTGAACACCCACTTCATCGGCTCCTACCTGCTGATGAAGTTCGGGACCGACGAGCAGAAGCAGTACTTCCTCCCCAGGATGGCGACTGGCGAGATTCGCGCGGCGTTCTCACTGTCCGAGCCCGAGGTCGGCTCGGACGTCCAGGGCATCAAGTCGGTGGCCACCAAGGACGAGAGTACGGGCGATTGGATTCTCAACGGCACCAAGATGTGGGTGACCAACGGCCTGCTTTCGAATGTCGTGTTCGTGCTGATGAAGAACGATCCGAAGGCGGACCCGCCCTACAAAGGCATGACGTGCTTCGTGACCGAGAAGGAGCCGGGGGCCGCGGAGAACAGCGGCGACTTCGCCGGCCTCAACGTCCCGCCCAAGATCAAGAAGATGGGCTACAAGGGCGTCGAGTCCACCGAGCTCGTCTACGACGGCTACCGCTGTCCGCCGGAGCGCATCCTGGGTGGCGAGGAAGCGGGGCTCGGCCAGGGTTTCCGCCAGATGATGGACGCCTTGGAGGTCGGTCGCGTGAACGTTGCGGCGCGCGGAGTCGGCATCGCGCAACGCGCTCTCGAGCTCGCGCTGCGCTACTCACAGGAGCGCAAGACCTTCGGAAAGGCGATCGCGCAGCACCAGGCGATTCAGTTCAAGCTCGCCGACATGGCGACGAAGGTCGAGGCCGCGCGCCTGCTCACATTCAAAGCCGCACGCATGAAGGACGCGGGCCAGCGCTCGGATGTCGAGGCCGGAATGGCGAAGCTGTTCGCGTCGGAGACCGGCAAGGAAGTCGTCGAGGAGGCATTCCGCATCCACGGCGGCTACGGCTACTCGAAGGAGTACGAGATCGAGCGTCTCTACCGCGACGCGCCGCTGCTGCTGATCGGCGAGGGCACGAGCGAGATCCAGCGCATGGTCATCGGCAAGAAGCTGCTCGAGCGCCACAAGATCTGATTCGAAGCGGTCGATAGGCTTCGGCCCGGTGGCTTCCGAGACCAAGGACCTGATCGAGGAGGGCGCTCGTCGCTTCCTCGACGAAGTGCCTGCTCTCAAGCAGCTCAAGGTGGTGCTGCGGCTCGACCTGCGGGCGCGTCGAGAGTCCCAGACGTGGCGCGTCGAGTTTCCCGCCATCGAGGCCATCCGCGACCCCGCCGCCGACGCGCGCGTCACCATGCTCGCGCCGCGATCGCATTTCAACGAGCTGGCGAAGGACGGCCGCCTCCAGCACTGGCGCGACGCTTACGAGAACGGCTACATCAGGATCAGCGGCCAGGACGAGATCCTCAAGCTGATAGGTAGAGTGATCGAGCGCCACGAGACGCGGGCGAAGATCAAGAAACGGAGGGTCTGACAGCAGTGGCAGAAACCGAGGCGGAGCAGGGCACGACGTTCGACCAGGCCTCGCGCGAGGCGAGCGGAGCACGGCCCTACGGGCGCTACCTGGAGGACTTCGAGGAGGGTGCGGTCTACAAGCATTGGCCGGCGAAGACCGTGACCGAGGCCGAGGATCATCTCTTCTGCCTGATTACGATGAACCACCATCCCCTGCACGTGAACGACGAGTACGCTCGCCAGTCCCAGCAGGGCAAGAACGTCGTCGTCGGGCCCCTCGTCTACTCGCTCGCGCTCGGGATGACCGTCGCCGACATCTCGGGTAAGGCGATCGCCAACCTCGCCACCGAGGACCTGGTCCACACCGCCCCGGTCTTTCACGGTGACACGCTCTACGTGGAGACGGAGGTGCTCGAGGTCAAGCGGTCGGAATCCAAGCCGGACCGCGGCGTCGTGAAGGTGCGCACCGACGTCTACAACCAGCGCAACGAGCACGTTGCGAGGTTTCGGCGGGCCGTCCTGGTTCCGCGCCGGCCGGGCTGACGCCCTCGCTCGGCGCGATCCGGCAGAATTGCCTTTTCCCCGGGAGACGAAGGAGCTGTTAGCCGCTTGACTGAAATAGCCGCAACCATGCGCAATGAGGCGCCGACGAAGAACGCCAGATTGCTCGACTGGGTGGAAGAGGTTGCCGCCCTGACGCAGCCGAGCTCGATCCACTGGTGCGACGGATCGGCTGAGGAGTACGACAGGCTCTCCGAGCAGCTCGTCGACGCCGGCACGTTCGAGCGCCTCAGCGAGGCGAAACGCCCGAGCTCCTACCTGTCGCGCTCCGACCCGGGCGACGTCGCCCGGGTCGAGGACAGGACCTTCATCTGCTCCGAGCGCGAGGAGGACGCGGGTCCGACCAACAACTGGCGCCAGCCTCAAGAGATGCGCGAGACCCTCTCGGATCTCTTCCGCGGATCGATGGAGGGGCGCACGATGTACGTGGTGCCCTTTTCGATGGGCCCGATCGGTTCACCGATCGCCCACGTCGGCGTGCAGCTCACCGACTCCGCATACGTGGCGGTCAGCATGCGCATCATGACCCGCATGGGTCAGGCGGCGCTCGACTCGCTTGGCGAGCACGGCGAGTTCGTCCCCTGCCTGCACTCGGTGGGGTATCCGCTCACGGACGGGCGCGATGACGTGCAGTGGCCGTGCGACAGCCACAACAAGTGGATCGTTCACTTTCCCGAAACGCGCGAGATCTGGTCCTACGGCTCCGGCTACGGCGGTAACGCCCTGCTCGGCAAGAAGTGCTTCGCGCTCCGGATCGCCTCGGTCATGGCGCGCGACGAAGGTTGGCTCGCCGAGCACATGCTGATCTTGAAGCTGACCTCTCCCGAGGGAGTGACCAAGTACATCGCGGGAGCGTTCCCGTCGGCCTGCGGCAAGACCAACCTGGCGATGCTGATACCCACGCTCCCCGGATGGAAGGCGGAGACGATCGGCGACGACATCGCCTGGATGAAGTTTGGCCCTGACGGGCGGCTTCACGCCATCAACCCGGAGGCCGGCATCTTCGGCGTCGCGCCCGGCACGGGCGAGAAGACCAACCCGAATGCCATGGGGACCGTGCGCAAGTGCTCGATCTTCACGAACTGCGCCCGTACAGACGACGGCGACATCTGGTGGGAGGGGATGTCCGACCCGCCCGCCCACCTCGTCGACTGGCGCGGAAACGACTGGACGCCGGAATCGGAGACACCGGCGGCGCATCCCAACGCGCGCTTCACGGCGCCGGCCGGGCAGGTTCCTTCGATCGCGCCAGAGTGGGAGGACCCGGCAGGCGTGCCTATCGACGCCATCCTCTTCGGAGGCCGGCGCTCGACCGTGGTGCCGCTCGTCCGGGAGTCCTTCGACTTCGAGCACGGAGTCTTCCTCGGCTCGATCATGTCCTCCGAGACGACCGCGGCCGCGGCGGGCGACGTGGGCAAGCTGCGCTACGACCCGTTCGCCATGCTGCCCTTCTGCGGGTACCACATGGCCGACTACTTCGCTCACTGGCTGGCGATCGGCAGGCAGGCCGACTCTGAGAAGCTGCCGCGCCTCTTCAACGTCAACTGGTTCAGGAAGGACTCCGAGGGCCGGTTCCTGTGGCCGGGATTCGGTGAGAACAGCCGGGTGCTGGCCTGGATCTTCCGGCGCTGCGAGGGCACAGCCGAGGCCGTCGAGACGCCCATCGGCTACGTGCCCGCTCCCGGCGAGATCGAGCTCGAGGGCCTGGACGTCGGCGAGGACGAGATGGCGGCGCTGCTGGGGATCGAGCCGGAGGAGTGGAAGCTCGAGCTGCCGGCGATGCATCAGCACTTCGCCCGCTTCGGCGACCGTCTTCCAGGAGAGTTGCGCGACCAACTCGCAGACCTCGAGCGGGGCCTGGGCAAGGCTTGACCCTCAAGGGCCTGAGGCTCTCCTAAGGCGCCGTCAGTGAGCCTCTTCTGACTCCGCTGCCGGCGGGCGGCTCTCCTCGGCGAGCGAGGTGATCGCGAGCACCCCGCGTGAGGCCCCTTCGAGCACCTCGCCGGCCTCCTCGGCCGAGCGCGCGTACAGCTCGACGAGGAGGTGGATGGTGATCTTGTCCTCGTCGTGCTTGTGGAAGCGCACGTGCGTGAAGAACTCTCGGGTGCCGCCGTCGCCGAAGGCGGCGTAGGTGAGAGAGTCGGCTGCCTCGGGCCCCGAGCAGACCTCGACCAGCTCCTGGTCGACCGCCACCGTGCAGGAAGCGACCCATGGCGTACCGGTCACCATCCGCTCCCAGCGATCCTCGATCGGCTCTATCCGGCCGTCGGAGAAGGTGAGGTGCGGCTGGTCGTGCATGCAATCGAGACACTGGACGACCGCCTCTTGGATCTCGTCCACCCGCTCCGCCGGCTCACCGGTCTCCGGGTTGATGCGCAGGATCGCGTCGTAGTGGACCTGAGCCTCCATGTTCTGGGACCAGCAGCGGTAGCAGCGAAGCCACGGCCGACCGTTGCCGTCGTTTCCGAGGCGCTCTGAAGGGGTGTCGGGTTCCAATTCGGCCAAAGTCTCTGGTAGCCATTCTACGAGAGGGCCGAGAGGGTTCCGGGCCGACCCAGCCTGACTGGCGCCGCCCTGCGGAGGAGCCGGGCTTGCCGCAGGATCTAATTCGCGCGGCCGGCGGCATTCCCGGGAGCCCTGTCGGGGGTTCCATCCAGAAGCGAGCGCACGGTTTCGGCTACTGCCGCAGGTGCGCTTCGAAGGCGACGAGACGTCACGCGCAGCACTCGATAGCCGGCAAGCTGAAGCTCTGCATCCCGCATGCGGTCGCGCTCGAACGCATCGCGGCTCGCGTGGAAGGCGTACCCATCCAGCTCGACGATCAGCTTCTCTCGGGGCCATAGGACATCGACCTCGAATCCGGCGACGCTCGAGTTGAGGAGCGGCCGCGGGAGGGCCTGCGATCGGCACAGGTCGACAAAACGGCGCTCGAGCGCAGAGCGCGTGTCCGGAGGATCCGCGGCCTCCGACAGCAGAGCGGCCAGTGGCCGTAAGCCGTGCCTGCCGAGGCTGCGCTCGTACGCTCGCCGCAGCGCCCGCATGTCGAGGAGCCGCAACCGCTCGGCCTGCTCGAATGCGACCGCGAGCCGCCTGGGCTGGATCACCTCCGCTAGATCAAGAAGCGTGCGCGCGACAGCGGTAACCGGGATGCCGTCCCGCTGATCGCAATCGTTGTCATCCAGGCTACGCACCCGGTGCTGCGCGATCCCCGGTCGATGTCGACCGCTCCGGCGGGGCGTTGTGACATCGACTCTCGGCCCAACTGGCACAAGCAACCCCCAGAGTGCGGCTGCACTGCGATGGCTCAATAAGGAGCCCGGCCCACTGGCGAGGACAGCGGCGATCCAGCGACCTCGATGCTCCAGGCGCGGGTGCCCGACCGCGTAGACGCCGCGGTGAACGATGTGCAGCAGCCCGCGCGTGAGGCGACGGTCGATCGCTCCATCGTCGAAGCCGAGCGCTCGGAGCTGGCGGCGGGCGATTACTCCGTGCTGCCGCGCCGCGAGCATGGCGACACTCTGCTCGTCTCGGTCTGCCCGCTCACGTGGGTCGAATCGACCCCGCATATCACCGTCGATTCGACCCACGTCGGTCACGGCCGCGAGGATGAGTGATTCAACCGCACAAGTCAGCACGACACTCTGACATGACGCTCACAAATCAGCGCCTGGTTGCTATCCGGCAGGCCGGCAGTCCTCCCCCGGTCACCGGGTCGGGGCTGCGCCGGAACGGAGATTTAGCCCGGCTCAGCCGCCGATCTGACTCATCGTCCGCGGCGGCTGACGAAAGCCAGGCTCCGAGACGTGGTGCTTCAGCTCCTTGCGCCAGACGGCCTCGCGGACCATCCGCTCCAGCTCGGCATCATCGACGCCGGCTCGCATCGGGCCGCGCAGGTCGGTCTCGTGCAGGCTGAACAGGCACGTCCGCAGCTTCCCCTCGGCCGTCAGCCGTATGCGGTTGCAGTCGGCGCAGAACGGCTCGGAGACGGGGTTGACGAACCCGATCTCCCCGCTTCCGTCGCTAAAGCGGTAGACCCTGGCCGTGGCATGGGGTTCCCGCTTCACGGGCTCCAGCGGGTAGACGGCTTCGATCATGCGCCTGATTTCGGCGCCGGGCAGGACACGGTCCTCGGACCACGCGTGGTCTGCGTCGAGCGGCATGAACTCGATGAAGCGAACCTCGTAGGACTTCCGCCGGGCGAGGCGGGCGAAGGGGATGACCTCCTCCTCGGTGAAGTCGCGAAGCGCAACGCAGTTGACCTTGATCGGCGAGATCTGCGGGTAGCGCTCGAGCGCTTCGAGGCCGGCGAGTACCTGAGGCAGCGCGTCGCGCCGCGTCATCTGGAAGAAGCGGTCGCGAGAGAGGGAGTCGAGCGAGACGTTGACGCGCCGAAGCCCCGCCTCGGCGAGCTCGCCCGCGAGCCGCTCGAGCAGGTAGCCGTTGGTCGTGAGCGACAGGTCGGCGAGCCCGTCGACCCCCGTCAGCATCTGCACCAGCCGGGGCAGCTGCTTCCTGACCAGGGGCTCGCCCCCCGTCAGGCGTACGTCGTGCACTCCCATGCGTGCAAGGAGCGCCACGAGGCGAGATATCTCCTCGAAGCTGAGGATCTCGTTTCGCTCGAGCCACGGAAGGCCTTCCGCCGGCATGCAGTACTGGCAGCGGAAGTTGCAGCGGTCGGTCACCGAAACGCGCAGGTCGGAGATCAACCTGCCATGACCATCGCGCAGGGGCTCGAGCTTGCTCACGCTGGAATCAGTCTACCTGCGCGGCAGTGGATCCCACCGAACCGGAGCATACATCCGTGACGAGAACGAACGTAGTCAACATCCGTCCGGATTGCAACCGCAGCGGGGCGGTCAGGCGCCGCCGGGGCCTGAAAGCGGCTGGGAGCGAATCCCGGTCAGGGTGCCGCAGCCTCGAGGGTAGCCTCGAAGTCGGTCCTCGGCACGGGCCCCACACAGGGAGACGTGCAGCCGGCCTGTTCGTAGCGGGCGATGGAGGCCTGAACGTGCTCTGCGGGGCCGATCGCGGTCAGGGTTTCCAGGAAGTCATCGGAGATTCCGGCCATGGCGCGGTCTATGTCACCAGCGCCCATGCCGGCATCGAAAGCATCGATGTCCGCTCCGAACCCGGAGCGCTCGATCATCGCCCTGTAGAAAGGCAGGCTCCAGTAGGTCATGAGGTCGGAGCGCATCACCTGATAGGCACCGGCGCGGTCGTCGGTGACCGCGGCGGGTATCGCGGCAACGATGTCGAAGCCCTCGAGCGGCTTGCCGGCCCGCTCGCGGCCCGCCCTCACCGACGGCACCACGACGTCCTCGATGTACTTGGGGTTGCACAGCCAGAGCATCACTCCGTCGGCGATCTCTCCGGCGAGCTGCAACATGTTGGGCGAGAGCCCGGCCACGTAGATCGGCAGGTCCGCCCGGGGCTCGTAGCCCATGAAGCGGAAGCTGGTCCAGAAGATCTCTCCCCTCGGTGGCTCTTCGCCGGCGAAACAGGCGCGCAGGATCCCCACGTACTCGCGCATTGCCTGGACCGGGCGCTCGAGCTTGGTCTGGTACCAGTTCTCGACCGTGACCTGGTGCGAGACGCCGACGCCCAGCACCATGCGGCCGCCCGAATACTCGTCGACGGTCGCCGCCTGCTGGGCCGTGGCCGCGGGCGTTCGGGAGTAGATCGGCAGCACCCCTGTGCCGACCTTGATCCGCTGCGTGTCCGCTGCGTAGGCCATGAGCACCGTCAGCGAATCACGCGCCGCGATGTGGGTCACGTAGGTGGAGTCGTAGCCCAGCCCCTCGGCGCGCTTCACGCGCTGGACTGCCTCGGCGAGCGACTTGCCGACGGATATGAAGGTTCCTCTGCCAGCCATCTCTGGGCAGAAACCTATAACGGAGCCAAATGTGCCGTCGGCGGGCGCGAGGCGGAGTGCACCGGCGAGCCGCTCTGGAATCGCGACCAAACGGCGGCCGGCCCCTGCGAGCAGAGGCCGGCCTTCACCGCGGGAGGTTACGCAGCACCCGGCTCGCTCGCTTTTTCGAGCCGGATGTACGGGTCGAAGCAATACCCGGGCCAGGGTCACCGGCCGGGCGTCTCCGACTTTGCTTCTAGGCTCTCACTTCCTCGCTCGCCCGCTTTGCAAACCGCTTGGTTGCTCGTCACCTGAGAGCAGCACGGCCAGGAGCGCGGCGCTGAACGCGATCTGCCCGAAGGTGGAGGCCGTGCCTAGCTCTGCGCCGAAGGCAACGGCGATCAGCGTCCCGAGCGCGAAGGCTCCGGCCAGCACCGCAAGCTGGCGCGCCTCAGATCGCAGCGAGTGCCTTGTACTCGCCGAAGACCCCGCGCATCGTGCCGCAGATCTCGCCCAGCGTGCAGTATGCGTGCACCGCCTCGATGATGGGCTCCATCATGTTCTCCTCACCCTCGGCGGCTTCCCGTAGCCTGGCGAGCGCACGCTCGACCTCGCCCTGGTCGCGCTCCGCGCGCAGCCGCTCCAGCTTTTCCCGCTGCTGGTCGGCGAGGGCCTGGTCGACCTTGAAGTACTCCGGCTCGGGCTCCACATCGTCCCGATACTTGTTGACCCCGACCACCACGCGGTCGCCGTCGTTGACAGCCTGCTCCCACCTGTAGGCCTCGTCGAGGATCGCCCGCTGGTAATAGCCGGACTCGATCGCGTCGACCGCGCCGCCCATATCCTCGATCTTGCGCATCTCCTCTTCGGCGCGCCGCTCGAGCTCGCCTGTGAGCCATTCCACGTAGTACGACCCCGCGACGGGGTCGATGGTGTCGGTGACGCCGATCTCCTCAGCGATGATCTGCTGCGTGCGAACCGCGATCTTCTGGGCCTTCTCCGTGGGAATCGCGAGCGCTTCGTCGTAGCAGGACAGGGCCATCGACTGCACGCCGCCGAGCGCAGCAGCCAGCGCCTGGATCGCAGCCCGGACGATGTTGTTCTCCGGCTGCTGGGCGGTCAGCGTCGAGCCTCCGGTCTGGGTGTGGGTGCGCAGCATCATCGAGCGCGGGTCGGTGGCTCCGAAGCGCTCTTTCATGATCCGCGCCCACAGGCGGCGGAGTGCCCGGTACTTGGCGATCTCCTCGAAGAAGTTCATGTGCGTGTTGAAGATCCACGACAGGCGGGGCGCGAAGGCGTCGACGTCGATTCCCCGCTCGCGCACGGCATCGACGTAGGCGATCGCGTTCGCGAACGAGAACGCCATTTCCTGCACCGCCGTCGAGCCGGCCTCGCGCATGTGGTAGCCGGAGAGCGATATGGCGTTGAAGCGGGGCGCCTCGCGAAAGGACCACGCGATCAGGTCGGCGGCGAGCCTCAACGAGGGCTTGGGCGGGTAGATGAACGTTCCTCGCGCGACGTACTCCTTGAGCACGTCGTTCTGAGCCGTGCCGGTGATCTTCTCGCGCGGAACTCCCTGCTTGTCGGCGACCGCCGCGTACATGGCGACCAGCACCGGCGCCGGGGCGTTGATCGTCATCGAGGTCGAAACGCGGTCGAGGGGGATGCCCTCGAACACGGTCTCCATGTCCGCGAGCGAGTCGATCGCCACGCCGACCTGCCCTACCTCGCCGGCGGCACGGTCGTCGTCGGAGTCGAGGCCCATCTGCGTGGGCAGGTCGAAGGCCGTCGAGAGCCCCGGCTGACCCTGCGAGAGCAGGAACTTGAACCGCTCGTTGGTCGCCTCCGGCGTACCGAAGCCTGCGTACTGCCGGACCGTCCAGTAGCGCCCGCGGTACATCGTCGGCTGGATGCCGCGGGTGAACGGATACTGGCCCGGGAAGCCGAGGTCGCGCTCGTAGTCGAGGTCCGCGACGTGCTCGGGCGTATAGAGGTGGTCCGTCGGTAGGCCGGACAGCGTCTCGAACTCCTCACGGCGCTCTCCGGACTTCTCGAGCGCCTTGGCGAGCGGGCCTTCCTCCCAGCGGCGCCTCTCGCTTCTCAGCCGCTCGAGCTCTGCCTCCTTCGAGCGAATGAGCGCATCGAGGTCCGCCTTGCCGTTGCCGCGAGCGTGGTCAGCGCGCCCGTCTTCGTTCGCCATTGCCGGCCCTCCATCTCGGTTGCCGAACCAGATTATCCAGCATCGAGGCGGGTGCCCACAGGGGGAGCGCACGGAAAGGCCGGGCACCGGCCACGTAAGATCGTGGCCATGGCGCGGGAGGGAACACGATCGGGCCCCCAAGCACGGCTGATAGACGTGCGCCAGCGTGGTCGCGAGCGGGTGATCGGATCGTGGGACCTGGGTGGAGCACTGGTGGATCCCGGGCCCGAATCCTGCATCGAGACGCTGCTCGCCGGCGTGGAGCAGGAGCCAGGCGCGCTGCTCCTGACGCATATCCACCTCGACCACGCGGGCGCTGCCGGGGCCCTCGTCGAGCGCTTCCCGCAGCTCGAGGTCTTCGTGCACGAGAAAGGCGCTCCTCACCTCGCCGACCCGACCAAGCTGCTGCGAAGCGCCGAGCGCATCTACGGGGACCGGCTTGGTGCGCTGTGGGGCAGGGTGGTCCCAGTGCCCGAGAGCAACCTCCGCGTCCTCTCGGGCGGTGAGACCGTCTCCGCCGCCGGCCGCGAGCTGGACGTGGAGTACACGCCCGGGCACGCATCCCACCACGTCGTCTACTTCGACCGCACCGACGGCACCGCGTACGTCGGAGACGTGGCGGGCGTCCGGATCCCGCCCTCGGACTTCATCCGCCTCCCGACGCCACCGCCCGACATCGACGTGGCGGCGTGGCTGGCCTCGATCGACCTCGTTGCCGCGCGCCGGCCGGCGCGGCTCGCGCTCACGCACTTCGGTGTGGTGGAGGA
Source organism: uncultured Solirubrobacterales bacterium (assembly GCA_963774075.1). Taxonomy (GTDB): domain Bacteria; phylum Actinomycetota; class Thermoleophilia; order Solirubrobacterales; family JBBDJG01; genus JBBQNR01. The sequence continues at coordinate 648,197 of CAVZDP010000002.1, read as the reverse complement.
CCCACCCCCGCATCTCGAGCGCACCAAGGAACGGCTGCGCGACCAGGCCGAGCTGGCGCGCCGCCTGCTCGAAGTGCACGGACCCGGCCAGGAGGCCATGCGAGGCTTCGTCGAGGAGACGGATCGCCTCACCCGCGACTCCACCGACGCAGAGACCGCGGCGGTGTTCGAGGTCGGCGCGCCGGTCGAGCAACTCTGGGCGGGACTGGAGCGCTACTGGCAGAAGCAGCGGGAGGCTGCTGCGGGGCGGTCATAGGGAGGGGACCGGCCTGGTGCCTTTTTCGGGCGCCTCCCGGTCAGCCGATCGAACGATCACTGCGAGCATGGCGACCGAGACGATCGAAAAACCACGCGTTGGAGGCCCGGGGTCGGGGACCGGTGGTGAATGGCGCGTGATCGTCCTCAACGACGACCACAACACATTCGACCACGTCGCCTCCACGCTCGCAAGCGTGATCCCGAGCATGAGCCTCGACCGCGGATACCAGCTCGCGGAACGGATTCACAACAGCGGCCAGGCGCTCGTGTGGTCCGGTGAGCGCGAGCTCGCCGAGCTCTACTGGGAGCAGCTCAGCGGCGCCGGGCTCACGATGGCGCCGCTGGAGCGAGGCTGAGGCACAATCTCGCCCAGTGGGCAGCACGGTCTGGATCGGCGCCGACACCCTCACCTGGCCCGAAGGAGGAGGCCACGGCTGGGTCTACCTCAACTGGGCGCTCGGACTGCGCTCCCTGGGCTGTGACGTCGTCTGGCTGGAGAGCGCAGACCCCGGACTTCCGGAGAGTGAGCTCGTTTCGCTCCTGGAGCAGCTCGAGCGCAACCTCGAGCCGTACGGGTTGAGCCGGTCGATCGCGCTCAGCTCGAAGTCCGACGACCCATTGTCCGAAGGGCTCACCGAGCGGTGCGTCGACCTCGACCTGGCGAGCGACGCGGATCTGCTGCTCAATCTCTCCTACGACGCCCATGGCGCGGCGCTCCGACGCTTCCGCAGGACAGCCATGCTCGACATCGATCCCGGGCTGACGCAGACGTGGGCGAGCGCGGGGGACCTCCACATACCGGATCACGACGTCTATTTGACGATCGGTGAAGGAGCGGCCGAGCCGTCCAAGGACACGCACTGGCACCACGTCGCGCCGTGTGTCGCGCTGGATTGGTGGCCGGTCCGGCGGGCTGCCGACGATGCTGCGTTCTCGACGGTGTCCGCATGGGACACCCACGGCGACTGGGTGATCGCCGGCGAGCACTCCTATCCCAACAACAAGAAGACCGGCTTCCTCCCCTTCCTGAGCCTGCCGTCTCTGACCGACCATCCGCTGGAGCTTGCGCTCTGCCTCGAGGCCGACGAGGACCTGAAGCTCGTGCCGCACGAGGAAACGGAGCGGCGTGCGCTCGAGTCACTGGGCTGGCGCGTGGTTCACTCGTACGCCGTCGCCAGGTCGCCGGTCGATTACCAGCGCTACCTCCAGCGATCCAAGGGCGAGTTCAGCTGCGCGAAGCCGTCGGGACCGCGTATGCAGAACGCATGGATCAGCGATCGGACCCTCTGCTATCTGGCGAGCGGCAAGCCCGCCGTAGTCCAGCACACGGGCCCGAGCCGGATCCTCCCCGATGCTGCCGGACTGTTCCGCTTTCGAACCATGCCGGAGGCCGCGCGGGCCCTGGACGAGGTGGTCTCCGACTACGAGCGCCAATGCGGCCTTGCGCGGCAGCTCGCGGAGGAACACTTCGACGCCGAAGTCGTCGGCCGCAGGCTGCTGGAATTGACGCTGCCCTGACGATGAGCGATCGCAGGCTCGCAATCCTGAGCTACCACAAGATCGGCGAGCCCTCTCACGACGCGTGGAAGACCTGGTACTACGTCCCGGAGGAGACGTTCGCCGCTCAACTTCGGTTTCTGAAAGACGCCGGCTGGCAGCCGATCGACTCGGAAGCGTTCCTCCGGGCGCTGGACGAGCCGGAGAGCGTCCCCGAGCGCAGCGTCCTGGTCACGTTCGACGACGCGTACCGCTCCGTCCTCGACTGCGCTCTGCCGTGGATGACGCGGCTCGGCTTCCCGGGGGTGATCTTCGCGCCCACCGCTTACATCGGCACCAGGAGCGACTTCGACGCCAACACCGCCGAGCCCCCGGAGCCGATCTGCAGCTGGGAGGAGCTCCAGGAGCTGGAGCGGCACGGTGTCTCGGCTCAATCGCACGGCGTGTCGCACCGCGGACTGTCGGAGCTTGCCCTGGAGCTCGTCGAAGCTGAGCTCTCGGGCTCCAGGGCCGCGCTCGAGGATCGTCTCGGAAAGGAGGTTCGGATCTACGCCTACGCGTATGGAGACGCGGGGACCGACGAGGCGGCGATAGACGCCGCCCTGGAGCGGTCGGGGTACCGGGCCGCCTGCCTGTTCGGCGGCCGGGCGCTCGAGCTGCCGGCCGCCGATCGCTACCGCCTGAGCCGCATCCCGATGTGGCCGGACACCGATCTCGCGGCCGAGCTGAAGTGAGCGAGCGGCAGGCGGCGCGGGACGCCCGGCTCGCTCAGCCGCGATCGACGAGGATGCCCCAATGGGGGAGCACGGGCTGTGCGTGCAGCCCGGCGATGCTCTGCCGCACCTGCTGCATCTCTTCGGAAAGCCAGTAGCGGTCGAAGTCCCGGCGGTCGTTCCAGAACGAGACGTGCACGAAGTGGTCCGGGTCGTCCTCGGAGCGGTAGAAGAGGTAGCCGCCCGCTCCATAGGCGAGGACGCGCGGAACGGCGGGATGGTAGAGCGAGAGCAGGCGCTCGGCCCGGAAGGGCGTGGCCTGGTACTCGATCGTCATCACCTCCATCGAGGTAACTCCCTGCGCGGTTCGCGGGGCGGCGACGTCCGCTGTCCCGGCGACCGCCACTGCGTCAATTGCCGACCTCGGCCCTGACCGCGCCGGGTCCTTCCTCCGTCTTCCCCTCGCCTTCCTTGTCGGCGCCGACGAGGATCGCGATCTTTCCGAGGTGCTTGTTCTCGCGCATCATCTGGTGCGCCTCAGCGACGCCCTCGAAGGGCATCACGCGCCACAGCACCGGGCGGATCTTGCCGTCGGCCATCAGCTTGTTGGCCTCGTTCGCCTGGTAGGCGTTCGCGAAGTGCGAGCCGATGATCTGCTTCTGGCGCATCCACAGGTAGCGCACATCGAAGTCGAGGTTGTAGCCAGAGGTGGCGCCGCAGATGACGACCTTGCCGAAGCGCTTGACGACCAACACGCTCGTCGGGAAGGTCGCCTGGCCGACGTGCTCGAACACGATGTCCGGGTCGTCGCCGAGCACCTCGCGAACGGCGCCGCCGAACCGGCGCGACTCCTTGAAGCGCGCCTTCTCTTCGTCGGGCGTCTCGCCCCCCACTCGCATCATGCCGGCGAACTCGTTGCGGTTGATGTAGCCCCTGGCCCCCAGCTGCTCCACGAGCTCACCCTTCTGGTCGGAAGAGACGACGCCGCAGGCGTCCGCCCCCGCGAGCTTGCAGAGCTGGGTGGCGAAGACCCCCAGTCCGCCGGCCGCTCCCCAGATCAGCACCTTGTGGCCGGCCTGCAGCTCGCAGCGGTCGATGAGCATCCGGTAGGCGGTGAAGTAGGTCAGCCCGTACGAGGCTGCCTCCTCCCAGGTGAGGTTCTTGGGCTTCGGAAGCAGCTGCTGCGCCTGCACTTTGGTGAACTGGGCGAACGATCCCCAGCTCGTCTCGTAGCCCCAGATCTTCTGGGAGGGTGACGCGAGGGGGTCGAAGCCGTGGGTCTCGTAGTCCTCATAGGAGGACTGGTTGCAGTGGATCACGACCTCGTCGCCGGGCTTCCACATCGTTACGCCGGGGCCCGTCTTCCAGACGACGCCGGACGCGTCGGAGCCACCGATGTGGTGGTCGTCCTCGGGGTGGTAGCGGAAGACCGAGACCGGCACGCCGCGGGCCGCCCAGACGTTGTTGAAGTTGACCCCGGCCGCCATCACGCGCACGATCACCTCGAACGGGCCCGGCTCGGGCACCTCGATCTCCTCGATCTGGAAGGCGTCTATCGGCTCGCCCTCGCGCTCCTGCCGGATCACCCAGGCGGTCATCGTCTTCGGGAGCTCGCCGGGTTCGACGTCGAGCTGGTCGATCGCTTTCACATCTGCCTTTGCCAACTGATACCTCCGGTTCCGTGCGATGCCTTCGCGGCCGCGCGGGGCGGCGCGGCGGGCGCAATGCTATCGCGGTCCAGAGAGCCCGCCTCGAGGCGGGCTCCCGAACAAATATCGGGCCGGCTTCGCCGGACACCTAAAGTCCAGAGAGCCCGCCTCGAGGCGGTCTCCCGAAACTATTGTCGGGCCTCGGTGGGGAGGCGCGCTTGAGCCGGTGCCGCGGCCCCGACGTCACGAGCGAGCGCGGCGTCGCGCCCGGTCGACCTGCGCCCGACGTGCTCGACGGTCACCAACGCAATCACGGCGCCGGCTGCGGCTACCGCAGCGGAGAGCCTCATCGATGAGGAGAGCGAGGAAACGAACGCCTCGCGTAGAGCCCGGCCGACCTGGGCGGCGGTTTCCGGAGGGAGCTCTTGGAGGCGGGCAGCGACGTCACCTGAGCCGAGGTTTTCCGCGAACCAGGTGCGCTGACTATCGGTGATCGGGGCGTCGGCGAGCTTCGAGTCCAGCTTCGTGTCGCTCAGGCTCTGGAACAGCGCCCCGACGGCGGCCACGCCGAAGGTGCCGCCGACCATGCGGCTCATCGAGAGGATGCCCGATGCGGCGCCCGACTTCGCCTCGTTGACCGAGTTCATCGCGGCCGTTGACATTGGGGACATCACGAATCCGATCCCGAGCCCCATCAGGCAGAAGGACGGCAGCAGCAGGCCGTAGCCGCTGTCGACGGTAACGCGCGACTGCAGGTAGAGGGCGAGCGCGACGAGCGAGAGGCCGGCGGCGATCGGCACCTTGGCGCCGATGCGGTCCGTGAGGCGCCCGGCGATCGGGGCGGCGACGATGATCACGAGCGTCGATGGCAGGAAGCGCACGCCCGCCTCGAGGGGTGAGTAGCCGAGGATGTTCTGCATGTAGAGCGCCATGAAGAAGAACATGGCGAGCATCGCGAACGAGACGCAGAACGCGACCCCGTTGGTGCCCAGAAAAGTGCGGCTGCGGAAGAAGCGGTACTCGATCATCGGGTAGCGCACCCTGAGCTCGATCGCGTTGAAGGCGACGAGCGCCACAGCGGAAGTGACGAGCAGGCCGAGGATGCGCGGCGATCCCCAACCCCAGCCGTTGCCCTCGACGAGCGCGAAAACGAGAGCTCCGACGCCGATCGTGAGAGCCGCAACGCCGGCGTAGTCCACGTTGCGTGGAACGGTCTCGTCGCGTGACTCGCGCGTGGCCGCAAGCGCGACCAGCACGGCGGCGGCGGCGACCGGGATGTTGAGGAAGAAGATGGCGCGCCAGCTCACGTGCTCGGTCAGGAAGCCGCCGACGACCGGCCCGATCGCGAGCGCGAGGGCCGACACGCCCGCCCAGGTGCCGATTGCCTTGCCGCGCTCGTGCGCCGGGAAGGCGTTCGTGATGATGGACAGGGTGGCCGGCAGCATGAGCGCCGCACCGATTCCCTGCACAGCCCTGCTCACGACGAGCGACGTGGCGTCGGGCGCGAACCCGGCCGTGGCAGAGGAAAGGGCAAACAGGACGACGCCGACCATGAACGCGAGCCTGCGGCCGAAGATGTCGCCCAGCCTGCCGCCGGTCACGAGCAGGACCGCGAACGTGAGCGTGTACGCGTTGACCGTCCATTCCAGCCCCGAGAGGGATGCGTCGAGGCTCGCCTGGATCGAGGGCAGCGCAACGTTCACGACCGTGTTGTCGAGCATGATCATGAAGAGCGCGAAGCACATGGAGCCGAGCGTCCACCACTTGCGGTTTTGCTCCGTGATCGCGTGTAGACGCGTCACCTGGATCCCCTCCTGCGCGGCTGGAAGCGACTGATGTCGTCGCGCTCGAGAACCGCGGCGAGCGCAGTCGCCAAGCTCTCCCGCTGGTGGTCGGAGAAGGTCTCCAACAGTCGTTCGAGCGTGGCCACGCGAATCGCTACCACCGTCTGGACCCTGCGCTTTCCGGCGGCGCTCAGGCAAACGCGCCTCACGCGCCGGTCGAGCGCGTCCTCCTCGCGCTCGACGAGACCTCTCTTGACGAGGCCGTCGAGCGACCGGCTGGTCGCCGCGAGGGATAGGCCGAGACCCTCGGCGACCTGCTTGACCGACTGGACCTCGGGCGCTGTGTCGAGCAGCGCCAACGCCTTCAGCTGGGTGAGAGAGAGGTCGAGGTCAGCGATCTCCGAGAGCAGTTCCCGGTTGCTGACGTTCGCCAGGTAGATGAAGAAGCCGGCCAGTTGGCGCGCCAGCTCGCGTAGCTCCGCCTGGTCGACGGTGTCCTGAGACGAAGAAGATTGCAACCATGCAACTATTGCACGGAAGCATGGATCCTTCGGTGATCGCGGTCACACGCGCGGCCCGGGACCGTCTTCGGCCAGGCTCTAAGGAAGCTGCAGCTCGTTCTGGGAGCTCGGGCGTTTCGGCCCTACGACCAGACGCCCCGGCTCGGGGCCTGACGCGTCGTCGGCAGACAGCGTGTACGACCCCGAGCGCACCGTGATCTTGAGCGTCGCGGTGTCCTGCGGGTTGATCGGGCCCAGCGACTGACGAAGCTGCGGCCCGTCGATCGTGAGGCGGTGCGATGCGCTCGACTGGTTGCTGGCCAGCACCGTCAGCGGCCCCGCCCCGATCTTCCGCGGCGACACAGTCACCTCGTCGTCCTGGATCACGACGGCGAGGTTCACCGGGGAAGGAGGCCGCAGGTTGCTCGTGCGCTCGCCGTCTCCACCGCAGGACGCGGAGAAGAGCGCGACCGCGACCACGATTGCGGCCGGCCCGGCGCGCCGTGTCCGAACGCGGTCTGTCCTTGAGTGCCCCTCCAACTGCGGTTGCAGCTCCCTCTTCAGAGCAGGGAGACCCTATCCCATCCGGGCCCCAGCGAGCCGTCGCGGCTCGTGGGGGTCCGCTCCCTTCCTAGCCGAGCCAGACCGAGCGCCGTTGTCGGAGCATCTCGTTGAGCGAGCTCTGGATGCGCGCTCTGATGTCGTCCGCGGCCTGCTGCACGAAGGCGACGTCGTCGGCGGCCTCGGGACCGCGGCGTTCGAAGTGGACCGGCTCGAGGAAGCGGATGCGGAACTTCGCCGGCAGGTACATGAGGCCGGCGAGCACGCCGAAGTGGGGGAAGGCGTGGTTGACGGGGAAGTAGACCAGGCCCGTGAGCCGCTCCAGCGGCTTGACGTGGGCGAAGATCGGCATCGCCTCCTCGCCGCCGACGACCGCGATCGGGACGATCGGCACGCCGGCGCGGATGGCGGTCTTGACGAAGCCGCCGCGTCCGAAACGGCGCAGCTTGTAGCGCTGCCAGAAGACCTTTCGCGACCCTTTCTGGCCTTCCGGGAAGACGAGCGCGAGCTTTCCTTCGTCGTGCAGGAGGCGGTGCGCGTTGGCCGGATGGGCGGCGACGAGGCCGATCTTGGTGGCGAGCATGCCGACGCCCGGATAGCCCTTGAACCAGTGCTCGCCCATCATGTAGATCGGTCGCGGGCTCGGGTGCTCGTTCCGGATCGCCTGCATGATCATCGGGGCGTCCGGCGGCAGGGCGCCGGAGTGGTTGGACACGAGCAGCGCGCCGCCCGCCGACGGGATCCGCTCGATGCCCTCGACCTCGACCCTGAACCAGTAGCGGTAATAGAGGTTGAGAAGCGGCTCCATCATCCGGAAGACCCGCTCCGAGCGCCCCCAGTCGTCCACCTGGCGCTCGGGGTCCGTCGGCGGGAGCAGGCTGGTGAGGTCGCGGAGGTCCGGCTCGTGCTCGCGCTGCGGCTCGGGCAGGCGGTAGACGTCCGGAGCCTCGTCGTACGCGGGGCTCAGCGCGCCGTCCTCGGCGCCCGCGTCCGCCGGCAGCGGGCCTCCGAGCAACGGGCTATCCGCGGTCAACGTGCGGGCGTGCTGGGTCCTGCGGGCCGTCACGGGCGTTCGAACGGAAGCTCGACGACGGCCGCCGGCTCGCGCCCTTCTCCGACGCCGACGGTCGCGCCCGGTTCGACCTCGCGCCTGACGATGGCGAGCGCGATCGGTCCCAGCGCGGGGGAGACGCAAGCGGATGTGATGGACCCGACCTCGCGTTCGCCGTAGAAGAGCGAGCTCGCCATCGAAGCCGGCCGGGCGAGCCTCACGCCGCGGAGGTGGCGGTTGGGGTGTCCGCGGTGGTACATCCGCGCGACCGGCTCCTGGCCGACGTAGCAGCCCTTCGTGAAGCTGACCGCGCTGCGATCCAGCCCCACCTCTCCCGGGAGGTTGTCGGTCGTCATGTCGACCCCGTAGCGAGGCGTTCCGCTCTCGATCCGGAGCACCTCGGCCGCCTCCGCCCCGACGGCCTGAACGCCGCTGTCCGCGAGCGCGGAGCGGACGGACCCCGCCTCTTTCGCCGCGGTCATGAGGTCGACGCCGAGCGCGGTGGTGACCGCGACCACCCGGGCACCGCCGACCTCGACCTCGATCGAGGAGTGCTCTACGGCCGGCCGCTCGAGGCCGGCCTGATCGGCCGCAGCCGGGCCGATGAGGGCCAGAATCGAGCGCTCCGATGAGACGTCGGAGACCTCGACGTCGCGACCGATCTTGTACATACGGAGGTTCTCCAGCAGTGCCTCGAGCGCGCCTTCCTCGCAGTCGAGCCACACGTCGTCGCTCTCGCGTACGAGCAGCCGCATGTCCGTGAGCAGCCTGCCCTTGGGGTTGAGCAACGCGGCGTAGCAGCCCTGCCCGGGCTCGAGCGCGAGGACGTCGTTGGTCACCTGACCCTGGAGGTACTCGCGGGCCTGCGGCCCGGTGACCCTGACATGTCCGCGAGCTCCGACGTCGAGCATGCCCGCGCCCTCGCGCAGCAGCCGGTAGTCGGACTCGACGTTAGGTGGTGCGCCGATCGCCATGTGACAACCGATTCTATTCGGGGGCCGCGGCGGCTCGGGTACGCTGGGATCGAGATGGGGCTGGCGGAGACGTTCGACGGCATCTTGGAGTCGCTCCCGAGCGACTGGACCGACATGGAGCTCGACCTGCGAATCGAGGATGAGAGCGGCTACGTGGAGGCGGCGGTGATACTCGCCGCCTGCAACGCTCAGCCCTATTCCTACGGCGAGTGGCATTGGAGGGTGCTCTGTGCCCACAGCTTCGGGCACGCGGCCGCCGCCCCGACGGTCCGGGTGGCGCTCCGGCAGCTGGACGACGCCGGGATCAAGGGCGAGCTCGCCCTCCGGGAGGTGCGCGCGGGGCGCGTCGAGGTGGTCCCCATGTGGGGCCGGCCGGAGAGCGCCCGCCGCGAGTTCTCCCGCCGCCGCGCCCAATGATGCGAGTTCGGGCTCGCTCCGCCCGGTCAGGCCCGGTTTCGCCCACGCTCAGGGCGGGCATGCACGGGTCTGACCCGCCTCGGGCGGGAACGTCCCGCTGACCGTCTTGCTGTATAGACTGCCGCGCTCAGGCTCCCGGGGCGATATCCGAGCTCCCAGGCGACATCTGGAGGTGTGAAGTTGGAACAGCGATCACCGGCCGCGTATCTGGCCGAGTTCTTGGGGACCTTCGTCCTGGTCTTCACCGTCACGATGGTGGTGGTTCTGTTCGTCACCCCGGGCGGCGGCGGTGGCTCCGACTACGTCGTGGTGGGGCTCGTGCACGTCTTGGTCCTGTTCATGCTGGTGCAGTCCCTGGGAAGCATCTCCGGCGCCCACTTGAACCCCGCGGTGACCGTGGCGCTTACCGCGCTACGCAAGATGCGCCCGAACGACGCGATCGTCTACATCCTGCTTCAGCTCTCCGGAGCCGTGGCCGGCGCGCTCGTGACGAAGTTCGTGCTCGCAGATCAGATCGCCGACGGGACAGTGGCGCCCGGCGGCAAGTCGGCCGAAGTCGGGACCCCCGCGCTCAACGACACCCTGCTCGGCGGGGTCGCACAGGGAGCCGTGCTCGAAGGGATCGGGGCGTTCTTCCTGGTCTGGGCCATCACGGCCGTTGCCGTCAACCCACGCGCGACGCGCGACTGGGCTGGGCTAGTGATCGGCGGCACGTTGGGCTTCATCGTGCTGATCGGCGGCCCGCTCACGGGCGGCTCCTTCAACCCGGCGCGTTGGTTCGGCCCCGCGCTCGTATCCGGCTCGTGGGATGACGCCTGGCTCTACATCGTCGGCCCGCTGGTCGGCGGGTTGCTCGGAGCGGTGACGTACTGGTACCTGTTCGTCGAGGCTCGTCTCGGCGGCCCGCGCGCGGCGCCCGGCGCCGGGCCGGCAGGGCTGCGGCAGGACGTAGACCGCTAGCGGCCCTTGGAGCCCTTAACAGAAACACCCACCACACCTGACGCGGCTGCAAATCTTCGTTTCCCGGCGTCCTTGGTCGGCCGCATACCACTTGGGTATGCGGCCTCCCTGCGTCCTTGGGCAACTCGATTTTCGCCGCGTCAGGCGCGGCGGGCATTCCGTTAAAGGCTCCTAGCGAGCGCCGAAATGCTCACCGCCCGCCGCGCCGTCTGGCGCGCGGGCGGTGCACCCTGCGCTAGCTTCGCCACGTGAGTAATACGTTGCGGCCGTCGCTTCGCCGGGCGTTCGCCGTGACGGCGGCCCTGGCGCTCGCCGTCGCGGCGGCCCTGGCGCTTGCCGTCGCCGGCTTCGACGGGGACGAGGGCCCATCCAAGCCCCCGGGCGCGCTCGCCGCCGCGCTCTCGTACCTGCCCGAGGAGTCCGGCTTCGCGCTCGCGATGCCAACCCGCCCCGTGGCCCGGCGCTTGAACCTTCCACCGCGCGCGGTCTTCGCCGAGGCCGGGCTCGACCTCGGCGGCGGACTCGGCCGCTCCCAGCTCGGCGGCCCGGCGGCGCTCGGCGTCGCCAAGAGCGGCGGGCCGATCGCCGCCATTCGAGTACGAGACGCCGGCGCGCTCAGGGCGCGGGTAGAGAACCGGATCGACGCGGGCAGCGCAAGGCGCCTGGGCGACCATCGCGGGGCCATCGTGTGGCGTGAGCGCTTCGGCGAGCGCCATGCCTACAGAGCTCTCAGCGGCGCCGATCTGGTGGCCGCGCGCTCCCTCGCGAACCTGAAGGAGGCGCTCGACGCGGGAGCCGGATCGGACAGCCTCGCCTTCGACGAATTCCTGAGGAGCAGCCTGCAGCGGCTCGGGCCACCCGTGCTCGCCAGGGTCGCCGGCGACGCCCAGCGGATTTTGCAGCGCGATCCTGCTCGCGCGCGGCAGCTGCGGGCGATCCGCTGGATCGCCGCTCTCGGGAGCTTCGAGGGCTCGCTCGAAGCAGCCGGAGACAGGGTGAACATCTCCTTCGACCTCTCGAGCCGTCGTGTGCCGCTCGCCGAGCGGGATCTGCCGCTGCCCCCGGGGACCAGCTCGCCACGGATCCACGATGCCGGAGCGCCAGCATCGGTGGCCGTTCTGGAGCCGGAGCGTTTGGCCCGCTTCCTCGAGCGCTCAACGGCGGTCACCGACCCCGAGGGGTACGAGCGCTACCGCACGGCGGTCGGGCAACTTCGCGACATCTTCGGCGTCGACCTGCACAAGGACCTCCTGCGCCCGATGACGAGCGTGTCCCTGGCGTTTCGGTCGGCCGCGGCTGCGACGGCGGTGGCTCCGCTCGCTCCCGGGTCCGCTCGCGACGTCGAGCGCGCCCTCGCCCGCACCCAGCCGGCGCTCGACTTCGCGATCGGCGACTTCGTTCCCGGGGCGTCGATCGTGCCCTCCGGCCCCGGCTCCGCCCGCTCGTGGGAGCTGCGGAACGGGCGCCTGGAGTTGGCCCGCTACGCGGTGAGGGACGGCGCGCTTGTCGCGGCGGCGGGTTTGGCCGACCTGCCGGCTACGTCGGCGGGAACGCGCGTGCGCGGCGTTCACGGCTCGCTCGTCTTTCAGGGGAGGGCCCGCCGCGTCGGCCCGCTGGCCGAGATTCTGTTGCCCGGGTTTGAGGACCTGGTTTCCGTGATCGGCGGCTTCGGCGAGGTCTCGTTCGGCGTCCTGACGGACACGCGCGGCCTGAGCATCACCGGACGGGCGCAGGTCGGTCGCGCCCGTCGCTAATAGACTGCGCTGCGTGTAGGCCAGCGGCCCTCGTCGGGGCGGCAAGGTCAGGTACGGATGAGGCGCATAACCTTCTCGCGCAACTACACGCTCTCGCTATCGCGCACCTGTCGCTGCTACTGCAAGTACTGCGCCTTCGCCACGCACCGCGCGCACCTGCACCCGCCCGACGAGGTCGAGCGGCGGCTCGACGAGGCCGCCCGTCGCGGTTGCAAGGAGTTGCTCGTGCTCACTGGGGAGAAGCCGGAGCTGAACGAGGAGGTGGCGGCGCGGCTGCGTGACTACGGCCACGACGACTTCACGTCCTACGTCGTATGGGCATGCGAGCGGGCGCTGGAGCGTGGCCTCCTTCCGCACTCGAACCTCGGCGTCCTCGATCACGGAGAGCTGGCGAGGCTTCGCGAGGTGAACGCCTCCATGGGCCTGATGCTCGAGTCCGTCTCCGAGCGCTTGATGGAGACGGTGCACGCGGGATCGCCCACCAAGCACCCGGCGAAGCGGTTGGAGACGATCGCGGCCGCGGGCGAGCTGCGGATCCCTTTCACGAGCGGCATCCTGGTCGGCATCGGCGAGAGCGAAGATGAGCGAGTGGCCTCGCTCGAGGCCCTTGCCGAGCAGCACGCGCGTCACGGCCACATCCAGGAGGTGATCCTCCAGAACTTCGTGCCGCATCCGCGCTACCACGGGCGGGAGGTGGCGGAGATCGCCGATAGCGCGACGCGGGAGCGCTGGTCCGCGAACGGCCACGGCGAGGTCGTCACGGGCGACGTCCCGCTGCCCGAGTGGGCGACGCCGGTCACCGTCGCGGAGATGAAGCGGCTCGTGGGGGAGTGCAGGCGGCTGATGCCCGATGTCGGCGTACAGATCCCGCCCAACCTCTCCGACTGGTGGCTGCCGCTCGTGAGCGAGGGAGCCACGGACCTCGGCGGCCTGTCCGCCAACGGCGACCACATCTCACCCGAGCACCCCTTCCCGAGCCCGCACGAGGTGCGAAAGCGCTTGCAGCCCGAGGGTTACGCGCTCACCGAGCGCCTCTGCGTCTACCCCCAGTACATCGAGCCGACGTGGCTGGCCCAGGGCGTTCTGGACACCATCAAGCTCAAGTACTGGTCCTTCATCCCGCGCAGGGGGTCCGGCCGGCGGCGAGACGTGACGATCGCGGACGACACCGCGCCGCGCGCGATCGAGAAGGCGCGCGACAACCGCCGCCTCACTCGCGACGAGCTGACCGCCCTCTTCGCCGAGCGCCGGCCGCAGGTGATCGAGGACATGCGCATCGCCGCGGACGAGTTGCGCGCGCGCCTCGCCGGCGACACCGTGACATTCGTGGTCAACCGCAACATCAACTTCACGAACATCTGCCAGGTGGGCTGCGCATTCTGCGGCTTCGGCCAGGGCAAGCGCTCCCCGGACGCATACGAGGTGCGCGAGAGCGACTTCGTCTCCAAGGTGCACGATGCCGTCGCGTTCGGCGTCACCGAGATCTGCATGCAGGGTGGCATCCACCCGGAGTACACGCTCGAGGACTACGGGCGCTGGCTGCGGCTCGTCAAGGAGGCCGCTCCGGACGTCCACCTGCACGCGTACTCGCCGATGGAGGTGCACTACATGTGCGAGCGCTCGGGAAAGCCTCCGGAGGCCGTGTTCGAGTACCTGATCGAGTGCGGCCTCGGCTCGACGCCGGGCACTGCGGCGGAGGTGCTCCACGACGGCGTTCGCGAGCGCATCTCTCCGAACAAGCTGCCGGTAGCGCGCTGGGTCGAGGTCATCGAGGCCTCGCACCGCTCGGGGCTTCGCTCCACCGTGACCGTGATGTTCGGCCACGTCGAGGAGCCGTGGGAGCTGGCCGAGCACATGCTGCTGGTGCGCGAGCTCCAGGAGCGCACCGGCGGGTTCACCGAGTTCGTGCCGCTGAGCTTCATTCCCTTCCACACGCTGCTCGGTCGCACGCACGGGATCGAGGAGATCTCGACGGAGGAGAACCTGAAGCACACCGCCGTCTTCCGGCTCGCGCTCGGCGAGTCGATCACGAACCTGCAGGCGAGCTGGGTGAAGATGGGGCTGGACGCCGCGAGCGAGAGCCTCCGCTGGGGCGTGAACGACCTCGGCGGCACGTTGATGGAGGAGTCCATCTCGCGCATGGCCGGCTCCTACCACGGCGTCAAGCTCGAGCCCGAGCAGTTCATCGCCGCGGCCCGCAAGGCCGGACGCAAGCCCGCGCAGCGCGACACGCTCTATTCGATCCTCGAGACCTACGAGTAGACCGGTAGACGTTCGTCGCAGTAGTGGCGTTTCCACCGCGGGTAGGCTCGCCACCGGATGAAGGCAATGGTCCTGAAAGAGGTTGGTCCCGTCGAAGGCAGCGACCGGCTGGAGCTGCGAGAAGTGCCCGAGCCCGAGCCGGGTCCGGGACAGGTGAAGATCGAGGTCCTGGCCTGCGCGGTCTGCCGCACGGACCTGCACGTCGTCGAGGGGGACCTCGCCGAGCCGAAGAGCGACCTCGTGCTCGGCCATCAGATCGTCGGGACCGTTGTCGCGACGGGCGAGGGAGTGGGGGAGCAGGAGGTCGGTCGCCGCGTGGGGATCCCGTGGCTGGGAGACGTCTGCGGCAGGTGCGCGTTCTGCCGGGCCGGGTTCGAGAACCTCTGCGACGCCCCGACGTTCACCGGCTATACGGTCGACGGCGGCTACGCCGGGTACGCGGTCGCCCGCGCCGATTTCATCTTCCCGATCCCCGACCGCTACGGTGACGTCGAGGCAGCGCCCCTGCTGTGCGCGGGGCTGATCGGTTACCGGGCGTGGCGCCTCGCGGACCCGAAGGGGCTTGTCGCGGCGGGACGGCTCGGGGTGTTCGGGTTCGGCAATGCCGCCCAGATAGTCATGCAGGTCGCCGACCGCGAGGGCCAGGACGTCTTCGTCTATACGCGCGCCGGCCGGGGTGCCGAGTTGGCGCGGGAGCTCGGCGCCGCGTGGACCGGCGGCGACGGCCGCCTGCCAGCGCAGAAGCTCGACAGCGCGATTGTGTTCGCGCCGGCGGGAGAGCTCGTGCCGCTCGCGTTGAAGGCCGTCCGCAAAGGGGGGACGGTGGTGTGCGCAGGCATCCACATGACCCCGATCCCGGAGTTCGACTACGAGCTGCTGTGGGGCGAGCGCGCGCTGCGCTCGGTTGCCAACCTGACCCGGCGCGACGGAAGGGAGTTTATGGAGCTGGCTTCGGTGCGCCCGATCAGGACCCGGACCCAGGTGTTCCCGCTCGAGCAGGCGAACGAGGCGCTTCGCGCCCACAAGGCGGGAAGGCTGGACGGGACCGCTGTGCTCGTGCCCTAGCGCCGGCGTGCCCGCCGGTTGACGCTCCGCGCACTCTGCGGAACACTGCCAGTGGAAGGAGGGGCTTTGCGCAGGCTGGCACTGGTGGCGTTCGTTGCAGGGGTGATCGGTTTCACGCCGCCGGCTGCCCACGCCGCCTACCCCGGTGGGAACGGAAAAATCGTGTTCTGGACGAACCGGGACGACCCGTCGTCCGCCGAGATCTACTCGATGAACTCAGACGGGACGGGAGTGACCAGGCTTACGAACAACCCGACGGGCGGCGTCGACCCCGTTTGGTCTCCCGACGGGGAAAGGATCGCCTTTGTCAGGGGCTCGTTCCCCAGCGCCGACGTGTTCGTCATGAACTCCGACGGCAGCGGCCAGACGCCGATTACCTCCGGCCCCGCCGGTGATCACGCCCCGACGTGGTCTCCCGACGGCACGAAGATCGCGTTTCAGCGCTCGGAAGGAGGCACGTCAAGCATCTACGTGGCCAATGCCGACGGCAGCGGGACGCCGTCCAATTTGACGCCAGATGCGATGCGCGAGTTTGAGCCGGCCTGGTCGCCGGATGGAACGAAGATCGCGTTCTCGCGCTACCCCGTCTGCTGCGTGAGCCAGATCTGGGTCATGAACCCGGACGGCAGTGGGCAAGTGAACATAAGCAACAACAGCGAGAGCGACCGTTTGCCTGACTGGTCACCAGATGGCAAGACGATCCTGTTTGCTCGCGTTGACTTCCAAGACCCTGATACGGGCGGTTATTACTACGACCTCTTCACCATGAGCGCCGGCGGAGCGTCCCAATCGTTTCTGTCTGCGGGTACCGAGGCGAGCTGGTCGCCGGATGGGCTCAAGATCGTCAGATCCAATCTGGCAGCGCAGCAGGCATGCGATTGTACGCCGGACGTGCCCATCTTCGTGATGAACGCGAACGGCACCGGCGCGACGCCGATCGCGACCACGAGCGTCAACGCCGAGCCCGACTGGCAACCCCTCGGCGCCCTCGACCCCTACCCCCGCCCCGGCGGCGCAACACCACTGCGAGTCCCCCTCGTCCCCGCCTACGCCCAGTGCACCGACCCCGCCTTCCAGCACGTCGGCCCGCTCGACGAGCCCTCCTGCGGCCCGCCGATTCAGGAGTCGAGCCTGCTCACCACCTCGACCACCGGCAAGGGCCTGGGCTCTGCGCGCCTCGACGTCCAGGTCGGCGACCCTCTAACCGCCGAGGACGAGGCCGACGTCGCGATCAAGGTCTCTGCCACCGACGTTCGAAACGCCTCCGGCCCGATCGACTACTCAGGCCAGGTGATCTTCACCACCGCGCTTCAGATGACAGACCGCGCCAACGGCTTCGGCGAAGTGTCCGGCACGACCGGTCTGTTCGGCTTCTCGGCGCCAGTCGACTGCACCCCGAGCCCGGATCCCAGCGCCGGCTCGAGCTGCACCCTCAACACGACAGCGGACTCGCTCGTGGCCGGCACCGCCAAGGAGGGAAAGCGCGCCGTCGTGGCCACGCGCCTGATCCGCATCCTCGACCTCGGCGCCGACGGCCAGCTCAACCCCAACTGCCCGCCCACCTGCGGCACCGGCGACGAGAAGGCGTTCCTGGGAGCGGGGGTGTTCACGCCGTGAACATCGCTTGAGCCTCTTTCGGCTTCCGCTTATGATCTGCTCTCGAGAGGAGGGGAAGGTGCGCAGGGTCGCACTCGCAGCGCTTGTTTCAGTCGGGGTGATCGCTTTCGCGTCGCCCGCTGCGCATGCCGCGTTCCCGGGGGCGAACGGGAAGATCGCGTTCCACTCTGGCAACTTCTCTGGGAGTCTGCACACGATCAATCCCGACGGCACGGGAGAAGCACTGATCTTCCCCTCTGGGCCCGGCGCGGCGTCCAACGACGCAGCGTGGTCTCCGGACGGAGGCAAGATCGCCTTCACCCGCTGCGACGACGCACCATGCTGGTTCAACTACGTAAACATCGCCAATCCGGACGGCACTGGGCGGACCGAGGTCTTCTTCGCCAAGGACCCGGCATGGTCGCCCGACGGTACAAAGCTCGCCGTCATAAATGGCGAGTACTGCGACGACGTCTTCAATTGCACGGATGGGGAGCTCTTCATCATCGAGCCGAGCGGGACACTGCTCAACATCCTCACGAACGATGACGTCTATCAAAGGAACCCAGTCTGGCTTCCCGGCGGCGACAAGATCGCGTTCGAATGTGAGACCGACGTTTTCAGGGTTTGCGTGATCAACTCTGACGGCACTGGATTGACGGAATCGTCGTTGCCCCTAACGGGAAACTGGTCGCCCGACGGCCGCAGGATTGCGTTCGTCCGCAACGCTGATATCTGGGTGATGAAGGCAGACGGAAGCGAACAGATGCAGCTGACGACGAATCCCGCAACGGACACCTCGCCGGTCTGGTCTCCAGATGGGCAAAGGATCGCTTTCCGTTCGAACCGGGACGGTGCGTTCCACATCTACACGATGAACACGGACGGCAGCGCTCAAGCGAGACTCATCACCAGCACGCCAGGCGAGTTCGACATCGACTGGCAACCCCTCGGTGCCTTCGACCCCTACCCCCGCCCCGGCGGCGCAACACCACTGCGAGTCCCCCTCGTCCCCGCCTACGCCCAGTGCACCGACCCCGCCTTCCAGCACGTCGGCCCGCTCGACGAGCCCTCCTGCGGCCCGCCGATTCAGGAGTCGAGCCTGCTCACCACCTCGACCACCGGCAAGGGCCTGGGCTCTGCGCGCCTCGACGTCCAGGTCGGCGACCCTCTAACCGCCGAGGACGAGGCCGACGTCGCGATCAAGGTCTCTGCCACCGACGTTCGAAACGCCTCCGGCCCGATCGACTACACGGGCCAGGTGATCTTCACGAGCGCGCTTCAGATGACAGACCGCGCCAACGGCTTCGGCGGCGTGTCGGGCACGACGGGTCTGTTCGGCTTCTCGGCGCCGGTCGACTGCACCCCGAGCCCGGATCCCAGCGCCGGCTCGAGCTGCACCCTCAACACCACTTACGACTCGCTCGTCGCCGGTACCGCCAAGGAGGGCAAGCGAGCAGTGATCGCCACGCGCCTGATCCGCATCCTCGACCTCGGCGCCGACGGCCAGCTCAACCCCAACTGCCCGCCCACCTGCGGCACGGGTGACGAGCGGACGTTCCTGGGGGCTGGGGTGTTCGCGCCGTGAACATCGCTTGAGCCCTCTCGGCCCGCGCTTATGATCTGCCTTCGAGAGGGGGGAAAGGTGCGCAGGGTCGCACTCGCAGTGCTTGTTTCAGTCGGGGTGATCGCTTTCGCGCCGCCCGCCGCGCATGCCGGCTTCCCCGGGGCGAACGGGACGCTCGTGTTCCCACTCGACGGCGGCGTGAAGACGATCAATCCCGACGGTACGGGCCTGACGAGCTACGACGTCGTTCCGGGGCTCGAGGGCGGTCACGAGTTCTCGCCCGATGGCAAGAAACTCGTGCTCGAGGGCACGGATAGCGATTTCGTCTACACAGTGGAGTTCGGTGGACCGCTCACGCCGGTCGCAACCGACTGGAACTACGCGCAGCCGACTTGGTCGCCGGATGGGTCGAAGGTCGCGGCCGTGAAGTTGTTCGGCTGTCCGGACCCCGACTTCTGCCACGAAGAGCTGTGGACGATGAACGCCGACGGAACCAACCCGGACCAGATCGTCTCTGGCTGGTCTGTTTCCGATCCGGCATGGTCGCCGGACGGATCCCAAATCGCATTCGCCAGAGCCGTCAGCGAAAACGACCCTACTTCCCTCTACACCGCACAGCCCGATGGCACCGACGCGACGATGCTGTTTAGCGGCGGTATCGATCCCAACTGGTCGCCGGACGGCACGCAGCTCGTCTTCACCAACGGCAGGCTGATGCGCAAGATGAATGCCGACGGCTCGGGAGTTGTCGATCTGAGTGGGCCGCTACTGGCCGGATACGGCGATCAGCAGCCCGTATGGTCGCCTGACGGTCAGAAGATCGCATTCAAGAGAAGGGCGCCGGACTCAAGCTGGGAGCTCTACACGATGAACAGCGACGGCAGCGGAAAGACCGCTATCTTCGCTAACCCAACCGACGCGGACTTCTACGATCGGGACCTCGACTGGCAACCCCTCGTCGGCGTCCCCGAGCCCTACCCCCGCCCCGGTGGCGCGACGCCCCTGCGCGTGCCGCTCGTGCCCGTATTCACGCAGTGCACCACCCCCAACTCGCAACACGCCGCGCCGCTCGGGGAGCCCTCCTGCGAGCCCCCGACGCCCGAGTCGAGCCTGCTCACGACCTCGACCACCGGCAGGGGCCAGGGCTCGCTGCGCATGGACGTCCAGGTCGGCGACCCCTCAACGCCCGCCGACGAGGCCGACGTGCGCCTCGACGTCTCGCTGTCGGACGTGCACAACGCACACGACCAGTCCGACTATTCCGGCTTCGTGCTCCTGCACGCCGCGCTTCGGATCACTGACCGGCGCAGCGGTTCCGAAACCGTCGCCGCGACGGTGCAGGACACCCGTTTCGACATTCCGGTCACGTGCACTCCCACCGCGCAAGCGCCGAACGGCTCCAACTGCGCGCTGGCCACGACCGCCGACTCGCTCGTCGCCGGGTACGTGAAGGAAGGCAAGCGCACGATCGTCTCGGCATTCCAGGTCGCGGTCATGGACGCCGGCCCTGACGGACAAGTGTTCGGGGCGGGGAACTGCCTACCGACCTGCGGCACGGGCGACGAGGAGCGCTTCCAGGAGCAGGGTACGTTCGCGCCCTGAGCCGCGCGAACCACGGCTCAGCGGAAGAGGTCCTCCTCGCGCGGGCGCACCAGCGCGGCGGCGCCCGGACCGTCCTCCTCGGTCACGTAGCGCTCGAGCCCCCGCACCACGACGACCGCCTCGCGGCCGGCCTTGTCGCGCGCGAGCCCGGCCGCCGCGGCCGCTTCGTCTGCGACCGCAAGGGCAGTGGCGGTGAGCTCCTTGCCGAGCGCGTCCCTCTCGCCTCGCCGGTCGTCGAGCGGCTTCAGGCCGGCGCAGCCGATCGCCACCTCCGCCTGGCCCAGCCGCCACGGGCGCCCGAAGCTGTCGGAGACCACGACCGCCGGCCGTTCGCCGAGCCGCGCACCGAGTTCCCCTCGCAGGCGCCGCGCCGACGCGTCGGGATCCTCGGGCAGCAGCGTCACGACGTCATCGCCGGGCACGTTCGAGGAGTCGATGCCGGCGTTCGCGCACACGTGACCCTGGTGCGTGCGGGTGATCAGGACGCCCCGCTCCGCACGTACGACCTCTGCGCTCTCCTCGAGTGCGAGTTGAACCACGCGCGCATCCTTGTCGAGCTTCCCCGCCAATGCATTCGCCGGCTCGGAGGGCGTGATGTCGCTCAGGCGCCGCATCCGGCCCTCCGCCTTCGAGACGATCTTCTGCGCCACCACGACGACGTCGGTGGTCCCGATGGCGACGCCGGCTCGCGAGGCAGCGTCGGCGATCAGCGTGGCCAGATCGTCGCCCGCGCTCACCTCGGGCACCCCCTGAAGGGCCTCGGCCTCGATCCGCAGCTCGGTCACGCAGGGATCGGCCGGCCGCTGCGCTCGATCTGACGCAGCACGCCCTGCGTGCGAGGCGCGCGAGCGCGATGGCGATCGAACGCCACCCGCAGCGCCTCCAGGTCCTCGCCCGTGTCCACGTCGAGCGCGAGAGACTCGAGGCGCCGGATCTCGTGACGGAGGCTCCTGCGCTCGGCCTGTTCGACGTGCAGCCCGCAAGAGCCGGGGCCGAACTGAGGCTGGAACGCGCCCGATGGGTCGAGCAGCAGCGCGTTGGTGCCGGTCCCGTGGCGGTCGGGAACGATGACGACGTCGAGCTCCGCCATCGCCGTGCCCGAGATCAGGTTGTCGAGCTCGAGCGCGTCGATGAGGGGGGTGTCGCCGGGCACGAGCAACGCGCTCTCGTAGCCCAGCGCCGAGGCTCGCGCGAGACCGCTGAGAGCCGCATGCGACTGGCCCTTCTCGCTCAGGTCGCGGATCAGGACGACGTTCGCGTCGTCGGTCAGGTCGCGGACCTCGCTCTCGCCCGAAACCACGATCACCTGCTCGATGAGGCTCGAATGGCGAAGCGCCGCGAGCACATCCGCGAACATGGCCGTCGCGAGCGCATTGCGGGAGCCCGCGCCGAGCGCATCTCCTAGGCGCTGCTTGGCCTGGGAGAAGCGCTTTACGGGAAGGATGGCGGCGGTGGGCATCAGGCTCTTCGGCGTGCTCGGGCTTCCTCTATACCGAAAGGGCCATGGCGAAGTCCAGTACCTCGCGCGCGAGACGCGTGCGGCCCTCGGCGTCCTGCATCATCGTGTCGGTTTGATGCAGCACCGCGCCGGCGAGCGAGGCCCGCCCGATCGGCGTCCCTGCGTCCGCGACGAGGCCATCGATCAGGCCGGCGTAATGAGCCGTGATTCCGCCGTCGCTCTGCTCCAGCTCCGCCCAGCGCATGAACTGCTCGGTCGGTCCCTTCAGCGAGCGGCCGCCGACCAGCGGGCTGACCGCGACCACCGGCGCCGGCGCGGCCTCGATGGCCTCGCGCATTCCCGGCACCGCCAGGATGGGGCCGATGCTCGCGATCGGATTCGAGGGCCCGATCAGGATCGCCTCCGCCTGCGCGAGCGCGCGCTCGACCTCGCGCGTCACACTCGTTTGCTCGGCTCCTCTGAACTCGACACCCTCTATCTCGGGCTCCGATCGCTGCTTGATCAGGTACTCCTGGAAGTGGCGCCACTCGCCTTCGGTTCGCACGTAGGTCTGGACAGGCTCGTCGCACATCGGCAGGACGGCGGCACCGGCGTCGAACGCCTCGGCGAGGTAGCGCGCGATCTCAGTCAAGCGCCGGCCCTCGTGCAGGAGCTCGGTTCGCACGAGGCAGGTCGCGAGGTCGCGGTCGCCGAGCGTGAACCAGTCGGGCGCTCCGAGTACGCGCAACTGCTCGAAGACGTGCTGCGTCTCGCCCGCGATGCCGTAGCCACGCTGCTCGTCGATCACGCCCGCGAGCCAGTAGGTGACCAGGTCCGGGTCGGGTGAGACGTGAAGGCCGAAGGCAGCGATGTCGTCGCCGGTATTGGCGACCACGGCCAGCCGGTCGCGGCCGCCCACGTCGAGCAGCCCGCGGGCCAGCTTCGCGCCGCCGGTGCCGCCGGAGAGCAGGACTATCACTGGACGGGCGGGCCGCCGGCGTCGATCCGGCTCAGCCGGAGCTCTCTGGAAGGCCGGTCACTCGAATGCCGGAGTGCTTGATCTTGTGGCGCTTGTTGACCGAGATCAGCAGCGCCGTGAGCTGCTCGACTATCCGCGCCAGCTCGAGGTCGCCACAGTCGACCGCGCGCAGGCCTGGAATGCGCTCGATCAGCTCGGCCACCTGATCCTTGGCCTTGCGATCATCGCCGGCGACGAGCACGTCTTCGTCGATCTCCCTGCCGGGCTCGGACAGCAGGCTCGCGCTCACGGTGTGGAGCGCCGACACGACGGTCACGCCTCGCGGGGCCATCTCCTGGGCCTGTTGGGCCGCCGAGCCCTGCCAGACGCCGATCGTGCGCGTCGCGCGCCCGCCGACCGCGGCGGCGAGCGGGACGGTCGCGTCGACCAGCACCGTTCCGGGCTGTAGGGCGTTGCGCAGGTTGTTGAGGTTCTCCGATTGCACCCGGAACGGCACCGCGAGCACGACCGTGAGGGCACGCTTGGCGGCGTCCTCGTTGCTCGCGCCGTCGATGGTGATATCGCTGCCGCCGAGCTCGCGAGCGCGCTCCCGGGCCTTCTCTGCGACCCCCACGGCACGCTCCTCGCTGCGCGAGCCGATCACGATCGGTACTCCGGCCGCGGCCCATCTGGCGGTCAGCCCGAAGCCGAGCGCACCCGTCCCGCCGATGACGGCGACGGTCTGCTTCGACTGCGCTAGCTGCTCGAGGCGGGCCACGGTCGCAGTAGGCTAGACGTAGCGGCTCGTCGCCGCGCCTCAGGCGGTGCCTGCGGTCAGGCCGCGACCGCCGTCTGCGGTGCTTCTCCGGGCGATTGGCGGAGGCTTTCCACGACCACCCGCGCATCGTTCTCCGGCACGAACGTGATCGCGCGCCTGCGGATCGGCTCCGGGCTGTCGCCGACCGCACGCAGCTTGACGTTGCGCAGGATCGCCGGGATCACGATCCTCATCTCGTACTGAGCGAAGCTGGCGCCCAGGCAGCGTCTGATCCCGCCCCCGAACGGGATCCAGGAGTACGTGTCGGGCGGCGTCTCGAGGAAGCGCTCGGGGCGAAACCGCTCCGGCTCGGCATAGATGTCGGGCCGGCGATGTGTCAGATAGATGTTGGGAGCGACGCGTATGCCCGCCGGCAGCTCGTACCGGCCGAGCGTCCAGGGCGCTGTCAGCTTGCGCACGACGCCCGGCACGACCGGCCGCAGGCGCAGGGTCTCCTTGATCACCGCGTCCAGGTACTCGCCGTCCGTGCCCCCGTCGAGCTCGCGCTGGAGCGTCTCGAGCTCGCTCGGGTTTCTCAGCAGCAGCTCGAAGGCCCAGGCCAGCGACGTCGCCGTCGTCTCGTGGCCCGCCACCAGCAATGTCATCAGCTCGTCGCGAAGCTCTTCGTCGGTCATCGGCTTGCCCTGCTCGTCGCGAGCCTGGAGCAGCACTGAGAGGACGTCGTTGCGCTCGGCCGTCTCCGGCGCGCCGCGCCGGCGCCTGATCTCGTCGTAGATGGCCTCGTCGACGTCGGCCCGCAGCTCCTGGAAGCGATTCCACACGCCGCGCCCGATCGTGACGCGGAGCGCCGGCAGCACGATGCGCGCAAGCGCCGTGCGCTGCATGCCGATGTCCAGCATGCGGCCGAGTCGGTCGCTCAGGTGAGCGAGCCGCTCGGCGTCCTCGATGCCGAAGACGGTACGGATGATGATCTCGAGCGTGATCGCCTGCGTGCGGGGCCGCAATCCGAACGGCTGCCCGACGGGCCAGCTCCTGATCTCTCGCTCCGCTATCTCGCGCATCACATCGCCGTAGCGCTGCATTCGCTGGCCCTGGAAGGAGGGCAGCATGAGCTTGCGCTGGCGCATGTGCTCGGGCCCGTCGAGCAGCAGCACGGAGTTGCGGCCCATCAACGGCTCGAGCGGGCCGGCGTTGCCCTCTCCCGCGTGCAGCACGTCCGGGTCGCCGGTGAAGACATGCTTGATCAGCTCCGGGTCGGAGACGAACACGATCTCGCCGATCGGGAACCGGACCTTGAAGACGTCCCCGTGGCGGCGCTGGCAGCCTTCGAGGAACTCGATCGGCCGCACGATCCACTCCCACATCTGGACCGGCGACGGCCGCCGGGGCCCGGGAGGAAGCGCGCTCACGAGATGAAATGTACTCCGTGGGCGCCGGCCCAGAGCGCCGCGCCGGCCCGCGCTCGCCTACCCACGGTAGGCTGAGAGCCGCATGCGGCTGGAGGGAAAGAGCGCACTGGTGACCGGCGGCGCCAGCGGAATCGGTGCCGCCTGCTGTCGCAGGCTGGCCGCCGAGGGTGCGCGCGTCGCCGTCTGCGACCTGAACCTCGAAGGGGCCCGAGAGGTCGCGGCCGAGATCGACGGGGAGGCGTTCGAGATCGACGTCACCCATGCGTCCAAGGTCGCCCGAGCGGTCGCCGCGACGACGGAGGCGCACGGCCCGCCTAGCCTGCTCGTCAACAACGCCGGCACGGACGAGTTCGGGTTCTTCAAGGACACCTCGGAGGACCTCTGGGAGCGGATCGTGGACATCAACCTGATCGGCGTCATGCGGGCAACGCACGCCGTGCTGCCGGGGATGATCGAGCAGGGGGGAGGCCGCATCGTCAACGTCGCCTCCGAGGCGGGACGCGTGGGGTCGAGCGGCTCCGCCGCCTACTCTGCCGCGAAGGGCGGCGTGATCGCGTTCACGAAGACGATCGCACGCGAGGGTGCGCGCTACGGCGTGTACTGCAACGCAATCGCCCCGGGCCCGATCGACACGCCGCTGCTGCGCCGCGCCGAGACGGACCTCGGGCCGATCGGCCCGAAGGTGATCGAGACGATGGTGGGCTCGACCCTGCTGCGGCGGATGGGAACGCCGGACGAGGTCGCCGCGACCATCGCGTTCTTGTGCTCGGAGGACGCCTCCTACGTCACGGGGCAGACGCTCGGGGTCAGCGGCGGACTAGGAATGATCTAGTCGTCTAAATGACGACCGTCGCCGGATCGATTCACCGGTAGAGCTCATGAGCGCCATGCCCCCCACAGTGCGCATCCGTGAGGTCGGCCCGCGCGACGGCTTTCAGAACGAGCCCGAGGTGCTCGCCACGAAAGACAAGGTGGCGCTCATCGATTGCCTGTCGCAGTCGGGTCTCCGCCGCCTCGAGGTGACGTCGTTCGTACGGCCCGACGTGATCCCGCAGCTCGCCGACGCGGAGGATGTGCTGCGAAGTATCCGTCGCAACCCGGAGGTCTCGTACACGGTCCTGATCCCGAACGAGAAGGGTCTCGAGCGCGGCCTAGCGCTGAGCGCGGAGGCGGGCGAGAGGCTGTTCGACGAGGTGAACCTCTTCCTGTCCGCGAGCGAGACGCACAACCGCAAGAACGTGAACCGCTCGATCGAGGAGTCGCTCTCGGGCCTCGAGCGCGTGATCGCACGCGCGCGCGATGCGGGCCTTCGCTGTGAGGGCGTGATCTCGGTCTCGTTCGGTTGCCCCTACGAGGGCGAGGTGCCCGAGGAGCGCGTGTTCTCGATCGCCGGGCGGCTGGCGGATGCCGGCTGCCAGGAGGTCGCGTTCGGGGACACGACCGGGATGGCGAATCCGCTCCAGGTCCGCGCCTTCTTCGAGCGCGCCCGCCAGGAGCTCGCCGAGGTCGAGCTCACCGCCCACTTCCACAACACGCGCGGGCAGGGGCTCGCCAATGTGCTGGCGGCCATGGAGGCGGGCGTGGATTCGTTCGAAAGCTCGTTCGGAGAGCTTGGCGGCTGCCCGGTGCCGGCGGGCGCCACCGGGAACATCGCAACGGAGGATCTCGTCTCGATGCTGCACGAGATGGGAGTGGAGACCGGAATCGAGCTGGAGCGCCTGCTCGCGTGCGCACGCCGGGCGCAGGAAGTGCTGGGCCGGGCGCTGACCGGGCACCTGCTGAGCGCAGGGCCAGTGGACTGGCGCCGCTAGCTCGCGCGCTGCGACTCGAGCGCCGCGAGCGCTCCTTCCCTGTCGTCGAAGACGCGCATCCGGACCGCCTTCCCGTCCTGCATCGTCCAGAGGTGGAACATGTCCTGCTCGAACGGCGCTCCTGTCTCGCGGTCGCGCGCGCGCTGGTGGACCTCCGCCAGGATGTTGTCACCCGATGCCAGGAGCTCGCGAAGCTCGAACTGCGATTCCTCCCAGGGTTCGAGCAGCATGACGAAGAAGCGCACGACGCCGTTGTGCCCGAGGTAGCGGCTCTCCTTCCCGACCGAGGAGGGCGGAATCGCCTCGAACTGCTCATTGATGCCCGCGAGCGCCGCGGCGATGTCGCCGCGGTTGAAGGCCTCGTACATCTCGCGCAGTTTCCCGGCGTCGTCGGCCATCGTGCCGCGCGGTGGGCTTAGGCGGGCGACGCTTCGCGGCCGGGGGTTGCGCCGGTCCAGCGGGGCTCGCGTTTCTCCACGAAGGCGGAGCCGGCTTCGCGGAAGTCCTCGGTAGCCACGAGCGTCTGCTGAATCGCGCCCTCGAGCTCGAGGCTCGCGGCCACGGTCGGGCGAGCGACGCCGTTCAGGACCTGCTTCGAGTGCCCGACCGCCAGGGGGGCTGCGGCCAGCAGCTCGTCAGCGAGCTCCTGCGTCTCCGTCGCCACGCCGTCCACGGTCGCCAGCCGGTTCGCGAGCCCGATCCTGTGGCACTCGGCGGCGTCGATCGTGCGGCCGGTCATGATCAGCTCCTTCGCGCGGCCGAGGCCGACGAGCGCCGGGAGGCGCGTCGAGCCGCCCACGTCCGGAATCAGGCCGAGCTTGACCTCGGGAAGGCCGAATTTCGCGTCCTCGGCCATGACGCGCATGTCGCAGGCGACCGCGATCTCAGCGCCGAGGCCGAGGCATGGGCCGTGTATCTGGGCGATCGTGGGCTTCGCCATCTCCTCGAGCTGGTTCACGATCTCCAGGCAGAGGCGGCGGAACGGGCGCAGTGAATCTGTCTGGTGCCCGAGCGCTCCGAGCTCGAACACGTCAACCCCCGCGCTGAAGCAGGGGCCGGCCCCGCGCACGATCACGCAATGAACCTCGCCGTCGTCGCCGGCCTCTCTGACGGTGTCGCGCAGCGCGGCGACCATCTCGTTGTTGATGGCGTTGCGCTTCTCCGGCCTGTCCAGGATCACGTGACGGATCCTGCCGTCGTCCTCGACGCTGACCAGCTCGCTCATCGTCCAGCTCCCTTCTGTTCGGCGAGGGCGGCGGCCGGAACGGCCGCGGCCTCGGACCCTTCCATACGCCCTTCTATACGCTCCACCCGCAAGCGTCTTCAGGAGGCTACATGGACATCAAGAAGGTTGGCGTGGTCGGTTGCGGCCTGATGGGACACGGCATCACCCAGGTCTGCGCGCAGGCCGGCTACGAGGTGGTCGTGCGGGAAGTGACGCAGGAGAAGCTCGACGCCGGTCTGGCCAAGATCAAGAAGCAGCTAGGCCGGGCGGTGGAGAAGCAGAAGATGGAGCAGTCCCAGGCCGACGAGGTGCTGGGGAGAATCCACGGCACGCTCGCCTACGCGGACTACGCCGACTGCGATCTGGTGATCGAGGCGATCACCGAGGACCTCGGCTTGAAGCTCGAGATGTGGCGCGAGCTCGACGGGATCGTGAAGAACGGAGCGCTTTTCGCGACCAACACGTCTTCCCTCGGCGTCGTCAACCAGGCGGCCGTGACGCAGCGCCCGCAGCTCTTCCTCGGCCTACACTTCTTCAATCCCGCTCAGGTCATGCCGCTCCTGGAGGTCGTGGAGGCGATCACCACCTCCGCCGACACCCTCTCCACGGGGATCGAGTTCGGGAAGAGCCTGCGCAAGACGGTCGTGCACGCGCGCGACAAGACCGGCTTCATCGTCAACCGCCTCCTGATCCCGTTCCTACTGGACGCGATCCGGGCCTACGAGGAGGGCTTCGGGACGATCGAGCAGATCGACACGGCGATGAAGGGGGGCGCCAACCATCCGATGGGTCCCTTCGAGCTGCTCGACTTCGTCGGCCTCGACACGAGTCACTCGGTCGGGGAGATCATGTTCGAGGAGTACCGCGAGCGTCGTTTTGCTCCGCCTCCGACGCTGCGGAAGCTCGTGGCGGCCGGGTATCTCGGGCGCAAGTCGGGCCGGGGCTTCTACGATTACTCCGGCGACGCTCCGATACCGATGGACCGCCAGCACGCCAGCGATTGAGCGGTAAGCCGACCGACACATCCGGGACTTCGACTCGACTCGAGGACGCGCTCGAGCGCGCGCTCGCGGGGGGTCCCGAGAAGTACCGCGACCGCCTTCCCGAGCAGGGAAAGATCCCCGCCCGGGAGAGGGTGGAGAGGCTGGTCGACAGCGAATCCTTCGCTGAGGAGGCGCTGCTCGCCAACTGGGACGCCGACGGCCTCGGCGCCGACGGAGTGGTCACGGGAATGGCGCTGGTGGGCGGGCGCAGGGTGGCGCTGATGGCCAACGACCCCACGGTCAAGGCCGGCTCCTGGGGGCCGAAGACCGTGGAGAAGATCCTTCGCATCCAGGAGCAGGCGCTCGAGCACCGCGTGCCCATGATCTATCTGGTGGATTCCGCCGGCGCGCGCATCACCGACCAGGTCCAGATGTTCCCCGGCCGCCGCGGCGCGGGCCGGATCTTCTACAACGAGGTGAGGCTCTCGGGCGCGGTGCCGCAAGTCTGCGTGCTGTTCGGCCCCTCCGCGGCGGGCGGCGCCTACATTCCCGCCTTCTGCGACGTCGTGATCATGCGGGACGGCAACGCCTCGATGTACCTCGGCTCCCCGCGCATGGCCGAGGTGGTGATCGGCGAGAAGGTGACGCTCGAGGAGATGGGCGGCGCCAAGATGCACACGTCGGTCTCGGGCTGCGGACACTTCCTCGTCTCCTCCGACGAAGAGGGGATCGACCTCGCCAGGCGATACCTCTCGTACTTTCCGTCGAACTGGCGGGAGCAGCCACCTCCGGCGCCGCCGGCCCAACCGGCCGTCGGCGTGCGGGGAATCGGCGAGATCGTCCCCGCCGATCAGAACAAGCCCTTCGACATGCTCGAGCTGATCGAGTCCCTCGTGGACGAGGGGTCATGGCTCGAGGTCCAGGCGCGTTGGGCGCGCGAGCTGATCGTCGGCTACGCGCGTCTCGACGGCCGCGTCGTGGGCATCGTCGCAAACCAGCCGAAGACCAAGGGTGGCGTGCTGTTCGTCGACTCGTCGGACAAGGCCGCGCGATTCATCTGGACCTGCAACGCGTTCAACGTGCCGCTCCTCTTCCTGGCCGACGTGCCCGGCTTCATGATCGGGTCCAAGGTCGAGAGGGAGGGCATCATCCGCTCGGGCGCGAAGATGATCTCCGCCGTCTCCGAGGCGACGGTGCCCAAGATCTCGGTCGTGGTCCGCAAGTGCTACGGAGCCGGCCTTTACGCAATGGCGGGGCCGGCCTTCGAGCCGGACTGCTGCCTTGCGCTTCCGACCGCGCAGATCGCGGTCATGGGTCCCGAGGCGGCGATCAACGCCGTCTTCTACAACCAGATCCAGGCGATCGAAGATCCCCAGGAGAGGACGGCTTTCGTGGAGCGCAAGCGAACCGAGTACGCCGAGGACATCGACATCCTGCACCTGGCCTCCGAGCTGGTGGTGGACGCGGTGATCGAGCCGGACTCGCTCCGGCGCGAGCTCGTGACCAGGTTTTCGCTCTACGAGGGGAAAAACCGGGATTTCGCGAGCCGTCGGAACGCGATCACGCCCGTTTAGTCGCTGGTTCAGGCCATTCGCCAAGGACTGGACGAATGTCTTGATGTTTTCTTGATACGCTTTAAAGGAATCCGGCAGGATTGCCGAAATAGAACACGTCCAGCCGATAAAGCTGGACGCTGCGAATCCACAGACGACGGGCGAGCTCTCACCCTATTTAAAACGTGGGAGATCCTCCGTGACGCGAAAGCACCCCGCTGGCCAAGACGGGGTGTTTTCGCGTCTGGAGTCAGTTTCAGGCCGCGGTGCCCTCCCGTTCCAACATGCGAGCGACCGCCTCGTGCTCCGCGACAGGCAAGCGTCGGTTGGAGAGCCGGTAGGCGCCGGCTGCCTCGAGGTGGGCGACGAGAGCGGCACGATCGAACCCTCGTAGGAAGAGTGAGAGAAACAGGCGGCGTCCCGTCAGAGACGCGGCGCGCCGGATCCACCCAGCTGGCGGGAGGGAGCAGGCAAGCACGATCCAGGTGTGCGCCGTGTCGACCGCGCCGGGCCCCCGGGCGGCGTTCGTCCAGTCGATAACGACCGGTCCGGAAGGAGTCAGGATGACGTTCTCGGGGTGAAGGTCGAGATGCAGCAATGCCTCGCCCTCTCCCAGTGGTGCCGGGAGCCATTCGGGGGCCCGAATCCCGTGAAGCTTCTTCAGCAGGCCGGCCAGTGTGGCTGCGTGGTCGGGCAGCAACCAGGGGCGCCGCATCATGTCGGACAGCATCGTCCGGCCGGTGACGTGATCCATGACGATGTCCGTCGCGTCCAAAGCCTCGGCTGCCGGCACCGGGAACCCTTGCCTGCGCGCGTGCGCCATCGCGGCCACCTCCCGCTCGGTGTCCCGCGGCTGGTGGTAGCGCCTCAGCACTCGTCCCGGTCCGTGCTCGTAGACGTCTGCGCTGCGGCCGGCTCCGACGAGCGCGCCGGTGACTTCCTCGACCATCGTTGTTCGTTGGGCGGCGGCCTACGTGCGGCGCGCCACGAAAGCCGGCGCGAGCGCCGAGACCCTCGCCACCGCTCGAAGGCCGAACGACGCGACGTCCACTTCGGCAAGGTCGCGCTCGATCGCCCTCACCACCGCCTTGGCGACCGCCTCGGGTGGCTGCGCCCGGATGAAGGGAGGGAGCTTTCCGCCCCCGCGTGCAAACATGCCCGCCTCGCTGATCGGCCCCGGCATCACGACCGACACGCCCACGCCCTTGCGCTGTAGCTGGACGCGTAGAACGTGTGCGAAGCCGCGCAGCCCGAACTTGGTCGCCGTGTAGATCGAGCTCTCGCCGGCCGAGGCGACCTTGCCGGCGAAGGACGCGACGAACACGAGCTGGCCGTGGCCGCGCTCGATCATCCCGGGCGACAGCAGCCGCGCCAGCATGATGGGCGCGCGCAGGTTGACCTCGAGCACGCGGTCGATCTCGTTTGGGTCGAGCCTCGGCAGCGTGCCCGAGCCGGGCAGGCCCGCGTTCGCGACCAGCACGTCCACTGCGCCGGCCTCGGCCGCGAGACGCTCGACCGCGGAGCGGTCCGAGAGGTCGCTTGGCAGCGCCTCGGCGCCCAGCTCACCGCCGATCTGCGTCAGGGCATCGGCGCGCCGGCCGCTCAGGACCAGCTTCGCCTCGCGCTCGGCGAGCGCGCGCGCAATCGCTTCGCCGAGGCCGCCGGTCGCGCCGGTGAGCAGCACTCTGGCGTCCTCTAGCTTCACCGGCGCATCATTTCATCAGTCGGGTTTGCGGGCGGCCCGACATAGAATCCGCCCGATGACCGAAGTCGCCTGGCGCCCGACCCCCGACTACGTCGAGAACGCCAACGTGACGCGCTTGATGCGCGCTCATGGGATCGACTCGATCGACGAGCTTCGCCGCCGTTCGGTGCAGGACATCGAATGGTTCTGGGACGCGGTGGTAAAGGACCTGCCGATCGACTTCACGACTCCCTACGAGCGGGTCATGGACCTCTCGGGCGGCATTCAGTGGGGAAAGTGGTTCGTCGGCGGGCACGTGAACCTCACCTACAACTGCGTCGACCGCCACGCCGCGGGGCGACATGCCGATCGCCTGGCGGTGATCGGCGAGACGGAGGACGGAGAGGTCCATTCGCTCACGTACGCGGAGCTGCGGCGCGAGGTCGATCGCATCGCGGCCGGGCTGCGCTCGCTCGGGATCCGCAAGGGCGATCCGGTGGCGGTCTTCATGCCGATGGTGGTGGAGGCGGTCGTCGCGGCGTACGCCATCGCCAAGCTCGGCGCCATCTACATGCCGATCTTCTCCGGCTTCGCTCCGGCCGCGGTCGCGGCGAGGCTTCAGGACGCGGCGGCCAAGGCCCTGATCACCGCGGACGGCGGCCTGCGCCGGGGTACGAGGGCTCTGATGAAACCCGCAGCGGACGAGGCGGTCGCCGAGTCGCCGAGCGTTCGGCACGTGATCGTGTTCGAGCGCCTCGGCGCGGAAGTGCCGATGCTGCCCGACCGCGACCTCACGTGGGATGAGCTGCGCGTGCGGGGGGAGAAGGCCGAGCCCGGCGGGGTCGAGCCCGAGGACACCGGCGCCGAGGATCCGCTCATGATCGCCTATACCTCCGGCACCACGGGGCGGCCCAAAGGGGCGGTGCACGTGCATGGCGGCTTCCTGGTCAAGATGGCCTCGGAGACGGTCTACCAGGCCGACCTGCACCCTGACGAGACGCTCTACTGGGTAACGGACATGGGTTGGATCATGGGCCCGTGGGAGATGGTCGGCGCGGGCGCCATCGGTGCGACCGTCGTCCTCTACGAGGGAGCCCCGGACTGGCCGAGCCCCGATCGCGTCTGGGCCTCCGTCGAGCGGCACGGGGTGAACGTGCTCGGCGTTTCGCCGACGCTGATCCGCGCGCTCAAGACACAAGGCGACGAGTTGCCGCACCGCCACGACCTGTCGAGCCTGCGGGTGTTTGGCTCCACAGGTGAGCCATGGAACCCGGAGCCCTATCGCTGGCTCATGAACGTCGTCGGCGAAGGCAGGCGTCCGATCATCAACATCTCGGGCGGCACGGAGGTCGGGGCCTGCTTCCTCACGCCCTACCCCGTCGAGGAGATCAAGGTCTGCTCGCTCGGCGGGGCCTCGCACGGGATGGACGTGGACGTCTTCGACGAGCAAGGCAAGCCGGTACGGGGCGAGGTGGGAGAGCTCGTCTGCAAGCAGCCGTGGCCCGGGATGACGCGAGGCATCTGGGGCGACCCCGAGCGCTACCTGGAGACGTACTGGTCGATGTACCCGAACGTATGGCGCCACGGCGACTGGGCGCTGATCGACGAGGACGGCGACTGGTTCCTCCTCGGTCGCTCCGACGACACGATCAATGTCGCCGGCAAGCGCCTGGGGCCGGCCGAAGTGGAATCGGTGCTCGTCTCGCACCCGGCGGTCTCGGAGTCCGCCGTGGTGGGCGTCCCCGACGAGACGAAGGGCGAGTCGATCTGGTGCTTCTGCGTCTCACCGAACGGCGACGACGAGACCGCGGAGGAGCTGCGCGAGCTCGTCGCGCACGAGCTCGGCCGCCCGTTCAAGCCCTCCCGAATCGTGTTCGTGGAGGCGCTGCCGAAGACGCGCTCGGCCAAGATCCTGCGACGCGCGGTCCGAGCGGTCGCGATTGGAGAGGACCCGGGCGATCTCTCCTCGGCCGAGAACCCCCAGGCCCTCGAATCGATCCGCTCCGCGCTCAGCCGCTCGTAGGCGCCCGCCGAGCCCCCTACCGCCCCTGCCGCGGGAGGCGTTTCGAACTGCCCGGGGTCGCCGTTCGGACCGACTGCAAATGGGGGCCACGAGCGACATGGCTCGCTGAGCCCCATCCACAGGTTTCATCGCACGTAGCGGGATTCAATTCCCGCAAATTCCG
This sequence comes from uncultured Solirubrobacterales bacterium, assembly GCA_963774075.1. Classification (GTDB taxonomy): domain Bacteria; phylum Actinomycetota; class Thermoleophilia; order Solirubrobacterales; family JBBDJG01; genus JBBQNR01. The sequence continues at coordinate 613,962 of CAVZDP010000002.1, read as the reverse complement.
GTGTTTATTCTCAGGCCGAGTTGACGGGTTATAGAAGCACCGATATACGGGTCGCCGCGGCAGAGGTCCGGCAGGGGACTGTAACCGGACCTCTCCGACATGCTTGCCCCCGTCCAGGAAGGAGTGCTTCTCGAATGTCAGGAGCAACGTTGCCCAGGAAGACCGGCCTCATCTTTGCCGTGGTCACTTTCGCGTTGGGACTCACCGCCGCCACGGCGCTCGGCTGGGAGACCGAGCAGAACAAGGATCGCAATCACGGCAAGGAACAGCGAAGCGAGGATCGCGACCACGACAAGGGTCAGAAGAACAAGGATCGCGACCACGACAAGGGTCAGAACAACAAGGGGCGCGACCACGACAAGGGCGAGAACAAGGGGGGCGACCACGACAAGGGCAACCAGCCGGTCACGCCGAACGTGACCACGCCGGCTCCACAACCGGGAGCGCCGACTGTCACCACGCCGCCGGCCGTGGCGCCGCCGGCTCCGGCTGCCGTTCCGGTGACTCCGCAGGGCTCTCCGACGCCGACACCGGGTGAGAACGGCGAGAACGGCGGTGGAGGAGGCGACAAGCCAACGCAACTCGCGCAGGAAGGAGCCCCCGAGGGACCCGCCCTAGCGCCTGCGAGCGAGCGAGAGGAGCTGGCCAAGACCGGTCTCGACCCGGCGCTGATGGCGCTGCTCGGGGTGTTCTGCCTTGGCGGAGGCGTCTTCCTCTTCAAGCGAGCCTTCGCTCGCTGAGGAAATCGAGACGGACGGTGACGGACGTGACGGAGGGCGCCTGTGCGTAACGGGCTGGCTGCCGCTGGTGCTGCGTTGAAGAGGCTGCGACGGATCCGCCTCCCCCCGCGCGCCAGCGGCTTCGGGGGCGGGCTCGCGATCCTGGTCGGGCTCGCCCTGATCGGCGACGCCATCGTCACCGTCGCCTGGCGCGACCCGATCACGGCCGTGTTCGCGCAGGAACGGCAGAAGGCGCTCGACGAGGAGTTGAGGGCGGCGGAGGGGGCCCCGCTGCCCGTCTCGACGCTGGCACTCGTGAAGGACGCGGAGAGTGAGGAGCAGCGCATCGCGACGCTGGCGGCAGACGTACGTGGGCGCGCACAGGCGGGAGATCCGCTCGGCAGGATCGAGGTCGCTCGGATGGATGCGAAATTCGTGTTCGTCGCGGGCACCGGGAACAAGAGCCTGAAGAAGGCGCCCGGGCACTACGCGGGCACGGTGCTTCCGGGAGAGCGCGGGACGGTGGGGATTGCGGGCCACCGAACGACATACCTGGGCCCGTTTCGCAGGCTGAACCGGATGCGCCGCGGTGACAGGGTCAAGCTGACGATGCCGTACGGTCGCTTCTCGTATCGCGTCGAAGGGCAGCGCGTCGTGTCACCGCAGCACACGGCCGTGCTGCGACCGACCCGCCGGGACCAGCTCGTGCTCACCACCTGCACGCCGCTCTACAGCGCCAAGCGGCGAATCGTGGTGACCGCCCGTCTCGAGCGCGCCTCGCTTCGTGGCCCGCTTCGTCGCCAGACGCCTCTGCTGCCGGTGGCGCCGCTCTAGGCTACGTCCAGCTCGCTCAGGGATTCAGCGAAGGGAGTTGCGAGCGTAGAAGCGCCGAGTCGATCCCTCGCACGACCTTCTCGCTGAGCGCGACGGCGCCCGCAATGCTCGTGCTGTCGATGTGCTCCGGCGTGTCGCTCTGGCGGTGCCGGTGGGGAAGGCGGTCATGCTCGTCCGTGCAACAGACGGTGAGCGAAGGAAAGCCACGCATTGCAGGCACGACGCCATCCGTGCCGAGCCGCAGCACGAGCGGCGGCAGCGCGGCGAGAGGCTCCGCGAGCCGAACGAGGCGAAGGTCGTGCTGGTAGATGATCACGAACCCTTCAGCCGCGACCGGGCGTGGCTTTCCGGACCCGACGCTGTCCAGGTTCAGGAAAAAGGTGCGGCGAGGGTCCACCTCGTCGGAGTGCGCGCGCATCCACTCGCGCATCCCCAGCATCGTCGCCTCGCTCGCCCCGGTGAAGACAATCCAGACGTCGAGGTTGGCCGGGGGGCTGGCGCCGAGGCGCCGGCCCAGCTCGAGGGCGGCCGCGACGCCGGAGGCGTTGTCGTTGGCGCCCGGGACGACGTCCGAGAGCGCGACGTCGACGAAGAGGGTGAAGGCGATCATGAGGAGCGCGGTCGCTACGAACTGCGCGGCCGTCAGGAGCATCACCTCGTCCGCCTCGACTCCCAGCAGCAGCCGGGCCACTGCCAGGAGCAGTGCTACCACCATGGTCCAGAAGACGAGGTCGATCGGGCCGGCGAGCCTTCGGAAGCGATGCAGCGGGCGGAGCGGCCGCCGCCGGCGGTTGAAGATGAGGCCGGAGCGTGCGGCGTCGTAGTGGGCGGTCAGGACGATGCGTGCGGGGGCATCGGGATTCCCTCCGCGGGAAGTGACGTTCTGGGAGCTGCGCCGTGGGAGCAGACGGCGCAGCAGGTGGAAGCGAGTCGTGAGATCGCCATACATCGAGACCGCGGCGAGCAGCAACAGCGCGACGCCGAGGGCCGGGAAGTAGACCGACACGATCCCGCCGGCGACCGCGAGCGCGCAGTGGAGCGCGTAGGCGAGGTGGTAGGCCGGGCGGATGCGCATCGGCTCGAGCTCGGCCTCGCGCCCCATCGACTTCAGCTCACCGGCCAGGAAGCCGGCTGCGCGCTCCTCGGCCTCGGTTCCGGGCCAGCGCCCCTCGAACGCCACGAGCCGGGCGATGGTGTCCCTCGCCGCCATCTGCCGATGCTATGTCTTCGGGCCCACGAAGCGGTCCAGGAGCTCTGTCGTGAATGCGGCGGGTGGGATTCGAACCCACACGCCCTTTCGGACAATGGCTTTTGAGGCCATAGCGTCTGCCGTTCCGCCACCGCCGCATGGGCGACCGCCGTGGCTGGTCACCGATGATGCTCAACGAAGTCTAGGCAGTCAAAGGACATGAGCCGGCCCACGCAAAAGCGGCCACTTGGCGGTGGCCGCTTTTGCTCTGTCTCCGTCCTTGAGGGGGGGAGGGGGTCCCTGAGACGGAGGGATTCCCTTTTGGGGGGAGGGACTTGCTGAACAGGAATCTAGGGAGCCAAGCTCAAAGCCTGGTAAGAACTCTCTGATAATTCGATTAAGAGGTCGTCGTGGGATACTCGGCCGGCCAGGAAGGACGGATTGGAATCGACGGCAGAAAACGTCGAGGTCATACCGCTGCCAGAGGTGGCGGATAGCCCCTTCCATGGCCATCAGGGCGTGAGGCAATTCTTCGGGGACAGGCGCATCGCGGAGGAGGTCGAGTACTCCGTCAGCAAGTTCCGAGGCACGGGCGACCTGGTCGTGATGCTCGGGCGCGTGCGAAGGCGCCGGCTAGGCGCCCTGGTGGACGCGCCGGCCGCGTGGATCGGGGCGCTTCGTGACGGCAAGCTTGTTCGCAGCGAGTCCTTCTCGACCTGGGACGAGGCGCTGGGCGCCGCCGGAATCGAGTCCGAGCCTTGAGCCAAGCTCAGTTTTCGGCTGGGGCGGATGATCGGGCGACTGCCGGCCCCTGGAGTCGTCGAGGTCAGGGGCTTGCGCCCTCGGGTAATCTTGCGTCAATCGGCACGAACACGACAAGAGAGGGGCTTTGCCGATGCTCGTGAAGGACGGGATGTCGAATGTGGTCCTCACCGTAGGGCCCGCGCACACGCTGCGAGAGGCGGCGAGGTTGATGTCCGAGCGCACGGTTGGCGCCGCGGTCGTCATGGACCCGGACAGCCCCGCTCCCGGCATCATCACGGAGCGAGACATCCTGGAGTCGATCGCCGCGGACGAGGACCCGAGCACCGAGCGCGTCTGCGATCACCTGACCGGGCACCTCATCGTCGCGTCGCCCGACTGGAGCCTCGAGCAGGCGGCCGAGATCATGATCGCGAACAACTTTCGCCACCTGATCATCGTGAACGGCGGCGAGCTGACCGGCATCCTCTCGATGCGCGACATCGTGCGTTGCTGGACCAAGGACCACGCCCCTCTGGGCAGCAGCGGCTAGTAAGCGCTTGCCGGCCCGCCGGCGGCCAGCGGCCTAGTGCCGCTCGGTCGGCAGGCTCGCGATGTCCTCGCGGACGTCGCGGATCCAGCGTCCGACCGCCAGCACGACGATGGCGATCCCCGCGGCGACGAACCACCAGGTCGTGATCAACCCGAGAAGCGCGAGGGTGATGCCTACCGCAGTCACGAGTGGGACCAGCGAGGGACCCGGGACGTGGATCTGCTCGCGAGCGCCGTCGGGGTGCCGGTTCCCAGCCATCCTCAGTTGATGTAGGTGGACGCCGCGAGAAACGTCAGCCCGAACATCACAACCGCGACGGCGGTGACGACGAAGCCGGTGACGATGTTCTTGCGGGCAAGCTTGCGGTCCATGGGTCCGAGATCCTAGCGCGGGCTCCTCACACCAGCGAGTCCACCGCCATCGCGCAGAAGAGCAGCGCGAGGTAGGCGAGCGAGTAGTGGAACAGGACCAGGGCGGACCGGCGATCAGCGCGTCGGTGGAGGCGTAGGCAAAGCCACAGGAAGACGCCTCCCAGCCCCAGGGCGGCGATGCCGTACACGGGGCCGAAGAGGCCCCCGGCGAGCGGCAGCGCAGTGATCGCCAGCAGCAACCAGCCGTAGAGCAGGATCTGGCGCCGCGTCTCCGGCTCGCCGTCGACGACGGGGAGCATGGGGATCCCGGTGCGGGCGTAGTCCTCCTTGATCACCAGCGCCAGCGCCCAGAAGTGGGGAGGCGTCCAGTAGAAGACGATCGCGAACAGGTAGAACGCCGACGCCTCGAGCCCGCCTGCGGCGGCTGCCCAGCCCACCAGCGGCGGAACCGCCCCGGCCGCGCCGCCGATCACGATGTTCTGAGTCGTGGTCGGCTTGAGCCACATCGTGTACACGAACACGTAGCCGAGCAGGCCCGCCATCGCGAGCAGCGCGGCGGTCATGTTGACGCCGAGCGCAAACAGAGCGAACGAAAGAACGCCGAGCGCGATTCCGAACGTGAGCGCGGAGCGCGGCTCGATTCGCCCCGAGGGCAGCGGCCGTCGTGAGGTGCGCGCCATCTTGGCGTCGATGTCGCGCTCGATGTAGTGGTTGATCGCCCCGGCGCCGCCGGCGGCCAGGTAGCCGCCGAGCATCGTGAGCAGGATCGTGCTGAAGCGGGGGCTGCGGTCGGCGACGAACATCGTCGCCACGGTCGTGACGAGCAGCAGCGAGATGACGCGCGGCTTCGTCAGCGCGACGTAGTCGGCGACGACCAGACGCGCCGCCTGCAGCCATGCGACGCCGAGGGGCGCCCGCCGTGCTCGTGCTCCAGCTTCCATCAGGCTGGAACCGCCTGAACGTTCACGTCCGCCGGCGCGCGAGAGCCGACCGGCTCGTGCGTCCGCAGCGCAGCGAGCGTCGCTGCGACAAGAGAGCACCAGAGCAGCGTTCCCACTGTCAGGTGGGCGACGATCAGCCATTCGCGCTCGCCAACCCAGACGTTCAATGCGCCGAGCAGCACCTGCACCACGAGCACGACCACGCTCACGCCTGCCGCCACGGCGAGCTCGGGCTCGATGGTGCCGGGCCGGCGCCGGCGCAACCAGAAGACCGTCGCGGCGAACGCCAGAACGAGCGCGGAGGCCAGATACATGAAGGCGCGATGCGTCAGGTGGATGTCGACCTCGCGGCTGCGGCCGAAGGGCATGAACTCACCGGCGCAGCTGGGAAAGTCGGTACCGCATGCGGAGTGGACCTCGGGACCCCTCGCGGAGGTGCCGTGCAGCTCGCTCGCGGACATGTAGCCGCCGGCGGCGATCGTCGCGAGCACGGCGGCGGTGGCACTGACGGCGAGTGCCCTCACGGCGCGGGACCCGCGCAGGGACGCCGGCCGGTGGTCGGCTTTGGCGGCCGTCGCTCGCCCGCGCGAGATGGTAAGGCCTGCGATCGCTATCAGGAGGGCCACCTGCAGCATTGCAATCGTTAGGTGAGCGGCCACGAGCTCCTCCTCGAGGCCCTTCTCGACGGTTAGACCGCCGAGCGCCGCCTGGAAGAGGACGAGGCCGAACGCCGCGGTCGTGAGGCGCACGAGGCGGCCGTTCCCGCGGTAGCGGCGGCGCGCCAGGTACGCGAGCGCGAAGATCACGGTCGTGAGCGCGCCGGCCAGGATGCGGTGCGAGTACTCGATGATCATGTTCGTGTCGATCAGCGGCACCACGCGTCCGCCGCACAGAGGCCAGCCCTCGGTGCCGGCGCCCTCGGGCCCGCAGCCTAGCCCCGAGTCGCTGATCCGAACGATGCCGCCGACGATCACGAGCGCCAGCGTGAGCAGGATCGACCCATAGGCCAGACGGCGAAACCCGGCGCTCGGCGCCGGGCTCGTATGAGAGGCTGTTCTCGGAGAGCGCAACTGCCTACGTCACCGGCGCCGGGGCTCGCTGCTCGCCCGCCATGCGCTCTTGGTGCCCCTCTGCCCGGCGCCGGATGTCCTTCATCGGCTCGGCGCTGCGGATGACGGGAATCGAGTCGAAGTTGTGCTCCGGCGGGGGGGAGGTCGTGAACCACTCGAGCGTGTTCGCCCGCCAGGGATCGGGTCCCGACGGACGGCCGTTGCGCACGGCCCAGAAGACGTTCATCACCGTCACGAGCACGCCCGCGGCGAGGACGAACGAGCCGATCGTGGAAGCGAGGTTGTAGCCCTCGACCCCCATCTCGGAGGAGTACTCCACGATCCGGCGCGGCATGCCCGACATGCCCGCCGAGTACTGCGGCAGGAAGCTGAGGTTGAACCCGATCACCATCAGCCAGAAGGACAGCTTCCCGAGCCCGTCCGAAAGCATCCGCCCCGTCATCTTCGGGAACCAGTAGTAGATACCGGCCGCGATCCCGAAGGCCACTCCACCGAACAGCACGTGGTGCATGTGCGCGACGACGAAGTAGGTGTCGGTCAGCTGCCAGTCGACGGGGAAGATGGCCAGTATCACGCCGGTCACACCGCCCACCACGAACTGGGCGATGAAGCCGAGACAGAACAGCATCGGCACGCGGAACTCGATGCTTCCGCGCCACAGCGTCGCCAGCCAGTTGAAGATCTTGATCCCGGTGGGCACTGCGACCGCGAGCGACGACAGCATGAAGAAGATCAGCACGGCGATCGAGAGGGGCGTGGCGAACATGTGGTGCCCCCACACGAAGACCGACACCAGGGCGATCGCGGCCATCGCCGTCGCCATCGCCTTGTAACCGAAGATCGGCTTGCGGGCGAAGACGGGGATCACCTCGCTCAAGATGCCGAACGCGGGCAGCACCATGATGTAGACCTCGGGGTGCCCCATGAACCAGAACAGGTGCTGCCACAGGAGCGGCGCGCCTCCCTGCGTCGGGTCGAAGAAGGTGCCGTCGAAGTTGCGGTCGACGAGCAGCATCGCCAGCGCTGCGGCGAACGACGAGATCACCATCACGATCAGGTAGGCATAGACCAGGATCGACCACACGAACAGCGGCATGCGGCTGAGCGACATGCCCGGAGCCCGCATGTTGTGGATCGTGACGATGAAGTTGATCGCGGTGAGGATCGCCGAGATGCCGATCAGGTGCAGCGACAGGATCCAGGCGTCGATGCCCTTCTTCGGCAGGAACGCGTCGTCCGACAGTGGCGCATAGGCGGTCCAGCCCGCGTCGGGCGCCGAGAAGAACATGCTCGCGTACAGCACGATCCCGCCAAACACGAGCAGCCACCACGACAGCATGTTCAAGCGCGGGAACGCCATGTCCCGGGCGCCGATCATGAGCGGCACCAGGTAGTTCGCGAAGCCGGCGAAGATCGGCACGATGACCATGAAGATCATCGTCGTCCCGTGCATCGTGAAGAGCTGGTTGTAGGTCGTCGGGTCGAGGAACGTGCTGTCCGCTGAGCCGAGCTGTATGCGCATCAACAGCGCCTCGACGCCGCCGACCAGGAAGAAGAACGCGGTCGTGAACAGGTAGAGGATCCCGATCTTCTTGTGGTCGGTGGTCGTGATCCACTCGATCCACGAAGCCCGCCGCTCGGGAAACGCCCGAATCGAGATCTCGGGCCGCGGCGCCGTTATCGGTCCGGCTGCGTACTCGGGCGTCGCCACTAGCTCTAACTACCTCCCTCGGAGGGTTGCTCCTGGAACTGCTTGCGCTGCTCTTGAACGACCTCACGCGACTCGTCGATCAAGCGCTTCTGCTCGTCGACCCAGCGCTCGTACTCGTCCGGCTCGACGACGATCACGCGCGCCGACATGTAGGCGTGGTTGGTGCCGCAGTACTCGCCGCACCGACCATCGAAGGTCCCGGTCTGCGTCGCCTTGAACCAGGTCTCGTTGGTGAGCCCGCGAATGGCGTCGAGCTTGCCGCCGAGCTTGGGGATCCACCAACTGTGCGCGACGTCGTTGGAAGTGATGTCGAGCGTGACCGTGGTGTCCTTGGGCACGATCATGTCGTGGAAGGACACGGCGCCGTTGGGATACTGGTAGCGCCACAGGTACTGCTGTCCGGCCACCTTGATTGCGAGCGCGTCGCCTCCCGGCGGAGCCGGCTGGTTGATCGCGGCGTTCTGGCCGCGCACCTCCGCGAGCTCCGCGGGGCCCGAGGGGAGCGGGTCCCGTATGTCGTTGAGGTAGAAGATGGCCACGATGCCGACCGCGAGGGCCAGCGTGCTGGCGCCGATCGTCCAGCCCAGCTCGAGCGCGGTGTTCCCGCGGATCTGCGGCGGCCTGCGCTCCCGGCTCGCACGGAAGCGGACCAGCGAGTAGGCCAGAACGCCCCAGACGAGAAAGATGACGCCCAGGCCGACGAAGAACACGATCTTGTAGAGCGTGTCGATCTTGACCGCGTTCTCGGTTGGGCCCGCCTCGGGTGAGATCGCATCGGCGCCCGCAGCGGCCACGAACACGAGGCCGGCGGCCAAGGCCACGGCCACGGCCACGGCGAAGAGGGGGAGGCGCGACTTACCGGGATGGGTGGAGGGCCACATCGGCCGGCGATTCTATATCCCCGGTCTGTCTGGAGAAGCGAGTCAGGCGCCCTGGAATCGGGCCTCTCGCTTCTCCACGAATGCCTGCACCCCCTCGCCGAAGTCGGCGGTATGGGTCATCTCCGACTGGATCTGGGCCTCCAGCTCCAGCTGCTCCTCCATGTTCTTCAGCACGCTGTTGTTGAGCGCCCGCTTGGAGTTGGCATAGGAGAGGGTGGGCCCCGATGCCAGCTTCCGGGCCAGGTCGCGCGCGTCGTCCATGAGCCTGGCGTCCGGCACCACCCGGTTGATCAGGCCCCAGGAGTTGGCCTCGGCGGCGCTGACGGGGTCCCCCAGCAGCGCCATCTCGAGCGCCCGGGCCTTCCCGACCGCCGCGGGCACGAGGAAGGTGGAGCCTCCGTCGGGGACCAGGCCGATGTTGACGAAGGCGAGGCCGAAGATCGCAGACTCGGCGGCCCAGATCAGGTCGCACGCGAGCGCGAGAGAGCAGCCGATTCCGACGGCGGGGCCGTTCACCGCGGCGACCACCGGCTTCGGCAGCGTGCGGATGCCGACGATGATGGGGTGATAGCGGTTTCGCAGAAGGTCGCCGACGTCCGGCGCCGGCTCGCCCGACACCGCCTGCTCGAGCATGTCCTTCAGGTCGGCGCCCGAGGAGAAGCCGCGCCCCGCGCCGGTGATCAGCACGGAGCGAACCGAGTCGTCGGCGCAGTCCTCGAGCAGCGCGCTGCGAAGCTCGTCCCCGAACTGCTGGTTCCAGGCGTTGAGGCGCTCGGGGCGGTTGAGCGTCACCTCCGCGACTCCGTCCTCGATCCTCAGGTCCACGGTCTCGTAGGGCATGGCGGCTCCTTGCAATGCTTGTTGGGTGGAGAGAGACGATATATCGAGCCGGCTTTGCCGGACATCTAAAGTCCAGTGAGTCGGCCTACGGCCACCTCAAAATAACGTCGTGCACTTCGACCGCCTCGAGCAGACCGTGCAGTGGCTCGGGCACGCGGGCTTCCGGCTGACGGGCCGTGGCAAGGCCGTCTACGTCGATCCCTATCGCGCCCCCGAAGGACCGGATGCCGACGTGATCCTCGTCACGCACGATCACTTCGACCACTTCTCGCCGGACGACATCGAGCGGCTCGCCGCGCGCCACACGCACGTGGTCGGCCCTCCTTCCGTCACCGAGCAGGTGCGCGGCAGGGCACACGCGATCTCACCTGGGGAGTCACTCGAGCTGGACGGCATCGACGTCGTTGCGGTGGCCGCCTACAACACGAACAAGCTCGGTAGCGACGGCAAGCCGTTCCATCCGAGGGAGTTGGGGTGGGTGGGCTACGTGATCACATTCGGGGGCCGGCGGTTCTACCATTCAGGAGATACGGACGTGATTCCCGAGATGGATCGTGCGAGCGGCGTCGACGTCGCGCTCTTGCCGGTGAGCGGCACCTACGTGATGACCGCGGTCGAGGCGGCGGAGGCCGCCCGCCGCATCGAGCCCGGGATTGCGATTCCGATGCACTGGGGCGCGGTGATCGGGACTCGTGCGGACGCCGAGCGGTTCGCCGAGCTGGCGCCGGTGGAGGTCCGCATACTGGAGCCGCCGGCGACGGAGCCGGGCTGATGGCGTCACCATGTGACCTGCGCGGGACTCGAGCACTTCGGACGAGAGGATTGGTGAGGCAGGATGGCTGACAGCGCGACGAACGGCATGAAGTCTCTGATCCGGATGGCCGACCGGGAGCCCGAGCTGGCCGCACGCCTGCTCGTCCAGGCGCTTCCGGCTGCCGCCGCCCAGATGGACGGTCGACTCGACTACACGCTCGCGCTGGCCGACGCCGGCACCTACCACGTCTCGATTGCGGATGGCAGCGCGACCGTCGAGCCGGTCCTGGACGGCGCCAACGGCCATGTGGACTTCGAGCTGCACTCGGACGCCGCGACCTTCGCAAGGCTGGCGGCAGGCGCCAGCCCGCTGCGAATGATGTTGAGCGGGCGCATCCGCATCCGCGGCAAGCGCCGGCGCGCCCTCAAGCTGCGAAAGCTCGCGGGAGACCTCTCCATGCGCGACATCGCCCGCTCGGGCCGGCCGGACCCAGACCTCCTCTACCGCGCGCTGCCCTACGCGATCGAGCCGGAGTGGACGAGCGGTCATCGCTTCACCGTCAAGTACGAGATCACTCCCGACGAGACGGGCGCGGGCGGTACCTGGTTCGTGAAGGTGAACGACGGCGAGATATCGCTCGCGACCGAGGCGCCGGATGGCGGCGCCGACGCCGGCGTGGTGCTTTCGCACGGGACATGGCTGGCCGTGCTGCGCGGCGACATGACGCCCAACCAGGCGATGCAGAAGGCCTTGACTGCGGTCGAGGGTGATCTCTATCCGATCACCCTGATGGGGCGCTGGATCGAGCGCTCGGAAGGCCGCGACGAGCGCGAGCTCCAGAGAGAGGCGCACCAGCGCGAGGTGCAGGAGCGCCGCGCGACCTGGGGCTCCCGCGCCAACGGCACCGGACCCGGACAGGGCGACCCCGCCCACGAGGCCGAGGGCGGGCGGCGCAAGAAAGGCGCCGACCTCCTCACCTACGAGGAGCTGTACGCGCTCTGGGAGCGCCAGAACTGGAAGGCGCACGAGATCGACTTCAGCGAGGACAAGCGGCAGTGGCTGGCGACGCCGACCGAGTCGCAGGCCGAGACGATCTGGTCCACCGCCAGCTTCTACATAGGGGAGGAGCGCGTTGCGGCTGACCTGGCGCCCTTCGTGCTTGCGGCTCCCTCGGGCGAGATAGAGGTGTTCCTCGCCACACAGCTCGTGGACGAGTCGCGCCACGCTGCGTTCTTCGACCGTTTCATGGCGGAGGTGCTCGCGCTCGAGCCGGAGGATCTGCGCGGGCGCATCCACGCGATGGAGGAGCGCATGCTGCCACCGTGGCGCCACGTATTCGACGACTCGCTGCGCGGCATCGCGCGCCAGATCCAGGCGCGGCCCGACGACTTCGACCTCTTCGTCGAGGGCATCGTCGTCTACCACATGGTGATCGAGGGCGTCCTCGCCATGACGGGCCAGCACTTCATCCTCAAGTACATGATCGATCACGGCCTCTACCCGGGATTCACGAAGGGGTTCTCGCTGGTCGAGCAGGACGAGCATCGCCACATCGCCTTCGGTGTGCGGTTCCTGCGCGACGCCTGCCGCGAGGAGCCGCGCTACCGGGAGCTCGTCGAGCGCAGGATCGTCGAGCTGGTCCCGGAGGCGTGCAAGGTGTTCGTGCCGCCGTACGCGGACGACCCGAGCGACTTCGTGAGCTACTCGTATACGTCCAAAGAGCTGTACGGCTACGCATACAGGGCCCTCAAGCGCCGCATGGCGGTGATCGGGGTGGACGTTCCGCCGGCCGGCGAGTTGATGCCGGGCCCGATCGACGAGCCGGTGCTCGCGGCCGCCTAACTGCGGCCCGGCCTGCGGATGCAGTGACGCACGCCACCGGCGCCGCGGGCTCGGCGCCCCCCGTCCTCGTCGGCGGCGCGCCGCGCAGCGGCACGCAGGCGGTCGCTCACCTGATCGGCTCACACTCGAGGTACAAGTCGATCCGGCAGGAGATAAGGGTGCACTCGATCAGGCCGTGCATCCCCGGGTTCCTTCAGGGGACAGTCGACAGGGAGGAGCTGGCGGAGGCGCTCCGCGGCTTCTGGTGGCGGCGACCGATGCCATGGAACGCGACGGCCGAGTACGGCCTCTTCAAGTCGGTGCGGGAGGAGGACTTCGAGCGCGGCCTCGCCGCCTTTCGCTCGATCGACGACCCCGTGCAGGCAAGCCGGGCCCTCGTCCTGGAGATGCTCGACCCCATCGCTCGTCGCGCCGGGAAGCCGGGCTGGGTGGAGCACAGTCCCAACAACGTCCCGATGGCGCCCGCGATCCTCTCCTATCTGCCGGAAGCACGATTCGTTCACGTGGTGCGCGACGGCCTCGACCGCGCTTGCTCCGTCGTGCCGCTGCCCTTCGGGGCGCGGACAGTGGACGAGGCTCTGCGGACGTGGGAGGGCCGGCTTCGGAGCGGGGAGCGCGCGGCTCGGGAGCTGCCCGGGGGCAAGCTACTCGTGATCCAACTCGAGGACCTCGTGCTGCTCGATCGCGAGAGCACGTACGAGCGGCTGCTCGACTTTCTCGAACTGCCCGACGAGCCGGCCACGCGCGACCTGTTCGACTCCGAGGTGACCGCCGAGCGAGCGCATGTGGGCCGCTGGCGAACCGAGCTTGGAGACGGCGAACGCGAACGTGTCTCGGCGCTCTACGAGCAGGTCCTGCGCCGGCTCTGGGAGGACGGAATCTCGTGCGCGCCGCCCGAGCGATGCGTCGAGGTCAGCCACTCGCGGGCGGACTCCGAGCCGCCGAACCCGCTCGACTACTGGTCCGACGGGCTCGCGCTCGACGCCTGAGCGGCGACCGCGGCTCGTCGGGGCCGGTGGCGAGTTTAGACTCGCCGGCTGGTGAGGGGACGCCGGGTCAGCGGCCGGACCTCCTCGGCGGCGGCCGGGGCACGCTTCATGCGCCCGGTGGCCTGGACCCTGGTGGCTGCGGCGGCCGCTCTGCCACTGGCGCGCAAGCGGCTCGGCCTGCCGGCCGCCGTCAGCGCCGCCGCCGCGGCTATGGGCCCGGTCGCCCTGGCGGTGGCCTCGCGCCGCAGCCCGAAGCGCGACGTGGCCCTCTACACGCTCCAGATGTGGTCCTTCATCGTCGTCCACGAGCTCCCCAACGACCGCCCGGAGCGTCTCGAGCGGCGCGTGCGGATCGACTACCCGATCGCGTTCGACCGCGCCCTGGGGCTCGGCGCGACGCCCACCGTCCGCCTCCAGCGCGTTTTCGGGCGCCCTGGCCGCACTACGGCACTCGATCACGGGCTGGCGTGGATCCACTGGCTCTGGTTCGCCGAGCCTCACCTTGCCTCGGCCTGGATCCTCGTGCGCCACCCGCACCGGTTTCCGCGCACGGCCGCGATGATGTGCGGGCTTTTCGACCTCGGCGCGCTCGTCTACGCGGCCGTTCCGACGGCTCCGCCATGGTGGGCGGCACGCGAAGGGCGCCTGCCGGGTACACGGAGGATCATGGCGGAGGTGGGCGAGCGCGTCTGGGGTCGCTTCTGGCGGCCGCTATACGATTTCCTGGGAGGCAACCCAGTCGCCGCCATGCCTTCCCTCCACTTCGGCACCTCGGTGATGGCAGCGCACATGCTGTCGGAGGCCGGCGCTCTAGTGGGCGCTATCGGCTGGGCCTACGCGTCCGCGCTCGGATTCGCGCTCGTGTACCTGGGCGAGCACTACGTGGTCGATCTGATCGCGGGCGCCGCTCTCGCCGAGGCGGTGCGCCTCCTCGGCCCGCGCGCTGCGCCGGCCCTGGCATCGGCAGCGCGCGCGGTGCAGGCGCTCGAGGCACGGGCGGCCTCGGCCTGATGTCAGGCCCGGGCTCACCCGATCGGCCGGTCAGGGAGAGCGTGGACCCCCGTACGCCCGCAGCGCAGACGTCCGCGGAGGACGCCAACGGAGTCGCCAACGACGTCTTTCGCGACGAGCTCGAGGAGGCGGAGTCGGGTCTGCGCATGACGCCGCGCCGGATCGCCATCTACCTGGCGGTCGTCGGAGCGGTGGTGGTCGCTCTCTACGTCGGGCTTCCCGCGGCGCTCGACGGCCTCTCGGACATGGAGGAGGTGATCTCGCGCGCGGACCCGGTCTGGATCGCGGTCGCCCTCGGCTTCAACGCGCTGTCCTTCGCCGCCTACATCGCTCTCTTCAGGGGCATCATTGGCGGCCAGGAGACGTCTTCGGCCTATCCCCGGCTCGACTGGGCGGCGTCGTACCAGATCACGATGGCCGGTCTTGCCGCGACGCGCCTGTTCGCCGCCGCGGGGGCTGGGGGGATCGCGCTCACGTACTGGGCGCTGCGCCGCGCCGGCATGGCTCGTCGCGACAGCGCGGAGCGCATGGTTGCCTTCCTCGTGCTGCTCTACACCGTCTACCTGCTGGCCGTCATCGTGTGCGGCATCTTTCTGCGCGTGGGCCTCTTTCCCGGCTCCAGCCCGGTCGGCATGACGATCGTGCCCGCGGCACTCGCCGGCCTCGCGATGCTGGTGCTGCTCCTGGTCTCCCTGATCCCCGGCGACATCGAGCGTCGCCTCGCCGCCTGGTCGCAGGGCTACCGCCGGCGGGCGGTCTGGCTGCGCCGCCTGGCGACCGGCCCCGTTCTCGTGGCGAGCGGGACGCGCACGGCGCTTCGCCTCCTGCGCCACCCCTCGCGGGGGGTGCTGGCGCTCGGCGGGGCGATCGGCTTCTGGGCGGCGAACATCGCGGTCCTCTGGGCTTGCTTCCACGCCTTCGGCGAGTCGGTTCCAAAAGCGGTGCTGGTGCAGGGGTTCTTCGTGGGGATGACCGCGAACCTGCTGCCGTTCTTTCCCGGCGGGGTCGGTTCGGTCGACGCGGGCATGATCGCGGCTTTCCTGGCCTTCGGCGAGCCGGCATCGGCCGTGATCGTCAGCGTGCTGGCCTACCGGGTGATCGCATTCTGGCTACCGATCCCACCAGGCGTGATCGCGTATCTTCAGCTCCGGCGGACGGTGAGCCGCTGGCGGGCCGAGGAGGGGGAAGCGCCCGGCGCCGGGGCGTAACGTCGAGGGCCAAACGGAGACGAATGCCTGTATGCTTCAGAAAGTAAAGCGATACGAGGGGAGCCGATGTCCGAAGAGCTGAGCGATCGTTACGAGATCATCGTGATCGGGGCCGGACCCGCCGGTCTCACGGCCGCCCTCTACGCCGGCCGCTCGAGGGTGCCGACGCTGGTGCTCGAGAAGGGGGTCGCCGGCGGGGAGCTCTGGAACACGGCGGACGTCGAGGACTACCCGGGCTTCGAGCACATCAACGGCCCCGAGCTCGCCGACAGGTTCCTGAAGCACGCGGAGAAGTTCGGCGCGGTGTTCGAGACGGCCGAGGTGACCTCGGTCTCGCTCGACGGCGACGACCGCGTCGTGAAGACCTCGGACGGGCGCGAGTTCCGAGCGCCGGCCGTGATCGTCGCCGCCGGAGGCGAGCCGCGCAAGCTGGGCGTTCGCGGCGAGGAGGAGCTCGCGGGCAAGGGTGTCTCGTACTGCGCGGTCTGCGACGGCGCCTTCTTCGAGGGCGAGGACATCGCGGTCGTGGGCGGCGGTGACTCGGCGGTCGAGGAGGGCACGTTCCTGACGCGCTACGGGAACAAGGTCTACGTGATCCATCGCCGCGACAGCTACCGGGCGCAGCCGATCCTGGTGGAGCAGATGCGGGCGAGCGGCAAGGTCGACGAGATCTACGACACGGTCGTCGAGGAGATCCGCGACAACGATGGCCGCGTGAGCCAGCTCGATCTACGCAACGTCAACACGGACGAGCGCTCCACGCTCGACGTCGGTGCGGTCTTTCCCTTCATCGGCTTCATCCCGCACTCCGACATCTTCGACGACGAGATCAGAGAGCGGATCGAGCTGGACGAGTCGGGGCACATCGTCACCGACGACAAGATGCAGACGGCGGTGCCGGGGATCTTCGCGGCGGGTGACGTCCGCTCGCAGTACGTCCGCCAGGTGACCAACGCGGTCGGCGACGCGACGACAGCCGCACTCGCGGCGGGAGCGTACGTGGAGAGCCTGAAGCACGCGCGCTCGCGCCAAGCGGTTTAGCGCTTCAGCGCAGGTAGATCGGGTTCGAGAGGATCCAGGTTCGGCTGCGGCCGTGGGAGTGCAGATAAGCCTCGATCCGGTACACGCCGGGCTCGGCCGCCTCGTGCTCCAGCCGCGTACCATGCGTACGCGCGACCTCACGGCCGTCGCGCAGCAGGCGCACCTCGGCCGGTCGCGGTAACTCGGCGCGCAGCGCGCGGGGCCGGTCCGCCTTCGCTTCGTCGCCGAGCGCGAGCGGAGGATTGCCCTCGGCCGTGAAGCGAAAGCCCCGGGCGGGCGCCAGGGAGTCCATGGCGATGAAGGCCCGGCCCGCTGCGAGCGCGGAGTGGATCGCCTCGCGATCGGCGTCGAGATCCTGCTGCAGGGGGCGCTCGAGCAGCAGATGCGTGCGCAGGTGGCGGAACGAGCGCCTGTAGCTCATGAGCCGCAGCGGCACGCGGCCGGCCACGCGGATGCCGATCTGGTGGGCGTCGACGCCACCGAGGGCGACGCATTTGCGCCTCGCGCAGATGCCGTCCCAAAGCTCCAGGTTCCGCCGCGGCGGGTCGTCGATGAACCTGCCGGGGGAGAGGATGAACCGCAGCACGTCCGGGATCCCACGCAGCTTCTCCGCGGAGTCGGTCACGAAGCTCCACAGCTCCAGCCCCGTGTAGCCCGTCGCGTCCAGGTCGTGCCAGGGCATGCCCTGGGCGCCCCGGCGAAAGCGGTCCGACCCTTTCGAGAAGGGGTGCGACAGGAATCCGAACCCACCGGCCTCGTTGACGCGGTCGACGATCTGCTGCGGGGTGAGGCCCCGGTGATCGATCGGGCTCTCGAGGCCGAACGCCAGGTAGTGGTTCTCGCGCCGCGGCGAAACTTCCTCGCCGACCACCACGAGTACGCGGCCGTGCCAGGCTTCTTCGCCACGTTCGCGCGCCGCCAGCGTGTCGTGATCGGTGAGAAGGACGAAGTCGAGCGCATTTCGCTCGGCCGCCCTGGCAATCTCGCTCACGGTTCCGGTGCCGTCGGAGTAGAGCGAGTGCACGTGCACGATGCCCGCGACCTCGTGCAGCTCGGTTACGCCTGCCATCGATCGGAGCGTATGGCACACGACCGAGCTCCCGCCGGGCATATAGTTAGGTCCTCGATCCCTGCAGGAGGAGGCAGCGCCGATGGCAGCCATAGAGACGCCCGAGAAGGTCGGAATCAGGCCTTTCGACGAGTTCGCCGAGATCGAGAAGATCTGGCCACGCGGAGACCGTATCGAGGCGATTCGCGAGGCAGCCGCCCGCTTTCGCAGCCGCTTCGCCACGCCCGACAACCGCATCGCGGCCGTGCAGACGGTCGACCTTGCCGCCGCCGCATACCCGACGAAGTTCGCGCTCGCCGGCGCTGCGAAGGGCTTGAACCCCTACATCAACATCATCAACCGGCTGGTGATCGTGCAGTTCGAGGACTTCGACGGCCGGATGCGCACGCTCGCCTGGGAGCCGACGATCGCCGAGGGAGCAGCCGAGGCGCCTTTCTACGACCAGCTTCTGAAGCGATACGGCGAGTTCCTCTCCTACAAGGTGTTCGCCAACTTCTACAACACGGTCACGGAGGCGGTAGTTGCCTGCGGTCTCACCCCGGCCGACATCGACTACGTGAGCTTCGACCACCTGCACGTGCAGGACCTGCGGCTGATCATGGGGACGACGCGCCCGATCAACGGCGAGCCGGAGCCGAGGCGCCCGTTCTTTCCGAACGCGAAGTTCCTGTTCCAGCGCAAGGAGGTCGACACCTTCAAGGCGATCCACCCGATGCAGTGGGCCTGGTACGTGCCGGGCGGCATGGACCACGTGATCGAGGACAACCTGGTGCTGCTCGACGGCGACGTCGAGCTCGGCAAGGGCGTCGCGATCGTGCACACGCCGGGTCACACCGACGGCAACCACTCGCTGGCGCTCAACACGCCGGATGGCGTGTTCGTCAGCTCGGAGAACGGCGTCTGCGCGGACTCGTGGCAGCCGTCGCTGTCACGGATACCGGGGGTGAAGAAGTACGCCGAGTTCTGGAACCGCGAGGTGATCCTGAACTCGAACACGCTCGAGGATACGATCGACCAGTACGACTCGATGGTGAAGGAGAAGGCGATCGCCGACGCCAACCCGCGCGACCCGCGCTGGCTGAACGTCTTCCCATCGTCGGAGATGGCGGACTTCAAGCGCCAGTGGCCGATCGTGCCGAGCTTCTGGCACGGCGGCATGAACCACGGCGCCATCCAGAGGCCGGCGGGACGCAACGGCGCGAGCCGCAACGGCGCCACGGGCTGATCCGGCTCTAGAAGCCTCCCGGCGAGTCCTCTGGAGTGCTACGTTCAGGCTGGTGAGGAAGCTCGTGGACCGTGCCGGAGGATCTTTCTTGAAAGGGTCATTCGCGCGCGTTGCCGTTGTGGCGCTGGTGGTGAGCTTCTTCGCGCTGCCGAGCGCAGCACACGCCACGTTCCCTGGCGCCAACGGCAGGATCGCCTTCGTCTCCGACCGGGACGGCGACAAGGAGATCTACTCGATGAACGCCGACGGCACCGGCGTCCCCACGCAGCTCACCACCAACTCCGTCAAGGACGACGAGCCGGCGTGGTCGCCGGACGGCGCGAAGATCGCCTTCGTGTCCGCTCGGGACGGCAACGACGAGATCTATGTCATGAACGCGAACGGGTCGGGCCAGACGAGGCTGACGACGCTCGCGGGCAACGGCTCGAACGCCGCCTGGTCGCCGGACGGGACGAGGATCGCGTTCCTGAACCAAACACCGGGGCCTCCGAGTCCTTGTCTCGGAGAGTCCGAGGTCGAATGCGTGTACGCGATGAATGCCAACGGGACCGGTTTCGCCCAGCTCGGCCCCCACGGCCAGAGCCTTGGGCTCGATTGGTCGCCCGACAGCGAGAGGATCGCGTTCGGGCGCTACGACGCAGGCCTCTACTCGAACAAGCCGGACGGCAGCGACCTCATCCTCATCGTCGACGCCGGCACGCGCTACCACTCGAGCCCCGCCTGGTCGCCGAGTGGCAGCAACCGGATCGTGTACATGGGGTACACCGGGGGAGGGGAGCCGGGCATCTGGCGACTGTACGGAGTCGACGCCGACGGAACCGACTTCGTCACCTTCGCCGGCACCTACTCGGACTGCGAATACCACTTCCCGAAATGGTCGCCGAGTGGAACGAAGGTTGCCTTCCTGAGAGACCTGAACTGCGCCGGCAACGAGGTGTTCACGATGAACGCCGACGGCACGGGCATAACCCAGATCACCAACGATATTCACAACAACAACCAGGTCTGGTCACCTGACGGCGCCAAGATCGCCTTCGACTCGCTCCCGGGCGTTTGCTGCGGCGGCGCTGATATCAAGACCGTCAACGCCAATGGCGGTCCCGAGACCAACCTCACCAACAACCCCGCCAACGACACGCAACCCGACTGGCAGCCGCTCGACGCCTTCAGCCTGTATCCACGCCCAGGCGGCGGAACGCCTTGCTCACTTACCTCGTCCCCGCCTACGAGCAGTGCACCGATCCAAACTCCACGCACGTCGCGCCGCTCGCGCAAGGCTCGTGCGAGCCGCCCGTGCAGGAGTCGAACCTGCTCACGACCTCGAAGGTCGGCCAGGGCAGCGGCTCCGTGCGCCTCGACACGGTGGTCGGCAATCCCGGCACTGCCGCCGACGAGGCCGACGTCAAGTTCAACGTGGAGATCTCGGACGTGCGCAATGCAAGCGACCAGTCCGACTACCCCGGCAGCGTGCTGCTGAGCACGCTCCTGCGCACGACCGACCGCGACAACGGCTTCGTGGGCATCTCCGAGACGGTCTCGGACGTGCGCTTCGACGCCCCGATCTCCTGCACGCCCTCGGCTCCGAGCCCACGCGGCTCCGACTGCAACCTCACGACGACCTTTGACTCGCTCGCGCCCGGGATGATCCGCGAGGGCAAGCGCACGATCCTCGCGACGCCCTCGTTCTC
Source organism: uncultured Solirubrobacterales bacterium (assembly GCA_963774075.1). Classification (GTDB taxonomy): domain Bacteria; phylum Actinomycetota; class Thermoleophilia; order Solirubrobacterales; family JBBDJG01; genus JBBQNR01. The sequence continues at coordinate 593,285 of CAVZDP010000002.1, read as the reverse complement.
GGTGCTCGACGCCGGTTTCGACGGCGACGTCGCCGCTCCAAGCTGCCCGCCGACCTGCGGCACGGGCGACGAGGAGCGCTTCCTCGAGCAGGGGACCTTCACGCCGTGACGGGGTAGCGCCCGGTCAGTCGGGCTGCCAGATCGCGTTGCCGGGCGGCCACGAGGAGCAGTTCGGGAACGTGATCACGCTGCCGCCGAAGAGCGAGGGGATGTCGCCGAGCGCGCGCCCGACCCCGCCCCAGGCGGCGTTGTCGAAATAGACCTTTCCCCGCCTGACGGCCACCTTCGGACACACGATCCTCAGCTCGCGCAGCACGTGCGGGCGGTGGTGATTGTCGTCGAGGAACACGAAGTCGAAGTGGTCGACGGCATCGGCCGTCGCCGCCAGGAACTCGAGGCTGTCGCCGACGTGGAACTCGACACGGTGCGAGAGCCCCGCGTCCTCGACGTTCCTCCGCGCCGTCGCCGAGAGCTCCGGGTCCAGCTCGACGGTCCTCACGACCGCGTCGCTGCCGAGGTCATCGAGGGCTTTCGCCATCACGATGGTCGAAACGCCGCGGTTCGTTCCGGTCTCGATCACGACGGGCGCCTCCAACTCCGGCGGCAGGCTGGAGTAGAGCGCGTAGTAGAGAAGGTTCCAGGCCGGATAGCCCGGGCTCGACCTCGTGTCTCCCGGGTCCCTGCCGTCCTCCGATTCGAGAGCGGCCAGGTGCCGGCTCGGCAGCAGCCGGCGGTCGTAGTCGAACCGCCGCCTGGAGTTTTGACGCTCCTCCGTCCCTTCCATGGGCGGAACGGTATACGGGTCGCGGGGGAGCGGTGCGCGGGTGCTTTCACTTCCCGAACGCGAACTCGTCTGCTTGCATGCGCCCTGCGCGCAAAGCGGCCGCTAGCCTCGTCTCGTGCTACGACGGCAGGCCGGGCAGGCGACGGTGGAGTGGACCGCTCTGGTGCTCCTCGTTGCGCTCATTCTGGGAGTCCTCGCGTTCGCCGCGAGCCGGGAGAAGGCCTGGGGACTCGGCGACGCAATCGTCGACGCGATCGTGTGCGCGGTGGGCGACGGCTGCCCGGACGCGATGAAGGACGCCTACGGGAACGAGCTCGCGGGCGAGATCCGTCGCTACGCCCCGGGCATCGTCTACGAGCGGGGGAGCGCTCAGCTCCCGGTCGACTTCCGCCGCTGCCGCGAGGTCGCCTGTTCGAACGGGAGCGACCGCCCGGCTGACATCGCCGAGTCCGGTTCCGGTCTTCCGGTGACCGCTTTCACGCGCGCGGTCGACCGCCGCGACACCGGCGGGGCGCTTTACGTGCAGTACTGGCTCTACTTCCCCGAGAGCTTCTCCGGGGGCATCGGGCGCAGGCTCGGGCCGCTCTCGGACCGCTGGCCCGGCCGCCACGCCGACGACTGGGAGGGCTACCAGGTGCGAGTGGGCGGGGACGGCTCGCTCGCCGCACGCGCCACATCGCACGGTCGCTACAGGAACCGCCCCGAAGCCGATGGCTGGGGGCCATGGACGGGCTGGTACCGGATCTCCGGCGGCAGCCATGCGGGCCACCTCGTGGATGGCCCTGCGGGTGAGCGCACCACGCCCGCATCATCGCTTCGCCTGGTCCCCTTGGAGACCCTGAACGGCACGGGTCAGTACCGCTTCGCGGTCCTGCCGCCCTGGGACAAGGTCGTCTACAGCGATCCGGAGGCCGACGGCGCGTGACTGGGTAGGCAGGAGGCCGCCGTCAGGCGTGCTCTCGCCTACGCGCCCGCCAGGCTCACCGATACGGTCTTGGTCTCGAGGTAGGCGTCGAGGTTGGCATGACCCATCTCGCGCCCGAGCCCCGACTTCTTGAAGCCGCCGAACGGGGCCGCCGCGTCGCTGAAGCCCCAGTTGTTGACGTAGACGGAGCCGGCGCGCAGGAGCGAGGCGAGCTTGTGCGCCTTCGCCACGTCGCGTGTCCAGATCCCGGCCGCCAGCCCGTACTCGGTGTCGTTCGCGCGCTCGGCCACCTCTTCGATGGTGTCGTACGGCATCGCCACCAGCACCGGGCCGAAGATCTCCTCGCGCGCTATTCGCATGTCGTCGCGCACGCTGACGAAGAGGCTGGGCTCCACGAAGTACCCTCCCTGGGGAGCCCCCTCGGGATGCTCGCTGCTTCCGACGACGAGCTCCGCGCCCTCCGAGCGCCCGGAGTCGATGTAGCTCCTGACGCGCTCGAGTTGCTCCTGCGAGACGACGGGCCCCATGTCCGTCTCCGGGTCGAGCCCCGGTCCGATCCTGGACTTCCCCGCGCGCTCGGCGAGCGCGCCGACCACCTCGTCGAAGCGCTCCCTCGCGACGAACAGCCTCGACCCGGCGTTGCATGACTGGCCGCTGTTGTAATAGATCGCCTGGAACGAGCCCTTGACGGCGGCGTCGATGTCGGCGTCGGGAAGGATGATGTTCGGGCTCTTGCCCCCGAGCTCCAGCGTCAGGCGCTTGATCTGCGCCCCGGCCTTGCTGCCGATCTCGCGCCCGACCGCGGTCGAACCGGTGAACGCGATCTTGTCCACCTCCGGGTGCTCGACCATCAGGGCGCCCGTCGCGCCGTCGCCGGTCACGATGTTGACGACGCCTTCGGGCAGTCCAGCCGCGAGCATCAGCTCGCCGAGGCGAAGCGCCGTCAGCGGCGTCTGCTCGGCCGGCTTCAGCACCACCGTGCAGCCCGCCGCGAGTGCCGGCGCGAGCTTCCACGCGGCCATCAGGAGCGGGAAGTTCCAGGGAATGATCTGCGCGCAGACGCCAACGGGCTCCTTGAGCGTGTAGACGAGCATGTCCCGGCTGGCGACCGGGATCGTCTCGCCCTCGATCTTGGTCGGCCAGCCCGAGAAGTACTCGAAGTGCGCGCTCGCGAGGCGGACGTCCACGAACTTCGCGAGCTTGACGGGCTTGCCGTTGTCGAGTGACTCGATCTGGGCCAGCTCGTCCGCGTTCTCGGCGATCAGCGTGGCGATGCGCTGCATCACGTGCGCGCGCTCTGCGGCCGTCATCTTCCTCGTCCACGGACCCTCGTCGAATGCACGGCGCGCGGCCTTGACTGCGCGATCGACGTCAGCTGCCTCCGCGTACGCGACCTGGGCGATCTCCTCGCCGCTGGCCGGATCGAGCGTCGCAAAAGTCTTTCCCGACGCCGGGTCGACCCACTCGCCGCCGATCAGCAGGCGGTGAGGTCCACGCGCGAACGAAGCGACCGGGTCGGCGAGCTTCATCTCGGTGGCCATGGCGCCGAACTGTAGACCATCCCGCGCGGCGTCCTGCGGGCGTGTGGCGAGGAGCACGGTATACGCTTGCGCCCGTGTCCGAGCTGCGGGAGCGCCTGTCGAAAGCGATGCAGGGCCGCCTTCCGGGGATGTTCGGGATCGAGCTGCTCGAGATCTCGCACGGGCACGTGGACGCGCGCATGGACCTGCGGCCCGAGCACCTCGCGCCCAACGAGTTCCTTCACGCCGCCACGGTGATCGCCATTGCCGACTCGTGCGCGGGGATGGGATGTCTGGCCTCCCTGCCCGAGGACGCTTCCGGGTTCACCACGATCGAGCTGAAGACGAACTTCCTCGGGACGGCGCGGGAGGGAGCGCTGCGCTGCGAGGCACGGATGATGCACGGCGGCAGCCGCACTCAGGTCTGGGACGCGACCGTGTCACGTGAGGAGGACGAGCGCGTGATCGCGCTCTTTCGCTGTACACAGTTCATCCTGCCGGGCGACGACGGGCGCACGCGCCGGCAGCAGGAGCAGCGCGCAGCGCCCCGAGGAGGTACTGACCGATGACGGCAGCGGAGCTACGCGAGCGACGAGAGCACTTGGTTCGCGAGCACATGGAGTCGGAGAACGTGCTCGACTTCGACACGACGATGAAGACGTTCCACCACCCGCGCTACGAGCTGATCGGGACGCAGCAGGTCCACGACGGCGAGGCCGCCGTCGCCGCCTACTTCGAGGAGACGCGGCGCGCCTTTCCCGACCAGCGCAACGAGCTGATCGCACTGCACCACGCCGACGATGCGGTGATCGCCGAGTTCGATCTCAAGGGAACACACCTGGGTCCACTCGGAGGCCTGCCGCCGACGGGTCGGTCATTCACCTGCAGGATGACCGCCTTCTTCATCTTCGATGAAGACCGGCTGGTCTGCGAGCGCGTCTACTTCGACAGCGCCACGATTCTGCGCCAGCTCGGCATCGCGCACGACCCGTTGACGCTGAAGGGCCGCCTGGCGATCGTCGCCAACCACCCCGCGACGATCGGCCGGGCGCTCCTTCGAAGCGTCACCCGTAGCTGAAGAAGCCCTCGCCGACCGAGCAGCCGAGCCGGCCCTCGGCGACCATGCGTCGCAATAACGGCGCTGCCCGGTAACGCGGCTCGCGGCGCTCCTCATATAGAGCGTCGAGCGTCACAAGCACGTGGTCGAGCTCGATCAGGTCGGCCCACTCGAGCGGCCCCCGCGGATAGTTGTAGCCCAGGCGCATGGCGGTGTCGATGTCACCGGCTGTGCCGACGCCCTCCGCCAATGCGAAGCAAGCCTCGTTGATGAGCTGGCAGACGATCCGCCCGAGAACGAGCCCGGGGGCGTCGCCCACCCACTCGACGTGCTTCCCGAGTGAGCGGAAGAAGGACTCCACGCGGCCCGCGGTCGCCTCGCTCGTGAACGCCGAGCCGGTGAGCTCGACGAGCAGCGAGTCGTCGAGCGGCGGCAGGATGTGAAAACCCGCCGCGCCGCCACCGAGGTCGAGCTCGGCGAGGCTGCCGTCCACGCACAGGACGGCGGTCGGCACGCCGGCCTCCTGCAATGGCGAGGGTGCCTCGGGCATTCTCCCGACCCCCGCGTCCAGAAGCAGGTCCGGCGCCTCGCCGTTCAGCTCCGCCGGTGCGGCGACCTCGTAGCCCGCGGCTCCCGCGGCCTCCCGCAGCTCGTCCGCGAAGCTGCCCTCGCCGTCGATCGCGACTATTCCCCGGCCACCGCTCTGTGGAGGCGCCGGGTCATCGTCGCGGTAGCCTCGGGGTTCCTGCGCTCCGCTGTAGTCGTAGTAACCGCGGCCGGACTTTCGACCGAGGCGCCCGGCCTGCACCATCCGCGCCTGGATCTGGCTCGGCTGCCAGCGGGGCTCGTGGAAGCTCTGCTCCCAGAACGACTTCGAGACCTCAAAGCCGACGTCGATGCCGACGAGGTCCATGAGCTCGAACGGGCCCATGCGAAATCCGCCTCCCATGCGCACGACGCGGTCGATCGTGGCGTGGTCGGCGACGCGCTCGCCGAGCAGGCGCAGCGCCTCCATTCCGAACGGGCGCCCGCAACGGTTGGCGAGAAAGCCGGGGCCATCGCTTGCGATGATCACCCGCTTGCCCATCCGCTCCCCGGCCTCGCGCGCCGCCGCCACGGCCTGGGGTGAGGACTCGATGCCGGCCACCACCTCCAGCAGCTCCATCACCGGCACGGGGTTGAAGAAGTGCATGCCGACCACGCGCTGGGGGTTCTCCGCCGCCGCGGCCAGCGCCGTGACCGGCAGGGAGGACGTGTTCGTTGCAAGCACCGCCTCGGGGTCACAGGCCTTCGACAGGCGAGCGAAGAGCTCGCGCTTCAACTCCAGGTCCTCGGGGGCGGCTTCGATCAAGAGCTCGCCGGGCGAAAGGTCCTCGAGCGCCGGGGCGGGGTGGAGGCGCTTCACCGCGGCCTCCGCATCGCGCTCTTGCCAACGGCCCCGCGCGACCCCCTTGCGAAGGCCCTCGCGGACCTGTTCGAAGCCGCGCTCGAGCGAGTCCGGGAACGGGTCGTGGAGATAGGTCTCGAAGCCGCCGAGGCAGGCGACCTGGGCGATGCCGGCGCCCATCGTTCCGGCGCCGGCCACGCCAACCACCTCGATCTCGCTCAGCTCGGAACCTCCGGCGGCGCCTCGCCCTCCCAGTAGTCGAGCCCCTCCTCGAGCCGGAAGTTGGCCTTGATTCCCGCGCGGCCGCTGCCCGGCGCCTTCTCTCGCGCACCGATCTTGCCGGTGTCCGGGTAAACGGTGATCTCGGGAGCCACCATCTCGCTCGCGACGAGGAAACGAACGGGCTCGCTGCCGTGGTTGGCGATCTGGTGGGCGCCGCCCTCGCCGAGAGGAAAGGCGACGACGTCACCCTCCTCGAGCCGGCGCCAACCATCGGGGGTGCGCAGGTGAGGGCGGCCGCGCAGAACGATCAGCAGTTCCTCGCTGGCGAGGTGGTAGTGGTACGGGAAGCTCGCGTTGCCCGGCTCCAGCTCGTAGACGCTCGCGCCGAGCTGCTCGCTCCCCGCCTGACGTGCGACCGACGCACGGCGGCTGCTGAAGCCCGGGCGATCCTCCTGACCGTCCCATTCGGGCTCGTGGACGTTCGGCGCCACTAGCGGCCCTCGAACTCGGCCCGCCGCTTTTCCAGGAACGCTCTCATGCCCTCGACCCGGTCCTCGGTCGCCATCGTCAGCTCGTACAGGCGCCGCTCGTGCTGGAGTCCGGCGCTGAGCGGCATCTCCTCGGCGCCGAGCACCGCCTGCTTGCCGAGCTTCACCGCGATTGGCGGCCGCCGCGCGACCACCTCAGCCAGCTCGATCGCCCGCTCCAGCCACTGGTCTCGCGGGGCGACCACATTGACGAGGCCGAGCTGCTGGGCCTCCGTCGCGCTGATGCGCCGCCCGGTCAGCACGAGCTCCATCGCTCGCTGCTTGCCGACGACACGCGCCAGACGCTGGGTCCCTCCGCCGCCGGGGATGATGCCGAGCGTGATCTCCGGCTGACCGAACTCGGCGGTCTCGGAGGCGACGATCATGTCGCACATCAGCGCGAGCTCGCAACCGCCGCCGAGGGCGAATCCAGAAACGGCGGCGACGAGTGGCGTCCGGCAGGCCGCGACCCGCTGCCAGAAGCCCGTGGTGGAGCGCTCGATCACCTCCTGGAAGGTGCGCTCCGCCATCGCCTTGATGTCCGCGCCGGCGGCGAACACGTCGTCGCTGCCGGCGATCACGATGCAATGGACCTCCACGTCGCCATCGAACCGTACGACCGCCTCGGCGAGCTCCTCCATCACCTCGGGCGAGAGCGCGTTCCGCTTCTCGGGACGATCGAGGGCGACGATCCCGACGGCGCCGCGCTGGTCGACCCGTACGGTGCCAGCCATCTAGACGGTTGTTTCCGAATCCGCGTGCCCCTGGGGGCGCGAAAACCGAGCTGGGCAAGGACGCAGGGCGAAACCCATGCAGGTCTGCATGGGTGAGCCCGAGGACGACGATCCAGCGAAAATTTGCAGCGTCAGCCAGGGGTACGGGGAGTTTGGAATCAATCGTCTAGGAGTCAGCCATCTGCTATTCGGGGATCAGGGCGTTGATGCCGGTCGCGTGGCGGCCGATGATCAGCTTCTGGACCTGCGACGTTCCCTCGTAGAGGGTGGTCACGCGCGCATCGCGCATGTAGCGCTCGACGGGGTACTCGTCGATGTACCCGTAGCCGCCGTGCACCTGGATCGCCGCGTTCGCGCAGCGCACCGCCGCCTCCGTCGCGTAGTACTTCGCGATCGAAGTCTCGAGAGTGTTCGGGCGGCCGGTGTCCTTGAGATGACCGGCGCGCCACACGAGCAGGCGCGCGGCGTCCGCGTCGACCATCATGTCCGCGATCAGCTCCTGCACGAGTTGAAAGCTCGCGATCGGGCGGTCGAACTGACGGCGCTCCTTCGCGTACTTGACCGACTCGTTGAAGCAACCCTGCGCGATGCCCACGCAGCCGGCCGCGACGCTGTAACGGCCGCGATCGAGCGCTGACATCGCGATCTTGAATCCCTCACCTTCCGCTCCCAGCAGCGCATCCTCGCCCACCTGACCTCGTCCAGCGCCAGCTCGGCGGTGTCGGACGCGCGCAACCCGAGCTTTCCGTGTATCTGCTGGCTGGTGAAGCCGGAGCTGTCGGTCGGCACGACGAAGCACCCCATGCCACGGTGCTTCTTGGCGGGGTCCGTCTGTGCGAAGACGAGAGCGATGCGCGCATGGCTTCCCATCGAGATGAACATCTTCGAGCCGGAGATCACCCAGCCGCCGTTCTTGCGGGTGGCCCGGGTCGCCACGGAGGCCGCGTCGGAGCCGGTGCCAGGCTCGGTGAGCGCGAAGCAGCCGAGCCACTCGCCGCTGCAGAGCTTCGGAAGCAGCTCCTGCTTCTGCTCCTCGGTCCCCCACTGCTCGATCGAGCCCGCCACCAGGGAGGTCTGCACGGACACGACGGTGCGCGCGGACGAGTCGGCTCTGCCGATCTCCTCGACGATCAGCCCGTAGCTCACGTAGTCGAGCGAGCGTCCGCCGTAATGCTCGGCCACCGGGGCTCCCAGGTAGCCCATCTCGCCGATGCGCTTGACGAGGTCGAGGTCGAAGCGCTCGTTGCGGTCGTTGTCGCGGGCGCGGGGGACGATCTCCGCGTCCGCGAAGTCACGCGCGGTCTCGCGGATGAGCCGCTGCTCGTCCGTCAGGTCCAGGTTCACTGTCGCCCGCTGGTCGCCGCTGCGCTCACGCGCCGGCGAGCTCCGCCTGGATGCGTTCCGACAGCAGGCCGGCGATCCGCTCGGTGGTCGGCCCCGGCGCGCCGAAACCAACGCCATCCACTTCGGCCACGCCCTGCACCTCGCGCACGCTCGAGGCCAGGAACACCTCGGAGGCGCCGAGCAGGTCCCCCAGCTCGAAGTCGCCCTCCTCCACCGGGACCACCTTCATGATCCGATCGCGGGTGATCGAGGCGAGGATTCCGGTCTCGAGCCGTGGCGTCCGCACCGCGCCGTCGGCGCCGGCCCAGAAGATCGTCGAGGTCGGCGCCTCGAGCACCTTGCCGCCCGGGACGACGAGGAGCGCCTCCTTTGCGCCGCGGCTCTGCGCGATCCGCGTCGCGGTCATGTTGGGGCAGTAGGAGAGCGTCTTCAAGCCGGTCAGGACGACGGTCGGCTGGTAAGTGACGCTCTGAAGCGTCATGTCGTGGCGGAATTCCGGGGCCCGCTCGACCATCGCGATTCGCCGCCCGCCGCGGGTGATGACCAGCCGCAGGCATTCGTCCTCGAGCTCGTTCGCCGCGAGCAGGGACTCGATCTCCCGCTCGAAGGCGGGGCGATCCCACTCGAGGAAGATGCCGTCGGCCGAGCGAGCCAGGCGGTCGAGGTGATCCACCAGCGCGAACGGCTTGCCGCCGTAGAGCCGAAGGACCTCGAACGCGCCGTCTCCGCGCAGGAAGCCGTCGTCGGCCACGCCGATGCGAGCCTCCTCGATGGGGCTCAGCTCACCATCTATGGAACAGAGAGTCACGCCGCGGGATTCTCCACGATCGTGGCGCAGCCCTGTCCGACGCCGATGCACATCGTCGCGAGGCCGTAGCGGGCGCCTCGCCGGCGCAGCTCCCAGACGAGCGTCGTCAGGATGCGGGCGCCCGAACAGCCGAGCGGGTGCCCGAGCGCAATCGCGCCGCCGTTCACGTTCAGCCTGTCCTCGGGGATTTCCAGCTCGTCGACGCAGGCCAGCACCTGCGCGGCGAAGGCTTCGTTCAGCTCGACCAGGTCGATGTCCTGCATCCTCAGGCCCGCGCGCTCGAGGGCCTGGCGCGTGGCGGGCACCGGGCCCACGCCCATGAACGCGGGGTCGACTCCGGCGACGCCGACGGACACGAGGCGGGCGAGCGGCTCGCGGCCGAGAGCGCGGGCGCGCTCCTCGCTGGCCAGCACGACGCAGGCCGCGCCGTCGTTCAAGCTCGAGGCATTGCCGGGGGTGACGGTTCCTCCTTCGCGAAACACCGGGCGCAGGCGCGAGAGCCTCTCGAGCGAAGTGTCGGCTCGCGGGCCCTCATCGGAGTGGACCACGACGGGCTCGCCCTTCGGTTGCGGAACCGGGACGGGAACGACCTCGTCGTCGAAACGGCCGCTCTCGGCCGCCGCGACGGCCCGCTGGTGACTCTCGAGCGCGAAGCGGTCCTGGCGCTCGCGGTCGATCTCGTGGCGCTCGGCGACGTTCTCCGCCGTCTCGCCCATGGCCTCGGTGGAGTACATCTCCTCCATTCGCGGGTTGACGAACCGCCAGCCGATGGTGGTGTCGTAGATCGACTGGTTCCCGCGTGGGAACGAACGGTCGGGCTTCGGCATCGCGAAAGGCGCGCGCGTCATCGACTCGACTCCGCCGGCAAGCATCAGGTCGCCGTCCCCGGCTCGCAGCGCCCGGCCGGCTTGGTTCACGGCCTCGAGGCCCGAGGCGCAGAGCCGGTTCACGGTCACTCCCGGCACCTCGACGGGCAGCCCCGCCAGAAGCGAGGCCATCCGAGCGACGTTGCGATTGTCTTCGCCCGCCTGGTTGGTGCAGCCCATGTAGACGTCCGCGATGTCCTTTTCGGGGAGGCCGTTGCGCTTCACCGCTTGACGAATCGCGTGAGCGGCGAGATCGTCCGGGCGCGAGTTCGCGAGGGCGCCGCCGTAGCGGCCGATCGGAGTCCGCAGGGCGTCGATCACGAAAGCGTCGGGCACCGCCGGAACTCTATCCTGGCCGGCACGGAGCCCTTCGCAAGACTGCCGTCCAGGGCTAGACTGACTCGCTGTGGACGCCTTCCCGTTGATCGTGCTCGCGGGGATAGGGATCGTGGTGCTGGTACTGGTACTGGTGTCGCGCCTTCACCCCGGTTCGGGCGCGGACCTGCTCGACTGGCGACCGACGCGCTCCTACGAGACGGAGGTCGAGCTCGAGATGGAGGACGTCCAGCAGATGATCGAGGCGCAGAACGAGTACCGGCGCAAGCGCGGCGAGCGAGAGCTCACGGAGGACGAGGTGCGCCACAGCGTCGCGCGCGACGAGGCGCGACGGGCCCGTGAAGGTGGCTGAGTCGGGGCGGAAGGCCTCAGCCGAAGGCGGCAGCCAGATAGTCTCGCTCGCTCAATCCGCTCCAGAACGGTTTAGCAGGGGGTTTGCCGATGGCTGAATACGCGAAAGACGTGCTGGTCGAGACGCAGTGGGTCCAGGATCATCTAGACGACGACTCGATCCGCATCGTCGAGGTGGACGAGAACCCGGGCCTCTACGCCGAGTCCCACATTCCCGGGGCGATCGGGTTCGACTGGCAGAAAGATCTCCAGGACCAGGTGAAGCGGGATTTCCTGGGGCCGAAGGAGTTCGGAGAGCTGTTCGGGGGCCGCGGGATCTCGAACGACCACACGATCGTTCTCTACGGCGACCGCAACAACTGGTTCGCGGCCTACACGTACTGGTACCTGAAGTACTACGGCCACGACGACGTGAAGCTCGTCAACGGTCCACGTGAGAAGTGGATCGACGAGGGACGTCCCACGACCGCGGACGTGCCGAGCCGCCCAGCCGCCAAGTTCGAGGCGAAGGGCCCCGACAGCTCGATCCGCGCCATGCGCGACGAGATGCTCGGGGTGGTAGGGACCGACACCAAGCTCGTCGACGTGCGCTCTCCTCAGGAGTACTCGGGCGAGCTGATCTCGATGGCGGGTTACGAGCAGGAGGGGGCTCAGCGATCGGGCCACATCCCGGGCGCCGCCAACGTTCCCTGGGCGCAGGCCGTCCGCGAGGACGGCTCCTTCAAGTCAGCCGACGAGCTGAAGGACCTCTATGGCGGGAAGGGCGTCCTCGACGGAAACGACGTGATCGCATACTGCCGAATCGGCGAGCGCTCCGCGCACACATGGTTCGTCCTGCACGAGCTGCTCGGCGGCGACGGCGTCAGAAACTACGACGGCTCCTGGACCGAGTGGGGGAACATGGTCGACGTCCCGATCGAGAAGGACGTCTAAGCCCAGCCGACAAGCCGCTTTGTTGGGGGTCGCGACGAACGTCGCGGCCCTCTTTTTGCGCAATTTCGGCAAAAGCATCTTCATGAAATCTTGACTCTCCTTCATCCAATCCTCACGCCCCCTTGACGAAGGGACGGGGAGAATCCGTCTTGTCTGTACTGCGACCGGCTTCATGAGGGGCAACAGGCTCTGTGGTGACGGAACGCAGGAGGGGAAACGCAGCATTACGAAGGAGTAAGGAGACCCATGAGACGGTCGTTCCTGGTGCTTTTCGCGCTAGCTGTCTCCGCCCTCGCCCTGCCGGCTTCGGCCCTCGCGGCGAGCGCGGACTTTACGAGTGGGGTGGCAAGCGGTGACGTCACCCAGAGTTCGGCGATCCTGTGGACCCGCGCGGTCCCGATCGGCCCTGCGACCAACGTCAAGGTCGAGGTCTGGCAGGAGAGCGAGTGCCTCACCGGCCAGAAGGTGTTCAAGGGCAAGGACAAGAGCATGTCCGCGGCCCGCGATTTCACCATCAAGCAGGACGCGACCGGCCTGTCCGCCGGCACCGAGTACTGCTACCGGTTCCGTCGTGGTGACGAGGCGTTCAGCCCCGTAGGCCACTTCAAGACGGCGCCCGATGCCGCGACTGCGGCGGACGTCAACATCAGCTACGACGGTGACCAGGACAGCACCGGCGGCCTGTCGAGCCCGTGCTGCGGCACGTTCCCGGCGCTCGCTGAGGCTCAGAACTCCGGTAGCGACTTCTATGTCGCGAACGGGGACAACATCTACAGCGACTCGTCGCACCGGTTGACCGGCCCGGCGACCACGCTGGCGGAGTATCGGGACAACTACAAGGAGATCACCAACTTCCCGAACCACCAGAACAACCGTGCCGCCCAGTCGCAGTACGCGATGATGGACGACCACGAGGTTCAGAACGACTACGACGGCCAGACCGTCAGCCCCGCTCGTTACGCGGCTGGGCGTCAGGCCTTCCTCGAGTACCACCCGGTGCGCGAGTCCGGCCTGCCGAGCGACCCGTCCTGCGCGGGCGACCCGCTCTACCGGTCGGTCAAGTGGGGCTCGGATGTCGAGGTGTTCGTTCTCGACACGCGGTCCTGCCGTAGCGCTGACGTCCAGGCCGCCTGTGGAGGCGACCTCGGCCCGACGCTGCCGACGGCGCTGAGGAGCTCGCCGCCGTTCAGCTTCTTCCTGGCACCGTCGCCGCCTGCGGGCTGCGTCTCCGCGATCTTCAACCCGTCGCGGACGGTCCTCGGACCGGTGCAGAAGAACGCGTTCAAGAACGACCTCTTGAACTCGACGGCGACGTTCAAGATCGTCTTGAACCAGTACGGCATCCAGCAGTTCCACGCCCAGCCCTACGACCGTTGGGAGGGCTACGGAGCCGAGCGGAACGAGGTCCTCGACTTCATCTCGAACAACGCCATCAGCAACGTGGTCTTCCTGACGACGGACCACCACGCGACGATGCAGAACGAGGTGTTCAAGGACAGGTTCACGGCGCCGGCCACGGTGGCGCAGGAGTTCATCACCGGGCCTGTCGGGACCGACACGCTCCAGACGGAGATCATCAACCAGTTCGGCCCGGTTGCGTTCTTCGCGTTCCAGGCGATCCTGGGCGTGGATGGGCTCAACTGCCGCAACCTCAACCAGCAGTCCTGGGGTGAGGTCAACTACAACAGCAGCACCGGCCAGAGCACGGTCACGAGCTGGAAGGACGACGGGACGGGACCAGTACTGAATTCCGACCCGCAGAACCCCGGCAACGTCAGCCCCTGCACCAGGACGCTGCCGTAACCAGGTAAAGCAACTGAGACGGGCGCCGTCCCCTGCGGGGCGGCGCCCCGTCTCTACCAAGTGAGTGAGGAGCGTTCGTTCGTATGTCTCCAGGTAGCACCCGGCTCGTGCCGTGGATTGCAGCACTGGTCGTCCTCGTCGCCGCCATACCCTCCACAGCCGCCGCCAGCCACAACGCGCTCGGCGAGCTGATCTCGATCGGCCCGGCCGGCGGCAACGCTGAGCTCCCGGCCTTCATGCGAGGCCTCTCCAGTGACGGCAGCAAGGTCTTCTTCGAGAGCGACGAGGCGCTCGTCGCCGGCGACACCGACCTGCGCCAGGACGTCTACCAGCGCCTGAACGGCCACACGACGCTGCTGTCGGTGGGCCCCAACGGCGGCAACGGCGACTTCGCGTCCAGCTACGCCGGCTCCTCCCAGGACGGCTCGAAGGTGTGGATCTTCACGAGCGAGTCGCTGGTGGCGGGCGACAGCGACAGCTCGATCGACGTCTACGAGGTTTCCTCCGCGGGCATCAGCCGCGTCTCGACCGGCCCGAACGGCGGCAACGCGGCGAAGAACGCCCTCTTCGACGGGGCTACGCCCGATGGCAGCCACGTCTTCTTTCACACCACGGAGTCGCTGGTGGCGGGCGTAGGGGGCGACACGGACACCACGACGGACGTCTACGACCGCACGGGCGGGGGGACGACGTGGGTGTCGGCAGGCTCGCCGGGAGGCAACGGAGCGTTCGCGGCGACCTTCAAGGGGGTCTCGAGCGACGGCTCGCGGGTGTTCCTCGAGTCCAACGAGAAGCTGAGCGGCGACGACAGCGACAACGAGAGGGACGTCTTCCAGCGGTTCGGTGGCACCACCACGAGGTTGTCGCAGGGTCCGGGTGGGGGCAACGGCGACCCGGGCGAAGGGCTCTTCTATCACGCCGACTTCAAAGGCGCCTCCCAGGACGGCACCAAGGTCTTCATCGAGACCGACGAGACGCTCACCGGCGACGACATCGACGTCACCTTCGACGTCTACCAGCGCTCTGGCGCGACCACGACGCGCATCTCCACGAGCCCGTCGGGCGCCGGCAACGGCGAGTGGGACGCGAGCTTCCGGGGCGCGAGCGCCGACGGCTCCAAGGTGTGGTTTCAGACCAACGAGGCGATGGACGCCGCCGACATCGACACCGACTTCACCGACGTCTACGAGCGCGCAGGCGCCGTCACGACGTTTGTCTCGACCGGCCCCGCCGCGGGCGCGACCAGCGCGAGCTTCGACGCCTCGTTCGTGGGCGCGACCTCGACGGGCAGCAGGATCTTCATCTCCACCCCAGCCAAGCTCCTGGACGCCGACACCGACACGGGCTGGCGCGACATCTACGAGCGCACCGGCACCACCACGAACTTCATCTCGACCGGCGCCGACGACCCCCACGGCGACTTAAACGCCTTCTACGGCGGCGCCTCGAGCGACGGCTCGCGGGTGTTCTTCTTCACCTCCGACGCCCTGCTCGCAAGCGACACCGACGGCGGCAGGACGACGTCTACGAGCGCCAGGGCACGACCACCTCGCAGCTGTCGCTTGGGCCCGGGACCGGCAACGACCCGTTCTCGGGCGCGGCCTTCGCCGGCAACTCCTCCGACGGCCTGCGCGTCTTCATCCACACCGGTGAGCAGCTCGGCGCGCCCCACGACACCGACACCGCGCAGGACGTCTACGCGGCGCTGACGAACGTCCTCTTCCCGCGCCCCGGGGGCGGCACGCCCCTGCGGGTGCCGCTCGTGCACGCCTTCAAGCAGTGCACCTCTCCCAACGTCACCCACATCTCGCCGCTCAACCAGCCTTCCTGCACGCCGGCGGCGCTCGACTCGAGCGAGGTCACGACCGGCGTTGTCGGACGGGCCTCGGGCAACGCGCGCCTGGACGTCGTGCCCGGCAACGTGTCGACCATCGACGACGAGGCGGACGTTCGCATCAACGCTTCGGTCAGCGACGTGCGAAAGAAGATCGACGGCACCGACTACACCGGCCAGCTCATCTTCAGCACCGGCATCCGCATCACCGACCGGGCCAACGGCTCCTCGCAGGGCCTGTCCGGCGTCGCCGGTGACACCGAGCTCTCGCTGCCGATCACCTGCAACCCGACCGCCGACACGACGATCGGGGGCTCGTGCAGCATCAGCACCACCGCTGACACGCTGGTTCCCAACCTCGCCCGCGAGGGCAAGCGCGCGGTCGTCGCCGCCTTGCGCCTCGGGCTCGAGGACGCCGGCGCCGACGGCGACGTCAACCCCCCACCGCCGGCTCCCTTCGGCCTCTCCTGCCCGCCGATCTGCGGCTCGGGCGACGAGAGCCCGTTCATGGTGCAGGGCGTTTTCCTGCCTTAGGGCAGGGTCGGTATGAGGAGGGGAGGACCCCTGCACCTGGCGCGGCTGATAGCAGCCCTCGCCTTCATCGCCGCCCTCCTGCCCTCTAGCGCCGCCGCCAGCCACAACGCGCTCGGCGAGCTGATCTCGATCGGCCCGGCCGGCGGCAACGCTGAGCTCCCGGCCTTCATGCGAGGCCTCTCCAGTGACGGCAGCAAGGTCTTCTTCGAGAGCGACGAGGCGCTCGTCGCCGGCGACACCGACCTGCGCCAGGACGTCTACCAGCGCCTGAACGGCCACACGACGCTGCTGTCGGTGGGCCCCAACGGCGGCAACGGCGACTTCGCGTCGAGCTACGCCGGCTCCTCCCAGGACGGCTCGAAGGTGTGGATCTTCACGAGCGAGTCGCTGGTGGCTGGCGACAGCGACGGCTCGATCGACGTGTACGAGGTCTCGGGGGCCGGCACGACGCAGGTGTCAATCGGCCCGGACGGCGGCAACGCGGCGAAGAACGCCCTCTTCGATCGGGCGACGCCCGATGGCAGCCACGTCTTCTTTCACACCACGGAGTCGCTGGTGGCGGGCGACAGTGACACCACGACGGACGTCTACGACCGCACGGGCGGGGGGACGACGTGGGTGTCGGCGGGCTCGCCGGGAGGCAACGGAGCGTTCGCGGCGACCTTCAAGGGGGTCTCGAGCGACGGCTCGCGGGTGTTCCTCGAGTCCAACGAGAAGCTGAGCGGCGACGACAGCGACAACGAGAAGGACGTCTTTCAGCGGTTCGGTGGCACCACCACCCGCCTCTCCTTCGGCCCTACCGGAGGGAACGGGGATCCCAGTGAGGGCATCTTTTACAACGCCAACTTCAAAGGCGCCTCTCAGGACGGCACCAAGGTCTTCATCGAGACCGACGAGACGCTCACCGGCGACGACATCGACGTCACCTTCGACGTCTACCAGCGCTCTGGCGCGACCACGACGCGCATCTCCACGAGCCCGTCGGGCGCCGGCAACGGCGAGTGGGACGCGAGCTTCCGGGGCGCGAGCGCCGACGGCTCCAAGGTGTGGTTTCAGACCAACGAGGCGATGGACGCCGCCGACATCGACGCCGACTTCACCGACGTCTACGAGCGCGCAGGCGCCGTCACGACGTTTGTCTCGACCGGCCCCGCCGCGGGCGCGACCAGCGCGAGCTTCGACGCCTCGTTCGTGGGCGCGACCTCGACGGGCAGCAGGATCTTCATCTCCACCCCAGCCAAGCTCCTGGACGCCGACACCGACACGGGCTGGCGCGACATCTACGAGCGCACCGGCACCACCACGAACTTCATCTCGACCGGCGCCGACGACCCCCACGGCGACTTAAACGCCTTCTACGGCGGCGCCTCGAGCGACGGCTCGCGGGTGTTCTTCTTCACCTCCGACGCCCTGCTCGCAAGCGACACCGACGGCGGCCAGGACGACGTCTACGAGCGCCAGGGCACGACCACCTCGCAGCTGTCGCTTGGGCCCGGGACCGGCAACGACCCGTTCTCGGGCGCGGCCTTCGCCGGCAACTCCTCCGACGGCCTGCGCGTCTTCATCCACACCGGTGAGCAGCTCGGCGCGCCCCACGACACCGACACCGCGCAGGACGTCTACGCGGCGCTGACGAACGTCCTCTTCCCGCGCCCCGGGGGCGGCACGCCCCTGCGGGTGCCGCTCGTGCACGCCTTCAAGCAGTGCACCTCTCCCAACGTCACCCACATCTCGCCGCTCAACCAGCCTTCCTGCACGCCGGCGGCGCTCGACTCGAGCGAGGTCACGACCGGCGTTGTCGGACGGGCCTCGGGCAACGCGCGCCTGGACGTCGTGCCCGGCAACGTGTCGACCATCGACGACGAGGCGGACGTTCGCATCAACGCTTCGGTCAGCGACGTGCGAAAGAAGATCGACGGCACCGACTACACCGGCCAGCTCATCTTCAGCACCGGCATCCGCATCACCGACCGGGCCAACGGCTCCTCGCAGGGCCTGTCCGGCGTCGCCGGTGACACCGAGCTCTCGCTGCCGATCACCTGCAACCCGACCGCCGACACGACGATCGGGGGCTCGTGCAGCATCAGCACCACCGCTGACACGCTGGTTCCCAACCTCGCCCGCGAGGGCAAGCGCGCGGTCGTCGCCGCCTTGCGCCTCGGGCTCGAGGACGCCGGCGCCGACGGCGACGTCAACCCCCCACCGCCGGCTCCCTTCGGCCTCTCCTGCCCGCCGATCTGCGGCTCGGGCGACGAGAGCCCGTTCATGGTGCAGGGCGTTTTCCTGCCTTAGGGCGCCGCGCGTCGATCGCACTCGGCGGCTTTCACCGGTAGCCTCTGCTGCCCCGGCTCCCACCGCATCTTTGGCCACGGTCGAAACTCTGAGCGTTTCTATGCCGCCGAGCGAGCCGGAGGAGCTACTCGCTTTCTCGATCGACGTTCCCCGGAGTGGAGGCACCGAGGACATCTACGCCCTGCGGGTCGAGGGCTGGGTGCTCGGGCGCAAGTCCGAAGCCGTCTCGGTCGAGGTCCGTCACGGACAGGAGCTCATGCACGCCGTGCCGGTGCACCATCGTCGCCGGGACGTGGCGGAGGCGCACCCCGACGCGCCGGGGGCACAGCGCGCCGGCTTCCGGGCGCTGGTCGGGGTGGTCGGCCTGCCGCGAGTGTTCGAGCTCGAGCTCGAGGCCGTGCTCGCCGACGGAGCGCGGGCTCCGATGGGGACGGTGAGGGCCGGTCACGAGCGAGTCGCATCCGGCTTCGAGCCGCGCCTCGAGCCGCTGAGGGTGCTGTGCGCGCGCCGAACGGGGTCCACCTGGTTGATGCGAATGCTCGCGGCTCATCCGCAGATCGTCGTCTATCCCACCTATCCGTACGAGTACAACGCGGCGCGCTACTGGTCGCACATGCTCAAAGCGCTTTCGGGGCCGGCGAACAGAAGGCATTACCACTTCCCGGGCGATCCGTGGCAGGTTGGCCCGAACCCGTACTACAACGAAGGCGTGGCACAGAATGCCGAGTACGGAAACTGGTTCGGCAAGGAGTACACGCAACGTTTGGCGGCTTTTTGCCAGAAGAGCATCGATGACTGGTACGCACTCGTGGCAAGCTGCGAAGGAAAGAGCGACCCTGTCTACTTCGCCGAAAAGCACATCGCCTTCCCGGGCGAGTCTCCACTGTTGGTCGATGAGCTCTATCCCGGCGCCAAGGAGGTCTTCCTCGTGCGGGACTTCCGGGACGTGGTCTGCTCGCTCATGTCCTTCGACGAGCGGCATGGGTTTCAGCGACCGTCAGATTCGCAGGCCGACCGGAACGAGCACTACTTCCGCCGCGCGCGGGGGATGGCGATGACCGTCTACGAGAACTGGCGCCAACGAGGGGAGCGGGCACACCTCATCAGGTACGAGGAACTCGTGCTCGAACCGACCGCCACGCTCACGGCCCTGCTCTCATACGTCGGCCTGGAGTCGCCGCCTTCGGGCGTGCAGGCGATGCTCGAGGAGGCGTCGGACACCAAGGGCTATTCGCGACAGCACGTGACCTCAGAGAGCCTCGAGGCGTCCATCGGCAGGTGGAAGCTGGAGGCCGATGAGTCTTTTCAGGGACTCTCCGAGCGGTATCTCAAAGACGTTCTGGACGAGTTCGGCTACTCCGTCAGCGCGGCCGGTTAGTCCAGCGGTTTCACGACCAGCCGACGCCTGCGTGCCTTCATACTCTCGAAGGATCCACCAGACCGCGAGAACCCGCGCCTACTCGCCGAGCGCGAGGTCTCACTGCCGGGCGCGAGATAGCGGCCGCCTTCTCACCTGCCCCCTACGACTCGGTTGGCCGCTCGTATTGGTCTGCTCGTGCTGGTCAGTCGGTTGGCTACTGAGACCAACATCCGGGCACCCCTCTTACCTTGGTTCGCTTTCGCGCTCTAGAGCAAGACCAACCCTCTTACCCTGCAAGCCCAGGACCGGTGACCCACTTCCTCGACATCCTTCGAAGAGGGTGGGCACGTTCGCATCAAGCTGAACTACGCGAGAACTGGGACCGTGCCCGCCGCCATCAGCCGCTTGAGCCGATCGAGCCGCTCCGCTGAGGGCGGTACCATCGCAGCAATGCGAAGCACTCCGCTCCTGACAGAAACGAAGCCCGTCGGCGGTTACACGGTCAGCGTCCGGTTCGAGGACGGCACCGCCGGCGAGGTCGACCTGTCCTACTTCCTCGAGTATGGCGGGGTCTTCGAGCCTCTGCGCGATCCCAACTTCTCCCGCCAGCTCCGCGCCGATCCCGAGGGCGGAACGATCGTCTGGCCGAACGACGCCGACATCGCACCCGAGTCGCTTTACGCCCACGCAAAGGGACGCACCGCCGCGACTGCGTAAACCAAACGGATGGGCCGCCACAGGCTGTCGCAGGAGCGCGGCGGCTTCAGGAAGCGTTCCCCAGTTCCGACTGCACGCAGCCGCCGTCGCGGCCGATCGGAGGATGGCTCAGGAGCTCGCCGAGGTGAAACGCAGAATCTCGGAGGCCACCAGCTCCGGGTCGTCGAACATCGCGGTGTGGCCGCAGCCGGTCAGCTCGCGCAACTCCCCGTCCGGCAGCTCGGCGAGGAATCGCTCGGCATGTTCGCGCGAAAAAAGTCGATCGCCGGACGGATGGAGGATGAGTACGGGACAGCTCACCCGCTCCAACCCATCGATCCGAGCGATCGTACCGTCCGCGCCCGTGTTCGCGGCGATGTGTGCGGCGACGTCGCAGTGGGCGAACTGGGCCAGCAGGCGCTCCGCCTCGACAGGCGGGATCCGGGCCGGGTCGACGCAGTTGTCGGCTAGCAGCAGGCGTCTTCCCCGACGGACGTGAACCAGCCGACGCGCGAGCGGCCTCAGCATCCGGATCGTGCGGTGGTCGCGGCGAGACTTCTTCGCGAAGGCGTGCCATTCGTCGCGCGTGAACATCCCGGCGGGGGCAACCCCGACGACGGTTCGCGCCCGCCCGCGCTTGGCGAGCTCGAGCGCCAGCCAGCCGCCGAGTGAGTTGCCGGCGATGTCGGGCTGCTCGAATCCCGCGGCATCCAGCTCCGCTTCGACGGCGTCCGCCCAGGTCTCGACCGTGGGCGCGGCCCCGGCGTCGAGCGGCGGCGACCCGAGGTGGTCGGGGAGCGTCGGCGCGAGCACCTCGCGTTCAGTAGTGAGTCGGTCGAGTACGGGCGACCAGCTGTGCCAGCTCTCCCAGATCCCGTGAAGCAATAGGAGCGGCTCGCCGCTCCCGGCGCGGTAACGGTCAACTACCACGCGCGGAGTATTCCACGGACCGCGGCGATTCACGGAGGCTTGGACACCGCGATCGAGGATCGGAAAGAGGTTGGTGCCTTCGGTAACAGCCACGGCGGCGGCTTGTTGATCCCCGGCCGAGCAGGATGAGGCATCGAAGCTGACGGGGTGCGAGTTCCCTACCGAGCCACAGGTCTGGGTATCGCAGACGATCTAGGACGGCATCCGGCCGGTGCCGCCGTTCGACGTCCGTGCGTTCCCGTCGAA
The DNA here is from genome assembly GCA_963774075.1 of uncultured Solirubrobacterales bacterium. GTDB lineage: Bacteria > Actinomycetota > Thermoleophilia > Solirubrobacterales > JBBDJG01 > JBBQNR01. The sequence continues at coordinate 571,796 of CAVZDP010000002.1, read as the reverse complement.
AAGCGTCACGTTGCCGTCGTTCGTGCACAGGCGCCAGATGCCCGATCGCGAGGCGCGATGTGGAGTCAGCGAGAGAAACGCTCTGGGCCGGGACGACCGCTAAAAGCTCCGCGAGCGCACGCAGACCTCGGGTTGCCGTGGCAGGGGAGCTGAGGGTCGCTACCGCGTTTAGCGCGATGCGGCAGTGTGGGTCTAGGTCCTCAGTCGGGGTACACCCACCCGATTTCCTCGTTCGGGATTCCGATCGAGGCGTGAGTCTGGACGAACTTCCAGTCTCCGTTCTCGCGGTGAAAGACGGCGCTCCAGCGTGGGGACACGTGCCTGCCGTCCGGCATCGTGATCGTGAGGCTCGTCGTGGCCCATCCCACGGTCCCTTCGCTGAACGCCTCGACCTCGGTTGGCGCGAAGTTGGCCTGACCGCCCGCGCCCTTGATCTCTCCCCGCAGGAACTCCGCGACGGCGGCACCGCCGATCAATCGTTCCCCGGGGTCGCTGCCGATCAGGCGCGTCCCGTCTCCCGGCGAGACGAGCGCGTCGACCAGCGATGCATCGCCCCTCGTCGCCGCGTCGAACCACGTCCGGACGAGGTCCTCCAACTCTCGCGATCTGTCCATACCCTGTCCTTCCAGACTCGTCTGTGCCGCTGCCCGTGCGCTTGATAGGCGATCTCCGAGGTGCTGTCAAGAGCCGCGACGCCCAGCTCGCGCCCTCATCGAGCGGTGGCGGGGACCCGGGCTTCCCCTCCGCGTGGATCGACAAAGGCGCGCTGCTGCAATTCGCGCGCGAAAGCGAAAGCGAAGAAGTGAGGACGGTCGCCCTGCGACGCTCGGGGACTCGGATTAGGCTCAGGGCGTGTCTGAGCAGAACGTCGAGCTCTTACGTCGCGCCAGCGAGGCGTTCAACGCGCGACATAGAGGCGTTCATCGCACTCTCCGATCCGAGTATCGAGTGGAACTCTCAGATGACGGTGCCCGGGGGCGCCGTCGATCACGGGCACGATGTTCTGTGGCAGTACTTTCGAGATATGGAGGATGCCTGGGGAGACGAGCTTCGCGCCGAGCCCGAGGCATACTTCGACCTCGGCGGGCAGACGCTCCTGTTCTATGTGCTGCGCGGACGCGGACGGCAAAGCGGTGCGGAGGTCGCGATGCCGCTCGCCGCGGTGGCGAGGTGGCGCGACGGCCTCTGCGTCTACTGGAGGGTGTACTTCCATAGGGAGGACGCGCTCAGAGACCTAGGTGTCCCGGAGGACGCTCTCGAGCCCATCGCTCCGTAACGTACACCGCTCGCTCGGCGCGGTCCACCCGCCCATGCTGACTGCGCCATTCAGCAGCTCTTGCTGCCCGCGCGATGCGGCAGTAAGGCCGCGCTTGGCCAAGCGCGAATCCTTCCAGCCCGACCTGCGGGATACTGCGCGGACGATGTCACAGGAGAACATCGAGAGGATCAAGGCAGGATTCGCGGCGCACAACCGTGGCGACATGGATGCCCTGGTCGAGATCTACGACCCGGAGGTGGTGTTCGAGACGCTGCTCCTGGGAACCCACCATGGCAACGAGGCAATACGGCTGATATACGAGGAGAACCGAAAGACCCTGTCCGGCTATGACGTCGTCCCGGTGGAACTGATCGACGTCGAAGACAAGGTGGTGGCGGTCGCTCAAGTCGTGGGGACCGGTACCGCCAGCCAGATCGCTGTAGATGGGGATCGGTTCGCCTTCGTGTTCACGCTCAGGGGCGAGCGGATCGTGCGAGAACAGGCCTTTCGAAACCGGGAGGAGGCCCTCGAAGCCGCGGGCCTGTCGGAGCACGACGTTCAGACCTCCTCCTGAAGCACCCCCGATCCGGAGACTTCTCCATGTCGCGCGATGCGGAAGCGCGGCCTCTAGGTGATCACCTGCTTCTCGTCGGCATAGACCACCTCTTCGATTTCGATACGGAAATCGTCAAAGGTCTTGAAATACGGAAGCATGCTTTCCTGGACGGAGTCGTATCCCGAAGGCCCGGAACCGTATCCAGGGGACATCCGAGTCATCACATTCAAAGTCTGGCTCGAATAGCTCCCGAGGTGCCTCGAGCCGCACACTGATCCCGTCATAGATACGCGCGACCACGTCGAGGGCGGCTTGCGACATCTCTCGCGGAGTATAGGTTCCTACCTCGCCGCTCCTGGCGGACCGCGCTGCTGCAGTTCGCGCGGAGCGAAAGTGTCTGGGCACTACTGAGAAACCGGCTTCGAGGCGGAGCGCCCGGTAAGACAGCTAACGGATGTAAACCGCCGCGTTGTTACCGCCGGTGCAGAGTGTGGTTACACCGCCAGAACAACGCAATGTGTAGGTCCGTTTCGTGACCGGGGAATAGACATCGATTTGGGATGCGCCCCCGCTGTCCCGATACACGTCGCGGACGTTGCGCGCGAAGGAGCACGAGGTGACGGAGTTGACCGACAGGCCCTCGCCGCACGACGCCGAGCCGGAGGATGGGGCAGTTGATCCTCCGCCGCCGCCAGATCCTCCGCCGCCGCCAGATCCTCCGCCGCTGCTGTCCAGCCGCCTCTTCAGGGCAGCAATCTGCCTGCGTTGACTCACGATCCGCCCGCGCAGCCTTGCGACTTCCTGGGCGGTAGCGTCGTCCCTTAGCCTCTGGAGGTCTTCTCGCAGCTGGTTGACTTCACTCTGATTGTCGTCGCCACCGCCGCAACCGGCTGCAGCTACCCCAGTCAATGAAGCTGCGACCGCGACACAAATAGCTACGCGCGATACAGAGGCTTGCCTTGCAAGTTGTCTCATTGCTTTTCTCTTGTAGGAGCTATCAGCGAAATGATGAGGTTGGTATCGGCGGCGCCTGGGCGAGACTATAGGCGTGCGGCCCGGATGGGAAGATCTCACCACGAGGCCTGAGAATCCGGCTGGATTCGCAACCTTCGGGTGGTCTCGCATCTCCGTCGCGCTTTGCTCGTTGTGCATTGTCGTTGCCGGCTGTGGCCACCAGTCGCCGGGCTCCGCCGACTCGAATGCGCGCTCAGAGACCAGTCGAGGGGACCGGGCCGATGACTCGGCGCTCGTCGCGCGAGCCCAGATGATCTCGCGACAGACGGCTTCGAGGACGCAGGCCGCCGAGATCCTCTCCGCCGCCGACCGACAGCGCTTCCGAAAGCTCGTCGCGCAGCTGCCGGGCCGCGAAGGGGTGGCGGTGTCTGCCGTTGGATTGGGTCAGCAGGTGCATCGGCTGGGGTCGCTGAAGACGGGCGCGGCGTGGTCTACAGCGAAAGTTCCGGTTGCGATGGCGGCCATCGAGGCCGGCGTGGCCCGCTCTACAGATCTCCGCAAGGCCATCACCGCATCCGATAACGCAGCGGCCGAACGTCTCTGGGCGGCGCTCGGCGGCGGAAGGCGAGCCGCTGATGCTGCCACCGCCCAGCTGCGTGCCGCGGGCGACCGGCGAACCAAGGTCCAGAGCGTGCGCGTTCGGCCCGGCTACACGCCGTTCGGACAGACGAGTTGGGCGCTGATCGACCAAGCCCGTTTCAGCGCCGGGATGACGTGCTTGTCAGCGGGCAGGCGCGTCCTCGGGCTCATGGGAGAGGTCGTCAGTGGGCAGCGGTGGGGCCTCGGGTCGACTGGTCGCACCGCGCAATTCAAGGGGGGCTGGGGGCCGGACGGCTCGGGACGCTACCTGGTTCGTCAAATGGGGGTGCTCGAACTATCGAATGGACGGAGAATCGCCGTGACGGCGGCGACGATCCCCTCGGATGGGTCCTTTGAAAGCGGCACGCGGAGCCTGACGCTCATTGCGCGCTGGCTCGTCAGGCACGTGAACACGCGAGCAGCTCACCCGCCTAGGTGCGGATGAAGACCCACCCAGTGAGCTGCCGCTTTGCTCACGCACTATGCGGTGTGCTTCGTGTGCCATCCGGGTGCGTTGCGCCCGACCATTTGACGCCCCCGAGCCTGGCGTTGGAAAGGTTCGCCCCAGTGAGGTTTGCATCGGACAGATCGACCCGAAAGAGGTTCGCTCCGGCGAGATTCGCCCCCTTCAAGTCGGCACCGGCGAGGTTGGTTCTGGCCGGATAGAGCACCTTGTACAGTGCGAAAAGAATGGCGCCGACGAGTGCCAGACGACTCAGTCCTCCAAACCATCCCGTGATTGTGAGGACAACCCCCGCTCCGACCGCCATTACCAGCACGTAGACATCGAGGCTGCGGTCGGGAGCGAGCTTTGCTCCCGCGAGGTTGCCGTCGCTGAGGTCTACCCCTGAGAGGTCCACCCCGGAGAGGTCGGCTCCGGAGAGATCGATTCGGACGAGATTTGCCCCAATGAGGCGGGCGCCGCTGAAAGTAGCCTCTCGGGCGCTGGCGTCGGACAGGTTCGCGCCCGACAGGTCGGCTTCGGAGAAATCAGCCTCGCCGAGGTCGGTCGCAGAGAGGTCTGCTCTGGACAGATTTGCCTTGGCGAAGTTCTCGCCCCTGAAACTCCTACCCGCCAGGTTGGCGCGCGGACCCGGCGATTCTCCCTGCATCGTGGCGATCCCTCCCTGCGCAAGGTTGTCCTTTCGCCAGCCTAACCGCTGCGTTGACTTGGATGAAGTCCGAGCGTTAGCGTAGTTACTGGGAATCAGGGGCAGATCATGACCGGACGCCACCGCACGGGCCTCGTGCTCGCACTCATAGGGGCGCTTGCCGTGGGCGCGGGAACGCACGCCGGATCCGCGCGTGGCGCCACCGGGCTCCTCGACCACTACGAGGTGTGCTCGAAGAGCGGGGAATACGCCCTGATCACGAGCATCTCGGTACGCGAGCGGGTCTTCTTCGCCGAGCGACGCGACAATGTCATTCGCGTGATCACTCAGTACGGCGATGACGTCACCACGAGCATCGGCACGGGGCGGCCGGGCGAGTTCTTCAGGGAGCCGATCGTCGGTACGAGCCCAACGGGACCGGTGTACGTGATCAACAACCCTCTGTTCGACCCTCGGCTTTTCAAGTTCTCCGGGCGGGGACTGGAGCGCGAGTTCGCACTGAACCAGGGCCCGTACGAGATCGGCGGCCGCCTGCGCAGCCCTGTCGGGGTTTTCGGCACGCGGCTGCGGGACGCACCCGGAACCGAGCGGGTATTCGTCGGCGACGGCGTGGAGGGGATCGTCGTCTTCGATGGGAACGGCACCTGGCTCGAGACCTACTTCAGAGCTGAGCCCGGCAATTACGGGAGGCTCGTTGGGATATCGGGCATACCCGGGGCGGTGCTGCTGGCCCAGACCACCGACACGGATGCACCGAGCCGGGTCTCGGTGTTCACCGCAGGGATCGAGGGAATTGGTAGGTACGCCGGCTCGATCGGCGCCGTAGAGTTCATCAAGGGCGTAGCCGGCGCACCCGACGGCACATACTGGGTGCTCGGCGGCAACCCTCCCGGCTTCGCGGGTCTCGAGCACTTCGACCTCAAAAAGGATGGGGTCGTCGAACGGGTCCCGATCCCGGGCGGTCTGAACGCCCTCTCCGTTGCGCCGGACGGCGCCGTCTGGGTCTCGCGAGGAGACGGGCTGCTGCGGATCGGCTCGGGCGGTGGGCCAGTCCCCCCCGACCAGTACGGGCGGGGCAAGTGCGGCCCGCCGCAGGTACAGACGAGCGTGCCGGAGAACCAGCAGGTGATCCGTTCGCGCAGCCTCGTCGTGGTCGCCTCCTGCAACGAGCGGTGTGCGGTGAGTGCGTCCGCCAGGCTGTTCGTGCCCGGCCGCGGGTCGCCCACCTTCAAGCTGCGGCCGGCCAAGCGCCAGCTCGCGGCAGAGCGGCGGGCACGCCTGCGGCTCCGACTGTCGCGCAAGGCTGCTCGGGCGGTGCGTCGCGCCAAGGCCCGGGGCCGGCGCTCGTCCGTGACGGTCACCCTGCGCGCCGCGGACGCCGGCAAGACCAAGTCCTTGCGACAGTTTGGGCTGAAGATAGGGCGCTGAGTGCCGCGAGAAGCCGACTCCGATTAGATGAGAGGCGTGGCCTGCACCCCAGGCCCGCGTTGACACCGAGCTGATTGAGGTTGCCGGACAGGGAGGAGAGCCGTAGGCTCGACGACCTGTCCGGCGGCGGACGCAGCATGGGCCGCTCGACCGGAAGGAGATCGAGTGGCAGAGCAACGCAAGTACCGTAAGTTCACGGCCGAGCAGAAGCTCGAGATCGTGCTCGCCGGGATGAGGGGCGACCGCTCGGTGAGAGACGTCTGCCGAGAGCACGAGATCTCGGACACGCTCTACTACCAGTGGCGCGACAAGATTCTCGACTCGGGCCGAGCGGCGCTCGCCGGCAAGGACGAGCGCCAGGCCGAGCGCGAGCTGCGCAAGAAGGTCAGCGAGCTCGAGCGGGCGCTCGGGCGCAAGACCTACGAGCTCGAGATCGCGGGGGAAGCATTGCGAGGCTGGGAGTGAGAGAGGCGTCGCCCGGTCTCGCGAGCTCGTCGCCCGTGGCAGGAAGCTCGCGGTCGTGGCGCGCGTGATGCAGGTCACCCGGCAAGCGATCTACCGCACGCCGAAGCCAAAGGCAGGCGCCACAGCGCCGGCCACCACAGGACGCAGTCGAGCGCGCGATCGTCGAGACCGCCAACGACAACCCGACCGACGGCTACCGCATGGTCTCGGCGCTGGTGCGGCGCAAGCTCGGGCAGGCGGTGAACCGCAAGCGCGTCTTGAGGGTGATGCGAGAGCAGCGCTTGATCCAGCGCCGCCAGCGCGAGCCGCGCCGCCGCCGTCCGGGCTTCTTCATGGTCGAGCGCCCGGACCAGCTCTGGCACCTCGACCTGACCGCGGTCTGGGTCGCCGGTCACGGCTGGTGCTACCTGATGGCTGCGATCGACTGCTGCACGCGCGAGATCGTCGCCTGGTCGCTCGAGCTTCGGTGCCGCGCCGTCGAGTCGATCGCGCTCGTCGAGCGCGCCGCCAAAGAGCACGCGATCGAGCCCGCCACTCTGACCCTCGGGACCGACAATGGGTCGGCGTTCACTGCGCGGGCCTTCAAGGCGGTGCTGTCGCGGCTCGGGATCGCCCACCGCCGCGGCGGCTACCGCGATCCCGAGAGCCAGGCGTTCATCGAGAGCTGGTTCGGCAAGCTGAAGGAACGAGAGGTGTGGCGAGAGGAATACGAGACGCTCGAACAGGCCCGTCGTGGGATTGGCGCCTACGTCGACCGCTACCACGACCACCCGCACTCAGGGCTCGACTACCGCACGCCGAAGGAGGTGCGTCAGACCTGGGACGATGCCCAGGAACTACACAAACAGGCGGCCTGAGGTGTCACCGTTGAAGGGGAGCAGGTCAATTCCGCTCTACAAAGCAATGCCCCCGGCAGGATTCGAACCTGCGACCCGCTGCTTAGAAGGCAGCCGCTCTATCCGGGCTGAGCTACGGGGGCTCTCGCCGACAGGCTAGCTTGAGCGCTGGCTCTGCTGGAGGCTCGGCCGCAGTCTGCGAGCCAGGATGGCGACGGCGGCGTAACCCGCGGTCTCGACGTGCTCGATCGGGGGCTGGCGGCGCTCGATCATGCCACGAGCGTGCACCGCCGACAGCAGCCACCCGCCCAGCTCGAGCAGGTCGAACAGACCGCGATGGCGAGCCGGCTGGCGGGACGCGCGCAATGCCTGCACGCTGATCGCCGTTGCAACTGGTCCGAGACATCGTCCGAAATAGAGGCCGACGTCGGTCTGCGGCTCCTTCCGCCAGCCGAACGCCCGCGCCCAGGCATACGGGTTGAGCAGCAGCGGAAACGCGAAGAGCGGCAGGAACACTAGCCCGACGACGGTCAGGAAAATCCGCGCGGGCATTCGCGGGGCTAGTTGTGGATCAGGCGCTGCTTGGCGAGGATGCGCCGCGACAGACCCCCGCTGACCTCGTTGAGGTACTCGGGCAAAGTTGCGTCGGGGCCGACGAGCTGGAGAGCGTCATCGTACGTCTGCCACACCTCGTCGTGGCTCAATCCGAAGCGAATCGCGCTTTCGAAGGTTGCTCGAAGGCTTAGGATGGGAGTCGATTCGAATTCCATCTGGGATCTCTTCCCGCGCTGGGCGCGTCTACTTGTTTGCTTACCCGGGCGCCGTCCCCGTGGAAACGTCCATTCCCCTCGACCATCGATTTTTCTCCGCTCCGAGCGGGCTCGGCTAGGCTGCAGCCGATGACAACGGCATTGGTCACGGGTGCTAATCGCGGAATCGGTCGCGAGACTGCTCGCCAGCTCGCCGCGAAGGGCTACAGCGTGGTCCTCTCCGCGCGCGACGAGGACAAGGCTCGCGCCGCCGCTGAGGAGCTGTCCCGGGAGGGAGGCGACGTGCGCCCGTTGCAACTCGACGTCGCCGACCCCTCGAGCATCGCCTCGGCGGCCAAGCGGGTGGCGGAGGACCCGGGAAGCCTCGACTTGCTCGTAAACAACGCCGGTATAGGGTCGGACTTCGGCGTTGCCGGCGCCGACCCTGACTTCGACGCCATCCAGCGCGCGCTCGATACCAACTTCTTTGGCGCCTACAGGCTCACGATCGCGGTGCTGCCGCTGCTCCGTAAAAGCGCGAGCCCGCGGGTGGTCAACGTCTCGAGCGGGATGGGAGGGGTGGGGGAGATGGGCGGATGGACGCCGGGCTACCGGGTCTCCAAGGCGTCGCTCAATGCGATGACCCGGATACTCGCCACGGAGCTGAAGGAGGACGGCTTCCTGGTCAACTCCGCGTGCCCGGGGTTCGTGGCGACGGACATGGGACGCCCGATGGGCGCGACCAAGCCCGTCGAGCAGGCGGCCGCCGGCATCGTGTGGCTCGCGACGCTGCCAGACGACGGGCCGACCGGCGGCTTCTTCCGCGACACCAAGCCGATCACGTTCTGAGCGAAGGTGACTCCATCACTCAGCGGGGGCTGTCTATGCGGGGGCGTGCGCTTCGAGCTCACCGAAGCGCCGGTCGACGCGGGCTACTGCCACTGCACCCGCTGCCAGGGACGCACCGGTAGCGGCGCCTCGGCGCAGGCGCGGATCGACATGCGGACGTTCCGCCTCGTACGGGGAGACGAGCTCGTGAAGGCCTGGCGCCATCCCGACGGCGGCTTCGAGAAGTGCTTCTGCCGGGAATGCGGAGCGCACTTGTTCGCCCGCAATCCCGACGATCCCTCGCAGGGGAGCGTGCGCCTGGGCGCGTTCGATGGCGATCCGGGCGTGCGGCCGAGCTGGCGTGCCTTCGTGGCATATGCCGCGCCGTGGGAGCCGATCCCCGACGACGGCCTCGAGCGGTACGACGAGGCGAAGCCGAGGTCGTAAGCCCGGGCGGACCACCGGCTCATCCGCGAAGAAGCGTTCGAACTGTTTCAGCGGCCGCTTCGGGCTCGCGCTCGAGGCATCGGGAAGTGACCGCAAGGTCGAGAAGCGTGCGGGCCAGGGAGGTCACCGGAATGCCGTCGCGCACAGCACGATCCTCGGCATGCAGGCCCCGTACGCGGTGGAGGACGATGCCGGGGCGACTGCTGCCCTGGCGGCGAGGCGCGCTCACATGGACCTGAGCTCCCAAGGCCGGCAGCAATCCCCATAGCGCAGCCGCGCTTTGGTGACCGCGCGGGAAACGACGCCGTATTGGCGTGTCGCCAGCTCGGCTATCGCCCGCTCATCCGAGCCCGCGTGTCCATGGGCAAGATGGGCCGACCGCCCACCTGGGCGAGATTCACCTCGTATATGAGGGTCAGATCTCGCCCAGGTCGGACACCTGCCCCACGATGACCCGTCAGAGTGCGCCGATCAGCGCAGAAGCGCGCGCGGTCGTCACCGATCAGCGGAGAACCTGCTCAGTCGGGGCGGCCGGATTCGAACCGGCGACCTCGTGCTCCCAAAGCACGCGCGCTGCCAGCCTGCGCCACGCCCCGTTCAGCAAAGCGTAGCCGCAGCTACGGCTCCGTCGCCCACGGAGAGTGCGGCGAGCCCCACCCGCGCGCCTCGGCCCTGTCGACTCCCTCGAGCGAGCGCAACTCCGTCAGAACCGTCTCCGCGCCGACGTCCGCCGGCACGAGCAGCTCGAAGCGCACCGCCTGACCCCCGCGTTCCTCCTCGTGCTCGCTCTCCATTCCCTCGACCCGTATCCCGTGCCTTCCGAGCACGGTGAAGATGTCGCCCACGCGCCCACCGCGGTTGAGCTCGACGTCCAGCAGCACGAAGTCCGTACGCAACCGGCTGATGATCGACGGCCGGAGCTGCCGGAACCCGATCAACGCGACGAGGATCAGGACCGTGGCAGCGCCGGCCCCCAGGTAGTACCCGGCCCCGACGGCCATGCCGACGGCGGCGACGATCCACAAAGCGGCCGCCGTCGTGAGGCCGCGTACGGTGAGGCCCTGGCGGATGATGGCGCCGGCCCCGAGGAAGCCGATGCCCGACACGATCTGAGCCGAGATCCGCGTCGGGTCCACCACCCGGCCCGGCGCGTCCTCGAAGCCGTACGCGGACACGAGCGTGAAGAGTGTCGCACCGAGGCCGACCAGAATGTGTGTGCGCAGCCCGGCGGCCTGACCGCGCGACTCGCGCTCCAACCCAATCGCGCCGCAGAGGACGACCGAGAGCCCGAGCCGAAGCAGCAGCTCGCCGTCAGAGATCATCTATTGCCGCTGTGCTCGAACGCATAGGAGCCGAGGCATACCCATTCGATAACTTGTATCGCAATGGCCGAGGTCCAGCCGCTGCGCGCCTTGCGCTACGACCTGAGCAAGGCGGGACCGCTGGACCGGCTCGCCGCGCCTCCGTACGACGTCATCGACTCGACGTTGCGCGAAGAGCTCGCTGCGCGGAGTCCCCACAACGTCGTGCACGTCGACCTGCCCCAGGGAGATGACCCCTACGCGAACGCGGGCGCATTGCTCGAGCGCTGGCGAGACGAGGGCGCGGTCGTGCAGGACGAGGAGCCCGCGCTGTGGGCGCTGACCCAGGAATACTCGGCCCCGGACGGCACACGACGCGTGCGCAGCGGCTTCTTCTGCCGCGTGCGAGTCGTCCCCTACGGCGCCGGGCTCGTGCGGCCGCACGAGCGCACGCATCCTGCCGCCAAGGAAGACCGGTTGCGCTTGATGCGGGCGACGAAGGCGAACCTGTCTCCGATCTTCGCTCTCTACCCCGATGCCGAGGGAGCGGCTTGGCGCACGCTGGCGCCGTTCACGGACAACCCGCCATGGGGCGACGTCACGGACGCCGACGGGACGACGCACCGGCTCTGGCGCGTCGCCGACCCCAGTGCGATAGAAGGCGCGCAGCGCGCGCTCGACGGTGCCGAGCTCCTGATCGCCGACGGTCACCACCGCTACGAGACCGCGCGCACCTACGCGGACGAGATCGGAGGGGAGGGGGACCACCGCTATGTCCTGATGTGCCTCGTCTCGACGTCAGACCCCGGCCTCACGATCTTCCCGACGCACAGGCTGGTGAATGGGCTGGACGACTCGCGCCGAGAGCGCCTGGAGCGGCTGCTCGAGGAGACGTTTCACGCGCAGCCGGTCGAACCGGACCAGCTGGTGCCTGAGCGCAGCGAGAACGGCAGAGGCCCCGTGTATGGATACGTGGACGCGAGCGGCCGCACGCTCAAGCTCGAGCTGAGCTCTCCCGCGGCAGCCGAGCAAGCGCTCGCCGGGCATGGTGAGACGTACCGTCGCCTCGACACCGCGGTGCTCGAGAAGCTCGTGCTCGAAGACGCGCTTGGCATGAGCGAGGAGGACATCTCGCACCAGCGTGGGCTCGGCTACGCGCGTGACGTGGACGAGGCCCTGGCGCGCGTGCGCAGCGGCGAGTACGACGCCGCCTTCCTGCTGCGCCCGACTCCGGTGGAGCAGGTGCAGGCGGTGGCGGCGGAAGGCGAGACCATGCCCCCGAAGTCCACCTACTTCTACCCAAAGCTCCTCTCCGGCCTCCTCTTCAACCCCCTTTCCTAGACCCGGGGGAGGGCGACAGCCGAGGGACCGATCGCACCCGAGACCGGCTCGTCCAGGCTCCCCGACGGGCGGGCCGTTTGCCGAGGGCTCGCAGGCAAGCGGTCCGCCCGGCGCCAAGACGATTGGCTAAACGAAAGAGCCGATCGCTCACGCACCAAGGCTCAGGTGAGCGAATCCTGCCCGAACATCTCGCCGAGCCGCGCAGCCGCCTCGAAGTCGCCCTGCACCTCGAGGTCGCCCTCCAGCATCGCCCGCGCCGAATGCACCTCCTGCGAGGCGATGCGCGCGAACAGCGGCACCGACATCCGGAAGGTGACGACGGGCTCGCCGGCGCGACCGGGCTCGGCCACAGCCTTGCCGTCCGCTATCCGCACGACCCAGTTGCGGTCGCCGTTGCGGCCGGTCAGCTCGTACTGCACCTCGCCGCTGAAGCTCGCGGCTTTCTGCGGCACGAAGGCCCGCTCCATACCTTTGAAGATCAGGCGCATGCCGGCCTTTGATCCGAACGTGCGCTCGAGCTGCGCGTCGTCGCGCCTGCGCACGAAAGCCGAGAACGCCGACTCGCCGGCCTGCTGCAGGCGCTGGGCGACGAACTCCTTGACGCTGCGTGGGCGGCCGTCGACGGCGCCGTTGGCCGCCGCCCGGTGCGCCGTCGCAATCACCTGCGCGGACGCGGGCTCGCCGCGAGGCGTGATCACGTAGGACGGATCGGCGACCCGTGCCGGCGAGCGGCGTGCGAGCGCCCGCTCGCACGCCTCGGCCAGGCGCTCTCGCTTCGCAGCCTCGCGCTCCTCGCGGCCGTCGACGAACTTCGGCAGCACCTTCTTGCCGAACAACTCGAGCGACTCGCAGATGTGCTCGTGCTTGTTCGGGCCCGCCTGTTGCACGAAGATCACCTGGTCGACTCCGGCCTCGACGTAGCGCTGGACGAGCTCGACCACCTGGTCGGGCGTGCCGATCGCGCCGCGCAACGATCCAAGGCCCTGCTGCAGGATCTTCACGCCGAGCGGCCCGTCATCGGCGTTGATGATCTCCCGGGCAAAGCCGTAGTCGGCTCGCTTGGCCTGGAACTCGTCCCAGACGTTAGTGACCCCGGGCCTGTGGTCGCCGAACACGTAGAAGTGAGCTAGGGAGTAGCCGAAGAAGTGAGCCCCGTCGATCCCCCGCTCGATCGCCGTCTGCTCGTTCTGGTGCAGCATCATCGGAAGCACGACCGCCAGATTCGGGTTGACGGCGAAGCCCGCGGGCACGCACTCCTCGGAGGCGATCAACGAGTAGTACTCGTCCACCCACTCCTTCGCCTGCTCGGGCTCGATGAAGGCAAAGGTAAGCGCCCCGATCCCCTTGCGGGCCGCCGTCAGGATCGTCTCGCGGCGGCTGCACGCGACCCACAGCGGCGGGTGGGGCTTCTGCTTGGGCTTCGGCAGCACGCTGCGCGGCGGCATCGAGAGCCAGCGACCGTCGTAGCCGGCGAACGGGTCCTCGACGAACATGCGCGTCACCGCGTCCATCGCCTCTTCCCACTGCGCGCGCTTGGCATCCCGGTCGACGCCGAAGGCGCCGAGCTCTGCCTGCGAGCTCGACTCACCGGTTCCGAGCTCGACGCGGCCACCGGAGATGAGGTCGAGTGTCCCGATCCGCTCGGCGACGCGAGCCGGATGATTGAAAGGAGGCGGGATCTGCACGATCCCGTGCCCGAGCCTGATGTTCTCGGTTCTCTGACTGGCGGCCGCGAGGAACACCTCCGGCGCGCTCGAGTGCGAGTACTCCTCGAGGAAGTGGTGCTCGACCTCCCACACGTAGTCGATCCCTATCTTGTCGGCGAGCTCCACCTGCTCGAGCGCGTTGTTCAGAAGCCTCTCTTCGGAGTCCTCCTGCCAGGGTCGCGGCAGCTGGTGCTCGTAGAAGATTCCGAATCTCATCAAGAGGCTCCTTTGGGTTCGTCGATTCGCTCGATTGGGATCGCGTCGAACTCCGGGCGCAGGCTGCCGTCGGGCAGCCGCAATCCCATCGACGCGATGCCCTCGGCTATCAGGCGGCGTCCCTGCTCGAGCACGGCGCGCAACTCCTCGTCGTCGAGCCGCAGCCGGTCGGGGCGCAGGTTGAGGCCGATCACACCGCTCCACGCACCCCACATGAACTTGGCGGCGAGGTATGGGTCCACCGGGCGCGCCGCACCGGTCTTCACGCCCAGCTCGATGATCGCTGCGACGCGCCGCACCTGCGCCTCGGCGCGCTCGGCGAGGCGCTCGTTGTAGGGAACGCTTTCCGTCGACTGCGCGTCGGTGTGAGGGAAGACCAGGATCCGGAAGTAGCCCGGATGGTCGAGGTAGAAGCGAAGGTAGGCCCAGCCGGCGGCGAAGAGCTGCTGGCCCAGCGAGAGCGTCGGCTTGAACGCCTCGTCCATGTAGCGCTCCTCGACCTCGAGCGCGCGCTCGATCAACGCCAGGTAGAGGCCGTCCTTGCTCTGGAAGTGGACGTAGATCGACCCGACCGAGACGTCCGCCGCTTCGGCGATCTCCTCGACGGTGCTGCCGTGGAAGCCGTGCTGGAGGAACTTTCGCTCGGCCGCCTCGAGGATCGCGCCGACCGTGCGCGCCTTGCGCCGCTCGGAGCGGGAGGGGGGCTCGGCTTGGAGAGCGGGCTCGGCGGGAGTCGTCTGCCGCTGCACGAGGCTCACGATTTTGAACCGTACTCAAATTTGAACCGCGTTTCAAGAAGGGCATGTCCGGGTGCTAAGTGGAGCAGGCGCCGCCGGTCGGAGGTGAGCCCGGCGCCGTTTAAAAAGCGCCCTGGGTAGGCTGAGAGGATGGTCCGGATCTACACGCGCAAGGGCGACGATGGCACGACGTCACTCTGGTACGGGGGGCGCGTTTCGAAGGCCGATCCCCGCACCGAGGCGTACGGGACGGTCGACGAGGCGGTGTCATCGCTTGGCGCGGCGCGCGCGATCTGCTCGGACGAGCGTCTGGCGGCGAGCATCCTCCAGCTCCAGGACGAGCTGTTCGTGGCCGGCGCGGAGCTCGCCACCGCCAACGAGGCGCGCGGTCGCCTGGAGGACGGCGTCAGCCGCGTGATCGCAGAGATGGTCGAGCGCCTGGAGCGCGAGATCGACGCGTACATGGCGGAGGTGCACCTGCCGCCGAAGTTCGTCATCCCGGGCGGCACCCAGCTATCGGCGCAGCTCGACGTCGCCCGCGCCGTGCTTCGGCGCGCCGAGCGGAAAGTCGTGGAGCTGTCGGAAGCCGAGGGACTCGGAGACTCGCTGTTGCTGTCGTACGTCAACCGGGCCGCCGACCTCGTCTGGGCGATGGCCCGCTTCGCCGACGAGCCCGAGCCCGAGCTGTTCCGAGGCCGCTCGGGCGCGGACTCGTGAAGAGCATCCCCCGGTCGCAGGTGCGATGAAGGTCAAGGCGACGCGCCGGCAGGGCTACGCGCACAGCCTCACCGCGCGCCAGCACGCGTTGATCGCCGACGAGCCGCACGAGAAAGGCGGCGCCGACACGGCGCCCACGCCCCAGGAGCTGCTCGCCCTGAGCCTCGCCTCGTGCACGGCGATCACGGTCGAGATGTACGCCGAGCGCAAGGGCTGGGACGTCGGGAGAGTCGAGGTCGAGGTGGACTACGAGCGCGACGAAAAGGGGGAGTGCTCGCGCTTCGACGTGCTGCTGAGAGTCCCGGCGGAGCTGAGCGACGAGCAGGCGGAGCGCATCGAGCAGGTCGCCTGCAGGTGTCCGGTCCACCGGACACTGGTCGGCCAGGTCGCCGTCACCGATCGCCTGGAGCGGCACTAGGTGCAACGTCGTCGGAGGACTGCACGGTCGCGCCGGCCCTGCGCATCTCCTCGAGCGCGCGCTCGCCATCTCCCTCGTTCACGTTGACTGCGCGGATCGCGTCCTCAACGACCACCACGTCTATGCCCTCCCTCAGCGCGTCGAGCACGCTGTTCTTCACGCAGTAGTCGGTGGTCAGTCCGGTCACGTACAGCCGGTCGACGCCGCGCTTGCGAAGCTCCTCCGCGAGCCCGCTGCCGTGGAACGACGAGTAGCCCTGGCTGTTGCGGTCCTGGCCCTTGTCGAGGACGAGGTCGATCCGGTCGCGGTCGAGGTCCGGGTGAAGCTCGGCGCCCTCGGTGCCGGCGACGCAGTGCACGGGCCAGATGCTCGGCGGATCGGTCCCCTCCCACTTGTCGGGGTCGACCTCGACGCCCACGAACGAGCCGTGGTCGGGCGGGTGCCAGTCGCGAGTGGCCACGACGAGACCGAAGCGCTCGGCGAGCCGGTTGATCGGCGCGGCGATCTCGTCTCCGCCTTCGACGGCGAGCGCGCCGCCGGGCGTGAAGTCGTTCTGGAAGTCGGTTACCAGCAGCGCGTCCAAATCGCGTTCCCCGGGGACGTGATGCCGGGGAAACTATATTCCGGCTCAGGATGGGCACCGACTCGGCGCAGATGGCGCGTGCGCTCGGCGAGCGGCTGCTGGCGCCCGCCGAGGCGGTGCACCTCAGGGCGCCCGGCGCCGTCAAGGCCGCAGTCCTGATTCCGCTCTACGAGGGCGAGCGAGGCCTCGTCGCCGTTTTCACCAAGCGACGCTCGGACCTTCGCCGCCACGCCGGTGAGATCTCGTTCCCGGGCGGTCGACAGGACCCCGGCGAGGAGCTTTGGGAGACCGCGCTGCGCGAGGCCGAGGAGGAGATCGGGCTCGATCGCGAACAGACCGAGATCGCAGGGGCGCTGCCTCCGACGGGCACCTTCGTCACGAACTACGCCGTCTACCCGTTCGTGGCGGTGATCGATTCTGGCAGCAGCTTCCAGCCGAGCCCGGACGAGGTGGAGGAGGTCGTCGAGCTGTCCCTGTCCGACCTCGTCGCCGGATACGAGCGGAAACGCCTCGTGAGGCGTGGCGTGCCGATCAAGACTCCGACCTACACGGTGCGCGGACACCTGATCTGGGGCGCGACCGCGCGTATCGTCGGCAACCTGCTCGAGCGGGTGGAGCCGCTCGTATAGGGTGCCCGCCGTGGAGCACTACCGCACACCAGACGAGCGGTTCGAAGGTCTCCCCGGCTTCGATTACGAGCCGCACTACGCCGATGTCGACGGCCTGCGCATGCACTACCTGGACGAGGGCACCGGCGATCCAGTCGTGTGCTTCCACGGGGAGCCGACCTGGTCGTATCTGTACCGGAAGATGCTGCCCCCACTCGTTGCCGCCGGCAACCGCGTCGTCGTGCCGGACTTCGCCGGGTTCGGGCGCTCGGACAAGCCGACTGACTTCGACTGGTACACGTGGGACCGCCACGTCGAGTACGTGACGGGGTTGCTGGATCAGCTGGATCTCCACGGCGTGACGGCCGTCGTGCACGACTGGGGTGGCGCGATCGGGTTGCGCTGGGCGGTGGAGAACCAGGACCGCGTGGCGCGCCTCGTGATCCTCAACACCGGCCTCTTCAGCGGACGCGTGAACGAGGCCTTCATGGCGTGGCGCAGCTTCGCCGAGCGAAATCCCGACCTGCCGGTTGGCTTCATCATCCAGTCGGCCACGGCCACCGAGGTTCCGCAGCAGATCGTCGACGCCTACGAGGCGCCCTGGCCGACGCCCGAGTCGAAGGCGGGCGTGGCGAAGTTTCCCCTGCTGGTGCCGATCAGTGAGGACGACCCGAGCGTCCCGGCCATGGCGGCGGTGCGCCAGCAGCTCTCGCGCTGGGAGAAGCCGGCGCTCGTGTGCTTCTCCGACTCCGACCCGATCTTCAACCCGCGGGCGGGACAGCTCTTCGTCGACCTCATCCCCGGTGCCGAGGAGCTGCGCGTGATCGAGGGCGGGGGCCACTTCCTGCAGGAGGACCGAGGCGAGGAGATCGCTCGCCAGATCGTTGACTTCCTTGGCTGAGCGCTCGGTCGATTACCTGCTGGTCGGAGGCGGCGTGGCCGCCGCCAACTGCGCGCGTCACCTGCGCGAGCAGGGCGCCGAGGGGTCGATCCTGCTCGTGGGACGCGAGCTCGATCCCCCCTACAACCGGCCGCCGCTCTCCAAGAAATACCTGCGCGGCGAGGACTCCAAGGACGACATCCTGTTCCGCCCGCAGTCCTGGTACGAGGAAAACGACGTCGATCTGATGATCAAGACGAGCGTGATGAAGTTCGATGCCGGCGAGCGCGTCGCGACGCTCTCGACCAAGGACAGCGTCAAGTTCGACAAGGCCCTGCTCGCCACCGGCGCGAACGTGCGGATCCTGCACGCCGAAGGAGCGCAGCTAGACGGGATCCACTACCTGCGCACGCTTCGCAACTCGGACGCGCTGCGCGCCGAGCTGGAGGACGCCGAGAAGGTCGCGATCGTCGGCGGCAGCTACATCGGCACCGAGCTGGCCGCCTCGTTCACGGCGCTCGGCAAGAGCTGCGAGCTGATCATGCTCGAGCAGGTGACGCACGAGCGGTCCTACGGCCCCGAGGTCGGGCGCTTCTTCCAAGGCGTGCTCGAAGAGCACGGCGTCAAGGTTCACGGCTCGCAGGAGCTCGAGCGCTTCGAGGGCGGCGATGGGCGCGTGCGCAAGGCGGTCACGAAGTCGGGGCTCGAGATCGACTGTGACTTCGTGGTGATCGGCGCCGGTGTGCACCCGGACATCCATCTCGCGGAGCAGGCCGGGATCGAGACCAACAGCGGCCTGGTGACCGACAGCCGCCTCGAGACGAGCGCGCCCGGTATCTACGCGGCCGGCGACGTGGCCGAGTACGACAGCGTCATCCACGGCCGCAGGCTCCGGATCGAGCACTGGGACGTCGCCTTCAACCATGGCAAGACCGCCGCACTCAACATGCTCGGAAAGGAGCAGCCTCACGACGTCGTGCCCTACTTCTGGTCCGACCTCGCCGACTGGACGAGCATGGAGTACGTCGGTCCGGCGAGCGAATGGGACGACGTGTGGTGGCGCGGCAGCGCCGACGAGGGCAAGTTCTCCGCCTGGTACGTCAAAGACGGGCGGGTCGTCGCGGCACTCGCGGTCGGTCGCTCAGACGACCTCACGGTCGCCGCCGGGCTGTTGACTTCGCGGGCCGACATCAGCGCCAGGCGGGCGCTGATCGAGGACGTCGACTCGGACCTGTCCGAGTCGGGACAAGAGACCACGTAGCCGCCGGAGGCGGCGCAGTGGGCTCACTGGACTGTAGGTGTCCGGCGAGCGGCAGCGAGCCGGCTCGATATTCGGACAACTACTACTCGTCCGCGGCGCCCACGGGCGCCACGTCCAGCGCCTCGTTCACGTTCGAGAAGAACAATCCCGGCCTCGGACCGCCCTCCAGCGCGTACACCCGGCGGCCCCGGGAGACCGCGCCGAGGCCGTGGCGTGGTGTCCTCGAGTCCGGCAGGCGCGTCCAGCGCCGAAGGGCAGGGTCGTACATCTCGACCTCCGCGATCGTGCCCGACGCCTCCTCGCCGCCGATGACGACCACGCGGCGGCCGACCGTCGCGGCCGCGATCCCACCGCGGGGCTTCTCCATGTCGGGCAGCCGCTCCCAGCGGCGCCTGGAGGGCAGGTAGCGCTCGGCGACCTTGAAGTTGCCCCTTCCGGGCGCCCGTCCGGCGAGCACATAGAACGTTCCCCCGGAGACCGCTCCGGCTAGATGCTCGCGCGCGAACTCCATGTCGGGCCCGCGCGACCAGCGACGGCGGCGGAAGTCGTAGATCTCGAGCGTCCGCAGCGCGCCGCTCGCGTTGGCGCCGCCGGCCGCATAGAGCCGGTCCCCGATCACGCCGACCGCGAGTGCCGCCCTACGTGTTGGTGCGCTCGGCAGCCGTGACCACCGATCCCGCTGCGGGTCGTAGCGGTAAAGCGAGCCGACTTCGCCCCTGAGGTCTCCGCGACCGGTGTAGCCGCCGAGCACGTAGACGTCGCCGCGGTAGGCTGCCGCTGCGGGGTGGTTCAGCCCCACCGGCATCGAGCGCAGCCGCCGCCAGCGGTCACGCGCGATGTCGTAGCGCTCGACGGCGGCCGTGGTGCCGCCGCTTCGTCGCTCGAAGCCGCCGACCAGGTAGACGTAGCGTCCCACGCGCGCCGCTGCGACCTCCGTGCGCTCGAGCTTCGCGGTATCCAGGGTGATCCAGGCGTCGAGGCGCGAAGGCGACGCCTCGCCGCCGTCGCCATCGGCGGAGATCGCGATCACGGCCGCCGCCGTCCCGGCGCAGGCGAACGTCGCGCAGACCGCGAGGACCGCCCGGCGCCGCACGGTCAGGAGCCCTTCTGCGTCTCGGGGGAGCGCGCACGCTGCTCGTATCCGGAGCACTCGCGCACCGGCAGGCGCGGGTAGCGCGGAAACGCCGGGTCGCTGCGCGAGCGCAGGCAAAGCGAGAACTCGGAGCCGCGCGTGTTCGGGACCAGGCGCTGGTGCGCGCACGAATCGCATAATCCGGCGGGACGCGACATCCACGGGCAAGTATGCCAGCGGTATGCTCGCGCCCGAGCGGTCCCGGCTTTAGGAAGGAGAAGGTGATGGCAACAGCAGATCGCGTGGCGGCCAGGGGCGGAGTCGAGGAGTCCCGTCTGCGGGCGGTGATCGTGATGCTGGCGCTGACCCAGCTCGGCCTCGGCGCCTTTCTCGCTCTCGCACCCGGCACGTTCTTCGACCTGATTGCCACCTACGGCGAGCGAAACGACCACTTCCTGCGCGACGTGTCGACGTTCTATCTGGCGTTCGGCGTCGTGTTGCTCGCAGCGCTGGAACGCATGTCCTGGCGCGTTCCGCTGCTCGCGTTCGGCGCGCTCCAGTACGGGCTGCACTCGATCAACCACCTGATCGACGTCGGTGACGCGGACCCGGGCTGGCTCGGCCCGTTCAACTTCGTGTCACTTCTGCTTCTGACAGGGCTCTTCGTGTACGCGCTGCGAACGTCGGCGCGCGAGTCGCGGTGAGGGTCTTCGTCGCGGGCGCGACCGGCGTGATCGGGCGCCGGCTGGTGCCGATGCTGGTCGAGTCGGGTCACGAGGTGACCGGCATGACCCGCACGCCGAGGAAGGCCGACGCGCTGAAGGAGGCGGGCGCAAAGCCCGTGGTGTGCGACGTCTTCGACAAGACGAAGCTGCGCGAGCTCGTCCGCGCAGAATCCCCCGAGGTCGTGGTTCACGAGCTCACCGATCTCCCGCCCGCGATCGACCCGCGCAAGATGAAGGAGCAGGCGGCGGGCAACGACCGCATTCGGGTCGAAGGCACCACCAACCTGATGGCGGCAGCGGTGGCAGCGAACGCCCGGCGGATGGTGGCTCAGAGCATCTCGTTCGCGTACCAGCCGACGGGCACGGGGCTGAAGGACGAAGAGGAGCCGCTTTTCCACGAGGCACCCCCGCCCTGGTCGCGAAGCGTGCACGCGCTGGAGGAGCTCGAGCGAGCCGTCACCGGCACGCTTGGAGTGGAGGGACTCGTCCTTCGCTACGGCTTCTTCTATGGCCCAGGCAGCTCCTACGCGAGCGACGGCTACTGGGCCGGCGAGGTGCGAAGGCGCCGCTTTCCGATCGTGGGCAAGGGCGGCGGAGTGTTCTCCTTCATCCACGTCGATGACGCCGCCGCCGCAACGGTCGCCGCGGTTGAGGGCGGCTGGCCCGGGGTCTACAACGTCGTGGACGACGATCCGGCGCCGCTTCGCGAGTGGCTTCCCGCCTACGCCGAAGCGGTGGGCGCCCGCAAGCCCTTCCGCGTTCCCAGGTTCCTCGCGAGGATCCTCGCGGGCGAATACACGACGCAGATGGCCACCGAGCTTCGCGGGGCATCGAACGCCCGCGCCAAGCGCGAGCTGGGGTGGACGCCGCGCTACTCGAGCTGGCGGCAGGGTTTCCGCGAGGGCCTCGGGTAAGCGCGCCGGCCCGTCCACGGATCGAGGCGCCTCAAAGGCCGATGAAAACGCCCTGTCGCAGGTAGGTCGCCTCGTCGCCGTCGCCGCAGGTGGGTGGGCAGGAAGCCCCGTATCCGGTGCCGTTCGGCCCCGCGTCTCGTAGCTCGACGCTGAATGCCGAGATCACCGCTCGCCTGCCCTCCTGCGCCCATCCCGGGATCTGCGTGTTCGCGGTCGTGTTGACCGTGCATGCGCTGCCGCGCGAGGTGTCCGCAGTGGGGACGCACACGGCCGGCACCTCGAACCGCGTCTCCTCGAGCGTGCCCGATCCAGCGCCGGCGCCCGTTCCGGGACCGCCGTTGCGGCGGTCCGTGATCCGGATACGCGTCGAGAGCAGCACCGATCCCGTGTAGTCGCCGTCGGCGACGGCGCAGCCGGGAAGCGGTGCCGTTGAACAGCGAACGTCGGTCGCGCTCGCGACCAGGCGCAGGTCCGCCTCGTCCTCGGGCGTGCCGGGATCGCCGGTCCGCACATCGAGCCGCGCGGATCCCTGCCCGCGTCCAAGCCGATGCGTCGTCAGTACTTGCGACTCGAGCGCCGGCGGCTCGCACGACGGATAGTCGAGCGGCTCAACGTGGCTCGAGTTGGCCGAGTCCGGGTCGCATTCGGCGTAGGCGGGCACGAGCGGCACGCGCAGCGGCGACCCGGCGCCCGGCCGCGGATACCCGTCGTCCACGATGCGGGCGTAGAAGTCGTATTGGCTATCCGAATCTTGCGTCAAGAGCGATTCGCGAGTGAAGATGAAGGCGTACTTCCCGTCACCTCGAGCGACAACGAACCCCTCGGCCGGGATCGGCCCGTTGCCGCCGTTCGGTCCGATCGTGAGGAGCGTCGTAGTGCCGTTCATGCGCTCGTAGTAGTCACGCTGTCCGTCGGTATCTTCCGGAGTGAGCGGGACGGGGAAGTAGAAGAACACGCGGCTGCCGTCGTCGTTCATGCCCACGAACCGTGCCGAGTTGTTGCCGTGCGGGTCGAGCGGTCCGGTCGAGATCAGCTTCGTCGTGCCGCCCGAGCGCTCGTAGAGGTCCTGGTCGTTCGTGTCGAGATCGTCTGCGGTGAGCCTGTCGTCCCACTGGAAGAAGACTCGCGAGCCGTCGGCGGTGGCGGCCGCGAACTGGCCGCCTATCGGAGTGTTCGTCTCCGCCGGTCCGGTGGACACGAGCCGGTTCGTCGCGCCGTCGTTCTCGTACAGGTCCCAGATCCCGTCTACGTCGCCGGCTACGAGCCCCTGGTCGGTGTGGAACCACACGCGCGAGCCGTCCGCCGTCGCCCCACCGAAGCTTCCGAACTCCCACCCCCGCGCCACTCCGCCCTCGTCCACAGTGAGGATGCGCAGCGTTCCGTCGTGCCACTCGTAGAGGTCGTACCAGTTGTTGGTGTCGTCGGAGTCGAAGCGCGTCGGCGTCGAGAACAAGACTCGCGTGCCGTCGGCGCTGGTGTGGTGGAGCCGCATCTCATCGAGTGAGGACGGCACTTCGACCTCGCCGGTGGAGATCAGGCGTATGGCCCCATCGACCCGGCCGTATACGTCGAGTCGGGTATCCGTGTCCTCGGGCAGTAGTTGCGCATTTGTGACCCAGAACGTCCGGGTGCCGCCGGGGTGAAAGCGGCACTCGAACGGCCCCAGACCTGGGCCAGGCGAGAGGCGAGTCCACGTACCGGCCGCTACGTCCCGCTCGTAGATGTCGAAGGAGGAGTCGGTGTCCTCCGGCACGAGCCGGTCCTCGTGCCGGAAGCAGACCCGGCTTCCGTCCGCGGTCGCCCCGGCGAAGTACGACTCGTCGAGGAAGCTGGTATTGGAGTCGGGCGTCAGCAGGGTCACGGTGCCCGATGTCATGTCCCTGACGTACCAGTCCTTCAAGCTGTCGGCGTCGTCGGAGGTGAGCGCTTCAAAGCTCTCGAAGTAGACGCGGGACCCGTCTGGCGAGAGCTTGATCGAGCCGAAGTAGTAGTTCACGTTCGCATCCGGAGCGAAGGGCTCGTTCGGGCCCGTCGAAACGAGGGTGAGCTGTCCCGTCGGGATGTGCCGAGCGTAGATGTCCGTGCACGGGTGATTGACCGGTCCGGAGGGACACACGTCGTCGTCCTCGAACAGCAGCCGGTCGCGGGTGACGAAGTAGGACGTGCGCCCGTCCGGCGAGGCGGTGTTCGTCGCGACGTCATAGTTCGCGTTGCCGCCGGCCGGGCCCGTCGAGATCAGCTGCGTAATGCTGTGGTTGGCGCCAGCAGGGGCCGCGAGCGCTGCGGTGACAGCGACGAATGCCAGCAATGCAACCGTGGTTCGGCGCACCGGCGCGCACCTCTTTCTCGCTCTTCGGCTGCCGTGACCGCTACCTCCGAGCGGTCTTTTCCGATCGTAGCCGTTCCTAGAGGGCCCCGTCTGCCCTGAGCTCCGCCATCCCCTGGTCGATCGTCTTCACCGGCCGGTAGCCGAGCTCCGAGCGCGCCCTCGAGGTATCGATCGTCGCCTCGAGAGAGGACAGCCACACGGCCAGCCGCGTGAGGGGCGGTTGCCCCCCGAGCCGGAAGGTCCGCCACACGCCTTCGGCCAGGCCCGCGGCGGCGCGGGCGAGCGGCGCCGGCATGTTGCGCTCGGGCGCCTCGACGCCGGCCGTCGCCACCAGCTCCGAGATGAAGTCGCGAAAGACGACCGGGTCGCCGTCGGTCACGAAATAGATCCCGCCGGGCTCACCGCGCTCGGCTCCGAGCATCAGGCCCTCGACTGTGTTGTCGACGTGCGTCGTCGACGTCAGGTGCCTGCCACCCCCGATCCAGGCGAAGCGGCCGCTCTCGATCGCCTGCACGAGCCCCGGCAGGATGGTCGTGTCACCGCGTCCCCACACGAGTCGGGGGCGTACGACCACCGTCTCGATGCCCTCGCCGTTCTCCTCTCGGACCACCTGCTCGGCGAGCGCCTTGGTCGAGCAGTAGAGCGCCTTCGAGTCCGGCCTCAGCGGTGCGGTCTCGTCGGCCCGCACGAGCGCTTGCCCCGCGATGAGGCCGGCCTCGGTCCCGACGTGCACGAACCGGCGCACGCCGGCCTCGCGCGATGCCTCGACCACGTTGCGCGTGCCCTGGACGTTCACGCGCATGAACTCGTCGCGCCGGCCCCACTCGCCGAGGTGT
This sequence comes from uncultured Solirubrobacterales bacterium, assembly GCA_963774075.1. Taxonomy (GTDB): domain Bacteria; phylum Actinomycetota; class Thermoleophilia; order Solirubrobacterales; family JBBDJG01; genus JBBQNR01. The sequence goes on along the minus strand of CAVZDP010000002.1, from coordinate 546,880 downwards.
GCCGCCGCGTGGAACGTCACCGAGCTGCCCTCGGCCCCCGAGCGCATCGCGGCGACGTCGTCGAGGTCGCCGGTGACCGGCCTGGCGCCGAGCGCCTCCACCTTCGCCGCCGAAGCGGGCGAGCGGGCGAGCGCATTCACGTCCCAGCCATCGGAGCGCAGCCGTTCGATCAGGCGGCCGCCGATGAACCCCGAGCCACCGGTGACGAATGCCGAGCGTCCGTCGCTCATCGCGTCTGCGGGGGCGGCGGCAGCTCGGGGGAACCTCGGCGGCGCAGACGTCTGACCCAGTAGGAGCCGATCGCAGCCCCAAGGTCGAGCACGAACGCGACCAGCCGGCCGGCCGGTCCGGTCATGAGGTCGATCGTCATTCCCCGCCCTCGCATCTGCAGGCAGGCTAACGTTACGCGCCGTGCCTGTGAAGACGAAGCTGACGGAGCTGCCCGACTCGCGAGTGCGCGTCGAGGCCGAGGTCGGGAGCGAAGACGTCGAGGCAAGCCTCGAGCGGACCGCCCGGGCGCTCGGTCGCGACATGCGGATTCCGGGCTTTCGCAAAGGCAAGGTGCCGGCGAAGATGGTGATCCAGCGGGTCGGTCGCGAGGCGTTGATGGAGCAGGCCGTGCGCGATTCGTTGCCGCGCTGGTACGAGCAGGCGATTCTCCAGGCCGACGTCAGCACGGTCGGCGACCCCAAGCTCGACATCGGCGACCTGCCGGCCGCGGGCGAGCCCCTCAGCTTCTCGATCGAGGTCGCCGTCACGCCGCGCTCGCGTCTGGGCGAGTACAAGGGAATCGAGGTCGGAAGGCGCGAGCCCGATGTTCCCGCCGAGGCCGTCGACCAGGAGGTCGAGCGCCTGCGCGAGTCGCTCGGACGGGTCGAGAGCGTCGACCGCCCGCTGGCCGAGGGCGACTACGCGGTCGTCGACTTCGTCGGCAAGGTCGGCGGCGAGCCCTTCGAGGGCGGCGAGGCGCGCGACTACATGCTCGAGATCGGCGGCGGGCGCCTGATCGAGGGCTTCGAGGAGCAGCTGCTGGGCGCTCGTGGCGGCGAGACCCGCGCCGTCGAGGTGCGCTTCCCGGACGAGTACCCCGCCGAGGAGCTGCGCGGAAAGGACGCCACCTTCGACGTCGACGTCAAGGACGTGAAGGAGAAGGAACTGCCGGCGCTCGACGACGACTTCGCATCCGAGGCGAGCGAGTTCGACTCGCTCGCCGAGCTGCGATCCGACATCGAGGAGAAGCTCGCGGAGGCTCAGCGGCGCTCGATCGAGGAGGAGTTCCGCGAGGCGGTCGTGGATGCGGCCGCCGCCCAGGCGCAGATCGAGCTGCCCGACGACCTCGTCGCGGCCCGCGCGGAGGAGATGTGGGAGCGGACGGCGCACGCGCTCAGCCATCAGAACGTGGACGCCGACGCCTACCTGAAGGCGGCCGGCCGAACACGGGAAGAGGTGATAGAGGACGCGAAACCCGACGCCGCCAGGCAGCTCGCGCGCGAGAGCGTGCTCGAGGCGGTTGCCGAGGAAGAGGACCTGGAGGCCACCGACGAGGACGTGGTAGATGCGCTTCGCCGCTCCGCCGAGAGGGAGGGCACGACGCCGGAGAAGCTGCTCGAGCTGCTGCGAAAGAACGGGCGCGACGCCGCGATCCGGCACGACCTGCGGCTGCGAAAGGCGGCCGACCTGCTGGCCGAGCACGCGAAGCCGATCGCCATGGAGAAGGCGGCGGCGCGCGAGAAGCTCTGGACGCCGGGCAAGGAGCGCGAAGCGGGGGAGCGCCAGCTCTGGACGCCGGGCGCCGATCCCGAGACTTGATTCACCAGACACTTCGCCGCCGCGAGCGAGCGATCCTCGAGTCCTTCGCCGAGGCGCTCCTGCCCGGAGGGAGCGAGCTGCCGCCGGCGAGCGAGGTCGAGGTCGCCGCGCCGGTTGGTCGGTTGCTGACCGTCGTGCCGCCGCGGGTGCGGCTCGTCGTGCGGCTTGCGATCCGGCTGTTCGAATGGGGCACAGCACCGCGGCGGTTCTCCCGACTGTCTCCCGCCGACCGCGCCGCCCACCTCGAGCGCCTCGAGCGCGGCGGCGGTCTTCGCAGGGAGCTGTTCCTGCTCCTGAAGACGCTCGCCACGCTTGGGTACGCGCGCGACTCTCGGGTGCAGGAGCGCGTGGGCGTGACGGCGCGCTGCGAGCGCGCACCCGGCGCGAGCCCGGCGCCGCGGCCTGCACCCCTCGACCGGGCCGCGCTTGGGCCGGTATCGGGCGTCGAGCGCTGCGACGTCGTCGTGATCGGCTCGGGGGCCGGCGGCGCCGCAGCGGCGCGGGTGCTCGCCGAAGCCGGCGCGTCCGTGATCGTCGTTGAGGAAGGCGACTACCACGACGCCTCCACCTACTCGGTCGACCCGCTGGACGCCCTTCCCGCGCTCTACCGGGACGGCGGGCTGACCATCTGCGAGGGGCGCCCGGCGATCCCGCTCCCGGTCGGTCGCTGCGTCGGCGGAACGACCGTGATCAACTCGGGCACCTGCCTGCGCACGCCGGAGGATGTCCTGGCGGGGTGGCGAGACGAGCTCGGCATCCGCTGGGCGGGCGAGCTGGAGGAGGAGTTCGAGCAGCTCGAGCGCGACCTGCAGGTCAAGCCCGTCGATCCCGCGCGCGCCGGGCGCAACGCGGAGCTGTGCCGGATCGGCGCCGAGGCGATCGGCGCCTCCAACGGCCCGATCGAGCGCAACGCCGGCGACGTCGTTTGCTGCGGCACTTGCCCGAGCGGTTGCGCGCTCGACGCCAAGCAGGCGACGCACATATCCGAGCTGCCGCGGGCCGTCGCGGCGGGTTGCGCCGTGCGGGCGGGCACGAGGGTCGACCGGGTGCTCGTGGAGGGAGGGAGAGCGGCCGGCGTGGCATGCTCCACCGCCGCCGGGCCCTATGAAGTCCGCTCGCGCACCGTGGTGCTGGCGGCGGGGGCGCTCGGCACGCCCGAGCTGCTCCTCTCCCAGGGACTCGCAAACTCGTCCGGCATGGTCGGCCGCGGGCTCAAGATCCACCCGGCCTGTTGGGTGGGCGCCCTCTTCGACGAGGAGGTGCGGGGCTGGGACGGCGTAATGCAGAGCTGGTACGTGGATCAGTGGAGCGAGCGTGGCCTGTTCCTGGAGGCGACGTTCACCCCGTTCGCCTTCGGCTCGCACTGGCTGCCGGGTGCCGGTCGGAGGCTGATGGAGCGGATGGAGAGCTACGACCGGCTGGCGATCATCGGCGTCCACATGTCGGACCGCTCGTCGGGCGGTCGCGTCCGGCTGGTGCGCGGGCGCCCGCGGTTCACCTACCGCCTGAGCGAGGACGACGCCGCCGCGATCCGCTACGGGATCGCCCGTGCCGCAGACATCCACTTCGCCGCCGGCGCGACCGAGGTGTTCCCGCAGCTCGGCCGATTGGGCTCGATCGGCCCGGGCGAGCAGGCGCGCGCGGTCGAGCAGGGAAGCTTCCGCGCCCGCGATCTGCGCCTCGAGGCATTTCACCCGATGGGCACGGCCCGCATGGGCTCCGACCCGCGCAGCTTCGTGGTCTCTCCCTCGGGCGAGACGCACGACGTGCCCGGGCTCTACGTGGCCGACGCGTCCATATTCCCGACCTCTCTGCGAGTGAACCCGATGATCACCATCATGGCTTGCGCGCGCCGGATCGCGCGCAGCCTGCCGGAACGGTTGTCCTGATCGTCTACCCGGACGGGGAGTCGTAGGCCGGCGGCGACGAGTCGAACGCGGGCGAGTCCCTGCGATGCGGGACGGAGGCGGTTCCCGAGCAGCCCGAGCCTCTCGCGTGAGTCACCTCGAAAGCGATCCGGTATGCCGCGCGTGAACGCGATCCGCTCTTGCCGTTCCCGCCCGGGAAGGAGGCGAGCGTGCTGCCGGCGGCCGGACCGATCGCCACAGGGGTCACCGCCGCGATGAGCGCCCACGTGCGCGGCCTCGCCATCTCGTGCCTGCGACCCACCCTCCTCCTCGTGCCTTTCGGAGCGCCCGGCAAGGGTAGCCGCCAGGGGCAGCGCCAACCCCCGGATGGGCAGGATTGGCTTCGCGGACGCGAAAAAGCCGTTGCTAGAATCGCCGCCCATTCCCAGAAAGGTGACATGAGCCCACTGATCCCCATGGTCGTCGAGCAGACGTCGCGCGGCGAGCGCGCGTTCGACATCTACTCGCGCCTCCTGAACGAGCGCATCGTCTTCCTCGGCACGCCGATCACCGAGGACATCGCCAACCTGACCGTCGCCCAGCTGCTGCACCTGGAGTCCGAGGACCCGGACAAGGACATCAGCCTCTACATCAACTCGCCCGGCGGCAGCGTGTACGCGGGCCTTGCGATCTACGACACGATGCAGTTCATCAAGCCGGACGTGCAGACAATCTGCGTCGGCGTCGCGATGAGCATGGGCGCGCTGCTCCTCAGCGGGGGCGCCAACGGCAAGCGGATGGCGCTGCCCAACGCCAAGATCCTGATCCACCAGGTCTCCGGCGGCTTCTCCGGTCAGGCGGCCGACATCGAGATCCACGCCCGCGAGATCATCGACATCCGCCGCAAGCTCGACGAGATCATCGCCAAGCACACGAATCAGCCGCTCGAGAAGGTGTCCCAGGACACCGACCGCGACTACTTCATGAGCGCCGAGGAGGCCAAGGAGTACAGCATCATCGACCGGGTCATCTCTGAGCACTAGGTCGGTTTTCCTTAGGCGGAAAAACCGGCAGCTCCGAGGGCGCGAGGTCGCTTTTTCACGGGAGATCCCCCCGTTCAGAAGCCCTGGACAGGGATACGGGGCCTGGGGGCGAAAATAATGCGGCCAGATCCAGGATCAGGCCCTAGTCTTTAGGGCGGACCTCCACGGGGGGCAGGTTATGACGCGGCCGACGGATTCGAACGAACAACTCCTCTGCAGCTTCTGCGGCAAGTCGCAGCGGCAGGTCAAGAAGCTGATCGCCGGGCCTGGCGTCTACATCTGCGACGAGTGCATCGATCTCTGCAACGAGATCATCGACGAGGAGCTCACGACCGCTCCGACCTTCGACGTCGGGAGCCTGCCCAAGCCCAAGGAGATCTACTCGGTCCTGAACGAGTACGTGGTCGGCCAGGAGAAGGCCAAGCGCACGCTCTCGGTCGCCGTCTACAACCACTACAAGCGGATCCAGATCGCCCGCTCCGAGGACGACAACGAGATCGAGCTGCAGAAGTCGAACATTCTGCTGCTGGGGCCGAGCGGCTGCGGCAAGACGCTGCTCGCACAGACGCTGGCGAAGATCCTCAATGTTCCGTTCGCGATCGCCGACGCGACCGCGTTGACCGAAGCCGGCTACGTCGGCGAGGACGTCGAGAACATACTGCTGAAGCTGATCCAGGCCGCCGACTTCGACGTCAAGAAAGCCGAGACGGGGATCATCTACATCGACGAGGTCGACAAGATCGCGCGCAAGGCGGACAACCCGTCCATCACGCGCGACGTGTCGGGCGAAGGCGTGCAACAGGCGCTTCTGAAGATCCTCGAGGGAACGCTCGCATCGGTTCCGCCACAGGGCGGCCGCAAGCACCCGCACCAGGAGTTCCTGACGATCGACACGACCAACGTGCTCTTCATCTGCGGCGGCGCGTTCGCGGAGCTCGACAAGGTGATCGAGCGCCGCACCGGCAACCGCGGCGTCGGCTTCGGCGCGGCGATCGACTCGCGCAAGAACAAGGACACCGGCGAGGTGTTCGAGTGGGTACTGCCCGAGGACCTGATGCAGTACGGGCTGATCCCCGAGTTCGTCGGCAGGCTGCCGGTGATCTCGGCGATCCACCAGCTCACGCGCGACGACCTGATCCGGATCCTGACCGAGCCGCGCAACGCGCTCGCGAAGCAGTTCCAGCGCTTCTTCAGCTTCGACGGCATCGAGCTGCACTTCGCCGAGGATTCCCTCGGCGCGGTCGCGGACAAGGCGCTCGATCGCGGCACGGGCGCCCGCGGCCTGCGCTCGATCCTCGAGGAGATCCTGCTCGAGGTCCAGTTCGAGCTGCCCTCGCGCGGCGACGTCACGAAGTGCGTCGTGACGAAGGAGACCGTCGAGAAGAGCCTCAAGCCCACGCTGGTCACCGAGGCCGCCAAGGCGGCCAAGACGCGCCAGAAGCAGGCGCGCGCCCAAGCCCGCTCGGCCGCCGAGGCCGAGCTGGGCGAGAAGTCCGCGTAGCCGCCCGCCGAGGCTCCGGGCCCGGCAAGGGCGTCGGGATATTAGATTCCAGTCTCGTGACCGACCGGCTCGACACGCTGCGCGAGCGCACCCGCTACGACCCGAGCGAGGTCGAGCCGCGCGTCTTGAGCGCATGGCTCGATGCCGGGATCTTCCACCCGGAGGCCGCCGGCTCCTCCGGGGAGAACTTCTCGATCGTGATCCCGCCGCCGAATGTCACCGGCGAGCTGCACATGGGGCACGCGCTCAACGGCACGATGCAGGACGTGCTCATTCGGATGCGCCGCATGCAAGGGAGCAGGTCGCTGTGGGCGCTCGGGACCGATCACGCCGGCATCGGCACTCAGGTGGTCGTCGAGAAGCAGCTCGCGGCCGAGGGACTCTCGCGGCACGACCTCGGCCGCGAGCAGTTCGAGCGCCGGGTGTGGCAGTGGAAGGAGCAGTACGGCTCGCGGATCGTCGAGCAGTACAAGCGCATCGGCGCCTCCTGCGATTACGAGCGCGAGCGCTTCACGATGGACCCGGGCTATGTGAGAGCCGTCTACCGGGTGTTCAAAGCTCTCTACGACAAGGGCTACATCTACCGCGACAACTACATGGTGAACTGGGACCCGGGCGCAGGGACGGCGATCTCGGACCTCGAGGTCCAGCACCGCGAGGTCCAGGACACGCTCTACTACGTCGACTACCCGCTCGAGTCGGGCGAGGGCCACGTGACCGTCGCGACCGTGCGGCCAGAGACGATGCTCGCCGACACGGCCGTGGCGGTCGCCCCCGGTGACGAGCGCTACGCGGACCTCGTGGGGCAGGCGGCGACGCTGCCGCTCGTCGGCCGGCGGCTGCCGATCATCGCCGACGACCACGTCGACCCCGAGTTCGGGACCGGCGCGTTGAAGATCACTCCGGGCCACGACCCGAACGACTTCGAGATCGGCCGCCGCCACGGGCTGGAGGAGATCTCGGTGATCGGCGAGGACGGTCGCATGAACGCGGCCGCCGGCGAGCCCTTCGCCGGCCTGACCGTCGCCGAGGCGCGTGAAGCGGTGGTGTCCGCGCTCGACGAGGCCGGCGCGATCTCGAGCCGCGAGCCCTACCTGCACTCCGTCGGTCACAGCGAGCGCTCCGGCGAGCCGATCGAGCCCCTGATCTCGCTCCAGTGGTTCCTGCGCATGGACGAACTGGCGGCGCCGGCGATCGAGGCCGTGGAGAGCGGGCGCGTGAGGCTCGTCCCGTCGGACCCGTGGAAGCGTGTGCTGCTCGACTGGCTTCGCTCGCTGCGCCCGTGGTGCATCTCGCGCCAGCTCTGGTGGGGCCATCGCCTGCCGGTCTGGTATTGCGACGCCTGCGAGGAGATGTACGTGGCGGAGGAGCCGCCGGAACGCTGCGGCGCCTGTGACGGCGAGCTGCGCCAGGAGATCGACGTGCTCGACACCTGGTTCAGCTCCGCGCTCTGGCCTTTTGCCGTCCTCGGCTGGCCGGACGACACGCCGGAGCTGCGCGCGTTCTACCCGACGGACTTTCTCACCACGGCGCGCGAGATCCTCTATCTCTGGGTGGCGCGCATGATCATGATGGGGATCGAGTTCGCCGGCGACGTTCCGTTCGAGGACGTCTACGTGCACTCGGTGATCCTGGCGCCGGACGGCCGCAGGATGTCGAAGAGCCTCGGCACCGGCATCGACCCGCTCCAGGCGGTCGAGGAACACGGCGCCGACGCCCTTCGGTTCGGGCTGATGGCGATGTCCTCGAGCCAGGACGTACGCTACTCGCCCGCGCGGGTCGAGCAGGGCCGCGACCTCGCCAACAAGCTCTGGAACGCGTCACGGCTCGTGCTGATGAACGTCGAGGACGTCGGGCCAGAGCCGCGTGCCGAGACGGTCGAGGACCGCTGGATCCTCTCGCGCCTGCAGCGCACGATCGCCTCGGTGAGCGACCGGATCGACGCTTTCGACTTCTCACACGCTGCGCTCGAGCTCTACTCGTTCTTCTGGAGCGAGTTCTGCGACTGGTACCTGGAGATGGTGAAGCCACGAATATACGAGCCATCCGCCGACGAGTCGGCGGATGGGTTCGCGGAGCGTGACCGTTCCGCCGTATCGGCCACGCTCTTGTACGTGCTGGACGAGACGCTCGCCCTCGCTCACCCGTTCATGCCGTTCGTGACCGAGGAGGTTCACGGTTTCGTGCCGGGGGCCGAGAACCTGCTCGCCGTCCGCAGCTTTCCGGCCGCGGACGAGGCGCTGATCGACGAGGAGGCCGAGCGCGAGGTCGAGACCGTGATCGAGGCGACCCGCCGCCTTCGCCGCTACCGCGACACGATCGGGGTGCCGGCCGCCTCTCGCCTGCCGGCCCGTCTGATCACCGACGACGCGGGCTCGCGCGGCCTCTACGAACGCTCCCTTTCCACCATCCAGCGGCTGGCGCGCTTCGACGTCGAGCTCGCCGACCGCGCGGACGGCGCCGGGGCGCTCGGCGTCTCGGTGCCGGGCGGCTCCGTCGAGCTGCTGCCGAGCGAGACGATCGACCCCGACGAGGCGCGCAACCGCATCGGCGCTCACCTGGACTCGCTGCGCGCGGAGATCGCCCGGGCCCAGGGCAAGCTCGCCAACGAACGTTTTGTCGCGAAGGCTCCGCCGGAGGTCGTGCAGCAGGAGCGCGAGAAGCTCTCGCGCTTCGAGCGCGAGCTTGCTGAGCTTCAGAGGTAACGGAGGCGGCCGCTTCGCCCTTCACATACGAGAGCGCCGAGCGCTATCTCGCCTCGCTCGAACTGTTCGGCATGCGCTTCGGCCTCGAGCGCATGCGGCGCCTGATGACGGCTCTTGGCTCCCCCCATGACGCGTTCGCGTCGGTGCAGGTCGTTGGCACGAACGGCAAGTCCTCGACGGCGCGCATGATCGCGGCGGTGCTCGAGCGCCACGGCGTGCGCACCGGCGCGTATCTGTCTCCGCACGTCGAGTCGTTCGCCGAACGCGTCGAGGTCGCCGGGCGCGCCGTTTCGCGCGAGCGCTTCGCGGCGGCCGTACACCGCGCCGCGCAGGCTGCCGAGCTCGTCGACCGGGGCCTCGAGCCGGGCGACCGGGTCACGCAGTTCGAGGCGCTCACGTCCGCCGCCTACCGCGAGTTGCGAGACGCGGGCGTGGAGGCGGCAGTGATCGAAGCGGGCCTGGGCGGGCGCTACGACGCGACGAGCGTGATCGAGCCGCGTGTGGTCGCGATCACGAACGTGGGCCTCGAGCACACGCGCTGGCTCGGGCCGACCGAGCGCCACATCGCCGAGGAGAAGCTCGCGGTGCTGCCCGGCGGCGCGACCCTCGTGGCCGGACCGCTTGCCGGCGAGCCCCTCGACGTCGCAGAGCGACTTGTCACCGAGCGTGAGGCCCGGCTCGTCCTTCTTGGGCGTGACTTCGTTCTGGAGGACGAAGAGGACAACGGCGGGGAGCCGTTCACGGTCCGGACGCCGCTTGGCTCTCACGAGGAGATTTCGCTGCGACCGCTCGGGTCGTTCCAGCGCGTGAACTTCGCGGTCGCGCTGGCGGCCGCCGAGGCCTTCCACGGCGAGCTCGACGCTGACGCCGTTCGCGCGGTCGCCAGCGCCCTGCACCTGCCCGGCCGGCTCGAGCCCGTGTCCGAGCGGCCGCTCGTCCTGCTCGACGGGGCGCACAACCCGAGCGCGGTCGAGGCCGTGCGGCCCTCGCTCACCCGGCTCGTCGGACAGCGGCGGCTGATTGCCGTGATCTCGGTGCTGGACGACAAGGACGCGGCGGCGATGCTCACCGCGCTGCTGCCCTCGTGCGCGGGCGTCGTGTTCACTCGCTCGAGCCACCCCCGCGCGTTGCCGCCGGCCACCCTCGAAAGCCTGGCGCGCCAGCTCTCCGGGCCGCCGAGCGAGTTGATCGCCGAACCCGCCGCCGCGCTCGAGGGCGCGCGCACGCTTGCAGGCCCTGAGGGCGCCGTCCTGGTGACGGGCTCCATATACCTGCTCTCCGACCTCGCGCGCGAGCGGGAGTTGGGCGCGGAGGTCGCATGAGCAGCGGCTCCGAGCTTGCGCGCATGCTCCTGCTGGTCGCGGGCGTGGTCGCCGTCGTGATCCTGCTCTTCTTTGCGATCGGCTACGGGCTCGGGCGACTGTTGCTCTAGCGCGCCCAGAGCTAAAGGGATCGGCTTCCGCCCTCGACTAGACTTTGCAAGCGAGGCGCCTCGCTTGGACGGCGGAGGCGCGGCCTCTATCTCGCGCGAGACCATGAGCTTCGCCCTCTTCGGAATCGAGAACGACGGTGTCAACCTCGCCGTCAACCTGCTCATCTTCTTTCTCGTGGTGATCTGGCTCGCGCTCGTTTACTGGACGTACTCCGACGCGCGGCGGCGCATCGACGACCAGATGCTCATCATGTGCGCGACTTCCGCGTCGCTGTTCCCGTTCATCGGAACGATCGTGTACACGATCGTCAGGCCGCCTGAGTACCTGGAGGACCAGCGCGAGCGAGAGATCGAGATCAAGGCGTCCGAGGCCCGCCTGCGGGTGCTCGAGAGCAGAACCTGCCGCAACTGCGGCACGCCCACGGAGTCGACCTTCCTGCGCTGTCCGAGCTGCAAGCGACAGCTCAGACATCCCTGCGGCAGCTGCGGCAAGCCGCTCGATCCTCGCTGGCGCCTCTGCCCGTACTGCGAGACAGAGGTGCCTCAGCCGCAGGGGACCGAGCACTCGCGTTCGAAGCGTGCCACCGAAGCCGCCTCGCAGCGAGGCGGCGACGGTGCCTCGGGGCAGCGCCCGCCACGCCCACTCACCCGCGAGGGCAGGGTGAGCGAGCAGGCCCGCCGCACAACCTGATATCCCAGCGAGTCATAGGTGGGCCGATTTCCGAGCCCTCGGTGCTCCCGGAACTCGCGCCTAAGCGAATTCCGGTTCTTTAGGTGTCCGCCGAAGGCGGCGCCTGCCTCTCGCAATAGTCTGCGGCGGCCCGAAAGAAGAGAAAGGAACGAACTTGGACCAGACGCTGATCCTCATCAAGCCCGACGCCTTCGAGCGCGGACTCACCGGTGAGATCATCCTGCGCTTCGAGCGCAAGGGACTTCGCATCGCGGCGATGAAGCTGATGCACGTCGACCGCGCGCTCGCCGAGCTTCACTACGCCGAGCACTCGGAGAAGCCGTTCTTCGGGGAGCTGATCGAGTTCATCACGCGTGGCCCTCTCGTCGCGATGGTGCTCGAAGGAGTGGAGGCGGTTCCGGCTGCGCGTCAGATGATCGGTGCGACGAACCCGATCGAGGCGTCGCCGGGATCGATTCGCGGCGACTTCGCGATCGAGGTCACGTTCAACCTGGTGCACGGCTCCGACTCGCCGCAGACTGCCGAGCGCGAGATCGCGTTGTTCTTTCCTGAGCTTGCCTAGGGACCTCCCGCTTTTACTTGCATCGCGTTCGCCGCAGCGGCGCGCGATCCTCGCGCAACTCGGGGTCGAGTTCGAGATCAAGCCGGCCGAGGTTGCCGAGCGCAGCGTCGGCGCGCCCGCGGAGGTCGTGCGCGAAAACGCGCTCGCGAAGGCGCGCGCGGTGGCAGCCGCCGCCGGCGACGTACTCGTGCTGGGCGTCGACACCGTGGTCTGGCTGGACGACCGCATCTTCGGCAAGGCCCGCGACGAGGAAGAAGCACGCTTTTTCCTCGGAACCCTCTCCGGGCGTACCCACGAGGTGTGGAGCGCGGTCGCCCTCCTCGACTCCAGGGGAGAGCAGGTCCGAGAAGAGCGCACCTCCGTCACCTTCAGACGGCTGAACCCACGCCTGCTCGACTGGTACCTCGCAAGCTCGGAATGGCGCGAGCGGGCAGGCGCCTACGCCATCCAGGGCAGAGGGGCAGCGCTGGTCGCGCGCATCGAAGGGGACTACTGGAACGTCGTCGGCTTGCCTGTGCCAGTGTTGCTCGACATGGTGCCGGACCTGCTCACCGGCGGTAATACGCGCTGAGCACGCGTTGCGCGACTCTTGGGAGTGGCGGGTGTTCGGTACCATTCGCCGCTGCAAGACCCGCTTCGGCGCTGGTGGGATCGGGATATTCCTGGGAGTGCTGTCGTTTCCCCCGCCGATCGGGACGCTTTCACGTGGATTCGACCCCCTACTAAGTGGGACTTTTCTCTCTCATGACCGGTCTCGGCGGTCGCGACATGGCCGTGGACCTCGGCACCGCCAACACGCTCGTTTACGTGCGGGGCCGCGGCATAGTCCTTTCGGAGCCCTCGGTCGTCGCGATCGACGCCCGCAGCGGTGAGGTGCACGCTGTCGGGCTCGAGGCGAAGCGGATGCTCGGTCGCACGCCCGGCACGATCCAGGCGATTCGCCCGCTCAAGGACGGGGTGATCGCCGACTTCGACGTCACGGAGCAGATGCTCCGTCACTTCATACAGAAGGTGCATCAGAACAGATGGGCGCATCCGCGTGTGGTCGTCTGTGTGCCGTCCGGCGTGACGGGAGTCGAGAAGCGCGCGGTCGAGGAGGCGTGCCTGTCGGCGGGCGCGCGTCAGGCGTATCTGATCGAGGAGCCGATGGCCGCCGCGATCGGAGCGGGCCTTCCCGTCGGTGAGCCGACCGGCAACATCGTCGTCGACGTCGGCGGCGGCACGAGCGAGGTCGCCGTCATCTCGCTCGGCGGCATCGTCGTGTCGGAATCGATTCGCGTCGGCGGCGACGAGATGGACGATGCGATCGTCGACTATGTGAAGCGCGAGTACAAGTTGATGATCGGTCAGCAGACGGCCGAGGAGATCAAGCTCGAGATCGGTTCGGCGTTTCCGCTCGACGAGGAGGTTCAGGCCGAGGTTCGCGGTCGCGACCTCGTCTCGGGCCTGCCGAAGACGATTGTGCTCTCCTCCGAGGAGGTTCGCTCGGCGCTCGAGGGGCCGCTGTCCCAGATCATCGGAGCGGTCAAAGAGACACTCGACAGGACGCCGCCCGAGCTGGCCTCGGACATCATGGACCGCGGCATCATGCTGGCCGGGGGCGGGGCGCTGCTGCAGGGCCTCGACGACCGCCTGCGAGACGAGACGCAGATGCCCTGCCACCTGGCGGAGTCGCCGCTCACCTGCGTCGCGGTCGGGTCGGGGAGGTCCCTCGAGGAGTTCGAGGCCATCCACCGCGCCAATCGCAACTCCCGCCACCGCCGGCGGGGCAATTGAGCCAGGCCCCCACTGAGAGCCTGGCCCGGCGGGAGGCTTGCCGACCGCCGTCTTATCGAGACTTGACGGAAGCCAATCCATGTACAAGAAATCTGTCCGCAGGCGGCGAGCCGTGCTGGCCACGCTCGTCGGCCTATCGATCGCCCTCTTAACCGCCTACTTCGGCGAGTCCGCATCCGGCGGCCTGCACGCGGTGCAGCGCGGGTTCATGGAGGCGATGGCGCCGCTCCAGGAGGGAGCGAGCCGAGCCTTGAAGCCCGCCCGCGACCTGGGCAGCTGGTTCGGCGACGTCTTCGACGCCAAGTCCGAGAACAAGCGTCTCCGAGGTGAGGTTGAGGAGCTCCGCTCACAGCTCGCGGCGTCGCAGACCGCGCAGCGCGACGCGAGCGAGCTCAAGGCGCTCGTCGGCTTCAACCGCTCCGAGACCTTTCCCGACGGCTATCGCAGCGTGACCGCGCGCGTCATCGCGCGCTCACCGACGGTCTGGTACGCGACCATCACGATCGACCGAGGATCGGACGCGGACATCAAGGTGGACCAGCCCGTCGTGACGGGCGACGGCCTCGTGGGCAAGGTCTCGACGGTCTCGTCCGACGCCGCGCAGGTGACGCTGATCACGGACCACACGAGTGGCGTATCCGCGCAGGTCGTTCCCGACGGAGCGGGCGGGCTCGTGAAGCCTCGCGTCGGCGACCCCACGGACCTGTTGCTCGACTTCGTGCAAAAGGGCCGCCCAGTGCGCGAGGGCTCGACCGTGGTGACGGCGGGCTGGCGCTCGTCGAGGCTCGAGTCGCTCTTCCCGCGCGGGATCCCAATCGGCGAGGTGACGCGCGTCAACGTGACCGAGCGCGAGCTCTACCAGCGTGTGCACTTGAAGCCGTTTGCCGACCTGCGCCGGATCGACGTCGTCGAGGTCCTGGTGCGCTCGACCCCGTCCGGTGAGCGGGCGGAGGCGACCCCGTGACCCTCTCCGCCGGAACTGTCCTGCGCACGGGGATGCTCGTCCTGATCGTCGTCGTCATCCAGCTCGCCGTCATCTCGCAGGTGACGTTCTTCGACGCCAACGCCGACCTCGTGCCGCTCGTCGTTTTGTCCGTCGGTCTGCTGGCGGGACCGGTGGCGGGATCCATCGTCGGCTTCTGCGCGGGGGTCGCCGTCGACATGGCCCTCGTGCAGACGCTCGGGGTCACGTCGCTGCTGCTGACGTGCGTCGGCTACATCGCCGGCCGCTACAGGGAGCTCCGGGACGCCACGCACAAGCTGGTACCGCCGCTTGCGGCCGCGGTCGTGACCCTCGCTTATGCCGGGGCCTTCTCGGTGATGCAGTTCCTGCTCGGAGTCGAGTCCTCGGTGAGCCCGCTCCTGATCCGCGACTTCGCCGTCGAGGCGATCCTCAACGCGCTGGTCGCGATCCCGGTGTTCGCTGCCGTGAGGGCAGTCCTGCGGCCCAGCCTGGCCGAGCCCTACCGCCCGCGCCGCCGCTCGCCCCTGACCGGACTGAGGGTGTCCTCGTCCTAGTGCCTCCCGACTGCACGAAGGACGGCTAAGACGTACCTGCCGTCGCCAGACAGGCGTATGGTCGTGACGCCTCAGCTCGCGCTGAGGGTGGCGATCCTCGGCGGCGTCGCGCTGGCGATGTTCGCAATCGTCTTCTTCCGGCTCTGGTACCTGCAGATCCTCTCCGGTGACCGCTACCTGGCCGAGGCGAACGACAACCGCGTGCGCGAGCTCAAGGTCGAGGCGCCGCGGGGGCGGATCGTGGACCGCAACGGCACCGTGCTCGTCGACAACCGCACGGCCCTCTCGGTGCAGGTGGCGCCCGAGCGGCTACCGCGCGACTCGGTCCGGCGCCGGCGAGAGGTGCGGCGACTGGCGTTCGCCCTCGACATGAAGCCGGGCACCGTCAGCCGGAAGATCCGCCGCGACGTGCGGAAGCTGCCTTTCAGCCCCGTGACGCTCAAGACCGACGTCAGCATGCGGACGGTGTTCTACATAGAGGAGCACCAGAGCGAGCTTCCCGCCGTGGAGGTGCGCAGGGTCTTCCTGCGCAGCTATCCGTACGAGTCGATTGGGGCCCACCTGTTCGGCACGATCGGCGAGGTGACCGAAAAGCAGCTCAGGCAGGGCCGCTACTCGGGTGTGACGCTCGGTGACCGCGTCGGGCAGTCCGGCATCGAGTACACCTACGACCGCTATCTGCGCGGCACAAACGGCGCGAGCCGCGTGCAGGTGGACGCGATGGGCAGGCCGAAGGGCGAGCTCGCGGTCAAGGACCCGACGCAGGGCAAGCAGCTGCGCCTGTCGATCGACCTCTCCGTTCAGAAGGCGGGGCAGAAGGCGCTCGCCGGCTACGGCAAGCCCGGTGCGTTCGTCGCCATGGACCCCAAGACGGGCGAGGTGATCGGTCTCGGGTCGAGCCCCGGCTTCGACCCCAACGTGTTCGCCAAGGGCGTGAAGCGGTCGGTCTACAAGAGCCTCACGAGCTCCGCCAACGGAGCGCCACTGGCAAATCGCGCCACGCAGGGCCTGTATCCGACGGGCTCCACCTTCAAGCTGATCACCTCCGCCGCGGCGCTGCAGAGCGGGATGGTCACGCCCTCGACGGTGCTCTTCGACGGCGGCTCGCTGACGGTGGGCGGAGTCACGTTCAAGAACGCCGGAGGCGTGTCGCACGGGGCCCTCGCGCTCCCGCGCGCGCTCCAGGTCTCCTCGGACGTGTTCTTCTACCAGCTCGGCTTGAAGGCTGATCAGCGCGGCGGCAACCTGATCCAGAGCTGGGCGCGCAAGCTCGGGCTCGGCCGGCCGACTGGGATAGACATCCCCGGCGAGGCGAGCGGCCTCGTGCCGACCCCCGCCTGGCGCAACCAGCTCTTCCGAAAAGGCCAGACCGACCGGCCGTGGACGCCCGGCGACAACATCAACCTCTCGGTCGGGCAGGGCGACCTGCAGGCCAACCCGCTTCAGATGGCCGTCGCCTATGGCGCGATCGCCAACGGCGGCTACGTCGTCACCCCCCACGTCGGGATGCGGGTCGAGGACCCCCGTGGGGGTGTGCTTCAGGAGATAGAGCCGCGCCGCCGCCGTAAGCTCGACATCTCCTCGCAGACGCGCTCGGCGATTCTGGGGGGGTTGCGCGCCGCCGCGAACGACCCCGGCGGTACATCCACGGCCGTCTTCGACGGCTTCCCCATCACGGTCGCCGGCAAGACCGGCACGGCCGAGCGCGGCGCTCAGGGCGACCAGTCGTGGTACGTCGCCGCCGCCCCGTACCAAGACCCGCGCGTCGTCGTCGCGGTGACGGTCGAGCGCGGCGGTTTCGGCGCGGAGGCCGCGGCGCCGGCAGCGCGCCGGATACTGGCCTCCTACTTCGGGATCAAGGGCAAGAAGGCGCTCGGCAAGGCGGGGAGCTCCCCCGACTGATGGCGGCCCGCGCGTGATGGAGCAGTCCCACACCCCGTTCGGCACCGGGGTGCAGCGCTTCCGGGCGCCGCGCCCGAGGCTGCTCCAACTCGACTTCCTGCTCCTCGGCGCCACGCTCGGCTTGCTCGCGTTCAGCCTCGTGACCCTGGGCGGGCCGATCTCGGAGGGCACGGCGGTCGCGAACTACGTCCCCCGCCAGCTCGCCTACGCGCTTCTCGGCCTGACCCTCATGTTCCTGCTCGCGCGGATCGACTACACGCGATTCCGCGAGCTGAAGGTCGGGCTCTACGCGACGATGATGGGGCTGATCCTGCTCGTGCTCGCAACCGGCGGGTTGACCCGTGGGTCGCGGCGCTGGATCGAGGTGCCCTTCTTCCGCTTCCAGCCGTCGGAGCTCGGGAAGGTGCTGCTTGTGCTGGCGCTGTCGTCGTTCCTGATCGACCGCGTGCGCCGGGTCAGCGACAGGGAGCTGACCGCGCGCGTGATGTTGCTGGCGCTTGTTCCGACGCTGCTCGTGATGGCGCAGCCGGACCTCGGCACCGGCATCGTCTACGTCGCGATTGCACTCACGCTCCTGTTCGTGGCGGGCGTGAAGTGGACCCACTTCGCGGCGCTCGGCGCGCTCGCCGCCGCGGCGGCGACGATCGTCCTGGTGCTGGCGCCGGCGGCCGGCGTGCCCCTGCTCAAGGACTACCAGAAGGAACGCCTGACCGCATTCCTTCACAAGGAGGACGCCGACGCCGGCGACGAGGGCTACCAGCTCCAGCAGGCGACGGTGGCCATCGGCGCCGGCCGCAAGGCAGGCAGGGGGCCGGAGAAGGCAACGCAAACGCGCCTAGAGTTCCTGCCGGAGCGCCACACGGACTTCATCTTCGCCGTGGTGGGTGAGACGTACGGGTTCACGGGCGCGGCGATCGTGCTGTCCCTGTATGCATTGTTGATATGGCGCTGCCTTCGTATCCTGACGCTCGCGAAGAACCTCTATGGTGCCGTGATAGCGGGAGGGCTCGCGGCGATGCTGCTCACGCAGGTGTTCGTGAACGTGGGCGGTAACTTGGGGATCATGCCGATCACAGGGATTCCGCTGCCGCTGATGAGCTACGGGGGCTCCTCGGTGGTGGTGACGCTGATCGCGCTGGGGATCCTCCAGAGCGTCTACGTACAGGCACGCGAAGCGGCCTCTGCCAAGCAAGAGGTGGCGTGAGCGACCCGTACCGCGCTCAGCGACTCAGCAAGTTGGAGCGCTGAGCCGACTAGATATTCAATGGACAACCGAAACTAAGAACAACACAAAGGAATCGACTTGAGAAAGCAAGTATTGGTGAGCGTCGACCGCGGGGAGACCCGGGTCGCGATCTTGGAGAAGAAGGGCCGCGCTCCCGAGAGTGGCAGCAGCGGCAGCAGGCGGCGCTCGCGTGGAGCGACCGACGCCGACGCGGGCGACTGGAGGGTCGCGGAGCTCTACATCGAGCGGCGCGGCCGGCGCTCCATCGTCGGCAACATCTACAAGGGCCGCGTCGACAACGTGCTGGCCGGGATGGAGGCCGCCTTCGTCGACATCGGCCTCGAGAAGAACGGCTTCCTGCACGTCGACGAGATCGTCACGCCCGACCTGCAGAACCAGCGTCGCGGCCGCGGCCGGCGAGGGGGCCCCCGCATCTCGGAGCTGTTGAAAGCCGGGCAGGAGGTGATCGTGCAGGCAACGAAGGACCCGCTCGGCACCAAGGGCGCGCGCCTGACGATGGAGCTCTCGATCCCGGGCCGCTACCTCGTCTACGTGCCGAAGGGCGAGGGCATCGGGGTGTCACGGCGGCTGCCAGACTCGGAGCGCGAGCGGCTTCGCAAGCTCGCTTCGAAGCTCAAGCTGGACGACGGCGGCCTCATCATCCGGACCTCGGCTCACGGCGCCCGCAAGGTCGACATGGAGCGCGAGCTCGAGTACCTGTTCGCCCTCCATGGCGTGCTTGAAAAGCGCGTCGAGTCTGCGACGGCTCCCGAGATGGTGTTCCAGGAGGCCGACCTGCCGGTGCGGGTCGTCAGGGACGTCTTCTCGAAGGAGTTCGAGCGCGCGGTCATCGACAACGACAAGCAGCACCACCGGGTGAAGCGCTTCTTCGAGCGCACAGCGCCGGAGCTGGCCGAGCGGGTCGAGCTCTACCAGGACAAGGAGCCGCTCTTCGAGCAGTCCGGCGTCGAGGAGGTGTTCCGCTCCACGCTCGAGCGTCGGGTCGACCTGCCCGCCGGCGGCTACCTGATGGTCGACAAGGCCGAGGCGCTGACGGTGATCGACGTCAACACGGGCAGCTACACGGGCCGCGGACGCGGCAGCCTCGAGGACACGATCACGAAGGTCAACATGCAGGCTGCCGAGGAGGTCGTGCGTCAGCTCAGGCTGCGCGACATCGGCGGCATCATCGTCATCGACTTCATCGACATGTCCTCGTCGCGAAATCGCGAGAACGTGCTCAACGCGCTGCGCAAGGCGCTGGAGGAAGACCGCACGCGGACCTACGTGGTGGAGATCTCACCGCTCGGCCTGGTCGAGATGACGCGGCAGAACGTGACCGAGGGCGTACGCGAGATCATGACCAAGCCCTGCCCGACCTGCGCCGGCGAAGGGGTCGTGCTGTCCGAGGAGACGATCGCGATCGACGTCGAGCGCAGGCTGAGAGAGCTCGAGTCCAAGTTCGAGGCGTTCCTCGTCCAGGTCCATCCGCGCGTGGCGGCGATCCTGATCGGCGGCGGCGGCAAGCCGCTCCAAGAGCTCGAGGAGGCGACCGGCAAGCACTTCCACTTCGAGGGCAGCGAGTCGATCCCGCTGAACTCGTTCAAGATCACCGCCGAGGGAACCCGTGAGGAAATCGAGCACCGCGCCCTGCCTTTCAGGGCCGGCGAGGAGGTCCTGATCGAGATCGAGGAGCCTCACATGTACAACATCGACGACGCGATCGCGAAGATCGACGGCTACGTGATCTCGATCTCCGGCGGCGGGCCCTTTGTCGGCGAGCGAAAGCTGATCCGGATCAACGAGGTCAAGCGCACGGCCGCTTACGCGAGCCTTCTGACCGAGAACGGCGGCGCCCCGGCGAAGGACGAGGACGTCCGCGAGCACGACACCACGCCCGAGCCGCCGGTGGCGCACACGAGTGAGGCGGCCGTGGAGCACGCTGCGGCGGCGGACGATGGGGGACGAGTACAATCCGCGCCCTCCACGACCAAGCGCCGTCGTGGCCGCAGAGGCGGTCGAGGGCGCTCGCGCGCCGGGGGCTCCAGAGAGACGTGAGCTACGCGATCATCGAGATGGGCGGCAAGCAGTACCGGGTGGCCAAGGGCGACTCGGTCGTCGTCGATCGCGTGCACGCCGACGAGGGCACCAAGGTGACGCCACGCGCCGTCATGTACAGCGGCGATGAGACCATCCTGGACGGCGACGACCTCGGCAAGGTCAAAGTGGAGGCCGTCGTGGCCGAGCACCTCAAGGGCCCGAAGCTGCGGATCTTCAAGTACCGGGCCAAGAAGCGGTATCGCAAGAGCGCCGGCCATCGCTCGCTCCTCACCCGGCTCGAGATAAGCGATGTCAAGCTGCTCTCGCGCAAGCCCGCCGGGGCGGCCGCGAAGAAGGAGCCGGCCGAGGGCTCCCCGGCTGCTAAAAAGAAAGAGACCGCCTCTAGCCCACAACGCTCGCCGGCCGCCGAGGCCGACTCAGAGGAAAGCTGAAGGATGGCTCACAAAAAAGGACTTGGATCAAGCCGAAACGGCCGCGACTCGAACGCGAAGCGGCTGGGCGTGAAGGTGTTCGCGGGCGAGCAGGTGTCCGGCGGCGAGATCATCGTGCGCCAGCGCGGCACCCGCTTTCGGCCCGGCCCCGGCGCGGGCATCGGTAGCGACGACACGATCTTCGCTCGGCGCGCTGGAGTCGTGAGCTTCAAGACCGGTCGCAGCGGCCGGGTCATCACGGTCGAATAGCCGCAAGCTCACGGTGCCGAAAGCATGTCGTGACGTGGTCGTTCACGAGGCCGGCGGCCTGCATGAAGGCGTAGCAGACCGTCGGCCCCACGAAGCGGAAGCCCCTCCGCTTCATGTCCTTGCTCATCACTCTCGACTCGATCGTCTCGGCAGGTAGCTCGCCTACCGTCCTCCAGCGACCGACGATCGGCCCGCCTCCGACGAACTCCCAGAGGTAGGCCTCGAAGCTGCCGATGTCGTTCTGCACGTCGAGCACGCGCCGAGCGTTGCTCACGGCCGACTCGACCTTGAGCCGGTTGCGTACGATCGCCGGGTTGCGTAAGAGACGTTCGATCCGTCGTCGATCGAAACGCGCGACGCTCATGGGGTCAAAGCCGGCGAACGCCGCCCGGTAGCCCTCACGCTTGTGCAGGATCGTCGCCCAGGACAAGCCCGCCTGCGCTCCCTCCAGCGTCAATAGCTCGAACAGGTGCCTGTCGTCGTGCGACGGCGAACCCCATTCCTCGTCGTGGTATTCGAGGTAGAGCGGGTCACCCGCGGGCACCCAGTCGCAGCGTCGCGTCACGGCCCAGTCATAGCAGCACGGCGTGGTTCTGTGGCCGCTCGACGATCCTCCGGACCCACGCTGACCAAGCCGCTGCATCACGCGTAAGGACCGACCGAAGCCGGCGTGCGTAAGACTTGAGCGCGTGCTCTACGACCGCGTCACCATCCACGTCGAAGCCGGAGCGGGCGGGAACGGCTGCGTCAGCTTCCGCCGGGAGGCCCACGTGCCCAAGGGCGGCCCCGACGGCGGCGACGGAGGACGGGGCGGCGACGTCGTGATCGTCGCCGACCGGGATCTGCGCGACCTCTCGTCCTTCCGCCACCGCCGTCACTACCGGGGCGCCCGCGGTGCCCACGGCCAGGGCTCACAGCGCCAGGGCGCGAGCGGTGAGCCGCTCGAACTTCACGTTCCGCGCGGGACCGTCGTCGAGGAGGCCGCGACGGGGATGCGCTACGACCTCGTCGGGCACGGGCAGCGCGCCACCGTGGCGCGCGCCGGTGCGGGAGGATCAGGGAACCGCCGCTTTGCGACCTCGACGCGCCAGGCGCCGCGCTTCGCGGAGCGAGGACTCCCGGGCGAGCAGGCGACGCTCGAGCTGCGGCTGCGGCTGCTCGCCGACGTCGGGCTCGTGGGCGCTCCGAACGCCGGCAAATCCTCGCTCATCCGGCGCCTCACCCGCGCGCAGCCCAAGGTCGCGGACTACCCGTTCACGACGCTCGAGCCGGTGCTCGGGACGATCGAGGACGACGAGGGCCGACAGCTCGTGATCGCGGACATCCCCGGCCTGATCGAGGGCGCCAGCGCCGGCGCTGGGCTGGGACACGAGTTCCTCGCCCACGTCGAGCGCACGCAACTACTCCTTCACCTGGTCGACATCGCGCCCGCCGACGAGGTGCCGCCCGAGCAGACCTTCGCCTTCGTGCGGTCGGAGCTCGAGCGCCATGGCGCGGGGCTCGAGCACAGGCTCTTCATCCCTGTCCTGACGAAGATCGATCTGCTGCCGCCGGAGACGGTGGAGGAAACGGTCCGGACCTGGCGAGCAATGCTCGCGAACGACCCTCTCGTGCGTCGCGAGGGAAGCGACGAGGGCGACGAGGGCGAGCCGATCGTGCTGGCGGTGTCGAGCGCCACCGGCGCGGGTCTGAATTCCGTTCGGTCCGCGATCTTCGGCCACGCCCGACCGCCCGTCGGCGAGCCGGAGGCCGAGGCCGGCGAGGAGGCCGGTGGCGAGCAGATGGCCGAGTACGCTGTCTACCGCCCGGCCGGGCAGTCCGGTTACCGGGTCGAGCGCAGCGGAGAGCACGAGTTCACGGTCTCGGGCGCTTCCGTCGAGCGCCTCGTCGAGCGCCACGACCTCGAGAACCGGGATGCGCTCGCCTACATCGAGGAGCGACTCAAGGCGATGGGAGTGATCAAGGAATTGGAGTCGAAGGGCTTCGAACCGGGAGAAGAGGTGCGCGTCGGCGATGTCGCGTTCCTGCTGTTCCCCGGCGAGCCCGCTCCAGGCGAGGAAGCGGAATGGCGGTGACGGTCGTGAAGCTCGGCTCGACCCTCGTCGCCGACGAGCGTGGAGACGTGCGCGAGGAGGTTCTGCGCGAGTGCGCGCGGCAGGTGGCCGAGCTGTGTACCGGCGGTCAGAACGTGGTGCTCGTGACCTCCGGCGCGATCGCGCGCGGAATGCGCCTGATGGGGATGCCCGTGCGCCCGAGCGCGATGGAGGAGCTGCAGGCGGCCTCCGCGATCGGTCAGGGCCCTCTCTACGACGTCTACGCGGAGCTGCTCGGCGCGCACGACGTAAAGACCGCGCAGGTGCTGCTGACGTTCTTCGACATGTCGGCGCGCATGCAGTACGTGAACGCCCGCCGCACGCTGCAGAAGCTGTTCGAGTGGGGAGTCGTGCCGGTCATCAACGAGAACGACACGACGTCGACCGACGAGATCAGCTTCGGCGACAACGACATCCTGGCGGCGCAGGTGACGATTCTCCTCGCGGCTGACCTGCTCGTCGTGCTCTCCGACGTCGACGCCCTCTACACCAAGGATCCGAGGCGCGACGACGACGCCGAGCGCGTGAGCGAGGTGAGCGACCTCGCTCAGCTTCGAAGCTACGAGATCGGGATGTCCGGCTCGCACCTCGGCTCCGGCGGGATGCGAAGCAAGGTGCTGGCGGCGGAGATGGCCACGTCTGCCGGTATACCCGTCGTGATCTGCAACGGCACCCAGCCGGGGACGCTTCTGCGCGCGGTCGCGGGCGAGGATGTGGGCACCCGCTTCTATCCCCAGCAGAAGACCGCCTCGAGCTTCAAGCTGTGGCTCAAGTACGCGAAGGCGAGCCGGGGCGTGCTGCTCGTGGACGACGGCGCCGAGCGGGCGCTGCGCGAAAAGGGCACGAGCCTGCTGCCGGTTGGCGTCCTGGACGTCGAGGGCAGCTTCGAGGCGGGAGACGCGGTGGACGTGGCGTCCGCCGCCGACGGCCGGCGGGCGGTCGGCAAGGGGATCTCCAACTACTCGGCCGAGGATCTGCGTCGCGTCAAGGGCCTGAAGTCGACGCAGGTGCGAGAGTTGCTTCCGCGCGCGAGCGAAGAGGCCGTTCATCGAGATTATTTCGTGCTCGCGTAGGCTGGGCGCATGGAGAAACCGACCCCGAGGCAGCGCTCGCGGCGCCGCTTCGACTACGACCGCCGCCTGCTGCCGAACCCGCTGATCGCGGAGCTCGAGCCCGCCGAGGCGACGGGCGAGGACGACGTGGCGGGCAGCACCGACTGGAGCCTCGGCTTCCCGGCCTGGAACCTCCTCTACTACTCGCTCTACTGCTCGCTGTTCCCGGAGCAGGAGAACGTGGCGGTGCTGGAGACCGGCACCAACCGCGGCGTCTCGACGATCGTGATGGCGCAGGCGCTCGAGGACCTGGGGGTGGAGGCCGTCGTCGACACCGTGGAGCTCGACCCGGAGCTCGCCGCCGTCGCGCGCGACAACGTCGAGCGCGCCGGGCTGTCGAGCCGCGTTCGCTTCCACGTCGAGGACGCTGTCGGCTTTCTCTCCCGGATGGCGGAGGAGCGCGATCACTTCGACTTCGTGTTGCTCGACGACAAGCACACGTTCCAGCACGTGCTGGACGAGATCAAGGTCGTCTGCCCGCGCGTCACCGCTCCCGAGGGCAAGGTGTATTTCGACAACACCGGCTGGGGAGGCGTCACCATGGCGCTCGCCGAGCTTCGAAAGCTCTACGGCGGCAACCTCGTGCAGTTCGACAACTGCTCCTGGCGGCCGCCCGGCAATGCGATCTGGCAGCCGTCGAGCCCGCCCCGCTACCCTTAGGCGATGGCGACGAGGACCCAGACGGTCGAGGAGCTCTGCGCTCAGGCGAAGCGCGCCGCGCGGCCGCTCGCGACCCTCGACACCGCCACGAAGGATGCCGCCCTCGGCGCGATCGCGGACGCGCTCGACGCGCGCGTCGACGAGATTCTCGAGGCCAACGCCGCCGATCTCGAGGACGGGCGCGCCGCCGGGCTGGACGCGGCTCTGATCGATCGGCTGTCGCTGGACGAGGGACGCGTGCACCAGATGGCCGCGGGAGTGCGGGACATAATCGCCCTCCCCGACCCGGTGGGCGAGGAGATCGAGTCGAGCCGGCTGCCGAACGGGCTGGAGCTTCGCAAGGTGCGCGTGCCGCTGGGCGTCGTGGCGATCATCTACGAGGCACGCCCGAACGTGACGGTGGACGCGTCCGCGCTCGCGGTCAAGTCCGGGAACGCGGTCGTGCTCCGCGGCTCCTCGACCGCCGAGCGCTCGAACGCGGTGCTCGCCAAGATCGTCGCCGAGGCGGGCGAGGGGATGGGCCTCCCGGATGGCTCGGTCCAGCTCCTCGGCGGAGGGGACCGCGGCGAGCTCGTCGAGCTCGTGCGGCAGGAAGGGCTCGTGGACCTCGTCATCCCCCGGGGAGGGGAGGGGCTCAAGGCGCAGCTGAAGGAGCACGCGACCGTGCCGGTGATCTACGCCGCGGCCGGCAACTGCCACGTCTACGTGGACGCGAGCGCCGACCCGGAGATGGCGCGGCGCATCGCCTACAACGCGAAGGTGCAGCGGCCGGGAGTGTGCAACTCCGCCGAGACGCTGCTCGTCCATGCCGACGCGGCACCGGCCGTGCTGCCCGACCTCTTCAAGGATCTTCAGGACGCCGGCGTCGAGCTCGTCACCGACGGCCGGGCACGGGCCGTGGCGGGAGAGCTGGGTGACACGCTGGGTGAGGCCGGCGAGCAGGACTGGGCCACCGAGTACCTGGGCATGAAAATGGCGGTGAGGGTCGTGGACAGCGCCGACGAGGCGATCGAGCACGTGAACCGCTACGGCACCGGGCACTCGGAGGCGATCGTGACGAGGGACGACGAAGTTGCGGACCGATTTACCGGAGAGGTGGACGCGGCTTGCGTATACGTGAACGCCTCGACGCGGTTTACGGACGGCGGGGAATTCGGAATGGGCGCTGAGATGGGCAACTCGACCCAGAAGCTTCACGCTCGTGGCCCCATCGGGCTGCGTGAGCTGACGACGTTCAAGTACGTCGTCCACGGCAGCGGCCAGATCCGGGAGTAGCGGCCAGTCACGCGGCAAGGGGGTGTTGGAGGCTCTGCGCGTCGGGATCTTCGGGGGTACGTTCAACCCGCCGCACATCGGGCACCTGATCTGCGCGCAGGAGGCGCACTGGCAGGTCGAGCTGGACAAGGTCGTTGTGATGCCTCTGCGCGAGGCGCCGCACAAGCGGATCGAGCCCGATCCCGGGGCCGAGGTGCGCTATGAGCTCTGCCGCCTAGCGGTCGAGGGCGACGAGCGCTTCGAGGTCTCGCGGCTGGAGGTGGAGCGCGAGGGCCCGTCCTATTCCGTGGACACGCTGCGGGAGCTGCGAGAGCGCTCTCCCGCCGACGAGCTCTTGCTCGTGCTCGGAGGTGACGAGGCGGAGTCGCTGCCGGCATGGCGCGAGCCCGAGGAGGTGCTGCGGCTGGCGGAGCTGGCGGTCGCCGAGCGCGACGTGAAGCGGGAGCGGATTCGCGAGGCGCTTGCCGGTTTGGCCGGCGCCGAGCGCGCGCACTTCTTCTCGATGCCGCAGATCGACGTCTCGTCGACGCTGGTGCGCGCGCGGGTGGCGGTCGGGCGGCCGATCCGGTACCTCGTGCCGCCGGCGGTGGAGGATCACATCGAGCGCACGGGCCTCTACCGAACGGAGGTCGAGGCTTGAGCGCGGAGACGGAGACGATCGCCGCCGAGCAGCTCGCGCGCGCGATCGCGGAGACGGCGCTCGACAAGAAGGCGCGCGACGTCGTGGTGCTCGACATGCGCGGCGTCGTCAGCTACACCGATTTCTTCGTGATCTGCACGGGCAACACCGAGCGCCAGACGAAGGGGATCGAGGACGCGATCTACCAGAGCCTCAAGAAGCGCGAGGACGGGCGGGTGCTTCCCGAGCGCGTGGAGGGCCGCAGCGAGGCCCGCTGGATCCTGATGGACTACCTCGACACCGTCGTGCACATCTTCACGCCGGCGGCACGCGACTACTACCGTCTCGACATGCTGTGGGGAGAGGTCCCGGCGCTCGAGGTGGGGTAGCGCCGAAGCTCTGAACCCGAGGCGGTTCCGTCCGCCATACGAACTAGTGTTCGGGTGGTCATGGATGGCGAATGGTCAGCCGGGCTCAGCTCCAGCCAGAAGGGCGCGGTGGCAGAGGCCGCGGTCGCGCTGGAAGCGGTCAAGCTCGGTATCGAGGTGTTCCGGCCAGTCTTCGAGGGCGGGCGCTGCGACTTGATCTTGCTCGTAGGAGAGCGACTCGTCCGCACCCAGTGCAAATGGGCGGTTCGGGATGGGGACGTGATTCGCGTCTGGATGCGGACTTCGAGGCACACCCCGAGGGGCTACGTCATGACCACCTACTCTCCGCACGAGGTCGACGCCGTTGCTGCATATTGCCCCGATGTGGACAAGTGCTACCTACTGCCGATCTCGCTGGTAGCTGGACGCACATCCTGCTTTCTGCGGTTGGCACCAGCTAGGAACAACCAGAAACTCGGGCTAAAATGGGCGGCTGACTACGAGTTCGGGGCTATAGCTCAGTTGGGAGAGCGCTGCGATGGCATCGCAGAGGTCGCCGGTTCGAGCCCGGCTAGCTCCACCTAGA
Source organism: uncultured Solirubrobacterales bacterium (assembly GCA_963774075.1). Lineage (GTDB taxonomy): Bacteria > Actinomycetota > Thermoleophilia > Solirubrobacterales > JBBDJG01 > JBBQNR01. Next base: position 519,415 of record CAVZDP010000002.1, on the reverse strand, counting down.
GGCCCGGCCTTTCGCCGGGCTTCTTCGTTCTCTAGCCCTCGTCGAAGTGCGACTGCGCGTGCGGGTGCTCGCCGTGCCCGCTCTTGCGCGCCGGGCGCACGCCGGCGTACCTGACAGCGACGACCTTCCCCTTCACGCGCAGGCTGACGGTCACCTGCACGTCGCGCGTACGAACGCCCGGCGGCAGCTTCACCCTGCACGTCATCGTCGTTCGCCTCGGCGTCTTCGCGCGACAGTAGCCCAGCTTCTTCCTCTTGGCCTTCCTCACGTTCCACGCCCAGACCCGAACGAGGCCGGCGCGCCGAGCGCGCAGAGTGATGAGCAGCAGCCGGCCGTTGCGGGTGATGCGCGGCCTGCCGATCGCATTCGACGGCGCCTTCGCTCGGGGCGCCGCCAGATCCGACGCGGCGGGCGCCGGTTGCGCGGGCGACGCGGGCACGATCTGTATCTGCACCCCGCCTTCCACGCCAAGAGGCGACCTTGCGCTGACGGTGACCTTTCCGGCGAGCGGCACGATTGGTGGGGCGGTGTACAGGCCGGAGTCGGTGATCGTGCCCACCAGCGGCCCGCCGCCGGGGGCGCCGTCCACGCTCCACGTGACATTGCTCTCCGATGCGCTCACCTGCGCGCTCGTCCCCACGGCCATCGCCGCCGGAGCGGCCAGCGCGATCCCCGCTCCGGTCCCGTCGACCGAGAACGAGACGGTCGCCCTCACGGGACGGCGCGGGAAGGCGCTGGTGGAGTCCAGCGCGGAGTACGTGAAGCTGTCGCTGCCGCGGTACCAGCGCTCGGGGGTGTAGGTGACGGTCGAGCCGCCGAAGCTCGATCCGACAGCGCGATTCAGGGTGCCGTGCGACGGACCCGATTCGATCCTGAACTGACGCGCGCCCGGGGCGCCGAACTTCAGCGCGTCGAGCGTGATGGTCTTCGGGTCGTTGACGGCGAACGTCCCCGCCGCGATTGGCTTCGCGACGTAGCCGGGAACGCTCGTCGACGAGCTCATGAAACCGCCGCCGTTGTTCGACTCGCTCGCCTCGATCATCAGGTCGCTCGGATCGGCCTGGTTGCGCAGGTAGTAGGCCCCCGGGGTCACGTCGGAGACGTCGACCCACTGGAATGGGAGATTCCTGCCGTAGACGTCGCGCCAGCCGGCCGAGATGCCCTGGTGGACGCTCGAGGCGCCAGGGTTTCCACCCTGGCAGAAGCTGGTCGTCGTGGAGGTGTAGACCCTGCCCGACGGGCCGTGGCCCTCGACGCGCTCGGAGTCCTCGAGGCAGAAGCCGGCCTTCATCGCCGGCGCCACCTGTGATGTCTTGGCCAGGTTCCAGAGGGAGTACTGGGCGGCGTCCTTGAGGTGCCAGTGGTCGTGCCCGTCCTGGCTCTCGAAGATGATGTCCGCGTTCCGGCTGCCGTCGTCGGCATGGGCGACGCCGTCGGGGAAGTAGAGCCGCTGCGCCACCGACGTCATACGACCGCCGCTTCGCGCGGAGCCGCGCATGTCGAGCGCGCCGCCGCCGGTGTTGTGGACGTAGCCGGTGAAGCGGAGCAGCAGGCGGGTGTTGCCGCCGCCGAAGTCGTACACCTGGATCAGCGGGCTCGACGGCGGGTCGGAGACCAGGTCCGGGAGGACGGTGCCGGGCACGGCGGCCGGCGCGGGCACCGGGGCCATGAGCGGCGCCAGCAGCGTCGCGGCCAGGAGGGCGACTGCGACCACGATCAGCACCAACACGCGCATTCGCGAGCGGTTGCGCAGGCGCGACCACTGGTCGCTCCCAGGAGTGATCTCCCTTTCACGGCTACGGCGCATCTGGAATCCTCAATTGTGGTCGCGGCCACGGATCGATGCCCGCCCTGGGCGGGCGTGGCCGAGTTATCGATCGCTACCTACGGGACAACGACGCGCGAGACGCGAAGCGTCGCTTGCATTCCCAGCCTCTCGTGGCCGGGAAGCGAGCACCACAGGCGGTAGCGCCCGCTCGAGAGGCGAAGCTCGACCTCCGAGAGCCGCCCCGGCGCGGTGAGGGCCCACCTTGCGGTCGGCCGCCCGGTTCGACGCGAAATGCGGCGAAGGCGCAGGTCGTGGTCGTCCTCGCCCTTGTTGAGGAGCTGGATCGAGGCCGGCCCGCGGGCGACGCGCCCGCGCGAGAGGGTGAGGCGATATTCGCTCGCCGACACGAGCAGTCGCGAGAAGGCGGAGCTCTTCGCTTCGGCGGTGGGGCCGGTCGGTGCGGGTGAGGCGGCGGCGGTAGTCGGGTCGGCTGCCGTCGCGGCCGCCGCCCCTGTCGCCGCGGCGAGCGTGGCCACGGCGGCGGCGACGGCCGGCCGAGCTCTCATTTCACCAGGGCCGGGCGCGGGAAGCGGGCGGCGTCGGGGATCACGGCGCCGGCGTCCGCCCCGAGCCACTGCTCCAGCAGCCCGCAGTAGACGCCGCGGAAGTCGGAGGTGGGGAGCAGGTTGCCGTCTGAGTCGAGGCGGCCGAGGCCTGGGAACTCGCCGACCATCGTCCCGCGGGCGCGGGTGCCCATGACGAAGCCGATCCCCGCCGCCCCGTGGTCGGTTCCGCGGGAGGCGTTCTCCTCCGCCCGGCGGCCGAACTCGGACCACACGTTTACGAGCACCCGATCAGCGACGCCGCGCGCCTCGATGTCGCGCTGGAAGGCGAGCAGGGTCTCCGAGGCTCCCTTCAGGCCCTCCTCTAGGTCCTGCGGCTGGTCGTCGTGCGTGTCGTAGCCCCCGTTGGCGGTCACGGAGACACATCGAAGCGGCAAGCCGCCTGCGATCATCGCCGCGAGCGCGGCCATGCTCTCTGGAAAGTCGCCCGCGCCCTCCGTCGGGTAGGCAACCGGACTGACCACGTCGCTGGCGCCGAACGGCTCGAGCTGGCGCCGGAGCGTCGATGACTGCACCGCCACCCCGCCCGCCTGACGCAGCCCGGCGTCACCGGCGCCCGCGTGGCGCGAGCCGAGCGCTTCGAGCGACTCGTGCATCCAGTTCTCGACGTCGCCCCAGACCCCCGGCGCCCCGAAGTCGAAGCGGCCGTTGCCGTTGACCGTCGCGATCGGCACTCGCGTGGTCGCCAGAGCCGGCGCGAGCCGCCCGTCGAACGACAGGCCTTGGAGCGGGTTCGACGGACTTCCCGCCCGATCGAGGTAGCGCCCCATCCAGCCGGTGCGCAGCTGGCGCTCGAGCGCGCCCACCTCGTAGAAATGACGCGAGTTGAAGTGCGACTGGTCCGGGTGGTCGTAGCCGATCGCCGCCGCCACGCTCAGCTTGCCCTCGCCGTGCAGCGTGGCGAGCCCGGCAGCCGATGGGTGCCAGCGAAGTCGCGAGTCCTCGCCGAAGGCCGTGCCGTCTGCCTCGCCCAGCGCGAGGGTTGGGCGCAGCTTGCGGTAGAGCGGGTCGCTCGCCGGCGCCAGCACGGAGATCGAGTCGATGCCGCCCGACAGGAAGACGGAGATGAGGACGGGCGCGGCGGGGCCCGCGGCGGCCTCCGCGACTCCCTCCTCGAGCGCCGCCAGGTTGAGCTTTCCGGCCGCGTACACCGATACGGCGAGGCCCGCCGAGGCGACCAGGAAGCGCCTGCGGCTGAGCCCGGTGCCGGCTGGCACCGGCATGCGCGGGTCGGGGTCCGGCAGCGCGCGCCCCGCGCTCGCCGCCGCACGGCGAAGCAGCTCCGTGCGCGAGAAGTCCTGGCAGCAGCGGTGCGACATGCTCAGCAGGTCTGAAGGTCGGGGGATGTCGCGATCATCATCCGGAGCGCGTTCTGGCGCAGGACCGGATAGGTCTGCTGCTTCCACTTGCGGTCGGCGCCGTCGCGACAGCGCGTCGCGAACGACTCGAGCGTCGTGCGCGTGCCGGCCGAGATCGTCGGCTTGCCCCAGAAGTCGAGCGCGCGGTCGACCGCGATCGAGGGGGTCTCGGCGGGGTCGGCCATGTCCTTGCCGGGTTCGAGCGCCTGCTCGCGCACCGCCCAGATCGCGGCCATCCAGCGCCCGCGCCAGGTCGAGGTGTCGAGCCAGCGGTCCTCCTGCCAGCCCGCGACGTCCGGCGGGTAGAAGAGCTGCTGGCCGGCGACGTCGCTCAGCCACACCCAGGCCTCGGTGTCGATGCCGCGCCCGAGCGCGCGGAGCATGCCGGCGATGTAGACGACCGGCGGCTTGACCATGCGCGGGCCGCGGTAGAGAGCGGGATGGCGAAGGATCGCTTCCACCACCGGTCGGACGTCGTAGTCACCACCCGCGTAGAGGCGCTCGAGCGACCGCCTCGTTCGCTCGGGCACCGGGGTCGGCACGAAGTAAGACCACAGCTTCGTGACGAAGAACGACGGATGGCTGCGATGCTCGACACAGAGGCGGCACGCGTCGCGCCAGTCGAAGCGCCCGCGCTTGCCGAACACGCGCTTCACGCCCGCGTCGTGTCCCTCTCGCTCGTAACGGAACCGCACGGGGCCGAGCTCGTCCTCCCAGTCGTTGGTGAAGCCGGTCAGGGCGCGCGCCTGCTCGCGTACGTCGCGCTCGCTGTAGCCGCGCCCGACGCCGATCGTGAAGAGCTCCATCAGTTCGCGGCCGTAGTTCTCGTTCGGAGCGTCCTTGGTGCTGCCGGAGCCGGACAGCCAGAGCAGCATCGCCGGGTCCTTCGTCACCTCCAGCAGCAGGCGATCGAAGTTCTTCAGCGCCAGCCGCCGCAACAGCTTGTTCTGGCGCATCATCAGGCGGGGCGAGCTGACCTCCTCGTTGGAGGTCGCGAACCAGTCGTGCCAGATCAGCGTCATGCGCTCCACGAGCGGCCGGTTCGACCGAACCATGCGGTCGAGCCACCACAGCTGCTCGTGGCCGTAGGCGTCCTGCGGCGCGAGCGGCCGGCCGTCCTCGTCGCGAGGCGACGGTCCCGCCAGGCGCTCCCGTCCCGGGCGGGTGAGCGAGTGCACCGCCTCATCGAGGCCCTTGCGCGCGAGCGCCTCCGCCTGCCCGGGCAGGGGCCCGAAGCCGGCGCGCCACAGCAGCCGCTCCGCCTCCGCGACGCCGAAGCTGCCGCGGTGGACCGGCACGGAGGGACGCCTGCGCGTCCGCGAGCGTCGCCGCCTGCGCCGCCGCCCGGCAGCCTGCGCCACGCCCACGCCAGCCGTCTCCACCGATCCGCGTCCCTGCGTCACGGAGAGACTTTCGTCGCGCCGCGGCCGGTCGCAAAGGGAGGTCGGCGGATATACGAGGGCGGTTCTCGTCACTCGTTGGGTGCCGGCGCCGGACTGCTCCCGGAGGCCGATGCGACAGAATTGCCGCGATGACCGAGGAAAGGCGATACGAGCCGCGCGCCATCGAGCGCAAATGGCAGGCGATATGGGAGAAGGAGGGCACGTGGGAGGTGCCGAACCCGGGCGAGCCGGGCTTCGACGCGAGCGCCCCCAAGAGCTACGTGCTCGAGATGCTTCCCTATCCCTCGGGAGAGCCCCACATGGGGCATCTCAAGAACTACACGATGGGCGATGTCCTCGCCCATCACCGGCGCCGCAGGGGAATGCAGGTGCTGCACCCGATGGGATACGACGCATTCGGGCTGCCGGCCGAGAATCACGCCATCAAGACCGGCGAGCACCCGGCGCGCTCGACCAACGCCTCGATCGAGGAGTTCCGGCGCCAGTTCCGCTCCTGGGGGATCTCGATCGACTGGCGCCGGGAGTTCGGCACCCATGAGCCGCGCTACTACCGCTGGACGCAGTGGATCTTCCTGAAGCTCTTCGAGCGCGGCCTCGCCTACCGCAAGCGCGCTCCCGTCAAGTGGTGCCCGAACGACCAGACCGTGCTGGCCAACGAGCAGGTGATCGACGGCGCTTGCGAGCGCTGCGGCGCGACCGTGGTCGTCAGGCAGCTCGAGCAGTGGTTCTTCAAGATCACCGATTACGCCGACCGGCTGCTCGAGGACTTTGCGCTGCTCGAGTCGTGGCCCGAGCGCGTGGTCACGATGCAGCGCAACTGGATCGGTCGCTCCGAGGGAGCGGAGGTCTTGTTCCGCTGCCCCGACCCCCCGATCGACTTCCCCGTCTTCACGACGCGTCCGGACACCCTCTTCGGCGCGACCTTCTTCGTGCTTGCGCCGGAGCACCCCGAGCTCGAGCGGCTCGTGGCGGGTACGGGGCACGAGGAGGACGTCAGGGCCTACGTCCAGAAGGCGCTCACCGAGTCAACGGAGGAGCGCGCCGACACCGAGCGCGAGAAGACGGGCGTCTTCACCGGGCGCGCCGTCGTGAACCCGGTCAACGGCGAGAGCATCCCGGTCTGGGTCTCGGACTACGTCCTGATGGAATACGGCACCGGGGCGATCATGGGCGTGCCCGCCCACGACGAGCGCGACTTCGAGTTCGCGCGCAGGTTCCGGCTCGAGATCAGGCGCGTGGTCGAGCCCGTGGGCGAAGACGTTTCCGAGGACGAGCCGTTCGTCGTGCACTCGGGCGAGGAGCGCCTGATCAACTCCGGGCCCTTCGACGGCATGTCGGCGCCCGAGGCGATCGAGGCGATCACGAGCTGGCTGGAGGAGAAGGGGCTCGGGCGGAAGGCGGTCAACTACCGCCTGCGCGACTGGCTCGTCTCGCGCCAGCGCTACTGGGGCGCGCCGATCCCGATCGTCTACTGCGACAAGTGCGGCATCGTGCCGCTGCCGGAGAGCGAGCTGCCGGTTCACCTGCCCGAGATCGAGGACTATGCGCCGAAGGGCAAGCCGCCGCTGGCCGCGAGCGAGGAGTTCGTCAACACGACCTGCCCGAGCTGCGGCGGTCCTGCGCGGCGCGAAACGGACACGATGGACACGTTCGTGGACTCGTCGTGGTACTTCCTGCGCTACTGCGACGCCGACAACGACGAGGCGCCGTGGGACACCGCGGCCGTCGACCACTGGATGCCCGTAGACCAGTACATCGGCGGCGTCGAGCACGCGATCCTGCACCTGATGTACGCGCGCTTCTTCACCAAGGCGCTCTCCGACATGGAGTTGCTGTCGGTCCAAGAGCCGTTCGCCAATCTTTTCACCCAGGGCATGATCACCTACCAGGGCTCGAAGATGTCCAAGTCGAAGGGCAACACGATCAGCCCCTCGACCTACGTCGAGCGCTTCGGTGCGGACACGGCCCGCTGCTACATCCTCTTCCTCGGTCCTCCCGACCAGGACGTCAACTGGTCGGACGAGGGCGTCGGTGGTGTTCACCGCTTCCTGGGGCGCGTGTGGCGCCTGGGTCAGGAGGTGGGCGAGAGAGCCGGCGAGGTCGGCGCCGAGCTACCGGACCCGGCGGCGCTCGAGGGGCACGCGCTCGAGCTCGCCCGCAAGGCGCATTGGGCGATCGCCAAGGTGACCGACGACATCGAGCGCTTTCACTTCAACACGGCGCTCTCGGCGCTGATGGAGCTGGTCAACGATGCGTACCGGCTGAAGGACGGCCTCTACGGCGACGAGCGCGGGGAGCGCGTCCTCGTCTTCGCCACCGCCACCGCCGCGTCGCTCCTGTTTCAGTTCGCCCCCCACCTCGGAGCGGAGGTTTACGAGCACACGACCGGCGGCCGCGCCTGGGAGACGCCCTGGCCGCACGCGGACGAGCGCCTGCTCGAGCGGGAGAGGTTCGCGCTCGTGGTGCAGGTGAACGGCAAGGTGCGAGACCGCCTCGAGGTCGGCAGCGACGTTGCGGAGGAGGAGATCAAGCGGCTCGCGCTGGAGCGCCCGAAGGTGCAGCGTCATCTGGACGGCAAGAAGGTCGTCAAGGAGGTGGTGGTGCCGGGCAAGCTGGTCAACTTCGTCGTGCGCTAGTGGTGTCGATGGTCACTGGGCGATAGAGTCTTCCCGTGCGGCTTCGTCGCCTGTCAGAAGCGCATGTAGAGGAACGTGGCAGGCTTCGCTCTCACTTCCTCTTGGACTTCGGTGACCTGGGTTCCAGGAACCTTGCTGTCACGTGGGTGGACGTCGCGCCTGGCGCCGAGCAGCGCTCTCATTCCCACGAGGACTCCGAGCAGGTGTACGTGATCGTGCGCGGACACGGCCGGATGACGGTGGCCGGCGACGGGGAGGACGTGGGCGAGGGCGACCTCATCTTCATCCCGCCGGCGACCGATCACGCCATCGTCAACGACGGCGACCAGCCGCTCGTGTACGTCTCGGCGATGTCACCTCCGGTCTCGATGGACGAGCTCTACCAGGGCCAGCTGGCGTCGGACGTGCCGGACTTCGAGGAGGACTGAGGCTTCCTCTAACGCCCACTTTGCGACGGGCGTAGCCCTCCCACCGCTGACGGTCGAGCTCAAAGTCGGGGCGCAAGCGCGGGCGGGTCACCGCGCCGGCGCTCTGGAGTCGAGAGGACCGTCTCGCTGTCTCCACGACGCGCCGGAAAGGTGGGTACGTGATGGGCGGAGTGGTGCGGATCTGCGCGGGGCCTGGTTGTGAAGCTTCGCTCGCTTGGGAGGCGCTCTGACGCCCGGTTTTCCTCAGGCGGGTGCAGGGCCGCGGACAGTCGGCGGCGGCGTTTACAAGGGCACGTAAGCGCACGTCCGGCATCCCTTCAGGCGTTCGCGGAGGACCTGGCCCTAGCGCAGGCGCGGGCACTCCGTGCCGGCGTCGAGATCACGGTCCGGCTGCGGGCCGCGGGAGGAGGTCGGGCGATGAGGTGAACGAGCAGCACGCCGAGCAGGTGTCCGACCGACTACACGACCACGATTGGAGAAGCGATAACGAACGACCAGAACCAGAGAAACGAGGGGCCAGCTGCGGTTCCGTCCCCGCCGCCGGACGTGGCGACGGCCATATTGAGGAGAGTTTGCTCGGCTGGGCGACGGCTCGCAGCTGGCTCGACGAAGCCCGCGGGCCGTCTCCCGAGCTAGACGAGCTCGCCGACGAGCATGAGCTGGCCGACCTGCTGGTCGCTCACGACGTGGGGGTGAGGGTGGAGAGCCGGTATGAGATCAAGCGTGTGTATTCCGACTACTTCGGTGTGGAGGAGGGCTCCACCGGGACCGGTGCGTAGGTCGCCGCCGAGGTGGCCACCCCGCAACCCCCCGCGGCACTTCCTTCTTACACCACCCGAAACCCCTCTTCACACCGCCGCGTTTCCCCGGGCTTTTACGCCGACTTTCCGCTCCGGAGCCTGCTCGGCGGCTAGGCCGCCTCGACCTCGCGCCAGAAAGCGTCAACCCGCGCGTTGAACTCGTCCGGGACCTCCTGAAAAGGCTGGTGAGCCTCTCCCGGCATAACTTCGAACCGAGCGCCCGGGATCGCCTCTGCGACCGCGTGCCCGAGGCGGGGGGGCGTGAGGATGTCGAGCTCTCCGGCCAGGACCAGCGTCGGCGCGGTGATCTCCCCGAGCCTGTCGAGCGCATCGTGGCTCATGAACCCCTCGAGCTGCGCCTGAAAGGCCTCGGCGGACTGCGGGTACGGGAAGACCAGCGCGTCCTCGATGATCTGCTCCACCATCCCCTTCTCGTGCGCCCGGGGTGTGTAGACCCACAGGAAGAACGCCTCCATCATCGCGCGCTCGCTGGGCGCGGCGTCGGCGAGCCAGTGAAAGAATTTGCCTACCGAGCGGAGGTAGGCGTCGGGCCGAGCGAAAGTGCTCATCAGGACGAGGCTGCGGACCAGCTCGGGATGGCGGAGCGCCAGCTCCTGCGCGATCAGACTGCCTCCCGAGAAACCGGCGACGTGGGCGGCCCGTACGTCGAGCGCGCGCAGCACCGCGGCCGCATCGTCGGCCATCATCGGCACTGACAGGGGCCCCTCGGGCAGCGGCGTCCGACCGGCGCCGCGGTTGTCCAGGGCGATCAGTCGGTAACGGTCCGACACGCCGTCGAGCTGTGGCTGCCACGACTCGGCGGGGTCGCTGAGCCCACCGAGGAGGAGCACGTCCGGCCCGTGTCCGACCTGCTCGACATAGATGTCGACGTCGCCCGCGCGCAGTTTCTCGCCCAACCCTCAGCCCTCCTTTGACGGCCTTGCCAGCGGTCCACGGCACCGTACCCCAAGATGTGCCCATGGAGCGATTCACGAACTGCACGCGCTGTGGAACGCCGCTATACGGCGACCGCGAGCCGCTGGCCGGCATCTGCGGGTATGCACGCGGCCGAGGCTGGTTCGTCGTCGGAGGCGTCGGCGGCGGAAGTGAAGAACGTTCGTGTGCGCGTGCGCTGCAGGATTCCGACACCGCCCAGGCGCTGAACGTGGCCCCCGGCCGGTCGCTGGCCGGCATCTACGCCCACGTCAGCGACGGCATGCTCCACGCTGAGTTCGATATCGCGGCCGAGCTGTTCCCCGACCGCCGCTCCGCCATGCACCTGTTCCAGCACGTGGGCCCGGCCGACCCAACGGGACTGAGGACAACGAGGATCATGCTCGGCGATGGCCCGGTGAAACCGGGGCCTTCACCTTTCTCAACCTCTAGCCACTTTCTTTCGTAGCTGAGCGCCTGTCGCCAGGTTTCCCGGCCTACGGTCGACCGGATGGGCGAGGTATCGAGGCAGCAGCTGGCCGTCTACGTGGCGGCGGCGATCGCGATTGCCCTGATCGGCGCGCGTTACCTGAAGGAGGCGCAGAGCACTGAGCCCGAGGCGGCGTCGGCTCGGCCGGCCCCGCAGCTGCGGCTCGAACGCTCGGGGTCTGGCGCGTACGTGCACGTCACGGGCGCGGTGCGGCGCCCCGGTGTCTACAGGCTGCCGGGTTGGGCGCGGCTGGAGCTGGCGGTGCGTCGAGCCGGAGGGCCGGACGAGGGCGCGGACCTGCAGGCGGTGAACCTGGCGGCCCGGGTGACGGACGGCCAGCAGGTCGTGGTGCCCCGGCGAGCTCGCGCCGGGCCGGCAACGGCGGGTGGGGGCGAGCGGGCCGGCTCCGCCGGGCCGATCAGCTTGAACACCGCGACGGTCGAGCAGCTCGACGAGCTGGACGGGATCGGCCCCACGACCGCGCAGAAGATCCTCGACTGGCGAAAGCAGCACGGCGGCTTCGCCTCGGTCGACGATCTCAAGCAGATCAGCGGCATCGGCCCAAAGCGGTTCGAGTCGCTGAAGGACAAGGTGGGGATGTGAGGGCTGTTGAGGCGGCTGCTCGAGCGCCACCCGCGTCACGTCGGTCTGGCCGCGCTGATCGTCGGGCTGCTTGCGTCCGGCAGCCTCGAGGCGGCGGCGCTCCTGGCGGGTGGGGCGTTCGGGGCCGTCGCGTCGCTCGGCCGCCGGCCGTGGGTGGCGGCGGTTGCGGCTTCGCTCCTCCTAGGGGGAGCGGTGATTGGCGCAGAGCGCCGCGAGGCGATCGACCGCACCACGCTTCGCTCCTGGGCGGGCCACGAGCTGCGCGCGTTCGGATACGTGGTGCGACGGGAACGAGTCGTGAGGGGGGAGGCGCGGGCGCGCGTTCGTCTGACGTCGATCGGCGGCCCGAGCGGACCGAGCTCGGTCGTCTCCGAGACAGTGCAGGTCAGGGGCCGGTCGAAGGCCCTCCGCGCGGCGTCGATCGGGGACGAGCTCGAGCTGGAGGGGCAACTCGAGCTCCCACGGTCGCGGCCTGGCGACGAGTTCGACTATTCGGCTTACCTACGGCGCTCGGGCGTCCACGCCGTCCTGCGCCTGGGCGCCGCGCGGGCCACGGAGCGGCGCCGGGGCGGCCTGCCCAGTCTCGTGGACGCTCTCCGCCGCCGCTCGGAGGTGGGCGTGTCAGCGTCCCTCGACCCGCTGCCGGCTGCGCTTGCGCGCGGAATCGTGCTCGGGCAGGACGAGTTGATCCCCGCCCGGGTCTCTGACCAGTTCAAGGACTCGGGCCTCGCTCATCTTCTGGCCGTCTCGGGTCAAAACGTCACGCTTCTGGCAGTGCTGGCGCTTCCGCTGCTGGCCGCGATGGGGCTCGGACGCCGTGGTCGCCTGCTCGCGGTGCTGGCGCTGATCGCTCTCTACGTCCCGCTGACCGGGGCGGGGCCCTCGATCATGCGCGCGGGCGCGATGGGAGCGGCCGGCACGGTCGCCGCGCTCGCCGGGCGCCCGGCGTCGCGGTGGTACGCGCTCATGCTCGCCGCGGCGTTCACGCTGGCGTTCGATCCACGCGCATGGCTCGACCCGGGCTGGCAGCTCAGCTTCGCCGCCGTGATCGGGATAGCGGCGCTCTCGCAACCGCTGACGCGACGGCTGGGGCGGCTACCGGAGCCGCTCGCCGCCGGCTTCGCCGTCACCGCTGCCGCCACGCTCGCCACGGCGCCTCTGATCGCGTACCAGTTCGGGCGGGTGTCGCTCGTCAGCCTGGCCGCGAACGTCGCCGTGCTGCCGGCGGTTGCGCCGCTGATGTGGCTCGGGATGCTCGCCGCCGCCGTGGGCCAGGTCTCGATCGAGGCTGCGGCCCTGCTCAATGGCCTCAACGCCTATTGCGTGTCATACCTCGCCGCCGTTGCGCGCTGGAGTGCGTCGCTGCCGCACGCCGCCGTCGACCTGGAGATCGGGATCGCCGAGCTGTTCGCCACCTATGCGGCGCTCGCTCTTGCGCTCGGCGCGCCGGTGGCGCTGGCGAGGCTTCCCGCCAGGGCCCGCGTTCGCGCCAGAGCCGGCGGCGCCGCGCTCGCTGGGGCTGCCCTCGCCTTCGCCGCGGCCACACTGCTCGCTTCGGTCTCGGCCCCGCGGCCGCCGGATCGCTTCACGGTCACGTTCCTCGACGTCGGCCAGGGGGACGCAACCTTGATCCAGGCCCCCGGCGACGTTGCGGTGCTGATCGACGGCGGTCCGCCGGAGGCCGGCGTCACGCGCAAGCTGCGCTCGCTCGGCGTCCGCTCGCTGGATCTCGTCGTCCTCACCCACGCCCAGCTCGACCATCAGGGCGGTCTCGAGGACGCGATCGCCTCGCTGGAGGTCGACCTCCTCCTCGACGGGGGCGGATCCGCGGGGGACGCGCTCCATCGCCGCATCCTCTCCCTCGCTCGCGCACGCGGCGTGGGGGTGGTGGCGGCCCGCGCCGGCCAGGTCATGCGGGCGGGCGGGTTGCGGCTGCGCGTGCTGAGCCCCGAGCAGCCACCGGTCGACCGTGAGGAAGACCCGAACCGCGCCGCGATCGTCTTGCTCGCCTCCTATCGCGGCTTCGACGTCTTCCTGCCCGCGGACGCGGAGAGCGACGTCACGCTCGGTCTTCCCCTCCGGGCGGTCGAGGTGCTCAAGGTCGCCCACCACGGCAGCGCGGACGAGGGGCTGCCCGCGCTACTCGACAGGCTCAAGCCGCGGATGGCCGTGATCGAGGTCGGGGAGGGAAACCGCTACGGCCATCCGCACCCGCAGACCCTCGGCACCCTCGAAGCCCATGTTCCGAACGTGCGCCGAACGGATCGGGACGGGAGCGTCAGCGTGTCCTTTCACGAACGTCCACGGAAGCCGGGGCCCTCGGGTGTAAGAATGCGGCCATGAGCGAACACACGATTGTCAATCTGAAAGAAGTCGAGGATCAGGCGCCGAGGTTCGGCTTCGCGCCGAACCTCGAGGCACGTTTTGCGACCAACCCGCTCGGGCTGGAGCGGTCGGGTCTCAGCTACCAGCGCCTCGCTCCCAACTTCCGCACGCCGTTCGGGCACAAGCACAAGGCGCAGGAAGAGCTCTACGTCATCGTCGGCGGCAGCGCTCGCCTGAAGCTGGACGACGAGGTGGTCGAGCTGAAGGAGTGGGACGCCGTGCGCGTGCCGCCGGAGAAGATGCGTTGCATCGAGGCGGGGTCCGACGGGGCGGTGGTGCTCGCGTTCGGAGCACCGAACACAGGGTCTTCCCCCGCGGACGACGTCGCCGAGATGACGCCGAACTGGTGGAGCGGCTAGTGGCCTTGCTCGGAACGTCGGCCAAGTAGGTGGCCGACCTCAAGCCCGCCTACCTGATCCACGGCGACGACAGCGTTCAGATCGACGCCTGGCGCAAACGCGTGCGTGTGCGCGTGGCCAGGGAAGGGGCCTCGGCAAGCCTGGAGATACTGAAGGACGAGCGGTTGACAGGAGAGGCGATGGTCGCGGCGATCAGTTCTCTGACGCTCTCGGTCGGCCGCCGCTACGTGCTCGCGGACGGCATCGAGCGCTGGAAGGACGCCGAGGTCAAGCTGGTCGCCAAGGCGCTCGCCGACATGCCCGCGGACACGGTCGTCGTCATGATCAAGCAACCGAAGCCCTCCGCCAAGGGAAAGGAGGCCGAGGCGCAGCCGGCGGCTGTGCTCGTGAAGGCCGTCGAGGGCTGCGGCGGCGAGGTGCGCCTGCACAAGGGGCCGGCCCGAGGGGGCCTGCTCAAGTGGATCGGCGACCGAGCGCGCGCGCTCGAGCTCGCCCTCGACCGAGACGCTGCCCAGGCGCTCGTGGAGCGCGCCGGCTTCGACGACAAGGGACGTCTCCGCCAGCAGCGCCTCCTGCGAGAGCTGGAGAAGCTGAGCGTCTATGCCGGCGGTGAGCGCTCGGTGAGCACCGAGGACGTCGAGGCGGTGGCGGTATCCGCCGCGGAGTCCCGCATCTACGACCTTGCCGACGCGGTCATCGACGGCGACGGCGAGGGCGCGATTCGAATCGCCGAGGAGCTGCGCGAGCGTGGCCTGGACATCATGCACATCCTCTACTCGCTGCTGCGGCAGCTCCGAAACTGTCATCGCGCCTGGGCGATGGACGCAGCGGGTCAGTCCCTCAACGACATCCAGTCGGAGCTGCGGCTACCGCATTTCCTCATCAAGGACATCGTGGCCCAGGCGCGGCGCGCCGATCCCGAGCAGGTAGAGCGCGCCATCGACCTCGTCGCCGAGCTCGACTGGCAAATCCGGGGAGGCGGAACGCTCGACGCCGACAGCGCGCTGACGCTGACGCTCGCAAGAGCGACCGGAGCGCTCGAGTCGACGGCCGCCTGACGCGTCGGCGGCTTTCCGCGTGCTGGGGCTAGTCGCCGCCGCCGGAGCCGGCACGGATGCGCGAGGCGCGTGCCTTCTTGCGCGCGGCGTTGTTGCGGTGAAGGGCGCCGTGCTCGGCGGCCTTGTCGATCTTGGACACGAGCGTGCGGTATTCGCCGTCTATGGCGCCCTGGTCGCCGGAGTCCACCGCCTGCTCGAGGCGGCGGAAGTACGTCTTCACGGTCGACGTGCGATTGCGGTTCTCCAGGCGCTCGCGCTCTGTCCGCTGAATTCGCTTTTGTTGTGATCGGATGTTGGCCATGCGGCGGCGGCCAAGTATAGCTACGCGCCTGGCGAGCGCCTGGCGGTGACGGACGCCCCAGACGAGGCCGCGAAGGGCGCGGCCGGTGAGCCGGTCGGAGCCGCGGCCGAGACGCCGGCGCCGGACTCCGGCGAGCGGCGTGGTCGTCTTGCGCTCTCGACCGCCTTCTTCGCGCTCGCGACCGCTCTGTCGCGAATAGCCGGCCTCGTGCGCGAGATCGTCGCCGCCAGCTACTTCGGCGTGAAGGGGCCGATGAGCGCCTTCACGATCGCGTTCCAGGTTCCGAACCTGATTCGCAGCCTGTTCGCCGACGCGGCGCTTCAGGCCGCCTTCGTCCCGGTTTTCACGGAGCAGCTCGAAAAGCGAAGCCGCTCGGAAGCGTTCCGCGTCGCCTCCGCGCTGCTGTTCGTGATCTCGATCGCACTCGGGATCGTGACCGCGCTCTTCGTCCTGCTCGCGCCCGTCGTGATGCCGCTGTTCGCGCCCGGCTTCGACGACCGGCTGACGGACCTGACGATCGATCTTGCCCGGCTCATGTTCCCGATCGTCCTGCTGCTCGGCCTCACGGGCCTCGTCGTCGGGATCCTCAACAGTTTCGACAACTTCGGGCCCGGGGCGATCTCGCCCCTGTTCTGGAACATCGCGATCATCGCCACGCTCGTCGTGCTGACGCCGAAGCTCGACGGCGACGACCGCATCTATGCCTATGCGGTCGGCATCCTGATCGGGACGGTGGTGCAGCTCCTGCTCCCGCTTCCGTGGCTGCGCCGAACAGGCTTTCGGGTGACGCGCGGCCTCCGTTGGCGCGACGAGAGGTTGATGCGCGTCCTGAAGCTGATGTTCCCTGTCACGATCGGGCTTGGGCTCATCAACTTCAACCTCTCGGTCAACAGCATCTTCGCCACGTTGATCAGCGAGGAGGCGCCGGCCGCGATAGACAAGGCCTTCCGCATCTACATGCTTCCGCAGGGAGTGTTCGCCGTCGCGTTGGCGACCGTCCTGTTCCCGACCATGTCTCGCTTCGCGGCCCGCGACGACGCGCGCGGGTTGCGGCTCGTGCTGGCGAGCGGCACGCGCCAGCTCCTGCTGTTGCTCGTGCCGACTGCAGCCATGATGCTCGTACTGAGCGAGCCGATCACGCAGGTCATCTACGAACGCGGTGAGTTCGACGCCGCGCAGACCGATCTCGTCGCGGAGGCGCTCTTCTTCTTCTCGCTCTCGCTCCCTTTCGCGGGCTTGAACCTGCTGCTCATCCGCACCTTCTTCAGCCTTCAGCAGCCGTGGGTGCCGACGCTCATCGCCCTCACCAACCTGGGGGTGAACGCGGGCCTCGACGCGCTGCTCTACAAGCCGATGGGAATCGGGGGCATTCCGCTCGCCACCGCAATCGTCTCGCTGCTCACGACCGTCGCGCTCGCTGCGGTCCTGCGGCCACGACTAGGGGGCATCGATGGTCGGCGAACGGTCAGCGCAGGCGTGCGCATCCTCGCGGCGTCGGGAGCGCTCGTCCTGGCATCGCTCGGCGTGCGTGAGGCGCTGGAGGGGACGGTTTCGAACGGCTTTGGCGGCCAGGTGGTCGTGATCGCGGCCGCGGGGGGCGCGGGGATCGCGGTCTACGTCGCCGCCGTCTTCGCCCTGCGGGTCGCAGAGGCGCGGGACCTCTGGTCGCTCGTGCGCCAGCAAGCCGCCCGCCTACGCTGAGGTTCCACCTCCGCCGGGCGATGCGGCGGTTGCTCGCCCTATCCTTGCTCGAAGCCCCCATGAAGAACATCCGCAACTTCTCGATCATTGCCCATATCGATCACGGCAAGTCAACGCTCGCCGATCGCATGCTCGAGCTGACTCGCTCCGTGGACCCGACGAAGATGCGGGACCAGGTGCTCGACTCGATGGACCTCGAGCGCGAGCGTGGCATCACCATCAAGGCCCAGGCCGTGCGCGTCCTCTACACCGCCCGCGACGGCGAGACCTACCAGCTCCATTTGATCGACACCCCCGGGCACGTCGACTTCTCGTACGAGGTGTCGCGCTCCCTCGCCGCCTGCGAGGGAGGGCTGCTGGTGGTGGACGCCGCCCAGGGCGTCGAGGCACAGACGCTGGCCAACACCTACCTCGCCGTCGACGCCGGCCTCGAGCTGGTCCCGGTGCTCAACAAGATCGACCTCGCCAGCGCCGAGCCCGAGCTCGTGAGCCACGAGATCGGCGAGCTGCTCGGCGATGACCCGGGCGAGATCCTCCGCATCTCTGCCAAGACCGGGGAGGGGATCGAGGACGTGCTGGAGGCGATCGTGCGCCGCATTCCTCCCCCGAGAGGCGACCTGGACGCGCCGTCACGCGCCCTCATATTCGACTCGATCTTCGACCAGTACCGGGGCGTCGTCGCTTACGTGCGCGTAGTGGACGGCGTGTTCAAGAAGCGAGATGCGATCAGGGCGATGCAGGCAGGGACGCGCGCCGAAATCGACGAGATCGGCTTCTTCTCGCCCGACATGGTCAATACGGACCGCCTGGAAGCCGGCGAGGTCGGCTACATCATCACCGGCATCAAGAACGTGGCGCACCTCCGGGTCGGCGACACGCTGACGAGCGAGGCCAGGCCGGCGACCGAGCCGCTCCCGGGCTACCGAGAGGTGCGACCGGTGGTCTTCTGCGGCCTCTACCCGCTCGACACCGACCGCTACGCGGATCTTCGGGATGCGCTCGAGAAGCTCGCACTCAACGACGCGGCCCTCTCCTACGACCCGGAAACCTCGAGGGCGCTCGGCTTCGGCTTCCGCTGCGGCTTCCTCGGCCTGCTCCACATGGACATCGTGCGCGAGCGGCTCGAGCGCGAGTACGGGCTCGAGCTGCTGGCGACGACGCCGAACGTCGAGTACCGGGTGATGCTTCGCAACGGCGACGAGATGGCGGTCCACAGCCCGACCGACATGCCCGACCCGAGCACGATCGAAGCGGTCGAGGAGCCCTACATCCGCGCCACGATCATCACGCCGCCCGGCTTCGTCGGGCCCATCATGGACCTCTGCCAGGACCGCCGCGGCGTGCACATCGACATGCACTACCTATCCGAGCAGCGCGTGCAGCTCCGCTACGACCTGCCGCTCGCGGAGATCGTGCTCGATTTCTACGACCTGTTGAAGTCGCGCAGTCGCGGCTACGCCTCGCTCGACTACGAGATCCTCGGCTACCGGCCCTCCGACCTGGTGAAGCTGGACATCCTGCTGGCGGGCGATCCCGTCGATGCGCTCTCGCTCGTCGTCCACAAAGACAAGGCCTACTCGTCCGGCCGGGCGCTCGTCGAGCGTCTGCAGAAGAAGATCCCGCGCCAGCTCTTCGAGGTCGCGATCCAGGCCTCCATCGGGTCCCGCATCATCGCTCGGGAGAGCGTGAAGCCCATGCGCAAGGACGTGATCGCCAAGTGCTACGGCGGCGACGTCACCCGCAAGCGCAAGCTGCTGGAGAAGCAGAAGTCCGGCAAGCGGCGCATGAAGCAGGTCGGCAAGGTCGAGGTGCCGCAGGACGCGTTCCTGTCGGTGCTGGAGCTAGACGGCAAGAAATAGGCGTTCGGGCGAAGCCGGCGAGATATGACGGGCGACCGCCTTGAGGCGGGCGCTCGAGACTTTAGGTGTCCGGCGAAGCCGGCTAGATATGACGGGCGTCGACGCAAGCGATATAGGGTTTGCGGCGATGCCGAGAGCCTTTCGCCCCGTCGCCTTCGCCGCAGGGCTCGCCGTCGCGCTCAGCGTGCCCGCCATCGCCCTGGCGCGCGACGCCGCAATCGCCACCGACCGCACCGCCACCAACCTGAGCGCGTTCGGCCAGGGGCTCATCTGGTCGCGCACCGCCAACGACGGCGCCTCCCGCCTGGTGCTGCGCGGTTTCGGCCCTCCCGCCGACCTCCCGGTGCCGCCCTACAGCGGCGGCGTCTTCGATGCCGACCTCGGGCAGGACTCCAGCGGCACGGTGATCGCCGTCTACCCCCGCTGCGGCGGCGTCTCTGGACGCAACTGCGACGTGTACCAGTTCAACTTCTCGACGAACCGCGAGAGCAGGGTCGCGGGCGCCGCGACCAGTCGCTGCTCGGAGTACGCGCCTTCGATCTGGGAGGGAGCGGTTGCTTTCGCGAGACGCGGCCCCCGCGGCTGCAACGGCCTCTACGTCAAAGGCAGGCGCGGCACAGCGCTCAAGCTCGACTCGCGAGTCCCCGCGGAGACCGACTTCCGCTCGGGTCGGGTCGCCTACCTGACGCTGTCCAACCTGGGCCGGACGGCGATCCGGCTGTTCTCGATCCGCGAGGGCCGCTCGCACGTGGTCGTCGCGGGCGTACGCGCGGAGGGGGAACGAACGCGGGTCACCAACCCCAGTTTCTCCGGGCGCTATCTCTACTGGCTGTTCGAGGACCAGCGCCGCCGCGACTTCCTCGTCGCGCGCAGCCGCGGCAACGCGCGCTCGTCGCTTCAGTTCAGCGACCGGGCGCTACCGGGCCGAGTCGACTCGATCGCGCTCGACGGGCGAACCCTCTACTACACGAACGGCCGCGGCGTCTTCCGCGCGAGCGACCCGGCGCCCCTCTTCGAGGCGCGGGACTAGAATCTCACCCCTGGAAGGAGGCGGCTTGGCGGTCAAGACGGAGCTCAAAGGAAAGGAGTACTCGCCCTTCGAATACGAGGTAGGGCGCGAGAAGGTCCGCGAGTACGCGCGTGCGGTGGGGGAGGAGAACCCGGTCCACCACGATCCCGACGCGGCGCGCGCGGCGGGATTCACCAACGTCGTGGCGCCACCGATGTTCGGCGTGGTCTACTCGGCGGGCGCGATGGGTCCGGCGATCCTCGACCCCGAGCTCGGGATCAACCTCATGCTCATGGTTCACGGCTCGCAGGAGTTCGAGTGGGGGGAGCCGGTCGTCGCCGGGGACACGATCACGACGCGGGTGACCGTCCGGGACCTCTACGAGAAGAACGGCATGGAGTTCTACGTGTGGGAGTCGCAGTCGAGCAACCAGACCGGCGCCACCGTCCTCAAGGGGACTTGGACCAACATCGTGAGGGCCGGCTGATGGCGCAGGCGGCGAAGGTCAAGCCCGAGCCCGGAGCCGAGCTGCCGGCGCTCTCCGTCACGCCCGACAAGTATGTCCCGCACCGCTATGCGGGCGCATCCGGCGACTTCAACCCGATCCACATCGACCCCGAATTCGCCAAGGCGGTCGGGTTGCCGGGCAACATCCTGCACGGGCTCTACTCGATGGCTCAGGTGGCGCGCGCCGCCGTCGAGGCGGCGGGCGGCGACCCGCGCTCGCTCAGGCGGCTGTCGGTCCAGTTTCGCGGCATGGGGCGGCCCGAGGTCGAGATACAGGTGAAGGGCTCCGTCCGGGAGGCAAACGGCGGCCGGGTGGTCGTGGACGTCGTCGCCGAGCAGGAGGGCAACCAGATCATCCGCAACGCCGAGGCAGAGCTCCAGCTCTAGATCCAAGGGTTTTGAAGCCCGGTCGGCGCGCCTGGCTCAGCGAGCGCGCCTCCCGGGTTCTTCACCTTCACCGCCCGAAGAGGTAGGGTGCCCGCTCCGCGACGCAGGGAGCGAAGATGCGGGGCAGGCAAGGATGAGAACGGCGCTCACGATGGCCTTGGCGGCACTGATTGTTGCCGCCGTTGCCGCAGCGCCGGCGCACGCCGCTACGTGCGACCAGATCGTGGCCGTCGGAGCGCCCGTCGAGCCGGTGGTCAACGCGGCGAGCCCGGGTCAGTCGGTCTGCCTCCGCGGGGGCGTGCACACGGCACCCGACAGGGAGTTCCGCATCACGGCACGCGGGACCGGCACCGTCGGCTCGGCTGACACGAGCGGCCTCGTGCTCGTGCGCAGCCATCCGGGTGAGCTCGCGACGCTCCAAGGGCGGCTCGTGCTCAGCCGCGAGTCGGCCTGGGTGCGTTTCATGCGCGTCGTGCTGGACGGATCCGGCGGGCCGCTGCTGAACCGGTTCGGAGAGACGTATCCGAGTCCGACCGTGTCGGGGCACTCGATCTCGTTCCTGAACGTCGATGCCACCAGCCGCAGGACCGGGATCTGCTTCCACGAGAGCCCGCCGCAGTGGGGCCAGGCCTCGTACCTTCGGATCCGCTACAGCCGCATCCACGACTGCGGCGTGTACCCGCCGACCAACAAGAACCACGGCATCTACCTCGAGGTGCCGACTTCCCGTGCGCAGATCACCGACAACTGGATCTACGACAACGCCGACCGCTGCCTACAGCTCTACCCCAACGCAGACGGCGCGCTGGTCACCCGCAACGTCATGGACGGGTGCGGCGAGGGTCTGCTCTTCGGGGGCTCGGCCGAGGATGGAACCTGCGCCGCATCTGATCGCAACGTGATCCAGGGCAACGTGATCTCGAACGCTCGCGAGCGCTGGCTCGTAGAAGCGTGGTGGGGCTGCAGCGCCGTCGGCGTGGGCAACGTCGTGCGTGACAACTGTCTGTGGCCGACCAATCCCTCTCCCACCTACAACCAGAACGCGGGCCTCGACGGCACGCCGGGCTACAGCGCCTCGGGCAACGTCGTGGCCGATCCCCGCTTCGTGGACCGCGCCGGCAAGGACTTCAGGCTCCAGCCGGGGAGCCCGTGCGCCGGCAAGGGTCCCGGCATCGTGCCGGGACCCTGAGGGGCTAGTGGCCCTTCCCGAAACGTCTCACCGGAAACCGCGGCCTCCGGAACCGACATGCGGCGTCCTCGGTCGCCCACGTACTCACCGAGTACGCGGGCTCCCTGCGTCCTTGCCTGCCGGCCCCGGAGCCTCGCCGTTTCCAGGCGAACGTTCCGAGAAGGACCACTAGAGCTTCATCGCGGCGAGCGTCGCCCGCACGCCATCCTCCAGCGGCGTCGGCTCCCAGCCCAGCTCGCGCTGGGCCTTCGTCGAGTCGGGAGCCGCGTTCCAGAGAAAGAAGTCGAGCTGGCCACGCGACAGTAGTGGCGGTCGCCCGATCCGTCGCGAGAGTGCCTCGCCGCCATTCGCCATCGCGCGCGCCAGGGGCGGCGGCAGCGTCGGCGGCACCCAGCCGCGCCCGGCGACCTTCTTGACCGTTTCGGCGAGCTCGCGCAGCGACAGGTGGCGGTCGCACAGGATGTAGCGCTCGCCGTCGCGTCCCTTGTCCGCGGCGAGCAGGTGACCGCTCGCCACGCCGTCCACGTACACCACGCCGGCTCCGCCGGGCGGCAACGCCGGCAGGCGCCTGCGCACGATCGGGCCGAACAGGTTCTTGTCAAACGACACGCTTCCCGAGGGGCCGGGACCGTAGACGCCGGCCGGGTTCACGATGACGACCTCCATGCCGTTGCGGGCGGCGAGCGCGAGCGTTTCGGCGCGCTGCTTGGAGCGCTCGTAGGCGGTCCCCTTCTGGTAGTTCGCGACCTCGGACTCGTCGAAGCGCGCTCCCGGCTCGGCGTGGAAGACGTCCTGCGTGCTCGTGTGGACGAAGCGGCGAACGCCCGCATCACGCGCCGCATTTGCGAGGTTTCGCGTGCCGCCGGCATTGATGCGCTGGAAGAGGGACTCGTCGGCCAGCCATTGCTCCGGGATCCCCATCGCGTTGAAGACGAGCTCGCAGCCCTCGACGGCAGTCGCCAGCGAACCCGAGTCGAGAACGTCGCCCCTGACCGCCTCGCTGCCTTCAGGCAGGACTCCCGCCGCCCGCCCGGGATCCCGCACGAGGGCCCTGACATCGTCGCCGCGAGCCGCGAGAGCCCTGGCGACGGCGTTTCCGACCTTGCCCGTAGCGCCGGTGACGAGCGTCTTCACGGCGCGGGACTCTATATCTCGCCCTGAGGTCGCGAGCGTCCGCCTGAGCCTCCAGAACATGGGGTTCCTAGAATCAAGGGCATGCTGAGTGACCGCCAGCGATATTTGCTCGCGAGGGTCGTGGAGGGACACGTCGAGCACGGCCAGCCCGTGGCCTCGCTCTGGCTTTCGGAGCAGCCGGGCGTCGGGTGGAGCCCGTCCACGATCCGCTACGAGCTGGCGGCGCTCGAGGACGAGGGCTTCCTCGACCATCCGCACACCTCCGCCGGCCGAATTCCGACCGAGACCGGCTACCGCTATTACGTCGACTCGCTGCTGAGCGAGGGCGGGGCCATCGCGCCCCGGCACGATCCTTCCTTCGAGCTCGAGCTGTCGACCATGCGGCGCGAGGTCAACGAGGCGATGCGCGCCACAACGGAAACGCTCTCGCAGGTGACCGACCTCGTCGCTGCGGTCTCGGCGCCGCCGCTTCACACCGCGACGATCAAGCGCATCGAGGTGCTCCTGCTTCAGCCCCGGGTCGCGCTCGTCGTGGTGATCAGCTCGAGCGGGGGCGTCACGAAGCGGGCCTTCACGTTCGACGAGCCGATCGACGCCGGCCTCGCCGACTGGGCCGGGAGTTACCTCAACGAGCGACTTTCGGGGATGGGCGTCGGCGCGCTGATGGTCCGAGGCCGGCTCGGGGATTTGGCTCTGTCGGACACCGAGCGGAGATTCATCGAGTCGCTCATGCCAGCCTTCTCGGGCCTCGAGGAGACGACCGAGCAAACCCTCTACGTGGACGGCGCGGCGCGCCTGCTGGCCGGCGACCGCTTCGGCGACCTCGTTGCGGCCAACGACCTGATGCGAATGCTGGAGCGGCGAGTCAGCATGTTGTCGGTGCTGCGCTCGGCGCTTTCGGAGCCGGCGCTGTACCTGCGCATCGGCCACGAGAACACGGAGCCCGCGCTGCGGTCCGCGAGCGTGATCGCCGCCAACTACGGGCTCGCCCACCGCACGCTGGGCGCGGTGAGCGTGATCGGACCGGTGCGGATGGATTACCCGCAGGCGATCGAGTCCGTGCGCTCGGCGGCG
Organism: uncultured Solirubrobacterales bacterium; assembly: GCA_963774075.1. Lineage (GTDB taxonomy): Bacteria > Actinomycetota > Thermoleophilia > Solirubrobacterales > JBBDJG01 > JBBQNR01. The sequence continues at coordinate 495,410 of CAVZDP010000002.1, read as the reverse complement.
CGAGCGCTCAGCCGGTTCGTCGAAGAGGTATACGAGTGACGCGCGACTACTACGAGGTCCTGGGTGTCTCGCGGGAGGCAAGCGAGGGGGAAATCAAGAAGGCTTTCCGCCGCCTCGCACGCGAGCTTCACCCCGACGTCAACAGGCACGATCACGACGCCGAGGATCGCTTCAAGGAGGCGGCCGCCGCCTACGAGGTCCTGAGTGACGGCGAGCGGCGGGCGATCTACGACCGCTACGGTCACGAAGGGCTGCGCTCGGGTGGCTTTGAGCCGAACTTCGCCGGCTTCTCGAGCCTCGGCGACATCTTCGAGGCCTTCTTCGGCGGCGGCGATCCGTTCGGATCCGTGTTCGGCGAGCGCAGAGGCGGGCCCGCCCGCGGCGACGACATTGGCGTCGAGGTCGAGCTGACGCTCGCCGAGGTCGCCGGCGGCGCCACGAAAGAGGTCGAATACGAGGTCCTCGTACGCTGCTCGAGCTGCAACGGAAACGGCGCCGAGCCGGGCACGCCGATCGAGACCTGCGAGCGCTGTGGAGGAACGGGTCAGCTCCAGTCCGTCGCGCGGACCGCCTTCGGTCAGCTCGTGCGTGCGCACGTCTGTGACCGCTGCGACGGTGAGGGCAAGATCCCCGCGACGCCCTGCGAGCATTGCGGGGGCCGCGGCCGCACGGGCGAGTCTCGGTCCGTGTCGGTGGACGTACCGGCCGGCATCTCCGACGGCCAGCGCATCCGGGTGCGCGGCCGCGGCGGCGCCGGCCCGCGGGGCGGTCCGGACGGCGATCTGCACGTGCTCGCGACCGTGCTGCCGGACCCGCGCTTCGAGCGCCACGGCGACGATCTGGTGACGCGGCTCGACGTGCCGTTCACCGACGCGGCTCTCGGCGCGAGCGTGCCGGTGCCGACGCTCGATGGCGCACAGGAGCTCGAGCTCGAGCTCGAGGCCGGCACCCAGCCCTCCACCGTGGTGCGGATGCGCGGGCGGGGCCTGCCCTCGCTTCGCTCCCGCCGCCACGGAGATCTGCACGTGATCGTGAACGTCATGGTGCCCCGCAACCTGAACGACGAGCAGCGGGAGCTGCTGGACCGCTTCGCCCGCTCGGCGAACGGCGACAACTACCCGGCCGACGCAGAGCGCGGCGGCCTCTTCGAGCGCATCCGCCAAGCCTTCAGCGGTTGATTCGCCTGGCCGTACGGTGTCGCGGCGCCGACTCCGAGGCCGTGCTCGCCGAGCTGCTCGAGCTTGCGCCGGCGGGCCTCGAGCAGGTGGACGAGCCCGGCGGGCAGGTGGGCGTCGTCGAATACGCGATCTACGGCGCGCCGGGCGAGCTGCCGGAGCTCGGAGAGCTGCAGGCCGCCGCCCGGGACTCGCTGGTCGAGATCCGAAGCGAAGCCGTGCCGAACGACTGGCAGGAGCGCTGGAAGCGCTTCTATCACCCGGTGCTCGTGGATGGGCGCATCTACGTGCGACCTCCATGGGAGCGTCCTGCCGAGCGAGGAGGCGTCACGGAGATCGTGATCGACCCCGGCAGGGCCTTCGGCACCGGCACTCACGCGACGACCGGAATGTGCCTCGAGCTGCTGCCGGCCGGCCGCGCCGGCTTCTTCGAGGCACTGGGGCACGGGCGGAGGCTTGCCGGTGCCCTGAAGCGCCCGCGCCGCTCGTTCTGCGACCTCGGATGCGGCTCTGGAGTGCTCGCCCTCGCCGCGGCGAAGCTCGGCTACGCGCCGGTCACCGGCGTGGACTTCGAGCGGGCCGCGCTGGAGGAGAGCGCGCGCAACGCACGCCTGAACTACGTCGAGGTGCAGCTGCAACGGCTGGACCTGCGACGCGAGACGGCTCCGACCGCCGACGTGGTCACCGCGAACCTCAGCGCGGACCTCCTCGCTCTGGTCGCCGGGGGATGGGCGGCGAGGGACGCGCGCCCTGGGACCGTCATCGCGTCGGGCTTCCTGTCGTCGGAGGCGACACGCGTCGCACTCGCCATGGCCATGGCTGGCCTCAGCGAGCGCCGGCGCCTGGAGCGCGGGGAGTGGGCGGCGATGCTGCTCTCGCCGTGACTCCCGCCGGGTCGAGGGCGTAGAGCATCCCCGACGCGAACAGCGCCGGCCAGCGGCGTCCCAACCCGAGCAGATGGACCGCGCGCGTGGGCCGCTCGGCGAGGATCGGCAAGCCGAGGGCATCGCTCCACTCGCGAAAGTCGCGCACCGTCCACTGGCGCAGGTGTTCGCGCACGTGGTGAACGACATTGGTTATCGGTCCGCGCCCGAGTAGCAGCCGCAGGCGGCTCTCTGCAAAACCCAGGTTCGGCACGCTTACGATGAGAAGGCGTTCGGCGGCTGCCCCGGCCTTCAGCGTCGCGGTCTCGGCGTCGGGCAGGTGCTCGATCACCTCCAGCGCGGTCACGACGTCGTATGTGCCGGGGATCTCGACCGCGGGATCCGAGAGGTCGAGCGCGAACGCGTCGATCCCGCGCTCTCGAGCGACGGCGAGCGCGGTTTCCGAGACATCAGCGCCGCGCAGCCTCAGATCCGGCACGAGCGTTCGGAGGCAGGCGAGGAAGCTGCCGTCGCCGCAGCCGAGGTCGAGCAGCGACCATCCCGGCTGCACAAGCTCGGCCACGAGTGCGGCACGGACCGGCGCGGTCGTCGTGAGGTCCGGCTCGTGCTCGAGCCGCATCGACCAGTAGGAGTCGTAGAAGCGGTCGCCGTCCAGCTCGGCGAGCGGGAGGGGACGGCGCAGGCGCTCCAGTGAGCGCCGCCACGAGTGCAGGTAACCATTCACAGCGCTGACGCTAACCTAGTCCTGGTGGCGATCACCGACAGGGTGCAATCCGACATGGCAGCCGCTGCAAAGGCGCGCGACAAGCGCCGGCTGGCGACGTTGAGGCTTCTGCTCGACTCGTTGAAGAAGGCGGCCAAGGAGGCCCGCGCCGAGCTCGACGAGCAGGGCGAGATAGCCGTGCTCAGACGCGAGCGCAAACGCTGCGCCGAGGCGGCACAGGCCTTCCGGGACGGCGGGCGATCCGAGCGGGCCGAGGCGGAGGAGGCCGAGGCGGAGGTGATCGACGAGTACCTGCCCGAGCAGCTCTCCGACGACCAGCTGGTGGCGCTCGTCGAGCAGGCCGTGTCGGAGTCCGGCGCGGACTCCGCGAAGGAGATCGGCAAGGTCATGTCGGCGGTGATGCCGAAGGTGGCTGGCCGCGCCGACGGCAAGCGAGTGAACGAGCTCGTGCGCGAGAAGCTGACCGCCGACCCATCGCAGTGAGGGAGCAGGTCACGCTCGACTCCGTGGTAGCCGCCGAGCTGGCGGGCTCGGGGGACGCGGTCCTGAAGGCGCTCGAGGGGCACCTCGAGTGCGATGTCTTCCTGCGCGGCAACGTGCTCACGCTGGACGGCGACGATGCCGCGGTGGCCGTCGGTCGTGAGGTCATCCGCGAGCTTGCCGGCCTGATCGCGCGCGGCCACGAGATCGCTCCCGGCACGATCGAAGCGGTCACCTCGGCGCTGGATCAGCACGAGAGCCCGTCGACGATCCTCGGCGACGTCGTCTGGACTCACCGCGGCAACCGCGTCGCGCCGAAGACGGTCAACCAGAAGCGCTACGTCGACTCGATCCGCAACAACACCATCACGTTCGGCATCGGGCCCGCGGGCACGGGCAAGACCTACCTGGCGATGGCGATGGCGACGGCGGAGCTGTCGCGACGGCGCGTCAGCCGCATCATCCTCACGCGGCCCGCGGTCGAGGCGGGAGAGCGGCTCGGCTTCCTGCCGGGAACGATGATGGAGAAGGTCGACCCTTACCTGCGGCCGCTGTTCGATGCGCTCTACGACATGATGGAGACAGATCGGGTCAACTCCCACATCGAGCGTGGCGTCATAGAGGTGGCGCCGCTCGCGTTCATGCGCGGGCGTACGCTCAACGACTCGTTCATCATCCTCGACGAGGCGCAGAACACGTCGCCCGAGCAGATGAAGATGTTCCTCACGCGGCTCGGGTTCAACTCGACGATGGTCGTCACCGGTGACATCACGCAGATCGACCTGCCGTCCGACCAGCGCTCGGGGCTCGTCGTCGTGCGCGAGATCCTGCGCGCCGTCACCGACATCGACTTCATCGCCTTCACCGGCGAGGACGTGGTGCGGCACAAGCTCGTGCAGCAGATAGTCGAGGCGTACGCCGACCAGGGCCAAAGCCAGGCCCCCGACCTGCGCACCGCCCGGACGGGCAAGAGCTAGGGCCGGTGGTCCGTCTCGGAACGTTCGCCGGGCCACCTCGTTGAGCCGTGAGATCGAGTGCCCGGCGGAGCTGCGGCGGGCGGTGGAGGCGGCGCTCGACGCGGCCGGCCTGCTCGACGGGCACCTGAGCGTCGAGCTGGTGGCGGAGGCGCGCATCCGGGAGCTCAACCTCCGCTTCCGCGGCCGCGACGAGCCGACCGATGTGCTCTCGTTTCCCATCGACGAGACCGGCCGCAGCGCGGGACCGCGGGAGCTCGGAGACGTCGTCGTCTGCCCGCAGCACACGGAAAACCTGGAGGAAGCGGTCGTGCATGGGGTCCTTCACCTCGCCGGCCACGACCACGAGATCGACGACGGCGAGATGCTGGCGCTCCAGCGCCGCGTGCTCATGGAGCTCGAGTCCGGATGAGGACGCAGGCATGACCCGCTCCGGTTTCGTGGCGGTTGCCGGCCGCCCGAACGTCGGCAAGTCGACGCTGGTCAACGCGATCGTCGGGACCAAGGTGGCGGTCACCTCCGACAAGCCACAGACCACCCGGCGCGCGATAAGGGGAGTCGCGAGCGGCGAGCGGGAGGGCGAGCCCTGGCAGCTCGTGCTGGTCGACCTGCCGGGCGTGCAGCGCCCTCGAGACGCTCTCACCGAGCGCATGCAGCGCCGCGTCGAGCGAGAGCTTTCGGAGACCGACGCGGTCCTGTTCCTGCTGAGCGGCGCAGAGGCGATCGGGCCCGGGGACCGATTCATCGCCAAGGCGCTCGCCGCCTCGCCGGTGCCGGTGATCGCGGCCGTCAACAAGGTCGACGTCCTCGACGTCGGCAGGACGGCGGCGGCTCTCGAGTCGACAGCGGCACTCGAGCGCGAGGGCCTCGACCTGCGCGAGATCTTTCCGATCTCGGCCAGAACCGGCGCGGGTGTCGGGCCCATGGTCGAGTCGCTCGTGGGGAACCTGCCGGAGGGGCCCCTGCTCTACCCCGACGACGTCCGCTCCGACCAGCCGCTGGAGGTCGCCGTGGCCGAGCTCGTGCGCGAGCAGGCTCTGTCACGCACCCGCGAAGAGGTGCCGCATTCGGTCGAGGTCGAGGTCGCCGAGATCGAGCGTGGGGAGGAGCTGATCACCGTGCGCGCGATGCTGTGGGTGGAGACCGAGTCCCAGAAGGGGATCCTGATCGGCCACCACGGATCGATGATCCGCGACATCGGTACGGCAGCGCGGGCCGAGGTCGAGAGCCTGCTCGGCGGCCGCGTTTTCCTCGACCTGACCGTCAAGGTGCGCAGGGGGTGGCGCCGGGACGAGGCGTTGCTCGACCGCCTGGGCATCGATGGATAGGGCCGGCGCGGCTCTATCCTTCGCGGATGGACGCTAGGTCCACGCTCGACAGCGGGCGAATCGCGTTCGACGAACGCGGGCTCGTGCCCTGCGTGGTGCAGGACTGGCGGACGGGAGAGGTGCTCACCCTCGCCTACATGAACCGCGACGCGCTCGAGCGCACGCTCGAGTCGGGCGAGACGCACTTCTGGAGCCGCTCCCGGGACGAGCTCTGGCACAAGGGCGAGACTTCCGGGAACGTCCAGCGGCTGTGCTCGCTTCGCTACGACTGCGACGCGGACGCCGTTCTCGCCCTGGTCGAGCCGGCCGGCCCGGCCTGCCACACCGGCGAGCGGACCTGCTTCTACCGCTCCCTGGGGGAGCCACGCGTGGCCGTACACGAGGCGCTTCCCGCCCTGTCGCGGACGCTCGCCGAGCGGGCGCGTGAGCTGCCGGACGGCAGCTACACGGCCGAGCTCCTGCGCGCGGGGAGCGAGCGAATCGGAGCAAAGGTCAACGAGGAGGCGGAGGAGGTGGTGCGCGCAGCACGCGAGGAGTCGGACCAGCGGCTGCGAGAAGAGGCCGCGGACGTCCTCTACCACCTCGGCGTCCTGCTCCAGTCGAGGGGCCTCTCATTCGACTCGGTACTCGACGAGCTCACCGTCCGCATGGGTGCGGCGGAGGCGCCCTGATGGCGGTGGCGACGGCATCTCGGCTGCCGCTGAGCCCCACGCGCGACGAAGCTCGGGAGCTGGCCCGTGACCACAACGTGATCCCGCTGCGCCACACCTTCATCGACGACTGCGAGACGCCGGTCTCCGCGTTCCTCAAGCTGCGCGGGCGGGCCCCCGCGTTCCTGCTCGAATCGGCCGAGCAGGGCCAGCGGTTCGGGCGTTTCTCTTTCCTCGGCTTCCGCCCGCGCGCGATCCTGCGCTTCGAGGGCGGAAGGCTCACGCTGCGCGAGCTGCTCGATCGTGAGCGAGACAGCCGCGAGGCGGCATGGTCGAAGCGCGAGCTCGAGGCGCCCGATCCCTTCGCCGCCGTTGCCGACTACCTGTCGACCTATCGCGTCGCGCCTGTAGAGGACCTGCCGCCTTTCGCCGGCGGCGCCGTCGGGATCTTCGGCTACGACCTCGTGCGCACGGTGGAGCGCCTGCCCGACCCGAACCCCGACGACGTCGGCACGCCGGACATGGCGCTGATGGTGTCGGACGCCCTGATCGTCTTCGACCACCTGCGCCACGAGGTTACGATCATGGTGAATGCGTTCGTCGAAGCCGGTGGTGAGGTGGACGCGGCGTACGAGCGTGCCGCTGAGCTGATCGAGCGCGCGCGTGCGCTGCTCGCGGAGCCGGTGCCGCGCGAGGCCGCCAACGATGCGACGCGAGCCTTCGACCGCTCCACGTTCGGCGCCAACATGACGCGAGAGAGCTACGAGCAATCGGTCGAGCGCTCGCGCCGCTACATCCACGAGGGCGACGCCTTTCAGGTCGTGCCCTCGCAACGCTGGTCGGGTCCGTGCCCGGTCGAGCCCTTCTCCGTTTACCGCGGCCTGCGCAACGTCAACCCGTCGCCCTACATGTACTTCCTCGAGTTCGAGGACTTCGCGATCGCGGGCGCCTCACCCGAGCCGCTCGTCAAGGTGAGCGGCAGGCGCGTGGAGAGCCGCCCGATCGCCGGCACGCGCCTGCGTGCGGTCACTCCCGAGGAGGACATCGAACGAGCGCGCGACCTGCTCGAGGACGAGAAGGAGCGAGCCGAGCACGTGATGCTCGTCGATCTCGCCCGCAACGACCTCGGCGCTGTCTGCGAATACGGCAGCGTGAAGGTCGAGGAGCTGATGGCGATCGAGACCTACTCGCACGTGATGCACATAGTGTCTTCGGTCACCGGCCGCCTGCGGGAGGGATTGGATGCGATGGCCGCGCTGCGCGCATGCCTGCCCGCCGGGACTCTTTCCGGGGCGCCGAAGATTCGCGCGATGGAGATCATCGACGAGCTGGAGCCGACCAAGCGCGGCTTCTACGGCGGCGCCGTCGGCTACCTGAGCTACTCGGGCGACCTCGACACCTGCATCCACATCCGCACGGTCGTGTTCAAGGACGACATCGCGTACGTGCAGGCCGGCGCAGGCGTGGTCGCCGACTCCGACCCCGCCTACGAGTACGACGAGTCCGTCGCCAAGGCGGAGGCGGTCTTCAGCGCGATCGAATTGGCGAGCTCGCAACCGGAGTGGCCCTGAGGTTGGCGTTACGCGTCGAATATCGAGCCGCCTTCGGCGGACACCTGAAGTCCCGAGAGTCGGGCTACGCCCGCCTCCAATGAAAGTTCTGGTAATCGACAACTACGACAGCTTCACCTACAACCTCGTCCAGTACCTCGGCGAGCTCGGCGCGGAGCCCGAGGTGGTACGGAACGACCGCGAGAGCGTGGACGAGCTGCTGGAGCGGCGGCCGGCCCGGCTCGTGATCTCACCCGGGCCCTGCCGGCCCGCGGACGCCGGCGTGTCGATCGAGGCCGGCCGCCGCTTCGCCGAGGAAGGGGTGCCCGTCCTCGGCGTCTGCCTCGGCCACCAAGCGCTCGCGCAGTCGTTCGGTGGCCGGGTCGTGATCGGAGAACCCGTCCACGGTAAGGTGGCCGAGGTAAGGCATGACGGACGATCGATCTTCCGGGGGGTCGAGAACCCGCTCGTCGCAGGGCGCTATCACTCGCTCGTGGTCGACCCGGACCTGCCCCCGGAGCTCGAGCTCTCGGCGGAGTCGGGTGACGTCGTGATGGCGCTCCGGCACCGCGAGCTACCCGCGGAGGGAGTGCAGTTCCACCCCGAGTCCGTCCTGACGGACTCGGGGAAGCTGATTCTTCGCAACTTCCTCGAACGCTAGTGCCAACGGTCGTAGATTCGAACCCTGCCGTCGCCGAGGCGATCGACCTCGTCGCCTCCGGGAACGACCTCAGCGCCGAGCAGGCCCAGCAGGTCCTGAAAGAGATCATGAGCGACCACGTTGGCGAGGCTCAGACCGCCGCCTTCCTGATCGCGTTGCGCACGAAGGGTGAGTCGGTCGAGGAGCTGACCGGCCTCGCTCGCACGATGCGAGAGCTCGCGCTGCCGGTCGAGGTCGCGGGCGACGATCTCCTCGACACCGCGGGCACGGGCGGCGGAGCCCCGACCTTCAACGTCTCGACGACCGCTGCCTTCGTGGCGGCGGGCGCCGGATGTCGTGTCGCCAAGCACGGCAACCGCTCGGCGACGAGCCTCTGCGGCTCGGCCGACCTGCTGGAGGCGCTGGGCGCCCGCATCGACCTGGAGCCGGAAGCGGTCGCACGCTGCATCGAGGAGGTCGGCTTCGGCTTCATGTTCGCGCCTCGCCACCACGAGGCCATGCGCCACGTTGTTCCCGTGCGAAACGCGCTCGGCGTGCGAACGATCTTCAACTTCCTCGGACCGTTGACGAACCCCGCCGGCGCCACGCGCCAGCTCATCGGCGTATCCGACCCCGCCTACCTCGAGCTGATGGCCGGCGCGCTCGCTCGGCTCGGCTGTCGAAGGGCGCTCGTGGTCTCTAGCGAGGACGGGATGGACGAGGTCAGCGTCACGTCTGAGACCAGGGCGGTCGAGGTGACCCCCGACGGCCTCAACCACTTCATGATCGCCCCGGAGCAGGTTGGGCTCGATCGCGCCGACCCGGCCACGCTCGAGGGGGGCGACCCGGCGTGCAACGCCGACATCGCGAGAGCGGTCCTCGACGGAGAGGCCGGGCCGCGGCGCGCGCTGGTCGCGATCAACGCCGGCGCCGCTGTGATGGTCGCCGGCCGGGCTGCAAGCCTCGAGGAGGGGGTACGGATGGCGGAGCAGGCGATCGACTCGGGCGCGGCGAAGCAGTCCCTGGACCGCTTCGTCGCCGCCACCGCCGAGCTAGCGGGGGCATGAGCGCGCTCGACCCGATAACCCAGGCCGTCCGCGAGGACCTCGAGCGCCGCAAGGCCGAGGTCCCCCAGGAGCTCCTCGAGCGGGAGCTCTCCGCGCGGCCGCAGGGCCGGCCGTTCAGCGAAGCGCTCGGGCGGCCCGGTATCTCGCTGATCGGGGAATTCAAGCGGCGATCGCCCTCCGCGGGCGAGCTGCCGCGCGGGCGAGCGCCGGTGGGGGAGATTGCTCGCGCCTACGAGCGCGGCGGCGCGGCAGCGCTATCGATCCTGACCGACGGGCCTCACTTCGGCGGCTCGCTCGACGACCTGCGTGAGGCGCGCAGCGCCTCCGACCTGCCGATTCTGCGCAAGGATTTCACGCTCGAGCCCTACCAGCTCTACGAGGCGCTTGCCGCGGGAGCTGACGCGGTGCTGCTCGTCGTGGCGACCCTCGAGCCGGATGAGCTTCGCGCCCTTTACGACCAGGCGACCGATCTCGACCTCGATTGTCTCGTGGAGGTACACGACGAGAAGGAGCTCGAGGCTGCGCTCGAGATCGAGGCGGACGTGATCGGGATCAACAACCGCGATCTATCCGACTTCACGGTCGACCTTTCTCGCACCTTCGAGTTGCTGACCGACGTGCCGGCCGGCAAGACTGTGGTCTCCGAGAGCGGGATCTCTTCCCGGGTGGACGTCGAAGAGCTGGAGAGGGTCGGCGTGGACGCGGTGCTCGTCGGCGAGGCCCTGATGCGCTCGGACGACCCGGAGCTCGCCTGCAGGGAGCTCGTTCCCGGCGAGGAATCTACCCAGACCTTCACCTAGATGGTTGGGGCGCAGCGGTACCCGGGGGCCGCTTTCTTAGCGAAACCTCACCGCCCTAGCGGCCATCCTTAGCTGCGTCTAACCAGCTGCCGATACAGATAGGACGAATGCAACCTCGGCCATCCCCTCTCCAGCGTCTCCAGGACCTCCTCCGCTACCCCCTCGCCTCCGCGATCGCAGGCGGCCTGATCGTTCTCGTGGCCGCGGCGATCGCGGTTGAGGCGGGCTGGGTCGGCAAGGAGGAGCGCGTCGTGGTCGACCAGGCGCCGGTCGGCACGGCGGCGGACGAGAGCCCCGAAGGCGGGCTGACCGTGAACGACATCTACAAGAGGACGGCCCCCGGGGTCGTCTTCATCCGGGCCGAAGTCGAGCAGGAGACGCAGTCCCCGTTCGGCTTCCCCGAGCGCCAGCGCGGCCAGGCTACCGGCTCGGGCTTCGTGGTCGACGGCGACGGCAACATCCTCACCAACGCGCACGTCGTGGAGGGGGCCAGCAAGATCGACGTCGTATTCGACGACGACAAGACGCTCGAGGCGACGCTGATCGGACGCGACCCGAGCAACGACGTGGCGCTCCTGAGAGTCAAGGCCGCGGGGCACAAGTTGAGCCCGCTGCCGCTCGCCGACTCGACCAAGCTGAAGGTGGGCGACCCGGTAGTCGCGATCGGCAACCCTTTCGGCCTCGACCGGACGGTCACCACCGGGATCGTCAGCGCGCTCCAGCGCGAGATCCAGGCACCGAACGGCTTCACCATCCAGAACGTGATCCAGACGGACGCGGCGATCAACCCCGGCAACTCGGGCGGGCCGCTGCTCGACGCCCGCGGACGGGTGATCGGGATCAACTCGCAGATCGCCACCGCGGGCGGCGGCGGCAACATCGGGATCGGCTTCGCCGTGCCAATCAACAAGGCCAAGGAGATCGTCGAGCAGCTCAAGAAGACCGGCAAGGTCGAGCGCGCCTTCCTCGGCATCACGGGCGTGACGATCACCTCCCAGCTCTCCGAGAGCCTCAACCTCCCCACGAACAAGGGGGTCCTGGTCCAGGAGGCGAGCGGCCCCTCGAAGGACGCCGGCATAAAGGGCGGAGACACGCCGGTCAGCATCGGCGGTCTGGACCTGGTGCTCGGCGGCGACGTGATCGTTCAGATCGATGACGAGAAGATCGAGTCGATGAAGGACGTGATCACCTACATGGACACGAAGAAGCCGGGCGACGAGGTGACGCTGAAGCTTCTGCGCGGCTCGGAGCACATCACGAAGAAGGTCAAGCTCGGCAAGCGCCCCGCGCAGGCACAGCAGACCGTGCCGGACCAACCGCTGGTCCCCTAGCTCGAGCCTTGCAGCCCGGGCCGCCGGCGCGATCTGGCACACTCAATTGCGTGGCGGTGAAGGTCAAGATCTGCGGCGTGACCGCGCCGGAGGACGCCGAGCTCGCCCTCTCGCTCGGCGCATGGGCGATCGGTCTCGTCTTCTATCCCAAGAGCCCGCGCAGATGCGGGCTCGATGAGGCCGCCTCGATCGGCGCCGAGCTCAAGCGCCGCGCCGAGGTCGTGGGAGTGTTCGTGAACGCTCCGCTGGACGAGCTGGTCGCCACGGCGGAAGGTGCCGGGCTGACCATGGTGCAGCTGCACGGCTCCGAAGGGCCCTCGTACTGCAGCGAGGTGGCTCGGCGCAGCGGTCTCAAGGTGATCAAGGCAGCTCCCGTGCGCGACGCCGCATCCGTCCGGGCATTGGCGGCATTCCACACGGACTTCCACCTGCTCGACGCACACGCGCCCGGCAAGCCCGGCGGAACCGGCGAGAGCTTCGACTGGTCGCTGGCGGGCGAGCACCCCGGCAAGCCGCCGCTCCTGCTCTCGGGCGGCCTCCGTCCCGACAACGTCGCGGAGGCGATCGCCGCGGTGGGGCCCTTTGCGGTCGACGTCGCGAGCGGCGTCGAAGCGGAGCCGGGGCGCAAGGACCCAAAGAAGCTCGAGCTTTTCTTCGAGGCGGTGGGCACGACCGCCGCCGCGCGCGTGTGATGGCGACAGCGCCCGTTGAGCGGCGCTTCGGGCGCTACGGCGGCCGCTACGTGCCCGAGACTCTGATGCCTGCGCTGGCCGAGCTCGAGAGCGCGTGGGCCGACGCCGTCACGGACGAGAGCTTTCGCGGCAGGCTCGATCTCCTGCTGAGCCGCTACGCGGGCAGGCCCACGCCGCTTTACGAGGCGGAGCGGCTGTCGCAGGTCGCGAACACGCGCGTGCTGCTCAAGCGCGAGGACCTCCTGCACACCGGCGCGCACAAGATCAACAACGCCCTCGGCCAGGCACTGCTGGCCGAGCGCCTGGGCAAGCGGCGCGTGATCGCCGAGACCGGTGCGGGCCAGCACGGCGTCGCGGTGGCGACCGCCTCGGCGCTGCTCGGGCTGGACTGCCACGTCTACATGGGCACCGAGGACATGCGCCGCCAGCGGCCGAACGTCGAGCGGATGGAGCTTCTCGGCGCAACCGTCATTCCGGTCGAGGCAGGAGCCCGGACGCTGAAGGAGGCGGTCAGCGCGGCCATCCGCGACTGGGTGGCGAACGTCGAGACGACGCACTACGTGATCGGGTCGGCCGTCGGTCCGGCTCCGTATCCGGCGCTGGTACGCGACCTCCAGCGCGTGATCGGCGACGAGGCGCGCGCTCAGGTGATCGAGCAGGTTGGGCGGCTGCCCGACCGTGTCGTCGCCTGCGTCGGCGGTGGCAGCAACGCAATCGGCACCTTCGTGGCCTTCCTCGCGGACGAGGACGTCGAGCTGGTGGGGGTCGAGGCCGCCGGCGAGGGCCTCGAGAGCGGGCGCCACGGGGCCTCGCTCGCCGCCGGGCGCGAGGGGGTGCTGCACGGAGCGCTCTCCTCGGTGCTCCAGGACGACGACGGCCAGATCGTGGAGGCCCACTCCGTGTCGGCGGGCCTGGACTATCCGGGAGTCGGGCCCGAGCATGCCCACCTCCGAGACAGTGGCCGTGTTCGCTACGAGGCGGTCTCCGACGATGAGGCGCTCGCTGCGTTCCGGGAGCTCGCCCGGCTCGAGGGGATAATCCCGGCGCTCGAGCCGGCGCACGCGATCGCATGGGTCTTGAAAAATGAGGCCCCTTTTCGCGTACACGCGAAAAGCGGGAGCTCTGCGGGCTCGCCTGAGGGTTCGGTTACGTTGGTCACGCTCAGCGGCCGGGGCGACAAGGACCTCGAGCAGGTGCTCGCCTTCGGCGCTCGCTGATGGCCGGGCCATCGACCGCGGTGGGGGTCGAGCGCATCGCGCACGCCTTCTCCTCGTGCGGCAAGCGGGCGGCGCTGATGCCCTACATGATGGGCGGTTTCCCGAGCCTCGACGACTCGCTTCGCGTCGGGCTCGCGTTCGCGGATGCTGGCGCTGATCTCGTAGAGGTCGGGGTCCCCTTCTCAGATCCTCTCGCCGACGGGCCGGCGATCCAGGCGGCGGGCCAGCGCGCCCTCGAGGTCGGTACGACTTTCGAGGGGGTACTGGAGCGCGTCGTCGCTCCGCTCTCCGAGCGCTTGCCGGTCGTCGTCATGTGCTACTCGAACCCGCTGCTCACGCGCGGGCTCGATGCCGCGGTGGCGGCCCTCACCGCGAGCGGCGCCTCCGGGCTGATCGTCCCGGACCTGCCCGCCGCCGAGGCGGCCGAGGCTCGTGCAGCCTGCGACCGTCAGGGGCTCGCCCTCGTACCGCTGGTCGCGCCCACGACGCCGCCGGAAACGGTCGAGGCGATAGCCGTCTCCGCGCGTGGATTCGTCTACGTCGTCTCCGTCACCGGCGTGACGGGCGAGCGCGGGCGCCTGCCGGACGATCTGGCCGCTGTCGTCGAGCGCGTCAAGCAAGCGGCGACCGTTCCGGTGGCGGTCGGCTTCGGCGTCGGCTCGGTGGAGCAGGTGGCCGAGGTGGGGGCGATCGCCGACGGCGTGATCGTCGGCAGCCGCCTCGTGCGAGCAATCGCCGAGGCCCCGTCGCCGGAGGAGGGCATCGCGGCCTCCACCGGCTTTCTGCGCAGCGCCGCCGACTCTCTGTCCTGATCTGTTTAGAGGCTGTCTCAAAACCCTCCGCGCACGCCTGGCGGCGGCGGATCTACGCGGCTGCTGCGTCCTCGGTCGGGGCAATAGCTGCTAGCTATTGCCACCTCCCTGCGTCCTTGCCCCGCTTGATCCGGCGCTCGCCAGTCGTACACGCAGAGTTCTGAGACAACCTCTTAGAGGCTGCCGGAATGCAGCACCCGGCCCCGATCGGGTATGCCTATGGCGGGCAAAGAGGCCGTGTGTTGAGTGGAGAGAGGAATGTGGACGAGAGGAGACCACCTGATGAAAGCGAAGGCGCTGCCCTTGATGGCCGCTTCCCTGCTGCTCGTGGCGATGACCGGCATCGCCGCATGCGGAGGTGACGACGGCGGAGGCGAGGCCAAGTTCGATCTCACGATCGGCGACATCGTGCCGCTGACCGGCGATCTTTCCGATTTCGGGCCACCTGGTCGAAAGGCCGCCGATCTTGCAGGCCAGGAGATCGAGAAGGCGATCCAGGCGGCGAATGTCGAGCAGACGGTCAAGATTCAGCATGAAGACGAGCAGACGGATGCTCAGGCCTCCGTCTCAGCCGCACGCAAGCTGGTGGACGCGGACGCGAAGTGCATAGCGGGCGCCTGGGCCTCCGCGGACACGATCCCTACGGCGAAGTCCGTGGCCATCAGAGAGAAGGTGTTGCTGATCTCGCCGGCTTCCACGGCCGCGTCCATCGGCGACCTGGAGGATGACGGTTACCTTGCACGGACCGCGCCGCCGGACACCCTGCAGGCGAAGGCGCTCGCAGATCACATGGACGACGAGCTGGGTGGAGCAAGCGGCAAGACGGTGAACGTGGGTGCCCGCAACGACTTCTACGGAAGTGGTCTCGCGGATGCGTTCCCCAAGGAGTGGCTGGCGAGGGGCGGCAAGGTCGGCGAGAAGGTCGTCTACGACCCCAAGCAGCCGAGCTACAACTCGGAGGCGCAGAAGATCACTTCGGGAAGCCCCGACGCGTTCGTGATAGTGGACTTTCCGGAGACGTTCGCGAAGGTGGGTCCAGCGCTCGTGCGAACCGGCAAGTGGGATGCGAGCAAGGCGTTCGTCACCGATGGCCTGGCCTCGACCGACTTGCCCTCGTCCGCTGGAGCCGATGCGACTGAGGGATTGCGAGGGACGTCCGTCGGATCGTTCTCGACCGCTTCGTCCAAGGCATTCGGCAAGCTCTACACGTCGGCGCCGGGGCCCAAGCGGCAGACCTTCGACGCGCAGAACTTCGACGCCGTGATTCTCTGCTACCTGGCGGCCGTGGCCGCCGGTGAGGCAGACGGCGAGAAGATGGCGGAGGAGCTCCGAGACGTCACAGCCCCACCCGGAAACAAGTACACCTGGCAGCAACTCCCGGAGGCCATCAAGGCGCTTCAGGACGGAAACGACATCGACTACGAAGGAGCGACGGGGCCCGTCGACCTGGATGAGAACGGCGATCCGAGCAAGTGGATCTACGACATCATCCGGTTCGAGGGCGGGAAGCTCGAAACGGTCAAGACCGTCCAGCCCAGCGCCAGCGAGCAGTAAGGACGACAGGGGCTGATTCGGACTACGAACGGATAAACGGTGAGACGGCCGGCGCGAAGCGCCGGCCGTCTCGCTCAGCCGCTTGCGGAATCGATGCGGCTTCCGCCGCCGAGGTAGAGCTCGGCCACCTTCGGGTCTTCGAGGAGCTCCTTCCCCGCACCCTCGAACTTGTTCGTCCCCAGGTCCAGCACGTAGCCACGGTCGGACATCGCGAGCGCCCGGTGAGCGTTCTGCTCAACCATGACGATCGTCACGCCGGTGCGGTTGACGTCGGCGATCTTCTCGAAGATCGCGTCGACGAACGCAGGCGCCAGGCCCGCGGAAGGCTCGTCGAGCAACAGCAGATCGGGGTCCGTCATCAGCGCCCTCGCCATCGCGACCATCTGGCGCTCCCCGCCGCTCATCGACCCCACGGCCTGGTGCCTTCGTTCGCCCAAGCGGGGAAAGAGCTCGTACATGCCCTCGCTGCGCTCCTTCGTCTCGCGATCGCTCGAGCGAGCCCACCTCGAGGTTCTCCTCGACGGTCAGGCTCGGAAAGACGTTGTCGAGCTGCGGCACGTAGCTGAGCCCCTTGCGCGTGATCGAGTGGGGCTTCGCGCCCGTGATGTCCTGATCGCGGAGCAGCACCTGGCCGCGACGCGGCCTGAGAAACCCGAACACCGTCTTGATCAGGGTCGACTTCCCTGCTCCGTTCGGCCCGACCACCGTGACCGTCTCGCCCCGACGGACGCCGATCGTGACCCCGTTCAAGATGTCGACTTCAGGTACGTACCCAGCAACCAGATCGCGCGTCTCGAGCAGGTAACCGTTCTCCCCGCGTGCCTCGGCGCCGCCGTCGCTCATGCGGGCTCTTCGGTCCCGGGAGCGGCGCCGCCACCGAGATATGCGTCGATCACGCGCTTGTCGCGGCGCACCTCTTCGGGCGGCCCGTCGGCGATCACCCGTCCCTCGGCCATCACGATCACGCGGTCGGAGTGACCCATGACGACCTCCATGTCGTGCTCGACGAACAGAAACGTCATCCCGCGATCGGCGCGGAGCTGCTGGATGTGGTCGAGCAGGCGCCGGCCGAGCGTCGGGTTGATGCCCGCCATCGGTTCGTCGAGCAGCAGCATCTGGGGCTCGGCCATCAGCGCTCGCGCGAACTCGAGCAGCTTGCGCTGGCCTCCCGACAGCGTGCCGGCGTAGTCGTCGGCCACGCGCTCGAGGCCGAAGAGCGCCAGCATCTTCTCGGCCACCTCTCGCACCTCGTGCTCGCGCCGCCGCGTCGCCGCCGGACGGATCATCAGGTTTCGTAGCCGCTCCCCGGGCTGATCGCGTGCGGCGAGCATCAGGTTGTCGATCACGGGCATGCGGGCGAGAGCCTTGGTGATCTGAAACGTGCGCACCATGCCGAGACCGGCGATCACGTGGGGCGGTCGTCTCAGGACCTCGTGGTCGAGAAAGCGAACGGAGCCGCTTTCCCCGCGGTAGAACCCGGTGATGACGTTGAAGAGGGTCGTCTTGCCGGCGCCGTTGGGCCCGATCAGCGCCGTCACCGATTGGCGGGCGACGTCGAAGGAGGCGCCATCCACGGCGCGGATCCCGCCGAACCCTCGCACCACGTCCCTGACCTCGAGGATCGTGCCGTCGCGCCGCTCGGTTGCGGCGTCATTCACCGAGCACCATCTCCTCCTTCCTTCCGAACATCCCCTGAGGACGGAACGCCATCAGGAGGATCAGCACCACGCCGACGAGCATGAAGCGGGCAGCCGCGATGTGCTCGGCACTCATGGGCAGCTCGATGAAGCGAGAGCCCTCGAGGATCGTCCACATCACGATCGAGCCGATCGCCACGCCCCAGTAGTTGGCGAGCCCACCGAGCACGAGGACGCCGAAGCCGATGAACGTGAACAGGGGATTGAACTCGGTTGGGTGCAGGAAGGCGAGGTCGAGCGCCAGGAAGAACCCCGCCAGCGATCCCAGCATCGCCGCTATCGCAAGCGACTGAAGCTTGTAGACGAGCGTGTTCTTGCCGAGCGCACGCACGGCGTCCTCGTCCTCGCGGATGGCGCGTAGCACCCGGCCCCAGGGCGAGCGCTGCATGAAGTGAAGGACGACGGTCGCGATCGCCGCGACGACCCAGACCACCACCAAGAGGGGAAAGAGCGTCTCCGGGTCGCTCCAGCCGGCGCTCTCCAGCCAGCCGTTCATCGTGTCCGAAAGGTCGTTCCACGTCTCGTCGAAGCCGAGGAGCCCTTCGTTTCCCCCGGTCAGGCCGCGCGCATTCTGGGCCGTGAGCCGCACGATCTCGGCAGCGGCGATCGTGGCGATCGCGAAATAGTCGGCGCGCAGGCGAAGCGAGGGCAACCCAACGAAGATGCCGAAGGCCATCGAGATCACGATCGCTGCCGGCATCGCGAGCCAGAAAGACCATCCGGCCTTGACGACGAGAATCGCCATCGCGTAGGCCCCAACGGCCATGAATCCGGCTTGGCCGAAGTTGACGATTCCGGTGAATCCGACGTTCAGCTGGAGGCCGAGTGTGAAGAGGGTGTAGATGCCGGCCAGGATTCCCACCCCTGTCCAGAACTTCACGGCCGTGAGGAACTCGAGCGAGAAAGCAAACTGAAGCTGCGTCGGGTCGGCCAGCTCGCTCATACCGTGCGTGCTCTGCCGAAGATGCCCTGCGGCCGGACGATCAGGACCAGGATCAGCACCGCGAAGCCGATCGCGGTCTTCCAGCGGAAGTCGATGAAGAGCGTCGACCATTCGATCATCAGGCCGAGGACCATTCCGCCCACGAGAGCCCCAAAGGCGTCCCCTATCCCGCCGAGGATCACCGCGGCGAAGATCGGGAGCAAGAGGCCGAAGCCCAGCTCGGGCCGCACGTCCGTCACCGCGGCCGCGAGAACTCCCGCCAGGCCGGCGAGCGCACCGGCGAACAGCCAGGTGAAGAGTACGACGCGGTCGGTGTCGATGCCCGCGGTCTCCGCGAGATCGAGATCGTCGGAAAGCGCTCTCATCTGCTTTCCGAGGAGGGTGAACTTGAGTATCAGCCCGATCGCCACCAGCACGACGAAGCCCACGGCGATCACGATCAGCTCGGTGCGCCCGATCCGCAGGCCAAGGAACTCGACGGTCGCGACGTTGTTCACATCCAGCGTGCGAATCTCCGTGCCCCACGCATACTGGAGCCCGTACCGGATCAGGAAGGCGAGTCCGATCGACATCAGCAGGAGCTGGAGCAACCCGGCCTTGCGCGCGCGCATGGGCTTCCACATCACGCGCTCGAAGGTCACTCCGAGCAGCGCGGTCGCGACGATCGCGAACAGGATCCCGAGCACGATCGGACCGCCCCAGGTGACGTTCACGATGTAGGCCATGTAGGCCCCGAAGGTGAGGAAGTCGCCGTGGGCGAAGTTGACGAGCTTGAGGATCCCGTACACGAGCGTCAGCCCGACGGCGCCGAGTGCGTACACGGACCCGAGCGACAGGCCGTTCAACCCGGTCTGGGCCGTGTCGTGGACTCCCTTGGTCACGATCATGAAGAGCACCAGCAGGCCGATCACGACCGCTGCGGCGCGCTCGGGGTAGCGCGACGCCAGCCGCGCCGGGCCGCTCTCTCTCAGCCGGTCGCGCAGCGGAAGTGGGGCGGCTGACTGGATGGATCGGGCTTCCACGGGGCTGCGTGCCCTATGTTATGCCCGCCATGGTGACCTTCATTGCAGCGACTTTCGGCGCCTGCACCTTCGTCGTCCTGTGGGCGATCGGCCTGAACGCCGACGTCGCGGGCCTGGTCGCGCTGGCGATCCTCGGTCTCGGCGTCCTGGGTCAAATGGCCGCCGGCCTCCGGAGCGACGAGAGCCGCTAGCTGAAATGCCCACAGACGGGCGCTCAGCCGAAGAACGTGCTGGCGAGCCTCAGGTATGAGAGGTCGACCTGCTTGAGGCCCGTTACCTCGCTGAGCGGGACGCTCGTCATCTCCTGACCCCGAAGCGCCGCCATCTCTCCGAAGCGCCCCTCCTCGGCGAGCTCGGCGGCCTTGATCCCGTAGCGCGTTGCGAGCACGCGGTCGGTCGCCGACGGGGTGCCGCCGCGCTGCACGTGGCCGAGCGTGGTGACCCGAGTCTCGAACCCGGTGCGGTTCTCGATCTCCTCTCCTAGCGCCTGCCCGATCCCGCCCAGGCGCGGGTAGCCGTACTGGTCTCTGCGCTCGGACGAGCGCACCTGACGCTTCTCGCCCGAGGCGAATGCCAGCTCGGCGCCCTCCGCCACGACGACGATCGAGAAGTCCTTCCCGCGCATGTGACGGGCGTTGATCGCGTCGCAGATCTCCTCCACGGTCAGCTCGAGCTCGGGAATCACTATCGCGTCGGCGCCGCCCGCGATGCCGCTGAAGACGGCGATCCAGCCTGTGTTTCGCCCCATCACCTCGATCACCATCACCCGATCGTGCGACTGGGCCGTGGTGTGCAGGCGGTCGATCGCGTCGGTGGCGATCTGCACGGCGGTGTCGAAACCGAACGTAAAGTCCGTGCAAGGAACGTCGTTGTCGATCGTCTTAGGGACGCCGACCAGCGGTACCCCGTGGTCGGCGTGGAGCGCTCTCGTGATCGACATCGTGTGCTCGCCGCCGACTGCCACGACCGCGTCGAACCCATCCTCGGCGATGGCTGCTTTGACGCGCTCGACGCCGTTCGCCTCCCTGAAGGGGTCGAAGCTGGACGTGGAGAGGATCGTCCCTCCGAGCGGCAGGATGCCCGAGACCGTGCGCATGTCCAGGGGCACGTACCAGCGCTCCGCGAGCCCGGCGTAGCCGCGCTTGAGCCCGACGACCTCGTGACCGTCGTTGAGGCAGCGACGCGTGACGGCCCTGATGACGGCGTTGAGGCCGGGACAGTCCCCGCCCGCTGTGAGCACGCCGACCTTCACGTCGCGGCGGAGTGTATGCAATGGGCGGCCGCCTCAAGGCGACGCTCAGGACTTTAGGCGCCCGGCGAAGCCGGCTCGATATGCAAGCGTGTGGGCCGTTCTAGACCCGGCCGCGAATAGAATCGCGGGCCGCCGAACCCGGCCCCCGACGTGATAGCCGCCAGACCGACAGCCGTGGTAGCCGTTCTCGCGCTTGCCCTCAGCGGCTGCGGCGGCGACCAGAGCCGTGGCGGCGAGGTGCCCGGCGACACGCTCACCGTCTACTCGAGCCTGCCGCTTCAGGGCCCGCATGCCGAGCAGGCGCGCAGCATCGTCAACGGGCAGAAGCTCGCGCTGAAGCAGGCCGGCGGCAAGGTGGGCTCGTTCAAGGTCAATTTTGCCTCGCGAGACGACGCGACCGCCGGCGAGTCCGATCAGCCGGGCTGGAGCCCCGGCCGGACCGCCGACAACGCGAGCAAGGCGGCGCAGGACTCGCGCACGATCGCCTACCTGGGTGAGTTCGACTCGGGCGCCACCGCCGTCTCGCTGCCGATCACGAACGAGGCGGCATTCATGCAGGTGAGCCCGGCCGCGACGGCCGTCGGGCTGACGAAGCTCGTCCCCGGCGCGGACAAGGGCGAGCCCGACAAGTACTACCCCTCGGGCGATCGCACTTTCGCCCGCGTCGTGCCGGCGGACGACGTGCAGGCTTCCGCCTCCGCGTCGTGGGCGAAGGAGCAGGGAGCCCGACGGGTCTTCCTGGTTGACGACAAAAGCGTCGGCGGGCATGGGCTCGTCGCGCAGTTCCGCGTCGCCGCGGAGCGCATCGGCGGGCTCGAGATCGTGGGGGAGAAGGGGATGGACCCCCGCGCCGACGACTACCGCGACTTCGCCGAGGAGGTGAGCAGCCGAGACCCCGACCTCGTGTTCTTCGGGGGCGGCGTGGAGAGCAACGCCCGACGGCTTTGGCGCGACCTCAACGCGGCGCTGCCGCAGGCTCGTCTGATGGGGGCCGCGGGCCTCCTGTCCCCGGACTTCTACCGGGGCCTGAGGAGCGCCGGCGAGCGAACGTTCATCACGTCGGCGGCCCAGGACCCAAGTCAGCTCCCCGCTGAAGGGAGGCGCTTCGTGCGCGACTACAGGCGTGAGTTCGGCGAGCGCCCCGACCCTTACGCCGCGTACGGGCACGCGGCGATGTCCATGCTGCTCGACGCCATCAGGCGTGCGGGGGACAGCGCGAACCGGCGCGACGAGCTGGTGCAGCGCGTGCTCGAGACCGCCGACTTCCAGAGCGTCGTCGGAACCTTCTCGATCGACGACAACGGAGACACCTCGCTCGAAAAGGTGTCCGGCTACCGAGTTCGGAACGGGCGACTCGAGTTCGTCAAGCCCCTCGCGGGCCGGGCGAGCGGCTAGTGGTCCTTCTCGTACCGGGTCAGGCTGGGCTGAGGGGCGCGCGCACCCCCGCGGGGTGCTCGCCGCGCACGATGCCCGCGCGGCGCGCCTCGTCCGCGACCGCGGACGCGACCGCCGTGACCACGTCCCGGTTGAAGACGCTCGGGATGATGTACTCCTCCGACAGCTCGTTCTCGGGTATGACGTCGGCGAGGCCGTGTGCCGCGGCGATCTTCATCTCCTCGGTGATCTCCGTGGCGCGCGCATCCAGCGCGCCGCGAAAGACGCCCGGGAAGGCGAGCACGTTGTTGATCTGATTCGGGTAGTCGGAGCGGCCCGTGGCGACGATCCGCACGTGGGGCGCCGCCTCTTCGGGCATGATCTCGGGCTCCGGGTTCGCCATCGCGAACACCATCGCGTCCTCGCTCATCCGCTCGAGCGCCTCAGGGTGGATCACGCGCGCCCCTGACAGGCCGATGAAGAGATCGGCGCCGTCGAGCACGTCCGCGGGGCCGCCGGAGCGCTTGTCGAAGTTCGAGTTCTCGGCGTACCAGCGCTTGAGAGGGTGCATCTCGTCCCAGTCGTCGCGCTCGGTGTGGATCAGGCCGTGCGTGTCGCAGCCAACGATCTCCCCGACGCCGCAACGAAGCAGCATGCGCGTGACGGCGATGCCGGCGGCTCCGAGGCCCACCATGCCGACGCGCAGGTCCTCGAGCTGCTTGCCGGTCAGCTTGAGCGCATTGAAGAGCGCCGCCATCACGACGATCCCCGTTCCGTGCTGATCGTCGTGGAAGACCGGGATCTCGAGCTCTTCCTTCAGGCGGTCCTCGATCTCGAAGCAGCGCGGCGACGAGATGTCCTCGAGGTTGATGCCGCCGAAGGCGGGCGCGATCGCCTTCACGGTCGCGACGATCTCGTCCGGGTCGTTGGTGTCGAGGCAGATCGGGAAGGCGTCGACGTCGGCGAACTCCTTGAACAGCATCGCCTTGCCCTCCATCACGGGCAGGGCAGCCTTCGGGCCGATATCGCCGAGCCCCAGCACGGCCGAGCCGTCGCTCACGATGGCGACGTAGCTCTGCTTGATCGTGTAGCGGAACGCGAGCTCGGGGTCCTCGTCGATCGCCAAGCAGACCCGAGCCACGCCCGGCGTGTAGGCCATCGAGAGGTCGTCCCGGGTCTCGAGGGGATGCTTGTTGCTCTGGCTGATCTTTCCGCCCATGTGCAGGCGGAAGGTGCGGTCCTGGAACTCGAGCAGCTCCACGCCCTCGACTGCCTTGACGGCGTCCATGATGTCGGTCCAGTGGTCCTGATCCCGGGCGTCGACCGCGATGTCTCGGAGCAGCCACTCGTCCGCGCTTTCCACGGTGTCGATGGCGCCGACCTGGCCCCCGGCGTGACCGATCGCCGTCGTGACCTCGCCCAGCACACCAGGAGAGTTCTCCAGCTTGAGTCGGAGCGTGAGGCTGAATGAGGCACTGGGAGTGAGCGGCACTGGTTCCCCATCTCCTGGTTCACGTTGAAATCGCAAGGTCACGCAATGATACTTTCGCGCAACTTGCGGAGTTTCCCGCTCCTGGCGCCGCAGGATCGTGAAGTGAGGCCCTCGGCGGCTGCGCATATCCTTGGCTGAATGAACCGCGAGCTGTTCCTGATCGACGGCAACAGCCTCGCCTACCGGGCCTTCTTTGCTCTCCCGGAGTCGATCGCCACCTCCGACGGCCGCCCGACGAACGCCATCTTCGGTTTCGCCAGCATGCTGGTGAAGATCCTCACCGAGTACGGGCCGAAGGCGACCATCGTCGTCTGGGACGCAGGGCTATCCGGTAGGGAGGAGGAGTACGAGCCTTACAAGGCCGAGCGCAAGCCGCGCCCGGACCTGCTCTCCGAGCAGTGGCCGCACCTCGAGCCCCTCGTGGAGGCCTTCGGCTACACGAACGTCAGGGTCGACGGCTACGAGGCGGACGACGTGATCGCGAGCCTCGTCGAGCAGGCGAAGGATGCCGGCATCGACGTGATGGTCGTGACCGGCGACCGCGACGCCTACCAGCTTCCCGACGACGGTCGTGTGCGAGTGATGACGACCTCGCGCGGCATCACCGACACGCGCGTGTACGACCGCGAGGGGGTGATCGAGCGCTACGGCGTCCCGCCCGAGCTCGTCCCCGACTTCATCGGGCTGAAGGGCGACACCTCCGACAACATCCCCGGCGTCCCCGGGATCGGCGACAAGACGGCAGCCGCCCTGATCCAGCAGTTCGGATCCCTGGAGGCGGTCCTCGGAAGCGTGGAAGAGATCTCCGGCAAGAAGCGCCAGGAGAACCTGCGCGAGAACCGGGAGCTGGCACTGATATCGAAGGATCTGGCGACCCTCAAGCGCGACATCGACGTCGGCATCGACGTGACGGAGATCGCATCGGCGCCGCCCGACCGCTCGCGCCTGAGAGAGGTGTTCATGGGGTTCGAGCTGCGCGATCCGCTACGCCGCCTCGAGGAGGCGGTCGGGCTGGAGGACGCCGCCCCGCGAGCCGCGGCGGAGCAGCGCCTGCACGTGGGCGTTCGAGCGGGCGACCTCGCCGATCTCGCCGGACTGCCGGAAGGCCCCGCCGCCCTGGCGCTCGCTCGACCCGAGGACGAGCTGGTTCGCTGGGCGGCGACCGCCGGAGAGGAGGCTCTGACCGGCGCCGCAGGCAGCCTCGACGAGTTGCTCCAGGCCTGGGGCGAGCGGCCTCTGATCGCGCACGACTGGAAGCAGGCGAGTCGTGGCGCCTCACCTGTGCCGGGGACGGAGAGCGACGCCTGTCGCATCGCCCCGCGAGTCCTCCATCACGACACGGCGGTGGCGGCATACCTGCTCAACCCGGCGCGGCGGAGCTTTCCGCTGGCCGAGCTGGCCGAGGAAGCGGGGCTTTTCGCGGAAGTATCGGAGGAGGAACCGGAAGCGACGCTCGCCGGCGAGGCCGCGACGGTGCAGGCGCTTGCGGTGCTTCAGCGCCCCCGCTTGGAGGGGCTCGGCCTCACCCGGCTGCTCGACGAGGTGGAGCTGCCGCTGGTGGAGGTGCTGTGCAGGCTCGAGCGAGCCGGGGTCAAGCTCGACACCGAGCGGCTGGGTGAGATGGCGACCCGTGTCGGCGCCGACGTCGAGCGGCTCGAGCGCGAGATCTGGGAGCTGGCCGGCGAGGAGTTCACGGTCGGATCTCCGCAGCAGCTGAGCGTGATCCTGTTCGACAAGCTCCAGCTATCGCGAAAGCGGCGCGGGAAGACCGGGTTCTCGACTGACGCACGCGTGCTGCGGGCGATCCGCGACGAGCACCCGATCGTCGCCAAGGTCGAGTCGTGGCGCGAGCTGTCGAAGCTCAAGAGCACCTACTTCGATGCCCTGCCCGGCCTCATCTCTTCGGAGACGGGCCGGCTGCACACGACCTTCAACCAGACCGCGACCACGACGGGCCGCCTGTCGAGCACCAACCCGAACCTCCAGAACATCCCCATCCGCACCGAGCTTGGACGCGAGATCCGGAGCTGCTTCGTCGCGGAGCCGGGGTGCCGCCTGATCTCGGCGGACTACTCGCAGGTGGAGCTGCGCATCCTCGCCCATGTCGCCGGCGAGGACGTGTTGAAGCAGATCTTCGGGCGCGGCGAGGACGTCCACGCGGCAACCGCGGCAGAGGTGCTGAAGCTTTCGCCTGAGGAGATCGGGCCTGGCGAGCGCTCGCGCGCCAAGGCCGTCAACTTTGGAATCGTCTACGGCCTGAGTGCGCACGGCCTCTCCGAGCAGCTTCAGATCCCGCACGATGAGGCGGACGAGTACATCGAGCGGTACCTGAACCGCTTTCCCGCCGTGCAGGCGTTCATCGAGCGCACGATCGGCCGGGCGACCGACGACGGATACGTCGAAACCCTCTTCGGGCGGCGGCGACCGATCCCCGAGCTTCGCTCTCGCAACTACCAGACGCGCTCACAGGGAGAGCGGCTGGCCGTGAACACGATCATCCAGGGGACGGCCGCGGACATCATCAAGGTGGCGATGGTGGCCTGCGACCTCGCCTTGCGCGAGGAGAGCCTCGAGACGAGGCTCGTGCTCACCATCCACGACGAGCTGCTGTTCGAGGGGCCGGAGAGCGAGGTCGAGCGCGCCTGCGAGATAGTGCGGGCGGGAATGGAGCGTGCATTCAAGCTCGACCCACCGCTCGTGGTCGACCTCGGCGTAGGAAGCAACTGGCTCGAGGCCAAGTAGGGCGCTGATGGACAAGACGCTCCTCGCTGCCCTCGCGACGATCGTCGTCGGTGGTTTGATTGCGCTCCAGGCTCCGATCAACTCGGGGCTCGGAAAGGCCACCGGCACCTTTCCCGCGGCGGCGATCTCGTTCATCGTTGGGACCCTGCTGCTGGTGGCCATCGTGGTCGTGACCGGCCAGGCCGGCAAGGTCTCGGGCGCCGCGAACGTGCCCGCCTACTACCTCATCGGGGGCATTCTCGGGGCCTGTTACGTGACGACGGTGCTGCTGACGGTGCGCACGCTCGGCGCGGGCGGGGTGACCGCCGCGACGGTGGCGGGCCAGCTCACGACCTCGGTCGTGCTCGACCGGCTCGGTTTCCTGGGGCTGGAGGAGGCGCCGATCACGGTCACGCGAGTCCTGGGCGTCCTGCTGCTCTTCGCCGGTACCTTGCTCGTCATCCGGACCTGATTGACGGCCGCTCCCGCCGGGAGTAGCCTCCGGGGGAGGGGGCTTGGTGACCGGATCACACTTGGCCGCGGCAGCGGCACGCAACCGACTGACGATCGCGCTTCTGGGCCTGCTGCCCCTGTTGCTCGCGAGCGCGCTGGCCCGGTCGTCGCCCGTGCTGTCTGTTCCGGACACCCCGTCCGCGTCCTCGCCGGCGAGCGAGCTGCCGCTGTCCTTCGCGCCCAACCGCGGCCAGGCGGACCGCCGTGTCCTCTACCAGGCGCAGACCGGCGGGTTCGGCGTGCACCTCGCACGCGACAGAGTCGCGCTCAGCTTCGACCAGGGCGAGCGCGAGGGCTACGCGCTCCACCTTCGCTTCGCCGGCGCCAACCCCGACCCGCGCGTGGTGGCGGGTGAGCGCCTTCGCGGCGAGCTCAATTACATCGGCGAGCGCAGCTCCAAGACCCACATCCCGACGTTCGGCGAGGTCCGCTACCGGGAGCTGTGGCCCGGGATCGACATGGCGCTGCGCGGAGCGAGCGGAAAGCTGAAGTACGAGTTCCGCCTCGCGCCGGGCGCCGACCCGTCCAAGATCCAGCTCGCATACGCGGGCGCTTCGTCGCTTTCGGTCGCGGGGTCGGGAGCGCTCATGGTGCACACACCGCGCGGCACGCTGCGCGACGCCGCCCCGCGCACCTATCAGCGCATCGACGGCCGCAACGTTCCGGTCGAGAGCCGTTACTCGCCCACCGGGGGAACGGGCTATGGCTTCGCGCTCGGTTCCTACGACCGAAGTCGCCCGCTCGTCATCGACCCCGGGCTCGCGTACTCGACGTTCTTGGGCGGCTCGTCGAGCGACACGACCCGCGGGCTGGCGGTCCACGCCGATGGCAGCGCTTACGTCGCGGGACACACGGAATCGACGAACTTCCCGACGACCCCCGGCGCCTACCGCACCACCCCGTCCGGCTTCTTCGTGACAAAGCTGAACCAACAGGGAACGGCGCTCGACTATTCGACCTATCTAGAGGGGGGTGGTTTCTTTTCGATCATCAACGCGATCGCCGTCGACTCGCAGGGCAGCGCGTACATCACCGGTGAAAGTGCAGACGGCAGGCCCTTCTCCACGCCGGGCGTCTTCGCGCCGGTTTGCGGCGGCGATCCCGAGAACTGCTTCGATCCCCGGCATCCGGACGGGTTTGTGACCAAGTTCAGCGCCGACGGCGCCGCCGTCGTCTATTCGACCTTCCTCGGAGCCACCGACCGCTTCCCCAAGGACATCGCCGTTGACGACCAGGGCAACGCGTACGTTGGCGGCCACCTGGTGGCATCGATACAGAACTTCGATGGCTTCGTGACCAAGATCAATCCCGACGCGACCGCCGCCGTGTACACGAAGTTCGTCGGCGGCACGGACTGGGACTTCGGCAGCGGGCTCGCTGTCGATTCCACAGGGCACGCGTATCTCGCAGGCAGGACCCAATCGACGGACTTCCCCGTCACACCGGGCGCCCCCGACTCCGTGGGAGCCGGCGACGGCTTCGTCTCCAAGCTGAGCGCGGACGGCTCGAGCTTCGACTACTCCACCTACCTCGGCGGCTTTCCAGGCGTAGACGAGGCACATTCGATCGCCGTGGATGGCGACGACAACGCCTATGTGAGCGGCTTGACCCGGTCGACCGGGTTCCCGACGACGCCCGGCGCATACGATCCCACGCTCGGTGGAGCCCAGGACGCGTTCATCACGAAGATCAATCCCGCCGGCACGGCGTTTCTCTACTCGACTTACCTAGGCGGCTCGAACGGCGAACCGACCGGCGGAGCCGCCGATCCGATTACAGTGGACTCCCAGGGCAGGGCTTGGGTCACCGGCCTCACGTCGTCCTCCGACTTTCCGGTCACCCCGGGCGCGTACGACACGAGCTTCGACTCCACCCCGTCGTCCTATGTGACCCAGCTGAACGCGGCCGGATCCGCCCTCGGGTACTCGACGTTCCTCGAGGGTGGAGCGACGAGGGACATCGGCGTCGACGGCCGCGACAGTCCCTATGTGGCCGGGGACGCCGGCTTTTCCTTCCCGACCACGGCCGGCGCCTTCGACCCGACCTTCAACGGCGGCTCCGGCCCCCACGGCGACGCCTTCGTGACCAAGTTCTCGATCCCCGGCAAGATCGTCGTAGTCAAGGACTCAGAGCCCAACGACCCCCAGAACTTCAGCTTCACGGCCGGCGGCGGATTGATGCCCACGAGCTTCCAGCTCGACGACGACTCCGACGGCTCCATCCCCAACACCCAGACCTTCAACGACGTCGAGCCCGGCGCCGGCTACTCGATCGCGGAGACCGCCGCCGCCGGCTGGTACCTGGGCGTCGCCACCTGCGACGACGGCAGCCCCGTGGCGAACATCGACGTCAGCGCGGGGGAGACCGTGACCTGCACGTTCACCAACGCCCGCGTCTACCCGCGCCCGGGTGGAGCGACGCCGCTGCGGGTGCCGCTCGTGCCCGCGTTCCGGGTCTGCAACCCGGGCATGGCGAACTCCCAGCACGTCGGGCCCCTGGCCGAGCCCTCCTGCGAGCCACCCGTACAGGCCTCGACCCTGCTCACCACCTCCACCACCGGCAGGGGCTCGGGCGTCGCGCGCTTCGACGTCCTTGCCGGCAACCCCGCCACCTCGGTGGACGAGGCCGACGTCAAGGTCTTCACCTCGGCCAGCGACGTCCGAAGCGTCTCGGGCCCGATGGACTACACCGGCAACCTGATCCTGACCACGACCGTCTATCGCCTAACTGACAGAGCCAACGGCCCCTCGGGAACCGCCTCGGGCACCGCCTCCGACCTCGAGCTCGCCTTCCCGCTCGGCTGCTCTGCGACCCCCGATCCAAACGTCGGCTCGACCTGCTCGCTCAGCTCCACCTACGACAGCCTCCTGCCCGGCCTCGCCCCCGAGGGCAAGCGCTCTGTCGCTCGCCTCACAGCGGCCAAGCTCAAGGACGCCGGAGCGGACGGCGACGTGGGCGCGCCCGCCGTCTGCCCGCCCCAATGCGGGACGGGCGACGAGCGCACATATCTGGAGCAGGGCGTCTTTTTGCCCTGACGTCCAAAAGCTGCCAGCTCTTAGTGGCTGAGCCCTCGGCGCTCCCTGAATTCGCGCCTAAGCGAATTCAGGTTCTTCTCGAATTCGCGTCTAAGCGAATTCAGGTCTTTCTCTCGAGATCGGCGACCTCTTGGGCCTTGCGCTCGGCCTTCTCCTGGGTGCGGTCGAGTTGCTCCTTCGCCTCGCCCTTTCGCTCCTCGCGGCGACCCTGTTTGTGCAGCGACTCGTCGTCGGTCAGGTCACCGACCGCTTGCTTCGCCCGGCCCGTGATCTTGTCGAGAACTCCCATGGTCCTGCCTTTCTGTAGCTGGCGATCCGGCCAGCATCAGGGTTGCCTGTAGGCGCCGGCCCTAAACATCCGGGTCGGTGGCGCGGTTTGCAGGAGCTTTCAGGCGGCCCTGGGGAGTGAATCCACCGCTGGCCGACCAGGCGCCCGGACCGCCCCGCGGGCGTAGCTCGGGTGGGCGACGTTCAGGTAGTGGTCGAACGACCAGCGCACGAGGCGATCACGCGAGATCGCACGGATGGCCGCGCTCAGCAGCGGCGGAGGGACGCGGGGGACGAGACGTTGGGCGTGCAGCATCCAGCGGAACTTCCACTCGTGGCGATCCGAGAACGCCCCGTATCGGCGCAGCGCCACGTCGCGGTCGGCCCTGCCCTCCAGCACGCTCCGCAACTCCCGCCCGCAAGCGATTCCGAAATAGAACGCCGTGCGAATCCCCTCCGCCGTCAGCGGCAGGCAATGGCCGGCGGAGTCGCCGACGAAGAAAACGCCGCCGTCAGTGGCGGGCCGTAGCTCGTGGGGGATCCAGTTGCCCTGGTAGCGGACGGCGTCGCGATCGAGCCGGTCGGCGAGCTCGACGGTCGGCCGCTTGACGTGGAACCTCGGATCGAACGACCCCACCCCGACCCTCACCTCGTTTGCGGCGGGAAAACTCCATCCGTAGCCGGCGGGCACGACCGGGCGCTCGATCCAGATCTCGAGGTCCTCGCCTGTGCCGCCGGGATGCACCTCCAGCCCGCGCGAGAGCGGCGCGTCGGGCGGCTGATAGCCCTTCTCGCCCAGGACGCGCCGCCAGCCGAGCGCGTCGACCACGAGCGGCGCGGCCACCGCGCCCCGGTCGGTGAGCAGATGGATGGACCCGTCGCCGTTCTGCGCGGGCGCCTGGCCGAGCACCGTCGCCGTCTCGAACTCGGCGTCGTTCTGGTCGTCGAGCAGCGAGCACAGCTCGCGATAGTCGAAGGTCGAGAAGGTGAAGGGGAGCCGGTAGCGGGAGCTGTCGTGGCGCGTGTGGACGACGAGGTCGCCGAACGTCTGGCGGATCGAGCGCTCGAGGCCGAGCGCCTCCAGCCAATCGGTCGGCGCGGCGCAGGCCGAAGTCTGCCGCTCGCCCACCTCGTAGCGGTCCAGCAGGAGCACGCGGGCGGCGCGGCCGTTCACCCTCGCGCCCGCCAGCTCACGTGCGACGGCGAGTCCTGCGAAGCTCGCTCCGCAGACGAGCACGTCCCACCGGCTCTCCAGCGGCGTGCGCTCGTATCGCTTCTTCGTGCGCCTCGACGCCACGGCGGCCTCAGGGTAGTCCATGGGGTGCCGCTATAGTTCCGCCCGTGCCGCAGGTCGACACGCCCCCGTCGCATGCCTCCGGGGCCGAGACGGCGAACGGCTTTGATCTCCTGATCGAGGTCGACGGCCAGCTCGTCCCCAACTACGACGCCACGATCAAGCCCTTCTCGGAGGGCGACGTGGTGACCGGCAACGTCGTCCGGATCGACAAGGACGAGGTGCTGGTGGACATTGGTTACAAGTCCGAGGGCGTGATCCCGATCGGCGAGCTGTCGATCCGGCGCTCGGTCGATCCCACGGAGGAGGTCCAGCTCGGCGAGGAGGTCGACGCCCTCGTCCTCACGAAGGAGGACGCCGACGGCCGCCTGATCCTGTCGAAGAAGCGCGCCCGCTTCGAGCGTGCCTGGAGGCGGATCGAGGAGGCGGCCGCGACCGGCGAGCCCGTCGAGGGCAAGGTGATCGAAGTCGTCAAGGGCGGCTTGATCATCGATCTGGGCGTTCGCGGGTTCCTGCCCGCGTCGCTCGTCGACATCCGCCGCGTGCAGAACCTCGACGACTACCTCGGCCAGCCGATCGAGTGCAAGGTGATCGAGCTCAACCGCAGCCGCAACAACGTCGTGTTGTCGCGCCGCGCCGTGCTGGAGGAGGAGCGCAAGGAGGCACGTCAGCAGATCCTCGATCGTCTTCAGAAAGGCGAGGTCGTGGAGGGAACGATCTCCAACATCGTCGACTTCGGCGCGTTCGTCGATCTCGACGGCATCGACGGCCTCATCCACATCTCGGAGCTCTCGTGGGGGCACGTGAACCACCCCTCGGAGGTGCTGTCGATCGGGCAGACCGTGCAGGTGAAGGTGCTCGACATCGACCGCGAGCGCCAGCGGATCTCGCTCGGACTCAAGCAGACCCAGGAGGATCCATGGCAGCGCGTCGTCAGCACCTACAACGTCGGCGACGTACTCGAGGGCAAGGTCACCAAGGTGGTCGCTTTCGGAGCCTTCGTCGAGGTGATGGAGGGAGTCGAGGGGCTCGTTCACATCTCGGAGCTTGCGCAGCACCACGTGGAGAACCCGCGTGAGATCGTCAACCCGGGCGACGTCGGGCGGGTGAAGATCCTCGAGATAGACGAGGAGCGCCGCCGCCTGTCACTGAGCTTCAAGCGGGTCGAGGACCAGATCCTGCCGGTTCGCGATCGCGCTGCGGCGCCGATCGAGGGGACCGAGGGAGAGGCCGCAGAGATCGGCGAGGTGCCGGACCTCGACCTCTCCGAGGAGGTCTTCGCCGGCGACGGACAGGAGCAGGCCGAGGCGAGTGAGGAGACGAACGGCGCCGAGGCGGAGGGTGTCGCCGATGCCCCACAGGTAGACGCGTCCGGCGACGGCCAGCAGGCGGAAGCCGTCAGCAACGGTGAGCAGGCGGAGGCCGTCACCGATAGCGAGCAGGCGGAGGCCGAGGCGGACGTCTCGCAGGCAGACCCCGTTACCGATGAGCAGACCGAGCCCGCCGCCGATGAGCCCGCTGAGCCCGCCGCCGATGAGCAGACCGATGCCGAGACGCCCGGCGAGCAGCCTGCGCAAGAGCAAGACGGGACAGAAGACCAGACCACGTAGGCTGCCTTGCTCTTCGTCGGGTTGACGGGGGGAATCGGCGCCGGCAAGTCGGAGTCCCTGGCGGCCTGCGAGCGGCTCGGCGCGGCAGTGCTCTCGACCGACGCGGTCGTCCACGATCTGCTCGGCACCGAGGAGGTCAAGGACATTCTCGTCGAGCGTTGGGGGGAGCGCGTGATCTCGGACGGAAGCATCGATCGCGACGCCGTGGCCGAAGTCGTGTTCGAGCAGCCGCAGGAGCTCGGCTGGCTCGAGTCCGTTCTGTTTCCGCGCGTCGGGGAGCGGGTGATGGCCTGGCGCGCCGAGGTCGAGCGCTCGGGTGAGCCGCCGTCCGTGGCGGTCGTCGAGGTGCCGCTTCTGTTCGAGGCGGGCATCGAGGGGATCTTCGACGCGACGATCGCTGTGGTCGCCGCGGAAGGCATACGCCTGCAGAGAGCGGGCGACCGCGACCACCGGGGCCTCGACGGGCGCCAGGCTCGCCAGCTCACTCAGGAGGAGAAGGCGAGTCGTGCCGACCACGTGGTGCGCAACGATGGCTCCCTGGAGGAGCTCGAGCAAGCGATGGGTGACGTGCTCGAAGCGCTCGAGAGGAAGGCGGTAAAGTGAGCACCGGGACCGCACAGCTTCGCGGCGAGTCGACCGGCGACAGGCCGGCGCCGAAACGGCGGCAGCCGAGGCTGCGCACCCGCATCCTCGCTGTGGCTGCGATCCTCGCAATTGGAGTCGGAATCGGCGCGGCCGTCGGGCTGGTGGACCCGGTCGAGGACGCGATCAAGGAGCTGACGCTGCCCCTCCGCCACGACGACATCATCCGCCAGCAGGCTCGCGACAAGGACCTGGACCCGGCACTGATTGCAGCCGTCATCTATCGCGAGTCGAAGTTCCGCGACCAGACGTCTGAGGCAGGAGCGGAAGGTCTGATGCAGATCCTCCCGACTACGGCGGAGTTCGTCGCAAGCAAGACGGGTGGAACGAACTTCGAGCGAGCGGACCTGCACGACCCGCAGATCAACATCTCGTACGGTTCCTGGTATCTGCGCTACCTCCTCGACCACTACGAGAGCAATGAGGTGGCGGCGATCGCCGCGTACAACGCCGGCCAGCGCCGGGTGGACCGTTGGGGCGGTAGCGACCTTGCGCTGCGGGACATCCGCTTCCCGGAGACGCAGGAGTACGCGCGCGACGTGCTCGACAAGCGTCGCGAGTATGCGGAGCGTTACAGGAACGAGCTCGGGCTTTAGCGGGATTCGGGCGCTGGTCGCCGCCCTTACGGCAGGAGTCGTGCTCTTCTGCTCGGCACCCGCGCTCGCTCACGGGCCGTGCCGCTGCCTCAGCCAGTCGCATGGCGAGCCGGGCGACGAGGTGCGCGTCGCGTACCCGGCGGTCAAGATCGTCTGGAACCCTTCGCGGAGGGAGCTCCTGCTCGGGCCGGAGCCGCTCTGGTCGCTTCACCGCATGGGCAGACCGACGATCGTTCTGGCGCGAAGCGAGCGGCCCACCCGGCGGGCGCTCTTCGAGGTGCCCGACGTGCCGGCTGGCACCTACATCGTTGCGACGTTCGATGGCGGGGAGGGCGGATTCCACTACACCTGGGACGACTTCCGGGTCGTTGCTTCGTCGCAGGATGGAGGCGACCAGCACCGCGACGCATACGACCTGATCTTCTGGCTCACGATCGCCGGCGGCGGGCTCCTGGTCGCTGACGTCCTGGTGCAGCTGCGAAGGCCTTCGCGAAGATGGCCTACCGCTCGCCTCTAACCTTCAGGTATGCCCCCGTTCAGGTTCAACCCCGCCTACGAGCCGGTCGCCGACCAGCCCGTGGCCTCGGCGCAGCTCGCCGAGGGCATCGATCGTGGCGACAGCTTCCAGACGCTCCTCGGCGTGACCGGCTCGGGCAAGACGGCCACGATGGGCTTCGTGATCGAGAAAGTGCAGAAGCCCACGCTGGTGCTCGCCCACAACAAGACGCTGGCGGCACAGCTCTGCAGCGAGTTCCGGGAGTTCTTCCCGGACAACGCGGTCGAGTACTTCGTCTCCTACTACGACTACTACCAGCCCGAGGCCTACGTCCCCCACCAGGACCTCTACATCGAGAAGGACTCCTCCATCAACGAGGAGATCGACCGCCTTCGCCACTCAGCCACGGCGGCGCTGTTCGCCCGCGAGGACGTGATCATCGTGGCGTCGGTGTCGTGCATCTACGGAATCGGCTCGCCCGAGCTCTACAAGCAGAAGATGCTTCTGCTGAAAGCCGGAGAATGGATCGACCGCGACGCGACGCTGCGCCAGCTCGTGTCCATGCAATACAACCGCAACGACACGAACCTCGTGCGGGGGACGTTCCGGGTGCGAGGCGAGGTGCTGGAAGTGCACCCGGCCTACGCCGACAGTGCCTACCGGGTCCAGCTCTTCGGTGACGAGATCGAGCGGATCCAGCACTTCGACCCGCTCACCGGCGAGGTCTACCACGACCTCGGTCACGTCTCGGTCTGGCCGGCGACCCACTACGTCACCTCCGAGGACATCATCGAGCGGTCGCTCGGCGAGATGCGCCACGAGCTCGAGGAGCGTTGCCGCTCGCTCGAGGAGCACGGCAAGGTGCTCGAGTCGCACCGCCTGCGCCAGCGAACCGAGTACGACATGGAGATGCTGAAGGAGATGGGGTTCTGCTCCGGTATCGAGAACTACTCGCGCATCCTCGACGGCCGGCCTGCCGGTTCCCCGCCGCATACGCTGATCGACTACTTTCCAGACGACTTCATCTGCTTCGTGGACGAGTCGCACCAGACGGTGCCCCAGCTCGGCGGCATGTACGAGGGCGACCGCTCGCGCAAGAACACGCTCGTGGATTTCGGATTTCGGCTCCCCTCGGCGCTCGACAACCGGCCGCTTCGATTCGACGAGTTCCTCACGCGTGTGCCTCAGCTCGTGTTCGTCTCGGCCACGCCGGGCCCCTACGAGCGTGAGCACTCGCAGCAGGTCGTCGAGCAGATCGTGCGACCGACCGGGATCGTGGACCCGGAGGTCGAAGTCCGCGAGACGAAGCACCAGATCGACGACCTCATGAACGAGATCCGAGCCCGAGCGGAGGTGGACGAGCGCGTGCTCGTCACGACGCTGACCAAGAAGATGGCCGAGGATCTGACCGGCTACCTGCTCGAGTACGGGTTTCGTGTTCGCTATCTGCACTCGGAAATCGACACGATCGAGCGCATCCAGATCATCCGTGACCTGCGCCTGGGCGAGTACGACGTGCTTGTCGGCGTCAACCTCCTGCGCGAGGGGCTGGACCTGCCGGAGGTCTCGTTGGTGGGGATTCTCGATGCCGACAAGGAAGGCTTCCTGCGCGGCGAGACGAGCCTCATTCAGACGATCGGCCGCGCCGCCCGCAACGTGCGCGGCAAGGTGCTGATGTACGCGGATCGCGAGACCGCGGCGATGAGGGCTGCGATCGGCGAGACCGACCGCCGGCGCAAGATCCAGCTCGAGTACAACGAGGAGCACGGCATCACGGCCGAGACCGTGAAGAAGGGCATCTCGGACATCACCCAGTTCCTCGCCCTCGAGTCCCAGGTGCCCCACTCGAAGCGCAGGCGCGCGAGTCGCGACGAGGAGGTGCGCTCGCCCCAAGAGATCGAGCGCCTGATCGTGGAGCTCGAGGAAGAGATGTTCGCCGCCGCCGAGGACCTGCGCTTCGAGTACGCGGCGAAGCTGCGCGACGAGATCAAGGAGCTGCGGCGAGAGTATGAGCTGACGGGGGGCAGCGGCGCCTCCACGGCCAGGGGCTAGCCGTCCTGCCGGGCCTAGCCCGGACCTTCGGCCGGCATCGTCCCGTCTTCGCGCGGCTCGGAGAGGACCTCACCAGGTGGCCCGTCGGCGACGATCACACCACCGTCCATGAGTGCGACCCGGTCGGCGACCGCACGCGCGACGCCGATCTCGCGAGTCGTGACGACCATCGTCAGCCCCTCCGCCGCCAGCCTGCGGACGACGTCGAGCACCTCGTTCACCAGCTCGGGATTGCGCCCGCTCGTCACGTCGTCGAACAGCATCACGTGTGGCCCAAGCGCCAGCGCGCGGGCGATCGCGACCCGCTGTTGCTGACCACCCGAGAGGCGGTCCACGCTGACGTCCGCCAGATCCGTGAGTCCGACCCGCTCGAGCGACGACACGCCCATCGCCAGCGCCCGCTCGCGGTCGCGCCCGTAGGCGGTCCGCTGGACGAGCATCACGTTCTCGAGCACCGTCCGGTGGAAGAGGTGCGGCTCCTGGAACACCATTCCCACACGCCGGCGAACGAAGATCGACTCGGCCCTGTCGCCAGCGGTGACGTCCTTGCCGTCGAGCACGATACGGCCGCCGTCCGCCGGCTCGAGCAGGTTCATGCAACGGAGCAGCGTGCTCTTCCCGGCGCGGCTCGAGCCGATCAAGCACGTGACGGCGCCTGCGGGGATCGCCAGCGTCACGCCACGGAGCACGTGCACGCCACCGAAGCTCTTCTGGAGGTCCTCTAGGCGAAACATCGCCGAGTCCGCCGCTACTGCCGGCGTTTGCGCCAGTAGGCGCCGGCCCAGTCGATCGGCTGGACCTCTTCCTCGATCCCGTGCCTGGTCCTGTAGTCGTGGATCGCCTCGCGGGAGCTGCGCAACCAGTAGTCGTCGGCGATGACGAACCCCCCTGGCTCCAGGCGCGGGTAGAGGTGCTCCAGCGCGATGAGCGTGGACTGATAGAGGTCGGCGTCGAGGCGGATCAGCGACCAGCGCTCCGCGTCGAGGGCGGGCAATGTCTCGTGGAACCAGCCCGGGACGAAACGGACCTGGTCGTCCAGCATCCCGTAACGCGCAAAGTTGCGCTGGACGGCTTCGAGCGAGACGCTCAGGAAGTCCTTCTCGTGCAGCCCGCTTCCTCGGTCGGCTGGGTAGCGCTGCTCGTCCGGCGGCGGCAGCCCCTGAAAGGAGTCAGCGGCCCAGACCACACGGTCACGAACTCCACGCACTCCCAGCACGGCGCGCATAAGGATCGCGGCGCCACCTCGCCAGACGCCCGTCTCGATCAGGTCCCCGGGCACGTCGGTCGCGACGACCTCCTCCACGCATGCCTGGAGGTGGTTGAGACGGCCCATGCCGATCATCGTCATCGCGTTCGCGGGCCAGTCCCGTCCCTCGAGCCGAACGAAGCGGCTCTCGTCGGCAAGCGCGTGTACCTCCATCCCGCCGCCAGGCTTGGGCTTCGCGCTGAACGTCTCGTACCCGAGAAGGTCGACGAGCGCGAGCTTCAGGAGCTCGAGGTACTCGCTCTCGCGGTCAATGGCGCTGTCGCCGCTGTCTGCTCTCACCGCAGCTCGTAGCTTATGCCGCACTGCGCTGGTGGCACCGCCGGCAAGCGGTAGTACTAGTGAAGTCCGGCCGCCTTCAGCGCATCGGCTCGGTTGTTGTAGTAGTCGAGCCTGATCGCCTTGCCGTCACGCATGGTCCAGACCAGGCCATCCTGGCGCTCGACCACGACGCCGCTGCCCTTGCCGGTCGCCCTCAGGCGCACGACCGCCACGACCTGGTCGCCGGCGGCTAGAAACTCCTCCGGCACGGCGCTGAAGTCCCCCCAGGCCTGACCCCAATCCTGCATCCACCTCGCGACACCCTCAGCGCCCCGGTAGGTGCCGGCGTCCGGGATGTCGTGGTCGTGGACTTCGATGTCCGGGGCGAAAACGTCATTCCAGCCCGCCGTCTCGGGCGACAGAGGCTGATTCATGACGGAGCGGATGATCTCGAGGTTCTCGCTGGACGGGGCAGGCGGCCAGATACCGCTCTGCTCCAGATCCGCCAGGGCCTCCTCCTTGGTCTGGTAGAGCCGAAAGAGGGCGATTTTGCCGTCCCGGATCGTCCAGAAGTTGGCAGCGCGCGCAAGGACGTCTGCGCCGCTCGCCCGGCCCTTGAAGCGGGCGTGGCTGACCATGAGCACGTGGTCCCCGAAGTCGATCTCCTCCATCGGCTCCTCGAAGCGAATCTGGCCGAAGACCTCGCTCACCTCGTCGAAGAACCGCCGCATTTCCTCGTAACCGCGGATGACGACGGGGTCCAGCAGCCGGCGGGACCAATCGAGCTCCACGTCGGGATGGAAGAGCTCGAGCAGCGCCTCCATGTCGCCCCGGTTGAACGTCTGGCGGACCTGGCGCACGATGTCGAGGTTCTCCTTGCTCATCGGGTCAAGGCAAACGATAGTGGGCCGCGGGCGGCGGTCCCGGCTCTGAGGACCGCCCGGTATCCGGGGCCCGACGGAGCCAACGGAGGCGGCGCATACAATCGTCTGAATGCCGGTCGATGACCACATCCGCATCGCGGGGGCGCGCGAGCACAACCTCAAGGACATCTCGCTCGACCTCCCACGGGACTCCCTGATCGTGATCACCGGGCTCTCCGGGTCCGGTAAGTCGAGCCTTGCCTTTGACACCATCTACGCGGAGGGCCAGCGCCGCTACGTCGAGTCACTGTCTGCCTACGCTCGCCAGTTCCTGGGGCAGATGGACAAGCCCGACGTCGACTCGATCGAAGGGCTCTCGCCCGCGATCTCGATCGACCAGAAGACGACGTCGCGCAACCCGCGCTCGACCGTCGGGACCGTGACCGAGATCTATGACTACCTGCGTCTGCTCTGGGCACGTGTGGGCCACCCTCACTGCCACACCTGCGGCCAGCCGATCAGCGGCCAGTCGGTGGAGCAGATCATCGACCACGTCATGACGCTGCCCGAGGACAGCCGGTTCATGGTGCTTGCGCCGGTCGTGCGCGGCCGCAAGGGCGAGTACAAGGACCTGC
The DNA here is from genome assembly GCA_963774075.1 of uncultured Solirubrobacterales bacterium. Classification (GTDB taxonomy): domain Bacteria; phylum Actinomycetota; class Thermoleophilia; order Solirubrobacterales; family JBBDJG01; genus JBBQNR01. Next base: position 455,503 of record CAVZDP010000002.1, on the reverse strand, counting down.
TCGAGGAGCTGCGCGAGGAGGGCTTCACGCGCGTGAAGGTGGACGGCGAGCTGCGGCTGCTCGAGGACCCGATCGAGCTCGACAAGAAGTTCAAGCACGACATCGCGGTCGTCGTCGATCGACTGGTGATGAAGCCCGAGGGCCGGCGCCGGCTCGCCGACTCCATCGAAACGGCCGTGTCGCTCGCCGAGGGGATGGTGGAGATAGAACTAGTCGAGAAGAAGGGGCCGTCCGGCGGGGACCCGCCGGACGGGTCCGTGAAGGGACGGGGCAAGAAGGGCTCGACCAGGCGTGCGACCGGCGCCACCGCCGCTCGCGACCGTGACACGCTCATCTTCTCCGAGAAGTTCGCGTGCCTGAAGTGCGGTACGTCGATGCCCGAGCTAGAGCCGCGCATCTTCTCCTTCAACTCCCCGCACGGTGCCTGCCCGCGTTGCACGGGGCTCGGCTCCCAGATGGAGATCGATCCGGACGTCGTCGTCGATCCGGCACTGTCGATCGCCGAAGGGGCGGTCCTCCCCTGGAGCTCCGGGTCGGACTTCTACGAGCAGCTCACGCTGGCGATCGCCGACAAGTACGAAATCGACCTCGATACACCGTGGGAGGACCTGACCGCCGAGGTCCAGGACCTCTTCCTCTACGGCGACGAGGGCGAGCGGGTGTTCGTCAAATACCGCAACCGGATGGGACGGCGCCGCTCCTACATGGCGCGTCTCGAGGGAGTCGTGCCGAACCTCGAGCGCCGTTACAAGGAGACGGACTCCGACTACGTAAGAGAGAAGATCGAGGAGTACATGTCCGTGCGGCCGTGCCCTGAGTGTGGGGGCGCGCGGCTGCGGCCGGAGAGCCTTGCGGTGAAGGTCGGCGGTCTCGGCATCAACGAGTTCACGCACATGTCGGCGCGGAACGCGATCACTTTCCTCGAGGAGATGAAGCTGACCCCGACGGAGCTTCAGATCGCGGAGCGCATCCTGAAGGAGATCCGCGAGCGGCTGGCGTTCCTCGACAGCGTGGGTGTCGGGTACCTGACGCTCGACCGCGCGGCGGCGACGCTTTCCGGCGGCGAGGCGCAGCGGATCCGGCTCGCGACCCAGATCGGGTCCAGCCTCGTCGGGGTCCTGTACATCCTCGACGAGCCCTCGATCGGCCTGCACCAGCGCGACAACCGCAAGCTGCTCGACACGCTCTCGCGGCTGCGCGACCTCGGCAACACCGTGATCGTCGTCGAGCACGACGAGGGCACCATGCGCGCGGCGGATCACATCGTCGACCTGGGGCCGGGAGCGGGGGAGCACGGCGGGCGGGTGATCGCAGAGGGGACGCCGAAGGCGATCGAGCGCGTGCCCGAGTCTCTCACCGGCCAGTTCCTGCGCGGCTCGCGGACGATTCCCGTGCCCGAGAAACGGCGCGAGCCCAAGCCCGGCATTCGCATCCTCGGTGCCGAGCAGCACAACCTGAAGCGGATCGACGTCGAGTTCCCGCTCGGTGTCTTCTGCTGCGTCACCGGCGTATCCGGGTCGGGCAAGTCGACGCTGGTGAACGAAGTGCTGTTCCGCGCCGTCGCCAACCGCCTCCACCGGGCCAAGCTGCGCCCAGGGGCGCACCGCAAGGTGGAGGGCACCGAGCGCGTGGACAAGATCATCAACATCGACCAGTCGCCGATCGGGCGTACGCCGCGCTCGAACCCCGCCACGTACACGGGCGTGTTCGACCACATCCGCCAGCTGTACTCGCGGACCCAGGAGTCGCGGGCGCGCGGGTACAAGCCGGGACGGTTCTCGTTCAACGTCAAGGGCGGCCGCTGCGAGGTCTGCCGCGGAGACGGGCAGATCAAGATCGAGATGCACTTCCTGCCGGACGTCTACGTGCCCTGCGAGCAGTGCCACGGGAAGCGCTACAACCGCGAGACGCTCGACATCCGCTTCAAGGGCCGCACGATCGCCGACGTTCTGGAGATGTCGGTCGAGGAGGCGCTCGAGTTCTTCAAGCACATTCCGAAGGTCAAGCGCCGGCTCCAGACACTGCACGACGTCGGGCTCGACTATCTGCGGCTTGGTCAACCGGCGACGACTCTCTCCGGCGGCGAAGCGCAGCGCGTAAAGCTGGCCTCCGAGCTGAGCAAGGTGGCCACCGGCTCGACGCTGTACATCCTGGACGAGCCGACGACCGGGCTGCACTTCGCGGACGTTCAGCGCCTGCTCGAGGTGCTGGGGCGGTTGGTGGACGCGGGCAACACCGTGGTCGTCATCGAGCACAACCTGGACGTGGTCAAGACCGCTGACTGGGTCGTGGACCTGGGCCCGGAAGGCGGCGACGAAGGCGGCAGGCTGGTCTGCGCCGGCATGCCCGAGCAGATCGCTTCGGTGGAGGAGTCCTACACCGGGCGCTTCCTGCGTGACATCGTCACGCCGGCTCGGCGCCGCGCCGCCCGCCCGCGCACCGCAGCGGCAGCCTGAGCGATTTGGACAGCTTCGAGCTGTGGCTAGCCCGCGACGGCGGGGTGGCGGCGCCGTGAGGCGGGTCTCGGAGCTCGCCCTGATCGCGATCGCTGCCGTCTGGGGGCTGACGTTCGTGATGGTGCAGGACGCGATCGAGCACCTGGAGCCGATGACCTTCCTGGCCTATCGCTTCCTGCCCGCGGCGGGGCTCGTGGCGATCGTTTTCTGGCGCCCCCTGCGTGCCCTCTCTCGGGAGGGCCGGCGGGCGGGTTTGGTCATGGGCGTCTTCCTGACCGCAGGCTACGTGTTCCAGACCTATGGCCTGGAGCACACGACGGCGTCGAATGCCGGCTTCATCACCGGGCTATTCGTCGTGCTCACGCCTCTTTTCGGGGCGCTCGTCCTGGGGCTCCAGGTCGGGCGGATCGCATGGCTCGCGGCCGCCGTCTCCGCGGTCGGGCTGCTGCTGCTGTCGGGAGCGGAAGGCGACCTCAACCTGGAAGGGGACGGGGTGGTGTTTCTCTGCGCCTGCGCTTTCGCGGCTCACATACTCGTCACGGCTCGCGCCGTGGCGAAATACCACGTCGGAGCGCTCGTAGCCGTGCAGCTCGGAGTCTGCGGACTCTTCTGCCTGGCGGTCGCCACTTTCGCCGGACAGCTCGAGATGCCTCGCGGCGCCACCGTCTGGAGCGCGCTGCTGGTCACATCGCTCGTGGCCAGCGCGCTCGGCTTCCTGGTTCAGAGCTATGCACAGCAGCACGCCTCGCCCGCGCGCACGGCGTTGATCCTGGCGGCGGAGCCCGCGTTCGCCGGCCTCTTCGGCTATCTGCTCCAGGACGAGCGACTGTCCTTGCCGGCCTGGATGGGGGCGGCAATGATCATGGCCGCCATCGTCGCCGTCGACGTGGTGCCGCGGTTGCGCCCACCGCGCCCACTACCGGAGGGCTAGACGATTGATTCCAAACTCCCCGCACCCCTGGTCCTAGTGCTCGAGCAATAGGCCGAGGAACCGCTTCGTGCGCTCCTCACGCGGGGATTCCAGCACGTCGGCCGGCGCACCCTCCTCGACCACGACCCCGTCGTCCATGAAGAGCACACGGTCGGCCACCTCCCTAGCGAAGCCCATCTCGTGGGTCACAACCAGCATCGTCATGCCCTCGGCCGCCAACTCCCGCATGACGTCCAGGACCTCCTTCACCAGCTCGGGATCGAGCGCGCTCGTGACCTCGTCGAATAGCATCACGTGTGGGTCCATGGCAAGCGCGCGCGCGATTGCGACACGCTGCTGCTGGCCTCCGGACAGCCGCTCGGGATACTCGTCGATCTTGTCCGCGAGGCCGACACGCTCCATCAACGCCCTCGCCTTCACTCCGGCCTCGTCCCGAGAGCGCCCGAGCACTCTCTGCTGAGCCATCATCACGTTCTCGATCGCGCGCTTGTGCGGGAAAAGGTTGAGCTGCTGGAACACGATCCCGACCCGGCGCCGCACCCAATCGGTCTGCGCCCGGTCGGCTCCGGTGATCTCGCGACCCTCCAAGAGGATGCGACCCCGCTCCGGTGGCTCGAGCAGGTTGACGCAGCGAAGCAGCGTGCTCTTGCCGGATCCGCTGGGCCCGATCACACAGACCACGCCACCGCGAGGCACCTCGAGGCTTACGCCACGCAGCACGTGCAGGTCGCCGAAGCTCTTGTGCACGCCCTCGAGCTGTAGTGCGGGACTGGCGTCGTCCATCTGCGCTACTGCGGTCCGACTCTCAGCGCCAGTTGCTGGCGCGCAATCAGCCTGTCCACGACCCGTGCGAGCGGGATCGTGACGACGATGAACATCAGGGCTCCAACCGTGAGGGCGGAGCTGTTGAACGTCTCGGCCTGAATCTCCCGACCGGCCTTCACGACCTCGACCAGCGCGATCACTCCCACGAGAGAAGTGTCCTTCATCAAGGCGATGAAGTCGTTGAGCATCGGCGGGATGACCTTGCGCACCGCCTGCGGCACGATCACGTCGCGCATGGCCTGGGCGTGACTCATGCCGAGGGAGCGGGCAGCCTCCATCTGGCCGTAAGGCACGGCCTCGATCCCGGCGCGAAAGACCTCCGCGTAGTAGGCACCGTAGGTGAGGGTGATCGCCATCACCCCGTACCAGAAGATCTCGGGCTTGCCGAGGAAGTCCGGAGCGCGCAGCCATTGGGGCAGTACGTCGAGCACGGGCAGGCTGCCGTCGATCAGCAAGATCACGAGTAGCAGCGGGATCCCGCGCAGCAGGTCGATGTAGGCGATGGCCACGCCGCGGACCGGCAGCATCGCGCGTCCGGGCGCCGCCCTCATCAGCGCCAGCACCATTCCCCACACGAGCGCCAGGGCGGCGCTCAGGAGCGAGAGCTGGATCGTCATCCAGAACCCCTCGAGGACGTAGTCGAAGTTGTCCCGCATGATGTCGATGTCGAAGTACTGCTCGATGAAGACGTCCACGTGATCCCCTCCTCAACAGGCCTTTTTGTCGATCCTCACGCGCAAGGGGCGCCATGCGAGGCGCCCCTTGCGTTGATCGACCTTGTCGCAGCCGGTGTCCTACGTGTCGCCGCCGGTCTCCAGAAGACTCGCCGGCGGGTCCTGCTGGAACCACTTCTTGTAGATCTCAGCGTACTTGCCGTTTTTCTTGATCTCGTCGATGGCGTCCTTGACGGCTTTCCGCAGGGTTGTGCTCTTCTTCGCGAACGCAAGCCCGTACTCCTCGCCGGTCGGGATGGTCTGCACGACCTTCAGCTGGGGCTTCGAGCGCTCGGCGTACTTCGATACCGGAAAGTCGTTGATGACGGCCTCGATCTGCCCGGCCTGGAGGGCCTGGAAGGCGTCATCGATCAGGTCGTAGGTGCGTACGTCCTTCGCCTTGGTCTTGTCCTTCGCGTACATGGCGCCGGTCGTCCCGAGCTGCGCGCCGATCAGCTTGCCCTCGAGGTCCTCGACGGACCTGATGTCGCTTCCCTCCTTGACCATCAGCGATTGGTCGGCGTTGAAGTAGGGCACCGAGAAGGCGACCGTGCCCTCACGCTCGGGCGTGATGGTGGCCGCGGACGCGACCATGTCGAAGCGGCCCTGGGCGAGGTTGCGGAAGATCGGGTCGAATGGCGTCTTGACGAACTTGGCCTCGAGGCCGAGCTGCTGAGCAACCTCGTTCACGATGTCGACGTCGAAGCCTTGGTAGTCGGGGGCGCGGCCGAACTCGAACGGCGGGTATGGGATGTCCGAGCCGACGGTGAGCGTCCCGGGGGTAATCGTGTTCAGGTCGCCGGCGGCGGTCTTGTCCCCACCACCGTCGTCGCCCCCGCAGCCGGAGGCAACGAGGGCAGCGACGAGCGCCACCAGGGCGAGCATGCGCCGACTAGACATACGTCTCATCGTTCGACTCCTCTCAGGAACGTGGATATCTGAAGCGAAAATACACCGCGGGCCCGGTCAGCGCATACACCTGGCGGCGACGGCAAGCTCGCGTACACTCGCGCGCGTGGAGGATCCGAACGCCGACGCCAGCTCAGTCTCCCAGGACGGACAGTCGACGGCGCCCTATCTGGACGCGTTGCGCGCCTACGCCGCTCGCGAACCGGGGCGCTTCCACGTCCCCGGCCACAAGGGCGGAAGCGGGGCCGATCCGGAACTGACCGAGGCCGTGGGATCCGCCGCGCTCGCACTCGACATCCCGGCCCTCACCTACGGTGTCGACGCGGGCCCGCCCCCGACGCCGTTCCAGCGCGCGCAGACGCTAGCCGCAGAGGCATGGGGCTCGCATCGCACCTGGTTCCTGATCAACGGAGCCAGCCAGGGCAACCATGCCGCCTGCATCACGCTCGCGCACCGTGGGCAGCGCGCCGTGGTGCAGCGAAACGTCCACTCGAGCACCGTCGACGGCCTGATCCTCTCCGGTCTGCGCCCGAGCTTCGTTGCGCCAGAGCTCGACCCCGACCTCTCGATCGCGCACTGCTTGACTCCGGAGTCGCTCGACCGATCGCTGCGAGACACCCCGGGGGCGGCCGGAGCCATCGTCGTGTCGCCGACGTATTTCGGCGCCGTGGCCGACGTGCGCGGGCTCGCGAGGGCCGCGCACGAGCACGGCGTCCCGCTGGTCGTGGACGAAGCATGGGGCGCGCACCTGCGCTTTCACGACGACCTTCCCGAGGACGCGCTGTCGGCGGGAGCGGACCTCGTCGTCTCGAGCACGCACAAGATCGTGGGTAGCCTCACGCAGTCCGCGATGCTCCATCTCGGTGGCGGCGGGCTCATCGACGAGCACGTCGTGGACCGAGCCGTGACGCTCGTGGAGTCCACCAGCCCGAGCGCACTGCTCTCCGGCTCCCTCGATGCTGCGCGCCGCCACGCCGCCGTCAACGGCCGCGCGCTGCTGTCGGAGACGACCGAGGCCCTCCGAGCCGTGCGCGCCGAGATCCGCGAGCTGCCCGGCCTGGACGTGCTCGACGAGCGTCTGGTGGGCCGGCCGGGCGTCCACGACTACGACCCGCTGCGGGTCGCGGTCGACGTCCGCGGCACCGGCGCCAGCGGCTTCGAGATCGCTGGGCTCGCGCGCGAGTCCGACGACGTGTTTTTTGAGCTGGCCGCCGAGACCGTGGTCGTGGCCGTGTTCGGCGTCGGGGAGCCGGCCGCCGCGCACGGGCGACGGCTCGTGCGAGCGCTCGCCCACGCGGTGGAGGGCCTCGGGCAGGGCCGGCGCGCCGAGCCTCGCCAGTTCGCGCCGCCGCCGCCCTGGGGGCCGCTCGAGATGACGCCGCGCGAGGCTTTTTTCGGACCCCAGGAGGTGGTGCCCCTCGAGGAGGCGGTGGGGCGCGTGGCGAGCGAGTCGCTCGCCGCCTACCCACCCGGGATCCCGAACGTCCTGCCGGGCGAGCGGCTGACCGCTGAGACCCTCGCCTACGTCGCGGAGACGATGCGGCGCGGCGGCACGCTGCGCGGAGCGAGCGACCGCACGCTGCGAACCGCACGCGTCGCCGTGGAGGCGTGACGATGCCCGAGCCCCGCTATGGGCCCCCCGACGCCTCGAAGGCGCCTCGCTATACGGGGCTCCGCACGTTCGCGCGCTGCCCGCACGTCATTGAGACCGCGGGCGTCGACGTCGCTGTCGTCGGCATCCCGTTCGACACCGCGACCAGCTACCGGAGCGGCGCCCGCTTTGGCCCCGACGCGATTCGCGGCGCGTCGGCGCTGCTTCGCCCCTATCACCCCGCGCTCGACGTGGACGTGTTCGGAACGCTGTCCGTCGTCGACTGGGGTGGCCTCGACGTCACGCCTGGCAACGCCGAGCGCACGATGGCCCAGATCGCCCAAGGGCTCGCCCCGTTGGTGGAAGCCGGCGTCACCCCGCTCGTCCTTGGCGGGGACCATTCGATCGCGCTCGGCGAGCTGCGGGCGTATGCCCAGGTGTACGGACCGGTAGCCCTGATCCTGCTCGACGCGCACGCCGACACCTGGGATCAGTACTACGGCGAGCGCTACTTCCACGGCACTCCGTTCCGCCGCGCGGTGGAGGAGGGCGTCGTGCTTCCCGAGCGCTCCCTGATGGCGGGCATGCGCGGACCGGTCTACTCCAAGGCGGACCTGGAGGGCGCCCGCGAGCTCGGATTCGAGCTGATCACCGGCGAGGAGCTGCGCGACCTCGGGCCAGATGGCTACGGCCGCCGGGTGCGCGAGCGGGTGGGTGACGCCCCCGCATACCTCAGCTTCGACATCGACGTGATCGACCCCGCATTCGCTCCCGGGACTGGAACGCCGGAGGTCGCCGGAATCACCCCGCACGAGGCGCTCGCATTGCTGCGCTCGCTGGCGGGCATGGAGCTGAAGGGCTTCGATGTCGTGGAGGTGTCGCCGCCCTACGACGATCGGGGTCAGACGACGGCGCTCGTGGCGGCCGCCATCGGATACGAGCTGCTGGCTCTGACGGCGCTCGCCCGCACGCCATGAGCCACTCGCTTCCGGGTCAGGCGAAGCTCTACTTCCAGAAGTGGCGCTACTACGAGCGCAACCGCCGCCTGCCGCGCAAGGTGCGCCTGGGCTGGCAGCTCATGCGCCGCGAGTCCTATCTTCGCTTCCCCGTTCAGGGCAACCTGCTGGAGGCGCTCGGCGAAGGGCGCGCTCGCATCGGCCCGCACGTGCTGATCGAGCCAGGATGCTGGTTCGCGCTCTATCCGGAGACGGCGCAGCTCGAGATCGGGGAGGGGACGATCCTCAACCTCGGCTGCATGCTCGCCGCCACCGAGCGCATAACAATCGGCAGGCACTGCATGTTCGCCAACTACTGCTTCGTGGCCGACGCCGACCACCGCTACGACGACCCCGACCTGCCTGTGACCTGGCAGGGGATGATGCCGAAGGGCCCGGTGACGATCGGCGACAACTGCTGGTTCGGCACCAACTGCGTCGTGACCGGCGGCGTAACGATCGGCGAGCGGACCGTGGTCGGCGCGAATTCGGTCGTGACGCGCGACCTACCCCGCGGCGTGATCGCGGCGGGAGCGCCGGCGAGGGTTATCCGTGAGATCGAATTCGTGAAAAGGGCCGGCTAGCCAGTCGCTAGCCGATCACCTGTACGAGCACGCTTCGCTCGCGCGGCGAATCGTCGAAGTCGACGAGCACGAATTGCTGCCAAGTGCCGGTCTGGAGCCGCCCGTCCTTGAGCGGAACGATCTCGGACGGACCGAGGACGGCGGCGCGCAGGTGCGCATGCGCGTTCGTGTCTCCCGCGGTGCGGTTGTGGTGATAGTCGGCATCGGCGGGCAGGAGCCTCTCCATCAGCTCACGGAGGTCCTGCACGCCACCGGACTCGTACTCGATCAAGCTGACGGCCGCGGTCGAGTGGGAGACGAACACGCTCACGAGCCCGTTCAGGATGCCCGCTGTCTGGACCACCTCCAGCACGCCACGCGTGATGTCGATGATGTCGCCGTTGCCTTCGGTGGAGACGCGGATCTGCGCGCTATGGACGGCCATTCGGCCGAGAATATCGAGCCGGCTTCGCCGGACACCTAAGAGCCGGCTTCGCCGGATACCTAGCCCATCGCGTCTGCGATGTCCCAGGCCTTGCCCGGTGCGACGACCTCGCGGAAGCGCTCGAGCTCGCCTGGGTCGATGCTGTAGCAGTGCTCGGGCCCCGGGAAGCTCCCTCGCCGCACTTCGTCGGCGTACGCACGCACGCCGTCGACCATCGCCCGCTTCACGTGGGCGAAGCGCTTGGCAAAACGGGGAGCGTGCCCCTCGTAGATACCGAGCAGGTCGTGGAAGACGAGCACCTGGCCGTCAGTGGCCGGCCCAGCGCCGATTCCGATGACCGGCACCGTCATGCGCTGCATGATCGACTCGGTGACGAGCGCCGGGATGGCCTCGAAGACGATCGCGAAGCAGCCCGCGTCTTGAAGCGCGAGCGCGTCGTCGGCGACCTGAACGGCTTCGCGGGCCGTCCGACCCTGCGCCCGGTAGCCGCCCAGCGCGGCCGCGCTCTGCGGCGTGAGGCCGACGTGCCCCATCAAAGGTATGCCGGCCGAGATGATCGCGCGGGCGCGCGCGATGCTCTCGCGCTTGTCGACCGGGCCGCCGCTCAGCCCCGCGATCTCGATCTTGACAGCATCGCAGCGCGCCTCCTTGACGAAACGCGCAGCAGACCGCACGGCGTCCTCGTTGGAGGTCTGGTAGCTCCCGAAGGGAAGGTCGCCCACGAGCAGCGGCGTTCTCAGGCCTCTGCGCGCGGCGCTCGCGAGCATCATCATCTCGTCCATCGTGATCGGGACCGTGGAGTCGTAGCCGAGCACGGTGTTGGCTGCCGAGTCGCCGACCAGCACGACGTCGACGCCGGCTTCCTCGGCGACTTGGGCGCTCGGGTAGTCGTACGCGGTGACCATCACGATCGGCTCACCGGTCCGCCTCATCTCTGCCAGCCGCCTGATGGTCACTGCGGGCCGCTCGTTCGGCGGAAGGTCGGGTGTGCGAGGGGCGCTGCTCATGGCGCTCACACTACTCCGGCGGGGTCCGAGTCGAGGCGCACGACGTCATTGTCCGCGTCCACGTGCACGACGAGGGGCTGGTGGCTCGAGAGCTCCTGCTCGTCGTAGAGCCCGTAGGCGACGACGATCACCCTGTCGCCGCGCTGGACGAGCCTTGCGGCCGCGCCGTTGACCTGGACCTCCCCGCTGCCGCGCCGGCCTTCGATCACGTACGTCTCGAAGCGCTCACCGTTGTCGACGTCGAGCACGTGGACGAGCTCGTTCGGCAGCAGGTCGGCAACCTCCATCAGGTGAGGGTCGATCGTGATGCTGCCGGCGTAGTGCAGGTCGCAGTCCGTCACCGTCGCGCGATGGATCTTCGATTTGAGCATCTGCCTGTGCATGTTTTTTCTAGTACCTCCTCATGCGGTCATCCCCGGACGCTCGCGTCGCGAGCCCGAGCGTTCGTCACCGGCCCGCTCCGTCTTCGTCTCGGCCGCCGGACCGATCATCAGCACCGTGTTGTCGATCAGCCGCGCGCGACCGACGCGTGCCGCAACTGCCACCAGCACCTCTCCTTCGAGCACGTCGAGAGGGGACAGGTCGATGGCGGACACGACCTCCACGTACTCAGGCCTCGCTCCGGCCCGCTCGAGCTCGCGCAGAACGGCATCGCGCACGGCGGCGGCGCTGCGCTCGCCCGCGCTCACAGCGCCCTCGGCCGAGGCCAGCCCGCGCGACAGCGACAGCGCCGCCTCCCGGTCGCGCTCGCTCAGGTAGGCGTTGCGCGAGCTGAGCGCGAGGCCACCGCTGTCGCGCACCGTCGGGCAGACCTCGATCTCGACCGGGATGTCGAGGTCCCGCACGAGCCGCCTGATCATCACGGCCTGCTGGAAGTCCTTGGCGCCGAAGTAGGCGGCGTCGGGCTGGCACATGTTCAGCAGCTTCGTCACGACGGTGCTCACGCCCCTGAAGTGTCCGGAGCCCCTGTGCTCGGACGCCCCGCAGAGCGTCTCACCCAGGCTGGCGACTTCGACGGTGGTCGCGTAGCCCTCTGGATAGACCTCTTCGAACGGCGGCGCGAACAGCAGGTCGACGCCCTCCCGGCGAGCGAGCTCGGCGTCGAGATCGAGGTCGCGAGGGTATGAGTCGAGGTCTTCGCCCTCGCCGAACTGGCTCGGATTGACGAACAGGCTGACGACCACGAGCCCGCAGTCGGCCCTCGCTCTGCGCATGAGGCTGAGGTGCCCCTCGTGGAACGCCCCCATCGTCGGCACGAGACCCACGCGCGCACCGCCGCGGCGGGCGGCCGCAACCGCCTCGCGAAGCTCGGAGACACGTGACAGCGTTCTCAAGTGACTTGGCGTTCCAGTTCCCTCGTCGAGATACCAGACGGCCTGGTTTGGTGGTGGAGGCCCATGCCGATGACGCCTTCGCGGTACGTCCCCGCAGGTGACGGCCGCTCGGCCGGCACGGGCATCCGAAACTATAGCCGGCGGATAGGGAGCGCCTTGCCAAGGGCTCGCGCACACGGCGCTCTTTGCGCACGACATTGCCGGCCTCTCTGCCCGCGCCTCGGCGCATATGCTTCTATCCGTGGGGCTTCCTAGCATCCCCACGCAATCACGTGCCCATCTACGAGTTTGCATGCCGCGCCTGTGAGAGCCGCTTCGAGGAGCTCGTGAGAGCCAACGGCTCCGAGCCGGCGGTCGACTGCCCCCACTGCGGCTCGCATGAGACGCGGCGGCTGCTATCGGTATTCGCCGTGATGGCCGCGCCGCCAAGGGAGCCGCGACCGGCGCCAGTCGGTGGCGGTGCGAGCGGATGCTGCGGAGGCGCCTGTGGCCGCCACTGACGCCGCCGCTCGCCGCGAGGAGCTGGTCGCGCTGTACCGCGAGCTGCGCGACTGCCAGAAGTGCGCGCTGGCGGCCTCTAGGACGCAGGTCGTCTTCGGCACCGGCGATGCGGACGCGGACCTGATGTTCGTCGGCGAAGCGCCGGGCTTCCACGAGGACCAGCAGGGCAAGCCGTTCGTGGGCCGGGCGGGCAAGCTGCTCGACGACCTTCTGGCCGGAATCGGGATGAGCCGCGAGCAGTGCTTCATCGCCAACGTGCTCAAATGCCGCCCGCCCGGCAATCGCGACCCGCAGCCGGAAGAGATCGCCGCCTGCGAGGGCCACCTGACGAGACAGGTCGAGCTGATCGAGCCGCGAGTCATCTGCACGCTCGGGAACTTCGCCACCAAGCTCCTGTCGGGCAGCCCGCAGGGCATTACACGCGTGCGGGGCACGCCGCAGGTTCACGAGATCGCAGGCAGGACCGTGTTCCTGTTCCCGATCTTCCATCCCGCTGCCGCCCTTCGCACCCCGGCGATGCTCGAGCAGCTGCGATCCGACTTCGAGCGCCTGCCCGACCTCCTCGCCCAGGAACAGCCGCCGGCCGGCGAGAGACCCGTGCCGCCGCCCGTCCCCGAGCCGGTCCCGCCGCCGATACCGGAGCCGTCGCCGCCGCCGATCCCCGAGCCTGCGCCACCTCCGATTCCCGAGCCTTCGCCGCCGCCGGAGCTGGTCGGCGCACGCGCCGGGGGCTCGGACGACGACCAGCTCGGCCTCTTCTAAATCGGGCCTCTTCTAAGCCCGGCCTCTTCTGAGCCGGGCCGCTACGCTCGCATGCGTGGGCGAGGCCGAGCTGATCAGCTCTTCCGTGGAGGAGACCGAGGCCGTCGCGGCCAGGATCGCCCGCGCGCTGCAGCCGGGCGACGTCGTGCTTGTCTGTGGCGAGGTCGGCACCGGCAAGACGAGCTTCGTGCGAGGTGCCTGCCGCGCCCTCGGCGTGACGGGAAACATCGCAAGCCCGTCGTTCACGATCGGACGCACCTACGCCGGCTCGTTGCCGATCTCGCATCTGGACCTGTTCAGGCTCGAATCCCTCGATGGCGAGGATCCGGCCCTGCTCGCGGACTACCTTCGCCCGGACTCGGTTGCCTTCGTCGAGTGGCCGCGGGCGGCGCTCGCGGAGCTCGAGCCGGAGCGCCTGGCGGCGACGGTGAGCCTGATCCACCTGGGCGAGGACCGGCGCGGGGTGCAGGTGCGGGCGAGGGAGGACGTCATGGAGCGGCTCGGCGCCTGATGGCGGAGACGCGGGAGGGCACGCGTCATCACGTGCTCGGGTTCGACACGTCGCTCGCGACGACGAGCGCCTGCCTGCTCAGAGCCGACGGCGAGGTCTTCCGCGCGCCGGCGCCTTCGGCGTCACGGTTGCTGGGCCCGGCAGCCCACTCTCAGGAGCTGCTGCCGGCGCTTGCGGCGCTCCTCGACGAGGCGGGCGTCCGGTGGCGAGAGCTGGAGTCGCTGGCGGTCGGGGTCGGGCCGGGCACCTTCACCGGGCTGCGGATCGGAATCGCGACAGCGCGAGGCCTCGCACAGGCGCTGGGCGTCGGAGTCAGGCCCGTGCACTCGCTGGAGGCGCTCGCGGCCGGCGCGCGAGACCAGGTGAGGCCCCCGGCCGCAACCCCTCTGCTGCCTTTGATCGATGCGCGCCGCGGTCAGGTGTTCGCGGCCCTCTACCGCGACCTCGAGCCGTCGGCCGCCCGGCCCGAGGCGGTGTGGGAGCCGGCGGCGATCGATCCCGAGGCGCTGCTGGAGAAGGTGCACGCGCTCGACCAGCGACCGCTTGCGGTCGGAGACTGGGCAGTAAGATTCGCCGCAGAGCTCGAGCGCGCGGGAGCCCACGTTCCCGACCCCGACTCGGGGTTGCACGCAATCGATGCTCTCCACGTCTGCAGGCTGGGACTCGACGCGGAGCCGGTCGCACCCGTGGCGGTCCGTCCGCTCTATCTGAGGTTGCCGGACGCCGAGATCAAGATGCGGCTAACTGGAGAACACGGCGAAGGCAGGGGCGATGGCGGTTAGGGCAACCCGTCCGCCCACCACGGTCGAGGTCCGCAGGCTCACCTACGCCGACCTGCCCGATGTGATCGCGATCGAGCGGCGCTCGTTCCCGGCGCCCTGGTCGCTCGCGATGTTCGTGCTCGAGCTGTCGAAGCCCTCGAGCATCTGCCTCGGCGCGTCTCGCGACGATGCCCTTCGCGCGTATCTGATCTGCTCGCGCTATCACACGGTGTGGCACGTCATGAACATCGCCGTGGACGGTGGCTGGCGCAGGCAGGGAGTGGCGAAGGCGCTGATCGAGCAGCTCTTCGCGGAGGCCGGCGAAGGCGAGCGTTACACGCTCGAGGTTCGCATTTCGAACGCCGAGGCGATCGCGATGTACGAGTCGTTCGGCTTTCGCAGCGCCGGCGTGCGGCGCCGCTACTACCACGACAACAACGAGGACGCCTTGATCATGTGGCGTACTCGCGCCTAACCTCTCCGAACGCTGAAGGCCTGGAACGAGAAGCCGCTGCTGGCGATCGAGACCTCGTGCGACGACACGTGCGCCGCGGTCGTCAGCGCGTCAGGCGGGATACAGAGCTCCGTCACGTCCTCGCAGGCGCGCTTCCACGACCGCTACGGAGGAGTGGTTCCGGAGGTCGCCTCCCGTCACCACCTCGAGCTGGTCAATGCGGTCGTGGAGGAGGCGTTGAGCCAAGCGAAGATCGAGCTCGACGCGCTCGGAGGGGTCGCCGCCACCAGGGGCCCGGGCCTTATCGGCGCCCTGCTGATCGGGCTCTCCACGGCGAAGGCGCTCGCCGCCGCCGCCGGGCTGCCCTTCGTGGCGGTTGACCACCTCCACGGGCACGTCGCCGCCAACTTCCTCCGGCCGGACCCGCTCGAGCCGCCGTTTCTGTGCCTGATCGCGAGCGGCGGTCACACGCTTCTGGCGCACGTGGAGGATGGCCGCGGCTACCAGGTCCTGGGCGAGACCCGCGACGACGCCGCCGGCGAGGCGCTCGACAAGGCGGCCCGGCTTCTCGGTCTCGGCTACCCCGGGGGGGCCGCCATGGATGCGCTCGCCCGAGGCGGCGACGCCGGCGCGTTCGAGTTTCCGGTCGGAATGCGCGATCGTTCCTCGCTCGATTTCAGCTTCAGCGGGCTGAAGACGGCGTTCGTCTACCGGCTGAGAGAGCTCGGCGAGGAGGGCGCCGCCGCGCGGCGCGAAGACCTCGCGGCCTCGTTCCAGCGAGCAGTCGTCGACGCGCTCGTGTGGAAGCTCGAACGGGCGCTCGAGTCGACGGGCGCCCGTAGGCTGGCCGTGGGCGGCGGCGTGGCCGCCAACTCGGAGCTTCGCCGGCGGCTGGGAGCGCTCAGCGAGGAACGCTCCCTCGAGCTCGAGATCCCGCCTCCTGAGCTCTGCACCGACAACGCGGCGATGATCGCTTCGGCGGCGCGCTTCCTCGAGCCGGTTCCCTATCCGGACTACCTCGCATTCGACGCCTTCGCCCGAGCGGCATAAGCGCTCAGGCGGCGAGGAGTATCCTTGGGCCTCTGGATCGGCGGCGCTTCCGAGGTCGAGCCTCCCCCTTCGGCCCGGAGACAGGCTCGACACGCCCGATGCCCAACGTGACCCTCTACACGAGACGTGACTGCTGCCTATGCGACGAAGCGCTTGCCGTGATCGAGCGCGTTCGTCTCGACGCGGGATTCGATCTCGTGGTCGTCGACGTCGACACCGATCCCGCGCTCGCGGACCGCTACGGCCAGCGCGTGCCCGTGGTGGCCCTTGACGGCCACGACGTGTTCCAGTACCGCGTCGCGGAGGATGAGCTGCGCGTCGCGCTGGAAGGCCAACTGCCCGCCGCGAGGAGTGAAGCTTGACGCGCCCGGGACAATGCACCGTCTCATGACTTTCCGCGAAGACACAATCGCGCCCGAAGCGGACCTGGATTCCAGGCAGATGACCGAACGCCTCTCCCTCGGCGTAGCCGCTCGCCTGTCGCGCTACCTGCAGGTCCTGACCCAGGCCAAGAAGATGGGCAAGGAGACGATCTCCTCGCAGGAGCTCTCCGACTACACGCACATCAACTCCACCCAGATCAGGCGCGACCTGTCGGGCTTCGGCAAGTTCGGCAAGCGCGGCGTCGGCTACAACGTCGACTCGCTCGTCTCGCAGATTCGCAAGATCCTGCGCACCTCGGGGCAGCACAACATCGCCCTGTTTGGCGCCGGCAACCTCGGTCAGGCGATCGCCAGCTCGGACATCTTCGCGGACCACGGCTTCCGGGTCGTAGCGATCTTCGACGTCGAGCCTAAGAAGATCGGCAAGAACGTCGGCAACCTGACCGTCCGTCCGTACGGCACGCTGCGCGACGTCGTCGAGGAGGAGGACATCGTCGTCGGGGTGCTCGCCGTGCCCGCGCAAGCGGCTCAGAAGGTCGCGGACGGCCTCGTCGATGCCGGTATCCGAATCATTTTCAACTATTCCGACGCGCTGCTTCAGGTACCGCCCGACGTGACTGTGCACACGTCCAGCCCGGCCGTGGACCTGCTTTACGCGCTCTACTTCTATCTGACGTAGATGTCCGGTCTGGGGAGCCGAGCGTGACGGCGCGACCGATCAGCTTGGAGGTTCCGGGGGGATGGAGGTGAGCATCGACCTCGACCATGCGGGCGCAACTTTCGAGTCCTCGAAGGACTTCACCGTGGGGCTCGAGGAGGAGTTCGGGCTGCTGGACCCGGCGAGCCTCTCGCTGGTGAACGAGTTCGAGGGTCTTGCCGCCGACGCGGCTCGCGACGAGGTGCTCGCCGAGTCGGTAGCCGGTGAGCTGATCTCCTCCGAGATAGAGATCCGCTCGGGCAAGGGCTCGAGCTTCGCCGACGCGATCGCCCGCCAGCAGGACCGCCGTAACCGCCTCTTCGCGCTGGCCGCGACACGCGGAGTAGCGCTCGGGGCAACGGGTACGCATCCGTGGAGCCCGTGGCAGGAGCAGCGCATCATCGAAACTCCGCACTACCGGCGCGTGGCGGATGACCTTCGCTACGTGGCGTGGCGCAACAACACCTTCAGCGTTCACGTGCACGTCGGCGTGCGGGGCCCGGACCGCGCAGTCGCGGTCTGCGACGCCATGCGGCCGCTTCTGCCCGTCCTGCTGGCCGCTTCCGCCAACTCGGCCTTCTACGAGAACTGCTTCACGGGCCTGCACTCCGCGCGCAGCCAGGTCTTCACGAGGTCCTTTCCCCGTTGCGGCGTGCCCGACTATTTCGGGAGTTGGAGCGCCTACGTCGATTACGTGTCCGCGCTCGAGCGCACACGATCGATCATCGAGCACACGCAGATCTGGTGGAGCGTGCGGCCTCATCTGTCGTTCGGGACCGTCGAGCTGCGCATCATGGACGCGCAGTCGCGGGCGGATGAGTCCACTGCGGTCATGGCTCTTGCGACCGCGTGCATCGCGCAGGCGGCCCTGGACTACGACGAGGGGATCCGGCCTGTGGACGTGCCGAACAGGATGATCGAGGAAAGCTTCTGGCGTGCCATCAGGCACGGGCTCGACGGGACACAGATCGACTACGCGCAGGAGCGTGAGATTCCCGCTCCAGAGGCCGTCGAACGAGTGCTCGCGTGGACCGCGCCGGCCCGGGCGCAGCTAGAGCTCGACCCCCATCTCAGGGGTCTCGAGCGAGCTCTCGACGAGGGCAACGGGGCGCAGCGCCAGTGGCGGCGCCACGAGGCCGGCGAGTCCCAGCGCGACATCTATGCGGCGAGCGTGGCCGAGACCTGCGCCACCTATCCGGCCTCGTCGGAAGAGGCCTGCCGACATCTGGAAGGGGTGATGAGTTGAGCGAACAGCAACCCAGCGAGGAGGAGATCAGGGCCCGCCTGGAGGAGGAGCTGCGCAAGATCACCGTGCGCGACGTGCTTCTCCAGACGGCCGTCACGCTGATCAACCTCGGCGGCCAGCGACTCGGGTTGGGGGAGACCTCCCCTGAGGCCCGGGACCTCGACCAGACCCGGATCGCGATCGAGGCCGTACGGGCGCTTCTGCCGCTCCTCGAGCATGAGGCTCCTCAGGAGATGGCCCCCCTGCGCGACGCTCTGGCCCAGCTCCAGATGGTCTACGTGCGCGAGGCGGGAGCTTCGGCTGGCCAGCCGCAGGGCGGAGGCGATGCAGGGCCCGGCCCGGGCGCGGGAGAGCCTTCAGGTGGGCAGCCGCCCGGCGGTGCAGGGGCGCCGGGGAGCGCTCCGCAGAGGCCGGGATCGTCGGGCCGGCTCTGGGTTCCGCCCGGCAGCAAAAAGTAGGAAACCTCGGCGAAATGCCCGCGTTAGAGCCTCAGACCGGGCTACCTCGATAGACTGCCGCGAGTTTTTCTCCCTTCAGGCAAGGGGGCGCCCGTCCGAGTCGGGCCGCCGGAGGGGCTACCAGCAGACGAGAACGGAGGGTTCTTGACCGAGTTCTTCACCGATTGGGGTGTCATTTTCGCGCTCGGATGCGCGGGCTCTGCCGTGATCTACGGCGCGCTGACGACGCGCTGGCTGCTACAGCGCCCGGCCGGCAACGAGGCGATGCAGGACATCTCGCGGGCGATCCAGGAAGGCGCCGCCGCCTACCTCAACCGCCAGTACTCGATCATCGGCGTGGTCGCCGCGGTGCTGGCGGTGGTGATTTGGATCGCGCTCGACAGCCAGACCGCGATCGGCTTCGTGATCGGGGGAGCCCTCTCCGCGCTCGCCGGCTACATCGGCATGAACGTGGCCGTACGCGCCAACACGCGCGTCGCCGAGGCCGCTCGCGAGGGCGTGCCGAAGGCGCTCGACGTCGCATTCAAGGGCGGATCCGTGACGGGCCTGCTCGTTGTCGGGCTCGCGCTCTTCGGCGTCGCCGGCTACTACGGGGTGTTGATCCTCTTCGACCACAGTGACAAGGAGGCGATCGACGCCCTCATCGGCTTGGGCTTCGGCGGCAGCCTGATCTCTGTCTTCGCGCGTCTGGGCGGGGGCATCTTCACCAAGGGCGCAGACGTCGGCGCGGACCTCGTCGGGAAGATCGAGGCCGGCATCCCGGAGGACGATCCCCGCAACCCCGCCGTGATCGCGGACAACGTGGGGGACAACGTGGGCGACGACGCGGGCATGGCGGCGGATCTCTTCGAGACCTATGCCGTCACGGCGGTCGCAGTGATGCTGCTCGGCGTGCTCACCTTCAACGAGCAGCGCCAGGTCGCGATCTACCCACTAGTGCTCGGAGGCGTTTCGATCATCGCCTCTCTGATCGGGACCTTCGCCGTGCGGTCTCGCACCGGCAACGTCGAACGGGCGCTGTACCAGGGAGTGATCGTGAGCGCCGTGCTGGCGGCGGCCGCCTTCCTGCCGTTGACGAATTGGCTGATGGACAACCTCACGACGAAGAGCGCAGGGCTCGCGCCGCCCTCCGTCGGCGAGTTGTGGCTCTGCACCCTGATCGGCCTCGCGATCACCGGGTTGATCTTCGTGATCACGGACTTCTACACCTCGACCCGCTTCCGCCCCGTGAAGACGATCAGCCGGGCTTCGGTGACGGGACACGCCACCAACATCATCCAGGGCCTCGCTCAGGGCATGCAGTCGACGGCCGCACCGGCGCTTCTGATCGCGCTCGGCATCCTGGGCGCGAACGAGCTGGCCGGCGTCTACGGGATCGGCATCGCGGTGATGGCTCAGCTTTCGATGACGGGCCTGATCGTGGCGCTCGACGCCTTCGGGCCCATCACTGACAACGCCGGCGGCATCGCCGAGATGGCGGACCTGCCGGAGTCCGTCCGCAACGTCACCGACCCGCTCGACGCTGTTGGGAACACCACGAAAGCCGTCACGAAGGGGTATGCGATCAGCTCGGCCGCGCTGGCGGCCCTGGTGCTGTTCGTGAGCTGGCGCGAGGAGGTGGTGGCCGAGCTTCAGCGCGCCGGCGAGACGATCAAGCCCTTCGACCTGCAGAGTCCCGAGGTGCTGATCGGCCTGCTCCTCGGCGGGATGATGGTCTACCTCTTCGCCGCGCTGGCAGTGGAGGCCGTCGGGCGCGCCGGCGGCCAGGTCGTGGAGGAGGTGCGGCGGCAGTTTCGCGAGAAGCCGGGCATCATGGACTACACGGAGAAGCCGGACTATGCGCGCTGCGTGTCGATCGTGACCGCGCGGGCCCAGCGGGAGATGATCCTTCCCGCCCTGATACCGATCGGCATTCCGGTCATCGTCGGGGTCCTGTCGTATCAGGCGCTCGGAGGCCTTCTGATCGGGGTGATCGTGACCGGGTTGTTCATGGCCGTCTCGATGACCTCCGGCGGAGGGGCCTGGGACAACGCGAAGAAGCTGATCGAGGACGGCGCCTACGGAGGCAAGGGGTCGGAGGCGCACGCCGCCGCGGTAACGGGCGACACGGTTGGCGACCCCTACAAGGACACTGCCGGCCCCGCCATCAACCCGATGATCAAGGTCGCGAACATCGTCGCGCTCCTGATCGTTCCGTTCATTACTTGACGCTATAGATATTCCGGCGGCCGCTTTGAGTTAGGGTCCGGGGCCCATGCCGGTGAAGAGAGCCAACCTGCTCGTGGTCGCTGCGACAGCGGCCGTCGCTCTCGCCACGATGCCGCCGGCGCCCGCTGCGGCTGCTCAACGCGCAGTCGAGTCGCGCGCCGTCACTTTCTCTGTGCAGAACGTCAACCGCTCCAAGTTCGCCTGCAAGGTCGACGGCGCCGCCTACCAGGTGAAGGGTCACGTGGTCGGGCCGCGATCCGCGCTCGCCGCAGCCACGCGCAAGCGCTCTGTGACGCTCTACGTGCACGGGCTCGGCTTCGGCGAGTGGTTCTGGCGCTTCGAAGCCGTGCCGGGCTACGACTTCTCGAGGCTGCAGGCGCGGGCCGGACACACATCGGTCGTGATCGATCGGCTCGGATACGACGCGAGTGGCCGCCCGGAGGGGCGCAACGGGACGTGTCTCGGAGGTCAGGCCGACGTGGTCCATCAGATCGTCCAGCAACTGCGCGCCGGCAGCTATGCCGTCGAAGGTGGCAAGGCGGTGCGGTTCAAGCGTGTTGCGCTCGCCGGGCACTCCGCGGGCGCGGAGATCTCGAACATAGCGGCCTATTCCTTCCGGGACGTGGACGCGCTCGTCGCGATGGCCTTCTCCTACTCGAACCTGCCGCGCGCCCAGATCGCTCTCGGCCCGACCCGCGAGCTGTGCGTGCGCGGCGGCGAGCCGTCCGATCCGGGCGGTCCCTCCGGATACTCCTTCTACGGGCAGCCGGCGGCGGCGGACTTCCAGTCGATCATGTTCGCGAACGCCGCCGCGCCCGTGGTCCAGGCGGCTCTGCCGTTTCGCAACCGTGACCCTTGCGGCGACGTCCTGTCGATCATTCCCGCGCTCCTTCAGCAGGGGCGGATGCTGAAGGCGGTCAAGGTCCCTGTGCTGGTGCTGTGCGGGCGCAACGACGCGCTCTACTCCCCGATCGCCTGCGATCAGCAACTCGACCGCTACACGCGCAGCCGCGACACCTCGCTGGCACTCGTCGCCAAGGCCGGGCACGCCCTCACGCTCCAGCGCAGCGCCCGCAGCTTCCGGCGCAAGCTGTCCCGCTGGCTCGCCCGCCGGGGTTTCTAGTGGTCCTTCTCGGAACGCTCGCCTGGAAACGGCGAGGATCCGGGGCCGGCAGGCAAGGACGCAGGGAGCCCGCGTACTCGGTGAGTACGTGGGCGACCGAGGACGCCGCATGTCGGTTCCGGAGGCCGCGGTTTCCGGTGAAACGTTTCGGGAAGGGCCACTAGATGGAAGCGGCCTCAAGACCCTCCTAGCCTTCCGCCAGACTCCTCCCTGATCAATGGCCAGGTACCGTCCGAAAGGACTCGGTCTGGAGCGTGTGCTCGGGACCGGGGCGCTCTTCTCTGCGGCCTACGGGAACGTCGGCTCGTCGATCTATTACGCCCTGGGCCTGGTGGCGGCTTTCGCGCTCGGGCTGACGCCGGTCGTCTACATCATCGCCGGGCTGCTGTTCGTGATGACCGCGATGACCTACACGGAGGCGGCGACCAACTTCCCCGAGGCCGGCGGCTCCTCGAGCTTCGCGCGGCGCGCGTTCAACGAGCTCGTGAGCTTCATAGCCGCCTGGGGCCAGATGCTGAACTACATCATCACGGTCGCGATCTCGGCCTTCTTCGTGCCTCACTACCTCGGCGTCTTCTGGGAGCCGCTGCAGCACAGCCCCGGCGACATCATCGGAGGCATCGTGATCGTCGTCCTGCTCTCGGCAATCAACGTCGTTGGGGCGAGGGAGTCGGCCCGGCTCAACCTGCTGCTCGCGGTGATCGACTTCGCGACTCAGCTCCTTCTTCTCCTGCTCGGCGTGTTCCTGGTGCTCAACTTCGGGACGCTCATCGACAACATCAGTTTCGGCGTCGCCCCTACCTGGGACGACTTCTTCCTCTCGATCACCGTCGCGATGATCTCCTACACGGGCATCGAGACGATCTCGAACATGGCCGAAGAGGTCAGAGAGCCCCGCCGGGTGATTCCGCGATCGATGCGCTTCGTCGTGCTCGCGGTGATGCTGATCTACGCCGGCCTGCCGGCCGTCGCGCTGTCGGCGATGCCGGTGGTGGAGGTCGGCGGCCAGTACACGACGCCCCTGGCGGAGGAATTCGCCGGGGACCCGATCCTGGGCGTGGTGGAGAACATGCACCTCGGCGTGTTCCAGACTGCCATGGAGTACTACGTCGGGATCCTTGCCGCCACGATCCTGCTGATCGCGTCCAACGCAGGCATCATCGGCGTGAGCAGGCTGACCTACTCGATGGGTCAGTACCAGCAGCTCCCCGACCGGCTCCGGCGCGTGAGCCCGCGCTTCCGCACGCCGGCGAACGGGATCGCGCTCTTCGGGC
Organism: uncultured Solirubrobacterales bacterium; assembly: GCA_963774075.1. Taxonomy (GTDB): domain Bacteria; phylum Actinomycetota; class Thermoleophilia; order Solirubrobacterales; family JBBDJG01; genus JBBQNR01. Next base: position 432,306 of record CAVZDP010000002.1, on the reverse strand, counting down.
TCATCGCCTGTCTCGTGATGCTGCCCGGGCAGGAGGAGTTCCTCGGCACTCTCTACGCGTTTGGCGCGATGCTGTCCTTCACGATCGCGCACGCTGCGCTCGTGGGGCTGCGCTGGAGGCTCGCGCGCAGCCGCATGCGGCGGCTACCGGGCGATGTCGAGGTGGAGCAGGAGGAGGCCTGGTACCGGGCGCCGCTCAACGTCCGCGTCCGCGGGGTCGACCTGCCGCTGTTCGCCATCCTTGGCGGCCTCGGCACGTTCGCCGCCTGGATCGCGGTGATGACCCTGTATCCCGACGCGCTCTACGTCGGCTCCGGCTGGCTCGCCGTGGGAATGGTCACCTACTTCGTCTACCGGCGTCGCAAGGGGCTCTCGCTCACGCAGACGAGCAGGATCGCGCTGCCCAAGCCCGTCGGCGTGGGGCCCGTCGAGTACGTCGGGGTGCTCGTAGCGTTCGAGGAGAACACGTACTCGCAGAGCGCGATCGCAGTCGCCCTGAAGCTGGCCTCACACAAGCGGGGCGACGTGCGCGTGGTCGTGACCCTGGACGTGCCCCAGCACCTCGACATCGATGCGCCGTTGCCGGAGGCTGAGGCGACGGCCCAGGCGATCATCGAAGCAGCGCGCCAGCGGGCCGGGCGGGGGCAGCGCATCAAGGGCGAGATCGCCAAGGTGCGCGCGGGCGAGGCCGGCTCGCGGATAGTCCGTGAGGCCGTGGAGAGCCGCGCGAACGCGATCGTGATGCCGATGCCGGCGCATCGCCCGGCCGGCAGGCTCCTGAGCAGAACGCTCGAGACGGTTCTCGGCAAGAGGCCGTGCCGGGTGATCGTCGACTCCGAGCCGGCGCACCCCTTCCCGAACGCCTAGACGATTAGGTCTCTGAGAGGCTCTGAGCCTGGGCCGCGTAGCGTCGGTGCTTCAATAGCGCATCGATGGACCGCGAGTTCCCGCCGCGCGAGCCCCTGAGAGAAGGCGAGACTCTGCCGAGAGCCAGGGCGCTCATCACCATCGAGCGCCGCCTCGGGGCGCCCCGCCTGTTCGCCACTGCCTACAGCACGGTCGGCTCGTCGATCTACTTCGCTCTCGGGGTCGTCGCCGCGTACGCGCTCGGCCTCACTCCTTTGGTCTTCCTCGCATCGGGCCTTCTCTTCGTGATGACGACCATGACCTACTTCGAGGGGATGACCGTTCATCCCGAGCGCGGTGGCTCGGCCGTGATGGCGCGTTACGCGTTCAACGAGTTCTGGAGCTTCGTCGCGGGCTGGGCGATCCTGCTCGACTACCTGATCCTGATCGCGATCAGCACGCTCTCGATCGGTCACTATCTGGCGGCGTTCTGGTCGGAGCTCGGCGGGGACCGGCTGGCCCTTGCGATCGCGGTGCTCGTGCTGTTCGGCGTCGCTCGTTACAACTTCATGGGCATCACCCCGCGTGGACGGCGCACGACGGTGCTGGCGATCGTCGACCTCGCGCTCGTCCTGCTGATCGTCGTGCTCGGATTCGCGCTCGAGTTCGATCCGGAGGCCGTGACTCAGAACGTTGAGCTCGGCTCGGTGCCGAAGTGGTCGGACCTGCTGTTCGGCATGACGATCGCGGTGATCGCCTACACGGGAATCGAGGCGGCGTCCAATCTCGCGCCGGAGATCCGGGTGCCCCGGCGCGCGCTGCGGCGGACTGTCGGGGCGGGCGCGGCCGCGGTGCTGCTCGTCTTCGTTGGGATGTCCACCGTCGCGCTGATGGCGCTGCCGGTGGAGCCGGGGATACCGGTCGTCGGCGGCCAGGACAGCGGCTATGGCACCGAGCTGGGCGGACAGTTCGCCGAGGCCCCGGTGCTCGGGATCGTCGGAGCGCTGAGCTCGAGCTGGGTGGGAGAGACGCTCGAGACGGCCGTCGCTATCGTCGCGACCCTCGTGCTCGTGCAGGCCGCGAACGCCGGCATGGTCGGCATCGCCCGCACCTCCTACACGCTCGCCACGCACCGCCAGATCCCGCGCGCGCTCGCGAAGCTGCACCCCCGCTACACGACGCCTTGGATCGTGATCACGATCGCCTGCGTGCTCGTGTTCTTCTTGCTACTTCCGACGGACATCGAGCTGCTGGCCAGCATGTTCGCTTACGGGGCGCTGATCGCCTTCTGCCTCGCGCACCTGTCGGTGTGCGCGCTTCGCTTCAAGGACCCCGATCGCCCGCGCCCCTTCAAGATCCCCTTGAACGTGCGCATCGGCCGCGGCGAGCTGCCTGTGACGGCGGCGGTGGGCGCCCTGCTCACGATGGGCGCGTGGATCAGCGTGCTCGTGTACCACGACGAGGCGCGCTTCTTCGGCACCGCATGGATGCTGCTCGGCCTCGGCCTCTATGTGATCTACCGCACGCGCCAGGGCTTGTCTCTGACGCGCCGAGTAGAGGTGGCGGCGACCACCCTGGCGACCGCGGAGCCCGAGCTTCAGTACGGCAGCATCCTCGTCCCCGTCTTCGACGAGCCGCTCGACGACGAGATCATGAGCACGGCGGGCCAACTCGCCTCGGAGGAGGGGGCCGAGGAGGAGGCCGGAACCGTGATCGAGGCGATCTTCGTGATGGAGGTGCCGATGTCGCTGCCGCTCGACGCTCGCCTGCCGACGGAGAAAGTGGAGGCGGCACGAAGAGCTCTGGCGCGGGCGAAGCAGATCGGCGAGCAGTACGAGGGGGTCGAGGTCGCGGTCGCGACCGTGCGGGGCCGCACGACCGGCTCGGCGATCGTGGAGGAGGCGCGACGGCGCGGAGTGGAGGCGATCGTGATCGGGGCTGAGCCTCCATCGCCGATCCGAGGCGGCGGCATCCTGGGCGGCGTCAGCGGGTCACGTCCGCGCGAGCTGGGGGAGGTCACGGCCTACGTTCTCGAGAAGTCCCCCTGCCGGGTGCTGGTGACTGCGCCGCCCTCGAGCGCTTCAGGGTCCAACTCATCCGGCGCGGTTTAGCGACCCCCGCGGGTACCACTGGTCGACCCCGGGGCGCCACCGAACCGATTTTTCGTCTACCCAGACTGCTCGGCCGCCCGCCGGAGTACGCTTTCGGCTGACGGTCTACATTTATGAAGGCCTCGCCTCGGGGCCGGCTTCAGCCGGCTCCCGGGTTCGGGCAAGACCGAGTACCAGCTGCATCGATGGAATTGACTCCGCCTCTGATTCCTGCGTCCCCAACGGTGGTCAGATGTTCGTCGTGATCGTGGGCTGCGGCCGCGTCGGCTCGTCGATCGCGAAGAAGATGATCACGGCCGGCAACGAAGTGAGTGTGCTCGACGAGAGCCCGGAGTCGCACGCGCTGCTCGACCATGGGCTTGCAGAGTCCTGGGAGGAGCTCGGCGGGAGGTTCGCAGTGGGGACCGCGCTCGAGATGGACGCCCTGGTCGAAGCGGGGATCGAGCAGGCCGACGTCGTCGTCTGCTCGACCGACGGCGACAACACCAACATCGTCGTGGCGCAGATCGCACAAAAGCGCTTCCACGTCCCGAAGGTGGTGGTGCGCGTCCACGACCCGCTGCGCGCCGACTGGTACAGGCAGGAGGGCCTTCACACCGTCTGCCCGACCCAGGTCGCTATCGAGATGCTGACCGACGCGGTGCATGACGAGACGGCGCTCTCAGGGAAGGACTACTAGATGTACATCATCATCGCCGGCGCCGGGAAGGTGGGGTGGAACCTCGCCCGCGAGCTGATGCAGGAGGGTCACGAGATCACCGTGATCGAGTCCGACCGCGACCGCTACATGTCGGTCGAGGAGGAGCTCGAGCACAACATCCACTACGGGGACGCATCCGAGTTGTGGGTGCTCGAGCGGGCCGGCATCGTTCGCGCCGACATGGTGATCGCGGTCACGGGCGACGACGAGGACAACATGCTGATCTCGCAGGTGGCGAAGGAGAAGTACCTCGTCGAGCACACGATCGCGCGCGTCAACAACCCGCGCAACGTGGATCACTTCGAGCTGCTCGGAATCCGGCCGGTCGTCTCCGCGACGGACCTGATCCTGCGCCTGATCGAGCACGAGGTTCCCCATCATGGGCTCGTGCACCTGCTGGATCTCAAGCAGGAGCAGCTCGAGATCATCGAGCTCGAGGTCGCCGTGGGCTCCGTGGCGGCGGGCAAGCAGATCTCGGAGCTGGAGCTTCCCGACGGCTGTCTCGTTGTCTCGGTGCTGCGCAACGGCACCGGCTTCGTTCCCAAGGCCGACACGGTGATCGAAGGTGGGGACGAGGTGCTGGCAGTCCTCAACCCGGGTGACGAGCAGGCGATATGCGAGATCTTCCAGGCGCGCTCGGCGAGCGACGGGGACGGCAGGACCCCCGTGAGGAGGACGGTCTAACGGGGCGACGCCGGTTTGGTGGGCGAGCCGCACGGTTTGCGGCCGCCGCCGTGGTGGCGCTGGGCGTTCTGGTCCCGTTTGGCTGCGGCGGGGGCGACCCCGCCGAAGGGCTGGCGCGGGGCGCCGACACGGCGCGCGACGCCCAGGCCTTCAGCTCGCTGACGCAGGGGCTGGTCGCCGCCGGGCTCGTGCGCGCCGAGGCCGGTGGGTACGGCAGTGGCAACGCTGACCTCGCGCAGCGCCTGCAGGCCCGTGACCCTTCGAAGCGCTTCACGACCGGGCCGTCGGCAGGACACGAGCAAATCCAGGTCGTCGGTGGCGGACCGACCGCAATGCTGGTCGTCAAGAGCCCGTCCGGCATGTACCTCGCGGGCTGGGTGAACGGCGGCCTCACGCGCTACTACCGCGGTGGGCAGCCACCGCCGTTTCCGGCCGGCGCTCCCCAGGGCCAGGGCTGGAGCGACCAGCCCCCGGTGTAGCCTCGCGCTCGCGAACGATGGTGGAAGACTGGGGAATGGGGTTCGGTCCGGGCGAGGAGGAAGCGTCGGAGATCGTCAAGCGCTTCCACCGCCTCTATTACAGGCGCGGGCCCGAGACCTGGAAGAGCACCACGTGGTTCGGTGCTCGCGCGCTCAAGTGCCCCCTCGACCTTTGGATGTACCAGGAGATCCTGCAGCGCATGCGGCCCGACGTGATCGTGGAGACCGGCACGGCCGAGGGGGGCAGCGCCGCGTTCCTTGCCTTCATCTGTGACCTGCTCGGGCACGGGCGCGTACTCACGATCGACGTCGAGCCGCTCGAGGGCCGGCCCGAGCACGAGCGCATCACGTACCTCGAGGGCTCGTCCGTCGACCCCGAGATCTTGGCCTCGGTACGCGAGTCGATCGCCTCGGACGACCGCGTGATGGTGATCCTGGACTCCGACCACAGCCACGACCACGTTCTGGCGGAGCTGCGCGCATACGCTCCGATGGTCTCCGAGGGCGGCTACCTGATCGTCGAGGACACCAACCTGAACGGCCACCCGATCCTGCCGGGCATCGGCCCGCGGGCGATGGAGGCCGTGCAGGAGTTCGTGGCGGAAGACGAGCGGGTCGAGATCGATCGTGACTGCGAGAAGTTCTTCCTGACGTTCAACCCGGGCGGCTACCTGCGACGGCGCTCGCAGGCGTAGCAGCCCGGCGGTTGCGGCTTCCGAAGTTGGGGTCTGGCTGTGGCAGTTTGGGCAGAGCATCCGGAGGTTCTCGATCCGGGTGTCGAGCGCGCAATGCGCGGATCCGGCAGCTGGCCGAGCGGCGGTGATACGCCACAGTCGACTTCGCCAATCCGAGCTCTCCGGCGACCTCGGCCGGAGTGCGGCCCTCGGCGAGCAGCAAGCGCACCTTTTCCCGGGTGTCGTAGGGCACAGCGGTTATCCTGGTTGGCAGTAGTGCGGGGTCGTCTAGAGGCAGGACGCGGCGCTCTGGACGCCGAGACCGGGGTTCGAATCCCTGCCCCGCAGCCTCATCGCGAACCTAGCGGCGCCGCCTGACGGGTCGCTGGGCGCTCAGGCGTGCGCATCGAAATCCGCCCTGCTTCTTTGACGAAACCGACACATTGAGCGCGCCTTCAAGCAACGCCAAAGGCGACGACAAGGTCGCCCGCACCAACCTCTCCCTCTGCGGTTGCCTGGGCTACGACCTGCCCTACCTCATCGAATGGCTCGAGTTCCACCGCCTCGCCGGCGTCGAGCGCTTCTTCCTCTACAACAACGGGGACCGCGAGGCGCAGCGCGAGCTGCTCGCTCCGTACGTGGAGGAGGGGACCGTCACCCTTCACGAGTGGCCCGTCTTCCCGGCTCCGCAGATGTCGGCCTTCAAGCACTGCCTCGACAACCACGGCTCGGAATCGCGCTGGATCGCGTTCGTCGACACCGACGAGTTCCTCTTCTCGCCGGCCGGCAACTCGCTGTCCGGCGTCCTACGCGACTACGAGCAGTACCCCGCGGTGGGCGTCTGCCGGGCCTTCTTCGGTCCATCCGGGCAGCGTGCGAAGCCGGAGGGACTGGTGACCGAGAGCTACACCTGCCGCTGGACGGGGTGGCGCGGCAGCAGCTTCGTCAAGAGCGTGATCGACCCCGCGAGGACGGTGCGCCCGGTGAACCCGCACTACTTCCGCTACGCCGACGACGCCCGCGCGGTGGACGAGCTGCACCGGCCCGTTGATGGTCAGCACGCGCAGTCGGTCAGCTACGGGAAGCTGCGGATCAACCACTACTTCACTCGCTCAGAGGAGGAGTGGCTTCAGAAGACCGCCCGCCTGCGCCCCGACACGGGCGAGCCTTACAACCGCGAGTGGACCGTCGAGCATATGCGCGAGTTCGACCGCGACGGCGAGCTCGACGAAACGATCCTGCCGCTGGTGCCCGCCGTGCGCGAGGCGGTCGCGCGCCGCACGGACCGCTCGCGCGTCTAGAAGCCGGAGAGGTTCGTCTCAGCCGTTCGCCTCCCATTCGGCTGGCGGACGCGCTCACTCCGGCGATCGGCCAGGAACGTCGCGCTCGCGCAGGTGCCCGTGGCCGAGCCCCTCGCCCCGGCGCCGCACCGCGGTGAGCCCAGGGAACGCAGGCCACGTGAACGACTCGACCTCGCTGGAGCGCGCCAGCTCCTCCGCGAGCTTCCAGACGGAGCCGCAGAAGTCGGACGACGCATCAGCCCGGTCGCGAGGCCAGGTGTCGTGGAGGAAGAGGATTCCTCCGGGCCGCAGCATCCGCATGGCGTTCTCGTAGTCGCGCTTGGCCTGCTCGTAGCTGTGGTCACCGTCCACGAACACGACGTGCGGCGCCGACCCGTCGTAGGCCTCGAAGAACTCGTCGGACCTCATGTTCCAGAGGCGGGCACCCTCTGGCAGTTCGATCCCTTGCTCGGGCCGTGTGTCAACGCCATGTACTTCGGCACAGGCCGGGGCTATCTCGCGAAGCGCCACCCCTCGCCCGGTGCCGACCTCGATGTACACGCAGTCGCTGTAGAAACGGCAGGTGGCCGCGATGATGCGCGGATACCAGCGGAACTCGTCGGGCACGCCAGTCAATATAGGGGCCTTCCGGCCCCTGGCCGAGCCATACGTCGTCGGCACGCAGCCCGAGATCACGCGCCGGTGGCGCCAGATCAGGCAGGCAGCCCGGCGATGCGCTCGTTCAGGTCGCCGGCAACGGCCAACACTTGATCGACCTCCTCCATCGTAAGGAGCTCGCGCCACTGTCCCACCGAGCTCTCCCCGATTGACTGCGCGGGGTTGGTGTTGCCGAACGCAAGCCCGCTCGACGAGATCTGCGTGTGCTCGCGTTGCTCGTGCTCGAGCAGGCCGGGCTCCCAGTCGAGCTGCAGCAACTCGATGGCTCGGCGAAGTTGCCGCTCCGGCGCACTCACCAGATGCTCGTAGCGAATCGCCGCGACGGGTAGGCCGAGGTCGGCAAACCGGAAGTACGCTGCGTTCTTGTACTTCCAGAGGAGCCCCGCGTACGCCATCGCGGGGATTTCCGACGTGCGGATGATCTCGATCTCGCGCGCGAACTGGTTCCGGAATGGCTCCGAGCCCTCGATCTTAGACTCCAGGACCGGGACCCCCCAGACCTCGAGCCAGCTCTTCCCCTCCCTCGCCTTCAGCTTGACCATCGAGGCTACCGTGTCGCGCACGTCCCGCAGCAGGAAGACGAGCGGCTCGCGGTCGTAAAAGCTCGTCGCGTGAAAGCCATGCAAGGGATCAGAAAGCTCGGAGTCCAGCATCTGCTCCGTCCAGCTCGGAATCTTGAAGCCGACGACCTCCTCGTGGACGGGGACCTGCGGCCTCTCGAGCTCCGCGAGGATGCGGTAGGCGGCGGGCTCGTCGAAGCAGAAGACGCGCGAGTGACATTCCAGGATCAAGCGCATCAGCGTGGTGCCCGATCGCTGGCATCCGAGTATGAAGAAGCGGCGCGGGATCATCTCGTGCCTTCTGTTGAGAGGCGATGAGAACGCATGGCGTGCGCCCGGCGCACTCGCATTCCGCACGGGCCGCGGAGCGACGCACTGTAACGGACCGAAGCCGGGCTAGAGTCGTGCGCCGTGTGGTGGATCCTCACAGATCCCGTTCACTGCGGGCACAGGACGCCGATCGGATCTGGTTCGACGGCCTCGAATGCGTGCGGATTTGACAACGCATCGCCTCGGTGCCCGAACGTGGGTGCGGTAGGGCGTTCCCGGGATCAAGCGGCGGCCAGCTCGGCCCATTCGCGGTACAACCTGCTGTAGGGGCCGCCGGCCTCTATCAGTCCGTCGTGCGTGCCGACCTCGACGATGCGGCCCTCGTCTATGACCGCTATGCGGTCGGCGTTCACGACAGTCGAGAGCCGGTGCGCGATCACGATCGCCGTCCGGTTCGCCAGCAGGTGACGCAGCCCCTGCTCGATCGCTGCCTCAGAGTGAACGTCCACGTTCGCCGTCGCTTCGTCGAGGATCAGGATGCGCGGGTCGGCGATCAGCGCGCGGGCGAGCGCCAGCAGCTGGCGCTGGCCGGCGGAAAGGCGGCTGCCCCGCTCGCCCACCTGGGTCTCGTAGCCCTCGGGGAGCTTGAGGACGAACTCGTGCGCGCCCACCGCGCGCGCGGCCGCGGCGACGTCGATCTCGCTGGCGCCCGGACGGCCGAAGGCGATGTTGTCGCGCACGCTGCCGTCGAACAGGAAGCTTTCCTGGGGCACGACGCCGAGCTGGCGGCGAAGGCTCTTCTGCGTGATGCCGCGCAGGTCCTCACCGTCGATGGCGACGGATCCCTCCTGAGGGTCGTAGAAGCGCGCGACCAGCTTCGCGAGCGTCGACTTGCCCGCCCCCGTCGCCCCCACCAGAGCCAGCGTCTGGCCGGCCGGGACCATGATGCTCGCTCCCTGCAGCGCCCACTGGGTCGGGACGCTGCCGTCGTCTGTTCGCTCGTAGCTGAACCACACGTCAGCGAGCTCGATCTCGCCGTGCAGCCTCCCGAGCTCGCGTGCGTCGTCGCGGTCGCGCATGTCCGGCTGAGTGTCGAGCAGGCCGAAGATCTTCTCGAGTGCCGCCATCCCCTGTTGGTAGGTGGCGTAGAGGTTCGAGAGCTGCTGAATCGGGTCGAAGAAGCTCTGCAGGTAACCGACGAACGCGACCAGCACTCCAATGGTCACGTTCCCGTCGATCACCTGATAGCCCCCGTACAGCAGGATCACGGCGGTCGCGAGCGACGACAGCATCTCGACCGCGGGGAAGTAGGCGGCGTTGAGGTAGACCGTGCGCATGTTGGCGACGCGGTTGTCCTCGTTCAGCTCGGCGAAGCGCCCGCGGTGGCGCGGCTCCTGCCCGAACGCCCGGATCACGCGCACGCCCGAGAGGGTCTCCTGGAGGTAGGCGCTCACGAAGGCGATCTTCTCGCGCACGTGGCGGTAGGCGTCGGTTGCGAAGTAGCGGAACACGGCGCTTCCGACGGCGAGCACCGGAAAGGCCAGGAACGTGATGAGCGCGAGCTCGGCGTCCAGCAGGAGCAGGATCACGATGGTTCCGATCAGCGTCAGGCTGCTCGAGAAGAGCGTTACCACTCCATCCGTCACGAGCTGGTCGAGCGCCTGGATGTCGTTCGTGAGCCGCGAGAGCAGCACGCCCGTCTTGTTGCGCCCGAAGAACCCGATCGACTGCGATTGCAGGTGGGCGAAGATGCGAAGGCGAAGGTCCTGCAGCGCGCGCTGGCCGACCCAGCCGACCAGGTAGGTCTGCAGGTATGTCGCACCCCAGTAGATCAGCGCCGACGCGATGAAAGCCGCGACGACCAGGTTCAGGACCGCGGTGTCGCCGGGGATGATCCCGTCGTCGATCGCGAGCTTTGCGAGGAAGGGTGGAGCGAGGCTGGCGGCGGTCGCGACGACCAGCGATACCACGGCGAGCACCACACGCGCGCGATATGGACGAAGCAGATCTCCAAGTCCGCGCAGCTTGCGCATGGACCCGAGTGCGGAGCGCTCGTAGGAGCGAGGGATGCTCAACTGCCCACGACCTCCTCCGCGCGGCCGGGCTCGCCGCCGTCCACATCGGCCGGGTCGGGCTCGCCGCCGTCCAGGCCGCTGAGGGCGAGGCCCAGCCGCGGCAGCCCCTTCTCGACGATCTCTCCGTAGAGCGGGCTTCGCTCCAGCAGCTCGTCGTGGCTGCCGATCGCTGTCACCCGGCCGCCCTCCATCACGACCACGCGGTCCGCGAGCGCGATCGTGGAGAGGCGGTGGGCGATCACGAACGTCGTGCGCCCGCGCATCACCTCGCTCAGCGCCCCCTTGATCTGGCGTTCGGTGGTGGCGTCGACGCTCGCGGTCGCGTCGTCGAGGATGAGGATCCGCGGATCGGTGATCAGGGCGCGGGCGATCGCGATCCGCTGACGCTGGCCACCCGAAAGCGTCAGGCCGCGCTCGCCCACGAGCGTGTCGTACCCGTCCGGCAGCCCGGCGACGAACGAGTGGATCTGCGCCCGCCGCGCTGCCAGCTCCACTTCCTCCTGCGTGGCGTCTGGACGCGCGTAAGCGATGTTGTCGCGCACGCTCGCCGAGAAGAGGAACCCGTCGTCGGGCACGACCGCGATCTCGTGTCGAAGCGACGCCACGTCGACGTCGCGCACGTCCGCGCCGTCCAGGAGCACCGCTCCCGCGCTGAGGTCGTAGAGCCGCGCGATCGTCGCCGCGAGGGTCGTCTTGCCGGAGCCGGTCGGGCCGACCACCGCGATGGTCTCGCCGGCGGCGACGTCGAGCCACACGTCGTCGAGCGCCGGCGCGTTGCCGTCGTAGGAGAGGGTGGCGCCCTTGAACTGCACGCGTCCGCGGCCGGGTGGAAGCGGAAGGGCGCCGGGGGCGCTCTGCACCTCGGGCGCCCGGTCGAGCAGCTCGAACATGCGGTTGCCCGAGGCAACTGCGCGCTGCGCCATCCCGAGCGTGATTCCGAGCATGCGCATCGGGAACATCAGCATCAGCACATACGAGTAGAAGGCGGTGAACTCGCCGAGGGTGAGCCCGCCGTTGATCACCTGCCGGCCTCCGAGGAGCAGCACCGCGGCCAGCCCGAGGTTCGGGAGAAACGAGATCATCGGGTTGTAGAAGGCGCGCAGTCGGGTGGAGTACATGCTCTGATCGAACACGCGAGAGACCTTCCCGCTAAAGCGGTCGTACTGTTCGCCCTCGCGCGCAAACGCCTTCACGACGCGGATGCCGGAGACGTTCTCCTCCGCGTTCGCGGTCAGCTCGGCGATTCGTTGCTGCACCTCCTGCAGGGCGGGCCGCGAGTAGCGGCCGTAGCGGGCGGCGACGGCGATCACGAGCGGCACCGGGGCAAGCGTCACCAAGGCGAGGGATGGCTTCAAGACGATCATCGTCGCCGCGGCGAGCACGATCGTTAGGAGGTTCTGCACGATGAAGATCAGGCCGTAGCCGAGAAAGAAGCGCACGGACTGGAGATCGACCGTGACGCGCGACATGAGCTGGCCGACCTGCTGGCCGTCGAAGAAGCCGAGCTCCAGCGATTGGAGGTGGCCGTAGAGACGGTTGCGAAGGTCGTACTCAACGCCGAGTGAGACACGGCCGGCGATCAGGCGCCTCGACACCGAGAGCAGGAGACGCAGAGCGCCGGCCCCGACGATCGCCGCGGCCAGGGGCAGGAGCTCGTCGCGGTTTCCCGCCGTCACGGCGTCCACGACGCGCCCGACCAGATACGGGATCGCCACGGCACCGACCATCGCGAGGCACGCGAGCGCGAGCGAGATCGCGACCGACCGCCGGTAGGGCAGCAGAAAGCCGAGCAAGCGCCAGAAAGCCCTCACTATCAAAACTATAGTGAGAGGCCGCGCCCGGGCCCTGGGCAAATGTAGGGTCGGCCTTCGGCCGCCCCCTGGGCAAATATCGAGTCGGCTTCGCCGAACACCTAAAGTCCCGAGGGTCGGCCTTCGGCCGCCCCCTGGGCAAATATCGAGTCGGCTTCGCCGAACACCTAAAGTCCCGAGGGTCGGCCTTCGGCCGCCCCCTGGGCAAATATCGAGTCGGCTTCGCCGAACACCTAAAGTCCCGAGGGTCGGCCTTCGGCCGCCCCCTGTCATATTTTTTGGGCCGATGCCCCTCCAGGCGTCCCTCCTCCGCATGCTGCGCCGGCACTGGCCTCTGGCGCTCGTGCTCGCCGCCGCCGCGCTCTTGCGCGCGGCCGTCGCGATCGCGTACAGGCCGGCGCTGTTCTTCGGGGACTCATGGTCCTACCTCGACCTCGCCTACGGCGGCAGCCCGGTGGGCTTCGCGCCTGACCGGCCGAGCGGCTACCCGCTCTTCATCGACCTGCTGTCGATCGCCGGCCGCGAGCTTGTCGCCATCACGACCGCGCAGCATCTGGCAGGTCTGGCGGTGGCCGTGCTCGTGTACGCGCTGCTGTTGCGGCTCGGGATTCCGAGACTCGTTGCGACCGCGGGCGCCGCCGTCGTCGCGCTCGACGGCTACGCGATCGCGCTCGAGCAGCAGATCATGGCCGAGGCCTTGTTCACGCTGGCACTGGTCGCAAGCATGTACCTCGCCGTGGGCAGGGACCGGGGGGGCGGCGCCCTGGTCGCAAGCGGCGCGCTGCTCGGGGCGGCGGCGACGCTGCGTACGGCGGCGCTCTTCGCCGTGCCGGTCTGGATCGCCTACGTCGTTTGGAGTCACGGCCGGAGCCCGCGCGCGGCTGCCGCGCTGGTGGCGCTCGTCCTGCCCCTGCTCGCCTATTCCGGCGTGCACGCCGCCGCCACCGGGAAGTTCGGGCTCACGCAGGCGGACGGCTGGTTCCTGTACGGCCGGGTGGGACAGTTCGCCGGCTGCGATGGCCTCGCCAGCGTCCCACCGCAGGCGCTTCCTCTGTGCGACCGAACGCCACGCGACAGCCGCGAGGGAGCCGCCTTCCACGTCTGGAACGCCGACGGGCCGGCGCGGCGAGCGTTCGTCGGCATGAGCCGCGATCACGCGACCCAGGAGCGCTCGAACCGGGTGCTGCGCCAGTTCGCACTTGCCGTGATTCGTGAGCGGCCGCTGCGCTACACGAAGGCGGTGGCGGGAGACTTCCTGCGCTACTTCAGCCCGGGCGAGATGTCGCTTGGCAACTCCGACCTCGCGGTGATATTGCCGGCGCGCGGACGCCTCGTGCGGCGGAACGAGCTGGTCAGGGACCGCTACTTCCCGTCCTACCGTCCGCAGGTATATGAGCCGGCCGAGCGGTTGCGAAGCTACCAGCAGGCGGTGCACACGCCGCGCTGGTTGATGAGCGCCCTGGCGATCGCCTCGGCGCTGTCGCTCCTGGCGGCGGCGGTGTTGCGGGGTCGCGCGCGTCTGCCGCGCCGGCGCGAGACCTTCCTGCTCACGGGCGCCGCGCTCGCGATGCTGCTCGGCTCAGCGGCGACCTCCGAGTTCGTGCTGCGCTACCTGATTCCGGTCGTCCCGCTGATCGTCTGCGGAGGCCTCGCCGCCCTCGCGGACATCGGGCTGGTGGCGCGGTCGCTTTCGTCGCGCTTCAGCTCGGGGCGCGGGTCACGTGCGAGCGAGTCACGTCGTGCGGCGATCCGCAACCGGCCAGTCCCAGCGCCAGCTCTATCTCGTCGCGCAGGAGCTGCAGCACGCGCGCTGCTCCTCGCTCGCCGTCCGTAGCGAGGCCCCAGATGATCGGGCGCCCGACGAGGACCGCGCGGGCGCCGAGAGCGAGCGCCTTCACGACGTCTATGCCTCTCCGCACGCCGCCGTCCACGAGCACCTCCACCTGGCCGCCGGCAGCCTCGACGACCTCGGGCAACGCGTCGATCGTCGCCAGCGCGCCGTCGAGCTGGCGCCCGCCGTGGTTCGAGACCACGATCGCCGCGGCGCCGTGCCCGCACGCCAGGCGGGCGTCCTCGGCGGTGGCCACGCCCTTCACGAGCACGGGCAACGAGGAGTCGGACGCGATTTGCTCCAGGTCGCTCCAGTCGACCGCAGGGTCCATGAGGGCGAACATGTCGGCGGGTGTTCCTGCGACCGGCCCACCCGCAGCGGCGGCGAAGCTCGGCACGGTGACGTCGGCCGGGATCGCGAAGCCAGTTTGTAGGTCACGCTCGCGGCGGCCAAGCCATGGTGCGTCGACGGTGAGGACGATCGCCTCGAAGCCGGCCTCGGACGCCTGCTCGATGAGCGCCGTCGTAATGCCCCGGTCGCGGTAGCAGTAGAGCTGGAACCACCGCCGCCCCCCGGGCGCGGCGGTAGCGACCTCGGCAGGCGTCATCGTCGCAAGGGTCGACAGCACCATGATCGTGCCGGCCTCGCGCGCGGCGCGCGCGGTGCCCGCCTCTCCTTCGGCGTGCGCCATGCGCTGGTAGGCCACCGGCGCGACGAGCAGCGGCATCGCAACGTCCGCTCCCAGCACGGTGGTCGAGGTGTCGACGCGCTCGACTCCCGTCAACACCCGCGGCCGCAGGCGCCAGCGCCCGTAGGCGGCGACGTTGTCACGCAACGTCTGCTCGTCGCCTGCCCCACCGGCGAAGTAGCCGTACGCGCCCGGCCCGAGCGTCTGCTCGGCGAGGCGCTCGTACTCGGCGACGTTGCACGGTGGCGCCTGGGCGGGGATGGGGCGTGCGACGGTCACGGGGTTGCGAGCCTATTGCAGGGCTAGCGAGGGTCGAAGAAGAAGAGCAGGCCGACCACGACCATGGCCCCGGCAAGAATGCCGAGTCCCGCCGGAACTCCTTTCGCGAACAGGATCAGCGTGCCCATCAAGAACAGCGGAAAGCCCGCCCCCATCGCGAGGCCCGCAGGCTTTGGGCCGCGCCCCTCGGGAAACGGGTACCGGCAGTGGCGGCAGCGGCCGGCCCGAACGCTCACCTGGCTCTTGCAGCGGGGGCACGTCTTCTTCATCGACACCTCGACCGCGGCCGGACCCCGTCCGGCTACCGTTGACGGCACTGATGCTATCTGGCACATCCAGGAGATTCGTGAAGGCCGGGATCGCGATGCTCATGATCCTCGGCGCGCTCATGCTCTGGCTCGGCAACCCGGTGATCTGGCTCTGGATCGGATCTCAGGTGACCTCCTCGCAGGCGCCGGGATTCGGCCCCTACATGCTCGTGGGCACCGGGATCCTCGCCTCCACGGTTGCCGTCTCGATGCTGCTCGCACGGCTGAGCCGCGCCTACGAGCGGGTCTCCGGGCGGGCGGCGACCGTGCGCGTGCGGCTGCCGTGGCTGCGGAGCCTCCGGGACGAGCGCTCGCATGGGACCGAGGTCACCGTGCTGGACCTGATCCTCGTGAGCACGGCGCTGACCGCTATCCTGGTCCTGGTGGTCTGGTTCGCGCTCTTCGCCGGCTCCCCCCTGCCGGGCTGAGATCAGGGGCAGGCGCGCACTACGGGCACGAATGGCGTTATCCTGATAACCGCAGCAGCCTTGGAGTCGTCTGTCGTTCTGCCGCCAGCCTGGCGGCCGTGCAAGCCCAGGAGGAGCTTTGCAGGGACCTAGAGCAATGAAGCGCATCCTCTTCGTCTTGGCCGCAGCCGGCGCGCTTTGTCTCGCTTTCGCCGCGAGCTCCGCGCTGGCGGCCCTGTCCATCACCAAGGCGAGCGCCACCAAGGGCGACAAGGTCGAGTTCAAGATCGACGGCCTCCAGGACGGCGACATCTGGGAGCTGCGGGTCGCCGACGGTGACGCGCAGACGGACAGCTACCTGAAGGACGGCTTCGCTGAAGGCGTCACCGAGGTGCAGGGCGACTTCGAGATGCCCGACCTCGGCACCGCCGACAAGAACATCGACATCAAGGCCTACGTCATTCGCGAAGGCAACACGATCACGCCCGCGGCCGACTTCATCGTGCGTATGACCTACACGGCGCCGGTGCCGACGGGGACGACCGGCAACACCGGCGACTCCGGGTCGGTCGGTGGCAGCGCCACCAGCACCGCCGCTGCGGCCGCCGTTCCGCCGGCCGCGCAGAGTCCGAGCTCCACCGGGTCGGGCTCGAGCACCAAGCCTAAGAAGAAGACGACGAGTACGGACACCAAGAAGAAGTCGACCAGCGACGGCGGCAAGAAAAAGAGCGGTGGAGCGACGCAGCCCGAGAGCACGCCCTCTCCCACGCCCGCTCCGGTCGAGGCGCCAATCGTCGAGCCCGTCACGGCGGCAGCTCCCGTCGACACCGCATCCCTGAGCCCGTCGTCGAGCTCGGCTCCGAGTGCGCCTGAGGCGCCGCCGCCCGGCCCGGGTGGCCCGCCGCCAACGGACGCAGTGCCGCCGGCACCGCCGCCCGCGGCGCCATCCACGGGACCCGCGTCCGTCGTACCGGTGTCGACCATCGCGCCAGACGAAGGCCTCAATGTTCCGATCGCCATCGTGTTGCTTCTCGGGCTTCTGACGCTCGGCGGGCTTGGAGGTGCGCAGGCCAGGATGCTCGGCCTCTGGGGCCCGCAGCCGCGGCTGTCGCCCGGGGAGGCTCGGGATGCGCGTCTGCTCGCGCTCGGCCGCGTCGCCCAGTCCGGCGCGTCGCTACAGCGCAGGATCGCCGAGCACAAGCAGACGGCGAAGGAACGTCAGCCGCTCAACTGATCAGCTGACCGATCAGCGGAGCCGGGGGCGAGCCACGAGCTGGCCCGGCCTGCGGTCCGCGAACAGCTGAGGGCGGGGGGATCCCCCCCGAAGCGCCGCCAGGACCTCCATCCCGGTTCCGGGCGACAACCGACGAAGCACCTCGGCCGAGGTGCCGGAAGTTCCGCTAGAGCCCGCATCGGCGAGGACGACCATCAACTCGTTCAGGGCGGGCGCGCTCGCGAGCCGGTTCACGACGATCTGGCGCTCCGCATCGAGTCCGTTCGTGCCGAATGCCTGCATGTGACGGATATCGGAGTGCCGGCAGGTCCTCTTTAGCGAGAGTGGCCCGGGGGTGGACGGAGTGTCGAGTGTCACAAGGGCCGCCGGATGGTGTGCTGAAGTGGCTCACGTCGCTCGACTCATAGTTAGAATCTCCGCCGTTCCGGAGATACCTCGTCTGAGGTATTGCAGCTTGCCGGCTTTTGGGGCCCGACTTTCGGGGGGTATCAAGGAGTGAAGCCATTGATGGTCTCTCCCGGTTCCGTGGTCGCCACCGACGAACAGCTCGTCGAGGCGGCGCGAGAGGGGAGCGACGTTGCATTCGAGGCGCTCTTCAGGCGCCACCGCGACCGGATCACGGCCCAGGTCAGGGGCATGGTCCACGACTCGGGACGAGCCGAGGACATAGTCCAGGACACGTTCATCTCGGCGCTTCGCAGCGTGCGCGCCAGCGACCAGGAGATCGCTTTTCGACCCTGGATCCAGCAGATCGCGCGCAATGCCAGCATCGACCACCTGAGGAGAGTCAAGCGAACCGAGGAGATCTCCATCGACTCGGACGAGTTCTGGCCCGATTTCGAGGGCCGGCTCTCCACGGGCAACGGGTCGACGTACGCCGCGGTTGCACAGCGCCAAGACCTCGACGATCTGCGCCAGGCGTTCGGAGGGCTGCCGCAGTCGCAGCACGAGATCCTCGTGCTACGGGAGTTCGAGGGTCTCTCTTATGAGGAGATCGGTCGCAGGATGCGTCTCACCCCGGCGGCCGTCGAGAGCATGCTGTCGAGAGCGCGACGCAGCCTCAAGGGCCAGTTCGAGGAGATAGCCACGGGTGAGCGCTGCAGGCGCATGAACCCGGTGATGGTTTCGGTGTCGTCCGGGCTCGCCGGCAAGCGAGACCGGCGCACCTTGGAGCGCCACGTCCGGCACTGCAGGAACTGCCGTCAGCAGGCGTTGGCGATGGGACTCGAGTCAGCCGTGAGCCGCAGCCGCGCCGAGCGCATGCGCGACGCGCTTTCCCGCGCCGCCGCGCTGCTGCCATTTCCCTGGATGCTCGGCCGGCGTGGCGGCGATGGCGCCAACGCGTCGGCATCGAGCGCCCACGTCACGGCGCAGGGACATCTCGCAAACCTCGCCTCGGTGGGCGGGGCTGAGCAGACGGCGTCCATCGTTCACAAGGCGGTTGCACTAGTTGCCGCGGCGGCCGTCGCGGCCGGCGGGGGCGTCGCTGCCCACCGCGCGGGCGTGGACCTGCCGACCCTCGGGTCGATTGCGAATGGCGACGTCCTGTCGCAAGAGCGAGACGCCGCTAACGGCGACGTGGCGCGAGACGGGCAGTCGCCGGTTGACGCCGCTCGTGGCGGCAGCGGCGCACTTCTCCCGGGATCACGCACGGGTGGCTCGCATGCCCCCGGCGCCGCTCGCGGCGCTGGCGCGCTGGCGCAGCCGGGCTCGCCTGCGCTCGGGAGCGTTCCGGCTGCGGCGACGCCGATCAACGACAACGGGAACGGGATCCTCGCGCCTGGTGTGTCAGAGGATCGAGATGGCGCTCCCGCGCTTGTGGACCCGGATACCGGAGTGCCGGCCGTGCCGCTTCTCGGCGGCGCCGGCTCCGGCGAGAAGAAGTCCAAGGACAAGGGCAAGGACAAGGACAGCGGCGGCTCCCAACAGGACACAGTGGTCGACACCGGGGCCCCCGCGGTCTCCGTGCCGGAACGGGATCTTCCACCCGGCATCCAGAAGAAGCTGGACAACGGTGGCCGCCTACCCCCTGGCATCGAGAAGAAGCTCGATGGCGACGCCACGAGCGACGCTCTGAACA
This sequence comes from uncultured Solirubrobacterales bacterium, assembly GCA_963774075.1. Taxonomy (GTDB): domain Bacteria; phylum Actinomycetota; class Thermoleophilia; order Solirubrobacterales; family JBBDJG01; genus JBBQNR01. Next base: position 413,312 of record CAVZDP010000002.1, on the reverse strand, counting down.
AGCTTCCGAAGGTCAAGGACGACAAGAAGCTTCCGAGCGTGACGGTGCCGACGACCGTTCTGCCGTAGATCAGCTAGACCCTCAAACCCGCCTGTAGAGCGGCCCGATGGGCGTGACCGGGGGTTTCACCTACGGTCGGATGTCATCCGATCGATGATTTCGCCCTCCGCCGGGATTGACTCCCCGGCTCAGAGGGCTACATTCGAGGGTGGATTCGCAAACCGGCATGCCACGGAGGGCGGCCCCTTAAGAAGGTGGTTCATGATGAAACGCATTGCGATTTGCGGCCTCGTGCTCGCAATTTCGGCCGTGATGCTGCTGCCCGCCCAGGCGCCAGCGGCGAAGAGCGGCTCCAGCGCAGCCGTCAACGCTTCGCTGACGGCGGTCGGTTTCCCGACCCTGGTCTATGGGACCGGGCACATAGTCAGCATGGTGGCGGTCACTGACGCCGACCCGGCAGCCCTCACCTACGCGAGGTTCTGGATCGATCTCCCCAACAAGCAGATCAACAACCCGTCGGCGACGTACACCTGCGCAAGCCCCAGCAGCCCGGCAACTTGCGCGTACATGGGTAACGGACAGGGCCCGGCGCCGTCCTCCAACTACCCGTACTTCGGCCCCTCGGGCGTGCACACGGCCCACGTCCAAATCTGGCGGAACAACCAGGGCGACGGCGCCCCGGTGTTCGAGGGCCAAGCCTCGACGACCGTCGTTATCCCGTAGCGCCTCACTGACACCAACCGGGGGAGCGGAGCGCCGCCAGGGATTGGCGGCGCTTTCGCGTCCGGAGCCGCGCTCAACTGGAGCCCGGGCCCTGCCGAGGTATGTCGTGCATGGCGAATGGACGCACAGTGGGGCTCGGGCTCATGGCCTTCGGAGCTCTGGCGCTGGTGGTCATCTTCCTGGGCACTGGCTCCAAGCCGGCGAAGTCGGGCTTCGAGCCGTCACCCTCGCCCAGCCAGTCGCATTTCCGGTCCTGCAAGGCGACCGTCTCAGCCTTGCCCGCCGGCTTCGTCCTGAGAGACAGGAGCACGCGCAACCTCGGTAGCGGCGTGATGGGGCAGTCCGTGACCTACGGCGGCGGCGGACGCAGCGTTCAGGTCCACATCGGCTTCGACGGCCTCGACGCCGCCGATGACCTCGACTTCGAGATCATCGGCGAAGCGCTGATCGGTCGTCGTGAGGTGGAGGTGCTGGTGGCGCAGAGCCTGCCGACGATCCTGGCGGCGACCTGGGAGGAGCCAGGGCTGGTTCCGCCCTGCAACGAGATGACCGTGATGTCGCGCGGATTCAGCCAGGACGAGCTTCTCGTTGTCGTCGGCGACGTGAAGACCGTCGCTTCGCGAGCCCGCTAAAAAACCAAGCCCGCCACGCCCAGACCCACTACGGTGGTCTGGCAGCAGCGCAGCAACGGATTGACTGTGGACTCGGCACGGAAGAGCTTTATGGAAGACGCATGCCCGCGACGCGCCGGACGGGTGGCGCTCCTGGCTGTCGTCGTTCTTCTCCTCGGAACGGTGGCAGGTGTTTCCACGGCCGCTGCCGCGCCCGGCTGGCAGTGGTACAAGGTCGACGCCCACACCCACTCCGTGGTGAGCGCCGATGCCTTTCCCGATCTCGGCATGCAGGCGTACAGGGCCAAGGCGGCGGGATACAGCGCGCTCTTCCAGACCGACCACAGCCTCGCCAGCGACTTCCCGATCAGCGGCATCACGGCGAACACTCTCAAGTTCGACGACGTCTACGGCCGCTGGACGCCGGGGACCTTCGGGTCACTCACCTCGAGCACGAACGCTCTGGTCTCCACCCCGGTGAAGACGGGGTCCTCCTCGCTGCGCGTGAAGGCCGAATCGAGCTCGAGCGGCGAGGCGTTCGTATGGACCAAGCGCGGGCCGAACTTCCGCTCGGGCGACATCACCCTGAAGGTCTCGATCTATCCGACGCGGATCGACCCGGGATCGGGGGTTTACGTGTCGGCGTCCATAGGCCAGGACGCAAGCATCGCCCCCAACCCCGTCGGCTACACGACGCAGGCCGGCGTACCGTCGCCGGGGAAGAGCACCGTCCTCGTGTGGCAGCTCGGGTCGGCGCGCACGCCGTCCTCGGACCCGAACCGGCGCGTGATCACACACTCGCTCGGCCCCTACACGCTCAACGCCTGGAACACATACACGATCAACGTCACTCAGGCGCTCGAGGCGATCCCGGTCGCGGACCGGCCGCTCGCCTACAACGCCCTTTCTCACCTGAAGCTGGCGGCCGCCGGGAACGGCGGAAGCGCCGAGGCGTATTTCGACGCCTACTCACTCCTTCCGTCTGCCCCGCAGACACCGGCGAACGAGTTCGCGTACCGCAACAGCATCATTCACGACTACGACACGAGCACCTTCAAGATCTTCCCCGCCGTCGAGATGGGCGTGCACCAGCACGCCAACAGGTTCAACTTCGATTTTTCGGACCCCGGTCAGTTCGTCGCCTATCCCGAAGGGATCGACGGCATCTTCCCGACCCAGCAGTCCGCCTATCCGGTGCAGCTCAACCACCCCGGCTGGCCGGGGGGAGTCTCGGCGCAGACGGCGATCGACACGGGCGGCAATGGCGCTGACCTGATGGAGGTGGCCAAGGAGGAGCCCTGGAGCGACATCTGGGACGACATCCTCAAGCAGGGCATCCAGATCATCGGCACGGAGACGACGGACAAGCACGAGGCGTCGTACGGCACCTCGAGCATGGGGACGATCATCTACGCCCCTGCGCTCGAGTCGCACCAGCTGCTGCGCTCGCTCTTCGAGGGCCGCGCGTTCTTCAAGGAGGGCAACGTGAGCGGCATGGTGCTCGGCCTGCCGGGCGCATCGGAGCCATATCCCGCCCGCTATCCGATCTATGCGTCACCCGACAAGGCCACCGCTGACGTGCGCCTCTCGATTGCGAGCGGCCTCAGCGCGACCGACACGGTGCGCTGGATCGTGGACGACCAGATCCTGTGGAACGACACGGCTGGCAGCTCGAGCTACGCGGCGACGAAGTCGATCCCGCTGCCGGGCTCCTTCACATATGTGCGCGCCGAGGTGCGAAGCTCGACCGGGGCATTCAAGGCGGGAACTGAGCCGATCTTCTTCAGAGACGTCGGCGGGCTGCCCGCGGACAAGACATTCAACGTCGACGGCGTCGTCACCGCCGACGGCCTCGGCTACACGAAGCTGATGACGAAGGGCATCACGACCTCCGCCTGGGACGCGACGGCTCGGTCGCTATCGTTCACGCTCGCGAACCCGGTGAACGCGCTCGTGGACGCATCGGTGAAGACGGGGGTCGAAGATCCACAGCGGGTGCTCGTGGACGGGGCTGTCGTGCCGGCCGCTGCTACGGCGGCGGATCTCGCGACCGCGACCGCATCCTCCTGGCACTTCGATCCCTCGATGCGCGTGCTGCGGTTGAAGGTGCGCCAGGGGAGCGCCCACGCTGCGGTGAAGGTCGAGTTCGGCACGGCGGCTATGGATTCTCAGTCCCCGGGCAGCCCGACCGGTCTCACCGCGACGGCGGCCGGCAGCACCAAGGTCGACCTGGCATGGTCGGCGGTGACGGACAACGTCGGTGTGACGGGATACCGGATCTATCGCAACGGCCCCCGGATCGCCACCGTCGCCGGGAACGCGCTCACCTACAGCGACACGTCTGTGGCCGCGGCCACGAGCTACTCCTACACCGTGGATGCGATCGACGCGGCCGGGAACAACTCCGCGCTGTCGGCGCCCGCATCAGTGACGACTCCCGCTCCAGCGCCTACGCCCACGACGCTCACGTTCGCCCCGACGGCTGACAGCACCGTCGAGGCTCCCACGCCGGGTACGAACTTCGGGCTCTCGGCGAAACTGAGGACGGACGGGTCGCCTGACGTTCGAAGCTATCTGCGATTCAACCTGAGTGGGCTTGGGCCGTCGGTCTCGAATGCCCGGCTGCGCATCTATGCGAACACCGCGAACTCCCTCGGCTATGCCGTTCGCGGCGTGACGGACTCGCTCTGGGGCGAGACGACCATCAATTACAACAACGCGCCCGCCGTCGGCCCGATCGTGCGCTCCTCCGGCACAGTCCCAGCGGGGGCGTGGACCGAGCTGGACATCACGTCGCTGGTCACCAAGAACGGGCTGCTCAACCTCGCGCTGACTTCGAGCAGCGCCACCGCCACCAGCTACGGCAGCCGCGAGTCGGGTGCCACAGCGCCGCGCCTGATCGTCACCTCCTCCTAGCGCGGCGCAGCCTCCCTCACCCATTCACCTGCGTCACGCGTTCACCTGTGTCTCGCATTTCACCCTCAGTCACCGGCTGGGGATCGTTGCTTGGTTGGCGCCGAAATCGGTCGAAACAGCCGCCGAGAGGGACTCGAACGCGGGGCACGAGGAATGGACCCGACAAACGCTGTACGATCGGCACGAGGGGGTGGAGCGCGAGACCCTTTGCTCCCATGAACTCCGTCGAAACAGTCACGATTCTCATCACCGACCTCGTCGGCTCCACGGGGCTCGAGTCGAGGATCGGGCCCGGCGCCGCCGACGAGCTCAGGAGCGAACACTTCTCGCTCCTTCGCATCGCGATCGAAGAGGCGGGCGGGCGCGAAGTGAAGAACACGGGCGACGGCATGGTCGCCGCGTTCGAGAGCGCTTGGGCGGCGGTTGGCTGTGCGGTCTCGATCCAGCAAGGACTCGAGCGGCGAAACCGCTCCGCTGACGAGCAGCTCCTGATCAAGGTCGGGATCAGCCTCGGCGATGCCACCGCAGCCGACGGCGACTACTTCGGGATGCCGGTGATCGAGGCCGCTCGCCTATGCGACCGCGCCTCCGGTGGCCAGATTCTGGTCAAGGAGATCGTCGCCCACCTCGCAGGCGGCCGCGCGGGCGACGCATTGAAGCCGGTCGGCGCCCTCGACCTCAAGGGTCTCCCCGAGCCGCTTGCGGCGGTCGAGGTCGTCTGGGAGCCACTCGGCGCAGACGCGGCTTCCCTCCCCGTCCCGCCGCTCCTTCAGGAGGTTCCGCCGGTCGGCTTCGTCGGCCGCGCGGGCGAGCGCGAGCGCCTTCGGTCTCTGGTCGATGAGACCAGCAAGGGGCGCCTCCGGCTCGCGCTGGTCTCCGGCGAGCCCGGGATCGGAAAGACTCGGCTCTCCACCCTCGCCGCCCTTTCGGCGCGCGCCCAGGGAGCGACGGTCCTCTACGGGCGCTCGGATCAGGACCTCAGCGTTCCCTACGGGCCCTGGGTGCAGGCGCTCTCCCACTACGTCGATCACGCCCCCGAGCGGGCCCTCCGCGCCCACGTCGAGCGCCACGGCGGCGAGCTCGCCCGCCTCGTGCCGGCGCTCAGGGACCGGCTCCCCGACGTGCAGGCGCCGCGCGAGACCGACCCCGACACCGAGCGCTACCTGCTTTGGGGCGCGGTCGCCGGGCTCTTGGCGGAGGGCTCGCGCGAGCACCCGATCGTCTTGGTCCTGGACGATCTTCACTGGGCCGACAAGCCGACGCTCCTGCTCCTGGGGCACGTCGTCGCGCACGGCGCCGATGCCCACGCCTTGCTGATCGCCACCTACCGGGAGTCCGAGGTCGATCGCCGGCACCCGCTCTCGGATGTGCTCGCCGATCTCCATCGCCAGCAGGTGGTCGAGCGGATCGCGCTGAAGGGCCTCGAGGAGCCCGACATCGTCCACATCATGGAGGGGGCCGCCGGCCACGACCTCGATCAGATCGGCCTCGCGCTCGCACGCGAGCTCTTCGAGGAGGCGGACGGCAACCCCTTCTACACCGGCGAGATCCTTCGCAATCTGTTGGAGTCGGGCGAGATCTTCCAGCAGGACGACGGGCGCTGGACGGTGCGCGGCTCGCTCTCCGAGCTTGCGCTGCCCCAGAGCGTGCGCGAGGTGGTGGGGCGGCGCGTCGAGCGGCTCGGGGAGGAGACGCAGAAGGCTCTTCAGGTTGCGGCGGTGATCGGGCGCGAGTTCGACACCGAGCTTCTCCTCGGCCTGACGGAGCACTCCGAGGAAAAGCTGCTCGACCTGCTCGAGGAGGCCACCGAAGCATCGGTCTTGACCGAGTCGGCCAACGTCGCGGGTCGCTTCTCGTTCGCGCACGCGCTCATCACCCACACCCTCTACGCGGACCTCGGCACGACGCGCCGTGCCCGCATTCACCGCCTGGTCGCCGAAGCGCTCGAGGAGCTCTGCGGCAGCGACCCGGGGGCGCGCATCTCCGAGCTCGCCTACCACTGGGCGCAGGCCACCGCTCCCCTGGACGTACTCAAGGCGATCGCCTATGCCCGGCTGGCCGGCGAACGCGCCCTCTCGGAGCTCGCGCCCGACGAGGCACTACGGTGGTTCACCCAGGCGCTCGAGCTGCTCGGCGAGGCGGGCGAGGAGCACGCCGGCGAACGCTGCGAGCTGCTGATCGGGCTCGGCGAGGCGCAGCGCCAAGTGGGCGAGGCCGACTTCCGCGAGACGCTGCTCGAGGCAGCCGCGACCGCGCGCGAGCTGGGCGACGACGACCGGCTGGCGCGCGCCGCACTGGCGAACACCCGCGGCTTCACGTCGGAGATGGGTCGCGTCGACGACGAGCGCGTCGAGATGCTCGAGGCGGCCGGCACACGGCTGCATGCCGATGCCCCCCTCCGTGCAGACGTGCTCGCGCTACTCGCCATGGAGCTCAGCTTCGGAGATGACGTGAGCCGCCGCGTGGCGCTCGCCCAGGAGTCGCTTGCGCTCGCACGAGCGCGGGCCGACGACGACACGCTCATGCGGGTGATCGACCGCTACCTCTTCGCGACCTGGATCCCGGAGACGCTCGCGGAGCGCCTCGAGCTGTCCGCCGAGCTGCTCGAGCGCGCCGACCAGACGAGGGACCCGTATCGCCGGCTGCTGGCCTACAACCGGCGCATCTACTACGTTCTCGAGCACGGCGACGCGGAGGAGGCCGACGGATGCGTCCGCTCGATGCTCGAGATCGCCGATCAGGTGCCGCAGCCCTTCCTGCGCTGGGTCGCGCTCTATCAGGCGGGGATGATGGCCCACCTGCACGGGCGCCTCGACGAGGCCGAAGCGCTTCTCGAGGACGCCGTGACCGTCGGCACGGACGGGGACCAGCCGGACGCGGTACTTCTCTACGCCGCCCAGCAGTGCTGGCTGCGGAACGACCAGGGACGGATCGGCGAGATGATCGACCTCGTCGAGCAGTCCGTCGAGGACTACCCCGGGCTCCCGGCCTGGCGCGGCGCCCGCGCCCTCGCGCTGTGCGAGCTGGGGCGAGGCGACGAGGCACTCGCGATGCTCGCCGACGAGGACTTCGATGCGCATCCGCACGACTTCTTGCGCCTGACGGGATTGGCGTTGTGGGCCGATGTGTTGACAGACATCGGGGCGGTCGAGTTCGCAGACCGCCTGTACGCGCGGCTCGAGCCCTTCCGCGATCAGGTCATCGGCAACGGCGTCAACATGGTCGGCGCCGTGAGCCATTACCTTGGCCTGCTGTCGGCCGCGGCCGGCGACCACGACCGAGCGGGGCGCGAATTCGAGGCCGCAGCCGCGACGCACCGTCGCCTGGATGCTCCGGTGATGCTGGCCCGCACCGAGGAGGCCTGGGCGCGGTCGCTGCTTGACAGGGGTCGCGCGGACGATCGCGAGCGCGCCTCCGCGCTCCTCGAGTCCGCGCTGACGAGGGCGCGCGAACACGGCGCGGATGGGATAGCACGTCGCGTCGAGGCGGCTGCATAGGGTTGGCCGCGTGAGCAGCTTTCAGTCGGCGGACGAGTTCCGCGAGGTGATCGACCGGGTCTTCGCGATGATGAGCACCGACCCAGACATGGGGCCGAAACTGCGTGACGCGAACACGCCGCAGCGCTTCGAGTTCCCGGACGTCGACATGGTCGTCAACATCGGCTCGGCGGCCAAGGACGCAGACGACGGGCACTGCCTCGTCTGGGACTGGTCCGACGACGTCGACTGGGAGGCCGAGGTGCAGATGACCATGAACTCCGAGGTCGCCAACCGCTACTTCCAGGGCAAGGAGAACGTCCCGATGGCGATCGCACGCCGGCGCATCAAGACTTCCGGCAACATCAAGAAGGCGCTCGCGCTGGTGCCCATCACGAAGCCCGTGTTCGCGCAGTACCGCGCGATGCTCGAGGCGAACTATCCGCACCTGCTCGCGTAGCGAGTCGTTAGCGTTGGTGCAAACCCCTGGACCTGGGCCCGGATGAGCTCTGTCGAGACAGTCACGATCCTCATCACCGACATCGTCGGCTCCACGGAGCTCGAGTCGCGGATCGGACCCGCAGCCGCCGATGAGCTCAGAGGTGAGCACTTCTCGCTTCTCAGGGCCGCGATCGAAGAGGGGGGCGGGCGAGAGGTAAAGAACACGGGCGACGGGTTGGTCGCCGTCTTCGAGAGCGCCTCCTCGGCGGTTGGGTCCGCGGTCTCGATCCAGCAGCGGCTCGAGCGGCGAAACCGCTCCGCGGCCGAGCAGCTTCTGATCAAGGTCGGGATCAGCCTCGGCGATGCGACCGCCGCCGACGGCGACTACTTCGGAATGCCGGTGATCGAGGCCGCTCGCCTCTGCGACCGCGCCTCGGGCGGTCAGATCCTGGTCAAGGAGACAGTCGCTCACCTCGCCGGCGGTCGCGCGGGCGATGCCTTGAAGCCTGTCGGCGCCCTCGAGTTGAAGGGCCTCCCTGAACCGCTTGCCGCGGTCGAGGTGTCCTGGGAGCCGCTTGGAGAGGCGCCCTCGCTGCCACTTCCGCCCCGCCTTCAGGGGCTTCCCCCGGTCGGTTTCGTCGGGCGTGCGGGCGAGAGCGAGCATCTTCGAGCGCTCTTCACGGAGGCGAGCGAGGGAAGGCGGCGCCTCGTGCTCCTGTCGGGTGACGCCGGGATGGGAAAAACTCGCCTCGCCACCCACGCCGCCCTGGAGGCGCGCGCCCGTGGCGCGGTTGTGCTCTACGGAGGGTCGGACAAGGAGCTTGGCGTCCCCTACGGGCCGTGGGTGGAGGCGCTTTCCCACTACGTCCACAACGCCCCCGAGCGAGTTCTTCACTCCCATGTAGAGCGCCACGGCGGCGAGGTCGCCCGCCTCGCCCCGGCACTCAGGGATCGCCTCCCCGACGTGCCGGCCCCCCGCGCGACCGACCCCGACACCGAGCGCTACCTGCTCTGGGGCGCGGTGTGGGGACTGCTTCGAGAGGCCTCGGCCGACCAGCCGATCGTCCTGCTTCTGGATGACCTGCACTGGGCCGACAAGCCGACCCTTCTGCTCCTTAGGTATCTCACTTCCCAGGGCCAGGACATGCCCGCGCTTCTGATCGCCACCTATCGCGAGTCCGACCTGACGCGCGGCCACCCGCTCACGGACGTGCTGGCAGAGCTTCACCGCGAGCAAGGCGTGGAGCGGATCGCGCTTCGGGGCCTGGACGAGCCGAACATCGTCGAGCTCATGGAACGGGCCGCAGGGCACGAGCTCGACGAACAGGGTCTTGCGCTTGCGCAAGAGCTCTTCCGTGAAACGGACGGAAGCCCGTTCTACACCGGCGAGCTCCTGCGTCACCTCTTGGAGTCGGGCACGATCCACGAAGCGGAGGAGGGGGGATGGGCTGTGCGCGGCTCGCTCTCCGAGCTCGGCCTTCCCCAGAGCGTGCGCGAGGTGGTGGGGCGGCGCGTCGAGCGGCTCGGGGAGGAGACACAGAAGGCGCTTCAGGTAGCGGCGGTGATCGGGCGCGACTTCGACCAGGAGCTCCTTCGGCGGGTCACCGACTACTCCGACGACGCCCTTCTCGATCTGCTCGAGGAGGCCGTCGAGGCCTCGGTGCTAGTGGAGTCGACCATCGTGGCCGGGCGTTTTTCCTTCGCCCACGCGCTCATAAACCACACCCTCTACGAGGACCTGGGGACGACACGCCGCGCGCGGGTCCACCGCCGGGTGGGCGAGGCGCTCGAGGAGCTCGTCGGTGCGGACCCGGAGGCGCGCGCCCCCGAGCTCGCTCACCACTGGGTCAGAGCGATCACCGCCGTCGACGTCGCAAAGGCGATCACCTACGCTCGCCTGGCGGGCGAGGGCGCGCTCTCGGAGCTCGCCCCGGACGAGGCGCTGCGCTGGTTCTCGCAAGCGCTCGAGCTCCAGGCCCAGCAGCCCGAGGTCGATGCGGTCGAGCGCGCGGATCTCCTGATCGGGCTCGGCGAGGGCCAGCGTCAGGTCGGCGACGCCGGCTACAGGGAGACCCTGCTCGAGGCATCCCGGCTTGCCTTCGAGCTTGGCGACGCTGAGCGAGCCGCCCGCGCTGCGCTCGCCAACAACCGCGGGCAGGCGAGCGTCTACGGCGAAGTGGACGTGGAGCGCGTCCAGGCGCTCGAGCGGGCGCTCGAGCTCGATCGCTTCGCACACCCCGCCCGCTGCGCGCGGCTGATCTCGCTTCAGGCGATGGAGCTCGTGTTCGACCCCGACCACGAGCACCGGCGCGCGCTTGCCGAGGAGGCGCTTGGGCTGGCGCACGATGTGGGCGATCCACGGACGCTCGCCCACGTGCTCAAAGACTGCTTCCCCGCGATCTGGACGTCGGACACGCTCGCCCTCCGGCGCACGCTCGTGGAGGAGCTGCTCCAGACGGCGACACGAGCCGGCGACCCGGCGCTGGAAGCGTGGGCCGCAGTCGAAGAGGTCAACGTCGCCGTCGAGAGCGGAGAGCTGGCGCGGGCCGAGGCTGCGCTGGGGCGCCTCCGTGCGATCGCCGACGAGATCGGCGAGCCGACGCTGCGCTGGTTCGCCGCTTTTTATCGTGCCTGCCTTGCGCACTTGCACGGGGACCTCGCCGAAGCCGAGCGACTCGCCGAGGAAGCGCTTCAGATCGGGAGCGACGCCGGTCAGCCGGACGCCCTCATGATCTACGGTGGCCAGCTCGCACAGATTCGGCCCTACCAGGGCCGGGGCGAGAAGGTCGTCGAGCTGGTGAAGGAGAGCGTCAGAGCCTACCCCGGGCTGCCGGGTTGGAGCGCATACCTCGCGCAGCTCTACTGCTGGGTCGGCAGAACGGCAGACGCGGCGACGATCCTCGAGGCGGCGGCCGAGGATGGGTTCGCCCACCTCCCCCACGATGAGGTTCGCGCGCTCGCGCTCGCCGCCTACGCCGAGGTGGCCTCGCAGGTGGGCGCAAGGAACGCGGCGGCGGCGCTCTACGAGCTGCTCGAACCGTGGGCGAACCAGATCCTCTGGAACGGAGGCGTTACCTTTGGCCACGTCCGCATGTACCTGGGACTGCTCGCGGCCACGCTCGGTCTCGACGAGCGCGCCGATGAGCACTTCGCCGCCACTTGCGACTTCCAGGAGCAGAAGAGCATGCTGCTCTGGGCCGCGCGAGCCCATCTCGGCTGGGCGGATGCGCTCGCGCGGCGGGGCGAGCGGGAGCGGGCGGGGGCGGAGGCAGCGCGCGCGCTGGGGCTTGCGCGCGAGCACGGTTACGGAGCGATCGAGCGGCGCGCAGCGGCGCTGATCGAGACCGGCTCGCCGGTGCAGCGCTAACGCCCGGCACGTCGACTCCGCCGGCGTTCTGCCGCCGCGGCCTGGCGAGCCGCCTCGGCGGCGCGCAGCCGCGGGAGCCAGGTGAGCACGTACACGGTTGATAGGAGCCCCAGGCCCAGGACGAGAATGAGCGGCGCCGGGTTCGTCGCCTCGTCCACGCTGGTGGCGGCAGCCAGGGCCAGCAGCGCAAAAACCACGCTTCCGATGAGCGCGACCGCACGACCGCCGCGCACCCGGAACGGGCGCTCCTGTTCGGGAAGCCGGGAGCGCAGCCGGTAGACGCAGTAGCCGGCAATGGAGTAGATCATCGCCTCGAGCGCGGCCCCCGCAGAGATGATGACCTGCCATTCGTCGGTGAGGGCGACAGCGAGTGCGCCCAACAGACTGAGTCCCCCGATCACCAGCACCGGAACCCAGGGCACGGCTCGCTCGTTCAACCGGGCGAAGGCTTGCGGGAGGCTTCCCTCGCGGGCGGTCGCGTAAGCGAACCGCGACGACGTCACGAAGGCGCCGTTGAAGGTGTTCAACGCGGTCAGTGCGGTGACCGCCATCATGAGGATCTCACCGACCCGCCCGAACGCAGCCTCGCCGATGAACAGCTGAGGATGCGCGCTCTCGAGCTCGCTCTCGGATAGAAAGTGGCTCATCCCCAGCGCGATCAGAGAGCACGCAACGAAGAGCACCCCGATCGATATGAGCATCCCTCGCGGTATCAGGGCCGGGCCGCGAACCTCCTCGGCATTGGTGGTCACCCACTCGAAGGCCGCGTAGAGGAAGATGCCGAGTGCGACCGCCTGGACGAAGTCGAGGCCCGAGTGGCCCTCCATGGGGCTGAGAGGACTCTGCAGGTCGAAGCCATCCTTGCCGAGCGCAACTAGGACGAGCGCACTCGTGCCCGTGATGACGAGGAAGGTCACCACCAGTTGCACCAAGCCGGCCACGCGGATGCCTCTGAGGTTCGTATATGTCGCGAGGGCCAGCACCAACGTGATGTAGAGCGGCGGCGCCCAGCCCCCATGCCCAAGCGTGTGGGCGATCGCGCTGCCGACGATGTAGGCGTCGGCAGCGATGACGAGGGTGATCGTGGAGAGATAGGTGAAGGTGATGGCGAGCGCGGCACGATCGTCCATAGACTTGCCCATCCAAACGCGAATCCCCGCCGCGGTGGGGAAGAGGCCGTTGAGCTCGCCGAAGAAGCTACGAACGACCAACATGAGAAGTCCAGCGACGCCGATCGCAATCCAGGCCGAGTCGCCGGCGACGTAGACGACGAGACTTGCCGCGACCAGGTATTCGATCGCCGCGAACGCAAGGCCGGTGGAGTTGGCCACGACCGTGGGGAGCCCGACGGTGCGGCGAAGGCCGGTCGCCATTTGGTTAGGCGCTCAGGTAGACGAACATCGACAGCGCATCGAGGCGCATGAGGTGCTCCTGGGAACCGCGTACTGTGACGGCGCCCTTGTTGTAGCGCTCCGCGGGGTTCGCTTCTCCCCAGAAGATTTCGGTCAGGTCTCCGCCCGTGCCCTGAACGATCAGATCCGCTTCGCCGTGCAGCCCGTCTTCGGCGGAGGTGATCTCTCCGTGGTCAATCCTCAACGTGAAGGCCACATCGGAATCGAGCGCTTGAAACTGGATGGAGCAACTCCAGTTGCGAAGTGTGCGGCGTATCCGGTCGTTGGCATTTGCCTGCTCGACGTAGTCGTCCAGTGCTTCCCTGATTTGCTCGCGGGTGGCTGGCAAGTCCACGTCCGTACCTTTTCTGGGCGCGGCGGCGCTGGATATTGACGCCAGTGTCGCCGCCATCGCCAATACTGCCAGTGTTGTGGTTTCACCACCTTCGACGTTCGTTGCCACGCTCGCCCTGATCGCCGCCCTCGCGCTGGCGGGGGCCGGCTGCGGCAACGAAACGGACGATCGCCCCTCGACGGGCGGCTCAACCACGGCGACCAAGGAGACGACCTCCTTTGTCCCCTCGGGCAATCCGAGACGCGCGGTTGTCTGGGCGGTTGGCGACGGCGCAAACGGCAGTGACGACGCCAAGCAGGTGGCCGGGCGAATCGGTTCCGACAGGGTCGACCTGCTGCTCTATCTGGGCGACGTCTACGAGGAGGGCACCGCGGAGGAGTTCGACCAGCAATACAGGCCGGTCTACGGGCAATTCAACGCGGTCACCGCTCCGACGCCGGGAAACCACGACTGGCCCAACCACGCAGAGGGCTACGACCCTTACTGGGGGGAGGTCCGCGGCGAGGAGCCGCCCTCCTGGTACTCCTTCAGGGTCGCCGGCTGGGAGCTGTTGAGCCTGAACTCAGAGGACTCTCATGAGAACGGATCGCCCCAGTTGGAGTGGCTCCGTTCGCAGGTTCGAGAGCGGGGGACCTGCCGCCTCGCGTTCTGGCATCGTCCCCGCTACAGCGTGGGAAACCACGGCGACCAACAGGACGTCCAGCCGTTCTGGGACGCCCTCGAGGGCCATGCCACGCTGGTGCTCAACGGGCACGAGCACAACATGCAGCGCTACGTCCCGATCGACGGGATGACGGAGCTCGTGTCGGGAGCCGGGGGGAACAGCCACTATGAGCTCGACCGCGAAGAGCCCAGGCACGCTTTCGCCAACGACACCGACTACGGCGCCCTCCGGCTCGAGCTGCGGCCCGGCTCCGCCTCGTTCGAGTTCATCTCGGGCGACGGGCGGGCCCTCGACTCCGGCCGGGTGTCGTGCGAAACGGGAGCGTGGCAGCGGGCGATTCCGTGAGGGTCTGACGCCCGAGGTACGCTGCTAGCGGCGGGGGCAACGCCTCGGTCTACTTTCCTTAGAGACGACTTGAAGCCGAAAATCACTCCCGTCAGAGCAGCCCTTGCGGTTGCTGCGCTCGCTGCCCTGGTGGCTGCCGTCGTGATCGTGGTCGGCGGCGGGTCCGACGATTCGAAGTCGGCCAGTGAGGCGAACCTCCAGACGGTCAGCTTCCAGGAGCCGGAGGACCCGGGGCCCGACCCGTTCACCCGCCCAGCCGACGTCGAGGGCGACGAGGAGGTGGACCTCCCGACCAGCGGAAGTGGGAGCCAGCAGCCATTCGGCGGTAGTGGATCGAACCGGGTTTGCGATCGCGACAAGCTGATCCGGTTCCTGAGGCGGAACCCCGCGCAGATGCGGGAGTGGGCCCGTGTGCTGGGGGTCAGGCCGACCTTCAGCGCGGTAAAGAAGTACATCGCGAAGCTTCACCCCGTCACCCTGACTCGCGACACGCAGGTGACCAACCACGCTTTCAAGAACGGCCGGGCCGTGCCGTTCCAGGCGATCCTCCAGGCCGGCACCGCGGTGCTCGTGGACAAGTACGGGACGCCGGTCGTCCGCTGCTACTGCGGCAACCCACTCGGGCCGGCCGTCCTCGTGCCGACCGCGAAGTGCAGCGGCTGCCCGGCCGACTACAAGCCGCCCAAGCAGTGCAAGTTCGGTCACAAGAGCAACTACGACGAGACCTACTACCGCCGCGACTACTACAGCAACGGCGACTACGACGAGGTATTCATCAGGCGTCACCGTTCGAGCCGGTACGGCAACTGCTACGAGGCGTATCCCGACCCGCCGACGGTGACGATCGTCGACGTGTTCCAGGCGCCCGAGCCGGAACCGGCTCCGGCGCCGCAGCCGGCGCCCGAGCCGGCACCGCCCGCGCCCGCCCCGGCACCTGAGCCAAGCGGCTTGCATTGCGATCCCCCGCGCTCGCAGCTCGAGGCTGAACAGTGCGCGCAGCAGCGTGGTGAGGCGCCCGAGCCCACTCCCACTCCAGCGCCGGAGCCCACCCCGGGCATCTGCAACGACGGTCAAGACAACGAGGGCGTACCGGGCCTCATCGACGGCGACGATCCGAACTGCCAGTAGCTTCTACCGCTGGCGGCGGCGACGCGTCTCGATCCGCTTGATCCTCCGACGAGAGCGACCACCCGCAGACGGGCGGCCGCTCTCGAGTGCATGCTGAATAACGGTCAGTCTGCGTCGTGGATGACGACCTTGCGGATGTTGACCGATCCGTAGCGGTCGGCCAGGCTCGTGCCGGGCGCGGCGCACTTCGCCTTGGTCCTGGCGACCTTGCCGAGGATCCGCACCGGGTCGCCCGCCGAGGGGGCCTCGCCCGTCCCAAAGTCCTCGAGCTGGACCTTGTACGGGTCGGCGCTCGCGCTCTCCGCGTAGGTGCTCCCCTGCACCTGCGTTCCAGGCGTCCCGGGGTCCATGTCCTGGAGCTCGCCGGAGTTGCGGGCGTGGCGGTTCGCGCCGGTGACGCTGATGGTCACGCTGGCTTCGTTGGCCGGAGTGGCCGCATCGTCAGCGGTGAAGCTTGTAAGCGTGCCCCTGACGACGAAGCCCACCTTGGTGGCCGGCTTCTTGCAGCTCTGGGACTTCTGCTGCCCGCCCTTGGGGCCCTTGGTGTGGCCCGCCTTGTGATGGGCGGCGGCGGCGGCGGGCGTGGCGAGTAGGGCAGCAGCGCCGACCAGCACGGCCAGTGAACGAAGAGTCCTGTTCATGATCGTCTCCTTCAAATCGATGCCTGTGCCTGGTTCAACGCTCGAGATCGCCCAAGGTTGGGGAGTCGCGGCTGGGCTGCCTCCGACATGCGGCAACGGAGACGAGGACGTGTCCCTGCGCCAGGGCGTGTTCGGGCCCTGAGCGCCGGCTAGAGGCCGGCGAGCTCGCGCGTGCGCTCGGTCGCGGAAGCGGCGCTGGCGCCGCGGTCGGCGACCATCCGGTCGTACTCGTGAATCGCCTCGGGCATCCTCTTTCCCGCCCGGCGCTCGGCGAGAGGGGACGCCAGCAGCTGGCGGAACGCGAGCGCCTTCAGGAACCACCGCGGATAGGCGACCCGGCGGCGACGTTCCGCGATCGCGGCCATCACCTCGTCGATCGCGGGGGGCAGCGGATAGGTGCGCGAGAGCAGACGCGGCATTTCGGCCTTCGCGCGTTGTATCACCGGCATCTCGCGTTCACTGTCGTTGACCATGTCGGTGTCGAGGAACAGGAAGTAGGCCACGGCGACCTGTACGCCGAGCGGCTGCATCTCGATGCGCAGGCAGTCGCTCAGCGCCTCGACCCCGGCCTTCGCCGCGCCGTAGGCGGTCATCCCCGGCCCCCGCAGGACCGCCGCGGTGGACGCAATGTTGAGTAGATAGCCGCGGCTCCGCTCGAGGTGCGGGAGCGCCGCGCGGTCGGTGTACATGACACCCAGCAGGTTGATCTCGATCACGCGCTCCCAGGAGCGCAGGTCCTGCGAGCGCAGCGGCCCACCGGCCGCGATCCCCGCGTTGGCGACAACCACGTCGAGCCCGCCGAGTGCCTCGGCGGCCGCGTCCATCGCCTGTGTGACCTGCTCGTTGCTCGATACGTCACACTCGGCCACGAACGTGCCCTCGCCGCATCGTCCGGCGACCGCTGCCATGGTCTCCGGCTCGAGCCCGACGAGCGCCAGCCGTGCGCCGTGGGATGCGAGCCGCTCGGCGAGCGCCGCGCCGATGCCGCGCGCCGCGCCGGTGATGAGGACGCGCTGACCCCGCAGGGCGGAGAGATCGGTGGTGGCCATGAAGCGAACCATAGCTGCCATTCGCGAGCGCCGGGAGAGCTAGAGTCCCGCCGCGGACCATCATGAGGATCCACGCACTCACCACCGGGACCGTGCGCCTCAAGCACGCCTTCCTGCATGCCAGAAGCGGCATGCGGCGACAAGTCGACCTGTTCCTGCCCGGCTCGTGGTCGGATCCGGTGCCGATCCATTGCTGGGCAATCGAGCATGCGGGCCGGCTCATGCTCGTGGACACCGGTGAGACCGCGGCCGTGCGCGATCTTCCGTTCGCTCGCTTCGACGTGGCGCCCGAGCAGGAGCTTCCGAGCGCGCTCGCAGCCGCCGGCCTGGCCCTCGCGGACGTCGAGACGGCCGTGCTCACCCACATGCACGGCGACCACATGGACGGCGGCATCCACCTCCGCAGCGCCTTGCTGGTGCACGACGATGAACTTGCTTTCTCACGCACCCGTGGCGCTCGACTCGCGCAGCGCCTGTTCCGCCAGCCCGTGCCGGCGGGAGTCGACTTTCGGCCGGTCGCGCTCGACGGCGGCTCGTTCGGCGCATTTGCGGAAAGCCTGCCACTGAGCGACGATGGCCGAATCGTGGCCGTCGCGAGTCCCGGTCACACTCCAGGGCACATCTCGATCCTCTGCGTCGACGATGAGGGACGCCACGTCCTTTTGGCCGGCGACGCGACCGACACGCTCGAGCAGCTACACGCGCGTCGTCCCGACGCCGTCGCGCCAAAGCCGGCGGTGTCGGTGGCCACGATGGAGGCCATCCTCGCCCACGGCCGTGCGCACCCGACGGTCTACCTGCCATCGCACGACCCGGAGTCCGCCGCGCGGCTGGAGGCCCGAACGACGCTCTAGACTGCCCGCCGCTCGGAAACGGGGTTTTTCTCCAGGACGAATGACTCGTGCATCCAGCTTTGCGAACCTGATCGCTGCGGTTATGCTGTAACTGTCTGGTAAAGGAGCGTCCCCACCCGCTCTGAGGGGTGCATGAAGCGCGGGGATTGCTGGCCATGGAAGGTGGATTCTTTTTGCAGCGTTGGCGGGGGGTTGTCTTGGTCGTCGCCACGGCGATGGCACTGTCGGCGCTGTGGCCATCGAACGCCGCCGCGGTCGATCCAGTCATCTACGCCGCGGGTGACATCGCCTGCGCTCCGGGCAGCTCGGGATCCTCGACCACATGCCGTGAGCGGCAGACCTCGGACATCGTCCTGAACGGCGGCGCCGCGAGGGCTCTCGCTCTCGGGGACCTGCAGTACGACAGCGCCTCGCTCTCGAATCTCCAGAACTCGTATGACCACACGTGGGGTCGCTTCAAGTCCATCACCAGCCCTTCGCTCGGCAACCACGAGAGCTCCGGCAGCGGCTATTTCGACTACTTCTACGGCTCCGGTGTCAACAACGGCCCCCACGGAACGCGAGGCAAAGGCTTCTACAGCCTTGACGTCGGCGCCTGGCACCTGATCGCGCTCAACTCGAATTGCTCGCGGGTTCCGTGCTCCACCGGATCGGAGCAGGAGCAGTGGCTGCGCGCCGACCTCGCCGCCCATCCGAACGCCTGCACGCTGGCCTTCTGGCATCACCCTCGCTTCAGCTCTGGGCACGACGGTGACGGGACTTTCATGCAGCCTCTCTGGCAGGCCCTCTACAACGCGGACGCGGACCTTGCCCTGGTGGGACACAGCCACAACTACGAGCGCTTCGCTCCCCAGAATGCGAGCGGCGGGCTCGATCGGGCGAGGGGCATTCGCCAGTTCGTGGTGGGCACAGGCGGGGCGTTCTTCACGGGGATAAGCAGCGCCAAGCCGAACAGCGAAGTGCGACAGAACAACACCTTCGGCGTCCTCAAATTGACGCTGCACCCGACGACCTACGACTGGCAGTTCGTGCCGGAGGCGGGCAGGACCTTCACCGACTCCGGCAGCGAGGCCTGTCACGGCGGCGGCAGCACCCCGCCAACCGACGCTCAGCCCCCGACCGCGCCGACGAACCTGTCCGCTGGCGCGGCGAGCTCGACCCAGGTAAACCTCTCCTGGGGCGCCGCCACCGACAACGTCGGCGTGACCGGCTACGAGGTCTACCGCAACAACTCGCTGCTCACGACCAAGACCGGCACGAGCCACTCGGACACCACGGTCAGCCCGGGCACCGAGTACAGCTACCAGGTGCGGGCGATCGACGCGGCCGGCAACCGCTCCGGCTTCAGCAACACGGCGATCGTTACGCCAACGGCGGGCGACACGGTGAAGGTGTCCGCCGAGGCCGACGCCCGGGTGCAGGAATCGACTCCCGCCACCAACTACGGCAGCTCGTATCTCAGAGCGGATGGGGCAGGCGACCCCGACGTCGACAGCTACTTGAGATTCAACGTCAGCGGAGTGTCCGGCTCGGTCCAGAGCGCAAAGCTTCGCGTCTACGCCTATGGCGGCACGGCCAACGGGCCCGCCGTCTACACGACCGCAGCCGGGTGGTCGGAGAGCGGGATCACATGGAGCAACCGTCCCGCCACGACGAGTGGTGCGACGGACGACAAGGGCGCGATCGCGACCAACAGCTGGGTCGAATACGACGTCTCCTCGTTCGTGACGGGCAACGGGACCTACAGCTTCCGCCTCGCCACGACCTCGACCGACGGCGTGGACATTCGCTCCCGGGAGCACACCGACGCCACCCAGAGGCCGGAGCTGGAACTGACGCTGGGTCAGGGCGGCGGCGGCACCCCGCCAACCGACGCCCAGCCCCCGAGCGCGCCGGCCGGCCTCACGGCCACGGCATCCAGCCCCACGAGCATCGATCTGAACTGGAGCGCCTCCACCGACAATGTCGGCGTGACCGGCTACGAGGTCTACCGCAACGGCTCGCTGCTCACGACCAAGACCGCCACGAGCCACTCGGACACGACGGTCAGCCCGGGCACCGAGTACAGCTACCAGGTGCGCGCCCTCGACGCGGCCGGGAACCGCTCCGGCTTCAGCAACACGGCGACGGTTACGCCAACGACGCCGACGTCGGGTGACACGGTGAAGGTGTTCGCCGAGGCCGACGCCCGGGTGCAGGAAGGGAGTCCCGCCACCAACTACGGCAGCTCGTATCTCAGAGCGGATGGGGCAGGCGACCCCGACGTCGAGAGCTACTTGAGATTCGCGCTCGGCGGGGTATCCAGCGCGATCCAGAGCGCAACGCTTCGCGTCTACGCCTACAGCGCCACGGCGAACGGGCCCGCCGTCTACACGACCGCAACCGGCTGGTCTGAGAGCGCGATCAACTGGAGCAATCGTCCCGCTACGACCAGCGGGGCGACCGACGACAAGGGCGCGATCGCCACCAACAGCTGGGTCGAGTACAACGTCTCGTCGTTCGTGACGGGCAACGGGACCTACAGCTTCCGCCTCGCCACGACCACCACGGACGGCGTCGACATCCGCTCCCGGGAGCACACCGACGCCACCCAGAGGCCGGAGCTCGTGCTGACGCTTGCTGTGGAGCAGGCAAATCCCTTCACCAACTTTGTCGTGACCCTCTAGCTTTCGGCAGAGCGTCTCCGGGACATGCCCTCTACATGGATACGCTGGGCCGCGGCCCTCCTGGCGCTCGGCTTCATCGCCGTCGTCCTGGTCGTCACCTCGGAATCCGAGGGCAACGGCGAGGGCCCCTCCGAGCCGAAGAGGCCTGCCGTTTCGGAACCCACCACCCAGTCCGAGCACTCGAACATCTACATCGTCGGCGTCGAGAGCCGTGCGCTGGACCGGCTCACGCACAACCGCGGGGAGCAGTTTGCGGAGTCGCCGTCATGGTCCAGCGCAGGCAAGATCCTCTTCGGCGAGCCGGAATGCGAGCGGTGTGCCCCGAGACTGTTCGCGACCGATGCCGAGGGCTCAAAGAGGGAAGGGATCGCGAGCGACGTGCCGAGCATCTCCCAGCCGGTCTCCTCGCCGGACGGACGCAGGGTCGCCGTCGCCAAGCGGGGGTCGGGGATCTACCTGATCAGGGTCCGCGACGGCAGCGCGCGTCGCTTGAGCAGGGGTGAGTCGGACGAAGCGCCGGCGTGGTCTCCCGACGGCAAGCTGATTCTCTTCCACCGACAGGTGACGGCGACCAATTGGGACATCTATGGCGTCCGACCCGGCGGCGGAGGCCTGCGTCGCCTGACGCGTGACCCCCTGCAGCAATTGCACCCGACCTGGTCGCCCGAGGGCACCAGGATCGCACTCACCGAGCAGCAGGGGAACGGCAACTGGGTGATCTTCAGCATGCGCCTGGACGGCTCCGAGCGCAAGCAACTCACCGACGAGCAGGACTCGAGTCAGGAGCCTTCCTGGTCTCCGGATGGAACCAAGATCGCCTTGATAGCTCAGGCCGAGGGACACGCGTCGGTCGCAGTGATCGATGCCGACGGAGGCCCCTGGACCCGGCTGACCGGCCGATCGCTCGCGGCCTCGGGTCCGGCCTGGTCGCCGGACGGCGAGCGGATCGTCTTCGCCGCGCAGGACATACACAGGGGAGCTCATCACCACTGAGCCCTGCCGGCCAGACGGCATCAGGAACTACAACAAGTCCTCCGCAAGAGCAGAGCCGCTAACAGCGTTGCTTTGGCATTCTGGCCCGCTCTGGTGGGCGGTTGATGGCTGGTTTTCGTCGTTCGATCCAAAACTCTCTCGCGATATTCGCCTGGCCCCGACCTTTGGCGCTCCTTCTAGGCATATCTCTGGAGAGAAGCCGGGGTTTTCTGGTGGGCGGTGTAGGCCTGGTGGCATGCATGCTCTGGGCGGGAGCAGCCAGCGCCGCGGTCTATGTGGACAAAGGCTCGATCGGTGGCCACTGTCGCGACGCTCGGACCGCGTCTCAGGCAGCGAGTCGCTCCACCCCGTGGTGCACGTTGCGGAAGGCCCTGAGATCCGCACCGGCGGGCAGCACGGTCTTCGTTCGACAAGCGACGTATCGTCGGTTCGACGTTTCCAACTTCCACCGTGCGCGCTACGTGTGGTTCGCCGCCTACAGAGACGAGGCGCCCTTGCTGAAGAAGATCGAGATCTCGCGTAGCAATCACCTGGGCTTCCGCGGCCTGCGCATCGGCCGCGCCAGGGCCTTCAATTCATCCCGGCTGAGATTCGTCCACAACGACGTCACCCCGTCCGGGCTCTGGGCCTTCTTCTCGCATCACTTGACGTTCGCTCACAACAAGCTGCACGACGTCTGGGACGGAATCGTCGTACGCAAGTCTTCCTCTGTTTGGATCCGCGACAACGAGTTTGTGCGCATACCACTACCCATCCGGGCTGTAGGAGGCGACGGCATACAGGCCAGCGACATGAAGCGCATGGTGATATCTCACAACCTCTTTCACGTGATCAGGCCGACTCCCCACGCGGACGCGATCGAGTTCTCCGAAAACAACGAGGACGTCACGATCCAGAAAAACCGGTTCCGCGAGTGTCGTGCCGTGATCGTCGTGCCAGGAAGGACGGCCGGCGCGACGAACACTGGTTGGGTCGTGGCCAACAACGAGTTCGGGTCGGTGAGGCAGTTTGCCCTGGAGCTATTCAACGTCCCCGGAATCCGAATCATCAACAACACAGCCTGGGATGCGGGGCACGGCATACGACTCCACGGCGCGACCACGGGCGCCGTCCTCCTGAACAACATCACAACCGCGCTCGAGGCCACCGCGTCAATGATCGGAAGAGAGGACTACAACCTGATCGGATCTGGGTTTCGGAGCGGTCCTCACGATCTGGCTGAACCGCCTCTCTTCCTCGACCGCGCAACCTACGACTACCGCCTGGCGCGCGGCAGCCCGGGAATCGATGCCGGGACGAGCGACGGTGCGCCGGTGACCGACCTCGAGGGTCGGCCGAGATTCGATGCAGGCTTCCCCAATCGAGGAGGCGGCTCGAAGCCGTACGTCGACATGGGGGCGTACGAGTTCCAGAACTGACAGCGGGTTCGATCGGCGGTGCACACGCCTACCGCAATCCTTGGACGACAGTGGCCGCGTTTCGGCGACGCGGCCACTGTCGAATCCAGCAGGCTGTTGTCAGGCCCCGCTGACCTACCCGCGATCGTCGCCGTCGCGAGTTTGGTTCTGTCCGGAATCCTGCCAATACGGCTCGCGGCTGCCTGCCTTTGCGAGGCCTCGGCTGACCATGTATCCGACGGTCAGGATTGTGATGCAAAGCCAGACCTTGTCTGCGGCGAAGCGGTCAGGGCCGCCCTCCGCGGATTCGATCGAGTTTCCGGCGATCAGGATCAAAACGAACGTGACTACGTACGCGTAGAACTCCGTTGTTTTGATGGCATGCTTCGTCTCGGTCGCGAGCCGACGCCCCAAATCGCCGACACTGCGGCCGCTGCTCCGGCCCGCGCCCGTGCGAACTGTTGCTGGTGCTCCTGCCACGGTGTGTCCTCCCGTCTTATGGGTTTAAAGGTGCGAGGTCCACCAATCCCCACCCCTCTTGGTCGAGGCGGCGTCGTTCCCTCGCGTTTACAACGGGCCCCGCAGCGCCTCCCGCGCGCGCCAAGACTCCGCGTGGCGGACCGTAATATTCCCATCCGCCATGGCGTTCAAAACCTCTTTTGGCGGGGTTCGTGTGACCGGGTGAAACTCTCCGTAAAGCCGCAATTCTGCCGACAGGCCGTTGGCGCCGGGACATCGCCCGATAGCTAAGAAATGGCCCCGTCAATCAGGACGAGCGCCACATCATTGGGCGCTCGTCTGGACTCGCGACGTGTTCCCCTTTTGGGAATCCCCCTCCGAGAAAGGGCTCTCACCCCGACTGTAGACGCGATCCCCCGACTTGTGGGCTAACCGGGCCAAAGGAAGGTCGCCTGACCCGAGAAAGCAACCTCCAAGCTCCTGCGCTTAGGTAGGGGCTGCCTGCTGAGCGTTGTGGCGTGCTACCCGGTCGCCCGAACGCGACAGCAGCAGCCCACCGACAATCAACAGCACCCCAAAGGCGAGGAAAGCGAGGTCCCAGCCCAGGGGCGCGCCGAGATCGTCCCGAACGTGGTGGATACCAAGGACCTGATGGTCGATCAGGCCTTCGATGACGTTGAATACGCCCCAGCCGGTGAGGAGCATCCCAATCTGAGAGCGCCACGGTGGCGCCAACTCACGCCGCTGCCACGCCCGCACGGCGAGAAGCATCGCGCCGGCGACGAAGAACCATGTAGCGAGGTGAAAGAACCCATCCGCCAGGGTGTTGTCCTCCAGGCCAGGGACGGTATTGGCTGGGTTGTCGCCGGTGTCGGTGAGCATGTGATGCCACTGGAGTACCTGGTGGAGCACTATGCCGTCCAAAAATCCGCCGAGTCCCGAGCCCATGAGGAACGCGGGCAACTTCGGCGGCTTGACGCCCGTAGCGTGAAGACGAGCGGACTCTAATTTCGCCGCAACTGTCACGGCCCAGCGAGTACCCGGCCAAGAGTTTCGCTAATCGTTCGCTAACAGCGGCCTAGAGCTGTCGGGCAAGACGCTCGCAGCCAGTGAGCTAGCCAGGCAATGTTGACGCCGTCGTGCTCGACGAATCTGGAGGCCGGCGTTTCCATGCGGACATTTCTACTGCGCGCTTCCAGCGTGCAGCGCGGCTCGCGGTTCGGTCGCTGCGAATGGAATCTGAAACGATCGACCTATGGATCTGGGGCTCCACCTACCGCTGATGCAGTTCGGAGACGAAGGGCTCTCGCGTGGGCGGCTCGAGCAGGCGGTTGACGCTGCTCGGGACTGCGGGCTCGCGGCGGTCTCCGCCAACGACCATTTCGTCTTCTCGACGCCCTGGCTCGACGGGCCGACAGCGCTTGCGAGCGTGATCGAGCGAAGCGGCGACATGACTCTGGCCACGACAGTCTCGCTCGCCGTCCTGAGGGGGCCGGTGCCGCTGGCTAAGACGCTGACCGCGTTGGACGTGCTCTCCGAAGGCCGGCTGATCGCTGCCCTGGGACCTGGTTCGTCCAAACTTGACTACGACGTCCTGGGCATCCCGTTCGACGAGCGCTGGAAGCGATTCGACGAGGCCATCACAACGCTGCGGGCACTGCTCGAGCGAAAGCCTCCTCCAGAGGGGGCGAGCTACTACCGCGTGCCTGACAATGTCGAGCTCGCGCCGGCTCCTCGACGGGGTCGCATACCGCTTTGGATCGGCAGCTGGGGCTCAAAGGCCGGATTGCGGCGAGTCGCGCGTGCCGGAGACGGCTGGCTTGCCTCCGCGTACAACACGACGCCGGACGGCTTCGCCGAAGCCCGTGAGTGCTTGGCACGCGAGCTCGAGGATCGCGGCCGCGACGCGGACGGCTTTCCGAATGCTCTTGCCACGATGTGGACCTGGGTCGCCAAAGATCGCGCCGAGGGGGATCGGGTCCTCAGCGAAGTCCTCGCGCCGCTCTTGAACCGAGATCCCGAGGAGCTTCGAGGCCAGCTCTGCATCGGCCCGGCTGAGCACTGCGCGGCCCTTCTATCCTCCTACGCCGCGGCGGGCTGCCAGCGCATCTACCTCTGGCCGTTGGGCGAGGAGCGACGGCAGATCGAGTTGGTGGCGAGCGAGGTGGCTCCCCGGATCGAGCACCCCTGACGCCACTGCTCGTTCGCGCGAGTAGCGACGTTCTCAAGGGGTCGACGCCGGAAACGGCGTCCAGCGCTCAGACTCGAACGGCCGGGCGGTTTCGCGCAGCACCGGCCCGATCGTGGTCGCGGCCGTGCCGAAGTCTTCCATCACGCGCGTAACGAGGTCACGTGCGCTCGCCGTTTCACCGAACACAGACCGCGCGATCTGATCGAGGAGTTGCTCCTGCGTCAGCACCGGCGCGACGCGGCCCACCGCGGGTATCGCCTGCATCGCCACCGGCTCTCCCTCGACACAGTGCGCGCCCCATCGCGAGGCGAACGCGAACACCCTCTCGACCGCCGGCGCCTCGTCCTTGTCGGGGTCGAAGCGCACGGGCTCCAGTCGGCCCAGACGGTATGAGATCTCGCTCCACGTCAGGGCGACCAGTTGGGCTGTGGTGACCCAGAGCACCGACGCCCGGATAGCGGTGCCGGGGCTCGGGAAGATCGTTGCGGGAAGCGAGCCGTAGAAGGTCGGCATCGCCGCCGCGCCGACGTCGAAGTCGTAGAGATGTCCCGAGGTGACCAGCAGGCGCCGGTCCTCCTCATCGAGGTTCCCGAACTTCAGCATCAGGGTCTCAGGATCACCGTTCGATCCAAACGAGAGCAACGGATAGCGCTCGACGTCGCCTCTCGCCAGGCCGGAGAGAACTTCTTCTCGCACCTCGGCGGGGACCTCGTCGAAGGGCTGCACCTGCTCGCCGGTCAGCAGAAACGACTCGGCCGGACGCGCCCACGGATATCCCAGTGCACGCTCGTAGATCTGTTCACTGAACTCCCGCGGGCCGACCTCCTGCACCCAGCCCATGGCGAGTTCGATGAACTCCTCGTCCGACATCGCGAGCCGCGCGCGAAGTTCCGGTTCGCCGATCGCGGGCCAGCCACCCATCGGCCGACCATAGCCCACCTCTGGGTGCCAGCCAACTATTCGCAAGCGGAAGCGTTCGAGCTGGGCTGACTGCTCCTGTCGGCGCTCCGATCAGGTGAGCGACGGGCGGTACTTCAGGTGAGTCACTCCAGGTGCTTCGACCGTCCGGATCTGCTCCAGCGTCAAGTTCGGGCCAATGCCCTCGAACAACCGAGCGCCGCCGCCGAGCACGAGCGGGACGATGTGCAGCTCGAGCTCGTCGACGAGCCCAGCCGCCAGGTACTGGTTGATGACATCGGCGCCTCCACCGACCGTGACGTCTTTGCCGGCGGCTGTTTGCCTTGCCTGCTCCAGGACAGGCTCGATCCCGTCTGTGACGAAGGTGAAGGTCGTGTCCGAGAGCGTCAGCGGGTCGCGCTCGTGGTGGGTGAGAACGAAGACGGGCATGTGGAACGGAGGCCTCTCGCCCCACCATCCGGGCCAAGCATCGTCGCCCCACGGGCCGGGCCCGCCCCCGAACTTCCCGCGGCCCATGATCTCGGCACCGACGTTCGCAAGCGCGTCCTCGACCACAGGGGTGCTCGCGTTCACCTCTCCGCCTTCCATGCCGTGGGGATCGCGCCAGACCTTCAGGGCGACGACCCAGTCGTGCAGGCTCTCGCCGCCCTCGCCGAGCGGATTCTCCTTGCTCTGGTTTGGCCCGGCAACGTAGCCGTCTGCGGAGACCGAGATGTGGACTCTCAACTTGCTCATGTCCCTGTAGACCCCTTCAGTGATTCAAGCTCATCGCCGGCCCCCAGGGCAGACTGCCCAGGCGTCGGGCAAGGTTAATCGAGAATCTGAGCTGTCGCATTGCGCGAAATGCGGGAGCGCGCGGAGCTTTCGACATTACTGCAACGCGACGCGATGTCGCAGGAGAACTTGGAGATCGTGCGAGCCGCCCTCGCAGCGTGGGACGCGGGCGACATGGATGCCTTTCGTGAGCTGTACGACCCCGACGCCGTCGTGCGCCCACCGAATGGTTGGCCGGAGCCGGGGCCGGGGCTCGAGCTGGGCTAGCCGCGTCTGCCGGCGCCGACGTGCGGATAGTGCATCCAGGCGTCAGCACCCCCGCAATCCCGCATTGCAAGCGGGATCGTCTGTCTCTTCCCTCTCCGCTGGTAACGAGAGTGGTAACGAGTGAGCCCGAATCGACGGCCGAGCTGCGGTGATGCGCGTGCCGCCATGCAGGGGTACTAGGGGCGGGGGAGTGGTCCGATCCGCGTGGCCTTGCATGTGTATATATAGGCAGCCTCAGAGGATTTGAGGCGTAAGGGCGGCCCCCGCCCGGCTAGAGTGGGTCATTGAGGGGCCTGCCCCAACTAAGTGCGCCCCCGATTTGGCGGGCTGGCGCTAAAGGATTGCCCCAAAAAGGCCGATTCCTTTGATTCGTACGTACGATGGCTGTACACTGATACTCCGATGGCCGAGATAGCCCCAAAGGCAGTACACGTCAAAGCGACTCGCTGGAGTTTCCGGGTATCGCCGGAGGCTGACGAGATCGTGCGTCAGGCTGCCTCCGCATCGCACCGCAACCTGACCGACTTCGTCCAGGGGGCTGCGCTCATCGAAGCCGAGCGCATTCTGGCTGATCGCACGCGATTTGTCCTCGATAGTGAGGACTGGGGTCACTTCGTTGAGCTGCTGGACCGGCCAGAGCAAGAAAAGCCTGCCCTGGAAGAGCTTTTCTCTAGACGCTCAGTGTTTAGCTAGTGGGCCGTGCCGTATAGCCGGCCCGAACCGCTAGACAAACGGCACATTCGCGATGACTTTACGTGCGGGGAGCCAGCGCTTGACGACTGGCTAAAGAAGCACGCAGCAGCAAACCACGCGTCAGACGCATGTAGGGTCTTCGTCACCACTGACGGGGATTCCATTGTTGGCTACTACGGCCTTGCCGGGGGCGCGGTAGCCCCGGCTGACGCAACAAGCAGGCTTGCCAGGGGTCAACCTATGCACCGCCCTATTCCGGTCGTGGTCCTTGCGCGGCTCGCCGTTGACTTAGGCCATCAAGGCGCTGGTCTAGGAAGTTCATTGCTCCGGGACGCGATGGAGCAGTGTGTGGCGGTGGCTGATCGTGTCGGGCTAAGAGCGCTGGTCGTTCATGCAAAGACCGAGGGCGCTCGGCGTTGGTACAAGCGCTATGACTTCGAAGAGTCACCAACCGATCCTCTCCATCTCATCTTGCTTATGAAGGATCTGCGGAAGGCGGTTGCTTCGCAGTCCGCGTCCTGAACTAGCCGCGGTCGAGCCTTGCCTTGTCGCGCCCCTGGGTGCCCCTAAGCCGGGAGAATTCAAAAGGGAAAAGGCGCGCCCCCAAACGTAAGAGATCCTCAGGGGATGGGGGGCAGCGGACCAGCGATGTTTGACTGAACCGTTCTGTCGGCATCGCTCCCGTCCCAGCGCTCAACATTGGTCACGACGCTTTCCAAGTCCGTTCCTTCGGAGAATCGCATCAACATCGTGAAGTGCTGATCCCTCTCGATTCGGGCGTTTGTCCAGACTCCATACTTGGTCGTCCATGACTCGATCCCTCTGTAGAAATGCGTTCCGAGCGGTCGCTCTAGCAAGGCATAAGTGCGAGCCCGGATAGGCACTTCAGTTTCCACCAGAAAGCCGATGTTCTCAGCCCAATGCCTCGCGTGGAACATCACCGATACCTCAGGGGCGTCGGGGTTCGGCACGACCCAGTAAGCAAGGTTGTCCTCGCCCGCCGTGGCAGGGACCGGCGCGCCTCTTATGACGCCCTCGATCTCGGCTAGCCACTCTGGCTCAGTCAGCCGCTCAAGGTCTATGTACTTCCTTGCCTCGATGAACTTCGGGAATGTGCTGATGTATTCGAGTTTCACCGGCACGATGAAATCGGCTGCCTTTCGTCCCTTGATTTCGTCCATCAGGGCCTGGTGCAGCTCCGTCTTGACCCAGGGCTTATCGATCGACTTCTTGCTCAGGAAGACGAAGAACTTGTCAGAGTGGTCAATCCCCTCCCCGATCTTGTCGAAGAGGTCCTCTCCCGCGACGATCTCGTAACGGTCTAGCCAGCCCTCGAACTCAGGAAAAGTAGCAACGCACCGCTCGTAAACCTGCTCGACGGTGGGCTTGTCCTCGCCCGCGTGACAGAAGAAAATCCTCAAGACCTATGGTCAGCGAGCCGCCGGGCGGGATCTATGAGTCGTCGTCGGGCGGCGGCTCCACGAGCCGACACTCGCTGCGCTTCGGATAGATGAGCATCGTTGCGCCGGGGCCTGACATCATGATCGCAAGCTCGGGGGGCCCGACCTTGACAGCGATCTCGCCAGGCCCGCCCTGTCCCACAACCGTCCCCTCGCGCTCCTCTTCGGTAAGGCCCTTGAGCTGCGGTATTTCGTCAACGATTACTCTCTTGCCGATCCAATTGCCCATTCCGACTCCTTCAATGCCTACGGGCTACGGAATGTAGCCTCGCTGCCGGTCGTGCGCGATCACTTCACAAGCCGGCGCATCCACGCACGGCGCTAGTCGCCTAGATTCTCGAGGGCAGGCCCTACCCGGAGGGGCGTTACGTTCTTCGGCTTCATTCGGGCGGCCGCGGTCTGCTTCCTCTTGAAGCGCCTGCGCCACTCTTCCTCTTCCTTTTCGTCCTCGATGGCTCCCATCAGCTCGGCGGCGCGAAAGAGGCAATAGCCGGCCGTCTCCGCGTTACCCGTCTTGATGGCTTTGTTCAACGACCGTTCGGCCTGCGACAGCTCCCAGGTGGCGACTCGGCTGCGTTGGGTCAGTGCCTCGTGAATCTCCTGCTTGCATGCTCGTTCCAACTCGCCGCCCCAATCGGTATCGTCGCCACAGTTCGCGGGGTTCGGGACACGGGCCTCGTAAGCGCCGTGGGTTGAGGGGTAAATGTCGGGCAGTAGGCCCAGTGCATCGACCACCCAGCCGTCCTCCATGAAACCGACGATGCCACCCGCGAGCCCCATGCGCGCGAGCTGTAGCAGGCGGTTTGCTGCTAACCCCTCTTCGGCCTTTGTGGGCCGTCTATGCACGATCGTCTTGTCGAAGTCGTCCTGTAGGTCGAACGGGGCCGCGCCTTCGTCCTCGTGCTGGGGATGATCGTTAGGCTGCTTCTGCATGGGAGCTAGTACCTCCTGTGTCGTGCCCCCGGCGGTTCCGATCGCGCGGGGGCTTTGTGGCTCCTATCGTTCAGTAGCTAAACACTCTTGAGCGATTCGGTCAAATCCCTCCAGCGGGAGGCTAGGAAGCTCGAGGCGGCGCGGGAGGAACGCGACAGGCTGATCGTCCGGGCCAGCGCGGAGGGTGTCAGCCGGCGCACCGTCGCTAAGGCCGCGGGCCTGTCGGTCGGGAGGATCCAGCAGATAGTGGATGCGGCTATGCGTTCAGAAGGTAAACGCCGACCCCGGCCGAGAACCTAGCTCAGACGCTCCTGCGCGTCCGCTGAGGGGCGTTTAGGGGGCTAAACGGGGTGATGCCCTCCCTGGAGGGATAGGCGCTTTAGGGAGGCGCTCGTTGCCAATCCGTTACCACTTTGACCAAAGTGACCAGAAGATGACACGCCCCGAAGCGACGAAAACCCCGTCGTAACGGGGCTTTCGATTGGTGGCGGAGGAGGGACTCGAACCCCCGACACGCGGATTATGATTCCGCTGCTCTAACCAACTGAGCTACTCCGCCCGGGAGGGCAACAGTGGCCCCGTTTGGGGACACTACCATCAGGCAGCGGGGGCACCGACCGGATTGTGAGGCAGGACCACCCGTGAACGACCGAGACCGCTCCAACCACCCGGGCCGCGCGGAAATCGCGCTGGAATCGGTGCCGAACGTCACCGAGGGCGAGGACGCCGGCAAGATCGAAGCCATCGGTCGCGCTTTCTCGCGCGGCTGCAAGCTTCTCGACGTGCACTCCGACCCCGACTACGGCCGGACGGTCTTCACGCTCGTCGGCGCGCCACAGGCACTGGCCGACGCGCTGGTCGCCGGGGCGCGCGAGGCGGTCGCGTGCAGCGACGTGCGAAGTCACAAGGGCGTTCATCCGTGCATCGGCGCGCTAGACGTCGTGCCGGTGGTCTATCTGCGCGCCACGGACCGCGCGCTCGCGCACGATGAGGCGCTCGCGGTGGCCAATCGGCTTGCCGGCGAGCTCAACCTGCCCGTCTTCCTATACGGTGAGCTCGCCTCCGCGCCCGAGCGCCAGGAGCGCGCGTTCTTCCGCGAGGGGGGCGTCACGGACCTTGCGGAACGGCTCGGGCGCCGCGAGGTCGAGCCGGACTTCGGCCCCGTGCAGCTGCACCCGACGGCCGGCGCCACGCTCGTGACCGCGCGGCCGCCGCTGGTCGCCTTCAACCTCGACTTGGAGACCGACGACATCGGCACCGCGAAGGCGATCGCCTCCCGGGTGCGCGAGAACGGGGGCGGCCTGCCGGGGCTGCGGGCGATCGGCGTCAAGCTCGAGCGCAAGGGCACCGTGCAGATCTCGATGAACGTGCACGATCCGTTCCAGCTGCCGCTGTCCGCGGTCGTCGAGCGAGTCAGAACCGAGGCGGACCGGGACGGAGTGCGCGTGAGCGGGGGAGAGCTCGTCGGCCTCGCACCGGCGGCGGCGCTCGACGGCTTCCCAGAGGACGTTCCATTGCGCGACTTCGACCGCAGCCGGCACGTGCTCGAAAGCAGACTCGGCTGATGGCGGGCGCGCGCCAGAAGAGGCGTCGAAAGCACCGCGGCACGCAGGCAGGAACCGTCCGTCGGCGCGGGCGCACGTCCCGGCCGGCCTCGCGGGCGGAGGCGCGCGACCAGGCCAGGCAAAAGCGGGTGGCGCGGCTCGATCGTCCTCCCACGTGGCGTGGGGCGCTCAACCGGGCGATCGTCGCCGCCGGCGTCTTTCTCGCCGTGCTCGTCCTGCTCCTGAAGCAGTCCTTCGCGTCCTCGGTGAGCCTGGCGGCCGTCATGCTGCTCGTTTACATCCCGCTCGGCTACGTGATGGACTCGTCCATATACCGCGTTCGCCAGCGCCGCAAGCTACGCCAGGCTGAGGGCTCCGGAACCGAAAACGACCATAGATAGACTGACCCGAATGGACGTTCAGATGTTCACAGTCGGGCCGGTTCAGGAGAACTGCTTCCTCTTCCGCCGCGATGACTCTGACCGCGCCCTGATCGTCGACCCGGGCGAGGAGGCGCCGCGGATCCTGCGCGCCGTCGAGGAGCTCGGCGTGACCGTCGAGGCGGTCCTCCTGACCCACACGCACTTCGACCACGTCGGCGCCGTCGCGCCCGTCGCGAACGCGACTGGGGCGCCGGTCTACGTAAGCGAGATCGAGCGGCCGGTGCTGGCCGACATCATGAGCTTCGTGCCGTGGGCGGGCTTCGGCCCCTACGAGAGCTACGAAGCCGATCACGTCTTGAAGGGTGGTGAGAAGCTGGAGCTGGCAGGCCTCGAGATCGACGTGCTCTTCACTCCCGGCCACAGTCCGGGTCACCTCACGTTCTCCGTGCCGTCGGAGCGGGCGGTCTTCTCCGGCGACGTCCTGTTCCAGGGCTCGGTCGGGCGCACCGACCTGCCGGGCGGCGACTGGGGGACGCTGCTGGGGTCGATCGGCCAGCTGGTCGAAAGCCTGCCCGAGGACACGACCGTCTATCCGGGTCACATGGGCATCACGACCCTCGGAGCCGAGCGGCGGACGAACCCGTTTCTGGCAGAGCTGGCGGCTAGGTGAGCCCCGAGGCCGCCGACCGCCGCTAGGTAACGAACCTGGTGGCGGAGACCTACAGGGCACCGCGCGGAACGTACGACCTCCTCCCCGAGGACGCGGGCGTGCGCCAGCGCATCCTCGACGGCGCACGGGATCTGCTCCAGGGTGCAGGCTTCGGCCAGATCGAGACACCGGTGTTCGAGGAGACCGAGTTGTTCGCGCGCACGGTCGGCGAGGCGACCGACATCGTGCGCAAGGAGATGTACACGTTCAACGACCGCAGCGACCGCTCGCTGACTCTGCGCCCGGAGGGCACGGCGCCGGTCTGCCGCGCTTTCGTCGAGCACGGGATGCACAAGCGCCCCCTGCCGGTGAAGCTCTGGTACACGGGGCCGATGTTTCGCTACGAGGCGCCTCAGTCAGGACGCTTTCGCCAGCACAGCCAGATTGGCGCCGAGACGATCGGCTCGGACGACCCTGGAGTGGACGCCGAGCTGATCGACCTCTTGGCACAGCTCTACGCCGGACTGGGACTGACCGGCCTGCGGCTGCACCTGACGAGCATCGGCAGCCCCGAGGCGCGCTCGGCTTACTCGGCGGAGCTGCGCGACTTCCTGCTGTCGAGCGGTGCCTTCGACGCCGAGCAGCGAGCAAGGATCGAGGTCAACCCGCTGCGCGCGTTCGACTGGGAAGGCGACGAGGTGCGCGCCGCCACCGAGGAGGCTCCGAAGATGCTGGACCGCCTCGACGATGCAGACCGGCAGCACTTCGAGGAGGTGCGGCGGCTTCTCGACGCGGCCCGGATCGAGTACTCGCTCGACCCTCGCCTCGTGCGGGGGCTCGACTACTACACGCGCACGGTGTTCGAGTTCCGCTCCGACGCGCTCGGCGCGCAGAGCGGGATCGGCGGAGGAGGCCGTTACGACCGCCTCGTCGAGCAGCTCGGCGGGGAGCCGACGCCCGGGGCCGGATGGGCGAGCGGCCTCGAGCGGATAGCGCAGGCACTTGCGGCGCAGGCCGAAGCGCGCTCCGAGGCGCCTTCGGATGATGGGGTTAGGCGGCCGGCCTACGCGTTCGTCCTCACCGAGCCTGCCGCGCGCGAGCGCGCCTTCCAGGTCGTCACGGAGCTTCGCCGCTCGGGCGTCGGAGCGACGATGGACCTGGGCGGGCGCAGCCTGAAGGGCCAGATGAAGCAGGCGGACCGGATCGGCGCCGACTTCGCGGTCATCATCGGGCCGGAGGAGTGGTCGCGCGGCGTCGCGGCCGTGCGCGACATGAAGGCGCAGGAACAGCGGGAGGTGGGCCTCGACGCCCTGCGCGACGAGCTGGTGGAGCAGGCCGGCCGGTGAAGCCCCCGCGCCCCAACGACTATCGCGACACCTGGTGCGGGAGCTTGCGCGCCGACATGGTCGGGCGGGAGGTGCGAGTGGCCGGTTGGGTGCACCGTCGCCGCGACCACGGGGGACTGGTGTTCGTGGACCTGCGCGACCGCTCCGGCCTCGTGCAGGTGGTCTTCAACCCCGAGCACGCCCCGGACGCCCACCAGGCTGCGCACGACCTGCGCTCGGAGTGGGTCGTGTCGGTGCGCGGCGAGGTCGTGCCTCGCTCGCAGGAGACGGTCAACCCGGGGCTGCCGACCGGCGAGGTCGAGGTGCGCGCGGATGCGCTCGAGGTCCTGGCCGAGGCGGAGACGCCGCCCTTCCCGCTCGATGAGGACGCCCGCTCGGTTGACGAGGCCCTGCGGCTTCGTCACCGCTATCTAGACCTGCGTCGAGAGGAGATGCTCCGCGCGCTCGCGCTGCGTCACCGCGTCGTGGACACGATCCGCGATGTCCTCGACGAGCGCGACTTCCTCGAGATCGAGACGCCGATCCTGACCCGGTCGACGCCAGAGGGAGCGCGCGACTTCGTAGTACCCAGCCGGCTCCAGCGCGGCTCGTTCTACGCGCTCCCGCAGTCGCCCCAGCTCTTCAAGCAGCTCCTGATGATCGGCGGCTACGAGCGCTACTACCAGATCGCTCGCTGCTTCCGCGACGAGGACCTGCGCGCCGACCGCCAGCCCGAGTTCACGCAGCTCGACCTCGAGATGTCGTTCGTGGAGGAGGACGACGTGATCGACGTGACGGAGGGTGTGCTCGCGCGGACGCTTGCGACGGGTGGGGTGGAGGTCGAGGCGCCGTTCCCACGCATGTCCTACGCGGAGGCGATGGCGCGCTACGGATCCGACAGGCCCGACGCCCGCTACGGGCTCGAGATCCACGACCTCGGCAGCTCGCTGCGCGAGACCCAGTTCAAGGTCTTCCGCAACGCGCTCGAGAACGGCGGCGTGGTGAGGGGCATCAACGCCGGCGCACAAGAGCTCTCGCGCGCCGAGCTCGATCGGCTGGTCGAGCTGGCCCAGGAGCAGGGCGCGGGCGGCCTGGTGTGGGCCTACGTCGAGGAAGGGAGCGAGGGCCCGGCATGGCGATCGCCGGTGGCGAAGTTCCTCACCGCCGACGAGCTGACCGCGATCGGCGCCGAGCTGGAGGCAGGACCGGGCGACCTCCTGCTGCTCGTCGCCGACGACGAAGGGGTGACAGCGCAAACACTTGGCGCCCTCAGGATCGAGCTTGCCCGTCGCTTCGGCCTTGCCGGCGGAGGCGACTGGAAGCTGCTCTGGGTGACTCACTTCCCGCTGTTCGAGTGGAGCGACGAAGAGGGTCGCTGGGACTCGCTCCATCATCCCTTCACCTCGCCGGCTGAGGACTCGCTCGAGCTGCTCGAGCGCAACCCTGGAGCTGTGCGGGCGCGCGCCTACGACATCGTCATAAACGGAGTCGAGATCGGCGGCGGAAGCATCCGCATCAACCGCCCGGACGTGCAGCGCAAGGTCTTCGAGGCGCTCGGCATCGGCGCTCGCGAGGCGCAGGGCAAGTTCGGCTTCCTGATCGAGGCGCTCGAGCACGGGGCGCCTCCCCATGGCGGGATCGCACTCGGCATCGACCGCCTGGTCGCGCTGCTGGCCGGGCACGAGTCGATCCGCGATGTGATCGCGTTCCCGAAGACCGCCTCCGGTGCCGATCTGCTCACTGGAGCGCCGGCACCGATCGAGCCCCGCCAGCTGCGTGAGCTCGGCATCCGGGCCGACGTTCCGCCAAAGTAGGAAGAGAGGTCGGCGGAGCCGGCCTCACGGGACTCTAGGTGTCCGGCGAAGCCGGCTCGATATTCCTAGGCCGCTCCTTTGGGGCGCCGCCGGCCTTGCGCCTGCCGCCGCCGATATCAAGTTGCCCCCCGGGTCTGCCGATGGATGGGTTGCGAAGGCCCGGCAAACGGCCTTCAGTGTTGCTAAGTTTCGAGGAGGCCCGAGCTTGTACGCCAGTCGCTCACTGTTTGAGCCAATACAAACTGGACGGGAGTCCGAATCGGGCACGCGGCCAATGGGGCGTCAGCCCGAACCGCGTGTTCTGTGGACACCCACCTGCGAAGGCAGGTTCAACGTCCGAGCGGCAGCGGCGAGCTGGGGTCTATCAATCGCGCCGGCGCAGGGGATCGTCTGATGGCGCACGTGAACCAGCTTCCCCGCCCGCTGCTGATCGCGCTCGTCGGCGCCGTTGCCGTCGCCGCGTTCATGGTCGCGACGCGCCGCGGAGGCGAGACCGACACCGCTTCGACCTCGACTCCGGTCGCGCAGGCTCCGTCGGGCAGCCAGAGCGGATCTCAGTCCGCGAACGGCTCAAACCCGGGCACCCGTCCAAGCGGCACGGTTCCGGGCCGGCTGCCCGCCCGCGTCGACCGCGCGCTCGACGCGAACAAGATCGTCGTTCTGCTGTTCTGGAACCAGAGGGGATCCGACGACCGGGCCGTCAAGGCCGGCGTCGATTCGATTTCGACCCGCGGCGGCAAGGTGGCGAGGTTCACCGACAGCATCAACGACATCTCGCGCTACACGCGCGTCACCGGCACGCAGACCGTGACGCAGTCGCCCGCCCTGGTGGTGGTGGACCGCGACGGCAAGGCGCAGGTGGCGACCGGCTACCTGGACCCGCAGTCGGTCGATCAGCTCGTCGTAGACGCACTCGACTGAGCCGAGCCCGGCCGTAGGGCCGGTACCCCCGATTCCCGGGAGCCGGTTTCCAGGCCCACCTGGATTCCTATACTGGCTCGCATGGAGCCTTCTCGCTTCGAGCAGCATCTGCGCGAGCCGGTAGCTCTTGGGCCGGTCGCGCCCGGCGCCGCCGTCGGCAGCGCCGGAGGCGCCCCCTGCGGTGACCTCATCCGGATCTCGCTTCGTGCCGAGGGCGGTCGCCTGACGGACGTCTCCTTCGACGCCGAGGGCTGCGGCGCGGCGATCGCGGCGGGCAGCGCGTGCGTCACGCTGGTAGCCGGCCGGCCGCTGCTCGAGGCCGCCCGCGTCGGGGCCGGAGCCATCGTGGACGAGCTTGGAGGTCTCATCCCGGGCAAGCGCCACGCGGCGGAGCTCGCGGCGGACGCCCTCCACCGCGCTCTCTCGCTGACCTGGGGTGGGGAGGAGCGGCTTCTCGAACCCGTACCGGGCCGCGTGCTCGTCGCGCTGAGCGGCGGAGTGGACAGTGCCGTCGCCGCCCTGCTCGAGCGCCGGGCCGGCCGCGACGTGGTGGCCGTCACGCTCGAGCTCTGGGCCGATCCAGCCACCGACGGCAGCGCGAGCTGCTGCTCCCCGGAGGCCGTTCGCCAGGCCCGGGCGCTGGCCCACTCCCTGGCTCTGCCGCACATGACCCTCGACCTGCGCCAGGGCTTTCGCCGGGCGGTGGTGGCTGACTTCCTGTCCGAGCACGACCGCGGGCGCACGCCGAATCCGTGCGTGCGCTGTAACGGCTCGGTTCGCTTCGACGAGATGATCGCGCTCGCCGACCGCGTCGGAGCTCAGCATCTCGTGACCGGACACTATGCGCGCATCGAGCGCGATGGCGACGGGCCACTGCTTGCGAGGGCGAACGACGGTCACAAGGACCAGACCTACATGCTCTCGGCCCTTAGCCCGGAGCTGCTAGAGCGCGTCCGCTTCCCGCTGGCGGCACTCACCAAGCCGCAGGTCCGCGAGATCGCTCGCGAGCACGGGCTCCCCGTGGCGGAGCGGCGAGAGAGCCAGGACCTCTGCTTCCTCGCCGGCACCACCCGAGAGCGCTTCCTTGCGCGCCAGGGAGGAGTCGAGGACGTGTCGGGCGAGATCGTGGATTCGCGCGGCACCGTGCTCGGTCACCACGGCGGGCACAGGCACTTCACCGTCGGTCAGCGCCGCGGACTTCGACTGGCGGCGCCCGAGCCGCGCTACGTGCTCGCCAAGGACGCGGCCGCGAACCGGGTGGTCGTCGGAACGCTCGAGGAGCTCGCCGTGCGGGAGGTCGTGATCGGTCCCGCCACGCTTTATCGCGACGGGGGCCGCGTGGATCGGGTCAAGCTGCGCTACCGGTCCGACCCGGTGCCCTGCTCGCTCACGACTCCCGCCGGCGCGGGCCGGCACGCCTCCCTCACCCTCTCGCTCGCTGAGCCCGTACACGGAGCCGCGGCGGGCCAGACCGCCTGCCTGCTCGAGGGCGAGCGGGTGCTCGGCTACGGCACCATCGCGCCCCCGGCGGCCCCCTGATGCCACCGCGCACGTCGGCCGAGATCAGGCAGACCTTCCTGTCCTTCTTCGAGGAGCGGGACCATCGAGTGATCCCGTCGTCGTCGCTCGTGCCGTCGTCTCATGACCCCTCCGTGCTGCTCACGACCGCCGGTATGCAGCAGTTCAAGCCGTACTTCCTCGGGCAGGAGGAGCCGCCGCACCGGCGCCTGGCGTCCTGCCAGAAGTGCTTTCGCACCACCGACGTGGACCAGGTGGGGCTCACGGCGCGCCACCTCACTTTCTTCGAGATGCTCGGCAACTTCTCGCTCGGGGACTACTTCAAGAGCGAGGCGGTCGGCTTCGCCTGGGAGCTCTCGACGCAGGTGTTCGGTTTCGACCCCGAGCTGATCTGGATCACGGTCTTCGAGGGCGATGAGGAGCTCGGCCTGGGCCCCGACGAGGAGGCGATCCAGTGCTGGCAGGACGTTGGCGTGCCGGGCGAGCGGATCGTGCGGCTGCCACGCGCGGAGAACTTCTGGCAGGCGGGTCCCGTCGGGCCGTGCGGCCCCTGCTCGGAGCTGTACTTCGATCGCGGCCCGAACTTCGGCGGCCCCGACGAGCGCCCCGGCGACGACACCGACCGCTTCCTCGAGTTCTGGAACCTGGTCTTCATGCAGTACCTCTTGCGCGAGGACTCCTCGCTCGAGCCCCTGCCGCAGGCGAACATAGACACCGGCATGGGCCTGGAGCGGATGGCGGCGATCCTCCAGGACGTGCCATCGGTGTTCGAGGGCGACCAGATCCGCCCGCTGGTGGAGCTCGGGGAGCGCCTCTCGGGGCGCCGCTACGGCCAGGACGCCGAGACCACGCGGGCGCTTCGCATCCTGGCCGACCACGGGCGGGCGATGACATTCCTGATCGCCGACGGCGTCGTGCCCTCGAACGAGGACCGCGGCTACATCCTTCGCCGCGTCATGCGGCGCGCGATCCAACAGGGGCGCGCGATCGGGCTCGAGCCCGGCTTTCTCGGGCGCTTCGCAGACGTCGTCATGGAGATCATGGGCCCCGTTTATCCCGAGCTCGTCCGGGAGCGCGACACGATCCACCAGTGGCTCACGGACGAGGAGGAGAGCTTCGGCCGCACGCTGGAGCAGGGCACGAAGCTGCTGGCGGACCTCGTCGATAGGGCGCGGACCGAGAAGACGTCGTGGATCTCGGCCGAAGACGCCTTCCGCCTCCACGACACATTCGGCTTTCCCTACGACCTCACGCGCGAGCTTCTGCAGCAGGAGGGGCTATCGGTGGACGATGCGGGCTTCGAGGAGCTGATGGAGGAGCAGCGCGCCCGCGCTCGGATGGGCACCGCGACAGCACACGGCAGCGAGCGTGGCCACGAGCGCGTGACGGAGTTCGTGCGCGGGGCGGGGTTCCAGACGCGCTTTCGAGGCTACGAGACGACCGAGGTACATACAACCATCGGGGCGCTCGAGCCCGCCGACGGGCTGCACGGCGAGCCGCTTCCGCGCGCCGATGGTGCGGCCGCGAACGCCGACGGCTCCGACAACGGCTCCGTACTCGTGAAGTTCCCGGAGAGCCCCTTCTATCCGGAGGGCGGAGGTCAGGTTTCGGACTCGGGGCTGGTAGAGACCGACACCGGCCGCGGCCGCGTGAAGGACGTTTACCGCCTCGGCGACGACCAGGCGGTCTTCGTCGCGCTCGAAGAGGGCGAGCTGAAGGTGGGGGAGAGGGCGCGGCTCGTCGTGGACCGGCGAACGCGGCACGCCACGGCCGCCAACCACACGGCCACGCACCTCTTGCACGCTGCGCTTCGTGAGCGCGTCGGCACGCATGTGCGCCAGGCAGGATCGGCCGTTCGCTCCGACAAGCTCCGGTTCGACTTCACCCACGGCCATGGGCTCTCGCGCGAGGAGCTCCGCGACATCGAGGACCGGGTCAACGAGTGGGTGCTCGACAGCCGTCCGGTGCGTGCCCTTCACACAACGCGCCGGCGCGCCGAGGAGCTTGGCGCGATGGCGCTCTTCGGCGAGAAGTACGGGGACGAGGTTCGGATGATCGAAGTAGAGGGTGTGTCGCGCGAGCTGTGCGGAGGGACGCACGTCGGCGTCACGTCCGAGATCGGGCTCTTCAGGGTGACCTCCGAGGGATCGAGCGCTGCGAACGTCCGTCGCATCGAGGCTGTCACGGGGCCCGAGGCCGTCCGGCTCGCCCGCGAGCACGACCGCGCGCTCGCCGACGTGGCCGAGATGGTGCGGACGACGCCCGAGCACGCCCCCTCCGCGGTGCGCGCGACGCTGGAGCGCGCGGACAGGCTG
Source organism: uncultured Solirubrobacterales bacterium (assembly GCA_963774075.1). Lineage (GTDB taxonomy): Bacteria > Actinomycetota > Thermoleophilia > Solirubrobacterales > JBBDJG01 > JBBQNR01. Next base: position 372,131 of record CAVZDP010000002.1, on the reverse strand, counting down.
GAACGGGAACGACGCTCAGCCGGCGCCGGAGAACTCGACGCTCGGGTGGCGGAGCTCGAGCGGGCGGCCACCGAGGTGGCGGGCGTAAGGGTGCTGGCGGCAACCTGCGAGGTTCCGAGCGCCCAGGCGCTCCTCGACCTCTCCGACCGGCTGAAGTCGCGTCTGGGCGATGCCGCCGTGGTGCTCGGCGCGGCGACCGACGGGCGCGCCCATCTGGTCGCGAACTTCGCCCGCTCCGCGACGGAGCGCGGCCTCTCGGCGGTGGAGGTGATTCGCCTCGCTGCGACCGAGATCGGCGGCGGCGGCGGCGGGCGCGACACGATGGCGCAGGCCGGAGGCCGTGACCCATCGCGGCTCGACCAGGCACTGGACGCGGCGCGCGCCGCGATCGAGTCCAAGCTTCGCTAGTGGTCCTTCTCGGAACGTTCGCCTGGAAACGGCGAGACTCTGGGGCCGGCAGGCAAGGACGCAGGGAGCCCGCGTACTCGGTGAGTACGTGGGCGACCGAGGACGCCGCATGTCGGTTCCGGAGGCCGCGGTTTCCGGTGAAACGTTTCGGGAAGGGCCGCTACTAGTGGGTCAGAACGGCTTGGCTTCCCTGCCGCAAGGCCGGATCTTGGCGCTCGACTACGGGCGCGCGCGCTGTGGCTGCGCCATGAGCGATCCCTCGCAGACGATCGCGTCGCCGCTGGAGCCGGTTGCGGACCCCGCCGGAGATGCCGGCATCGGGCGGATCGCGGAGCTCGTCCGGGAGCAGGGGGCGAGCGGAGTTCTGGTCGGCCTGCCCGTGGGCCTGTCGGGTCACGAGGGGCCGCAGGCGCAGGAGACGCAGCGGTTCGTCGAACGCCTGCGAAAGGCGCTAGCGGTCCCGGTAGAGACCTACGACGAGCGCTTCACGACGGCGCTTGCCCGCCGAACGCCGGGCGGCGCCTCGGAGCACTCGCGCGCGGCGGCGCATCTGCTGAGCGAGTACATGCGGGCGACCGGGCGGGGGCAACCGTGAGCGACCACACCGGGACCGCGGGGCGAGGTCCGAGCCGCCGCGCCGCTGGACTCGCACGTGCCGCGGTGGCCGTGGCGGCGCTGGCGTTCGTCTGGGCGACGTTCCAGCCGCTGGCCGGGGACGGCGGTGACCCCGTCCGGGTGGGAATCCCGAAGAACGCGAGCGTGTCGAAGATCGGAGACCTACTCGACTCGCGCGGGGTCGTGCCGAGCGGCGCGCTGTTCGAGCTGCGGGCCACGCTCGCCGGCGAGCGTGGCAGCCTCAAGCCCGGTGCCTACTCCCTGAAGGAGGACATGAGCTACGGCGCCGTCATCGATCGGTTGGCGAAGGGTCCGGCGACGCAGGTCGTGACCGTCACGATCCCGGAGGGCCTCAGCCGCCGCGAGGCCGCCCCGCTCGTGCGAAAGGCGGGCGTGAGCGGCGACTACCTGCGAGCGAGCCTTACCTCGTCTTCGCTCGACTTCCGCCGCTACGGCGTTCCCGAGCGGGCCGAGAGCCTCGAGGGTTTTCTCTTCCCGGCCACATACGAGCTGCGGCGCGGGGCCCCCGCGCGCGACCTCGTGGAGAAGCAGCTGGAGGCCTTCCAGCTGCGTCTCGCCACGCTCGACCTCTCCTACGCGCGCCGCAAGAACCTGACGGAATACGACGTCGTGACGATCGCCTCCATGGTCGAGCGGGAGGCGAGCGTCGCCCGCGAGCGGCCGCTCGTCGCCGCCGTCATCTACAACCGTCTGCGCCAGGGCCAGCCACTCGCGATCGACGCCACGGTGCGCTTCGCGACAGGCAACTGGTCGCGTCCCCTCACTACGAGCGAGCTGGCGGTTGACTCGCCCTACAACACGCGCACCACGCCCGGACTTCCGCCGGGGCCGATCGGCAGCCCCGGCCTCGACTCTCTGGGCGCCGCGGCCCGCCCCGCCCGAGCCGGCTATCTCTACTACGTAGTGAAGCCGGGCACGTGCGGCGAGCACGCGTTCTCGTCCACGTTCGAGCAGTTCGAGCGCGATCGCGCTCGCTACGACGCGGCGCGCGACGCTGCCGGCGGCCGCTCGCCCATCGAGTGCCCGTGACGACGCTCGTCGCGGTGCTCGGCTACCCCGTGGGCCACAGCCGCTCGCCCGCAATGCAAAACGCCGCTTTTCAGGCTCTTGGCCTCGACTGGCGCTACGAGGCGCTCGAGGTCGAGCCGGAGCGGTTCGAGGAGGTCGTCCGTGGCTTGCCGGAGCGAGGGTTCGCCGGCGCCAACGTGACGATCCCGCACAAGCTTCGAGCCCTCGAGGTCGCCGACCGCGCCAGCGACACCGCCCGAGCGGTCGGCGCCGCGAACACGCTTTGCTTCGGCGAGCGTGGCATCGACGCCCACAACACCGACGCCCAGGGCTTCATCCGGGCCCTCCGCGAGCGTGCCCCGGAGGCGCCGGCGGGGATGCGGGCCCTCGTCCTGGGGGCGGGCGGGGCGGCGCGAGCCGTCCTCTACGCCCTGAGCAGGGAGGGGGCCTCATCGGTGGCGGTCTGGAACCGCCATCCCGAGCGGGCCCGCGCCCTGGTCGAGGACCTGCATTCGCTGGGCGGGGGCGAGCTGGGCTGGGTAACCGAGCCAGAGCCGTCCGGGGCGGACCTGGTGGTGAATGCGACCTCCGTGGGAATGGGCTCTGGAAGCCCAAGCGGGGGCGGAATGCAGGATTTCAAGGAACTGCGCCTATCGGCCGATGACTTGCTTGATCGGCAAGTGATGGTGGATCTCACGTATCGGGAGGGCGAGACCGCACTCGTGCGCGAAGCGCGTGCACGCGGGTTGCGGTGCGCCGACGGCCTGGACGTGCTCGTCCACCAGGGAGCGGCGAGCTTCGAGCTTTGGACCGGTGTGAAGCCGCCGCTGGACTCGATGAGATATGGCGCAAGACAGCGAAACCCAAGATCCCCGTAGAGCCCACCTGACGCCGGTTCCGGTCGCTCCCGAGCGGGACCGTGACGACGCCGAAGGCTCCCTGGCGGGCGAGAGCGACTCTGCCGTCGACGTCGTGATCGAGCCCGCGCCCGAGGAGTCGGACAAGGGGGCGACCCTGAACGGCACCGAGCGGTTGGGCAAGAAAGGTCCCGGCGGCAACGGAGGCCTGACGCCGCCGAGCCGCCGCGGAGGGTCGGGGCGCTTCGTCACCGATCACCTGATCGAGCTCGGCTACGCCACGCGGGAGCAGATCGACAACGCGATCGCCGACGCACGCCAGAGCGGCCGAACCGCCGAGCAGGTGCTGCTCGAGGGCGGAGAGGTGGATCGCGACAAGCTGGCGCGCGCGATGGCCGAGCGCTTCGGCCTCGACCACGTGGACCTGAACGCCTTCGACGTCGACATCGGCGCCGTCAACCTGATCCCGGGCCAGGCGGCGCGCCGCTTCGAGGCGATCCCGATCGCGTTCGTGGACGAGGGCACGCTGCTGGTCGCCATGGCCGACCCGGCCAACGTCCGCGCCGTCGACGACATCTCGATCATGACCGGCCACGACGTGCGGCCGGCCGTCGCCTCGGCAGAGGACATCCAAGCGGTGATCGCCCGGGCGAGCCAGCTCGAGCACGCGGTTGCGGAGGCGATCGAGGAGGCCGAGGAGGACCAGGCCCACGAGGTCACCGACATACGCGAGTCGGCCGAGGACGCGCCGGTGATCAAGCTCGTCAACAGCGTCATCGCGCAGGCTGTCGAGGAGGGAGCCTCCGACGTGCACTTCCAGCCGGAGGGCCGCGACATGCGCGTGCGCTTCCGCGTGGACGGCGTGCTGCACGAGGCGACCACAGTGCCCCGGCGCCTCGTTCCCGGTGTCACCTCGCGCCTGAAGATCATGGCTCAGCTCGACATCGCGGAGAAGCGAATTCCTCAAGACGGCCGCGTGTCGCTGAACGTCGGCGGGCACGCGATCGACATCCGCATGAACTCGCTGCCCTCGGTGCGCGGAGAGAAAATCGTCCTGCGGCTGCTCGACAAGGAGCAGGCCCTGTACACGCTCGAGAAGCTCGGGATGCAGGAGATGACCCTCGACCGCTACCGAAACTCCTTCATGCGACCCTACGGCGCCGTGCTCGTGACCGGACCGACCGGGTCCGGCAAGACCACGACGCTCTACGCCGCTCTCAACGTACTCAACCAGCCCGAGCGGAACCTGATCACGATCGAGGATCCGGTCGAGTACCAGCTCGCGGGTCTCAGCCAGATCCAGACGAACCCCCGCGCCGGTCTCACCTTCGCCAAGGGCCTCCGCGCGATCGTGCGTGCCGACCCCGACGTGATCATGGTCGGTGAGATCAGGGACGCCGAGACGGCCCAGATCGCGATCGAGTCCGCCCTCACCGGCCACCTCGTCCTCTCGACGCTCCACACCAACGATGCGCCCGGCGCGATCGCGCGCCTCACGGAGATGGGAATCGAGCCGTTCCTCACGGCGTCTGCGATCGACTGCGTGATCTCGCAGCGCCTCGCGCGCCTGCTCTGCCCGAACTGCAAGGAGCGAGTGACGCTGTCAGCCAACGCGCTGCGCAAGTCCGGCTTCGACGTTCCCTACGACATCGAGGCATACGAGCCTCGCGGATGCCCGCGCTGCAAGTACACGGGCTACAAGGGCCGAGTCGGCCTCTACGAGGCGATGTTGATGAGCGACGAGCTGCGAGAGCTGGCGATCGAGCGCGCATCCGCGGATGCGATCAGGCGCCTCGCGGTCCAGCAGGGAATGCAGCTCCTTGGGCACGACGGCTTCGACAAGGTTCGCACCGGCATCACCTCGATCGAAGAGGTCGCAAGAGTAACGGGTTCGGTCGCACCTGCCGATTAGGAAAACAGCCGGCCGCGGGCAAGCCCGCGCCCTGCCTTCGGACCCAGGGACGACATCACGCAATGACTGAACGGAGTGACTGATGGTCGAAGACTTTGCCGACATCCTCAAGGAAACCGTGAGGCTCGACGCCTCCGACCTCCACATCGCGGTTGGCTCGCCGCCGCTGGTCCGCATCCGCGGGGAGCTTCAGCGCCTCGACTACCCGGCGATGACCTCTCAGGACACCCGCGAAGTCGTCTACAGCATCCTCAACAACGACCAGCGCAAGCGGCTCGAGACCGACTGGCAGGTGGACCTTTCGTATTCGATTCCCAATCTCGCGCGCTTCCGAGTCAACGCCTACATGCAGCGCGCCTCCATCGGCGCGGCGTTCCGGCTCATCCCAACGAACATCAAGTCCCTCGAGGATCTGGGTCTGCCGAGCGTGCTCCACGAGTTCGCCAGGAAGCGGCGCGGCCTGGTGCTCTTCACGGGGCCGACCGGCTCAGGTAAGACGACGTCTCTTGCCGCGCTGATCGACGAGATCAACAAGGCGCGCAAGGAGCACATCATGACGGTCGAGGACCCGATCGAGTTCCTGCACCTGCACAAGAACTGTCTCGTGAACCAGCGCGAGCTCGGCAACGACGCGCAGAGTTTCGAGCTGGCCCTCAAGGCTGCGCTCCGGCAGGACCCCGACGTGATCCTCGTGGGCGAGATGCGGGACCTCGAGACGATCTCCACCGCCATAACCGCGGCCGAGACCGGCCACCTCGTGTTCGCCACCCTGCACACACAGGACGCTCCTCAGACGATCGACCGCATCATCGACGTCTTCCCCTCGCACCAGCAGCAACAGGTGCGGGTGCAGCTCTCGGTGGCTCTGCAGGGAGTCGTCACCCAGCAGCTGCTGCCGACGGCCGACGGCGCCGGGCGCATCTGCTGTTGCGAGATCCTGATGATCACTCCTGCCGTGCGCAACCTGATCCGAGAGGGCAAGACCCACCAGATCTACTCGGTGCTCCAGACCTCCGCCGGGCAGGGCATGCAGTCCATGGACGCCGGCCTGGCCCAGCTCGTCCGCAAGGGCAAGATCACCCGCAAGCTGGCGGAGGACAGGTCCAGCTCCCCGGAGGAGCTGCGCAGGCTGATGGGCGTGAGTGTGGCGGCATGACCCAGACGCCACGTTCGAGCGCGACCAGGAGCTCTGAATGAGCACGTTCGCCTTCAAGGCCGTCGACCTGTCGGGCATTCCAGCCCGCGGCCAGATGGATGCCGAGTCGAAGCAGGCGGTGACGGATCAGCTTCGCGAGCGTGGCCTGATCGTGCTCGACATCGTCGAGGAGAAGACCGGCTTCACCTCCGAGGACCTGTTCGACCGCTTCCAGCGCGTCAAGGGCTACGACCTATCGGTCATGACGCGACAGCTCGCCACCATGGTGAGCTCTGGAATGTCGCTGCTGAGTTGCTTCCACGTGCTCGAGGAGGCGACCGAGAACAAGAAGCTGGCGGCGATCCTGGGCGAGATCCGGCGCGACATCGAGGCGGGGCTCTCGCTCTCGGGTGCGCTGCGCAAGCACCCGGCCGTCTTCAACGACCTCTACATCGCGATGGCGGAGACCGGCGAGGCGGCGGGAATGCTGGAGGAGACGCTCGAACGGGTGGCCGACCAGCTGGAGAAGTCGGAGTCGCTGCGGCGCCAGATCAAGGCCGCGATGGCCTATCCGATACTGCTGACCTCCTTCGCAATGGTGGTCATGCTGGCCCTGGTCGCCTTCCTCGTCCCGGTCTTCGAGGAGATCTTCAAGGACTTCGGCGGTGACCTGCCCGCCATCACGAAGGTGAGCGTCGGCATGTCGCATCTCGTCACCGAGCGCTGGTATCTGCTGTTCGCGATCGTGGGCGGGTCCATATTCGGCTTCAAGCGCTGGAAGAAAAGCTCGTGGGGCCGCCCGCAGTGGGACAGGTTCAAGCTCCGGATCCCGATGAAAATCGGAGACGTCGTGCAAAAGGTCGCGCTCGCTCGCTGGTCGCGCACGTTCTCAGGGCTAGTACACGCCGGCGTGCCCGCCCTGCAGGCGATCGAGATCACGTCCCGCACAGCCGGGAACGCGGTGCTCGAGAAGGCGATGGACGATGTTCGGGAGTCGGTCAAGCGCGGCGGCACGATTGCCGACCCGCTGCGGACCAGCCCGGCCTTCCCGACGATGGTCGCTCACATGGTGAGCGTCGGCGAGGAGACCGGGAACCTCGACGGCATGCTCAGCAAGGTGGCCGACTTCTACGAGGACGAGGTCGCCGCCTCGGTGAAGGCGCTGACGTCGATCCTCGAGCCGGTGATGATCATCGTCGTCGGCGGAATGGTCGGCTTCATCATCATCTCCATGTACATGCCGATGTTCAAGGTGTACGACAACATCCGTTAGCGCTCGTCACCCGTCCCTGCGCAAACCGCCCATATCGGTGTCTTCCCTTCCGATCATCCGCAACCTCGAGCTGTCGAAGCTACGAGCCCGCCTGGGCTCGCAATCCGGCTTCACGCTGATCGAGCTGCTCGTCGTGGTGATCATCATCGCTCTCCTCGCGGGCCTCGGTCTCGTGCTCCTGCTCAACCAGCGGGAAAAGAGCTCCGACGCCGACGCCAAGGCCACGGTCCGAGAGGCCGCCAGGGCGATCGAGACCTGCGCGATCGACACAGGCGGCGTTTACAACAGCGGGGGAACGCCGTGCGACAAGGCTCAGATCCTGCAGATCGAGCCAACGCTCGAAGACGCGGCCTCGCGCTTGCAGGACCCGGTGTTGGGCGACGACAGCTACACGGTGACGGTCGCCTCCGAGCGCGCGCCCGGCGACGTGAGCTTCAGCATCCGCAGGATGCCCGACGGCAGCTTCGACCGCATCTGCGCCGTCGGCTCGCAGGACAAGGGCGGCTGTATCGCGCCCGGCGCCGCCGGCGACGACTGGTAAGGCGTCCACCGGATCTAAAGCACCCCCCTGGGGTGCCGATAAAGGCGAAAGAGATACCGCCAGAACCATCGGCACTCGCATCGCTTCGCGCCGTGGCGCGTGGGTCGGGAGAAGGCCGGTGGGTTTGGCGGCAGAGCAAGTAGCCCCCCCACCCAAGGAGGAAGTACACATGTTGCGGAAGCTCCGCGAGCGCGCCCAGGACGAGAAGGGTTTCACCCTGATCGAGCTCCTGGTCGTCATCCTGATCATCGGCATCCTTGCCGCGATCGCAATTCCCTCGTTCATCAACCAGCGCAGCAAGGGCCAGGACGCCGACGCGAAGGCGGGCGCCAAGACCGCCGCAGAAGCCATCGAGACGTGTGCCACGGACAACAATGGTGCGTACACGAACTGCAACACGACCGCTGCCCTGACGGGTATCGAGCCGTCTCTGACGGACTACGGCACGCGCCTGGCGGCGCCAACGGTCACAGCGAACAGCTACACCGTCACCATCACCTCTGAGCGTGACCCGGGCGTGACGTTCTCGATCAACCGCCAGTCGGGCGGGAACATCGACCAGAACTGCACCGTCCCGGCCGGCGTCGACAAGGGTGGTTGCCCCAACGCGGGTGCTGCCGGCGACGACTGGTAAGCCGACCAACCTGTAGCAAGCGTCAAAGGCGGGCCCAGTCGGGCCCGCCTTTTCGTTTACTGAAGGAAATGCAGTCAAGGACGTCCATCCACGGGCCGATAAAGGCACCATGGCTTTGCGTGCAGGGAAGCACCCTCTGAAGGCTCGTGCGCGCTTGCTGCGCGGCGAGGAGGGGTCGATGCTGATCGAGATGCTCGTCACGATCTTGATCCTGTCCGCCGTGCTCGGCGCGATCCTGAGCCTCTACCGCCTGTCGGCGAGCGAGCAGCGGCGAGTGGAGGGAGGAGTGCGAGGACTGGTCGGTCAGAAGAACGACCTCGAGCGCATGAGCCGCGAGCTTCGCACGGCGACGCAGGTCTGCACGGTGTATCCGACCTGCAATACCGCCTTCTCGAATGCCTCGTCGATCGAGTTCGAGCGCTGTACGCCCAACGGGTCCGGTGGTTGCACGCTCAGGTGGGTCAGGTACAACTGCTCCGGGTCGCCAGCTCAGGCGGCGCCGCCCAACCTCACGACCAGGGCATGCCTGCGCTCCGAGGCGGCGACGGCGGCCGCGCTCGGCAGCAGCGAGCGACCACTGATCCGCAACGTCATGACGAGCCCCGCCGGCATCTTCACGCTGACGGGGACGAGCTACGTGACCACGTCCGTCAGGGTCCAGGCCAAGGACCGCACGAACCCGCTCGTGCTCGAGGACGGCGTACGGCTCAGGAATTCCAATGAGACGGGGGCCACGCTCTGATGAAGGTCGTCGAGCGCTTGCGCCTGCGGGACCAGCAGGGCTTCACCCTGATCGAGATGCTCGTGGCGATGTTCGTGCTCGCCATCGGAATCGTCGCCACGCTCAATGTCTTCACGTCCTCGAAGGCCATCTCGGTGGTGGCCCACCGCTACGAGGTCGGCGTGCACCAGGCCCAGCGGGAGATGGAGCGGCTGCGCTCGTTGCCCTACGCGGAGCTCGGCCTGACGTCGCAGCCCGCCGTGGCGGATCGCCTCACCGCGAGCGCCAGCACCGTGGGCTACTTCAACGGAACGACCTTCACCGTCAAGTCCGTCGCCGGCGCACAGCCCGCGGTGACGGAGCAGCTCATCCTTCCAGCGACGAACGCGACGAGCACCGTCGACCCAACCCCCACGAACTTCACGCTCGCCGGGGCCGGAGTCAGCGGCAAGGTCTACCGCTACGTCACCTGGCGGCCCGAGGATTGTGGCGTGGACAGCGTCGGCGCGCAGCTGTGCCCGGGCAATCAGGACACGAAGCGGATTCTCGTGGCCGTGAAGCTGAACGTGAACGGCAACATCTCGCCGAGCAACCCGATCTGGGTCTCATCGGTGGTCATTGATGCCACCAGCGAGCCATACGAGTGAGGCGCCCGAACGCACTCGAGCAAGGCGAGCGCGCGGTCAGCCGCGCACATGACACACACAATGCAGGTCCGTGCCGCATGCGACCCAAGGATGGAAACATATGCGGCAGGAATCACCTCTCAGCAGGACCTCTCACTCAGAGGAGGGCGTTGCCCTAGTACTGAGCATCATGGTGCTGATGGTCTCGGGAGCCCTCGCCGCCGTCGCGGCGGGCTCGGCCCTCGAGGCGACGGACAACTCGAGGCAGGATCGCAAGGTCAAGCAGGCGATAGCCGCTGCGGACGCGGGCATGGATGTCGCGCTCTACCGCCTGAACAAGTTCGCCGGGTTGCTGGACCCCTCGGTCCAGTGCGTCGTCTCGAACCCCCCGACCGGAATCCTGACCGCGGAGGTCGTCCAACTCGACGGATGGTGCCGCAGTCAAACGGAGGAGATGGGCGACGGCGCCAGCTTCACCTATCAGGTCTCGGCGCCGCTTCGCATCGAGGACGCCGGCCAGGATGTGTGGGAGCGCAAGGTGATTTCCAGCGGCACCGTGGGCACCGTGCGCCGGCGGGCCGCCACGGTGGTCAAGGCACCGACCGGTCAGGCGCTGTTCTCCGACGCCGTCTTCAGCCATGAGGACCTGCCGCTGCGAAACTCCGCCCACGTCTACGGCAGCGTCCGCTCCAACGGCAACGTGATCACCGAGAACAGCGCCCAGGTGTGCGGGAACGTCACGTTCGGCCCGGGCAAGCAGTTCACGGGTGGCAGCCAGTGCCCGGGGTTCCTGAGCCGGCCGGCAACGGAGCTTTTCGTGCTCAGCCCGGTGATACTGCCGGCATCGAACGACAACGCGCGAATCGGCAGCTTGGACCCCTGGACGGACTCCAACCGCATCGGGTGGAGCCCCAGTACACGCGTCCTCACGATGAGCCACTCGTCCACCCTCACGCTGACGGGAGGCAGCTACGTGTTCTGCCGCCTCGAGCTGTCGAACAGCGCTCAGCTGATCATCCCGGACGACGGCACGCCCGTGCGCATCTACATCGACTCCCCCGAGAACTGTGGCGGGACGACGGCATCGGTCGGCATCCACAACAGCAGCACGATCCTGAACCTGAGTGAGAATCCCACCATGGTGCAGCTCTACGTCGCCGGGAGCGCCAACCCCGCGATCACCACGACCGTTCAGCTCCACAACCTCCACGAGCTCCAGCTCGTGGTCTATGCCCCCAACTCGCAGGTCAGCTTCGACAACAACAACCGCCTGAAGGGCGCGGTGGCGGCCAAGAAGGTCGCGTTGAACAACAACCTCGAGATCCGCTGGGACGACCGCATCGGCAACCTGTTGGTGGGAGACGTCCCGCTGCCCCTCTACTCGCGGCAGTCCTGGGTGGAGTGCTCGTCGGTGGCGCCGACTGCCTCGCCGGACTCGGGCTGCTAGCGATGCTCGTTGGCTCTGGACGGAGGGCCCTCGAGGCGGGGTGCGTCCAGGCCTCAAAAGTGCTTTAGAGCGGGAAAAGGAGGCCTAAAGGCCGGGCTGGGAAGAGCCGATAGATGGGCAACAGCCCACATCCGCGGCGCATGAGTCCCACCCCAGCCGCGGAGAGAATCGAAAAGCAAAGGAATGCTTGTGAGAAGGCTCCCGGCCACTCCGTCGAGGTCAAGGATGATCGTCACCGCGCTCAGGGCGCGAATCGACCTGCGGTCGGAGCGTGGCATCGCGCTTCCCGTGGCGATCACGGTGCTGATGATCAGCGGCGCTCTGGCGGGGGCCGCAGCAATGTCGGCCATGTCGGCCAACAGCCAGTCCTCACGGGACAAGGGCGTCAAGCGGGCCGTAGCGGCGGCCGACGCGGGCCTCCAGGTTGGGACGTACCGCCAGAACAAGTTCGCCACCGTGGCGACCGCCACCAACCAGTGCGTGGTCAAGAACGCAACCACCGGCGTCCTGGGGGTCGAAGCCGTCCAGTCCGACGGCTGGTGCCGTTCCCAAACCGAGGACCTGGGCGACGGGGCGAGCTTCAGCTACCGGGTCTCCGGCCGCCAGCAGGTGAACGTCGGCGGCCAGAACGTATGGCAGCGCAAGTTGGTTGCGACTGGGCTCGTCAGCGGCGTCCAGCGGCGAGTCGCCACCAGCATGAGCGCCCCGACCGGCAGTCCCCTCTTTTCCGATGGCGTGTTCAGCGACCTCGACCTCGAGATGAGCAACTCGGCTCAGATCAATGCGACCGCGCGCTCGAACGGCAACGTCAACCTGAAAAACTCCGCCAGCATCTGTGGCGACGTCAAGGTCGGACCCGGCAAGGGGCTGACCGGCAGCAAGGGTTGCTCGACCGGCTCGACGGGGCAGGCGACCGAGCCGTTCGTGCTTTCGCCGGTGACCATACCCACGCCCGACGACAACTATCGGATCACGGCCGGCGCGCCCGGTCCGGACGACCCGCGCACCGGGACCATCGGCTGGACGAATCGCCAGCTGACCCTGGACCACGACACTCTCACGACGAATGGAAGCGCCTACGTCCTGTGCAACCTCACGATCGACGGCCAGGGAGAGCTCATCATCCCGAACGACGGCACGCCGGTGAGGATCTACCTCGACGCGCCGGAGCGGTGCGGGGGCGCCGGCACCGGCAACTTCAAGATCCGTACGAGCAGCTCGGACATCACCAACCCAAGTGGGGATCCCTCGATGCTCCAGCTCTACGTCGCAGGGAGCAAGTTTATTCCCACCACCGTGGAGTTCAGCAACAGCCACGACGTGGCGATGACCATCTACGCGCCGAACTCCTCGGCCATCTTCGAGAACAGCACCAGGCTGATCGGAGCCGTGGCCGCCAAGAAGGTCACGATGAAGAACAGCGCGAGGATCGACTGGGACAGCCGAGCCGGAAACATCCAGACCGGGACCACCTCGCCGATGCAGATCTACAGGCAACAGTCCTGGACCGAGTGCAACTCCAAGGACGGCGTCACGCCGGACGCGGGCTGCTAGCACCCGACCGGGCACCCCTCTCGTCTTCTGGTCTAGCGGTCGCCACCAACGGCCGTCCAGTCCCGAACCGCCTCCTAAGGTAAGCGCCCGTCGCGCGTCGATAGAACGCGCGCCAACCCAGATTTCGGCAGTCACCGGCCGCACGGACGTGGCCGGTGCGAAGGGAAGGCGGGACCAGTAGGCGGGGGCGGCCCTGGCCGCTCCTGGAAGGGACAGGGATGTTCGAGCGGTCGAAGTGGCGGGGCCTCCTCAGGCGCGAGGAGGGGATTGCGCTACCGGTCGCTGTCGCGGCGCTCATGATCGTCGCAGCGCTCGCTGGAGCGGCGGCGACGTCCGCCGTAACCGCGACCAGGCAATCCTCTCGGGACAACGACGTCAAGCGGGCCGTGGCCGCGGCCGACGCCGGGCTCGAGGTGGGCGTCTATCGCTTGAACAAGTTCGCCACCGTGCTCGACGACACGAGCCAGTGCGTGGTCCTCAGCGCCCCCGGCGGAGCGCTTGTCAGCGAGGCGGTGCAGGCCGACGGCTGGTGCCGAGCCCAGACCGAGGACCTCGGTGAGGGCGCCAGCTTCAGCTACCGGGTCTCAGGCCGCCAGCAGGTGACGGTTGGGGGCCAGGACGTGTGGCAGCGCGACATCGTTGCGACCGGACTTGCCGACGGCGTGCAGCGCCGCGCGGTCACGACCCTCAACGCTCCCACGGGACAGACGCTGTTCGTGGACGGCGTGTTCAGCGACCTCGACCTCATGATGCAGAACTCCTCCGAGATCAACGCGAACGTGCGCTCGAACGGCAACGTCATCACCCAGAACTCGGCGACGATCTGCGGCAACGTCATGGTGGGCCCAGCCAAGCAGTTCATCGGCGGCGGGCAGTGCGGCGGCTTCTCGAGCCTGGTGGCCACCGAGCCCTTCGTCCTCAACCCCATCGAGCTTCCGGCCACCAACGACAACGCTCGCCTGAGCTCGGGTCAGGACCCGATCACCGCCGGCATCTCCTGGAACGCGAGCACCCGAGTCTTGACCGGAAGCGGCAGCGGGGCCACCGTCACGCTGCGCGGAGGCACGTATGCCTTCTGCAGCATCTGGCTGGAGAAGAGCGCGCGGATCATCGTCGAGGACGATGGCACTCCCGTGAAGATCTACATCGACGACCCCGACAACTGCACGACCGGGGTCCCTTCCAAGGGCTCCATCCTGTTCGAGAAGAAGGGCAGGATCGACACGTTGGGCCCGGCCTCGCTGGCGCAGGTCTACATGCGAGGCAGCAAGACGGTCGCGACGCAGATGGACTTCGAGAACAACGAGGCGGAGGGAGTCGAGATGGTGCTGTACGCACCCGACTCCACCTTCAAGATCCGCAACCACGGCCTGCTCATCGGGGCCGTGGCGGCGAAGCAGGTGTCGCTGCAGAACAACAGCGAGATCCGGTACGACCCGAGCGCCGGCGAAATCAGCTCCGGAGCCCCTCCGCTCCAGATCTACTCGCGCCAGTCCTGGGTGGAGTGCTCCACCGCGGGAGGCGCGACTCCCAACGCCAACTGCTGACGGCACGAAAGTCGTTGCACCGGGGCGTCAAGTCACGCGCCCACCCGGCCGACAATTCAGAGCATGGAGGCGACGATCGCCCAGATCGCGGTGCTGGCTGCCTTCGGCGCTGCCGTCGGAAGCTTCCTGAACGTGCTCGCCTACCGGCTTCCCCGCGGAGAGTCGATCGTCGGGCCGCGGTCTCACTGTCCCGGCTGTGGGGTTCAGATCCACGCCTACGACAACGTCCCGGTGGTTTCGTGGCTGGCGCTTGGGGGCCACTGCCGCAGCTGCGGCGGCGCGATCTCGCCGCGTTACCCGATCGTCGAGGCGCTGACCGCGTCGCTGTTCGCGGCCGTCGGCGTCCAGACGGGCATGTCCGCCGAGCTCTGGCCGGGGCTGGCCCTGATGGTCACGCTCGTGACGGTGGCGGCCACGGACATAGAGCACCGCATCGTTCCGAACAAGGTCCTGGCCCCAGCCGCGCTGGCCGCCCTCGCGCTTTGGGGCCTCGTCGACCCATCCCGCCTACCCGAGAACGCGATCGCCGGCGCGATTGCGGGCGGCTTCCTGCTCCTGGCGGCGATCGCCTACCCGGCCGGCATGGGCATGGGGGACGTGAAGCTCGCCGCCGTGATGGGCCTCTTCCTCGGGCGCTCGGTGGCTCCGGCGATGCTGACGGCCTTTGGCCTGGGCACACTGATCGGCCTCGGCATCATGCTCGTCCGGGGCAGTCAGGCGCGCAAGCAGGCGATTCCGTTCGCTCCCTTCTTGGCGCTCGGGGGGATCGTCGGCCAGCTGTTCGGCGAGGACCTCGTGGACTGGTACGTCGGGACTTTCCTTTGATTTGGGACCGCGGTCCCAGCGAGTCCGTTGAGAGCGTGTTCGCGTCTCGCGGAAATGCCTAAAGGGGGCGGCAGCCTCCGTCGATAAACAGGAGGTCACGACTTCTCGGCCGGAGCGGGCCTCACTGACGAGGACAGCCCCAGCGCAGGACGCGTGCCTCACAAGCAATGGGATTCTCACTGACAAAGCAAAAGACCCGGTCGGTCGTGGGCCTGGACATCGAGTCGGGCTTCCTGGCCGCCGCGGAGCTCGGCAACGGCAACGGCCCGGTTCTGCGGAGGGCGGCCACCGAGGCACTGCACCCGGGCCTCTTTCACGAGGGTGAGGTGACGGATGCTGACGGCCTCGCCGAGCAGCTCAAGCACTTCTTCGCCCAGCACAAGCTTCCAAAGCGCGTTCGCCTCGGTCTTGCGAGCCAGCGAGTCGCTCTGCGCGTGCTCGAGCTCCCGCTCATCGAGGACGCGAAGGAGCTCGAGGCCGCGGTTCGTTTCCAGGCGCAGGAGGAGCTGCCGATGCCGCTCGAGCAGGCAGTGCTCGACCACCGTGTGATCGAGCGGTTCACCGACGGCGAGAACCCGCGCATGCGAGTGCTGGTCGTCGGCGCGCGCCGTGACAGCATCGAGCGACTGCTCGCCGCCACCCGCAAGGCCGGCCTCGTGCCGGAGGTGGTGGACCTCTCCGCCTTCGCGATGATCCGGGCCCTCTACGTGCCCCCGGTCCTGCATTCCTACGACGAGAGCCACGTCGATCATCACGAGGACCAAGCCGGCCAGCCCCCCGAGCTGACGACCGAGTACGTCGAGCCGCTGACCGATCACGTCGAGGCGCCGACCGATCACTTCGAGCCGCCCTTTGATCACGTCGATCAGCCGACCGATCACGTCGAGGCACCCACCGATGACTTCGAGCCGCCGCTTGACCACGTCGATCACCCCAGCGATCACCCCGATCACCCCAGCGACGACCTCGAGCCGGCGGCGGTGGAAGCAAACGGCGGGGAGCCGGGTTCGGTCGATGACGGCGACTTGACCGGAGAGCAGACCGTCCCCCTCGAGGGGCCGGAGGTTCCCGCGGACACGACGTACGACTTCGATCTCGCAACGCCGGACTCTGGACACGAGAACGGGCACGCAGAGCCCATCCCGTCCGCGCACGAGATCGCCGGCGAGCATCAATTCGAGCCTTACGAGGAGACAGTCGACCCCGAGGCCGGCGGCGACACCGACACCGAGCGTGCGGTCATCTATTGCTATGTCGGCGGCGCGACCAACCTCGCGATCGCCGTGGGCACCAGCTGCGTCTTCAACCGTGTGCTGCCGAACGGCGCCGAGTCGATGGCTGCGACGCTGGCCGAGCGCCGCGGCCTGACGCTGGACCACGCCCGCCAGTGGCTGCGCCACGTTGGCCTGGACCGCGACCTCGACACCGTCGAGGGCGAGCGCGAGATCGTGCAGGAGGCGCGCCTCGTGCTCGACCGGGGTGCGGCGAGGATCGCGGACGACGTCCGTCTCTCACTCGAGTACTACCAGGCTGCGGTTTCCGACGCTCGGAGTGTCGAGCGCATGGTGATGGCCGGTCCGGGCATCGCGCTCGAGGGCCTGCCTCGCGCCGTGGAGGCGCAGCTCGGGCTGCCGGTGGTCGCTCGCAGCCTTGGAAACGTACAGGTGAACCCGGGAGCGCTCGACGGTGTCGACGCATCGCAGCTCACCGTCGCGGCCGGGCTGGCTCTGGACGAGGTTGGCGAGTGAGAGCCGTCAACCTGATACCTGCCGACCAGCGGCAGGCGTTTCGCGGCGAGGGCGCTGGCCCTGCGCCAGCGACCCGCATGTTCCTGGCGGTCCTCGGCGTCGCCGTCGTCGGCGTGACTGCGCTCGTGCTCGTCTCGAACCAGACCGCCTCCAAGCAGGACGAGCTCGCCGAGCTCAGCAGCAAGCAGGAGAGCGCCATCGCCGCCGGTAATGCGCTTCGTCCCTACGGAGAGTTCGTCAAGCTTCAGCGCGACCGGCAGTCGACCGTCGCGGCGATCGCCCAGTCGCGGTTCAACTGGGAGCGAATCGTGCGCCAGCTCTCGCGCGTCGTTCCGCCCAATGTGTGGATCACCGAGATGAAGGGCAATGTCTCCGCGAGCGCCGGAACGGGCGGCGATGACGGCGGCGGCGGTGGTGGTGCAGCGGCCGGCGGCGGCAACCTGCGCGGCTCGATTGCGGGACCCGCCCTCGAGCTCAAGGGCTGCGCTCGCTCGCAGGAGGACGCGGCGCGGCTGATGACCCGCCTTCGCAGCCTCGACGGCGTCAGCAGCGTGACGCTCACGAAGTCGAGCCTCCCGGACGAGGAGCAGCAGAGCGGCGCTGGTGCCGGCGGTGCCGGCGCGGGCGGCACGAGCTCTGCCCCTACCGACTCCAACACCTGCCCGCGCTACGAGTTCGAGATGACGGTCGGCCTGGAGGGCGGCTCGACCCCGCTTGCGGCTTCGACGGCTACACCTGACGCCGCGGCACAGGCCGCCGCGGCCGGCACGACCGGCGCCACTGGCGCGACGGGCGCCACCGGCGCACAGCCAACGCCAGCCTCTACCCCGGGAGCCGGACAGTGAGCACGCGAGACCGCTACATGCTGGGAGGGGTGGCGATCCTGGGCGTTGTCGCAGCCTTCTGGATGCTCGCCTTCAGCCCGAAGCTCAAGGACCTGAACACGGCCCGCACGAACGTCGACGAGGCCAAGACGTCGTACGAGACCGCGCGGCAGGAGGCTCAGCAGTTCGCACAGGCGAGGCTCGAGTTCTCCGCGGCGTACACGCAGATGGCGAAGCTCGGCAAGGCGGTGCCCACCCACACCGACGAGCCGTCGCTCGTGTACCAGCTCGCGCGCGCCGCCAACCGGGCGGGAGTAGAGTTCCGCTCGCTCGACCTCGACACGGGAGACACCGGTCAGCAGGGTGGTGCCGCGCCGCCGGCGCCGGCTCCGGCTCCGACCGGCGACGCCGGCAATCAGGCCGCGGGTGCCCCGGCTGCGCCTGCCGCTCCCGCAACCGCCTCGACAAGCGCGGGCTCCGGAGAGCTGCTCGGCTCGGTTCCCGCGAACGCGATCGCGACCGCGTCTGCTCCCACCGGAGCGCCGACGGGGAGCGCCAGCCTGAGGGTCATGCACTTCAACTTCGAGTTCTCGGGACCGTTTACGTCGCTCGAGCGCCTCATGCGCAACATCAAGCGGCTGACGTTCACCCACCGCGACCAGCTTCAAGTCGCCGGCCGCCTGCTGACGATCGACGGACTCACTTTCGACACGGACGGCAACAAGGTTGGGATGGCGGTGACGGCCTACCTGCTGCCCGCCGGCCAGGGCCTGTTTGCGGGCGCGACGCCCGGAGGGCCGGCAGGCGTCCCCGGAGCGGCGCCTCAGCCTGCCGCAGCGCCGAGCTCCACACCGGCGCCTCCGGCCGCGACCGTGAGGCCGTGACGGAAAGGAATCCACCATGCGCGACCTGAGCAATCTGAGCAATCTCCCCAAGAGCATCATTCGTGACCTCAAGCAGAGCAGGCTGTGGTTGCTCGCCCTGGCCCTCGTGGTGGCGCTCGTGGCGATCCCCGTCGTCCTCGCCAAGCCCGCCAAGGACGGTGGTGCTTCGGCTCCGACCGCGACCCCGACCACGGCCGCGGTCGGGGCGGGCTACACGCTTCCCGAGCTGAAGCCCGTCGTCGACGTGACTGCCACGGGAGTGGCTGGACGGGCCGAGCGCAAGGCCGTCAGGCGCCTCGCCCGCAAGAACCCGTTCGAGCCGCTGGTGAAGCCGAAGCCGAAGTCGAGCTCCGGTGACGGCAGCGGAGCAGCGACAGCTGGCGAGAGCGGAGCGAGCGCGGGCTCAGGGAGCTCCGACAGCTCGGGCTCGACCGGCGCAGGCACGACTGCTCCCGGCTCGAGCGACACCTCCGGCACGACTGGAAGCGGCACCGGCGTCACCTATTTCACCTACGTCGCGAAGGTCAAGTTCGGCGAGCTGGGCAAGACCAAGGACAGGACCGTGCAGCAGCTGCGCGCGCTTCCGAGCTCGGACGATCCCCTGGTCGTCTTCATGGGATCGACCCTGGACGGCGAGACCGCGATCTTCCTCGTATCGAACAACGCCGACCTGCAGGGCGACGGCACGTGCAAGCCGAGCCAGGACGACTGCGTGTTCCTCTACATGCAGCCCGGCGACGGCGAGACCTTCGACGTCGCAGCCGCGGACGGGTCGCTCGTCACGTACGAGCTGACGCTCGAGTCGATCGAGACCAAGCTGCTGGACGAGGCGCCTTCGGCAAAGTCCAGCTCGAACCGGAAGCGCGGCGGCTCGAAGGCGCGCGCTGCTCGCAAGGCCCGCTCGTCGCAGCGGGCCAGCTGGTACAACGCCCTCGGGCGCGTCAGCTTCTAGAGAAAAACCGGAATTCGCTTAGACGCGAATTCCGGGAGCGGCGTGGGCTCGGTCATTCGCTTAGACGCGAATTCGGGAGCGCCGCTGGCGCGTCGATGGGGTAGTCCCCGAGCAGCTGGTCGGGGCGTTCGATTAGCCTTGAATCGATGCTGCTTCGCTTCACCACAGCGGGCGAGTCGCACGGCCCCGGGCTCGTCGCCGTGCTCGAAGGCCTGCCCGCGGGCCTCGAGCTGACGCCCGACGACATCAACCGGGACCTGGCCAGACGGCAGCTCGGGCACGGCCGTGGCGGGCGCATGAAGATCGAGTCCGACAGCGCCATCGTGTGGGCCGGCATCCGGCACGGGCGCACGCTCGGCAGCCCGATCGCGCTCCTGATCGAGAATCGCGACCACGCCAACTGGCTCGATCGCATGAGCCCCTGGCCCGTCGAGGCGGAGGTGGAGGAAGTTCACCTCCCGCGTCCAGGTCACGCCGATCTCAGCGGCATCCTGAAGTACGGCCACACCGACGTGCGCAACACGCTCGAGCGTGCGAGCGCTCGCGAGACGGCGGCCCGCGTGGCCGCTGGGGCACTGTCGAAGGGGTTTCTGCACCGGCTTGGCGTGAGCGTCTACAGCCACGTGCTGCAGATCGGGTCCGTGCGCGCCCCCGAGCGAGAGCCGCTCCTGCCGAGCGACTTCGAGGGCGTGGACGAGTCGCCGGTTCGCTGCCTCGATCCAGAAGCGAGCGCTGAGATGGTGGCCGAGATAGACCGGGCCCGGAAGGCGAACGAGAGCCTTGGAGGAGTGTTCGAGATGCGCGCCTTCGGCGTCGTCCCGGGCCTCGGATCGTACGTCTCCTGGGACGCCAAGCTCGACGCGCGCCTGGCGAGGGCGACGATGTCGATTCACGCTGTCAAGGGCGTCGCCATCGGTGACGGCTTCGACGTCGCCGGTCGGGTCGGCTCGAAGGCTCACGACGAGATCTTCTGGAGCGAGGAGCGCGGCTACGTGCGCGAGACGAACCGCGCCGGCGGGATCGAAGGAGGAATGACCAACGGCGAGCCGGTCGTCGTGCGGGCCGCGATGAAGCCCCTTCCGACCCTGACCAAGCCCCTGCGCTCGGTGGACACCGCCACGAAAGGGCCGACCGAGGCGCTTCGCGAGCGCACCGACTCGTGCACCGTCCCCGCGGCGGGCGTGGTGGGGGAGGCGATGGTGGCGCTCGAGCTCGCGGGCGCGTACCGCGAGAAGCTTGGCGGTGACGCCCTCGAGGACGTGCTGGAGGCGTTGGACGCCTACCGGCGGCGGATCGAGTGGCGAAGGTGAGGGCGGAGGGCCTCGCCGGTCAGGCCTCCGGGGGTGCACCGGCAGCCGCCTCCCGCAAGCTGGTCCTCATCGGCTTCATGGGCGCCGGCAAGACGACGGCCGCGCGGCGCCTCGCCGAGCGAGTCGGCGCGGAGGCCGTCGACACCGACGCGCTGATCGAGGCGCGTCTGGGAGAGCCAATCGCGAGCTTCTTCGACCGCGAGGGTGAGTCGGCCTTCCGCGAGCACGAGCGCGCGCTGGTGCTCGAGCTGCTCGAGCGTCCCGGCCCGGCGGTGCTGGCCCTCGGCGGCGGCGCGGTCGAGAGCGAGGCGGTGCGCGAAGGGCTCGCCGGGGAGGTCTGCGTCTTCCTCGATGTGGACCCCGAACAGGCCTGGCGGCGCTCGCGCGACTCGGGCCGTCCGCTCGCGCGCGACCGGGGCGCGTTCACGCGCCTTCATGCCGGCCGGCTGTCGATCTACGAAGCCCTGGCTCGTGCGGTGCTCCCGGCTTCGACGGGTCCGCCGGACTCCGCGCTCGACGCGACCGCTCGGCTGGCCGCGCCGGGCGTGCCCGACACGGTCCAGATGGTGTGGGCGCCGACGCAGGAGGGTGGCTACCCGGTCTACGTGGGCGAGGGCGCGCTCGACTCCGCCGGCGCGCTCTGGCCTTTGGGGGGCCGCGTCTTCGCTGTCGCCGACGAGGGCGTCCAATTGCTTCACGGCGAGCGCCTGTCCGGCGCCCTCGCCGCCGGTCCCGGCGTCGGCGCCGTCATCACGGTGCCCGCCGGAGAGGAGCACAAGACGATGGCCGAGGCAGAGCGCGTGTTGCGTGCGCTCGCCGGCGCGGGCATGGAGCGCTCGGACGCGATCGTGGCGTTCGGCGGCGGCGTGACGGGCGACCTCGCCGGGTTCTGCGCCGCGATCTACCAGCGCGGCGTCGGCATCGTCCACGTCCCGACGACCCTCGTCGCCCAGGTCGACTCGGCCTACGGCGGAAAGACCGGAGTGGACCTGCCCGAGGCGAAGAACTACGCCGGCGCGTTCCACCAGCCCGCCGCGGTGTTCACGGACCCCGCCGTGCTCTCCACGCTTCCGCCGGCCGAGCTTCGCGCCGGCTTCGCCGAGGTCGTCAAGACCGCGCTGATCGCGGGCGGGCCGCTCTGGGACCAGGTCCGGGCTCTGCCTCCGATCGCTCGGGCGCTCGACGAGCACGGCGCCGGTGCCGACCTGGCGGCCGTCACAGTTGGGTGCCTCCGGGCGAAGCTCGCGGTGGTCGCGAAGGACGAGCGGGACACTGGGGCCCGCGCCGCGCTCAACCTCGGCCACACCTTCGCCCACGCGCTCGAGGCGGCGACCGGCTACTCGGGCTACCGCCACGGCGAGGCGGTCGCCGTCGGGCTGCTCGTGGCGCTGCGGCTGTCGGAGCGCGAGCTCGAGTTGGCGCCGGCGGTGCGCGAGGAGGTTGTCGCGCTGCTCGAGCGGCACGGCCTGCCGCGTTCGTTCGGTGGGCCATCGAGCGACGAGCTCCTGCGCCACGCCGCGCTCGACAAGAAGCGTCGCGGCGGCCGGGCGAACCTCGTGCTGCTGCGAGCGCCCGGACAGATCGTCGCCGAATGCGACGTCGCCGAGGAGGCTTTTGCGGCGGCGATCGAAGAGGTGCGCGAGAAATGATCGCGCGAAACCGCGTAGAGGTGCTGCACGGGGCCAACCTCAACATGCTCGGCAAGCGTGATCCGGAGCATTACGGCACCCTGACGCTGATCGAGCTCGAGGTGCGCATCCGGCACTGGGCGCGCCAGATCGGCCTCGAGGTCCGCTTCTTCCAGACGAACTCGGAAGGCGAGTACATGCAGCGCCTGCACGAGTCTTCGGAGCTCGCCGACGCGCTGCTCCTGAACCCGGGCGCCTGGACCCACTACAGCTATGCGATCCGGGACGCGCTGGAGATCGCGGGCCTCCCCGCTGTCGAGGTGCACCTCTCAGACGTGGACGCGCGCGAGAAGTGGCGGCGGCACTCGGTGATCTCAGACCTCGTCCTGGCGTGCATCGCCGGCAAGGGGCCGGACGGCTATCGCGATGGGCTCGAGCTGATCGCGACGGAGCTCGGCGTCACCACGCCGCCGGCCGCGTGAGCGGCTTCGAGGCGAGGGCAGAGCGTCTCGCCGCGCTCGCCGCCGAGAAGGGCCTCGACCTCGTCGTGATCTCGGACCTGGTCAACGTGCGCTACCTGTGCGGGTTCACCGGCACCAACGGGGTTTGCGTCGTCGGGGCCGACATCCGCGTCTTCATTACCGACTTTCGCTACGTCGAGCGCGCATCGCGGGAGGTCGCGGGATACGAGGTCGTCCAGGGCAAACGGGACCTGCTCGGCGACGTGGCCGAGCTGGTGAAGCGCATCGCCGGCGATCGGGCCCTGCGGCTCGGGTTCGAGGAGCAGAGCCTGACCGTTGCGAAGCACTCGAGCCTCGCCGCGCTCCTCCCCGAGCCGGTGGAGCTGGTGCCCTCCGGCCCGCTGGTGCAGCGGTTGCGCGCGGTCAAGGACGAGCGCGAGCTCGAGGCGATCCGGAGCGCAGCCGCGATGGCGGACGACCTCTACCGCCGGCTGATCGCGGACGGCCTCGCCGGCCGTACGGAGCTGGCCGTCGCGCGGGCGCTGGAGCGGGGGGCGCAGGACATGGGCGCCGAGGCCGTCGCGTTCCCTCCCATCGTCGCCGCCGCAGCCAACGGCGCGCTGCCCCACGCGGCGCCACGCGACGTCGAGATCCCGGAGCGAACTCTGGTGGTCGTCGATCTTGGCTGCCGCGTGGACGGCTACTGCTCCGACTGTACGCGCACGTTCGCCACGGGGGAGGTTGGCTCGGAGGAGCGGGAGGTCTACGAGCTCGTGCGCGCGGCGCAGGCCGCCGCCGTGGAGGCGGTCAGTGCCGGAGCGGAGGCCGCGGCGGTCGACGCCGCTGCGCGACAGCCGATCGAGGCGGCGGGGAGGGGGGACCAGTTCGGCCACGGAACCGGGCACGGAGTCGGGCTGGACGTGCACGAGGAGCCCCGCGTGGCGCCGGGCGCGGAGGGAAGCCTCGAGCCGGGCAACGTCGTCACGGTCGAGCCCGGCGTCTACGTGCCGGGCCGTTTCGGAGTGCGGATCGAGGACCTCGTCGTCGTGCGGGAAGGCGGCCGCGACGTGCTCACTTCAGTCCCGCGCGACCTGACCATCCTCTAGCGATCAGAAAGGAAGGCTTCGATGGAGCAGACTCCTGCACGTCTCTACGCCGGCGTCGTCGGCGCGGCGCTCATCGTGACGGGGATCATCGGCTTCTTCTACGAGGCGGAGTTCACCTCCGACGAGAGCGTGCGAGACGCGGTCTTCGGCCTGCTCGACGTGAACGGCTGGCACAACCTGGTGCACATCCTGACCGGCGTGCTCGGGCTGCTGGCCTACGGCGCGAACGCGTACGCGTCACGCACCTATGCGTTCGGGCTCGGGATCGTCTACATAGTGGTGGCGGCCTGGGGCTTCGCAATCGGCGACGGCGATTCCATCCTCGGGATCATCCCGGTCAACACCGAGGACAACATCCTCCACACGCTGCTCGGCATCGGTGGCGTCGCGGCGGCGTACGCCAGCCCGCGGCCGACGCCGGCCGACACCGCCGCGGCCTGAGGCCCGCACGGCACAGCGGACGCCCGGCCTCGATCAGGCCGATGGCCGGGCGGCCAAGACGGCCCGGCGGGCTGCGGTACTGTTTCTGGCTGGGCCTGCGGGGGGCCCGCGCGCCGCCATGATCTCCACCAATCAGTTCAAGAACGGGACCCACATCGAGGTCGACGGACACGTCTTCCGCATCCTCGAGTTCCAGCACGTGAAACCCGGCAAAGGCGCGGCGTTCGTGCGCACCCGGCTGAAGAACGTGGGCACCGGCGCGGTGCTCGACAAGACGTTCCGGGCCGGCGAGAAGGTCCGCCCGATCCGTACCGAGACCCGCAAGATGCAGTACCTCTACGAGGCCGGCGACGAGGCGGTGCTGATGGACCTCGGCGACTACGAACAGGTGTCGCTTTCCAAGAGCCTGACCGGAGACGCCCTCGACTGGATCATTCCCAACGACGAGGTGGATGTGCTCTACGTGGACGAGCGCCCGGCCGACGTGCAGGTCCCGAGCGCCGTCGAGCTGGCAGTCGCGAAGACCGATCCCGGCGTTCGCGGCGACACCGCCTCCGGCGGCGGCACCAAGCCCGCGACGCTCGAGTCCGGGGTCACCGTGCAGGTGCCGCTGTTCGTGAACGAAGGCGACCGCGTCCGCGTCGACACTCGCACTGGCGAGTACGTCGCCCGAGCTTAGGCAAGGAATGCGCCGCACCGACCAGCGTCGTGCCGCAGTGTTCATCTGCTATCAGCGCGACGTCACCGGAGCAACGGTCGAGGAACTCGTCCAGCGCCCGCCACCTGCGACGGAACCCGGCAACGGATCCGAGCCGGCGCCCCCGAAACCTGGAAAGCTGACGCCTTACACCGTCGAGCTGGTCGAGGGCGTGGAGAGTACGCGCGACGAGCTCGACGACGTGCTCGAGCAGAACGCGATCGGTTGGCGCGTCGAGCGCATCGCCCCGCTCGAGCGGGCGATCCTGCGCGTCGCGCTCCACGAGATCATGCACCGGCCCGACGTGCCGGACGAGGTCGCGATCGACGAGGCAGTCGAGACGACCAAGCTCTACTGCGGCTCGGAGGCGCCCGCGTTCGTGAACGGCATCCTCGGCGGCGCGGTGAGGAACGCCAGCCATGGCTGACGAGGCGACTTTGAGGTTGAGCGAGATCTCGGATCGCCTGTCCGACCACGCCCGGCGCATGGCCGAGGACGACCTGGACTCCGACGAAGCGGTGCGGCTGGCCGGGGAGTGCGCGGAGCTCGCCTCGCAGGCGGTTGCCGAGCTGGGCCGGGTCGCCCGCTCGACCCCGGCGGAGGAGGTCCCGGGCCAAGAGGAGCTGCTGTGAGCGTCGCGCCTCGAGCGATGCGCTCGCCCGCGTCCCGGGCTGACGCCGGCTACCCCGAAGACCTGCGGGATCTCGTCGAGCGCTACCTCGAGCAGCTCAGCTTCTCGGGTGAGCAGGCGACGGCGAAGCTCGCGGAGGCGATGCGCTACTCGTTGCTCGCCGGTGGTAAGCGCATCAGGCCGGTCCTCACGCTTGCGACGGCGCGCGCCGCGGGCTCTCCGCCCGAGAGCGTGCTGCCCGCCGCGGCCGCAATCGAGCTGATCCATACCTACTCGCTCATCCACGATGACCTGCCCGCGATGGACGACGACGACCTGCGCCGCGGCCGGCCGACGTGCCACATCGCCTACGGGGAGAACGTGGCGATCCTGGCGGGCGACGGACTCTTCGCGGAGGCCTACAGGCTGGTGCTGGAGCGGCAGTCGGGGGACGCCGACCGCGTGTTGGACGCCCTGCGCGAGCTTTCCGGCGCGATCAGCGTGGACGGCATGGTGGGCGGGCAGTACGTCGACGTCACAGCGGCCGACCTCGACTCCGACGAGCTCAGGCGTATGCACGCGCTCAAGACCGGGAAGCTGATCACCGCAAGCGTGACGATCGCCCCCCTGCTGCTCGGGATGCCCGCGAGCGCGTCCGCCGCGCTGCGAGCGTTCGCCGCCGAGCTCGGCGTCCTCTTCCAGATCGTGGACGACATCCTCGACGTCACGGGCTCGCAGGAAGACACGGGCAAGTCGCAGGGAAGCGACGAACGCCTCGGAAAGCGCACCTACGTGAGCGTGTTCGGGTTGGAGCGCGCGGGCGAGCTCGCCGCCCAGTCGCACGCCAAGACGCGCCGCCTGCTGAGCAAGGCGCTGGTCGGACTCGACGGGGAGCCCGGAGCGCTCGAGCAGCTAACGGACTTCGTGTACGCGAGGGAGGGCTGAGCGGGTGCCACGAAAGAAGGCGAAAGAGCGCCCGCGCCTCCTCGACGGCATCGACGGCCCCGACGACCTGAAGGGTCTCGGGGAAGACGAGCTCCAGCGCCTCGCCCAGGAGGTGCGCGAGTACATCATCGACACCGTCGGAGAGGTGGGTGGGCACTTCGGGGCCAATCTCGGGACATGCGAGCTGGCGGTCGCGCTCCACAGCGTGCTCGACTCGCCGCGCGACAAGATCCTCTGGGACGTCGGACACCAGGCCTACCCGCACAAGGTGCTGACCGGTCGCCGGAACGAGCTGTCGACGATCCGTCAGTACGGCGGCCTCGCGCCATTCTGCTCCCGCGAGGAATCCGAGCACGACATCATGGGAGCGGGACACGCGTCGACCGCTGCCGGCTACGCGGTCGGCATCAAGGAGGCGATGCGCCATCGCGAGCGAGCGCTGCGCGCGCAGCGCGAGGAGGACGGCGAGCGCGGCGCCGGCGACGCCGATGACCGCCAGGGCTACGTCGTAGCCGTGGTCGGCGACGGCGCGATGACCGGAGGCGTCGCCTTCGAGGCCCTGCTCAATGCCGGAGGCCTCGACACGCCGATCGTGATCGTCCTCAACGACAACGGGATGTCCATCTCCCCGAACGTGGGGGCGCTCTCGCGCTATTTCAACCGCGTGCGGCTCGACCCCAAGGGCCATGCCGCGCGCGAGGCCGTCGAGACGAGCCTCACGCGCCTTCCGGCCGGCATCGGCCGGCGGATCGAGCGCCTCGGGCCCCAGCTCAAGGAGTCGCTGAAGGCGTTCTGGGCACCGGGCCTCTTCTTCGAGGAGCTCGATCTCGCGTACGTCGGAGTGGTGGACGGCCACGACGTGAAAGCGGTCCGCAGGGCGCTGCAGCAGGCTCTGAAGGCTGAACGACCAGTCGTGGTGCACGTGAAGACCGTCAAGGGCAAGGGCTTTGCGCCGGCCGAGGACGGCGGCTTTGAAGGGATGGAGAAGTGGCACGCCGCCAAGCCCGGTTCGATCAAGGACGGCCAGGCGATCGGCAGCTCCGAAGCGGCGCCCCCCAAGCGCCGCATCACGGGCTCGAAGCCGTCGCCGCCGCAATACACCGAGGTCTTCGGGCGCGCGCTCGTCGAGGAGGCTCGCCGCGACCCACGCGTGATCGGCATCACCGCCGCGATGGCGGGCGGCACCGGTCTATCCGCGCTCTGCAAGGAGCTGCCCGACCAGTACTACGACGTCGGGATCGCCGAGCAGCAGGCGGTCCTCTTCGCGGCCGGGCTCGCGCTCGAGGGAATGAAGCCGGTGGCGGCGATCTACTCGACCTTCCTGCAGCGCGCCTACGACCAGATCGTGCACGACGTTTGCCTGCAGCGGCTGAACGTCGTCTTCTGCATGGACCGCGCCGGCCTCGTCGGCGACGACGGGCCGACTCACCACGGCAACTACGACGTCTCGTACCTGCGCCTGATCCCGAACATGGTCGCGATGGCGCCCCGCGACGAGGCCATGCTCGTGCACATGCTCCGCACTGCTCTGCTCTACGACGACGGCCCGATCGCGATCCGCTATCCGCGCGGGGCGGCGGTGGGATTCGAGCTGCCCGAGCACCCGTCGGCGATCGAGATCGGCCGCGGCGAGATGCTGGCCGAGGGCGAGCAGGTTGCGCTGCTCGGCTACGGCACCGGCGTCGACATCGCGCTCGGCGCGGCGGGGCTGCTGCGCGAGCAGGGCTCGAGCCCCACCGTCTGCGACGCTCGCTTCTCCAAGCCGCTCGACGGCGCGCTCGTCGAGTCACTCGCCGCCGAGCACGACCTGCTGGTGACGGTGGAGGAGAACGTGCTCGCCGGAGGCTTCGGATCGGCCGTGCTCGAGCACCTCTCCGATGAGCAGCCCGAGCGCAGCCGGGCGCGGGTGGTGAGGTTCGGCATCCCCGACCGCTACGTCACACACGGCAAGCCGGACCTTCTGCGAGCTGAGATCGGCCTGACGCCCGAGCGCATCGCGCGCGACGTCACGGTCGCGCTCCAGTCGCCGCGGGCGCTTCGAAGCGCCTAGATACTCTCGCTCTACGCGTTAAGGGTTGAAGTAGCCCATGCGCTGGTAGGGCGTCTCGTCCCCGGTGCCGCAGACCGACGGACAGCCGAGGCCGAGAGGGTCGTCAACCGGGGACGGGTTGATCAAGCCGTCGGGCCCCGAGTCGACCACCTTCAGGGAGGTGATCCCGGTCACGGCGCGCTGAAATTCCTTGACGGTTCCGGGCTCGAGCGCGTCGAGCGTCGTGTTCACGTTGCAGGTTGCGCCGTTGACGCCGCCGTTGTTGTTGCACTGAACCGGGACCGAGAAGGTGAAGTCCCTGACGGTCGCCGGAATGCAGGGCGGGTTGCCCAGGCCGTTGTCGCAGGCAGTGACGTTGCTCGCGTGGTCGGTGACGCGCAGCCCGAGCTGCAGGAGCAGCTTGCCCGTGTAGTCGGCCCCCGCCGACGTACAGCCCGGAATGCCGCCGACCGCGCAGCGCACGTCGCTGTTGTTGGACACGACGCGGTTGTCCTCGGAGTCGGTGCCGTCGGTCGGAGTGCAGGGGGGCGTCTGGCCGTTCGTGCACATGACGTCGAGCCGGAAGAACCCCGATCCGGCGCCCGAAGAGTTGGTTGTGAGCGTCGCCGACTCGAGCGCCACCGAGGAGCAGGACCCGTAGGCGTGCGGGGGAGCATGCGATGTGTCGAACGCCGTGCACTGCGCGAATGCCGGCATCAACGGAACGCGAAGCGGCGTGCCGCCGCCCGCCCTTGGGTGCGTGGCGAGCGCCACCGCGGGCAGAGCCAGCAATCCGACGATTGCCGCGACCAGTGCCTTTCGGGTTGTGCTCGTGAGCCCCGTCCTCTCCCTCGTGGTGCCCCCGCCGGCGAGTGTAGCCCTTTGCCGCGGCCGCTGGGCGCGATCCTCTTCGCGTTCTTCCGGCGTCGCTGCGTGACGTAGATCATCTCGGTGTGGGGGATGGGGATGCCGTAGTCGGCGGATGTAGCTGCACGCGGGAGATCGCGATCCCGACGCGCTCGCCCTTGGCGGGGTAGCGGTACTGAGCGATCTCGGCCAGCTTGTCCGCCTGGCCAGGGTTTATCCAGGTCGTCTCGATGTCCACGCCCCGACCACTAGCCGATTGATTCCAAACTCCCACGCCTGCCGCTGGCGCAGCGCCCCTCAACGGGCGACGCCCCGCGTTAGCGGGGCGTCTTGGGGAGGAGAGGTTGCTGCGTATGTGTGCGCGGGAAGCTCGAAAAGATTGTGTTGCCTAGCTCTGCGCGCTGTAGCGCGTGAGCGAGGCCAAGAGCGTGAGGCTGACCGAGGCCGTGGCCAGCAGAGCCGTCTCGGCGGCTTCGCCGGCCAGGGCGAACGCGATCGCCGCCAGTCCAAGGGCGACCGCGAACGCCATGTCCAGCACGAGGTGAGTCGAAACAGGCAGCTCGCCGTCCCCACCTGCGTGCGTCGCAAACGCCACGGTGAGAATGAGGCTGCCTATCGCCAGGGAGGCGATCATCGCGGCAGGATCGAACCCGAGCACGAACGGAGTCGCCATGATCAGCAGCGCGAGCGCTGCCTCGACGGCGCCGTGTATGTGCAGTGGTAACAGTCGTGCGATCGTCATGGTTCTGTCCCGCCAGGGAGGGTGCTGGAAACGAGAGTACCGATCGAACGTGCGTTCTTATGTGATGTGGATCACACGAGGCGGAAAAGGCAGTCAGAGGCCGAGGAAGTACCTTTTGTTCCTATGTCGGCCAGGGTTCGTCTCGACCGCCTGCTCGTGACGCGCGGCCTGTTCGATTCGCGCTCCCAGGCTGCCGGCTCGGTGCTCGCCGGCGAGGTGCTGCTCGGCGGGGCGGGGGAGCGGGCCGCCAAGCCCGGCATGCTCGTCCCCGAGGACGCCGTGCTCGAGATCGCGGAGCGCCCGCGCTACGTCTCCAGGGGCGGGCTCAAGCTCGAGCGCGCGCTCGAGTCCTTCGGCGTGGCGGTGACCGGGCGGCGCTGTCTCGACGCGGGGGCCTCGACCGGGGGGTTCAGCGACTGCCTGCTCCAAGCGGGGGCCGCGCACGTGGTGGCCGTGGACGTCGCCTACGGAGCGCTCGATTGGCGGCTTCGGACCGACGAGCGAGTGACCGTGGTCGAGCGGGTGAACGCGCGCGGGCTGAGGCCTGAGCAGCTTCCCTACGCGCCGGAGCTGCTCGTCGTGGACGTCTCGTTCATCGGCCTGTCGAAGGTGCTGCCGGCGCTGGCGGCGTGTGCGGCGCCGAGCTTCGACCTGCTCGCGCTGGTGAAGCCGCAGTTCGAGCTCGGCCGGGGTCGGGTCGGGCGCGGGGGAGTCGTGCGCGACCGCGGGGACCGGCTCGAGGCGCTCGTCTCAGCAGGCCAGTCTGCGCGGGAGCTCGGCCTCGCCGTGCAGGGGTACTGCTCCTCTGGGTTGCCGGGCCCGGCGGGCAACCGCGAGAGTTTCATGTGGTGCACCGAGCCGGGGCGTGCGGGCAGGGGCGACCTGCGCGCTGCGGCGCTGGCGGCGGAGCCAGAGGCCGCGCTCCATGCGGGAGTCCCGCGATGAGCGCGAGCCCCACCAGCGCTCGCCAGATCCGGACGGCCGCCGTCTACACCCACCGCCGTCGCGAGGTCACCAAGGACCTCGTCGAGCGCCTCACGCGCGCGGCCGAGCGCCACGGCGTCGAGCTGCTGTTCGATCCCGATGAGACCGCCAAGCACGAGCTCGACGGCCCGAACCCGAACTTGCGGCCGAACGCGGAAGACAGCCGTGATGCGGACATCTGCGTGGTCCTCGGAGGCGACGGCACGACGCTTCGCTTCCTGCGAGCGCGTGCAGGTACGGACGTCCCGGTCTTCTCCATCAACTGCGGCAGGGTCGGCTTCCTCGCCACCGTGGACCGCGCGGACGCCGACGAGGGAGTGGAGCGCGCGCTCAGCGGCGACTTCGACGTGATCAAGCTGCCGGCGCTGCTGCTCGCCGACGGGTCGCGGCGTGAGTTCGCCATCAACGAGGTCTCGTTCCAGCGCGAGGCGCAGCTCAACGTCGCCCACATCTCGTACTCACTCGCGGGCGAGGAGGTCGTGCGCGCTCCTTGCGACGGACTCATCGCCTCGACACCGGCCGGCTCGACCGCCTACAACCTCTCCGCGGGCGGCCCCATCCTCGCCTGGGACCTGCGCGGCTTCGTCGTCAGCATGGTGGCGCCGCATGCGCTCAACGTGCGCTCGCTCGTGGCCGCCCCCGAGGACGTGCTGCGGGTCGTGAACGAGGGCTCCGAGGCCGTCGAGATCGTGATCGACGGCATGGCGACCGGAACACTGGGTCCCGGCGAGGGGAGCGACGTGCGCTTCCATCCCGACGCCGTCGGGCTGGCGCAGCTCCCGGGCTCGACGTTCTACGGACGCTTCCGCGAGAAGCTGCGGCTGCTCACCGGCGGATAGCCTCGGCCCTCCACCGCTCCGTCGGCCAGCGCTGATAGACGTAGACGGTCATGCTGGCCGAGCTTCGAGTACGCAACCTGCTGCTGATCGAGCGCGCCGAGCTCACGCTCGCCGGCGGGCTCAACGCGATCACGGGGGAGACCGGGGCCGGCAAGACGGTGCTCACCCACGCCCTCGACATGCTGCTCGGCGGCAGGCCGCCCCGCGGGCTGCTCCGGCCCGGGGCGGAGGAGGCGTACGTCGAAGGCGTCTTCACCCCTGCGCGCACCCTCGCCACCGATCCCGAGCTGGCGGACGCCTGCGACCGGCTCGCGCTCGACGAGCAGGAGGTCGTGCTGGCGCGGCGCATCACCTCCGACGGGCGAACGCGAGCCTACGTCCAGGGGCGCTCGGCGTCGGCCGCCGACCTCCAGGCTGTCGGCTCGCGCCTTCTCTCCTTCTACGGCCAGCACGAGCACCGCAAGCTCACGCTCGCCTCGGCGCAGCTCGAGGTGCTGGACGCCTTTTGCGGCAAGCCGCACCTCGACGCTCGAGCCGAGTTCGAGCGCGGGTGGGCTCGCGCCCGTGAGCTGCGGCGCGAGCTGGAAGAGCTTCGCGAACGGGTCGGCGCGCGTGAGCGCGACCTCGACCTGCTCGAATTCGAGCTGCAGGAGATCGAAGAGGCGGCGCCGAGTGACGGCGAGGAGGAGCGGCTCGAGGGCGAGCAGGTGCGCCTGTCGGCGGTCGAGAGCCTGCGCGAGGCGACCTGGTCGGCGACCGAGGCGCTCGAGCCGGCCGCCGCGGAAGGCGAGGCGGGAGCGCTCGCCTCGCTGTCGGCGGCGGCAGACGCGCTCGGTCAGGCCGCCGGCACCGACGAGCGCCTGGACGCCCTCGCCGAGCGCCTGCGGACGCTCGCGTACGAAGGCGAGGACGTGGCGCGCGAGCTGCGCGACTACGAGGCTGGACTCGAGGCGGACCCGCGGCGGCTCGAGCAGCTCGGCGAGCGGCTGGCGCTGCTCGCGCGCCTGCGACGAAAGCACGGCGGCTCGATCGCCGCGGTGCTGGAGCACGCCGAGCGCTGCAGGCGCGAGCACGCGAGGCTCTCGAATGCCGGCGAGGCGACGGCGCGACTCGAGCGCGAGCTGGCCGAGGCCGAGACCGAATTGGAAGGGCGGGCCGCCGCGCTGAACGTGACTCGCACGCAGGCGGCGCGGGAGCTCGAGCGCTCGGTGCGCGCGGAGCTCGAGTCGCTCGCGATGGGTGAAGCATCGTTCGAGGTGGCGCTCGGCGAGCGGGAGGCGCTCGGCCCGCGTGGCCGCGACGCCGTCGAGATGGTGATCGCCCCGAACCGCGGCGTTCCGGCCGGCAAGCTGCGCGACATCGCCTCGGGCGGCGAGCTCTCGCGGGTGATGCTGGCCCTCATGAGCGTCGCGAGCGCCGCCTCCGATGCTTCCACGGTCGTCTTCGACGAGATCGACGCCGGCGTCGGGGGCAACACCGCCCGCGCCGTGGGCCAGAAGCTGCGCGAGCTGTCGGGCCGCCGCCAGGTCGTCTGCATCACCCACCTGCCACAGGTGGCGTCGCTCGCCGACCGTCACTTCCGGGTCGCCAAGCGCTCTGGCGGGCGGCAGACGGCGCGGACCGAGGTCGAGCGGCTGGACCGCGGGGGCCTCGTATCCGAGCTGTGCCGGATGCTCGGCTCGGATGCAGCCGACGGCACGGTCCGCCGGCATGCCGAGAGCCTGCTCGAAGCCGCGTAGAATCGCAGGCTCATGCCTACTGAGACCGGGCAGGCCACCCACACAGAGACCGCCGCACCCGCCCGCGAACCCTTTCGCCCGGCGGCGCCGCTGCCGGAGATACGCGGCACGGCGCGCCTCGGCAAGCGCACCAAGGACCTCGTAAAGCGCCTGCGGCCGGGCGACCTGGCGATCATCGACCACCGCGACATCGATCGCATGGCGGCCGAGGACCTGGTCGAGAGCGGCGTCAAGGCGGTGATCAACGTCTCGCCTTCGACGACCGGGCGCTACCCGAACCCGGGCCCGCTCGAGATCGTGCGGGCCGGCATCCGCTTGGTCGACGCTCCGGGCGCGCCGGTCTTCGAGCGGCTCGCCGACGGTGCTGAGGTGTCGCTGCGCGGCGGCACGCTCGTGGGCCCGGCGGGCGAGGAGATTGCGGAGGGACGGGTGTGGGACGTCGACCAGCTCTCGCTCGTGGCCCAGGATCAGCACCGCCGGATAGGCGAGGCGATCGAGCGCTTCGCGGAGAACACCCTGGCTCACATCAAGGAGGAGCGCGACTTGGTCTCGGGAAGGCTCAGCCTGCCGCCGCTCGACACCGACTTCCGCGACCGGCACGCGCTCGTCGTCGTGCGGGGTCAGGACTACAAGCGCGACTTGCGCGCGATCCGGCCTTATGTGCGCGACATGAGGCCGGTGCTGGTGGGAGTGGACGGCGGCGGGGATGCGCTGATCGAGGCGGGACTGAAGCCGGACCTCATCATCGGCGACATGGACTCCGCGTCTGACCGCGTCCTGCAAAGCGGCGCGGAGCTCGTGGTGCATGCCTACGACGACGGCTCGGCGCCCGGACGCGATCGACTCAGGCGCATGGGCCTCGACTACAAGGTGCTGCCGGCCCCGGGAACGAGCCAGGACGTGGCGATGCTCGTGGCCTACGAGCGAGGGGCGAAGCTCATCGTCACGGTCGGGTCCCATTTCAACCTGACGGAGTTCCTCGGCAAGGACCGCGCAGGGATGTCGTCCACCTTCCTCACTCGCCTGCGCGTGGGTGAGATCCTCGTCGACACCAAGGGAGTGAGCCGCCTCTACCGGCCGGCGCCGAGCGGCTTGCAGGTCGCGATGCTGCTGTTCGTCGCGCTCCTGACGATGGTGATAGTGGTGCTCAGCTCGCCGCAGCTGCAGGAGTTCGTGGACCTCCTGTGGCTGAAGCTCCAGGTGCTCTTGGGCGGCTGACCCAGCCGTTGCGATGCGCCACCCGCGGAATATCGAGTCGGCTTCGCCGAACACCTAAAGTCCTGTGACCCGACTGCGCCGCCTTCGGCGGCTACGTCGTGTCCATGTTTAGCTTTCGATACCACGTCATCTCCCTGATCGCCGTCTTCCTGGCGCTCGGGATCGGCCTTCTGGTGGGCGTCTCGATCGGCGAGGAGGGGGTCGTCTCCGGCGCGCGGGAGCGCCTCGAGGCCTCGTTGCGCGGCGACCTGCGCGACGCGCGCTCTCGCAACTCGGAGCTGCGCTCCGAGCTTCGCATCCGCGACGACTTCGAGGACGAGATCTACCCGGCGTTGGTGGCGAATCTCCTGACCGGCTTTCGCATCGGGGTCGTTTCGATGGGCGACCTGCCGTCCGACTATCGCTCCGCGATACGGCAGGCCGTCGAGCCGGCGGGCGCAGAGATCGCCTCCACCTCGGTCGTACACGCACCGCTGCGGCTCGATGACATGGCGAAGGACCTCAGGGGCACGCGCTTCTCGCGCGTCCACCGCGACGACGACGAGCTCGCCGCCTTCGGCAAGCGGATCGGCCGCCGGCTCGTGCAGGGAGGCCCGATCGTCGACCGCATGCGCCGGAGCCTCTTCTCGAGCTCGCGCGGCGAGTACCGCGGTCTCGACGGCGTCGTCTACGTACGCGAGCGCGAGGACCTGGAGCCGGACGAGCGCAGCGCTCAGGACCGGTTCGAGACCGCCCTGATCGACGGCCTACGCTCCACCGACGCGGAGATCGTCGGGGTCGAGAGCCGTGACGCCGACCCCTCGCAGGTGCCCTTCTTCGAAAACCAGGGCTTGACGAGCGTCGACGACATCGACCTCGTGGCAGGGCAGACCGCGCTCGTGTACGCGCTCCTCGGCGCCAGGGGCCAGTTGGGCGTCAAGCAGACCGCCGACCAGCTCCTGCCTCCGCCTCCGGCGGAGGACGCCGGACGCTAGGAGCAGGAACCGTGCGCTGGCTCGGGCTCGCCGTCTCGCTGGCCGTCGCCGCCGCGCTCGTGCCCGCGCTGCTCGAGCGCCTCGAGCGCGCCGGGATCGTGAGGCAGAACTACCGCGGCGCGGTGATTCCGGCGGCGTCCGGCCTCCTGATCGTCGTGGCGGCCGCGGTCTCGCTCGCAGCGCTGGCGCCGCTGGAGGAGCTCGCTGACGTCGACGTGCTCGCACCGGAGCTGGGAGCGGCGCTCGTGTACGTGCTTGGCATCGCGGGGCTCGGCCTCGTGGACGACATGCTTGGAGGCCGAAGGCCGGCCGGCGCCGTCGCCGACCCTCACGCGCCGCGGGGGCTTCGTGGCCACGCTCGCGCCGCCGCCGCCGGCCATTTCAGCACCGGCATGGTGAAGGCCCTGGGCGCGCTCGGTCTCGCGCTCTTCGCGCTCTCGGGCGAGGGCCGCTCGGCCGCCGACTACCTCGTGGGCGTGGGCGTGCTCGTGCTGTCGACCAACCTCTTCAACCTGCTGGACCTGCGCCCGGGGCGGGCCGGCAAGGCGTTCGTGGCGCTCGGCGCGGTGCTCACGATCGGCTCGTGGGACCTCTACGCGCTCGAGGCGCTGGGGCTCTTCATCGGGCCGGCCCTGGTCCTGCTCCCATACGACCTGCGCGAGCGCGCCATGCTCGGGGACGCCGGATCGAACGTGCTCGGAGCCGTGGCGGGCCTCTGGCTCGTGCTCGCCCTGGGGCCGACGGGCGAGGCGGTCGCTCTCGCCGTCCTCGTTCTCCTCACTCTTTACGGAGAGTTCCGCTCGATCAGCGCGCTGGTGGAAAGGAACCCTCTGGCACGTTGGCTAGACTCTCTCGGCAGGACGTGAAGCCCTCTAACGGCAAAGCTCCGCGTTACATCTTCGTTACCGGCGGAGTGGTTTCATCCCTCGGCAAAGGGATCGCTGCAGCATCCATGGGCCGTCTGTTGGTCAGCCGCGGGATGCGGGTCCAGATCCAGAAGTTCGACCCTTACATCAACGTCGACCCCGGCACGATGAGCCCGTTCCAGCACGGCGAGGTATTCGTGACGGAGGACGGGGCCGAGACGGATCTCGACCTCGGCCACTACGAGCGCTTCACCGACGAGAACACGTCCCGCACGTCCAACGTCACCGCGGGCGCGGTCTACTACTCGGTGATT
The DNA here is from genome assembly GCA_963774075.1 of uncultured Solirubrobacterales bacterium. Taxonomy (GTDB): domain Bacteria; phylum Actinomycetota; class Thermoleophilia; order Solirubrobacterales; family JBBDJG01; genus JBBQNR01. Next base: position 334,829 of record CAVZDP010000002.1, on the reverse strand, counting down.
CGCAGGGAGCGTCGGGGCGACTACCTCGGCGGGACCGTGCAGGTCATCCCGCACATCACGGACGAGATCAAGCAGCGTGTGAAGCTCGTGGCGGAGTCGCAGAACCTCGACTTCGTGATCACCGAGATCGGGGGCACCGTCGGCGACATCGAGTCGCTGCCGTTCCTCGAGGCGATTCGCCAGCTCTACAACGAGGTCGGTCGCGAGCGCTGCATGTTCGTGCATCTCACGCTGGTGCCGTTCATCGAACACGCCGGCGAGCTGAAGACGAAGCCCACACAGCATTCGGTGAACGAGCTGCGCCGCATCGGCATCCAGCCCGACATGGTCATGTGCCGCTCCGAGGAGGCGCTCTCGCGTGAGATCCGCCAAAAGATCGCGCTCTTCGCGAGCCTGCCGGTCGAGGGAGTCATCTCGGCCCGTGACGTCGACAACATCTACAACGTGCCGCTCATGTTCCGCGCCGAGGGCGTCGACGACCTGGTGTTCGACCACTTCGGGATGGACGCGCCGGCCCCCGAGCTCGCGGAGTGGGAGGCGATGGTGCGCCGCGCCGAGCGCGCGCGAGAGACCGTGCGGATCGCGCTCGTTGGCAAGTACATCAGAGTGGCCGACTCGTACCTGTCGGTGGTCGAGGCGCTCCGCCACGCGGGCGTTCACCACGGTGCGAAGATCGAGGTCTTCTGGGTCGACTCGGAGACGCTTGGCGACCAGGAGTCGGCCCGCCTGCTCGAGGAGGCGGACGGCGTGCTGATACCTGGCGGCTTCGGGATCCGCGGCATCGAGGGGAAGGTGCAGGCGGCGCGCCTGGCGCGCGAGCGCTCGATTCCCTACCTCGGCATCTGCCTCGGCATGCAGATCGCGGTCGTGGACTTCGCGCGCCACGTGGTGGGCATGGACGGGGCGAACTCCTCCGAGTTCGATCCCGAGACGCCGTTCCCCGTGATCGACCTTCTCCCCGAGCAGAAGGAGGTCGATGACATGGGTGGGACGATGCGGCTCGGCGCCGACCCGGTCAAGCTGCACGCGGGCACGAGTGCTCGGCAGGCGTACGACGAGCCGGTCATCTACCAGCGCCACCGCCATCGCTACGAGGTCAACAACCTGCTGCGGCGCCGGCTCGAGGACGCCGGCCTGGTCTGCAGCGGCACCTCCCCGGACGACCGCCTGGTCGAGGTGATCGAGCTCCCGGAGCATCCGTTCTTCATGGCCTCGCAGTTCCACCCCGAGTTCAAGTCCCGCCCCAACCGCCCCGAGCCCATGTTCAGGGAGTTCGTCGGCGCGGCCCTCGAGCGTGCACGAGCTCGCGGCCCGGCCGACCCGGGCGCGGAGACGCCGGCGGATACGGAGTCCGGCGCCGAGGGCTCCGACCGCGCCGCCGCCGCTGAGTACCGGACCAACTAGCGCGAGCGGGGCGGGGGCCGCCGAGAAGGCGCGCCTCGCCGAGATCTTCGTCCGCCTGTGCGAAATCGAGAGCCCGTCCGGCCACGAGGCCGCCATGGCGCGCGCCGTTAGGAGCGAGCTGGAGGCGCTCGGGTTCGAGGTGCAGGAGGACGGCGCGGCCGCCGAGACCGGCGCCGAGTGCGGCAACCTGCTCGCGCGCCTGCCGGGTCCGGTGCCGTCTCGCGCCGTGATGCTCGGCGCGCACCTCGACACCGTGCCGCTCACAGACCGCATCGAGGTCGAGCACTCCGACGGCTCTTTCAGGAACCGGCGCACAGCGATCCTCGGCGCCGACAACAAGGCTGCGGTGGCGGTCCTGCTCGCGGTGGCGCGACGCGTCGCGGCCAACGAGTTCCCGATCCGCTGCGAGCTCCTCTTCACGGTCAGCGAGGAGAACGGGCTGCGCGGCGCACGCGCATTCGACGTTGGGCGGCTCGAATCCGAGTTCGGCTACGTCTTCGACCACGCGAGCCCGATCGGCGAGCTCATAGTGGCCGCGCCCACGTACTTCCAGGTGACGGGGGACTTCAGCGGCCGCGCCGCACACGCGGGCATTCGGCCCGAGCAGGGCCGGAGCGCGATCGTCGCCGCCGCGCGAGCGATCGAGCAGCTCCAGCTCGGCCGGATCGACGAGGAGACGACCGCGAACGTCGGTCGCATCGAGGGCGGCACGGCCCCGAACGTCGTGCCGGCTCACTGCAGGGTCGAGGCCGAGGTGCGAAGCCTCGACCATGCCAAGGCCAATGCGCGTGCGCAGCAGACGGTGGACGCGTTCGTGTGGGCGGCGAGCAGCACCGAGACCGACGTCGAGGCGGCGATCGAGGAGCAGTTCCGTGCCTACCGCGTGCCGGAGTCAGACCCGGCTGTCGTCGCGGCCGCCGCTGCGCTTCGCGACTGTGGCGTCGAGCCCGTGTACACGGCGACCGGCGGCGGCAGCGACTCGAATGCCTTCGAGGCGAAGGGGTTTCGCTGCCTGAACGTGGCCAACGGCACCGAGCTCAACCACACGCCGGACGAGCGGGTGAGCGAAGCGGCGCTCGAGAAGATGCTCGGCGTCACCACCGCGCTCCTCCACCGCGTGGCCCAGGTATAGGGGAGGCCACCGAGTGCTCGAGTTGAGGCGGGGGCTGGTGGTGTCGGTCGAGGCCGGCGACGAACGCGTTGCGAGGCTGACCGTGCGGCTCGAGAGCGGCGATGAGCGACCGGCCGTCGCGTATCCGTCGCTCACCGGAGCGGTCGAGCCGGGCGACGACGTGCTGGTGAACGTCGAGGGGGCGAACCTCGGCCTCGGAAGCGGTGGCTTCGACGTGCTCCACGCGAACCTCACGCGCGGGCTTGGGGGAGCGGGGGAGCCGGGAGCCCACGTGATGAAGCTCAACTACACGCCCATCCAACACGCGGTGAACCCGCTCGAGGAGGGAGTGGAGGAGCTTCGGGTTCCGCTCGGGATGCCCGTCTGCGTGCTGGCGCTTCACGGGCAGCTTCCCTGCGCGGCCTTCGCGCTTGCGCGCCGCGCGCCCGGAACCAAGGTCGGCTATGTACAGAGCGCCGGCGGCGCGCTCCCCGGCCAGCTCTCCGACACGGTCGCTGAGCTGCTGCACCGTGGTGAGCTCGCCGACCACGTCACCGTCGCACCCTGCTTCGGAGGCCCGCTGGAGGCGATCACGGTCGAGGGCGCGCTCCACGGCGGCGCCGAGCTGCTCGGCTGGCAGACTGCGATCGTGGCTCCCGGGCCCGGCATCCTCGGCTCCGCCTCTGCGCTCGGCCATGGCGGCCTGGCCGCTCTCCACAGCGCTCACTCGGCCCTCTCGCTTGGCTGCGACGTGGTCCTGGCGCCGCGATTGTCTAGCGGCGACGCGCGTGAGCGCCACCGCGGCCTCAGCCACCACACCCGCACGGTCCTCGAGCTGCTGCTCGGCGCCGTGACCGTCGCCGTGCCCACCGACGTCTCCGCGCCGGCGCGAGAGGAGATCGAGCGCGCACTCGGCGAGGGGGAGGCGTTCGAGGCGGGGGTGGAGGACCTCGCCGCCGCCTACCTGCAGAGCGGCCTGCCGGCCGAGACGATGGGCCGCTCATTCGATGAGGACCGGGACTTCTTCCACGCCGCGCTCGCCGCCGGGGCTACGCTGGCGGCGAAGGTCGAGGAGGGTGCGACATGAGCTTCGAGCGAATCGGCGGCGAAGAGGTCTGGAAGGGCCGGATCGGCCGTGTCCGGGTGGACCGCTTCCGCCACGACGACGGCGAGGTCGTCACGCGCGAGGTGGTCGAGCACCCGGGGGCGGTGGTAATCCTGCCGTTCGACGGCGAGCGCGTGTGGCTCGTGCGCCAGCCCCGCGAACCGGTCGGGGAGCAGAGCCTGCTCGAGCTGCCGGCGGGCAAGCTCGACACGGACGAGGAGCTCGTGGACCTCGCCAAGCGCGAGCTGCGCGAGGAGATCGGCAAGGCCGCGGCCACCTGGCAGTTCCTGCTCAGCTTCTATGCGAGCCCGGGGTTCACGAACGAGCGGATCCACGCCTTCCTCGCGACCGACCTGCGCGACGACCCGGCCGATACTGACGAGAACGAGCGCATCGAGATCGTCTCCGAGCCGGTCTCCCGCCTCGACGAGGTGATCCACTCGTGCCGCGACAGCAAGAGCCTCGTCACGCTGCTGTGGTTTCGGGCCTTCTGCCTCTAGACGAGCGGGCGCGGCGCGAAGCACTCGCCGATCGTGACTCTCCGGCCGGCGGTAGCGGGCCTGCACCGGCCCCACCGACTCAAGGAGGATGAAAGCCGCGGGCGAATCGCTGATCAATGCCAGCGGGTTCGTCGGTACCGGGCAGCACGCCCGTCGGGGAGGACTTCGAGCAGCTCGTGCTCGACTTCCTCGGCTACCTCGAGTTGGAGCGCGGCATGGCGCGGAACACGCTCGCCTCCTACCGTTCCGACCTGCTCCAGTTCGGCGCGTTCCTCGCCCTGCGCGACCTCGACCCGGCCACCGCCGGGCCCCGTGACGTCTCGGACTTCCTGACGGGTCTCGCGACCGGCAACGGCGGCGGGGACGCCGCGGCGACCGCGACCATCCAGCGCAAGGCGGCGACGCTTCGCTCCTTCTATCGCCACCTCCGCCGCGAGGGAGTGCGCGAGTCCGATCCAACGGCCGGCCTCTCGACGCCGCGTGCGAGCCAGCGCCTGCCGAACGTGCTCGGCCGCGCGGAGGTGCAGAAGCTGCTGGAGCAGGTGAGCGGCACCGAGCCCATCGACCTGCGCGACCGCGCCCTGCTCGAGCTGATGTACGCGAGCGGCTTGAGAGCGTCCGAGGTGACCGAGCTCGACGTCTCGGCGGTCGATCTCGACGAAGGCGTGCTGCGCGTGCGCGGGAAGGGGTCGAAGGAGCGCATCGTGCCCGTGGGCAAGATGGCAGTGCGGGCGGTGCGCAACTACCTGCGAAAAGGAAGGCTCGAGCTCGTGGGAGCCGACGAGCAGCCGCGCCTGTTCGTGAACTTCCGCGGCGGGCCGCTCACGCGCCAGGGCCTGTACAAGATCGTGCAGCGGCACGCGGTCGCAGCCGGCCTCGGCGGTCGGATGAGCCCGCACACGCTGCGGCACACCTTCGCGACCCATCTGCTCGCCGGTGGCTGCGACCTGCGCTCGCTCCAGGAGATGCTCGGGCACGCCGACGTCGCCACCACCCAGGTCTACACGCACCTCTCGAACCAGCACCTCAAGAAGGTCTACTTCGACGCACACCCGCGCGCGACCGAGCGCTGAGGCAAAGCGGGCGTTTTCTAAAGCGGGCGTTCTCTAGAGTTGTTAGGGCGAGCCATGCCCGAGCTTCCCGAGGTCGAGACCATTCGCCGCCAGCTCGAGCCGAAGCTCGCGGGCAGGACGATCGTGAACGCGGAGGTGCTCGACGCGCTCTGGTGCGCGCCGGGGGCGCCCCCAGAGGTGGAGGCGGCGCTGCGCGGAAAGCGCATCGAGGGCCTCGATCGTCGCGGCAAGTACCTGCTGCTGGAGCTCGCTGGCGAGCGCTTCCTCGTCATGCACCTGCGCATGACCGGCAACCTGCTCTGGGTCTCGCCCGACGCGCCCGACGAGCACTCTCATCTGCGCGTACGGCTCACGCTCGAGGACGGCGAGCGGCTCCTCTTCCTGGACATGCGTCGCTTCGGAACGGGTGCCGTGATTGAGAGCCGCGAGGCGCTCGAGGACTACCTCGGCTCGCGACTCGGGCCCGAGCCGCTCGACCCAGCTTTCACGAGCGAGGTCCTCCGGGCTCAGGCGAATGGTCGGCGCGCCCCGGTGAAGGCCTTCCTCCTGGATCAGAGCCGCGTGGCGGGAATCGGGAACATCTACGCCGACGAGGCGCTCTTTCGGGCGAGGATCCATCCCCTGAAGCCCGCGGGGAGGCTTCGCCGCCAGGAGATCGAGCGCCTGCGCGATGCGATCGTCGAGACCCTCGACGCGGGCATCGCAGCCACCGGCGCCTCGATTGACAACTACCGCCACGTCGACGGCGAGCGAGGCAGGATGCAGGAGCGCTTCCTCGTGCATCTCCGGGAGGGGGAGCCCTGCATGCGCTGCGGCACGCCCGTGGTCAAGCTGCGCGCCGCCGGCCGCGGCACGTACGTGTGCCCGAGCTGTCAGCGCGCCCCCCGCGCCCGACGCACCCCGGGAGCGGCGGCGACCCGTCGCCGGACGCCGGCGTGAGCGAGCCGGCGCCGAGGACGCTGCCCGAGGGCTTCAGCGCCGGGCACTGGACGGACGCCCAGGCCGTCACCGGCTGCACCGTGGTCCTTTGCCCCCCGGCGGGGGCGGTCGCTGGAGCAGACGTGCGCGGCGGCGGCCCGGCGACGCGCCAGCTCGACCCGCTGCATCCGCTGGCGAACGCGCCGGCGGCCCACGCCGTTCTGCTCACCGGCGGGAGCGCCTTCGGGCTCGGCGCCGCCGACGGAGTAATGCGCTGGCTGGAGGAGCGCGGCCGCGGCTTTCCCACTCCCGGCGGCGTCGTTCCGCTCGTGCCGACGGCCGTCGTGTACGACCTCATGATCGGCGACCCTTCGCGCCGTCCCGGCCCGGACGAGGGGTACGCTGCCTGTGAACGGGCGCGCGAGGAGGAGGAGCCGGAGCTCGGCAGCGTCGGTGCCGGCACGGGCGCGGCGGTCGGGAAGCTCTTCGGCCGCCCGTCGGCGGTGAAGGCCGGCGTGGGCCTTGCGGTCCAGCACCTGCCGCAGCCCGAGAGAGCGCGGATGGCGGCGCTCGCGGTCGTGAACGCGTTCGGCGACGTGATCGGCGCGGACGGCCAGGTGCTGGCCGGAACGCGCGGTGAGGACGGCGGGTTCGTCGGATCGACGGCGCTTCTGCGCAGGCGGTTGTTCACGCTCCCCGCTCCCGACCGGGAGGGAGCGGTCGGGAACACCACGCTCGTCTGCGTGATGACCGATGCGACGCTCTCGAAGACCGGCTGCGGGATCGTGGCGAAGATGTCGCAGGCCGGAATGGCCCGCGCCGTCGACCCCGTTCACTCGGCGGTTGACGGCGACGTCGTGTTCGCGCTCTCCTCGGGCACGGAGGCCGAGATCGACCCCTTGGTCGCCGGCGTGATCGCGGCGGCGCTCACGAGCGAGGCGATTCGCGATGCGTGCCACCAGGCGCAGGGCCTGGCAGGCATCCCGTCGCTAGCCGACCTCGGGCGCGCATGATCGATTTCGAGGCTTCGATGGAGCCCGACCCTCGTGGCGCGTGCGTACTACGTGGTCGAGCGGAGCGTCTTTCGGGGTAACGGCGGTACGTGGGGCATCCTCGTTGTCGGCAACTCGGACGCGAACCGTGTCGAACACAACACGGTGTCGGACCCGGCTCTGGGACCGGGCGTCGTGGTCAACGGCTTCGACGCGGAGTTTCCCGATCGCAACGTCGTGTCCCGGAATGCGATCTACCGGGGCGGTGTCGGGGTGGGCGTCCTCTATGGGAGCGACAACGTCGTCGAGCGCAACTTCGTCTACGAGCCGGGCACCTACGGGATATCAGCCATCCTCGGCCCGAGAAGTCCTGTGGTCGACAGGAACCGAGTCATCGGCGCTGGGATCTCAGGTATTCGACTGGCTGATCATCACGGCGTGCGCGGATCACGCACAACGTGGTGAGCGGCAGCACGGAGCATGGCGTCCTGGTGGAGCACGGGGGCGCGCTCGTCGAGGGCAACGTCGCGACCGGCAATGGCGACGACGGCCTCCACCTCCTCAGTGACCGCGAGGACGGCATCGTGGTCACAAACAACACAGCCAACGACAACGCGGACTTGGGCATCTTTGCCCTTCGTAGCGACCTCGGCGGCCCGATCGTCGACGGGGGAGGCAACAAGGCGTCGGGCAACGGCAATCCCGATCAGTGCGTGGGGGTTTCCTGCAAATAGTCCCGGGCGCACGCCCGTACCGAACGTCCGCGACGCTCCTTTTGACCTCGGCCGCAGGGCTGATCTACTCCCTCCAGAGGGGGTAACGCGATGGTTCGCAGGATCACCCGTCGGCGCGCATTGGAGCTTTGACTCTGGCCACCCGACTTGATCTACTGCCACCAGGGGGAAAGCAGATGGTTCGCAGGATTACTCGAGTTGCGCTCTTGGCGGCTGCGATCATGGCCGTGGCGGTGCCGGCAGCCGATGCGACATCTCCCGGCGCGAACGGGAAGATCGCGTTTTCCAGCAACCGGACCGGGAACTACGACATCTACACGATGAACGCCGACGGCAGCGACGTCACCCGGCTCACGAGCGCGCCCGAGGAGGATCTGCATCCGGCGTGGTCGCCCGATGGCAAGAAGATCGCCTTCTTCCGCTATCAGAGCCAGACCCTGTATGTGATGAACGCCGACGGAACCGGCCAGACATCGCTCGATGTCTGGACGCTGGACGGCGAACCTTCGTGGACTCCGGACGGAAGCAGAATCGCCTATACGCGTCACGATTTCGGGTGCGATAGCGGCGGCTGCTACGTGGGCCCGCGCGAGATACGGGCCGTCAATCCAGACGGCACCGGAGAGGCGCCCATCATCACAAGCGAGACCTGTGGGTACAACTACAACTCCGGGTATCTCTACCTCCACCGGTTCTCACCCGTGTGGTCGCCGACAGGAAGTCGCATCGCGTTTTCCGCCTCGGGCTGCATCACGGATCCGCAGGACGACGAGAACAGCCTGGAAGACCCGACCGGTGACGTTGGCGTCGCCAACGCCGACGGCACCGGCGAGAGCTACATAGCGGGCAACGACTATCCCTGGGATCCCGAGTGGTACTACGGCGCCGCGCAGCCGACCTGGTCGCCGCGCAACGACAGGATCGCCTACTCCGCGGACGCGCAGGAGCCTTGGAACAGCGACGGGATCCACGCGGTTGGGGCCACCGGCGGCGGACGCGTCGCGCTCACCGTCAGCGCGGATAGCGCGCCCGCGTGGTCGCCGGATGGCGCGAAGATCGCGTTCGTGCGCACGTCCGGCGGATACCAATCGCTCTGGCTAATGAACGCCGACGGTAGCAACGAGCACCAGATCGCCCTGCCGTCGACCGCGTGGAACGACGTAGATCCGGACTGGCAACCCCTCGGCGCCTTCGACGTCTACCCACGCCCGGGCGGCGGCTCCCCGCAAAGGGTTCCGCTCGTCCCCTCCTACGAAAAGTGCACCGCTCCCAACTCCCAGCACGTGGAGCCGCTCGACGAGCCCTCCTGCACGCCGCCCGCACTCACGTCGCAGGTCCTGACCACGGGCACCGCCGGAAGGGGACAGGGCTCCGCCCGCCTCGACGCGGTGCAGGGCGACTCCCACAACCCCCGCCGACGAGGCCGACGTCCGCATCACCGCCCGCGCCTCCGACGTGCGCTGCAGGCAGGCGAACGCCGCCTGCCCTGCGGGAGCCGGCTCTGACTTCACCGGAACGCTCCTGCTCTCGCTCGCCCTTCGAGTCACCGACAGAGCCTCGGGCTTCGGCGGCGTGTCGGCCACCGTCTCGGACGCAAAGCTGCAGGCGCCGCTCGCCTGCACTCCGAGCCCCGACGCGACGCTGGGCGCGACATGCACGACGACGACCAGCGCGGACGCCCTCATCCCCGGCTACGTCAGGGAGCAGAAGCGAACGGTCGTCTCCTCGTTCTCCGCCACGCTCGACGACCCGGGCCCCAACGGCTCGGGCTACGGCCCCTCGTGCCCGCCGACCTGTGGCGACGGCGACGAGGCGCCCTACCTCGAGCAGGGCGTGTTCATAGGGCTCTAGCCGCCTGGCCGGCTAGGCCGCAAGCTCTGCGAGCTCGCCGCGGACGTCGGCCTGCTCGAGCTCCTCGAAGCCGCCGAGCGGAATGCCGTCGATCACGATTTGCGGGAAGGTCATGTGGCCGGTGAAGTCGGCGAGCTGCTTGCGGCCGACGGGGTCCTTGGCGAGGTTCTCCTCGCGGTAGAAAAGGCCGTGAGCCTCGAGCAGCGCCTTGGCGCGTAGGCAGCGCCGGCAGGGCTCGGTCGTGTAGAGGATGATGTCCGGCGTCACCTTGGTCATTTCCCGAGTCTTCCGTCGCCTTCTGTTCCGTCCGCGATCCTGATCAAAGTGTAGAGAGGGCAGGTATCGGCCGAGATGGCTCGCTATTACAAGACGGAGGCGGTGGTGCTGCGCTCGATCCGCCTGCGCGAGGCCGATCGGGTGCTCCATCTCTACACGAGCGAGCGCGGCCGGGTCGGCGCGGTGGCGAAGGGCGTTCGCCGCACCCGCTCGCGCTTCGGCGGCCGCCTCGAGCCGTTCTTCCGGCTGCGGCTCGTGCTCTACGAAGGCCGGGGGGAGCTGCACACCGTCACGCAGGCCGAGACGGTCGAGTCCTATCCGCGCCTGCGCGAGAGCTGGGCGTCGCTGAGCGCGGCAACCGGCGCCTGCGAGACGGTGCTGCGCATGTTCCACGACGGCGAGGCGAACCGCGCCGCATACAACCTGCTCTGCCGCGAGCTTCAACTTCTCGACGCCGAGCCGTCCGCGGCCGGGCCGGCGAACCTGCTCGCCTTTCGCCTCAAGCTGCTGCTCGCAGCGGGGTTCCTGCCGGAGCTGACGGCCTGCGCGCGCTGCGGGGCGCCCGCCGTCCACCGCTTCTCGGCGGCGGCCGGCGGCGTCATCTGCGGGGGGTGCTCGATGGGCGAGGGCTTCGAGCTGAGCCCCGCAGCGCACGGCTTCATGGCGCACGCTCTCTCAGCTCCGCTCAAGGAGGGCGCTTCGGCTGAAGCGCCGGTCCTGGCGCAGGTGGACCGTGCGCTCACCGGCACGCTCGAGCACCACGCGCACGTGCGCCTTCGCAGCGTCGCGTAGACGGTTGGCGGTGCTTCGACAATAGAATCCGAGGCCGGGATGAGCGTCACCGGCAAAGTCGGCGCCCCGGCGAAGACGAAGTACGTCTACGACTTCTCCGAGGGGTCGAGGAAGATGCGCGACCTGCTCGGCGGCAAGGGAGCCAACGTCGCGGAGATGACGCGCATCGGCGGCCCGGTGCGGGTCCCGCGGGGATTCACGATCACGACCGAGGCGTGCGTCGCATATATGCGCCAGGGCGGCTTCCCCGATGGTCTCGAGGAGCAGGTGGCTCATGCGCTGGAGCGGCTCGAGCTCGAGGGCGGAAGGCAGCTCGGCGACCCCGAGGACCCGCTGCTCATCTCGGTGCGCTCTGGCGCACGCCTGTCGATGCCGGGCATGATGGACAGCGTCCTCAACCTGGGGCTCAACGACGCGAGCGTCGAGGGTCTCGCACGCCGAACCGGCAACGAACGCTTCGCCTGGGACTCCTACCGACGCTTCGTGCAGATGTTCGGGAACGTCGTCCGCGACATCGACGGAGATCTGTACGAGCAGGAGATCCAGCGCCGCAAGGACGAACGTGGCGTCAGCCTCGACACGGATCTCGACTCGAACGACCTGCGGGCGCTGACGGCGGCCTTCAAGCGCATCTTCGAGGAGCAGACCGGAGAGGTGTTTCCTCAGGATCCACGGGAGCAACTTCGCCAGGCGATCAAGGCGGTGTTCGACTCCTGGAACGGCAAGCGAGCCGTGGAGTACCGGCGCCTCTACCGCATCCCCGACGACTGGGGCACGGCCGTCAACGTGCAGAAGATGGTGTTCGGGAACAAGGGCGAGTCGTCGGGATCCGGAGTCGCCTTCAGCCGCGACGAGGCGACGGGCGAGCCCGTACCCTCCGGGGACTTCCTCCAGAACGCTCAGGGCGAGGACGTGGTGTCGGGCGTTCGCAACACGCAGGACCTCTCCGAGCTGAAGGAGCTGATGCCCGAGATCCACGCTCAGCTCATGGACATTCTGCGCACCCTCGAGCGCCACTACAAGGACATGCAGGACGTCGAGTTCACGATCGAGGACGGCACCCTCTACATGCTCCAGACCCGCAGCGCCAAGCGCCCGGCACAGGCGACGGTGCGCGTCGCCGTCGACATGGTCGCGGAGGGCGTGCTCACCAAGGAGGAGGCGCTGCACTCGATCGAGGCCGAGAAGCTCGAGGCGCTGCTGCATCCGACGTTCGACCCCGCCTACGAGTACGAGGCGCTCACGACCGGAATCCCGGCCTCGCCGGGTGCGGCCAAGGGCGCGATCGTCTTCAGCGCCGACGGCGCCGTCGAGCGAGGCGGCGCGGGCGAGGACGTGATCCTCGTGCGCCCCTGCACGGAGGCCGAGGACGTCGCTGGCTTTCACGCGGCGCGCGGCATCCTCACGTCCGAGGGCGGAAAGGCTTCACATGCGGCCCTCGTCGCCCGCGGCATGGGCCGGCCCTGCGTCTGCGGCGCGTCCGAGCTCGAGATCGATCTCGATTCGCGCGTCGTGCGCGTCAAAGGCAGGGAGCTGAGGGAGGGTGCCCTGATCGCGATCGACGGCTCGAGCGGCGACGTCACCGAGGAGGACGTGCCCCTCGTGGAGCCCGAGATCAGCGAGCACTTCCAGACGGTCCTCGAGTGGGCCGACGAGCTGCGCCTCGTAGGAGTGCGCGCGAACGCCGACACGCCCGGGGACGCTCGCAAGGCGCGCGAGTTCGGCGCCGAGGGAATCGGCCTCTGCCGCACCGAGCACATGTTCATGCAGGCGGATCGCGTCCCCAAGATGAAGGCGATGATCACCGCCGAGACCGAGGAGGAGCGCCGCGCGGCCCTCGACGAGCTGCTGCCGCTGCAGCGCCAGGACTTCGAGGGCATCTTCGAGGCGATGGAGGGGCTGCCCGTCACCATCCGGCTGCTCGACCCGCCGCTGCACGAGTTCCTCGCGAGCGAGGCGGATCTGATCGTCGAGATCGAGGGGCGCATCCACCGCAACCCTCGCGACCCGCAGGTGGCGGAGCTCGAGGCTGAGCTTCGTCGCGTACGCGAGCTGCAGGAGACGAATCCCATGCTCGGTACGCGCGGCTGCCGGCTCGGGATCCTGCACCCGGAGATCTACGAGATGCAGGTGCGTGCGATCGTCGGGGCCGCGATCGCGGTGCGGGAGCGGACGGGAACGACGCCGCTCGTCGAGGTGATGATCCCGCTCGTCGGCTACGAGCGGGAGCTCGAGCTGATGCGCGAGCTCGTCGTGTCGGCCGCCGAGCGCACCATGCGCGAGATGGGCGCCGAGCCGATCCACTACTCGGTCGGGACGATGATCGAGCTGCCACGCGCGTGCCTGCTCGCGGACGAGATCGCGCACTACGCGGACTTCTTCAGCTTCGGCACAAACGACCTCACGCAGACGACGCTCGGCGTGTCGCGCGATGACATCGAGGCGAAGATCCTCGCCCGCTACATCGAGACGAGGATCGTTGATCGCAGCCCCTTCGAGACGATCGACGCGCCGGGCGTGGGAAGCCTCGTGCGCATCGCCACCGAGAAGGCGAGGGCGGCCAAGCCGGGGATCAAGCTCGGCGTGTGCGGCGAGCACGGGGGCGACCCGGAGAGCGTCCGCTTCTTCTGCGACGTCGGCGTCGACTATGTGAGCTGCTCGCCCTACCGCGTACCGATCGCGCGCGTCGCGGCCGCGCAGGCGGCGCCCTCCGGGTGATCCGGGCGGCATAGCAACCTCGTGCACGTCGCCGTCGTCGCGGAGTACTACCCGCGGCCCGGGCATCCCGGCCTCGGGATCTGGGCGCATCGCCAGGCGCTCGCGGTCAGGGACGAGGGAATCGACGTGAGCGTGCTCGCGCTCGAGCGACCGCTCCCGCCGCTGCATGCGCTGAGGGCTGTCGGACCGAAAGGCGGCGCGCCCGACGCGGGGCCTCTTCGCGCATGGTTGCGCGAGGCGCGAAGCGTGCCGCGCGCCACGGTGATCGACGGCATCCCGTGCGCTACGTGCGCTTCCTCGCTCCTCCCCGGCCGCTCGCGTACGGGCGCTGGGGGCGGTGGGCCGCGCCGCCGCTCGGCCGGGCGCTCGGCCGACTCGATGCAGAGCGGCCCGTCGACCTCGTCCACGCCCACTACGCCGTGCCCTCCGGCGACGCCGCGCGGCGCTGGATTCGCCGTCAGGAGAGGGCGTTGCCGCTTGTCGTTTCGGTCCATGGAGGCGACCTGAGTTACGCGGCGCCGCGCAGCGAGACGGGCCGCCGTGCGGTGGCGGAGACGCTCACGGCGGCGAGCGCCGTGATCGCCAACAGCTCCCTCACGCGCGCTGGGATCGAGCGCCTGATCGGCCCGCGCGGGCGATTGCAGGTGATCCATCCAGGCGCCGACCTCGTCGCGCCCGACGTCGATCGAAGGCCGCAGCCGACGCTCGTCACTGTCGCCCACCTCGAGGCGCACAAGTCACAAGCCGACGTGATCAGAGCGCTCGCCGCCCTCGAGTCCCGGCACCCCGAGCTTCGCTACGTGATGATCGGCGGCGGTCCCGATCGCACGACCCTCGAGGGGTTGGCGCGCTCGCTCGGCGTCGCCGGCCGCGTCGAGTTCACCGGGCCGCTTCCGCACCCGCAGGCGCTCGCCGAGCTGGCGCGCTGCCACCTGCACGTGATGCCGAGCGTCCACGACGCGTTCGGGGTCGCTCACATCGAGGCGATGGCGTCCGGGGTGCCGTCGATAGGCGGCGCCGGCACCGGCGCCGAGGACATCGCCAGGGCCGGAGAGGGGGTCATCACCGTCCGGGCCGGCGACGTCACCGCGCTCACCCGCGAGATCGACCGCCTGCTCGGCGACCCGGAAGCGCTCGCCCGGCTCGGCGAGGCGGCCCGGCGCACGGTCGCCGAGCATTTCGGCTGGGAGCACTCCGGCCGCGAGACGGCGGACCTCTACCGGGTCTCCTGGGCCGAGCAGCGCCCTGCCGCGGGCTCTTAGCCGCGACCCGTGGCAGAATCGCTCAGATGGAGGCTCACGCCGCCGACCTCGACTTCGAGCCCGGCACCGACCCCGTAGCCGCGGGCTACGAGGCCCGCATCCGTGCCTGGGAGGCCGAACACCTCGCGCCCACCGCGACGCCCTCCTACCCGGCCGAGCGGAGTCGAGACGAGGAGCCGTGCCGCCTGCGCACGCCCTTTCAGCGTGACCGGGACCGCATCGTCCACACGAAAAGCTTTCGCCGCCTCAAGCACAAGGCACAGGTCTTCATCGCGCCGGAGGGCGACCACTACCGCACCCGGCTCACGCACACGATCGAGGCCTGCGGCATCTCGCGCACGGTCGCTCGAGCGCTGCGGCTGAACGAGGACCTGACAGAGGCGATCGGCTTCGGACACGACCTCGGCCACCCGCCGTTCGGCCACACGGGGGAGGAGGCCCTCGACGCGGCGCTGCGGGAGCGCGCCGGGCGGCGCTTCCTCCACAACGAGCACTCGCTGCGCGTGGTCGACGTGCTCGAGCGCGACGGGCGCGGCCTCAACCTGACCGAGCCGGTGCGCGACGGCATCCTGCGACATACGGGCCCGGAGCCGCCGGCGACGCCTGAAGCCAGGATCGTGCGGCTCGTCGACCGGATCGCCTACATCAACCACGACATCGACGACGCGCTGCGAGCGGGGGTGCTGCGCGAGAGCGATCTCCCGCGTGAGGAGATCGCCATCCTCGGCTCGAGCGGCAGCGAGCGCATCGATCTCCTGGTGCACGACCTGGTCGAACACTCCGAGCGGGCGGGGGACATCGTGCAGGGGGAGGAGGTCGGCGGCGCTATGGCCAGCCTTCGCGCCTTCATGTTCGACCGCGTCTATCTCGGGGAGGCGGCGCGTCGCGAGCAGGCGCGGGTCGTGGGCGTGATCGGTGCCCTCTTCGCCCACTACATGGAGAGCCCGGAGGCGATCGTCACGAGCGTCGAGGCGGACCTGCCGACGCGGGTGGCCGACTACATCGCGGGCATGACCGACCGCTTCTGCATCGCGGCGTTCGAGCAGATCGCCGTTCCGCGGGGGTTCGGGGAGGCCTGGAGCCGTGACGGGTAGCCAGTGAGCCGGCTTACCCCCGAGTCGGTCGATCGCGTCAGGTCGGCGGCGGACATCGTCGAGGTCGTCTCCGGCTACACGGAGCTTCGCCGCCGCGGCGCTCGCCACCTCGGGCTGTGCCCCTTCCACGAAGAGCGCACGCCCTCCTTCTCGGTCGACCAGACGAACAACCTCTATTACTGCTTCGGCTGTCAGGCGGGGGGAGACGTCTTCAACTTCCTGGAGGAGAAAGAGGGCCTCGACTTTCGCCAGGCGGTCGAGCAGCTAGCCGATCGTTTTGGCGTCGAGCTCAGCTTTGCCTCCGCGGACCCCCGCGAGGACGAGCGCCGCCGCGCGCGTGAGCGCCTGTACGAGCTGCTCGCGAAGACGGCCTCCTTCTACGAGCGCTATCTGTGGGAATCGGGTGAGGCAAGGCGTGCACGCGATTACCTGGAGCGGCGCGGCCTCGGGCGCGAAGTGCTCGAGCAGTTTGGCGTCGGCTTTTCCCCGAGCGCTTGGGATCGCGTGATCGGGAGCGCGCGGGGATCGGGCTACCGTGAGGAGGAGCTGCACGCGTCCGGTCTCGCACAGCGCGGGCGCCGCGGCGGCTCGTACGACCGCTTTCGCGGGCGCATCATGTTCCCGCTTCGCGACGCGCGTGGCAGAGTGCTCGGCTTCGGCGCTCGCGCGATGCGCGACTCGCAGGTTCCCAAGTACGTGAACTCTCCGGAGAGCGCCGTTTACCACAAGGGCGGCTCGCTGTTCGGCCTCGACATTGCGCGCGCGCACGCGACCAAGGCCGGCGAAGTCATAGTCGTTGAGGGCTACACCGACGTTCTCGCTCTTCATCAAGCGGGAATCCGCAATGCGTTGGCAGCGATGGGTACCGCCCTCACCGAAGAGCAGGTCGCCGAGCTCGCGCGGCTGGCGCGCTCGGTCGCGCTCGCTTTCGATGCCGATTCCTCCGGGCAGGAGGCCATGCTGCGGGTGCAAAGAGCCGCTGCAGGCCGTCAGGTCGATCTCAAGGTGATCCGCCTGCCCGACGATAAGGACCCCAGTGACCTCCTGTTGGAGGAAGGTCCGAGCCAGTTTGCAGACCGACTGGGGAAAGCAACCTCGTTCTTGGAATTCCAGGTCCAGACAGTCATCGACCGCTCCGACCTCAGCTCTTCGGCGGGCAAAGACCGCGCACTGGCCGAGCTGGGACCGGTATTTGGAGCGGCCGAGCAGTCCGCAGAGCGTGACGAGCAGCTTCGCCGCGTCGCGGACAGGCTGGATCTTTCCGAGCACCTACTCGCTCCCCTGATGGCGAGGCCCGCCGGTAAGTCGCGGCGTTTCACGCCACAGCAGTCCGTCAGCGGCGCAGCAAGCCGCGGCGAGCGCTGGGAGCGCATCTTCCTCGCCATGTGCGTGACGAGCGGAGAAGCGGGACGCGACCACCTGAAGCGTCTCACCGACGAGCATCTCTCCTCACAAGTCCTGCGACGAGCCCGGGCATGGATCCTCGAGCACTTCGATTCGCCCACGGTTGGCCTGCCGCACGACGACGACCAGCTCGCCCAAGCGGTGAGCGAGATCGTCGTACGCGCCTCCGGCCAGCCCGTGAGCGAGCATGCGCTCGAGATCGGGTTCCTCGGTCTGGAACGCCGCCGTCTCGAAAACGAGATCAAAGTAGCGGCGGAGGCCGAGGACTTCGAGCGGCAGCGTGAGCTCTCACTGCGGCGCAGTGAGACCACCGAGGCGATCGCCCGGCTGATGGGAGAGGAACGCTCATACGAGCAAGCACCCTCCGCCGGGCCCGGCGGAGGGGCTACGTGAGCGCGGCCGAGTACGCCTACGCAGAGCTCGACGATCACTCGAACGGCCAGGCTCAGGAGCGCGAGAGAGCCAAGGACTCGCCCAGCGACTATTCGGCCGACTCGGTCCAGTCTTATCTGAAGGAGATCGCCACCGTCTCTCTGCTGAGCGCGGCGGACGAGGTGCGTCTGGCGAAGCTCATCGAGCGCGGCGACCAGCGAGCAAAGGAGGCGTTGATAGAGGCCAACCTGCGGCTCGTGGTGTCGATCGCCAAGCGGCACGCGGGTCGCGGCCTGACGTTGCTCGACCTGATCCAGGAGGGGAACCTCGGTCTCATCCGCGCAGTCGAGAAGTTCGACTGGCGCAAGGGCTTCAAGTTCTCGACCTACGCGACTTGGTGGATCCGCCAGGCGATCTCGCGGGCGATCACCGATCAGGGACGAGCGATCCGCATTCCAGTTCACATGGCCGACGTCATGAACCGCGTCACCCGCACGCGGCGAAGCTTGATGCAGGAGCTCGGGCGCGAGCCGTCACCAGACGAGATCGGGCAGATCCTGAAGATGAAGCCGTCGAAGGTGGAGGAGATCCAGCGCCTTACGCGGGAGACGATCTCCCTCGAAACCCCGGTCGGCGAGTCTGAGGCCTCGCTCGGCGACTTCATCGAGGACGAGGACACCCCGCAGCCCGACGAGATGGCGGCCGACACGATGATGCGCCAGGACATCCGCCGCATCCTCGACGGGCTCGGCGAGCGCGAGCGTCGCATCCTCGAGCTTCGCTTCGGCCTGACGGGCGAGGAGCCTATGACCCTCGAGGAGGTCGGCAAGGCGCTCGGGGTGACGCGCGAGCGCATCCGCCAGATGGAGCTCAAGACGCTCCGCCGCCTGCAGTCGTTCAGGCTCGCGAAGGCGCTGCGCGAAACCGTCGAATAACTCCGGAATTCGCTCAGGTTGCGAACTTCGGGAGCTCAGAGGGCTCACGCCCAGGCCGTTGCTAGAGTCGAGGGGCGTCGCGACAGCGGCGCACGGTCCGGGGTAGCTCAATCGGCAGAGCGGCTGGCTGTTAACCAGTAGGTTGCGAGTTCGAGTCTCGCCCCCGGAGCTAGGTTCCGCGATTCGGGGCCCCAATGGGGGCTCAATTCTTAGGGGCACTCCCCGTTCGTGCGCTCGTAGATCGCCCGCGCGCCTGTCGACAATGGGCCGGCGAACGGCCCGGGACCCTCGTTACCCAGAACGAGGAAGCACCGACCCTGAACCCAGTAGACGTGGCCGATGTGATGCCCGTGCTTGTCCCGCCCCGTCCAGCCGCGTGCCCCCGGAACGCCCGGGACCGGGAAGGGTCGGAACTTCGTGTCGCCGATTGCTCGGATCACGCTCGCGCGCGAGTCGTGCGCCATGCTGTGCTTCGCGCCTTCAGTGGCTTTGTACAGGGCGACGTTCGTGACCCCGGCAGTCCGAGGGCCTTCGATCGGCTGGAAGGTGAACGAGATGAACCCCTCGCTGCGCAGTCGCCGCGCGTCGGCCTGCGTCAGGCCGCCGCCGTTCACGAACGCCTCGACGCCCGTGTCGGTGCGCGGCTGCTCGACCGGACGGAAGCCGGGCTCCTCGTCCTTGCGCATCAAGAACCGTCTGAGCTGCGCCTGAGATGGCTGCTGCTCGGATTTCGCCGCCTCCCCGGCCGACTGCTCGGCGTTCGTCTCGTCTCCGCCGTCGCCCTCATCGTTCCCACCACACCCGGCACCGACGAACGCGGCGAGGAATAGCAGGCCGACGAGGAGGAGTGCCCCCAGTCTCCACCACTTGAGTGATGGAGGACGATGACGGATCGACACCCGATGCTCCCTGGTGGTGGCTCCCGGCGGGAGCCGATTCGTCGCCACCCTAACATCGACGTCCCGAGCGCTCAGCTGACGCCCTAAGCCGCTGCGGCCACGCAGGTGCACTGCGAACTCCTGGCAGCAGGCGCACTCCCCGACGTCGACGATCTCCACGTTCTCCTGCGACATCGCCTACTCCGGGAGGCCGGCGGCTTCGAGTGCCTTCGACTTGTCGCGGTAGCCGGTTGCGTAGGTCACTTTGCCGTCGCGGAATCGAAGCACCTGGGTGATGTGCTGTTCCACGCTGACCCCAGACTTCGAGCGGAACCGCTGGTGGGTGGGCACCACGACGTGGTCGCCGGCGGGGATGAACTCCAGTGGTTCGACCGACATCTCGTCGAAGGCGTCGAGCCAGCCCTCGAGCCAGCGTCGCATCCCCTCGTGGCCGCGGTAGGTCACGGTATCCGGGTAGTCGGCGATTTCCACGATCACAACATCCGCGTCCCCAGACCTCCCACTCGGGAGCGTCGCTGATGTCCTCTCCGGCCGTCGCCCGCTCCAGAAGATCTCGAAAGGGCCACGTACCCGCGCCTGGCCAGTTCGACGTTCTCCCGCGACATCGCGTTGGAGTATCTCGCAGCCACGAAACGGACCCGTGGAGCTTGGTGGCCATAGGGCTAAGCGGTCAGACCAACGGCCTCGAGATCGGGCAGGTATCCCAGCGCTCAGGGCCGCCCCATCCACACACTTTCTTCACAAGATCCCTACACTTCAGGGCAGTGAGGCGGGAGCGCTGTTCGCGGTTTCAGTGCTCTAGCCAAGGAGGAAACGCATGTCGATACGGGTGCTCCCCCGCGCGCGCGTGCTAGTCGCCGCGCTTGCCGCCCTGACCGTACTCGCCCTCTCCGCTCCCTCCGCCAGGGCAGCGCAGGTTCCGGTCACCGGGACCAACGCCGTGCTGCTGGCCGACTGGGACACGTACACGAAGATGGCGAGCGACAACATCTACTCATACGCGGACTGGCCCGCGGAGCTCAGCACGTACCCTCTGCCGACCGTCACCTTCCCGATCGCGGGCGGAAGCATCGATCCCTTCGACATGAGCGGAACGATCGACCTGGCCGGCGGCCTCCAGATGCTCAAGTACAACGAGGACTTCTCTGCGGTCGAGGGAACGGTCAAGACGTCCAACCTGCGGATCCGCAACTTTGGCAACCTCCACACCCTGAACGCCGTGACCAACGATCTGGTGCTGCGCCTGCCGACAGCCGATCTGACCAACCCGGTGAGAAGCGACGGCCCGAACGGATCGATCATCTTCCGGGCGGACGTTCGCCTGCAGTTGCAGACGGCGCTGGTGCTGAACGTCTACTTCAACACCGACGTCTTCGAGTCCGGCATGCGCCTCGGCGGGCTGACGGCTACGATCACGACCGGAGGAAGTTAGGCAGCCCTCGAGAAAAAACGGGCGAGCGCCGCGCTTTGCGACGCCCACCCGATGCGCGCCTCCTTGCATGGACTGGATGGTCCGTTGCGGCAATACTAGCCGCGTTCCACAGTCGCTTGTGAAGAGGGCGTGACCCATTCAAGGACCGCCACGCGGTCCGGAGACGACAGAAGCGCCCCTATATGGGGCGCTTCTTGTCCGATCGAGTCAGCCCAACACGATGCCCGTTTTGCGGCCAGGACCGCAATGAGGGGGAATGCCCGCAACGGCGTCGTAGCTATCCACTACACTGCCGCACTTCAACAAGGCAAACGCCGAGTCTCCGTGTCGCTGCGCGGAGAGCGGGGGAACCGAGTTGTTGGGGCTAATCCACTCCGGTGGAGGCGCAGTCTCCTTTAGCGCTAGCCCGTCAGCTAACCCCGTAGGCCGAAGAAGGAGTTGCTTTGCTACGCCTAGCCACCACTGGGGTTCGTAGCGCATGGGTCATGCTCGCAGCAGCCCTTGCGCTGATCGCCGGGATAACAGCCGGCCTTTCTCTGTCCACTGACTCGTCGGATGCGCGCGTCTCTCGCGGGGCCGCCGGCGCCGACACGTTGCGCGGTTCCCGCCACGACGATCGCCTCTACGGCTTCCGCGGGCCGGATCGCATCTTCGGCCGCTCGGGGAACGACGTCCTGAACGGGGCGACCGGCCCGGACCGGATGCTGGGGGGCCGCGGCCACGACAATCTGGTCGGTGGCTTCTCGGGTGACCGTCTGGTCGGAGGGCCGGACAACGACACGCTGACCGGGCAAGCCGCCAATGATCGCCTTAGCGGCGGCAGCGGCCACGACCGGCTCGACGGCGGCACCGCGCCGGATCGCCTTCGCGGAGGCTCGGGCAACGACACGCTCATCGGCGGCAGCTCGAAGGATCGCCTTCGCGGCGGACCCGGAGACGACGCGATCTACTCGGCCGAGCAGTCGGGCCTGTCCGATCACGTGATCGACTGCGGGTCCGGCAACGACGTCGTCTATGGCGACCCGAGCGACGGCAAGCGCTCGAAGATCCGTCGCTGCGAGCGCTTCGAGGTCACGAGTGCTCCGCCACGCCAGCCGGAGCAGGGCGTCACCCGCGTCGACGGCGGCGGTCTGTACAAGCTCGTCGGCACCCGCCGCAACGACACGCTGCTCGGCAACTCGGGCCGCGACGTGCTGGTAGGCAAGAATGGTGGCGACGTGATCTGGGGTGATCACGTGCCGGGCACGAGCGGCAACGACCGGATCAGGGGCGGCGGCGGCAACGACACGATCTTCGGCAACAGCGGCAACGACCGCATCTCGGGCGGAGGCGGCAACGACCGCATCGACGGCGGCCACGGCCGCGACGTGATCGATTGCGGGCGCGGCTACGACGTCGTGCTCGGGGCCGACCGCGGCGATCGAACCCGCCGCTGCGAGATCAGGCGCTAGCCATAGGGCGCAGGCGCGGGGCGAACCTCTATGCCTCGCGCCGTCCCGGTGAGCGCGCGATCGCGAACCTTTGTACGAGCTCAGCGGCGGCCAGGTTGCCGTCGTTGCGGTCCGCCCAGTTCGCGAGCTCACGTGCGCGAAGGCGAAAGGCCGGCTCGGCGAGCACCCGCTCGACGGTCCAGCGCAAAGTGCGTGCCGACAGGAAGCGCCGTGGCAGGCTGATCCCCGCGCCCGCCCACTGAACCCGTACGGAGTTCTCCGCCATGTCGCCGGCCGCGGGCACCGACACGACGGGAACACCGCACGAGAGCGCTCGCATCAATGTGCCGTGCCCGCCGTGGCACACCACGACGTCCGCATGTGGCATTGCCGCCGAGTAGGAGAGCCACTCGACCAGCCGGGCGTTCGACGGCACGGGCGGTGGTGCCGCCGGAAGCGGCCGGTTGGAGGTGGCGAGCACGCGTACGGGCGATCGCGCCAGGCCACGTAGGGCCGCCCCGACCAGCTCGAGCTCTGGGTCCTGTGAGGTGCTCGGGGCGACGAGCACGAGCGGCGCGCGGCCCGGCGGCGACTCGACCGCGCGCGCGGGCGGCTCCCAGGCGAGCGGGCCGGTGATCCTCACGCTCTGCGGCCAGGGGCGGGGGTACTCGAGCTGGGGGAAGGTAGCGACCATGCACAACTCCGGGCTGATGCCGCCGTGCTGGTGCGCGAGCACGGGCAACCCGACGCGCTCACGGGTCTCGTTCAGCTCGCGCCGGCCGCGCTCCAGGCCGGCATTCGTCACCATCGAGGCGAGCCGCCAGCCGAGCCGCCCGAGCGCGTGCCGAGCGGGCATGGCGGCGATCCCGAACGGCGGCAGCCCCAGCGCAGGCGGGGGATACACGTGCGGGACGACCGTCGCCCAGGGGCGCCCCTCGAGCTCCGCGGCAAGCGCCGGCGCCAGCGTCAGGATGTCCGTGACGACCGCGTCGGGCTGGAGCTCGGCCACCAGCGGGCGCGTCTCGCCGACCGCGCGGCCCACGGCCTCGTAGGGCTTGAGCGGCCGCTCGCGCGTGGGAAAGACCTGGTACTCGGGAGCCGGGTAGAAATTCATTCCCTCGTTCTCCGCGTGCTCGCGCCACTTGCTCCAGGTCTGTAGCGCCACCTCGTGGCCCATCTCGGTCAGCCTCTTGCCGAGCGCTATCAGCGGAAATGCGTGCCCCGGGTCGCCGAACGCGCCCAGCAGCAGCCGCAGCGGGTGCTCGGAGGGCTCGGCGACGTAGTCGCGTGCGGGGCCGGGGGTGCTCAAGCCGCGAGCTCTGCGAGCTCGCCCATCATCTCGATCCGCCGGTCCACGGTCTGGGCCATCGGAGTCACGAGCAAAGTGCCGACGCCCGCGTCACGGTAAACGGCGAGACGCTCGCGCACGACGTCCTTCGGCCCCACGAGAGCGGTCTTGTCGAGCAGATCGGACGGCAGCGCGGCCATCGCCTCGTCGTACTTCTGATCCAGATAGAGATCCTGCACCTTCTGTGCAGCCTCTCCGTATCCGTAGCGCGTGACGAGGTCCTTGTAGAAGTTCTTCTTACGCGAGCCCATGCCGCCGACGTAAAGAGCGGCGAACGGGCGTATCAAGTCGCGCGCACGGTCGATGTCGTCGTCGATGACCAGGGAGGTCATCGGCGCCACGTCGATCTCTTCCAACGAGCGCCCGGCGCGCTTGGCGCCCTCTTCCAGCGGCGCGCGCAGCACGTCGATGTGGTCGGGCGCGAAGAACGTCGGCAGCCAGCCGTCCGCGAGCTCGCCGGCGAGCGCAGTGTTCTTCGGGCCGATCGCCGCCAGGTAGATCGGGATCCGCTCTTGCACCGGCTTGATGATGAGCTTCAGCGGCTTGCCGGGACCGCCCGGGCGTGGCAGCGCGTAGAACTCGCCGTCGTTCGTGAGCGTCTCGCGCGCGAGCGCCTTGCGCACCACGCCGATGTACTCGCGGGTGCGCTGGAGCTGGTGGTCGAACGGCTGGCCGTGCCAGCCCTCCACGACCTGGGGGCCGGACATCCCGAGACCGAGCAGCACGCGCCCGTCGGAGATGTTGTCGAGCGTCGCCGCGGTCATCGCAGTCATGGCCGGCGTGCGGGCGGGCATCTGGAAGATCCCGGAGGCGATCTTCACCTTTTCCGTGTTGCACGCGAGCCACGCCATCACCGTCGCGGCATCCGAGCCGTAGGCTTCAGCGGCCCAAACCGAGTGGTATCCGAGCTCATCGGCCGCCTTGGCGAGCCTCAGCTGCTCCTCGCCCGAGAGGCCCAGACCCCAGTAGCCAGCATGCAATCCAAGTCGCATTCGTACCCCCGCCCTTCCTTCAGAGGCCGCAGAGCTTATCCTGGAGGGCTCCCATGCGACGAGAGGCGAAGAGAGCCGAGCGCATGCACGCGGTCATCGACTGCCTGCCGTACGAGACCAAGGTCGCGATGCTCGAGGGCATCGGCCGCTACGAGATCATCGCCGGCGCCTACAGTGACCGCAGTGGCGCCGTCTGCCCGATGCTGGCCGCGCACCGCTGCGGCGGGCGCACCGACTTCCGCTCCTTCGCTCGTGCCTGGGACAGGTTCACCGGCGCCGGCAGATCGCGCCACGCCAACGAGCGCGAGCTTCGCACGCTGACCGCGCAGCTCGAGCAGAGCATCTGGCGAGAGGAAGAGATGCGGGCGGCGCTGACCCGCGACTCGCGTGAGGGCGAGCCCGCCGTCGCGACGCCGAAGCGCTCTGGGGGGCGCCGGCCGCGTCTCGGCGCATGGCTCCTGCCGCTTCGCGACTGGGACGAGTACCGCCACGCCGTCGCCGAGGCGCTCCGCCAGATGGACGAACCTGGCGCGTCCGACAGCCCCGCGGCGCCTGCTCAGAAGAGGGAGCGCGAGCCCATAGGTGGTTGACACGCCCTCCCGGGCTGTGTAACTCTCGCTCGGATGCTTTCGCAGGGGGCCGCCAGGACGGCGGCGAGGTGGACTATTGGCGCAGGGCGTTTTTCGCTGCTGCTTGCCTTGCTGGCTCTGACAGGGCTGTCCTCGGCTGCCGTGGCCAACCACAACACGACGGAGCTGGTGTCGACCGGCCCGGCCGGCGGCACCCCGTCGCTTGCCTCCAACTTCGGCGGCATCTCGGACGATGGCTCGAGGGTCTTCTTCTGGACGGCCGAGGCACTGGTGCCCGAGGACGCCGACGGCATCCTGTTCGATGTCTACGAGCGCTCCGGCGGGCAGACGACGCTGCTCTCGCGCCCCTCGGGCGTTAGCGAGACGCCCGGCAACTTCGGCGCGTTCTTCGGTGCCGCAACCGCAGACGGCAGCCGCGTCTTCTTCGAGACCGACGACGCTCTGGTGGCCGAGGACATGGACGGCACGTTCTATGACGTCTACGAGCGCTCGGGCGGGACGACGAAGCTGATCTCCCCCAGCGGCAACGCCGCTTTCGACGCGTCGTTCGATGGGATCTCAAATAGCGGCGACCGTGTCTTCTTCTCGACGGCCGAACCGCTTGCCGGAGACACGGACACCCAGCTCGACATCTACGGGCGCTCGAGCGGGGGGACCACGCTGATCTCGTCTGGGGGGAACGGCACCTTCGATCCCACGTTTGCGGGCGCCTCTGCCGACGGGACGCGAGTCGCCTTCACCACTGACGAGTCGCTCAACGCTGCCGACACGGATGGCCGGACCGACATCTACCAACACTCGAGCGGTGCGACGACGCTCGTCTCGACGGGACCGGCGGGGGGCAACGGTGCTCTCGACGCCTCCTTCGGGGCGATCTCCGACGACGGCACGCGGATCATCTTCGACACCCAGGAGACGCTCGTGGCCGATGACGGGGACGGCGGCTTCCACGACGTCTACGAGCGGAGCTTCGGTGCATCACCCTCGACGGCGCTCCTCTCCGAGTCCACTGCTGGACCAGACGGGCCTTTCGACGCATTCTTCGTCGGCGCCTCCGACGATGGCGCGCGCGTCTTCTTCGACACCGACGAGGATCTCACGCCTGGCACCAGCGACCTCGGAGGTCTCGACGTCTACGTGCGCTACGGCAGCGCCACGTTGAACGTCTCCGGTGGTACCGGCCCCTTCGATGCTCGCTTCCTCGCGTCCACGAGCGACGGGCTCGAGGTGTTCTTCGACACCGCGGAGAGCCTCGCGGCGGGCGACGGGGACGGGCTGCGCGACGTCTACTCGCGCTCCGGACTGGCCGGCCTGGCCACCCTCGTCTCCGGTGGGGGTAGCGAGCCCGTGGAAGTTTGCATGGTGCCGAGCTCGGCCGTGTCCTGCGGAATCTTCTTCTCCGCCGACGGCAGCAGGGTATTCATCAACACCGACGCTGCGCTCCTTCCGGGCGACGCGGACGGCGACTTCGACATCTACGAGCGGACGGGCGGCGTGACCACGATGGTCACCGCCTCCGGCGCGTTGCTGCCGGCGATCCTGCGTGCCGTCGCGAGTGACGGAAGCCTCGTCTTCTTCGAGAGCCAGGAGGCGCTCGCGGGCGACGCCGACGGGACCGTGCGGGACGTTTTCAGCTCCCGTTTCGTGCAGCCGCCGCCGCCCGTGACCCCGTCGAGCCCGCCTCCCGCGACCGGCGGCCAGGGCGGATCCGTCGTGAGCCTGACGGCGACCATGTCGGCCGCCAAGACGCAGCGCGTCCTGCTCCAGGGCGGGGTCGTGGTGATCGTAGTCTGCAACAAGCGCTGCCAGGCAAGCGCCACCGGATCCATCAACGTGCCGGGCGCCAGCAAGGTCTTCCGTCTCAAGCCCACCAAACGCTCGGTCCGCCCGAACAAGAAGACGCAGCTCAGGCTGAAGCTCACGCAAAAGGCGCGCAAGGCGATCTCGCGCGCGCTCAAGCGCAAGAAAAAGCTGCGCGCAAAGGTCAGCCTCACGGTCGACAGCGCGGGCGAGAAACGCTCGCGCAAGCTGACCGTAAAGCTGAAGCGCTGAGGGCTACCCGCCTGCGACCGGCACGTCGTCGGGGCGCACGATCATCACCTCGGGGACGATGCACGCGGGTGAGAGACGCAGCAGGCAACGCACGATCTCGGCGATGTCCTCGGGACGGATCATCTGCTCCGGCGCCACCTGGCCCTTCACATAGTCGGTCATCGGCGTGTCGACGAAGGCCGGACAGATGGCGGTGCAGCGCACTCCGTCGCCCGCAAGCTCGCCCTGCAGCGACTCCGTGAGCGCGATCACCGCCGCCTTCGTCGCCGAGTAGACGGCGAGGAAAGCCTGCGGGCGCTTACCGGCGATGGACGCGGTGTTGACCATCAGCGAGCCGCCTTGCCGACCGGACTCCTTGAGCAGCGGTATCGACTCCCGCGCCACCAGGTAAACGGCGCGCAGGTTCACGTCGAGCTGCATGTCCAGATGCTTGGTGGGAAACCCCTCGACAGCGCCGCCGATCCCCAGTCCGGCGTTGTTCACGAGCACGTCCATGCGGCCGAAGCGCTCGCGGTGCTCGCTGACGACCCGTTTGATGTCCTCCTCCTCGCGCAGGTTGGCGGCGACGTGGTGGACGTCGATTCCGGCCTCCCGCAGCTCAACGGCCGCCTGCTCGAGCTTCTCCGGCCGGCGCGCGGCGATCGTCACCGCGTAACCGTCTTCTCCCAGCGCCCGCGCGAGTGCGAGTCCGATCCCGCTAGAGCCGCCGGTGATCAGCGCCGCCCTGTCCGCCAACGTGACCTCCTTCTCGAAGAGCCTTGCGCGGCGAACGCTATAGGAGCGCTTGCAACTCCCTCTTCACGACCTTCCCGAGCGCATTACGGGGAAGCTCCTCGACCAGGTGCACCTCGCGCGGCACCTTGAAGCGGGCGAGGCTCTGCTTGGCGAAGGCCTGTAGGCCTTCCTCGGTCAGCCCGCTGCCCGGCCGCGGCACGACGAAAACGACGAGGCGCTGGCCGAACTGCTCGTCATCGACTCCCAGGGCGGCGATCTGGTCCACGTCGGGATGCTCCTGGAGCGCCGCCTCGACCTCACCGGGATAGACGTTCTCGCCGCCCGAGATGATCATGTCGTCCTTGCGCGCGTCGACGAACACTCGCCCCTCGGAGTCGACGTGGCCGAGATCGCCGGGGCTCATCATCCCGGCAGGCCCCGCGAGGCTCGAGCCGTCGGTGTAGCCGTCGAAGAGCATCTCATGCCCGACGAAGATGAGCCCGATCTCCCCGGGCGGGAGCGCGCGCCCGTCGTCGTCGAGGATCGCGACGCGGGAGTGGGGGAGAGGGCGGCCGACCGTTCCCGGCGCGTCCAGCAGGTCCTGCGGAGTGGCGATGGTGGCGGCGGAGACCTCCGTCGAGCCGTAGAGGTTGTAGATGACTGGGCCGAACGCGTCCATGAACGAGCGCGTGAGGTCCGCCGGCAGGGCCGAGCCGCTGCAGAGCACCACGCGCAGGCTGCTCGTGTCGTACCGGGCGCGAGTCTCGGCCGGCAGCTCCATCATGCGCTTCAGCATCACGGGCACTGCCGCGAGCACCTCGACGCGCCTGCGCTCGATGAGCGCGAGCGTTCGCTCGGGATCGAACTTCGCCGTCAGAACGACCTCGCAGGTCAGGCCGCTGCCGATCGAGAACTGTCCGAAGCCATGGGCGTGGAACAGCGGCGCCGCGATCAGGTACGGCGACCGCGGCCTGAGCGGCAACACCTTCAGAAGCCATGCGAGCGGATCCATGTTCTCGGGCCGCGCCACGCGCGCCCCCTTGGGCGGGCCGGTGGTGCCCGAGGTGAGGATGACGGTGCGACTCTCGTGCTCGGGCGGCGTGGGCTCTGCCGTGTCGCCCTCCGCGATCAGGCGCTCGAGGGTCGGGTCACCTCCAGGCGCCGGATCGGCCGCTCCGGCGACGACGCGGATCACCTCGGGTGGCAGCGGCGTGCCCTCGACGAGCGACGCCAGCTCGGCCTCGTAGACGAGCGCCCGGGGCCGCTCCCGAGCGACCACGGTCTGGACCTCCTGCGGCGAAAAGGAGGTGTTGAGAAAGAGCGCATCTGCGCCGAGCTTCGAGCAAGCGATGACCGGCTCGACGAAGCCGCGGCCGTTGCGACAGAGGATTGCGACCGAGTCGCCCTCGCGCACGCCGAGCCTCCTCAGTGAGTCGGCGAGGGCGTTCGTGCGGAGGTTCACGCCGGCGTAGGTCAGCTCGCCCTCGTCGTCGCAGAGCGCGACCTGTTCCGCGTCGGCCACCGAGTGCACCACGTAGGCCGCCGCCAAGGTGGCGCCCCAGCGCCAGAGCTTGATCCCCTGCCGCAGCGCCTTGTCCGGCCGCGTCGGCCTCAGGACGCCGCGACGGGCCAGGGTCGCGGTGGCGTCGAGGCGCGTCTGGAGAGGAAATCGCATTGAGCCGCGCACACGATACATAGCAGTGACGCTCGCTCGAGCTCGCGTCCGGTCATCTATGGCCACAATCGGCGGGAGGGTCGCGCCCGTTCGGTACCGTGGGTTGCGGTGGTCGTTCGCCCTGAAGAAGTTGAAGCAGAGCCTGGGCTGCCGCCCGGGTGTCCGCCCATGCGCGCGCCGATCGTCGCGCTCGTTGCGCTGCTCGCGTCGCTCGCGCTGCTCGGCGGCTGTGGCGGGGGCGACGAGAATGGCGGTGGCGGCGACACCCCCCGGGTGGAGCGCCCCCCGGCGCCGGCGGCGCTCGAGGCAGCGGGATTCCCACGCCCATCGAACCGGAGCCTGCGCGCGCTGCTCCAGAACCTGCGGCAGGGGCCGGATCTCGCGCAGGCCGTGAGGGTGCTCGAGCCCGGCGCCAACCGGTTCGCCTTCGGGCTCTTCGACCGCGGCAACCGCCAGATCGCCGACCTCGAGGTCGGCCTCTACTGGGCCCGCGGTCTCGACGAGACGGTGCACGGTCCCTTCGGCGTCAGCTTTCAGCGAATCGGCACCGACGCTCGCTATCGCAGCCGGCAGACCGTGGAGGACGAAGACGCCGCCCGCGCCATCTACGTGTCCGACCTTCGCTTCCCCGATCCCGGCGGCTACCTCGTCACGGCGGTGGCCAAGCTGGGCAAACAGCTGGTCGCCACGAGCCCGTCCCAGGTGACGGTGAGCGGCGACCGGGACCTGCCGGGTCCGGGCGACAAGGCGATCCGGGTCCACACGCCCACGCGCGATTCGGTCGGGGGCGACATCGAGCGCATAGAGACGCGCATCCCTCCGGACACGATGCACGAGGTGGACCTGGCGGATGCGCTCGACGAGGGGCGGCCCGTCCTCCTGCTGTTCGCAACGCCCGCCCTGTGCGAGAGCAGAGTCTGCGCCCCGGTCACCGATGTCGCCGAGCAGGTCAAGGCCGAGTACGGCGACAACGTCGACTTCATACACATGGAGATCTACCGGGACAACGACCTGAAGAAGGGCACCACGCCGCAGGTTCGCGCCTGGCATCTCCCCGGCGAGCCGTTCGCGTTCGCGATCGACTCGAAGGGCACGGTCGTCGAACGACTCGACGGCGCTTTCAGCCCCGCCGAGCTGACCGAGGCCGTTCGCAAGGCGCTGCGCTGAAGACCTACCACTAGGCGGATGGAGAGGCGAGGACCGACAGCGCTGGAGCTGACGCTGCTCGCGGTGGTCGTGCTCGTGATCGCAGGTGCGGCGCTGATCGGCTCGGACGAGAAGGAGGATGAGAAGCGAGCGGCGCGGAGCAGCGCCGCGGCGCCGCTGAAGGTGGCGCCGATCAAGAGGAGGGTGGAGAGGCTGCGCGGGCTTCGCTTCCGCGAGCCGCTCGACATCACGTTCGCCTCGCCGGAGCGCGCCCAGAAGATCTACAGCTCCGCGAGCGCGCGCGAGTACACGCGCTACGAACAGCTCGTGGACGAAGAGGAGCTCAAGCTGCTCGGCCTGCTCCATCCCTCGCAGGAGCTGCGCCGCTTTCTGAGGGCGATCGAGGTGGAGCAGATCCTCGGCTTCTACGACGACCGCTCGAAGCGGCTGGTGGTCGTGACCAGCGAGTCGGAGAGCCGGGCGCTGCGCGAGATCACGCTCGCACACGAGCTCGTGCACGCGCTCGAGGACCAGCACTTCGACGTCAGCTCCAAGGAGAGTTTGCGCGACGACCGCGCTGCGGCCGAGTCCGCGCTCTTCGAGGGTACGGCCACGGCGTTGATGGTCGACTACGCCGAGCGCTACTTCGACCCCTCGGACGCGTTGGAGGCGTTCGGCGACGTGGACGCCGGCGAGACCAAGCTTCCGCAGTTCGTGGAGGACCTGTTGCTCTTCCCGTACGAGCGCGGCATGCGCTTCGTGAACGCCTTTCGCCTGGACGGAAGCTGGCGGGCGGTCAACAACGTCATCCAGCTCCGCCGCCCGCGCTCGACGGAGCAGGTGCTGCACCCCGGCAAGTATGCGGTGGGCGACGCTCCGGCGCCGGTACAGGTTCCCAAGGTCGGGCGGTTGCTCGGTCCGCAGTGGAAGCGCCTGGACCGGACCGGGAGCGGCGAGCTGGACGTGTCGCTCGTGTTCGAGCACGTCGGGAAGGTGCGCGGGGACGACGCCGCCGCCGGCTGGGACGGCGGGCGCTTCGAGCTGTGGCGGCGGGCGGGCGAGGGGCGCTGCCGGGCGCCGTGCATCGCTCGCGACGTGGGGGTGTGGACGCTCGCGTGGGACCGCGAGGCCGATCGCGTCCAGGCGGAGAGGGCGTTCAGGCGGGTGTTCGAACGCGGGCTTCGCGGGCGCCGGCTCGCGTTCCGGGAGGGCGTCGGCATGTGGTCGAGCCGGGGCGGGGCAATTGGAATGCGCGGCGAGGGCCGCACATCGGCGATCGTCTTCGCCCCGAGCCCCTCGCTCGCTGCCCGGCTACTGGCTTCCTGAGCTCAGTTCGTGCCCACCCGCGCGGCCGGTAGGGGCGGGGCCGGCGGGGGTCGGCGTCAGGGCTGGGTTTGATCCCGCCCGGGGAGTGCGAGTGCGCTTCCGGGCGGACCCGCCCCGCTTGGGTTGGGCATCGGCGAGGCGATCCTCGAGCTTGGCGGCGAGCGCACTGAAGTCGCGGACCGCTTGGCGAGCCACCTTGGGTGTCTTGTCGCCGGGCATCGGGCTGCGGCCGAAGGCTTCGGAGGGCACTCCTCTTGCCGCAATCTCCCTCGCGCCGCTCGCTCGCCTCTGAGTGCGAAACGGCCGGGCGTCGATTGCGGGTTGTTACCACAATGTGACTTTTTCCAGGAGACTCCCATTCGCCCGCGAAAGGAGTCGCCACGCTTTCTGCCCTCTGCCAGGATGGATCTGGATGTTGTGCGCTGCAATCGACATCGGCTCAAACACCACGCGCGTGCTCGTCGCCGAACCCGAAAGCGGCCACCTGCGCAGGGTTATGGACCAGCGGGCGTACACGCGGCTCGGAAAAGTCTCCGGGCTCGACGGAGCGATCGGCCCGGCAAAGGTAGCCGAGGTCGCGAATGCGGTCGTCACCCAGGTGCGTCTCGCTGAGCAGCTCGATGCCGAGGCGATCCGGATTGTCGCGACGGCTGCGATCCGCGAGGCAGCCAACCGTGAAAAGGTGGTCGCAGAGATCGAGCGAGCCTGCGGCCTACCGGTTGACGTGCTGAGCGAGGAGGAGGAGGGGCGCCTTGCGTTCCTCGGGGCGACGAGGACCCTCGAACACGTGGTGAAGGCAGAGGTCGCGGTTGTCGATGTCGGGGGCGCCTCGACCGAGATCGTGTTCGGCGCCCTGCAGAAGGGAGTGCGAAGCGTGCACTCCTTCAAGATCGGGTCCGGCTCCCTAACGGACGATTTTCTCTCGAGCGACCCTCCTTCGGCTGCTGAGATTCGCGGCTTGCGCGACCACGTCGCAACGTTCTTCGACGGGATCGAGATGGAGCGCCCGAAGCAGGCAGTGGCGGTGGGTGGAAGCGCGTCGTCGCTGCGCATGCTGGTTGGGGCGGTGCTCGAGTACGAGACCCTCGAGCGCGCCATCAGGGTGCTGACCGGCCACCCAATTGCCGCTGTCGCCAAGCGCTTCGAGCTCGACCCGCGCCGCGTGCACCTCCTGCCCGCGGGCGTGCTCTTGCTTGAGAAGATCTCTGAGCTGCTCAGCTGCCCTCTCAAGATCGGCAAGGGCGGCTTGCGCGACGGGGTGATACTGGATCTCCTCGCTCGCGAGCCGGCCATGCGGCTGGCGAGTTAGCGCTCCTCACCTGCCGGATTGGTCGCGGCGCTAGGCTTGCGAAACGAGCGGGCCGGTAGCTCAGCGGTCAGAGCAGCGGGCTCATAACCCGTCGGTCGGTGGTTCGAATCCACCCCGGCCCACTTCGAGAGGTCCCTGCTACCGAGCGGTTTCCGCCTTCGCACCGTGCATCCGTCGGAGCCGCGAACGGCAGGGTGGGAACAAAGTGGGAACAGGCGCGAGCGATGTCGCAGGAGAGACCATGACGACGGTGTCGTCACACGCGACCCGATGAAATAGCCATTTTGGGGGCCGGGTGAGGGCGTATTTCTGAGCAGAACGTGGAGCTTGTGCGGCGCTACTTCGACGCAGTGGAACGAGCCTTTGCCGCCTACTGGCAAGGCCCTCGTTCCCTGGCGGACAGCCTGAGGGTGGGTGAGGTCTGGCCCGAGTACGCGGACCTGATGCGCTTCTTGCATCCGAATATCGAGTGGAAGTCGATCCTTATCGGGATCACCACCCGCGGTTACGAGGGCACCGCCCATAGTGTGGATCAGCTTCTGGATACCGCCCAGGACTACCGAGTTAACGTCCACGAGGTCACCGATCTCGGCGACAGCCAAGTTCTCGCGGTAGTGCGACTGGCGATGAAGGGAAAGGCGAGCGACATCGACGTCAACGCGACGATCTTCTCGATCGTCACCGTGGAGGACGGCCTGATCATCCGATTGGACGAGTATCTGGAACGCGCCGAGGCCCTCGAAGCCGTGGGCCTCTCGGAGTAGGCGATGTCGCAGGAGAGATCAATGACGACGGCGTCGTCACACGCGACCCATGAAACAGCCATTTTGAGGGCCGGGTGAGGGCGTATTTCTGAGGAGAACGTGGAGATCGTGCGTGCTTTCTTCGAGACGTGGAACGCGGGCGACATGGACGCATTTCGTGAGCTTTACGATCCCGACGTCATCGTGCGGACCGTGAAGGATTGGCCGGAGCCGGGGCCCTACGTAGGTCGCGAGGCCGTCATGCGTTTTCACGAGCAGCTCCGCGACACCTGGGATGCCGACACCGGTGTACCGATCGGCGACTTCATCGACGCGGGCGACCGAGTCGCCGTGAGATACATCTGGCGTGGCGCGGGCCACGGCCCAGACATGAACATGGAGCTGACGCTCGTCTTCACGATGCGCAAGGGCAGGATCTTCTACCTGGAGTTCTTCTGGGATCACGCCGAGGCCCTCGAAGCCGTGGGGCTGTCGGAGCAGGAGCCGTCGTACGACAACGTGGCGATCGTGCGCAGAGCCCGCGATGCCTTCAACCGTCGAGACTTTCACGCCCTTGCGGAGATGTCGCACGAGGACTTGGAGTTCGAGTCCGTGTTGGCGGCGGTGGATGGGGAAAGCACGTACCGAGGGCGGGAAACGTGGCCAAATTACTTCGCCCGGATGGACGAGGCTTGGGAGAATTGGCAGGTCGAAGACTTTCGACCGATCGATGCTGGCGACGATCGCGTCGTTGCGGTCTACAGCCTGACCGGCACGGGCAAGGGCAGCGGCGTCCGCGTGCAACAGACGGCGGGCATGGTCTACTGGCTGCGGGGCGGGAAGATCTGGCGCTTGAAGTCCTATATGGACCATGCCGAGGCCCTCGAAGCCGTCGGCCTGTCGGACGGATGAAAGTCAAGTCCCTCTAGACGATCGGCCCCCTTTCTGCCAAAGTCGCACCCGGTGCGGGTGACGACGAGCTAAAGCGCAGAGTTCCTCTTTATTCATGGAGAGGAAAGACACAACGGATTCGTGCTCTCAGCACAACCGGACAAGTCGCAGGGGCGGCCAGTGAGCAAGTCGGGCTCGCAGCCCATCCGACAAAGGACGGCCTGCCCGTCTGCGTTCTCCCAATGCCCCTTGTTCCGGTGCCGGCGACGCTAGTCACGCGACCGGACACTCGGAGCTGGGCATCGGGCCTATCTTCATGCCCGGAGCAAGACGCTCACGGCGACCGCTGACGAAGCTCCCTCGGCGTCAGACCTGAGTGGCTTGGCAGCTCTCAGCCTCCAAGGGGGCCCCGGATGAACCAATCTACCTAGGAACTACAACGAGCTCACTGGCTGCGAGCGTCCTGCTCTGACAGGCCTGCGGCTCTGAGAGCCGCGGCGCGGTCCATGTATCCCTGCGCGCGGGTAATCCGTCCGTTTCGCAAATCCATGATGACCGCCGTTTCGATCTCAGTCTCTATACCGCTGGTCTTGCCGCGCTGGTACTCGCGTACCAGAACAACCACCCGGTCACCGACATCGATGAACTTCTCCGGTTCCATCCGGTGCTCAGCCCAAATCTCGTCTTCGCTCTCG
Organism: uncultured Solirubrobacterales bacterium; assembly: GCA_963774075.1. Lineage (GTDB taxonomy): Bacteria > Actinomycetota > Thermoleophilia > Solirubrobacterales > JBBDJG01 > JBBQNR01. The sequence goes on along the minus strand of CAVZDP010000002.1, from coordinate 299,046 downwards.
AAGCTCCGTCTGATCTCGTCGGGGCCACGGAGGACCTGGCCTTCTTCAACGCCACCGACCGTTCCGTGCTGCTCAACGTCCGGATCGTAGAGCGGTGCCGCGCTGGCCCAATCCCGGCGCTCGAAGCACTCGAATGCCTGACGCACGATCTCCACGTTCTCCTGCGACATCTTCCGCGCAGTATCTCGCAGGGGGCCTAGTAGTTGAAATGCTCAGAAGGCCGCGGGGGGGACGCGGCCTTCTGGCATGGCCTCGCTGCGAACTGTGGGAGGAAGATCAGCGCTTGGCGCGGATGAACGCTCTCGCCGTGGCGGTTCCGCCGTCGGCATTCATGCGCACCGTTACCCGCACGGCCGAGCGCTTGTTGCGGCGCAGCTTGCGCCTGACCTCACGGCGAACCTTGCGTGAAAGCTTGAAACGGAGCTTGTAGCGCCGGTTCGGGCTGACCGTGCGACGGAGGCTCCGCAGCTTCCGTGACTTGCTCGACTTCGCCCGCGCGCGTCCCACCAGCGCCTTCGCCAAGAGCTTGCCCGCCTGGTCGCTCTTCGCGTAGACGATCACGAAGCCCCTCTTGGTGATGCGCTGGCGCTTGCGATAGGTGAGCTTCAGGTGGGGCTTCTGAGTTACCGCTCCGGGGGGCGGGCTCGCGACGGGCGCTGCGCTGCCGAAGATCTCGAACTCGTCGTCCGCGAGGGGCGTGGAGCTGTCGTCGCCCGACCAAACGGCCAGGTACTCGTTGGCGCGCGCGCCGGATGCGAGAGAGGGATCCGCGGCGTCGAAGGAGGCATCGAAGTCGGGGCCCATCCGTGAAAGCCTGAAGTTGATGGCGCCGACCGCCGCGCCGGCCGCGCTCAGGTTCTGCCCGTACACCTCCAGCTCGCCGTTGACGGCGCCGTCGGCGTACCAGACGACCAGGTAATCGCCGCCCGGGGCGTGCGCCACGACGGGCCTGAAGGCATCGAAGCTGTTGTTGCCGTGGGGTCCGGCGCGGGAGATCCTGAAGTCGTTCGCGCCCACCTCTGCACCTGTGGCGCTCAGGCGCTGACCGTGGACCTCGCTCTCGTTGTCGACGAGCGGCGCGGTGTCGTCGTCGCCGTCCCACGCGACGAGGTACTCGCCGGCGTGCGGGTTGTAGGCGACGGAGGGCCGCTGAGCCTCGAAGCTCGTGCTGCCGTTCGGACCCATGTCGGAGATGCGAAAGTCGTTCGTCCCGACCTCGGCGCCCGCCCCGTTCAGGCGCTGGCCGTAGATCTCGAGCTCATCGGCAACCGTGTCGTCCCCGTACCAGGTGACGAGATACTCGTTCGCCTGCGGGTTGTGCGCGATCGCCGGCTTGAAGACGTCGAAGCCGGCGTCGCCATTCGGGCCGGCGTCGGAGATCCGGAAGTCGTTTGCGCCAATCTCAGAGCCGCTACCGCTGACGCGCTGGCCGTAGATCTCGAACTCGTTGCTGACCGTGTCGTCGCCGTACCAGACGACCACGAACTCGTTGGCGTTCTGGTTGTAGGCGAGCGCGGGCCGCGAAGCGTCGAAGCTGGGGTTGCCCTCGGGACCCATGTCCGAGATCCGGAAGTCGTTTGCACCGATCTCAGCGCCGCCCGCGCTCACGCGCTGGCCGTAGATCTCGAACTCGTCGCCTCCGGCGGCGTTGCCGTACCAGGCCACGAGGTACTCGTTCGTGTGGAAGCTGTACGCGACCGTGGGCCTGAACGCGTCGAAGTTGGGGTCGCCGTCGGGACCGGTCTGCGAGATGCGAAACTCGGCGCTGACCGGAGCGCCGCTCGCGTTGACGACGCGGCCGTGGATCTCGCTCTCCTCGTCGGTCGAGTCGTCCGCCTCCCACACCGTGAGGTACTGGTCTGCCCGCGCGTTGTACGCAACCGCGGGAGCGAGCCCGTCGTAGGCGGGATTTCCGTCGGGGCCTACCTGCGAGATCCTCGCCTGAGCGCCTGCGGCGCCAGCCGGCGCGGAAGCGACGACGAGACAGCTCAGAGTCAACGCCGCGACGAGGATCGCGCGAGGCAGCCGTGCTTGCTTGCGACCGTGCGTACTGCGGGAGGTGGGTTGTGTCGTCCTTGACACGTTCTCACCCTAGTACCGGTCTCTCGATCCTCGCGCTCGGCCATTCGTCCACCTGCTCTCGGAGCCGGTCGAGCTCGTCGCGGTCAGATTTAGTGGCCGGGAGGTGTAGAGCCTGATTACACTGCCTTCGCTCTTTAGGTCCCCCCACGGAAGGAATTGCTTGCCAACGGATTGGCGCACCCTCTTCGGCCGCGCCTGTGCGGTGTTCCTGTTTGTAGCGGCGCTCGCCGTCCCGGCGATCGCCGGCGCTCACGATGGCCCGATCGCCGGCACGGGATCCCTTGGCACGCGGATCGCCGCCGCCGGTGACATCGCCTGCGACCCGCTCGATCCCGACTTCAACGGCGGCCAGGGCGTCCCCGGCTCCTGCCGCCAGCACGCCGTGTCGGATCTCATCCAAAGCGCTCAGCCGGATGCCGTGCTGCCGCTCGGCGACAATCAGTACTACTGCGGCGGCCACGGTGCCTTCCAGCAGTCATACGACCTGAGCTGGGGGCGCTTCAACTCGATCGCCCACCCGGTCGTCGGCAACCACGAGTACCTCACCCACGGTGGATCCATCTTCGGCGGAACCGGGTGCGACGAGAGCAACCTCGGCGCAGCCGGCCACTACGACTACTTCAACGGCGTCGGCAACTTCTCCGGCGCCGCGGGAGACCGCGACAAGGGCTACTACAGCTACGACGTGGGCTCCTGGCACCTGATCGCGCTCAACACCAGCTGCGTGGCCATCGGCGGTTGTGGCGTGCTCAGCCCTCAGGGCAGATGGCTCGCCGCGGACCTCGAGGCGCACGAGGACCAGTGCACGCTCGCCTACTGGCACATCCCTCTGTTCAGCTCGGGTGGCCGCTCGACCTCGGGCTCGCTTCCCCTCTGGAACCTGCTGTACTCGGCCGGAGCCGAGGTCGTGCTCACGGGGCACGACCACATGTACGAGCGGTTCGCGCCGCAGCGAGGGGACGGCACGGCCGACCCCGCGCGCGGCATTCGCCAGTTCGTCGCCGGCACGGGCGGCTCGAACCTCACGTCCGTCTCGACCCTTGCGCCCAACAGCGAGGTTCACGACGACGCCACGTTCGGCGCCCTGATGCTGAACCTGAACCCGGCGAGCTACGAGTGGAACTTCGTCCCCGAGCCGGGTGGCACGTTCACTGACTCCGGCACGGGTACCTGTCACGGCACGGAGGACGACGCCAGCCCACCCGACGCTCCAAACAACCTCACGGCCACGGCGACGAGCTCCAAGAACGTCGAGCTTTCATGGCGCGCGACCACCGATGACGTCGGTGTCGCCGGCTACCTCGTCTACCGCGACGGCCAGGCGGTCGCCAACCTCGGCCCCAAGACGCTCGCCTACTCCGACAAGAACCTGACCGCCGACACCAGGTACACGTACTGGGTTCGCGCCTACGACGAGAGCGGCAAGACCTCTTCGACCTCCAACAAGACCTTCGTGCGGACGTTCGGGATCGTGACGTCGAAGCTCGTTCCGGTGGCCGACACCTTCGTCGACGCCAGTCGCCCGACGCTCAAGTTCGGCAGCCAGACGAATCTACGCGCCGGCATCACGCCAGAGACGATTTCGTACCTGCGTTTCGACCTGTCGAGCGTCAACGAGGTCATCAGTGCGAAGCTGCGCGTGTTCGGGACGACCAACGGCAGCTCGAGCGCCAACTTGCGTGGCGTTGCTGACGACCAGTGGCAGGAGAGCGCGATGACCTATGCCACGCGGCCCGCCGTCGGCGCCGTCGCCGGCACTGCGGGCGGCAAGAAGGACGAGTGGCGTGAGTACGACGTGACCGCGCTCGCTCAGCAGGACGAGCTCTTGAGCGTTGCCTTGACTGGCGCCGGCGACAAGACGTCCGACTATGCCAGCCGCGAAACGGGGGCGAACGCGCCCCAGCTCATCGTCACGGCGGAGGGAGACGCTGCGCAGACGGTGACGCAGCAGTTCGTGACCACTGCCGACGCATACGTCGACTCGAGCCAGCCGGGAGCGAACTTCGCTACTGCCCTGCTGCGGACCGACGCCCAGCCCGTCCTGACGTCCTACCTCAAGTTCAACCTCACCAACGTCGGGACGAAGGTCAAGAGCGCGAAGCTTCGCGTGATGCCGGTCACTGACAGCTCGACTGGCGCCGACGTTCGATCGGTCGTCGGCACGACCTGGCAGGAGAACACTCTCACGTACGCGAACAGGCCCCCCGTCGGCGCTGTCGCCGCGTCCTCCGGCCGCGCTGTCCGCAACGCCTGGCAGGAGATCGACGTGACCTCGCTCGTGCGCCACGACGGCCCCGTGAGCCTCGCCATGACGACGACCGACAAGAAGGGCCTCGACTACGGCAACCGTGAGAACCCCTCGATGGCTCCGAGGTTGATCGTCACGTCCGAGGGCTCGCTGGACACGCAACGGCCGACTACGCCGACCTTGACGGGCACGGCGGCCAACCCCAAGCGCGTCGACCTGTCTTGGAGCGCGAGCACGGACAACGGCGAGCTCGGTGGCTACACGGTCTACCGCGACAGCGCCGCAGTAGCGCTGGTCGGGCCGGACACGCTGCACTACAGCGACAGAGACGTGTCGCCCAGCAGCACCTACAGCTACACCGTCGGGGCTTTCGACGCCGACGACAATCACTCCGACCAGTCGAACGCCGTCTCGCTCACGACTCCGGATGTCACGACGCGCACCTTCACCCCGGTCGCCGACACCTACGTGGACGCAGCCACCCCGACCGTCGGCTATGGAACCTCGTCCGCCCTTCGCACGGACGCCTCGCCCGAGGCCCGCAGCTACCTGCGGTTCGACCTGAAGAGGCTCGGCCCGAGCATTCTCAATGCCAAGCTTCGTGTCCACGCCACAGCGTCGAACGCGCTCGGGTACGACGTCCACGGCGTCGCGAGCAACTCCTGGGACGAGAGCTCGACCACTTACGAGACGAAGCCGGACATGGGAGAGACCGTCGGCTCGTCCGGTCCGGTGACGGCGGGCGCATGGACGGAGGTCGACGTCACGTCACTCGTCTCCGGGAACGGGCAGCTCAGCGTCGCACTCACCTCGATGAGCCCCGGCACCTCCCTCTACGCCAGCCGCGAGACCGCCGTGGCCCCCGAACTGGTGGTCACGGCACAGGTGCCCCCTCCCGACCTGGTGGCGCCGAGCGTCCCAGCGCTCACGAGCGCGATCGCCGTGACGGCGATGCGGGTGGACCTGTCGTGGGACGCTGCGAGCGACGACGACGCGCTGGACGGCTACACGGTCTATCGCGACGGAAGCCCGATCGCCACGGTAGGCCCGAACACCCTCTCCTTCAGCGACACGAGCGCCTCGCCCAGCTCCAGCTACAGCTACGACGTCGATGCGTTCGACGCTGCTGGAAACCACTCGGCGCGCTCGAACTCGATCGCCGTCGACACGCCGGGAGCGACCACGCACTCGTTCACGCCTGTCGCGGACACCTACGTGGACGCGAGCAACCCGACGGCCAGCCCCGGGATCTCGCCGATCCTTCGCACCGACGTGTCGCCCGACGTTCGAAGCTACCTCAGATTCGACGTCGGCGGGATCGGAGGAAGGGCGATCCTGAACGCCAAGCTGCGCGTCTACGCGAACAACTCCAACGCCATCGGCTTCGACGTGCGGACGGTGCCCGACGTCCTCTGGGGGGAGACGACCACGAGCTACGCCACGAAGCCGGAGATCGGGGGGATCGTCGCGTCGTCCGGACCGACGACGACCGCGACTTGGAAGGAAGTCGACGTGACGGAGCTGGTGACCGGTAACGGTCCTCTGAGCCTCGCCATGACCTCGACCAGCAACGCAAACTCCGCCTTCGCGAGCCGCGAAAGCGGAGCCAACGCGCCGCAGCTCGTCGTCACCACGCAGGTGCCTCCGCCCGACAACGTGGCCCCGAGCGCCCCGGCGCTCACGAATGCCGTCGCGCCGACTCCGCAGCGGGTGGACCTTTCGTGGGACGCGGCGAGCGACGACGTGGGGGTCGACGGCTACACGATCTACCGCGACGGGAGCGCGATCGCAACGGTCGGCCCAAGCGCCGTCTCCTACAGCGACACGAGCGTCTCACCGGCCAGCAGTTACAGCTACGAGCTCGACGCGTTCGACGTGGCCGGAAACCATTCGCTGCGATCGAACGCGATCGTGGCCGCCACGCCGGCGGCGACAACGCAGACCTATACCCCAGTTGCGGACACGTATGTGGACGCGAGCATCCCAACGTCGCATCCGGGAACGTCGCCGATCCTTCGCACCGATGTGTCGCCGGACGTCCGCAGCTACCTCCGGTTCGACGTCGGCGGCCTGGCGGGGACGAACGTCCTGAGCGCCAAGCTACGGGTCTACTCGAACAACTCCAACGCGATCGGTTTCGATGTGCGCGGGGTTACCGACATCCTCTGGAGCGAAGCCACGACGACCTACGACACGAAGCCCGACGTCGGCTCCGTGGTCGGTTCTTCCGGGCCCACGACCGGGGGGACCTGGAGGGAGGTCGACGTGACCTCGCTCGTCACGGGCAGCGGCCTCGTGAGCTTGGCGCTGACCTCCACCAGCAACGCGAACGCCACCTTCGCGAGCCGCGAGACCGGGGCCACCGCGGCACAGCTCGTCGTCCAGACGTTCTAGCCGGAAGGGACAGCCTCCCGGCTTCGGGCCGGGGAGCGAGGCGTCGCTAGGCTTGACGCGCCTTGTGCGCTCGAGCCGCCCGCGCAGAACCGGACCATGGCGATGCCGTGGAGCACCTCATCGGCGCCGACCCGGTGATGGCTTCGATCATCGAGCGCGTCGGGCCATGCATGCTCGGCTCCACAACCGATCGTGGCGGCCCGGCGAGAGACCACTACGGCTCGCTCGTCCGCGCGATCATCGGCCAGCAGCTCTCCACGAGCGTCGCACGCACCATGGTCGGGCGAGTGCACGACCGCTTCGGTGGTCGCACTCCGACGCCGGCTGAAGTGCTGGCAGACGACGCCGAGGAGCTGCGGGCGGCCGTCGGGCTGTCGCGCTCCAAGGTCGCCTTCCTGCGTGACCTGGCCGCCCGAGTGCAATCGGGCGAGCTGGTGCTCGAGGAGCTCGACGAGCTAGCGGACGACGAGATAGCGTGGCGTCTCATTCAGGTGAAGGGCATCGGCCAGTGGACCGTCGACATGTTCCTGATCTTCCACCTCGGCCGGCCCGACGTGCTGCCGGTCGGCGACCTCGGGCTGCAGAGAGCCGCGATGATCGAATACCGGCTGCGCAAGTACCCGAGCCCGGACCGCTTCAAAAAGCTCGCGCGACCGTGGCGACCGTGGCGCTCGGTCGCGAGCTGGTACCTGTGGGCGTCGCTTCGTGTGACGCCCGCCTGAGCCTCGCCTGAGCGGAAACCGCCAGAGCCGATGCTAGATTGCTTTTCGGGCCCTATCCGGGCCCGACTACCCGTGGTGGGCGTAGCTCAGTAGGTAGAGCTCCTGGTTGTGGTCCAGGTGGTCGCGGGTTCGAGTCCCGTCGCTCACCCCTCAGGAAGGGCCTGTCCCGGTTCATGGTCGGCGTCGGCGCTGTTCCGAGCAATCCAGCTAGCACGCCTGCGCCGCTGTCGCCTCGCCGGCGCGCGCCCGCCACTCCCGCTCGATCTGTCGCATCATCGCCGGGTAGACGATCAGGTGCCGGAACGGCCTGATCGCGGCCATGTAGGCGGTCCCGAGCCGTCCGTTCGGCTTCACGAGAACGGCCATCTGGCCGCGGTAGCCGCCGGTCCCGTCCGGGACCCAGCCGAGGTGCATCAGCCCGTGCATGGTCCGGTTGGCGATCTCCGCGGCCCACTCGTCTTCGAGCAGGTACAGCGAGGTGAAGGGGAGCGCGTCGAAGTCCGGGCCGGAGGGGACATCGCGCAGATCCACCGGCAACCGGTCGCGAAGCGTCGGCACTCTGGAGCCGAGGCCAGCGTCCGGTTCGTCCCAACCGAGCAGCCCCCCGACCTTCCACCGGAGCGCCCAGAGCCTGCGGGCGCCGCCGGGCAAATTCTGCGACGGGTCGGCCGAGGCAAACTGCTGCACCAGCCGAGGGAAGTCGTCCGCGCCCCCCGGCGTCGGCAGTGCCCACACGTCCTCGAGCCGGAAGTCGCCGGTGAGCTCGTGGATCCGCCAGGGCCGGGTGTTGTGCGCGCTGTTCGGGAGCCTCATGGTGGACCTCCATTCATACAGTGGTTTCTCCTGGCGGAACCAGGTGCGACGGTCAGCGCGACCAGATGGAATCGAATTCTCGCTGGTCGAAGGGCAGCAGCCAGCATGCCGAGATTCGTCTCTCATCCACCGTGTCGTAAACGCCAACCGTCGACCAGCGGCGCTGCCGGCCTCCGATCGTGGCGGTGCCGTCAGTCAAAGCGGCCAGCCGGTCACCGTCGCCAACGAGGACGTCTCTGCGATGCATCTGAAAGGTTCCGTTGGCGAATCCACGTCGACGTCGGAAGTAGTCGAAGACCGCGTCGATCCCGTGGTAGCTGCCCGCGATGTGGTTCTCGCCAGGCACGATCCACGTGATGTCAGGCGTGAGCAGCTTGCGCAGTGGCGCGCTCTCGCCGCCGGCATAGAACTCGTTCTGCGCCCGGTGGAGCTCGTCGAGGAGGGCTATCGCTCTAGCTCTGTCCAATTGGGCTTTGCTTCAGGCGACGTGAGCCTTACACTGCCCGGCACAGGTTCCCAGGGAGCCCGCTTGGAATGGCGAGTGCGGACGCTGCGATCCGCATCGTTGGGCTGAGCGGGCTTCTTGGCGATCTTCTCACGGACTCGATGAGCATCAAAGGCCCCGGTAACCCGGGGCTTTTCGTTCATGAGGGTTTCCGGCGGCGCTCGGAATACCCCCTAGGGGTATGCTACGGTACACGACTCGAGGCTATTCCCCAGGCTCCAAGGGAGGACAGCGTTGGAAGCAGCCGCCCACAGTCACGAGCACGACCACCACGAGATGCCGACATCCGGCAGCGCGCTTACGAGCGTGGCATTCAGCGCGACCCTGCACTGCCTGACCGGCTGTGCCATCGGCGAAGTCGCCGGCGTGGCGATCGGAACGGCGCTCGGGTTCTCGGACTTCGGCACGATCGCGCTCGCCGTGGGCCTCGCCTTCCTTTTTGGCTACGGCCTGACGAGCCTGCCACTGCTGCGCGCGGGGTTGGCGGTTGGCACCGTGATCCCAATCGCGCTCGCGTCCGACACCCTCAGCATCGCCACGATGGAGATCGTCGACAACGCGATCATCCTCGTCATTCCGGGGGCGATGGACGCGGGGGTCGGGAGCCTTCTCTTCTGGGGCAGCCTTTCGGTGGCCCTGGTCATCGCGGGCGCGGTTGCTCTGCCGGTCAATCGTTGGCTCATCGCGCGGGGTAAGGGACACGTAGCAGTGCACAACACCGGAATCCATGGCGGACCGCCGACGCGGGTCGTGGCCGCTGTGGCGGCGGTGGCGGCGGTGTTCGGCACAGTCGTATTGGCGATCGAGGGGTTGAGCTGAGCCCTTCGCGAAGGAGCCCACAATGGTGAGTAGGGGATACAGCGCCTCAAAGGATCAGCTCCTCAAGCGGCTGAGCCGTATCGAGGGGCAGGTTCGAGGTATAGCCGGCATGGTCGAGGACGACCGTTACTGCATCGACGTGCTGACACAGATCAACGCGGTCCAGGCGGCACTCGACAAGACCGCTCTAGGGCTCCTGGACGGGCACGCGCGCCACTGTCTCGCTGGAAAGGGCGAAGGCCCCCGCGGCTCCGATGCTCAGGCGGACGAGCTGATGGGAGCCGTTGGCCGCATGTTGAAGCGCTGAGCGGAGAACTTCGTCGACGGGGTTGGGCCCGCCGCACCTTGTACCTGCCCAGGTCTGAGCGTAGAGTCGTCCAACAACGATCAGGGGAGGTCGCGTGAGAGGAAGGACGATTGCTGCGGCGCTCGGACTGGGCGTTCTAATGGTTTTCGCCTCGGCCGGCCCTGCTACGGCTACGCACCCGCGTCCCGGCTCCGGTACCCCGTTTCAGGTGCCGCTAGTGCCCGCCTTCACGAAATGCACCAACCCGAACAGCAACCACGTTGCGCCGCTTGCCTCTCCTTCGTGTGAGCCGCCGCAGGTCGACGGGGTCATGACGAAGATGGGCTCGGTTGGGGCCGGGCGCGGAATCCTGAGGCTGGACGTGTTGTGTACGAACGGCGAAATACCCCCCTGCCTCCCCGTAGACGGAAACGATGAGGAAGACGTCACGTTCCGAGTAACGTTGAGCGATGTTCGCTGTGCCGCCGTCGGAACTCCGGGCTGCGCTGCCGTGAATGCCGACTACACGGGCCCCTTCCTAACGTTGACCGCGGCGCGCATGACCGACCACGCGAGCGGCAATCCCAATCCCCCAGCCCCCTGCCCCCAGCCCCAAGGCATGCCGCCCTGCGTGACGGCGACGGTGAGCGATCTCGCCTTCGCGATACCGGGTCAGTGCGCCGACAACGGAGGGCCGAACGGAGGCGTCTGCAACCTCGTCACGTCGCTCGACACGTTCATCGCGGGAACCGTCAAGGAGCTGCAGCGCACGGTCATGGCGCTTCGCGGAGCCAGCTTCGATCAGACGATCGTCGGGTACCAGGTTTCCGACGCAGGTCCCGACGGAACGCTCACGCACAGCCCCGGGCTCTGCCCGCCCGTTTGCGGCACGGGCGATGAGCAGCCGCTCGCGAGGCAGGGAATCTTCCTTCCCTAGCCCTGCGGCCCGGGCCTCTTGCGCCTACCGCGCGTTCACTCCGAGCTCGGGCTGATCCAGTGCTTGAGGCCGGCGACCTGCCGGTGCAGCTCCTCGACGGTCTCGCGCAGATCGCGAACGCTGCGCTCCATCTCCTCTGCGATGACGGTGACGTACTCCATCGTCCCCCGCTCGACGGCCTGGCCGGTGCGGGGGTCTTGACGCGTGGTGGACATGCGGCCTACCTCCTAGGTCTGGGGCAGAAATCTAGTCGCTCCGCCCGCGCGGTTGCAAGTTGGAGATGCAAACTTGGGCGATGCTCGCGCGGGCTCTCATCTCGTAGCGCGTGCACAGGTTGCTCGCATTAGCTGCATCTCGCGGTGTAAGCTGGATACAGACCGCTGTCCTCTTCCGGGAGTCCAACAGCGGTCCATTCGAGGGCGAGGGGAGCAAGATGCGCAAGGAGCACGAGCAAAACGAGGACTGGGTCGCGCGCGACCAGGGCCGTATTCCCACCAAGGGCGCCGCTGCCGCTGAGCGTGCGTCTGCCGGGCTAGGGACCTCCCATGATGGTGCCGCGCACGTGGCGAGGTGGTTACCCGCACGACCGTTGGTCAAGCGGGAGCCGAGAAGTCCAGAGTCGGACAAGCGCTAAGGCTGCCCTTCGCCCTTTTTTGAGTGGGGGCGGCTCAGCTGCTACTGGCCAGTGGCTCGGCAAACGGCCGACCATTATGGTGAAGGCAGCAGCGCGTTCCGTCGCCAAGCAGCCCCTTGTCCACTCACTCCGAGTCTACTCGCGTTTCGGGGCGCGGGGGCGAGCCGCAGAGCCAGTGCCCTCGGCTAGACGGCTGCCGGCTCGGGCTCAGGCGGCTGGGTTGCGTCCGGCTCGATCGCGCCGGGTTCCACAGCCGCGGGCACACGGTCCCGCAGCACGGCAGTCGCGCCGCGCGCAGGGCTGAGGGTGATGGCACGCCGCGCGCTCACCTCGACGCCGTCGCCGGCCACGACAACGTCGCTTCGGGAAAGCACGGCGCGCAGCACGATCTTCATCTCGAGCGTGGCGAAACTCGCTCCCAGGCAGCGGCGGCGCCCGCCTCCGAACGGGATCCACGTGTAGGTGCCGGGCGGCTCGTCGATGAAGCGCTCGGGGCGGAAGGCGTAGGGGTCCGGGTAGATGTCCGGGTCGTGGTGCACGAGGTAGCTGTTGGCGACGACGCACACGCCGGGCGGGTAGGTCCAACCCCCGATCTCCACCGGCTGCTTGACGAGCCTAGGCGCTGCGTTCGGCAGCACCGGCCGGCGGCGAAGCGTTTCCTGGATCGTGGCCGTGAGATAGGCGTCGTCCTCGCCCCGGTCGATCTCGTCGATCAACCGCTCACGAACTTCGGGCGAACGGGCGAGCCGCTCGAACGCCCAGGCGAGCTCGGATGCCGTGGTCTCGTGGCCGGCAACGAGCAGCGTCATCAGCTCGTCTCGGAGCTCCTGCGCGGACATCGGCGAGCCATTCTCGTGCCGCGCTTCCAGCAGCATCGAGAGGATGTCATCTCGTTCGCCCTCCTCGGCCCGGCGCTCCTCGATCAACTCGAAGATGAGCTCGTCTGCAGCGTCGCGCATGCGAACGAAACTGGCCCAGGGCCCGCGCCCCGCGATCTCGAACTGGAGCTGGGGCACCATCGACTGCGGCTGAGCGCTCGTGTCGAGGATCGCGGTCAGGCGCTCGCGCAGGGCATCGAGCCTTCGACCCTCATCGAGGCCGAAGACCGCTCGCAGGATGATCTCCAGCGTCAGCCCCTGGAGCCTCGGGTGCAGCGCGACCGGCTCGCCGCTCGGCCAGCTCGCCGCGTCGCGCTCCGCCACCTCGGCCATGAGGCCCGAGAGGCGCTGCATCTTCTCGCCGTGGAAAGCCGGCAGCATCATCTTGCGCTGTTCCATGTGGAGCCCCTCGTCGAGCAGGACCACGGAATTGCCTCCCACTACGGGCTCGAGGATGCGCGCGCCCTCGCCGGGATGCAGGACCTCGGGCGAAGCGGTGAAGAGCTGCTTGATCTCCTCGGGGTCGGAGAGCATCACGAACCGAGGCGCCCCGAGGAGCTTGATCGTGAAGCGCTTGCCGTAGCGGGCGCGGCAGCGCTCGAGGAAGGAGATGGGCCGTACCCACCAGCCGATCGTCTGGATGACGCTCGGCTCGCGGGGACCGGGCGGAAGCTCGTGCCTTGCCATAGTCGTCTCCTCGGCTGGAGACTAGTGCAGTGGCCTAGACGAGCCGCTCGCGCCCGAAGCGCCCGCGCTTGCGAAGGTGCGCCACTGCGAGCAGGTTCTGGGCGCGAAGGGCCTCGCGCTGCTCCAACCGCCGCGCTCTCGCGAGGGCCAGGGCCTCGAGGCGGGATGGACCGGACTCGGCCACGCGGGCCGGGTCGGCGCCTTCGATAGGTGCTGCGGCTGACTGCGCCGCTGCTTCGGTCTCTGCGATCCCCACCTCTCCTCCTTCCGTCCTGTTTGCGGCTACCCGGAAGCGGTAGGAAGGCAAACCCGACTGTACGGATATACGGAGAAAGTAAAAGGAAAGTCGTTCCTCGAGTACAAAAAGAACTCGCTATTTGGGCTTTTCGCCACTGCACGGCGAAACCGGCAGGCGTAACCTGGCGCCCTTCACATGGGGCATGGAACGCCCCCGATGCCAAGACGCGACACGGCCACTCTCGTCCCTGCGGGTGGCCGTGTCTCTTTCGCGAGGCGAGTACCTGGAGCCGTGTCCGAGGAGAACGTTCCTAGGTCACTAGGCGAGCGCCGGCGTCTCAGGAAGGCGCGCGAGAGCGGCTTCCATGTCGGCTTCGGAGAACTCCGGGTCCTCGAGCGTGCCGGCCAAGTATGCGTCGTAGGCGGCGAGGTCGAAGTGCCCGTGGCCGCAGAGGTTGAAGAGAATCACGCGCTCCTCGCCGGATTCGCGAGCCGCGAGCGCCTCGTCTATCGCGGCGCGGACCGCGTGGGCGGGCTCCGGCGCCGGGATGATCCCCTCGGTACGCGCGAACTGCACCGCCGCCTCGAACGTGGGGTTCTGCTTGAACGCGCGCGCCTCGACGAGGCCCTCCTTGACGAGCCCGCAGAGAAGCGGGGCGTCGCCGTGGTAACGAAGGCCGCCAGCGTGTACGGGGGGCGGGACGAAGTCGTGCCCCAGCGTGTACATCGGCATCAGCGGCGTCATACCCATCGTGTCGCCGAAGTCGTAGCGGTAGGTCCCGCGTGTCAGCGTTGGGCAGGCCGCCGGCTCGCAGGCGATGAAGCGCGTCGTCTTGCCTTCGCGCAAATTCGCCCGCACGAAGGGGATCGCGATGCCGGCGAAGTTCGAGCCGCCGCCCACGCAGCCGATCACCATGTCGGGGTACTCGCCCACCTTCTCCATCTGGGCGAGCGACTCCTGCCCGATCACGGTCTGGTGCAGCAGCACGTGGTTGAGCACCGAGCCGAGCGCGTAGTTGGTCTCAGGATCACCGGCCGCCACCTCGACCGCCTCGGAGATGGCGATCCCGAGCGAGCCGGTGTCGTGCTCGGCCTGCGCGCGGCCGGCCTCGGTCGCGCGGGACGGACTGCGATGGACCGTCGCGCCCCAGGTCTCCATCATCGACCGCCGGTAGGGCTTCTGGTCGTAGCTCGAGCCGACCATGAACACGACGCAGTCCAGGTCCATCAACCTGCAGGCGAGCGCGAGCGCAGAGCCCCACTGGCCGGCGCCCGTCTCGGTCGCGAGCCGGCGAATTCCCTGCTCGCGGTTGTAGTAGGCCTGCGGCACGGCCGTGTTCGGCTTGTGCGACCCGGCCGGCGACGTGCCCTCGTACTTGTAGTAGAGGTGGGCCGGCGTGTCGAGCGCTCGCTCGAGCCGGCGTGCGCGCAGGAGTGGGGTGGGGCGCCAGAGCTTGTAGATCTCGCGCACCTCGTCGGGTATCTCGAGCTCCGGCTCGGCCGAGACCTCCTGCTCGATCAGGGCCATCGGAAAGATCGGCGCGAGGTCCTCCGGACCCGCCGGCTCGAGCGTATCGGGACGAAGTGGGGGAGCGGGCGCCCCAGGCAGGTCGGGCATCAGGTTCACCCAGTGAGTCGGGATCTCCGCCTCGCCGAGCAGGATCTTCGTCGCCTCAACCATGAAGCTCCTAGCTTAAGTGAGGGACTAGGGACGGGGCCGGGGCTATTGCCCATCTGCCCACTGCCAGACCTGGAGGGCGGAGGTTCCGTCTGAGTGGAATCCGGCCCCGTCCCTGAGCTAGGAGTAGGAGTACGGGGCTTATTACCCGGCGGATCGCACTCGAAACATCCGGGGGACGAAAAAAACCCGCGCCTTGACGTGGGTGTCCAGGAAGGGCCCAGGGAGGTCTGGGAAAATGGGGGAAAGAGTGGCGAGCCCCGCGCACGGATCGAAGCGGGTCTCGCCGGGCACATTCCGTGCACAACTGCCCTCCCTGGCAGCCTCCTTCCCGTACCCATCCTAGTCGCGACCCCGCTCCTTGGCTGCTTTTTCTGCGTCCGTCAGCGGTTTTCGCCGCCCAGAGGCCGGCCCAGCCCGTCGACCTCGTAGACAGGGGCGCAAACCCCTCTGGCCTTGATCTTCCCCGGCTGGTGGAAGCGACCGGCGATGGCCATGTCCTCGAGCCGCACCGGGCACGCCACGTAGCGGACGGCCCTCGGGAAGAACTGGAGCGCCACGGCAGGGCTCGGGGCGAAGTGGAGGCCGCCGCCGCACTCGCGCTCGCCGCCGTCCCAGTCGTCGGCCTGGGGCTTTGAGCCGGGCGCATAGCTGGTGCCGCGCCGGGAGGCATAGTCCTCTCCGACGGCCTTGTAGAGAGTGGCCACCCCGTCGGCGACGCGGACTCCGTGAAAGGCGCACCAGTCCCCGACGCTCTCGAACCGGGGCACCTCGACGAGCGACCCCCCGGTTACCTCGACCCGTGGGCCGTGGCGAGTGACGGCGACCTCGTCGCCCGCATCGATTCTCGCCTGCCCGCGCGCGCGGATCATGGCCGCGCCACGGGCACGGACCTGTGCCGTTCCGCCGGCGCGAACGGTGGTCGCGTCCCACGCCTCGAGCGTGCAAGAGCCCACCACCTCTACCGTGGCGGACCCCCAGGCCCGCACGACGCAGCTACCCGATGCCTTCACGGTCGCCGTCTCCCAGGCGCTGACCACTGCATGTCCCTGCGAGAACACCAGCGCCGCGCCCCACGCCTCCACTCTCGCGTGATCGCGCGCGTCGATCTGCGTCCAGTGCTCGGCCTCGACCCTGGCTCGGTCGTGCGCGACCACTCGCGCGTGTCCCCACACGCGCACGTAGGCCGAGTCGCGCGCGACGACGGTCGCGTCGTCCCATGCATCGCAGGTCGTATCGCCCGTCACTTCGACGCTCGCCCCTTGCCAGGCGCCCACGAGGGACTTGCCGCCGGCGCGTACCGTGGCCGACCCCCAGGCCTCCACCGTCGCCGCGCCCGAAGCCTCGACGCTCACCGAGTCGGCCGCACGCACGACGCGGTCCGCAGAGACGTTGAACGTTCCGTCCCCGACCATCACGGGAATCGCCTTTGGATCGCGAAGGGCGTCGTCGAGCTCTTCCTGCGTGCGAACCTCGACCCAGTCGGACATGCGAGTGTCCATTGCTAGAATCGCGCCGCTTCGAGACGGCGAACCGGCAACTGAATTACAGCGTGAGGACGCACCGTTGAGATCGTACTTGTCGGTCTGCGCCATGTACCGCGACGACGCGGCCTATCTGCGCGAGTGGGTCGAGTTCCACCGCCTCGTCGGCTTCGACCGCGTCTTCCTCTACGACAACGACAGCCGGGACGACCACCGCGAGGTGCTCGCTCCTTACATCGAGTCGGGCGTCGTCGTCCTGCACGAGTGGCCGCTACCCGTCAGCGGGGGCACCGGGAGGCCTTCGGGGATCATCCGCGCATTCGACCACTGCCTCGCCGAGCACGGCCACGAGTCTCGCTGGATCGCCTTCCTCGACATCGACGAGTTTCTCTTCTCTCCCCTTGGACGGCCGATGCCCGAGGTGCTCGAGGGCTACGAGCGCTGGCCGGGCGTGTGCGTGTGCAGAGCGGAGTTCGGCACGTCCGGTCACGAGAAGCGCCCGCCTGGGCTCGTGATCGAGAACTACGTGCACCGCCTACGCCAGCAGCCCGACACGCGCGTCTATACCAAGGCCGTCGTCGACCCCGCGCGGACCTCTCGCACGGTGAGCGTGCATCACTTCGCACACTCCGACGGGCTGCCGGTGGACGAGAACGAATGTCCGGTGGACATGAAGATCAGGCCGGAGCTGATCCCGGTCTCCTATGAGCGCTTGCGCGTCAACCACTATGGAACGAAGTCGCAGGAGGAGCTGCAGCGAAAGTGGGCGCTGTGGGGGGAGGACGGAGTGCTCCGTGCCGAACTGCCTTCGATGCGCGTGACCGTGTCTGCGATATATGAGGAGGACGACGCCATCACGCAGTACGTGCCGGCCGTGCGAGAGGCGATGGGCATTGCCAGCTCGGACGTCTCCGAGCCGGACGCTGGATCCAGCTAGACGGTGTCGGCTGCTCCCCGCGCGGTTACCATCGAGCCAATGCGAGTGGGGCACGGATTCCGGCAGGAGGAGTTCGAAGAACGCCTGCGCTCGCTCGACTGGAAGCTCTTCCGCTACGTGCGCACGCAGACGACCGTCCCCGACCGGGTCACGCTGCTCGCGTTGCAGAACGCTTGCCGCGACGCCTTCGGGAACTTTCGCTACCTCGAGATCGGCTCCTTTCACGGTGGCTCGCTCCAGCCGTTCCTGGTCGACGAGCGGTGCAGCGGGGTCGTGTCAATCGATTCGCGGCCGGCCAGCGCTCCGGACAGCCGCGGGGAGATGTACTACCCCGAGAACAGCACCGCCCGGATGCTCGCCAATCTGGAGGCCGTGCCCGGCGCCGACCTCACGAAGCTGGGGACTTTCGACGCGAGCACGGACGAGCTCGACCCGGCCGGCTTCGAGCAGCCTCATCTCTGCTTCGTCGACGCCGAGCACACGGACGAGGCCGTGTTGCGCGACGCTCACTTCTGCCGCCGGACGATGCGTGGCACGGGCACGATCGCCTTCCACGACCGACAGATCCTGGGCGCCGGGCTGGCGCGATTCGTCGCCGAGTGCGACGAGACGGTGACCGCGTACGAGCTGCCGGACCGGATCTACGTCGTTGAGCTGGGCCAGCCCCGGCTCTCGACGAGCACGTGGATCGAGCGCAGGAGGGCTAGTTCCAGCCCATCCGCCTCATAGCGGCGAGCTTGATGGTGTTCGGGATCGGCCTTGCGCTCAGCATTCCCCACCGCACGATCCGGCCGGGGATGATGGCGCGCTTGTCCTTGTCCGCGGCCTCCAGGCCCTCGCGAACCGCCTGCTCGACGCCGATCGTCGGCGGGAAGGCGGGGTCGGAGTTGCGACCGGCGATGGCCTGCCACTCCGTCGGCACGGGGCCGGGGCTCACCGCGGTGACGGACACGCCGGTGTCGCGGGTCTCCACGTGGAGCGCCTCGCTGAAGTTGAGGACGAAGGCCTTGGTGGCGGAGTAGACCGCCTCGCCCGGCAGCGGCTGAAGGCCACCCACCGAGGCAATGTTGACGATCGACCCGGCACCTCGCTCGATCATCGCCGGCAGGAACAGATGGGTGAGCGTCACCAAGGCCTCGACGTTGACGCGGATCTGACCGACCTGGCTCTCGAGCGGCCCTTCTGCAAAGCGCCCGTTCCAGCCGAAGCCGGCGCTGTTCACGAGGACGTCTATCTCCAACCCTCGCTCGGCGACGGTGGCGGAAATCGCTCGCACAGCACCTGGGTCCTGTAGGTCTGCGGTCAGAACCTCCGCGCGAACGCCGGTCGGGCCGAGCTGGCGGGCGAGCGCGTCGAGCCGGTCTGCGCGGCGGGCGACCAGCACGAGGTTGTGGCCGCGGGCGGCGAGCTGGCGCGCAAACTCCTCGCCCAGCCCGGACGACGCCCCCGTGACGAGCGCCGCACCTGAGTCGCGAGCGGACGGTAGGGCCATGCTCGGACCCTAATCGATGGACTTCTAAAGGGAGAGGGCCCGCAGCGTCGAACCTTGGGGGTCATGAAACGGACGAACAACGGCGCCTCGCGCCGCGGCGGCGGCGCGACGGCTACCGCTCCCGCGGATTCGCCGCCCTCCCAGCCGCTGCCGAAAGGCACGATCCTCTCCGACTACATCCGCGACCGCTTCGACGACTTCTCGCGCTCGCAGAAGGACGTCGCTCGCTACATCGTCGATCATCTGGAGGAGGCGGCCTTCCAGACCGCCGAGGAGCTCGCGCGGCGCGCCGACACGTCGAGCTCGACCGTGGTCCGCTTCTCGCAAGCCCTCGGATTCGAAGGCTTCCCGGAGCTGCAGGACGCTGCGCGCGACGAGTACAGGCGCCGCTCGCACGCCGTTGCGGTTGCGCCTGGCGACGAGCGTGAGTCCGCGCTCTTCTCGCTCGGCAAGTCCGAGTTCGAGACCGCGCTCGCGACGGATCTCCTCAACGTCGAGGAGACCGCCCGCAAGCTCTCGCTGGACGAGGTGAACGAGGCCGCCGCTCTGGTCGCGCGCTCGGATCGCATCGTGATGGTGGGCGTCGACCAGATGGCCTTCTACGCGAGCTACCTGCGCCATCTGCTCACGCTGCTGGACCTCCGGGCCGAGGTCGTCGCATCGGCGAGCCAAGAGGCGCTCGGACGACTGGCGCGCATCGACGAGGACACCCTGGTGATCGGGTTCTCCAGCGGGCGCCCGCACGCGCTCGTGCTGCGCGCGCTGAAGCTCGGACACAAGCGCGAGTGCGGCACGGTGGCGATCACCGACGCCAGCCTGTCCGAGCTGACCAAGCTCGCCAACCACACGCTGTACTACTCGTCGAACAGCCCTTCCTACACCCGTTCGCACACCGCGCTGCTCGCGCTGATCCAGGCGCTTGCCTACGCGGTCTATTCAGCAGACGAGGACGCGTACCAGGAGCGTATCCGCGCCTTCAAGTTGAAGTAGGCCGCCAGCGCCCGGTTAAACTCCCTCGCATGCGCGAGGAAGCGACTTTTCGGGTCAAGAGCGGGCTCGCCGAGATGCTCAAAGGCGGCGTGATCATGGACGTCACCGACGCCGAGCAGGCGACGATCGCGGAGGAGGCCGGCGCCTGCGCCGTGATGGCGCTCGAGCGCGTCCCTGCCGACATCCGCGCCCAGGGAGGTGTCGCGCGGATGGCAAGCCCCGCCAAGATCCGCGAGATCCAGGAGGCCGTGACGATCCCCGTGATGGCGAAGGCCCGTATCGGCCACTTCGTCGAGGCTCAGGTGCTCGAGGCGCTCGAGGTCGACTACATCGACGAGTCCGAGGTGCTGACGCCGGCCGACGAGGCCAACCACATCGACAAGTGGAAGTTCACCGTGCCGTTCGTGTGCGGCGCGACCGACCTCGGCGAGGCACTTCGCCGCATCTCCGAGGGCGCGGCAATGATCCGCACCAAGGGCGAGGCGGGCACCGGCAACGTGGTCGAAGCCGTGCGCCACATGCGGGCGATCCAGTCGGGCATCAGGCTTCTTCAGGCCACGGCCGAGGACGAGCTGGCGAGCACCGCGAAGGACCTGCGAGCTCCGCTCGACCTCGTTCAGAGGGTGGCCGCCGATGGCCGGCTACCGGTCGTGAACTTCTCGGCGGGCGGGCTCGCGACGCCGGCGGACGCCGCGCTCATGATGCAGCTCGGCGCCGAGGGCGTGTTCGTCGGCTCGGGCATCTTCAAGTCGGAGGACCCGCCCGTGAGAGCCCGGGCGATCGTGGAGGCGACGACGCACTACCGCGAGCCGCAGGCGATCGCGCAGGCCTCGGAGGCTCTGGGTGAGGCGATGGCCGGCCTCGATGTGAAGGAGCTCGACGAGGGCAGCCTCCTTCAGCACCGTGGCTGGTAGCCCGGCACCGGTTCCGCCGACCACGGACCGCCGCAGGTCGGAAGCGAGCGGCCCGCGCGTAGGGGTGCTCGCGTTGCAGGGAGACTTCGAGGCCCACGCCGCCGCGCTGCTCGCGCTCGGATGCGTGCCGGCGGAGTTGCGAAGGCCACACGAGCTCGGCTCTCTCGACGCACTCGTGATACCGGGCGGCGAGAGCACGACGATCTCCAAGGGCATCGCGGCCTACGACCTCGAGCGCCCGCTCGCGGATTTCGTGCGCTCGGGCCGCCCGGTGCTCGGGACATGCGCGGGCCTCATCGTGCTGGACCGCAACCACCTCGGTTTGATCGACGTCGAGGCGAGGCGAAACGCGTTCGGGCGCCAGCTGCGGAGCTTCGAGACGGATCTGCGCGTGCGAGGGATCGGCGACGAGCCGATCCGGGCGGTCTTCATACGGGCTCCCTGGATCGAGAGCTGGGGCGACGAGGTCGAGCCGCTGGCGCAGATCGACGGCCATCCTGTCGTGGCACGCCAGGGGAACGTGCTGGTGGCGGCCTTCCACCCCGAGCTCACCGACGATCTGCGCCTGCACGCCCTCTTTCTCTCCTTCAGCCGTCAGTCACCGGGAGCCCCACTTTGAGAGATCAGCGCACCGACGCCCTCGCACGCATCCTCGTCAACTACTCGAGCGCCGTGAAGGCCGGCGACGTCTGCCTGATCGAGGCCGAGACCGCCGCCGAGCCGCTCGCGCTCGCGATCTATCGGGAGGTGTTGAGCGCCGGTGGGCTGCCCATCGCCAACCTGACCATGGAGGGTCAGGCGCCCGCCTTCTACGAGCTGGCCTCCGACGAGCAGCTCGCTTGGGTGGCGCCGACCGCGATGTGGGCCGCCGAGGAGGCCGACGTGCGTATCCGGATCATGGGGGAGACCAACACGCGCGAGCTCTCCGGCGTCGACCCCGCGCGCCAAACACGGCGCCAGATCGCCGCCAAGCCGCTGATGGAGCGGATGATGGAGCGCTCGGCCGCGGGCAAGTTTCGCTGGAGCCTGACCCTCTTCCCGACACAGGCCTACGCCGCCGAAGCCGAGATGTCGCTCTCGGCCTATGAGGACTTCTTCTATCGCGCCTGCCTGTGCGACCGTGAGGACCCGGTCGCGGAGTGGCGGCGGCAGTCCGACGAGATCCGCAGGCTCTCCGAATGGATGTCGGGCAAGGAAGAGGTGCACATCCAGGGTCCGGGGACGGACATCGAGCTCAACGTCTCGGGCCGCAGGTTCGTCGCCGCCGAGGGCAAGCACAACATGCCCGACGGCGAGTTCTTCACCGGGCCGATAGAGGACTCGGCGAGCGGAGAGGTTACGTTCAGCTATCCGGCCGTGTACGGCGGACGCGAGGTCGCCGGCGTCAGGCTCCGCTTCGAGGGCGGCAAGGTCGTCGACGCGCAGGCCGAGCGAAACGAGGAGTTCTTGATCGAGACGCTCGACACGGACGCGGGCGCGCGACGGCTCGGCGAGCTCGGGATCGGTGCGAACTACGGCATCGAGCGCTTCACGAAGGAGATTCTGCTCGACGAGAAGATCGGCGGCACGATCCACCTCGCCGTCGGCATGTCCTATCCGGAGACCGGCGGCCAGAACGACTCGGCCGTCCACTGGGACATGGTCTGCGACCTGCGCAGGGGCGGCCGGATCACGGTCGACGGCAGGGAGCTGCAGGTCGACGGGCGTTTTGTCGTTTAGCCCGCCGGAGAGCGGATAGACGACGAAGGAAGGGGCCGGTTCGCCGGCGTCGAATCCATGAATGGGCACGGAGCTTGTGCGGTTGATGGCAAGCGCATCGCTGCGACTGTCCATTCGATCCTGTAGGCTGCCGCCCTCGTAACCGAGGAAATGCCTAATCCCCGCGAACGGAGCGGGGAACGGGGGACCCAGTTTTGGGGCTAATCCGCGGCCTTTCGCGGAGGCGCAAGCTCCTTTAGCGCTAGCCCGTCAGCTAACCCCGTAGGCCGACGAAGGAGTTCCGGTTCTGCGCGCTGACAAGCCTTGTCGCATAGACGGGCGGCTGGCCACGGTATTGGCCGGCTGCCTCGCATTTGCCTCGCTGCTCGTGCCCGCGGGGGCGATCGCCGCCCGCAGCGGTGGCGCGGTGTTGCCTCCGCCTCTGCCGCCAGGCCCCTCCGGCGGGGCGCCGATCGGGCAGTTGCCGCCGGCTCCCATTCCCGGAGCCGAAGCCAGGCTGTCTGCTGACGGAAGGACTGCGATCCCGCCGGCAGCGGCTCCCGAGCCCGTCAGGCGAGCGATATACGCGGCGAACCGCATCACGCGCAAGCCGTACGTGTACGGCGGCGGCCATCGCAGCTTCCGCTCGCGCGGCTACGACTGCTCGGGGTCCGTCAGCTACGCCCTGCACGGCGGCGGACTGCTCGACCGGCCGCTTCACTCGCGCGCCTTCATGAATTGGGGCGAGCGCGGGGCGGGTCAGTGGATCACGGTCTACACGAACCCCGGTCACGCCTACGTCGTGATAGCGGGCCTTCGCTTCGACACCTCGGGCGCGGGCGAGCGTGGGCCACGCTGGCGGATCGCGGCGCGCTCGAGCGGCCGCTACACGGCGCGCCACCCCGAAGGTTTCTAGAGCCTCTTCCTAGGCGAGGGCGGTGTCGAGCCGCCCGAGCGTGGGCGACGACACGACCACCTCGTCACCCGGCTTCAGCCACACTCGCGGCGTCCGAGCGCTGCCGACTCCGGACGGCGTCCCCGTCGAGACGATGTCCCCGGGCTCGAGCGTCATGAGGCGCGAGAGGCGCGCCAGCAACGCCGGCACGGAGAAGATGAGGTCGTCGGTCGAGGCCGACTGCATCGGCTCCCCGTTCAGCGTGAGCTCGAGCCCGATCGCGTCGTGAGCTCCGGCGTCGTCCGGTGTCACGAGCGCCGGCCCGCACGGCGCGGAACCGTCGAAGACCTTGCCCGGCATCCACTGTGGGGTGACGAACTGCAAGTCGCGCGCCGAGAGGTCGTTCAGGAGCATGTAGCCGGCGACGTGCCGAAGCGCGTCCCCCTCGTTGACGTCCGCGCAGCGATTGCCGACGACGAACGCGACCTCCGCCTCGTAGTCGACCTTCCTGCTCGCGGCGGGAAGCTGGACCGTTGTGCCCGACGCGACCAGCGCATTGCGGTACTTCGCGAAGAAGGTCGGCTCGCTCGGTGGCTCGAGACCGAACTCCTCCGCGTGGGAGCGGTAGTTGAGCCCGATGCAGACGATCTTGTCCGGGTCGGGCACGGGCGGTAACAGCTCGACCGAGTCGAGCGCCACGCCCTCGCCGGTCTCGGCGCCGGCCAGCTCGTCGAGCCGGCCGTTCACCAGCAGCTCCCGCACGCTCGGGTGGTGATGGTCACCGAGACCGTCCCACGCGTCCACGACGAGGCCGTCGCGAATCAAGCCGGCGCGCGCGCCCCTGTCCGACCTGTAGGTGATCAACCGCATGTGCTGGCGGGGATCTTCGCATCCCGCCCACCGTTTAGGCGGCCCCGGGCGCGGGGTAAAAATGCGAGCTACAGCAGCCTGATCAGCACGTTGAGCAGGATCGTCAGGGCGACCGACAGCAGCAGCGACCACACGAGGCAGCCCCACGCGAAGCGCACCTCGGTCTTGCGACCCGATCGCTTGAAGATGAACACGCACCGGGTCCTGCCCCCGCCGGGAGGGGCGGAAACCGTCCGCGGCGGGCCCTAGGTCAGAGCAGCCCTACTCGCTGCTCATCTGCTCGCGGTACTCGTCCAGGGCCTCGCTCACGGACTCCTCGTATCTGTGGTCGGCCCCGAGGGCGGCCCGCATGAACGTGCTGGCGATCCTGACGCGCTTCTCGGGCAGCACCCGCAGGTCATCCTGGGAGCGGTCGTAGCGCTCCCGGTGGGGACTGATGACCCTGTCGCGCTCCGTCAGGGCATGGCGCAGCTTCCGCGCCGTGGCGAGGTAGGCGCTTGCCTCCCTATCCGGCTCCGGCGTCGCCGGCAGAGCCATATCCCTGTTCCTCCTTCCACCTCGACCCGAGTACGTGGCGCTCTTGGCGCTTTCTCAGCGCCCAAGCGTAAAGCCACGCCCCTTCTCGCTGAACATCCGTCAGTCGTCGACCGTGCTTGTCGATCTCGGCCTCGAGCTCGCTCAACGTCGCGCCGCCGCTCGCCTCGCGCTCCAGCTTCTCGTAGAGCACCTTCTTCTTCACATCGCGCTCCGGTTCTCGGTCCTCGGTCTCCGACGAACCCACAAAGTGAAGCGGGCGTCGCGCCGTTTCGCAAGAGCCATCGGTGCGGTTTTGCCGGAAGGAGCGCGTGGATCTTGCCGCAACGAGCGGGTTTAGATACTCGTTAGGGCCATGGCTAGGTGAGGCTCACCATCACATGCTTGATCTCGGTGTAGTCCTCGAGCGAGTAGATCGACATGTCCTTGCCGTAGCCGGACTGCTTGAAGCCGCCGTGCGGCATCTCGGACGCCAGGGGGATGTGGTCGTTCACCCACACGGTTCCGAAGCGCAGCTTGCGCGCGGCGTTCATGGCGCGTGCGACGTCGCGTGTCCACACGCTCGCCGCCAGGCCGTAGTCGACGCCGTTCGCCCAGGCGATCGCCTCGTCGTCACTCGAGAACCGCTGCACGGTGACCACAGGACCGAAGATCTCTCGCTGAACCATCTCGTCGTCCTGCCGGAGCCCGGACACGACGGTGGGCTCCAGGAAGAACCCCGAGCCCGCCGGCTCCTTGCCGCCCGTGACCGTCTCGGCGTGAGCCGGGGCGCGCTCCAGAAACCCTTCCACGCGGCTGCGCTGGTCGGCCGATACGAGCGGCCCGAGCTCCGTGTCCGACTCGGAGGGGTCGCCCATCTTGAGCGAGCCGGCGGCCTTCGCAAGGCCCGACACGAAGCCGTCGTGCACCTCTGGCCCTGCGAGCACGCGCGTCGCGGCCGTGCAGTCCTGGCCCGCGTTGAAGTAGCCGGCGACCTTCACCCCCTCGATCACAGCCTCGATGTCGGCGTCGTCGAAGACGATCACCGGAGCCTTGCCGCCCAACTCCAGGTGCACGCGCTTCAGGGAATCGGCAGCCGCGCGAGCCACCTCCTTGCCGGTCGCCACGTCGCCGGTGAGCGACACCATCGCGACGTCGGGGTGGCGCACCAGGCCTGCGCCTGCCGGCTCGCCGTGGCCGAAGATCACGTTCAGCACGCCGCTCGGCAAGTGCTCGGCGCAGATCTGAGCGAGGCGCGCCGCCGTCAGCGGCGTCTGCTCGGAGGGCTTCAGCACGACCGTGTTGCCCGCTGCGATCGCCGGGCCGATCTTCCACACCGCCATCATCAACGGGTAGTTCCAGGGCGCGATCTGTCCCACCACGCCGATCGCCTCGCGGCGAATCATCGACGTGTAGCCGCGCGTGTACTCCCCGGCTGCGCGCCCCTCCAGGTTCCGCGCCGCGCCCGCGAAGAAACGCAGGTTGTCGACGAGAAACGGCATCTCCTCCTCGCGCATCGCCTCGATCGGCTTACCGACGTTCAGCGACTCGAGCCGCGCGAGCTCGTCGGCATTCTCCTCGATCGCGTCGGCGATCCGAAGCAGCGCGAGAGAGCGCTCGCCCGGAGTGGACTCGCTCCACTCGGGAAACGCTCGCTTCGCGGCCTGGACCGCGGCGTCGACGTCCGCCTCGTCGGAGAGCGGCGCCGTCGCGATCTCCTCGCCGGTGGCGGGGTTGAGAATCGGCTCCGTCGCTCCCGCCGCGGGGGGGCGCTCCTCTCCGTCGATGAAGTTGTTGATCTCGGCTGCGCGCGTCGTGGTCGCCATCGCTCTCCTTCCTCTCTTGGGCTGCTCTCGATTGCTCTCGTTAAGACGTTGCCGCCTTGCTCGCGCCGACGGTCTCCAGCACCTCGTCCACCGGCATGAAGGGAAGCCCGACCGCCTCCGCCACCGCGGGGTTCGTGACAAACCCACGGGCCACGTTCACCCCTGGCCGCAGGCCGGGGTCGCGCGCGATTGCCCCCGCGACTCGGTGCTCGGCGAGCGCGAGCACGTAAGGCAGGGTCGCGTTCGTCAGCGCCCAGGTGGACGTCACCGGAACCGCCCCCGGCATGTTGGTCACGCAGTAGTGGGTGACGCCGTCCACCTCGTACGTCGGGTCGCTGTGCGTCGTGGGCCGCGACGTCTCGAAGCATCCTCCCTGGTCGATCGAAACGTCCACCAGCACAGCGCCGGGCTTCATGAGGCGAAGCTGCTCGCGGCGGATCAGCACCGGCGCTCGCGCCCCGTGCACGAGCACCGCGCCGATCACGAGGTCCGCGCGGGGAAGCATCTCCTCGATCGCGAGCGTCGAGGAATAGACGGTGGAGCAGCGCCCGTTGAGGGCGATGTCGAGTCCGCGCAGGCGGTCGATCGAGATGTCGTAGACGAAGACGTCGGCCTCCATCCCGATCGCGATGAACGCGGCGTTCAGGCCGACGACGCCTCCCCCCAGAACCGCGACCGTCGCGGCGGCGACGCCGGGAACCCCGCCGAGCAGGATGCCGCGCCCGCCCATCGGCTTCTCGAGCATGAAGGCGCCGGCCTGCGTGGCGATCTTGCCGGCGACCTCGCTCATCGGCGCCAGCAGCGGCAACCGGGCGTCCGCATCCTCGACCGTCTCGTACGCGATGCAGATGGCGCCCGATTCGCACAGCGCGCGCGTGAGCTCCGGCGCGGGCGCCAGGTGCAGGTATCCGAACAGGATCTGCCCTTCGCGCAGCAGCGACGCCTCCTCGGGTTGGGGCTCTTTGACCTTGAGCACCATCTCGGCCTCGGCGAACACCGTTGCCGCGTCCGGTACGAGCCGCGCACCCTGCGCCTCGAACTGCTCGTCCGGCAGCGAGCTGCCCTCGCCCGCGCCGGTCTGCACGATCACATCGTGGCCTCGATTGGTCAGCTCGCGGCAGCCGGCGGGGGTCAGCGCTACGCGGTACTCGTCGGCCTTCGTTTCGGTTGGGACGCCGACCTTCATCTCGCGGTCACGCCCTCGGTCATCTGGACGTCGAAGGTGCAGCCACGGCTCTCCAGCTCGGGAAAGAGGTCGTCCGGGTCGATGCAGCGCTCCGGTGGCAGGACGCCGCGCTCTCGTATCACGCCGCGAGCGAGCAGCCGCACGGTCGCCGCTGCCGGCGCTCCGGTCGACACCACACCTCCGCCGAGCCCCCATTCGGCGGCCGGCCCCGTGACCGCCCGCACGCGCACGCGCCGGTCGCCGCCGAAGGCCTCGATCAGGTGAACGGCCACGGTGCGGGAGGAGGAGGGCACCGCCTCAGCGGCCGCCCGCTCCTGCTCCTCCTGCGGAGCATCCGCCAACTGACGCAGGCGCTCCAGGAGGGGCTCCGCGAGCGAGAGCTGGAAGCTCGCCTCCTCGCATTCGAAGCTGTCGCCGAATGTGACCAGCTCGGAGTGGAGGGTGTAGATGGTCCCCGCCTCGCCGATCGGATCTCCGAAGTCGACCGTGCCTCCGGGCGACAGGGGCTCGATCTCCACCGGCTCTCCCTGCCGCAGCACGACGGGCCGCATCGTCAGCTCGTCGATCAGCGTGCGCAGGGCGTAGGGGAAGCTGAGCCCCGCTGGAGGAGCGAGGTCACGCCCCGCGGCGCTGATCCGCATCCCGTCGACCTTCTCCAGCTCGCGCGCCGCCCTGCGCGCCATCACGTTGGTCTTTCCGGGGCTGGAGCCGATGCCCAGCACGGCCAGTAGGCCGGCGCGCTCGAAATCGGGGCCGAGCTCGAGCTGGCGCTTCGTCAACCAGTAGAGGCCGCCGAGATCGAGGTAGTGGCTGCCGCCTTCGAGACATGCGCGCATCGCGTCGAGATTGACGCGGTAGCTCGCGCAGTTGACGAGTACGTCACAGCCCTCGATCATCCGCGCGAGCTCCCCGGCGGCATCCACGCCGGCGGCTTCGGCCTTGCCGAGCCCGTGACGGGCGCCGACCGCCTCCGCACGCTCGGCGTCGAGGTCGAGCAGCCGAAGGGAGCTCACCTCACGAGACTCGGCCAGGTCTCGTACGACGGCGGGTGCGATGGTGCCGCCGGCCCCGAGCACCGCGACGGTGAAACCCGCGCCGGGCGGTTCGCTCAAGGGGCGAGCTCCCGGGCGCGAAGCGCCAGCCAGAACTCGATTCGATCACGCGCGCGGCCGAGATCGCGCCCGGTGAGCTCCTCGATGCGCCGGATCCGGTAGCGGAGCGTGTGGCGATGGCAGTAGAGCGATCGCGCAGCTCGCTCCCAATGGCCGTTCTGGTCGAGGAACGCCTCCAACGAGCGCAGTAGCTCGTCCCCATAGCCGTTCTCGCCGTTCGTGATCGGCCCCAGGACGTTGTCCGCGAAGATGCGGAGGGCTTCGTCGTCCTGCACCGAGAGCAGGAACTGAAACGCGCCGAGGTCGCGGTACGAGGCGACCTCGTCGGTGTGGCCGTTGAAGCCGGACACCTCCAGCGCGCAGCGCGCCTCGTGAAAGCTGCGCCGAAGCGTGGTCACTGGAGCGACCCGGCTGACGGCGGCGGTCGTGCGGCCGAAGCGCGCGGCGAGAGCCCCTCGCGCCCTGGAGGCGAGCTCGATCGCGTCAGTCGCGCCTGGATCCGCGGCCGCGCACAGCAGCCGGCCGTGAACCGCGACCAGACCCCGTGCTCCGGCCTGGGTCAGGACCACGTCGAGGGCCGCCTGTGCCGCCTCGGCATCCTCGAGCTCGAACAGCATCACGGCTGCCTGCTCGCCTACGCCGAACGGGCGCAGCCTGCTCTCGATCTCCTCGTCCTCGGTCGCTCCGGAGAGCACCTCGTCCAGCACGTCGGCCGCCAGCCTTCGCTCCGTGTCCCGCGCCACCCGCCTCCGCATCAGCTCTAACGCGACGACCGTCACGGCCTGCTGGAGGATCAGCCGCTCGAAGTCCGGCAGGCCGCCGGAGTCGCGGACCGCAACGAGCCACGCCTGGGGCCCGGAAGGGTCTCCCGCCGCCACCGGGAGTGCCAGCGAGCGTCCCGACACGCTCTGGTCCTCGGGCGCGAAGGGGGCCGGCGGAGCGGGCCGCGCGCGAATCTCCTCGCCGAGCGCCGCAAGCGTCGGATCGGAGAGCTTGAGCCGGAACTCGCCCCGAGCCATCACCTCTCCGCACCGACCCATCACCGCGATGGAGGAGCCGATCGCCGCCGCGAGGGCGCGCGCGACCTCCTCGAGGCCGCGCTCCTCCAGGACGAGCTGCTCCAGGCGCCTGTGTATCGCGATTCCGCGCTGGAGGGTTTCGTACTGCTCGTTCAGGAGCCGCCCGAAGGCCTTCTCCGTGATCGCGATGAACGGCATCTCGTAAGGGACCTCGAAGAGCGGCAGCTCGAGTCGCTCGGCCTCCTCGACGAGCGCGGCGGGCAGGGAGCGGTGAGTGAACCCGGTACCGAAGCCTAGACCGGCGAGGTGGTGGTTCGAGAGCGTCTGCACGAACGCCCGCTGCTGGGCTGGGCTTTCGAGCAGCAACCCATTGCTCAGGAGCAGCTCGCCGCCCGTGAGCCACGGCGTCGGATCGAGCAGCTCCGTGATGTGGACCCATCGGATGGGGGCGTCGGCGGCGCTCTCGCCGGCCACCAGCTGGATATCGAGCTCGTCTACGAGGCCCTTGACGGTCAGCATGGCTGTCTCCAAGCGGCTCTCAGCGACCCCTACGGGGATCGTAGGCGCGCCGAGCACCATCGGCACGAGCGGGTCCGTGCACCCGCTCCGAGGCCTGGCTGAGCACGGAGCGCAGGATCGAGCCGATCTCCTCGAACTGCTCGGTGTCACACACGAGCGGGGGCGCCAATTGGACCACCGGGTCGCCACGATCGTCAGCGCGGCAGATCAGCCCTTGCCTGTAGAGCTCGCCCGACAGGAAACCTCGCAACAGGTCCTCCGACTCCTCGTCGGTAAAGCTCTCCTTGGTGCTCTGGTCCTTGACCAGCTCGACGGCCTGGAAGAAGCCGGCGCCGCGGACGTCGCCGACGATCGGCAGGTCGCGCAGGCCCTCGAGCACCGATCTGAACTCGGCCTCCTTGGCGCGAACGTGTCCGCATAGGTCCTCGCGCTCGAAGATGTCGAGGTTCGCCATGGCGATCGCCGCTGCGATCGGGTGCCCGCCGAAGGTGAAGCCGTGAGCGAACATCGACTTGCCGTGCATGAATGGCTCCGCCACGCGATCCGACACGAGGAGCGCTCCCATCGGCGCATACGCCGACGTCAGCCCCTTCGCGGTCGTGACGAGGTCGGGCTGGTATCCGTAGCGCTCGCAGCCGAAGTAGTGGCCGAGGCGGCCCCACGAGCAGATCACCTCGTCGGAGATCATCAGCACCCCGTGCCGATCGCAGATGTCGCGTACACGCTGGAAGTAGCCGTCCTGCGGCACGAAGCAGCCTCCCGCGTTCTGAACCGGCTCGAGGATCACGGCCGAGACCGTGCTCGGGTCCTCGAACAGGATCCGTTCCTCGATCGCGTCCGCGGCCCACAGCGGATCGCGGTCCGCCGGCCAGCGGTAGCTGTTCGTGTTGGACACGTGACAGCCGCCGGGCGTGAGCGGCTCGAACTGCGCGCGGATCGAGGTGAGGCCGGTCGCCGAGAGCGCTCCGTACGAAGTTCCGTGATAGGCGAGCTCCCGCGCTATCACCTTGATGCGGGTGCCCTCGCCGCGCTCCCGGTGGTAGTTGCGCGCAAGCTTCAGCGCGGTCTCCACCGCCTCCGACCCACCCGAGGTGAAGAAGACGCGGTTGAGGTCGCCGGGGGCGAGTGAGGCCACGCGTGCGGCGAGCTCTATCGCGCGGGGGTGGGCGTAGCTCCAGTTCGTATAGAAGCCCAGCTCGCGCGCCTGTGCCGCGGCGGCGTCGCCCAGCTCGGCCCGGCCGTGCCCGGCGTTGACGCAGAAGAGCGCCGACAGACCGTCGAGGTAGCGCTTACCGTGCTCGTCGTAGACGTACGGGCCGTCGCCTCGCGCGATCACCGGCACCTCGTGCTCGGCGTCGTAAGCGCCCATGCGGGTGAAGTGCATCCAGAGGTGCCGCCTGGCCAGCTCCTGGAGCTCGGTCGGCGACGCCTGGCTCAGCTGCGGGCTTCCCTCGAGTTTCGTGGCCATCTGTGCTCTCCTGTTCGCTCGCCGCCCCGCGGAGATCGCGCGGGCTATCCGCAACGGACAACGCTAGCTGCTGTTCGTCCAATCGGCAATGGACCTGGGGTCAACAGTACCACCGGAACTTGTACATTACGGCCAAGCACCCATTGTGTTGCATGCGGGTCGCCCGGCCCTTGAATTGGGGGTCTTGCGGTCCGTAGGCTGGTTTGATCGGCATACAGCTATGAAGAGAATGGACCCCGATGGCGACCACTCTGCGGCTCCCGCCGCTGCCGAGGGGGACGTTCCCAGCGTCGAGCTGGAGGGAGTCACCAAGCGCTTCGGCGACCTCACGGCCGTGCGCGACACGGATCTCTCGCTCAGGCGGGGTGAGTTCTTCACGCTCCTCGGCCCGAGCGGCTGCGGCAAGACGACCACCCTGCGGATGGTCGCGGGCTTCGAACAGCCGAGCGAGGGGCGGGTGCTCCTCGACGGGGTCGACGCAACCGGCTTGCCGCCGTTTCGGCGCCCGACGAACACCGTGTTTCAGAGCTACGCGCTCTTCCCGCACCTGAACGTCGAGGACAACGTCGCGTTCGGGCTGCGCCGCAAACGCGTGCCGAAAGCCGAGGTCGGGCGTCGCGTCGCCGAGGAGCTGGAGCGCGTGGGGTTGCAACGAGAAACCAAACGAAAGCCGCGCCAGCTCTCCGGCGGCCAGCAGCAGCGCGTCGCGCTCGCGCGCGCTCTCGTCAACCGCCCGGCGGTGCTGTTGCTCGACGAGCCGCTCGGCGCGCTCGACCTCAAGCTCCGCAAGGGGCTTCAGCTCGAGCTCAAGAGCATCCAGCGCGAGGTCGGCATCACCTTCATGTATGTGACGCACGACCAGGAGGAAGCGCTCACCATGTCGGACAGGATCGCGGTCATGAACCACGGCGTCATTCAGCAGATGGGCCCGCCGCAGGAGATCTACGAGCGCCCCGCCACGGAGTTCGTCGCCGGTTTCATCGGCGTCTCGAACCTGATGCCCGGGGTCGTCTCGGCCACCGGCGACGGCTGGGCCGAGCTGCAGCTCGACAGCGGCCCGCTGGTGAGGGCGAGTGGGAACGCGCTGCGCCCGGGGGAGCGCATTCACGCCGTCGTGCGGCCGGAGAAGCTGACGGTCCGGCTCGTGGAGGAGGCCCCCGACGGGCGGCCGAGCGTCGAGGGAGTGGTCGAGTCGGCCGTCTATCTCGGCACGGCGACGCAGATGATCGTGAAGCTCACCGGGGACGTGCCGATCACCGTGCTGGTCCCGAACGCGGACGAGGCGGAGCGCCAGCGGCTGCCGGGCGCCGGCGCCAGGGTGAGGCTGACCTGGTCGCCGGAGCACACGCACGTTCTGCCGGCGAACGCAGACGGAGCGATGAGCGCGAACATTGACGAGGGGCGCGAAAGCGAAGCGATTGCAACACCGGACTAGAGACGAGAGGAGATCGACTTGAGCACCCACCACGACCGAGACGTCGAGCGCCTGATCGACGAATGGATCGGTACCGAACTGAACAGGCGCACGCTGCTGCGCCGCGCCGGGGCCGGAGCGTTCGGCCTCAGCCTCGCGGGCTTCCTGGCCGCCTGTGGCGGAGGCGACGGCGACGGCAACGGCGATTCGGCCAAGGTGATCCCCAAGGGCCAGATCGCCGATCGGATGAACTTCTCGAACTGGCCGTTCTACATCGACGACCCGAGCGCCGTGCTGAAGGACTTTCAGCGCAAATACGGCACCAAGGTCAAGTACACCGAGGAGATCAACGACAACAACGAGTTCTTCGGCAAGGTGCGGCAGCAGTTCGAGCGAGGGGACTCCGGCGGGCGGGACCTGTTCGTGGTCACCGACTGGATGGCGTCGCGAATGATGCGCCTCGGCTACGTGCAGAAGCTCGACAAGTCTGTGCTTCCCAACGTGACCAAGAACCTTGTGCCCGCCCTCAAGAGCCCGAGCTTCGACCCCAATCGCGATTTCTCGGTGCCGTGGCAGTCGGGGATGACCGGGCTCATCTATCGCAAGGACAAGGTGCAGCCGAAGAGCGTGAACGACATCTTCGACCCGAAGCTGAAGGGCAAGGTGACGATGCTGCTGGAGATGCGCGACAGCGTCGGGCTCACGATGCTGGGCATGGGGAAGGATCCCTCGAAGGACAGCGCCGAGGACGCGATGGCCGCGCTGGACAAGATCGACAAGGCGAACCGCGACGGCCAGATCCGGCGCTTCACAGGCAACGACTACATCAAGGACCTGCCGAAGGGCGACACCTACCTGGCGTTCGGATGGTCTGGCGATGCAACGTCTCTGAAGGCGGACAACCCGAACATCGACTTCCTGTTCCCGCCGGAGGGCTTCATGCTCTGGTCGGACAACGTGCAGATACCGGTCGGCGCTCCGCACGCCTACACGGCCGAGGTGTTCATCAACTATGTCTACGACCCGACGGTGCAGGCGAAGATCGCCGAGGCCATCAACTACTTGACGCCGGTGAGGGGTGTGAAGGAGGTCCTGGCGGAGAAGGATCCGGAGCTGGCCCGGAACCCCTACATCTTCCCGTCGGACAAGCTGCTGGAGGACGCGCACATCTTCCGCGAGCTGGAGCCGGACGAGGAGCAGACGCTCGACGGGCGCTTCCAGGAAGTGGTCGGCGCCTAGCGCTGGAAGGAGCAAGGGGAGGGGTCTTGTGAGCTCGCGGGGCTGGCGGCTACCACGGGGCGCGACGCCGTACCTGCTGCTCGCGCCGGGCCTGCTGTGGCTCGGCTTCTTCTTCCTGCTGCCGCTCTACTTCATGGGCAGGACCTCGCTGGAGGAGGGCAGCCTCTTCGAGGGCTACCACTTCAGCTGGGAGTTCCAGAACTACACCGACGCGCTCTCGCGCTACGACGAGCAGCTCCTGCGCTCGTTCTATTACGCCGGGGTGGCGACGGTGCTCGCGTTCCTGATCGGGTACCCGCTTGCCTACGCGATCGCCGTTCGCGGAGGGAAATGGAAGACGGCGCTGATCCTGCTCGTGGTGCTGCCCTCGCTCACGACCTACCTCGTGCGCACGCTCGCGTGGCAAACGATCCTCGACGACGCGAGCCCCGCGGTGGACGTGCTGCAGTTTCTCGGGGTCATCGCCGATGACGGGCGGCTGCTGGCGACGACGGGCGCGGTGATCGCGGGCCTCACCTACAACTTCCTCCCGTTCATGATCCTGCCGATCTACGCGAGCCTCGAACGGCTGGACAAGGGCATGCTCGAGGCGGCGTACGACCTCTACGCGAGCCGGCGCCGAGCCTTCCTGCGTGTCACGCTGCCGCTCTCGATGCCGGGGATCGTGGCCGGATCGCTGCTCACGTTCATTCCCGCGGCTGGTGACTTCGTCAACGCGCAGCTACTCGGGACCTCGCGCCAGTACATGATCGGCAACGTCATCCAGAGCCGCTTCCTCGTCCTGACCGACTACCCGACCGCGGCGGCCCTGTCGTTCATGCTCATGCTCGCCATTCTCGTGCTCGTGGTCGCGTGGGTGCGGGTCGCGGGGAGCGAGGCGCTTGCGGGAGCCCACGCGAGATGAGCCCGCCCCCGGCAGCGAGCCATGCGGGGGACATTCGCGTTCAGCCGCTCGCTCACCCGCGGCTGACGGCCGCCGGCCGCTGGATGCTCGACCACCTCCTGAACCTCTATGCCGCGATCGCGCTCGTCTACCTGCTGGCGCCGATTTTCGTGATCATCCTGTTCTCCTTCAACGACACGCGCGGCCGCTTCAACTTCACGTGGGAGGGGTTCACGCTGAGGCACTGGGAGGACCCGTTCAAGTTCGACGGTCTAACCGAGGCGATGAAGACGAGCCTCGAGATCGCCGCGCTCGCCACCATCGGCGCCACGGTGCTCGGCACGCTGATGGCGATCGCGCTGGTTCGCTACCAGTTCCGCGGCCGATCCGCGACCAACTTCTTCGTCTTCCTGCCGATCGCAACTCCCGAGATCGTGCTCGGCGCCTCGCTACTCACGCTGTTCCTGAACGCCAGCTCCACGTTCGAGCAGTTCGAGCCCGGTTTCACGACCATCCTGATCGCGCACATCATGTTCAGCCTCAGCTTCGTGGTGGTCGTCGTGAGGTCGCGGCTGATCGGATTCGACCGCCACATCGAAGAGGCGGCCCAGGACCTCGGCGCGAACGAGGTGTCGACCTTCTTCCGGGTGACGCTCCCTCTGATAGCGCCTGGCGTGCTCGCGGCGGGACTGCTCGCCTTCGCCCTGTCCATCGACGACTTCGTGATCACCAACTTCAACTCCGGCTCGACGGTCACGTTCCCGCTCTACATCTGGGGCGCCGCGCGCGTGAGCATCCCGCCGCAGGTGAACATCATGGCGACGCTGATCTTCCTCGCCACTCTCGCGATCATGCTCGGCACCGTCTGGCAGCAGCGTCGTGCGGAGCGCATGTCGTCCGTGCGCCCCGCTGAGTGAGGCCGTTACTCTTCCGCCCTTCATGAGCACGTACGAGCACGTGGCGAAGCTCCCGTTCGAGGTGGACTCGTACGAGCTCGAGCCGCTCGAGCAGGACGTGTCGAGCAACTTCACCCGCCTGTCGACCGTCATCAAGCTTCGCGGCGCCGGGGAGGAGGGAGTGGGGGAGGACGTCACCTACGACGCCCTCGATCACGTCGCACTTCAGGACGCCGGCTCGGTGCAGCCGCTTGGGGGCTCGCACACGATGGAGAGCTTCTCGGAGCTGCTGGGTGGGCTCGACCTCTTCCCCGCGGAGCCGGTACGCGAGGTGTCGCGGCTCTACCGGCGCTGGGCGTTCGAGAGCGCGGCGCTCGACCTGGCCCTGCGCCAGAGCGGTCGGTCGTTCGCCGCCGCTCTCGGGCGCGAGCCGCGGCCCGTCACCTTCGTCGTCTCCCTGCGGCTCGGGGACCCGCCGACGATCGAGCCGGTCAGAAAGCGACTCGAGCGCTATCCGAGCCTGCGCTTCAAGCTCGACCCGACGAGTGACTGGACCGACGAGCTGATCGCAGAGCTCGTGGCGACGGAGGCGGTCGATTCGGTGGACTTCAAGGGCTTCTACAAGGGCACCGTCGTCGACCAGCCGCCCGACCCCGACCTCTATGGGCGCGTCGTGGAGGCGTTCCCGGAAGCGTGGCTCGAAGACCCGGCCCTGACCGAGGAGACACGGGCCGTGCTGGCGGGCCACGAGGATCGCATCACCTGGGACGCGCCGATCCACTCGATCGATGACATCGAGGGCCTCCCCTTCCCGCCGAAGATGGTGAACGTGAAGCCGTCGCGATTCGGCTCTCTGCGGGCTCTCGTCGACTGCTACGACTATCTCGGCGAGCGCAGGATCGGCGCCTACGGCGGGGGCCAGTTCGAGCTCGGCCCGGGACGGGGGCAGAACCAGTACCTGGCCTCGCTCTTCCATCCGGACACGCCCAACGACGTCGCCCCGATCGGCTTCAACGTCGCCGACCCCCCACCGGGCCTGCCCGAGAGCCCGTTGTCGCCGGCGCCCTCGCCGACCGGCTTCCGATGGGGTTGAGCACCCGCGGAATCACCGTTGACAGGAAGTGTCAATCGGTACTAGGCTCGGAGAAGGAAAGGAAAGCGGGGCCGGCCTGACCGGCGGCTCCGGAGGCTCTCGCGGGACCCGCCCGCGGCGGGTTCCGGATGGAAGGGATTCGTGGCATGGATAGGGAAGTCGTTGTTGGTTCGTTCGCGTTCTGCGTCCTGGGGATCGTGATGGTTCTCGCCGGACGCCGCGCGCGGACCCGCATCTAGTGGGTCTGTCTCGTAACGTTGGCCAGGAAATGGCGAGGTTCGGGCGACGCCAGGCAAGGACGCAGGGAGCCCGGATAGCAGCGCTATCCGGGCGACCGAGGACGCCGCATGGCGGCGATCCGAAACCGCCATTTCCGGTCAAACGTTATGGGACAGGCCACTGGCTCTACCGCTGCCGGGGCGAACCCGGCGAAATATTCCGGGAGACCGCCTCAAGGCGGGCTCACTGGGCTTAGGTGTCCGGACGAAGCCGGCTCGATATTCCCGGGAAAATGCCTCAAGGCGGGCTCATTGACCGTACGGGTACCACCACTCCTTGGGCGCCAGGCTGGTCTCGATGTGGACGTGCTTGGTCTCCTGGAACGCCTCGAGGCCCTCCATTCCAAGCTCGCGTCCGAGCCCCGACTGCTTCATGCCTCCGAAGGGACCGGCGTCGTTGTCGGTGAGCGGGTCGTTGAACCAGACGGTGCCGGCCTTGATCTCGCGCATGCAGCGAACTACCGTCTCCAGATCGCGCGTGTAGACGTTGGCCCCGAGCCCGTAGCGCGTTCCGTTCGCAAGCTCGATCGCCTCGTCGAGGCTGTTGACTCTGACGACGGGCGCGATCGGGCCGAAGGTCTCCTCGCGCAGGAGGTCCGTCTCGGCGGGCGCACCCGTCACGACCGCCGGAGCGAAGAAGTGGCCCCGGTCGTGGCCGGCGTCACCGCCGCCCGTGACGACCGACGCGCCGGCGGCGACCGCGGCCTCGAGCTGGCGCTCCACCCGCTCGCGCTGGCCGCTCGACACCATCGGTCCGAGGTCGGTCCTCGCGTCGAGCGGGTCGCCCACGACCAGCGACTCGGTGTAGGAGACGAGCTCGCGCATGTAGTCGTCGTAGACGTCGCGCATCACGTAGAAGCGCTCCGCTGACGTGCAGACCTGACCGGCGTTGAGGTACGCGGCCCAGGCGCCGCCCCTGGCTGCGACGTCGATGCTCCCCGCGACGTCCGCGCACACGATGAAGGGATCCTTGCCTCCCATCTCGAGGTTCACGCGCGCCACCCGCTCGGCGCAGATAGAGGCGACGCGCTTTCCGGTCTCGACCGAACCGGTGAAGGCCACGCAGCCGACGCGCTCGTCGCGCACGATCGCCTCGCCCACGTCCCCGGCGCCCGCGAGCACGTTCACGACCCCCGGCGGCAGGTGCTCCACGCAGGGAGCGAGCATCAGCGTCGAGAGGGGCGTCAGCTCCGACGGCTTGCAGACGACCGTGTTGCCGGCCGCCAGCGCGGGAGCCAGCTTCCACGTGAGCAGCAGCAGCGGATAGTTCCAGGGGACGATGCAGCCCACGACGCCGATCGGCTCCTTGAGGACGAGCGCCAGCTGCGTCGATTCCACGGGCGGGATCACTCGGCCCGCGAACGCGCGACCGATCTCGGCGTAGTGGTCGAACGCCGCCGCCGTCCAGCCGACCTCGTCGGTGTTCTCGACCAATGGCTTGCCACCCTCGAGGGTCATCGTTCGCGCGAGCTCGTCGGATCTCTCTCGCAGGCGCCGCGCGACCTCGTGCAGCATCTCTCCGCGCTCCATCGCCGGCGTGCGGGCCCACTCGCGCGCGGCCTCGTTCGCCGACGCGATCGCTGTGTCGATCTGCTCCGCCGAGGGAAGCGGGACCGTCGTCAGCGTTTCCTCGCTGGTGGGGTTCTCCACGATCAGCCCGGGCCCCGCGCCCGTCACCTGCTCGCCGCCGATCAGGAGCCTCGTCTCGAAGTCGCTCATGGCGATCAGTATGCCTGCCGGCGGTCTGGGCGAATATCTAGCCGCCTTCGGCGGACACCTAAAGTCCTGTGGATCGGCTGCGGCGCCTTCGGCGCCTACGCCGCTCCTTCCAGGACATCTAGCCGCCTGCGGCGGACCCTAGAATCACGCGCCTATGGCCGGACACTCCAAGTGGGCTCAGATCAAGCGCAAGAAAGGGGCCGTCGACGCGCGCCGCGGGCAGCTCTTCACGAAGCTGGGACGCGCGATCACCGTCGCGGCCCGCGACGGCGGCGGCGACCCCGACGGCAACGCCGCGCTGGCGAATGCCATCGAGAAGGCCAAGAGCCTGCGGATGCCCAAGGAGAACATCGAACGCGCGGTTGCGCGGGGAGCCGGGGAGGGGGGCGACGCCGCGGCGATCGAGGCCGTGACCTACGAGGGCTACGGCCCGGGCGGAGTCGCGATCCTGGTCGAATGCCTGACGGACAACCGCAACCGCACCGCCGCCGAGGTGCGCCACATCTTCTCGCGCGCCGACGCGAGCCTCGGCGAGCCGGGCTCGGTGGCCTGGATGTTCGAGAAGAAGGGCGTCCTGCTGGTCGACGGCGGTCGCTACTCGGAGGAGGACCTGATCGCCGCAATCGACGCCGGCGCGGAGGACGTCGCGGCCGACGGCGACTCGCTACGCGTGGTATGCGAGCCGGCGGACCTGCGAGCGGTGCGGGAGGCGCTGGAGGAGACCGGGGTGGAGGTCCAGTCCACCGAGCAGTCGATGCTGCCGAAGACGAGCGTCGAGGTTGGAGCTGCGGATGCGCGCAAGCTCCTCCGGCTCATCGACGCGCTCGACGACCAGGACGACGTCGACCAGGTCCACGCCAACTTCGACATCGGCGCCGAGGTGCTGGAGGAGGCCGCCGCCGTCTGACATTCGTCGCCCTGGGCGTGCGACTGCGACGAAGTCGCAGACCCCGGCCGTGACGAGCGAGGCGAGCCTCGAAGCTGCCGACGGGTGCACACCCACAGGCATGCCGGTCAACCGTATCTAGCCGGTTGCGGGAGGCATATGGCCGACTAGCGGCCCGGCTGACCGCGGCGCTCCGGACATGACTCGACCTCACTCGTCCGTGCCGGTGGCCGAAAACGCTAACTGAACGGTCAATCGGTGTCAAACCGGGCGCGGGGCAAGACTTCTACCGCTCGCCTGGAAACTGAACCTTCGATGTCCGCCCGAACGCGCTACGACGCGACCCCGTCCGGCAGCGGCGGCAGAATCGCGTCCGAGGACGAATGAACGGCAGCGAAGGGCTGACGGTGCTGGGCATCGACCCCGGCACGGCGTCGACGGGATATGGAGTGATCGCGAGCAGCGCCGCGGGAGCGCGCGCCCTCTGCGGAGGGGTGATCGCGACGGCGGCGAGCCATCCGCTCGAGCGCAGGCTCGCCGCGATCTTCGCGGAGGTGAGCGCCCTGCTCGAGGAGCACGCCCCCGACGCCGTGGCCGTCGAGGACATCTTCTTCGGGCGCAACGTTCGCACGGCTTTCGCAGTCGGGCAGGCGCGGGGCGTCGTGCTCGGCGCGGCCGGCGCACGCAGCATCCCCTGTTTCGCATACACGCCGCAGGCGGTGAAGCTGTCGGTCTGCGGCGCTGGCGGTGCCGGGAAGGAACAGGTGCAGCGGATGGTGGCCGCCCTCCTCGGGTTGGAGCACCCCCCCGAGCCGGATCACGCGGCCGACGCGCTCGCGGTGGCGATCTGTCACGCGAGCCGGGCGCACGCGGGTGCGGCGCCCGAGCGGAAGGCGTCCGCCCCGCGCCGCAGAATCCCGACGGGATGATCGCGTCCGTCACAGGCAGGGTGGACGCCCGCGGTCCCGACCACGTCGTGGTCGAGTGCGGGGGCGTCGGCTACAGGCTCAACGTCTCGGCGCAGACGCTCGGGGGCGTGCCCCCGGTGGGCTCCGATGTCAGGCTCCTCTCTCACCTGGTCCCGCGCGACGACGCCCTCAATCTGTACGGGTTCGCGAGCGAGGAGGAACGGGAGCTGTTCCTGAAGCTGGTGTCCGTTGCGGGCGTGGGCCCGAAGATGGCGCTCGCGGTGCTGTCCGGCTCGACCCCCCGCGACGTTGGCCGGGCGATCGCGGCCGGCGACGCGAAGCGCTTCCAGATCGTGCCCGGCGTCGGGAAGAAGACCGCGGAGCGGATCATCGTCGAACTGCGCGAGCACATGTCCGCGGAGCTCGCCGGGGCCGGCACGACGAACGGCTCGAGCGACGGCCGGGCGCTTGCGCGCGAAGGCCTGCTCGGGCTCGGTTACGAGCTCGCCGAGGCGGAGGCGATGCTCGAGGCCCTCGGCGAGCACGACGAGAGCGAGCCCGAAGAGCTGATCGCCGCTGCGCTGCGGACAGCGGTCAGGGGATAGAGATGGCGTCGGCCAAGCCTGATCGCGCTGCCCCCGCGGCGGTGGCGAGCAGGGATGAGCGCATCCAGACGCCTGCGAGCCGCTCGGGCGAGGAGGAGCTCGACCGCTCGCTGCGGCCTCCTCGGCTCGGCGACTTCGTCGGCCAGGAGCAGCTCAAGGACCAGCTCGCGCTCTTCATCGAGGCGGCGCGCCGCCGCGGCGAGCCGCTGGACCACGTTCTGCTGGCGGGCCCCCCCGGGCTCGGCAAGACCTCACTCGCCCACATCATCGCCCGGGAGCTCGACGCGCCACTCGTTCAGACCGCTGGTCCCGCCCTCGAGCGCAAGGGCGACGTGGCGGCGTTCCTTACCGCGCTGGAGCCCGGGTCGGTCTTCTTCATCGACGAGATCCACCGCCTCACGCGCGCGGTCGAGGAGACTCTCTACCCGGCCATGGAGGATCGGCGCCTGCCGATAGTCCTCGGCCAGGGGGCCGGCGCGCGCACAGTCACCCTCGACCTGCCGGCTTTCACTCTGGTCGGCGCCACCACGCGCACGGGCCTCCTGACCACGCCCCTGCGCGAGCGCTTCGGCGTCTGCCACCGCCTCGAGCACTACTCGGTCGGGGAGCTGGCCCAGATCGTCGACCGGTCGGCCCGCATCCTCGAGGTGGAGGTGGAGGGCGAGGGCGGGCTGGCGATCGCCGATCGCGCGCGCGGCACGCCACGGGTGGCCAACCGGCTGCTCAAGCGCGTTCGCGACTACGCCCAGGTGCGCTCTGCCGGAGTCATCACTCAGGACGTCGCCGACATGGCGCTCGAGCTGCTCGAGGTGGACAGCGGCGGCCTCGAGCGCCTCGACCGGGAGATCCTCAGGACCATCGCCGAGAAGTTCGACGGCGGCCCCGTCGGGCTCTCCACGCTCGCCGTCGCCGTCGGTGAGGAGCAGGACACGATCGAGGACGTCTATGAGCCCTACCTCGTCAAGTCCGGGCTCATCAAGCGCACGCCCCGCGGGCGGGTCGCGACCGCCCGGGCCTACGAGCACCTCGGGCTGGACGTTCCGGCGAGAAGCAGCAGCCTTTTCTGAGCACCTCCCGGCGTCCTCGGCTCTCGCCGCATCAAACGTCGCGGGCATCTCGTTCGACGTTCTAAGCTTGTTGAAGTGCCTTCCTTCATCTGCCCCAACTGCGGCAACCGCCTGAACTCGGCGGACCGCACCTCCGGATTCAGAACCACGCCCCGCGGCTGTCAGCGCTGCGGGTTCGGGTTCCTCTTCGAGCTGCTCGACGACTACTACCCGGATCCCAGGGCCGCGTTCTTCGTCTGCGACCGCGAGGCGCGGGTAATCGGCTGCGGCAAGGGCGCCTTCGAGCTGACCGGCCTCGACGACGAGCGGGCCGTTGGCAGGCCGGTGCGCGAGGTCCTCGGGCTGAGGTTCGATGACAGCCAGGACCCGATCGAGACGACGCTCGAGTGGGGCGTGAGGGTGATGGGCAAGGCCGTCCGGGTCGAAGCCGAGGGCGATCAGGCGGCCGAGGCGACCGCCGACGTCTTCCCGGCCTACGACGACGACGGCGGCCTGATGCTGGTCCTCACTCCGAAGAGATAGCGCCTGCTCCAGAGCTGTGGATCCAGGTGTCGCCCGGCCCTGGCGGCCGTCGAAGCCGCTAGCCTGAATCGCCGGCCGGACTAACTAGAATCATTCGACGGGGCCACCTTCGGATGGGTCCCGTTTCCTTTCCCCCAACAACACCCCGATGGGCTCTCGTAGACGCAACCTTTTCGTGATC
Source organism: uncultured Solirubrobacterales bacterium (assembly GCA_963774075.1). Lineage (GTDB taxonomy): Bacteria > Actinomycetota > Thermoleophilia > Solirubrobacterales > JBBDJG01 > JBBQNR01. Next base: position 255,512 of record CAVZDP010000002.1, on the reverse strand, counting down.
CTGCTCATGGTCGGGCTGGTGGCTGCCTCGGCCGTGGTGGTCGCCACGAAGCCGACCCGCCTCGGCCTCGATCTCAAGGGCGGCGTCGAGCTGGTCTATCAGGGCCAGCCCACACCTCAGACGACGGTGACCCCTGAGGCCATCGACCGCTCCATCGACATCATGCGGGAGCGCGTCGACGCGCTCGGCGTCTCCGAGCCCGAGATCCAGCGGCTCGGAAACGACCAGGTCTCCGTCGGGCTGCCCGACGTCCAGAACGCGCAGCGCGCGATCGACCAGGTCGGCACCACGGCCCAACTCTACTTCTACGACTTCGAGCGCAACGTCATCGGAAACGCTCGCCGTCCGGTGCCGGGACTCTACGAGGCGGTGCAGCTCGCCGCGAAGCAGAGGCCCGTCGACGACGAGAACAACACGACGGGCGATCAGCAATACCTCTTCGGTAGGGACCGCAAGCTCCTCGCCGGCCCGGACACGTCGCGCAGGAACCTGCTGTCCGAGTTCGACAACGGGCGGCCACGCGGCTCCAAGATCGTGACGGTCCCCGCCGGGACGGTGGTCATTCAGGCCGAGAAGCCGGAGAACTACCCGAGCGACAAGTTCTTTGACCAGTGGTACGTGATGCGCGACAACCCCGAGCTGAACGGCAAGGAGCTGAAGGACCCCAAGCAGGAGTTCGACCCCACCACCAACGAGCCGATCGTCACCTTCAGCTTCACGGACAAGGGGCGGGAGGCGTTCCAGGACGTCACGCGGCGCCTCGCCCAGCGCGGGCAGACACAGCAGATCCCCGGCCAGCCCGCGGATGCCTCGTTCCAGACCTTCGCCGTGGTGCTCGACCGCAAGGTCGTCACGCGGCCCTTCATCAACTTCAACGAGAACCCCGACGGCATCGACGGCCGCACGGGCGCCCAGATCTCCGGCGGCTTCGAGAGCGTGCAGGAGGGGCAGGACCTCGCCGAGTTCCTGAAGATCGGCGCCCTCCCGATCGAGCTCAAGCTGATCAGCCAAACGCAGGTCTCGGCCTCGCTCGGCAAGCAGGCGCTGCGCCAGGGGCTGATCGCGGGCACCGTCGGCTTCGTGCTCGTGATCCTGTTCCTGCTGGTCCTGTACCGGCTCCTCGGTGTCATCGCGGCGATGGCGCTGCTGACGTACGGAGTCATCTTTTACGCCCTGATCGAGCTGATCCCGATCACGCTCACGCTGCCCGGCATCGCGGGGTTGATCCTGACGATCGGGGTGGCCGCAGACTCGAACATCGTCATCTTCGAGCGAATAAAGGAAGAGCTGCGGGCGGGGCGCAGCGCCACCTCGGCGATCGCTATCGGATACAAGCGAGGGATCGCGACGATCATCGACGCGAACGTCGTCACGCTGATCACCGCGTTCATCCTCTTCATCCTTGCCACCTCGGGCGTGAAGGGATTCGCCTTCACGCTGGGCATCGGCACGATCGTGTCGCTGTTCACCGCCGTGCTGTTCACGCAGGCGGTGCTCGCGTCCATGGGCCGCTCGAGGCTGCTGAGCAGCCCGTCGATGCTCGGCGCCGGAAAACGCCATTTCGAATGGCACTTCGACTTCATGGGCAAGAGCAAGATCTTCTTCGCCATGTCGGGAGTGATCCTCGTGGTCGGGGCCCTGTCTCTCGCCGGCAAGGGGTTCAACTTCGGCATCGACTTCGAGAGCGGCACCCGCGTGACCGCGGCTCTGGAGCGCCCGGCGACCGTGGAGAACGTGCGCGACGCGCTCGCGCCGCTCGGCCTGGACGACGCGAAGATCCAGAACGTCGAGGACCCCGATTTGGGCGAGAACGTCGTCCAGGTCTCCACCCCGCAGCTCGGCCCCGGGGAGGTGGAGCGCGTCGAGCAGCGCCTCGACGACGAGTACGGAATTACCGCGGACGGATTCTCCAGCAGCAGTGTTGGGCCCACGTTCGGCGAGACGGTCGCACGCAGCGCCATCTACGCGATCCTGTTCTCGATCATCACGATCATGGCCTACGTGGCGCTCCGGTTCGAGCCGAAGTTCGCCGTGCCGGTCCTCATAGCGCTGCTGCACGACCTCCTGATAACGGCCGGCGTCTATTCACTCACCGAGCGGGAGGTGACGACCTCCACTGTCGCGGCGCTTTTGACGATCCTCGGCTTCTCCCTCTACGACACAGTGATCGTCTTCGATCGAATACGCGAGAACGCTCCCCGCATGCCGCGGGCGACGTTCTCCCAGATCGTGAACCGCTCGATGAGCGACGTGCTCACCCGCTCGCTCGCGACGTCCCTGTGCGAGGTGCTCCCGATCATGGCGCTGCTGCTGTTCGGTGGCGAGACGCTGAAGGACTTCGCCTTCGCGCTGCTCGTCGGCATCGCGTCGGGAACGTACTCGTCGATCTTCATCGCCAGTCCGGTGCTCACCTACTGGAAGGAGCGCGAGGCGAGCTATTCCGAGAGGCGCCGCCGCCTCATCCAGACCGTCGGCATGGTGCCCGCCTTCGCGACCGCGTCAACCGGCCCGGCGGACGGCGACGAGCAGCCCGTGCGCCCGGCGGGAGGTCGCGCGGCAGAGCTCGAGCCGGCCCGGCAGCCGAGCGAGCCTGAGGACGTGGAGATCGAGCCCGACGGCCACGACGGCGACGGCAGGGCGCTGGAGCCGGAGCTCGTCTCGCCGAATGGCGCGGAGCTCGACGGAGACGAGGACCTCGACGGCGCCGAGGACGGCCCCGACGCCGCCGACGCCGAGGACGCGCCAGAGCTGGTGCCGGGCGCCGGGGCGGCTGATGGAGCCAACACCGAGGCCCGCCGTGCAGCCCGCGAGGAGCGCAAGAAGCGCGCGAAGCAGCGGCGGCGAAAGCACGGGCGCAGGCGATGAGAGCGACGGTGGTCTCCTCCTAATGGCTCTGCTCGTGTGGGCCACGATGGGGATCGCGATCTGGCACTTCGCGGTCTTCTTGCCCGACCGCTTCTGGGGCGGCATCGTGGGCGCCTTCCTGGCGGCGCTCCTGGGAGCGGTCGTGTTCGGCTCGCTCATATACGGCTTCTCGGGCCGGGACATCGACGACACCAACCTCGTCACCGCACTGATCGCGATTCCCGGCGCCATGCTGGGCCTGGCCGTCGCTTACGGCTTCGGCGTGCGGGCCGAGGAAAGCTCCCGAACCGCCTAGTACGCCCGGTGCCGGCCGGGACCTGTGCCGCGGGTTCCGTCCTCGGCGCCTCCTAGCATCGGCCGGTGATCACCACGCGCCCGAGATGGCGAGCCGCGCCGTATTCCTACGAGCGCGCCCGCGCGCTCTCCACCGAGCTTGGCCTGAGTATGCCGACGGCGTCGGTGCTCGTTCGGCGCGGCCTGTCGGATCCGGGCGCCGCTCGCCGCTTCATCGAGGCCTCCGAGAGTCACGATCCGTTCGAGTTTCGCGGCATGGACGGGGCGGTTGCGTTGCTGCTCGACCACGTCGGTCGCGGAAGCCTGATCGCCGTGCACGGTGACTATGACGTGGACGGCGTCTGCTCGACCGCGGTGGCGGTTGAGGCGCTGGAGGCCCTGGGCGCGAAGGTGAAAGCGCGGCTGCCGAGCCGCAGCGAGGATGGCTACGGGCTTTCCGCACGCACGGTGCGCGAGTTGCACGGGCAGGGAGCGCGGCTGCTCCTCACGACCGATTGCGGCATCGGCGCGCTGGAGGAGGTCGAGCTGGCGCGCAGCCTCGGGATGGACGTGCTCGTAACCGATCACCACCGCCCGGGCGAGCGGCTGCCCGAATGCGCGGTCGTGCACCCCGCCGTCTGCGGCTATCCCTGCCCGGACCTCTGCGCCACCGGCGTCGTCTACAAGCTGGCGCAGGCGCTGCACGCCGCAACCGGGCAGGCACCCGAGGGGCTGGAGCGCGTACTGGACCTGGTCGCGCTCGCCACGATCGCCGACGTCGTGCCCCTCGTGGGCGAGAACAGGACGCTCGCGAAGGAGGGCCTGCGAGCCCTCGCGGGTACCGGAAGGCCTGGCCTTCGCGCCCTCATGCGAGTCGCCGGCGTCGAGCCGCAGTCCGTCAGGGAGCACACGGTCGGCTTCGTGCTGGCGCCGCGGCTGAACGCGGCCGGTCGCCTGTACCGCGCCGACGCCTCGCTCGAGCTGCTTCTCACGACCGACTCGGAGCGCGCGCTCGCCGTCGCGCGCGAGCTCGACGCGATCAACAGCGAGCGCCAGGCCGTGGAGACACGGATCCTGTTCGAGGCAGAGCACGAACTCTCCGCGGTGGAGGGGCGGCGGGAGGAGCCGGCCCTGGTGCTCGCCGGCGAGGGTTGGCACGCGGGCGTGATCGGCATCGTCGCCTCGCGGCTGGTCGAGCGCTATCACCGCCCGACCGTCTTGATCGCGCTCGAGGACGGGCGCGGCAGGGGCTCCGGGCGGAGCATCTCCCCTTACGACCTGCACGCCGGCCTTGCTGCGTGCGATCAACACCTCGCGCGCTTCGGCGGCCACAGGATGGCGGCCGGCCTCGAGATAGAGGCTTCGCGGGTAGACGCTTTTCGCGCCGACCTCGTCGCCCATGCCGGTTCCGCGCTGCGCCCCGAGGACCTGGTGCCCAAAGAGGTCGTCGACGCCGTCGTGCCCGGCGACGCCGTCGGGCTCGAGCTGGCCGAGGAGCTCGAGCTACTGCGGCCGTTCGGGATGGGTAACCCCGGGGTCAACCTGCTGGTGCCCGCAGCCCGCACCAGTGATGTGCGCTCGATGGGTGAGGGGCGCCATTCCCGTTTCACCGTCCACTCGGCCGGCGTGCGAACGCCCGTGGTGGCGTTCGGAGTCGGCAGGGGCGCCCTCGACCTGGATGGGGGTGGGGCCCGGCACGACCTGGTCGCGCGCCTCGAGCGAAACGAGTGGCGCGGAGCCGTGGAGCCGCGGCTCGTGCTGCGCTCGCTGCACGGGGTCGCGACGGGCGAGCCATGCGAACCGGTCGAGGCGGGAGGCTGCGCATCGTGCACGTGCCGCGCGCGCGGCGAGGACTGGTGGGAGGCGGCCCGGGCGGCGATGGAGGGGCGCGAGTCCCTCTACGAGCTGCCCGCGAACGGCGTTTCGCGCGCCGTGCTGGATCGCCGTGGGGAGGGGATCCTCGGAGCCCTCAGTGATCTGCTCGCGACCGGCGAGCCCGTTGCCATCCTCAGCACCGACTGCTCACGGCGGCGCTCGCTGCTGGAGGTCGAGCTTCGAGGCGAGCGGTTCGGCCGCTCGCCGGGGGTGGTCCTTTCCTCGCGCTGCGCCCGTGACGTGCTGGACGCGGCTCGCTCGCCCGAGGCCATTGGTTTCGCGCTTCTCGACTACGAGACCGCCTGCAGCGACCCTGCGCTGCTCGCGCGCTTCACGCATCTGTTCGCGGTCGACCCGCCGCCGCTCGAGCGCGCCCTCGCGTTCGTGAGTGAGAGCGGTGCTCCCGGGAGCGAGGCCTACCTGCACCTCGGCTGGGGGTCCGCCGAGGTCGAGCTTGCCGTCAAGGCGCTCGAGCACGACTACGGCCTCCGCGCTCCTCTGACGGCGATCTACCGGGCGCTCGCCGCCCACCCGGCGGGAGTGGAGGGAGAGGCGTTGGAGGCCCTCCTGGCCGGTGATGGCCGCCATCCGCGCCCGCCCGCCCTGGCCGGCCGTTGCCTGAGGATCCTCGCGGAGCTGGATCTCGTTGAGCTGGAACCCTCAAGCGCTACCGTTAGGTGCACGATTACCTCCGTAGGAAAGGGACGTGTGGAGCTGGAGCGGTCGGAGGCGTTTCGAGCTTGTAGCACCCTCTGCGAGGAGGGATTGAGATTTCTGAGCGAGCAGGCACAACCAGAGAGGAAGACGAAGGCGGCCTAGGCCGGGACCGCTCGGCCGACCATTCGCCCAAACGCGGCGCCGCCAAGGGCAAGCGTGGCGAGCGCCAGGCCGCCGCGCAGAAGACCCGCGACAAGAAGGTCGACGGCGCCAACGGGGCCGCGAGCGCGCCGGCCGCAAACGGCAAAACCGAGCGGCTCACGTCCGTCCGCAAGCGCGTCGGGCTCGGCGGCGACCGCGCGAGGGGCGCCGCGAGAGCCGAGGAGATCGCCGCCCGTCACGAGCTTCTCTCCCACGAGAGCGAGCTGCTGACGGATCTCTTCGCCGTGATCGCAGAGCACGCCGATGACGCCGTGGAGCCGGTCGACATCGACATCGTCGGCGAGGCGTTCGCCTTCGCCTGCGAGCGTCACGCCGACCAGCGCCGCATGTCGGGCGAGGAGTTCATCACGCACCCCGTCGGCGTCGCCAAGATCTGCGCCGGCATGCGCCTCGACACGGAGACGCTGGGGGCGGCCCTGCTCCACGACACCGTCGAGGACACGAGCGCCTCGCTCGAGGATGTCCGAGCCCGCTTCGGCGACGACATCGCCCAGCTCGTCGACGGCGTCACCAAGCTCGCCGGCATCACCTTCCAGAGCCGCGACGAGCAGCAGGCCGAGAACTACCGCAAGATGATGGTCGCGATGGCCAGCGACATCAGGGTGATCCTGATCAAGCTCGCGGACCGCCTCCACAACATGCGCACGCTTGCCGCGCTCAACAAGCAGAAGCAGATCGAGAAGTCCAAGGAGACGCTCGACATCTTCGCGCCGCTCGCGCACAGGCTCGGCATTCACTCGATCAAGTGGGAGCTGGAGGACCTGTCCTTCGCGACGCTGCACCCCCGCAAGTACTCAGAGATCAAGTCGCTCGTGAGCCAGCAGCGGACCGAGCGCGAGGGATACGTCGAGCGGGCGGGCCGCTATCTGAGCCAGGAGCTCGAGGCCGTCGGCATCGAGGCCGAGGTCTCCGGTCGTGCCAAGCACTTCTACTCGATCTACTCGAAGATGACGAAGAAGGGGCGCGAGTTCAACGAGATCTACGACCTCACCGCCATGCGGGTGATCGTGGACTCGGTTCGGGATTGCTACGGCGCGATCGGCATCATCCACTCGCTGTGGAAGCCGCTGCCCGGGCGCTTCAAGGACTACGTCGCGATGCCGCGCTTCAACCTCTACCAGGCGTTGCACACGACCGTGATCGGGCCGGAGGGACGCCCGCTCGAGATCCAGATCCGCACCAAACAGATGCACTACACGGCCGAGTATGGGGTCGCCGCTCACTGGATTTACAAAGACTCCTCCTCCGCTCGCGGACGAAAAGGGTCGGGGCGGGATGGGCGGAGCGCGTCTCCAACGGTGCCCGGGTCTGACCCGCCTGCCGACGACAGCGCGGCATCGGACGTGGCAAAGCCCGCCTGGCTCCGCCATCTCGTCGACTGGCAGCACGAGACCCAGGACCCGCGCGAGTTCATGGAGACGCTCAAGATCGACCTCTTCGAGGACGAGGTGTTCGTCTTCACCCCGAAGGGCGAGGTCATGTCGCTGCCCGCCGGGGCTACGCCCCTCGACTTCGCCTATTCGGTCCACACCGACGTGGGACACCGCTGCGTCGGGGCGAAGGTGAACACCAAGATCACGCCGCTCCACTACCGCCTCCAGTCGGGCGACATCGTCGAGATCCTGACCTCGAAGCAGGACCGGGGGCCTTCCCGCGATTGGCTCGCGCTCGTGAAGACGTCTCGCGCGCGCAACAAGATCCGCGCCTGGTTCACGCGCGAGAGAAGAGAGGACGCTGAGCATCGCGGGCGCGAAATTCTCCAGGAGGCGCTTCGAAAGCAGAGCATGCCGGCGCAGAAGACGACCGGCTCGCCGCTGCTCGCCGACGTGATCCGGGAGATGGGCTTCAGCAAGGCCGACGACTTCTACGTCGCGCTTGGCCAGGCGAAGATCTCGTCCAAGGTCGTTGTGAACAAACTGCTCCAGCGACTGAAGCAGGGCGAGGCCGTGACGGAGGAGCGGCCAGGCGAGGGCCTCGCGAGCGGCAAGGAGGATCGTGTACGCCCGCTCGGCACGGCTTCCGCCTACGGCATCAAGGTGGACGGCATCAAGGATGTGATGGTGCGGCTCGCCAAGTGCTGCCGGCCGGTGCCCGGCGACGACATCTCCGGCTATATCTCTCTCGGCCGTGGGATCACGATCCACCGCGAGAGCTGTAAGAACGTCAAGGCCCTGATGCGCGACCCGGACCGCTTTACGAAGGTCGCGTGGGATGGAGAGAACGAGACATCGTTCCGGGTCGAGCTGCAGGTGGACGCCTGGGATCGCACGCGTCTGTTGGAGGACCTATCGCGCTCGTTCGCGGAGGCCGGGGTCAACATCCTCGAGGCCCGCTGCACCGTCAGCCACCCCATGGTCAAGAACCGCTTCGTGGTGGAGGTGCCCGACAAGGCGGCGCTGAAGAACTGCGTCACCCGCCTGAGGAACGTCGACTCGGTCTTCGACGCCTACCGGGTTACGCCCGGCGCCTAGACCTAGATCGCCACGCGCAGCGCGCGGGGCCGAAGTGCGAAGCTCGCTTCGGTGAAGTCGCCGATGTAGTCACCGTCGACCTGGATCGGGAAGGGCCTGGCGATGCCGTCGGGCTCCGCGACCGTCGTGGCCAGCGCGGTCGAGAGCGGCTCGAAGCTGACCGCCTGCGAGTGACGGCCGGTCGTTCGACCGCTCAGCAGGCGCCAGGCAAGCCCCGGCACGTCCCGGCCGCGGGCGCCTCGCAGCACGACCGCGCAGAGCGTGCCGCTGTCGAGCCGCGTGCCCTCGCAGACCCGCACCGGGCGGTCGTTGAAGTACGTGTACGGATCGGAGTTCTGTATCACCGCCGACACGCCCTCGACGCGTTGCCCCTTCGACTCGAACGCGAGCAGCGGTGGGGAGTGAAGGTAGCGGGCGAAGGTGGCGGCGCCGGCGACACTGAAGAAGAACGGTCCCGCGTGCGACTTGACGCGCGGGCGCTCGTCGACCCAGCGGGTCGTGTCGGCATCCATGCCGATCCCGGCCGACGAGACGAAATAGCGGTCGTTGACCAGCCCGAGGTCGATCGCGCGCGTTCGGCGCTCGTCCGCGAGGCCCAGCAGGTGCTCAGTCGCATCCACGATGTCGGTCGGGACGCCGAGCATCCGGCAGACGACGTTCGTGCAGCCGCCGGGGAGGATGGCGACCGGAACGCTGGTGCCGGCGAGGCCGTTGGCCACCTCGTTCAGGGTTCCATCACCGCCGAAGGCCACGACGAGGTCATAGCCCTCGGCGACGGCTTCTCGGGTCAGCGCCGTTGCGTGCTGAGGCGCCTCGGTCTCGACCGCGCGCACGTCGTAGCGGCCCTTCAGCGCGTAGACGATGAGCTTCTTGAGCCGCGCGGAGACCGTGGTCGCCTTGGGATTGACGACCAGCAGCATGCGTAAGGTCTCGGCGCCCGAGCGGCCGAAGCGCCCCGTGGTCGGGGCGGCAATCGGGCCCTCGCGGGGCTCGGCGACCGCCGTCTGTGTGGCTGTCGCGTCGATTGTCACGCCGGAACCGGGAATAGCTTGGACATGCGGGGACGTGTTATCGAACACCGGCTTCGCGCGGCCGTTACGCATGGGGCGAGCCGGTACTCGGTGTCTACGATAACCGGCCGCCCAGATGCGTGGATCTCATAGCCTCTCAGGCCGCCTGGAAGTGGACAACCCCTTCGTGGTCGACCTCGACCACGCGTCCGTCAGCGAGCAGCAGATCCACGTGTCCGAGCACCTCGGAGAGCGTCAGGTATGCCTGCGTGACGGCGACGTGTCCGAACAGCGCCTGCGCAAGCTCGTAGCCCGACCGCGGTTGCTCGCGGATCAGCTCGTAGATCCGCTTCGCCCGCTCGGCGTGGAAGCGCAGCCTCTCGTCGATCAGCGCCACGTGGTCGGTGATGGGATCTCCGTGACCCGGTAGGACGATCTGCGCCGGGAGCTCTCGCGTCTTTCGAAGCGAGTCGATGTAGGTGACGAGCGCCTGCGGGCGCTCAGCTGCCTGGGCTGCCGGGTCGGCGTCGGGCTCGTCGAGCGGTCGCGCGATCAGTGGGTTGGAGGAGATGTGCTTGATCAGGTGGTCGGCGGCGATCAGGACCCGCCGGTCGGCGTCCCAGAAAGTCGTGTCCGAGGGGCTGTGCCCGGGGCGGTGAAGTGCCTGCAGCGAGCGGTCGCGAAGGTCGAGTTCCTCGCCGTCGGCGAGCGGTCTCGTGACGGTCGCCTTCGCGCCCCAGCTCCTGAAGGCCGAGGACACGGTGCGCAGGGCCTCGACCACCTCCTCCGGTATCCCGTTTCGAAGCATCACACGGGACGCGAACTCGTCGTCCTTGCCCGCGTCGTCCGAATAGTGCTCGACGAAGTGCACGAGCTTGTCGATCGCCGCCACCTCGGCGCCGGAGTGGCTCGCGATGATGTCGACGAGCCCGATGTGGTCGATGTGCTGATGGGTGATAACGACGAGCCCGATGTCGTCGATCGAGTGGCCTCGCTCGGCGAGCTGGCGCTGGAGCTCGTCCAGCGCCTTGCCGGAGTTCGGCCCCGAATCGACCAGCGTCAGCGGATCGTCCTCGATCAGGTACGCGTTCACGCGCCCGACGGCGAAAGGGGTCGGGATGGGAAGCCTGTGAACGCCCTCCGCGGCCGCTTGCTCGAGCGCCTCCTCCGCGGAGAGCTCGTCGGTCAAGACCGGATGATGCGCAGGACCTCGTCGGTCCGCGCCTCCATCTCCTCCTGGGTCGAGCCTTCGAGGTTCAGGCGCAACAGAGGCTCGGTGTTCGACGGCCGGACGTTGAAGTGCCAACTGTCGTAATCGACGGAGAGGCCGTCGAGCCAGCTCTGCTCGCCGTCGGAGTAGGTCTCGGCGAGCTCCCGCGTCTTTGCCTGCTGGTCGGCGACCTCCGAGTTGATCTCGCCGGAGATGAAGTAGCGGCGCCTGAAGGGCTCGAGCAGCTCCGACATCTTCTTGCCCCTGGCCGAGAGAAGCTCGAGCACGAGGAGCGCCGGGATCGTGCCGGAGTCCGCACACCAGAAGTCGCGGAAGTAGTAGTGCCCCGAGACCTCGCCGCCGAATGCCGCGCTCTCCTCGCGCATGCGGCTCTTGAAGAATGCGTGCCCAACGCGGTTGACGACTGCCCGCCCGCCGTTGGCCTCGATGGTGTCGGGAACAGCCCGGCTCGCGCGCACGTCGTAGAGGATCGTCGCCCCCGGCTGTTTCGACAGCACCGCCTCGGCGAGCAGCGCGGTCAGGAAGTCTCCCGGCACGAACTCCCCGCGGTCGTCGATAAAAAAGCAACGGTCGGCGTCGCCATCCCAGGCGATGCCGAGCTCGGCATCGCGCTCGAGCACGGTGTCGATGACGAGCTTGCGGTTCTCCTCGAGGAGCGGGTTCGGCTCGTGCCCGGGAAACTCGCCGTTGGGCTCGAAGTAGAGGCGCTCGATCTCGAGCGGGAAGGAGTCGAGAATCGGACCGATCATGGGCCCGGCCATACCGTTGCCGCCGTCCACGACGATCTGCATCGGGCGGATCACGCCCGGGTCGATGAATTTGAGCACGTGGGCGCGGAACGGCTCGTAGACGTCCTCCCTCGACACCGACCCCGCCGCCGCCGGAGAGGAGAAATCCTCGCTCTCGACGAGGCGGCGGACGTCCTGAATTCCCTTGTCGCCGGAGAGCGCGATGGCGCCTTCCCTGACGAGCTTGAAGCCGGCCCACTCCTTGGGGTTGTGAGAGGCGGTCACAGACACGCCGCCGTCGAGCGACCTCGAGCCGACCGTGTAGTAGACCATCTCCGTCCCGACCATTCCGATGTCGAGCACGTCGCAGCCCTCGTCGGCGAGACCGCGCACGAGGGTCTGCGCGAGCGCCGGCGAGTGCAGGCGCATATCGTGGCCGACGGCCACGCGCAGGCCGGCCGGGGCCGAATGTCCTCCGAGCGCTGCCAGCACGCGCGCGAACGCGCGCGCCACCTCGTAGCCGACGTCCTCGTCGATCTGGGACGGGTAGAGGCCGCGCACGTCGTAGGCCTTGAAGATGCCGGGGTCGACGGCTGTCATCTACGCCTCCAGCCTCGCGAAGGCGTCTCGGACCGTGGCGAAGCTGTCCTCGAGGCTCTGCGGCAGCACCCGGGTATCGCCGACGACAGGCATGAAGTTGGTGTCTCCCTTCCAGCGCGGGACCACGTGCATGTGTACGTGGTGTTCGACGCCGGCGCCGGCGACGGCGCCGAGGTTGGCGCCCACGTTGTAGCCCTCGGGCCCGTACGCGCCGGCAAGCGCACGCAGCGAGAGCTGCGTGAGCTCCATCAGCTCCGATGCCGTCTCGGCCTCCAGGTCTTGGAGCTCGGCGCAGTGCTCATAGGGTGCGATCATCACGTGGCCATTCGTATAGGGAAAAGCGTTCAGCATCACGAAGCAGCGCCGGCCCCGGTAGGGGATCAGGCTCCGCTCGTCATCTTCGAGTGCCGGCTTGGCGCAGAAGATGCACTCGCCTGTCTTGTCGCTCTCGATGTATTCCAGACGCCAGGGGGCCCAGAGGCGATGGCTGGCCAAATCGGCCCCCATCCTATCCAGGGGCCCCCCGGGAAATTTCGCCTCTCTTCGGCGAGGAGGAGCCGGGGCGGATTGCAGCACGACCGCCGTCCTGCTTATAATGCTCGCCAACATACTTTTGCATCCAGAGGGGTAGAGGGACTGGCCCTATGAAACCCCGGCAACCATTCCGGTGCAAAGCATTTGGAAACGGTGCCAATTCCAGCAGGCTCCACGTTCAAGCCTGGGAGATGTAGAAGGTCGACTCCTTTCGACGAGACCTCTGCATTTTCCGGGCAGAGGTTTTCTTTTTTAGAAAGGGACAAATGTCGGCACAAGAGCTCAGATGCAAAGAGTGTGGCCGGACCTACGAGCTCGAAGCGCTTTATGTATGCGAGCACTGCTTCGGCCCGCTCGAGGTCAGCTACGACAATTCGAATCTCGGCGATCCGCAGGAGCTGAAGCGCAAGATCCAGGCCGGCCCGGCCTCGATCTGGCGCTACTCCGACCTGCTGCCGTTCGAGCGGCGGCCGCAAACCGCCCTCGACGTCGGCCTGACGCCGCTCATCCGCGCGCGACGGCTCGCCGAGCGGCTGGGATTGGGGGAGGTCTACGTCAAGAACGACGCCGCGAACCCGACGCACTCGTTCAAGGATCGCGTCGTGAGCGTCGCCCTCGCAAAGGCCAAGGAGCTCGGCTTCGACGTGATCGCCTGTGCGTCCACGGGCAACCTCGCCAATGCCGTCGCGGCGCACGCTGCGGCAGCCGGCTTGGACTCCTACGTGTTCGTGCCGGCGGACCTCGAAGAGCAGAAGATCCTGGCGACCGGCGTATACGGCACCAAGCTGGTCGCGGTCCGAGGCAACTACGACGACGTCAACCGCCTCTGCACGGAGCTGTCGGCGGTGCACCCGTGGGCCTTCGTGAACGTCAACCTTCGCCCCTACTACGCCGAGGGCTCGAAAACCCTCGCCTATGAGGTCGCCGAGCAGCTCGGCTTCGAGCTCCCCGACCGCGTGGTCTGTCCGGTGGCGTCGGGGTCGCTCTTCACGAAGATCGCGCGTGGCTTTCGCGAATGGATCGAACTCGGCCTCGTCACCGGCGAGCTACCCGTCTTCAACGGCGCGCAGGCCGAAGGCTGCAGCCCGGTGGCTCGGGCGTTCGCCGACGGGCATGACGTCGTGAGACCGGTGCGGCCGGACACGATCGCGAAGTCGCTCGCGATAGGCAATCCCGCCGACGGCATCTTCGCGCTCGACATCGCCCGGGGGACGGGCGGAGCGATCGACTCCGTCACCGACGAAGAAATCGTCGAGGGAATCAGGCTGCTCGCCGAGACGACGGGGATCTTCACCGAGACCGCCGGCGGGGTGACGACCGCCGTACTGCGCAAGCTCGCGGAGCGGGGAGACATCGGCCCCGACGAGCGCGTGGTCCTCTACATCACCGGGGACGGGCTCAAGACGCTCGACGCCGTGCGCGGCATCGTCAGTACCTACGAGGTCGAGCCTGCGCTCGACAGCTTCGCCGAGACGGTGCCCGTGGAGGCGGAGGAGCTGGTCTAGTGGCCCTTCTCGGAACGTTGGCGGGCCGCTAGTGGCCGTGGTCGTCAGGATCCCGGCTCAGCTTCGCCCGCTGACGGGGGGCGAGGGTGAGACGGAGGTCGATGCGAGCTCAGTCGGGGAGGCGCTCGAGGCGCTCTTCGATCGCTACGACGGCCTGCGGGACCGCATCACCGAGAACGGAGAGCTGCGCCGGTTCGTCAACGTGTACGCCGGCGGCGAGGACATCCGATTCGGCGATGGCCTCGACACCGCTGTGGGCGACGGCGACGAGATAACCATCTTGCCCGCAGTGGCGGGCGGCTGACAGCGGGCGGCTTCGAGATAGCGGGCGGCGGTGCGACGGACAACCCGCTTCTCGCCCTGTTGCCGCGGTGGGAGTACTCCACGCGGGCGGAGACGTTGGTGCGTGCGCCGGCGGAACGGGCGCTCGCCGCTGTGCGCGAGGTCACGCTCGGGGACGTGCCGCTGACGGCGGCACTGCTGCTCGCAAGGGGGCTGCCGTCGCTGCTGACGCGTCGAATTCGTCCTCCCTCTCGCAGCGCGCCGCTCTTCGAGCTCTTGACGAGCACGCCCGGCTTCCTCAACCTACCGATGCCGCCAGGCCTTCTCGCCGGAGGGTACGTCGGCAGGCCGTGGCAGCTCGCCGGGGATCCGGCCCGAGTCCGAGGCGCCGATGAATTCGCGGGCTTCACGGAGCCTGGCTACGCCAAGGTGACGATGCACTTCGAGGCTACGCCCGAGCGGTCCGGCTCGAGGATCGTGACGGAGACCCGCATCCACCTCACCGACGAGCAGGCAAAGCGCTCCTTCGGCCGCTACTGGAGAGTCGTGCGGCTCGGCAGCGACGTTATCCGCAAGGACTGGCTGCGAGCAGCGCGGAGGCGCGCCGAAAGGATGTGATGGGCGGCGGCGTAGCCACCGGAGGTGGCGCAGCCGACGTTCATGACTTTAGGTGTCCGGCGAAGCCGGCTAGATACTGATGGGCGGCGGCGTAGCGACCGGCGGTGGCGCAGCCGACGTTAAAGCCACCTGCGGTGGCGGAAGTAGGCGACCATGCCCACGAGCAGGGCGACCATCGTCCCGGTGATCGCCCAAAAGGCGGCGGAGCTACCCTCGCCGGGGACGCCCACGTTCATGCCCCACACGCTCGCGACGAACGTCAGCGGCAGCACGATCACGCTGATCGATGTCAGCACCCGCAGGATGTCGTTGACGCGGTGCGAGATCACGGACTCGTTCGTGTCCTCGAGCGCCTCGACGACCTCCTTGTAGTTCTCGAGCATGTCCCAGATCCGCTCCGACGCGTCGACGATGTCGTCGAAGTAGATCTCCAGCTCGTCGGCCCAGTAGCGCTGCTTGGTGCGCTCGAGATCGCGCAGAACCGTGCGCTGTGGCCTGATGATCTTGCGGAAGTTGATGATCTCCTGTTTCACGTTGGAGATGTCGCGAACGATCTCCTCGCCGCGGCCGCTGAAGATGTCCTCCTCGAGCTGCTCGAGCTTGTTCCCGATCTTGCGCAGCATCGGGAAGCAGTAGTCAAACGACTGATCCACGATGTGGTACAGCAGATAGCCGGACCCCTTGGAGAAGTACTGCTCTCGGACCTCCTCGCTCGTGCGACAGCGTTCGAACAGATAGGAGAGCGGCGGCAGCGGCTGGTTCGGCAGCGTTATCACGAAGTCGGGCCCCACGAACAGGTCGAGCTCGGCGGCGTTCAGCCTGCCGACCTGCTTGTCGAAGATCGGGAAGTGCAGGACGATGAAGAGGTAGTCGGGGTACTCATCGATCTTCGGCCGCTGGTTGCGCGACATCACGTCCTCGAGGTCGAGCGCGTGGAAGTCGAAGTGCTCGGCTAGCCAGGCACGCTCCAGCGACGAGGGCTGCTCGACCTGCAGCCACCGCAGACCCGCGTCGGAGACGACCTCTACTTGCGGCTGGGTTCGCTCAGGCGGCCCGGGCGCGACGGCGCCGGCGCGGCGGGACCTCGCCCTTCGGGGCAGCCGGGGCCTGGGCACTGTGGGCATGAGATGGCTCTTCGCTGGTCATCGTCGGCGAGAAATCGGGTCGCGGGACGATTGTAACCCGCGACCGCTCTGCGACGATCGAAAGTCGTCGGGCCCGATCAGGTCCAGCTCGAGCGCGCGCGAGAAGCACACGGACAGCTCGCTCATGTTCTCGCGCACGATGGCGCGATAGGCCCGTTCGACCTGGGCACGGCCTCGCACGAGCTCCGCGTCGAACCTCGCCACCTGGTCGGCGGCGAAGCTGCCGGCGATGACGATCATGCAGTCGGGGCAGCGGAGCTGGAGCATCAGGTCCCCGTTCGGAAGCTCCTTCCATCCCTGCGGCTGCACGAGCGCCGACTCGCAGGCCGGGCAGCGGGCCAGGGAGCGGCCGCCGTCGCGCTCTACCCTCGGGCGCGGGATGTGGACCAGGTAGCCCATCCAGGGTACGACGGTCAACGCTAGGCGGGAGCCAGGACGGAACGCGCTGGGGTCTGTGGAGCTCGGGCGGGGAATACCCTCTTTCACGGCCATGGCCAAGGACAAGCTCAGCGAGTACCGGTCAAAGCGCGACTTCGGCAAGACCGTGGAACCGGCGGGCGAAGTGGAGGAGGCCGGCGAGCAGCGGCGGTTCGTGGTGCAGGAGCACCACGCGCGCAGCCTTCATTGGGACCTCCGCCTCGAGCGCGACGGCGTGCTCGTCTCCTGGGCGATACCGCGCGGGATACCGACCGACCCCAAGCGCAACCACCTCGCCGTCCACGTCGAGGACCACCCGCTCGACTACATCGACTTCGAGGGCGAGATCCCCGAGGGCAATTACGGGGCCGGCGTGGTCAAGATCTGGGACAAGGGGACCTACGAGACCTACAAGTTCCGCCGCGACGAGGTCATGGTGACCTTCCACGGCGAGCGCCTGAAGGGCAAATACGTGCTCTTCCAAACCAAGGGCAAGGACTGGATGATCCACCGCATGGACCCGCCCGACGCCGGGCGCGAGCCCATGCCGGAGGTCGTCAAGCCGATGATGGCCCGGCTCGCCGACCTACCGGCGGACGAGGAGCGGTGGGGGTTCGAGATCAAGTGGGACGGCGTGCGAGCGATCCTCTATGCGCAGGGGGGGCGGGTGCGGACGACGAATCGCAACCTTCGCGAGATCACGTCGCAGTACCCGGAGCTGCGCGACCTGGGTCGCGCTCTGGGCGCGCGCGAGCTTGTGCTGGACGGCGAGATCGTGACCCTGGACGAAAAGGGAAGGCCGAGCTTCGAGCGTCTGCAGCGGCGGATGCACGTCGTCTCGGACTCGACAGTGCGCCGCCTCGCGAAGACGCTGCCGGTCGTGTACATGATCTTCGACCTCCTATATCTCGACGGTCGCTCCACGATGGCGCTCGCCTACACGGAGCGCCGGCGGCTGCTCGAGGAGCTGGAGCTCGCCGGCTCACACTGGCGCGTACCGGCGCATCACGCCGGAGAGGGCAAGGCACTCCTGGAGGCCAGCCGTGAGCAGCAGCTCGAAGGCATAGTCGCGAAGCGCCTCGACAGCGTGTACGAGCCGGGGAAGCGGAGCAGCGCCTGGCTCAAGATCAAGAACAGCCTCCGCCAGGAGCTCGTGATCGGCGGCTGGCTGCCCGGCCAGGGAGGAAGAAGCGGCCGGCTCGGCTCCCTCGCCGTCGGCTACTACGACGTCGACCCGGCTGAGGCCAAGCGAAGGGGAGAGCCGCAGCGACTGCTCTATGCCGGCAACGTCGGCACGGGCTTCAAGGAGGACGACCTGGTCAGGATCGGCAAGCTCCTGGAGCCCCTGCGCACCGACGAGAGCCCGTTCGACGGCAGGCAGCCGCCAAAGCAGACCGTTTTCGTTCGTCCCGAGCTCGTGGCCGAGGTCGAGTTTCGGGAATGGACTCGCACACGAACGCTGCGGGCGCCTTCGTTCAAGGGCCTGCGGGACGACAAGGACCCGCATGAGGTCGTGATGGAGCTGCCCGAGCCGGGCCAGGGGGAGAACTGAAACTTCCCTCTCGCGTGGCTGGCAGAGACCGGAAATGCCCTGCCGGCGTCGTATTTCTGGCGGCGTGATGAAATATCCGGTAGGTAGCGGGTAAGAAGAAGAAAGGCAGGGACATTCGGGATGCCCAGATCCATCTGGAGAGGAGCGATCAGCTTCGGGCTCGTGAACGTGCCCGTGAAGCTGTACAGCGCCGTCTCGAAGAAGACGGTCCGCTTCAATCAGCTACACGACGCGGACGGCGCTCGCATCCAGCAGAAGCGGGTCTGCTCACGCGACGGGGAGGAAATTCCGTTCGAGAACATCGTCAAGGGCTACGAGATCAGCCCCGACCGCTACGTGGTCGTGACTCCAGAGGAGCTGGAGGCGCTCGACCCCAAGAAGACCCGCACCATCAACATCGAGGACTTCGTCGATCTCGACGAGATCGACCCTCTCTACTACGAGCACCCGTACTACCTCGCACCCGACACGGGCGCCTCCAAGGCGTACAAGCTGCTCCTGACCGCGCTCACCGAGTCCAACAAGGTGGCGATCGCTCGCGTGGTCATCCGCTCGAAGGAGTACCTGACCGCGATTCGCCCCGCCAACGGCGTGCTGACGATGGAGACGATGCTGTTCGCCGACGAGCTGGTCCCGGCGGACACCCTCGAGGAGCTTCCCGACGAGGACGTGCAGACGACGGAGCGCGAGGTCGAGATGGCGCGGCAGCTGATCGACTCGCTGTCGGCGAGCTTCGAGCCGGACAAGTACCGCGACGAGTATCGCGAGCGCGTGCTCGACTTGATCGAGCGCAAGGCGGAAGGCCAGGAGATCGCGATTCAGCCCGCCCCCGAGGAGCCAGCCGAAGTGCCAGACCTGATGGCCGCGCTCGAGGCGAGCCTCGCGGACGCGAAGCAACGGCGCAAGCCCACAGCCGCCGCGGCTCAGGCGAACGGCGACGGAGCCGGGCCCACCGGCACGGCGCGCAAGACCCCGCGGGCGACGCGCGGGTCCGGTGCGGGCAAGGCGAAGGCCAGCTCCGCCAAGACGAGCGCGAAGAGCGGCTCGGCCAAGAGCACGAGCGCCAAGAAACCGGCGGCCGCCAAGGCATCGCAGAAGAGGAAGCAGAAGGCAAAGGCCTGAGCCTCGCGGGCCGCCGCATCGCCCTCGCAGCGTGAGCCCGAAGCAGAGCGTCGAGGTCGAGGTCGACGGGCGCAGGCTCAAGCTCTCGAACCTCGACAAGGTCCTCTACCCGGCTGTCAGGTTCACCAAGGGCCAGGTGATCGACTACTACACTCGGGTGGCGCCCGTTTTGCTGCCGCATCTGCGTGGCCGGCCCCTCACGATGAAGCGCTACCCGGACGGGGTGGAGGGGAAGTACTTCTACGAGAAGCAGTGCCCGTCCCACCGTCCGGAGTGGGTGAAGACCGCGCCCGTTCAGACCAACGGGAAGCTGATCAACTTCTGCGTCGTCGATGACCTGGCGACCCTCGTGTGGGCCGCGAACCTCGCCGACCTGGAGCTCCACACCTCTCTCGCCCGCGAGGAGGACGTGCAACGGCCGACCATGGTCGTGTTCGACCTCGACCCCGGCGAGCCGGCGGCGCTCCTGGACTGCGCAGAGGTCGCCCTCTGGCTGCGCGGCCTTGTCGGAGATCTCGGGCTGGAGTGCGTCGTCAAGACCTCGGGCTCCAAGGGGCTGCACTTCTACATCCCACTCAACACCCCCGTCACCTACGAGGATACGAAGCCCTTCGCCCGCGCCCTCGCGCGCCTGCTCGAGAAGCACCATCCCGACCGGATCACCTCCACGATGAAGAAGGAGGTGCGCAAGGGCAAGGTCTTCATCGACTGGAGCCAGAACAACGACTTCAAGACGACCGTGTGCGTCTACTCGCTGCGCGCGAGGGAGCGGCCCTTCGTCTCGACTCCCTTGCGCTGGGAGGAATTGGAGGAGGCGCTCGCTGCCGGTGACTCCGAGCGGCTGAGCTTCGACGCGGAAGCCGTGCTCGCTCGCGTGGAGCGCCACGGCGACCTCTTCGCGCCCCTGCTGGAGCACGAGCAGGCCCTGCCCCGGCTCTAGTGGTCCTTCTCGGAACGTTCGCCTGGAAACGGCGAGACTCCGGGGCCGGCAGGCAAGGACGCAGGGAGCCCGCGTACTCGGTGAGTACGTGGGCGACCGAGGACGCCGCATGTCGGTTCCGGAGGCCGCGGTTTCCGGTGAAACGTTTCGGGAAGGGCCACTAGCGTTCCTCCAGTAATTTCTCGAGAGCGGTCGCGTTCCGCACGGCGTACGCGTTCCAGTCGTTGTTGAAGTACGCGAACACCTCAACAGAGGAGCGCCACTGCGCAATCCGCGCCGCCCACTGCTCGAGCTCGCGGGGGGAGTAGTTGCCGCCGCGGCCTCGGCTTCCGTAGTGAAAGCGAATGAAGGTCCAGTGAGCCGTCATCACGTGCGATTGGAACGGCCGCTCGGGGTGGTCGCCGATCACGAGCGCCGCCCGGTGCCGGCGAAGCAGCGCGTAGACCTCGTCGGCGAACCAGCTCGGATGGCGAAACTCGAAGCAGTGCCGCCCCGGAGGCAGGCTCGTGAGCGCGGAGGCGAGGCGTTCGTCGTCGCGCGGGAAGCGCTCGGGAAGCTGCCACAGGACGGGTCCGAGCTTGCGCGCGTCGATCAGCGGCTCGATGCGCTCCCAGAAGCGCTCCACGCCGCGCTCCATGTCGGTGAGGCGCTTCATGTGAGTCAGGTAGCGGCTCGCCTTGACGGCGAAAACAAACCCGTGCCGCGTCTGCTCGGCCCACGCGGCGACCGCGTCCCTGGAGGGCAGCCGGTAGAAGGTGTTGTTGACCTCTACGGTGTCGAAGTAGCGCGCGTAGTGCTCGAGCCAGGCTCGAGCTGGAAGCCCTTTCGGGTAGAAGGCCTCGCGCCAGGCGCGGTAGTTCCAGCCCGAGCATCCGATCCGCACCGGCTTGAGCGATCCGGTCCGGCGAGCCACGCGGTCTTCGTCAGCCCTCGACGCCCGTGGCGTCGTGCGGAGCCCCGACCGGCTTGGACTCGGGCGACCCGCGCTGGCGCAGGTAGATGGTGAAGACCACGAACGAACCGACGGCCAGGAACTCCGACTGCCAGTTCTGCAGCGTCTGCTCCCAGAACGTGGAGCTCCCGATGAACTGCAGCCAGGACAGCGTCGCCTCCTCGTGGTCGATCTGGTCGGCGTTGAAGTCGTTCCACGACGTGACCGAGTGGGCGAACCAGGATCCGATGAAGATCAGCCCCATCACGATCAGCAGCGAGTTCGAATAGAGCGCCGTGCGGATCCCGCCAGTCCGTGCCCAGAGGGGCGACTTCGGCGACGAGTGACTGCCGAGGCTCTGCTCACGGTCGGTTTCGTGACCCTCCTTGCCGACCTCCTTGGATTCCGGCGAGCCCTTCTGCACGAAATAGACAGTTGCGAGCACGAAGAGCGTGAACTGGAGGTACTCCGACTGCCAGTTCTCCATCACTGCGCTCCCGAAGGCCGACGAGGTCAGATAGCGCCCGAGCGAGATCGTCTCGCCACCGTGGGCCTTCTGCTCCTCGTTGAACACGTCGTGGCCGACGATCGCCTGTGCCACCAGCGCCGCGATCAGGAGCACGCCGAAGAAGAGCGACAGCGACTGCTCGCGCAGGAACCGGCGCAATCTCAATGGTGCGTGAGGCCGATGATCGTGAAGTAGGTGATGCCGCCGACGACGAGCAGCATGTAGGAGAAGAACATCGCGCGCATGGCGGTCCTCCGAACGTTTGGGAGCGCGCCAGCGTAGGTACCCGCTGAGGAGGATGTCCAATCCGACCGCGCTCCTGGACGTCGACGGCACTCTTGTCGACACGAACTACCAGCACGCGCTCGCTTGGTATCGCGCCTTTCGGCGCCACGGCGTCGTGCTGCCGGTGTGGCGGATCCACCGTCACATCGGCATGGGGGGCGACCAGCTGGTTGGCGCGCTCGCCGGCGAGCGCGTCGAGCGCGAGCGGGGCGAGTCGGTCCGCGCCGCGGAGAAGGATCTGTACGCGGAGCTGATCGAGGAGGTGGAGCTGCTCGAGGGCGCGCGTGAGCTCATCTGCGAGTTGAAGCGGCGCGGTCACGCCACGGTGCTGGCGAGCTCCGCCAGGGCGGAGGAGGTCGAGCGCTACCTCGACATGCTCGACGCCCGCGAGCTCGTCGACGGCTGGACCACGTCCGCGGACGTCGAGGCGACGAAGCCGGAGCCGGACCTCGTCAAGGCGGGAGTCGCCAAGGGCGGCGGCGCCCCGGCGGTGATGATCGGCGACTCCACCTGGGACGTGGAGGCCGCGCGTCGCGCGGGCGTCGAGACCATCGCCGTGCTCACGGGCGGCTACTCGGCGGACGAGCTGAGGCAGGCGGGCGCATCCGACGTCTTCGAGTCGCTTGGGGAGCTCTGCCAGGGACTCGACCGCACGCCTTTGGGCGCCGGAAAGCCCGTCACCACCCGGCGCTGAAAGCCGGAGCCCTAGGCTTCGGCGGGCTTCTCGGAGGCCTCGGGGGGCTGCCCGGAGGGCGGCGAGCGCAGTCCGCGCAGGAAGAGCCAGGCGAACCCCACGCCGTAGACGAGGGCCACGATCGGCGCCATCGCCTCGATGGTCTCGCCGGCTCCGCCCTCGCCGAGCTCGTGCAGGCCGGTGTAGAGCAGGTAGGCGGCGAGGAGAATCACCAGCATGCCCGTGACGGCGAAGAACGCGCGCAGGTTGATGGCGATCGCCCCCTTGTAGAGCGCGATGCCGAGCACGATGGCCACTGCGAGCCCGAGCAGCCCCCCGAGCACCGTCATGGTCGCGTCCGACTCGGTCGTGGCCGCGAAGAGGAAGAGCGCCGTCTCGATGCCTTCGCGGGCGACTCCCACGAATGCGACGCCGGCGAGCGCCAGCCCGCTGCCCTCGCGGATCGCGTCGCTCACCTGGGCGCGCAGGTGGCCGC
The DNA here is from genome assembly GCA_963774075.1 of uncultured Solirubrobacterales bacterium. Classification (GTDB taxonomy): domain Bacteria; phylum Actinomycetota; class Thermoleophilia; order Solirubrobacterales; family JBBDJG01; genus JBBQNR01. The sequence goes on along the minus strand of CAVZDP010000002.1, from coordinate 232,572 downwards.
CGATCGACTTCGCCTGGCGGCGCATCCAGAACACCATCCACGTGAGGACGCTTGCGGCCAGCACCATGGCGAAGCCCTCGAAGAGCGCCTCTGCGCTGCCCTCGAGCTCACCGACTGCCGCGAAGAGGGCGGCGCCGACGACGACGCTCACGCCGATCGCCGCTAGGACGCCGATCCAGACGTGGCGCCCATACTGGGCGAGCTGGCCCGTCTTGGCGAGGTAGGCGAGGATGAGCCCAACGATGAGGCTCGCCTCGAAGCCCTCGCGCAAGGTGACGATGAAGGCGTCCATTCTTCCTTTCCCGGTCGGTTGAGCGCGGGCACTATACCAGGATTAGGGCACCCTTATTAGGGCGCCCTGACGAGCGGGCGCCCGCGCTGACAGGCAGCGATACTTGGGGAATGCGCGTGCTCAGAGGCACCCGAGCCGAGATAGACGAGCCGCTCCTCGGCACGGTGTTCGACGACCTCGCCGAGCTCGACGCGTACCGCGACGACCTGCGGGAAAGCGGGCTCTTCGAGCGGATGGGAGACGCGGCGCGATGGTTCGCGGAGAACGTCTCCGCACCGACGGAGCGCGGGCATCGGCCGGTCCTCGGCGCGCTGCCGCGGGGCCCGGACGCGCGTCTTTACGCGCTCGTGAGGAAGCTTCGGCCCGAGCGGGCGGTCGAGACGGGAGTCTGCAACGGAACCTCAACCGCGGTCCTGCTCCAGGCGCTTCACGACTCGGGCAGGGGTCGGCTCGTGTCGATCGACTGGCCGGAGTACACAGACACGCCCGAGGGCGACCGCGACTTCTGGGACGGCAAGGGCGGCGCTGTCGTGCCGGCCTCCAAGGAGCCGGGTTGGGTCGTCCCCGAGCATGTGCGCGACCGCTGGGAGCTGGTGATCGGGCGAAGTCAGGACGAGCTCGAGCCCCTGCTCGAGCGCCTCGGCTCGATCGACCTCTTCTTCCACGACAGCGAGCACTCCGTCGAGTGCATGACGTTCGAGTACAGGGCGAGCTGGAAGCGGCTGCGGGCCGGGGGCGTGCTGGCCTCCGACGACGTGAACTGGAACGAGGCCTTCGACGACTTCGCCGCCTCGGTCGGCCGGCCGATCCATCGGCTCGGAGCGGGCCTGGCGCTGATCAGGAAGTAGGGCGGGAGCCCGGCGAGGCGGCCGGGTTCACCACGCCTCTTCGGCCGCCTTCTCGCGGCCCGGCTCGGGCGTGCCGCCGCGGCGCCTTCGGAGCAACACCAGGGCGCCGGCGACCAAGGCCGCCGTCCCGGCCGCCAGTGCCGCGATCAGCGGCACGGAGATGCCGTCGTCGGCGGACGACGCCTCCTGCGGGCGCCAGTCGAGCCTGCCCACCGCCTGGACGGGGCGGTCGTCCACCTCCATCGCCACGCGCCAGTCGAAGACCTTGGCCGGCTTGCTCGGGTCCGCGACCTCCGGAGGCGTTCCCTTGTTCATGGAGTGGATGCGATGGTCGAACCAGGTGTAGGCGCCGTCGCGCGACACGAGCTGCCACTTCGGGGTCGCGTCGGACTGCGCCTGCGCGGGCACGGGAGTCTGTCCGTAGCGATCCTCGTTCACGTACTTGGAGGGCGAGCGCGTGTTGACCTCGACGGAGCGATCCGGCTTGAAGCGCAGGTAGGGCTCGTCGTCGTAGCCCTTCACGAGCACGGTGCTGCCGCTTCCGTTGGTCAGGCGCAGGAAGCGGTCCTGGTCGACGACGACGATCCGCAGGCCCTCGACGGGTGGCCTGATCGCCCGCAGCTCGGAGACGAGATTCTCGCTCGGATCGGTTTTCGAGGCGGCCATGTCGGGCGCTGCAGCCCCGACGAGTGCTGCGAGGACTACGAGTGGCGTGACGCGCCTGTGAACGGCTCTTCGAGAGCGGATTCGCACCATTTCGAAGCCTAGCTGTCTCGCCATTCACGGGCGGAACACGGCTACTATGGGACGACCGGATGATTCTTGGCGAGCGGGAGGGATGAGGTGGAGATGAGGCGCATTAACTTTTTGATGCTCGTCATTGGGACGGCACTCGCGATGACTGCTGGGTTCACGGGAGTGGCGGCGGCCGACACGGGGCCGACGCCCATAGCAACGCCGGCTGACGCCCGGAACGACGCGCCGAGCCGGGCCGGCCAGTGGGTCAGGCTGACCTTCGGGCCCTTCGTGATTCCGGCGGGCTCCCCGTACGGCGAGATCAAGAACGCGATCGACACATCCGTGCCGGCGGCGTGCACGAACTGCCGGATCACCGACATCGTCTCGGACCTCGTCGACAACAGCGGGAGGTCGGTCAACCTTGGAACCCAGCCGCCCGCCGGCCCCCCCGAGGACGGCGTCATGCAGCACCACTTCGTGCTCATCAACCCCAGCCAGCCCGACCTGGTCTGCGGCACGGGTCAGGGAAGCTTCGGGCAGCGCTTCTTCGCCGCCGGAAACGAGCGGACGCATCTCCACATGCCGCAGACATACGGCTACGAGAACGACACTGCCAACTGGGCGCTGATCTACCACCTCGTCAACTTCAACGCCGCTCCGCAGACGGTGAACATCGAGCTGAAGGTGCGCTACCGGCCCAAGGCGGAGACGCTGCCCGCGACGCCCGCGTGGCTGGACGTGGATGGCTGCGGAAGCGGCATCGGCGGCAACGGGGACTCCGACTACACGATCCCTGGCCCACCGGCTGGTCCCAACTATCCATATTCCGACTGGCACGACCCCGACAACCTGCCGGTGGGCGGCCCATACCAGTCCGAATGGACGATCCCGTGGAATGCCCGCCTGATTGCGATAGCGGGCCACTCCCACGACGTCGACGTCACGGGGTCGGGCAGCAGCGTCGCCGATCACGACGAGGCCAAGGGCGGAGGCATAGCCGTGTCCGCGGAGCTGCTCGGCGGTCCATCGGGCGACTACTTTGGCCCGAGCCCTACAAACAACCCTGAGCCCACCGATCTCGCCGGAGCGACGCTCTGCCGGTCCGAGGCCAACTACGGGACGGCCTTCGCAGGCGGCCCGACCGGCTTGCTGGAACGGGCACCTCGACACCATGAGCCTTTGCGGCATCTTCTCCGACATCCCGCCGGGAGCCCAACCGGAGGTCTATCCTCCCGCTGCGGCCTATCCGTTCAGCGGCTACCCGGTGACCGCCGGGCAGAAGATCCGCCTGCACAGCGAATACCAGAACAACACGGGCTTCGCCCAGACGGACGTGATGGGGATCATGCTGCCGTGGTTCGCCATCCCGGCGCCGCAGTACCCGCGCCCGGGCGGCGGGACGCCGCTCCGGGTGCCGCTGGTGCCCGAGTACAACAGGTGCACCTCGCCGAACAGCAACCACATCTCGCCGCTCAACAGTCCGTCGTGCTCGCCTCCGGTCGAGTCGTCACAGGTGCTCACGACCGCTTCCACGGGCAGGCAGTCGGCGTCCGCTCGCTATGACGTGCTGGTCGGCAACCCCAGCACGCCGGCGGACGAGGCGAACGTCAGGATCGTCGCGAGCGCCACGGACGTCATCTGCAAGGCCACCAATGCGGCCTGTCCTGGCGGCGCAGGAACCGACTACACGGGCAGGGTCGTGCTTGCCACGACCATGCGGATAACCGACAGGCAGAGCGGGGCGGCTGAGGCCGGCACGGTCGTGGAGCGTGAGCTCTACGCTCCGTTCACGTGCGTCGCCAACGGCACTGCGGTCGGCAGCACCTGCACCGTCTACCACTACGGCCGACGCGCTGGTGCCGAACTACATCAACGAGACGAAGCGGACCGTCATGGCGATGGCGAGCGCCACGCTCAAGGACGCGGGGCCGAACGGCACCGGCTACACGACCGGCTGCCCCCAGACCTGCGGCGACGGCGACGAGGCTGTCTACCTGCGCCAGGGAGTGTTCACTCCTTGAGGCACAGGGCCGTACTGTGGCTCGCTCTGGCGGGGATCGCCGGGGCGAGCGCGGGCGCGGCCGCCGCGTCGCCGACCGCGAACTCGGCCGCAGACAGCCGAGCGCCCAGCCAGACGATCTTCGCCTCCTCCTCGCAGAAGGCCGGTCGCCTCTACCTGCTGGTCACGCTGCACGAGCGCGGCACGCTGCGCATCACCGCCAGCGCGGCCGGAACGCGCTACAAGGGCTTCAAGAAAAGCGTGGCGCCGCACATACCGAGCCGCGTCTACCTGAAGCTGTCGGCGAGCGCTCTGCGCTCTGTGAAGAGGTCGATCAAGCGCAAGACCGTCTACGCGACGGTCAAGAGCGTCGGCAGCGACCAGTCCGGCAACAGGCGCACCTACACGAAGCGGATCAAGCTCCGCAGCTGAGCTCCGGCGCCGCGCTCAGGGCCTGAGGCGGATCGTGCGCCGAGCAGTGCCGCGATTGCCGGCACCGTCCACGGCGATGACCTTCACGCGCGCCCGCACGACCTTGCCTCGTCTCAACGCCCGCTTCACCGAGCGCTTCGCCGCGGCCGGCAGCTTCAGCTTGACGCGACGCACGCCGTGGATCGGTATCCGCCTCGTCACGTTCCTCAAGCGATAGAGGCGTGCAGACCCCGGCACGCTCACGCTGCCGGTTATCTCCACGTCGCTTGCCTCGTGCATCTGGATCATCACGTACAGCTTGTCGACGTCTTGGCGACTCGGGGCGAAGAGGGTCTGGGTCGGGCGCTTCTTGTCGTGGGCGTGCGCGCCCGCGGATGCATGACTCGTGTGGCCGGTGGCGGCATGCCCGCCCGCGGCGCCGTGGCCCGCATCGTGCGCCGCCGCGTCCCCTGGGACCGAGCAATCGCCGTGGTGGCACGCCTGCTCCGGCGGCACGTACGGGGGCGGTGGCGTGAGGCTGAGCTCTCTCGAGAAGACGTTCCATACGGCGTCGTCGTCATCGGAGCCCAAGTTGTCGGCCTCGGAGAGGAAGACGACGAAGCCCCCGCTCGCGGAGAGCACCGCAGAAAGGGAGCTTCCGCCCGCGCCCGGGCCTGAGATGCCAGAGGCCTTGCTTGCGAGCGTGGTCAGATCGTTTCGGGTGTCGCGGACGAAGACGTCGAATGTCGCCACGTCCTCGTCGCTCAGGTTCTCCGCCGCGGACACGAAGGCGACGAACTGTCCCTGACCCTCCCCGGACACGGTCGCGTTCGACGAGGGCGCCCCCCCGCCGCCCCGGAGGCCCATCGGCCCTGCTGATGAGCATCGTCGTGCTGGCCTGGAAGTCCCGGAGGAAGATATCGTCCTTACCCGGATCGACGTCCTCGGAGCTCAGGTTGGCGGCGTCCGACTCGAACGCCACGTAGCGCCCATCGAGGGAGATCGAGGGATTGAGCGAGTCACCGTCCCCGGCAGGCTGGCAGCGGTTGAGGAAGGTGCTCGTAGGACAGGAGATCAGCTCCGCCGACCTGAACCTCAGGTTTCGCAGGTACACGTCGGTCACGCCGTCCGCGTCCCTGGCGCTCAGATTGGAGGCGTCGGACTCGAAGGCGATTCGGTCGCCGTTGGACGAGATCGAGGGGTTGCGCGAGTCGCCGTTCGGCGGGCGGGCCCTCTGGAGCGTCGAAGGTGGGGCTGCCGCGGCTCACGAGCTTCACGGTCTGGCTCTTCATGTCGCGCACGAAGATGTTGCGCACGGTCGGGGCGGCTTCCGGGTGGAGGTTGTCGGCGTCCGACTCGAAGACCACGTGGTCGCCGTAGAGCGCGATGGCGGGGTTGTGGGACCCGGCGTCGCCGCCCGGCGCGGCGTCGCCGTCTCCGCGACTGATGAGCGTCGTCGCGCCCGTCTTCGTGTCGCGCAGGAAGACGTCGGTCACCGGGTCCACGTCGTCCGCGCTGAGGTTGGCGGCGGAGGACTCGAAGGCGACGTAGCGGCCACCCGGCGACAAGGCGGGGCTCGCAGAGTCCGCGTCCGCGCCGACGCCGTCCAGGCCGCTCGCCCGGCTGATGAGGACGGTCTCGCGCGTCGCTGAGTCGCGCCTGTAGACGTTCGCGATGCCGGTCGCGGCTCCGGGCGCCAGCTCCGCCTCGGACACGAAGGCGACGAAGCGGCCGCTGTTCGAGATCGCGACGTCTCTGGAGTTGGCATTTGCGGCAGCGCCGCCGGGGCCGCTCGCCCGGCTCACGAGCGTGACGTCGTGCACCGCCGCGCCGGCCGAGACGGCGAGCGCCAGCATCGCCGCCAAAGCCGATGCGGCCAAGAGCATCGCGCCGGATGTTCTGCAGACTCTCAATTTCCTCCCGCCGTGCCTCCCAACCGAGGATAGCCTTTATTTCGCGCACCGCGCCAGATGCAGCTGCTTTTTGCGCCAGGACCACAGCCCAATAGGATGTGGTGGCTCGGAGAGCGCTTATGGAAGACACCTTCACCGCCTATCGCACGTGCCCGCTCTGCGAGGCGACGTGCGGGCTGGAGGTGAGCGTCGAGGGCGGAGAGGTGAGCGGCATCCGGGGCGACCCGGCAGACGTCTTCAGCCACGGCTTCATCTGTCCGAAGGGCTTCGCGGTCAAGGCGCTGCACGAGGACCCCGACCGGGTGCGGACGCCGCTCGTGCGCTCGGGGTCGGGCTTCGAGGAGGTCTCCTGGGACGACGCCTTCGCCGAGATCGACCGCCGCCTGGGCCCGATCGTCGACCGGGGCGGCCGTGACGCGATCGCCGCCTATATCGGCAACCCCAACGCGCACAACCTCGAGGCACTCATCTACGGACGGGTGCTGCTGAAGGCGATGGGCTCGCGCAACCTCTTCTCGGCCAGCACAGTCGACCAGATGCCCAAGCACGTCTCCGCGGGCCTGATGTTCGGAGCCGCGCTGAGCATCCCGATCCCGGACGTGGACCGCACCGACCACCTCCTGATGCTGGGCGCGAACCCGCTCGCGTCCAACGGCAGCCTGCTGACGGCGCCCGACATGCGCGGCCGGCTGCGGGCCATCCGAGATCGCGGCGGCCGGGTAGTGGTCATCGACCCCCGCCGCAGTCGCACGGCGGAGCAGGCCGACGAGCACCACTTCATCAGGCCGGGCACCGACGCCCACCTCTTGTTCGCGCTCGTCAACGTGCTCGTCTCGGAGGGACTCGCCGACCTCGGCCCGCTCGCCGAGCATTGCGAGGGATTCGACGAGGTCGTCCGGCTGGCCCACCGGTTCGCGCCCGAGGCCGCGGCCGAGGTCTGCGGGATCGAGCCCGGCGAGATCCGGCGCATGGCCCGTGAGCTCGCCGCCGCCGAGCGGGCCGCCGTCTACGGGCGCATCGGCACCTGCACCCAGGAGTTCGGCACCCTCGCGAGCTGGCTCGTGGACGTTCTGAACGTCCTCACGGGCAATCTGGATCGGCCGGGCGGCGCGATGTTCACCAAAGCGGCCGCCGGCGCGTCGAACACCAGCGGGCAGCCCGGCATCGGCAAGGGCCTGCGCCTCGGGCGCTGGCAGAGCCGCGTGCGCGGACTGCCGGAGGTGTTGGGCGAGCTGCCGGTCGCGTGCCTTGCGGAGGAGATCGACACGCCGGGGGAGGGCCAGGTGCGGGCGCTCTTCACCCTCGCGGGCAATCCGGCGCTGAGCACGCCGAACGCCGGCAGGATGCGCCGCGCGCTCGAGAGTCTCGAGCTGATGGTGAGCGTGGACATCTACGTGAACGAGACGACCCGCCACGCTGACGTGATCCTGCCCGCGCCGTCGGCGCTGTGTCGCTCGCACTACGACCTTGCCCTTTACCAGCTCGCCGCTCGAAACATCGCCAACTACTCGCCGCAGGTCCTGGACCTCGACCCCTCGATGCTGCCGGAGTGGCAGACGCTGCTGCGGCTGACGGGAATCGTCGCCGGCCAGGGGCCCGACGCGGACCTCGAGCAACTCGACGCGATGGTGATCGGGGCACTCGTTCACCGCGAGCTCCAGGCCCCCACGTCGCCGCTCGCAGGCCGAAGCCCCGAGGAGCTCGTGGGGGCGCTCGAGCCGCGCCGCGGCCCCGACCGCGTGCTCGACTGGATGCTCCGCTCGGGGCCCTACGGCGACGGCTTCGGCGCCGACCCCGACGGCCTGTCGCTCGAACGGCTGGAGGAGGCGCCGCACGGGGTGGACCTCGGCCCGCTCGAGCCGCGGCTACCCGAGGTGCTTCGCACCCCGAGCGGCAAGATCGAGCTCGCCCCGGAGCCGATCGTCGCCGACGTCGACCGCCTGGTCGCCTCCCTCGAGGAGCGGCGGAACGGCGGGTTCGTGCTCGTCGGGCGGCGCCAGCTTCGCTCCAACAACTCCTGGATGCACAACATCGGCCACCTGGTCCGTGGACCGGACCGCTGCACGGTCCACGTCAACCCGCAGGACGCCGAGCGGCTCGGCCTGGAGGACGGAGGGCGCGCCGCCGTCACGTCAGAGCGCGGGACGATCGAGGTCCCCGTGGAGGTGACGGACGGGATCATGCCCGGCGTGGTGAGCATCCCGCACGGCTGGGGCCACGACGACCCCGACATCCGCCTCAGCGTGGCCGCCTCGCAGCCCGGCGCGAACAGCAACGTGCTCGCCGACGAGCAGGCCGTGGACCCGCTGTCGGGGAACGCCGTGCTCAACGGTATTCCCGTCGAGCTCGCGCCGGTCCGCAGCGCCGAGCCCGCGCCGGTCGCCTAGCTGCCCTGACGCCCGGGCCCCCTGACGCCGCGCCCCTGCGCCCCTGACGGGGGCGGGTTTACCGCCCTTACAAAGTACGGGGCGCGGAAAATCCGTTCCCGCGCCCCGCAATGCTCGTCCCTGAGACGTCCAATCTCCTACTGCTCAGTAACGGAGGCCGGTCCCAAGACTGTCGGGAACTGACCGAATTTTTTTCCGCCCGCTTCCAAAAGGCGCGCGCAGCAGGATTCGAACCTGCGACCTCTGGCTCCGGAGGCCAGCGCTCTATCCACTGAGCTATGCGCGCTCAGGAGGCGATTCTAGAGCCCGGCCCCTGGTCGGGTACACGGAGCTCCTGGTCGTAAGTTTGTTTCCCTAGATCACCGCAATAGGCTATTTTTGTCACAAATGGCGGTTGGGCGTCGGTTCATGCGATGGGTAGGTCTGCTTGCCGTGGGCGCAATCGCGCTGCACGAGCTTCGCTACGTGCTGGGCCCGGGGGCACACGCCCACGAGGCGGCCGTGAGCCAGATGCACTCGTACCTGCCGCTCGCGATCGCGCTCGCGGCGCTCGTCTTCCTCGCCTCCCTGGTCAATTTCGTCTTCACCCTGCTTGCTGCGCGCACCGGGAGGGGCCTGGACGACAGCCCGACTCGACTTGCACGTGCGTGGCCGGGGGCGACCTTCGCGCTTGTCGCGGTCTTCGTCACGCAGGAATCGCTCGAGGGAGCCCTCTCCGGGGGGCACTCCGCGGGCCTGCACGGGCTGTTCGGGCACGGTGGCTGGACCGTCGCAATCTTTGCGCCGCTGCTGGGCGCCCTGATCGCATTCCTGGTGCGGGGCTCCTACAAGGCGATCGAGCTCGTCGCTCGCTCCAGCGCTCGGCGGCCGCGGCTGAAGCCTGTGCGGGTCGCGCCGATGCGCCTCTCTCTGGTCGTCAAGCCGCGTCTTCGCCTGCTCGCCCGCAACCTTGCGGGGCGGGCTCCTCCTCTCGTCTCTTAGCCCTTCGCAGCTTTCGGCCGCCGCCCATCTGGGCCTGGCCGATTCGCTGATCGTTCGCTAGAGACAAGGAGGCAGGATGGCCCGCAGAGGCCTGTACGGCACGTTCGCGTGCCTGATCGTGATGATGTGGGGAGTTGCCGCGGCCGGCGCCGTGCCGGCTCCCTGTGGCGAGGCTCAGATCTCGGACGCGTCCACGGATGGCCATCACGCCAACACCAACGTGCTGGCGGCGTGGCTCTCCGAGCGGTCCGGTCGCCTGCAGGCGGTCATCAAGGTCAATCACGCCGTGTGGGAGCCCGCCCACGAGGACTCGCAGTACGCGAGCCTGGCGTTCCTGTTTCAGGTCGGGGCCAGACGAGGTACGTCCGAGCTGAGGCTCCGCGGCCGCCGGAAGCGATCAAGTTCGATTACGGCACGTGGACCGGGGGCGGCGCATTCGTCAGCGCCGGGCCGTCGAGCGGCGAGACCGTTGCCGGCCCGGGAGGCACGATCACGATCGACGTCCCCCCCCAGACCGGCGCGGTGCCAGGAGCCGTCCTGACCCGCCTCTTCGTCCTGACGTGGGACGGCGTCAGCACTGAGCCACACTGGGTGGACCGTGCGCCGGGCGGCGTGGTGCCCGCAGGAACCGAGTATGGGGCCGACTACGCGGTCGGTTCGTGCAATGGCTCTGGCGGGACAACCGGGACGCCCACGGCGGTGACCTCGGTGCAGCTGCACGCCCGCAGCAAGCTCGTGGGCGGGGGCACGGTCAAGGTGAAGGGCAGCGTTGCACCGGCTCGCCCCGGCGTGGCGGTCGAGCTCTCGGCCAAGGCCAAGCGCTCGGTCGTGCGCAGGCTCACGACGCGTGCGACGGCAGCTTTGCCGCCTCGATTCCGGTGTCGGAAACGACACGGCTGCGGGCCGTGGCCGGCGGTATCGGCTCGCAGACGCACAAGATCACGGTGGTGTCCAGGGTCCGGATCAAGGTCCGGCACCTGAAGGGCGGCGTCGTGCTCGTGCGGGGAAAGGTGCGTCCCAAGCTGCCGGGTCGCGTCCTGCTGCTGCGGACGAGCGCGTACCGGCCGACGGCCAGTACACGCCCGCGAAAGGGCCGGTTCACATTCCGATTCAGAAATCCAAGACGCGGCCGCTACCAGGCCGTATTCATCCCATCCAAGGACCGCGCAGAGCGGGCCACTTCCAACAAAGGAGTAATTCGATGAAGCTCATTCGCAATCTCGCAGTCCTGTCCGTGGCGGTGGCGGCCCTGGTCGTTCCGGCGACCGTGTTTGCGCACGGCTCGGTCTACACGGATGTTGCCAGGCTCGCCCCGGCAACGGACCCGAACGGGCCGCCACTGGAAGCCGGCGAGCTCGAGGCCCAGACCCGCCACGTAGTCACTAACCACGGGTACACCATGGTCCTGCGCGAGACCAACGGCGCGACTGACAAGGGCATGGTGGACTTCTCGAGGATGCCCGGCACGTACCGGAACCAACCCGGCTTCGAGCCCGGAGCGTCCGGAACGAGGACACGCCTGCTCTCAGAAGGCGACACTGGCGCGCAGCCCCATGCGACCTGCCGCGGCGTCTCGGCGCTCGATGCAGAGTCGGCGGTTCTGGGTTGGCAGGACGCCGACCCGTTCTACAACTACGTGCCCTTCCAGAAGGCCGCGGCCGGCCTCGAGGATGACCCCGCCCTTTGGATCGAGGACGTCCTGGCGCTGACCGGGGTCAACCTCGGGCAGGTGAGCGACGTTGCTGCACAGGCGGCCACTGAGCTGGAGGCTCTGTGCGAGGCACCCGCGGTTGGCGGGACGTTCTATCCAGCGGACCAGACCCAGACGAGCACCGCGTCGCTGAACAGCGGCTTCGCGCACGACCTGACCACGCCGCTGACCGCGCAGATCGCCCAGCTGCAGGCCGACCTGACGGGTGCCAATGCGGCACAGACCTCGGCACAGAGCTCGCTCGCGGCACAGACCTCGGCCAAGAGCTCGCTCGAGGCGCAGAACACTGCTCTGACCGCGCAGGTGGCGCAGCTGAAGCTCGAGGCCACGCGGCTGAAGATCAACTCGGTCTCGGGTGGGTCGGTCAAGCTGGCCGGACCCGCGGGCAAGGCGGTCACGATCAAGATGACGATCAGCAAGACGGTCGCGAAGGCCCTCAAGCTGAAGTCCCGCACGCTTGCCACGGCAACCGGCAAGATCGGGGTCGACGCAGCCGCTGCCCTCACGATCAAGCCGAGCGGCAAGGCGGCCGCAGCCCTCAGCAAGAAGGGTGGGGCGAAGGTGACCGTCACGGCCACGTGCGAGGACCGCGTGGCATCGACCGGGACCACACTGAAGGGCTAGCCGGTACGCTCACGCGCCAGCTGAAAGGGGGCGCCGGCCCACGTGACCGGCGCCCCTTTGGTCGAACGAGGAACAGGAATCAATGAGCCTTCATCGCTTCTCCATTGCCACCATCGCGGCGCTTTTGGCAGCCGCAGCCGTCATGACCGCAGTCGCCCTCGCGCACGTGGACGTCGAGAAGACCAGTCCCAAGCGGGGCGGGTCGGCGAAGGCATCCCTCCGGGCGGTGACCATCACGTTCAGCGCCCCGATCCGGCGCGGAACGGTGCGTGTTACGGGGCCTGATGGAAAGGTCTCGCTCGGTAAGGGCGGCCGCGATCCACGCAAGGTCACCCGCCTGATCGGCGAGCTCAAAGGCTCGAAAGCACCCGGTCGCTACAAGGCCAGCTGGACCCTGGTGGCCGCGGACGGCCACAAGCAACGAGGGTCGTTCCGCTTCAGGCTACGACGGTGACGCGAACAGTGGATAGATCCACTCGGGACATCAGAGCTCCAGCGCTGCTGATCTGCGCATGGATCTCGGGACTTCTCCTCGTGGCCGGAGCGCCCCCGGCCGCGGCCCACATCCAGGTGCGGCCGAGCACGGCCGCACCCGATGATGCCGTGCTGTGGGAGGTCCTGGTGCCGAACGAGCGCGAGCGCAGCACGACCGCGGTCGAGCTCGCGGTGCCCGCAGGCGTGATTCCCTTCTCCTATCAGGACACCCCGAGCTGGCGTCGCTCGGTGACCCTCGAGCCCGACGAGTCGGTCCGCTCGATCGTCTGGCGGGGACGCCTGCGCCCCGACGGCTTCGCGCGCCTGTCTTTCCTGGCCTCGACCCCGCCGCGCGAGGGGACGATCGCGTGGAAGGCGATCCAGACCTACGACGACGGCCGGAAGGTGCGCTGGATCGGCGCGCCCGATGCCGAAGAGCCGGCTGCCGTGACCACGGTGGACAAGCGCTTCCCCCCGCAGAACGCGGGCGGCGAGGGATCTGACGGCGTGCCATCCGCACCGCCCGCCGACGAGTCCAACGGCGCAGCGACAGAGGACGGCTCCGACGGGACGGCGCGCTGGTTGGCGGCCGCCGCGCTCGTCGCAGCGCTTGCAAGCCTCACGCTCTCGATCTTGCGCCGCAGGCGAGCCCCCTCCCGCGAGCGTAGCGCGGACCAACGGCCGAGAGCCCGGCGCGTCGTCGTCGGCCCGCTGACCGGCTCGGCGTTCAGCGATGCGCGACGACAGTGTCCTGGACTTCCAACGGGCCGCGGCCGGTCGCCCAGTCGAGCCAGCCCCCATGGGCCCACTCGTCGATCTCGAGGCCATTCCTTCGGTAGAGCCCGCGCACGTAGGGCTCTCTGTAGGCGACCATCCATTCAGGCGCCAGGTCGGAGCCCGCGGCCCACTCGCCGTGATCGTGCTCGAGGAGCGACCTCGCTATGTGCGCTGCCTCCGGGTCGGCGTCGACCCCCGAAGAGAGCTCTTGCAGGGTCGCCTCGTTCAGGAAGAAGAAGGTCGCCAGCATCCTGCCGCCCGTCTTGAGCACCCGACTCACCTCGGCGAGGTAGTGCTCCAGGTCCTCGGGCAGCAGATGAGTGAAGACCGAGTACAGAAATACGAGGTCGAACCGCTCGTCCTCGTACGGGAACGTGAGCTCGGATCCCTTGATGGTGCCGGAGGGGTTGTAGGCCTCGTTGAAGAGATCGATGTGCCGGAAGCGAAAGTTCGAATAGCGAGAGCTGATCTCTGCGCTGCACCACTCGATCGCCGCCGTCGTGATGTCGAAGCCTTCGTACGCGCCCTCTTCGGAGAGCACGGCGGTAAGGGGGATTGCGGTCCGACCGATCCCGCAGCCGACGTCGAGCACGTGATCCTCCGGGCGCAGCCCGGCAAGCTCGCGAAGCTGCGCGACGTGGCCATGGCCGATCTCTAGGCCACCTCCAACGACGGAGACGAGCTCCTGGGGTGGGTCGGGAATCTCCGGCCTGGATCTGGTCTGCTCTTGCATGGTCGAGGCGGCCGCGTGGGCGAGGTGATTCTAGTTTGGGGATCTGGACGCCGCGCGCGCAGGATCACTCGCGTCCAGGTCTCTGCGCCTTCCAAAGAAACGCGAGCGGGGGCACCAGATCATGATTAACCTGACCTGGATGGCCGGACCTAGGGTGCCACGGATGGCGACCAGGGCGGGCGCGCTTGCCGCGCTTGCCGTCGTGCTGCTTCTCGCCTTTCAGGGGAGCGCGCAGGCAACGCATCCCCGGCCCGGCGGCGCATCGCCGGACAGGCTTGCCCTCGTGCCCGTCTTCCATCAGTGCATCTCGGCGAACTCCGCTCACGCGGCGCCGCTCGCGCCCTACTCCTCGTGCTCGCCGCCAGCGACCGTCTCGCCCGTCCTGACCATCGGGACCACCGGAGCGTCCAACGGGTCGGTGCGTCTCGACGTCGGGTGTAGCGATGGGGCGACGCCCCCCTGTCTGGCTCAGGCCGGCGACCAGCTCGACGTGAGGGTCCACATGACGGTCACCGACATCCGCTGCAAGATCGGCGGAACGATCCCGACCTGTCCGGCCGCCGGGGACGACTATTCGGGCAAGGTGCTCGTGCAGCTACCGATCCGCCTCACGGACCACGCCAACGGCAGCCCGGCGGCGGCATGCGCCACCGGAAGCGGCAACGCGCCGTGCGTCACCGCGACCGTGCAGGACTTCAACTTCGTGATCCCATCGGGTGACTGCGCCACCACGCCGGCGAGCGCCAACGGGTCCGCCTGCTCCGTCGCCACGAGCCTCGACTCGGCCGTGCCCGGCGCCGTGAAGGAGCTTCAGCGGATGAGCTACCAGCTCGGCGCGGTGAGCGTGCTCGACCTCGGGTTCGACGACATGATCACGAGCGGCGGTTCGAATCCCTGCCCGTGGAAGTGCCTCACCGGGGACGAGAACGCGGTTCTCACCCAGGGCTTCTTCTCTCCCTAGCCCCCGCCACGCCGAACAGGGCTCGCCTACGCGGCCAGCCGCGCAGATAACGTCTGAGGTGTGGACCTCTCTGCCCTCTTCCTTGGAACGGCCGGCTCGATGCCAACCGTGCAGCGCGCGCCCGCGGGCCTGCTCGTTCGCCGCGGGGGCGACCGGCTGCTGATCGACTGCGGCGAGGGAAGCCAGCGCCAGCTCCTTCGCTCCGTGGGCCTGCCGGACATAGAGCACGTCTTCCTCACCCACTTCCATGCCGATCACTTCCTCGGCCTTCCGGGCATGCTCAAGACGTTCGCCCTGCGGGGGCGGACAGTGCCCATCAACGTCTACGGACCACGCGGCCTCAAGGGACTGATGTCAGACCTGCGCCGGATCTACGGCAAGCTCAGCTACGACCTCGAGCTGCACGAGCTGGGGCCCACCCAGTCGGTCGAGTTCCGCGGCTACCGCGTCGGGGCGTTCGCGGTCTCGCATCGCGTCGAGGCGGTCGGCTATGCGCTCGTCGAGGAGGACCGCCCAGGGCGCTTCGACCCCGCGCGCGCCAGGGACCTCGGCATCGCCGAGGGCCCGCTCTTCGGTCAGCTCCAGCGCGGCGCGGCGGTGGAGGTAAACGGCAGGGTCGTCCGGCCGGAGGATGTGATGGGCGCGGCGCGGCCGGGGCGGAAGCTCGCCTTCAGCGGCGACACCCGCCCGTGCGACACGACCGCCGCGGTCGCCGAGGGCGCGGAGCTGCTGGTTCACGACGGCACTTTCGCGGCCCCGGAGGCCGAGCGAGCCCGCCAGACCGGGCACTCGACCGCCACGGACGCCGCCACGCTGGCGCGCGACGCGGGCGTGTCCCTGCTGGCGCTGACGCATCTCTCCTCGCGTTACTTCGGGTCGACGATCGAGAAGGAGGCGAGATCCGTGTTCGACCGCACCGTCGTGCCACGCGACTTCGATCTGATCGAGATCCCCTATCAGGAGAGGGGAGAGCCCCATCTCGTGAGATGGAAGGAGGCCCGCGCGCGGCTCGAGGCAGAGCGCACGGCAGCCACCGCCGGGGCGGAGCCGGCTTGAGAGCTAGCGCGCAGGCGGCGCGTACGACCGGTGGCCAGGCGACGCTGATCCGGCCCCGGCCGCTGGTACACTCGCCCCGTCGGTTCCTTTAACCCGGTCCGGAGAGGCCAGGAAGGGGCGCGTAGCCAGTTGCGGCAGATCCTCGATCGTGACGACGTCCGGCGCACACTCGTCCGGATCGCACACGAGATCGTCGAGAAGAACGTCGGCGCCACAGGGGTGGCGATCGTCGGCATCCACTCGCGAGGCGCATTCCTGGCCAGGCGTCTCCAGTCTCTGCTCGAGGACCTGACCGCCGAGGCGCTGCCGCTCGGGGAGATCGACATCAGCTTCTACCGCGACGACGTGGGCGCGCGAGCTCCGAGCGACCAGCCGGTGGTCCACTCGTCCCGGATCGACTTTCCATTGGAGGACCGCACGGTCGTCCTCGTGGACGATGTCCTCTACACGGGCCGCACCGCGCGAGCGGCGATCGAGGCCCTGTTCGACTATGGGCGCCCGGCGCGCGTCCAGCTCGCCGTGCTGATCGACCGCGGCCATCGCGAGCTGCCGATCCGCCCGGATTACGTTGGCAAGAACCTCCCCACCTCTCCGCTCGAGCGGGTGAACGTGCGCCTGGAAGAGCAGGACGGGGTGGACGAGGTCGAAATCGCAGTGGCGGAGGAGGTGAGGGCTTGAGACATCTGCTTTCGATCGCGGACCTCTCGCGCACGGAGGTGGAGCGGATACTCGAGGTGGCGGAGAGCTTCGGGGAGGTCGTGGAACGCGACATCAAGAAGGTGCCGACGCTCCGCGGGCGCACGATCGTGAACCTGTTCTACGAATCGAGCACGCGAACGAGCGCGTCCTTCGAGTTGGCGGCCAAGCGCCTGTCGGCGGACGTGGTCAGCATCAAGGCCGAGGGATCCTCGGTGGACAAGGGTGAGTCGCTCAAGGACACCATCGCCACGCTGACGGCATACGACCCGGCGGCGATCGTGATTCGCGCTCCGTGGGCCGGCGCCGCGGCGCTCGTGGCCCGCCATTCCTCGGCGTCGGTCGTGAACGCGGGCGACGGGATGCACGAGCATCCGAGTCAGGCGCTGCTCGACGTGTACACGCTGAAGCGCAGGCTGGGCTCGCTCGAGGGCCTCGAGATCTGGATCGTCGGCGACGTCATGCACAGTCGCGTGGCGCGCTCGAACATTCTCGCCTTCACCATGATGGGCGCCCGGGTAACTGTCTGCGGGCCACCGACGCTGATCCCGCGCGATGTGGAAGCTCTAGGCTGCGAGGTCGCCTACGACCTCGACCGGCTCGCGAAAGCCGACGTCGTGTACGCGCTGCGGATGCAGAACGAGCGCATGACGGGGACGTTCGTACCGTCGCTGCGCGAGTACGCGGCCCGCTACCAGATCGACGGCCGCCGTCTGGAGCCACGCCAGCTGCTGATGCATCCCGGCCCTGTCAACCGCGGCGTGGAGCTCGCCTCCGAGGTGATCGACTCGCCGCAGGCGCTGATCGTCGATCAGGTCGCGGCAGGGCTCGTGGTGCGGATGGCCATTCTCTACGAGCTCCTGTCCGGCGGTGGCGTGGGCGAAGGCGAGGACAGCCGACCGCATCTGACGCCCGTCGGAGAGCCGGCGTGAATACGGCCGCGGAGTCATCGCCCAACCGCCCGCGGCTGACCGTGGCGCCGGCCCGGCCGGCCGAGCTGGTCGTGCGCTCGGTCCACGTGCTCGACCCGCGCGCCGGCATCGATGGGGTCCGCGACGTGGTCGTGCGCCAGGGCGTCGTGGCCGAGCTGGCAGAGCCAGGAACGGTGGATCCCGAGCCCGGTGCCGAGACGCTGGAAGGGGAGGGCCTGCACGTCTTCCCGGCCTTCGTCGACCCGCACGTCCACCTGCGAACGCCGGGCCGGGAGGACGAGGAGGACATCGAGTCGGGCACTCGCGCGGCTGCGGCCGGCGGCTACTGCTGCATCCTCGCGATGCCCAACACCGACCCGATCACCGACAACGCTCCGGTGCTGCGCTCGCTCCACCAGCGCGCCGAGGTCGACGCCCGGGTGCCCGTCGGCTTTCTCGCCGCCGCCACCAGAGGCCAGGCCGGTCGGGACCTGACCGAAATGGCGGAGCTCCGCGAGGAAGGTGCCGTGGGCTTCACGGACGACGGCATGCCGATCGTGAGCGCGCAGGTGCTGCGCCAGGCGCTCCAGTACCAGCGTCTCTGCGGCGGGGTGCTCGCGCTGCACGAGGAGGACCCCGTGCTGTCGGGCGAGGGCATGATGCACGAAGGTGCCATGTCGGCGCTCCTTGGGATCACGGGCATCCCGTCGGTCTCGGAGAGCACGATGGTCGAGCGCGACCTCTCGGTGGCGCGCTACGAGGGCGGCCGCTGCCACGTTCTGCACGTCTCGGCCGCCGAGTCCGTCGTGGCCGTCGAGCGCGCGAAGGCCGCCGGCGTCGCGGCGACGGCGGAGGTGACGCCGCACCACCTGCTGCTGACCGACGAGGCCGTGCGGTCCCTGGACCCCCTCTTCAAGATGAATCCGCCGCTTCGGTCCGAGCGGGATCGCCAGGCGCTCCTGGCGGGTCTCCGCTCCGGCGCCATCGACTGCGTGGCCACCGACCACGCGCCGCACGCCAGTCAGGAGAAGGAGGAGCCCTTCGAGCGCGCCCCGATGGGGGTGACGGGCCTCGAGACGGCGTTCTCCGCTCTCTATACGGAGCTCGTGCAGCCGGGCGTGCTCGACCTGGCGTTGCTCGTGGAGCGGATGAGCGGCGGGGCCGGGATGTACGGGCTGCCTGCTCCGTCCCTCGCCAAGGGCTCCCCGGCGAACCTCTGCCTCGTGGATCTCGAGGGCCAGTGGACGGTCGGAGAGGCGAGCTACGAGAGCCGCTCGGAGAACTCGTGCTTCGCGGGACGCGAGCTCGCGGGGAGGGTTCTGGTCACGCTCGCGGGCGGCGCCGTCGCCTATCGCGAACGCACCTTCGCCATACGGCTCGCGCAGACGAACGGGGACGCTCGGCTCGCCGCTCCACGGGAGGCAGGATGAAGCTCGACCGCGAGCGCACCGCGCTCGTGGTGGTCGACGTCCAGGAAGCTTTCCGTCCCGCGGTCAACGGCTTCGCCGACGTGGCGAGCAACGTCGCCACCCTGGTGCAGGGAGCGAACGTGCTCGGCGTCCCGACCCTGGTCACGGAGCAATATCCGAAAGGCCTCGGCGCGACCGTCCCGGAGGTCGCCGAGCATCTCGACGGCGTGTCGCCGATCGAGAAGGTGTGCTTCAGCGCCGCCGACTCGGAGCAGTTCGCCTCTGGCCTTTCCGCGAGCGGGCGCGATCAGGTGCTGCTCTGCGGCATCGAGTCCCACGTGTGCGTCAACCAGACCGCTGACGACCTGCTCGGGCAGGGTCTCGTGGTGCACGTGGCCCAGGACGCCGTCGCCTCGCGCACGGAGGAGAACAGGGCGCTCGGTCTGCACAAGATGGAACGCGCCGGCGCCGTCGTGACGAGCGTGGAGATGGCGCTGTTCGAGCTGCTGCGCGCCGCCGGCACGCCGGAGTTCAAGGAGATCCAGAAGCTTGTCAAGTAGAGAACATGCGCCCGATCCGCTTGCGGATCGGGCGGTTGGCGGAAGGGACGACCGCCGCTTGCGGATCGGGCGGTTTGCGGAAGGGACGGGGGCGGCGTGACGCGCGAAGCCTATGTTCTTCTGGAGGACGGGACGCGTTTCGACGGCGAGGCGGTCGGGGCGGACGCCGCCTCGACGGGGGAGGTCGTCTTCAACACGGCCATGACCGGCTACCAGGAGGCCGTGACGGACCCCTCTTACATGGGTCAGATCATCACGTTCACGTATCCGCTGATCGGCAACTACGGGGTTAGCCCCTGGGCCGTCGAGTCCGAGCACGTGCACGCCCGCGCCGTGATCATGCGCGAAGCACAAAATTTCGGCTCTCGCTCAGGCGCGAAAACCGGGAGCTTCGGGGGGTGGTTGGACTGGCTGCGCGCCGAAGGCATCCCAGCCATCAGCGGCGTCGACACGCGCGAGCTGGTGCGCCACATCCGCGACCGGGGAGCCATGCGGGGCGGGGTCTTCAGCGCGGAGGTGTCCGAGCGCGAGGCGCGAGAGCTGGTCGAGGCGGAGCCCTCGATGGCGGGGCTCGACCTCGCGCGCGAGGTGACCCCTGGCGAGCCGGTGCTCCTCGAGGGTGACGGCCCCCACGTCGTCGCTCTCGACACGGGCATCAAGGGATCGATCCTGCGGGAGCTCGGCGAGCGCGGGTGCCGGCTCACGTTGCTGCCGTGCTCCAGCTCCCCCGAGGAAGTGCTCCAGCACGAGCCGGACGCCGTCTTCCTCGCCAACGGTCCCGGGGACCCGGCCGCCCTCGACCACGTCGTCCAGACGGTGCGCGAGCTCGTCGGAAAGCGACCCGTCTTCGGCATCTGCCTCGGCCACCAGCTTCTGTGTCGGGCGGTCGGCCTCGAGACGTTCAAGCTTCGCTTCGGTCACCGCGGCGCCAACCACCCGGTCAAGGACCTCGCCACGGGGCGGATCGAGATCACCGCGCAGAACCACGGCTTCGCGGTCGTCGGCCCCGGCGGCGAGCAGGAGATCTCCGGCGACGAGCCGGTGCGCTGGGAGACCGACTTCGGGACCGCGGAGCTCTCGCACCTCAACCTCTACGACCGCACTGTCGAGGGCCTGACCCTGCGCGACGTCCCGGCGGCCTGCGTGCAGTACCACCCCGAGGCCGGCCCGGGTCCGCACGACTCCCTCTACCTGTTCGACCGCTTCTTCGAGATGGTCGTTTAGGCGGATCTGATGCCGCGGCGCTCCGACCTGGAAAAGATCCTGATCGTCGGCTCCGGGCCGATCGTGATTGGCCAGGCGGCGGAGTTCGACTACTCCGGAGTGCAAGCGTGCAAGGTCCTGCTCGAGGAGGGTTACCAGGTCGTGCTCGTGAACTCGAACCCGGCCACGATCATGACCGACCCGGAGTTCGCCACGGCCACGTACGTGGAGCCCCTCACCCCAGAGTCGGTGGCGGCCGTGATCGAAAAGGAGCGCCCCGACGCGCTGCTCGGGACGCTAGGCGGGCAGACCGCGCTCAACCTCGCCAAGGCACTGCACGAGGACGGCACCCTCGAGCGCTTCGGGGTCGAGCTGATCGGGGCCGACTACGACGCGATCAGGCGGGCGGAGGACCGCGACCTGTTCAGGGAGGCCATGACCCAGGTCGGCCTGCGCGTGCCGCGCTCAAGCATCGTCACCTCCATGGCCGACGCCGACCGCGCGATCGAGGAACTCGGGTTGCCGGTGGTCGTGCGCCCCGCATTCACTCTCGGCGGTCACGGCGGCGGAATCGCGCGCGCGAAGGCAGAGTTTCACGAGCGCATCTCCGAAGGGCTGAACGCGAGTCCGATCGGGCAGGTGCTGGTCGAAGAGTCGGTTCTCGGTTGGGGGGAGTTCGAGCTCGAGGTGATGCGGGACCACAACGACAACGTCGTGGTGATCTGCTCGATCGAGAACATCGACCCCATGGGCGTGCACACCGGAGACAGCGTCACGGTCGCGCCGCAGCAGACGCTCTCCGATCGCCAGTACCAGGTGCTGCGCGATCAGGCACTGACGGTGATCCGGGCCGTCGGCGTCGAGACGGGCGGCTCGAACATCCAGTTCGCCGTCAGCCCGGCCGGCGACGAGGTTCTCGTGATCGAGATGAACCCGCGCGTGTCGCGCTCCTCCGCGCTTGCGTCGAAGGCGACGGGGTTCCCGATCGCCAAGATCGCCGCTCGCCTGGCGGTGGGCTACGCGCTCGAGGAGATCCCCAACGACATCACGCGCCGCACGCCGGCCTCCTTCGAGCCCACCATCGATTATGCGGTCGTGAAGGTGCCGCGCTTCGCGTTCGAGAAATTCCCATTGGCCGATAGCGGCTTGACCACGCAGATGAAGAGCGTGGGCGAGGCGATGGCGATCGGGCGCACGTTCAAGCAGGCCTTCATGAAGGCGCTTCGATCGAGGGAGCTCGACACGACCCTCGAGCCGGTGCAGCAGGTCGAGGAGTTGCTCGACCGCCTCGAGCTGCCCTCTCACGACCGCTATGACCTGCTGTTCGAGGCGCTTCGCCGCGGCGTGGCCGTCGAGGCTCTGCACGAGCGCACCGCCATCCACCCCTGGTTCCTGCGCCAGTTCGAGGAGCTCATCGCCGCCGAGAAGGGCGAGCCAGGCATCCAGCGACTCAAGGAGCTCGGCTTCTCGGACGAGCAGGCGGGCGTTACGCGCCAGGACCGGCTCGCCGAGGGGCTGCGAGCGGACTTCAAGTCGGTGGACACGTGCGCCGCCGAGTTCGAGGCCGAGACGCCCTACTTCTATTCGGCATACGAGCGCGCCGGCTCGGCGACGGGCCAGGAGGTACGGCGCGGAGAGCGCCCGAGCGTCGTGATCCTGGGCTCCGGCCCCAACAGGATCGGGCAGGGGATCGAGTTCGACTACTGCTGCGTGCACGCCGCGATGACGGTGCGCGAGATGGAGCGCGACGCCGTCATGATCAACTGCAATCCGGAGACGGTTTCGACCGACTACGACACCTCGGACCGGCTCTACTTCGAGCCGCTCACCGTCGAGGACGTGCTCGAGGTGGTGGAGCTCGAGCGACCGGAGGGGGTCGTCGTGCAGTTCGGCGGCCAGACGCCGCTTCGGATCGCGCACAGCTTGGAGCAGGCCGGCGTCCGCCTGCTCGGCACGCCGGTGGACTCGATCGACCTCGCGGAGGACCGCGGCCGCTTCGGTGGGGTGCTCGCGGAGCTCGGGATCATGCACCCGCCCTATGGGGTCGCCCACTCGCCAGAGGAGAGCGTGGAGCGCGCGGCCGAGGTCGGCTTCCCGCTGCTCGTGCGGCCGTCCTACGTCCTCGGCGGCAGAGCGATGGAGATCTGCTACTCCGAGAGCGACCTGCTCGGCTATCTCGACCGCGTGTACGCGAGCGGCGAGCGGAACGTGCGGGATGAGATGTACCCCCTGCTGCTCGATCGGTTTCTCGAGAACGCGATCGAGATCGACGTCGACGCGCTCGCCGACGGCGAGGAGGCCTATATCGCGGGAGTGATGCAGCACGTCGAGGAGGCGGGAGTGCACTCGGGGGATTCCGCGTGCGTGCTGCCGCCGCTCTCGCTGGGCGACGAGATGCTGACCGCGATACGACGCCAGACGCGAGCGATTGCGCTTCGGCTCGGCGTCGTCGGGTTGCTCAACGTGCAGTTCGCGCTAGTGGACAACAGCAGCCTGTACGTGATCGAGGCCAACCCGCGCGCGTCGCGAACGGTGCCGTTCGTGTCCAAGGCGATCGGCATTCCGCTGGCGAAGGTTGCCTGCCGGCTGATACTGGGCGAGCGGCTGCGCGATCAGGAGCTGCCGCCGGAGGATCGACGGCTGGGTCACGTGAGCGTCAAGGAGGCCGTGCTGCCGTTCCAGCGCTTTCACGGCGCGGACGCCGTGCTCGGGCCAGAGATGAAATCGACCGGAGAGGTGATGGGAATCGCGAGCGACTTCCCGGCGGCGTTCGCGAAGTCCCAGGCTGCCGCCGGGGTGGCGTTGCCGCTGGAGGGAAGCGTCTTCATAAGCGTGTGCGACACCGACAAGCCCGCCGCCACGCAGCTCGCGGCGCGAATGCACCAGCTCGGCTTTCGCGTGCTCGCCACGCGTGGAACCGCACAGGCGATCCGCAGCATGGGCGTGGCCGTGGAGCAGCTCAACAAGATCGGCGAGGGCTCGCCGCACGTGGTGGACCGCATACGCGGCGGCGATGTCGACCTACTCATCAACACGCCGGCAGGTCGCGGCGCGCGCACCGACGGGTGGGAGATTCGCCGCGCCGCCGTGGAGCACGGCGTGCCCTGCATCACGACGATGACCGGCGCGTCGGCCGCGGTGGGAGCGATCGGCGCGGAGCGGGTGGAGGGAGTGGCGGTGCGTTCGCTCCAGGAGCTCCACCAGGGGCCCGTCCCACCCAAGGCGGCGCAGCGGGTCCGGCGAGCCGCCGTCGAGCCGGCCCCGCAGTGAGCTCTTCCAGCACGCCATCCGCCGCGGGGATGCCCGATGCCACTGCCGGCCTTTCGGGGCTCGGGACCACACCGCGAGCGCTCGCCCCCTTCGGCCGCAGAGCCTGCAAGGTCGCTTGCAACGACACCGTCGGCGAATACCGGCTGGTCGGCCTGCTCGACGGCCAGGGTCCCACGCCCGCGCCCGGCCAGTTCTACATGCTCGCCGCCGCGCGGGGCTGGGGCGGTGGGGAGGGCGAGCGCCCGTACCTGGCGCGCGCGTTTTCCGTATGCCGCGTACGCGGCGGCCGGCTCGACTTCCTGGTCGAGGCCATCGGTCCCGGCACGGCGAGGCTCGCGGAGCTCGAGCCGGAGGAGGACGTGCACGTAGTGGGGCCGCTCGGAGTCGGTTTCGCTGCACCCTCAGCGTTGACGGGGGAAACAGAGACACGCGCGCTGCTCGTTGCAGGAGGCGCAGGCGTGGCGCCGCTCGTGATCTGGGCAGAGGCGCTTCGCGAGAGAGATGCAAACGCAATCGCGCTCGCAGGCTTTCGCTCGTCCGCGCTGGCGCCCGCCGCCGAGCTCTTCCCCTGCGACTCGCGTGTCGCCACCGATGACGGAAGCGCGGGCGAGCAGGGGCAGGTCACGACGTTGCTCGAGGCCGAACTCGCCTCGGCGGTGACGCCCATCGCGGTTTACGCCTGCGGCCCGCCGCTCATGCTCGAGGCGGTGAGGCGCATCTGCGAGCGGGCATCCGTGCCGGCGCAGCTTGCGCTCGAGCAGGCGATGGCCTGCGGCTTCGGCGCCTGCTTCGGATGCGTCGTCAAGACTCGCACCGGCTACCGCCGTGTGTGCGTTGACGGACCGGTTATGAGTGCCGGAGAGCTGGAGGAAGGTTGGCTGAAGGGACACTGACAGCGGTCGGAACCAGGGTCGACGTGGGTGGTCTCGAGCTGGCTCATCCCGTCGTGAACGGGTCCGGCACCTTCGACGCCGTGGCGGCCCTGCGCAGCTTCGGCGACGAGCTTCGGGAGCGATTTCCGTTCTCGGCCTTCGTCTCCAAGACCATCACGGTCGAGCCGAGGGCCGGCAACGCTACTCCGCGCCTGTTCGAGACTCCGGCTGGGCTCATCAACTCGATCGGCTTGCCCAACAAGGGGTTGTCCGGCTTCCTGAGTGAGGACCTGCCCGTGCTGACGACGCTCCCCGTGCCGCTGATCGTGAGCGTGGCCGGCTTCTCCTATGAGGAATTCGCCCTGCTCGTGGGCTCGGTGGCCGAGCGCCCCGAGGTGGCGGCCCTGGAGCTGAACGTCTCGTGCCCGAACGTGAAATCCGGTTGCGTGATGGGCTCCGAGGCGGGCGAGACCTTGGGGCTCATGGGCGCCGTGAGGGACCTCAGCGCCAAGCCGCTGATAGTCAAGCTGACGCCGAACGCCGACGACGTGGCCGGCGTGGCCCAGGCGGCGGAGGAGGGAGGCGCGGATGCCATATCGCTGATCAACACCCTGCGGGCGGCCGCGTTCGACCCCGCGACGGGCGCGCAGTGGCTCGGCGCGGGTCAGGGAGGCCTATCCGGGCCGGCCGTGCGCGCGGTGGCGCTCGCGATGACCTGTGAGGTGAGCGCGCGCGTCAGTGTGCCGGTGATAGGCATGGGCGGCATTCAGCGGGGAGGCGACGCGCTCGACTTCGTTTTGGGAGGTGCAACGTGCGTGGCGGTTGGCACCGAGAGCTTCCGCGATCCCTCCGCGGCGGCCCGAATCCGAGCCGAGCTTGAAGAGTTGCTCGCAAAACGCGGCTTTGCAAGCGTTCGCGAAGCTGTCGGGGCCGGTCTGACAGGCATTCGCGAATAGCCTGCAAAGCGGCGAAGTACGTCAACCTGCCTCAACTCGACTGCACCTCCGGTAAAGGTCGAGTCGAGTCGCAAAAAAGTTTCCCGCGTTCTCCTTGCACCGGCGATGCGCGTGTCTATAATCGCCGCCCATGCCCGCCGCCACCAAGTCGCCCTCGAGCGCACCCGAGCGCTCGCTCACTCAGCGGATGGAGGCGTTGAAGCGCGCGAACGGGATCAGGACGCAGCGCGCCAAGCTCAAGAAAGATTTGCGCGCCGGGCGCGTCAGCCCGCAGACCCTGCTGCTCTCGCCCCCCGAGTACATCCTGACCGCGAAGGTTTCGGAGATGCTCCTCGCCGTGCCCAAGTACGGGCAGGTGAAGGTCAACAAGATACTCAGCCAGTGCCGCATCTCTCCGAGCAAGACGATCGGCG
Organism: uncultured Solirubrobacterales bacterium; assembly: GCA_963774075.1. Classification (GTDB taxonomy): domain Bacteria; phylum Actinomycetota; class Thermoleophilia; order Solirubrobacterales; family JBBDJG01; genus JBBQNR01. The sequence goes on along the minus strand of CAVZDP010000002.1, from coordinate 206,377 downwards.
GGCTCTCTCCACGCCAGCGGGCGGAGCTGGTCTCTTACCTTCGCAAATAGCCGGTAGTACGCCGCCGGAAGCGCGCGGATCCGTGACGAGAGGCCGGCTGTTCGTCGTCACAGGCCCTTCGGGGGTCGGCAAGGGCACCCTGATCAGAGCGCTACTCGGTGCCGTTCCCGGATTGGAGCTCTCGGTTTCAGCAACCACCAGGCCTCCACGGGCCGGCGAGCGGGAGGGGGTGGACTACCACTTCCTCTCCCAGGAGGAGTTCGAGCGGCGGCTGGCCGCCGGCGAGTTCATGGAGGACGCCACCTACTCGGGTCATCGCTACGGCACGCTCCTGTCCGAGGTCCTGCCCCGGCTCGAGCGGGGCCTCGGCGTCGTGCTCGAGATCGAGGTCCGGGGCGCGCGACAGGTGCGAGAGCGGATGCCCGACGCGGTGCCCGTGTTCGTGGCCCCGCCGACACCGGAGGCTCTCCGCGAGCGGCTCGAGGGCCGGGGAACGGACACCTCGGAGCAGATAGAGCGGCGCCTGCGCGTCGCCGAGGAGGAGCTCGCGGCGCGCTCCGAATTCCCGCACGTGATCGTCAACGACGACGTCGAACGGGCCGCACGTGAGCTGTCGGAGCTCGTGCGGTCCGAGCTCGCTGCCGACACGGCACGCTAGAATCAGTCTTCAGGCCAGGGCCGGCTCACAAGGAGAAAACTTGATCCACCCGCGTATAGACAAGCTTCTCGAGCATGCCGACTCTCACTACGCCGCCGTGATCGTGGCGGCCAAGCGAGCGAGGCAGATCAACAACTACTACCACACGCTCGGCGAGGGAGTGTTCGAGGAGTTTCCGCCTCCGATGGTGGACACGCCCTCGAAGAACTACCTCACGATCTCGCTGGAAGAGCTCGCCCAGGGCAAGCTCGCCTACCGCTACCGCGTCTAGGGCTACGGCATGGGGCCTCGGTGCTCCCCATGAGGGTCCTGCTCGGAGTCAGCGGAGGCATCGCCGCCTATAAGGCCGTCGAGCTCGCCCGGCTCGCTACGCGCGGGGGCCACTCCATACGTGTCGTGCAGACTCCGGCGAGCATCGAGTTCGTCGGCCGCGCGACGTTCGAGGGCATCACGGGCTCTCCGGTGCTCGTGGACGAGTTCGAGCGCGACCCGGCCCGGGGTTCCTATCCGGGCGAGGACCTGCCCGGGCACGACCCGATCAATCACCTCGAGCTCGTGCGCCGGTGCGACGTGTTCTGCATCGCACCCGCGTCCGCGAACACGATCGCGAAGCTCGCGGCCGGGCTCGCCGACAACCTGCTGACGAGCGCCTATCTGGCCTGTACGTCTCCGGTGGCGGTCGCCCCCGCGATGAACAACGCCATGTACGAGCACCCGGCCACCCGGGCCAACCTCGCCGCGCTGGCTGCGCGCGGCGTACACCTCATAGAGCCGGGCACCGGGCCGCTGGCCTCGCGTGGCGAGTGGGGGGTGGGGCGCCTCGCCGAGCCGGAGGACGTGCTGAAGGCGATCGAGATCGTGGCCGGGGCCGGCTCGCCGCGACCGCTCGACGGCACGCGCGTGCTCGTGACAGCCGGAGGAACCAGAGAGCCGCTCGACTCCGTGCGTTACGTGGGGAACCGCTCGAGCGGGCGGATGGGTCTTGCGCTCGCGGAGGAGGCCGCCCGCCGTGGCGCCCACGTGACCGTGATCGCGGCGAACGTCGAGTTGCCGCGGAGCGCCGGCATCTCCTACGTCGACGTCACGACGGCGCAGGAGCTGCACGCCGCAGCCACCGAGCGCTTTTCTTCCTGCGACGTGTTGCTGATGGCGGCTGCGGTCGCCGACTATCGCCCCCGTGAGGTCGCGGACGGAAAGATCGTCAAGGAGGACCGACGCAGCTTCGAGCTGGAGCTGGTGCGCACAGCGGACGTGCTCGCAGAGCTCGGCGAGTCCCGCCGTCCCGACCAGACGCTGGTCGGGTTCGCCGCTGAGCATGGAGCCGGCGGCCCAGAGCGGGCGCGGGCGAAGCTCGAGCGCAAGGGGCTCGACATGATCGTGCTCAACGATGTCTCCGACGAGCGGATCGGCTTCGAGTCGAGCGAGAACGAGGTCACGCTCATCGATGCGCGGGGCGAGCGCTCGGTCGGCAGGCGTCCCAAGCACGAGGTGGCCGGTGCAGTCCTGGACGAGGTGCAGGCGCTGCGCCAGGGGACGAGAGCGAGCGCGCCGCCGAAGATGGATACATGAGCGAGGAAGCGAAGCTCCCACCGGATCCGGCGGCCGACGACGCCTACGCTCTGTTCCAACGTGGCGTCGACCTGCTGGCGAGGGATCACTGGGCCCAGGCGGCGGTATCGCTCGAGAAGGCGAAGCGGCTGGAGCCGGACAAGACGTCGATCAACGAGGCGCTCGGCCGCGCGTACTTCCACGCGGGCCGCTACCGCCGCGCGGCACACGAGTTCTCCGCGGTCCTCGAACGCTACCCCGCGAACGACTATGCGCACTTCTGCCTCGGGCGCTCGCTCGAGAAGCTGGGCGACCGCCGGGCGGCGAGCCGCCATCTCTCACTCGCGGCAGGCATGCGCCCCGACCGCGCCGACTACCGCCACTACAGGGATAGGTTGCGAGCTGCATAGCGCCGCTCGGCCGGGAGGTCGATCGCGGGGGTGGACGAAGTGAGGGCGCTCGTTCAGCGGGTGAGCGATGCCACGGTCACTGTGGACGGCGAGGTCGTGGGCTCGATCGGCCTCGGCATGCTCGTACTGCTGGGCGTCGGGCAGGGCGACGGCGAGGAGCAGGTGCGGCGCCTGTCCGAGAAGCTCTATCGCCTCCGGATCTTCGACGACGCCGACGGCCGCATGAACCTTTCGCTCGCGGACCTGGGCGGCGCGGCGGGCGCCCTCTGCGTCAGCCAGTTCACGCTCTACGGCGATACGCGCCGGGGGCTTCGCCCGAGCTTCACGGAAGCGGCCGATCCCGGCCGGGCAGAGGAGCTCTACGACAGCTTTTGCAAGACATTGTCGGACCTCGGCGTAGGGGTCGAACGGGGCCGGTTTGGAGCTCGGATGGTGGTCGGGCTCACCAACGAGGGACCCGTGACGCTCATGGTCGAGGCCTGAGGAGTATCGGGCCGCAAAGCCCCGTGAGCCCGCCTAAACAGCGCTCTCTCGCCGTGCCTTTGTGCGATTTGAGCCGCGCTATACTTGCCTTTCCTGACAGGAGACCTTCGGCTTTAGAGCCGTTCCTGGAAAGTGGGCCTCCGCCCACTTTTTTTGCGACACAAAAGGTGAATAGAAGGCGATCACAGACAGTTCAAAAGCGACACGGCAGCGATCTGCGGCCGACGATCGAGCGCAGGCTCGAGGAGCTGGAGCCCGAGGTGGAGGTTCTGCTCGTCGAGACGGTCGGCGTCGGGCGCTCGCCTGCGGTTCGCGTCTATCTGGACCGGCCCGGCGGGGTGGACCATCAGCTTTGCGCCCGGGTCACGGGACACCTTCGCGATCTGCTGTTCGACTACACGGTCGAGGTCTCGTCGCCGGGGCCGTCGCGCCCGCTGACGAAGCCTGGGCACTTCGAGCGCTTCCTCGGTCACGCGGCGCGCGTGCGCACGGCCGAGCCCATCGATGGCAGGTCGGACTTCAAGGGGGAGCTGGTCGGCGCGGACGCGACGAGTGCGGTCCTCGCTGGCGAGTGGGGGACGGTGTCGATTCCCTACGAGCGCATCCGGCGCGCGAACCTTTTGCCCGCGCCCGTGGACGTGCCAAAGAGATGATGGAGACGGCTTTGCCGGCTCTCGTGACTTTAGGTGTCGCCCGAAGGGCGCCAGATATTCGACGGAGTGAGTCTTCATTGATGGCCCACACCGTAGTCGTGACCACGATTTCGATCTGGAGGGTTTCGTGAGCAGGGAGATCGTCGAGGCCGTACAGGCGCTCGAAAAGGAAAAGGGAATCTCATCCGAGAAGCTGATGAGCGCTCTCGAGGACGCCCTGCTGTCCGCATACAAGAAGACTCCCGGCGCTGCCAAGTACGCGCGCGTCGACATGGATCGTGGCACGGGCGACTTTCGCGTCTTCGAGCTCATCCTCCCGCTCGAGCTCGAGGAGAAGCTGGTCGCCGAGGCGATCGAGGAGGAGCGCACGATCGATCCCGAGACCGGCGAGATGCGCGAGCCCGAGGAGCCGGAGATCGACGTCGCGACGCTGAAGGAGTACGAGGACCAGATTTCCAGCCGTGACGTCACGCCGACCGACTTCGGGAGGATCGCCGCCCAGACTGCGAAGCAGGTGATCCTGCAGCGCATCCGCGAGGCCGAGCGCGACATGATGTTCGAGGAATATCGCGACCGAGTCGGTGAGCTGATCACCGGCATCATCCAGCAGTCGGACTCGCGCTACACGCTCGTGCAGCTGCGCGAGCGTGTCGAGGCCCTGCTGCCGAAGTCCGAGCAGGTGGAGAGCGAGCGCTACGACCACGGCATGCGCGTGAAGGCCGTGATCACGGAGGTCTCCGCCAGCACGAAGGGTCCCAGCATCATCGTCTCCCGGCGCAGCCCCGAGTTGATCAAGAAGCTATTCGAGCTCGAGGTACCGGAGGTCGCGGACAGCTTGGTCGAGATCGTGAACGTCGCGCGCGAGCCGGGCTATCGCTCGAAGATCGCCGTCGTCTCGCATGCCGACGGAGTGGATCCGGTTGGCGCCTGCGTTGGACCGCGCGGCTCGCGCGTGCGCATGGTCGTGTCGGAGCTGCGCGGCGAGAAGATCGACATCATTCCCCACAACGACGAGCCCGCGCGCTTCGTCGCGAAGGCGCTTTCGCCGGCCCGTGTGCGCGAGGTGCTCGTCGACGACGAGAACAAGCAGGCGACCGTCATCGTGCCGGACGACCAGCTCTCGTTGGCGATCGGCAAGGAGGGACAGAACGCGCGCCTTGCTGCGCGGTTGACCGGATGGCGGGTCGACATCAAGTCGGAGACGGAGTTCGCCACCCAAGAGGAGGAGTTCGGCCTCCAGCCCGAGGAAGACCTGAGCGGCCGCTGTTACGCGGTGCTCGCGACGGGGCGGCGCTGTCCCAACGCGGCACTCCCCGGTTCTCGCTACTGCGGCCTGCCGGCCCACCAGGCGCTCAGCGAGCGCGAGGGCGACGAGTTGCAGCCGGCCGAGCCGGTCGCGGAGTCGGCTGAGCCCGTGGCGGCTGCGCCCAAGGCGGAAGCTGCCGAACCAGCAGCGGCTGAACCGGATGCGACTGAGACAGAGACCGGGCCCACCGAGCCCGAGCCCAGCGAAGTAGAGCCCGAGGTCGCTCAGGCTGAGGCCGTCGAGGCGGAGGCGCCCGAAGCGGCCGTCACTGAGGCCCAGGCGATCGACGCCGAGCGCCCCGTCCCCGGCGGGGTTGGCGAGGATTCCGTGCCCAACGGCGCTGAGCAGGCGCCTCAGACGGCTCGCGAAGAGGCGTAGCCCTAGCGCGGATGGCGAGGAAACGTGTTTACGAGCTTGCCAAGGAGCGAGGCGTCTCCGGCAAGGAGCTGCTGGCGAAGCTCCAGGCAGCCGGCATCGATGTCAAGGCGGTCGCATCGACCGTAGAGGAGTCCGAGGCGCTATCGGTCCTCGGCACAGGCGGATCCGATGGCGCTGCGGCGCCCGCGGCCTCCGCGGCGTCCGCCAAGGCTGCCACGCCCAAGCCGAAGACCAGCCCGCAACCGAGCAAGCAGCCGGCGCAACCACAAGCGCAGGCCCAGACGCAAGCCCCGGCCCCGCAGGGCCAGCAGCAGGCCCAGTCCCGCCAGCAACCGCAGGCGTCCGGTCAGAGGGGTGCGCCGGCCAAGGGCGCGCCGCGTCCCGCCGGTGGCGGCAGCCGTTCCGGACCGCCGCCCCAGCAACGCGACGGCGCCGGCTCGCGATCGTCGCGTGGGCCCGCGCCGGGCGGGAGACCTCCGGGAACGTCCTCCAGGCGCCGGCGCGTCGTGATCGACTCCCAGGCGTCACGGCGTCAGGGGCCACCTCCGCCGCAGCAGCAGCAGCGCCGTAGGCGAAGCCGGGGCCGCGGAGCGCCGCCCCCCGAGCCCCAGGAGAGGTCCGCGACGGCGGTCGTAGCGGAGCCCGAGGCGACCAAGATTCCATCTGGAGCGACCGTTCGCGACGTCGCGGAGCATCTCGGGCTCCAGGTCGCGGAGGTGATCAAGAAGCTGATGCAGCACGGCGAGATGGCGTCCATCACGCAAACGCTGACCGACGAGGCGATCGAGGTGCTGGCGGAAGACCTCGGCAAGCGCGTCGAGGTCGTGCATGCCGCCGAGGAAGACGTGAGCGAGACCGAGGACGAGGACAAGGAGCGGGATCTGTTCCCGCGTCCGCCGGTGGTGACGATCATGGGTCACGTCGACCACGGCAAGACGTCGCTGCTCGACGCGATCAGGGAGACCGAGGTCGCGGCGGAGGAGGCGGGCGGTATCACCCAGCACATAGGCGCCTACCAGGTGCACCACGCGGACAAGGTCGTCACGTTCCTCGACACGCCGGGCCACGAGGCGTTCACCGCGATGAGGGCTCGCGGAGCGAAGGTGACCGACATCGCCGTGATCGTCGTCGCCGCTGACGATGGCGTCATGCCGCAGACGACGGAGGCGATCGACCACGCCAAGGCGGCCGGCGTACCGATGGTGATAGCCGTCAACAAGGTGGACAAGGAAGGTGCCGACCCCGCGCGCGTTCGCACCGAGCTCGCCGGTCAGGGGCTGTCCCCCGAGGAGTGGGGCGGCGAGACGATCTATTGCGACGTCTCGGCCAAGACGAAGCAGGGCCTCGATTCCCTGCTGGACATGATCTTGCTGGTCGCCGAGGTCGAGGAGCTGAAGGCCAACCCGAACGCTCCCGCCAGCGGCACGGTGATCGAGTCACGGCTGGACCCGGGCCGTGGGCCGGTCGCGACGATTCTCGTCCAGCGAGGCACCCTCACGGGCGGCGACGCGCTGACCGCCGGCGGGCACTGGGGCCGCGTGCGCGCCATGTACGACTTCATGGGCCAGCTGGCCGAGAAAGCTGGCCCCGGCGAGCCGGTCGAGACGCTCGGCTTCAACAGCGTGCCGGACGCCGGGGAGTCCGCGCGAGTGGTGGACAACGACCGCACCGCTCGGCACATGGCCGAGGTGCGTGCGACGCGCCTGAAGACGGAGTCGCTCGCGCGTAGGCAGGCCGTCTCGGTGAGCCTCGAGGACGTTTTCGAGCGCGTGCGCGCAGGCAAGGCGGCGGAGCTGAACCTGATCTTGAAGGCCGACGTCGCCGGTTCACTCGAGGCGATCCAGGACGAGATCGCGAAGCTACCCCAGGCTCAGGTGGCCGTGAACGTGATCCACACCGCGATCGGCGGCGTCTCGAGCTCGGACGTCATGCTCGCCGCCGCGTCGGGCGCGGTGATCATCGGCTTCAACGTACGCCCACTGCAGGAGGCGAACAGCGTCGCGCAGCGCGAGGGCGTCGACATCAGGACCTACACCGTGATCTACAAGATCACGGAGAACCTCAGAGCGGCGATGCTCGGCCTGCTCGAACCGGAGGAAGTGGAGGCGTCGCTCGGCTCGGCCGAGGTGCGGCAGACCTTCCGGGCATCGCGCATCGGAACCATCGCCGGCTGTCACGTGACCCAGGGCAAGATCACGCGCAACGCGAAGATCCGCCTCGTAAGGGACGGCACCATCGTGCACGAGGGATCGATCGCCTCGCTGAAGCGCTTCAAGGATGACGTGCGCGAGGTGGACGAGGGGATGGAGTGCGGCATCGTGCTCGAGACCTTCCAGGACGTCAAGGAGGGTGACGTGATCGAGGCGTACGAGACGCGCAGCGTCAAGCGCGAGCTCACGTCGTAGCTGGTCGCCCGCGAGCGCGGATGCCGTCCTATTTCCTCGCTCTCACGATCCACCTGCATCTGCCGGACAACGGCAGCCTGAAGGGGAAGCGCAGGGAGTTGCTGGCGCTCAAAGCCGCGCTCTCGAGGCGCTTCGGAGCGGCCGTCGCCGAGGTGGACCACCAGGATCTCTGGCAGCGCTCGACGCTGGCTGCGGGGCTCGTGGGAGGCTCGGCGGGAGAGCTCGAGCGAGCCGGGGCCGGGCTGGAGCGCTACCTGGATGACCGCTTCCCGCAGGGCGTGACGGTCGAGCGCCGGCTCGTGTCTTTCTCGGATCTTGCTTGAACTATTCGGCATTTGCAGGGGAGAAGGGGTTTCGTGGGATATAGTCGAATCGATTGCGGATGAGGTCGGTTCCCCCGTGGCTCCAGACAAAGACAGGATGCGCCGCGTCAACGAGGCGGTGCGCGAGGTCATCAGCACGGCGATCGGAAGCGGTCTCAAGGATCCGCGGATCGGCTTCGTGACGGTCACGGCGGTCACCACCAGCCCCGACCTTCGCCACGCACGCGTCTACGTCAGCGTGCTCGGTGACGAGGAACAGCGTGAGCAGACGCTTGCCGGGCTCAACTCCTCGCATGGCTATCTTCAACGTCAGGTCGCCGCGGAGCTGAGGCTCAAGAACACTCCGCAGCTCGACTTCAGGTACGACGACAGCGCCGACCGGGGAATCCGCATCACCGAGCTCCTTCGTAAGGAAGACGGAAGCCAGTGACCCACATCGATACCGCCGCCACGGCCACGGGTAGAGAGGAGATCGTGTCCGAGCTCTCGCTGGGCGAGAAGTTCTTGCTCACGACGCACGAGAACCCCGACGGGGACGCGCTCGGATCGCTGCTCGCCATGAACGAGGTGCTCGAGCAGATGGGCAAGGACACCGTGATGTTCATGTCGGCGAACGAGTTCCCCTTACCGTACGAATACCGACACCTGCCGCTCGACAACGTGGCGCGCGAGTTGCCCGCGGACGCCGCCGAGCGCACGATTGTCTTCCTCGACTGCGGCAACATCGACCGCATGCCGGTCAACTTCCTTCAGCGCGACGCCGCGCGCATCCTCAACATCGACCATCACCACGACAACACGCTGTTCGGGACCGCGAACCTGGTGGTAGGCCAGGCGTCATGCACCGCCGAGATCATTTATTTGCTCATCAAGGACCTGGATGTGGAGATCACGCCCACGCTCGCCGAGGCGCTCTACGTTGCCCTGGTCACGGACACGGGGCGCTTCCAGTACACGAACACGTCGCCGACTTCGCACCGGATGGCGGCGGAGCTGATGGAGTACGGCGTCGACGTCCACGAGGTCTTCAGGCGGCTGTACGAGAACGTGCCCTACGGCAAGGTGATGCTTCTCTCGAAGGTGCTGTCGCGCGTCGAGAGGCATGACGATGGTCGCCTCACGATCTCCTTCATAGAGCGCGCCGACTACGAGGAGAATGGGTCGGACGAGAGCCTGTCCGAGGGCATCGTCGACCACATCCGCGCGCTCGAGGGCACGACCGTGGCGGCCTTGGTGCGCGACCAGCTCAAGGGCGGGCGCGAGGGAATTCGCAAGGTCAGCCTGCGGACCGCGGACGACCAGGTGGACGTCAGCATCATCGCCCGCAAGGAGGGTGGGGGCGGACACCGCCAGGCAGCCGGCTTCTCCACAGAGAAGTCGAGCGAGGAGCTCGTCGGGTTCCTGAGCGCGGAGATCGCCGCCCAGATGTAGGCACGGCCCGGCTCGTTCGGCCGTCGCCTGATATTCCTGATGCGGCATGAACGCTTCTGCCGACGGAATCCTCCTCGTCTCGAAGCCCGCGAGCGTCACCTCCCACGACGTTGTAGAGCGGGTGCGGCGCTCCCGCGTCGCCACGGGCGCCAAGGTCGGCCACGCCGGCACCCTTGACCCGTTCGCCACCGGCTTGCTCCTGATGCTGGTCGGTCGCGCCACGCGCGTGCAGCGGTATCTCATGTCGCTTCCGAAGACTTACCGCGCCAGGGCGCATTTTGGCGCCAGGTCGGACACCGGCGATCCGACCGGGACGATCACCGCGACCGGCGGTAGCGCCCGTGAGGACGATGTCGCCGCCGCCCTCTCGCGGCTGACCGGCACGATCCAGCAGCGAGTGCCGCTCACCTCGGCGGTGAAGGTCGGGGGAGAGCGCCTTTATCGAAAGGCCAGGCGCGGCGAGCAGTTCGAGACTCCAGTGCGAGAGGTTCACGTCTCGAGACTCGAAGTGCTCCGCTTCGACGCCGAGGGCCAGACGTGCGAGCTCGAGGTCGAGTGCTCCAGCGGCACGTACGTGCGACAGCTCGTGGAGGACCTCGGGGAGCACTCCGGCGCGGGCGCCTACTGCGATGCGCTGGAGAGGCTTGCCGTCGGACCCTTCCTGCTCGAGCACGCCGACGACGAGCGCCTGATCCCCACGGGCGAGGCGCTCGCCTTCATGCCGGAAAGGGTGCTCGACGAAGACGAGGCACGGCGCGCCCGTCACGGTCAGCCCGTGGAGCGGCGTAACGGCGGCACGGTCTCGGGGCCCGTTCGTCTCACCGCGCACGGCCGGCTCGTGGCCGTGGCAGAGCCACGCGAGGACGTGCTGAAGCCGGTCACGGTGCTGTCGAGCTGATGCAGATCTACAGGAGCCTCTCCGAAGTTCCCCCGGTGCCCTCCGGCCGAGCGCTCGCCGTGGGGACTTTCGACGGCGTACACCTCGGTCATCGCCGGGTGATCGGCAGCGCCATCGAGCGAGCGCGCGCAAGCGGCATCCCGGCCGGCGTGGTGACGTTCGAGCCACACCCGCTGTACGTCCTGCGCCCGGAGCAACCTCCGCGCCTGCTCACACCCATCGACGTGAAGGCGGATCTGATCGAGGACCTCGGCGTGGACGAGCTGATCGTGATCCCGTTCACGGAGGAGCTGGCCAGGCTCGACGCACACGACTTCTGCGGCGACGTGCTTGCGGGCGCGTTGGCGGCCCGGCACGTCAGCGTCGGTCAGAACTTCCGCTTCGGCTACGAGGCCGCCGGGGACGCGGAACTGCTGCGAAGCCGGCCGGAATTCGACGTGACCGTCGTGCCGCTCGTCGAAGCCGCGGGGGGCACGGTGTCGTCGAGTCGCATCCGCGAGCTGATCGAAAGGGGAGACGTGGCCGAGGCGGCACGACTGCTGGGTGCCCCGTTCCAGCTCGAGGGAACGGTGATGGAGGGCGACGCCCGCGGGCGTTCGCTTGGAATGCCGACGGCGAACCTTCTTCCCGAGCACGGAGTCGTGTTGCCGCGCGCCGGCGTCTACGCCGGCACGGCACTCGGGCACCCGGCGGCTATCAACGTCGGAGTGCGGCCCACGTTCGAGGAGGACGGAAAGCTGCTGATCGAGGCCTACCTGCTCGACTTCGACGGCGACCTCTATGGCAGCCGGCTGCAACTGGCTTTCCTGGACCGCATTCGAGACGAGGAGCGTTTCGAGTCGGCGCAGGAGCTGGTCGAGCAGATGCGCCGCGACGTCGAGCGCACGCGGCAGATCGCCGAGGCGGCGCTGTCACGCTGAGCCGGCTTCGGGCGCGCCTCGGGATATTTGGCCCGGACGCCCTCTGCTAGTTTTTGGCCGGTGACGCTGACCAAGGAAGCCAAGACCGACGTCATCCAGCGCTTCGCCAAGCACGACGGCGACACCGGGTCGCCGGAGGTGCAGGTGGCCCTGCTGACGGCTCGCATCAACGAGCTCACCGAGCACCTGCGCGACCACAAGAAGGATCACCACTCCCGGCGGGGCCTTCTGATGCTGGTCGGTCAGCGTCGAAGGCTGCTCAACTACCTGCGCCGCCGCGACATAGGTCGCTACCGCGAGCTGGTGCAGGAACTCGGCCTTCGCAAGTAGCACGCTGCGTCCTTGCCCAGCTCGATTTTCGCGGCCCGGGGGTGCGCGGATTCGGAATCAACCATCTGGCGGGTCAGAGACCCGCTGCTACGATTCCGGGTCACCTGATTCCGGAAAAGCGTAGACACGAGCAGCCAACCGGAGGCTGCCTGAAAGGAAAAGATGAGCACTGATTCAGTGGCCCGCGTCTCGGTCGAGATCGAGGGCGCCGAGATGAGCTTCGAGTCGGGGAAGCTCGCCAAGCAGGCAGACGGTTCAGTGGTCGTGCGGGCAGGGGACACACTCGTCCTGTGTACCGCGACCGCCGGGAACCTACGGGACGTGGACTTCCTTCCGCTCACCGTCGACGTGGAGGAGCGGATGTACGCCGCCGGCAAGATCCCGGGCGGATTCTTCAAGCGCGAAGGACGCCCCTCCGAGAAGGGGATCCTGACCGCGCGCATGATCGACCGTCCGGTCCGCCCGCTGTTTCCCAAGGGCTGGCGCTACGAGACGCAGATCGTCGCGACGCCGATGTGCATCGATCACGTCAATCCATACGACATCCTTGCCATGAACGGCGCCTCGGCGGCACTCGCCGTGTCCGACATCCCGTTCCCGACCCAGGTGGGAGCTGTGAGGATCGGCAAGCTCGAGGGGCGCTTCGTCGTCAACCCGGCCGAGCCCGACATACCGGAGTCGGAGCTCGATCTGATCGTGGCCGGCACCGACGACGCGATCCTCATGGTCGAGGCCGCCGCCAACGAGGCGACGGAGGCCGAGATCCTCGATGCGCTCGATATCGCGCATCAGGAGATCAAGAAGATCTGCGCCGCGCAACGCGAGCTCGCGCAGCAGATCGGAAAGCCGAAGATCGAGATCACGCCTCCGACCGTGGACGAGAGTCTCTACGAGCAGATCCAAAGCTCTCACGGCGCCGAGCTGGACCGCGCGACCCAGATCGAGGACAAGCTCGACCGCCAGGAGGCGACGAAGGCGGTGGAGGAGGCGATACTCGACCAGTACGTGCCCGCTGACGGTGAGCCAGCGGCCGACCCGGAGCGTCGCTCCGCCGTTCAAAGCGCCTTCGACAAGCTCGAGAAGGACATCATCCGGCGCCGGATCGCGGTCGAGAAGCGACGTCCCGACGGACGTGCGGCGGACGAGATCAGAGAGGTCTCCTGCGAGGTCGGGGTCGCCCCGCGCACGCACGGGTCCGCGCTCTTCACGCGCGGGCAGACGCAGGCCTTCACGGTCACCACACTCGGGACCAGCCGCGAGGAGCAGCGGCTGGACACGCTCGCGCTCGAGACGTCCAAGCGCTACATGCACCACTACAACTTCCCGCCCTTCTCGGTCGGGGAGGCGGGCTTCATGCGCGGCCCGAAGCGGCGCGACATCGGGCACGGCGCCCTGGCGGAGCGTGCGCTCCTGCCGATGATCCCTTCGGTGGAGGAGTTCCCGTACACGATCCGCGTGGTCTCGGACATCCTCGAGTCCAACGGCTCGTCGTCGATGGCGTCGGTCTGTGGGTCGACGCTCTCGCTGATGGACGCGGGAGTGAAGATCCGTGAGCCTGTCGCGGGCATCGCCATGGGACTGATCATGGAGGGAAGCGACTACGTGGTCCTGTCCGACATCGCCGGAGTCGAGGACCATCTCGGCGACATGGACTTCAAGATTGCCGGCACCCGGAAGGGCATCACCGCCCTGCAGATGGACATCAAGATCTCGGGCGTCACGTTCGAGATCCTGAAGTCGGCGCTCGACCAGGCGAACGAGGGACGTCTCTTCATCCTCGATCGGATGCAGCAGACGCTCTCCGAGACGCGCGCTGAGCTCAGCCCGTATGCGCCGCGCATAACCTCGATCAAGATCGACCCCGAGAAGATCGGCACCGTGATCGGCAAGGGCGGCGAGACGATTCGCGCCCTGTCGGAGAAGTACGAGGCGCAGATCGACGTCGACGACGAAGGCACCGTGCTCGTGTACGCCACCAACGGCGAGCTGGGCGACGCGTGCATCGAGGAGATACGCAGGATGACCAAGGACGTTGAGATCGGCGACGTGTTCACTGGCCGTGTCGTCAAGACGACGACGTTCGGTGCGTTCGTCGAGCTGACGAAGGGCACCGACGGCCTGCTGCACATCTCCAACCTCAAGCCCGGCGGCCGCGCCGAGTCGGTGGAGGACGTCGTCAACAGGGGCGACCAGATCACCGTCCGGGTGGTCGAGGTGAACAAGGAGCGAGGCCGGATCGGGCTCAGGCTGGCGGACGACCCGGAGGTCGAGGGCAAGTCGGTCGAAGAGCTGTCAAAGATCGGCACCGGCAACGGCAGACCCGGCGGCGATCGGGATCGAGGCGGCGACCGCGGACGGGGCGGCGGCGGCCGTGGCGGCCGCGAGCGGCGCCCGCCGCGGCACCGCGGAGATTGACGATGGAGGCGGCTTTGCCGACTCGTATCGACCCACAGAGCTCCCGGAATTCGCTTCTAAGCGAATTCCGGCCTTTAGGTGTCCGGCGAAGCCGGCTCGATATTCAATAGGAGGGCGGGATCCCCCAGGAGCACGTTCTCAGCGAGCTGGACTCCGGCATCCGAGTGGTGACGGAGGCCGTACCCTCCGTGCGCTCGATCGCCATCGGGCTGTGGGTGAAGGTCGGGTCGCGCGACGAGGAGGACCGCGAGGCCGGGATCTCGCACTTCCTCGAGCACCTGCTCTTCAAGGGCACCCCGCGTCACAACGCGGAGCAGATCGCACAACTCTTCGACGGCTTCGGCGCCGACGTCAACGCGGCGACCAGCAAGGAGACGACGGTTCTCTACGCCCACTTCCTCGACGAGCACCTGGAAGAGGCGTTCGGCGTGATGGCCGACATGCTCCTGCACTCCACCTACGCCGAGATGGATTCCGAGCGCGAGGTCGTGCTCGAGGAGATCGCGATGTACGAGGACGAGCCGAGCGACAAGGTGCACGACATCCTCGCGCGGGCGATCTTCGGCGACCATCCTCTCGGGCGCCCCGTGATCGGACGCAGAGAGGTGATCTCCTCGCTGGGCGTCCCGGAGGTCTCCTCGTACCACTCCGCCGCCTATACGGCCGACAACATCGTCGTGGCGGCGGCCGGCAATTTGGAGCACGGCGCGATCGAGCTCCTCGCCTCCGAGCGCCTGGCCGCGCAGCGCAACGGCCGGGAGCGACCGGCCGCTGCTTCGCCGCCCGGACGCCGGGTGGGCATTGCGGACTTCCACACGAAGGAGACCGAGCAGTACCACATCTGCCTCGGAGGCCCCGGCATCAGGCGCGATGACGATCGCCGGTTCGCGTTGTCGGTGCTCGACGCGGTTCTCGGCGGAGCGACCTCCTCGCGGCTCTTCCAAGAGGTGCGAGAGAAACGTGGGCTCGCCTACGCGGTTTACTCGTGGGCGAGTCAGTACCGCGACACGGGGCAGCTCGGCGTCTACGTCGGGACGCGTCCCGACAACGTCAGCGAGGCTCTGCGAGTGATCGGGGCTGAACTCGACCGCGTCCACGCCGAGCCGATCAGCGACGCAGAGCTCGCGCGCGCGCGAGAGCACGTGAAGGGCCGCATCGTCCTCTCGATGGAGTCGACGGCGAGCCGTATGCACCGGCTCGGGCGCTCGGTGCTGACGGGGACGCCCTTGCTCTCCATCGACCAGGTACTCGCGCGGCTCGACGCGGTCGATCCCGACCAGCTCCAGGCCCTGGCGCGCGAGTTCTACCGCCCCGACTTCCTGTCGGCCGCAGCAATCGGCCGCGACGAGAGCATCTTCAGGGACGCGCTCGGGGGTGTGAGCGCCGAGCTCGCCGCCGCGTGACGCGCGTGGCGGCGCGATGATCCGGGTCGCCGTCTCCGGTGCCGCCGGGCGGATGGGCGCCACGGTTTGCGAGGCGGTCGATGCGGCGGACGACATGCAACTCGCCGGTAAGGCCGACCCGGAGCTGGGAACCACACTGGAGTCGATGCTCGAGGGGGATGACCCTCAGGTCGTGGTCGACTTCACGACGCCGGACAGTGTCTTCGCCAACGTGCGTCTCTGCCTCGAGCGAGGCGTTCATGCGGTGGTCGGGACGACGGGAATCGGCGCCGAGCAGCTGGCCGAGCTCGAGCGATTGGCCTCCTCGTCAACCGCTAACTGCCTGGTGGCGCCGAACTTCGCGATCGGCGCGGTATTGATGATGCAGGCCGCGAGGGAAGTGGCGCTGCACATGCCGGATTGCGAGATCGTCGAGCTCCATCACGACCGCAAGCTCGACGCCCCCTCGGGGACGGCGAAGCGAACGGCCGAGCTGATCGAGTCCGCCCGCGGCCGGCCCGGAGTTCCGATCCACAGTGTGCGCCTGCCAGGTCTCGTGGCCCACCAGGAGGTCATCTTCGGTGGGCTGGGGCAGACGCTGTCGATCCGCCACGACACGACCTCGCGCGAGTCGTTCATGCCGGGTGTGCTGCTCGCGGTGCGAAAGGTCGGAGAGCTCGACGGCCTCGTGGTTGGGCTCGAGAATGCGCTCTAGGTCAGCTCAGGCCGCCGCGAGCTCCGGGCGGCGGTCGTGCCACGGCCTCGCCTGCTCGAGCTGCGCTGAGAGGGAGAGCAAGAGCTCTTCGCCCGCGGGTGGGCCGACGAGCTGGACACCGACGGGGAGGCCGTCCGGCGAGGTCGAGAGGGGCAGCGAGATCGCGGGCTGGCCGGTCGCGTTGAAGAGCGGAGTGAACGGCACGAATTCGACCGCCTTTTGCAGCATCGTGATCGATGGCTCCCCCGCGGCCGGCCGAAGCGCGCCTATCTCGAGCGGCGGTTTGGCCAAGGTGGGCGTCAGGAGCACGTCGTAGGAGTTCCAGAACGCGACGATGCGGCGCGAGAGGAGCCGGAGGTAGTCGAGCGCGGTCAGGTACTCGGGGGCAGAGTAGGCGCGCCCGATCTCGGTCATTTCGAGCGTCAAGGACTCGAACTTCCCGACCGCCTGAGGACCGAGCAGAGCCTCGAGCTCGGTCACCTGCTGTGCCGTGCCGGCGACCCAAACCTTGATGAAGTTGTCGATGTAGCCCTCGTCGTCCCAATCAGGAGCCTGCTCTTCGACCTCGTGGCCGAGCGACTCGAGCGTCTGAGCGGTCTCCCGAACGGCGGCGGCGCAGTGGTCGTGGACCGGTATGTCCATCGGCGCCGAGGTGGTGAAGGCGATCCGCAGCCGGCCCCGCTCCCGCCGAGTGGACTCGATGAACGGCGCCGCGGGGGGTGGGGCCCAGTAAGGGTCGCCGGTCTCGTAGCCGGCGATCAGGTCGAGGAAGAGCGCGGTGTCCGCGACGGTCCGGCTGAGGCAGCCGTCGATCGTGATCCCGCCCATGACCTCGGTCAGATGAGGGGCGATGGAAACGCGGCCGCGGGAGGGCTTGAGGCCGACGAGCCCGCAGCAGGAGGCGGGGATCCGGATCGAGCCGCCACCGTCGTTCCCGTGCGCGATCGGCACCATGCCGGCAGCGACCGCGGCGGCGCTTCCGCCCGAGGAGCCGCCGGGGGTGCGCGAGAGGTCCCATGGATTGCGGGTCGGCCCGAAGAGGTCCGGCTCGGTGACGGGGAGGATGCCTAGCTCTGGCGTGTTCGTCTTGCCGACGACGATCGCTCCCGCGGTCCGCAGGCGCCGGACGAGCGTGCTGTCGACCGGGGGAACGAACTCGCTCATCGCCTCGCAGCCGAGCGTCGTGCGCACGCCCTCGGTCAGCATGGTCAGGTCCTTGATCGCGATCGGAAGTCCGGCGAGCGGCCGTTCGTCGCCGAGCGCTACCGCGTCCGCCTCGGCGAGCGCCCGCTCCTCGCAGAGGGTGACGAATGCGTTCAGCTCGCCGTTGAGGCGTTCAATCGACTCCAAGCTCGCCTCGACGAGCTCACGCGCCGACGCTTCGCCGGCGCGCACCATGCTCGCCAGCTCCCGGGCGGAGCGAAACATCAGCTCGCCTTCCATCTGCCCAAGCCTAACCGAGGGTTCTCGGTCAGCCCAACGGGGCCGCCCTCGGCCGGCGAAGCGAAGATGGGATAATCGCGCCCCATGGCACCCGCCAGAGACCTGGGCGCGATCCTGACCGCGATGGTGACGCCACTCGGCCCCGACGGCGAGCTGAGCGAGGAGGTGACGCGCCGGCTGCTTCGCCACCTCGTGGACCACGGCTCAGACGGCGTTGTCGTCGCGGGCACGACCGGTGAAGCGTCAACGCTGAGCGACGAGGAGAAGCTGCGACTGCTCGACATCGCGGTCGACGAGATCGGCGGCGAGGCGACGGTAATCGCGGGCACGGGCTCCAACGACACGGCTCATACCGTCCAACTGACCGAAGCGGCGACGAGCCGCGGCGCCGACGGGATCCTCATCGTTACGCCGTACTACAGCAAGCCCCAGCGCGCGGGCCTGGTGGCGCACTTCAGCGCCGCGGCAGCGGCCACCGACCGCCCCGTGATGCTCTACAACATCCCGGCCCGCTGCGTGATCAACCTCGAGCCCGACCTCCTCGCCGAGGTGGGCGAGATCGACAATGTCGTAGCCGTCAAGCAGGCTAACGCCGACATGGGGCAGGCGCGGCGAATAGTCGAGGACGGCGCCCTCGCACTGTACGCCGGAGACGACACCCTCCTCCTGCCCTTCGCCGAGATAGGCGGCGCGGGCGGTGTATGCGTGACCTCGCACCTGTTCGGCGAGCAGATGAAGGCGCTATTCGAAGCGGTGCGCGCCGGGGACAGTGAGCGCGCCCGGGAGATCGACGACAGGTTGCAGGACGCGTACGAGACGATCTTCATGACGGTCGGAACGACGATGACGAAGGCCGCGCTCAACCTGCTCGGCTTCGGCGTCGGGGGACTTCGCCTGCCGCTGGTCGAGGCGTCGGAGGGCGAGCGAGCCGCCGCGCAGGCGATGCTCGAGGGCCACGGCCTCTTCGCTTCGGCTGCGTGACCGCTCCGGGTAACGGCAAGCTGAGGATTCTGCCGCTCGGCGGCCTCGGCGAGATCGGCAAGAACATGACCGTCGTCGAGTACGACGGTCGCATCGTCGTCGTCGATTGCGGGCTCATGTTCCCGACCTCCGAGATGCTCGGCATCGACCTCGTGCTGCCGGACTTCACCTATCTGCGCGAGAACGCGGAGAGGATCGAGGCGATCGTCTTGACGCACGGCCACGAGGACCACGTCGGCTCGTTGCCCTGGGTGCTGCGGGAGCTGGCACGCGAGGGGCCGCTTCCTCCCGTCTACGGAGCGGCGCTCACGATCGCACTCGCGCGCTCGAAGGTCGAGGAGCACAAGCTCGCCGACGTTTCGATGAACGAGATCGATCCCGGAGAGAAGCTCCAGGCCGGCCCATTCGAGGTCGAGCTCGTCCACGTCGCTCACTCGATTCCCGACGCCTGCGCCGTGGCGCTTACCTGCGAATTGGGGACGACGCTGATCACCGGCGACTACAAGTTCGACCAGACCCCGGTTGACGGCCCGCCGACGGACACGGCGCGGCTGGCGGAGCTCGGCCGCGATGGCCTGCTCCTCCTGTGCGGAGACTCGACCAACGCCGACCGAATCGGTACGGCCCCCTCGGAAGCGAGCGTGGGCCCGGTGTTGAATCAGATCTTCGCGAGCTGCGAGGGGCGCATCGTGCTGACGTCGTTCGCCTCCAACATCCACCGCCTCCAGCAGGCGATCGACGCCGCCGTCGCCCACGACCGGCGGATCGCGGTCGTTGGGCGCTCGATGCGAAAGAACCTCAACATCGCGCGCCACCTGAACCACGCCGAGGTCCCCGAGGGCGCGCTGCTCTCACCGAAGGAAATCGACAGCTTCCCGGACGAGCGCCTCGTGGTGCTGACGACCGGCAGCCAGGGCGAGCCGCTCTCCGCGCTACGGCGCATGTCTCACGGGGAGCACCCGCAGGTGCGGCTGCATTCGGGCGACACGATCATCTTCTCTGCGACCCCGATCCCCGGCAACGAGCGCGCCGTGAACGAGACCGTGGATCGCCTCTACCAGATCGGGGCGACCGTCATCACGGCGCGAGACGCCGCCGTGCACGCCTCCGGTCATGGCTGGACGGAGGAGTTGAAGCTGATGCTCAACCTGACGAAGCCGCGCTACGTGATGCCGATCCACGGCGATTACAAGCGGCTCTTCCTGCACGGCCAGCTCGCCGAGCTGGTGGGAATCGACGCGGATGCGATCTTCAAGGGGGCCAACGGCCGGCCGCTCGAGATCGACGCGCAGGGTGCCCGTTTCGGCGACGAGGAGCAATCGGGCCTCATATACGTGGACGGACTCAAGGTCGGCGACATCGAGGACGTCGCGCTGCGCGACCGCAGGGCGCTATCGGCCGACGGTATCTTCATCGTCGTGGCCACCGTCTCGAGGCAGGACGGGCGAACGCTGGCGGAGCCGGAGGTGATCTTCCGCGGAGTTCCGTTCATGGCAGACGAGGAGGGGGTCGTGGACGAGGTGCGCGAGACGGTCGAGGCTTCTCTCGACCGTGCCGCCGCCGACGAGGTGAGGGAGACCTCCTTGCTGCAGGAGTACATCCACGACGACGTGGCGCAGTTCGTGTACAGCCGCCTGCGCCGGCGTCCGATGGTGCTGCCGATCGTCGTAGAGGTCTGAAGACATCCGGAATTTGCTTAGGCGCAAATTCCGGGAGCACCGAGAGCTCGGGGCTTGCTCAGGCGCAAATTCCGGGAGCACCGAGAGCCCGGGGCTTGCTCAGGCGCAAATTCCGGGAGCACCGAGAGCTCGGGGGCTTGCTCAGGCGCAAATTCCGCGTGGTCAGGTGCGCTTGCGGCGCTTGCGCTCGCCGGTGCGGCGCAGGAGGCTCGTCACCCTCAGCGCGAAGCGGGGGAAGAACGCGCCGATCCGGATGATCCAGCCCCGCCAGCGGGGGATCACCAGCACGATCGTCTTCGTGCCGATCATCGAGACCGCGCGTTTGGCCACGTCGGACGCGTCGAGCAGCTTCGGAGCCGAGAAGAGGATCGCCGCCTCCGGGTCGTCCTGCACGTTGCGCACCATCTGCGTATCCGCGGCATCGGGGCAGACGGCGTGCAGCCTGATAGCGAGGTGTGCGTTGTCGACGTCCCCCTGTAGCGAGGTGGTGTAGCCGAGCACTCCATGCTTGGTCGAGGCGTAGGTCGTCAGCCCCGGCACAGGGCCCAGCGAGCTCATGGAGCCGATGTTGATCACGTCGCCACCGCCGTTCCGCATGGTGTCGATCGCCGCGCGCGAACCCCACATCACACCCAGCAGATTGGTCTCGACCGTCAGGCGAACATCGTCGTCGGAGTCCTCGAAGCCCTTGCCGGAGCGCGCGACGCCGGCGTTGTTGACCCAGACCTTGAGCGGGCCACGCTCGGCGGCGGCGCGGGCCGCCGTCCGGTGCGCCTCGGGGTCGCGAGCGTCCAGCGCCATCGCCCAGGCCGGCTCGCCCAGCTCCCGCGCCGCATCCTCGGCGGCCCCCGAGTCGACGTCGGTGATGAGCACGGCGTATCCCCGCCCTGCCAGCAGGCGCGCGATCTCGAGCCCGAAGCCGCGGCCGGCTCCGGTGACCACGGCCGTCTCCATGGCCGCACAGCCTAGTGGCCTCTACGGCAGGGTCGCGCTCGCAGGCGTCGAAGAGTTGTCGAGCGACCGCATGCGGTCGCGTCCGCCCATGGCAAGATCACGGTCCCGCCGCAGAAAGCCCAAAAAAAAGACGCTCAGAAGGCTGAGTGTTCCCAGGTTTCGGCTGTATGAGCTCGAGCAGTCGCAGCTCGACGCGATCGGGCTCGGCCTGGCGGCGCTGGGGGTCTTCCTCAGCTTCATCCTCTATTTCGGCTGGGACGGCGGAGTGGTCGGTGGGGCCGTCGCGGACGGGCTCGCTTTCCTGCTGGGAAAGGTCGGCTACCTAACGCCGCTCGCCCTGCTCGGGGCCGGCGTTGTGCTCTTCGCCGGGCCCTCGCTTCCCGAGCAGGCGCGCCCGCGGGCCGGCGCGCTGCTGCTGCTCGCGGCGCTGACGCTCGGCTTCGCCGCCGAGACGCTCGGCCTGGGCCCGGACAGGCCGGAGCGCGACGGCTACTTCGACCCTTCGTGGTTCAACGACCACGGGGGCGTGCTCGGCGAGATCTCCTACTGGGCGACTTCGACGCTGTTCCAGCGGGCCGGTAGCCATCTCGCGTTCCTCTGCCTGCTACTCGGCGGGGTGCTGGTTCTCACGGGCGCCTCGATCGGCGGCGTCGCCGCCGTGGCGCGCTCCGGCCTCGCCTCGCTGCGGCACGCAGCGGGCGGCCTCGCACAGGGTCTCGCGCGGGAGCACGAGCGCGCTCGTGCCGACGCCCTGGGCAGCGGGCTCGAGGCCTACGAGGACGACTCCGGCGAGCCGGAGGTGCACTCGCTGCACGAGCAGGACACGCTCACGGACATGGATCCGCTGGACGCCGTCGCAGAGGACGTCGAGTCCCGTGCCCCAGAAGCTGCGACCGCCGCGGGGGTGGTGGACCCGGACGAGCCGCCCGCGGAACGCGAGCTCGTGGAGCGCCCCGCCGCCGAGCTGACGCCGATGGGCGCTCGTCGCTCCGGGGTGACCGAGTCCGACGAGATCCGCTACCGCCTTCCCGACCCGGGACTCCTGCGCCACTCTCCTTTGGGCAACGGGCCGGACATCTCCAACCGCGATCAGGTTGGGCGCCTGCTCGTGGAGACGCTCGGCCACTTCGGGATCGACGCCAAGGTCGTCGGCCAGGTGAGCGGCCCGCGCGTGACTCGCTACGAGTTGAGCCTCGCGCCGGGCACCAAGGTCTCCAAGGTGACCCAGCTCAAGGATGACCTCGCTTACGCGCTCGCATCGACGGACATCCGGATCCTCGCGCCGATTCCGGGCAAGCAGGCGGTCGGCGTGGAGGTGCCAAACCAGAGTCACCGCATGGTGTTCCTGGGCGACATCTTCAAGCGCAAGGTCGCGAACGGCAACGGCAAGGCGCCCGGCTCCGGACCGTCGCCGCTCGTGGTCTGGCTGGGCAAGGACATCGCCGGCAAGGCGGTGTGGACGGACCTCGCCAAGATGCCGCACCTGCTCGTCGCGGGCACCACCGGCGCGGGCAAATCGGGCTGCATCAACGCGATGCTGTCCTCGATCCTGCTTCGCTCGAGCCCGAACGAGGTGAGGATGGTGCTCATCGACCCGAAGCGAGTCGAGCTCAACTACTACGAGGACGTGCCGCACCTGCTGACGCCGGTCGTGACGGTGCCGCGCATGGCGGCGAACGTGCTCGGCAACCTGATCCGCGAGATGGAGAGCCGCTACGAGGTGATGGGCGAAGCGCGCTCCCGCAACATCGGCGAGCTGAACCGCGCCCGCGTCGCCGCCAATGAGCCGCCGATTCCGTACATCCTCTGCGTGATCGACGAGCTCGCCGACCTGATGATGATCGCCCCCGCCGAAGTCGAGGAAACGATCATCAGGCTGGCTCAGAAGTCGCGCGCCGTCGGCATCCATCTCGTGCTCGCCACCCAGCGGCCTTCGGTCGACGTCATCACCGGCACGATCAAGGTGAACGTGCCGGCCCGGATCTCGTTCGCCGTCTCCTCCCAGCACGACTCGCGCGTGATCCTCGACCAGGGTGGTGCGGAGGCGCTGCTCGGGCAGGGCGACATGCTGTTCAGGCCGGTGGGGTCTTCGAAGCTGCAGCGCATCCAGGGCGCCTACATCACCGAGGACGAGATCAACAAGCTCAGCGACCAGTGGCGCGGGCAGGGAGAGCCCACCTACGATCGCGAGCTCCTCGAGGGGCCGGAGCGCGACGAGGAAGACGAGCGCGATCTCTCTCCCGACGAGGACGATCTGCTGCGCGAGGCGATCGAGCTCGTGGGGCAAACTCAGACGGCCTCGGTTTCGATGCTCCAGCGTCGCCTGCGCGTCGGCTACACGCGTGCCGGGCGCCTGATCGACATGCTCGAGCGCCGGGGCGTGATCTCGGGCTATGAGGGGTCGAAGCCGCGGCAGGTGCTGATCAGCGAGGCGGACGTCTCACGGGTGCTGGCGGGCGGCGACGACGAGCCCGCAATCGCGGCCGCGGCCATCGAGGCGGGCGAGGATCCACTGGGCGAGACATGACTGGAGGTCGCCGCAAGGCGACCTCACTGGACTGTAGGTGTCCGGCGTAGCCGGCCCGATATTGACTGGAGGTCGCCGCAAGGCGACCTCACTGGACTGTAGGTGTCCGGCGTAGCCGGCCCGATATTGACTGGAGGTCGCCGCAAGGCGACCTCACTGGACTGTAGGTGTCCGGCGAAGCCGGCCCGATATCGAGCGGGTGGGCGGGGCGCGACCTCGCTCTTGAGCGCAAGAAGACTTTCGCTGTCGCGGCGGGCGCCCCGGTGCAACGAGGCTCGCTACGCGCGCTACGCGACCCTCCCGGAATGATGGCTGCCTATACTGACTCGCGGGGGTACACCCGGCAGGCGGCTCCGCCGCAAACTCAAGCCAGGAGCCGGCCTCGCGGCCGCCTCCGGACCAAATGGCTGACATTGGCTCGACCCTGCGCGAAACGCGCATCCGCGACAAGATCGACATCACCCTGGTCGAGGAGTCGACCAAGATCAGGGCCAAGTACCTGCGCGCGCTCGAGAACGAGGAGTGGAGCGTGCTGCCGGGTCCAACGTATGTCAAGAGCTTCCTGCGCACCTACGCCGAGTTCCTCGGCCTCGACGCTCACATGCTGGTCGAGGAGTACCGGGCCCGCTACGAGCAGCCCGAGGAGCTCGAGGTGCCCGCCTTTGCGCACACGCGGCCGCTACGCGGACGGGTACGACCGCCCGGCCCGCCGTCGCGCGCGGTGGCGATCGGCGCGCTCGCGTTCGCCTTCCTCGCGCTCCTGTTCGTGCTCGGCATCACCGCCGGCGACGAGAGCGACGAGAGCGGAGGGGCCTCCGAGCGGCGAGACCGCGCGCCGGCAGCGGCAGGCACGCCGGCTGCCAAGCGCGACCAGGGAGAGGACCGTAAGAGCGTGGCGCGGACGGTGACGGTCACAGTCGTGGCGGCACGGCCCGTTTGGGTCTGCCTGCAGAACGCCGCCGGCAAGCGCCTGATCGAGGGCAGGACGCTCGAGTCCGGCGCCAAGGAGGGACCGTTTCGCTCGCGACGGTTCGAGATCACCGTCGGCAACGGCGGCGGCGACCTGCGGCTGAACGGAAAGCTGCGCGACCTTCCCGAGACTTCAGCGCCGCAGGGCTATGCCATCAGCCGCTCGGGCCTGCGCGGGCTGGCCGAGAGCAGAAGGCCGACCTGCGAGGCCCAGGGCGCGTCGCCCGCCGACCGAAGCGCGGTCTCCCGCCCCGAGGCGGCGCCACTCTGAGTCTGCGCGCCGGCATAGTCGTGACCGGAACGGAGGTCCTCTCCGGCCGCGTCAGCGATCGCAACAGCCCATGGCTCTCCGGTCGCCTGGCGGAGCTCGGCATCGACGTGGCGCACGTCGTGACGACCGGCGACCGGCCGGAGGACCTTCGCGCCGCGCTCGAGTTCCTGCGCGGAGAGGGGGTCGACGTGATCGTCACGAGCGGCGGCCTCGGCCCGACCGCGGACGACTTGACGACGAGGATCGTCGGCGAGTTCGCCGGCCGCAAGCTGGTGCTGGACGAGCGGCTCGAGCAGCGGATCGCCGAGATCCTCTCCCGCTTCTCGCGGCGCTGGAAGCTCGACCAGGAGGCGCTGCGCGAGGCCAACCGCAAGCAGGCGATGGTGCCAGAGGGCGCCACCGCGCTCGACCCGGTCGGCACGGCGCCCGGGCTCGTGGTGCCGGCGGGGGACCAGATCGTCGTGGTCCTGCCCGGACCGCCGCGAGAGCTTCAAGAAAGCTGGGCCCAGGCCGTGCGCACCGCGCTGTTCGCGAGCGTGACCGCCGGCGCGACCGAATACCGTCAGCGTATGCTGCGGCTGTTCGGAATACCGGAGTCAGAGATCGCCGAGACGTTGAGGCTCGCCGAGGGCGAGCTCGACCTTTCACCGCTCGAGATCACGACCTGCCTCCACAGGGGAGAGCTCGAGGTGTTCGTCCGCAACGAGCCGGCGGCCGAGAAGAACGCCCGCTCGCTCGTCGGCCTCATCTCCGAGCGCCATTCGAACACGCTCTTCTCCACGGACGGCTCGACGATCGACGACCTCGTCGCCGGACTCTTGAAGGACAGGCGGCTGGCTGTCGCGGAGTCGTGCACGGGCGGGCTGCTCGCTGCGCGGCTCACCGAGCGACCGGGATCGTCGGACTACTTCGCGGGAGGGGTCGTCGCCTACTCGAACGAGGCAAAGACCGAGCTGCTCGACGTGCCGGTTGAGATGATCGAGCGCGAGGGCGCCGTCTCGGCGGCAGTGGCCGAGGCACTCGCCGACGGAGCCCTCACGCGCTTCGACGCAGACGTCGCGATTGGCCTGACGGGGATCGCGGGGCCAGACGGGGGTACCGAGGACAAGCCGGTCGGCCACGTCTGCTTCTGCCTCAAGTCCGCGGGGGGCGGAGACGAGCAGGTCATCTCGCGTGAGCTCGACCTGCCCGGATCCCGCGCGGAGGTGCGCGACCGATCCACGACAGTGGCCCTGCATCTGCTGCGGCGGCTGCTGACTGGCGAGGGCCTGCCGGACTGGGGCACCAAGGCGGCCGCGCGATGACGCCGGGCGCACGACTCGGAAACCCGCGACTGCGGCTGTTCGTGGCCCTCGAGCTGCCGGGCTCGTACCTCGACGAGCTCGTCCAGTGGCAGGAGAGCGCCTTCGCGGAGCGCGGTGACCTGCGCCTCGTGTCGCGCTTCTCGCTGCACGTGACGCTCGTCTTCCTCGGCTATCAGCGCGAGCGCGACATCGAGCGGATCGCCGAGACGTCGTTCGCGGGTGGGCGGACGCCGTTCGAGCTCAGCGGCGAGGACGTCCTCGAGGTGCCGCCCCGCAAGCCGCGCCTCTACGCGCTGTCTTTGAACGATCCCGGCGACGCGCTGAAGGGCTGGCAGGGCGCGCTGTCCGACCGCCTGGCGGAGGCCGGCCTCTACAAGCCCGAGAAGCGCCCGTTCTGGCCGCACGTCACGATCGCTCGCTTCAAGCGCGAGGGCACCCGCCGCGACGGCGGCCCCTCTCGCGCGCGGCGCAGCGGGCACTCCCGGCCGGGCGGGCCGCGGGGGCCGGAGCCGATGCCGGAGCTGCCGGACGAGCTGCGCGTCGCATTCAGGGCCGAGCGCCTGTCGCTCTACAGCTCGACGCTGCGCCCACAGGGCGCTCAGTACGAACGGCTCACCTCAATCGATCTGGGCGAGCCGGCGGCCAAGCCCGAAAAGCCGGCGGCGCAGCCTGAGTCCGACGAGCCGGCGGCTCCTTCCAAGAAGTAAGTCTTTCGGCTCACATCCGTCTCTCACGTGCCGGGTGTGGCCGCGGGGGCTGCTCTTAGCTTCGCCGGGGGCGCCGGCCGGTCCGTCCGGTCGCCGCTTTAGCTTCAGAGCGGTGTTAGGCCGCCGGCGGCGCGGCCAGTAGTGCGTGCTGCTGCCAGGCAGGAGACGAACGAGATGGAGATGGGAACGTGAAGAGCACAGGCGAAAGCAGATCCAGCAGCGGACGTGGAGCGGCGTCGAAGCCGAGCGGCCAGGTGGAGGAGGCAAAGGCCAACGGCAAGGGCGCCACGGCGAGCGGCAACGGCAAGACCGGCGCGACGCCGGCGGCGGCGGAGCGCGACCCCGCCAAGGGCCAGGCGCTGAAGGCGGCGCTCACCCACATCGAGCGCCAGTTCGGCCAGGGCTCGCTGATGCGGCTCGGCGACGAGGCCGCAGCGGTGCGCGTGTCGGTGATCCCGACGGGCGCGCTCTCGATCGACCTCGCGCTGGGTGTGGGTGGCGTACCGCGAGGGCGGATCGTCGAGATCTTCGGCCCGGAGTCCTCGGGCAAGACCACGCTCGTCTACGAGATCATCGCCCAGGCCCAGAAGATGGGCGGCGTGTGCGCGTTCATCGACACGGAGCACGCGATCGATCCCGCGTACGCAAAGCGCATCGGCGTCGACATCGACGAGCTGCTCGTGTCCCAGCCCGATCACGGCGAGCAGGCGCTGGAGATCGCTGACGTGCTGATCCGCTCGGGCGCGATCGACATCGTCGCGATCGATTCGGTGGCGGCGCTGACGCCGCGCTCCGAGCTCGAGGGCCAGATGGGCGACCAGCAGGTCGGCCTCCAGGCGCGCCTGATGTCACAGGCGCTGCGCAAGCTGACCGGGAACCTCAACCGCGCCAACACGGTGTGCATATTCACGAATCAGATCCGCGAGAAGGTCGGAGTGATGTTCGGTTCAAACGAAACCCAGCCGGGCGGGCGGGCGCTCAAGTTCTACGCGTCGCAGCGCATCGACATCCGCCGCATCGAGACCCTGAAGGAAGGGACCGAGGCCGTGGGCAACCGGGTGCGGGCGAAGATCGTCAAGAACAAGGTCGCGCCGCCGTTCCGCCAGGCCGAGTTCGACATCGAGTACGGGGTCGGCATCTCGGCCGAAGGCTGCCTGATCGATCTCGGAATCGAGCATGGCATCGTCCAGAAGTCGGGCGCCTTCTTCAGCTACGACGGCGAGCGGCTGGGCCAGGGGCGCAACAACGCGAAGGCGTTCCTGCGCGAGCACCCGGCGACGATGCGCGAGATCGAGGCGAAGATCTATGTCGCCGTGGGACTCGAGCCCCCGGCGGGCTCGTCTCCGGCGCCCGAGCGGCCGGCGGCGAACGGCGCCGGCGAGGAGACGGAGATCGAGGCGGCAGCGGTGAAGCAGGCGGAGGTCAAGCAGGCGGCTTAGAGCCGCCAGCCTAAGAGTCCCCCGCAGTTCAGGGCAGGATGATGGACCCGTCCTCGGCGATCGTCCAGCGGGGGTTGTGGGCGACCTCCCACGGATGCCCTTCGGGGTCGATGAAGACGCTCGAGTAGCCGCCCCAGAAGGTCTCTCCGGGCTCGCGGGCAATGGCCGCGCCCGCGGCTCGCGCCTCCTCGATGACGGCGTCGACCTCCGCCGGCGAGCGGACGTTGTGGGCGAGCGTGACGCCGCCCCAGCCGCCGCCGTCCTCGACGGCACTGTCGGCGGCGAGGTTCCCACGGCTCCAGAGCGCCACTATGAGACAGCCGGCCTTGAAGAAGACGACGTCGTCCCCGGGCTCGGCGCCGGTGCTCCACCCGAGTGCCTCGTAGAACGCGCGCGCTCGCGCCAGGTCGGCGACCCCGAGTGTCACGAGGCTGAGGCGCTGCTCCATTCGCGCAAGTCTGCCAGGCTCCGCTTCCACCCGCCGTGATGATGGTTCAAGCTCCGCCCGCACGGCGGTCGATACTTTCATGTGATGGATCGGCGCCTGCGTCGTAGTACGGGTGTGAACGAGACGCTTGCCATGCCGCTCGACGCGGGCCCGCAGCAGGCCGTCGAGGCGTTCGATGACCTCTATCGCTCGAGCCGCGACGACGTCTATTCCTACGTTGCGACCATCCTGCGCGACCGCGCGGCAGCCGAGGACGTGACGGCGAGCGCGTTCGAGCGTGCCTACCGCAAGCGGCGCAGCTTCAGCGCCCGGCGCGGCAGCCCACGCTCCTGGCTCTTCGGCATCGCGCGCAACGCGGCGCTCGACGAGCTGCGCAGGCGTGGCCGTCATGCGAGCCTCGCCGCCGAGCCGGTGGCGGCAGAGTGGGGGGCGTCCCTGGCCCACGCCCCGCAGGAGGCGGCCGAGCGCTCCGCACAGGCCGACTTGGTCCGTCGCGCGGTTGCGGCGCTCACGCCACGGGAGCGCGAGCTCGTGGCGCTCAAGTTCTTTGCCGGACTGACGAACGGCGAGATCGCTCGCGTGATCAGCACGAGCGAGTCCAACGCCGGAACGATGCTGCACCGAGTCCTGAAAAAGCTGAGGGAGGCCTGCTATGAGACCGCGTAACGACGTCCAGCCCGAGCCGGAGGCTCAGCGCGAGCTGGCCGCGGTGGACGCCGCGCTTGCGGGCCGGCCCCTGCCTCACGACCTTCAGGACATCGGCGATCTCGTCTTGGCGCTGCGTGCCGAGCGACCGCTCCCTCAGGCAGCGGCAGCAGCTCAGCTCGACGCTCGTGCACGCGACGGCTTTCGAGCCCCTGTGGCCGATGCGGACCAGAGCGGCGACGATGCCCGGCGCCGCGTTCTCCCCCTGCCATGGCTTCGCCGCCCGGCGGGTGGCTCTCTGCCGCTCGCACTGGGAACCGCGGCGTGCCTCTTGATCGGCCTCACGGCCGTGCTGTCGTCAGGAGTGCTGTCGGGCGATGGGGCCGCGCCGGTGCGCACTCTCAGCGAACCCGCAGAGTCCCCGAGCGGTCAGGGTGCAGCAAAGGAGCCGGCCGCCGCCGGCTCGGAGGCGCCAAGCGACGGACAGGCTCGTGAGCCTTCGCGGGCCGCGGGCGGTGGCTCCGAGGCCACTGGCGGACCTGAGCCCGGCGGCGACGCCGCCGCCGATCTTGCCGCGCCCGCTCCGTCGACAATCGCCCCGTCACCGCCTCCGATCGGCGGCGGTGGGATCGCGCCACGAGTCCGGCAGCGCAAGGTCGAGCGCCAGGGGTCGCTGACACTTGCCGCGGACAACGGCGAGGTCGAGCAGGTGGCTGACCAGGTGATCCGCACGACGGACCGCTACGGCGGGCTCGTGATCTCGTCGACCGTATCGGGCGGCAGCGACGGCGGCGCGGGTGCGACGCTCGACCTGCGCCTCCCGGCGCACCGCGCCCAGCAGGCGATCGCAGATCTGTCGAAGCTTGCTCACGTTCGGTCTCGCAGCCAGTCGAGCCAGGACGTCACTGCGTCGTACCTGTCGGTCACCGCCAGGCTTCGCGAGCTGCGCGCCGAGCGCCGCTCGCTGCTGCGCCGGCTCGCAGCCGCTGTAACGCCTGAAGAGGCCGCCCGTGTGCGGTCGCAGCTGCGGCTCGTCAACCGTCGCGCGGCGGCGGCCCGGTCGGACCTGCGGGCGCGGCGCAACCGCATCGACTACGCCACTGTCTCTGTGACCGTGGTCGAGGACGGCAAGGCTGCCAGCGACGATGGCTGGACTCCGGCGGACGGCGTCGCCGACGCGCGGGACATCCTCGGCGCCTCGCTCGCCGCCTTGATCGTCGCGGCTGCGGTCCTCCTTCCCGCCGGGCTGATACTCCTCGCCGCCTTCGCTCTGGCGAGGCGGGTCGCGAGGGAGCGGCGAGAGCGCGCTCTCGACGGCTCCGACGAGCTTGAAGGCCGCGGGCCCGCGTAATACCATCCTGGGAGCGGCATTGGGCCGCGCTGAGACGGTAAGAGCCTGCAAATAGCATGTTGCGTCTTTGAAACGGTTTGACTGAGATCCAGGAACCAGCGAGCCAGGAGACAGAGCCCGAACAGGGCTGAGCCTCCGACATTCGCAGTCCTCCCGGCGCCGCCGGGAAACCTTCCAGACGACGCACCGTCTCGTAGAGCCGAGCCCGCCGCTCGGCTTTTGCATTTCAAGAGAGTTATCGACACGCACTTGACACCACACCGGAGCACCTAACGAAACTGAGAAGGAAACACACGATCGTTTCCTCCAGGAGAGGACGAAATGGAGATCTTGA
This sequence comes from uncultured Solirubrobacterales bacterium, assembly GCA_963774075.1. Lineage (GTDB taxonomy): Bacteria > Actinomycetota > Thermoleophilia > Solirubrobacterales > JBBDJG01 > JBBQNR01. The sequence goes on along the minus strand of CAVZDP010000002.1, from coordinate 175,070 downwards.
TCGCGGCAACAGCGGCGGCCGCCCTCGCCGGAGGGCTTGCATGGGCCGCACGTGGCCGCACGACCCGGAACCTCGTCGCCGTGCCGTCTGCCACGGCGGCGGAGCAAGCCCCATCACCCGTCCCGGCAAGAGCGACCAGCGGGCGGGCAGCGCCCGCGACGGAGACGGGCGAGCGTGACGCACAGGAGGACATAGCTCGTCTTCGCGGTCAGCTCGAGGACGAGCTACGCGAGCGGCGCGCCGAGATAGTACGCACCGAGGAGCGCATGCTCCAGACGCGGGAGACGCTCGACGCCACGCTCGCCGATGCGACGCGGCGCGAACAGGCGCTCGCTGACCGCGAGCGAAACGCGGAGCAGCTCAGAGACGAGCTTCGCGAGCGCAGGCGCGAGCTGATCCACGAGGTCGAGCGGATCAGCGGACTCACGCAGAGCCAGGCCAAGCAGATCCTGGTCCGCGAGGTGGAGGCCGAGGCCAGGCACGACGCGGGGCGGCTGCTTCGCCAGATCGAGGAAGACACCAGGCGCGAGGCCGACCGTCGGGTCAGGAGCATCCTGTCGGTGGTGATGCAGCGGCTGGCCGCCGGCCATGCTGCGGAGACCACGGTCTCGGTGGTGAACCTGCCCTCGGACGACATGAAGGGGCGCATCATCGGCCGCGAGGGACGCAACATCCGCTCACTCGAGCACCTGACGGGAGTCGACTTCATCATCGACGACACTCCCTCGGCGGTGGTCCTGTCGTCCTTCGACGGCGTGCGGCGTGAGATCGCCAAGCTGACGCTGCAGAAGCTCCTGGTCGACGGGCGGATCCATCCCGCACGGATCGAGGAGGCCTATTACCAGGCCCGCTCGGAGATCGACAACCACATCGTGGAGCAGGGGGAGCAGGCGCTCTTCGAGGCGAACGTCCACTCGGTGCACCCCGAGCTGGTGAAGTTGCTCGGACGACTGAAGTACCGGACGAGCTACGGTCAGAACGTCCTCGCGCACTCGATCGAGGTCTCGCGGCTTGCGGCGATGATGGCCGAGGAGCTCGGAGCCGGGGTCGAGACCTCCCGCAGGGCGGCATTGCTGCACGACATCGGCAAGGCGGTGAGCCACGAGATCCAGGGCCCGCATGCCCTCGTGGGCGGGCAGCTCGGGCGTCGCTTCAAAGAGCCCGAGGCCGTCGCGCATGCGATGGAGGCCCACCACAACGAGGTCGAGATGCAGACCATCGAAGCGGTCATCGTGCAGACGGCGGACGCCCTTTCGGGCGCCCGGCCGGGCGCGCGCGGCGAGTCGCTCGAGCAGTACGTCAAGCGCCTGCGCGACCTGGAGGAGATCGCCGAGCGCCACGCCGGCGTGGAGAAGGTCTACGCGATGCAGGCCGGGCGCGAGATTCGCGTGATAGTGAGCCCGAGCGAGGTCGATGACGACGAGGCGGCGGTGATCTCGCGGGAGATCGCGCGGGCCATCGAGCGCGACATGGAGTTCCCCGGCCAGATCAAGGTGACCGTCATTCGGGAGAGCCGTTCGGTCGACTTCGCGAAGTAGGGTGGGCGCGTGACCAGGCCTCGCATCCTGTTGGTGCCGTGGCTGACCGAGATCGAATGGCTGATCCGGCCGGAGCTCGAGGAGTGGGCCGACGTCGCCGCCTTCGACGGCCCCGGGGTCGGGGGCGAGGCGCCGGTTGAGCGTTACGGCTCTGAGGCGGTGGCGCTGCGGGGGCTCGAGGAGCTCGACCGCCGGGGATGGGAGAGCTGCATGGTGGTCGGCGACGAGTTCGGGACGACGGCCGCGGCGGCCCTTGCTGCGCGGCGCCCGGAGGCGGTCGCCGGGCTCGTGCTCGGGCACGCGCGGCTCTCGAACTCGCTAGACGGCGAGCGTGCGGCCATCAATCGGGAGATCCTGAGCGCCCTGGTCCGGCTCGCCCAGACCGAGCCCAGGATGTACGTGCGCCAGATGTTCAAGCTCACGCAGGGCGAACACGAGCGTGGCGGCTACGGCGATCAGCTCGTCGAGAGCTATGTCGAGCGGGTGCCCCCCGACCTGGTGCTGCAGGCCGCGGACGACCTCGAGGAGGAGGGGAAGGAGATCGCAGCGGCGCTGACGGCGATCGACGCGCCCCTGCTGTTCGCCCGCCACGAAGGCTGCATGATGTTCACCGAGGAGGGATACGGCGACGCGGTCACTGCGTTTCCGCGGGCGCGCGCCGCCAGCTACCTGGACAAGCCGAGCGTGAGCGCCGACTTCGCCAGCGAGCTCGAGGAGTTCTGTCGCGAGATCGCCTGGGCGTAGCCTGCGCCGCCCGGGATCAGGGAGTGAACAGGCCCTGCTCGAGGTACGGCGCTTCGTCGCCCGAGCCGCAGTTCGGCGGGCAGGTGCCGCTCGCCGGTGTGAGCGATCCGTCGAGGCCGGCATCGGTGACGCGCAGGCCGAGCGTCGAGAGGACCGCTCGCTTTGCCTCGCGTACGAAGCCGGGCATGATCGAGTCGAGCGTGGTCGTGAGCTCGCAGACGGAGCCGGTGGCTGTTTCGGCGGTAGGCGTGCAGCTCACGGGCACGGACAGGACCGTGTCGGAGACCGTCGCGGAGAGCCCGCCGAAGCCGCCGCTCGCACGATCCGTTAGGCGCGACGGAATCGTGAGAGCCACCTGACCGGCGTAGTCGCCGCCGGTCGTCGCGCAGCCGAGCACGGCCCCGGCGCGACAGCGAACGTCGCGAGCGAAGAGCTGCACGCGAACGTCCTGCTCGTCGACGCCGTCGGCCGGGTTGCAGGGTGGGCCCGAGGCGTCGGTGCAGAAGACATCGAGCTTCACGCTCCCGAGCCCTCTGCCGACCGTCGAGGTGGTCAGCACGCCGGAGGAGAGGGCAGGGGGCGAGCAGGCGGGTGCGGCGAGCGGTGCCGCGTGCGAGCTGTTGGGTGAGTCGCAACGCTCGAAAGCCGGCACGAGGGCTACCTCGAGCGGAGAGCCGCCGCCGGGACGCGGATAGGCGTCGAGCGCCCCCAACGGCTGCCAGTCGGAGTCCGTGTCGCTGCCCACCTGGTTCGAGACGTTGATCTGACCGCTGCCGTCGGCGTTCATGACGTAGATCTCCGAGTTGCCGTCGCGCAAGGACTGGAAGGCGATCTTGGTGCCGTCGGGTGACCAGGTCGGATCCGAGTCGGATGCGGTGTTGTTGGTCAGGTTGGTTGGGTTGCTGCCGTTCGCATTCATGACGAAGATCTCGGAGTCGCCGTCTCGCTCACTGGTGAACGCGATCTTCGTCCCTGAGGGCGACCAGTCCGGTTCCCGGTCGCCACCGGGGAGCGAGGTGAGGTTGACGCGGCCGGTTCCGTCCGAGTTCACGACCTCGATGTCGCCGTTGTTCGCCTTCGACACGAACGCGATCTTGCCGTTGCCCTGCGACCAGCTGGGGTCGGGCGAGTTACCGACGTCCGTTGCAACGGCGCTCCCGTTGCCTCCCGCGGAGGAGACGAACAGGTCCTTCATCTGGCAGAAGTTGAAAGGCGGATTGCAGCGCGAGTAAACGATTCTCTGGGCATCCGGCGACCACGCGGAGTAGTACATGCCGTCCCCGACGACGCCCCCTGGCTGGCCCGTCCCGTCGGGAGCGATGACGTCGATGTACTCGTCGCAGCCGAAGTCGAAGCAATGCACCGTGCCGTGGTATGCGATCCGCTGACCGTCCGGCGACCATTGCGGGTTTTCCACCTCCGGAAGGCCGCCGGTGCCGTTACCCGGGCTGAAGTCGGTGAGGCGGAACAGGCCCGTCCCGTCGGCGTTCATCCTGTAGGCGTCGGTCCAGCAGCCGTCGTCGCTGCAGTTTCCCCGTGAAAGCACGATTCGCTTACCGTCTGGGGACCAGTGCGGCGGCCCCCCGCCGGATCCGAGAAAGACCCGTCCCGTTCCATCGGCGTTGACGGTGTGGATGCCGAACTCGGCCGTCCCGCCGACGAACAGGATCTTCCCGTTGGCGCCGGGGAACACGGCCTGGGCGGGAGCCGCGAAGGCGAGCGAGCCAACAAGAGCGATGACCCAGCACAGCCCACGCCGGACCGGCCGCCGCTTCCGATGTGCGAGCAAGCTCTCCTCCCTCCGATGAGTCGCCTCCCTCAGCCTAGCGCTCCAAGGGGGTCGTATCCAGGCGCCAGTACCCTTAACCAACCCGTGAAGCGCTACCACGTGACCACCTTCGGGTGCCAGATGAACGAGCACGACTCCGAGCGGATGAAGGGCATGCTCGAATCCCTCGGATACGAGGAAGCCGAGGAGCGCGACGGCGCGGACCTGATCCTCTTCAACACCTGCTCCATCCGCGAGTCGGCGGACAACCGCTTCATCGGCAACCTGGGCGAGGCCAAGCGCCTGAAGTCGGAGGACCCCTCGCGGGTGGTCGGCGTCGGCGGTTGCTGGTCCCAATCGCTGAAGGAGCGGGTGTTCGAGCAATTCCCGTTCGTGGACGTCGCCTTCGGCCCGGGCCAGATCCACAGGCTCGGAGAGTTCCTACGCTCGGACGACCTCGAGGCGCAGGGTTACTTCGAGTTCGAGGGTTTCGCCGGAGACCTGCCGATGAAGCGCCAGCGCCCGTTCCAAGCCTGGGTGCAGATCTCCCAGGGCTGCAACAGCGTCTGCTCTTACTGCATCGTGCCGAGCACCCGGGGTCGCGAGCGGAGCCGCTCGCCGCGAGAGATCGTCGCCGAGGTCGAGCGCTTGGTCGCGGACGGTGTGAAGGAGGTGACGTTGCTGGGGCAGAACGTCAACTCCTACGGCCGCGACCTCGCGCGGGCGGAGCGGATCGACTTCACCGACCTGCTGGCGCTGGTGGACGCGATCGGCGGCGTCGAGCGCGTCCGCTACACGAGCCCGCATCCCAAGGACGTGCGCGAGAAGCTCGTCCGCGCGCACGCCGAGCTGCCCTCGCTCTGCGAGCACATCCACCTGCCGCTCCAGGCCGGGTCGAGCCGGATCCTGAAGGCGATGCGGCGCACCTACGACCGCGAGCGCTATCTCAAGCGCGTCGAGCTCATCCGCCAGCACGTACCCGACTGCGCCATCACGACCGACATCATCGTCGGCTTTCCCAGCGAGGGCGAGGCTGACTTCCGAGAGACGCTCGAGGTGGTCGACGAGGTCGGCTACGACTCGGCCTTCACCTTCGTCTTTTCGCCCCGGCGGGGAACGGAGGCCGCCGGGATGCCCGAGCAGGTGTCTCACGCGGTCAAGCGCGAGCGCATGGAGCGGCTGGTCGAGCTGGTTCAGCGGCGCGCGCTCGAGCGCAGCCGTCGCTTCGTGGGCCGCGCGGAGCAGGTGCTGGTCGAAGGGCCGAGCCGCACGGACCCCGCTCGCCTGCGCGGGCGAACGCGCCACAACAAGACCGTGAACTTCACGGGCCTCGCCCAGTCGGGAGAGATGGTGGACGTCGAGATCACGAGCGCCACGTCGACGACGCTCGCGGGCGAAGAGTCTCTGGTCTCCCGCGCCGCGTAGACGATTGTGATCGTCGCCGTCTTCGGTCCCACCGCCGTCGGGAAGACGGAGGTCGCCGTCGAGCTTGCGAACCTGCTGCGCGAACGCGGCGACAGACCGGTGGCCGTCTCGGCGGACGCCTACCAGCTCTACGAAGGCCTGGACGAGCTGGTGGCCAAACCGGGACCCGAGCAGCTCGAGCGCCTGGAGCACCGGCTGGTATCCGTGGTGGCGGTACAGCAGCCGTTCAGCGTCGCGCAGTTCGCCGAGCTGGCCCACGCCGAGATCGATTCGCTCGAGCGAGAGGGGAGGCGGCCGATCGTGGTCGGGGGCACCGGCCTGTACCTGCGGGCAGCGCTCACGGAGCTCGACCTCAAGCCCCCGCCCGACGAGGGCTTGCGCGAGCAGATCGAGCGCGAGCTCGGCGAGCTCGGCCTGAAGGCTCTGCACGCACAGCTCCCGACGGATGTGGCGGGTGCCGTGCACCACAACGACCGCAAGCGCATCGTGCGAGCGCTCGAGCTCGAACGGATGGGGGAGAGGGCATGGGAGAGCTCCGACCAACTGTGGTCGAGCGAGCTGCGCAGGCCCGCGGCGTTGTTCGGCCTGGCCATGGACCGAGCTACCCTGGACGAGCGGATTGGGCAGCGCGTCGAGGCGATGCTGTCCGCCGGCGCCGTGGGGGAGGTGGAGCGGGCGATCGAGCTCGGCGCCTCGCCGACGGCGCGCAAGGCGATCGGCTTTCGCGAGCTCGCCGCGCATCTGAGCGGGGAGCTCGACCTCGCCCGGGCGCGGGAGATGATCGAGCGCAGCCATCGCCGGTACGTGAAGCGCCAGCTCACCTGGATGCGCAAGCTGGCCGGGGTCGAGGTGATCGACCGCACCACGCTCGACGCGGGCCAGACGGCGGCGGAGATCGCACGCCGGCTCGATAGGGTTCCCGCCCGGAGCGGCGCCGCGCCGGCGGGCCGGACGTAGTGCACGCCCGCGCGACGGCGCTCCAACCTTGATGACGATCCCCTTCCAGAAGTGGCAGGCGCTCGGCAACGACTACCTGATCGTGGAGCAGGACTCGCTTCCGTTCGAGCTGACGCCCGAACGGGTTCGCCGCATGTGCGAGGCGCACTTCGGCTGCCACTCGGACGGCGTGCTTCTCCTTTCGCGGTCCAGCGATCCCCGTTTCGCTGCGCGCCTTCGCATCTTCAACCCGGACGGCTCGGAGGCTGAGCTGTCGGGCAACGGCGCTCGTGAGGCGATCCTCTACCTGCGTCGCCAGGGATGGGCGGACAGCGACACGTTCTCGATCGAGACGGCGGCGGGCGAGATCCGCCCCACGATCGTCGATCAGCGAACGTGCACCGTGGCGATGGGAAATGCCTCGCTGCAATCGCGCGACTTTCCCTCCGGCGATCCGGACGGGCGCGGACGCCTGAGCGTCCACGGGCGCGAGCTCGAGTTCCAGCACGTGAACATTGGCAACCCCCAATGCGTGATCGAGGTCGGAGACGAGCTGGAGACCCTCGACCTCACGAGCCTCGGGCCCGCGATAGAGCGGCACGAGCTGTTTCCCAACCGCACCAACGTCGCCTTCATCCGGATCGAGCCTCCGGACAGGGTGCGCGCGCGGATATTCGAGCGCGGGGTGGGGGAGACCCTGTCGTCGGGGACCGGAGCGTGCGCATCCGCCGTCACGGCGGTGCTGCGCGGCGCCAGGATCCCGGTGACGGTGGAGCTCGACGGGGGAGAGTTGGTCGTCGCCGTCGACGAGGACATGGCCGTGACCCTGACCGGGTGGGCCGAGCCGGTGCTCGAGGGCGAGTTCTCGCCAGAGTTCACGCGCGCGCTGGAGGGGGCGTCGTGAGGCCTTCGGACCGCCTCGAGCAGATCAAGCCGTACCCGTTTGCCGAGCTCGAGCGCAAGATCGAGGGGAAGCGCGCGGCGGGGGTGGACGTGATCTCGCTGGGCATTGGCGATCCCGACCGGCCGACCCCGGGGCCGATCGTGGACGAGATGGCGGGGCAGGTGCGAGACCCCTCCACGCACCAGTACCCGTCCAACCGCGGCCGTGCCGCCTTCCGGGAGGCGGTCGCCTCCTTCTACCAGCGGCGCTTCGGCGTCGGTCTCGACCCAGAGTCGCAGGTGCTGCCCGCCCTCGGCGGCAAGGAGTGCGTCTACCACCTCAACTTCGCCTTCCTCGACCCAGGCGACGTGGCGCTCGCGAGCGATCCCGGGTACCCCGTCTACACCGGCGGCCCGCTGCTCGCGAACGCGCGACCCGTGCTGCTGCCCCTGCTGCCCGAGCGTGACTTCGCGCCCGACCTCGGCGCGGTTGCCAAACAGGACCTCGAGCGCGCGCGGCTCATCTTCCTGAACTACCCGAACAACCCGACGGGCGCGATCGCGCCGCCCGGCCTCTTCGAGGAAACGGTCGCCTTTGCGCGCGAGCATGACCTGCTCGTCGTGCACGACAACGCCTACTCCGAGATCACCTTCGACGGCTACGTCGCGCCGAGCTTCCTCGCAACGGAGGGCGCGATGGACGTTGGGATCGAGGTGTTCTCGCTCTCGAAGGGCTACAACATGACGGGCTGGCGCTGCGCGGCGGTGGTCGGGAACACCGAGGCGATCCGTCACTACTGGCGGCTGAAGACAAACGTCGACTCGGGCATGTTCGAGGCGATTCAGATGGCCGGCGTCGAGGCGCTCGACGGAGCGCAGGACCACCTGCGCGAGTCCTGCGCGATCTATCAGCGGCGCCGGGACTTGGTGGTCGAGGCGCTGCGCGCGATCGGGATCGAGATCCAACCGCCGAAGGGGACGATCTACATCTGGGCGCCGGTGCCGGCCGGACACAGCTCGGCGTCGTTCGCCGAGGAGGTGCTCGAGCAGGCCGCCGTGGTCGTGTCTCCGGGCAGCTCCTACGGACCGAGTGGAGAGGGCTGGTTCCGCATCTCGCTCACCGTCGCCGACGAGCGCTTGACCGAGGCCGTCGAGCGCATGCGCGAGAGCCTCGAGTAAACCGACCGCACGTATAAACCGGCCCGGCCACGAAGACTCATCGGTCGCCTAGTGGTCTGTCTCGTAACGTTGGCCAGGAAATGGCGAGGTTCGGGCGGCGCCAGGCAAGGACGCAGGAAGCCCGGATAGCAGCGCTATCCGGGCGACTGAGGACGCCGCATGGCGACGATCCGAATTCGCCATTTCCGGTCGAACGTTGTGGGACAGGCCACTAGACTCCAGCGGGCGATGGCGCAGGAGAACGTCGAGAAGTTCCGGAGCGCGCTCCAGGCCTTCAATCGCGGAGACGTCGAGGACGCCCTGAAGGACATCGACCCGCAGGTCGAGTGGCAGACGCCTCGGAGCCTTCCCGACACCCAGACCTACTACGGGCATCAGGGCGTCAAGTCTTGGTGGGCCACGATGAGCGATGCGTTTGACGAGTTGCGCCTCGATCCCGGCGAGTTCAAGGACCTTGGAGACGGAAGTGTGCTGGTCCCCGTCCGAGCATCGGGCAGAGGTCGGGACAGCGGGGCAGAGGTCAACGTTTCGTTTTACCTTCTCGGCTGGGGGCGCGAGAAACTCGAGCGCATGGAGTTCTTCGCCAGCGAGGAGGAAGCGCTCGAAGCCGCGGGCGCATCGGAGCCGGACGCTCGAGCCGATTCCTGAGGCTGCGTACGATCGGAGATCCTCCAGAATCGGAGGGCGTGACTCGCCTCGTCCTCGTCGACGCGCCTCTTGACTGCTCCGGCGCGGGACGGGGCGAGGAACACGCTCCCGCGGCCCTCCGCGCGGCCGGATTGCTCGAGCGCCTCCGCGCGCGCGACGGTGGAGAGACCGACGCCCACATCCGCGACGCTCGACGCGACCCCGACACCGGCGTAGTGGGAGCCGGCGAGGTGCGCCGGGCATCGCTGGCGATCGCCTCCCATGTGCGTAAGGTGCTAGAGGGTCGTGAGCGGCCACTCGTTCTCGGTGGCGACTGCACGGTTCTGCTGGGCGTCTTCCAGGCGCTTCCTTCCGGCAGCGGCCTGTGGTTTGTCGATGGGCACGCCGATTTCTACGATGGGCAGAGCTCGCCAACCGGCGAGGCGGCCGATATGGATCTCGCGATCCTCACGGGCCACGGCCCGCCCGGGCTGCTGGAACTGGACCATCCGCTGCTAGAGCCGGCCGCTGTCGTGCTGCTGGGGCACCGCCCGGCCGAGCTTCACCCAGACGCCGCTCGCGAGAATGCCCGCCTCGACCCGGCCATCCACGCCCTCACCGCACCGGAAGTGCGCGAGCTTGGGGCAGCTGGCGTAGGGATCGACGCCGCGGCTCGCCTCGCAGAGCGCCCCACGTGGCTGCACCTCGACCTCGATGTCCTCGACCAGGATGTACTACCCGCCGTCAGCTATCCGCAGCCGCTCGGGCTCGAGTGGGACGAGTTGATCGCGCTCGCCCGACCGCTTGTCGGCGCGCCCAACCTGCTCGGGGTCTCGGTCGCCGATTTCAACCCCGACCGCGACGCCGATGGCACCCAAGCCGCCCAGGTCGTCGAAGCTCTCGCATCGCTGTTCGGGAGATAGAGGGCGGCGCATGTCCGCGTGATCGGCGGCTGCGATGAGCTTGCCTCGCTTCGCCGGTCTGGTGGCAGCGCCCTACCGGGCCTGCAGGGCGTCCATGCCGACGGCCAGCGCGAGCACGACCCGCCGGTCGATCGTGCGCTCGGCATCGCCTGAGACGTCGAGGCGATAGCGGTCACGCACGCCGAGGATGCGCTCCAAGCTCCCGATGCGCCTGTCGCCGACGAAGTAATCGAAGTGATAGGGAATGGGCGCCAAATCGGCGAAGCCGCCGATGAACGGGATGAATCCGACCAGTCGCCGGAAGAGCGCGACGAACAGGCTGCGCTCTCGCGCCCAGCCGACCTCGTTGCCGGCGGCGTCGTGGATGCGCCAGGTCGAGCGCAGAAGCGATCTGCCAAAGACCTTGCTCAGCTGTCCCACGTGCTGTCCGTTCGCGTCGGTGATGTCGTAGCGGGCGCGCGGATCCCAGACCTGCTGCGCCTTGATCCGAAACACCTCGGCGGTCTTCGAGTCGTCGGTGAAGGCCCTCAGATCCTCCTTGAGCTTCATGCGCTTCTGCTCGACGAAGCAGATCGGCTCGCCCGCTGACTTCTCATCCACCGCGAGGGTGGAAACCTCGTACTGGTTGACCATCGGCCGGAAGCGCTGGGTGATGAGGAACCGATCGTGGACGCCGGGGTCGATGGAGGGCACGAACCCAGGCTACCTGCTGCCGTTCGCGGCATTGACCCAGGCTCGGCCGGCGTACGCGGCGCGGTTCCGGACTTCTCGGCTTGAAGATCTGAAGCGACGACGCAACTGACCGTCCCGAGTGGCATACTCGAGCGCACGACCACGCCCCGCTACAACTGCGCCAAGTGTCCCGCCTACTGCTGCACGTATCCGCGTACGCCGGTCACCGACGCTGACATCAGGAGGCTCGCCAAGGGCCTCGGCAAATCGCCCGCCCACGTACGCGAGAAGTACACGAAGGAGGTCGGCGGTGAGCGGGTGTTGCGCCACAAACAGGACGAGATCTTCGCGACCTGCTGCAAGTTCCTCGACAAAGAGACGCGGCAGTGCACCGTGTACAAGCACCGGCCGAAGATCTGCCGCAGCTTCCCCGGCACCGTCAGATGCGGGTACTACGACTTCCTCACCTTCGAGCGCCGGGCGCAGGACGATCCCGAGTACATAGCGCTGACCTAGTACTAGAGGTCTGGTCGCCAGGCCGCCGGACGCTCTGGAGCGCCAGAAGCGCCACGGCCCCCGGGCTGGGATTCCGGACCGTTGATGAGCATGCTTCAATTAGTGGACCAGAGAAAGGAGGTGGTCCTACTGAATCACATGCTTATCGGGACGCTGGAGGTGCGGGGCCGCTAGGCGGCCGCCCGTTCGCGCCGTCGTGTGAGCGGCGGCGTGCCGCGTGCAGGGTGCGAGCCGCGTAGCGGAATCTCCACCCTAGCGCCGGCGAGTGGCGGGGGCCGGGACACGTCCCACCCGGCCAGACCAAACCCGCTTCTCGCTCCGAATCGCACCTGAAGAAGGGCCGCCCTCGGGCGGCCCTTCGCTAAATTGAATACCTTGATCGACCACTCCGCGCTTGACGGTTTCGCCCCCTCGGTGAGCGACAAGGCGCTGCACATCGAAGATCTGGTCAAGCGCTACCCGACGGGGGTCGAGGCGCTGCATGGCGTCTCCCTCGACATCGACGACGGGGAGTTCTTCGGCCTGCTGGGCCCGAACGGGGCCGGCAAGTCGACGCTGATCCACTGCGCGACCGGGCTCGCGCAGCCGACGTCCGGGGTGATTCGGGTGTTCGGCCACGACGCGATTGGCGACTATGGCGAGGCCCGCCAAGCCGTCGGGCTGGCCCCGCAGGAGCTCAACCTCGACTGGTTTCTGACCGTCGAGGAGACGCTCGACTACCACGCCGGCTACTTCGGGATGCCCAGGCGCGAGCGGCGCGAGCGCGCCGAGGAGCTGCTCGAGATCTTCTCTCTCGTGGGCAAGCGAAGCGAGCGTACCCGGACCCTCTCCGGCGGCATGAAGCGGCGGCTGATCCTGGCCCGCGCCCTGATGCACCGGCCACGCCTGCTGATCCTCGACGAGCCCACCGCCGGCGTCGACATCGAGCTGCGGCTCGAGCTCTGGCACTACGTCCAGCGCATCAACCAGGAGGGAACGACGATCCTGCTTACGACGCACTACCTGGAGGAGGCCGAGCAGCTCTGCGACAAGATCGCCTTCATCAACGAGGGTCAGATCATCGCACAGGGCTCTAGCGCCGAGTTGGCGGGCAACTACGGCGTCGCGAACCTCGAGGACGCCTACCTCGCGTTGGTCGGGCGCAACGAGCTCTCGCGCTCGCGCGTCGAGGGGCTCGCCTCGTGACCGCCGCTCAGATCCGCTTCCTCACTCTCTCGAGGCGCGAGGTCAGCCGCTTCATGAAGATCAAGAAGCAGACGATCGGTGCGCCGCTGCTCGAGACGTTCCTCTACATCTCCGTGTTCGGAGCCGCGCTCGGCTCGCGGATCGACGAGCTGCACGGAATCGACTATGTGGTCTTTGTGATCCCCGGCCTGATCATGATGGCCTGGGCGATCAACGCCTTCTCCAACAACTCCTCCTCGATCCTCCAGCAGAAGTTCCAGGGCGCCATCCAGGACCAGCTCTCCTCACCGGCCTCGCCGCTCGAGCTGCTGCTGGCCTTCTCGCTCGGCGGCTTCATCCGCGGCCTGCTGGTGTCGGTCCTGACCTTCATCGCCGCGTCGTTCCTGGTCGACCTCCCTGTCGACCACATCCTGATCCTGCTCCCGGCACTGTTTCTGGTCGGCTTCTTCTTCGCTCAGCTCGGGGTCTTGATCGGTGTCCGAGCCGAGCAGTTCGACGACGTCGCGATAGCGCAGACCTTCGTGCTCCAGCCGCTGATCTTCCTGGGCGGCGTCTTCTACTCTGCCTCGCTGCTCCCCGAGCCGTTCGAGACGCTGACCCACTTCAACCCGGTCTACTACATGATCGCGCTCGTTCGCTACGGCTTCCTCGGCTACGCCGAGGCCAACGTTGCGCTGTCGCTGCTCTTGCTCACGGCTGCGACGGCCGCCCTGTTCGCGGCAAACCTGCGGTTGTTCTCGAAGGGGTACCGGCTGAGGGCCTAGACCCAGTCAGCTCTCGACGCCGGCGAGCTTGCGCAGCAGCCGGCGAAGCGTCTCGAGCTCGCGCGGATCGAGCGGGGCGAACACCTCCTGCGCCATCTTCATGGCAGAGCCCCGCGCTCGCTGCAGTGTGCTGCGGCCGCGCGCGGTCAGGTGCACCGCGTGCTTGCGACGATCCTCCGCGTGACGGCGGCGCTCGGCGAGCCCCATCTGCTCCAGCTCGTCGACCACCGCCACCATCGAGCTGGGGTCGATCAGCGAGCGGGTCACCAGCTCCTTCTGGGCGCACCCGGGATGCGAGTCGATCAGGGTCATCACGCCGAAGTGGGGAGGGCGCAGGCCCAGCGGGGCCAGCGCCGCGGCGAACTTGTGCGCCATTCGCTGTCCGTTCCAGGAGAGCAGGAAGCCCGGAGCGCTCGCCAGCGGCTCGGGGGGTGGGTCGTCGAAGCGCATTGCGTGACCGATGATACTACGGGTCCCAAATCATTTGTGCTAAAAACTGTTTCTCGCGCAAAACGAGAACTCCGCCGGAGGTAGCAAATACATGTCATCCCTCACCCGCTGGGTCCTAGCCCACAAACGCACAGTCGTCGTCTCCTGGATCGTGCTCACGATCGCTGGGATCGCGGCTTCGGGGCCGGCCACGGATGCCCTCGAGCCGGAGTTCTCGGTGCCCAACAAGGAGGGTTGGGAAACCAACGTCGCAATCGCGGATCGCTACCACGGCACCGGCGGCGACACCGCGCCACTGGTCCCCGTCGTCACCCTGCCGCCGGGCCAGACGGTCGACTCGCCGCGGGTCAAGGCTGACCTCGCGAAGGTCGACACGAGCCTCGAGCGCGCGCTGCCGCAGTCGCGGCTTGCCTCCTACGCGTCGACCGGCGACCGCACCTTCGTCTCCGACGATGGCCGCACCACCTTCGCGATCGTCTACCCCCAGCCCGACCCGGACTCTGCCTTCGGGGAGAACCCCAGGGCCGAGAAATCCGCGAGCCGAGCGCTCGCCGGCATTTCGGTTGGGGGCGCACCGGTGCACCTGACCGGCTTCGACGCGCTGGCCGAGGACTCAGGCGCCGACAACGAGGGGCCGGGCGTGCTGATCGAGGCGCTGATCGGCGGCATCGGCGCGCTCGCCGTGCTCAGCTTCGTGTTCGCCTCCTTCCTCGCGATCGTCCCGATCGTGATGGCCGTGGTCTCGATCATGACCACCTTCCTGTTCCTGCTCCTGCTGACCGAGCTGACCACCGTCTCGCCGATCGTCCAGTTCCTGATCGCACTGATCGGCCTCGGTGTCTCGATTGATTACTCGCTGATCGTCGTCTCGCGCTGGCGAGAGGAGCGCTCGCACGGGCGCGTCGGCGACGAGGCCGTCCAGCGGGCGATGGAGACCGCGGGTCGCGCCGTCGTGTTCAGCGGCATCACGGTAGCGATCGGGCTGCTGGCGTTGATCGCGCTCCCGCTGCCGTTCCTGCGCTCGATGGGCTACGGCGGGATGCTGATCCCGCTCGTCTCGACGCTGGTTGCGATCACGCTGTTGCCGGTCGTGATGGCGAAGCTCGGGGGACGCCTCGACTGGCCGCACCGGCGTACCGACGACAAGGCGAGCCGCGCCTGGACTCGCTGGGCGCAGGGGGTCTCGCGCCGGCGCTGGGTCGCCGCAGGCGCCGGGATGGCGGTGGTGCTGGCGCTCGCCTTCGCCGCCACCGACCTGCAGCTCGGCACCTCGGACGCCAACACGATGGCGAAGTCAGGTGATGCCAAGGCTGGGCTGGTCGCACTGGAGAAGGCCGGGATCGGCGAGGGCTCACTGCTTCCGAACGAGATCCTGATCGAGGGCGACAGCGACCCGCGCAGCGTCGCCGCCGCGCTCAACAACGTCGAGGGCATCCACGGCGCGGTCGCTCCCGAGAGCCCCCAATGGCGGCGCGACGGTACAGCGCTCGTAGAGGCGATCCCGATCCCGGACAGCGGAACCGACGAGGGTGGGGCGACGCTCGACAGAGTCCGTGACACCGCACACGCGGCCGGCTCGGACGTCCGCGTCGGCGGCCAGCCCGCGGCCAACGACGACTTCATCGACGCCGTCTACGGCAGCTTTCCACTCATGATCGCGCTGATCACGATCACCACCTTCATCCTGCTTGCGCGCGCTTTCCGCTCGCTGCTGCTGCCGGCGAAGGCGATCGTGCTCAACGTCCTCAGCGTCGCTGCCGCATGGGGCGTCCTGGTTCTGGTCTGGCAGCACGGCTTCGGCTCGGAGTTGATCTTCGGCATCGAGGCGACCGGCACGATCCCGTCCTGGATACCGCTGATGATCTTCGCCTTCCTGTTCGGACTGTCGATGGACTACGAGGTGTTCATCCTCTCGCGCATGCGCGAGGAATACGACCGCACGGGATCGACCGAGATCGCGGTGGTGCAAGGGATCGGGCGCACCGGGCGGCTGGTGACGAGCGCCGCGCTGATCCTCTTCCTGACGTTCATCGCGATGGCCTCCGGACCGGGAACCGATCTGAAGATGTTCGCGACCGGGCTGGCGGCCGGGATCCTGCTCGATGCGACGGTGATCCGGGCGCTGATCGTCCCCGCGGTGATCTCGCTCATGGGGCGCTGGAACTGGTGGCTGCCGGCGTGGCCCGCCCGGCTGCTGCGGGTCGAGCCCTCGCTGCCGCCGCGCGTGGCGAGTGAGGCGAAGGCAGGCTGAGACTACGGCGAGACCGTCGGGACGATCCTCCCGAAGGCGAAGGCCTCGAGCGATCGATCAGCCGTCTGGCAGCGACCGCAAATGAACGGCCGTACCATGCTTCGATGAATGATTGAGGCGTTCGATCCCGCGTTCCTGCCTCCCGGACTGCCGGAACCCGCGGACGATGGCGCGGCCGACCACTTGCCGGGGCGGAAGCTTCCTGATGTTGCGCTTTCCGCAACGAACGGGTCGATGGTCCGTCTCGACAGGGCTGAACTTCCGCGCGTCGTCCTCTACGCCTATCCCTACACAGTGCGGCCAGGCGAGGGTCCGCTGACGGACGACTGGGACCTGATTCCCGGCGCCCGGGGCTGCACCCCTGAGGCGTGCGGATTCCGCGACCACCACGCCGACCTTGCGGCGGCGGGGGCGGAGGTCTACGGATTGTCGACCCAATCCACCGAGTATCAGCGGGAGCTCGTGGAGCGTCTCGATTTATCCTTCGCGATCCTCTCGGACGCGGAGCTACGGCTGACCGGCGCGCTTGGACTACCGACGTTCGAGGTGGCTGGACGTAGGCTTCTGCGTCGTATCACCCTGGTGGTGCGAGGCGGAATCATCGAGCACCTCTGGTATCCCGTCTTCCCGCCGGACCGCCACGCAGCCGAGGTGCTCGGCTGGCTGCGGGAGGTCGCTTAGGGCGTCTCATCCGCGGTCCTCGAGCACGGCACGTGCCGCGAGGTAGCCTGGGGCGCCCGTCACCGCGCCGCCGGGGTGAGCACCAGATCCGGCGAGGTAGAGCCCCTCGGTTCCACCGAAGCGCCGCGCCCCGAAGCGGTGCTCGAATAGCTGGTCGCCCAGCATCTCGCCATGGAAGATGTGGCCGCCGGTGAGCCCGAAGCGGGCTTCGAGCTCGCGGGGGCCGAGCGGGATGCGGTCGACGATGCGATCCGGCAGCTGGGGGCAGACCGCGGCGAAGCGGGCAATCGCCGCATCGGCCGCCGCGGCGGCGTCGGCGTCCGGCGGGAAGCACTGACAGAACATCGACAGGACATGTCGTCCGGGCGGCGCCAGCGTGGGATCGGCCGCGGTCTGGCAGGCGGACTCGATCCATGGTTGCGCAGCGGGATTTCCTGCCCGTGCGTCGGCGGCGGCGGCCGTGAGGTCCGCAAGCGTGAAGCCGACGTCGATCGTGCCCGCCCACGGCTCGGGCCCGGGCCAGGCGGGAAAGTCGGGCAGGCCGTCGAGGAGCAGCATGACCTTGACCACAGGTCCTTCCTGGCGCCAGCCCTCAGGCTCCGGCAGCCCGGCGAGCGCCGCCGTTCGGCGCGGATCGGCGTTCGAGAGGACCGCCGCGGCCGGCAGCTCGCGCCCGTCCTCGGCCACGACGCCGCGAGCCCGCTCCTCGTCGACGACGATTCGCTTCACCGGCGCCGCGACGTGCACTCGGGCCCCGGCCGCCTCGGCCGCCGAGCGCAGCGCTCCTGTCACGGCGCCCATGCCGCCCCGCGCGAAGCCCCACGCCCCCGGTACGCCGGCCGCTTCGCCGAGCTGGTGGTAGAAAGACACGAAGGCGGTGCCTGGATCCTCGGGACCGGCGAGCGTTCCGATCAGGCCCTGGATCGCGAACGGCACGCGCACCGCCTCTGACGGCATCCCGGCTAGCTCGTCGGCGATCGAGCCGTCCAGCAACTCCGGCCCGATCGCCTCGAGCCACTTTCGGCGGTCGGGCGGCTCGAGCATGAGAGGGCGCGCTCGAGCGGCGGCTTGCTGCCAGCGCTCGCTCCAGTCGGAATAGCCGTCGGCGTCCACGCGCGACCAGTCCCGCTCGAGCTGGGCGTGGGTCCGCTTCCGCGAGGACCAGGTGACGACTTTCCGTCCGTCGGGAAGCGGGGCGAACAGGTAAGGCTCGTGGACGTCGACGTGCAACCCATGCGCGGTGAGGTCGAGGTCGCGGACGATCTCCGCGCGCAGGAGGGACAACGTGTAGGCCCCGGGCGAAGCTCGGACACCCGGCCACAGCTCCTCCGTCACGCAAGCACCCCCGACGACCTCGCGGCGCTCGAAGACCTCGACCTCGAGTCCGGCCCGCGCCAGGTACGCGGCAGCGACGAGGCCGTTGTGGCCGGCGCCGATGACGACCGCGTCGAGCAAGGTGCGTCTAGTGGTCCTTCTCGGAACGTTCGCCTGGAAACGGCGAGACTCCGGGGCCGGCAGGCAAGGACGCAGGGAGCCCGCGTACTCGGTGAGTACGTGGGCGACCGAGGACGCCGCATGTAGGTTCCGGAGGCCGCGGTTTCCGGTGAGACGTTTCGGGAAGGGCCACTAGTCGGCGCCGGTTATGCGGATCTCGTCGCTGAACTCCGCCAGGAGCTCGGCGATGGAAGCCGCGGCGCCCGCGCTGTGGGCGCCGGCGCCGTAGAGGCGCTCGAAGAACTCCGCGGTGCGCAGCGGCGGTCGGACCTCCCATCGCACACCCGACGGGCCTTCCCCGGTCATCTGGTGCGGGGTGCCGGCCGGAACGGCGAACGTCTCACCCGGCCCGTACCGCTGCTCGTGGCCGTCGATGATCGTCCGAATGGTGCCGTGGAGCACCTCGAACCGCTCGACCTGGCCCGGATGGAAGTGCTCGGGCGGCAGGCGGCCGGTACCGCCGTAGGTCGCCTCCATCTCGAGGACCTCGCCACCGGTCTCGGCTGCGGTTCTGACGAGTCGAAGCCGGAAGCCGTCCTGCCCATGGATCTCCTGACCAGCGTGCGCCACGGCGCCACAATAACCCGGCGACGAGCGACTGCCCTACGCGGGGCGGCTCACCACCAGCCGGTAGCCGAGGTCCATTCGCTGCTCCTGCCGAAGATGGCCGTAGCGGTCGTCCCAGGTACCGGACGCCAGGTCAGCTGCAAGGGCATCGAGCGCATCGGCAACGGTCTTCCGCGGCAGGATCGCGAACACCGAGTTCGCTCCCTGCACCTCCGGATCCAGGTAACGCTCGGGCCTTGCCCAGTTCGCTCCGAGGAACGCGTCGGTGCAGTCGGCGGGAATCGGCACGGCGACGATCTCTCCGCCGCCGAGCCAGCGGAGGAGCGTCTCGCAGCGGGGGAACCGATTCTCGTCGAGAGAACGGGTCTCGGGGAGGTAGTCGCGTGTCAGCCAGAACCGACGCCACCAGTCCGGCTCGACGGTGAGGATCACAACGGGACCACGCGTAACGCGGCGCAACTCGGCCACGCCCTCACGTTGGTGCGACCAATGGTGCAGCGTCAAGATCGCCATGGCGGCGTCGAACGAGTTGTCGCCAAACGGGAGCGACTCCGCGGAGGCGCACACGACCGTGCCCGGGCGGTCCCTGCGCTGAGCGATCATCGTCTGCGACGGCTCGACCGCCGTGACCTCGCGGTCGCGCGGCTCGTAGGAACCGGTGCCGGCACCGACGTTGACGACCGTCGTAGCTTCTCCGAGAGCGTTCGCGATCGCGCCCGCGATCCGCGAGTCCTCCCGGCGCTGTAGGGCATAGCCGCGGCCCAGCTCGGCGTACGGGTCGATATTCCGTCTCTGTGCTCCTGCCACTGACGCGACTCCCTGCTTACGGCAGTCTGACCGAAGTCTGCGCTGGTCTGCTCCGGCTCTAGAGGTTCCGATTTCCGTCCTGTGGCTCCCGGGCTCCGCTGGAGCGGTATAAAAGTGAGGAACGGCACGTCGCCGTAATCGCCATGTCTCGTCTCCTCACTACGTTCGCCGCGAGCACATTGTCCGTCCTCCTCGTGATACCCGCGGCGGTCGCCAAGGAGGGTGTTCGGGCGAAGCTCGTTACCCCCGTACCGCTCCAAGCCGCACCCGGAGAGACGATACCCATCACGTGGACCTTGAGCTACTCCGACCGCGGCGCTCGCCACCGATTCGGTGCTTCGGGCGTGTTTGTCCGCCTGCTCAGCGCCTCCGGCGGAGCACCGGTGAAGGCGTCTGGCACCGAGGAGCGCGCGCGCGACCGGTCCGGCCGCTATGTCGCCGAAGTGAGGGTGCCGGAGGGCGGGATCGGCGGGATCAGGATCGGCCTCGAGGGGATAAGGATCATCGGCGGCCGCACGGAGGACGCCGACGTCTTCTTTCCGATCGACAACGACCCGTTTGCGACGGCGGCTGCCTCCGGCGGGAATACAGGGGATTCTCGGAGTTTTCCGCCGAGCGCAGGTGGAGGCAAGCCGTTGCCGATCTTGCTTTTGGCCGCGGGCGCGCTTGCCGCTTCGGGAGCGATCCTGAGGCGACGGATGCGTACCGCCAAAAAGCTCTAGCGAGAGCGTCGGCGACCAAGACGCGGCGGTTCGCTACCCGACGGGTCTGTGGACTCATCGGCGTCGCGGACATCTGCGAGACGGCGGTGAAGCCGGCTGCGGAGCTCGTCTGGGTCGATTTCCCGCTGGGTGCGGCGCCTGCGCGCAACCACCACGCCCGAAGCGGCCACCCCAGCCAGCCCCGCGACACCGATGAGTTTCCAGGGCACCCGCACCGGTGCGTAGCTTACGGCTCGTGAACGATGCGATCCTGGCTCTCGAGGACGCCGTCGCCACCGCGTCGACCGGTGACATCTGGTTGTTTCGCGGCCGCTCGTTTGCCGACGTGGCGATCCGAGCGGTCACCAACAGCCCGGTTAACCACGTCGGCATGGTCGTTGCCATCGACGACCTTCCCCCGCTGCTGTGGCACGCCGAGCTCGGTCGGTCCCTGACCGACGTCTGGACCGGGGAACTCCAGCGGGGCGTCCAGCTCCACCTGCTCGGCGAGGCCGTGAAAACGTGGAACGAGCGCTACCGGCAACGCGCCTGGGTGCGGCAGCTCGAAGGGGCCATCGAGCGCCACCACGAGGACCGGCTGATGGAGACCATCGAACGCTTCGATGGCAGACGGTTTCCCACTACGCCAGGACTCGTCCGGCAGTGGGCGACCGGTCGGTTCCGCCGCCGGCCGTCATCGTTGGAGACGATCTACTGCGCCGAGCTCGTGGCCACGACCTACCAGCACATGGGCCTGCTCCCGAGGCGCCGGCCGGCGAGCTGGTACGACCCCGGTCGGTTCTGGAGCGGTGACCGCATCGAGCTCGTCCCGCCGTTCGCCCTCACCCGCGAGGTCGCGGTTCGCTGACATCGCGGAGCCGCAGTCGATGTTAAGATGCCGCGCTCAATCGGGGAGGAAGCATCGTCGTATCAGTGAGGCCAGCAGGCAAGACAGTCGCGATCCTCATCGCCGCGTTCGCCTTCGCCGCGACCGTGGCCTTGGCGTCTGTGGTTCCCGCAGCCGCCGCGCCCGTCCCTGGTCCGAGCGCGGTCGTTCCCGTGCTCTTCGTCGGCAACAACTGGGACGGCACGGCTGATGTGATCAAGCAGGGCGGGACGCCAAGCGCGCCGACGTTCGCGCGCGTGGCGCGGCTCAACATCATTCCCGACATCCAGGAGCGGATGGTCGAGATCGCCACCGATCCCGTCCGGCTCGGCTACTTCCTAGCCATCCGTCAGCTCGTCGGGGAGGGCCACGATCAGTACGTCGACGACATGTTCACCTCGAACGACGGCCGGCTGCTGGTCGTCTCGAGGCCGAGCCTCGCCGATGTCGTCGCACTCGATCTCAACACCGGCGTGATCGTCTGGCGCTTCCGTGTCGCCGGCCAGCGATCGGACCACATGGCGATCTCGCCCGACGGCGACCACGTCGCCGTCTCGGCCTCGACCGGCAACGTCGTTCACATTCTCGACACGTTCACGGGCCAGGAGGTCGGCAGGTTCCCCTCGGGCGACTCACCGCACGAGAACAACTACTCCGCCGATGGCCAGCGGATCTACCACGCCAGCATCGGAACCGTTTACACGCCCGCCGACCAACCGCAGTTCGATTCGACGAAGGGGGATCGCCGCTTTCAGATCGTCGACGCGAACACCAACCAGATCACCAAGCAGATCGACATGGGCCAGAAGCTCGCGGAAGCGGGCTACCCGAACATGAGCTCCGCGGTGCGGCCGATGGCGCTCTCGCCGGACGAGACCTCCGTCTACTTCCAGGTCTCGTTCTTCCATGGCTTCGTCGAATACGACTTCGCCCAGGATCGGGTCACCCGTGTCGCGAACCTGCCAAACGAGGTCCCGAACACTCCGCGTGAGGAGTACCTGCTCGACTCGGCGCACCACGGTATCGCCATGAACCCGGAGGGTACGCGGCTATGCGTCGCCGGGACGATGTCGGACTATGCGGCGATCGTCGAGCGCGACACGTTCGAGTACAAGATGATCCATGGCGGCCACAAGCCGTACTGGTCGACCAACAGCTTCGACGGTCGCTACTGCTTCGTCTCCTGGAGCGGAGACGACAAGATCTCGGCGATCTCCTACAAGCGCAAGGCGGAAGTTGCCCAGATCCCGGTCGGCGACCACCCCCAGCGGATGCGGATCGGCAACGTGACCCGCAGCTGGCTGCAGGCGCAGCAGTAGGACCCCAAGCCCCGCGGCCCAGCGGTTAGTGTGGGTGACGGTGCAGGGCCGGGTTTTCAGCCGTCGGGAGGTCGTGTTCTTGGTTGGCGTGCCGCGGGCACCCGCGTCGCTTGGACAGCCGAGTTCCTCGTAAGGGGCTTTGGGACTTGACCCTCCGACGGCCCTCGGTCCGGGACGCCATGAGCATCGACTTTCCTCGGCTCTCTGAGAGAGCGTCGATCTTCGAGGTGGCGGAGCGAATGGTGTCGTCGAACACCTGGTCGCTCGCGATCGTGGACGATCGAGGAAATTTCAAGGGTCTATTTCACCAATTGGAGGTGATGCGTCTTCTAGTAGGAGAAGCAGATCCTCGATCGACCAGCGTGGCTGGACTTGCCAGGCACGAGGTCTCGGTTGAGCCGGACGCGCCGATGGAAGAGGCTGCTGCGCTCATCCGCGGTCGAGAGCTAGCCGTGCTGCCGGTCGTTGAGAAAGGCGAGCTCGTTGGGGTTCTGACCCGTGACGACCTGCTCGCGTACGAGCGAATTGCCGAGGTACTCGGAGAGGCCGCCCGTGACGTGATCCTCGAGATGTCGCCCCATGACGGGATGTCCTCGGGCCTGCGCGGAGCGTACATGCTTGCCGGAGCGTCCGCCCTTCAGTGCACACGTGCCGCCCTGCGTGCTGCGGGCCTGGGCCCACCTGGGAGCATTCTCGACTTCGGGTGCGGCCACGGCAGGGTCCTGCGGCTCCTGAAGGCCGCTTACCCGGACGCACGCCTCGGGGGGTGCGACATCGACCGGGATGGCGTCGACTTCTGCGCGCGCACGTTCGGTGCCGTGCCGTACTACTCATCGGTCGACCCTCGCGAGATCGAGATTTCAGAGACGTTCGACGTGATCTGGTGCGGCTCGTTCTTCACGCACCTGAGTGCAGAGCGCTGGCCTGGCTTCCTCGGCCTGCTCGAGTCGTGCCTGACGCCGGAACGTGGCGTCCTTGTCTTCACGACTCTGGGCGGACAGAGCGCCGCTTCCCTTCGTTCCCTCAACCTGGGAAACGAAGAAGCAGCCGCGATGCTCGCGACATTCGAGGCGGCCGGGTTCGCTTTCTCCGACTATCCCGGACGGGCGAGCTGGGGGCTCGCCATGGCTTCCCCGCGCTGGGTGCGAGACCAGATTGCCGAGAGCACGAGCCTGGATGTCGTGCTGCTGGCCGAGCGCGCCTGGCAGCCGCCGCGGCCGCGCCAAGATGTCGTTGCCTGTGCTCGGTCAGACGGCTGACTGGCTGCGCGCGCGCTCGAACGCGCTCGATGCGGCCGCGCGTGAGCTCACGTCGAGCTTTTCGAACAGCGACGGTTGCGTGCGACGGTCCGAGCACCCGAGCAACTTCCCGCCCTCGACGCTATGGCGCACGCGCTTCAGTCCGTTCCACGAGCTGGGTAGGTCCGGAGTAGCTCCCGTACCGCCTGCACATTCACGACGATCGCTAGCAGCGCCCCCGCAACGAACAGGGTGACCTTGGGGATCTCGAGCGCGTGGGCCGCGTCGACCGCGTCCTCCGACACGGAGCCGGTGGCGGAGAGCAATAGCGTGTTCTCCGTCGCGTCCACCAAACCAGTGGCCACCAGGCACAGCGCGGTGAGCTTCACCCATCCTGGGGGGGAGCCGGCGGCAAGAGCACTCCCGAAGCGCCAGATCGCAATCGGCAACAAGATCGCGTAGAACGCCACGAACACGTAGTCAGCGATCAGGAATGCCCGTGCGTCGTCGCTGCGAGCAACAAGGTCGTTCGCATCGATCTCCTGGATCTCTGATTCGAATGCGGACACGAGGACGATTCCGAGCGCGACGGTCGCCGCGAACATCATGAGCACTGCCTTGGCACGGGACCTGACGTCGCGACCTGTTCGACCTGTGAAGCTCACCCTGTCCGCGTTCATGCTTTCGCCCGGCTGCCGCACCCGAGCCTAACTCAAGTAGCCCAACGACAACCCGATGCGCACCGAGCCTCGCCGTCAGCCCGGTCAGGTCTTGGCCGGGACGCCGTCGGCCGCGTTGCGCAGCGCGGCGATGTCGAGCTTGCGCATTTCGAGCATCGCCTGCATCGCGCGCTTGGCTCGCTCCGGGTCCGGATCGGCGAACAGCTCCTCCATCCCCGTCGGTACGACCTGCCAGGACAGGCCGTACCTGTCCTTGAGCCAGCCGCACGGCCCTTCCTCTCCGCCCTCGGACAGCCGTTCCCAGTAGTAGTCGACCTCGTCCTGGGTCTCGCAGTTGATCTGGAAGGAGACGGCCTCGTCGAACGTGAACTGGGGGCCGCCGTTGATGCCGACGAACCGCTGACCGTCCAACTCGAACTCCACGGTCATGACCATGCCAGCCGGTCGCGGCGCGGCCTCAGGGTAGTGGGTGAGGTTCACGATGCGCGAGTTCTTGAAGACGGAGGTATAGAAGCCGGCGGCCTCCTCGGCCTCGGTGTCGAACCACAGGTTCGGGGTGATCCTCTGCTGCATGGCGCTGCCTCCTCTCGTAGGGCGGGAACTGGGTCTTCGCGACGGATACTGCACCTGTAGACCATCGTACGGGGAGAAACTCATCGCCCTCCCGCAGATCGGGGTCGGATGACTCCTCCTAGACTCCGAACCGAGGAGGACCGTGATGCGGATGCTGATCTACTCGATGGGAGTGTCGCTGGACGGCTTCATCGCTGGGCCCGGCGGCGAGATCGACTGGTCGGCGCCGGACGAGGAGCTGCATCGATTCCACAACCAACAGGCGCGGGAGCTGGGTGCGCACCTCTGCGGACGGCGGCTTTACGAGGTGATGACGTACTGGGAGACCGCTGACGAGAACCCGTCGGCGCCAGAGTACGAGCTCGAGTTCGCTCGTATCTGGAAGAGCTTGCCGAAGATCGTGTTCTCGAAGACCCTCGAGAAGGTCGAGGGCAATGCCAGGCTGGTCAGGGAGGGCGTTGTGGAAGAGGTCGCCAAGCTGAAGGAACAGGCAGGTAAGGACCTGGCCGTCGGGGGCGCTGGGCTGGCCTCCGCCCTCATCGAGCTGGGCCTCATCGACGAGTACCGGCTCTTCGTCAGCCCGGTCGTGCTTGGCGGCGGCACGCCTTACTTCCCGGCCCTGGACGACAGGATCAACCTGGAGCTGGTAGAGACGCGGCCGTTTGGCTCTCGCGTCGTCTACGTTCGCTACCGGCGCGGATAAGGCGGAGGCGCAGCTAAGCGGCGGCCTGCGCCTAGAATCGAAGCGTGGAGAGAACCAAACGCCACGATCGCTCGAGGCCCTCGCGCTACGCGGATGGCAGCGCGGGAGTCATCAACCCCCGTGCGCGCCAGCGAGCGATCTGCATCGCGGTGCTGCCGTCCTCTCCGGCGGAGCACCGCGACGAGCTGGCCGAGCTCAAGGAGCTACTGCGCACCGCCGGCGTCGCGGTGGCGGGCGAGCTCGTGCAGGTACGCCCGAAGGCGGATCCCAACAACTACCTCGGCAAGGGCAAGGTCGAGGAGCTCAAGCAGGCCGCCGCCGCGGCCAACGCGAACCTGATCGCGTGCGACGACGAGCTGCTGCCGCGCCAGGAGCGAAACCTCGAGCAGCTCACCGGCGTTCCGGTCGTGGACCGGACGGCGATCATCCTCGACATCTTCGCCGATCACGCCGCGTCGGCGGAGGGCAAGCTGCAGGTGGAGCTGGCGCAGCTCGAGTACAACCTCGCGCGCATGCGCGGGCTGTGGACGCACCTCGAGCGGCTCGGGGGCGGCATCGGGACCCGTGGTCCCGGTGAGACGCAGATCGAGACCGACCGCCGGCTCGCGCGCGACCGCATCGCACAGCTCAAGCGCAGGATCGAGCGCTCAGAGCGCTCGCGGCGACTCATGCGCCGGCGCAGGGAGCAGTCCGAGCAGCCAACCATCGCCCTCGCCGGCTACACGAACGCGGGAAAGTCGACGCTTCTGAACGCGCTCACCGAGGCCGACGTGGGGGTGGGGGAGAGGCTGTTCCATACCCTCGACCCGACGACGCGCGCGTTTCGCCACGAACGTCGCAGCTATCTCCTCACGGATACCGTCGGCTTCATCCGCAAGCTTCCGCACCAGCTCGTGGAAGCGTTCAAGGCGACGCTCGAGGAGACCGCGAACGCCGACCTGATCCTGCATGTCGTGGATGCTTCGGCGCCCGAGGACGTGCGGGCGGCGATGAGCCGTGCGGCCGACGACGTCCTCGAGGAGATCGGCGCCGGTGCCACGCCGCGGCTGGTCGTCCTCAACAAGGCGGATCTTCTGGACGAGGCCGAGAAGGAGGAGCTCGAGCTTCGCAATCGCGGCGCGCTGCTCGTCTCGGCGCACAGCGGCGAGGGCCTGGACTCGCTGCGCAACCGGATCAAGTCCGTGTTCGACCGCGGCCTGACGGAGGTCGAGCTGCTCGTCCCCTACGGGGACGCGGGCCTAGTCTCGACCCTCCACGAGCTGGCCGGTGACCTCGAGCGCGAGGACACCGCAGAGGGCGTGCGCATCAAGGCGCGCGTCCCGGCCGCGGTGGCGCAGCGCCTTCGGCCCTTCGACCTCAACGGTGCCTCGCCGGCCGAGAGCGACGTCGACGAGCCGTGATCGTCGAGTTCACCCTACTCGCAGACGACGCCAGGCCTCCACGCCAGGCCCACGAGCACGACGCCGGTTACGACCTCTGCGCCGCGGAGGAGGCGAGAATCGAGCCGGGCGCTCGCGCGAGTGTCGGCACGGGGGTCGCCGTCGCGATCCCCGAGGGCCACGCGGGGCTCGTGCTGCCGCGCTCCGGGCTCGCGGCCCGGAACGGGATCGCGCTCGTCAACGCTCCCGGCCTGATCGACGCCGGTTACCGGGGAGAGGTGCGCGTCCTACTCCTCAACACGGACCGCGAAGAGGCGTTCGACGTGAAGCCGGGGGATCGCATCGCCCAGCTCGTCGTGACGCCCGTTCCTGCGGTGAGCTTCAGAGAGGCGGCGGAACTGCCTCCGACGGCGCGCGGCGAGGACGGCTTCGGCTCGACCGGAGTCGACCACGCAGGTTCGAAGCCGGCCCCCTGAGCGATGTCTCGCGTCGCCGGTACGGCGTCGCGCCGTGGCGGCGGCTCAGCGTCGGCGGGCCACGCGCTCGGCGCAGCGGTGCGCCGCGTCCTCGAGCGTGTCCTCGAGCGGCTCCAGTCGCACGGCCTCACCGGCGCCTCGTTCGAGCCCCCATTCGATCAGGCGGTCGGCGAGCCAGGTGTTCTTGGGCAACAACGGGCCGTGGAGATAGGTGCCGATCAAGCGGTCGCGCAGCACGCCCTCTCCGCCGTCGCGGCCGTTGTTGCCGAAGCCCGAGATCACGCGGCCGAGCGGTCGCTCGGCGGGTCCGAGGTAGGTGCGCCCGCCATGGTTCTCGAACCCCGCCAGGGTGCGTGGGCCGTCACCGAGGTCCACTTCGATCGCGACGTTGCCGATCAGTCGCTTGCCCGGCTCGCGCACGGTCTCGAGGTCGACGAGGCCGAGCCCTGGCAGCGACTGTCCGTCCTCGAGCGCGTACGAGCGCCCGAGCAGCTGGTAGCCGCCGCAGACCGCGAGCAAAGTGGCGCCACCCGCGCCCGCCTCGGCAAGAGCATCACGCTTGGTCTCGACCAGGTCGCGCGCGACCATGCGCTGGTCGCGATCCTGGCCGCCGCCGACGTAGAAGAGGTCGTGACCGCTCGGGTCGACGTGATCGCCCGCGCCCGCACGCGCGAGCTCGAAGCCGATGCCGCGCCAGGCGCAGCGGCGCTCGAGCACGGCGATGTTGCCCCGGTCGGCGTAGATGTTCATGTGCTCCGGATACAGCCAGAGCACGCGCAGGCGCTCATTCATCTCGCCTCCCGAACACGCAGACGACGCTTCCGACGTGCAGGTCGGTCGCCTGTATCCGGCGGCGAGGCTCCGCCGTGAGCGCAGCCTCGTGCGCCTCGTCCTCGAGCAGGCTGGGGGAGACCGCCTCGAGGTGGATGCTCGAGACGCTCTCGCTCAGCACTCCGGCCGGGGAGACGACGCGTCGCACGCGGGCCAGCTCGATCGGGTGCTCTGGGCCGCCCCACCTGACCGCCACCGGCAGGCTGGAATAGACCCAGCCGTCGGCGTTGAACACGTCCGGCGCCGGCTCGGATCCCGGCTCGGCCGCCCACACCTCCTCCGACGTGAGGTCGAGCAGCGCGACCGCGAGGCGACCTCCGGGCTCGAGGTGGCGGGCGGCCGATAAGAGCAGCGACCGCCGCTCCGCCGCGGATTCGAGGAGCTGCACGAGCTGCATCGGCGCGAGCACGAGGTCGAAGCGCCTGCCGAGCTCGAACTGCCGAGCGTCGCCGACGACGGCGTCGATCGGCGCCTCCTGCTCGGCGGCCCGCTCGCGGAGCACCTCGATGAGCTCTGGATCGAGATCGAGCCCCGTCACTGCGCAGTCCGCGCCGGCGAGCTCGAGGCTCACCCTCCCGGTGCCGCACCCGAGGTCGAGCAGCGAGCACGGCCCGTTCCGCGCCGCCTCGCGCACGAGCTTGCGCCACAGCGGCAGGTCGGCTCGGTAGGCGCCGCACTCGACGTCCTGCCAGACGGCTTCGCTCATTCCCAGTACGGGCGCGCGAGGCCGCGGTCGGCCAGCAGCTCGCGCAGCTCGATCAGCGCCGTGTAGGTGGGGAGGACGTAGAGGGGACGCGGCCCGTCGAGGGTGACGGCACGGTCGAGTCCGCTGCTGAGCTCGGACACGATCTCGAGCCGCTCGCTTGCCACGCCCGCGTACTTCAACCGCAAAGCGAGCTCGGGCGCTCGGGTTCCCGAGCAGACGACCCGCCCGGCGCTCTGCGCGACGAGCTCGAAGTCGGCGTCCCAGATCCACGACACGTCGCGCCCGTCGGCGATGCCGTCGTTCAGGGCCATCAGGAGGTCGAGCTTCTCCGCGCCGTCGTGCCTTTGGCGCTCGGCGGCGAGCGTTCGGAACACCTCGTTGGCCCCGACCGGATTCTTGATCAGCATGATCGACAGCGAGCGGCCGCCGATCTCCAAGCGCTCGCCTCTGCCGAACGCCGCCGCGTAGGACTCGAGGCCGGCACGGATCTGCGCGGGCTCCAGGCCGAGGGAAAGGCAACCTGCGGTCGCGGCGAGCGCGTTGTAGACGTTGTAGAGCCCGGGCAGCGAGAGTTTCAGCTCCAGCTCACCGGCGGGGGTGGCGAAGGTCATGCGCGAGCCCGACATGCCGGCGAGCTCGACGCGGGTGGCGGCGACCGCGGGCTGCGGGCGGGCATTGCCGCAGTTCGGGCAGCGGTAGTCGCCGAGGTGGCCCAGATAGCCCGCGCGGTAGCTGTAGGCGGTGCCGCAGCGGCGGCAGTGCTTGGCGTCGAAGGCGTGCTCGGGCTCGGCGAGCGCGTGCGAGCGGTCCTCGACCCCGAAGTAGACGACCCCGTGGCGGCGCTCGCCTTCGGTCGTCTTGCCGAGGTCCGCCACGAGCGGGTCGTCGGCGTTCAGCACGAGCACTCGGGGCCGCTGCTCACTGGCCGCGAGGCGCGCCCAGCCGTCGGCGAGCCGCTCCAGCTCTCCGTAGCGGTCGAGCTGGTCGCGGAAGAGGTTGCCGAGCACGAGCGTGTGCGGCTGGAGCTCGGCGACGAGCTGCTCGACCCATGCCTCGTCCACTTCGAACAGGCCCAGCTGGGCCTCGTTCACGCGACCGCGGCGGCTCTTCTCCAGGAGCGCGGTCGCCACTCCGCCCGGCATGTTGGCGCCGGCACGGTTGTGAGCGACGGTGATGCCCGCGGTCCGCAGGACGCTGGCGATCATGCCTGCGGTCGTCGTCTTGCCGTTCGTGGCGCTGACCATCATGGAGCCCCGCTCGAGGCCCGCGGCGAGCCGTGGGAGAGCGCGTGGCGAAATGCGCAGGAGCACCTTCCCGGGCAGGCTGGTGCCACCGCCACGGCGGCTCAGCCTGGACAGTCGCCCCACAGTGCGGGCGACGGCGACTGCGATCCGGAGCGCCACCCGCCTACCGGCGCCTGGGGGCTATGACTCGCATTCCCCCGGAGACGGCCCGCACCGTCATCGGCAGCTCGGTGATCGGGTCACCGTCCGCGTACACGACGAAGGGCCGGTCCGCGGCAATCCGGGCCTCGCGCCCACGGAACACATGCACCTGTTCGAGCTCGACGTGCTTGCCAGAGAACACCTTGGGGAGGTTAGCCAGGAAGCGCAACTTCGAGTTCTTGCCGATCACGACGACATCGACGAGTCCGTCGCTGGGGTCGGCGCCCGGCGCGACACGCATGCCGCCCCCGTAGAAGCGCGAGTTCGCGACCACGACGGTGTAGCCCTCGAAGAGGTGCTCGTCGCCATCGAGGCGGATCGTGAAGACGGTGGGTCGCCATCCCGCCAGCGCTCGAAGCGCCGCGTACAGGTAGACGAGGTTCCCCTTCACCAGCTTCGCCTCGTTTGCGATCCGGTTCGCGTCCGTATCGAAGCCGGCCGAGGCGATGCAGGCGAACGGCCTCCCGTTGGCCTCGCCCAGGTCGAGCTCCCTGATCTCGCCGTCGGCGAGCACGCCGCACGCGGCCGCGGGGTCCTTGGGAATCGACAGCTCGCGCGCGAAGTCGTTGCCGCGTCCGGCGGGCAGCACGCCGAGCGTCCCGCCGCCCTTCAGCGCGCCCGCGAGCGTGCCGACGAGGCCGTCGCCGCCCACGGCGACCGCCACCTCGCCGGCCGACGCGGCCTGTCTCGCCGCTTCGCGGGCGTGCTCGATGTCGCGCGTCTGCACCACGCGATGGGGGAGGCCAAGCCGCTCGAGCTCGCGCTCCACGTCCGGCAGCAGC
This sequence comes from uncultured Solirubrobacterales bacterium, assembly GCA_963774075.1. Lineage (GTDB taxonomy): Bacteria > Actinomycetota > Thermoleophilia > Solirubrobacterales > JBBDJG01 > JBBQNR01. The sequence continues at coordinate 143,942 of CAVZDP010000002.1, read as the reverse complement.
CGCAGCGCCTTGCCGCCCGCCGACGCCGGGTTCAGGATCAGGGCGAGCCGCCGCTCCGAGCCGTTCACGCGCCGGCCTCGGCCCGCCGCGCCGCCCACTCGCCACGCTCCTCACCTCGCAGGTGCTCCAGGCTGTCGAGCGGCACGAACTCGACGCCGGCGGCTCGACTGCCGAGCACCCGCTCGAGCCGGGGATTGTCCGCGTCGGCCGGTTCGCAGACCAGCAGCTCGTCCTGGCCCAGCTGGAGCCACGGCTCGCCTTCGGTCAGCTTCTCGCTCGACACCAGGACAACGTGCTCGCCGTGCGGGCGCTCGACGTGCAGGTGGTAGTCCGTGTGGGTGTCGGCGTCCAGGTCCACGTCGCGCACGCGCCAGTAGAGCTCGTAGATGCCGAACCGGTATGCGTACAGGCGTCTGCCGTCGCAGAACAGGAAGTTGAGCGCCGAGAACGGGCAGCGCTCGCAGACCGCCTCGACGGCTCGGCGCAGAGATCGCTCGACGTCGGCGGGGTCAAGGCCTGCCATCAGCATGTTGAAGAACTGCTCCGAATCGGTCTCGCCAAGCGGATCGCGGTCGGCGAGCGAGCGCAGGCGATCAGGGTGCAAGATCGTGCCGTTGTGGCAGTACGAGTAGCGGTCGCGCACGAAAGGATGCGTGTTCTCGGGCTTCAGCCCGCCCATGGTGGCGCGGCGGACGTGGACCATGGTGAGGGGAGCGACCGCGCGTGCCGCGACCGGAAAGCCCGGGTCGGCGTGTGCGGCGCGGGGGAACCGCTCGACCCGCGGCTTCGCGCTCCCGTCCGGGTAGTAGGCGATGCCCCAGCCGGAGTCGTGAGAGGCCGATTGGTCTATGAGCGGGTTCGGAGCCTCGAGCAGCTCGAACGAGATGTCCACGGGGGCGGTGGCTGCCGCCCCGAAGAGCCTGCACATGTGGCGATTCTATGCCGGGTCCGCGACGGTTCGGAGCCGCGAGCCTCGTCAGCTCACTTGACCGTGAAGGTCCCGGTCATCCCGAGCTCGCGGTGACCTGGGACGGTGCACACCATGGCGTGCTTGCCGGGCGCGACGTCCACGGTCAGCCTCTCGCTCTTTCCTCCCAGGAAGGAGGAGGTGCCGGCGAGCTTCTTGGTCTTCTCCTTCGGGTCGGGACCCTCCTCGATCGTGAGGTTGTGAGCGACGTTCCCCTTGTTCACGACGTTGATCGTGTCGCCCCTGCTCGCCGTCACGTCCGAGGGGTCGAACTCGTACTCGGTCATGTCGACGGTCTTCGTGCCGCCGGCGCCCGTGTCTTCGGCGCCCGTCGTCTCGCCGGTCGTCTGCTCGGTCGTCTCCGCGGTGGTGGCCGCCTCGTCGCCACCTCCATCGTCGCCGCCGCCGCAACCTGCGGCCACGAGCGCCAGCGTGACTACGAGGAGCGGCAGAATGCGCATCAGCTTCATCTCTTGACCTCCTCCGGAAAAGGGGGCCGGGTCGAGAGCCCCGCGGCGGCACTCTAGCGCACCCTCGGTGGCCTCCTTGTAAGCTGCGCGGCCGTGCTCGCTCGCCCACCTTTCGGACGGCTGGTGGCCGTCCAGCTCGCTGTCGCGGCCATCGCGGCGGCCGTCGCGTTCGCCGGCTGCGGCGGCGACGACGGCGGCAGCTCCGACGGAGGCCAGCAGGCGAACACGCAGCAGACCGAAGAGGGGGGAGGGCAGGCAGGCGACGGCGGCGAATGTGAGAGCGCTGAGCCCGAGACACGCGACGTGAGCCTCTCCAAGCCGAAGTTTCGGCTCGACCCGGACAAGACCTACGTCGCCACGGTCGAGACGAGTTGCGGGGCCTTCAAGATAAAGCTGGACCCGAAGGAGGCGCCGATCACCGGCGGCTCGTTCGTGACCCTCGCGCGCAAGGGCTTCTACGACGGCCTGGGCTTTCATCGGATCGTGCCGGGCTTCGTGATCCAGGGCGGAGACCCCCGCGGCGACGGCACCGGCGGGCCGGGCTACAGCGTGCGAGAGCGTCCGCCGCGGGACACCGTCTACTCCGAGGGCGTGGTCGCGATGGCCAAGACGGGCGCCGAGCCGGCAGGCACCTCGGGCAGCCAGTTCTTCGTCGTGACGGCGGGTGACTCGGCGCTCGAGCCCGACTACGCGGTGCTCGGCGAGGTGACCGAAGGCCTCGGCACGGTGCGCCGGATCGGCGCCATCCCGGTCACCAACGAGAAGCCGACGAGGCCCGTCGTCATCAAGACGGTGAAGATCGGGGCCAGGTAAGTGCGCAGCGTACTCTTAGGTCGGAGTATCGAGCCGGCTTCGCCGGACACCTAAGTCCTGAGAGCCCGCCTTGAGGCGGTCTCCAGGAATATCGAGCCGGCTTCGCCGGACACCTAAAGTCCTGAGAGCCCGCCTTGAGGCGGTCTCCCATCCTCAATAGAGAGCCGCTGCCAGCCGGCGGCGATATTGAGTCGACAGCGGGTGGTCGGCGCCGAGCTCGGTGAAGAGCCCGACCATGACCTGCCGGATTTCCTCCCGGGTCTCCTCGTCGGCCTCCTCGAGGGCGGCGGCGAGCTTGTCCAGGGCTGCGTCGTGATCGCCGCGGGCGAGCTGCTCCAGGCCCTCGGCGAGCCGGGGGTCGCGCTCGGCAGCTCCCGACAGGAGAAGGCGAGCACGCGCGGCCAGCCCCTCGGCGCGGAAGTCGCCGCTGATCGGCTCCACGACCGCGAGCGCCTCTTTTGCCTCGCCACGCTCGAACAGCATCTGCGCGAGCGCGGTCGCTGCGTTCGCGTTCTGGGGATCGAGTTCGAGCGCCCGCCGCAGCGACTGCTCGTCGCCCTCGGCCACCAGCGCATCGGCCTCCGAGGGGACGATCTTGTCGATGAAGCGCTCGACCGCCGCGGCCGGCTGTGCGCCGACGAACTCGTCGACTACATCGCCGTCGCGGAACGCCTTCACGGCCGGGATGCCCCTGATCCCGTAGCGCTGTGAGAGCTCCTGATTCGCGTCGACGTCGAGCTTGGCCAGAACGACTTTGCCTTCGCGCGCGGAAACAGCTTTCTCGAGCGTCGGGCTGAGGACGCGGCATGGGCCGCACCACTCGGCCCAGAAGTCCACGATCACGGGCACTTCACGCGAGCGCTCGATCACCTCACGCTCGAAATCGGCCTGTGAGACGTCGATGATCAAGACCGGCTCGCTATCCCGCGCGTCAACGGCGATCCTCGATGTCGCCCTTCACGATCACGTACGCGAGCGCCAGGCCGCGCTTCCGGAGCGATACCTCGAACACACCGTTCAGCGTCGCATCGAAGTCGAACTCCGCCACCTGGTCGTCGTCCACGCTGCGGGAGATGTTGTACCCAGTGACCGTCACGATGTCATTCACATCTGAGCGCACCCGCAGGCGCACGAGGTCATTTCGCGTGTAGGAGAGCTTCTTGAAGCCCCCGACGACCTTGTTGTCGCGGATCGTCAGCTCGGCGATCGGCTTCAGCTCGCGCGGCGCCGTTTGGCCGCCAGCGTCGCCTCCCGAGCCGGGAGCCGCCCCCGAGCCGGGAGCTGAGCCATTCCCGCCCGAGCCCGGCGAGCCGTTGCCTCCCGAGCCTCCCGAGCCTCCGGAGTCTCCGGAGCCGCCGCTCCCCGGGTTTCCCTCGCCCTGGCCGCCCTGGCCTGCGGTGCCGTCCGAGCCGCCCGCCACCCCCGAGCCACCCGTTCCATCCTGGGAGCCTTCGCCGCCGGCCTGGCCGGAGCCGCCACTGCCGCTTTCGCCGCGCCCGTTGCCGTCGCCCTGAGGCGTCGGGTCGCTGATCGCCGTGCTCGTGCCGCCGCCGTCGTCGTCCCCGGAGGAGGCGATCACCACAACGATCACGGCCAAGATGCCCGCCACGAGGGCAATTGCCGCGATGACCCGCTTGTCCATGCGTCCCATGGCCCCATTGTGACGAGTCCCAAGAGCCGGGTCGCCCGGTCCTCCGCTCGTCGAGGGCTCATACCTCCACGTTCTCCTGCGACACCACCCGCGCAGTTTGGCTCAGGGGAGAGTCCGTAAGTCGTCGCTGATCAGGCGGTGATCAGTCTGTGAACTGGGTTCACACCGATGTTTGGCGTGACGTCTCCTCCGACCTCACCCATAGCCGGGATCAGCTTTTCGTCTCGGACACGCTCGAAGTGCTCCTGGGACTCCCAGACGGTGATGACGCGCCACCCCTTTTCAATGGGTCCGGCGACGTGGGCTTTGCATCCGTCGGGGAGCTGACCGGCCGGCATCACCTTCCCACTGACTTTCTCATAGAAGCCTTGATCTCCGCCTTCGAACTCAGCCACGACCACGACTGCCATAGCGGCTCCTCTCACTCGGGGGGTTAGCCGGGCTTGCGCCCAACATCGCCCGTACAGTATCGATCAGGCGAGGGAAGGTGGGGGGGCCGCGTTGCTCAGGCGAGCCGGAAGTCGTAGCGGGACGCGATGCGACCGATTTCCTCCGGAGTAGGTGTCCCTTCGGCGAGCGCCGCGCCAAGGTCGCGCATGTAGTTCTCCTACTCCCCGAGGCCGACGGCTTCGAGCGCCTCTGCTCGGGTCTGGTGCACCACCAAGCGAGAGATCTTCCCGTCACTGATGTAGACGACCCAAGCCGACCGAGCCTCAACCGGAACGCCGCTCGCACGCCCTGTATTGGTAAGCCGTATCGGGACGACCACTGCATCGTCCACGTCGATCCAGTCTTCTGCGTCGACTCGCTGGTTGGCCCACACGTCATCGAGCATCGCGGCAAAGCCCCTAGCCGCATCGTGCCCGGTGGTCGTTACAGGGTCGATGATCCGCCGTGAGGCGTCGATTACGACGTCGTCGGTCATCAATCCGAGCAGCGCGTCGAGGTCCCCGCTGTTTCGCGCCGCCATTGCCTTCTTCGCGATCTCGACATTCTCCTGCGACATGGCCTACTCAGACAGGCCCACGGCTTCGAGGGCCTCTTCGCGAGTTCGGAAGATCCGCCACCGGACGATTTTTCGGGTTCTCAGGGTGAAGACATGGAACGGATGCAGCTCGACCGGGATGGCGGTATGCCGTGCCTGCCCGCCGAACGAGATCCCCATGATGAAGCAGTTTTCATCGACGCCGATGAACTCGTCGAGGCGCATCCACATTTCCTTGAGCACCTCCATCTGATTGGCCACGAACGCGATCGCTCCCTCCTTGCCACGCCAATCCCCTTCCGTGAAGACGTCGCGGCTGCCCTCGACCAGGAGCTCGGCATCGATGACTCTTTCGACGTGTTGCCGCCAGGGCGCGATGTCGTCTTTCGCGTAGGCCTCGTTGATGGCTGCGATCCCTTGCTTGGCCAGTTCGAGGTTCGCCTGCGACATTGCCTATTCCGAGGCGCCAACCGCTTCGAGAGCTTCGGCCTTGTCGTTGTAAACCGCTATCCGCACGGCCTTTCTGTCGCGCACGGTCCACACATTGGTTGTTCGAGCCTCGACCTCGACTCCACTGCCCTTGCCGCGCATGCGCAGGCGCAAGAGGACGACAACGTGGCCCTCACCTACTTCGATGAAGTCCTCGGGCTCCATCCGCACGTATTCCCAGCTCTCGAGGTAGTCCGCAAGGAAGCTTCGGACGGCGCCACGCCCGTAGTACATTCCGGCGTAAGGGCCAATCCCGGCCGTGACGTCGTATTCAAGGTCTGGATGGAGATGCTCGAGGAGGGCGTCCAACCCCGCGCGGTTGAACGCCTCATAGGCCCCCTGCACGACCTCCAAGTTCTCCTGCGACATGGCCTACTCCGAGAGGCCCAGGGTTTCGAGGGCGTCCGCGTGATCCCGGAAGTACTCGTGGTAGACGATCTTGCCCTTGCGCACCATAAGGACGTTTGTGACCTCCATGTTCACCTCCGGGCCCTGGCCTGCGACACGCCAGGTGTGTCTCACGACAACTCGGTCGGCGGCGTCGATGAAGTCGCTGATCGGTTCCACCACGTCGGCGTTCCAGGCTTCGCGGACGTGCTCCCACTCGCGCATGACCGCCTCCCTGCCAACGAATGGCCCCGGCTCCGGCCAATCCTCTGGTGGTCGCATGATGACGTCGGGGTCGTACAGATCACAAAAGGCATCCATGTCCCCCGCGTTCCACGCCTCGTACACCGCTTGCACGATCTCCACGTTCTGCTGCGACATCGCCTACTCCTTGAGGGCGAAGGCTTCGAGACCCTCGTCGCGATCCAGATACACGCGGTCGAGCACGATCATGCCGCCGCGAAACTGATGGAAGGCGGCTGTCGAAAGCTCCAACTCGACGCCACTCGCTTGAGCGCGACGAAACGCGTGTTCAGCAACTCGTATACCTCGAGCAGCTTCTTGACATTCTCCTGCGACATCGGCCCGCGCAGTATCGCGCAGGGGAGAGGCGGTCAGTACGGCAGCGCCAATCGTGGCGAGAAAAGAAGCCAGGCCTCGAAAGCCAGCACGCAGGCGACCACACTGACGATGGCGATCCGTTCGACCGCGCTGACTCCGTGCATTCTGAGCTCGGATTTCTCCCGTTCACCGCTCAGGCTTCGTAGCCATGGCGTGGTGCGCCGTCCCTTGCCCGGGCGACCGGTGAGCTTGTCGTACGCGTCGCTCACGCGCGTTACCAGCAGAGCTAGCGTCATCTCCAGCACCGCTAGCACCACGACCACCACGAGGATCGCTTTCATGCTCACCCCTGTGCTCGGGGCGCGCGCGCCGACCCATCCCTCGAACTGTGAACCGACCCAAAGGGCGAACGCCGGGGCGCCGGTCCAGATGTTGATGCTGGCGAGCGCCGCAGCGATGCCGAGCCCCATCCGCTTCAGTTTGAAGAACCGCGGCAGCGCGACATGCTCGCCATTGGAAATCGAACTTCCAGGACCTGCGGCTGATCTGGCAGCGCCCATAGCGGTCACTTGGCCTTCCGGTTCCATCATCCCGCATGGAGGGGGGCCTGACAATGACGACGCTCGGTCGGCCGCTGAGGCCGCGCCGACGCAAAAGTTGCCTGTACGGCTTGGCGACCTGCTCAGGAGTCGGCGTGAGCGTCCTGCTCCGAGAGGCCGACGGCGTGGAGAGCGTCGCGCTGCCGACTGTAGACCTGGCCCCTTGCCGGCTTGCCATCTCGGAAGGTCCAGACCACTGCGATCGCCTGAGCAAGCCGAACGCCGCTCGCCTTCCCAGTGCCGATGATCCGGTACAGGTGGACGACGTTGTCTCCAGAAGCGATGAATCGATCACCTTCGGTGTGCCATTCCGACCATGCGGAGTCGAGGTCCTTCCGATACTGGACCATGCCCTCCAAGCCGCGATAGGTCTTTCCCTCGACGAGGGCGGAACTGAACTCGATCTCCGGGTGGAGGATCGACAGCACAGCCTCTCCGTCACGACGATTGAAGGCATCGATGAGTCCGCGAAGCGTCTCCACGTTCTCCTGCGACATCGCCTACTCCGAGAGTCCAGCGGCTTCCAGAGCGTCCGCCCGCTCCCAGTAGCTATGCATCTGAACGGCTTTGCCGTCTCTCAGCGTCCAAAGGTGAGCGGTCAGATGCGTCTGGACTTCCGCACCGCTGCCCTTGCCGCGCCCTCCCTCGCGCGAGAACACGAGCACGCGATCGTCGCCCGCGTCGATGAAGCGTTCGGGCACCATCCGATAGTCGTCGAGTGCCTCCGCAATCTTGGCGGCGTACTGCGCCATCCCCGCATATCCGTAGACGGTCTCCGCCAGGTCGGGGAACTCGCGTGGCCCCCGCCATTCGATCTCAGGGTGGATGAGGTCTCGGGTCGACTCAGGCGGCTCGCGAGCCTCGTTCACCGAACCGGGGACGCTCCAATTCAACAAGGCCGCGTAAATCCGGCGCATGATCTCGACGTTCTCTTGCGACATCGCCTACTCCGGCAGCTCCAGGGTTTCGAGGGCTTCGGCTTCGGTGCGGAAGTTGCCCCACCAAACGTACTTACCTCGCCGCCACCGGACTGCTTGCCAGAGCGCCTGATCCAAGGGGATGTCGCTGCCCGCGCCGTGGCCGCGAAGGCGCATGGCCGTAACGTCTCCAAGGTCGCGCACTTCAACAACCTCGATCTTCCAGTCGGGGAAGACGCCGAGCCAGTTTTCCACCCAACGGCGCATCCCTTCGTGGCCGTGATAGCTGCCGTCCATGCCAGCCGCGAGCGGGACGGCCTCCACCTCATCGTCCGCAAGTGCCAGCAACGCATCGAGGTCGCGCCGGTTGAATGCCTCAATGGCTCGGCAAACCAGCTCCACGTTCTCCTGCGACATCGCCTACTCCGAGAGGCCGGCGGCTTCGAGGGCGGGCTCGCGGTCTTCGAACATCTCGAGCCGGATGATTTTCCCTTCTTTCAACGAGTACACCCACCAGAACGTCACCTGGACTGGAACACCGGTACTGGCTCCACGGGCCTCTTGGTGAACTCGTACGACCACCTCGTCTCCAGCATCGACGAACTCTTCGGCCGTGACTGTGAACTCATCGAACCCCTCCACCCAGTCAGCGGCCATTTCGAGAAATCCCTGGGGGCCATGCCATTCGGGGCCGATGATCGGCCGGACGACGCCGTTCGCATCAACTCTCTCAACGACGGCGGCAAGGTCTCCGCGTGTCCAGGCTTCGAACTGACCTCGCACGATCTCCACGTTCTCCTGCGACATCGCCCGCGCAGTATCCCGCAGGTTCAGGAGTCGGCGTGAGCGTCTTGCTCCGACAGGCCGTGGCGATGCTAACTCGGCATCAGCCCGAGTTGCCCGAGCAGGGTTGCCTGGTCGAAGTAAAGGTGCTCAGAAGAGAGCGAATCTCCCGCCAGCCCATACATCGCCATCCAGCCGAACTCGACTCGACGGCCGGTTGGCTGCACTTCGTCGGTCGGAGTTCGCATGACGCCGGTATGGGTCCCAGCGAATGTTCCCTCCCCTGCGCCCACGGAACCCTCGCTGATCAAACGCACGAGTTCGATACGTGCGTCGGGAAAGGCTTCCCAAAAACCGCGGATGAAGGCCAGGCTCTCTTCTCTGGCTTTCAGCGTGGTTCCTGGCACGACGAACTCGAAATCTGCGGTCCACGGGTAACCGGCCTCATCGCGAGCGTTGAACGCGGCGATGTGCCGTTCGACCACTTGCTTCAGATCGGGCATTTGAACTCCTCCTTTGCGACGCTCGGTACTTCGGCACGCAGTATCCCGTAGGCACACCGAGGGAGGAAGGTCGCGGCGGGGGCACCTGCCGCTCTCGCAGACCGCGCCGTGGCCGACCGGGCGCGCTTCAGAAAATCGAAAAAGATGGGACGTCGATCTCGTCCCAGCGGGCTCGCGACCTCATACACCGGCGGGTCGCGATCGGGGCGAGGTGTGCCGCTTTGCGCCGCGGCGTGCGGCGGGTTCACATAACCGACGCTTAGCGCGGATTCTTGGCTTGACCAAGCGGCTTGTCCGCGCTGCGCGACAATCCGCGCGACAGTCACGCCTCCAGTTGGGCCAGCCTCGCCGCCGTGTTGGAGCGCTCCAGGTAGGCGTCAAGCAAGCCCGCCGCCTCGTCCTCGGAGCCAGGGAAGAGGTGCCCGTACCTGTCCAAGGTGAGGACGATCGAGGCGTGGCCCATGAAGGCGGACAGGGCCTTGGCGTTGACGCCCGCCGCGATCATCAAGCTCGCCGAAGCAGTGCCGCGCCTCGTCGATCAGTGACGGGGGAGAGCTTCGCCTTGGCCCACGCCTCACGCGCCCGCTTGTAGGCCATCGCCGGGTTGAACGGCCGCTCGCCGCCGAACACGAACCCCTCGCCGCCGTTCATCCGGTGCTCGGTCAGGTGATCCCGAAGGGCGGCCGGGATCGGCACTTTGCGACGCCCGGCCCTCGACTTCGGGTCGATGAACCCCTCCCGGTCATCCCAGGAGCGCTCGACGTGGATCAGCCCTGCCGCAAGGTCCAGGTGCGACCAGTCGAGCGCCCGCAACTCGCCGACCCTGAGGCCGCTGTAGAACGCCGCCGCCCACAGCGCCCGGTCCTCGCTCGGGGCCGCCGCGATCAAGCTGGCCGCCTCGGCGGGCGTGATGATCCGGTCCCGCTTGCCGCGCACGGCCGGAAGCTCGACGCCGCTAACTGGGTTCAGGCCGACATCGCCCCGAGCCAGGTGGCGGCGGAAAATCGCCCGCAAGGGCATGAGTGCGTTATGGATCGTGGATGCGTCGAGTCCCTCAGCTAAGAGCCTGTCGGCGAAGTCCTGAACGTCGCCTGGGCGCACGTCCGAGAGCTTGCTGGGGCCGAAGTGGGGGAGGAGCCGCAGGTTCAAGGCCCCCTCGTAGGAGCGCAGCGTGGCGGGCTTGTAGACATCCCCCGAGCGTGTCCTGACCTGCCCGGCGCGGCACCTTCCAGCCACGCATCGGCGGCCTGTCTCACAGTCGTTGGGGTCGGTGCTCGCATCGCGCCCTTGCGCAGCGCTACGAGCGCATCCTCTCGCCAGCCCTTCGCGGCGGCGAAGCTGTCGAACGTCTTACGGATTCGCTTGCGGTCTCGGTTCGACCAGACGTGGGCCTGATAGGTCGGATCGCAGTTGCACCCACCGCTGTCTCGTGATCGGCAGGTGCGGGCGTGCCGTACCTGGATGCCCGCGTGGTTAGGCTTCGGTTGCATCGGAACCTCGTTTCCGGTGCCGGGGCGGGGCCGTGTCCGCGGTGCCCGCCCATTTACGTTGCAGCATCAACACTAGCGGGTCAGGGCTTGGTGTCGAAGATGGGCGAGGCGTTCTGATCGACCCATCGTTCCAGGTCCCGGAAGGGGAATAGCCGTAGCTTGCCGCGCCGCACGACCCGAACCTGCGCCTGGACGTGTCGCTCGAACGAATCGACCGACATGCCGAGCGCGTCCGCCGCCTCGGACTTGGTCAGCGCCAGGCGAGGCACCGCACGCGGCGCGTTCACGGTCACGCCCCTCCCCCGCTAAAGGGGAAGTTCGGGAAGCGATGGTCCGCGCGTGAATGTCCGTGAACCCCGACCCCGGTCCACGGCTCGGACTTCAGGTGGCGTCGTTTCTGGAGCCGGTCGAGCACATGTTGCGCCACGGCCTCGACCAACGCGAGCGGCGCCTCGAACGTCAGGCGCGTCATGCCGACTCCCGTAAGTCGGACGAACTGTGGACAGCCTGTCCCTCTACTGGGGGGTTTGGGGGTAGGGATACACTTTTCGTCCCACTTCTTTCGTCGGCGACCAGCACGGCTGTTACGAGTCGTGCGTCGTCGCCGTCGAGCCGCCACCACTTCCGCGCCTTCGTAGGCTCGTCGGCGTCACTGTCGGCGCCGCGGTAGCGACAGACGCCGACCGCATCGAGTTCCTCCAGAGCGAAGAGAGCAACCTTGCGATCGCAACCCACTCGCCGCGCGACCTCCGCCGTTAACAGCTCCTCGCCGGCGGCCAACGTCGCCAGCACACGGCGGCGCGCCTGCGGGATCGAGTCGAGCGCCGCGCGCCGACAGAGGGCGGTCGCCTCCACATCGTCTAGCCCAAGTCCGAGCAGGCAGCGCGCAAGGAGCGATAGCTGCCCGGCGAGGCGAGGCGGCTCCTCGATCACGGGGATCGAGCGAATCTCCCGCTTCCCATAGCCCTCTCGCTCGACGCTCGCGCGTCCTAGGCACGCGACAAGGGCGGCGTCGTCGATCGCATCCGCGACCGACGGTGCGAGGTCGAAGCTTCGCGCTCGGTCGGCGGCGTCGTCCACCATCAGGCGGGCCAGCTCGCGCGCCCTCCGTCGCCGCTCCTTAAGGTGAGGCGCGCTCTCGCGTGCTTTGCGCCCCGCGAGGCGACGTGCCTCCGTGTCGTTCTCGCGCAGCCGATAGCAGAGCCAGCGCGGCCCCAGCGCGTTCGCGTGCGAGGAGTAGTTGTCCACCGCGGGCGTCACCGCCGCCAGCAGCGTCAGCCGGCCAGCCCAGCGGAGTGGCTCGGGAGCGTTGCCAAGCTCGCGCGTGACTTCGCCGTCGTAGGCACGGCGCAGGAGCGCGAACAGCATGTCGCGCTGGCCTCGGTCACTCGCGGCGAGCAGCGTTGACAGGTCGGCGATCGTTGCGAAGGCGACCTCGCCCACGCGCGCGAGAAGGCCGATTCGGCGCTGTCGCTTGCCCCCGATCCACGACAGCAGGCCCGCCGCCGTGATTTCGGTCAGGTGCTCGTCCGCCACGTCATCGAGGACGCGTATCGCCTCCGTCTTTCCGCTTGAGGACGCCCCCACCAGGAGTCCCCACAGCGGGTCACCGTCGAGCCGTGTGCTGGCGGCGACGCCGAGGCAGAACATCACGTGGTCCGGGTCGGGTAGGTAGAGGTACTCGCGCATCGAGTCGATCAGCGCCGCCCTCAGGTGATCGGCCCTCAATTGCTTTCCTTCCATCGACGGAAGGCCGCCGCTGCATCGAGCCAGGTGACGACCTGCTCGGCGCGATCGCGCACGGCGGCGTCGAACGCGTCCGATCCGAGGCTCTCGCCGGCATCGGAGAGCAGGTGAGGGAACGCCACCATCGGCGGCCTCGGCTCGACGCGCGTCACCCGTGCGCTGACGTAGCGCGTCTGTCCCCCGACATGGGCGAGGAACCTGAGTTCGAACGCAGCGCCATGAGGCCAGCCTCCACCAGGCTAAGCCGGACCGCGTGGCTGTTTAGCTCGGCGCCCTCGCTGTGCTCGCGCTTGGTGGCGCTCATGGGCACCACCACCATGTTGGGCAGCGACATGCTCCGAAGAGGCCGCCCTCGACGCAGAGGGACCTGCTGAGAACGACGCTGTGACTAAGCCTGCTTGCCTTGCGCCACCGCCAACCGCAGGCTAGGTCAGACGGCAGCTCGGGTTCGTCGGGGTCGCCTGGGCCGGCGCGGGACGATCTAGAGCTTCTCGTGCAGGCTCTGGAGCGAGAACCTGGGCGCCTGGCTGATCGGCGTGTCCGAGATCGGGTGGAAGCCGGACGGGTTCGGTTGCGGGACCTCGTAACGAGCACATGCTGGAGCGCACGGGAGCGCTTCTCCGTGTCCAACTCGTAGCACCAGATTGCCCAGACCCGGTCAGCCGAAGATGCGTATTGCTTGTGATGCGGGAGGTTACGGGGCTTGTCGCGTCTTGCCATTAGGTCGCCTTAGGTACTGGTTAGGGGTCATCAACAGACCGGCCCGCCACCATAAACGGTCGGTCGGACGCATCCATAGAACTGCCGCCCGGTTGGACCGAGCGGCAGTCAGCCAGTCGCAGGCGACCAAGCTCAGCGACATGGTTAGGGTGCCAGGTGTACCGGACATTTGCAGCGGACATTGCAGAATCGGGGTCCCAAAGCTCTTACGGTGCACACCGAGTGCTTGAAGTTCAAGTGCACGGCAGGCGCGGTCGTGCACCTCGTCGCTTCGAGCGCACCACAGCGGCTACTACGCTGGACTCTCCACGGGCTTCGTCTGTACGAGGCTCTCGACGAGGCGAAGCCGTACATGGGCTGGACCATCATCGTGTGCTTCCCAACGGCCACCTGGACCAGGCTTGGCGGCGCCCGTGGGCACCGACGCCGTGCTGCCTGGAGCCGCGAGGTCCTGAACAGTCTTGGCGTTCAGGGCTTGCCTCCTCGTATGAATCAAGACGCCCGTGACGCAATCGCTGCGGCCCTAACCGCCCGCCTCTACAGCGAAAACCGCATCGAGTCGTTCGGCGACATCGTGGTGCCGCGGCCAACCAAACGGTGGACGGCCGTGAGGAGCGCGACCCCCTAGCGTCGTGATTGCAATGGCCTCCGGCCGCCGGGATACTGCGCGGGCAATGTCGCAGGAGAACTTGGAGCTGGTGCGTGATCTGCTGGAAGCGTTTCGCCGCCGCGACCATGAACGCGCCTTCGAGTTTTACGACTCCCACATCGTGTGGGAGCATCACGACGACAGCGAGTTGAGCGGCGTCTACCACGGTCACGAGGGCGTTCGCGCATACTGGCGAGAGTGGCTCTCGGCATGGCGAGACCTTCAGTTTGAGATTCAAGATGTGCGGGACGCAGGCGACGAGGTAGTGGCGTTGATCCACAACCAGCGTCCAAGTGGGACGGCACAGCGGAATCGAGACCGAGATGCCGCCATACGGGATCGTCTTCACCATCCGTGGCGGCAAGGTTGTGCGGTGGCGTTTCTATATCAACCAGATATCCGCCCTCGAAGCCGCCGGCCTCTCGGAGTAGGCGATGTCGCAGGAGAACGTGAAGGTGGCGCGGGCAGTCTTCGAGGCGTGGAACGCGGGGGACATGGATGCCGTTCGTGAGCTGTACGACCCTGATCTCATCGTGCGGATGCCGGAGGGCTGGCCGGAGCCTGGGCCTTTCGTAGGTCGGGAGGCAGTCATGCGCCAGTGGGAGCAACAGCGCGAGACCTGGGACGCCGACGACTTGCAACTGATCAGCCACTCCATCGATGTCGGCGACCGAGTTGCGGTGAGATTCATCTGGCGAGGCGCAGGCCACGGTCCCGAGGCGAACTTGGACTTGGCCCAAGTGGGCGGTTTGCAGCCAACGTGGTCTCCCGACGGCACACAGGTGATCTGGAAGCAGGGGCACTGCCTGTTCCGTGCTAACGCGGACGCCTCAAGCTATGGGGCCATGTTCTGCACCGGCTCTAACGCAGTCCTGCTCAACCCCTCGTGGACTGGCAACCAGACAGAGGAGTACCCACTAGTGGTCAACATCGAGCCGAACCCACAGATACTCAAACTCAAGACCAACGGTCAGAGCGTCCGGTTTCCAGAGTTCGGTTCTAGTGACCCGACATGGTCGCCAAGTGGAGACAGAATCGCCTTCACAAGCACTCGCGACGGCAACTCGGAGATTTACATCATGAATGCAGATGGTCATCCCAAACCAACATCACTAACAGTTCCGCTGAAGAGATAAACGCAACTTGGTCACCGGATGGAGTGTGTATTACTTTCGCTAGCAACCGAGATGGCAACTGGGAGATTTACGTCATGCGTGCTGATGTGACCGCGCAATCCAATCTCAGTCAGAGTCCGGCTAATGACACCTACCCGTACTGGCAGCCCCTAGGTGCCTTCTATCTCTACCCACGCCCCGGTGGTGGCACGCCTCTCCGCGTGCCTCTCGTCCCCGCCTTTGCCGAATGCACATCTCCTAACAGCTCGCATCGGCGCCACTTGACTCACCGTCTCGCTCGCCGCCTGTCTAACAATCTAGCGTGCTCACTACCTCTACCACAGTCTATTTTACTTCCTTCCTTCTCTTCAACTTCATTTCCTTCTACCCCTCTACTCCCTATAACTATTCCTACTTTCTCATCACCTTTACGCTACTGACTTGCGTTGCAGAGCCACAAACTCTTCATTCCCAGTAGTTGCCTTATCAGACTACGTCTTACTAGTCTTTATATCTCCCTTTAATCTCATCACTTACTAAGCTAGCTTTTTTTCGTTGTCTCTTTTACTTTGTCCTATAGCTACCTCCTGCCTCCGCTTCTATCTACTGCTCTACAACCCCTGTTTCTTCCCTTTTTTCCACTTTCTCCCTTACCACTATCTTCTTTTCCATCACTCCTTTTATTTCTTCTATCTCATCTTACTGTCTCTCCCCTATTAGTTACCCATTTTATCTAGCTTCTCTACTCTTTACCCTATTTATCTCTCTACGGTCCGCGCCTGCCTATTTGGCACCGCCGCAGAGCCGGTTCTTCTCCGCCCAGGTTGTTTTTTCGCCGTAGCTACCTGTATTCGTCCCTCTACTAGGTTTTACTTCGTTTACTAGTGCGCACGTTTTTTATTTTTCATAGCTTTCTGTACACATTTATCTTATAGTCTACCGGAGATTCAGTGAGTTGTTCAAACTTTTTCTTTTCTCCTTTTTTTTTATCTCCTTTATCTTTTCTATTCCTTTTTTCTCATAATTTTATTTTATCTTCATTTTTCCTTCTAACTATCCCTTCTTCTTTTCTCCCTCTTCTTTATCTTTATTCTACTTCACCTATTATTCTCTTCCCTATCTTTCTTTCACATATACCTACTCTCATCTCTTTTCCTTTCTTCTCTCTTACTTTATTTTCTTCTTTTTCACTTCTACTTATTTCTTCTCTTTCTCTACTCCTTTCTCTTTTTCTTTTTTCTATCTCTACATATATTCTCTTTCCTACCTTTCTTTCTCTTATTTCATCTCCAACTATTTCTCTTTTCTTCTCTTTAACTTTATCTTTTTTTTTTTTTCTCCTTTTAACTCACCCTCTTTTATCTCTCCATCCTCTATCTCCATTATCTACTTCAACTTCTACTCTCTTTCCTATTTATCTTTCTCCTATTTTTTCACACCCCTATTCCCATTTACCATCATCTCTTTGTTTCTTTTCTTTTTTTCTTTTTCTCTCTTCTCTTCCTTTATTTTCTCTTCTTTTTCTCTTTCTATCTCTTTCTCCTTTATTTTTTTCTTCTTCTTCTCTTATTCTTACCTCTCTTTTTCTTTTTACTTCTCTTTCTACATCTCCTTTCTTTTATTTCTTTTTATCTTCTCTTTTTTTTCTTTCTCTATCTTTTCCTTTTTTTTTTCTCTCTCCTCTTTCACCTTTTTCTTCTTCATCTCCTTCTCTCTCCCCTATCTCTTTTTATCTTACATCTCCTTCTTTCATTTCTCTTTTCTCCTTTTTTTCTTTATCTTTTTCTTCATCTCTATCTCTTTCTTCTTCTTTATCTCTTACCCTATCTATTTCTCTTTCTTTTACTTCTTTTCCTTCTCTCTCCTCTATCTTTTTTTCTCTATCTTCTATTTCTACATCTTCTCTTTTCTTCTCTTTTTCTTTATTTTTTTTTTATTTTCTTTCTCTAACTTCCTCTTCATCTTTTTTTCTTCTTCATTTTCTTTTTTTTTCTTTATCTATTTCTTTCTCTTTTACCTCTCTTTCTCTATCTCCTTATCCTTTTCCTTCTTTTTTTCATTTCTCCTTAACACTATCTTTTTTCATCCCTACCCTCTCCCTATCTTTTTTTCTCCCCTTCTCATCTCTCTCTTCTCTTATTTCATCTTTTTCTCTTCTCTCTACTTTTCTCTCTTCTTCTCTCTTATCTTTTCTTCTTTCTCCTTCTCATCTCTACATTCCTCTCTTCTTTCTTCTTTCTCTTTCTTCTATTTACATTTATTCTTTCTCCTTTTAATCTTCTTCATCTATCTCTTTTCTCTCTCAACTACTCCTATCTCATTTTCTTCTTCTCATCTATCTTCTTTATTTATTCTATCTACTTTCTCTTTTACTCTTTTCATTTTATTCTCATTACCTATTTTCTCATCACATACCTTTCTAACTTCTTCTTTATCTATATTCCTCTATTACCTATAACTTCAACTTCTCCTTCTCTCTTTACTTTTTCTCCTCTTCTCATCCCTACTCTCTATATCTTATTTTTTTTTTTATAGCTTCACCTTCACCTCTTCTACCTACTCTCTTCTCTCTAACTTCTCTATCTTATTTTATCTATCTTTCCTTTCGCCGTTTCGTTGTTCTTGCTGTCTCTTCTCCTTCTTTTCCATCTCTTCCTTCTCCTTCTCTTTCTCTCTTAGTTTCTTCATCTTCTTCTTTCCTTTTTCCTTCTTCATTCTTCTTTTCTCCTTATCCTCTCTCTCAGCCTCTCTCAGTCCTCCTCCCTTTCATAGTCCCTATCTTTTTCTGAGAGTCGTTGTCTATCTCCTTGTCCTGTCTCTTTCTTCCTCCATCTCCGTTCCTTTCTCTCTCTACCTCTCTCTCATCTCCTTGTTTTTTTGCCTATATCTTCCATTTAGCACATACCTTCTTCTTTCTCTCTTCTATCTCTTTCTCCATCTCTTCCATCTTCCTCTCTTCTCCTCTCTCTCTTCTCTTACCTTCTTCTTCTCTTCTAGCCTTACCTTTATCTTTCCTATCTTATCTCTCTTAGTCTCTCCTCTTTCTTTTCTTTCTTTCTTTCCTCTTTGTTCCTCTCTTCTTTTGTCTATCATCTCCTCTTTCTCTCTCAGTCTCTCTTATTCATCTCTTCTCACTCTTCTTTCCTTCTCTCTTTGTTCTTCTCTCTATCTCTTTTCTTCCTCCTTATCTTTTCTTTTTACTGTAACATTGATTACAATAGCATCGTCGCTCGCTATCGCCTCGATCACATTGTCTCTCTTTTGAGCAGCATCACCTTCTTAGCTACTTTCTTTTTCTCTTTTAATCTCCCTACTCCATCTCTTTCCATATTCTATCACTCCTCTCTTTCCTTCCTATTTTCTCTATCTTTTCATTTCTCACATATCTTCGCCGCCGCCGCCCTCGCTAATCGGCGGATCGTGGTGCGCCACATCGGCCGCATGACCGCAGTAGTCGCAGGCGCTCACCCCTCTTCTCTCTCTCATCCACCTCTCTCACCACACCTCTCTCATCTTCTCCTTCTTCTCTCTCTCTATCTCTCTCTATCTCTCCTTATCCCTCCCCTCTCCTTTTCATCTTCTATTTTCTCTCTCTCACTCCCTTTCCCCTTTCATTTATCCTTTATATCTTTTCTTTTCTCTCTATTTTATCTTTTCTCCTTTTTTACCTTCTCTCTTTTTTTCTTTTTTTTTTTTTTTTTTTTTTTTTTTTTTTTTTTTTTTTTTTTTTTTTTTTTTTTTTTTTTTTTTTTTTTTTTTTTTTTTTTTTTTTTTTTTTTTTTTTTTTTTTTTTTTTTTTTTTTTTTTTTTTTTTTTTTTTTTTTTTTTTTTTTTTTTTTTTTTTTTTTTTTTTTTTTTTTTTTTTTTTTTTTTTTTTTTTTTTTTTTTTTTTTTTTTTTTTTTTTTTTTTTTTTTTTTTTTTTTTTTTTTTTTTTTTTTTTTTTTTTTTTTTTTTTTTTTTTCTTCCACCTCCGCTTCTTCCACGCTTGCACGCACGGAGGATCCCCGAGTCCTCCTGTTGACCGTCGTAGTCGGCGATCGCGTGGCTGCCATACCTCGTCGTAGTTGCCGGAGCATTATCGCGCAGGTCGTCGTCTCGTTCCCAGCCGATGCGACAATGGTGATTCCCGCCGCGACGCCCTGCATACGGCGCTATGTAGCGCGTCCTTCCTTGTCGCGCCACAGTTGCCGTCGTCGCTCAGTTTGTAGCCAAGCTCATGTTCGCGACCGCAACGTCATTCGTGGATCAGCATCGAATCGAGTGCCGGTGTTGAAGTCGATTCCGCAGACAACGTTCGAGGTGCTGCCGACACCGTTCTGGTTGAGCACACGCACCGCCCATAGTGGCGTGGCGGGCGCGATGCCGACTCTGCCGATGGTGTTGTCCCTCATTCCGATCGTCCCAGCTACGTGCGTCCCATGACCTTCGCGGTCGTCGAAGCCTTTTTGTTTCGGCAAGCACGTCTTGCCGCCGACGACATTGATCGGGATGCGTTAGATCGATCCCTGTGTCTAGCACTGCCACGTTGACGTTGATCGACCCGGTGCCGTTGCCTGACACGGTGCTGCTCAGATCGCCATCGACACGATCAACGCTGCACTGCACCCGCTGCGGTGGCCCTGAGTCTGGACAGTCCGCACGCACTTCCTCGTCAGTAGCGACTAACCGAACGCGGCTGTCTGTCCGCACCGCCGCGAGCGTGGAGGCCGACAGCTTCGCCGCATAGCCGTTGACGGCGTGCCTGTAATGCTGAAAGACCGCAGCGCCTTTCTTCGTGTGGTCGGCGGCTGTAGTTGGCTCGCTCACGCCGTCCTTCAACACGACGATGTACTCGCCGGGAATGGTGGCGGCGCTTGCGCTCGTGGCGCAGGCCAAGATGACGACGGCTATGCCGATGACGCAGGCGCTTCAGCATGGTTCTCCCTCCGTGTGCGAATCCGGTTAGAGCGAGCGTAGCCGTAGAAACGGTGCCCTGTACAGGGCTTGTCCCCCAATCGGCGTAATCCTTTTGGTACACGTGCCGGCGTTTTTGCGCGGCGCGGTAGGGTACCCCCGTCGCACGGTCTCCCCAAAAAAAGACTCCCTTGTGGACTGCTACTGCCGGGACGTTTCGGGCACGACCGTGGCGGGATCGCTCGCCTCGCCGACCTCTCGCTCGTCAGCGCTGAATGGCGGCGGCTTCGCGGTCGGCGTCTCCGGAGGCTTCTCCTCCGGTTCCTCGGGCAGCTTGGGCGGACTCGGCTGCCATCGCCGCAGGTCCTGCACCACTTGGCGATAGAAGTCCACGGCCTGTCGGCGGGTCTCCGTCACGAATGAGTCCTGGCCCTTCCCCCGCTTCGTGCCCATCTTGCGTTGGAGGGACAGCCTGTAAGAGCGCGGCTCACGCTTCGGGTCGGTTGGCAACAGCAGCTGCTTTGGGTACTCGCGCGCCTCCTTCAGCAGCTATCGTCATCCCTTTTTTGTCGCTCAGGTTGGCGAACGCAACACCCACGCTCAGATCGTCCGGTGCCTCGCCCAGCTGTTTCAGAATCCACTTGATCCGCTTGAGCGCCCCAGCCTGCTCCGGCGCGTCCACCGACACGCTGGTCGTCACACGCTGCGCATACAGGTCGGCTTCGACCGTGATCGGCCCCACCGCAGTCGGGAACGTAGATGGCTGCCGTCAGCTTGCCGTCGTCTGCCAGGGTCTTGGCGCGGGCAGCTACCGGCTTGATGCCCTTCACCCGGACGTCTCGGCCGAGGTCCTGGCTCAGTCCCAAACACACGTACTGCACCAACTGACCCCAGCGTTCGGCTACATCCCGCACGCCCGCGTCAGTCGCGTTGAGCGTTCGGTTGCGGGCGCCCTTCCGAACAGCGACCCACTTGTCGCCCATGTCTCGGAAACCGCCGGCCCCCGAGGCTTCGTGGTCCAGGTAGGCGATCAACTCGCCCAGAATCCACGCTTGGTCATGATCAGCGACGCCCCGAAACCGATGCTGCACGACGGCTTCGGTGAGCACCTTCCACCACGAGAGATGGCGTAGTGCCACTTTCTTGGTTTTCTTACCACTCACGCTTACCGGGCTATGCGTAGGCGACGCGGTTAGCTGATTGGAGATGGTGACCACGGCGTCGAAGTTGTGTTGCTTCGCCATGTCCAGGTAGCGAACGACCTGCTCGGGCTTGAGCGGCATGTCGCTGGTCTTGACCTCGAACAGGCAGCGCCAGGTCTTGCTGGGGCGCTCGACCACCGCCACGCCATCCGGAATGGACAGCTTGCCGTCGGGGTCCTTCAACTGCACTTCCGTGAAAGTGGTGATGTTGTTCGTCTTCGGCGCCCCGACCTCCGACAGCAGCGCCTTGCCGAACTCGGGCACGGCGCCCATCACCGCCAGCAGGCAGGACGTCGCCCGTTTCTCCTGTTCGTCCTGGCCGCGGATTCCAGCAGTGGGGATCAGCCGAGCCGGATGCCAGGTGTCAGGATCAGCGGGTACAGCAGCGCCTGGGGTCACATCGGCGCGAGCCTACCAGCCGTGCGCTGCCCCGTGATGTCGCTGGCACCGCGGCAACCCACTGTCCTTATCGGAGCCTCCCCGCCCAAGCGGCCGCACGTGGTGGGCATGCACGCCGTCCGTTGAGCCGCAGACGCGCAGCGCCCGTCCGTGCCCGCCAGCATGCTGCGCCGGAATGTGGCCTGCTTCCCGCTTGACCCGCGCTTGGCGACCTGGCGCGCGTTTATGGCAGCGACTGCAACGGCTGCCGCCCAGGATCAGGCTTCCGCAACCGAGGCAGGGCGTCTTCGGCATCAGATCGGTTGCCTATCGTTTAGGAGGGATGATCGAAATCCTCGCAACCTGTGACCAATGCGGTCTGAACACCTTCTTCGGTGTGAGGTTGGAGAAGCGGGTGCCGGAGCAGGAGCTGCGAGCGCGGATCGTCGAGAAGCTCGGCCACGATGGAGCCTATATCTGCCCTCGGTGTCAGTCGCTCGTGTTCGTGGAGGTGGGCGACAAGGCGGTTGCCGATCCACAGCGACTCCAACGCGCAGAACAAGCGCACAGAATCGGCGGGCAACAAAAGGGATTCGCTTCGCCGTAGGTGAGCCAGAAGGAGCGCATTCCTCAGTGTGGCGAATGTGGATGAACAATCGACGGGATGACGTGTACATCTCGGTACAAGGACTCGGCGCTGAGATGAAGGTAAGCCTTCATCCTAGGTTTTGGTACTACGGCTTCACGCACAAACACGTCGAGGGTGACCACTCCCTTCTGCCGCATGGCTCGGATCGGAAACTGCGAGTCTGGGAGCGGCCAGATGAGTTCGGCGTTGGTTGGACGCGGGCTTTCGACGTGATCGTTTCAGCGTCCGAAGTGGTCGATGCTGGGACTCCATACACCGGGAGCGAGGCAGTATGGCTACCCGCGCCTGAACCGGGCGAAGTGGTCTACTTCACGGTCCTTCTGTCGAAGCCAGGTGCGGCTCGTGGTGGACGAGGCTATCCATGTGCCGAGGGCTTCGAGCACTCAACTGAGTTCATAACTCGGCTCGATATGGCGACCGGCGAGCAGCTTGGCTAGTAGCCCATGCTGCCCCGATAACGGACGACCAGGCAGCACAGCTCGAAGCGATGAAGATCGGCATGGAGGAACGCGCCGGCAAACAGCTTCTGGAGTGGGGGCGCGCTAATCCCAAGTTCTCACCTAGGGCGTTCGCGTTCGCTGAGGCGCATGATGGCGTTCGTTCATTCATCGACGTGTCGCTGGACCACATCAAGCGCTTGGTCTCGTAGTCGAGCGTCCTCGCCATTCTCCAAACCCTGTGGGAAAGCTGTGGGAAAACTTCCAGGGTTTCGAGCGGTCGAGAGCGTCGAGAGCGTCGAGAGGGGTGTCGTCCCTTATTAGAGCGAAACGGTCCCGCGCACCGGCGGGCAGTAGGAGCGGCGGCCGATCAGGCGCCCGCAGGCCCAAGAAAAGAACGCTTCACAGTCACGGCTCCTTACTGCGCACAACCGCGCGACAATCAACGCCCGATTCATGCGGCCGAGAGCGGTGGAGGGCGGTCCACTCTTGCCTCTAGCAAGCGACGTGGCCCATTGGGCCTGCACGGCCTCCGGGTTCACATAACCTGCGTTCTCGCGCGTTGAGGCTCGCTTGCGACCCGGGTCCGGCCAGGGCTCCCCTAGACGATTGATTCCAAACCCCCGCACCCCTGGCTGACGCTGCAAACTTCGCTGGATCGTCGTCCTCGGGCTGACCCATGCAGACCAGCATGGGTTTCGCCCTGCGTCCTTGCCCAGCTCGGTTTTCGCGCCCCCAGGGGCACGCGGATTCGGAATCAACCGTCTAGGCCACTCGTCCGGCCGCTTGCATTCCTCTTGCCAGCCAGACATCATCGGGCGGCCGAAAGTGCGTCAGATATAGGTGTGTGGAGATACGGGAGGTGGCGATGGAGGTAGCGAGCAGGCCCGAGGCAGCGAACCGTCCGAGGGCGCTGGGCGCGCGGACGATGTGCGAGGCGTTCCAGGCGACCGCGGAGGAGTTCGCCGACCGTCCGGCGCTACGCATGAAAGGCAGCGACGTCGAGGTCACGTGGGCCGGCTACGCGGACGTCGTACGCCGCCGAGCGGCGGCGTTCGCCGCGCTCGGGGTCAAGCGCGGCGACGTCGTCGGCTTCATGCTCGTGAACCGCCCGGAGCTCAATCTCTGCGACGCGGCGGCGATGCACGTGGGCGCGGCCTGCTTCTCGGTCTACAACACGTCCTCCCCCGAGCAGATCGAATACCTGCTGGCAGACGCGGGCAATCGCGTAGTCGTGACCGAACAGGCGTTCCTCGAGCGGATGCTGCCGGCGCTCGAACGTGTTCCCACCCTCGAGCACCTGATCGTGATCGACGGCGAGGCACCCGAGGGCGTCGTGTCGATCGACGAGTTCGACGCCCTCGGCTCCGAGGACTTCGACTTCGAGTCGGCCTGGCGCGCGGTCGAGCCAGACGACGTGCTGTGCCTGATCTACACCTCCGGCACCACGGGGCCGCCCAAGGGCGTGCAGCTCACGCACGACAACATGATGAGCGAGTGGCGCGCCTTCGAGCACTTCTATCCGCTCTCTCCTCAAGGTCGCTCCATTTCGTTCCTGCCGACGGCGCACATCGCCGACCGCTGGGCAAACCACTACTCGGCGATGGCACTCGGGCACACCATCCACTGCTGCCCGAACCCGCGCGAGATGGTCGGCTACACGATCGAGGTCCGCCCCACCATCTGGGGCGGCGTCCCGCGCATCTGGGAGAAGCTGAAGGCGGCGCTCGAGGGCGGTTTTGCCGCCGAGACGGACGAGACGAAGCGCAAGGCGACCGCGTGGGCACTCGACGTGGGCCTGCGCCGTGCCCGTGCCAAGCAGGAGGGCTCGATCCCGGCGGAGCTCGAGGAGGAGTACCGGCGCGCGGACGAGCTCGTGTTCTCGCGGATCCGAAGGGCGCTTGGTGTCGAGGAGGTGGAGCTGTTCGCGGTCGGCGCGGCGCCCACGCCGCCCGACGTGATCCTTTTCTTCGACGCGGTTGGAATCGAGATCGCCGAGCTGTGGGGATTGTCGGAGACGACGGCATGCGCCACGATCAACCCGCCCGGCGCGATCCGGATCGGAACCGTCGGCAAGCCGCTGCCCGGCGTCGAGTTGAAGCTCGCCGAGGACGGCGAGATCCTGGTGCGCGGCCCGATCGTGATGAAGGGCTACCGCGGCAATCCGGAGAAGACGGCCGAGGCGATCGACGACGAGGGCTGGTTCTACTCCGGCGACATCGGGACCTTCGACGACGACGGTTACCTCAGCATCGTCGACCGCAAGAAGGAGCTGATCATCAACGCCGCCGGCAAGAACATGTCGCCGGCCAATATCGAAGCCAAGATAAAGGGCGCCAGCACGCTTGTCGCGCAGGCCGTCGCGATCGGTGACAGGCGTCCCTACAACGTCGCCCTGATCGTGCTCGACCCCGACGGCTGCGCCACTCTCGCGGCTCGCCACGGGCTCCCCGACCGTTCGCCCGCGGCGGTCGCGGGCGAGCAGGCGGCGCACGACGAGGTGGCTGCGGCGATCGAGCGCGCCAACGCCGGGCTCTCCCGCGTCGAGCAGATCAAGCGCTTCTGCATCGTCCCTGGCGAATGGGAGCCCGGAGGCGACGAGCTGACGCCGACGATGAAGCTCAAGCGAAAGCCGATCGCCGAGAAGTACGCCGGTGAGATCGACGCGCTCTACTCCGCCTCGGAGTGAGCGCGCGCTTCAGCTCAGGCGTGCCGCAAGCGCTCGTGCGTTCATGTGCGCGATCGCCTCAATCGAGACCATCGGGTTGACGCCCGAGGCGGACGGGAACGCCGAGCCGTCGCAGACGACCAGGTTTCGGGCCTCCCAGGTCTCCCCCGCCGGATTGCACGCCGACGTAGCGGCGGAGCCGCCCATCCGTGCGGAGCCCATGATGTGGAACGAGTTGAACGTGCACTGCCCCGGCCCGTAGCCGGCCGCGTCGGCGTCCCGGTTGAACTGGCCTCGATCTCCGCGCCGTCCCGGCTCATAGGCGACCGCGCGTGTGTGCGACGAGAAGATCTTGCGCGCGCCCGCCGCCTCGAGGATGCGCGCGGCACCGTCCACGCCGGAGCGGGCGTGCTTGGTGTCGTACTCCGACAGGCGGTATCTCACGACGGGCTGGCCGTCGCGACCGACCCTCACCTCTCCCCCGTCGCGATCGCGCAGCAGAACGCCCATCGGGACGGTGTGCGAGAGCGCTTCCATCATCTCCGCGTGCGGGCGTCCTCCGCGCCAGGGAGCGAACGAGATCAGCAGGCTCGGGTGGTTGGCGGCCGTCTCGTACTTGACTCCGTAGCCGCCGTCGAGGTAGCGATGCTCGTCGGAGTAGACGGCCTGCATGGTCCCCTCCCAGGGCCGGAGATCCTCCTCGAAGACTCCCCACACCGCCGTGGCCGGATGAAGGCGCAGGTGTTTGCCGACGTTGGCGTTCGAGAGGCCCGAGCGGCGCAGCAGGGCCGGCGTGTGCAGCGCGCCGCAGGCGCTCACGACAGCGCGGGCCCTCACTGTGACGCGGTGGCCGTCCAGCGTACGCGCTTCGACGCCGGTTGCCGCGCCCGCATCGATCGAGACCTTCTCTGCGCTCGTTCGCACGAGGATCCTCGTTCCCGCCGCGTGAGCGTCCGCGAGCCACGTCTTCACAGTCGACTGCTTGGCGCCGAGCCGGCAACCGAAGCCGCAGTATCCGCAGACCTCGCCCTGATCGCAGCCGCGCACGTTGCGCGGCATGAAGTCCGAGTGCCACCCCAGGGCGACGAGCCCCCGCTGCATGACCTGGTCGCGCGTGGAGGGCCGGCTGTGCTCCTGGTTCACGCCGAGGCGCTCGCAGACCGCGTCCAGGCTGCCCCCGTACTCCTCGCTCGCGAACGCCTCGATCCCGTGACTCGCCCACTCCTCGCGCACGTCGTCGGGCGTGCGGAACGACGTCGTGTAGTTCACGACGGTTCCTCCGCCGAGGC
The DNA here is from genome assembly GCA_963774075.1 of uncultured Solirubrobacterales bacterium. GTDB lineage: Bacteria > Actinomycetota > Thermoleophilia > Solirubrobacterales > JBBDJG01 > JBBQNR01. The sequence goes on along the minus strand of CAVZDP010000002.1, from coordinate 117,580 downwards.
AACTGCCCGCGAGCAGGCCGACGCTCTGATCGTGGCTCGCGGCCCCGCCCCCGTACATGTACATGCGCGAGAAAGCGGAGTGCTCGCCGCCGTCGAAGTCCGCGTCGTCGTAGTAGTCGCCGGCCTCCAGCACCACGACGTCGAGGCCCGCGTCAGCCAGCACCCCGGCGGCAGTGCCGCCGCCGGCTCCCGAGCCGATCACGCAGACGTCGCAGACGAGCGCCGTGTCGCTGCCGATCGCGAGTGGCTCGATCCCGCGCGGCGGTGCGTTCTCCGGCGGGCCGAGCGGACCGGGATAGCCGATGCGATCCCAGACCGGACTTGGGGAGCCGTTGGGTCCGGGCAGCATGTAGTACATGAGCAGAGCGCCCTTGCGCAGCGCCTGGAAAGCGGCTCTGCGCTGTGGCAGCCGGCTGTCCGCCCAGGACAGGAGCACGCGCTCTCGCTGCTCGGCCGGTAGGGAGCTGAAACGGCGAAGGCCCCCTCCCCCGAGGGCGGTCAGGAACGGCGTGTCCCAGAGCGACAGAAGCTGAGCCACCTGCTTGCGCTCGGCCCCGCGCGGGTTGAGCGCGACGGCGGCGAGCAACGCCTGCGGCACCCCCATGTCGGTCGCGGACGGCGCTCCGCGCTGTCCCGGAGCGAACGCGTCGCAGATGGCGTCGAGCGCCTCCTGCCCCCTTCTCCCAAGCTCCATCGCACGATCCTTTCAGAGCTTCAGGCCACTGTCGAGACTGCCGATCAACTCAATGCGCCCCGCTCCCGAAGGCTACGTCGGCCTTCGTCGGGAGGCCAAACCGTGACCGAGCCGCAGGAAAACTACGACGCCGAGACCGGCCTCCTGAGCGCCGAGGGGCTCGTCCAGGCCATCGAGGCCGAGCTGGCGCGATCCGCCAGGCACGAGCTGCCGCTCTCGCTCATATACGTGGAGGTAACGGGCCTTCCCGAGCAGAACGGAGAAGGCGCGGGCGTCCGCCTGGTCGCGGCCACCGTGGCCGAGGCTCTGCTCGGGGCCGTGCGTGCCGAGGACCGAGTCGCGCGGGTGCGCGATCTCAGGTTCGCCGTGCTGGCGCCGGAGGCCGGAGAGGCCGCGCCGCTCGCCCAGCGCCTCGCCGCCCATGCCACGAAGCACCTGCGCACCCTCCCCGCCGGCGGGGGCGACCTCGCGGTCGCCGTCGCAAGCGTGGACTGCGAGTACGACGAGATGGCTCGTGACGAGCTCCTTGCCGAGGCCGAAAGGCGCCTCGCGGCGGCGATCCTCGAGGCCGAGGGAATCTCGTTCCCGCCGAAGCAGCACTCCCCCGCCTTCGGCGACCACTTCCATCAGGCCGGCTGAACCAGCCACCGACCCGCGCGCAGCGCGTTTTGAGAAGATGCGGGGTCGATGCAGGACAGGTTGACCGCTCTCGATTCGTCGTTCCTCCACCTCGAGGACGAGTCCTCGCACATGCACGTCGCCTCGGTGACGATCTTCGAGGGGCCTCCTCCCTCATATGAGGAGTTCGTGCGCCACATCGAGCGGCGGCTCGAGCTGGTGCCGCGGTTTCGCCAGAAGCTTCGATTCGTGCCGCTCAACCAGGGGCGGCCCGTGTGGGTCGACGACCCCCACTTCACCCTCGAGTACCACGTGCGGGCGACCGCGCTTCCGCCGCCAGGCAGCGAGGAGCAGCTGAAGCGGCTTGCCGGCCGCGTGTTCTCGCAGCAGCTCGACCGCACGAAGCCGCTGTGGGAGATCTGGCTCGTCCAGGGGGTCGACCGGGAGGACGGCGACCCGAGCGAGGGCAGCCGTTTCGCCCTGCTCGCGAAGACCCACCACTGCCTCGTGGACGGTGTCGCGGGCGTGGACATCAGCTCCGTGCTGTTCGACTCCGCGCCCGAGCCCGAGACCGAGCCTGCCCAGGGGCCGCCCTGGGTACCGCGGCCCGAGCCGACCTCCGTCCAGCTTCTGGGTGAGGCGCTCATGGAGCGCGTCACGCAGCCCGCCGAGATCATGCGCTCGGCACGTGCGGCAGTGAGGGCGCCGCGCAGGCTTGCCGCTCATGCCTTCGATGCCCTGAGCGCGGTGGGCGCGCTGGCTAAGGCCGGGCTCGGCGCGCCCGCCACGTCGCTGAACGTCGAGATCGGGCCTCACCGCCGCTTCGAGTGGCTGCGAGCGGATCTGGGGTTGTTCAAGCGGATCAAGAACGTACTCGGAGGCAGCGTCAACGACGTCGTGCTGGCGGTGGTCGCAGGCGCGCTCCGCCGCTTTCTCGAGGAGCGTGGCGAGGACGTCAACGAGCTCGAGCTGAAGGTGATGGTCCCCGTCAGCGTTCGCCAGGAGCACGAAGTCGGCGGCAACCGCGTGGCCGCCATGATGGCGCCGCTGCCCGTCTACGAGCCGGATCCTGAGAAGCGGCTGCAGATCGTGCGCAAGTCGATGTCCGGCCTGAAGGAGTCCAAGCAGGCGGTCGGCGCTCAGATCCTCACAGAGCTGGGTGGGTTTGCCCCACCGACGGTGCTCGCGCAGGCCGGCCGGCTTCAGGCCCGCCAGCGGTTCTTCAACCTCGTCGTGACCAACGTGCCCGGTCCGCAGACGCCGCTCTACGTGCTCGGCAGGCGGTTGCTCGACCTGTTCCCGCTCGCTCCCCTCGCCAAGCGCCAGGCGCTCTGCATCGCGGTCATGAGCTACGACGGCAAGCTGAACTTCGGCCTGCTCGGCGACTACGACGCGATCCCGGATTTGGAGAACCTGGTCCGGGCGATGGAGCAGTCGCTCGAGGAGCTTCGCCTGGCCGCGGGGGTTGAAGGCGCGGCCGCCGAGGTCAAGGCAATCGCCGACGAGGCGCGCGCCAGCGCCGCCTCGCAACCGAACGGCGCCGAGCGCAGCACCGTCCGCGAATAGGCCCTCCCCCCTGCTCGTGTAGGGCGCCGACGGGGCCTGAACGGCCTCGGATCGCCTCCGCGCGAGGCGCCCGGCGGCACGGCATCGCGTAGGAGCGGGTCGCTATTGTGTGGGCCGCCGTGGAGTCCAACCGCATCGAGCTCGATCGCAGCAGCGACGGCGTCGTCGTGGTCGTCGTGATCGGAGAGCACGACGTCTACACCGCCCCGGCGCTGCGCGACCAGGTGCAGGCCATGATCCAGGCGCGCTCTCCCTTCGTGGTCGACCTCACCTCGGCCACGTTCGTGGACTCCTCGATCCTGAGAGTGCTGCTCGAGGCGCGCCGGCAGGCCGAGGAGGAAGGGCTGGGCTTTTCCGTCGTACTCGGCGATGGCGAGGGTCCAGGAGTGCGTCGCATCCTCGAGGTGACGGGCCTGATGTCCATATTCCCCGTCCTCAGCAGTCGAGAGGAGGCGCTCCAGCAGGCCAGGTCGGCCAAGGCAGCGCCGTGACCGACGCCGAGATACAGCTGCGGTTGCCGGCGAGGCCCGAGAACGTCGCGCTGGTACGCCAGGCTGTATCCGGTATTGCCGACGTTCTGCAGGTGGACCCCGGCGTCCTGGCGGACATCAAGACCGCGGTCACGGAGGCCTGCAACAACGTCGTGTTGCACGCCTACGCGGGTGACCCGGTGGGCGCGATGGAGATCGACGCGGACCCCGACCGGGGCCGCATGACGATCGTAGTCCGGGACCAGGGGAGCGGCATGCAGCCCGGCGCCGTCGACTCCGAGGAGCGCACGCCGGGCCTGGGGTTGCCGCTGATCGCGGCGCTCAGCGACAGGTTCGAGATCCACGGTGGAGCCGGAATCGGGATCGAGGTGCGCATGGTCTTCCTGTTCGACGAGGACGCCGCGCCGGCCGTCAGCGTGGACGGCGCATCGACGGCTGGAGCGGCCGGCAGCGCCGCCGACGAGATCCCCGTTGCGGGCGTGGCGATAAGGCCCGGACCCTTGATGGCTCCCGTCCTGGGCCGGCTGACGGCAATGCTCGCCGCCCGCGCCGACTTCTCGCTCGACCGGCTCTCCGACGCGGTGCTGGTCACCGATGCGATCTCTGCGCACGTGGCGTCGTGCATTCCGGGCAAGCACGCGACGTTCGCCTTCGGCGACGGCGCCGGCAAGCGGACTATCGACCTGCGGGTGGGCCCGCTCGTCCAGGGAGGGGGCAGGGAGCTCCTCGAGCTGATGCAGCTGCCGGGGCTCGAGCGCTCCATCGAGGACCTCGCCGATCAGGTCGACGTCGAGCAGGCCGACGAGGGTGCCGGCGAGCAGCCCGGGACCGAGTACCTGCTCGTGCGCCTGAGCAGCACCTCGTAAGCCGATCCGGCGGGCAGCGCCGGTTGCACGAGCACCCGTGGACCTCGGCCGTCCCGGAAGTCGACCCTAAAATCAACCCACGGTGACCTTCGGCCTCGCGAAACCGCTCCGAGTAGCCCTCGGCCAGATCAACGCCACCGTCGGCGACATCGAGGGCAACACCGCCAGGATCCGTGAATCCCTGGCGCAAGCCCGGGAGGACGGCGCACAGCTCGCCGTCTTTCCGGAGCTGGCGGTGAACGGCTACCCGCCCGAGGACCTGTTGCTGAAGACCAACTTCCTGGAAGCGGGGTTGGAGGCCGTCGAGGAGATTGCGACGGATGTCTGGGACATGGTCGCGCTCGTCGGGTTCGCGGAGCCGGCCGAGGACGTCTACAACTCGCTCGCGGTGCTCGCGGAGGGTGAGATCCGGGCCGTGTACCGCAAGATGTACCTGCCGAACTACGGGGTGTTCGACGAGCAGCGCTACTTCCAGTCCGGCGGCTCGCCGGCGGTCGTGCGCGTCGGGGGCACGACGATCGGTTTGACGGTTTGCGAGGACATCTGGGAGCCTGGACCGCCCGCGAGCGACGAGGCGCTCGGTGGCGCGGAAGTGATCGTGAACGTCTCGGCCTCGCCCTATCACCGCGGTAAGGGCGTCGAGCGCGAGCGGATGCTCATCCAGCGGGCTCGCGACTACCTCACCTACGTCGTGTTCTGCAACCTCGTCGGCGGTCAGGACGAGCTCGTCTTCGACGGCCACAGCCTCGTCGTCGACCAGGACGGCGGACTCGTCGCACGCGGGGCCCAGTTCCAGGAGGAGCTGATCCTCTGCGACATCGACCCCTCGACCGTGTACGCGTCGCGGCTGCGAGACGCTCGTCATCGGCCCAACGTACGCCGCCGGCGACCGGAGGTCGTGGACCTCGCCGACTTCGAGGCGCCCGCCCGCCAGGAGCCATCCGGGGTGGGCGGGCCGCGCGCGAAGCCCCTGGCGCCCGACCAGGAGATGTACGCCGCGCTCGTGACGGGGCTGCGCGACTACGTCGACAAGAACGACTTCGAGCGTGTCCTGATCGGCCTCTCGGGCGGGATCGACTCCGCCCTCACCGCGATGCTGGCCGTGGACGCAATCGGGGCCGAGCGTGTCGTCTGCGCGATCATGCCTTCCCCCCATTCCTCCGAGGCGACGCAGGAGGATGCGCGGAAGATCGCCTCCAACCTCGACGTTCAGCAGTTCGAGTTCTCGATCGAGCAGACCATGAAGGCCTACGAGCGCACGCTCGGGGAGGCATTCGAGGGCACCGAGTCGGGCATCGCCGAGGAGAACGTGCAGGCGCGGATCCGGGGCAACCTGCTCATGGCGCTCTCGAACAAGTTCGGCTGGCTCGTGCTGACCACGGGCAACAAGAGCGAGTTCTCGGTCGGCTACGCCACGCTCTACGGGGACATGGCCGGCGGCTTTGCCGTGCTGAAGGACGTGCTGAAGACCTGGGTCTACCGCCTGGTGCGATTCCGCAACCAGCGCGCCAGCTCGGAGATCGTGCCGGCCTCCGTCGTGGAGCGCCCGCCCTCGGCTGAGCTGAGGCCGGATCAGCGCGACGAGGACACGCTACCTCCCTACGACGTCCTGGACCCGATCCTCGAGGCCTACGTGGAGGAGGACCAGGGGCGCGAGCAGCTCGTGCGCCGCGGTTTTCCGCCCGAGATCGTGGATCGCGTGATCGTGATGGTTGACCGGGCCGAGTACAAGCGACGGCAAGCGCCGCCGGGCATCAAGATCAGCCCGCGAGCCTTCGGTCGCGACCGCAGGCTGCCGATCACGAACCGCTTCACCCCCTGAACCCTCGGAGCTCCCGTCATTCGCGTCTAAGCGAATGACGGCCTATTCTCGACGGCTGTTTTCCAGCCATTCGGCGAGCCCGATGCCGGCGTGCGGGTCGCCGGCGGCAATTCCCTTGTGCTTGCCGAACGCGTAGACGTCGCGCGTTCGCGCCTCCTCGGTCAGGAGGTCGAGCCAGGCCGAGCGGGCCTCGTTGTCGTAGTGCGGCGAGCGAAGCCTCACATAGCCGAGGGGGCCCGGTGGGAGTTCCTGAGGAGCGGGACCCTCGGTGTCCGCCACGCACACCGTTCCGCCGTGTTCGGCGATCTGCTCCTGGACGTCCGCCCCCTCCCAGGAAGGATGGCGGAACTCGCAGGCGAACCGCAGATGCGTGGGAAGCAGCGAGAGCAGGGTGTCCAGGCCATCCGAATCCTGCTCCACATAGGGCGGGAACTGGAGCAGGACGCACGCCAGCTTCGAGCCGAGCGGCTCTATGGACGCGACGAAGCTCTCGACGAACGGGGCGGCATTTCCCGCGGCGACAGACTTGCGGTGGGTGATCATCCGGTGTGCCTTGACCGCGAAGCGAAAGGGCTCCGGCACCGCGGCGGCCCAGCTCTCGACCACGTCGGCCGGCTCGAGGCGGTAGAAGGTGGCGTTGATCTCGCACGCCGTGAAAACGGCGCCGTAGTGCTCCAGGAAGCGTCGCTCCGGCAGGTCGCCCGGATAGAAGGCAGGCTTCCACTCCCTGTACGCCCAGCCGGAGGTGCCCACGTAGAGCGCCATCCGCGGATCCCTACTAGTGGCCCACTAGCCGCCGGGAGAGGGCTGATTCCGGGCGTCGCGGACCGCGATCGTCGCGCGCAGGAGCGCGCAGAGGCGGCCGTCGTCGTCGGTTATCTCGATCTCCCAGTTCCATGCGGTCCGTCCCCTCCGGCGCACATGGCATGAGGCGTTCACGTGGCCCGCCGTGATCGGGCGCATGAAGCTGATGTTCAGCTCCTGCCCCATCGCGATTTTGCCGTCCTCCATGACACCCCGGGCAGTCCCCATCGAGACGAGCGACTCCGCAAGCGCTGCCATCGCGCCGCCGTGAACGATGCCGTACGGCTGGCGGATCCGGTCTTCGACCGGGAGCCGGCCGCGGATGACGTCGTCGCCGACCTCGAGCACCTCGGTCCCGATCGTCCCGTCGAGTGTCTCCTCGAGCCGCAGCAGCTGCCCCGGCAGGTCGTCGCTCACTTTTTCTCACCCTCCGGCGGCAGCAACTTGCCCGGGTTGAGGATCCCGCCCGGGTCCAGCCGCTCCTTCGCGGCTCGGATCAGCTCGACGCCCAGCTCACCGATCTCGCTGGAGAGCCAGGCCGCGTGGTCTCGCCCCACCGCGTGGTGATGGGTGATCGTTCCTCCGGCGGAAACGATCGCGTCGGTCGCGGCGGACTTCGCCGCCTGCCACTGATCGAGCTCCTGCTCCTTCTGCTGGGCCGCAAAGAAGGTGAAGTAGAGCGATGCCCCGCTGGGATACAGGTGGGAGACGTGGCACATGACGAGCGGCGGGGTGTCACGGCTCTCGAGCACTTCGCGGATGGCCTGGACGACCGCCGCATAGAGGTCCATCAGCGACGACCAGCGGGTCGCCGTCTCCAGCGTCTCGACCATGATGCAATTGTCGAGCAGGGCGTCGCGCAGGTACGGCCCCTCGTAGCGCTGGCGCTCCCACGCACGCCCCGGGGTCGGGCCGAGCGACAGGCCGCCCGCCGAACGGAGCATCCGCGCTGCCTGCGCCCGCCGTCGCGCCACCGAGGAGGAGTCGCCCTCGAAGCCGAGGATCGCCAGGCAGCCGCCCTCGTAGCGGCGCGTCTTGATGTAGGCGCGCCCCGCCCGCTGCCCCAGCGTGCGCCCACCTGCCATCTGCAGCGAGACCATCGTCTCGACCTCGTCCGAGAGCCGGGCCACGTCGGGCGCGGTACCAGACTGTTCCAGCCGGCGAAAGGCCTCGGCTCCCTCGGGGAAGCTCTTGAACATCCAGCCCTCGAACCGGCGCTCGTGTGGTCGCGGGCGAACGGCGAGCGTCGCGCGCGTGATCACGCCGAGCAACCCCTCGGAGCCCACGAGGAGCTCGCGTAGCTGCGGCCCGGCGGCGCTCGCCGGCACGGGCTTGACCTCGAGCAGGCCGGCGGGACTCAGAGCGCGCAGCCCGAGCACCATCTCCTCGATCTTGCCGTACCCGGTGGAGGCCTGGCCGGCGGAGCGGGTCGCCACGAAGCCTCCGATCGTCGCGTACTCGAACGACTGCGGGAAGTGCCCGAGGGTAAGCCCAGAGCGCGCCAGCGCCGCTTCGGCCTGGGGCCCGCGAAGCCCGGGCCCGAAGTCGGCGATCAGCGAGCGGCTGTCCACGTTCGTGACCTCGGCCATGCGACCGAGGTCGAGCGTCAGGACCGCGTCGAAGCCGTCCCGGATCGGCTCCACGCCGCCGACGACACTCGTCCCGCCGCCGAAGGGCACCACGGCGACGTGCTCCGCCGAGCAGGCCTCGAGCACGGCGCCCACCTCTTTCTCGTCCTGCGGGTAGGCGACCGCGTCGGGCGCCGACTTGATCGAGCCCGCTCTGAGGCGGATGAGGTCTGGATATCCCCGCCCGGCGGCGTGCAGGACGCGCTCCTCTCGGTCGCTCTTGAGCCACTGCTCCCCCACCGCCTGGGCGAGGCGCTTCGACGCACGCTTCGAGAGCCGCGACTCTCCCAGCCGGACATCGGTGAGGGGGACCGGCTCAGCACGGCACTCCGGCGCGCCCAGGATCTCCCGCATGCTCGCGAGGGCTTCGTCCCCGATCTCGGGGCGCTTGCGGGGGTCCCCCCACCCCCACCACTTCATCGCGCCGCCGCCGTCAGCCATCTGCTCGCGGCTCGCCGAACAGGGACTCGAGGGCGTCGAGGGCCTCGTCGAGCTGCGCGCCGGTAGCGCGCCTCACCATGAACCCGCCGAGTCGGGACATCCCTCGCAGCCTCTGCTCCGTTTCGAGCGTCACGTGCGTCTCGCCGTTCGCGGGTTGCAGCTCGATGCGCGTGGCGGACGATCGGAACACCTTCTGGAACGGCGAGCCCTCCACTTCCTGCTCCCACGCGAACGCGCCCGGCTCCTTCGAGTACAGGCAGCGAAACTCGGCGCGCACGTCACGGCCAGATGCCGTCTTCAGCACCTTCGTCCACAGCGTGCCAGTCCCTCGCTGGCGCTCCGTGACCGCCTCCACACGGGCGACCTTCGGCCACCAGCGCGGCAGCTGATGGGGGTCGGCGACGACCCTCCAGACGGAGCTCTGGTCGGCGCCGATGCGGCGGCTACGCCTCGCGCGCGGCACAGGCCACCTAGCCTTTGGAAGCAGTCATCTACACGAGCGCGCGCAGGTCGCGCACGAGGAGCAGGTGCTTCAGGTGTGACACGACCGCGGCGAGGTTCTCGAGCGTCTCAACCGCCTCGTTGCGGCGCTCGCGGTTACGCGAGCGAAGCGACGGCCCGAGGATCTGCTCGAGCAATCCGGCCTCGCGATCGGCGGAGGTGCGAAACACGCGCAGGTTGCGAGCGGCAACTCCGTAGCGCGTGAGCTCGCCGACCGCACGCACGATCTCGCGCTCGAGGTCGTCGTAGCGGCGCGTGCCGTGGCGCAGCTCTCCCCTGATGACGCCGAAGTCCTCGAGCTCGCGGACCAGGCGCTCGTCCACGCCGGTGAACTCGAGGATGTCCTGCAGCGAGTAGCTGTTGTCCGGCGCGTCAGACAGGCGCACAGTGCGCGCCGAGCGCTGATCCGGGGCCGCGCCCGCCGCCGCGTCGCCCTCCTCCGCCCGGCCCGCCGCAAGCTCCTGGCGGATGACGCGCAGCGGCAGGAACTCGTCCCTCTGCAGACGCAGGATCGTCCTCAGGCGCGCAACGTCCGCCGGCGAGTAGAGGCGGTACCCACCGGCGGTTCGCCGCGGCGACAGCAGCTTCTGATCCTCGAGGTAGCGGATCTTCGAGATCGAGATGTCCGAGAACTCATTCTGGAGCAACTTGCACACCGAGCCGATCGTGAGCGACTTGCGCGGTCGCCCCGGGGACTCGGGCAGGGCGTCGGGTGCGGGCTCACCGGCTCTGCCCGAGCGGTTGAGCGTGCGCGCCTCCAATTTGCTCGCCTCCTCCCCGGTCCCTCAGCGCTCGAGGTACGTGAGCTTGTACTTGCCCACCTGAAGCTCGTCCCCGGCGGAGAGCTTGTGCGACTCGATCCGCCGCCGGTTCACGTAGGTCCCGTTCAGCGAGCCGAGGTCGTCGAGGTAGAGGCCGTCGCGCCGCCTCACCAGCAGGGCGTGGTTGCGGGAGACCGTGACATCGTCGAGAAAGACGTCGGCGTCGGGGCTGCGCCCGATCGCCATCCTCTCACCCTCGATCGCGAAGCTCTCGCCGGCGCGTCCGCCGCCCGTGCGGATCACGAGTGCGGCACCCTCGGCGGCGACCACTTCGTCGAGGTCGACCGGCTTCAGCTCGCCGGTCTCGCCCACCTTGTAGGTGATGGTCGTGCCGTCGCCGCCGCGCTCGTCCGTGACGAGATGGGCGCCGCACTTCTGACAGAAGTTGGCACCCTCGTTGTTGACGAACCCGCATTCTGGGCAGTGCATAGAGACTCAGTGCGCTGACATCTATCTAAGCGTCCCTGCCGTCTGCGTCGCTCGCCTCCGGGGCCGCCTTGCCGGCAAGGATGTCGGTGAGCTGCTGGACGTCCGCTCCCGTGATCACGGGCTCGCCCTCCTCGCGCTTCCTGCGTAGGCGGTTCACGAGCTCGGCGCGGAGGATGTCGATCTTGCCGTGCAGGATCCGACGGCGGTAGGAAACCTCTTCCTCCTCCTCGGTGAGCTTTGCGATCAGGTCCTTCAGCTCCGCATCCGACAGAGAGCCGAGATCGGGAAAAAGGTCGTCGTCCAATCGAACTCCTTCTCACTGGGTGGCGCCCGCTCGAGAAGCGGACACGGACAGGCAACGCGGCCGATTATACGGGCGGCGACAGAAGGGTCAACCAATACTTTAGGGTGCGGCGCCGTAGCCGCCGTAAGGCGGCGCAGGCGACGCTCAGGACTTTAGGTCCGGCGAAGCCGGCTAGATACTTGAGGGTGCGGCGCCGTAGCCGCGTAAGGCGACGCGCTACGCCTCCGCGCCCTGCAGCACCTCGTCGAGCATGGCTCTGTAGTGGCGGAAGAGGATCGCCGACTCCTCGCTCGTCGTGCCTTCGGCATAGATGTGGAAGAGCGGCTCGTCGGGGTCGGGCACGAACTGGGCCCAGCCGCCGTTGTCCTCCACCCTGATGCCGTCGGCGAGGTCCACCCGGTTCTCCTTGGTGCGTTCGCTGAGCTCCCGCATCACCAGGCCCTTCATGCTCCACGGGACCGGTGTGCGCTCGTGGATCAGGTTCGCGGCGGGCACATCGGCGCAGAGCTCGGACAGCGGCTTGCTCTCGAGCGCCAGTAGCTCGAGCACCTTGGCGATGCTGAGCACCGCGTCGTAGCCGGGGATGAACTCGGGGAAGATGAAGCCGCCGTCCGGTGAGCCGGCGAACACGACACCGTCGCCCGCGGCCGCCTCCATCAGCCCGGCGGCGCTGATCCGGCCGCGCACGACCTCGAGGCCCTCGCGCTTCACCATCTCCGACGCCACCATCGAGGCGTTTGCGGGCAGCACGACCCTGCCGCCGTCCCGGGCGCGGCGCGAGACCAGGCGCAGCAGCAGGTGCAGCGTAGTGTCGGCCGCTATCTCGCGGGCGCGCTCGTCGATCAGGATTATGCGCTCGCCGGCGTGGTCGAAGACCACCCCGAGGTCGGCGCCCATGGCCTCGACGAGCCGCCTGCTGTGGCTCGTGAAGGCGGGCAGGTCGGCGGTCCGGATCGCCTCCTCGTCGGGGTCCATGAAGGAGTGGGCCGAGAAGTACTCGACCCGCAGCTGGCGCATGAGGGCCGGCATCACCAGCGCCGAGCTCGAGAAGGCGTAGTCGACGGCGATCCTGAAGCGCTTCGAGCGAATCTGCTCGACGTCGATGTTGCGCAGCAACTCCTCGACGTAGGACTCGTTGACGCGTGGCGGGAAGGCGAGCTCGCCGAGCTGGTTCATGAGCGCGCGGCGAAGCTCCTGGCGGTTGTAGTACTTCTCGACGTCCTTACGGGTCTGCTCGGTTACGAGGATCCCGTTTCCCTCGTAGAGCAGGATCTGGATCACCTCCGGGTCGCGGCTGGAGACCTGCACGTGCAGGCCCCCCGCGGCCGCCGTGTTCTTGACCTCGAAGAGGTTGACGGCGCTCGCGGCCACACGCAGGTCCTCCACCGATACGCCCGTGGCCACGACCCCGGCGATCATCGCTCGCTTGATCATGCGCGACGCCGGATGCGAGTCGCGGCTGGCCACGATTCGGTCACGTCGCGAGAGCGTCGTTCCCCAGGCCATCGCGAGCCTCGTCGCGGTCTCGGGCGTGATGTCCACGTTCACGATGCCCTGAACGTCGCCGTCGCCGCTGAACAGAGCCGACGGCCCGCGCGGCTGCCAGATCAGAGAGCGCTGCACGTGCGCCCCCGTCTCGACGCGCTTGAACGGATAGATGCGCACGTTGGGCGCAATCACGCTCTGGGAGCCGATCGAGCATTCTTCGCCGATCACGGCGCCCTCGGAGACGACGGCGTGCGCGCGTATCTCGCAACCCTTGCCGATCACCGCTCCGCGCACCTGCGTGCGTGGGCCCAGGTAGCTGTTCGCGTCCACGACGCAGTACTCGGTCTCGCAGAACTCCTTCACGATCACGTTGTTGCCCAGCACGGTAAAGCTGCCGATCTGGGCGCTCGGATCGATGGAGCAGTAGTTGCCGATCACGGCCGGCCCCTTTATCCGCTCGAGGTTCTCGGCCAGCGATCCCTCGCCGACGTAGATGCCCTCGCGCAGGCGGAGGCCGGGGATGTCGAGCTTCACCCTGCCGTCGAGCGCGTCGCGGTTGGCCTCCTGGTACTGGACGATGTTGCCTATGTCCTGCCAGTAGCCGTCCGCCACGTAGCCGTAGATGGGCGCGCCGGCCTCGAGCAGGCGCGGGAAGATGTCCTTGGAGAAGTCGTAGGGCTGGTCGTCCCCGATGTGCTCGAGCACCTCGGGCTCGAGCACGTAGATGCCCGTGTTGATCGTGTCGGAGAACACCTCTCCCCAGCTCGGTTTCTCGAGGAACCGCTCGATGCGTCCGTCCTGGTCGGTGATGACGACGCCGAACTCGAGCGGATTCGCGACGCGCTTCAAAGCGAGGGTGGCGAGCGCCCCCTTGCGGCGGTGGAAGGCGATCACGGCCGAGAGGTCGACGTCCGTGACGGCATCGCCCGAAACGACCAGGAAGGCCTCGTCCAGATAGTGCTCGCAGAGCTTGACGCTACCCGCCGTCCCCGCAGGCACCTCCTCGACCGAGTAGTCCAGCTCGACGCCCAGGTGAGATCCCTCGCCGAAGTAGCCGCGGATGATCTGAGGCATGTAGGCGAGCGTGGCGACGATGCGGCCGATGCCGTGGTCGCGCACGAGCGTGATGACGTGCTCCATGCAGGGCCGCCCAGCGACGCTCACCATCGGCTTCGGCTGGTTGGAGGTGAGCGGGCGTAGCCTCGTCCCCTCTCCGCCCGCCATCACGACGGCCTTCAAGCCGGCCTCGTCCCCGGCCACCCCGGACTTGCTCGCAATAGGACCCTCGGTAGAGCCATGCTCCAACCCAAGTCTACGGGGGCGCCCGAACCCGCCCTCAGCGCTTTTCCCCGGACTATCGAGGAATTCTAGGAATCGAGCGCAACGAGGCCAGGCCGTCGCGCACGTAGAGCACGCTCGCGAGGAGCGCGCCGACAAGGCCGGTGAGGAAGAGCGCCTCGGCGACCCAGGAGTCGGTGATCAGAGCCAGGCCGATGCCCGCCATCGTGGGCCAAACGGCGGCTCGCCCGGCCCAGCTGATGCGGATGTCGAGCCCTCTGCGCAGGGCCACCGCCACGAGCACGACCATCAGCACCTCGCGCGCACCCAGCACCGCGAGCGCCCAGCGCGGCAGCAGCTCGAAATGCCAGGCCACGACCGCCCCAGACAGCACGAGCACCCTGTCTATCAGCGGGTCCATCAGCGCCCCCAGACGGCTGTACTGACCTGTCAGGCGCGCGAGCAGGCCGTCGAGGTAGTCGCCCCCCGCGGCGAGTGCGTAGCAGACGGTCGCCGCGGTGACTCGGCCGTCGTCGGAGCCCAGCGCCAGCACCAGAAAAGCAGCGATCAGCCCGACGCGCGCGAAGCCCAGCAGGTTCGGCAGGGTGAGCGGATGAAGCGGCTGGCCGGTTCGGGTCTCCGGCGGCTCTTTCTCGCCGCGCCGGAGCCCGACCAATCCGGCCAGGCCCCCAGGGCGCCGCTCGCCCGAGCCTGGACGATTGATCCCGGACTCCCTAACGGAGCTCTCGCCAGAGCTCGTGCACGGCGCGGGCGGCGCCTTCGAGTGGGACCGTCCGCTTGATCGTGCCGCGCCGGATCTGGACCTCGAGCTCCCCGCTCGAGAGGCTGCGGCGGCCGGCAACGACGCGCACCGGGCATCCCAGCAGCTCGGCCTCGACGAACTTCTCGCCCGGGCTCAAATCGCGGTCGTCGTAGAGCACGTCCAGCCCCTCTGCCTGCAGCTCCTCGTAGAGCCGCTCCGCCAGCGCGACCTCCTCGGAGCCGGGCTTTCCCAGCCCGACCAGGTGGACGTCGAAGGGCGCGATCGGGCGCGGCCAGGAGATCCCGTGCTCGTCGGCCCCCTGCTCGATCGCCGCCGCGGCGATGCGCGCCGGGCCGATGCCGTAGCTGCCCATCAGGATGAGCTGCTCGGCGCCCTGCTCGTCGAGGTACGTCGCGCCCAGCGGCTCCGAGTAGCGGGTGCCGAGCTTGAAGATGTTGCCGACCTCGATCGCGGGCTCGATCCTGATCGTGCCGCCGAGCGGGCAGCGATCGCCCTCCTCGACGCTCCTGATGTCGGCGAAAGTCGCCTGGAAGTCGCGTCCGGGCTCCACCCCGCGAAGATGGCGGCCGTTCGCGTTGGCGCCGGCCACGTAGCTGCCCTTGCGCAGCGCCTCGTCGGCGATCACCTCGACGTCCGCGCCGACGGGCCCGATGAAGCCTGGGTCGGCGCCGAACGAAGCCCGGATCTCCTCCTCGGTCGCGGGACGGAACGGGGTTCCGAGCGCGTTGCGGAGCTTGATCTCGTTCATGCGGTGGTCGCCGCGGACGAGCGCCAGCCGAGGGCCCTTCCCCTCGGCGACGACGGGCAGCGCCTTGATCAGGGCCGCGGGGTCGATCCCCAGCAGGCCGGAGACCTCCTCGATCGTGCGCGAGTCGGGAGTCTCGACCTCCTCCGGCGCCGGCAGCGGCTCCGGCAGGCGCACCTCGCGGGCGGTACCAGTGGCGACCTCGACGTTCGCCGCATAGCCGGCATCCGACAGCGCCACCTCGTTCTCTCCGGCCGGGCAGGGCGCCATGTACTCGTGCGCTCCGAGGCCACCCATCATGCCGACGTCCGACTCGACCCTGTACCAGCGCAGGCCGCAGCGGTCGAAGATGCGGTCGTAGGCCTGCACCTGCAGCCCGTAGGAGGCGTCGAGGCCCTCCTCGTCGCGATCGAAGCTGTAGGCGTCCTTCATGATGAACTCGCGCGTTCGCAACACGCCGGCCCGCGGGCGCGGCTCGTCGCGCTCCTTGAGCTGCACGTGGTACAGCATCAGCGGCAGGTCGCGGTAGGAGCGAACCTCGCGGCTCACGTGGTAGGTCAGCGCCTCCTCGTTGGTCATGGCGAGAACGAGCGGGCGGTCGTTGCGGTCGCGCAGGCGAAAGAGCTCGGGGATGTCCGCCCGGCCCGTTCGCCGCCAGAGCTCCTCCGGCTGTAGAACGGGCATCAGCATCTCGAGCGCGCCGATGGCATCCATCTCCTCGCGCAGGATCTGCTCGATTCGACGGTGCGCGCGCCACCCCGCCGGCAGGAACGTCCACATCCCCGCGCCGAGCTGCCGCACGAGGCCCGCGCGCACCATCAGGACGTGAGAGAGTGCCTCGGCGTCGGCCGGAGGCTCCTTGACGGTAGGCAGGAAGTACTTTGAGAGGCGCGTCATCGTGAGGGCCAGGAAGCCTAGCCGCCCGCCCCGCCGCCCCGGAAACAGGCCGGCTTGGGCGCGATCCGAGACCTCGGTAGCGGGCTTGGACGGGTACCTCGGGGGCTCTCGCTACGGTATGGCGCTGGAGCCGGTCGTCCAGTGCGCACCAGAACCCCCGACGCGCGGCGGCCGCGACGTTTCGTTCCCGTCCTTGTTGACGCTCTTGGTGAGAGAACGAAAAGCGGCACACCCGCGCACGCGCCCGGCTTTCGCCGAGGCGCGGCTGCTCTGCCTGCTGGCCCTGATGGCTCCGCTCGCGCTGGCGTCACCGGCAGCCGCGGTGGACGTTCCCTCGCGCGGGGCGATGTACGAGAACGGCCCGTCCGGCCGCCACCTCCTCGACGGCGACTGGCACGAGCGCACGGACCCGAGGGGCAGCGGCGTGCGCGAAGGGTTCCAACGCTCGGCCTCGCTCGCCGGCTGGACGCCCACGACCGTGCCGGACGCCGCGAACGCCGGCGACTTCTCGGAGCAGAGCTACCTGGGCAGTGTTCACTGGTACCGCAAGGACTTCCTGCGCCCCACCACCACCCCACGCTCGCGCTGGATCCTTCGCTTCGAGTCGGTCAACTACCGCGCGACCGTGTGGCTCAACGGCCGGGCGATCGGTCGCCACACGGGCGCCTATCTCCCGTTCGAGGTCGATGCCGGGAAGCTGAAGGAGGGCGTCAACCGGCTCGTCGTGCGCGTGGACAGCCGGCGTGCGCTCACCGACGTTCCATCGCTGGCCGTGCGCCGTGACGGGCGGTTCGTGGGCGGATGGTGGAACTACACGGGAATTCTGCGCGAGGTCTATCTGCGCCCCGTCGACGTGCTCGACCTGCGGAACGTGTTCGTGCGACCGTCACTGCCCTGCCGAACGTGCGCGGCCACGCTGGCGATCGACGCGCTGATCCAGAACATGACCGGGCGCGCAGCCGTCGGGACGCTCGAGGTGCGCGTCGGGGGTCACGTCGACGAGCCGGCCCCGCGCCGGGTCGGACCCCGGCGGGCGGGAAGGGTGCGCGCCAGCGTGCGGATCGAGAAGCCGGAGCTCTGGAGCCCGGAGAACCCGCACCTCTATCCAGTGAAGCTCAGGCTTCGCGACGAGACGGGACGACTGCTGCAGACCTACGACGTCCGTGCCGGCATCCGCAGCTACGAGGTCAAGCGAGGGCTGCTGCTCCTGAACGGGCGCCCCGTCAGCCTCCGCGGTGCCAGCCTGCACGAGGACACCCCGGATCGCGGCGCGGCGCTGACCGCCAGCGACATCCGCCAGAGCTTCTCCCTGCTACGGGAGCTCGGCGCGACCATGACGCGCGCGCACTACCCGATGCACCCGCTGGCGCTCGAGCTCGCGGACCGCTACGGCATCCTCGTCTGGTCGGAGATCCCCGTCTACCAGATGGAGGATCGCCTGTTCCGCAACGACGGCGTTCGGCGGCAGAGCGTGCGCATGCTGCGCGAGATGGTCCTGCGCGATCGCAACCATCCCTCGGTGGTCGTTTGGAGCGTCGGGAACGAGAACACGACGCGGCCGGGCCCCGGGTTCAGGCGTTACGTCCGCCAGGCGAAGCGCGCCGTCCGGCGGCTCGACCCGACGCGGCTGGTCGGGGTCGCGTTCCCCGGCTATCCCAATGTCGGGCGAGTGAGTCTTTACGGCAACCTCGATGCCCTCGGGATGAACGACTACTTCGGCTGGTACCCGGGTCCCGCCGACACGATCTCCCGCCGCGAGGACCTGGGGCCCTATCTCGACCGGCTGCACGAGGAGTACCCGCGCCAGGCCCTCTTCGTGACCGAGTTCGGCGCCGAGGCGAACCGCTCCGGGCTGGTCGGCGTGAAGGGCACGTTCGACTTCCAGCGGGACTTCCTCGCCTACCACCTCGACGCCTTCGCTGCGCGGCCGTTCGTGAACGCTGCGCTCGTCTGGATCCTGCGTGACTTTCGCGTCAAGCCCGGGTATGACGGCGGCAACCCAGAGCCGTCGCCACCGCTCAACACCAAAGGCCTGGTCGACGACGCCGGAAACCGCAAGCCGTCCTTCGACCTCGTCCGGCAGAAGCTGGAGGAGCTGCGCGCGGCTGGACGTTAAGGCTGCGCTAAGCCGCGGATAGGCACGAAACTCGTGCCACAGCGGGGGTTCTTAACCCGCGGTTCATAAAACCCGCTGCGACCACAGACGACACACTTCGGGAGCCAATGACAAAACCGATTCCTACAACCACTCGGAAGGCTAGGATGGGGCGCTGCATGGAAGGCCGCCGTCCGCCAAGAAGGCTTCTTGCTCCGCTGTGCGCCACTCTGGGTCTGCTCGCGTCCCTCGCGATCGGCCCCGCCGGCGCGTCCGCGAGCAAGTCGCAGTGGTCGATCTTCGAGGACCACCCCTACCTGGTCCAGACCGACACGGCGACGCGCGAGCGTACCCTCGACGAGCTTCGTGAGCTCGGCGCGGACACGATTCGCATCGAGGTCAAGTGGAACGAGGTCGCGCCGAGCAACAACGCGAGCAAGCGGCCCGCGTTCGACGCCGCCGATCCCTCGGCCTATCCGGGCTTCGCCCCCTACGACGAGCTCGTGCGCAGTGTCACCGCCAGGGGCTTCAGGATCCTCGTCACCCTGACTGGAGACGCCCCGCGCTGGGCCACTTCGGGCGCGCGCGGTGGCAACTACAAGCCGAGTTCCGCCGAGTACGCGAAGTTCGTCACCGCGGTCGGCACGCGCTACTCCGGCCGGTTCGGCGGGCTGCCCAAGGTCAACTACTTCACGCTCTGGAACGAGCCGAATCACATCCAGTTCATCAAGCCCACCTCCCAGGCTCCCATCGTCTACCGCAAGCTCGTGGACGCCGGCCTGCCCGCGTTGCGCGCCGCGGTGCCCGGAGCGCAGATCTTCATCGGCGAGCTCAAGCCGACTCCGCGCAAGGGGTTCGGGCCGCTCAAGTTCCTGCAGGACTGGCTCTGCCTCGACAAGAACTTCAGCCGCCTGCGTGGCCGCGCTGCCAGGAAGAAGAGCTGCACGGGCTTCAAGAAGATCAAGGCGAACGGCTTCGCGCATCATCCCTACGGGCCTGTCGGGCTCGTGTCGGAGCGCCAGGACATCGTGAACCTGCTCGCGATCAAGAGGCTCGCAAAGGCGCTCGACCTCGCGGCCAAGGCCGGACGCATTCCGCGCGGGCTCGCGATCTACAACACGGAGTTCGGGATCCAGACCAACCCGCCCGACATCTTCGTGTCGACGACCCCGGAGCGCCAGGCCCGGATCATCAACGAGAAGGAAGAGTTCTCCTACCGGTACGCGCGCCTGAAGAGCCATTCCCAGTACCAGCTCTACGACGACCCGGGCCGCCCGGGCCCGCCGGCCGTCAGGTGGTCGGGCTTCCAGACCGGGCTGCGCTTCGCCAACGGCGACAAGAAGCCGTCGTGGGAGGCCTACCGGTTCCCGATCGTCGTGCGCAAGAAAGGCGCCAAGGTCTCGATCTGGGGTCGTGTGCGCCCGGGCGTGGGCGCTCGCTTCGTCCAGCTCCAGCGGCTCACCGGCAGCGGGTACGCGAACAGCGGCGCCCGCCGAGCGGTCAACCCCCTCGGCTACTTCTCCACCACCGCGAGCAGCGGGAAGTACCGCTTCCAGGCCTTCGGGCGGCTCAGCACCGACCCGACCGCCGCCGAGCTGAAGCTGCTCGGTTCGAGCAGGACTGCGTCACCCACGAAGTAGAGAGACGATGACCGCCGGCGCCAGCCATTGGCGTGCCGCTGCGCGCGCGCGACGAACCGCCCTCGGGGCGGTCCTCTGCGCGGCCGCTGTCGCTCTCGCGTTCGCCTCTCCTGCTCCCGCTGCCAGATCGCAGTGGTCCGTGTTCGAAGATCACACGGCTCTCGTTCGCTCCGGTGACGCCGAGCGCGAGCGCACGCTCCGCGAGATCCGCGAGCTGGGAGTGGACACGCTGCGCATCGAGGTGAAGTGGAGTGAGGTCGCCCCCTCGCCGTCCGCGCGGACGCGGCCCCGCTTCGACGCTACGGACCCCTTCGCATACCCGGGGTTCTGGCCGTACGACGACCTCGTGCGGCGGGCCACCCAGAGCGGGATGCGCATCATCATCACGCTCACCGGCGACGCCCCACGCTGGGCCACCGCCGGGGGGCGCGGCGCCAGCTTCGCGACCGCCAACTACAAGCCGAGCGCCGGCGAGTACGGTCGCTTCGCGGGCGCTGTCGCCAGGCGTTACTCGGGCCGTTTCGGTGGGTTCCCGTACGTGCGCTATTTCACGATCTGGAACGAGCCCAACCACAAGCAGTTCCTGAAGCCGCAAGGCGATGCTCCGCGGCTCTACCGCAAGCTGGTGGACGAGGGCCTGCCGGCCGTGAAGCAGAACGGCGGTGGAGGAGTGAAGGTGTTCGTGGGCGAGACGGCTCCTGTCGGACGAGCCGGCAAGGTGATCGGCCCCAAGGCCTTCATCCGGCGCTGGCTCTGCCTGAACAGGCGGTTTCGAGCCACCCGTGGCGGCGCCGGCTGCGGGAGCTTCCGCAAGGTGCGCGCCGACGGCTTCGCCCACCACCCCTACGGCCCGGTGGACCGCGTCCCTCCAAAGGAGGACGTCATCAACATGCTGGCCATCGGGCGGCTTGCGAAGTACCTGGACCTGGCCCGGCGCGCCCGCCGGGTGACGCGCAAGCTGCCCATCTACAACACGGAGTTCGGACTGCAGAGCAACCCGCCGGACAACTCGGTCACCACCACCCCGTCGCGACACGCCCGCCTCCTGAACGAGAAGGAGGAGTACTCCTACCGTTACGGGCGCCTGCGGAGCTACTCCCAGTACCTGCTGAACGACGATCCCGCTCGCCCGGGGCCGAGATCATTGCGCTGGTCCGGTTTCCAGACGGGGCTTCGCTTTCCGAACGGGAAGCGCAAGCCGGCCTACGACGCCTACCGTTTCCCGATCGTGGTCCACAGGCAGCGGCGCGGCGTTCGCATCTGGGGCCGCGTGCGTCCAGGCGGTGGGCACCGTTATCTGCGCCTGTACGCCGGAGGCCGTCGCTCCGGGCGCCTGATCCGCACCAACTCGGGCGGGTACTTCGGAGTCAACCGGCCCCGCGTCGCTCGGTACCGCTTCAAGGCGTACGAGCGCGAGGCCACCGGAGCGCTCACCCTGCTGGGCAAGAGCCGCACGGCGCGCCCGATCCGCTAAGAACGGGGCATGGCTCCTGCGAAGCGGCTGCGTCTGCGCCCCTGGGGCATCGTCGCCCTACTGGCGCTCGGCATCGCGCTTGGAGTCGGGCTGGTCCTTGCCGGGTCCACTGGGGATGAAGACGTCCTGAAGCCCGACGGCGGTCGCTGGTGGGTGATCGAGGACCACGCGGCTCTGGTGCACTCGCCGCCGGAGCGGCGCCGAGCGGTGCTCCGGGAGATCGAGCTGCTCGGAGCCGACACGATCCGCATCCTCGCGCGCTGGCACGAGCTCACGCAGCGCCCGCGCTCGGCGCGCCGGCCCCGCTTCGACGCCTCCGACCCGGCGCAGTACTCGGGCTTCGGCCCCTATGACGCCCTGGTACGGGCCGCGGACGAGATGGGCCTTCGAATCCTGATCACCCTCGCCCCCGACGCTCCGCGCTGGGCCACGGAGGAGCGCCGCCCCGTGACTCCCGAGACAGTGAACCTCCGGCCGCTCGCGGGCGAGTTCGGCGACTTCGCGGCGGCGGTTGCGAAGCGCTACTCCGGCAGCTTTCGCGGGCTCCCGGCGGTGCCGTACTTCTCGATCTGGAACGAGCCCAACCACGAGTTGTTCCTGAAACCGGTGGCCGACGCGCCCGAGCTCTACCGCCGTCTCGTAGCGGCGGCTCTGCCGCGGCTTCGCGAGCACGCGGCGAAAGGTGCGCAGGTGCTCATCGGCGAGACGGCCGCGGTAGACCGACCGGACACGGTCATGGGCCCCGGGCGCTTCCTGCGCCGCCTGCTCTGCGTCGACGCGGGCTTCCGCCCCGTGCAAGGGGTGACGGCGGAGCGGGAAGGGTGCACGGAGTTCCGCGGCTTCGACGTCGACGGCTTCGCGCACCATCCCTATGGGCCCGCCCAGCGGATCCCGCGCAAGCAGGACCTGATCAACCTGCTCGCGATCCGGCGTCTCGGCCGCTACCTCGACCGTGCCGCAGCAGCGGGCAGGCTGCCGGAGCGCCTACCCATCTACAGCACCGAGTTCGGCCTCCAGAGCAATCCCCCCGACCCGACGGTGAGCACCACGCTCGATCGCCAGGCGCAGCTCCTGAACGAGAAGGAGGAGTTCTCCTACCGCTACCCGCGGCTTCGAAGCTACGCCCAGTACCTGCTCTACGACGACCCGGCGCGACCGGGCGCGAGCGAGGAGGAGGTCTGGTCGGGCTTTCAGACGGGGCTGCGCTTCAACGACGGGCGCGCGAAACCGGCGCGGGACGCGTACCGGTTGCCGATCGTCGTCCTTCGAAGGGGCGCCGGAGCTCTCATCTGGGGGCTCGTACGCCCTGGGTCGGGCGCTCGCTCGGTGCAACTCGAGCGCGAGCAGGGCGGCCGCTTCGTACCGAGCGGAGCCAGGTTCGCCACGAACGGCGACGGGTTCTTCGAGGTCCTCCGGCCACGCGTCGGCCGGTACCGATTCCAAGCTTTCTCAGCAGTCGGCCCGGAGGCCAAGGCGATCGGGACCAGCCGCGTCGCCGCCCCGTCTCGCGAGCGCCCACTTCGATGAGAGCCTGAGGCGCGCCGGGAGGCGCGGCGCTGCTGCGCGTCAGGCGTCGCAGCGGGACGGATCGAAAGCCGCCGAGCGCAGCTCCTGATGGCCGAACCCGACGGCGTCGACGTACAGCGAGAGCCTTCTGCGCAGGGAGGCCTTGCCGGCGATCCCGACTCGCACCTGGTTGTAGTTCCCGCCGTAGTAGTTGGCGTCGGAGGCGAGCGGAACGTCCCTCCTGACGCCGTCGACCCACACCTCGTTCACGGCCTTGGCGGGATCGGAGCTCAGCGTCTGGTGGACCTCGATGAGGTGCCAGCATTCGTCCCTCGGCAGCTGCACGCCGTTCGGCCCCAGAAGCTGCTTCTTGGTCGTCTGGTCGACTGCGCTGGTCGAGAAGCGCAGCCGCCGCTGCTGGTCGAGCGTCAGCATCCCGGCCCAATCGCCGGAGCCCGTGTCCTCGAAGCGCAGCAGCGACACGCTCGGATACGGGTCCGGCTCGGCTTCGATCTGGCGCCAGAACCTGTCGGTGGGGAACTTGAAGGCCGCGGCATAAGTGATGTCGTCGCTCTCCCCCAGCCGGAACGACGGGCGCGAGCCGCTCCCGGGGGCTTCACAGGTGCCCGGTGGCTCGCCGTCCCGATCGAACACGCCGTACGCGCTCGCGCCGGCCGGGTGCACGGTCGCCCTGTACGAGCTGTAGTCACCGGAGTAGCTGATGCCGGACTCGGGGAGGAAGGACGATGCTGAGGTGCGGCTCGTCGCACGGTCGAAGGACTGCGCGCAGCCGGTCTGCCTGCCCGAGGCCTCGCGCTCGGAGCCGAGCCGGATCGGGATGCGCACGAGCTTGTGCCCGAAGCCGGGGAAGTCGAGGGTGCATCCGTTCGGGTTGATGGCCTCGCGCCTCACGTAGTAGAGGTTCACCGTCTGGCTCGGGCGCTCGAAGTTCACGGACGTGTCGCTCGGATCGACCAGCGACGGGAACACGATCGGCACGTCGGGTCCCGTGCAGCCGTCGGCGCGGTACTGCGCCATGGTCGGGGCGCGCATGATGACCTGCGGCGCCGTCCAGCTCAGCAGGTCGCTCGACAGGGAATAGATGACGTGGAAGTACTCCTTGCCGTCGGTGGGATCGATCCAAACCAAGTTGCCGAGCAGCAGGTAGCGGCCGAAGTAGCTGTTGTAGGTCAGGCCGCGGGGGGTGAAGTCCTCCGTCAGCAGCGCGCCGGGGCCGCTCGGAGTATTGACGGGCTTGCAGACGTGGCCGCTTCCCGGCTCTGTCGGATACGGGTATGCGAACTGGACCGTGAAGCCGTTCTGGGAGTCGTCGGAGCCGTCGCCGTCCCAGGCCCTCCACGACGTCGGGTCGGCGAGGTCGCCGGTCCGCATGATGCAGGTTCCGAACTCCTGCTGGTTCTCCAGCGCGAACGCTCCCTTCGCGTACTGCTTCGCGTCGAACATCGCGTAGTAGAAATCTCCTCCGGGCTCGGTCCGCTTCAAGATGTTCGTCGCCGCCCGGTAGCCGGTCGCGCCGGAATCCTTCTCGTACTGGTACGGGATGTTGGCCACGAGATGAGCCGGCGGCTCCTGCGCGTGGTCGAAGGTCGCTCCGCCGTCGGCCGAGGTCGCGAGCGTGAAAGCGGTGAGCCAGCAATAGCTCACCGCCTGCACCGGCTCGCTGCGGCCGTACGTGCAGAGGTCGGGGCGGTTGAACTCGTTCGGGTGGAACTCGGTGTGAACCAGGGCGTGCACCGTGTCGGTGCCGGGCAGCCGGTACGGAGCCGCGATCCACTCGCGCCAGTGGTAGCTGGCCGGATCCTCGTTCGCGACTCCCTCGTGTCCCAGCACCGCCTGGCAGGAGACGGGCGCGACGCCGTCGAGCTCCGGCCCGGTGAGCCGCCTGTTCTCGTCCTGGGGCACGGGCTGTCCGGGGGTGGCGGGCCAGGTGGCCCCTCGGGAGAGGATGAGATGGACGGCGCCCTGCCCGTCGCGGTAGGCGTGAACGGGCTGGTCGGGCGGCGATGTATCTGCGCATCGGTCGACGACGGTCTGCGGCCCGAGCGGGTTGGCGGTGCTACCGAACTCGTAGGCGAGCGCGGGCGCGGTGTAGGCGGCGAGCGCACAGAGAGCCGTCCCCAGACAGCAGAAGGCAGCAGCGATCGAAGCGGTCAACGAGCGGCGATTGCTGCGGCGCACCTGCACATCCTCCCTGGAAGCCTGGCGTCTCCACCGAGCGTAGCGCCCCCGAAGGCCTGGGTGGCGGACCAACGTCCTGGCCGAGGGTCTACCGAGCTTTGTTGAAGCGCCTGCCGGCCACGACGACAGGCTGTTCGGGGCTCGCTTGGCGCTCCAGCACGTCATCGGCCGCCTCCGGGGTCTCGGCGGCCTCGAGCTGCGCGATCCGCTCCGGAGTCAGCTCACCGGCGTTCTCGCGCTCTATCCGCTCCAGCCAATCGGCGGCCTCCGCCGCCTTGCGATCGTCGGCCTCGACGCTACCGACCGCGAGCGAGCGGTCGATCTCGATGAACAGCTCCTCCACCAGGCGGTCCTGCGGCACCTTCCTGAGCGGCTTGCCGTGGGCGAAGATCAGACCTTCGTTCTTGGCTCCCGTGATGCCGAAGTCGGCATGCGAGGCCTCGCCGATGCCGTTGACCGCGCAGCCGAGCACCGCGACCTCGACCGGCTGCTCGTAGCGCTCCAGGCGGCGCTCGATCTCCGCCACGACGGTGTCCATGTCGAACTGGAGCCGGCCGCACGTGGGGCAGGCGATCAGGACGGGCCCGCGCTCGCGCAGCTCGAGTGCCTTCAGGATCTCCCAGGCGACCTTGACCTCCTCCTCGGCCTGGAAGGTGGACAGAGAGATGCGGATCGTGTCGCCGATGCCGTCCGCCAGCAGGGCGCCGAGTCCCACGGATGACTTGAGAGAGCCCGACCACTTTGTGCCGCTCTCGGTGATGCCGAGATGGAGTGGATAGTCGATCTTCTGCGCCAGCAGCCTGTTCGCGGCGACCGTGTTGGGGACGTTCGTGGACTTGATGGAGACCTTGAAGTCCTCGAAGTCGAGGCTCTCCATCAGCTCCACGAACTCGACCGCGGCCGTGACCAGGGCATCGACCGGCCGCTCTCGCTCGAGCGCGTGCAGGTGCTTCGGGAGCGAGCCCGAGTTGACCCCGATCCGCATCGGCACGCCGGCTCCGTGCGCTTTCGCCGCCACCTGCTCGACCTTGTCGCGCCCGCCGATGTTGCCCGGGTTCAGGCGGATGCAGTGTGCCCCGGCGTCGATCGCCTTGAGCGCGAGCGTGTAGTTGAAGTGGATGTCGGCGATCACGGGGACGGGAGAGCGCTTTACGATCGTCTCGAGCGCCGCGGCGTCCTTGTCGCGCGGCACCGCCACCCGGACCAGCTCGCAGCCTGCGTCGACCATCCTGCCGATCTGATCGAGCGTCGCCCCAACGTCGCTCGTGTCGGTCTTGGTCATCGACTGGACCACGACCGGCGCGCCGCCCCCCACGGGGACGCGGCCCACCCAGATCTGGCGCTTCGATGCCACCTCGCGGGCCATGTTAGAGCCTCTCCTCGGCCTGCCGGAGCGGGCCTTCCTGTTAGAAAGCCCGGATGTGAGCCGGGTCTTGAGGCGATCGGTGGGGAGCGGCGCGCGGCGCGTGCTCGCGGGCAGGGCGGCACGACGGCTGCCGCTTGGCCTCGGGCACGGCCTGCGGCTCGAGCTCGATCCGTCCTCGCCGCTCGACATGTACGTGGGGCTGTACGAGTCCGAGCTCGTTCCCCACGTGCGCAGGCTGTGTGCACCCGGCCGTCGGTGCTTCGACATCGGCGGCTTCGACGGCTACTACTCCCTGGTGATGGCCCGCCTGACGGGCGCCGAGGTGGTCGCGTTCGACGCCGACCCGGCCGCCTGCGAGCGGATCCGCCGCAACTGCGCGGCCAACCCGCCTGCCGGCGAGCGCGTCAGCGTGCGCCGGGCGTTCGTCGCGTTCGAGACCAACCGCGCGGAGAACTGCATCGCGATCGACGACGCCCTACGCAACGGAGAGCTGTTCGTTCCCGACGTGGTCAAGGTCGACGTCGATCGCGCCGAGGCCTCGGTGCTGAGCGGCGCCAGCGGGCTGCTCGCCACCCGCCGGCCGCACCTGATCGTCGAGGTCCACTCGGTCGAGCTGGAGCGCGAATGCGGGGACCTGCTGCTCGAGCACGGTTACCGGCCGGTGGTGGTCACGCCGCGTCGCTTCCTCGCGCAGAACCGGCCGATCGAGCACAACCGCTGGCTCGTGGCCGAAGGGTCTCCGCGCTGAGCGTCGGGCGCCAGCTGCGTGCGATCGGGCTGCTGCCCGGGATGGGGGCGGTCGTGGTCCCGGCCGCGATCCTGCTCTTGACCGGATCGGTCGACATCGGCTGGTCGCTGCCCGGAGCGCTGAAGGCGCTACCGGTGTTGGGGGGCCTCGTCCTCATCGGAGCCGGCCTGGCGCTGATGTACGGAACGATCTCGCTCTTCGCGCGCCGGGGTGAGGGAACGCTTGCGCCCTGGGACCCCACGCGCCGGCTCGTGGTCGAAGGCCCCTACCGCCACGTTCGCAACCCGATGATCACCGGCGTGCTGACGATCCTGCTCGGCGAGGCGGTGCTGTTCGGCTCGCCGCCGCTTGCGGCGTGGCTCGCCTTCTTCTTTGCCGTCAACGCGGTCTGGTTCCCGCTCGTCGAGGAGCCGGCGCTCGAGCGCCGGTTCGGCGCCCAGTACGACGATTACAGACGGGCGGTGCCGCGCTGGCTCCCTCGCAGACGGCCCTGGACGCCGCCGGCGTCGACCGGTTAGGCCACCAGGTCAGGTCGTAGGTTTCGCGCGGTCGTACTTGACGAGGTCGAAGCGGCCGCGCCCGCCGGGCTTCTCCTCCCGGACCATCCCGATGCCACGGCAGTAGTACTTGAGCTCCCTGCTCTTGTCGAGTGGCGCGTAGTCGCTCGTCCTGATGCAGTCGTCGAAGCGCCCGGCCTTCGTCTCGACCTCGAGGCCGACGTCCACGACTTCGGAGCGGTCTTCGGCGACGCCGGGCGCGCGCTCCTGCTCGAACTTGTCGCCCACCTTGGGATCTGCCGGCATGAAGAGCCCGGGCTTGGCCCCCTTCTCCCCGGCGATCCACTCTCCCCCGTGGCCGCTGATCTTCCCGTTCTCGTAGTCGTCCACGTGCTCGCCCACGTACCAGACGCTGCCGTCGCGACGCTGCGCGTAGTAGTCGAGCGTGTGCTCTACGAGCTTGCCGTTCTCGTACTCGCGCACGTCGACGACGGTGACGGGGATCCCCGCGATCCTGTCGGGCTGGCGCAGGATGCGGTTCTCGCCGCGGGTCTTGATCGTCTTGCCGGCGTCGCTGCGTTCGCTTCCCTCGAACAGCGTGTAGCGCAGCTTCGAAAGCGGAAAGAACGGGTTGTCTACCTTGGCGCTGAACGAGGACGCGTCGATGCCCGTGCCGCCGCTCTCGCTCGTCGAACCGCCCTCATCGTCGCCGCCACACGCCTGCGCCGACAGCGCGGCAAGCACCAGCGTCGCGGTCAGGAGCGCCTTTGCTGTCTTTCCTTTCGGCCTCACCGGACTTCCCTCACCATCCTTGCTCCAGGAACGCTACCGGGAGTACATCGCCTCGATCTGCGGCGCGTATTTCTGAGCGACGGGCTTGCGCTTCAACTTCATGGTCGGGGTGAGCTCGTCGCCTCCGGGCAGCCAGTCCTCGCCGAGGATAGTGAACTTCTTCACGCCCTCGACCTTCGAGACCTGGCCGTTGAGCTCGTCCACGGCCTTCTGGACCTCTCCTCGCACGCGCTCGTCGTCCGCGAGCGCCGCGAGCGAGGCGTCCTCGATGCCTTGTTGCGCCGCCCAGGCGGGCGCCACGTCCGGGTCCAGCACGATCAACGCGCTCAGGAACGGCTTTTCGTCGCCGATCACGCACGCGGTCCCCACCAGCGGGTGTCCCTTCAGCTTCGCCTCGAGGTTGGACGGCGAGATGTTCTTACCGCCGGCCGTGATGATCAGCTCCTTCTTGCGGTCGACGATCTTGAGGTAGCCGTCCTCGTCGACCTCGCCGATGTCACCGGTGTGCAACCACCCCTCGCCGTCGATCGACTCCGCGGTCTTGTCCGGCATGTTGCGGTAGCCCTTCATGATCTGGGGGCCGCGGATCAGGATCTCGCCGTCACCGGCTAGCTTCAGCTCCATTCCCGGCGTCACCTGCCCCACGGTGCCGATCCGGATCTTCCCGGGCAGGTTGACCGCGCCGCTGCCGGTGCTCTCCGAGAGGCCCCAGAGCTCGGCGACCGGCACTCCGATCGCGTGGAAGAACTCCAGTACCGGCATGGGGGTCGGCGCCGCACCCACGTACACGGCCTCGAGCTGGTCGAGCCCGAGCTGGACGCGTAGCTTCGACAACACCGTTTCCTCCGCCTTGCGGTGCTCCCCGGCGAGGTCGTCGGGCACCGGCTCACCGGCCTGCTCCGCTGCGACCTTGCGGTGGCCGACGTCGAGCGCCCACCGGAGCGCCGTCTTCTTCTGCTCGTCCTGCTCCGAGGCGATCTTCGCCTCGACGCCCGCCTTCAGCTTCTCCCAGATTCGTGGCACAGCGAAGAACCAGGTCGGGCGCACCTCGGGCAGATAGGCCATCACCTCGCGCGGATTGGAGCAGCAGGTGACCGTGTGGCCGAGCACGAGCGGCAGGTAGTGGCCGACCGCCCGCTCGGCGATGTGCGCCATCGGCAGGTACGAGACGACGCGGGCGCCGTCGGGGAAGTCGATGACGTCGTCGAACGTCCTGACCGCGCTGATCATGTTGTCGTGTGTGAGCTGGACGCCCTTCGGCGGCCCGGTCGTGCCGGACGTGTAGATGAGCGTGAGCAGGTCCTCGGGCGCGACCTCCGCGCGCGCGGACGCGATCTCTTCGCGGTCCCCCTCGCTCGCCAGCAGGTCGGAGAACGGGATGGTCCCCTCCTCCCCGCTTCCGTCGACGAGCACGACATGTCGGACCTGCGGCGCGTCCTTGCGCGCCGCGAGCACGCCCTCGAGGAAGGCGGGCTCGGTGACGACGATCTCCGCTCCCGAGTCGGTGAGCTGGTAGGCGATCTGCTCGGGCGTGAGAGTCTGGTAGAGCGAGAACGGAGTCGCGCCGAGGCTGAGTGCGGCCGAATCGGCCACGTGAAACTCCGGCCTGTTCGCCAGCATCAGTGCGAACGTCTGCCCGCGCTCGAGGCCGAGCGCTCTCAGGCCGAGCGCGACGCGGTCGACCTGCTCGCCGTACTCGCCCCACGTGATCTCAATCTCGCCCCCCCGCGTTCGAAGAGCGACACGGCTTGGCACCGCCGCGACGGTGAGGTCGAAAGCGGCCGCGACCGTGGCCGCCTGCAGTCCCGCCTTTGTCGTCTCCGCTCGCGCGGTGGCGCCTTCCATATCTCCTCCTTCGGGGTCTGGGCCTGTGGCAAAAGCTACACGGCGCACGCGCGAATATCCACATCCCGCGACTTCCTGAACGCCGTGCGCTTCCAGCGGGGCGAGAATGGGCTCGCTGGAACATTGTGTCAACGAAGCCGACAAGCGCAACCTGACCGATCCCGCGGGGATCGGGGTGCTACGCAAGACGCTCGACAGGCGCACGTTCGTCCTCACCGACTCGGAGCTCGAGCGCCGCTTTCTTCGCCTCGTTCGCGGGGCCGGCGTTTCTCTGCCGCGGACGGGCCGGACCGTGAACGGATTCAAGGTCGACTTCTACTGGCCGGAGGTGGGACTCGTCGTCGAGACGGACGGGCTGCGCTATCACCGTACGCCCGCACAGCAGGCACGCGATCGCGTCCGCGATCAGGTTCACGCCGCGGCGGGCCTGACGCCGCTGCGGTTCACGCGGGCACAGGTCCCAGCTCAGCGTTGCTCGAAACCACCGCCACTCAGGCGCTCGATGTCGTTGCTGAGTCCAATGAAGAAGAGGAAGATGACAAGCATGAAGCCGATCACGCTCGCCTGCTCCATCACCCGGTAGGGAACGCGCCGGCCGCGGACCTTCTCGACGAGGCTCCAGAAGACGTGCCCGCCGTCGAGCGGCAGGAACGGGAACAGGTTGATGATGGCCAGCGAGAGGCTGATGACCGCAAGCAGCGTGAGCGCACGGCGCTCGTTGAACGTGAACGCCTGCCGAGTGATCTCGTAGCTCCCGACCACACCCGATATCTGCTCGCGCTGCTCGCGTTCGAAGATGCGCACAACCGCCTCCACGGTTGCCGTCGTGACCGACCACATCAGGTCCACGGACGTGTCCGCGGCCTCGAGCACGTTTGGGTCGAGCGGCTCGCTGCCGAACGAGAACCCGATCCGGGTTCGCCCCAGCGCCGAGGTGTACTCCGGCCGCACGCGCACGGTGAGGACCCGGCCGTCGCGTTCGATGCGCAGCACGGCCGGCTGCGCGGCGCGGCAGCCCTGGACCTGCTTGCCGGGACAGCGGTGGCTCGCGATTTGGCGCTGGAGCTCGAGCTGGTCGCCCGTGCGCCCGTCCACCGAGATGATCCTGTCGCCGGGCTTCAGGACCTGTTCCGCGGGTGAGCCGGGCACGATGTCGGCCACATCCGACGTGGGCTTCGCGGCGCCGAAGGCGAGCCCGAACAGGAGCACGAAGGCGATGAAGACGTTCACCGCCGGGCCCGCCATGATCACGGCGATCCGCTTCCAGACCGGCTGGTTGTAGTAGGCGCGGGGCGCGACGTCGGGCGGCAGCTCCTCCTCGGGATTCATGCCGGTGATCTTCACGTAGCCTCCGAGCGGCAACGCGCCGATGCCGTACTCCGTCTCCCCCCTCTTCACCTTGAAGATCAGCGGCGGAAAGAAGAGAACGAAGCGCTCGACGCGCATCCCGGTCCACTTCGCGACGGCGAAGTGGCCGAACTCGTGCAGGATGATCAGCGCCGCAAAGCCCGCGAACGCGAGGAAATAGCTCAAGCTTCTACAGCCAGTCTCGACACCAGGCCCGAAGCGACTTCCCGGGCCTCCGCATCGGCGTCGTAGAGGTCCTCGAAGTCGCGCACCGGCTCCGGTTGACTCGCCTCGAGCGCGCCCTCTATGACCCGCGCGATGTCGAGGAATCCGAGCCTGCCCATGAGGAATGCGTGCACGGCCACCTCGTTGGCCGCGTTCAGCACGCAGGGGCCGGTCCCCCCGGCCGCGGCGGCGTCGCGCGCGAGCGCCAGGCAGCGGAAGGTCTCGAGGTCCGGCGCCTCGAAGGTCAGCCGGCCCGCGGCGGCGAGGTCGAGCGTCTCGACCACCACGTCGGCGCGCTCGGGAAAGTTCAGCGCGTACGAGATGGGCACGCGCATGTCGGGCTGGCCCAGATGTGCGAACGAGGCGCCGTCGTTCAGATGGACGACGGCGTGCACGATGGACTCCGGGTGGACCACGACGTCGATCCGATCGTAGGGAAAGCCGAACAGGTGGTGGGCCTCGATCAGCTCGAGCCCCTTGTTCATGAGCGTCGCGGAGTCGATCGAGATCTTGCCGCCCATGTCCCATGTGGGATGCGCGAGGGCGTCGGCCGGAGTGACGCCTCGCAGCGTCCGTGCGTCGCGTCCGCGAAAGGGGCCGCCCGAGGCAGTGAGGACAAGCCGCTCGGCCGTTCCCGGCTCCGCCTGGCGCAGCAGCTGGAAGAGGGCCGAGTGCTCGGAGTCGACGGGCAGCAGACGGGCGCCCATGGCCTCGGCGAGCTGTGTGACGAGCTCCCCCCCGACGACGAGGCTCTCCTTGTTGGCGAGAGCGAGGTCGATTCCCTCCGCGAGCGTCGCAACGGTCGGCCCCAGGCCGGCCGAGCCTACGAGGCCGTTGAGCACGAGATCGGCCCCGGAGCCGGCGATCAAGCGCAGGATGCCCTCCGGGCCCGCGAGCACCTCTCCCCCGGTCCAGGCTTCCGCGGCCCTGGCAGCGGCGTGCTCGTCGGCGAGCGCAACCCGCTCGACTCCCAGCGTCCTGGCCTGATCGAGCAGCGGCTCCCAGCTGGTTTGAGCGGCGAGGCCGACGACCTCGAGCTCGCCGCCCGCGCGCACGACCTCGATCGCCTGGGTGCCGATCGAGCCCGTGGAGCCGAGGATCAGGACCTTTCTCATGCCGGTCAGTTTGGCAACTGGCGGAGGTCCGCCGGCCAGACGCTCGATCGGCGGGCGATGGGGCCCGCGCTAAAAGAGGGCGGAGGACACGTAGTACGCGACCACGATCGTGAACAGGGCGGCGTCGAGGCGGTCCAACAGGCCGCCGTGCTCTCCGATCAATCGGCCGCTGTCCTTGTAGCCGAGGTCACGCTTGACCAGGGACTCGAAGAGGTCCCCCAGCGGCGCGGCCCCGGCGACGCACGCGCCGAGTACGAGCGCCTCGAGGCCAGGCAGCCAGTCCTGGTAGAGGCCCGCGCACCAGAAGGCGAGCGTGCCGACCAGCAAGCCGCAGACCAGCCCTTCCACCGTCTTCGCCGGCGAGATGGTCGGGGCGAGCGGGCGCGTGCCCCAGAGCCTGCCGCCGAAGTAGGCGCCCGTGTCGCCGAGGAAGGTGGCGATCAGGACGTCGACCATCAGCCCATCGCCGTGATCGAGCTCGCGCAGCAGCACTGCGTGCGCCATCGGAAGACCGACCCAGAGCACGCCCAGCAGCGTCACCGCGATGGCCAGCGTCACGTTTCGCCGCTGAGGGCGCGTGATAGCGAGCACGAACGTCGCCGCGACCGAGGCCGCGAGCACCAGCACCATCTGGAACTGGTCGCCGAGAAGCGCCGCCAGCACGAGCGCGGCGAGCGCGAGGAACCCGGCGAGCGCGATCGGGCGTGCCGGAGCGAGCATCCGGTAGAGCTCCGCGAGGGCTATCACTCCCAGCCCGATCACCGCAAGCGCGAACACCCAGCCTCCGGCCGCGACGATGAAGATCGCGAACGCGATCCACGGCAGGGCGACGAGGACGCGCGCGCCGGTCGAGCTGCCGCGCTGGCGGCGGGCCCCGTAGGGGCGCGTGGATCGGCGCCGCTTGCCGGAGGCCGGCCGGCGCGAGCCGCCGGAGCTCTTACGTGGGGGCGGCACTACATCCGGCCCGGGCGGCGCCTGGTCAGCGCGCCCCGAACCGTCGCTGCCGGGAGGCGTATTCGGACAGCGCTCGCTCGAGCTCGTCGCGATCGAAGTCGGGCCACAGCTTGTCCGAAAAGTACAGCTCCGAGTACGCGGATTGCCAAAGCAGGAAGTTGGAGAGGCGCTGTTCCCCCGACGTGCGGATCACGAGCTCCGGGTCGACCATGTCCGGCGCGTAGAGCATGCTCCGGAACTCCTCCTCGCCACCGCCGCCGTAGGCGCGCGCCGCGTCGAGGATCTCGGCTCGCCCGCCGTAGTCGAAGGCGACGAACAGGGTGCGGTTGCGGTGGCCGCCGGTCTTCTCCTCCGCCCATTGGATGCGGTCGAGCAGGCGCTCCGAGACCCGGTCACGTCGCCCGATGAAGCGCATCCGAACGCCTTCCTCGTCCAGCTCGGGCACCTCTGAGTCGATCAACTCGGCGAACAACTCCATCAGTCCCGCCACCTCCTCTGACGGCCGGCTCCAGTTCTCGGTGGAGAAGGCGTAGACGGTCAGCTCCGCGATCCCGAGGTCGCCGGCCACCCTCACGATCCGCTTGAGAGCGCGCGCCCCCTGACGGTGGCCCTCCAGCACCGGCAACCCTCGCTCGACGGCCCAGCGCGCATTGCCGTCCATGATGATCGCGACCGAGCGAGGACCAGACCGGCTCGACGATTGCTGCACTGGAAACCTCAGCCTGTCACGAACCCGCCGGTTTGCCTGCAAACCGGAACCTGCCACGAGCCCGCCAGTCTGCGCACGAACCTGCCACGAACCCGCCAGTCTGCTCGCAGACTGGCGGCAGTCATACCTGGAGGATCTCTTCCTCTTTGCCCTT
Organism: uncultured Solirubrobacterales bacterium; assembly: GCA_963774075.1. Taxonomy (GTDB): domain Bacteria; phylum Actinomycetota; class Thermoleophilia; order Solirubrobacterales; family JBBDJG01; genus JBBQNR01. The sequence continues at coordinate 82,737 of CAVZDP010000002.1, read as the reverse complement.
CAGCAGGCTGTCGATCTCGGTGACCTTTCCGTCGGTGAGCCGCTGGAGCTCCTCCTCGGCGCGGTGCTCTTCGTCCTTGCCGACCTCGCCCCCTTGCTTCATCTCGCGCAAGTCGTGCATGCAGTCGCGGCGGATGTTTCGCACCGCGACCCGGCCCTCCTCGGCGATGCCGCGGACGATCTTGACAAGCTCCTTGCGACGCTCCTCGGTCAGCTCCGGGATCGTGAGCCTGATCACGTTGCCGTCGTTGTTCGGCGTCAGCCCGAGGTCGGACTCCATGATCGCCTTCTCCATCTGCTTGATCGCGGACTTGTCGTAGGGCGTGATGGTCAACATGCGAGCCTCGGTCGCCGCCACGCTCGCGAGCTGCTTGAGCGGCGTGGTGGTGCCGTAGTAGTCGACGTTCACGCGGTCCAGCAGGTGCGGCGAGGCACGGCCCGTGCGCACCGTCGCGAGCTCGTTCCGGGTGGCCTCGATCGACTTCGTCATCCGGTCGGTCGTTTGCTTGAGGAGATCGTCGATCACGTGCTCACCAGCGTGCCCACCCGCTCGCCGCGAATGATCCTGTCGATGTTCTGCTCGTCTTCCATGTTGAATACGTATATCGGGAGACCGTTGTCCTTGCAAAGCGAGAGCGCGGTCGAGTCCATGACCTTCAGATTGCGCTCGATCGCCTCGCCGTGCGTGATCTCGGGCAGGAACGTGGCGTGGTCGTGCAGGCTCGGGTCCATGTCGTAGACCCCCTCCACGTTGTTCTTCGCCATCAGGATCGCCTCCGCGTGCATCTCCAGAGCCCGCAGTCCGGCTGCGGTGTCGGTCGTGAAGAACGGGTTCCCCGTGCCGCCCGCGAAGATCACCACGCGCCCGTGCTCCAGGTGCCGCATCGCGCGCCGCCTGATGTAGGGCTCGCAGACCTCGGAGATCGTGATCGCCGACTGGACGCGCGTCACGACGCCTTCGTGCTCGAGCGCGTCCTGGAGCGCGAGGGCGTTCAGCACCGTGGCCAGCATTCCCATGTAGTCGGCGCTCGCGCGATCCATTCCCTTGGCCGTTCCCTCCAGACCGCGGTAGATGTTGCCGCCGCCGACGACGATGGCGATCTCGACCCCGAGCTCGCGGGCGCGACTGACGGTGCGGGCGATCGCGCGGATGCGGTCGGGGTCGGTCCCGTAATCGAGCTCGCCCATGAGGGCCTCGCCGGAAAGCTTCAACAGCACCCTGCGAAACGCGGGCCTGCCGTCGCGCTCGAACTCGTCTCGCGGCACGGCAGGAAGATAACGCACACGGGGCAGGCGCCCCGACGCTGGTGACCCGTCCTAGGGCACCCAGCGCGCCTGGTTCGGCGGCTCGAAGACCGCGGTCGGTTCGGTCTTGCGTCCGACCATCCAGATCAGGACGTCGTCGGCCTCTTCGGGCCGAGCGACCGCTTCACCCGCGTCGGCGGTGAAGCGCTGAAGTAGAACGTCGAACCCGTTCTGCAGCAGCGCCTGCCTGAAGAAGGCCGGTTGGAATGTGTGGAAGCCATGGCCGAAGTAGCCCTTGACCGGCGATGTGACGACGTAGTGGCCGCCAAGTCGCACCAACCGAAGGCAGCTCTCGAGGCAGCGCCGGCTGTCGAAGACGTGCTCGATCGTTCCCAGGTCGATCACGGTCGCGTAGCGCTCTTCCTCCTCGGCGGGCAGCGGCTCGTTCAGGTCGTAGCGCAGCTCGGCGCGCTCGTCGAACCTGTCGAGCGCACTGACGGCCTTCACGTTCCGCGCGGCCAGCAGCGCCTTCATGTGCTCGTAGTCGAAGTCCTCGGGCAGGTTGTGGCCGCGAATGTCCTGGAAGCCGATCATCAGCAGCGGCTCCGCCAGGACGCCGGGGATCGCGAAGATCTCCCGGTAGAGGGGAATGTGCGGCTCGAGGATCGCCATCCTGCGCCTGCCCCCGACCAGGGCCGGCTCGAGCTAACCGACGTCTTCGCCGACCGCGAGGCGGGCGAAGCGCCTGATGACGACGTTCTCCCCCGTCTTCGCCGAGATGGCGGCGCGCAGCTCGTCGATCGTGCGCCCCTGGTGCTTGTCCGAGTTGACGTGCTTCTGGTTCAGCAGCACGACCTCCTCGAGCCACTTGCGCAGCCGGCCCTCGGTCATCTTCTGGCGCACCTCCGGCGGCTTGGTCTGGTCGGCCTGCTGGTCCAGGATCGCAACCTCGCGCTCGCGCTCCTCGGCTGGGACCTCGTCCTCGGAGACCCAGAGCGGCCCCGCGGACGCCACGTGCAGGGCAATCTCGCGGGCGAACTCCACGAAGTCCTCGTTGCGGGCGACGAAGTCAGTTTCGCAGTTGACCTCTACCAGGGCGCCGACGCGGCCGTTGAAATGGACGTAGTGCGAGATCATGCCCTCGGCGGCCTCGCGCTCGCCGCGCTTGGCGGCCTTCGCCTGTCCGCGCACGCGCAGGATCTCGACCGCCTTCTCGACGTCGCCTTCGGACTCCTGCAGCGCGCCCTTGCATTCCATCATCCCGGCGCCCGTGCGATCCCGCAGCGCCTTCACGTCTGCGGCTGTGATGCTCACTGCCCGCCTCCCTGGGCCGGCTCGGACTTCTCCTCACCAGCGCCCTGACCTGCCGGGGCTGCCTGGTTCGCCGGAGCCGGCTGGCCCGCGGGAGCCTCCTGAGTTCCCGCCGCCTGTGCCGCCACAGCGGCTTTGCGCGCCTCCTCCTCTGCCTCGCGCTTGGCCTGCTCCTCCGCCTCCTGCCTGGCACGTTCCTCTGCCTCGCGACGCGCCTGCTCCTCGGCCTCCCGCCGCACCTGCTCCTCCTTCAGGAAGGCGCCACGCGCCTCCGCCACGGCTTCCCCGATGGTCCTGATCACGATGTCGCAGGAGCGCATGGCGTCGTCGTTGCCCGGCACGACGAAGTCGACCGACTGGGGGTCGCAGTTGGTGTCCACCAGGCCGATCGTCGGGATCGAGAGCCGCCCCGCCTCTCGCACGGCGATCTCCTCGACCTTGAGGTCCACGACGAAGACGGCGTCGGGCAGGCGCTCCATCTTTCCGACTCCGCCCAGGTTCGTCTCGAGCTTGCGCAGCTCGGCCTCCATCGACATCCGCTCCTTGGTCGGGAGCAGGTCGAGCTGTCCCTCCTCCTTCTGGCGCGTGAGGTCGTGCAGGCGGTCGATTCTCTTGCTGATCGTTTGGAAGTTCGTGAGCAGGCCGCCGAGCCAGCGCTCGTGCACGTACGGCATGCCGGCCTCCTCGGCGATCTCCTTGATCGCGTCCTTTGCCTGCTTCTTCGTGCCGACGAACAGCATCGTGCCCCCGCGGGCCGCAAGGTCGTGCGCGAACTGGCGCGCGCGCTCCAGCAGCACGACGGACTTCTGAAGATCGATGATGTAGATGCCGTCTCGCTCGCCGAAGATGTAGCGGCGCATCTTCGGGTGCCAGCGGCGAGTCTGGTGGCCGAAGTGGACGCCGGCCTCCAGCAGCTCTCGAATGCCTACCTCGGACATCTGGACTCCCTTTTTGTAGTGGCTTGCTGCGATCCGCCGCTGCGCGGGACCCGTGTTCGAGCGCATCGCTCGCACGGGCAGGGCCGCGGCCGCACGGACCGGTTGGCTTCTTGTGAGCAACCGCCCGCCGAAAAGGCTTGCGGATCGGTCAGTTTAGCGACCGAGGTTCGCGAGGACGGTCGCCAGGTCCTCGGGGAGGGGCGAGCGCACTTCGATCGCCGCTCCGGTCTCGGGATGGTCGAAGGCCAGCCACGCGCTGTGCAGGAACTGCCGGCGGAGCCCGGGTAGGCCGGGGCCGCCGTAGTCGCGGTCTCCACACACCGGCATCCCGATCGCGGCGAGATGCGCCCGTATCTGGTGGGTGCGGCCGGTCTCCAGGCGCACTTCCAGCAGCGTGTGGCCGTTGATCTCGCGCTCGACCGCGAAATGCGTGCGCGCCTCGCGCGGGGTCGCCGTACGGCTCGACATACGCGTGCGGCGACGCGTGTCGCGCCCGAGCGGCGCGTCGATCGTGCCCGTGCGCGAGGCGGGCCGGCCCTTGACGAGCGCCAGGTAGCGGCGATCGAGCTCCCGGCGGCGCAGCAGCTCGCGCAGGGCCCGCTGTGAGCCGGGGCTCTTCGCGACGAGCATGAGGCCGGAGGTGTCGCGATCGAGGCGGTGAACGGCGAGCGGCGTCCAACGACCCCCGGCGCGATCGGCCAGCAGCTCGACAAGCGTCCTCCGCCGGTGCCCAGGAGCGGGATGCACGACCAGGCCGGGAGGCTTGTCCACGACGAGCAGGTGCTCGTCCTCGAACACGATCCGAGGCTCAGGCGAAGGGCCGCTCGGTGGAAGCGGCGAGGTGGGCAGCGCCTTCACGCACTCGCCGCCTCGCAGCCGAAGGCCCTTGGTGGGCCGGTTGCCGTCGACCAGCACCCGCCCCTCGTCGATGAGGCGCTGAGCCGAGCTTCGCGAGCCGGCGCCGAGGCGGCCGGCGAGCCAGGCGTCGAGCCTCTCCCCCGCCGCCTCCGCCGGGACCGTCAGCTCAGCTTCGTGCTTCATCGGGGTTGTGGGACTCGATCACGGTCAGGGCCAGCAGAGTGACCCCCGCGACGACCGCGACGTCGGCGGCGTTGAACGCCGGCCAGAGCGGGAGGTCGAAGAAGTCGATCACCGCGCCGTCGCGGATGCGGTCGGCCAGGTTGCCGAGCGCTCCGCCGCACAGGAGGCCGACGCTGAGCCAGAGCCCGGGGCGGCTCCAGTGCAAGGCGAAGTACAGGACCAGGAGCGCCAGCGTCCCGAGGGTGAAGGCCAGCACGAGCGCCTCTCCGCCCGACAGCAGGCCGAAGGCAATGCCGTCGTTGCGCACGTTGGTGATCTCGACGCCGAACGCGACCTCGACGGGCTCGCCCCGGCCGACGTTGTCGATCACCACCTGCTTCAGGAGCTGATCGAACGCCACGACGGCGCCCGCCAGCGCAAGAGCCCGCGCCGCGGCCAGCCCGCGGCTCCACGGCCGGCCCGCCGCGGGCGCTGAGCCTGCCCCGGTCAGCTTGGCCCTAGCCCGGGTCGATCGCGCCGACGACGATCGCGCGCGCGATGTACAGGACGATGATGCCGACGATCGGGCTCAGATCGAGCGCGAACCCGCCGCCGCCCACCGGCGGCAGAATGCGGCGAAACAGGCGCAGGTAGGGGTCGGTCACGTCGTGCACGAAGGTCACGATCGAATGGAGGACCGGGTTGTAGGGAAGGCGCGGAACCCAGCTCAGGAGGATGCGGATGAAGATCAGGATCAGGTAGACGAGAAACAGCGCGTCGACGTAGTTCGCGATGTCGGTGCGGTCGATCGCCGCGAAGAACAGCCTCATGACGCCGCTCCCGGCTCGCTGGGCTGAAGCTCCCGAGCGCGCTCGACAACGGCGACGACGGCCGCGTCGAAGGCCGCTCGCAGGCCATCCTTCTCGAGCGCGGCAAGTCCGGCCGCGGTCGTGCCGCCGGGAGAGGCAACCTGCCGTTTGAGCGTGACGGTGTCTCCGCCCCGCCTGCGAAGCAGCTCCGCCGTGCCGGCCATCGTGGAGAGCGCCAGCTCCGTCGCCTGTGGCGCCGCGAGTCCCTGGCGAACCCCGGCGTCGACGAGCGACTCCACGACCAGCGCCATGAAGGCAGGGCCGCAGCCCGAGAGCGCCGTGGCCGCGTCCATCAACGGCTCATCCACCGCGACCAGCTCGCCAAGCAGCCCGAAGAGATCGAGCAAACTGCGCTCGGTCGCTGCATCGAGGCTGGTTCCGGCCGCGTAGCAGAAGGTACCGGCGCGTACCTCCGCGGCGACGTTGGGCATGAGCCTCAGGACCTGAGTGCCGGGACCGAGCGCCCGCTCGAGCGAGGCGATCGAGGTCGCGCCGAGGATCGAGGCCACCGGCAGCCCCCGCTCCGCCACGGTCACCCGCACCTCTTCCGCAACCGAGGACAACGCGGAAGGCTTGGTGGCGAGCACTACGACGTCGGCGGTCTCGGCCAGCTCCCGGTTCGAACCGGCCCGGCGGGCGCCGACACGCTCGGCGAGCGACCGCGCCCGCTCGGCGTCGAGGTCGCTCACAACCAGGCCGTCGGGCCCCGCGTCGGCCGCTGTCCATCCCTCTGCCAGCGCCGTGGCCATGTTGCCCGCGCCGATGAGCCCGACTACCACTGCTCCAGCGACCGGCCTGACTAGTGATCCTTCTCGGAACGATTGCGACGCGTTTCGGGAAGGGTCACTAGCTCTGGTTGAAGAAGCCCTTTTCGAGCAGGCGGGCCCGCTCCTCCGCGGAGACCTCGACGTTGCGCGGCGTGAGAAGGAACACCTTCTCTGCGATCCGCTGCATGCCGCCGTCGAGCGCGTAGGTGAGGCCGCTGGCGAAGTCGATCAGGCGTTTGGAGAGATCCGTGTCGGAGCCCTGGAGGTTGAGGATCACCGGGATCGAGTCCTTGAACTTGTCGGCGATCTGCTGAGCGTCGTTGAAGTTCTTGGGAATCACGAGGTGTACGCGTACCTGATCCGCGCGACCGTTGCCGACCGAGCGCAGCACCCTGGTGCGGGCTCGAGCGGGAGGCTCGTCGGCGAAGATGTCGTCGATCTCGTCGCGGCGGCGAGGGGCGACCCGGCGGACCTGCGAACGGTCGCGGTAGCGCTCTTCGAGCTCCGCCTCGGGCTCGACGTCGTCGAGCGGCTCCTCCTCGTCGGCATAGCGGTCATCCTCGGCGAGGCCGAAGTAGACGAGCGCGCGATGCCAGGTGTCTCTGAATGCCATTGAAGATCCAAGTCCCGGCGGTCAGCCTTTGCCGCCGAATCGGCCCTCAATTCGGCTGCTTTGGGAAAAATCCTTCAAAAACGCCCTCGAAAACGCCCGCTATGGGCGCTCCAGAGCGCAGCTCAAGCATAGAGAACGTTGCCCAGCCGTAGCACCGTGGCGCCCTCCTCCACCCCTACCTCGAAGTCCTGGCTCGTGCCCATCGAGAGCACCGAGAAGTCGTGAGGCGGCGCGCAGGAGGCCTGGAGGCGCTCGGCCAGCTCCCGCAGGGCGGTGAAGTGCGGCCTGGCCTCCCCGGGCGTACCGGCGACCGGGGGCATCGTCATGAGCCCTGCGAACACGGCTTTCGGATAGGCGCTCGCCGTCTCGAGGAAGCTCTCTGCGTCCTCGGGCGCGACGCCGTGCTTCGAGCGTTCCCCCGCCACGTTCACCTCCAGCAGCAGCCGCACGGGCTCGCTCGCGTGTCTCTCGACCTGGGCCAGCACCGACTCGCTCTCGACCGAGTGGATCAGCCGCACGAGCGGCAACACCTCTTTGGTCTTGCGGCTCTGGAGGTGCCCGATGAAGTCGAACGTGAATCGGTCCCCGAAGCGCGCGTGCTTCTCGGCGAGGTCGCGGGCCACGTTCTCCCCCACCAGCTCGATCCCGCCCCTGGCGAGCGCCTCCAGCTCATCGACCGGGACGTACTTGGTCGCCGCCAGCAGCTCGATTGCGTCCGGGTCACGCCCCGAGCGCTCGCAGGCGCGGGCGATCCGCTCCCGGACCGTCGCCAGGTTCGAGCGGATGCGGTCCGCGCTCAGGTCTCCAGCCAAGCGAGCCCGCACTGGCGTCCCGTGACGCCTCCGTCGCGCCGGTGAGAGAAGAAGAGCCTCGGGTGGCAGCTCGTGCAGAGGTCCACCGTTGCCACCGTGCCCGCGTCGACGCCGGCGTGCTCCAGCTCGAGCGCAATCGCCGTCGCGAGATCGAGCCGCCCGCCGGTGAGGGCCCCCGGGGCCCGAGCGCGAAAGGCGGCTGAGACGTCCTCGCCCACCTCGTAGCAGCAGGCCCCGATGCCGGGGCCGATTGCGGCCGACACAGCGGCAGGCTCGGTTCCTGAGATTTCGCTCAGGCGCGCGACCGCTCCGGCGACGATGCCGCCGGCCACGCCTCGCCAGCCGCAGTGCACCATTCCCGTCGCGCCCGGCGCCGCCAGCGCGAGCGGAAGGCAGTCCGCGACGAGCACCAGGGGGCTCACGCGCGGGTGGTTGGTGAGCTGCGCGTCCGCTTCGGCCGGGGCCGACATCCGCTGCGCGAAAAGCGACGGGGCCGGAGGGTGCGTGTGCACGCTCACCTGTGCACCGTGGACCTGGAGTCCCATCGCAACCGCCGCCGGCTCACGGCCGAGGGTCTCAGCGAGCAGCTCGCGGTTGTGGGCGACGCGCGCCTGGTCGTCGTCGGTGAGGATGCCGAGGTTGAGTGAGCTGTAGGCGCCTTCGCTCACGCCGCCAAGCCGCGTGCTGAAGGCAGCACGAGAGCCGCCGATCCGAGTTTCGATCCAGGTCAGCTCGCCGTCCCGGCGCCAGTGAAATGCCGGCCCGAGCTGAGGTGCCTCGCCGACGGCGACTCGGTTGCTCATATCTATATCTAGCCGCCTGCGGCGGACACCTAAAGGCCCGAGCGCCCGCCTCTAGGCGGTCGCCAGTTCATATATCTAGCCGCCAAAGATCTAGCCGCCAAAGTCCCGAGCGCCCGCCTCGGGGCGGGCGCAGTTCATATTACGCTCAGCTCGATGCCCTCGATCGGCTCGCGCTGCGCATACTCGAAGTGCGCCCGGCGCTCCGAGCGAAGCTCGTCGCGCTTGCGCCAGGCGGCGAGAGGGGCGGGCCGCTCGAAGAGCTCGAGCCGCATGTCCGCGATCTCGGTGTTGTAGCAGTAGGCGAGCTCGCCGTCGGGATCGTGATACGTGACGCCGACGAGGTCCTCTCGCCGTGCGCTCACCTCGCCCACCAGCTTGCGGCGGCCGGCGCGGGCCTCGAAGCGCCAGCGCGTGAGGTCGAAGCTGCTGGGGTTTCGCTGCACGGCGAGCGGCGACACCGAGAGCAAGTCCTGACCGCCGACGCGAGCGACGACCGGCGTGTTGGGACCGATCTCCCTTCCGAAGCGAGGCACGAATACGCTCACGCCGTCGACGAACGAGTCGGAGCGGACGTTGGCAGCCGTGGTGAAATCGCTGCAGTGCGCCCACGCCCAGCGGCTCGCGTGCTTTGAGCCCCACAGGTGCGCCTGCCCGCCACGGGCACCGCCGACGTCGATGCGCCGGCCGTCGATGTCGACGCTGCCGGTCACCTCCACGTCCGGATGCGGAAGGAAGAGGATCGTCTTTGCGATCCGCGCGGCGCGCAGCAGCGGGTGAACGTGGCCGTAGGCGGGCAGGCGCGGCTCCCAGCGCAGGTCCCATGAGAACCTCCTCCCCTCGCGCTCCATGGTCCCGGTCATGCCTCCGTCGGTCAGCTCAGCTCCCGCGATCCGAAGCGCGAAGGGGCGCTCGTCGCTCGAGAGCTCCGAGATGGGGAAGCTCACTTTCTCGCCGACGTTGCGCGCCGGGTCCTCGGGGTCCATCGCCATGAACCACAAGGAGCACGTTGGCTCCTCCCCCGTCTCGGGTAGCGGCGACACCATCGTGTAACGGATCCAGAACCCCACGCCGGTGCCCGGATCGGTCATGGTGAGGTAGTACACCTCGTAGTGGCCCGGCTGCCCACGCCACTGAAGCTCGTTCCACCGGTCGGGCATCACCGCCGGATGCTATTGGTCGGAGGCCGCCGCCGAGCGAGTGCCGTCCGACTCGCTTCGGGCGCCGTCGAGCAGTCTCAACGCCGCCTTCAGCTCCTCGTCGCGGCCGCTCACCGAGCCGTCCAGCTTCAGTGCGAGCGTCTCACGTAGCACGCGTCCGATTGCCGGCGACTCCGGCACGCCCCGCGCGCGCAGGTCCTCGCCGGAGATCTCGAGGGCGACGCCGCGCACCTGTTCGAGGTAGGAGCGCACGCGGTCCGCTGCTGGGCTGTCCGGCGCGAGCAGCGAGGCGACCAGCAGCACCTCGGCCGGCTGACCCTCGAGGAGGTCGTGAAGTGAGGACGGGGTCATCTCCAAGTCGCCGGAGAGGCGCTCGACGAGTAGGGGAGCGACCGTGGCGGCCGCCGCCACCACGTCCTGCTCGCTGCGCCGCATCCGAAGGCGCGAAAGCCACCCGTAGGTCTCGTCGGCAGACATGCGGCGGCACAGGAAGGCGAGGAACACGAGCGGCTCGCGCACCTCTCCGGAGAAGGGCGGCTCCAGCGCTGCCGCGCGCGCCCGCTGCACCAGCCCGACCGTCTCCGTACCGGCGTCGAGCCGGGGATGCAGCGCGCGGTCGAGTCCCAGCTCGGCGAATCGCTCGAGCGCGGCCGCGACGCGCTCCTCGGCGAGAATGTCGAGCAGCTCGTCTCTCAGCCGAGCCGACATCAGATCTCCCACCAGCCGCGTGCCGATCGAGCCGCGCGCCAGCGAGAGCGTGTGTCCGTCCATGCGAAAGCCCAGGCGCGCCTCGTAGCGGATCGCCCTCAGAAGCCTGGTCGGGTCCTCGACGAAGCTCAGGTTGTGCAGCACGCGCACGGTCTTCTGGCGCAGGTCGCGGAAGCCGTCGTAGAAGTCGAACGTCGCGCCGAGATCCTCGGCGCGCAGCGACGTCGCCATCGCGTTGATCGTGAAGTCACGCCGCGCGAGGTCGTGGCGGAGCGTCGAGCGCTCGACTTCGGGCAGCGCCCCCGGCGAGCCGTAGAACTCGGTGCGGGCGCTCGCCACGTCGACTCGCAGCTCGCCCTCCGCGTCGGCGGCTTTGACGACCGCGGTCTGGAACTTCTCGTGCGGGTGGCTGCGGCCTCCGAGCTCCCGCGCGAGCTGCGAGGCGAACGCGATCGCGTCGCCCTCCACCATCAGATCGAGATCGAGGCTCTGCTCGCCGAGCAACACGTCCCGCACGGCGCCGCCGACGAGGTAGACCCCGTCGTAGGCGGCGGCGGCCGCCTGCACGGCGGGCATGATGCGCTGAAGCCGGTCGATCCCCCAAAGCCGCTCGCGTACGGCCTCGGTGGCCTCGGCATGGGGAGCCGGGCGCTCCACCGCGACGGGCTCGTGCAGGGCTCGCAGCACGTCGCCGCCGGTGATCACGCCTTTGGCGTCGGACGCCGCGACCTCATCCTCAGTTCGGAAGGGCCCGTTGACCACGACCACCAGGCGCGGCGCCCGCCCGCCGGCCAGCAGGTCGCGCAGCTCGCCGATGGTGGCGTCGCGTCCGACGACAGGGACGCCGGCACTCATGACCGCCTTCACGGGCGCGTGGCTGAGGCCGTGGCGCACGGCGCGGTCGAGGTCCTCGCGGGCGACGATCCCGGTCAGGCTGCCGTCACTCGAGACCTGGATCCCGCTGAGGCCGAGTCGCTGACACTGGAGCAACGCCTCTGAGATGTCGTCCTCGCTCGAAACGGCGTGCACGGGCCGCGACATCACGTCTTCGGCCCGCAGCGGGGGCTTCGCGAGCCGCTCCACCTCCGCGAGCACACGCTTCAGCACAGTCTCCGGGTCGGGATCACGGACGATCGCCGACGCGGCCTGGGCATGCCCTCCACCGCCCACCGCGGCGAGCGCTTCGTCGACCGCAAGCGCAGCCGTGCGGCTCCGGCCGACGACCAGCACCCGCCCCTCCATCGCCACCGACAGCAGCAGCACGTCCCAGTCCGCGATGTCGCCGATCCGCGTCACGAGCGTCGACACGTCCTCTATGTAGTCCTCCGCGAGGGCCGCGGCGGTGATCACCCGCAGCCCCGCGATCTCGCGCTGCTCCCGCGCGGCGTCGAGGCGCCGCAGGAGCTCGCGCTGGTTCGGCTGAAGCGGTCCCCGCAGGTAGCGGGCGAGCAACTCCTGGTTGGAGCCCATGCGCATGCACGCCGCGAGCGCCTCGACGTCGCGCTGCGTGGTGGACACGTAGGTGAGCGAGCCGGTGTCCTCGTGGATCCCGAGCGCAAAGGCGGTGGCGTGCATCGGGCCGATCTTGATTCCGCGCTCGAGCAGGAGCTTCAGCATGTTGGTGACGAGGCTGCCGCCCTCGGCGATGAACGTCATGGCGTCCTGTATCTCGGGGTCGCCGTGATGGTCGAAGATCACGACCTCGAGATGGGGCTGCCCGAGCAGCTCGGCAAAGTCGCCCAGCCTGGCCGCTTCCGCGACCTCCACCAGCACAAGGGTCCTGACCGCGTCCCGATCGACGGCCGAGGGCTCGACGCTCGGGATCTGCTCCGCGTGCAGGTTGTAGAACTCGCGCACGTTGCGGTTGACCCCGGCGTGGAGGCAGATCCGCGAGCCCGGGTACACGAGCTGGGCGGCGAGCATCCCAGCGAAGGCGTCGAAGTCCGTGTTCGCGTGGGAGAGGATGAGGGTCTCGACCGGGATCTTCGAGCTCATGTGGACATCTTCGCGCCTGAGGGCCCTTCTCAGGAGAACGATCCGTCCCGGGTACGATTCCGTGCGTCACCCGCCACCAAGGAGGTAGCCGTGTCCATCGAGGTCGGATCCGAAGCCCCGGACTTCACGCTCCGGGACGAAAACGGCGAGGAGTTCACGCTCTCCTCGTTGCGCGGGCGAAACGCCGTGCTGGTCTTCTACCCGCTCGCTTTCAGCGGCATGTGCACAAAGGAGCTGCACGACATCAGCGAAGCCGCCGAGCGCTACGAGGCGGCGGGCGCGGAAGTGATCGGGATCTCCATCGACAGCCCCTACACGCTCAAGGCGTTCAAGCGCGACGAGGACCTGAAGGCGAAGCTGTTGTCCGACTTCCACCCCAAGGGCGACGTCGCCCGGCGCTACGACGCGTACATCGAGGAGGCCGGCATCGCCACACGGGCGACTTTTGTGATCGACAAGGACGGCCGGGTGGCGCACAAGGTCGTGAACCATCCCGGCAAGGCCCGGAACCAGGATGAGTACCTGGAGGCCCTCGCCAGCTGCCCGGTTTAACTAACGGGAAGCGAGGCGGTAGACAGGGCCCTCGAGCGACGTCAGGTAGACGCGCCGGCGTGCGTCCTCGCCGAACGAGCTGAGCGATGAGACCGTGAGCCCGAGCGAGCGATCCCCCGTCGCGCCGCCGCCCGCGATCCGGAAGGCCCGCACCTGGCCGCGGCAGAAGTCCCCGTACAGGTAGCGCCCTCGAAGCTGCGGCAGGCCCGGGTCGCGCACGACGACTCCACCGGTGACCGAGCATGCGCCCCCGCCGCGCCCGTACTGCAGCACGGGTCCGACCGCGCCGGGGCAGTTGCGCGACGAGTCGAAGCGGCTTCGGCCCTCGAAGCAGCTCCAGCCGTAGTTCCGCCCCAGGGCGCGCCCTCTCGGGGCGTAGTCGATCTCCTCGAACCGGTTCTGACCCACGTCGCCTATGTAGAGGTCTCCGTTCGCGGCGTCGAATGAGAAGCGCCAGGGGTTTCGCAGGCCGTAGGCGTAGATCTCGTCGCGCCCGCCGCGGCCCACGAACGGGTTCGAGGGCGGGACGGAGTAGGGCCCGGTCCCAGAGGCGCGCGGCTCGATCCGGAGGATCTTGCCGAGCAGGTTCGATGTCTTCTGTGCGTTGTTGAAGGGATCGCCGGCGGAGCCGCCGTCCCCGAGGCCCACGTAGAGGTTGCGGTCCGGGCCGAAGAGCAGGAGGCCGCCGTTGTGGTTGTCGAACGGCTGATCGACGAACAAGACCGGCCGGCGGGAGCCCCGATCGGCCCTGTTCGGGCTACGCGCGGAACGGAGGAACTCCTGGACGCGGGTGTCGCCGTCGCGGTCCGTGAAATAGACGTAGAAGCGTCGGCTGCGCTCGTAGTCGGGCGCGAAGGCCATCGAGAGCAGCCCCTGCTCGCCGCCGCTCGTCACGAGTCCCGAGATGTCGAGGAACGGACGGCGCACGCGCTTGCCGCCGAGCAGCAGCCGGATACGACCGCCCTGCTCGACCACGAAGACGCGCCTGCGATCGCCGGGAGGGGCGGTGACGAAGAGGGGCGAGTCGAAATCCCCGATGCGCCGTAGTCGCACGCCGCGGCGAGCTACGCTCGGCGCGGGCTCGGCTCCACCTCCCTGCCCGTCCGACGGCTCCGATGGCGGCGTCTGCTGCGCCGTGTCGTCCCTGCTTGCCTCTCCGTCGCTCACGAGCGCCACGACGGCAGCCGCGCCGAGCCCGGCGAGCAATACGGTCCCGGCGAGAATCAGCAGGCGCGGTCGCACGGGCCCGATTGTCTCAGTCGCGCGCGACCGGCCCGCCGGTCCGGGGGGCGGCTCGCGTCAGAGCGCGGGGAGCGGTAGGTTGGGCCGAAGCCGGGCTATGCGCTCAATGGACAAGCGACGCGTCTCAACAGGGATCGCCAAGTACGGCGTCAATCCGCTGACGAAGGCGGGCCTAGCACTGGGCATCGGGCCGCCGGGCGTCGTCCTGCTGGAGACGATCGGGCGCAAGACCGGCGAGCCGCGCCGCACGCCAGTTGGCGGCCGCGTCGAGGGCGACACGATCTGGATCGTCTCCGAGCACGGCCCGCGAGCCGCCTACATCCGCAACATCGAGGCACACCCCGAGGTACGCGTGAAGGTCGGTCGCCGCTGGCGCTCGGGCACGGCGCACACGCTCCCCGACGACGACTGGCGCGAGCGCCTGCGCTCGATCGGGCGCGGAAGGCCTGGTCTGAAGCTGAACAGCGCCGTCGTGCGGGTAATGAAGAGCGATCCGATGACCGTGCGGATCGATCTGGACCCCTCTGAGCTCGGCCTGAGCTGAGAGAACCGGCGGGTTCCCGCGGATGCCGGGGCTACCCTGTCCGGCGTGCCGGAGTCCAGCCGCACTCCCTTCATATCCGAACGGCACCGCCGCCGATTGCTGCCCGTGCTGGGCGTGCTCGCGCTCTTGGTGGTGGCTGGCGTTATCGCCTTCATCGTCCTGAGCTCGCGCGACGACGACGTTCGCAGGGGCGAGGAGGTCGAGTTCCGCCCCGAGCCGCCCGCCGAGCCCAAGCGCGACACGGGCTTCGACTGGCCCTACTACCACCGCGACCTCTCGCACACCGGCTATCTCCCGGCTCGAGTGAGCCCGCCCTACAAGCGACGCTGGCTCTTCGGCGGCCGTGTCCTGATGGAGTTTCCCCCGATCGTGGTGGACGACACGCTGTACTTCATCCGCAACAACGGCGGCACCTACGCCCTCGACGCCGACACGGGGCGGGTGAAGTGGAAGAAGCGGATCGGCATCCTGTCGGCCTCCTCGCCCGCGTACTCGGACGGGCGGCTGTTCGTGACTTCGCTCAGCGGCAAGATGGTGGCGCTGCGTGCGCGCAACGGCAAGTTGCTGTGGCAGAAGTCGCTGCCGAGCCGCACCGAGTCCTCGCCGATCGTGCACAAGGGCGTCGTCTATTTCGGCAGTGAGGGCGGAGGCCTGTACGCGCTCTGGGCCCGCACCGGAAACGTGAAGTGGGTGTACCAGGCGAGCGGGGCGATCAAGGCCTCTCCCGCTCTCTACGGCAGCACCCTCTACGCCGGCGACTACTCGGGGCGCATGTATGCGGTCTGGGCCCGCACGGGGCGCGGTCGCTGGTCGACCGGCACCTCGGGCGGCACCTTCGGGCTAGCCTCGGGCAACTTCTACTCCACGCCGGCCGCGGGCTTCGGCCGCGTCTACGCCGGCAACACGGACGGCAAGGTGTACTCCTTCAGCGCCCGCAGCGGGGAGCTCGCGTGGTCGCGCTCGACGGGCGGCTACGTGTACTCGTCGCCGGCGCTGGCGAGCATCGAGGGCGCCGGGCCGACGGTCTACGTGGGCTCTTACGACGGCAACCTCTACGCGCTGGATGCGCGCACGGGGTCGCAACGCTGGACGGCCCGCGCGGGCGGGCGCATCTCGGGAGGCCCATCGGTGGTCGGCAGGATCGTGTACTTCGCCGACCTCGACTCCAAGGCGACGTACGGCGTCGGGGCCGCGACCGGGAGGCGCCTGTTCACGTACCCGCGTGGGGCCTACAACCCGGTCGTGTCTGACGGCCGCCGCATCTACCTCACGGGCTACGCGAGCATTACGGCGCTCGATCCGAAGGGCCGCTCGCGCAAGCGCGCCCGGGAGCGAGATAGCGGCAGCTGAGCGCCCGCCGCCCCCGGCGCTGGCGCGGAGGGCGTGCTCTTCGCGTGCTCTGAGCGGTCCAAGGCGGGACTGACAAGTGGAAAAGGTTTGCCGGCTCGGCGAACACGGACTACGCTGGCCAGGACGGTGGCAGGAAGCCGACCGACCTGATCGCACGATGTTGGCCTGTGCCCTCCTTCTCGACGAAGCGAGGGCGATGGGCGCTAGCCAAGCGCATGAGGCCACGGAGGACCGCATATGCGCCCTGTTCAGCAGACCGAGCCGACACGCCGGGATTTCCCGATTCGTACCGGCGCGTGCGCTCGGACAATGGGCGTGGCGCGCTCGCGGCTCGTGCTCCTGGTGGGAGCCCTATTCGCCTTGGCCGCGTTCGCACCGGCGGGGGCATACGGCTTCGGCTTCAAGGGACCCACCCAGCTCGGCGTGGGCACCGCGCCCCAGGCGCTGGCCGTGGCCGATTTCAACGCCGACTCGGATCCCGACCTGGCGGTGGTGAACGAGTTCTCGCACAACATCGCCGTCCTGCTGGGCGGCCCCGGTGGAACCTTCGGAGCGCCGACCTACTATCCGGTCGGCACGAGACCTCTGGCAATCGCAACGGGCGACTTCAACGGCGACCTGGACCCCGACCTCGTCGTCGTCAACGAGAGCACGAACAGCATCACGGTGCTGGTGGGAAGCACAGGAGGAAGCTTCACCGGCTCCACCAACTACTCGGTGGGCACCACGCCGCAGGAGGTTGCGGTCGGCGACTTCAACGGCGACCTGGACCCCGACCTCGCCATACCGAACGCCTTCACCAGCGACGTCTGGGTGCTCTTGGGCGGTGCGGGAGCCACCTTCGGCTCCCCGACGAGCTTCCCGACCGGTAACGCCCCCCTGGCGGTGCTGGTGGACGACTTCAACGGCGACTCCGACCCCGACATCGCCACGACGAACGAGCTCTCGAACGACATCTCGGTGCTGCTCGGTGACCCCGGTGTGAGCTTCGCGGCGCCGATCAGCTTTGGCGTCGGAGTCGCTCCCATGTCGATGGTGGCTGGTCATTTCAACGGCGACTCCGACCCTGATCTGGTGGTGACGAACGAGGGCTCCGACAACGTGTCGGTGCTGCTGGGCGGCACCGGCGCCAGCTTCACGGGGCCAACGAACTATGCGGTCGGCAACCGCCCCACGGACGTCGCCGTCGGGGACTTCAACGGCGACTCCGACCCGGACCTGGCCGTTTCGAACCAGGGCTCGGACACCATCTCCCTGCTCTACGGCGCGAGCGGATCGAGCTTCGCCTCGGCGGTCAATTTCCCCGCCGGACCGGCAGGGTCGGCCCCGACGTCGATCGCCCGGGGCGAGTTCAACGGAAACGCCTATCCCGACCTGGTTGTCGCCACCGAGCTCTCCAACGCCGTCTCCATCCTGCTCGGCGCGCCCGACGCGGACCTGTCGATCACGCAAATCGACTCGCCGGACCCCGCGGGCGTGGGCACCGACCTCACATACACGCTCAACGTCACAAACACCGGCCCCTCGGTCGCCACCTCGGTGACGGTCACCGACCAGCTCCCGGCCGAGGTCGCCTACCAGTCGGCCGTCCCCTCGCAGGGAACCTGCTCTCACACCGCCGGCACGGTCACCTGCAACCTCGGGACCCTGGCGGTCTCGGGGTCGGCCGCGGTCAACGTCGTCGTGCGGCCCCAGAGCGCGGGCGACATCACCAACACGGCTTCCGTGGACTCCGCCATGTTCGACCCCGACCCGGCGGACAGCTCGACGCAGGCCGTGACGACGAGCATCTTCACCAACTATCCGCGCCCGGGCGGCGGGACGCCGCTGCGGGTACCCCTCGTGCCCGAGTTCAGGGCTTGCCTCGCTCCCAACGCCACCCACATCGGACCGCTGAACCAGGGCTCCTGTACGGCGCCGCAGCTCCAGACCTCGTTGCTCACGACGAGCAGCACGGGCCGCGGCAGCGCCTTCGCGCGCCTCGACACCGTCGTCGGCAACCCGAGCACCGGCGCGGACGAGGCGGACGTGAGGATCGCCGCCTCGGCGAGCGACGTCAAGGCGGTGGCCGGCGGCGCCGACTACACGGGATCACTGGTGCTGGCGAGCACGCTGCGAATCACCGACCGCGCCAACGGCGCGACCCAGCAGGCGGCGGCCACCGTCGCCGACAGCGAGCTGACGGTCCCGTTCACCTGCACGCCCACGGCCGACCCGACGCTCGGCTCGGCATGCAACCTCTCCACGACGCTCGACAGCTTGGTCCCGGGCTTCGTAAAGGAGGGCAAGCGCATGCTCATGGGCGCTCTTTCGATGAAGGTCCTCGACGCCGGCCCCGACGGCACCCTGACGCCGCCCTCGGGTACCTGCCCGCCGACGTGCGGCTCGGGCGACGAGTCGACGTTCCTGCGCCAGGGCGTCTTCACCCCCTGATATGAGGAGAGGTCGCCTCGAGGCGGTAGGTACCCGGCGAAGCCGGCCCGAAATTTCGAACGACGGGTGGCCGTCGTCAGATTCGGACCGGAATCCCCTCGCGGCGCAGGTGCTCCTTGGCCTCGCGCACGCGGTAGTGGCCGTAGTGGAAGATCGACGCGCACAGGACCGCGTCGGCGCCCGCCTCCTGAATCGCTTCCGTGAGGTGCTCCAGGTTGCCGGCGCCACCTGAGGCGATCACGGGCACTTCCACCGCGTCGGCGACCGAGCGCGTCAGCTCGAGCTCGTAGCCGTCCTCGGTGCCGTCTCGATCCATGCTCGTGAGAAGAATCTCTCCCGCTCCACGCTCGGTTCCCTCTCGCGCCCATGCGACGGCGTCACGTCCCGTCGGCACCCGGCCCCCGTTCACGAACACCTCGTAGTGGGAGTGGCCGGTTTCGGGCCCGGTCATCACGCGCTCGCGCCACTGGGCGTCGATCGCAAGCACCACGCACTGCGAGCCGAACGTCGCCGCCAGCTCTTCGATCAGCCCGGGCCATGCGACCGCCGCCGAGTTGAGCGACACCTTGTCGGCGCCCGCATCGAGAACCGCCTGCGCGTCCTCGACCGAGCGGATGCCGCCGCCGATCGTGAACGGGATGAAGACGTTGTCGGCGGCTCGGCGAGCGAGCTGGACGATCGTGTCCCGCGCCTCGTGGGAGGCGGTGATGTCGAGGAACACGAGCTCGTCCGCGCCTTCGGAATCGTAGCGCTCCGCCAGCTCGACGGGGTCCCCGGCGTCGCGCAGGCCGACGAAGTTCGTGCCCTTCACGACGCGACCCTTGTCCACGTCGAGGCAGGGGATGACTCGCTTCAGCACCATCGCCGTCGCCTCACGCCGCCGTCGCCGGCTCCGGGCCGA
Organism: uncultured Solirubrobacterales bacterium; assembly: GCA_963774075.1. GTDB lineage: Bacteria > Actinomycetota > Thermoleophilia > Solirubrobacterales > JBBDJG01 > JBBQNR01. The sequence continues at coordinate 63,478 of CAVZDP010000002.1, read as the reverse complement.
GCGCGGCCATCGCCTCCTCGACGGTGAACCGCGCCTCGTACAGCGCCTTGCCGACGATCACGCCCTCGAGGTTGTCGAGGCCGAGCGAAGAGAGCGTTTCCAGATCGGCCAGGCTTGCGATTCCCCCCGAGCAAACGAGGCTCCGGCCGGCCGCCGCGGCCGCTGCCGCGCGCACCGGCTCGGGGCTGATGCCGGAGAGCGTGCCGTCGAGGTCCACGTTCGTGTAGACGATCGTGGCCACTCCCGCTGCGACGAGGCGCTCGATCGCCTCCGCCGCCGTCTCCCCCGTGCGCTCCTGCCATCCCCGCACCGCCACGCGCCCCTCACGCACGTCGACGCCGACCGCCACCCGGCCGCCGTGACTGTCGAGCAGCCGCCGCAGCAGGTCGTCATCGGAGAGGGCGGCGGTCCCGACCACCACCCGACCGGCGCCGGTCTCGAGCGCCTGGCGGACGTGGTCCTCGGTGCGCAGGCCGCCTCCGTACTGGATGAGCTCCACGTGACCCCGAAGTTCGGCTGAGATCCGGCGCAGGTGCTCCAGGTTGACCGGACGCCCCTCCCTTGCCCCGTCCAGGTCCACGACGTGCAGGTGACGCGCGCCTTCCCGAGCCCAGCGGCGTGCGGCGTCCAGCGGATCGTCGTCGTACTCGCGCCGGCGGGCGAAGTCGCCGCGCTCGAGGCGCACCGCGCTGCCGCCCATGACGTCGATGGCCGGGTAGAGGTGCACGGCGTCGTTCTGGCCCAGACTTGGGCTACGAAGGAGCCCCGACGGCACCGCAGACGCCGGCGAAGCTCTTGAGGAGTTGAAGGCCGGCGCCGCTCGACTTCTCGGGGTGGAACTGCACGCCGAACAGCGAGCCGCGCTCGACCGCGCAGACGAAGGGCTCGCCGTACTCGGTGCTCGCGAGCTTGTCCTCTTCGGCAACGCCAACCGGAGCGAACGAGTGGACGAAGTAGAAGGGGCACTCGTCGGGAAGGTGCTCGTTGAGCGGCGAGCGCTTGTCCCAGCGCACCGGGTCCCAGCCGATCAGCGGGACCTTCAGCCCCGGCGCAGGCAGTCGCTCGACGTGGCCCGACAGGAGGCCGAGCCCCTCGCTGCCCTCGTTCTCGCTCGAGCTTTCGAAAAGCAGCTGGAGGCCGAGGCAGATACCGAGCAGCGGGGTGCCCTGCGCGACGACGTCGCGCAGGACGGTGTCGAGGCCGAGGCGCTGCAGGTTTCGCATCGCCATCGGAAACGCGCCGACGCCCGGGAGCACGACGCCGTCCGCGGTCCGGATCCGAAGCGCCTCGCTCGTCAGCTCGGGCTCGGCTTCCGTGCGCTCGATCGCTTTCTCGACCGAGCGCAGGTTGCCCATGCCGTAGTCGACGATCGCGATTCGCGGGCGCGACTCGGGGCTCACAGCACTCCCTTGGTCGACGGCACTCCCGACTCCGACTCGTCGAAGGAGATGGCCCGGCGCAGCGCAAGCGCCAACGCTTTGAAGGCGGCCTCGATCATGTGGTGAGCGTTCGAGCCCGTCAGCACGCGCAGGTGGAGCGTCAGCCGGGCATTGTTCGCAAACGCGCGAAAGAACTCCTCGGCGAGCTCGGTGTCGAAGCCCGCGATCGACGTCACGGGCAGGTCGGCCTCGAAGGCGCAGTAGGGACGCCCGCTGATGTCGATCGCGCAGCTGGCAAGCGACTCGTCCATGGGTACGGTGGCTTCGCCGTAGCGCGCGATGCCGGAGCGGTCCCCGAGCGCCTGGTCCAGCGCTTGGCCAAGCACGATGCCGATGTCCTCTGTCGTGTGGTGCGCGCCCGTCTCGAGGTCGCCCGTCGCCTTCACGTCGATGTCGAGACGGCTGTGGCGACCGAGCAGCTTGAGCATGTGCTCGAGGAAGCCGACGCCGGTGGCGGTCACCACGGCCCCCGTTCCGTCGAGGCCCAGGCGCATCCAGATCTGAGTCTCCTTGGTGGAGCGCTCGACCACGGCGACTCGAGGTTGTGTCGTGATTGCCATGCTCTACTCGGGGTCCACCTTCAGGCTTCCCTGGCCCTCAGGCTCTGCCTGGCCTCGACGGATTCCGCGTGAATGGGGAACCCCTCAGCGCGCGCGATGCTGCTCGCGTGCGGCGCGAGAGCGCGCGTGGCAGCCTCAGGCAACGATACCAGCGCCTGCCTGCGCCGGAACGTGGCCGCTCCGAGCGGACTGGCGAAGCGAGCCGCGCCGCCGGTCGGCAGCACGTGGTTCGAGCCCGCGACGTAGTCGCCGAACGCGACGCCGCCTCCCGGGCCTACGAAGACACAGCCGGCGGCGCGAACGCGGGCGGCGAGTGCCTCCTGGGCCACGCAGACGATCTCGAGGTGCTCAGGAGCGATCTCGTCCGCCGCGGCGAGCGCACTCTCGAGATCTGGGACCAGGACGAGCGCGACCGGGGCGTCCGAAACGCTCGGGCGATCTCGCGAGAGCGCGGCCAGCTCCTCCTCGACGGCGGCAAGCAGCCTCTCGCTCGGGCTCAACAGGACGAGGAGGCTCTCGCTTCCATGCTCGGCCTGGGCGGCGAGGTCGAGCGCGACCAGTCGCGGCTCCGCCTCGTCGTCTGCGATCACTACGAGCTCGCTCGGGCCGGCGACGCCGTCTATCTGCACCACTCCGGTCACTTGGCGCTTGGCCTCCTGGACGTAGTAGCTGCCCGGTCCGACGATCGCGTCCACCTGCGGCACGCTCTCGGTCCCGAACGCGAGCGCGCCGACCGCCTGGGCGCCGCCCATCGCGTACACCTCCGAGACGTCGCAGAGCGCGCAGGCTGCCAGCACGACCGCGCTCGGCTCTCCGCCCGGCCCCGGCGGAGTGGCGACGGCGATCTCGCTCACGCCGGCAACGCTTGCGGGCACGCAGCACATGACCGCACTCGAGGGATAGGCGGCGCGCCCGCCCGGTACGTACACCCCGGCCCGTCTCAGCGGCAGCTCGCGCAGCTCCACCCTGTGGCCCTGCGGCAGCTCCACCGCCACGTCCCGGTGCGCCTCCGCCTCACAGACGCGACGGACGTTGTCGATAGCCAGCTCGAGGCCAGCCCGAACGGCCGGATCGGCCTCGCGCAACGCCCGCTCGAGTCGTTCGGCCGGCACGCGAAGCTCCTCGCCGGCGGCGTCGCTGTCGAAGCGCCGCGTGAGCTCCACCACCGCGCGGTCGCCGCGCTCGTAGACGGCGCCGAGGATCTCCCGCACCTCCTGTGCCAGCTCAGGCGGCGCTGAGGCGAGCGAGCGCACCTGGCGCGCGAGCACGTCCGTCTCTTCGAGCCCGAGGCTGTACCGCTCAGCGCGCACTGATCCGCTCCACGAGCGAGTCGATCTCCGCCTGGCGCAGCTTGTGGGCGACGCGGTTCGCGACCAGCCGCGCGGTGCAGTCCGCGATGACCTCGCGGATCTCGAGCGAGTTCTCGCGCAGCGTCCTGCCGGACGCGGTGAGGTCCACGATGCCGTCGGCCAGCCCCGACAGCGGCGCAAGCTCGACCGAGCCCTTCACCTCGATCACCTCCGCCTGCCTGCCGCTCTGCTCGAAGTAACGTGCTGCCACGCGGGGGTACTTCGTCGCGATTCGGATCGCGCCCAGACGGCGCTCGAGCTCGTCCGCATAGCGGTTCCCGGCCTTGGTCGCGACCACCATCCGACAGCCTCCGTAGCCGAGGTCTAGCAGCTCGTATACGACCCTCTCCTGCTGCTCCATCAGCACGTCCTTCCCGGTGACCCCGAGGTCCACCGCGCCCGCCTCGACGTACGTGGGCACGTCGCTCGGGCGCATGGTGACCAGCGTCAGCTCGCCGCCGCTGAACATCAGGGAGCGCGAGTCGGAGCGCATAGGCGTCGTGTCGACTCCGATCCGATCGAGCAGGTCGAGCGTGGCGTCGAAGAGGGATCCACCCGGCACCGCGAGGCGAAGGGGCTCGCTCACGAGCGTGCCTCCTCGGCGCGTCGCTCCTCCTCGGCCTGCGCCACGTGCACCCGTTCCACGTAGAGCGCGAACCCGCAGGCCGGAAGCGAGCGCCCGAAGCGCCCGAGCAGTTCGTCGTAACGGCCGCCGCCTCCGATCACGTGCCCGAGAGCCGGGTCGTAGATCTCGAAGATGGCGCCCGTGTAGTAACCGAGGTGTCGTACGAGGCCGAGGTCGAAGATGACCCGATCCGCGATGCCCCGCCGTTCGAGCCCGGCCGCCGTGCCGGCGAGCCTCGCCGTGGCGCTGCCGACGTCGTTGCCGCCCAGCTCAACCGCCCGCTCCAGTACGTCGGAGCCGCCTCGAAGCTGCGGCAGTTGCACGAGCACGTCTCGTTGGTCCGCGGGCAGGCCGAGCGCTTCGACCTCCACCTCCAGCGCGACGAGGTCGTGGCGCTCGAGGGCGGCAAGGATGCGCGCCGCGGCGGCGGGCTCCACACCCAGCGTCTCGAGCAGGCTCCTGAACAGGCCGGCGTCGCCCAGCCCGATGCGGGCTCTGGGAAGCCCGGCGGCGTCGAGCGCCGCGCACAGGACCTCGAGCACCTCCACCGTCCCGTCCGGGGCGTCGGCGCCGACCAGCTCGAGGCCGGCCTGGAGGAACTCGCGCTGCTGGCCTCGCTGAGGCCGGACGGCGCGGTACGCGTGGGAGAGGTAGCAGAGCCGCAGCGGCGGCTCCGCGTGGGCGTAGCGGTTCGCGACCAGGCGCGCGATCGGGATCGTCATGTCGGAACGCAGGACCAGCACCTGCCCGTGCTCGTCGAACAGGCGATAGCTCGCGCCGGCGGCTCGCTCGTCGCCCTGCACGAGCACGTCCTCGTACTCCATCGTCGGCGTCCAGACCTCTCCGTAGCCGAAGCGCGCGAACGTCTCGAGCAGAGAGCTCGAGAGTTGCCGTAGCTCGCGCATCTCGTCCGGCAGGATGTCGCGCGTCCCCGGCGGGATCAGGTGCGCCATCTGGTCCTCCGTCCGTTCGAGCCCGCCGCAGCGAGCGGGTGACTAGATCGAGACCCGATCGCCCGAGACGCGCTCGATGCGGGCGCCGAGCTCGCGCAGCCGGTCGTCGATCCGCTCGTAGCCGCGGTCGATCTGGCTGACGTTGCCGATCTCCGAGATCCCCTCGGCGCACAGGCTCGCGATGAGCATCGCCATTCCCGCCCTGATGTCCGGGCTCTCCATGCGCTCACCATGAAGACGGCTCGGACCGCTGACGATCGCCCGGTGGGGGTCGCACAGCACGATCCGAGCACCCATGGATGTGAGCTTGTCGACGAAGAACAGCCGGTTCTCGAACATCTTCTCGAAGATGAGCACGGTTCCCTCCGCCTGGGTGGCGACCGCGAGCGCGATGCTCGTGAGGTCGGCGGGGAAAGCGGGCCACGGCCCGTCGTCGATCTTGGGGATGGCGTCGCCGACGTCGTCCTGTATCTGGAGCCGCTGCTCGGGCGGCACGACGATGTCGTCGCCCTCGACGTGCGACTTGAGGCCGAGCCGCTCGAACACGGCCCGGATCATGCGCATGTCGTCGGTGACGGAGCCCTTTATTCGAATGTGGCCTCCGGTCACCGCGGCAAGAGCCATGAAGCTAGCCACCTCGATGTGGTCGGGGCAGACGACGTGGTGCGCGCCGCCGAGGCGGTCGCGACCGTGCACGACGAGAACGTTCGAGCCGATGCCGTCGATCCTCGCTCCCATCGAGACGAGCAGCCGGGCGAGGTCCTGCACGTGGGGCTCCGAGGCGGCGTTGCTGATCGTGGTGACTCCCGGCGTCAGCGCCGCTGCCATCAGGGCGTTCTCGGTCGCCATCACGCTCGCCTCGTCCATGAAGATGTCGCACGCGCTCAGCCCCTCCGGGGCCCACATGCGGTAGGAGCGCTTGGCCTCGATGCGGGCGCCGAGCGCGCCGAGCGCATCGAGGTGCGGGTCGAGGCGCCGTCGCCCGATGACGTCCCCACCCGGAGGCGGCATGCGCGCCTCGCCCAGCCGCGCCAGCAGCGGGCCCGCGAGCAGGAACGACGCCCGGATGCGGCTGGCGAGCTCGGCGTCGATCTCCGAGCTACGAAGCGAGTCCGCTCTCAGCACCAACTCGTGGTCGTCGCGCCAGAGCACGCTTACCCCGATGTCCTCGAGCAGGGCGAGCATGTAGTCGACGTCCCGGATACGAGGGACGTTGCCGATCACGAGCTCTTCGTCGGTGAGCAGCGACGCGGCGATGATCGGCAGCGCTGCGTTCTTGTTTCCGGCCGGGACGACGGTCCCGGACAGCGGGTAACCGCCCTCTATTACGAACTTGTCCATAGCGCTAGCCGCAAGCTGAGATCGCACAAGGGTAACAGCAGGTCCCTGGCCTCCTGCGGCGGGCGTCGAGCCTCCGCGGACAAACCTGGGAATTGCCGCAGTCATCTCACTCTGGTGGTTTTGCAGGGGTTCCGCTGCAAGGTCGTTTCTCACCCGACATGGGTGTTTCGCGTGGGCCGCCGAGCTCCTGCCGGGCGCTGGCCGTCCGCATCAAGCGCGCCACCGCCCCCCCGCCTTGGCCCACTCGAGGAGGTGGGTGACCGAGCAGAAGCCGTCCGGGATGCGGTGCTCCGCGCGGTGCCGTACGAGCAGCACGTGCGCCTCACCGAGCGGCTCGCCGCAGTGGGCGCAGGCGTCGGCGGACTCGGTCGCGGCGGCCGGCTCCACGGGCTCGCCGGCCTCCCAGTGCGCTCCCTGGAGCGCCCAGGGGACCACGTGCTCGAGCCTGCAGAACGCTGCCCCGCGATCCCCCGCGTGCTCCGCGAGGCGGTACCCGTCGCCCTGCTCCACCGGCGTTCCGCACCATGTGCAACGCGTGCCCGACAACCTGCACGGTAGATTCACGCCGATGTCGGACGGCGCCCGCGTCATCGTGATGGAGGGAGACCAGACCGGGCAGGAGCTGCTCGAGGAGGCGCTGCGGCTGCTCGATCCAGATGTCTGCGGCGTGCGCCTGGAGGTCGAGCACTACGACCTCTCGCTGGAGAACCGGCGCCGAACCGAGAACGAGGTGGTGCTGGCTGCCGCGCGCGCGATGGCCGAGTCCGGGTTCGGGATCAAGGCCGCAACGATCACCCCCGAGCGGCCGGACGACGTCGGCAGCCCGAACACGTTGTTGCGCGAGCACATCGACGGCAAGGCGATCGTCAGGACCGGGCGGCGGATCCCGGGCGTCCCGCCGATCGCCGGCGTGCACTTCCCGATCTCAGTGGTGCGGATGGCGGTCGGCGACGCCTATGGTGCGGAGGAGAGCCGCCGGATCGAGGATGGAGACGAGGTGGCGCTGCGGACCGAGCGCATCGAGCGCTCCACCTGCCGGGCCGTCGCCGAATACTCGTTCCGGATGGCGAAGCGCGTGCACGCGCGGGTCTACGGCGGGCCGAAGTGGACGGTGAGCCCGATCTACGAGGGGCTGCTCAAGGAGGAGATGGACGCTGCGGCCGAGCGCCACCCCGACGTTCCCTACAGCCCGCAGCTCATCGACGCCGCCTACGCCGGCCTGATCGGCGGCGCGGCGGACTCACCGCTCGTCATCCCCGCTCTGAACCGGGACGGCGACTCACTGTCGGAGCTGGTCCTACGGCTGTTCGGGTCGATCGCCGGCGCCGAGTCGGTGCTGCTGTCGTTCGACCAGGACCTGCGCACCCGGGTCGCGATGACGGAGGCACCGCACGGAACCGCGCCCGCGCTCGCCGGCAAGGGGATCGCCAACCCGATGGCGATGATCCTGGCCGTGGCGGCCCTGCTCCATTACATCGGGGAGCGCGAGGATCAAGAGGCGGGCGAACCCGCGGCCGGCGGAGCCGGGGCCTCGGGCGGCGATTTCTCCCTTGCCCGGGCCGCGGAGAGAGCCTCGCGCGCCGTCTACGAGTCCGTGTTCGAGGCCACCGCGTCGGGCATCGCCACTCCTGACCTCGGCGGGCACTCCACCACCGGCGAGTTCACGGACGAGGTGATCTCACGGGTGCGTACGAAGCTCGAGATCTGGTCGAGCCTGGACCCGTGACCGCGGCCGCCGAGAGCCGGCCGGTGGTGCGACGTCTGGCGGTCGGCCCGACGCTCGCCGTGGAGGACAGCGACGGCGATGGCCCTCCCATCGTGCTCGCTCACGGGCTCACGGCTACGCGCCGCTACGTGCTGCACGGCTCGCGGCTGCTTCCAAAGGCGGGCTACCGTGCGATCAGCTACGACGCTCGCGGCCACGGCGAGTCGAGCCCCGCACCCGAGGGCGCCGGGTACACGTACCCGGAGCTGGTGGGTGATCTGGAGAGCGTGCTCGACGCACTCGACATCGAGCGAGCCGTCCTCGGTGGCGCGTCGATGGGCGCGGCGACGACGCTCGCGTTCGCACTTGCACAGCCGCAGCGCGTGTCAGCGCTGATTCAGATAACGCCCGCCTATCGCGGCGAGTCCGATCTGGGTGAGCGCGAGAGCATGCGCGACTGGGACGCGCTCGCCGACGCGCTCGAGCGTGAAGGGGTCGACGGCTTCATGCGAGTTCAGGGCGAGCCGGCCATCGACCCGCGCTTTCGCAGCATCGTGAAGCGCGCGATCAGACAGAGGCTGGAGCGCCACGAGCATCCCGAGGCTGTTGCCGAGGCGCTTCGGCAAGTCGTGCGCTCCACTCCGTTTCGCAGCGTCGAGGAGTTGGAAGCAGTGCAGGCCCCCACGCTCGTCGTCGGAAGCCGCGACGAAGCCGACCCGGACCACCCGCTGGAGGTCGCGCAAACGTACGTCGAGCGCATTCCGAACGCCGAGCTGGCTGTCGAGGAGCCCGGCCAATCCCCGCTCGCGTGGCGCGGCGCGCAGCTTTCGCGCACGATTCAGGACTTCCTCGAACGGCACGAGCTGCGGCCATAGCCTTGGTCCAGCCGCCCCGGAGCAGACAGCGATCGATCGAGGCGCCCGGCTCGGGTTTTGCCTGCAAATACAGTATTTTGCTCGCTCGGGTGCAACCCCGATTGCAGAACACGTGTTCCGTCCGCGGGCCCTCCTAAGGTCCGAACCTATGTTCTGGAAACGACCCGAAGACCAAATGTCCCACGATCGCGCGGACGACCTGCGCGAGCTTCTAACGGACCGGCTACGACTGGCGCTCGACTTCGCAACGCTGGGCGCATACGAGCTGACCGCCACCGATTACGCAACGCGAGCCACGGAAGGCGAGTCCGCACCGCAGCGTCCCGCCAAGGCGGAGCACACAGGTGCGGATGGTGAAGCCGGCGAAACGCGCGACTGCACGCCGGCGCTCGACCGGTCGCGGCAGCGCCTCGCCCGGCCGCACGTGCGCGCCGTTGTGTTGCCTTGCACCGGTGAGTCGGCTCGCGTTCCCGAGCGCAGCTGCAACGGCGCTCGTGACGTCAAGTCGCGGCGCGGCGGCTCGGTGCCTGTGGCCGAGCAGCCCTGCACCTGGATCGCTCGCTGAGAGTTCATTCGCCCCGCCGCGGGGGAGGACCGCGGCGGCGGCGACCAGGGGGCCGCTCAAAGAGTAAGAGTCGGCACGAGGCCGACTCTTGAGAGGAAATACCGGCGGCGACCTACTCTCCCGGGCCCTTGCGGGCCAAGTACCATCGGCGCTGAGGGGCTTAACTACTCTGTTCGGAATGGGAAGAGGTGTTTCCCCCTCGCTATAGCCACCGGAAGTGGCGCGGACCGGCTCTCGCCGGACCCTCAAAACTGCACAGTTGGACCGCCCTTACGAGCATCAAGCATCGGCCGCTCTTACGAACGCCGATAAATATCCGTCAAGCCCTCGACCCATTAGTACCGGTCTGCTGAGTGCATTGCTGCACTTACACATCCGGCCTATCAACCTGGTGGTCTACCAGGGGTCTTACTCCCTCAAGGGGATGGGAGAGCTCATCTCGAGGTGGGCTTCCCGCTTAGATGCCTTCAGCGGTTATCCCGTCCGGACGTAGCTAACCTGCGGTGCCCTTGGCAGGACAACAGATACACCAGCGGTCCGTTCGTCCCGGTCCTCTCGTACTAGGGACGACTCCCCTCAACTCTCCAGCGCGCACGGCAGATAGGGACCGAACTGTCTCACGACGTTCTGAACCCAGCTCGCGTACCGCTTTAATGGGCGAACAGCCCAACCCTTGGGACCTGCTTCAGCCCCAGGATGCGACGAGCCGACATCGAGGTGCCAAACCGGGCCGTCGATGTGGACTCTTGGGCCCGATAAGCCTGTTATCCCCGGAGTACCTTTTATCCGTTGAGCGACGGCGCTTCCACTTGCTACCGCCGGATCACTAAGCCCTACTTTCGTACCTGCTCGACCTGTCAGTCTCGCAGTCAAGCTCCCTTATACCTTTACGCTCTACGCACGATTTCCAACCGTGCTGAGGGAACCTTTGGGCGCCTCCGTTACATTTTGGGAGGCGACCGCCCCAGTCAAACTACCCACCTGACACTGTTCACCTCCCGGTTTCACGGCGAGGTGTTAGAAGCCCGGAACATCAAGGGTGGTATCTCAAGGTTGGCTCCACAAGGGCCGAAGCCCTTGCTTCACAGCCTCCCACCTATCCTGAGCGAGATGCCCCAGACTCCAATATCAGGCTGTAGTAAAGGTTCACGGGGTCTTTCCGTCTGGCCGCGCGTACTCGGTATCTTCACCGAGACTACAATTTCACCGAGCCCCTCGTTGAGACAGCGCCCAAGTCGTTACGCCATTCGTGCAGGTCGGAACTTCACCGATCTCTCCGTTTCCGAAGAGGGCAGACTATCCCTTCACCTCATCAATCGCCATTAGGAGCTCCGACTGGTCGTACCGTCGCTTGCCGACATTCATCTCGTAAGCAATGCGTACGATCGTTTCCAGTCCCGAGCGCTTCAGATGATCGCCTTGTTCGATCATCTGGCAGACGTGCACAAAGCCGGTAAAGCTTCGTGCCTTGCTCCCGCGAAGCGGGTAGCGCTCGAAATGCGGTACGACGTGACCCAGAAGCTGATGCACCGCTCGGCTCTCGTACTTGAGAGTCCGATCGGTTACCGACTTCCGGACCCAGCCGCATCCGAAGAACGCCTGTAAATCCGCTAGCAGTGGTCCATCTCTCTCGTTCAGTGACAGTGAGAAAGATGGCCGCACTTCCAGGCCCGTCCTTAGCTTGCGACGTCGGCTAAAAGAGATGCAGAAGCATCCCTCGCCTTCCGTCAGGCCTGTGACGAACCACGGATCAAGCGTTCCTGCTCCATAGGCAACCTTGTCTGCGATGAGGGCCGGCGTATTGCGCACCACGTGGATTTGCGGCTTCGCCGCAGGGTGGCACGCCTCTCCTTTCGGATCAGTCGTTACGGGGTCACTAGGACTTCCCTCGGGATTACCCACTACCTCGCGGCAGGAGGGTTTCCCCGATATGAGCCGGTGTTTCACTGCCCGCGTTCTATGCGAACAGTGGGGCAAGTTGGTACTTACCCGACAAGGAATTTCGCTACCTTAGGACCGTTCATTGTTGTTACTTCTCCGCTGAAGCGGAGAGGCTGGCTCATTTCTGACCAGCTCTCACGGTCGCCCGTGAGATCGGACTATCTCATCTCCCCTCGGATGGGCGGGGAGCTCGGCGTATAGTCTCTGAGGATTCTCTGTGTCTACTGTGTCTCGCGATTCCGAAAGCGCGTCGACGCAGAGCCTTTCCTGCTGATTGTCCGCACCGGACGCATTGTCACTACCGCTCAACGCGGTGAGTAGCGCCGGATCCTCGGATGTTCCAGCATATAGCCGAGTTTGTTAACGGAACTACCTTGGTCGATAGTTACGGCCGCCGTTTACCGGGGCTTAGCTTCGGTGCCTCGCCACCCCGAAGGGCAGCTAACACCTCCGCGTAACCTTCCGGCACCGGGCAGGCGTCAGCCCCTATACGTCGTCTTACGACTTAGCAGAGGCCTGTGTTTTTGGTAAACAGTCGCTTGGGCCTTTTCACTGCGGCCCCCTCGGGCTCCACCAGCAAGTGGCTTCACCCTACCGGGGCGCCCCTTCTCCCGAAGTTACGGGGCGAATTTGCCGAGTTCCTTAACGAGGGTTATCTCGATCACCTTGGCATTCTCTGCCTGTCCACCTGTGTCGGTTTTGGTACGGGCACGTACATCCTCCCTAGAGGTTTTTCTTGGAGGCATGGGTTCGGGGACTCGCCGGCCTTACGGCCAGCTGGCATCGCGCCTCGCATCAACACACCCGCGGATTTACCTACGGGTGCTAGCTACGCGCTTACCCCAGGGCAACCATCGCCTGGGTTCCCCTACCCTTCCTCGTCGCCCCATCGGTCAAACGGATGTGACGTGGTACGGGAATATCAACCCGTTAGCCATCGACTACGCCTTTCGGCCTCGCCTTAGGTCCCGACTAACCCTGAGCAGACGAACTTTACTCAGGAACCCTTGGACAATCGGCGGAGGGGATTCTCACCCCTCTTTCGTTACTTATGCCGGCATTCTCACTTCTCAAGCCTCCACGGCTGGCTTACGCCGCCGCTTCGCTGGCAAGAGAACGCTCTCCTACCGCTCGAAGGACCCCGAAGGATCCGACGAACCCACAGCTTCGGTGGCTGGCTTTAGCCCCGTTACATTGTCCGCGCCCGAACACTTGACCAGTGAGCTGTTACGCACTCTTTCAAGGGTGGCTGCTTCTAAGCCAACCTCCTGGTTGTCTCAGCATTCAGACATCGTTTCCCACTTAGCCAACACTTAGGGACCTTAGCTGGTGGTCTGGGTTGTTTCCCTCTCGACCGTGAAGCTTATCCCCCACGGACTGACTCCCCGGGTAAACGTAATGGTCTTCGGAGTTTGCCTGAAGTCGGTAACCTGGTAGGGCCCCTAGTCCAAGCAGTGCTCTACGGCCATTACGCAATTCACCGGAGGCTATACCTAAATATATTTCGGAGAGAACCAGATATCTCCGAGCTTGATTAGCCTTTCACTCCGACCCACAGGTCATCCGCCCAGTTTTCAACCTAGGTCGGTTCGGTCCTCCACGAGGTCTTACCCTCGCTTCAACCTGCCCATGGGTAGCTCGCTCGGTTTCGGGTCTACCGCCTGCGACTGAATCGCCCTGTTCGGACTCGCTTTCGCTACGGCTCCGCTCATCGCTTAACCTCGCCACAGACGAGTAACTCGCCGGCTCGTTCTGCAAAAAGCACGCCGTCACACCCGAAGGTGCTCCGACCGCTTGTAGGCATACGGTTTCAGGTACTATTTCACTCCCCTTCCGGGGTACTTTTCACCTTTCCCTCACGGTACTAGTCCGCTATCGGTCACCAGGGAGTACTTAGCCTTGGAGGGTGGTCCCCCCAGGTTCAGACCGCGTTTCACGAGTGCGGTCCTACTCAGGGACACCTGCGGGAGGCCACACGTTTTCGCCTACGGGACGATTGCCCTCTGTGGTGCACGGTTCCACGTGCTTCGGCTAACGCATGACTTTGTGACTCCCGCCGGGCTAGGCACAGCCCGGAACAGGCGCCCTACGACCCCCAACAGGCAACGCGTGCCCGCTTACACCTGCCGGGTTTAGGCTGATCCCTTTTCGCTCGCCACTACTCAGGGAGTCTCGGTTGATTTCCTTTCCTCGGGGTACTGAGATGTGTCAGTTCCCCCGCTTGCCTTCCTACGCCTATGTATTCAGCGCAGGATGACGCCGCATTACCGGCGCCGGGTTTTCCCATTCGGAGATCCACGGGTCAAAGGCTGTTCAGCGCCTCACCGTGGCTTATCGCAGCCGTCCACGTCCTTCTTCGGCTCCTGGTGCCAAGGCATCCACCACATGCCCTTCATATCTTGACGGCATCGAGATGCTCGTTTGTTTGGCCAACTGTGCAGTTTTCAAGGTCCGGCAAGAGGCAAACGACGCTGTCACCGTCGCCGGTCTCTCAAAACTAAACAGCATGCAGGCCGGTCGGCAACTCGAGGCTGCCGGCCATGTGGCCACTTCCAGGTACGGGTCGACATTCTCGGGAACGCCCCGTAGGGCGCGACTCCCTCGGCACGATCACGGCGAACCGCGACCGGCTTGGTGAGCTCCCTAGAAAGGAGGTGATCCAGCCGCACCTTCCGGTACGGCTACCTTGTTACGACTTCACCCCAATCACCAGCCCCACCTTCGACGGCTCCCTCCCTTGCGGGTTAGGCCACCGGCTTCGGGTGTTGCCGACTTTCGTGGTGTGACGGGCGGTGTGTACAAGACCCGGGAACGTATTCACCGCGGCATTGCTGATCCGCGATTACTAGCAACTCCACCTTCATGGAGGCGAGTTTCAGCCTCCAATCCGAACCGAGACCGCCTTTTTGGGATTCGCTCCACCTCGCGGTATCGCAACCCTCTGTGGCGGCCAATGTAGCACGTGTGTAGCCCTGGGCATAAGGGGCATGATGACTTGACGTCATCCCCACCTTCCTCCGGTTTGTCACCGGCAGTCCCCCATGAGTCCCCGGCGTTATCCGCTGGCAACATGGGGCGGGGGTTGCGCTCGTTGCGGGACTTAACCCAACACCTCACGGCACGAGCTGACGACAGCCATGCACCACCTGTGAAGGTGCCCCGAAGGGAGACCGTGTTTCCACGGCTGTCACCAACATGTCAAGCCCAGGTAAGGTTCTTCGCGTTGCGTCGAATTGAACCACATGCTCCGCTGCTTGTGCGGGTCCCCGTCAATTCCTTTGAGTTTTAGCCTTGCGGCCGTACTCCCCAGGCGGGGCACTTAGTGCGTTAGCTACGGCACGGAAGGAGTCGACACCTCCCACACCTAGTGCCCATCGTTTACGGCGTGGACTACCAGGGTATCTAATCCTGTTTGCTCCCCACGCTTTCGCGCCTCAGCGTCAGTACCGTTCCAGCGAGCTGCCTTCGCCATTGGTGTTCCTCCTGATATCTGCGCATTTCACCGCTACACCAGGAATTCCACTCGCCCCTTCCGGACTCTAGCCAGACAGTTTCCAGCGGCATTCACAGGTTGAGCCTGTGACTTTCACACCGGACTTATCTGGCCGCCTACGCGCTCTTTACGCCCAATGATTCCGGACAACGCTAGCCCCCTACGTATTACCGCGGCTGCTGGCACGTAGTTAGCCGGGGCTTCTTGGTGAGGTACCGTCACTCCGGAAGGCTATTCACCCCCGAAGCTTCGTCCCTCCTGAAAGGGGTTTACGACCCGAAGGCCTTCTTCCCCCACGCGGCGTTGCTGCGTCACGCTGTCGCGCATTGCGCAAGATTCCCCACTGCTGCCTCCCGTAGGAGTCTGGGCCGTGTCTCAGTCCCAGTGTGGCTGATCGTCCTCTCAGACCAGCTACCCATCGTCGCCTTGGTGAGCCGTTACCTCACCAACAAGCTAATGGGCCGCGGGCCCATCCCGAAGCGGATGCCGAAGCTACCTTTGCTCATCGTCCTTGTGGACGGTGACCACATCCGGTATTAGCCCGGGTTTCCCCGGGTTGTCCCGGTCTTCGGGGCAGGTTACCCACGTGTTACTCACCCGTTCGCGGCTTTGCCCCAGGCCGAAGCCTGGTTCGTCGCCCCACTTGCATGTGTTAAGCACGCCGCCAGCGTTCGTCCTGAGCCAGGATCAAACTCTCCGTAAAAGACTTGCGAGTCATCCGGTCCGCGCTGAGCGCGATCCGGTTCCTCTATCTACGGAAAGTCGTCACGCGTGTCCCACACCCGTACACCAGGTGCGGCACGTGACGGGGTTCCAATTACAAGACGCCCTACCGCACGCGTGAGCGTGCAAGCGAGCGGCTCGGTCTCGAACCTGGACGCGTTCCGAAGCCTGCCGGCACGAGGCCGACGAACATCGGAGCGCACATGCTGTTTAGTTTTCAAAGACCGCGAGCCTCTCGGCTCCGCCCTTCGGGCCACGCTTGGGAGGGACAAAAAAGACCTCTCGACGGAGAGGTCTAAAAGCGCGCCTTTGGCGACTCTTCTAACCGACTCTCCGTCTGTCCCGTATCACTCCCAAGCTGGGCTTTCGCAGGGCAACGACGTAGTGTAGCACCGGCTCGAGGCCTCCAGAAGCCCCGCTCGCCCGGATTTCGGCCTCATCCAGCCGCCATCCGGAGCGAACGCCGGCGCGGGAATATAGCGGGTTCCGCGGGCGCCGTCCCGGGGCGGTCGGCGCCGGCAGGAGCCGCCCACGGTGACGGACGCTCCGAGGCCGGCGCGAGGTCTCAGCTCCCGACGAGGATGCGCCGGAACTGGCGCTTGCCGACCTGGAGCACGCCCCCTTCCAGGCGCGCTACGTCGAGGTCCAGTGCCTCCGGTCCGAGCTGGTCGCCGTCCAGCTTCACCCCGCCCTGCTCCAGCAACCGCCTGGCCTCGCTGCGTGATTTACCGAAGTGCGCCGCGATCAGGGCCGGGAGGTGCACCGCGCCGTCGCTGACCAGGTCCGAAGACAGGACGACCTCCTCGACGTCTTCCGGCGGGCGGTGCTCGCGGTGGAGGCGGTCGAAGTGCTGCTCGGCCGCGGTCGCAGCGTCGTCACCGTGAAAGCGCGCCACGAGGCGGCGGGCGAGCGCCCGCTTGGCGTCGACGGCGGCGCTCGACCGATCCCTTCCCTCCCCGAGCAGCAGCTCGTAGTAGGTGTCCATCGCGCTATCCGGGACGCGCATCACCTTGCCGAAGATCTCCTCCGGTGGCTCGGTCACTCCTATGTAATTGTCGTACGACTTGCTCATGCGCCGCTCGCCGTCGGTGCCGGGAAGGATCGGCATGGTCACGATCGCCTGCGGCTGCTTGCCGTAGGTCTGCTGTACATCCCGGGCGAACAGGAGGTTGAACTTCTGGTCGGTGCCGCCGAGCTCGACGTCGGAGTCCACTGCGACCGAGTCGTAGCCCTGGAGCACGGGGTAGAGAAGCTCGAGCAGCGAGATCGGGCGACCCGCTTCGATGCGCTGCTGGAAGTCGTCGCGCTCCAGCACTTGGGCGATCGTCACGTTGCGAAGCAGGCGCAGCAGGCTGTCCATCGGCATGTCGAGCCACTCGCCGTTGCGCCGCACCTCCGTGCGATCGCGGTCGATCACCTTGAAGGCCTGGTCCTGGAACGTCAGAGCGTTGCGCTCGATCTCCTCGGGCTCGAGCATCGGTCGCAGAGCCGAGCGACCCGAGGGGTCCCCCACCCGCGCCGTGTAGTCGCCGATGATGAGGACGACCAGGTGGCCGGCGTCCTGGAACTCGCGCAGCTTCTGCAGGACGACGACGTGGCCGAGGTGGATGTCGGGAGCCGTCGGGTCGATCCCGAACTTCACCCGCAGCGGCTGAGACTCGCTCCCGGAGCGCTCGAGCTTGCGCTCCAGCTCCCCCTCCGGGAGACAGTCGACGGCGTTGCGGGCGAGGAAAGCGGCCGTATCGGCTGCTCCGGAAGGCCGGCTCTCGGGCATCGGGCCAATGCTAGACTCTCGCCTCGCTCCGGGCGGACGAAGGCCGCCGTTCGTTCCTCCTCATCAGTAGACGCCCTCAGGCGCGTCCGGCAGCCCGCCGTGCCGGTCCCGAATGCCTGACGAGCAGCGCCAAAGACCCACTCGCCGCCGTGCATCCGCCGCAGAGCGCGGAGCACCTTCGCTGACCGTGCTCGAAGGCGGAGCCGGGCGCGGCAACGACCGCCGCCGTGGTGGTGGTGACGACGGCAACGGCCGCGGCGGCTCCGGCGACGGCCCGCCCGGGCCTCCGCCCGCCCGCCGCAGGGGGAGGCGACAGCGGCCTCGGATCAACAAGCCCCGCCTGGCGCTGATCCTCGCCGGGCTCGGCGTGCTTGCGGTGATCTCCACCGTGTTCGGGATGATGATGGCCGTCGCGCAGGACCTGCCGTCACTCGAGACCACCAACGAGTTCCGCGCGTCGCGCAACTCGGTGCTCCTCGACCACACGGGCAAGAACACGGCCGAGCACCGGCTTGCGGTCCTGACAGGTAACGAGAACCGGATCCTCGTCAAGAGCGCAGACGTGTCGCCCACGCTGAAGCACGCGGTGATCGCGATCGAGGACAAACGTTTCTTCGCGCACAAGGGCCTCGACTACCAGGGCATCGCCCGCGCCCTGTGGCAGGACCTGTTGCGACGCCGAGCCGCCCAGGGAGGATCGACCATCACCCAGCAGTTCGTCAAGAACGCGTTGCTCGCGCAGAGCAACCGTTCGATCTTCCAGAAGTTGAAGGAATCCGCGCTCGCCTACCAGCTGGAGCGCAAGTGGGCCAAGGACAAGATCCTGACGCAGTACCTGAACACCGTTTATTTCGGAGAGGGTGCGTACGGGATCGAGTCCGCAGCTCGCATCTACTTCGGTTCCGATCACCCCGACTGCGAGCCTCACTGCGCGGCCGTCCTCGACCCGGCCGAGTCGGCCATGCTCGCCGGCCTCATCGCCTCCCCCGCCGCCTACAGCCCGGTTCAGAATCCGGCCGCCGCACTCAAGCGGCGCAACCTGGTCCTCGAGCGCATGCGCGAACAGGATCTCATCAGCGACCTCGAGTACCGGGACGCGCGCAAGCAGGCGCTGCCTCCGCGCGAGAACATCAGGCCTCCGCGCAAGATCAGCAAGTCGCCCTATTTCACTGCCTGGGTGGAGCAGCAGCTCGTCGACGCTTACGGAACCGGCGCCACGTTCGGCGGCGGGCTCGAGATCAGGACCACGCTCGACCTCGACTTCCAGAAGGCGGCCGAACAGGCCGTCGGTCGGATAGCGGGCATCGGCCCGAGCGCGGCCCTCGTCGCGCTCGACAACAAGACCGGCGCCGTGCGGGCGATGGTCGGCGGCTCCGACTTCGAGAAGCAGCCGTTCAACCTCGCGACCCAGGGCCGCCGCCAGCCCGGCTCCGCGTTCAAGCCGTTCACGCTCGTCGCAGCACTGGAGAAGGGAATACCGCCCTCGCGCACCTTCGCCTCAGCCCCGAAGACGATCGAGGGGCCGCGCGGCCCGTTCAAGGTCGAGAACTACGAGGATCGCTACTCGGGCGCCGCCTCGCTCGCCACCGCGACCACGGTCTCAGACAACTCCGTCTACGCGGAGGTCGGCTACAAGCTCGTCGGGACGAAGGCGATCGCGCGCACTGCCGAGCGCATGGGCATACGCACGCGCGTCTCGAGGAACCCGGCCATGATTCTGGGCGGCCTGCGTGTCGGGCTGACCCCGCTCGAGCTGGCGGACTCCTATCTCACCCTCGCGCACGGCGGCAGCCGTGTGTCTGGCTCGCTCGCCGCGTACGAGGACGGGCCGGTCGCCTACACGGAGGTAGATGGTTCCGGCATCCACGACGAGAACGAGACTCGCACGGACCGCGTTCTCTCCGAGGGCGTCGCCAGCCAGGCCACACAGATCCTGCAGACCGTGGTCTCCGGCGGCACGGGCGAGAACGCCGCGACCGGCGACTTCGCTGCCGGCAAGACCGGGACGACCGAGAACTACCAGGACGCGTGGTTCGTCGGTTACACAGACTCGCTCACGATCGCAGTCTGGGTCGGATACCCGACGGGCGGCAAGGCGATGGAGACCGAGTATCGGGGTGAGCCGGTCGCCGGTGGGACGTACCCGGCCGAGATCTGGCGCGAGTTCGTGCTCGGCGTCGGCAAGATCCGTGAGGCGCGCGGCGTCGGCGACGAAGAAAAGACGACGCCCACGGACGCGCTGCCGCCGCCCCCCGTCACGGAGGCGCCGGCGCCCGCCGAGGACCGAGGCCGGCGAGCCAACAAGCCCAAGCGAAAGCCGCGCTCCGAGGAGCGACCGCCTACCCCCGAGGAACCGGTCGAGCCCACCCCGGAGCCGGCTCCCGAGCAGCCGGTCCCAGAGCCCACGCCCCAGCCACAGCCTCAGCCGCCACCGACCGGCGGCGCGGATGGAGGAGGCGCGGCTACGGAGCCGTAGCTCGCGGCCTCGGCCGCGAGACGCAGGGATGGCCGGCAGCGCAGAAGCGCCACGGCAGGTCGGTCGCCTTGCTGATGCCGACGCGCGGCGCGGTCACGATCGAAGGCCGCAGCCATTCGCCCTCGCGCGAGAAGGCGCGCACCGGCCCGCGCTCGAGCGACGTTCCGTTCAGCCCCAGCCCGATGCCGAGCGCCTGGGTCAGCTTGCCGGGGCCCGAGCAGAGGTCCGCGACCCGCTCCACGCCGCGGCGGCGGCGCATGACGTCGATGCCGTCCGTCGGCTCGAGCGCCCGGATCAGGACGGCAGCGGCCTGCCCGTCGGGCTCGGCGACGAAGTTGAGCAGGCTGTGCACGCCGTACGAGAAGTACACGTACGCGTGGGCCGGCGGGCCGAACAGCACGCTGTTTCGCTCCGTGGGCCCTATGTAAGCGTGGCACGCCGGGTCGTCGGCGTGGTAGCTCTCGGTCTCGACGATCACTCCGGCCGTCTCGCCGTGGACGACGGTGCAGCCGATCAGGTCACGCGCGACGTCGTGGACGGAACGTTCGAAGAAGGCGGCCGCCAGGGGCGCGGCCAGGTCGGCGGCTAAAACAGGCCCTCCTGCCCCTTCCCGCCGCGCCGGCGACGCGGAATCCCCGCGGCCTCCGTCAGCGCGGCCTCGACGTCGGCGAGGATCGCCTTCTCCGAGCGAGATGCGACGAGCGGCTGATCGACGCCGTCGACGTGGACGTAGGTGCGTCGTCCGTCTCCGCGTTCCTCCGTGTCGAGCGGGACGACCGCAAAGATGCGATCCGCGCGCGCGTACTTGCCATACCCGAGATGGACCATCCGGGGCTCACGCTTTGGCATTCACGGATTCCTCCATTGGAGCCTGAGCGAGAATCCGGCGCGCCTCCTCCAGTTGACTCTGAACGCGGTCCAGTGCGGTGCCGCCCTCCGAGATCTTGGACTCGAGCCAGGAGCGGCTTTGCAGCACCTCGTAGTACTCGTCATCGAGCCTGTCGGAAAAGCGGGCCAGCTCGGCCCTGTCGAGCTCCGACAGCTTCTTCCCTTCCTCGATCGCGTAGCCCACCAGGGAGGCCACCACGCCGTGCGCCTCGCGGAAAGGCAAGCCGCGCCGGACCAGCAGGTCGGCGACGTCGGTGGCAGCGAGCATCTCGTCCGACGCCGCATCGGCCAAGCGCTCGCGCCGGAAGCTCGCGGTGTCCAGCATTCCGGCCGCCGCCTGGAGGCACAGCTCGAGCGTGTCGACGGTGTCGAACAGGTGCTCCTTGTCCTCTTGCATGTCCTTGTTGTACGCAAGCGGAAGCGCATGCAAGACGCCGAGCAAAGCCGAGAAATGGGCGCCGATCCGAGGCGCCTTCGCGCGCAGAAGCTCGGCCGCGTCGGGGTTCTTCTTCTGCGGCATGATGCTCGAGCCCGAGCTCCACGCGTCGCTGAGCTCGAGGAAGCCGAACTCCTCGCTCGACCACAGCACGATCTCCGCGCCGAGCCGGGACAGGTGCATGGAGCAGATTGCGGCGGCGGACAGGTAATCGAGCACGAAGTCGCGGTTGGAGACCGCATCGAGCGAGTTCTCCGCGAGCGCGTCGAAGCCGAGTTCCTCTGCCAGAGCATTTCGGCTCGTGTCCCAGTTGACACCCGCGAGCGCGCCGGAACCGAGAGGCTGCACGCTCGCGGCCACACCGGCGCTGCCGAAGCGCCCAAGGTCGCGGGAGAGCATCCAGAAGTAGGCGAGCAGGTGGTGCGACAGATAGACGGGCTGAGCCCGCTGGAGGTGCGTATAGCCCGGCATCGGCCAATCGAGGTGGCGCTCTGCGACCTCGACGATCACGCTCATCAACTCGACCAGCAGCGTCCGGGCCCGCACGCAGTGCTCGCCCACGAACAGCGCCATGTCCGTGGCCACCTGGTCGTTGCGGGAGCGCGCCGTGTGCAGCTTCCCCCCCACCGCGCCGACGATCTCGGTCAGCCGGCGCTCGATCGCCATGTGGATGTCCTCGTCCTCGGGGCCCGGCTCGAACGTGCCCTCCTCGAGCTCGGCGGCCACGCGGTCGAGCCCACTCGCGATCGCCGCTGCCTCGTCCGCGCTCATCACTCCCGCCTCGACGAGCATCGCGGCGTGCGCCTTGGACTGCGCGATGTCATAGGGCGCCAGGCGGCGGTCGAAGCCGATCGAGGCGTTGATGCGCTGGAAGATGGGGTCGGGGGGCTCACGAAAGCGCGTCATGCAGGCAGTTTAGGGCGAGCAGGACGGGCCCAGGCATACGCGGGCGGCATCTCGCAGCCTCTGAGAGGCTAAGACAGGCGGGCGATCTGGGCCACCTGCACAGAGAGGGCGAGGCCGAGCAGGTAGAGGCTCGCCCCCCATCCCGCCAGCGCCGAGCGCCGTTGCGGATAGAGGCGGCCGGCGTTGGGGACGCGCCCGACCGTCAGGACGACGGGCACCAGGCACACGAGCCCGAGGGCCATGAGGGAGTAGCCGCCCCATGCAGTGACCAGATAGCCGAGGTGCAGACGGAAGCTCTCCGCGAGCCGGGCCGCCACGCCGTGCCAGGCGAGCACTGGACCGGCCGCCGCGGCGAGCAGCCACACGACAGCGCCAGCCCGCAGCAGGAACCGCCGCCGCGCGCTCACGCCGCAAGCACCTCCCTCAGCGCCGAGCAGACACGGTCGACCTCCGCCTCGCTCATCGCGTTGAAGAAGGGCAACGCGACCGAACACGCCGACGCCCGCTCGGCCACGGGGAACTCACCGCCGGAGAAACCGAAACGCTCGCGATAGAGCGGCTGGAGATGGATGCAGGGAAGGTATGCCTTCGACTGGACGCCGCGGGCTGCGAGCCCCTCGATCACCGCGTCGCGCTCAGCGCGTTCCGGAAGCTGTACGACGAAGACGAACCAGCTCCGCCGCGCCGGCGGGCTGTCCGGGCACGGCAAGACGAGACCCTCTATGTCGGCGAGCCGTTCGCGGTAGAGCTCGGCGACCGCGGCCCTGCGCGCGAGGATCTCCTCAACGCGCTCGAGCTGCGCGATCCCGAGCGCAGCGGCGACGTCGGAGAGCCGATAGTTGAAGCCGAGCCGGTCGTGGACGATCTCGCCCATGTCCATCCCCCTGCCCTGGTTTCGCTCGCTGCGAGCCTGCTCGAGCACGGTCGCCTTCCCGGACACGAGCATCCCGCCCTCGCCGGTCACGATCTGCTTGTTGGCATAGAAGGCGAACGCGGCCGGGTGACCCCGCGCGCCGACCCGGACGCCGTCGGCATGGACGGCGCCGGCGGCCTCGCACGCGTCCTCCACGATGCCGAGGCCGCGCTGATCGGCCAGCGCCTCGAGCCCCGCCATGTCGGCCGGAAACCCGAAGACGTGCACGGGCAGGAGACCGACGGTGCGCCGGGTGCAGGCAGCCGCAGCCGCTTCAGGGTCGATGTTGAGCGTGACCGGGTCGACGTCGCAGAAGACGGGCTTCGCCCGCTCGTACAGAAGGCAGTTCGCCGACGCGACGAAGCTGAACGGGCTGGTCACCACCTCGTCGTCGCTCCCCCATCCGCTGGCTCGCACTCCCAGGTGAAGCGCGGCGGTGCCGCTGGAGACGGCTACGGCTCCCGGCGTCCCGACCCAGCCGGCGAAGTCGCGCTCGAAGCGCTCGAGCGCCGGGCCGAGGGACAGCCGCCCGGAGCGGAGCACCTCGAGCACGGCCTGCTCCTCTCGCTCGCCGACGTCCGGGCGGGCGAGCGGGATCGGCGTGTCGGCCGCGCCCGGAGCGGACGCTTCCGCTGCGGTCGGGCGGCGGGAGCTCACGGCGCGAGCGACCGGGGCCGCTGCGCCTCGGGGGCGGGCCGCGGCTGCATTGCGTACTCGAGCGAGTCCACGAGCGCCTCCCAGCTCGCCTCGATGATGTTCTCCGACACGCCGATCGTGCCCCACGTCTCCTGGCCGTCCGAGGCGTCGATCAGCACCCGGGTCACCGCTCCCGTGCCCTTGTGCTCGTCGATGATCCGCACCTTGTAGTTGACGAGGTCGATCTCGCGCAGGCGCGGGTACAGGTCGGCGATTGCGTCGCGGAGCGCCTTGTCGAGCGCGTTCACGGGCCCGTTCCCCTCCGCGGTGCGAACGAGGCGCTCACCCCGGGCCCAGATCTTGATCGTCGCCTCCGTCTGTACGTGCCCGTCCTCGCGCTTGTCCGTGATGACGCGGAAGCTCTCGAGCCGGAAGAGTGGCTCGTAGACCCCGGCCTCCTTGCGAAGCAGCAGCTCGAAGGAGCCGTCCGCGGCCTCGAAGTGGTAGCCGCGGTGCTCGAGCTCCTTCAGTCGCTCGACCACCCGGCCGGTGGTCTCGGTGCCCAGCTCGAGGCCCGAGCCCTCCGCTCTCGCGAGGACCGTTCCCTTGCCCGACAGCTCGGACACCAGCAGCTCGCGCCGGTTGCCGACGACGCCCGGCTCCACGTGCTCGAACGTGCGGCTGTCCGCTCTCACCCCCGCGACGTGCATGCCGCCACCGTGCGCGAACGCGTTGCGCCCTACGTAGGGCTGGTTCGGATCCGGAGTGAGGTTGCAGACCTCGGCCACGAAGTGCGCGGCTTCGGTCAGCGCCGCGAGCTGCTCGTCGGAGACGCACTCGTAGCCGAGCTTGAGCTGAAGCGAGGGCAGGATCGAGACGAGGTTCGCGTTGCCGCAGCGCTCTCCGACGCCGTTCATCGTCCCCTGGACGAGCGTCGCTCCCTCCTGGACCGCGGCGATCGAGTTGGCGACCGCGCACTCGGCGTCGTTGTGCGTGTGGATGCCGACCCGCTCTCCGCCGAAGCTCTTCACGACGCGCGCCGTCGCTTGGGCTACCTGGGATGGAAGGCTCGAGCCGTTGGTGTCGCAGAGCGTCACGTTCTCGGCGCCGGCCGACAGCGCGGCATCGAGGCAGCGAAGGGCGTACTCCGTGTCCTCGCGATACCCGTCGAAGAAGTGCTCCGCGTCGTAAACGACGCGCTTGCCCTCGCCTCGCAGGTAGGCGACGGAGTCGGCGATGATGCGCAGGTTCTCTTCAGGGTCGGCGTGGATGACCTTGTCGAGGTGCAGTTTCCACGTCTTGCCGACGAGCGTGCAGACGGGAGCGAAGCACTCGGCGAGCAGCCGCAGCGCCGGGTCGGAGGCGGCGTCGGCGTCGCGCCGGCGAGTCATCCCAAAGGCGCAGACGGTCGTGTTGTCGAAGCTCTCCCTCTCGAGTAGCTCGAAGAGCTCGAGCTCCTTGGGATTGGAGCTCGGAAATCCCGCCTCGACGAAGTGAACCCCGAGCTTGTCCAGGCGGCGCGTCACGCTCAGCTTCTCCGCCGCCGACAGCGAGACGCCCTCGCCCTGCATGCCGTCGCGGAGGGTGGTGTCGTAGAGGTGGATCTGGCCGTTCATCTGGCTCCTTCGGGGTCTTGGCGGGCTGGACTGGGACCTGCGGCGCCCCTGCGCCGCGCACGCGGACGGCGAGCCGTCAGCGGCCCACCGTGGCGGTAATTCGGTTCCGCTCCAGTCGCCTGTCGAGCCGGATCTGCCTCATCGCTTCGTTAAAGAATGCCACCTTCGCGCACCGGCTCGGCGACCCCCGTCGGCGCTGGCAGGTCGACGAAGTCCAGCCACTCCATGTATTCCGGGCGCTTGGCCGCGATCGCCTCGTGAAAGCGGGCCTGGATCGCTCGCGTGATCTCGCCGGGAGGACCGAGCGCGTGCTCGTCCACCTCGCGCACCGGGACCACCTCGGCGGCCGTGCCCGTCAGGAACAGCTCGTCGGCCTGGTACAGCTCCCCGCGCGCGATGTCGCGCTCGACGACGGCGAAGCCGAGGTCGGCCGCGATCTGCATCACCGAGCGGCGCGTGATCCCGTCGAGGATCGACGCGGCGGCCGGGGGCGTGAAGATCTCGCCGTCGCGCACGAGGAAGACGTTCTCGCCCGACCCCTCGCAGACGTTGCCGTGCTCGTCCAGCAGGATCGCCTCCTCGTAGCCGGCCTTGGCCGTCTCGATCTTCGCCAGGATCGAGTTCAGGTACTGGCCCGTGGCCTTCGCCTGCGGGACGAAGCTGTCGGGCGACATGCGCCGCCACGAGGAGACCTTGCAGCGGATGCCCTCGCGCTGCCCCTCCTCCCCGAGGTACGCGCCCCAGGACCAGACCGCGATGATCACGTCCACCGGAGCGTTCAGCGGGTACAGCCCCATCTCGCCGTAGCCGCGGCAGACGAGCGGGCGGATGTAGCAGCTGCGAAGCTTGTTGACCCGGATCAGCTCGTGCGTGGCCTCGCGCATCTTCTCCAGCGAGTAGGGCAGGTCCATGTAGTAGAGCTGGGCGGAGCGCTTGAGGCGCTCCAGGTGCTCGCGGAAACGGAAGACGGCGGTGCCGCGCTCGGTCTCGTAGGCCCGGATCCCCTCGAAGACGCCCGAGCCGTAGTGCAGAGCGTGGCTCAGCACGTGCACCTTGGCGTCCTCCCAGGCGACGAGCTCGCCGTTCATCCAGATCTTCTCCGCCTTGTCGATCGGCAAAGCGCCTCCTCTAACTCGCTTCCACTGCCCGGGAGCGAAGCTCCTCGGTCACCGCTCGCGTCATCTCTTCCGTTCCGACCTCCCGCTCGGCCGGCGAGTCCGACGCGCGAAGGTCCGGTGTCCTCAGTCCTCGGTCCAGCACATTGTCGATGGCCGATTCTACCGCCGCCGCTTCCAGCTCAAGGCCGAGCGAGTGGCGAAGCATCAACGCGACGGACCCGAACATCGCCAGCGGGTTCGCCACGCCTCGCCCCGCGATGTCGGGAGCGGAGCCGTGCACGGGCTCGAAGAGCCCGGGGCCGCGGGATCCGAGGCTGGCGGACGACAGCAGCCCGATCGAGCCCGCGATCATCGCCGCCTCGTCGGAGAGGATGTCGCCGAACATGTTCTCGGTCAAGAGGACGTCGAAGTCGACGGGCCTCGCGATGAGCTGCATGGCCGCGTTGTCGACGAGCATGTGCTCGACCGTCGCGCCCTCGTAGTCGGACGCGACCCTCTCGACCGTCTCGCGCCACAGCCGGGAGGTCTCGAGGATGTTCGCCTTGTCCACGGAGGTCACCTTGCCTCGACGCGACGGCGAGCAGGCGGTCTCGAAGGCAAGGCGCGCGATCCGCTCCACCTCCTCGATCGAGTACACGCATGTGTCGTGGGCGACACCGTCGCGGCGCCCGCGGTCGCCGAAGTAGATGCCTCCCGTCAGCTCCCGCACGATCACGAGGTCGGCGCCCTCGACGAGCTCCGTGCGCAACGGGCTGGCGGAGGCGAGCGCCGGAGTGAGCCGGACCGGCCGCAGGTTCGCGAACAGCTCGAGGCCCTTGCGCAGGCCGAGAAGCCCCTGCTCGGGGCGCGGCGCGTCCGGGTCGGTCGAGTCCCACTTTGGCCCGCCCACCGCTCCGAGCAGGACGGCGTCGGCGCGCGAGCAGCGGTCGAGTACCTCCGGCAGGAGGGGCAGGCCATGTTCGTCGATCGACTTGCCCCCGACGGGCAGCTCGCTCACCTGGAACGAGTGGCCGTACGCCTCTTCCATCGTCGCGAGCAGCTCGCGCGCGGCCGACATCACCTCGGGGCCGATCCCGTCCCCCGGCAGGGCGACCACGTCGTAGATCTTGGAGCCAGGCAACTACTAGGGACCGCCGGCGGCGGCCTCTTCCTGAGCCTGCTCGACCTGGTCGACGCGGTCGCTCAGATCGCTCAGGTCCTGCTGGAGCTTGTCGATGTCCTCCTGGAACTGGCCCTGGTCGCCCGACGCCTGCTCGAGCCTCTGGACCCGGCGCGACAGCGACTGCGTCTCGTCGGCGGCCTCCTCGGCCTTGGTGTTCGCCTGCGAGACGTCCGAGCGCAGCTCGCTGACGTCGTTCTCGACGCGGTTGAGCGCGGCGCTCGAGGCTCCGCCGGAGTTGCTGTTGTCGTCCGCGCCGAAGGCGACCACGAGCGCGATCACCGCGAGGATCGACGCAGCGACCGAGGCGGCGGCGGCGAAGTAGGTCCAGAAGCGCACTCGGCGCAGCTCTTCGAGCAGCACCGGGTCGGCCGCCACGACCTCGCGCTCGTGCGCGATGCTGGTACGCGGGGGCTCGGAGCCCGGCAGGGGCTGCGTCGGCCTGGTCGGATCGCCCATTGGCCGGCGCGACTATAGCGAGGTGGTCAGCGTGCCGCGAGCGCCGTGCTCGCGCTCGAAGCCGGCGATCTCGTCCGCGTGCCCCAGGGAGAGGGCGATCTCGTCCTGCCCCTTGAGCAGCCGCTCTCTGATCTCGGGATTGATCTCGAACGGGACCTCGCGGCCGCTGAAGCGCACCAGCTGGTGCTCGAGGTCCACCGTCGCCTCCGGCGCCTCCATCAGGGCGCGCACGTCCGGCTCCGGGAGCGTCACCGGCAGCAGGCCGATCTTCGTGCAGTTGCCGTAGAAGATGTCGGCGAAGCTGGGAGCCACGATCGCTCTGAAGCCGAAGTCCTCCAGTGCCCAGACGGCGTGCTCGCGCGAGGAGCCGCAGCCGAAGTTGCGCCCGGCGACGAGGATCGAGGCGCCGCGGTCGAGATCGAGTCCCTCCCTGCGCCAGTCGTGGAAGAGGAACTCGCCGAAGCCGCTGCGCTCGATCCGCTTCAGATACTGCTTGGGAATGATCTGGTCGGTGTCCACGTCAGCCCTGTCGAGCGCCTCGACACGACCAGTCACCACTCTCACCGGCTCCATACAGTCACCTCCTGAGGGTCAGCCCTTCACGCCGCCGAAGATCGCCAGCTCCGGCGCCTTGAAGTAGGCGTCGACCTGCTCGAAGCCGATCTCGCGCAGCCAGTCGCACTGCGCCTCGGCGGTTGCGAGGATGTCCTCGTCCGTCGTCTCCAGGTAGGCGCGCACGACCTCGTCGTCCGAGCGCGGCTCTGGCTTTCCGCGTTCCCTTTCGAGCAGCCGCTCCATCATCTGCTCCTCGAGCATGCCTTCGACGAGGCCGCCGAACTCGACGTGCTCCCAGTTCAGGAACAGGCCTCCTGGAGCGAGCAGGCGAAAGGCCTCGTCGTAGAGCTCGTGCTTGCGATCGTCGGGCAGGTGATGGATGCAGAACCCCGACACCACGGCGTCGAAGGGCCCTCGATCGGGCAGCGCGTCGAGCCACGCGGGCGTGGCGAGGTCGGCCTTCACCGTCGTCCAGCGGCCGGCGTGCGAGGCGAGCCGGTGTTCGGCGGCGGCCAGCATCGGGTCCGAGAAGTCGACCAGCACGCCCGTGGACTCCGGATGCGCGTCCATCACCACCTCCGCGAACGCTCCCGCGCCCGCCCCCAGGTCGCAGAAGCGGTGCACGACGCGCCCTCCTCGCGTCAACAGTCGCGTGACGAGCTCTGCCTGCGCGTCGATCAGCGGGATCAGGGAGCGCCGTTCCTCCACGAAGTCGCGCGCGACCTCGGACCGCCTCCACGCAGAACCTGGAGCGACGGCCACTAGTGACCCTTCCACTCGCGGACGTCCACGAAGTGGCCGGCGATCGCCGCCGCCGCGGCCATCTGCGGGCTGACGAGGTGGGTGCGCCCGCCGCGGCCCTGGCGGCCTTCGAAGTTGCGGTTCGAGGTCGAGGCGCAGCGCTCGCCGGGTAGCAGGATGTCCGGGTTCATGCCCAGGCACATCGAGCACCCCGCCTCCCGCCAGTCGAAGCCCGCCTGCTTGAACAGGCGGTCGAGCCCTTCCCGCTCGGCCTGCGCCTTCACCTGCTGCGATCCCGGCACGACCATGGCGTGCACGCTGTCCGCGACCTTGCCGTCGCCGAGCACCGACGCCGCGGCTCTCAGGTCCTCGATACGCGAATTCGTGCACGAGCCGATGAAGACACGGTCGAGAGGTATGTCCTCGATCTGGGTCCCCGGCTCGAGCGCCATGTAGGCGAGGGCGCGCTCGGCCGCCTCGCGGTCGGCCGGCCCCTCGAGCTCGGCGGGCTCGGGGACGCGGCCCGTGACCGGCGCGACCTGCCCGGGGTTCGTACCCCAGGTGACCTGGGGGCTGAGCGCCGCCGTGTTCACCGTCACCTCGGCGTCGAACCGCGCTCCCGCGTCGGTTCGCAGCTCGCGCCAGCCCGCCACCGCGGCGGCGAAGTCCGCGGGCGCGGCGACGCGGCCCTCGAGGTACTCGAACGTGGTGTCGTCGGGAGCGATCATGCCGGCACGGCCGCCCGCCTCGATCGACATGTTGCAAATCGTCATCCGGCCCTCCATCGAGAGCGCCTCTATCGCCCCGCCGGCGTACTCGATCGCGTGGCCGATCGCTCCCGCGGCGCTGATCTGACCGATCGTGCCGAGGATCATGTCCTTCGCAGTCACGCCGAAGCCGGGCTCGCCCGCGTAAGTGATCCGCATCGTCTTCGGCCGCCGCTGAAGCAGGCACTGCGTCGCCAGCACGTGCTCGATCTCGGACGTCCCTATCGGCAGCGCCAGGGCTCCGAGCGCGCCGTGGGTGGAGGTGTGGGAGTCGCCACAGGCAATCGTGATCCCCGGCTGGCTGAGGCCGAGCTCCGGGCCGATCACGTGCACGATCCCCTGGCGCGGGCTCGTCATCCCATACAGGGGGACGCCGAACTCGGCGCAGTTGCGCTCCAGGGCGCCGACCTGATTGCGCGAGAGCTCGTCGCGGATCGCGTCGAGCCCGGTGCGCTCGCGCGGGTCGGTGGGCACGTTGTGGTCCACGGTCGCGAGGGTGCGATCGGGCCGGCGGACGGTGCGCCCGGCCATGCGCAGACCTTCGAAGGCCTGAGCGGATGTGACCTCGTGCACGAGATGGAGGTCGATGTACACGAGCGAGGCGCCGTCTTCACGCTCGGGCGGGCGCACCTCGTGCGCGTCCCAGATCTTGTCGAACATCGTCTTCGTCATCACGATCTGCGTAAACCCGCCGCCACCACGGACAGGAAACGACTTTCGGAGCGGCCCGCGTTCTCGAAGTGGTGTGGGAGGTCCGCGTCGAAGGTGACCGAGTCGCCCTTCGCCAGCTCGTGCTCGGCGCCGTCGCAGACGAAGCGCAGGCGGCCGGCGGTCACGACCGCGGTCTCGCGGCTGCCCGCCTCGTGGATCGGGGGATCGTCAGGCCCTCCCGTCGCAGCGCCGGGAGCGAGCGCGTGCTCGGACACCTCGGCGCGCTGGCCCGGTACGGGAGGCGTCAGCACCTCGTAGCGGTGCCCGCGGGCGTGCCCGCCGAGGAGCCGCTCGCCCGAGCGCACGACCGTGACGCCGTCACCCTCGTCGAGGCGCAGGAGCTGGGACAGCGACAGCTCGAGCCCGGCCGCGATCCGGCCGGCCACGGCCAGCGTGGGGCTCGTCTCTCCCCGCTCGACCTGCGACAGCATCGGTGCCGAGACGCCGCTGCGCTCGGCCAGATCCCTGAGAGAGAGATCCATCCCCTCCCTGAGAGCTCGGACCCGAAGCCCGACGGTCGGCGCGCTGGTGGCGATCGCGTTCACCGGCGCTGTACGTTATCACATACGTTTGTCTACCCTGCACGCGCGTCGCCCTCACAGGGCGCGCTCGAGCACTTCACGCAACTCGGCCTCGCCCGGCGGGTCGGGCGTGTTGCCGAGTGCGGGATGCCGGAGCGCCGCGGCGACGATGCCGTCGAGCATCGAGCGCTCGACGCCGAGCTCGCGAAGCCGCGTGGCGCCACATCCCGCGGCCAGCTCGGCGATCCGGTTCGCCGCTTCGGGCGCGCCGCCGCCTCCGGGGGCGACAGCGGCCGCCACGAGGCGGATCGGCTCCGGCGCTCGGCTTTCCATCATGCGGACGAAGTGCGGAAGCATCACCGCGTTGGTCTCGGCGTGCGGTGTGCCGGCCATGCGGACGATCGTCTGGCAGACCGCGTGGTGGACGGCGAAGCCGGCCGAGCCGCTCGCATAGCCGGCGAGCACCGCTCCGAGAGCCAACCGTTCCCGGTCCGGCTCCTGCCGCCCGAGCCCGGTCGCGATCAGCTCCGCGGCCAGCACCGCCGCCGCCTGCGCGATCGGGTTCGCCAGCGGGGTGTAGAGCGCCTCGATCGCGTGCGCGAGCGCGTTCATCGCGCTGGCGGTGAGACGCGGCCGCGGCTGGGACGCCATCAACGACGGTACCCCCAGCACCAGCGCCGGTCGCACGAGGCTGAACTGCTCCACGCCCGCCGGCATGCGGTGGAAGCCGGTCATCTCCGCCCCCGACAGCGTCGTCGGCACCGCGGCGCAGCGAAGGCCGTCCGCGCCGGCGATCGCCTTCGCCGCGTCGATCACGCGCCCGCCGCCGAGCGCGACGACGGGCCTGCCCCCCACCTCCGCGCGCACCGCCGCGGCAGCTTCCGGAACGGGGCCGGGTGGGACGAGCAGGACCGTGTCGGCGCCGTCGCCCAGCGTCCTTGCGGCGGCGAGCGCGCGCTCTGTCGTCAGCAGGGCGTAGCCGTCGAGGCCGCGCGCGGAGAGCAGGCCCGGGCTCTCCTCGAGGGCGTCTTCACCGAAGCGGATCAGGCGCTCGCCGTCCACCCAGGTGAAGTCGGCGAGGTTCAACCGGGGCGCCCGCGCCGCTATCCGTCGCTGCCGGCTTCCGCCCTCTGCGCCATCGGTGGCTCTGAGCCCCCCGTCGTGACGCCCGCGAGCGCGTTCGAGATCGCGCGCAGGTAGGCGCGCCCCGATGCCTCGATCGTGTCGGTCGAGACGCCCTGGCCGGACGCAAGCTTGCCGTCCAGCTCGACCAGCAGCGAGACCTCGCCGAGCGCATCCGTGTCGGGCGTGACGGCCGTGACGTGGTACTCCTTCAACACCGCGCGGTTACCGGTCGCCGCGTTGATCGCCTGCAGCAGCGCGTCCACCGCGCCGTCGCCCGTCCCCTCGCCGGACACCGTGTCCCCTTCCGGCGTCGAGACTTCGACCTTCGCGACCGGCGGACTGCCCGACGAGTCGCGCAGCTCGAACGACGCGAGGTTGTAGGCCTCCGCCTGGCCACGGATCTCGTCGGAGACGATGGCCTCGAGGTCCAGCGCCGTGACCGTCTTCTTCTTGTCCGCGATCTCCTTGAAGCGCTTGAACGCCATGTTCAGCGCCTGGCCGTCGACCCGGATTCCCATCTCCTCGAGGGCGTTACGCAGCGCGTGGCGCCCGGAGTGCTTGCCCAGCACGAGCTGGTTCGCGACCAGGCCGATGGTGGTGGCATCCATGATCTCGTAGGTCGTGCGGTCCTTCAGCACGCCGTCCTGGTGGATTCCGGCCTCGTGCGCGAACGCGTTGCGCCCGACGATCGCCTTGTTGGGCTGCACCGGGTAGCCGGTGAGGCGCGAGACCAGCCGGCTGGTGCGCGCGATCTCGCGCGTTTCGATCCGGGTGTCGAGACCCACGCTCGAGCGCCGGGTCCGCAGCAGCATCACGATCTCCTCGAGCGAGGCGTTGCCGGCCCGCTCGCCGATCCCGTTGACAGCGCACTCGACCTGGCGCGCTCCGGCCGTCAGTCCGGCGAAGGAGTTCGCCACCGCGAGCCCGAGGTCGTCGTGGCAGTGCACGGACACGACGACGTCCGCGAGCTCCGGCACGAGCTCGTACAGGCGCTTGAAGATGTCCACGTACTCGTGCGGCATCGTGTAGCCGACTGTGTCGGGGATGTTGATCGTGGTCGCGCCCTCCGCGATCGCGGCCTTGACCACCTCGGCCATGAACTCGACGTCGGAGCGGCTGCCGTCTTCGGGCGAGAACTCGACGTCATCGCAGTACTGCTTGGCGTGCGCGACGGCCGCCCGCGCCTGGCCGAGGACGTCCTCGCGCGTCGTCTGCAGCTTGCGCTCGATGTGGATGTCCGAGGTGGCGATGAAGGTGTGGATGCGTGGCCGGTCGGAGTGCTTGATCGCGTTCCAGGCGGCGTCGATGTCCTGGGCGGACGTTCGCGCGAGCCCGCAGATCACCGGGCCCTCCACCGCCTTGGCGATCGCTGTCACCGCCTCGAAGTCGCCCGGTGAGGTGATCGGAAAGCCGGCCTCGATCACGTCGACGCCCAGGCGCGCGAGCTGGTGGGCGATCTCGAGCTTCTCCTGGACGTTGAGCGAGATGCCCGGCGACTGCTCGCCGTCGCGGAGCGTCGTGTCGAAGATGAATACCCGGTCGGTCTTGGTCCCGTTCGGGCTGTGGGCCCCGGAAGGTCTCGTTTCGTTCATCGGTCTACCTCCTTCTCCTGTCCTTGCCTATTCCTGTTGCGCTGTGCGGGCCCGGGCCCGCGGCCTCTCTATTCCCCCCGAAGGGGGAGGAGCAGAGCCGAAAGTCGCTTAGGCGCGACTTTCGGGAGCTCTGTAGCGCGGGAGAAGTCGCTGGCGGAGGAGTGAACCGAGCAAGAGAAAGCCAGCGTGTGCGCCCTCGTCGTCATTGGGCGGCAATCGTAGCATCGGGGGCCAGCAGAACCTTGCCGACGTTCTTGCGTTCCTGGATGAAGCGGTGAGCCTCGGCGGCGTGCGAGAACGGGAACACCTTCGATACGACGGGCTGGACCACCCCCTGCTCCATCAGCGCGACGAGCGGCTGCATGAAGTCCTCGAGCGACCCGCTCTGGTCCCACCAGTGCAGGAGGTTCAACCCCATCACCGCCTTGTTCTCGTTCATCAGCTTGAGAACGTTGAAGCGCGGCATGGTCGCGACCTCCGTGATCGCCTTGACGAGATTGCGGCGATCGCCGGTCACGATGTTCGAGGCCCCGTAGGCGATCAGACGGCCGCCGGGTCTCAACATCGAGAAGCTGCGGCGAAACTCTCCCAGGGAGTCGAGCACCACGTCGACGCCTGCGCCACCCGTGATCCGGTTGACCTCCTCCTTGACGTCCTGCGTCCGGTAGTCGATCGCGTGTGTCGCCCCGTGCGAGCGAATCGCCTCGTGCTTGGACGCCGACGCCGTTCCGATCACGTTGGCCTCCCGTGCCCGCAGAAGCTGGAGCGCGGCGATGCCGACGCCCCCCGCCGCCGCCTGGACGAGAACGGTCTCGCCCTTGCGGACGGCCGCCATCAAGTGGACCGCGGCGTAGGCGGTGCCGTACACGACCGGGATCGAGGCCCCCTCCTCGAAGCTCATGCCCGCCGGAAGTGGCAGCACGTTGGCGGCCGGCGTGGCGACCTTCTCGGCGAAGCCCTTGAAGCGCGTCGCCGCCAGCACCCGCTGGCCGGGCTCGAAGCCGGTGACGCCGGGACCCACCCCTTCCACGACTCCGGCGACCTCGTAGCCCATCACGCACGGCGTCTTGGGAGCGTCCGGGTAGAGGCCGATGCGAGCAACGATGTCGGCGAAGTTGATGCCCGCGACCCGGACGTCGATCAGCACCTCGCCCTGGGCGGGTGTGGGGTCGGGCCAGTCCCGGAGCTCGAGCGCCTCCTCGGGCGCTCCGTGCTTGGCGAGCACCAGCGCGCGCATGCTCGCGAGCCTATCCGTCCCGGACGAGGCGCGCGACCAGCTCGGGCATCTCGCGCGCCATGCGCGAGCGAGGCACGACCAGGTCGAAGCCAGCCGCCTCGGCGTTCTGCCGCGTCTCGACGTCCACGTGCGAGTAGAAGCCCAGCCGCGGCGCGCTCGCCGGCAGCTCGAGCGCTCCGGGCGCGTCGAGGTCGGCGATCAGGAGGTCGGCGACCCCGGAGTCCGTCACCTGCGCGACCGACCCCTTCACCTCGACCTGGTGCCCGGCCGCCCGCAGGGTCTCCGTGATCTTGGAGGCGAAGAAGAGGTCGGGCGCGAGGGCCAGGATTCTCGCCACCGTCTACAGAGTGACCGCACGGCCGTCCTGGAAGCCGTCGGTGGCGAGCAGGGCTTTGATCACCTCGTCGGTGACGGGCGAGTCCGTCGTGACCACCATCACCGCGAGGCGACCCGTACCGCCGCCCGCCGGGCGCTCAGGATCGTGGTCCGGCTCGCGCCCCACCGCCGTCGACGCGATGTTGATGCCGTGCTCGCCGAGGATCGTGCCGATTCTGCCGATCATCCCGGGCACGTCGGAGTAGCGGAAGATCACCATGTGCTTCTCGAGCTCGATGTTGAAGCTCTGGCCGTAAGCGGACACAAGGTGCGGCACGTGACGAGGCCCAAAGGTCGTGCCGGCGACCTCGACCCGCTCGCCGTCGGCGACGACGGCAGCCGACAGCAGGTTCGCGTAGTCGCGTGACTCGTGCTCCTTGACCTCGGTCACCTTGATACCGCGCTCCTCGGCGATCGCCGATGCGTTGACGAGGTTTACGTTCTCCTCGATCCGCCCGGCGAGAGCCCCGTTCAGGACCGACAGCGTCACGAGCCGGGTGTCGAACTCGGCGACGTGACCGGTGTAGGCGACCTCGATGCGGTCGACCGACGTGCGCGCCGCGAGCGACATCGCGAGCCTGCCGAGCTGCGTCGCGAGCGGCATGAAGGGCTCGAGCACCGCGAGGTCCTCGCTGTGGACCGTCGGGATGTTGACCGCGTTGGCCACGAGCCCGCCTGTGAGCGCCGCCACCACCTGCTGGGCGGTGATTACCCCGGCGCGGTCCTGCGCCTCGATCGTCGACGCGCCGAGATGTGGGGTCACGATGACGTTGTCGTAGGCGAAGAGCGGGTGCTCGGTCACCGGCTCGTCCGGGAAGACGTCGATGCTCGCTCCGGCCACCTTGCCGGAGTCGAGAGCATCCTGGAGCGCCTGGAGGTCGAGCAGCTCGCCGCGGGCGCAGTTCACGATCCGCACGCCGTCCTTCATGCGCGCGAACGCCGCGGCGTCGACGAAGTCGATCGTGTCGGGGGTCTTCGGCAGGTGGATGGTGATCACGTCGGAGCGCGCATACACGTCGCCGACGTCGGACGAGTGCTCCACCCCCAGCTCCTTGAACCTCTCCGCCGAGACGTACGGGTCGAAGGCGAGCACCGACATCCCGAACCCCTTCGCGCGCTGGGCCACGAGCTGCCCGATGCGGCCGAAGCCGACGATGCCGAGCGTCTTCTCGTAGACCTCGACGCCCCCGAACTTGCTGCGCTCCCACTTGCCGGACTTGAGCGAGCCGTGCGCCTGAGGGATGTTGCGCGCCTGGGCCAGCAGCATCGCGACCGTGTGCTCGGCGGCGGCCACGATGTTGGACTCGGGCGCGTTCGCGACGATGATGCCGCGCTTCGTCGCGGCGGGGACGTCCACGTTGTCCACGCCGATGCCCGCGCGCCCGATCACCTTCAGCCGCTCTCCGCGCTCGATCAGGTCAGCCGTCAGCTTCGTGCCGGAGCGGATGACGATCCCCTCGTAGCCGGCGATCGCCTCGAGCAACTCGTCGTCGCTCATGTCCGTGCGGACGTCGACGTCGAAGTGCCGGCGCAGCAGCTCGACGCCGGCGTCGGCGATCTTCTCCTTTACGAGTACCTTGTAGCCGTTTTGGTCCGTCACGCCGCTAGCCGACCGGCTGGGCGGTCGGGACGCCGGCCTCTAAGAAGACCTGCTGGGCCGCCGCGACGCCGACCCCGAGCGTGACGTCGGCGCCGAGCTCGCTGAGCGTCATCTCGAGCGCCGCGATCGTGCTCAGGACGTCGAAGGCGCCGTAGTAGCCGCAGTGCGCGACGCGGACGATCTTGCCCTTCAGGTGCGCCTGCCCGCCCGCGATCGTGACGCGGAAACGGTCGCGCATCATCTTCGGGATCTTCGCGCCGTCGACTCCGTCGGGGACCTTCACGACCGTCACGACGTTGGCGTTGTCGTTCTCGGCGGGAAAGAGCTCTAGGCCGAGCGCCTTCACGGCTTCGCGCGCTGCCCGCCCCAGGACGGCATGGCGCTCGAAGACGCCCTCGAGCGTCTCGCGCTCGATCATCTCGAGCGCGACGTCCAGCGCCCGCACCAGCGTGACGGCCGGCGTGAAAGGACTGTCGGGCGGGTCCTTCAGCTGGCCCTTGCGCGTCTTCTCCCAATCGAAGTAGTAGCTGCGCGCGCCGCGGGAGCGAGCTTCACGAGCGGCCTCGAGCGCGCGGTCCGACACCGTGGCGAATGCGAGCCCGGGCGGACACATCAGCGCTTTCTGCGACCCCGAGACCACGACGTCCACCTCCCATGCATCCGTCGGGAGGTCGATTACGCCGAGCCCTGAGACCGCGTCGAAGCAGGCGACCGCACCGTGGCGGTGAGCGACCTCCGTGATCGCGCGCACGTCGTTGACGGCGCCGGTCGAGGTCTCCGACTGGGTCGTAAAGATGACTCTCGCCTCTCCGCCGGCCGCGGCGAGCGCCTCGTCGATCGCCTCCGGTTCCACGACCTGGCCCCATTCGACCTCGAGGTGGCGGGTCTCGGCGCCGTAGGCGTCGCAGAGCTCGGCCCAGCGCTGACCGAACTTGCCGCAGGAGGCGACCACCGCGACATCACCGGGCGCGACCAGGTTGGCGACCGCGGATTCCATCGCCCCGGTGCCCGAGGCGGCGAATAGCAGCACCTCGCTCTCGGTCTGGAACACCGCTCGCAGGCGGCGCAGCACGCGCTCGTAGATCTCCACGAAGGCCGGGGCGCGGTGATAGACGATCGGCTCGGCCATCACCTGCGACACCGCGGGCGGCAGCGGCGTGGGGCCCGCAGTCATCAGGTAGTCCTTGCTGAAGACGTTCGACATACGACTCTCGAAGAGGGATCGGGGGGCAGCCGAGCATAGCGAACGCCCCGCCCACGGCCGGGCTCATGCCCCCGGTGGGCCGGCGAACCTAGTCCAGGCTGAAAGGCGGGTAGCGGTCGGTCATGAGCAGGAACGCATAGGCGTAGACGCGCATGTACCAGCGGTAGGTACCGACCATGAAGTCGAACAGCCCGCGAGGGAACCTGCCGGTGAACAGGATCGCGAAGAACGCGACGATCAGGAGGATGGACACCACGATCGACAGCACGACGAGCACGATCAGGTGCGGGATCGCGAACAGCCACTTGAGGAAGATCTGCCAGCGCGAGAGATTGTCGTCGTAGTCGACCTCGAACGTGACCGGATACCTGCCGGCCTCGCCCGTAAAGGGCGGATACTCGTCTCGAAGCAACATGACGTACGCGAACACGTTCGCGGTCCAGCGCTGGATCTGAACGGTGAAGTCGAACATGCTGCGCGGCCACTTCTTAGTGAACAGGATCGCGAAGAACGCGATCAGGACGAGCACGCTCGACACGATCCCGAGCAGGTAGAGCACGATGTAATGCGGGAGCGCGAGCAGCCACTTGACGAGGGGCTTCCAGTGCGAGAGCCGCTCCGGATACTCGACGTCGAAGCGGACCGGATAGTCCGTGGTGGGCGGCTGAGCGCTTGCTTCCATCTTTCTCCTCCTAGCGCAGGCTGAAAGGCGGGTAGCGGTCGGTCGTCAGGATGAAGGCGTAGGCAGCGACACGGTAGCTCCACCGCTGGACTCCGACAAGGAACTCGAAGATCGTGAGCGGGATCCTGCCGGTGAAGAGGATCGCGAACCAGGCGACGACCAGGAGCCCGAGCGCCGCGACACCGAGCACGGCCAGTGCTATGTAGTGCGGGATCGCGAGGACCAGCGTCTTGAAGAGGAGCAGCGGCCGCGAGAACTCCTGGTCACGCTGGTACTCGAACCACAGCCGCACGGGCTCGTAATAGCCGGCTCGCCCGCGAACGGCGGATACTCGTCGCGCAGCAGGCCGATGTAGGCGAGGACGTTGGCGTTCCAGCGCAGAGACATCGTGAGCAGGTTGAACAGCGGCCAGGGGTAGGGCTTGCGCAGCCACAGGAACCACCAGACGATCAGCGCCAGGTAGATGAGCGGCTGCACCACGGAGAGCGCCAGGTAGTGCGGGAGCGCGAGCAGCCACTTGTAGAAGATCTTGCCGCGCGAGACCTGCTCGGGGTAGTCGACCTCGAAGGTGACCGGATAATCCGGCGTCATTCTTTGATCCAGGGCATCATCTGGCGCAGACGGCTTCCGACCTTCTCCACCTGGTGGCCCTTCTGTTCCTCGCGCAGGCGCTGGAAGTTCTCCTGGCCGGCGCGGTTCTCCGCTATCCACTCCCTGGCGAAGTCGCCGGACTGGATGTCGGCGAGGATTTTCTTCATCTCGGCGCGCACCTCCGGTCCGATCACTCTCTTGCCGCGGGTGAGGTCACCGTACTCGGCGGTGTTCGAGATCGACTCGCGCATGCCGGTGATGCCCTTCTCGTACATGAGGTCGACTATCAGCTTGAGCTCGTGCAGGCACTCGAAGTACGCGAGCCTCGGGTCGTACCCGGCCTCCACGAGCGTCTCGAAGCCGGCCCGCACCAACTCGGTGGCTCCGCCGCAGAGCACGGACTGCTCGCCGAACAGGTCCGTTTCGGCCTCGTCCTTGAACGTGGTCTCGATGACCCCGGCGCGCGTGCAGCCGATTCCCCTCGCGTAGGCCAGGATCAGATCCTTGGCCGTGCCGGTCGAGTCCTGATGGATGGCGATCAGCCCCGGGACGCCGCGGCCCTCGGCGAACTGGCGCCGCACGAGATGACCCGGGCCCTTCGGAGCGACCATGCCGACGTCGATCTCCGGCGGCGGCTCTATCTGGCCGAAGTGGATCGTGAACCCGTGGGCGAACAGCAGCAGGTTGCCGGGCGCGAGACCGTCGGCGATCTCCTTCTGCCAGACCTCCGCCTGCTTCTCGTCCGGGAGCAGGATCATCACGACGTCACCTTCGCTGGCCGCGTCTGCGACGTCGAGCACCCTCAGCCCGGCCTTCTCGGCCTCCTCGCGGCTCGCCGAGTCCGGCCGCAACCCGACGACCACGTCGACGCCCGACTCCTTGAGGTTCAGGGCGTGCGCGTGCCCCTGCGAGCCGTAGCCGAGGACCGCCACTTTCTTGCCCGAGAGCTTTCCAAGGTCGGCGTCGTCGTCGTAGAAGACGTCGGTTCTTTGGTCGGTTTTTGCAGCGGGTTCCGGCACGGTTGGCGAGGGTATCAGCCGGACCCGGAGCCGCTCGCGCGAAGCTCGCGCCGGCGCAGCTTTCCCTGCGGGTCGCGCGGCAGGCGGTCGACGAACGCGATTCGCTTCGGCACCTCGTGCGGCGCGAGCCGTCCGCGGCAGAAGTCGCGCAGCTCGCCCTCGTCCGCGGCCGTGCCGTCGCGAACGACGACGAGCGCGGTCACCGCCTGCTGCCACTCGGAGTCCTCGGCCCCGATGACGGCGGCATCGTCAACGGCGGGGTGCTGGAGGAGCGCCCGTTCGACTGCCTCCGGCGACACGTTCTCGCCCCCCGTCACGATCACGTCGTCGGCGCGGCCTTCAACGTGGAGATGACCGTCCTCGCCGAGCCTGCCACGGTCACCGGTGCGAAGCCAGCCGCCCTCTCCCGCGCAGGCGGCTGACACCGTCGGGCCGCGCACGAGGATGACGCCGTCGCCGTCGATGCGCACCTCGGTGGGGAGGAGCGGCGTGCCCGCCGAGCCAGGCCGGCGGCGCGCCTCGCCGGGCGGCAGCGTCGTCACCTGCGAGGCGGCCTCGGTGAGGCCGTACGTCGGGGCGAGCGGGGCGCCCGCGTCCAGCGCACGGCCGAGCACGTCTCCTGCGACCGGCCCGCCGCCAACGAGCGCGCAGCGAAGTCGCGCCAGGTCGGCGCCGGCATCGAGCAGCCGCGCCAGCGTCGTCCCGACGAGGGAAGCGACGGTCACCTCCCCGGCGTTCATCATCTCCCTCACTCGCGCCGCGTCGAAGCGCTCCAGCACGGTCGCCGTGCCGTAGACGGCGCCCCGCAGCACGATCGCGAGACCGCCGATGTGATGAAGCGGAAGCGAGCACAGCCAGCGGTCGCCGGGGTCGACGCCGATGCGGGCCGCCGAGGCGAGCGCGCTCCAAAGGTGGTTGCCCCAGGTCAGCTCGACCGTCCGCGCGCGGCCGCTGGTGCCGGAGGTGTGGATGACGCAGCTCGGGGCGTCGAGGTCGAGGCTCGTGGCCTGCGATACCTCTCGCTGCGGCGCCTCCGCGAGCTGGGCGGGGTCCGATATCGAAAGCGTGGCGCCGGCGCCGTCCAGGCGCCGCTCGAGCTCGCCCGCCTCGAGGCGCGGGTTAAGTGGAACGGCGACAGCGCCCAGTTTGGCGAGGGCGTGCAACAGGACGACGTACTCGGCGCCGGCCTCGAGTGTGAGGCCCACGCGCGACCCGGGGCCGGCTCCGAGCCCGGCCAACCTGGACGCCGCCCCGAGCGAGCGCGCCTCCAGCTCGGCGAAGGTGATCCGTTCGCCGCCCGCGACCAGCGCCAGCCGC
Organism: uncultured Solirubrobacterales bacterium; assembly: GCA_963774075.1. Taxonomy (GTDB): domain Bacteria; phylum Actinomycetota; class Thermoleophilia; order Solirubrobacterales; family JBBDJG01; genus JBBQNR01. The sequence continues at coordinate 21,491 of CAVZDP010000002.1, read as the reverse complement.
TCGGGCGTCGTCGCCGCTGCTTTGGAAAGCCAGTTGTCGGTCCTCATGCGCCTCCGTAGGGTTATCGTTCGCGCGGAGGAGGTCTGATGGATTACGGCTGGGCGGCGAGCGGAACCTACGACGACATACGGTACGAGACCGGGACGGGCGACGCTGAGGGGATCGCGAAGGTCACGATCGCTCGGCCCGAAGTGCGCAACGCGTTCCGCCCCCAGACGCTGTTCGAGCTCTCGGACGCGTTCGACAGGGCGCGCGACGATCCCGCGGTCGGCGTGGTCGTCCTCACCGGCGAGGGATCGGAGGCGTTCTGCTCCGGCGGCGATCAGCGCATCCGTGGCGACGACGGCTACATCGGCGACGACGCCATCGCCAAGCAGGGGATCGGGCGCCTCAACGTGCTCGACCTCCAGGTCCAGATCAGGCGGCTGCCCAAGCCCGTGGTGGCGATGGTCGCCGGCTATGCGATCGGCGGCGGCCACGTGCTGCATGTGGTCTGCGACCTCACGATCGCGGCGGACAACGCCCGCTTCGGCCAGACCGGCCCGAAGGTCGGAAGCTTCGACGGTGGCTATGGCGCCGGCTACCTCGCACGGATCGTCGGGCACAAGAAGGCGCGCGAGATCTGGTTCCTGTGCCGCCAGTACGACGCCCGCGAGGCGCTCGAGATGGGTCTCGTCAACACGGTCGTCCCGCTCGAGCGCCTCGAGGAGGAGACCGTGCAGTGGTGCCGCGAGATGCTCGCCCATTCCCCGCTCGCGCTGCGGATGCTGAAGGGGGCGTTCAACGCCGACAGCGACGGGCTCGCGGGCCTGCAGCAGTTCGCCGGCGACGCGACCCTGCTCTTCTACATGACCGAGGAAGGCCAGGAGGGTCGCGACGCGTATGTCCAGAAGCGCAAGCCGGACTTCTCGCGGTTTCCCCGCCGGCCCTGAGGGCTCCGAGCGGGTCCGCCTCGCGGGCGGCGGCGGCCTCCCTTTCCGGATCTGGATCGCGGCCGCCAGACCGCGCACCCTGCCGGCGGCGATCGCGCCCGTGCTGGTGGGAACGGCGCTCGCAGCCTCGGAGGACGTGTTCCGCCCGCTCGCCTTCGTCGCGGCGCTCGCCGGCAGCATCTTCATCCAGATCGGGACCAACCTCTCCAACGACTACTCCGATGCCCGGCGCGGCGCCGACACCGAGGACCGGCTCGGCCCCGTGCGGGTGACCGCGTCGGGGCTCGTCGCGCCCCGGCGGGTGCTGGTCGCCACGTGGCTCGCCTTCGCGGTCGCCGTCGCCTTCGGCGCCTATCTGATCGCGCTCGTAGGCTGGGAGCTGCTCGCGATCGGCGCGGCGTCGATCCTCGCCGGCGTCCTCTACACCGGCGGCCCGCGCCCGTACGGCTACGAGGGCCTGGGCGAGGTGTTCGTGTTCTGCTTCTTCGGCATCGTTGCCGTCGTCGGCTCCTACTACGTGCAGACCGAGGAGCTGAGAGCGCTCGCGTTCGAGCTTGCGGTGCCGGTCGGCCTGCTCTCGGCCGCGATCCTGATGGTCAACAACGTGCGCGACGTCGACACGGACCGCCGTGCCGGCAAGCGGACGCTGGCGGTGATCCTCGGCAGGGAGCGCGCCCGCCGCGCATACGCGGCGACGCTCGCCGCCGCCTACGCGGCCACGGTGGCGTTCGTCCTCGTCGGTGAGGCGGATCCCTGGATCCTGCTGTCGCTCGCCTCTCTGCCGCTGGCGGTTCCGCTCGTCCGCACGGTCAGCCGCCGGGTGGACGGCCCGTCGCTGAACGCGGCCCTCGCGGGCACCGGCCGGCTGCTCGCCGTCTACTCGCTGCTGCTCTCGGCGGGACTGCTGCTGAGCGGGTGAGAATCGAGCGGCTCGAGATCGTGCCGTACGCGCTGCGGTTCTCGAAGCCTTATGTGACGGCTCGCGGACGGCTGGAGCGCAGAGAGCTGCTGCTCCTGCGCCTGCGAGCCGATGGGCTGGAGGGGCTCGGGGAGGCTGCGCCGCTCGCGCTTCGAGGCGGGGCTTCGATCACCGAGATCGCAACGGACCTCGACCAGCGCTGCCGACCGCTCCTCGAGGAAGTCGAGCTTCGGGGCGCGAGGAGCGCGCTCGTCTCCGCGTGCGCTGCGAGCGGCGCCTGCCCGCAGGCGCTGGCCGCGGTCGAGCTGGCCCTGCTGGACCTGGAAGGAAAGCTCGACGGCGAGCCGGCGTGGCGACTGCTGGGCGCGGCGGTGCCGCGAGTGGTCGAGTGCAACGCCACGCTCGTCGCCGGCTCACCCGAGTCGGTGGCCGGTGAGGCGCTGGCCGCGGTCGAGCGAGGCTTCCGCACCCTCAAGCTCAAGGTGGGCATGGAGGGGGACGTCGAGCAGGTCGAGGCGGTGCGCGCCGCGGTAGGCAGCGGCCTGCGCATCCGGGTGGACGCGAACGGGTGCTGGTCCGCAGCCGAGGCGGTCGAGCGCCTGCTGCGGCTCGAGCCGCTCCAGCTCGAGCTCGCCGAGCAGCCGGCGCCGGATATCGCGGGCATGACGAAGGTGAGGGCGAGCGTCTCGATCCCGGTGGCTGCCGACGAGAGCGTGGCGAGCGCCGAGGATGCACGCCGGGCGAGCGCCGCCGGTGCCTGCGACGCGGCTACGGTCAAGCTCGCCAAGGTCGGCGGTCCAGCCGCCGCCCTGGAGGTCGCCGCGGAGCTTCCCGTCTATCTCTCGAGCGCCCTCGATGGCCCGGTCGGGATAGCGGGAGCGGTTCATGTCGTGCAGGCGCTGCCGAGCGCGGGCGACCTTGCGCACGGTCTCGCAACCGCCGAGCTGTTCGACGGCACGGTGGGCGCGGCTGAGTGCGAGGTCGTCGCGGGAGCGATAGAGCCGCCGACCGCGCCGGGCCTCGGCGTCGAGATCGACGAGGCGGCGCTGGCCCGGTACCGCCTGAGCTAGCGACGCGCCGGTAGTCTGCCGGCGTGGCTCGCGAGCTTCGCACCGTCCTCGACGGCTACTCGTTCTTCGAGTCGCCGCGCTGGCACGAGGGAGCGTTGTGGGCGTCCGACTTCTACACCCACCAGGTGATCAGGATGGCGCCGGGTGAGGCGGCCGAGAAGGTCGTGGACGTGCCGGGCCAGCCTTCGGGCCTCGGCTGGCTCCCGGACGGCCGCCTGCTCGTCGTATCGATGCGGGACCGCCGCCTGCTCCGACTCGAGGACGGCGCCCTCGTCGAGCACGCCGATCTCTCCGGGCTTGCGTCGTGGCACCTGAACGACATGGTCGTCGATCAGTCCGGCCGCGCCTACGTCGGCAACTTCGGCTTCGACCTCATGGGCGGCGCTCCGGCGAGCCCTGCGAATCTCATCCGGGTCGACCCGGACGGCAGCGCGACCGTCGAGGCCGAGGAGATGCTTTTCCCCAACGGCACCGTGCTGGCTCCCGACGGACGCACGCTGATCGTGGGCGAGTCGTTCGCTCAGCGGCTCACGGCGTTCGACGTCGCACCAGACGGCTCGCTCTCGGGCCGCCGCGTGTGGGCGAAGCTTGGAGAGGTCCCCGACACGGACGACGTTCCCACGGCGCTCGCGCAGGCGACCCTCACTCCCGACGGCATCGCGCTCGACGCCGAGGGCGCGATCTGGGTCGCGGATGCCCTCGGAGGCCGAGTCGTGCGGGTCCGCGAGGGAGGCGAGATCGCGGAGGAGATCTCAGGCGAGGGGCTGGGCATCTTCGCGTGCGCGCTCGGGGGCGCCGACGGCCGCACGCTCTTCCTGTGCGCGGCGCCCTCGTTCGCAGAGCACGAGCGGCAGGACACCCGCGAGGCGAGGATGCTCGCCTGCGAGGTCGATGTTCCGCACGCGGGCCTGCCCTAGCAGTCTGCCGGCGGGGCAGGGCCCGCTAGCGCTTGATCCGAATCGTGCGCCGCGCCCGCGTCGTGCTGCCGCGCCGGTCCATGGCAGTCAGGATCACGCGCGCCTTCGGCCTTCGGCCCCGTTCGAGCGCGCGCTGGACGGCTCTCTGCGTGCGCTGGGTGAGGCGTAGGGAGATCCTCTTGCGCCTGCCCGCGCGAAGAGCTCGCGTCACGCGCACGAGCCGGAACGAGCGCGACGCTCCTGTGACCGAGACCTTCCCCGTCGCAACGACTGTGCAGGCATCCCGGCACCGTGCCACCAACGAGATCCGCCCCGTGCGACCCGCGCTCTGGCGTGAGGCGGCTCGAAGCTTGATCGACGGCAGCAACTTGCGCGCCTCCTGGAGGGCCTTGAACGCGTTGAGACGGCCGCCCGTCACGAGCTTGCCGGCAAACGCGGCGCCCGGGTCGACCCCACGCAGAATCGCCTCTCGAACCGCCCCGACGCCCAGGTTCGGGTAGCGGGCCCAGATCAGCGCCGCGACCCCCGTCGCGTGCGGCGCGGCCATCGATGTGCCGTCGTTGTAGACGAGCTCCTGGCCGGTGAACGCGTTGCCGAGGCAGCGCACGCTGACGTCGTCGAGCTGTGCTCCGTCCGCGTTGACCGCTCCGTTCGTCACGAGCCGGAAGCGCAGGAACAGCGCCGGGGAGCCGTCGAAACGGGTGAGATCGTCGATGAGATCGAAGAACGCGCCCTCCGACGAGCCACTCGCATCGCTCACCGTGGTCCAATTGGAGCCGTCGCTCGACACCTCCACGAGCAGCCTGTCGACTACGGGCTCGGTGCCGAGCCTGAGCGCGTAGTGGGCGCGGCAGCCGATCTGACCGGCGAGGCTGAACGGGCTCGCCGTCCGAACGAAGCTGTCCGTGTCGGGAAGGTACGTCGTCCCGGGCGAATCGCTCATCGAATAGATCCCGCTGCGCGCCACGGTCGTGATCCGGCCCCAGGTGTCGTTGACCCCACCCGTTACCCAGATGCCGGCGATGTCGGTCTCGAATCCGTCGGAGAACGCCGGCGGGCCGTAGGCGGGCGAGGCGCTCAGGACGTTGGAGCCCGGTGCCGCCAGGTCCACGGAGACGCGACCGAAGTTCGAGAAGTCCGTCAGGCGATCGAGGCTGTCGCTCGCCGCTACGCAGATGAGGTTCACGAGCGTGTAGGCACACGGGTATTGCGGGGCGCGATCGTTGTCGTCGCCAACCCCGTCGTCGCCGCCGTTGCCCGCCGCCGCGACGAAGAGCGTCTTGGGGTGACGGCGGATCGCCTCGCGTAGAGCCGGGGAGTCTGCGGAGCTGACGAAGCTCGCGTTGGCGACGCGCGCTCCCTTCTCGGCCGCATAGTCGAACGCCTCCACGATCGCCTTGTCCGTCACGAGGCCCGCCGAGTCCGCCACTCGCAGCGCCATGAGACGGACCTGCCAGTTGACGCCCGTGGTGGCGACCCCGTTGTCGCCACGGGCGCCGACGATGCCCGCGACGTGCGTGCCGTGGCTCTCGAGGTCGAGCGGGTCCTTGTCGGCGTCGGCGAAGTCCCAGCCGCGTGAATCGTCCACGAGCCCGTTGCGATCGTCGTCGCGCCCGTTCGCCTCGCGGCCGCGGCCGTTCTCATCCGGGTTCACCCACAGGTTCGGCGCCAGATCCGGATGACCGTACGCGAGCCCGGAGTCGACGATCGCGACCGTCACCTTCGGGCTGCCTTTCGTCACGTCCCACGCTTCGGTCGCGTCCACGTCGGCGTCCGGCGCCCCGACGGCCCCGTTCACGGTCTGGCCGGCGTTGTGAAGCCCCCACAGCTCGCCGAAGCGGGGATCGCGCGGCAGGGCCGCGAGCCGGTAGTAGTTGTTCGGCTGCGCGTACAGCACGCCGTTGCTGCGGCGGAACGACGCCACGGCCGCGCCGACGGCGACTCCGCGTCGCAATCGCACGAGCTCGAGTCCGGGTGCGCGCAGCGAGCGGGCGCTTCGGACGCCGCTCGCGCGCCTGGCCGCCGCTCGAACCTGCGAGCCGGCTTCCTCGCGGTAGCGGACGAGTACCTCGCCCGGGACGAACCGCGGCGCGCTCGCCGGCGTGGAGCGCGAGAAGCCGGCGCCGGAGCCCGCGGCGCCGACCGCGCCACCGGCCGCGCCCGCAAAGCCGGCTACGCCGGCGAGCAGGGCCGCGAGGGCGACGAGTGTCGCGAGCGCGCGGGTCATTCAGTCACGTGTCGAGGGAGCGGGCGGGCGTGGGCACAGTCTCGCAGCGGTGCAGGCGGATGGCGGCAATTCGGGGTGAGGCCGGAACGAGAGCACGTCCGTCGCCCCTGCGTACCGCAGGCTCACCCAACCCGTGAGGCTGGAGTAGCGTTCGCCCGGTGGACGTGAGCAACCGCAACACCGCGCTCGCCTCCGCCCTCGTGCAGGAGCTGGCGCGAGCGGGAGTCGAGCACGCGTGCGTTTCGCCCGGATCGCGCTCGGCGCCGCTGGCGCTCGCGCTCTGGAACGAGCCGGGGATCCACGTCTGGAGCCACGTCGACGAGCGCTGCGCCGGCTTCTTCGCCCTCGGCGTCGCTCAGCGCACGGGCCGGCCGGCGGTGGTGCTCACCACGTCCGGGACGGCGGGAGCCAACGTGCACCCGGCCGTCGCCGAGGCCGATCAGGCGCGGGTGCCGATGATCGTCATCACCGCGGACCGGCCGCCGGAGCTTCGCGACCGCGGGGCCGGCCAGACGATCGACCAGCTGAAGCTCTACGGGTCGGCCGCACGCTGGTTCTGCGAGCTGGGCGTCGCGCGCGCGGACGACGACGGGCTTCTGCATTACCGCTCGACGGGAGCGAGAGCCTTCGCCGAGGCAAGCGGGCGGCCGCCCGGCCCCGTGCACCTGAACGTGGCAATCCAGGAGCCGCTCGCCCCCGTGGCGCTGGTGGGCGACGTCACCGCCACTACCGCGCTCGCGCTCGAAGGCCGGAGCGGGGCTCCGTTGACCGCCGTCGAGCGGGTGCCTCTCTCCCCCACCCGTGCGCTCGTGGATTCGATCGCGACGGCGATCGACGGCGCTCCGCGCGGACTCGTCGTCGCGGGCCGTCAGCGCGATCCCGGCCTCGCGGCCGTCGTGTCGGAGCTCGCGCGCGCGGCCGGCTACCCGCTGCTGGCCGAGCCAACGTCCCAGCTTCGCTGCGGGCCTCACGACCGCGCCAACCTGGTCGCCACGTACGACGCGTTCCTGCGCAGCGCGCCCGCAGGCCTCGAGCCGGAGCTCGTCCTGCGCTTCGGCGACATGCCTACCTCCAAGGCCCTGCGGGTGTGGCTGGCCGCGAGCGGCGACTGCCGCCAGATCGTGGTCGATCCCGATGGCGCCTGGAACGAGCCGACCCGGATCGCCGAGCGAATAGTGCGCGCCGATGCCGCTCTTCTGTCCCACTCCCTCGCCCCGGCGCTCAGGCCTCGCGCCGGCGGGGAGTGGCTGGAGCGCTGGAGCGACTGCGCGCGAGCGACCGAGCACGTGATCCACGATTTCCTGGACGGGCTGGGCGAGGAGCTCTTCGAGCCGCGCGTCTATCGCGAGCTCGCGCCGCTGCTGCCGGCGGGCTCAACCGTTTACGTCGCCTCGAGCATGCCGGTGCGCGACGTCGAGACGTTCTTCCCCTCGACCGCGACCCCGCTGCGGTTCCTCGCGAACCGGGGCGCGAACGGCATCGACGGCCTGGTCTCCTCCAGCCTCGGTGCCGCTGCGGCCGGGGGGACGGAGCGCACCTTCGTGCTGGTCGGTGACGTCGGCCTCTACCACGACATGAATGCGTTGCTCACCATTCCCAGGCTGGGGGTCGAGGCCACGATTGTCGTGCTCGACAACGGCGGCGGCGCCATCTTCGACTTCCTGCCCATCGCGGAGCACGCCGCCGGCTACGAGGAGCTGTTCGCAACGCCGACCGGGCTCGACCTCGCCCGGGTGGCCGACCTCTACGGCCTCCCGTTCACCCGCGTCGGGCAATACGCGGAGCTGCGCGAGGCGATCGCCGGGCCGGGACTCGTGCAGGTGCCGCTCGATCGCGCACGCAACGTCGAGCTTCACCGCGCGCTCTTCGAACAGGTGGGCGACGCGTGCGACGCCGCCGTTGCGGCTTGAGTGCGGTCAGGGCGCGAGGCGAACCTGAAGCTTGACCCGCCGCAGATTGCCGGCGGAGTCACGCGCCAGGACGGTCACCTGCGCCCGCAGCCTCACGCCGCGGCGTAGGGAGCGATCGATCGGTCCTCTGGCCCGGGCCGGCAGCTTGAGCCGCAGCGTCGTCCTCACTCGCGCCCTCACCGGACGCATCGCCAGCCGCAGCCGGTAGACCCGCGCGATCGAAGAGACGTTGACCCTGGCGACGACCCTCACGGCCGCCGCCTCGTTGGTCCGAACGAAGATGCTGATGCTCCCGTCGCCGACCGACTCCCGGCGCCGGGCCGTGGCTCTCGCGAACGGCGCCCTGGTGTCGGGCCTCTTCACCACGGGGCAGGCCGTTGCGATGGTCGCGTTCGTGGGGCAAAGATCCTGACTCTCGTCTCCGTGGCCGTCGAGGTCGGCGTCGGCCTCGACGCGGGCTGTCAGGTTCAGCCTGCTGGAGCCGAACTCGCCGAGGAGAGTCGTGGGCGAACCGGCCGGAGGATCTGTTCCGGGGCCGGTCGCAAAGCGAACCGTCTCGGCAGCGCCGGTGCCGAACACGCACGCCGCGCCGCCGGGAACCCTGAGCCCGAGCACGTCGCCTCCCATGGCGGGCACGCGGGTCGCAAAGCTGTTGACCGTGTGCGGCGAGAGGACATGGAAGGCACTGCCGCCAACCATCGTGAAGACGTTGGGGTCGGCCGTCGGGCGCCAGACCCGCAAGCCCAGCTGATTGCCGCTCGTGCCGTTCGCCTTGTGGCTCCACGCCGTCACCACCCAGTTGCCGGGAGGGACCGTATAGCCGGGGACCGTGGCGCTGGACTTCTGGACCCAGCTCGAGTCGGCGGCGCAGGACGCCGTCGGGGTGGCCGCAGGATCGAGCTGGCCGAGCTCAGTCGCGCCGCTGGCCGGAGCAGCGGCCGCAAGCATCGCGAATGCCGCGGTCACCCAGGCCGCGGCTGCTGGAACTCGAGGTGTGGGAACGCCTGGCATCTCTCCCTCGAAACAGCCATCGGCCGTTCGTCCACTTTCTTGACACCCGCGCCGCCGAAGCGGACACTCTTTGGACGCTGCCCCGGTCAGGCGCCGGTGAGGACCGTCAAAAGCGCCTGCAGCTTTACCTCCGTCTCGGCCAGCTCGGCCTCGGGATCCGACTCGGACACGACGCCGACACCCGCATAGCAGTGGGCCGTTCGTCCCTGTAAGAGGGCGCAGCGAAGCGCCACGCAGAGCTCGCCGTCCTCCGCCGCGTCCATCCAGCCCACGGGCCCCGCGTACCAGCCGCGGTCGAGCTGCTCCAGCGAGAGCAGCTCGCGGGCAGCCGGCCACGGCTCGCCGCCGACCGCGGGAGTCGGATGCAGGACACCGGCCAGCTCGGCAGCGCTTCGGGGCTGCGAGAGCTGCGCGCGCACCGGCGTGGCGAGATGCTGGATGTTGGCGACCTTGACGAGCGTCGGCTCGGCTGCGGCGGCGACCCAGACCGACAGCGGCGCGAGTGAGCGCTCGATCCTGCGGGTGACGATCTCCTGCTCGGCGCGCTCCTTGGCGTCCTGAAGCAGGCGCTGCCCCAGATGGTCGTCGACCGCGGGGTCCGCGCTTCGGCGTGTGGATCCCGCAAGCGCCACCGAGCTGACGCCGGCGCCCTCGCGCCTCACGAGGAGCTCGGGGCTCGCGCCGACGAACGCCGCCTCCGGTGTGCCGACGCAGAAGCAGAAGCAGCTCGGATAGGCGGACCGCAGGCCGTCGAAGACGCTCGCAGGTCGAAACGGCGCCGGCGCCGAGACGCGTACCTCACGTGCGAGAACGACCTTTTCGAGCTCGCCGGAGCGGATGTGCTCGCGCGCCCGGGCGACGGCGTCCACGTAGCGCTCCGGCTCCAGGGGGCTCGAGATCTCGTAGCCGGCGGCCGGGTCCGGATCGGTGAGCGGGATCGACGCGGGCCGAAGGGTCCCTAGTCGCGCGAGCGCCCGCCGCGCGAGCGCATCCGGGTCCTCACCGCCCCGGCAGACGACGTTGACGGTCGCGCTCGCGCGCCCGGCGTGGCGCGCGATCGAGACCTCTGGCAACACCAGGAGCGCCGGCGGCAGCGAGCTCCACTGCGGCGAACCGCCGCCGTCCGGCGCGAACGCGAAGCCGCCGACCCACACCGGTCCGGCCGCGAGCTGGTCGAGGTCGGGCTCCGCCACCGCGTCTCGCATTGCGTCCGCGCAGCTCCTGCCCGCAGCTGCGAACCGGTCCTCTGCGGGCAGCCCTTCGATCGTCCAGGCCGACCCCAGGCAGCCGAGCGCGAAACCGTCCCGGTCGGGCTGCTCCCAGGCGAAGTAGCGCTCCTCGGCGCGCCTGTTCTCGAACGTCCAGGCCGCCACGTCGAGGTCGCCGGGTACAGCGACCGTGGCGCTCGCTATCACGGACCGGCCAGAGCGCTCCGAGAGGGCGAGCGCGCGTACCGCGCGGCCGCGAAGGTCCGCCTCGGTCGATCGCAGCTCCACCACGTGGCGGCTAACTAAGTCTGGCTCTTGCCGTGCGCGATCGCGATCTCGCCGGTGCGCACCATCTCGACCAGGCCGAACGGACGCACCATCTGCTCGAACGCCTCGATCTTGTCGTGCGTTCCGGTGACCTCGATGGTGACGGTGCGGCTCGAGACGTCGATGATGCGGCCCCTGAAGATGTCGGCGAGCTGCATGATCTCGCCGCGCGTCTGCCCGTCCGACTGAACCTTGAAGAGCGCCATCTCTCTCGCGATCGTCTCATCCGGATCGAGGTCGCGGATCTTGATCACGTTCACGAGCTTGTGCAGCTGCTTGGTCACCTGGTCGATCGGGTGCGCGGCGCCGTCGAGCGTGATCGTCATGCGCGAGACCTCCGGGTCCTCGGTCGGCCCGACTGCGAGCGTGCCGATGTTGAACCCGCGCCTTGCAAACAGGCCGGCGACGCGGGTGAGAACGCCCGGCTTGTTCTCCACGAGCACGGAAAGAACGTGCTTGCGGCCCGTGTAGATGCTGGCGGCCTCGAGATCCTCGAGGCGGACGACCTCTTGTGTTCCCGGCTCACCCATCAGATTCGAGCCGGCTTCGCCGGACACCTAAAGTCCAGTGAGACTCGCTCACGATCCCCTCCATCAGCCCACCATATCCCTGGCCGCCGCGCCGGCCGGGATCATCGGGTAGCAGTTCTCCTCGCGCCGGACGCGGACGTCGAGGACGACGGGGCCCTCGGTCTCGATGGCTGTGCGCATGGCGTCCTCCATCTCGTCGTCGTGCGAGACGCGCATGCCCGCCGCTCCGAACGCCTCCGCGAGCTTGACCCAGTCGGGGCTCGAGCCCATGTCGACGGCGCTGTAGCGCTTCTCCCAGAACAGCTCCTGCCACTGGCGCACCATGCCCAGGTAGCCGTTGTTCATGATGAACACCTTCACGTCGATGTCGTGCTCGACGCAGGTCGCCAGCTCCTGGCAGGTCATGATCAGGCTGCCGTCGCCCGCCAGGCAGACGACGAGCTCGTCTGGCTTGCCCACCTTCGCCCCGAGGGCCGAGGGCAGGCCGAAGCCCATCGTGCCCAGGCCACCGGAGTTGATCCACCTGCGTGGCTTGGTGAAGCCGTAGTGCTGCGCGCACCACATCTGGTGCTGCCCCACGTCCGACGTGACTATCGCGTCGCCGCCCGTCACCTGGTGCATCGCCTGAACCATGCGTTGGGGCGGGATCTCGCCCTCCTGGGACGGCTCGAAGCGAAGCGGCCACTCTTGCTTCCACTTGTGGATCTGCTCCCACCACTCGTCGAGCCGGGAGGAGTCGGTGTCGAGCGCCCGGTACTCGGCGGTCAGCTTCGGAAGTATCAGCTTGCAGTCGCCAACGATCGGGATGTGGGCCGGGACGTTCTTGGAGATCTCGGCCGGATCGACGTCGATGTGGATGAACTTGGCGCGTGGCGCGAACTCCGACAGCTTGCCGGTGATGCGGTCGTCGAAGCGCGCGCCGATGGCGACGATCAGGTCCGCCCCGTCCATCCCGTAGTTGGCGGTGCGCGTGCCGTGCATGCCGAGCATCCCCAGCCAGTGGTCGTGCGTGGCGGGGAACGCTCCCAGTCCCATCACGGTCGAGGTGATGGGGAACCGGTCGGTGGTGACCAGCTCGCGCAGCTCGTCCGAGGCGTTTCCGTTCACGACGCCGCCGCCCGAGTAGATGATCGGCCGGCGGGCGTTGGCGAGCGCCTTGGCGGCGAGCCGGATCTGCTTGACGTTGCCCTCGTCGAAGGTCCTGTAGCCGGGCAGGTCGATCTTCGCTGCCTCGGACGGGTCGTACGGGATGTCGGCCCGGGAGAGATCCTGCGGCACGTCGACGAGCACGGGTCCCGGTCGTCCCGTGCTGGCGATGTGGAAGGCCTCGTGGATCATGTTCGGGATGTCGCGCGGGTCGAGCACCTGGAACGAGTGCTTGACGACCGGCATCGTGATCCCGATCGTGTCGGCCTCCTGGAATCCATCGGTGCCCATCAAGTCGGTCCTGACCTGCCCTGTTATGAAGACCGTCGGCACCGAGTCGAGCATCGCGTCGGCTATCGCGGTAACCAGGTTCGTCGCGCCGGGGCCCGAGGTGGCGAGCGCCACTCCGACCTTGCCTGTGGCCTTGGCGTAGCCTTCCGCGGCGTGCCCGGCGCCCTGCTCGTGGCGGCAGAGGATGTTCCGGATGCCCGCGTCGTAGAGCGCGTCGTAGGTCGGGAGGTTCGCGCCGCCGGGTATCCCGAATACGGCGTCGACACCCTCCGCCTTCAGACATTCCATGATCGCGTCGACTGCCCGCACTCGCTTACCTCCTCTCTGCTTGATCGTGAGCTCGGGAGCGCGGCTGAAAAAGCCCTGCAAGTCACGCACAAAGCCGATCGCCCGCCGGGTCCACGCAGTCTAGCACCGGGTCTTTTTCGCCTGGACGCGTCCCTCGCCGTACCGCCGGACGCCCTACTGCCAGACGATGTCCTCCCCGCAGCGCATGCAGACCTGGTCCGACATGCTCAGCACCTTCCCGCAGCGCGGACAGATCATCCGGGGCTCGTCCCGCTCCCAGCGATGAAGGATTGCGGCGACGAGGCCGATCAGCGGAAGGCAGAACCCGATCAGGAACCAGACGAAGAACGAGCTGCCCTTGATCCTCGCGACGACCCCGGTGGCCAGGCCGAAGAAGAAGAGGATGACGGGAAAGTAGAGCCCTTCCAATTCGTGGCGGCGCCGAAAGGCCGACCCCCTCAGGCCCGCTCCCTCCACGCGCGAAACGCGGCCATGGCGATGATCACGGCCAGCACCAGGAACGCGAGCTTGAACAGGAAGCCGATCACCTGTAGAGCCAGATAAACGGCGATCAGTAGGGCGATCACCGTGATCGCCAGGTAGAGGCCGCTTCGCTCCGAGCGGGGCGCTGTTCCGGACGAACCCATCTGGTTCGCTGATGATAGGACAGGCCACTACGCTCACCCGGTGCTGCTCCTGGCCGCGATCGCAAGCGCGCTCCTTCTGTGGGCGTCGTTGCCGCCGGTGGGAGTAGGACCGCTTGCGTGGGTGGCACTCGTGCCGATCGCACTTGCCTCGATGCGCGCCCGCTCGCCGCGAGCCGCATGCGTGGCGGTCCCGCTCGCCTACGCGCTGCTGCTCGAGCTCCTGCTCGTGGCGGCGCTGCCGTTCGGCATCGCGAAGGATCAATGGGGCGACGCGCCCTTGCCTCTGCTCGTCGGCGACTCGCCGGTGATCGTCATCGCGCTCGTGGCGGTGCCCGCCTTCGCGCTCGTCCTCTACGCGCTCCGCTTCCCGAACCCGTGGCCTGGATCCGCGGCGGGAACCGTCTTGATCGCCGTCCCGGCCGTGACGTGGACGGCGCTCGACTTCCTGCACACGAAGGCGAACCCCGGTGGGTTCTGGGGACCCCTGTTCGCATCCCAGCACGATCAGCCGGCAGCGTCGCTGGCCGCCCTCGGCGGCCCGTGGCTCGTCACCGCCGCGCTCGTGGCGGTCAACTACTCGCTCGCCCTGGCCGTCGCCCGCCGTCGCACGGGCCTTCCGGCCGCGCTCGGAACGCTTGCGATCGTCGGAGCGCTGCTGGTCGCGGCGCCGGAACCCTCGGCGGACGGGCCGCCGCTGCGCGTGGCGGCGATACAGCCCGGCTACGACACCTCCGAGTACCACCGCACGGAGCGAAGCGAGACCGTCCTGCGAAGGTTTCGGCCCGGCAGCTACGAGCTGGCGGCGCTCGACCTGATCCGTGACCTCGAGCCGCTGACGCTCGGCGCCGCGCGCGCCGGGGCCCGGCTCTTGGTCTGGCCCGAGGCGGCTCTGTGGGTCGATCCGCGCACCACCGCGCCGGTCCACCGAGCGCTCGTGCGGCTAGCCCGACGAGCACACGCGGCGATCGTCGTGCCTTACTTCCTCCCCGGTCCCGACCACGGCGCGACCGTCGTGGTCGAGCCGGATGGCGCATTCTCGCCCGCGCAACCCAAGCAACGCCCGATGTGGTTCTGGGGCGAGGGCGGCGGCAACCGCGTGCCGCCTGAGCCGGCCCCCACCGGCGTTGGGCGCGTCGGGACGACGCTCGGCGTGGACAACCAGGACCCCGCCCCCGTGCGCGAGCTCGCCGGCGCCCGAGCGGACGTGGTCACCTCGAGCACCCACGACTGGCGCGAGCTCGCGGTCTCGCAGCGAGCGCTTTCGCGCCTTCGCGCGATCGAGTCCGGCGCGCCGCTCGTGCGGGCGGACTGGCGCTTCGGCTCGGCGCTCTTCGATGCTCGCGGCGACGTCGCCGCGGACGCGGGCGAGGGACGCAGGCGCACGGCTCTCGTCGCCACCGTCGCCACCCGCTCGGAGACGACGCCCTATGTCGGGATTGGCGACGTTCTCGGATGGGCGGCGCTCGTCGCGGGCGCCGCGCTCGTGGGCGCCGGCGGCGCCGTCAGGAGATTCCGAGCTTCTCGCGCACGATCCGCGTCACCTCGGAGCCATCGGCCCGTCCCTTCGTCTCCTTCATGACTGCCCCGATCAATGCACCGATGGCGCGGTCCTTGCCCGCCTTGATCTGCTCGACGGCCGCCGGGTCCGCCTCGATCGCCCGCTGGACGATCTCTTCGAGCTCGCCGGTGTCCGCGATCGGGCTCAGGCCCTTTGCCTCGACGATCGCCCCTGGCTCGCCGCCCGAGCGCGTCAGCTCGGCCAGCACCTCCTTGGCCGCCGATTGCGAGAGCGACTTGCGCTCGACCATCGCAACCAGCTCCGCTAGCGCCCGTGGCGAGACCTTCGACGCGTGCGGGTCGTCTATGCCCTCCTCGCGCAGGCGGGCCACCAGCTCCCCGGTCACCCAGCCGGCGAGCGTTCGCGGATTCGGGCCACCACCGTCCCCCGCGGCGACCGCCTCCTCGTAGAAGCTGCCGAGCTCCGCCCAGGTGACGAGCACGGCCGCAGTCTCCGGGGGCAGCGCGTAGTCTGCCGCGAGCCGCTCGAGCCGCGCGGCCGGGAGCTCGGGCAGCGCCTCACGCGCGCGGGCCAGCATCTCCTCGGTCGGCACCACCGGCACGAGGTCCGGCTCCGGGAAATAGCGGTAGTCGTGGACCTCCTCCTTCGAGCGCAGCGCGGTCAGCGATCCCGTCTGCGGGTCGAAGTGAAGCGTCTCCTGCAGAACGCCCTCGCCCGAGCGCCAGAGCCCCGCCTGCCGCTCGATCTCGGCGGTGATGCCGCGCTCGACGAAGCGGAAGCTGTTCATGTTCTTGAGCTCGGTCTTGGTTCGGAAGCTGCTCTCCCCCGGCTCGCGCACCGACACGTTGGCGTCGCAGCGAAGCGATCCCTCCTCCATGTTCACGTCGGACACGCCGATCTGCTTCAGCGTCGTTCGCAGGAGCTGAAGGAACTCGCGTGCCTCCGCCGCCGACCGAAGGTCGGGCTCGGTGACGATCTCCACCAGCGGCGTCCCGCCGCGGTTGAAGTCGACGATCGAATGGCCCGCCCCGTGGATGCGGCCCGACTCCCCTATGTGCACGAGCTTGGCGGCGTCCTCCTCGAGGTGCACGCGGTGGATCCTGACCGCCGGTCCGTTGGGCACCACGAGGCTCCCCGCCACCGCGAGCGGGATGTCGTACTGGCTGATCTGGTAGCCCTTCGGCAGGTCCGGATAGAAGTAGTTCTTGCGGTGGAAGATCGAGCGGGGCGCGATCTCGCAGCCGAGTGCGAGCCCGATCATCAACCCGTAGTGCACGGCTTGCGCGTTGAGCACCGGCAGCGTGCCGGGGTGGCCCAGGCAGACGGGGCAGGTGCGGCTGTTCGGCTCCTCGCCGAACGACAGCGCGCAGCCGCAGAACATCTTCGTGCGAGTCGAGAGCTGCACGTGGATCTCGAGGCCGATGACGGGCTCGAAGCCGTTGTCAGGCATGAACGCTCCCGGGTGCGAGCTCGAACCCGATCGCCTTCTCGAGCGCGTGCGCCGCGTCGAGGATCCCGTTCTCGGAGAACGCGGGCCCGGCGATCTGGAAGCCCACGGGCAGTCCATCCGAGAGTCCCGCCGGGATCGATATCGCCGGGATGCCCGCAAGCGACATCGGCACCGTGCAGTAGTCCGACAGGTACATCGCCAGCGGGTCTTCGGTGCGCTCGCCGAGCTTGAACGCAACCGACGGCGACGTAGGCGTGACCAGGAAGTCGAACCGCTCGAAGGCGGCTCTGAAGTCCTCGGCGATCGTCGTCCGCACGCGCTGTGCGCGACCATAGTAAGCCTCGTAGTAGCCGGCCGAGAGCGCGAACGTGCCGAGCATGATGCGCCGCTTCACCTCGGCGCCGAAGCCGCGTGCGCGTGTGTTCTCGTAGAGGTCGAGCAGGTCGCCGTTCCCAACGCGCAGGCCGTAGCGCACGCCGTCGAAACGGGCGAGGTTGGACGACGCCTCCGCGGGAGCGATCACGTAGTAGGCGGAGATCCCGTGTGCGGCGTGCGGCAGGGTCGTCTCCTCGACGGAGCCGCCGAGCTCCTCGATCCGGCGCAGCGTCGCGTCGAACACGTCGGATACGCCGGATTCGATTCCCTCGGCTCCGGAGGTGAGCTCGGCCGGCACGCCGAAACGAAGGCCGCGCAGGTCCTCTCGCCGCGGCAGCTCGATCGGCTCGGGGAAGTCGAGCGAGGTCGAGTCGCAGGGGTCGCGCCCCACCAGGTGCCCGAAGAGCAGCGCCGCGTCGGTGACGTCACGCGTCAGCGGGCCGCACTGGTCGAGCGACGACGCGAAGGCGACCATCCCGTAGCGGGAGACCGCGCCGTAGGTGGGCTTGAGCCCGACGATCCCGCACAGAGATGCGGGCTGGCGGATCGAGCCGCCGGTGTCGGTGCCGATCGCCCACGGCGCGAGCCCAGCGGCCACGGCGGCGGCTGAGCCGCCGCTCGAGCCCCCCGGTACCCGTTCGAGGTCCCACGGATTTCGCACCGGCCCGTAGCCCGAGTTCTCGTTCGACGAGCCCATGGCGAACTCGTCCATGTTCGTCTTGCCGAGCGTGCGCGCGCCGGCCTGCTCGAGCCGCCTGACTGCGGTGGCGGTGTAGGACGGGACATAGCCCTCGAGAATGCGCGAGCCGGCGGTCGTCGGGATGCCGTCCGTGCAGAAGAGGTCCTTGACCGCGAGCGGCACGCCGGCGAGCGGCTCGTCGCCGCGCGGCTCGGACGGCGCCTCCGGCGCCGTCCACAGGAAGGAGCCGAGCTCCCCGTCGATGCGCTCTATGCGCTCCCGGTAGTCCTCGAACGCCTCGCGAGCAGACAGATCGCCCGAACGCAGGCGCGCGATCGTCGCGGCGGCGGTTTCCTGCGAGCCCAATGTCTACCCCGACGTCGGCACGCGGAACCCGCCCTGAGCGACGTCGGGCGCGCCTTCGAGGATGCGCTCGCGCGGCCAACTCTCGCGTGGCTCGTCCGGCCTCAGGACGTTCTGCAGGTCCACGACGTGCGAGGTCGGCTCGACGCCCTCCAAGTCGAGCTCCGAGATCTTCTCGATGTGGTCGAGGATCCCGGAGAGCTCGCGTGACATCCGGTCGACCTCCGCGTCGTCCAGGCGCAGCCGCGCGAGGCGCGCCACGTGCAGGACCTGATCGCGGTCGATCACGCGCTAGATCTTACGGAGAACCTGCCGGCCGTCCGAGGTGTCCACCGACCCCGCGGCCGGATGTCAGCGAAACTGCCCGGTCAGACCAGCTTCACCGCGGACGCCTGGAGTCCCTTGGGACCTTCGGTGATCTCGAACGTCACCTTCTGCCCCTGTTCGAGGCTCTTGTAGCCGTCGGCGTCGATCTGCGAGAAGTGGACGAATACGTCGTCCCCTTCCTCTCGCTCGATGAAGCCGAAGCCCTTCTCGTTGCTGAACCACTTAACTGTGCCTTCGGGCACTCTGCCCCTCCTATGAACGGCCGCCCGACCATACGCTTCTCCCTCCGGGCGCCCTCGAGTTTCGCTTGACGGGCGCAAGCCTAGCGAAAACTCGCTGCCTCGCGCCCGTGACTTTGCGAGGTCGCGTTGGTCAGTCGGCCGGCGGCCGTGGGGGCGGTGGCGGACCGCCCGTCGGGGGACGCTCGTGCTGCTGCGGCGCGGGGGCCGGAGGCCGCGTGTTGGGCGGCGCCGGCGAAACGGTTTCGCGAGGAGCCTCTCGACTCTGCAGCTGGTCCCTCGCATCGGCGAACGTGGTGCCTTCCTCCTGCATGCTCTGCCAGCCGCCGAAGGCGACCACGGCCGCGCCGACGAGCGCCAGGAAGATGCCGAACTTGAGGTCCACGATCTCGTTCGGGCCGGGCTGAAGGAGCATCCTTGCTACCACCAGCACGACGGCGGCGATGCCGAGAGCCGCCGTCAACGCGCTCGTCGCGACCGGCAGCGCGACCGTGCGCGAACCGGCGGTCAGCGCCGCCAGTGCCACCGCCGCCACGCCGGCAGCGAGAATCACCAGGTTGGCGAGCGTGCCCAGGAACCCCTGCCCGTCCCAGGCGCCGTAGTCCGCTCCCACTCCTAGGACTGCGACCCCGAACCAGGAAAGAAAGAGGAGCGAGATCAACAGCACGATGCCGCCGATCGCGGCGATGAGTTGACCGCCCTTCACTTTGCTCAGGTCCATCTATTCCTCCTCGTCGGTTTCACGCCATGGCCCGCGCGCCGGCCTGCATGGCGGCGGCCTTCAAGGTGTTCTCGAGCAGCATCGCGATCGTCATCGGGCCGACCCCACCCGGGACCGGCGTGATCGCCCTGGCCCTCTCCTTGACGGCGTCGAAGTCAACGTCTCCGGCCAGGCCCTCGTCGGTCCGGTTCATGCCCACGTCGATCACGGTCGCGCCCTCCTTGACCATGTCCGCGCCGATCAGGTGCGCCTTGCCAACGGCCGCGACCAGCACGTCGGCGCGGCGGCAGACGGCGCCGAGGTCCCGCGTGCGCGAGTGACAGACGGTGACGGTGGCGTTGGCGGCGAGCAGGAGCGACGCGAGTGGCTTGCCGACGAGGTCGCTGCGGCCGACGACGACCGCCTCCGCGCCCTCGAGCGACGTCCCGCTCGCGCGCAGCAGCTCCATCACGCCGGAGGGAGTCGCCGGCGCGAGGCATTCCCGCCCCTGGACGAGCAGCCCGGCGTTCACCGGCGTCAGGCCGTCGACGTCCTTGACCGGGTCGATCGCGCTCGTGATCTCCCCTGCGTCGATCTGCTCGGGCAGCGGAAGCTGCACGAGGATGCCGTGCACGTCCGTGTCGCCGTTCAGGTCCTGCACGAGCTCGAGCAGGTCCGCGGGCGACGTCGACGCGGGAAGCTCGTGCCCGATCGAGCGGATGCCCACCTCCTCGCACGCGCGGTGCTTGCCCGCCACGTAGATACGGGAGGCCTCGTCGTCGCCGACCAGCACGGTCGCGAGCGCCGGAGCCTGCCCCCCGGCGGCGAGCGTGCGCTCGACCTCCTTTGCGATCTCGGCCCTTACGCGCGCGGCTATCTGCTTGCCGTCGATGATCTGTGCCATTGACTGGATCGTAGAGGCGCCCGCGGCTGCCCGAGCGCTCAGGGGGCGAAGACGCCCTGCTCCAGGAAGGTGCGCTCGTCGCCCGAGCCGCAACTGGGCGGGCAGCCGAAGCCTCCCGCCGGAGGCAGGATGTTGCCGTCGGCGCCGGCGTCCTTGATCTTGGCCGCTGCGATTCGCATCACGGATCGCTTGCCCTCGATCACGCTTCCGGGCACCAAGGTGTCGAAGGTGCTCTGGACCTCGCAGGTGGAGCCCACAGCGGGATCGGGCGTCGACAGGCAGTCGACCGGCAACGAGAACTCGAACTCCTCGAGCGTTCCTGGGGCGGCATCCGTGAGGGAAGTTCGCGCGATCAGTGATTCGCATCACGGTCGTGGTCAGGATCACACGCCCCGCGTAATCCGTGCTGTCCGCAGCATTGCGGACGTCGGTGGCCGCGTGTCGACACCCGGACGTCCGCCTCGTCGGGAGGGGTGGTTGGGTTTCCGACCGCCACGTCGAAGCGCGCGAAGCCTGAGCCTCGGCCGATGCTCGAGGTTGTGAGAACGTTGGAGGCGCGAATGGGCGGCGAGCAGGCGGGCTCATCCAGCGGCGCGACGTGTTCGGAGTTGGCGTTCGCCGGTTGGCAGACGCGGTAGGCAGGAACGAGTGGCACTCGTAGCGGAGTGGCGCCGCCAGGGCGCGGGTAGGTGCGGGCGTTCGTGAAGGTGCAGGTGACGGTTTCGCCCTCGTCGACGTCGATGTTGGAGACGGGACTGCCGTTGTCGCAGCGCACGTCTGCCAGGTACCAGCCGGCGGGCGGCGTCTCCGACAGGGAGTAGCCGGAGGCGCCGGGTACGTCGAAGACCCTCGTGTTCGAAAGCGTGGCGTTCGCATCGTCGTCGAGCTGGAAGCTCGATGGCGACAGCCCTCCGCCCGCCGAGAAGGTGAAGTTCTGGGTATCGTCGGGCACGACGTCCTTGACCACGATGACGCGCCCGGAGAGGTCGAACTTGGTGATGAACGCGGTGGTGGCGCCGTTGTGGGTCGTGTCGAAGGCGCCCGGCGTCGTCGGAAAATCGCCAGATGCCGTGTAGCCGCTGACGTACGCGTCGCCCCTGCCGTCAATGGCGAGATCGAAGCCCGCCTCGCCGTCGCTGCCACCGAGGTAGCTCGCATAGCGGAGCGCGCTTCCGTCAGGGGTCAGCTTGAGGACGTAACCGTCCGCTTCAGCGGGCCCGCTGCTGAACGTCGCGTCATAGGCATCCGGCGTAGTGCTGAGCGTGGCCGATGCGATGTCGCCCGCAACGTAGGCATTCCCTCGCTGGTCCACGGCTATGCCGCGCTCCGCGACACTCTCATCGGGGTTGTCATTGCCGGCGAGGAAGGTCGAGTACGAGAGCGCGCTGCCGGTCGCATTCAGCTTCGTGGCGAAGCCGCTCCCGATATCGCCGGTGGCGTAGGCGCCCGGCGTGGTCGGAAAGTCGGTCGAGGTCGTTCGTCCGGTGACGTAGGCCTGCGCGGCCGAGTCGA
>CAVZDP010000001.1:0-360719 GCA_963774075.1 uncultured Solirubrobacterales bacterium | reverse complement strand
CACGCATTCATTGTTTGGGCCAATTCCGGTGGGAATGTCAGGGCGTGATTAGGTCATCCCGGCTCGTATGGTTCGGTCGTGAACTCGTGCGAGGCGGCTTTCGCCTTTCGCGCAATGCGGCAGCGAGTTCAGGTTCGAGTGGGCGTGGGCGCACCCGCCGCGTAGAGGCGCCACTCGCCGGGGATTCCCTTGAGTGCGTGGACGCCACGTTCGTCAAACTGGAGGTCGGAGCCGACCAGCAAGTCGCGAACCGTGCTCGAGACGAGCACCTCGCCGGGTTCGGCCAGCGCGGCGACTCTAGCGCCGATATGGACGGCGATCCCCCCGACGTCCGCGCCGATTACTTCACACTGACCGGTGTGCACGCCCGCGGTCATCTCGAGGTCCAACTCGCCAGCCGCGTCCCCAACGGCCTTCGCGGCCCGGATCGCGGCGGCGGGATCCGCGAAGGTCGCCAGCAGGCCATCGCCGGTCGACTTGACCACGCGGCCTCCAAAACGCGCGACTTGCTTACCGGCGACAGAGTCGTGGCGCTCGAGTAGCCGCCGCCACGCTTCGTCTCCAAGCAGTGAGGCGCGCTCGGTCGAGCCGACGATGTCGGTGAACAGCACAGTCGCGATGATGCGGTCTGGCTCGTGCCCGGCACGCGTCCCGGTGAGAAATTCCTCGATCTCCCCGAGCACTGCGTCGGAGTCCCCCATCCACGGCGGATAGTCTCGCCCCTCCAGCTCGACCAGCTGGGAGCCGGGAATCTGCTCTGCCATGTAGCGCGCGAACTCGATTGGGTGCAACTCCTCGCGCCGGTGGAGAACTAGCGTAGGGGCGTTGACCTTCGGCAGCAGGGCTCTGACGTCGGTCTCCTTGAGCGCCGCGAAGGTGGCCTTCGCCATGGCCGGGCTCGCCATCGCGCGCTCCGCAATCCCATACAGGTGCAAGGCTGCTTCGTCGCCTGCGATGCTCGGGGTGAAGCGGGCGCTCAGCCTGCCCTTGCCCCAATATTCGAGATCCTCGGCGAA
This sequence comes from uncultured Solirubrobacterales bacterium, assembly GCA_963774075.1. GTDB lineage: Bacteria > Actinomycetota > Thermoleophilia > Solirubrobacterales > JBBDJG01 > JBBQNR01. The sequence goes on along the minus strand of CAVZDP010000001.1, from coordinate 359,703 downwards.
GTCCGCATACCACTTATCCATCCGTGGTGCCAGCTCAAGGAAGTAGTCCTCGGCGGGAGTCAGCCGCGCGTACGTTCCGTAGAGGACCAGGGCGCTTGTTCGCTCGGGATGCCTCGTTGCGAACTCGATTGCCACCGAGCCGCCCTCCGAAGCACCGAAGAGTGCTGCTTGCTGGGAGCCAACCGCATCCATCACGGCCTCGACCTCGCGTGCGCGCTCCTGATGGGTCGGGGGCCGCGGCACCGGGTCAGAGAGGCCGGTGCCCTGCTTGTCGAACAGGATCAGACGTGAAAACGACGCGAGCCGCCGCAACATCCGTGCCGCCTCGGGGATCTCCCAGATCAGCTCGCAGTGGGAGGTGAAGGGCGGGACGAAGACGATGTCGATTGGACCCTGCCCGACTACCTGGTAGGCGAGGCTGACCTCGCCGAGGCGCGCGTATTCGGTATCGGGTTGCTCCATGGGAGACCGAAGGATGACATGGCTACAGGTGCGCGCGAATTGCTGCAATTCGCGCAGAGCGACAGCGCGGTTCAGGAGCCGGCGTGAGCATCTTGCTCGGACCCGGAGGGCTCTCACATGTCTGACGGACCCCGACCATAGAGTGCACGGTCCACATCGTCGAAGCGACATCGGTCGAGACCAAGGAGCTCCTCATGAGCGACGAGACTAAGCAGGAAAAGAAGGCCTCTACTTGCTCCACATTGACGGGGGCAATAAACCGAGTGCTGCCGGCGAGATGAGCGAGGGTGCGATCGGGGCCCTGCTCAAAGAACCGAATGGCACCGCCATCCCGGGTGCCGAACTGTCCGAGCGCATAGGTCCTGTCGAAAGTCCAACAACGGCTGAGTACCGAGCGCTGCTGCGCGGGCTCGAACTCGCTCGCGAGCGCGACGTCAATTACTTGGCCGTCTTTAGTGATTCTAGGAACCTCGTGAATCAGATGAACAGGCTTTGGAACGCGGGGGACAATCTCGCAAAGCTCCGCGATGAAGCAGAGGAGGCGCTCAGAAACTTCAAAGGCACGCAGGTCTCATGGGTCCCCCGGAACTGGAACAAGGAAGCTGACGCGCTCGTGAACAAGGCATTCGGTCCAAAGATCACGGAAATCATCCGATCACAGGAGTAGGCCGTTCAGAAGGAACACGAATGGGTCGAAGGATTCCCGAACAACCCTTCCTCGCCCGCCCATTATCCGCACCTGCTGAACAAGGGACAAGCCGACACGACTTCTCCTTTCGCGTGACTCGGCCGCGCGAGGGTCTAGCGGCAAAATATGACGCCTTGCCCACGCATTCATTGTTTGGGCCGATTCGGGTGGATCTCAGGCCCTGAACAGGTCCTGAGCTCGTGAACCGGCTTTCGCTTTTCGCGCGAAGCGGAAGTCTGACTAGCGGCGTGGCAACTCGGCCGCCGGGGTGAAACCGAGATCGGCGAGCCCTTGCGCGCGATCGAAGTAGACGACGAGTCTCGTCACCTCTTCTGAGGCCATGTGAAACAAGGTCGCCGTCTTCAGAACTGGAGAACCGTGCTTCCCTCCGTGATCTCGGGCGGGCTGACCGACGTCCCGCTGGCGTTCTCCTTGATCCACGTGGCGGCGCGGTTGGACGATTCGTCCGTGCCGGCCTTGTCCTGGCAGACCGTCACAGTCGTTCCGCTGTTTCCGCTGCGAAATGCCGCATAGGTGACGAAGCCAGGCACTCCGGTGATCAGCTCCCGTATCTCCTCCTCCGATTGCTCGATGAGATCGAACAGCTCTGAGGCACCCTGTCCCGAATAGCTCCGAACAACTGCGTACTGGCCGACCTCCCGTTGTTTGTCGCCTCTGCTGGCGAAGGCTACGATATCCGACGGCAAGCGGGCTGGGAGTGACCCACGAACGCTGCGCTGCTGCAACTCGCGCGAAGCAGAAGTACCGCTTGGCATTGGAAGCGAGCATTCCGGAGATACTGCGTGGGCGATGTCGCCAGAGAACGTCCAGATCGCCCTGCAACAGATCGACGCTTTCAACCGACGCGACGTGGAAGGCGTCCTCGCGCTCGCTAGCCCGGAGGTCGAATGGGAGGACTCGATGTTCTGGACCGAGCCTGTCGGATCTACCAAGGGCGATCCGAGCTCCGAGAGTGGGTCGAAAAGGTACTGGAACCCTGGGCGAGCATCCGTGTCAGAGCCGACGAACTCGCCGAGACGAGTGATGGTCGCGTCTTGGCGAGGCTTTTCTTGACGGGGCGCGGCAAGGCCAGCGGCGCGGTGACGGAGCAGGACGCATGGACGGTTCTCTGGTTCGCGAACGGCCTGTGCACGAGGCGACGCGTCTTCCGCGACCGCGACGAGGCTCTCCATGCCACAGGGCTGTCGGAGTAGCCCTTCCTCATAAAGACGAAAAGCGGCACTCCCGCTCGTCGCGCGACGGGGCCGCGCGAGCATCGGAATTAGGGCTCCTCCGCTTCCAACGAGCGCCGCCGCTCGTGTGTGGGTCCTCTAGATTGCAGCCGCCATGTCGCAGGCCGACGTCGACCTTGTCACGCGCGCCTACGAAGCCGTCAACCGCGGCGACGTCGAGGGCCTCGTCGCTCTGACGGACCCAGAGGTCGTGTGGGAGGAGGGGGGCGTTGTCTTTCCGGATCTGCCGCCCGCCTACCACGGCCATGAGGGCGTGCGGCGCTGGTTCCAGGACGCACTGGTCGAGGCCTGGGAGTCTTTCAACGCCGAGCCGCTGGAGATCCGCGACGAGGGGGACGGGCTGGTCGTGCAGGAGGTCCGCATACGTGGGCGAGGCCGAGCGAGCGGCGTCGAGGGCGACCTGCGCATGGCCCAAACGGCGACGATCCGCAACGGCCTGATCGTGCGCCGGTCCGTCGCCGCTACGTAGGCCCATGGCGTGCTCCAGCTGATTTTCCTGAATGACTGGTCGGCTTTCGCGCATTTCAGTAGTGGTCGCGTGGGCACCGATTGCTTCTGCTGCTCCTCCAAAGCGCTATTCCGACACCCGGCGGCTTCAAGGGCTTTCTCTCTATCGCCGTAGTCGGTGAAATCGGTCACGAGGCCATCCTTGAACTTGGCCAGGACCGTAAACGGCATTTCCACCTCAACGCCGCTCTCCTTCCCGAGGGCTCGGACAATGCCGAGCCCCAGCACCCGATCGCCCAGATCACGGAAGTCGTCACAGTGGACCGTCCAGCGGTCGAAGAGATTCATGGCGTCCACAAACCAATCCCGGACGCGTCGATTCCGGTCACCTTGCCCGGAGTTCCACGAGCCGATGCTCAAACCGGATCTCCGGGTGCGCGTAGCGAAGCGCGCCCTCGACGTCACCGCCGTTGAACCGCTCGATGTACTCCTTGAACCGCTCGATGTTCTCCTCAGACATTGCCCGCGCAGTATCTCTCCCCGCGGGAACCACCGCCTTCCATGTGCAAAGGACCACTCTCCGGATCGCGCCGAGTGATGCCTTGGACGAGCTCGAGGCCCTCCGCAGGTGGGCATTGGGCTTCCCAAAATCGCGCATTGCGGCAGCGGCCAGTGGTCGCATTGCCGAGACACGCTAGCCGCCAGCTGTGTGCTGCAAGATGGCTGGAACGAACATTCCAGACGGCTCGGGGCAACTCGTGACCCGTTCGGTCCAGGGTCAAAAGGCGAGCCCCAGGGATCTCCTTCACCAGTGCGAGGGCGTTGCCGTAGGGGAGGACGGGGTCCTCGGTACCGTGCACCACGAGCGTCGGGGTGTTGTGGAGTTCGGCCAGCCGTCCCCTCCAACGATCACCCGGGTCCATCACGAAGTGGTTCTGTCATGCTCGACTCGATGTTGACCGTACGGTCAACGACGCGCCTCGCGATGGCACGCATCGCCTCTTCGTCGAAGTGCGGCGAACGACCCGCGCAGGCGCGTTCGATCCCGACGGATGTAGTCAATCGCCGCCGAGCGATCGGACCAGTCGGGTTCCTCGGCGTCATTGAATCGGGCGGAGGCTTCCTCTGATATCCCCGGAAGGTCGGAATCCTCGGGACCGAGAGCGGCGGGACTCGTCGAAATCAAGATCAGGGATGCAACTCGATTGGGATGGTCGAGCGCAACGATTTGAGCGATCGCCCCGCCCATCGACATGCCCACAAGGTGTGCTTCGGTGAGGCGGAAGCCGTCGAGCAGGCCAACCGCGTCATCCGCCAGATCGCGCAGCGTGTATGGAGGAGCACCGGCCTCATAGCTGACCGAGCGGCCTGTGTCGCGATGGTCGTAACGAATTACGAAACGAGTTCCGGCAGCGAGGCGCTCGCAGAACTCGTCTTCCCACGAGAGCATCGATGCGGCAGCTCCCATGATGAGGAGAATCGGAGGATCGGCGCGATCACCGAAGGTGTCGACGCAGAGGTCGACGCTGTTTGCCCGAACCATCCTCTCGCCGGAGTCCATTGGGCTGACGGGCTAAGAGCGGCTGCCTGCTCCCCAGAAGAAAGGACCTGAGGTTGAGCTAACGGTGACCCGCCAGCCCAGCCGCGCAAGCCGCTCCTCCAGATCTGAGGGTCGGTGGGGAACCTTGACGGCGCGGTAGGCGGTGCCGTCGTTGAGGCGGCGGCGAATGGTCGAGGACGATTCGCCTTCGATCAGCTCGTTCGGCTCTCGGTGGCCATCGTCGACGAAGAAGACGCGCCCATCTGGCAGCAGGCAATCGTCTATCAAAGACCAGAAAGACTCAAAGAGCTCGAGAGGCACATGCGAGAGCCAGAATGCGAAGAAAACGACGTGGTAGCGCCGATCCGGCCGCCAGCTAAAGACATCTGCTTCGACGAAGCGCACGCGCTCATCTCCGACCCGAGCCGAGGCTGCGGCGAGCATCTCTGGAGCCGCATCCAGGGCAGTGACCGTTTCCGCGTAACGGAGCAACTGGGCCGTCCAAAGCCCGGATCCACAGGCAAGCTCGAGCACACAACCGGTGGGCCGGAAAGAATCGAGGGCGGCGAAAAGTTCGTCCTCGCCGGGTGCGTCGAGCGCATGATCCTCGTACTCGCCGGCGACCGCACGGTAGTACGCGAGCTGCTCCGCAAGGAGTGGCTCGAGCCGCTTATCCTCATGTCCGGGCTTCATTTACGACTCGGAATCTTGCCGGATGGCGAGATTCGCCGGCGCTTCTCCTCTCGCGTGAACTCGGCAGCGCGCAGAACTCAGCAGCGAAATACGACGGCTTGCCCACGTAATCGTCTGTCGATCAATCGCCGCCTACAGCGCAGTCACGTCCGCGCCGTGGGCGACGAAGTTGAGCCGCGTCACCTCGGCCCAGCCGTCGACTTCCTTCCGCAGGCGCTCCACGAGGCCGCCGGTGTCTTCCCACCACGACCAGAAGAGGACGGTCGGGCCGGCGCCGGAGATCGTGGCGCCGAGGGCTCCCAGGTCGCCCGCCTTTCGAAGCAGGTCCATCGAGCGCGGGTAGAGACTCTCGCGCCGCGGCTGGTGGATGCGGTCGTCGAGGCCCCGGGCGATCAGGGCCAGGTCCTGGCGCGCCAGGCCGAGCGCCAGGAGCGATGCCCGCGAGACGTTGAAGGTCGCATCCTCGAGTGGGATCTTTGCGGGCAGTGCCTGCCGGGCGGCGGCCGTCGATACCGGCTCGCCGGGCACGACGGCCACGGCCTCGAGCCCGGACGGCGGCTCGATCACGCTCGGCGGCCCGTCCGCGCAGACGACGAAGCCGCCGTAGAGCGATGCCGCGACGTTGTCGGGGTGACCCTCGATCCTCGCGGCGCGCTCGAGCACGTCCTCGCGGGGCAGCGCGAGCTCGTACATGTGGTCCGCTGCAAGCAGCGCAGCGACGATCACCGCGGCGCTCGAGCCGAGCCCCGCCGTGAGCGGGATCTCGGACCGCACTTCGAAGCGGAGGCCGTCAGGCGGGTGCAGGTCCGAGAACGCGCGCACGCAGAGGTTCCGCTCGTCGTCGGGAAGCCGCGGGTCGCCACTGTCGACAGTGAACGCCCCGGTCTCCTCCACCTCGAGCTCGAGGTAGAGCGACACGGCTGCGGCAAGCACGTCGAACCCCGGCCCGAGATTCGCCGACGACGCGGGCACCCGGACCTTGCGGCGCCGGCCCATCAGCCGCCGAGATCGCCGAGCACGGCGCGCTCGACCTGAGCCAAGTCGACGTCGCAGGGCACGACGTCCGGCGCGTGCTCGATCGCGACGTCTGGGTCCTTGAGACCGTGGCCGGTGACCACGCACACGAGCCTGCCATCCGGCGCTCCGTGTTCGAGCACGCCGGCAATCGAAGCCGCCGACGCGGGCTCGCAGAAGACTCCCTCGTTGGCGGCGAGCCAGCGCTGAGCCTCGAGGATCTGATCGTCGCTCACGGCGGCGATTCGCCCGCCGGACTGCTCGAGCGCCTCGACCGCCTCCGCCCAGCGAGCGGGGTTGCCGATCCGGATGGCCGACGCGACCGTCTCCGGTTTCTCGACGACGTGGCCGTGCACTATCGGCGCCGCACCCTCGGCCTGGAAGCCGAGCAGGCGCGGATGCCCGCACTCAAACTCGACGAAGCCCTTCCACCACGCGGTGACGTTGCCGGCATTTCCGACGGGGATCGACAGGGTGTCGGGCGCCGAGCCCAACTCCTCGCAGACCTCGAAGGCGGCTGTCTTCTGGCCCTCGATACGGTATGGGTTTATCGAGTTCACCAGCTCGACCGGGTGCTGTTCGACGATCTTCTTCACCAGTTCGAGCGCCTGGTCGAAGTTGCCGCGCAGCGCAATCACGCGGGCGCCGTGCATCAAGGCCTGCGCGAGCTTGCCGCGGGCGATCTTTCCCTCCGGCACGATCACTGCTCCGCGCATGCCGGCGCGAGCGGCGTAGGCGGCGGCGCTCGCCGCCGTGTTGCCGGTGGACGCGCAGATGATTGCCTGCGCCCCCTCGGCCTTCGCCTGCGAGACCGCGACCGTCATGCCCCTGTCCTTGAAGCTGCCGGTCGGGTTCATGCCCTCGAACTTCAGATACGTCTCTACGCCCACACGCTCGGAGAGTCGCGGCGCGCTCACGAGCGGGGTCGAGCCCTCGAGCAGCGACACGATCGGGGCGTCCGGTGCGAGCGACAGCCGCTCGCGGTAGCGCTCGATCAGGGGGCGGCGCCCCTCGCCGGTGGTGGCGATTCCGGCACGCCCCTCTCCCCTCACGAGACGAACTCCTCCTCTATCACCCGTATCGCGCGGGGCGGAGCGCGCAGGAGCTCGAGCGTGGAGATCAGCTCAACCGCGCGGATGAAGCGCCCCTCCGGAACGGAGTGCATCACCATCACGAGGCGGGCGTTCTCCCCCAGCCCCTTCTGCACGACGCTCTTCACGCTGACCCCATTCTCGCCGAGCACCCTGGCAACCTCGGCCAGCACGCCGGGGCGATCGGCGACCTCGAGGTGCATGTAGAAGGCGGACTCGACCTCCTCGCCGGGCACCATCCGCAGGTTCTCGATCGGCTCGAGCTGCATGCCGCTCGAGCTCATTACCGACACCACGTCGCCGAGCACCGCGGACGCGGTCACGAGCCCGCCTGCCCCGGGGCCGGAGAGGGTGATCTCCGTGATCGCCGGCGACTCGAGCGTGACGGCATTGAACGGTCCGACGACCGATGCGAGGGGATGACCCCGATAGAGGAAGCAGGGAAACACGCGCACGCTGATCCCGTCTTCGAGGCGCTCCGCGACGCCCAGCAGCTTCAACACCAGCCCGAGCTCCTTCGCGTAGTCGATGTCGTCCGCCGTTACCTCCTCGACCCCCTCGTAGGGAACCTGATCCAGATGCACGGAGGTGTGGAATGCGAGCCGCGCGAGGATCGCCATCTTCGCTGCGGCGTCCTTGCCGGTGACGTCCTCGCTGGGGTCGGCCTCGGCGTACCCGAGCTTCTGTGCGCGTGACAGCGCGTCGGCGTAGCTCGCGCCCGTACGAGCCATCTCGGAGAGGATGTAGTTCGTCGTGCCGTTCACGATCCCGTGCACCTTCTCGATGTACGCGCCGGCGAACGATTCGCGCATCACGCGGATGACGGGCACGACGCCCGCGACCGCCGCCTCGTAGCGAAGCTGTGTGCCGGACTTGCGCGCCGCGGCGAAGAGCTCGTCGCCATGCTGGCTGAGGAGCTGCTTGTTGGCGGTCACGACCGGCTTGCCCGTTCCGAGCGCGCGCAGCACGTACTCGCGCGCGGGCTCGATGCCGCCGATCAACTCCACGATCGCATCGGCCTGGCGCAGGATGTCGTCGTAGGTCCCCTGCGAGCGCGTGAGCACTCCGCAAAGCTCGGGCTTGCGCCCGCTCGCGGCTGCGATCGCGTCCGCGCGCTCGGCAAGCAGCCGAGCGAATGCCGAACCGACCGTACCGCGCCCGAGCAGCCCGACGCGGAACGGCTCAGGCATCCCTGGCGGTGAAATCCTCGTAGGTCTCGCGGCGGACGACGACGCGGGCCTCGCCGTCGCGGCAGAAGATCACCGGCGGCCTCAGCACCCCGTTGTAGTTGTTCGCCATCGAGTATCCGTACGCGCCGGTCGCGGGCGTGACGAGCACGTCGCCGACGCGCGGGTCCGGAAGCGCGACGTCGCGGATGAGCAGGTCTCCCGACTCGCAGTGCATGCCGGCCACCGTACAGACCTGGGTCGACGCGGCATCGGGGCGGTCGGCGATCGTGGCCTCGTAGCGCGCGCCGTAGAGCATCGGGCGCAGGTTGTCGGACATGCCGCCATCGACGGCGACATATGTGCGTACGGTGGGAATCTCCTTGATCGTCCCGATCCTGTAGGCGGTGACACCCGCGTTGCCCACCAGCGAGCGGCCCGGCTCGATCAGCACGCGCGGCACAGGATCGAAGGCGCGCTGCACTCCGCGCACCTTCACATCCACGTAGTCCTCGATCGGCGAAGGCTCGTCCTCGGACGTGTACGCGATCCCAAGCCCACCGCCCACGTTCAGCAGCCGGCATTCGAAGTCAATGAAGTCGGCGAGCATCTGGATCGTCTTCACATAGGGATCGAGCTCGAAGATCTGTGAGCCGATGTGGGCGTGGATGCCCACCAGGTGCAGACGCTTGCTCGCGCGCACTCGACGCACCGCCTCCGCGGCGAGGCCGTCGGCGAGCCCGAAGCCGAACTTGGAGTCGAGCTGACCGGTCTGCACGTAGCTGTGGGTCGAGGGCTTGATGCCCGGCGTAACCCTGATCAAGACGTCCTGGCGCCGCCCGGCGGGCTCGCCCTCGAGCAGGCGATCCGCGAGCTCGACCTCCGTGAACGAGTCCAGCACGAGATGGCCGACTTCGGCGTCGAACGCCATCCGCAGCTCTGCCTCGGTCTTGTTGTTGCCGTGCATGAAGATGCGCTCTGGGTCCGTCCCGGCCCGAAGCGCCAGATGGAGCTCGCCGCCGGATGCGACGTCCACCGACAGCCCCTCCTCCTTCATGAGCCGGAGCACGGCCGTGATCGACAGCGCCTTCGAGGCGTAGATGACCTCGAAGTCGTCCGTGCGCGAGGAGAAGGCCTCCAGGTACGCCCGGGCTCGGGCGCGTATGTCGTCCTCGGCATAGATGTATGCGGGCGTGCCGAAGCGCTCCGCGAGCTCGACGACGTCGCAGCCGCCCACCTCGAGATGCCCGCGCTCGTTCACGCGCGTGCCGAGCGGATACACGTGGCTGAGGGCGGTCGCGGCCATAATGCCCGCACATTATGGAGTACGCCCCCACCCAGCCCCCGAGCGAGACAGGCCGGCTCGACGGCCTCGCGTACAACCTCTACCTGCCGCTCGGCGACGGGCCGGCGCCCGCGATCGTCGTCTTCCATGGTGCCGGGTCGCAGAAGGAGAACCACGCCGACTTCGCGCGCGTCGCGGCAAGCCACGGCTTCGTGGCGCTGGCGTTCGACAACCGCGGTCACGGTCAGAGCGAGGGAGCGCTCGGTCCCGGAGCTATCGCTGACGTGGGGCGGCTCGTCGAGATGCTCGCCGAGCACCCGGAGGTCGACGAGCGTCGCATCGCAGCCCGCGGGTCGAGCATGGGCGGGCTGCTGGCCCTCCACGCCGCTGCCGAGATCGACGGGCTCGCGGCCGTGGCGGCGGTCTGTCCCGCCTCCGAGGAGATGATGCTCGAGGACATGCGGCGCGTCGCTCGCGGCGGCGCTCCGCGCCCCGGCAGCGCCCTCGAGTCGATGCGCGTGGACGCCGCCGGTCTCACCGACTGGCTCGAAAGCCACGACGTGCGCGAGGCGGCGCGGGCGCTCGGCGTGAAGCCGTTGCTGCTCGCGCACGCGAAGGGGGACGAGGTCGTGCCCTACTGGATCTCCGAGGAGCTCTACGAGCTTGCCGAAGAGCCCAAGCGCCTGTTGCTGCTCGAAGGCGGCCACCACCGCTCGCTCCAGCACGATCCCGAGATCCAGGGCGAGACGGTCAGGTGGCTCGCCCGGGTGATGTAGCCGCCGACGTCCGTGACGTGATCGAGCTGCTGCGGCTCAACTACGACCGTGCGATGGCCCGCCACGGCCCGACGCCGGAAGCTTGACTAGTCGCGTGCGGGCAGCTGCTGGACGGCCCAGCCGTTGCCGTCGGGATCGCTGAAGTAGACGAACGATCCCCAGTCGAACACTTGGACCTCACTCACGTCTACCCCGCGCTCGACGAGCTCCGCTCGCGCGGCGTTTATGTCCGAGACCACCAGCTGCAGGCCCTGGACGGATCCGGGCCGCATTTCGCCGAGCCCGGTCCCGATGGCGATCGATGCGGGTGACGCGGGGGGCGTGAGCTGAACGAAGCGGATCCCATCGCCAACGGTGACGTCGATGTCCGCATTGAAGCCGGCCTTCTCCGTGTAGAAGGCTTTCGCACGGTCCACGTCCGAGACGGGTACCTGCACGAGTTCGAGCCGCCAGTCCACGACCGGGCAGTCTAGACGGGGCGGCGAGCGCTCAGGTTCTCAGGCCGGCAACTCCCGCCGGCGGCCTGCGAGCGCCAGCCACACGCCGCCCGCCACCATCAGCCCAAGGCTCTCCAGCTGGGGAGTGGTGAGCCCCGCGATCACCTCGTCGTTTCGCCGCACGAACTCGACCAGGAAGCGCTCGGCGCCGGAGAGCACGAGGTAGAGGGCGAAGAGCATGCCGGGTCGCGGCATGCGGTCGCGCCACTGCCAGAGCAACCAGGCGACGAGCCCCATCGCGAGCGTCTCGTAGACCGGCGTCGGATGGACCTCGTCGTTCGTCGGGACCGTGCCGTCGGGATACGACATCGCCCACGGCAGGCCTGACTCGATGCCATAGTCGCCGTCGCCCGAGAGCTGGCAGCCGATCCTCCCGATCGCGTACCCGAGCGCGAGCGCGGGCGCGCAGAGGTCGAGCAGGGCGAGTCCCAGGAAGTTCCGGTACCACGCCCAGGCGAAGACGGCCGCCGCCCCGCCCAGCGCACCGCCGTACCACACGAGTCCCTCGCCCGACACCAGGTTGCCGAAGAGGTCGTCGCTGACCGTATCCCAGTTCTGCGCCATGTAGTAGACGCGAGCGCCGACGAAGCCGCCCACCAGGGCGACGAAGGCGATTTCGTAGGCCCAGTCGACGGGTTTGCCGAGCTCCTGCAGGCGCTTGCCGATCAGCGCACCCGCTGCGACGAAGGCGAGCGCGAACATGATCCCGAAGGTCTGGAGGGTGAGCGGACCGAGATCGATCTCAGGCTGCACGGCGGCTCAGCTTAGAGCTCTAATGAGATGCTGGCGAGGCAGGCGAGGGCGAGCGACTACAGGTAGCCCATCGGGTCGACGGGCGATCCGTTGATCCGCACCTCGAAATGTAGGTGGTCGCCGAAGCAGCGGCCGGTGCAGCCCACAGCCCCGATCACCTGGCCCTGCGAGACGTTCGCCCCCACTCCGACGGACATCGAGGACTGGTGCGCGTAGCACGTCGCCGCCCCGCCCCCGTGCTGAATGCACGTGTACTGGCCATAGCCGCCCATCCAGCCGGCGATCGCCACCCGGCCGGCGGCGGCCGCTCGGATCGCGGTCCCGGCCGGCGCCGAGATGTCGACGCCCGCGTGCAGGCGGCCCCAGCGCATGCCGTAGCCCGACGTGACCGGGCCGTTGACCGGCCAGATGTAGCCACCGCTTCCCTGGCGGATGGGACCCGCGGTTGCGGGACCTCCACCGGTGAGCTGGTTGGTGACCTGTGCAGAAGCCGCTTCGAGCCCGCGGATGTGCTCCTCGAGATGCTTGCGATCCTCGCGCGTCTCCACCAGCGTGCCGTGCTTGCTGGAGCGCGCTGCAGCCAGGTCGCTCTCGCGCGCCGTGATCCCCGCGCGCATCTCCGCCAGGGCTCGCTGCTGGGCCTCGATCACGTCGACCGCCTCCTGCGCCTTGTCCCTCAGCTCCATCAGCAGCGCGCGCGTCTCGGCGGAAGCCCGCTTCAGCTCGCGCACCCGCTCCACGATCGAGGAGTCCTGCTCGCCGATACGGCTGAGGTAGTCAGCGCGCACGAGCATGTCGCTGAAGCCATCCGCTTCCAGGACGACCGAGACGAAGTCGGGCTGATCCGACTTGTAGATCGCGATCAAGCGCTCCGCGAGGACGACCTGCGCGCGCCGCAGCTTGCGCCGCAGCCGCACGTAGCGTTCGTGCTCGAGCTTGTAGCGAGCCTGCATGCGCGCAAGCTGCGCGCGCTTTGCCTCGAGCGTGTACGCGACCCGGCGCTCGCGGCGTCGCAGCGATCCGATCTCGCGCCGTAACGTGCGGATCCTGCCCGACAACGCGGCAATGTCGGTCGTCAGCACTCGCTCGCGCCCGCGCAGGTGCTCGACCTTGCCCCGCGCTGAGCTGAGCCGGCTCTGGATGGAGCTGAGCGACTCGCCATGCGAGGCCGGCGCAAGCAGCGCGGCCGGGACGCAGGTAACCGCCGCCGCCACGAGCGCGACCAGCAGGCGTGTGCGGCGTGCGCGGACGCCCACGATGGAGTGTTGTCTCTGGTTGGACACTTCTCTTTCCTGCGCTTACGGGGTTAGCTGTCGGGCTCGCGCAGAAAGAGTCGCGCTACGCCTCCGGCCGCCATGCCGTCGGCGATTCGCCCCAAGGGCCGTCCATCCGGGACGCCCGTAAACCCTGGCGGCTTGGGTCCCCCGCTCTCCCGCGCCGGTAGCCGTGGGGCTCGGCGCGAAAGACTCAGCGTTTGCTTTGGCTCACCGACCTCCGAAGTTCGAGTGGCTGCGGAAAAAGCCCGCAAAAAGCGGCGAAACCCTATCACCGGTGCCCTTTCGACGTCGCTGCGAGGCGCTTCCTAGACTGTCAGCGTGGAGCTCGGCCTCGGCGGCAAGGCGTGCGTGGTGACCGGCGGGAGCCGGGGCATCGGCCGCGAGACCGGGCGAATGCTGTGCGCCGAGGGCGCCCAGGTGCTGCTCGTGGCGCGCTCGCAAGATGCGGTGCAGGAGGCCGCCGCCGCCTGTGGCCGCGCCGGCGCGGCAGTGAACGGTCGCGCAGCCGGCTTCGCCTGCGACGTGACCGACTCGAGCGCCGCGGAACGCATCGCCGCCGAGGCAGCGGAGCGCTTCGGGCGCGTGGACGTGCTGGTCAACAATGCCGGCAGCGCGCGCTGGCGCGACCTGGACGACGTGCCCGACGAGGACTGGCAGGCCGCCTGGGACGTGAACGTGATGGCGTGCCACCGCCTCATGCGCACACTGCTTCCCGGCATGAGCGAGCGCGGCTGGGGTCGTGTCGTGAACGTCTCGAGCACCGCCGGCAAGCGCCCGTCGCGCAACATGCCCGAGTACTCGGTCGCGAAGGCCGCGCAGCTCTCGCTATCGCGCCTGTATGCGGACCGCTACGCCGAGCAGGGCGTGCTGGTGAACGCGCTCTGCCCCGGGCCGACGAAGTCGGAGCTGTGGATGAGCGAAGGTGGGCTCGCGGACCAGTCGGCGAGCCTGTCCGGGCTTGCGGGCCGGGATCAGGCGCTCGAGAAGGCGGGCGCGGGGCGGCCGATAGGGCGTTTGGCGGAGGTGCCGGAGATCGCGGCCGCGATCGTCTTCCTCTGCTCCGAGCGCGTCTCGTACGTCTCGGGCGCCGCCTGGAGCGTCGACGGCGGCACGGTCCCGGTGATTATCTAGTTCCCAGGTCCTCTACCGCGATCAGGCCCGCCGCCGGGGTCGACTCGACGACTTGAAGGGTCGTGTGGCGGATTCGGAAGCGCCTGCGCAGCATCTCCTCCACTCGCATGCGCACGATGTCGCGGTCGCAGCCGCCGCGCACGACCAGGTGTGCCGAGAGCGCCGGGAAGCCCGAGGTGACCGTCCATATGTGAAGGTCGTGCACCTCGATCACGTCCGTGACCGCGGCCATCGCCCTGCCGACCTCGCTGACGTCGATGCCCGCCGGCGCCGACTCCATCAGCACCTCGAAGGGCTCCTTCAGCAGCCGCCAGGAGCCGGCTGCGATCAACGCCGCGATCAGGATGCTCACGAGCGGGTCGACGGCGTTCCAGCCGGTGGCGAGCACAACCGCGCCCGCGACGATCACCCCGAGCGAGCTCAGGGCGTCGGCGGCGGTGTGGCGAAGGACAGCCTCCAGGTTGATGTCGTTTCGCTCGCCCGTGGCGAGCACCCAGGCCGCGAGCGCGTTGCCGGCGAGCCCGGCGACACCGAGGGCGAGCACGCCCCCGCCCGCGACGTCGGCGGGATCGGAGAGCCGCCCGACCGCTCCGACGACGATCAGCGCCGACACGACGACGAGAGCGACTCCGTTCACCAGCGCGCCCAGTACCTCGGTGCGCTGAAGCCCGAACGTGCGCTCCGGGGTCGGCGCCACCGCGGCCAGCCGGGCGGCCAGCAACCCGAGGGAGATCGCGCCGACGTCTGAGAGCAGGTGACCGGACTCGGCGAGGAGCGCGAGCGAGTCGGTCATCAACCCTCCAATCAGGGTCGCGACCAGCATCGCGGCATTGATCGCGAGCGCCCACCACATCCTGGCGCGGTTGCGCGCCCGGCGCGCCTCGAGCGGATGGTGGGCGTGGTGGTGCCCCATCTGCCCCTCAGGCTAGCCGAGGGAAGCGCTGGACCGGCTGGACCCGGTTACGCCGTGACGAGTGCGGCGGCTACGCCGCGGGGACGGCTTCGCGCTCGGCCGGCTGCTCGGAAGGAGCGTTGCCGGGCGCCTGCGCGTACACCTTGCCGTTGCTCACCGCGATCTGGTGCGCGAAGTCGAGTCGCTCCGCGTACTCGGCCGCCTGCATGCGCGCGATGACGAGCCGCTGGATCTGGGCCGTGCCCTCGAAGATCTGGTAGATCTTGGCGTCGCGGAACCACTTCTCGAGCGGGCAGTCGGTGGACTGCGACTGCGGGCCGACGAGATCCATCAGCGTCGTGGTGGCCCACATCGCCACGTCGCCGCCCTTCAGCTTCGACATCGATCCCTGGCCGCCCGTCATCGGAACGCCGTTGCGCCCCATCCAGGCCGCCCGCCAAACGAGCATGCGCGCGGCTTCGATCTCGGTGGCCACGTCGGCGACCACCTGCTGGATGCGCTGCTGCTCGAGCAACGGGATGCCGTTCTCGCTGCGACCCGCGAGGTACTCGAGGGTCCACTCGTAAGCGGCCTGCGCGATCCCGAGTGCCGAGGCGCCAACCGTCGGGCGGGTGATCTCGAACGTGGCAAGCGCGCCCGAAGCGCCGGAGCGCTTCCCGGAGCGCGCGCGCTCCAGCTTTCGCTGCAGCTTCTCCTCGCCGCCGAGCAGTAGGTCACCGGGGATGCGGCAGTCCTCGAGCACGATCTCCGCGGTCTGGGAGGCTCGGATGCCGAGCTTCGACTCTTTCTTGCCGAGCTTGAGGCCCGGGTTGTCCTTGGTGACGATGAAGGACGCCTGGCCGCGGTGACCGAGCTCCGGGTCCACGGTGGCGACGACGACGGTCACGTCGGCGATGCCGCCGTTCGAGATGAAGGTCTTGGTGCCGTTGATGATCCAATCGTCGCCGTCACGCTTCGCTGTCGTGCGCAGCGACTTGACGTCCGAGCCGGCCTGCGGCTCGGTGACCGCGTAGGCGCCGATCTTCGGCTCCTCCTTGCTGCCGACGACCTCGGGGATCCAGCGCGCGAGCTGCTCGGGCGTGCCCGACGAGGCGATCCCGGCCGCGCAGAGCGAAGAGGCCGAGATGGCGAGCGCAATGCCCGCACAGCCCCAATGAAGCTCCTCGGCGTAGATGACGCCCTTCAGGCCCTCGGGGTCGTTCTGTAGCTGCTTGAGCCAGCCGAACCCGGCGAGGTCCCATCCGTAGGCCTCCTTCATGACCCCCCAGGGAACGCTCTCCTCGCGATCGTGCTGCGGGGCGACGGGCCTGATCACATCCCGCGCGAACTTGCGGCAGTAGTCCTTCCACTCCTGGCTTTGATCGCTGAGGCGAAAGTCCATCGGGTCAAGCCCCCCGGTTCTTCGGCCGGGCCTGCCCGAGTGGCGACGGGCTCCGGCGATTGACTGACCAGTCAACCAATAAGGATTGTACCCGGATGCTCGGTTATCGTGCTCGTCCGCGTGACGGTCCGCTGCCCGCTCCTGTGCCTCCTCTGCCTCTGTGCCTCACTGGCCCTGTCGGCCTGCGGCGGCGGGCTCGAGGGCAGCCAGATCGAGGAGCAGGTGAAGGACGAGCAGGGAAACCAGAACCCGCTCGGATTTCCCCTGCTCGCAACCAAGAACACGACGCGCGTCCCCGGAGAGGAACCGCTCCAGGACGCCGCCGCGGCAGCGAGCGCCGTATACCCCGGCTTCCGTGAGGCCCAGCGGCCCCAGGCGGTGACGCTCGTGGACGAGGACGACTGGGAGGCGGCGATCGCCGCGTCGGTCCTGATGGCGCCCCCCCTGCGGGCGCCGGTGCTCCTGACTCAGGACGGCGACGTCCCGGAGATCACCGCGAACACGCTCTTGCGCATGAAGCCGAAGGGCGCGCCCCTCGCGGGCCGAAGGCAGGCCTTCCTGATCGGGGGCGCCGGCGCGCCGGAGGGTCTGCGCGCGCAGCGGATCCGCGGCGAGGGCGGCGTCGAGCTCGCGGCCGCGATCGATTCGTTCGCCTTCCGGGTGACCGGAAGTCGCTCGAGCGCGGTCGTGATCGCTTCCGCCACCGATCCGCGGTTCGCGATGCCCGCCGCCGCGTGGGCCGCGAAGTCCGGCGACTCGGTCCTGTTCGCCGGGCGTTCCTCGCTGCCCGCCGCCACGCGCCGCGCGCTCGAGCGACGCGACCGGCCTGCGATCTACGTGCTCGGACCCGAGAGCGTGATCTCGGACACGGTGGTTCGCAGGCTGAGGAGGCTCGGGCGCGTGCGCCGGATCGGCGGGCGAACGCCCGTCGAGAACGCCGTCCAGTTCGCGCGCTTCTCGGACGGCACGTTTGGCTGGGGCCTGCGCGATCCCGGCCATGGGCTGGTGTTCGCCAACGCCGAGCGCCCACTCGACGCGGCGGCCGCAGCGCCGCTCGCGGCGAGCGGTAAGTACGGCCCACTGCTTCTCACCGACAGCGCGGAGCGGCTGCCGCCCGCGCTCGAGAGCTTCCTGCTCGACATCCAGCCCGGGTACCAGAGCGATCCCGTGCGCGGCGTTTACAATCACGCCTGGCTTCTGGGGGACGAGTCCGCGATCAACGTGGAGGTGCAGGGCAGGATCGACGAGCTGGCCGAGATCGTCCGCGTCAGGCTGGGACAACCACAGTGAGCGGGAATACAGAACGGCCCGACCGGCTCGGACCTGGGCACAGGCTGACGGTCGACGACATCCGCGAGCTCGTCGGGGGCGCAACCCCCCATTTCGCGCTCCAGCTTCGCCAGCGTCTGGCGCGGCTGATCCAGGACCTGCCGCCCGACGACCCCGCGCGGCGCGAGGGTGAGCGGGCGATCGAGTCGCTCGAGCGGCTGGCCGAGCGCGGGCAGGGCTCCGGTCACATGCAGGAGCACGAGCAGCCCCTTCCCAGCCTCGAGCTGGGCGACGGCCGCTCGCGCGAATGATCCGCCCAGCGGCGTGACCCAGGTCGCCTCCGAGCGGGTGCTCGCATTGCTCCGCCCCGACGCGCGCAAGCGCGCGCGCTCGGTGAATGGCTACGTCGACGTCCTCGGCGGCGAGCTGCGATCGACGGGCCCGGTTCAGAACCTCATGGGAGTCAGGCTCGTAACGCGGATATACGAGCGCTGGTGGCGGCCCGGGTTCGGGCGACTGTTCAAGGGCGTCCTTGGCCCTGGCATGGACGACGAGCACCGGATCGCGCGGATGCTACTGAGCCTGGCGCCGGGCGACGGGGTGCTCGACGTCGCCTGCGGGCCCGGCAACTTCTCGCGCGAGTTCGCGCGCGCCGTCGGCGACACCGGGCTCGTGATCGGAATCGACGCATCGCGGCCGATGCTCGAGCGTGCAACGGCCGACCCGCGCAACGCGGACGTGGACAACATCGCCTTCGTGCGCGGCGACGCCGTCGAGCTTCCCTTCAAGCCACGCGCGTTCGACGCCGTCTGCTGCTTCGCGGCGCTGCACCTGTTCGCCGACCCGGCGAGAGCGCTCGACCGCATGGCATCGGTGCTGACGCCGGGCGGCCGGATCGCCATCTTCACGACCTGCCGCGGGCGCTCGGCTCCGCTGCGGACGGCCGAGTCACTGGCCGGAAAGGGGAGCGGCGTGAAGATGTTCGACCGCGACGAGGTCGTACGGGAGCTCGAGCACAGGGGCTTCGTGGACGTGCGCCAGCGCGTGGCCGGCTTCACGCAGTTCGTGGGCGGGCGGGTCGCTTAGCTCTTAGCCTGTGGCGGCCGCGAGGGGCTCCGCCCCCAGCGCGGGCGCAAGACCATCGACCGCCAGCCGCGCGACTCGCTCTCTGTGCCAGCGTGAGCCGCCGAGGTAGACGGCCCCGCAGCGGGCGCGCTTGAGCCAGAAGTGGAGGTCGTGCTCCCACGTGAAGCCGATGCCGCCGTGGACCTGAAGCGCGGACTGCGTGACGCGACAGGCGGCGTCGGATGCGTAGGCCTTCGCCATGGAGGCGGCCAGCGGTGCGGTCTCGGGCTCGCTGTCCGCTGTCCAAGCCGCGTAGTAGACGAGCGAGCGAGCACCCTCGGTCTCCAGCAGCATCTGCGCGCATTGGTGTGAGACCGCCTGGTAGGCGCCGATCGGCCGCCCGAACTGCTTGCGCTCCTTCGCGTAGGCGACCGCCATCTCCATCGCGCGCTGAGCCACCCCCGTGAGCTCTGCCGCGAGGGCGATGTAGGCTCGGTCGCGGGCGGCGTCGAGCGCGCCTTTACCACCGAAGGCCGCGTCCTCGTCCACCTGTACGCCGTCGAGCTTGACCGTGTACTGCTTGCGCGTGCCGTCGAGGGTGGGTGTCGGCGTGATCGCCACGCCGTCGGCGTCGCGGTCGACGATGAAGCGCCGCCCTTCGGTGGCTCCAACGATGAAGAAGTCCGCCGTGGCGGCGTCGAGCACGAACACCTTCTCGCCGTTCAGTGTGTACCCGCCGTTCGAGCGCTCCGGCTCCAACCTGATGTCCTCCGGGGTCCAACCCGCGCCGGCGTCCCAGAGCGCGATCGTGCCGCGCTTCTGACCCGACGCCACAGGCGCGAGATAGCGCTCGCGCAGACTGTCGGTGCCGGCCTGTTCGAGAGCGAGCCCGGAAAGCGTCGTGGAGAAGATCGGGCCCGGGACCAGCGCATAGCCGAGCTGCTCCATCAATACGGCGAGCTCGACCGTTCCCAGCTCCTGACCGCCACTTTCCTCCGACACCATCAAGCCGGGCCAGTTGAGGTCGGACATCTCCCGCCAAAGGTCCTCGCTGAACGCGTCGTCCGAATCGGCGAGTGCGCGGATCTTCTCCGAGTTGAGGCGGGCGGCCAGAAAATCCTTCGCCGCCGCTTGAAGCATGCGCTGCTCGTCGGTGAGATCGAAGTTCATTCGATACGTCCCCCAGTTAGCGAAGCTTTGGCAGGCCGAGGACACGCTCGGCCACGATGTTCCTGAGGATCTCGGTCGTGCCGCCCTCGATCGAGTTCGCCCGTGAGCGAAGGAAGAAGTACTGCCAGTCGGTCTCGTCCAGGTCGTAAGGAGAGTCGTGCTGAAGTTGCGAGTACGGCCCCTCGATCTCCATTGCGAGCTCGGTCAGCGCCTGGTTCGCGTCCGACCACTGCCACTTGCCGAGCGAGCCCTCCGGGCCGGGAACGCCCGTCTTCATGATCTGCGTGAGTCCCCGGTATCCGCTCAGTCGTAGGATCTCCGACTCGATGCAGAGCTGCGCGAGCCGCTGGCGGATCTCGGGGTCTTCCGATGCTGCCCGCCCGTTCGGGGCGGTGCTCTTGGCGAGCTCGATCAGCTTGCGAAGCTGCATCTTGAGCAGCGCCTGCGAGGCGAAGGCGATCCCGGCACGCTCGTTCATGAGCGTGGTGATCGCAACCGCCCAGCCGTTGCCCTCGCCTCCGATCACGTTCCCCTCGGGGATGCGGGCCTCGTCCATGAAGATCTCGTTGAACTCCGCCTCGCCGGTGATCTGAACGAGCGGCTTGACCTCCACGCCCTCCTGCTCCATGTCCATGATGAAGTAGGTGAGGCCCTGGTGCTTGGGCGCGTCAGTGTCGGTCCGGGCGACCAGCATGCACCACTTCGCCACGTGAGCGTACGTCGTCCAGACCTTCTGCCCCGTCACGAGCCACTCGCCGTCACGCTTGACGGCGCGCGTCTTCAGCGCCGCGAGGTCCGAGCCGGCGTCCGGCTCGGAGAACCCCTGACACCAGATCTCCTCGGCCGACAGGATTTTTTCGAGCCAGAGCTGCTTTTGCTCGTCGGTGCCGTGCGTGATCACGACCGGTCCGCCCATCGCGAGCCCGAGGATGTTCGCCGGCGACGGCGCGTTTGCGCGCACCATCTCCTCGGAGAAGATCGCCTGCTGGATCAGCGTCGCGCCAGCGCCGCCGTACTCCTTCGGCCACGACAGGCCGGCCCAGCCGCGGTCGTGAAGCTTGCCCTGCCAGCGGCGACGGAACTCGAACGCCTCGCTGTCGTCCTCCGGTGGCTCGCCGGGGTGATTCTGCTCCAGCCAGCCGCGAAGCTCATCGCGGAAGGCCTCCTCGCTAGGACTCAGTGTCAGGTCCATCTACGCCTCCTTCCGCTAGCGCGCCAGTCCCTCGTCTCGCTCGAATGCCTCCTCAGACGCGCTGGATCAGCGTGCCTGTTCCGAGGCCGCCGCCGCAGCACATCGTCACGAGGCCAACCTCCTTGTCCGTGCGCTCGAGCTCGTGCAGCAGGGTGGTGATGAGGCGCGCGCCCGTGGAGCCGAGCGGGTGCCCCAGGGCGATGGCGCCGCCGTTCACGTTCACGCGGTCCATGTCGGGCTCCAGCTCCCGCCTCCAGGCCGCGACCACGGAGGCAAACGCCTCGTTGATCTCGATCAGGTCGATGTCGTCGATCTTCATCTTGTTGCGCTCGAGGAGCTTGCGCGTCGCCGGGATCGGCCCCGTGAGCATGATCACGGGATCCACTCCGACCGTCGTCTGGTCGAGCACCCGTGCGCGCGGCTCCAGACCGAACTCCTCGGCCTTCTCGCGCGTCATGAGCAGCACCGCCGCGGCGCCGTCGGAGATCTGGCTCGAGTTGCCGGCCGTCACCTTTCCGTCCTCCTTGAACGCCGGCTTGAGGCCGGAAAGCGCCTCGAGACTCGTGTCCGGGCGTATGCCCTGGTCGTTCAGCACGGTCTCCTCGCTGCCGTTCGTGCGCACTTTCATCGGAACCGTCTCGCGCTCGAAGCGGCCCTCCTCGGTGGCGCGGTGCGCGAGCTGGTGCGAGCGTAGCCCGAGCTCGTCGAGCTCGGAGCGCGGGATCTCCCACTTGTCCGCGATCATCTCGGCCGAGATCCCCTGCGGCACGAGGTTGTAGCGCGCCATGAGCTCGTCCGGCCAGGGTGACCCGACCTTGTCCACGAAGTTGAACGTGACGCCCATCGGGATGTGGCCCATGTGCTCGACGCCGCCGCCGATCACCACGTCGTGGACGCCGGAGCCGACGAGCGCCGCGCCGAAGTTGACGGCCTGCTGGGCCGAGCCGCACTGGCGGTCGACCGTCGTCGCGGGGGTCTCGATCGGAAGGCCCGCCTGCAGCCAGGCGTTGCGGCCGATGTTGAAGCTCTGCTCGCCGATCTGCTGCACGCAGCCGGTGATGACGTCCTCGACGGCCTCGGCCGGAATGCCGGCGCGATCGATTACCTCTTTGAAGCACGTGCCGAGCAGCTCGTTCGGGTGGGTGTCCCGGTAGTACCCCTTCTCCGGATGGCCCCGCCCAATCGGTGTCCGGACAGCATCGACGATCACTACCTCACGGGCGTTGCCGTTCTGCATGCGAGCCTCCGCTGGTCGATGGACCGCCCGGAAGGCACTGGAGCGATCCGGTGTGCCGGGAACGCTTATGTTATCCGATTGACTCGTGAGTCAACTGGAGCCAACCCCCGCGCCGAAGGCCGAATCGGCGGCCGACAGGCCCCTGATGCGGCTGGGGGTGGCAGGCGCCGGGACGATCGCGTGCGGCGTTGCGGCCGCCGCGGCGGCGCGGGGCATCGACATCGTGATGTGGGCCCGCTCGCCTGAGTCGAGCGCCCGTGCGATGGCCGACGTGGGGCGCCTCTGCGAGAAGATCGGGGAAGGCGAGGATCCGGGCGCGTCGAGGTGACGGCCGCGCTCGACGGTCTCGGCGAGGAGCGGCTGGTGGTGGAAGCCGTGGTCGAGCGTGAGGACGTCAAGCACGAGCTGCTCGAGTCTCTCGGCGCGATCCTCCCCGGCGAAGCGATCATCGCCACGACCACGTCGTCGCTGAGCGTGTCCGGCCTCGCGAGCTCCTCCGGGAGGCCCCAGCGCTTCTTCGGCCTGCACGTCTTCAACCCCGTCGAGCGCATGGAGCTGGTCGAGCTCTGCTTCCCGGATGAGGCTGACGCCGCCACAAGGGAGGCGGCCATCGAGCTGTGCCGGGCGATCGGCAAGACCGCCGTGGAGGTGCCGGACGAGCCGGGATTCGTCGTCAACCGGCTCCTGTTCCCCTACCTGTTCGACGCCGTCAGGCTGCTCGAGCGCACGGGCTTGGAACCCGAGGCGATCGACGCCTGCATGAAGCTCGGCGCGTCGCACCCGATGGGGCCGCTCGAGCTGCTCGACCTGGTAGGCATCGACGTGGCGGAGGCGATCGGCGTAGCGCTGCACGCGGACACCGGCGATGCCGCGCACGACCCGCCCGGGCGCATCAAGCAGCTCGTGCGCGAGGGCCGGCTGGGCCGCAAGTCGGGCGCCGGCTTCTACAGCTACCGCTGAAGGACGGCGGTCAGGTGGCCGAGCGCCGGGCGCGCTTGGCCGGTTTCCGCGCCTGCTTGGTGCCCTTCGCCTTGGCCCGCGGCGCCCGCGGCTCCTTCTTGCGCCCCGACATGTCCCAGACGATGTCGGCTTCGCTCGTACCCTGAAGCGCCGCCTGCTGTATGACCTCACCCCACGGCAGCTCGGCCTCGGGCAGATCGTCCCAGCGAGCCAGTTCGAGAGCCTCGAGGGCACCCTCGAGCTCCGGACCGACCTCGCCCTGCGCCCTGATCAGTTGCTGCATAACCTCTCGCTGGCTTTCACTGAATCGCGCACACCACATGGCGCCGGCCCCCTGAGAGCTCGCGGTTGGCGGTCGCCGGTGAAGCTAGAGGCCCCCGCGGACGGAAGGAGGCTAGGCGGCTGAGGACGAGCCGGCCGAAGCGGGTTCCCGCGTCTCGCGGATGCGGACGGCGTCGACCCTGTTCTCACGCACGGACTCGACCCGGATCATGTAGCCGTTCTTGCGCACCACGTCGCCTCGCTTGGGCAGCCGGCCGAGCTCGTCGAAGACGTAGCCGCCGACGGACGTGTACACGGCGTCGTCCTCCACCGGAAGCTCGACGCCGTTGTCGGCGAGATCGTCGAGCGACACGTGGCCGCGCACGTACCAGTCGCCGTTGACGAGCCGCCGCACCGGCAGCAGCACCGGGTCCGTCTCGTCCACTATCTCGCCCACGATCTCCTCGATGATGTCCTCGATCGTGACGATGCCGGCCGTGCGGCCGTACTCGTCCACCACCACGGAGAGCGAGGAGCGCTGGCGCTGGAGGTCCGCGAGCAGGTCGTCGAGCGGCTTCGTCTCGGGGACGATCGGCGCGCTGCGTACGAGAGACTCGATCGGCGCGTCCGGGCCATCCGACAGCAGCGCGCGGGCGAGCGCGTTCGCGTGCACGACGCCCCGGACGCGGTCGGGGTTGTCGTCTTCGATCACCAGCAGGCGCGTGTGGCCCGAGTCCACGCACTTGCGCAACGCGCCCTCGACGGTGGCGTCGACGTTGACGGTCACGACCGCCGGGATGGGCGTCATGACCTGGCGCGCCTCCTGCTCGTGGAGGTGGAAGACGCCGCTCAGCATCTTGGCCTCGCCCTGATCCAGGTGGCCGCCCGCGCCGCGGGCGATCAGCTGCTGCAGCTCCTCGGAGCTCATCGCCTCCAGGTCGCCCTCGATCTTGATCCCGAGCACACGCGTGACCACGAAGTTCGCTGCGCCGTTGAGCGCCCAGATCACCGGGCGGAAGAGGACCCTGAACCACTCGAACGGGGTCGCCGTCCAGCGCAGAACGGACTCCGCGCGCGTGATCGCCATCATCTTCGGCGCCTGCTCACCCACGATCACGTGAGCCGAGGTCACCAGCAGATAGGAGATCGTGACGGCGATCACGACCGCGACGCCGTGGCTGACGATCCCGCCGAAGACGGGCTCCAGCAGCCCGGCGAGCGCGGGCTCGCCGATGAAGCCGAGCCCGATCGAGGCCATCGTGATCCCGACTTGCGCCGCCGACAGGTACTCGTCGATGTGGTCGATGGCACGTAGCGCCTGGGGCGCCCCTCTCGCTCCCTCCTCGGCGAGCTTCTCCATCTGCGAGCGGCGCGAGCGCACGAGCGCGAACTCGGCCGCGACGAAGAACCCGTTGACGAACACGAGCAGGACCAGCAGGGCGAGCAGCAGCGCCGTCATGTCAGCGGCCGGGGGTCTCGACCGGGCGCGTCAAAGAGCGAAGCGCGCGCGGAAAGCCGGCGCCTGTCCCGGCCCGCTGCGAGCGGCCGGCGGCTTGTTCGCCGGGACTTCGATAAGGAGCGTCGTCGTCGGTCATCCGTCGACGCCGGCAACGCTAGCAGACACCGGGGCGCCCTCCTAGAGGGTTGATTCCGAATCCGCGTGCCCCTGGGGGCGCGAAAACCGAGCTGGGCAAGGACGCAGGGCGAAACCCATGCAGGTCTGCATGGGTGAGCCCGAGGACGACGATCCAGCGAAGGTTTGCAGCGTCAGCCAGGGGTACGGGGAGTTTGGAATCAATCGTCTAGGAAACCAGACGGACGGTCAGCGGATCCGAGCGCGAGCGCCGGCGATGGCGCCCAGGACCTCGCGCCGCGCCTGCCCCGCGATCGCGGGCAGCCCGGTCCGCTGGCGCTGGGCCCGCCGCATCCGCAGCACGACGAGGGCCGCTCCGGCGGCCGTCCCGACGGCCACGGCGGCTGCAGGCCGCACCCAGTTGCGCGGGTCCCGCATCGCGCCGATCTCCCATTCGGAGAGCTCGCCGAGCGCGGCGGCCTGCACCTGGGACAGCCGCGACTCCAGCTCGTCGCCGAAGCCGCTGGGCGGATCGATCGGCGCCAGCGCCACCTCGAGCAGGCGCACGATCTCGCCCCCACCCCCGGACCTGCCGGCGCCCCTTGCCATCAGGTCGCCTCCTCTGACTCGGCCATCTGCTTCTCCAGCTGCCTGATCGAGCGGTGGAGCAGCACCTTCGTGGCGCCCTCGGTGCGCCCGAGCGTGCGCGCGATCTCCCTGTTGTCCATGCCGAGCGCGAACCTCATGATCAGCGCCTCGCGACGGTCATCTGGAAGGTCCCTCACGGCCTCGAGCACGCGCGTCGCCTCCTCGCGGCCCTCGACGAGCTGCTCCGTATCGTGTATCGCTCTGATCACCGCGGCGTCCTCGAGCGCGGTGGTCGGCTTGCGCGACCGGTCGCGGTAGTAGTTCGCCGCCAGGTTGTGCGCGATCCGGATCAGCCACGGCCGCAGCGGCCGCCCGTTCGACTCCGCGCATGCGCGCTCGAAGTGACGGTAGGCCTGGATGAAGGTCTGTGTGGTGAGGTCCTCGGCGTCGTGGTGATTGCCCGTTCGGTAGTACGTGTAGTTGTAGATGTCGCGCAGGTGGTTGCGGTAGAAGTCCGAGAACTCCTGATCGAGCTTGGCCTTGTCGGCCGCTTTGGCCACCTCTCAGAGCGTACTGCGAGCGCTGCAACTCGTGGCCTCCATCGCTATGCGGCTCGCGCACCTTCGCGCTCGGCGCTCGCCGCCGCGGGCGCGCCGAGCTGCCTGCGGCTTTCGATCAGCTGAGCCAGCTCCTGCACCGCGGGTGCCTTGATCCCGGCCTCGCGCGTTGCCCGGGCCAGCAGCGGCACGAGTTGGAGCGCCTCGGACGTTTGCCCGAGCTCACGCTCGACCTCTGCGACGCTGGCGCCGCCGGCCAGCAGCTCGCCCGCCCGGCGGTTGCGGCTGTGCGATGCGAGCACCGTCGCGACGAGGTCGCCCGCTCCGGCGAGGCCGGTGAAGCTGTGGTCCCGCGCGTCGAGCGTGGTCGCCAGGCTGTAGCACTCTCCGTAGACCTGGCCGGCGGCGGTCCCGGCGGCGTTGACGCCGCGCCCGAGTGCGAGCCCTGCCGCGAGGGCAGCAGCGTTCTTGGCGCAGCCGGCAAGCTGGACGCCGACGACGTCGTCGCTGCGCTCCGCGTGGAGCCCGGCGCGCTCGAGCACGCCCGCCATACGAGCCCGGAAGACCGCGTCGCCCGACGCGACCACCAGCCCGGCCTCGCCCCGGCACGCCTCCAGGGCGTGCGCCGGGCCGCCGAGCAGCGCGAGCGGCCGCGCGCCGAGCCGACGGGCGACGTGCTCGCAGGGCAGCTCGCCGTGCGGGGCCAGCAGGCCCTTGGTGAGAAGAAGGACGCCGGTTTGCTCCGGCAGCTCCGCCAGCTGCTCGAGCGCCACGTCGAGCGTGCTCGACGGGACGGCGAGGCAGACGAGGTCGACGCTCGCGAGGTCGAGCCGTTCGGCGGTCGTGACTTCCACCGAGCCCGGGAGCTCAACCGCCGGCAGATAGCGCTCGTTGATGCGCGTCTTCCTGATCTCCTCAGCCTGCTCGGCCGTGCGGCAGCCAAGCTGCACCGACGCGCCGCCGCGGGCCAACAGAACCGCCGCGGCGGTGCCCCAACTCCCGGCGCCCACGATCGCGGCCGTGCGGACGGGCGCCGTGCCGCCCAGCCATTCCCATTGAAGCTCGATGCAGGACCACACGCGGGCGGTCACCTCGCGCGCCAGATGCGGCGTCCCGGCGCCGTCGAGAGGACGCGGGTAGTTGAGTGCCCGGCCGCAGCGAACCCGCACCTTGCGCGGGCGGATGCGCCAGCCGTCGCGGATGCCCTCCGTGCCCATGATCGCCACGGGCACGACCGGCGCGCCGGTCTCGAGGACGAGCCGGCCGACGCCGCGCTTGGGCCGGGCCAGCGGCCCATGGCGCACGCGTGTGCCCTCCGGGAAGATCCCGAGGGCACCGCCCTGCTCGAGGATCATGCGCGCGGTCTCCATTGCCCGCTCGTCGGAATCGCCGCGCTCGATCGGGAAGGCGCCGAGCGCGATCAAGAGGCGCGCCTTCCACCACTTGTCGAAGAGCTCCTTCTTGGCGACGAACCGAAGCGGCCTGCGCACGCAGATCCCGATCAGGAACGGGTCAGAGAAGCTGCGGTGGTTGGATGCGACCAGAACAGGGCCCTTGGTGGGGATGTGGTCCCGCCCGATCCGCTCGATGCGGAAGTAGAGGTGGAAGAGGGGCTGCAGGATCGCGCGGACGACCCAGTAGACGACCGGGTTGACGCCCTTGGTGCGGGCGAGCTCGTGTGCGCGATCCAGATTCATGCCGACAGGGCTTCCTAACCCCCGCCGGGGGGCCGGTTACAGAGATTCCGGAGGGGCGCAAAAGCCCCTTCCCGCCGGGCGGCGCGAAAAGCGGCTCCCAGGGCCGCCCGAGCCGCCCCCTCACCTAGACTGAACGAACAGGCGCGCCGGAGTAGCTCAGCTGGTAGAGCACCGCTCTTGTAAAGCGGATGTCGTCGGTTCGAGTCCGACCTCCGGCTTCGGGGAGAACGGTTGCCCTAAGGCGTGAACAGACCTTGTTCCAGGTATGGCCGCTCGTCCCCCGTGCCGCAGGTCGGCGGGCAGGAGGCGCCCGCGACGGTGCCGTCCGCACCAGCGTCGGCGATGCCGAGTGCGAGCGTCGACACGAGGGTGCGCTTGCGCTCCAAGACGAAACCGGGCACCACGGTGTCGGCCGTCGTGGAGAGGTTGCAGCTTCCGCCCGCCGGGCCAGAGACAGGCGTGCAGCCGAACGGGAAGGAGAGCTCGGTGTCACGCACCGTCGCTGGCACGCCGCCGAAGCCGCTTCGCTTGTCGGTGACGCGAGACAGCATTCGTAGTATCAGCGTCCCCGTGTAGTCGCCGCCGTCGCTTGCCTGCACGACATCGCTCGCCGAGACGATGATGTGAAAGTCGGCCTCGTCTGCGGGCGTCGAGGGATTGCCGACGATCGTCGACAGGCGTGCGGAGCCCGAGCCGACGCCCGTGGTGGATGTCGTGAGGAGCGACGACTCACGGACGGGCGGAGAGCAAGAAGGCTCGTCGAGCGGCTCGGCATGGGTTGAGTTCGGAGCCGTGCATTTCGCGTAGGCTGGCACGAGCGGCACCCGCAGCGGTGTTGCTCCACCGGGGCGCGGATAAGGGTCGAGCCCGAGGTTCTGGATCGGCTGCCAGTCGGGAGTCATCTCCTCCGGAGCTGCTTCGGGCGTGATCATGGTCCTTCCGCTTCCGTCCACGTTCATCGTTCCGATCTGCCTGGCGATTCCGCCCCAGTGAAACGCGATCTTGCTGCCGTCAGGAGACCAGGCCGGGTTGTAGTCGCCCGGACTGCTTGTCCAAATCGGTGTGACACCACTGCCGTCGGAGTTCGCTGTCGCTAGGCCATCGAAGTCGGCGAACGGCGTCTCGTATGGGCCCACGTCGAACACCAGCCTGCCGCCGTCTGGCGACCAACTCGCGCTCTTGCCGGGTGCGAGGAAGGAGCGCTGGCTTCCGTCCGGGTGAACCCTCGCGAGGTACGGCCCGCCCAAGGTCCAGAAGAGCCCCTCCTCGTCGTAGTACCACTCGGTGTGATCGAAGACGATCCATTGGCCGTCGGGTGACCAGGCCGGGTTGTCGTTGTAGGGACAGGGCCGCTCGCCGGGCGAGCCCTGGTTGTGGGGAGTGCAGCTGACCCCCGTCGGATCGAAGTCATTCGTGATGCTGGTACGGCCGCTGCCGTCCGCGTTCATGACGTAGAGGTCGCTTCCGACGTAGAACTCCTGGTCTCCGGGCGTCTCGGCGGCCACGATTCTCTGCCCGTCCGGGGACCACGCGGGGCCGTAGTCGCTGAAGGAACCGGCCGGAAGCGCCGTCTCGCCGCTGCCATCCGAGTTCACGGTCTTGATCCGGGAGAACAGGTCGCCGGTCCCGAACGCGAGCTTTCTCCCGTCAGGCGACCACGCCGGCGAGGAACCCGGTACGAGCGAGCTTTGACCCGAGCCATCGGGGTTCACCGTGCCGATACCGTCGAACGCGATCTTGCCGTTCGCCCCCGGGAAGGCGGCGTGCGCCGTCGGCGCCGCGAGCGCTAGTGCGGCCAAGAGAGCTGTGACGGCGAGCCTGAAGAGCACCCTCTCCATCCCGTCAGGGAGTGAACGTCCCCTGCACCAGATACTCGCTCTCGTCGCCCGTGCCGCAGGTGGGCGGACAGCTCGGGGCGGAGAGGCTGCCGTCCGGACCGGCGTCGAGGACGGCGAAGCGCGGCGTCGAGATCACCGAGCGCTTGCCCTCCCTGATCATGCCCGCGACGAGCGCGTCCGCGCTCGTCGTGATCGAGCAGTCGGAGCCGATGGGGGCCGGCACGCTCGCCGTGCAGGCGATCGGCACGTCGAAGCGGAAGTCGCTGACGGTGGCGGAGACGCCTCCGAAGCCCGAAGCGCGGTCGGTGATCCGAAGCGTGGACGTCAGCAGCACGCTGCCGGTGTAGTCGGACTGGTCGGAGGCCCTGCGCACGTCTGAGAGCTGCGCGACGATCTTGAAGTCGGCCTCGTCGAGCGCCGTTGAGATGTTGCCCGCGACCGAGTCCAGGCGCACCTGCCCCTTGCCCTGGCCGACCTTGGAGGTTGTGAGCAGGTCGGACACCTGAATCGGAGGCTCGCAGGAGCCCTCCGCGAGCGGCGCGACGTGTTGCGAATTGGGCGCGGTGCATTGCTCGAAGGCGGGGACGAGGTACACGACCAGGGGCGTACCGCCGCCCGGGCGCGGGAAGGGCTCGAGGCCGCGCAGCGGTTGCCAATCGGGGAAGTGGCCCTGCGCGAGAAATGTCTCGGCAGAGCCGTCGGCGTTCACGATGAAGAGGTCGCCGCAGCCCTGCGGCGGGCCACAGGGTGGAATGTGCCTCTGGAAGACGATCTTCGAGCCGTCGGGAGACCAGGCCGACTTTTCGTCCGTCAAGGTGTTGCTGGTGAGGCGCGTCTGGTCGGTGCCATCCGCATCCATCACGTAGATCTCGTTGTCCTTGGTAAACGTGATGCGCGTCCCATCCGGTGACCAGTTGGGGAAGTACCCGGTGGCCAGCTGCGTCGGGCTGCCGGGCGCATCGAGGCTATCCGTGTATATGTGCGACTGCGAGCCGTTTCCGAACGTGGTGCTGTATGCAAACCGGTGACCGTCGGGGGACGCGTTCAGGTGTACCGGATTTTGGTCGCCACCAAGGTAGGTAAGCGCGGACTTCCCCGTGCCGTCGGCGTTGATCTTCGTAATGCGCTGCGCGTCGCCGGCGAAGTCCTCGCTGTAGATGAACCCCGTCCCGTCTGCGGTCCACGACACGTCGTAGATCTGCACTACCGGGCCCTGGGTGTTCGGGACTGTGCTGTGACCACTGCCGTCGGCGTTGATGACGTGGAGTGAGTAACAGAGTGAGAAACCGCAATCGGGCGCATCGTCGTTCGGAAAGACCAGCTTGCGCCCGTCAGGGGACCATGACGAGTTGAACCCGGGCAGGCTGGAAAGCCCGCTACCGTCGGGGTTGATCGTGTGGCCAGAAAACGCGATCTTCCCGTTCGCCCCCGGGAAGGCGGCCTGCGCCGGCGGCGTCGCGAGCGCTAGAGCGGCCAAGACAGCTATGACGGCGACCCTGTACAGCATGCGCCTCCACCCCGAGGACAGTGAGAGGGAGTCTAGCCGGGCTTTGGGGAAACAGCGGAGATTTCCGGAACGGGTCCGTCCCGATCCGACGCCTTCCGCTACATTGGTCGCCGTCGCCCCGGCCTGTAGGCAGGAAGGCCAAGATCTCGGACTCAGGATGAGCACTCCAGCCCTCAACGGAATTCGCGCGCTGCTGGTGGCCGCGGCTCTTGCCGCGTTTGCGTTCCCGGCCCCCGCTTTCGCGGGACGCCTGCTGGTGACCGGTCACGACGCCGACGGTCACTGCGCGGGCTCCGACCCGGAGCGGGGGCAGTGCCACTTCGTCGCCGTTGCGCTCAACTACGTCCGGGCCGCCGCTCCGACTCCGAGCAGGCCGCTGCTCCTGCTCGACTGCTCGACGGAGCACTTCCTCCAGACGGCGGTCAACCTGGGCACCGGCGGGCCCGTGCCGGCGACGACGATGTGCCCGAGCAAGGACGCCGACTTCAAGCGGGAGTCGCTCACGACCTCGCGCTACAGCGCGATCATCGTCGGGAGCTCCACCGACCTCCTCAACATCCGCTCGCAGATCGCCACCGCGCCCGACTCGCTCGCGATCAACAACCGTGCCGCGGACTTCACCGCGTTCTTCAACGAGGGCGGCGGCATCCTCGCCTTCTCCGGCGCCTTCAACGCCGACGGCGACCCCGCGATCCCGGACGTCTACTACTCCTTCCTTCCGATCCCGCTCGGCGGCAAGGCGGTGAGCGCGCCCTTCGTGCTCACGCCCGCCGGTCAGTCGCTCGGCTTCGAGGACCCCCGCGGCGGCATCGGCACGAACGACGACATCAACTGCTGCCCGACGCACAACTCGTTCCAGGAGCCGGCGCCCGGCAGCGCGCTCCAAGTTGCCGAGCGCGACAGCACCGGCGCTCCGGAGACGCTCTTCGCGGAGGGCTCCATCGGCGCCAAGACCATCGTTTCCGGGGCTCCGGTAACGGGTCAGGTGATCGAGGCGCCGAAGGCGCGCAAATGCGTGCGCCGGCGGAGCCTCAAGCTCCGCATCCGCCAGCCCGGCGCCAGCAGGATCCAGCGCGCCACCATCTACGTCAACGGGAGGCGCGCGAAGAGGCTGCAGCGGGGCGCCTTCGGCGAAAAGCCGAGCATCAGCGTTCGCATCCGCCGCCTGCCGAAATCCGGTTTCGCACGCATCAGGATCGTCGTCCGCACCACGCAGGGCGTGACGCTGACGACCAAGAAGCGCTATCGCATCTGCGCGAAGAAGCGGGCCGCAAAGAAGAAGCCTTCCGCCAAGCGCCGCTTCAGCGTCTAGACGTCCAGTCCGGCGACCCCCCATTTCCGGCCGTGCGCTCGGCTACGGTGGAGCGCCCCACGACCTCGGGAGGTTTCCATGCCGGACGCAGGGAGTAGGAACAGGCCGCTCGCCCGGACGCTCGCATACGCGACCGTCGCGCTGCTGGCCGCAGTGCTCACGATGCCGGCTTCGGCCATGGCCGGACGGCTCGTCGC
The DNA here is from genome assembly GCA_963774075.1 of uncultured Solirubrobacterales bacterium. Taxonomy (GTDB): domain Bacteria; phylum Actinomycetota; class Thermoleophilia; order Solirubrobacterales; family JBBDJG01; genus JBBQNR01. The sequence continues at coordinate 326,913 of CAVZDP010000001.1, read as the reverse complement.
CACCGGCCACGACGCCGACAGCCACTGCTCGGGCTACGACGCTCCCAGTGGAGAGTGTCACTTCATCGGGGTCGCGCTCACCTACGTCCGCGGAGGCGCGCCGAACCCCGGCAGGCCCCTGCTGCTGCTCGACTGCTCGCCGGCCACCCGCCTCGCGACCGCGGTCGCGAACGCCGGAGCGGGCGCGGGTCACACGACCCTCTGCCCGAGCACGAATCCCGGCTTTCCCGCGGAGCCGCTAACGACCTCCAAGTACAGCGCGATCGTCGTGGGATCGTCCGGCGACCAGACCAGCACGGCCGATTCCGCGGCCCTGATCGCGCGCAAGAACGACATCACGGCGTTCTTCAACTCCGGCGGCGGCATCTTCGCGCTCGCCGGCGGCACCGACGGCGACGACCCGGCCGATCCCTACTACCAGTTCGTGCCGATCGGGATCGGTGGCAAGCAGGTCGTCGCGCCCTTCAGGCTGACACCGGAAGGGCAGGCGCTCGGCTTCCACGACAGCGTCAACGGCATTGGCACGAACGACGACATCAACTGCTGCCCGACGCACAACTCCTTCCAAGAACCGCCCGCGGGGAGTGCGCTTCAGGTCGCCGAACGCGACTCGAGCGTTCCGCCGGCGCCCGAGACGCTGATCGCCGACGGCACGATCAGCGGCGGCACCATTCGCAAGCCCGGCGCGGGCGTCATAGGTCTGCCCTCGAACCGCAAGTGCGTGAGCCGCCGCAAGTTCCGGATCCGCATCCGCCAACCGGGCGGAATCCAGATCCAGACTGCGCTCGTGTTCGTGAACGGCAAGAAGGTACGCGTCCTCAAGCGCAAGGTCTTTCAGCGCAAGCGGACCGTCGCCAACGTGAACCTGCGCGGCCTGCCGAGCGGCACCTTCAAGGTGCGGATCGTGGTGCTCACGACAGCGGGGAACACGCTACGGGGCACGCGTAAGTACCGCACATGCACCAAGAGGCGCAAGTCCAAGCGGCCACCCAAGCTCTAGCCCGACCCAAGCCCCCGGACGCCGGCCGACGTCCGGCGTCCGGGGCGCGGTTAGAATGCCGCCCCGCCTTGCTCGAAGCCGCCCGGCGACACCTGGTGCTGGCGGCCGCTCTCGTCGGAGTGGCCGGTTTGGCGACGCTCGCCGGCTGCGGCGGGGAGAGCAAAGCCGACCCTGCGAAGGGCAAGCAGCTCTTCGTGCAGCGCTGCGGCTCCTGCCACACCCTCGCCGACGCACAGACGCGGGGGACCATCGGTCCCGACCTCGACGCGGCCTTCGCTCAGTCGATCCGCGATGGCCTTGGTCGCGACACCATCGAGGACATCGTGGCCAAGCAGATCGAGCTGCCGATGGGGCCCGAGATGCCGGCCAACCTCGTGACCGGTGAGGACGCCGAATCTGTCGCCAAGTACGTGGCTCAGGTGGCTGCGAGAAAGAGCAGCGGTGGTGGTGGGGCGCCGGCGGCCGGCAGTGGCGGAGGCGGAGGCGGAGGCGAGGCCAAGGCAAACGCCAAGAACGAGGTCTCGATCCCGGCTGACCCGACCGGCCAGCTCAAGTACGAGTTCGAGAGCGCGACCGCGAAGCCCGGCAACGTGACGCTCCTCTCCAAGAACGAGTCACCCGTGCCGCACGACATCTCCGTCAAGGGCGGCGGCATGGACAAGCGCGGCAATGAGGTCTCGAACGGCGGGACCTCGAAGGTGTCCGCCAAGCTCGAGCCCAACGAGTACACGTTCTACTGCAGCGTGCCCGGGCACGAGCAGGGCGGCATGAAGGGGACGCTGACCGTCAAGTAATACGACTGGAGGCCGCCGTAAGGCGGACTCTCGTGACTTTAGGTGTCCGCCGAAGGCGGCCCGATGTGCGACTCGGCGCCGGCCACGCGCTCGTGCGCGAGGTCGACGACGACGTGGCTCACCGGGAGGTCGAAGCGCTCGCGCGCCTTCCCGACGACATCACGCTCGAGCCAGTTCGAGCGCCCGTGGGGATGAGTCGAGATGATCACCTCGTCCGCCGGGAACTGCCTGAGAGCATCCTCCATCGCCTGGAGTGGGTCTCCATCGCCGATGTCGCCGGTTGCCTCGAGGCCCTCGCGAGCGAGCTCGGCGAGCATCCCGTCCAGCCGCTCCTGGGCCTGGTAGCGCGCCGCGTCCTCGTCCGATACCCAGTGCTTGAGCTTCGTGTTGAGCGCCGGGCACACCACGCGGAGCTCGGCCTCGTAGCCGCGTGTACGGTGGGCGATCTCCGCGCGTAGCGCCTCACCGACCAGAGTCTCGTTTGCCACGACGAGGATGCGGCGCCCGGAGTCGGCGTCGTCGACGCGGCGGCCGAGCAACATCTTCTCCTTCGGCTCGTCGCGCCTCAGGAGCGACAGGCCGATCAACAGGCCGATGCCGAGCCCGAGGCCGATCCCGATCGCCACGCCCGATCCGAAGATGATCGCCGACAGCGCGACCGGAGCGACGAGCACGGCGATGAGGAGAGTGAACCGGAAAGCGTCCTCTTCGGACCTGAGCGGATTGATCACCGGCTTCTCCTTCCCCTCCGCTGCCGACAGGCGGCTACAGAAGGTAGATCGTGCTGTACACGATTATCCACATCACGTCCACGAAGTGCCAGTAGATGCCGGTCGCCTCGACGCCCATGTGAGCGTCGGGGGTGAAGTGGCCGCGGAGCGTGCGCATGTTGGCGATGGCCAGCAGCGTGAGGCCGACAAAGACGTGGGCGCCGTGAAGCCCGGTCAGTCCGTAGAAAACGGAGGCGAAGGCTCCGTCGGAGATCGCGAACCCGGCCTTGAAGTACTCGTTGATCTGCGTTCCGAGGAAGATGGCGCCCATCAAGAACGTGACCGCGAGCCCGACCTGGAGGCCGATGCGGTTGCCGCGCTTGATCGAGTGCAGCGCGTAATGCATCGTGAAGCTCGAGGAGAGCAGGATCGCGGTGTTCATGCCGGCGACTGCGACCGGGAACTCGAACGGCTCAGGTGGCCACGCGGCGTCCTGCACCTCCCGTACGAAGAAGTACATCGTGAAGAAGGAGCCGAACAGCATCGCCTCGGAGATGATGAAAAGCAGGATCCCGAGGAGCTGGGGATCGATCCGGGAGCTGCGGTTCGCCTCCGGCGGCCCGTGTGCGTGTGCTACGGCTGCCGCTTCCACGTTCCCTCTCTCACGCCGCCTTGGTCTGGCCGACCAGCTCGGGCTCGTCCGCCGGGTCGGCGGTGATGTGCTCGACCTTCTTGCCGGTTGCCTTTCGCACGCGGTCTATCAGGTCGGCCCTCATCCAGCGTGAGCGCGTTCCGGGAAACGTCGAGACGATGATCTCGTCGGCCGGGTGGTACTGGAGCGCGTTCTGGACGCTCGTGAGCGGATCGGGGTCCATCACCTGTCCCACGACGTCGAGCCCCGCCCGGCGAAGCTTCCTGACGGTGTCCTGGAGGCGGTCGCGGGCCGAGGCCGTCGCGTCGGGGTCCTTCCCGCCCTGCGGCGCTATGACCGTGAAGCGGTGTGGCGTCTCGCTCGCGCGCCGCTCGAGTGCCTCGATCAGGCTGCGGCCGCCGACGGTCTCGTTGGCGACGACGAGGACGTTCTTGATCGGCTCTTCCCTCAGATCCACCACGACGTGCTCGACGGGCAGCCCTGTCTCTTCGCGGATGCGGCCGAGCAGGTCTCGCCGCAGCCAGCCGGAGCGCGGGTAGGGATACGTGGAGATGATGATCTCGCTCGGCCTGTAGGCGCGCGCGGCGTCTGCGACCGCCAGGAACGGATCGGGGTCCATCACCTCGCCGATGGCCTCGATGCCCAGCTCGCGGAGGCGCTCTAGCGTGAGGTCGAGTCTGATGCTGGCGGCCGAGCGCACGCTGTCGTCGTAGATCACATAGCCCTTGCGTGGCTTGTTCTGCGGGCAGATCACCGTGCAGCGGATCGGCCCGCGCTCCCGGCGGCGCTCGATCGCCTCGAGCAGCCTGTGGCCGCCGACTGTCTCGTTGGCGACGACCAGCACGTGGGTGGGCGGCTGCCCCCCGTCGCGCGTCGCACCGCCGGCTGCTTCGTGCGCCTCCATGGCCTCTTTAGGCGGCACCGCCGGCCGGTGGGGTTCCGTGGCCGTCGCCCGGCGGGCCGTGGCCGTTCCCGTGCCCGTTGCCGGCTGGAGAGGTCTGCTCTGCGTCAGCATCGCCGGCGCCCACGGCGACCTTCGCGCGCTCTCCGTTCATGACGGCGTGCACGGCGCCCGGCACGCCGTACTCGTACGGGCCGCCCACCACCTGCGGGATCTCGTCGAAGTTGAAGATCGGAGGCGGCGAGGAGACCTGCCACTCGAGCGTCTTCGCTCGCCACGGGTTGCCGGGCGCGGGTGGTCCCCATTTCCAGCTGACGACCATGTTGTAGACGAAGAAGAGCGTCGAAAGCCCGAGCAGGAACGCCCCGCCCGTCACCACCAGGTTCCAGTCCGCGAACTTGTCCGCGTAGTCGGCGACCCGCCGAGGCATCCCCTCGAGCCCCAGCCAGTGCATAGGACCGAATGTGACGTTGAAGCCGATGAAGGTCAGCCAGAAGTGGATCTGCCCGAGCCTCTCGTCATACATCCGGCCGGTCATCTTCGGGAACCAGTAGTAGATGCCGGCAAAGATCGTGAAGATGCTGCCGCCGAACAGCACGTAGTGGATGTGAGCGACGACGAAGTACGTGTCGGACGTGTGGATGTCCACCGGGATCGCGGCGAGCATGATGCCGCTGATCCCGCCGAGCGTGAACATCGTGATGAACCCGAGCGCGAACAGCATCGGCGTGGACAGCTCGAGCACTCCCCGCCACAACGTGGCAAGCCAGCTGAAGATCTTGATCCCCGTCGGGACGGCGATCGCCATCGTCGTGATCATCATCGGGACGCGCAGCCAGCTGAACATCCCCGACACGAACATGTGGTGAGCCCAGACGGTAAAACCCAGGACGAGGATCGCCAAGAGGGAGAGCGCCATCAGCCGGTAGCCGAAGATCGGTTTCCGCGACTTGGCGGAGATGATCTCCGAGATGATCCCGAAGCCCGGCAGCATCATGATGTACACCGCCGGGTGCGAGTAGAACCAGAAGATGTGCTGGTAGGAGATGACGTCGCCTCCCAACGCCGCATCGAAGAACCGTGCGTGGAGGCTGCGGTCGAGCAGGACCAGGAACTGCGAGCCGGCCACGAACGGCGTCGCGATCACGACGAGCAGCGAGGTCGTGAAGTTCGCCCACACGAGCAACGGCATGCGCCAAAAGGTCATGCCGGGCGCGCGCATGGTGATGATCGTGACGAGGAAGTTGAGCGCAGTCATAATCGAGGACGTGCCCGCGAACTGGACGCCGATCGTGAAGAACTGCTGACCGAGTGGCGCGTCTGTCGACAGCGGTGCGTAGGCGGTCCAACCGGTGTTGAAGGCCCCGCCGTGGGGGACGATGAAGCTGGCCGCCATCATGATCCCGGCGACGGGCAACAACCAGTAGCTGAGCGCATTCAGGCGCGGGAACGCCATGTCGGGCGCCCCGATCATGAGCGGGATGACGTAGTTCGCCAGCCCAGCGAAGATCGGGATCACGACCAGGAAGATCATCAGGGCCGCGTGGACCGAGAAAAGTCCGTTGAACGTATTGGAGTCCACGACCTGCTGACCCGGTTGCGCGAGCTCGACCCGCATGATCTCCGCCAGACCACCGGCGAACAGCAGGAAGAAGATCGCGGTGACCGTGTACTGGATGCCGATCACCTTGTGGTCCGTGTTGAGACGGAAGTAGTCGCGCCAGCTGCGCGCGCCGTGCCCGGAGTGATCCTCCGGCTCCGTGGGGGAGCCGATCATCCACTTCCCCCAGTAGTCGAAGCCGCCGATCCCGACCAGGAAGCCGAGAGGCGCCGCGAGCAAAATCACCGTTACGAGAGGAGAGCTGTTCCAGAGCGGCATGTCCTGGACCGCGCGCAAACCGAGGACGAGGCCCATGGCCGCCGCGCCCCAGGCGGCGGACATCCAGGTGGCGCGCAGCAAGTTGGGGCCTAGCAGCAACTCGCGGGCTCGGCTCTTTCTACGCGGCTGGTGCAAACCTCCGGGCATTTTAGTCTCCGCCCCGTGCGCCATCGCCGGGTGGGCGCTCACGAGGAGCCTCCGGAAGCGGGCGCGGCGCCGGGCGCCGAAGTGGGCGCCGCCTTGCGCTGCTCAGCCGCCCAGCGGTCGAACGTCGCCTGATCCTCGACCTTCACGGTCGCACGCATCGTCGGATGGCCCAGGCCGCAGAGCTCCGCACACACGACCGAGTAGCTGCCGATCCGATTTGGCCTGACGCGGATCGTCGTCGTCATCCCGGGCACGGCGTCCTTCTTGAGCCGGAACTCCGGCACCCAGAAGGAGTGCAGAACGTCCTTTGCGCGGATCTTGAACAGATAGGGCGTGTCCTTCACGAGGTGGAGCTGCGTCGCGCGCCTGACGCCCTCCCCTGCGTAGTCGAACGACCACGCGAACTGCTCGCCCGTGACCGTCACGGTGCGAGTGCCAGGCTCCTCGTCCTCGATGTTGGCGAGGACAACTCCGCTGTAGACGGCGGCACCCGTCACGATCACCGTGGGGATGATGGTCCAGATCACCTCTAGGCCGGTGTGGCCGTGGATCGGCGCACCGTCGCCCTCGTCGCCGTAGCGGCGCCGGAAGTGAGTCACGCTCACGATCAGGATCCCCATCACGAGCGAGAAGATGAACACCGACAGCACCGCGAGCACGTCGTAGAGCGTGTCCATCGGTCCCGCCTCGGCGGAGGCCTCCTCGGGCAGCCAGGGGACCGTCAGCACGATCGCGGTCCCGATCACCGTACCGACGATCGTGATCGCCAGCACTTGCATGAATGGGTGTCTCCTCATCGGCTTCCCGGTCGCCGCATCCGCGCGGGGACGATACTACGGGCGGACGGTCGTTATTCGACCGTCACCTCCGCTTTCATGCCTAGCTCTTCGTGGCCGGGCACGGTGCAGTAGAGCTTGTGCTTTCCCGCCCTTAGATCGACGTCGAGGCTCGCGCTCTTGCCCGGGTCGATGAGCGGCGTCTTCGCCTCCTCGCCGTTCTCTACCGCGAGATCGTGCGGGATCTTGCCCTCGTTGACCACCTCGAGGGTCTGCTTGCCGGTACGCAGCTTCGCGTCTGGCGGCAGCTCGATCGAGTACTCGTTCTCGAGCACCCTGACCGGGCCGCCTCCCCCGTCGGCCGGTGCGGGCTCGCCGCCGGCGCCCCCTGCGTCTTCAGCCTTCTCGGCCTGCTCAGCCTTCTTCTCCGCGGCCTCCGCCGCCGCGTGCTCGCGCGGGTGCTCGCGCTCGGTCGTCGCAAGGAGCACGCCGAAGGTGACCAGAGTCAGCACCCCCGTAAACAGCACGATCGCGCGTCCCACGCTGACGGAGGGCGGGAAGTTCTCGCGAGTGAGGCCGATCGCCGCCAGCGCCAGCGCGAAAACCACGAAGAAGATGCCGAGGACGTAGTAGACGGTCATCCCAGCGCGCGAGTCTACAATCCGAGGCGGCCTCGCCGGACGCCTATTTCAGTTTGGGAAGGACCTCGGCGGCCACCCACTCGAGCGCCTCGGGCACCAGCGGGGCGAGCAGGCTGACCTGGATCAGCACCATCTCCACCCCCGCCTCGGCGTAGCGGCCCAGCTCGTCCACGATCTCCTCGGCGGAGCCGCCGAGCATGCGACGGTCGGGGATGAACGACTCCTCCTCGCGGCCTGGCGGCATCAGGCCACGCGCGACGCTCAGCTCGAGCTCCGCCGGGTCGCGCCCCTCCTCCCCCGCCATGCGCTCGAGGCGCTCGCGCACCTGGGGGATCTCGTCCGGGAAGACCTCGAAGCCGTGCCAGCCCGAGCCGAAGCGAAGCGCGCGTCGCAGGGCCGCGTCGGTGTTGCCTCCGATCCAGATCGGGGGCCCGCCCTGGGTTCGCGGCGTCGTCGCCAGCACGACCCCGTCGAATTGCGTGAACCGGCCGTCGAAGCTCGCCGGGTCTTCCGTCCACAGGACCTCGAGCGCCCGCAGATGCTCGTCGGTGCGAGCGCCCCGCTCGCCCGGCGGCACGCCGATCGCCTCGAACTCCTCTCGCATCCACCCCACCCCGGCGCCGAGGATGAAGCGCCCGTCGCTAAGGACGTCGAGCGCGGCGAGCTCGGCGGCCAGCGTGACCGGATCGCGGTACGGCAGCACGAAGACGCTCGTGCCGACGCGCAGCCGCTCGGTGACACCGGCGACCATCGAGAGCGTCACGATCGGGTCGAGCCACTGCATCCCCGGCGACATCGCGACCTCCGTGCCAGAGCGTTGATAGGGGTACTTGCTCTGGCGCTCGTAGGGGAGCACGACGTGGTGAGCGGCCCAGACCGAGTCGAAGCCGAGCCTGTCCGCCGTCGTCGCCACCGGCAGGATCGTCTCCTTCCCGTGGTCGAGCCCGACGTTGGGCAGGGAGACGCCGATCCGCATCGCGCGAACCCTACGCCAACTCGGTGCCGCCGGATCGCCAGCACAGGGCGCGCTCGACGGTCAGCCGCACTAGCGGTCCCGGCGGCGGGCGGTCCCGATACTGCTCGTACTTGTCGCAGAGCGCTCGCAACCCCACGGGCGACTCGTCGGCGTCGAGCACTTCGCCACGCCCGAGCACCTGTACCCACGCCAGCTTGCTCCAGTCGTCCTCGTAGTGGTCCACGGTGAGCGCCGCCTGCGGACGCGCGCGCAGGAAGCGCAGCCGCGCCAGGCGGTGCGGTGGCACGCTCTTTCGCTTCTCGTCGGCGGCGGTGAAGACATCGCCGCAGGCGAGCGCAAACGTCACCGGCAGCACGCGCGGGCTCATGCGGTCATCGAGCAACCCGAGGCGGCCGACTCGAGCCGAGTCGAGCATCTGAGTCGCCCACGGCGGAAGCTCATCTAGATTGCGGGACGGCACCGGCTCGCGCCTCAGCATAGGCTCGTCCGGCAGGGACACCGAATACGACCGAGGAGGCCAGCTTGGAAACGCGCCTGGGGCTGCTGCTCGAGCTTCCCATGCAGCGCGAGAACGTCGAGCTCGCCCGCCGCGCCGAGGCGGCCGGCTTCGAGTCCGTCTGGGCTCCGGAGTTCCACAACCACTCGGGCTCGCTTGCACTCGCGGCGGCGGCGATGGAAACCGAGCGCGTCGGGCTCGGCACCGCGATCGCCTGGGCGTTCGGGCGCTCTCCCCTTCTGACCGCGGTGACCGCGCTCGACCTCGACGAGATGTCGGGGGGGCGCTTCACGCTTGGCCTCGGCACCGGAACCCGGCGCATGCGCACCGACTGGCTCGGGGCTTCAGGCGAGCGCCCGGCCAGAAGAGTGCGCGAGACCATCGAGGCCGTGCGAGCGGTCTGGGCCGCCGGGAGCGCCGGCGCCGTCGAGTACGAGGGCGAGCTCGTGCGGCTCTCGGTCCGTCCGTACGCACGCGCGAACCAGGTGCGCTCTCGGATCCCGGTCGAGCTCGCCGCCGTCAACGCCGGCATGTGCCGCACCGCGGGCGCCGTAGCCGACGGCGTGATCGCTCACCCGATGGCGACCGGCCGCTACATCGAGGAGGTCATGCGGCCGGCGATCGCGGAGGGCGCCGAAGCCGAGGGCCGCGACCCGGCCGAGGTCGAGGTCTGCGACTGGGTGGTGGCCGCGGTGTCCGACGACGCCGACCAGGCGCGCGAGGACGTCAAGCGCCAGATCGCGTTCCACGCCACCGTCAAGACCTACGACCGCATCCTCGATCTGCACGGCTTCAGCGCCGTGGCCGCGGAGATCCGCGAGCTATGGAAGCGCTTCGACCTCGCGGGCATGACCGCGCTCGTCACGGACGAGATGCTGGAGGCGATGGGGGTTGCGGGCGGCCCCGAGGAATGCCGCACCCAGCTCGAGGAGCGTGCGCGCAGCTCGGACCGCGTGCTCCTCGGCGCGCCGGTGGTGGCGACCGACGAGGGACGCGTGCGCACCTACCACGACGCCATCCTCGACACCTTCGGAACCAGCGGCTAACCTCTGGACCGCGATGGGCTGGACCCTCTTCTTCATGATGGTGATCCTGAAGATCCCGCTGGTGGCGGCCCTCTACCTGATCTGGTACGCGGTCAGGGACGAGCCCGCCGCGGCGGAGGAAGGCCCCGCTGCCGACGAGCGCCGGCCCTGGCGCAGGCCGCCGCCGCTACCCAGCTCGCCGCGCCGCGGCCCCGCCGGCGGCGCGGGCTGTTGGCCCGCGCCGTGCCCGCAAACGGTCGAGCGCGAAGCCCCCAGCCCGGTACCGGCCGTGGCCCGCCGCGGCTGAAGCAGTGCCGGGCCCCTAGACGATCAGGCCGGGACGGCCCTGGCGTCGAGGTGCATTCCCACCTTGCGCTTCACGCGCTGTAGGGCGTTGTCGACGGTCTTGGTGTCGCAGCTCAGGTGCTCACCGATGTCCTCGTACGAGCGTCCGTCCAGGTAGAGGGACAGCACCCGGCTCTCCAGCTCGCTGAGCACGCTCGTTATGCAGGCGACCAGGCTCTCGACCTCCTCGGTCGAGATCACCTGGTTGACCGGATCGTGGACCGTCGACCCCGGCAGTACGTCCGCCATCGTCGGCTCGCCCTCTTCGCCCGACGCGGACGGCGTCTGACTGAACGAGACGTAGGAGTTCAGAGGCGTGTGCTTGTTGCGAGTAGCGGTCTTGACCGCCGTGATGATCTGCCGAGTTATGCACAGCTCCGCAAAGTTGCGGAAGCTCGACTCGCGGTCCGGACGGTAATCCCTGATCGCCTTGTAGAGGCCGACGAGACCCTCCTGGATGAGGTCCTCGGAGTCGCCTCCGATCAGGAAGTACGACGACGCCTTGAGGCGTACGAAGCCGTGATAGCGCCGCACCATGTGGTCGGTGGCGCCGGGGACGCCGCGCTTGGCGAGCGCCACCAGACGCTCGTCCTCAGGCTCGAGCTGAGCATTAGGCCTGCCGGCCTTCCGTGGAGCGGCCGGCCCGGAGGTACGTCGTGCGAAACGGTGGCTGCGCGCCGGCGCAGGAACTGCGGTGGGGCGGGATCGGGCGAACCTGCTGGGTGGTGGCTTCGCCTCGCTGTCCCGCTGCGGTGATACGTCCATCTGTCCAACCTCCCCTTCTCTCTGCGCTCGGCGGCCGAGCGCAGGTCAAGGTGGTTGGCGCGTACCTCCCCTGGCGCCTCTCCTGAGTCCAGTGGGGGCGGAAGAACCGGTCAGCCAAACCTGTACCTCAACCCCAGCTTTAGGTTGCGCGGCATTGTAGGGGGTTATGGAGACTTGTCAAGGTAGCCGCAAATTCGGGAAAACCCGTGCGGATCCGGCGGGCCGCTATTTCCTCCTCTCGCCCCGCCCCCGGGCCGCCTCGTAGATCAGAATGGCTGCGGCCGCCGAGACGTTGAGCGACGTGACCCGGCCGCGCACCGGAATCGCGACGAGTGCGTCGCAGGCGTCGCGCACGCGCGGCCGCAGTCCCCTGCCCTCGGACCCGAGCACGAGCACTGTGCGACCGGAGTAGTCGGGCTCGGTGTAGGGCGTCGAGGCCTGCGGATCGGCCCCGTACACCCAGGCACCACGATCGCGCGCGGCGGCCAGGAAGTCGGCGACGTTTCGCACGCGGGCGATCGCGAGGTGCTCGACTGCGCCCGAGGACGCCTTGCAGACCGACGCCGTGACCTGCACGGAGCGGCGCTCGGGTATGACCACGCCGGCCGCGCCGGCACACTCGGCCGTCCGGCAGACCGCGCCGAGGTTGTGCGGGTCCTGGACCTGGTCGAGCACCACGATCAGGCCTTCCTCACGCTCGAGCAGCTCGTCGGCATCGGCGTATCGGTAGGGATCGACCGCCGCCGCCACTCCCTGGTGCTCGCTCGTCCCGCAGATCTCGTCCAGCCGGGCGGCCGCCACGATCGTCGCTGCCACGTCGGGGATCGCCTCGGTTGCCCAGATCCTGTGCACCTGCCTCGGGCCCCTAAGCGCCTCGTGGACCGGGTTGCGCCCGTAGACGATCGTACTTGGAGAAGAAACCTCGCCGGGGCTCACTCGCGCGAGCCCACCGGCACGATCACGGGGCCATCCGGAGTGTCACGGATCTCGTACCCGAGGCCGGCGACGCTGGCGCGCAGCTCGTCGGCGCGGGCGAAGTCGCCCGCGCGCCTCGCGGCCTCTCGCTCCTCGGCAAGCTGCTGCGCCTCCTCGTCCACCGGAGCGTCGGGCCCGAGCAGGTTCTCGAGACCGATCACCTGGAGCATCTCCGCGAGCGCGGCGCCGGCTCCGGGCAGCAGCTCGCCCTGCTCCAGGCGGCGGTTGCCTTCGCTCACCAGCTCGAACAGGGCGGCGAGCGCCTGGGGGGTGTTGAAGTCGTCGCGCAACGCGGCAAAGAAGCGCTCTCGGTGCTTGGCCACGGCCGGATCGGTGGCCGCCTGCTCCCCACCACCGCTTCTTTCGAGCTGTCGCCAGAAGTTGACGATCCGCTCGACGGAGCGCTGCGCCTGCTCCAGCGTCGCGTGCGAGAACGCGAGCGGCTGGCGGTAGTGGCCGCCCAGGAAGTACATGATCAGCGCGTCGCGCCCGAACTCGTCGAGCGCGTCCGAGAGCAGGCGGATGTTGCCGACGGACTTCGCCATCTTCTCCTCGCCGAAGCGGACCATGCCGTTGTGCATCCAAACGCGGGCCAGCGGCCTGCCGCGGCCCGCCTCCGTCTGCGCGATTTCGTTCTCGTGGTGCGGGAAGACGAGGTCCGACCCGCCGCCGTGGACGTCGAAGTCGAGGCCGAGGATCGCTTCCGCCATCGCCGAGCACTCGATGTGCCAGCCCGGGCGGCCGAGGCCCCAGGGAGCCTCCCAGTAGGTGTCCTCGCCCTCCTTGTGCGCCTTCCAGAGCGCGAAGTCGAGCGGGTCGCGCTTCGGGCCCCCTTCCTCCGTGGGCTCGCCGGTGTCCTGTGGCGCCAGGTCCTCGAGGCGGCGGTTGGAGAGCTTGCCGTAGTCGGGGTAGCTGCGAACGCTGAAGTAGACGTCGCCGCCCGACTCGTACGCGTGCCCGCGCTCGATCAGCGCCCCGATCAGCTCGACGATCTCCCCCATCGTCTCGCTCGCGAGGGGCTCGTGGTCGGGGCGGCCGAGTCCGAGCCGATCCGTGTCGGCCCAGTAGGCCTCGGTCATCTCACGTGCAAGCCCTTCGGACGGGACGCCGCGCTCGCGCGCCGCGTCGTAGATCTTGTCGTTGACGTCCGTGACGTTCTCGACCAGGGTCACCTCGTATCCCTCGTGCTCCAGCAGACGCTTCAAGAGCGCGAACACCACGAACGGGCGCGCATTGCCCACGTGGATGCGCGAGTACACGGTCGGGCCGCAGGCGTAGATCGACACCTTGCCGGGGTCTCGCGGCTCGAGCTCGCGGTCACGGCCGCCGAGGGAATCGTGCAGCCTGATCGACTCCGGGCTCATGACGGCCTCAGGGTAAAGGCAAGCAGCGTCAGTCCCGAGGGGTCCGGCCGCAGCGCCACGTCCACCGGCATTCCGATCGCCAGCTCGTCATGTGCCGCCTCGAATACCCCGAAGACGCGCACGCCCTGCTCGAGCTCGACGACGCCGATCACCGCCGGCGCGACGAAGCGCAGACCGCACTCCTGCCACGTGAAGGCGTAGACCCGCCCCCAAGGCTCCAGCGGCGTCCAGCTCGCGGGCCCACCGCAGGACGGGCAGCGCTCGCGCGGGGGAAAGCGCAGCTCGCCGCAGCGCTCGCAGCGAGTCGTCTCGAGCGCTCCATCGCCGAGGCGGCCGTAGAACTCGCGCGCGGCCGGTCCCATCTCGCGCAGCACGTGCTTGACCGCCGCCCGCTCCGGTGACGGTGCTTCCTGCCCGTTCAAGCCGCCTCCAACACGGCGACCACCGAGCCGTTCATCACCCCGTGCTCGGCCTGCGCGAACGCGACCGTCGCGCCGTCGACCTGCCGCTCCCCCGCTCGGCCCGTGAGCTGCTCCCAGAGCTCCTGGAGCTCGAGCAGCGGCGTTGCCTGCGGAGGGTGTCCGAGCGACAGGCGGCCGCCCGAGGTGTTGATCGGGATTCGTCCTCCGAGCGACGTTTCTCCGGCCGCAACCGCGGCCGGCGCCTCCCCGCCGCCGAAGATCCCCATCTGCTCGTACGTGAGCAGCTCGCAGGCCGCGAAGGCGCCGTAGACCTCAGCGACGTCGACGTCTTCGAGCGATCGCCCCGCCCGCGAAAGCGCCATCTCGAGCGCCTCTCGCATCCAGGGCATGTTGGTCAGGCCCGACTCGAAGGCGAGGAAGTTCGAGCTGTCGTGCGCCTCTCCCCAACCCGTGACGGCGACGGCGTCCAAGCCTCTCGACCGAGCCCAGCGATCGGAGCTGACGATCACGCAGGCTGCGCCGTCGGACCAGGGCGGTGCTTCGAGCTTGTGGATCGGGGGGCTCACGATCCTGGAGGCGAGCACATCTGCGACCGTGATCGGGTCGCGCTGCTCAGCTCTCGGGTTTAGCGCCGCGTGGCGGCGGAGCCGCACGGGGAGCTCGGCCACCTGTGCCGGCTCGACCCCCTGCTCGTGCATGTAGCGCTGCGACACCAGCGCGTAGCAGGGCACGGCCGTGAGCACTCCGTAGGCTCCGACGTAGGGGCCGAGCATGCTCGCGAGTAGCCGCGGCCGATCGAGGTCCCCCTCGTCGATGCCCGCGTCGAACAGGCCACGCTCGGCCTGGGCTCCGATAACGGCGGCGACTTCGAGGTGACCGGTCGCGACGTCCTGGCAGGCGGCCTTGAAGGCGAGCAGCGCCGAAGCGCCACCGTTCTCCACCTCGACGAGCGAGCGCACGGGCACACCGAGCTCCTCGACCACCCGCTGCGGGCGGATCGGGGCCTGTGCGCGCGCATACCCGTGCGGCACGAGGAAGAGGCCCTCGAGCTCGCCCGCTTCGAGCCCCGCCCCGGCGAGCGCCGCATCGAGCGCCTCGAGCCCCAGCTCCGACGGCGTCCTGTCCGGGTGCCTTCCGATCGCCGTCGAGCCCGCAGATACCACCACCGGCCGCACCGGCGCCGCGGCGCCGAACGCCGTCATCCGCCCTCGCCGCCGCCTGCTGGGTGCTCGATCTGAGCGATCGCGATCGTCGCGATCCCCTCTCCCCTGCCGACGAAGCCCATCCCCTCGTTCGTCGTGCCTTTGACGCTCACTTGCTCGGGTCCCACGTTCAGCGCCGCCGCGAGCCTGTTCGCCATTTCACCGGCCAGCGGAGCGATCCGTGGCTGCTCGCAGACGACGGTCGCATCGACGTTCACGACCCGCCACCCGGCTTCGGCCAGCTTGGCCACCGCATCTTCGAGCAGGGCGACGCTGTCGGCATCGCGGTGGCGCGGGTCGGTGTCCGGGTAGTGGCGCCCGATGTCTCCGAGCGCCGCGGCCCCGAGCACCGCGTCGATGACGGCGTGAGTGAGCACGTCGGAGTCGGAGTAACCCTGAAGCCCGGGCGACCCCGGAACCTCGATCCCGCCCAGCACGAGCCGCCGAGCGCCGCTGAAGCGATGCGTGTCGTAGCCGATCCCGACTCGCCGCTCCATGCTCACCCGACCGGCTCCTCCGTTCGCACCCGTTCGCTGAAGACCGCGATTCGCTCCACCCCCGCCGCGCGCAGCAGCACTACCGCCGTCTCGAACTCGAAGCCGATGTGCTCCGGCACGTGCGCGTCCGACGACAGCGCGACCGGCCTGCCGGCCTCGAGACACATTGCGAGCAGGTCACGCGAGGGATAGATCTCGCGCACCGGCTTTCGAAGGCCGGCGGTCGACACCTCGATCGCGGCATCACAAGCGCGGATTCCGTCCATCGCGAGCTCGTAGTAGTGGCGCGGGTCCCGCGGTGGCGCAGGACGCTCGGCGCCCCAGACCTTGACGAGGTCCGGATGCGCGAGCACGTCGAAGAGACCGCTCGCCGCCGCGTCGCCGAAGCAGCGGAAGTACTCGCTCCAGACGCCGTCGGGATCGGACTCGCGCCACGCGTCGTAGCCCTCGTGGTCGACCGCTCGATCGGCGATGAAGTGGACCGAGCCGATCACGTAGTCGAAGGGCCACCCGTCCAGCAGGTCCGCGATGCGATCCTCGCGACCGGGAATGTAGTCCACCTCGAGGCCGAGCTTGACTCCGTGCCCGGCCGCCTTGAGCGCCTCGACGAACTCGCAGTAGCGGTCGAGATCGTCGACCGCGTACTGCTCCCAGAAGGGGTGACGCCAGATCTGAAGCGCCTCGCGGAAGCGGTAGACGTGCTCGGAGAACCCGAGCTCCTCGACCCCGTGCTCCGCGGCGGCCTCCAGGTAGCGCTCGGCGTTCTGCACGGTGAAGTAGCGGTCCGGGCTCGCCTCGGGATCGTCGGGACGGAGGTGGGTGTGGTAGTCCGTCAGCAACTATCCCGCCTCGGCCAGCAGCAGCTCCGCGATCCGCAGGTCGAGCGCGGTCGTGACCTTCAGGTTGTCGCGCGGGGCCTCCACGATACGGACGTCGCCGCCCGCGGCCTCGACGAGCTGGGCGTCGTCATAAGCGCGCTCCAGCGCGTCCGACGAGAGCGCCGCACGGAGCGATGCCGCCCGAAAGGCCTGGGGCGTCTGGACCGCCCACAGGCGCTCCCGATCCAGCGTGGCGGTGACCCGACCCCCGCGGTCGGCCTCCTTGATCGCGTCGGTCGCCCGGGCCGCCGCGACGACCCCGTCGCAGCCCCTGCGGTCGAGCTCGGCGAGACAGCGCTCGATCAGCTCAGCCGTCACGAGTGGCCTGGCGGCATCGTGAACCACGACGACCGCGGCGTCCGCTGCCGCCGCCAGAGCGCAGGCGACGGATCCCGAGCGGCTCCCGGCTCCGGCCACAACCTCCGTCTCGAGCTCCGGGGCTTCGCGCGCGGCCACATCACGGAGCGCCTGCTCGAAGCCGGGCGGGGCCGCGATCACGGCGCCTTCCACGGCGGAGCAGGCCTGGAAAGAGCGCAGGCACCACGCGACGAGCGGCCGGCCCGCCAGCTCGGCGAGCGCCTTCGGCTCGCCGGCGCGGAGACGCTCCCCGGCACCGGCGGCCGCAATCAGGGCTACCGCCCTACCACTATCTGGCTGCGGCAGCGCGGGCTTGGTTCGTGTCCTCCAGGAGCTGGTCGAGATATTCCTCGGCCTCGCCCTCGTCCTTGTCGAGCGCGTACATCAGCTCGGACGACAGGATCTTCTTGGCGCGCGTGAACATCTGTTTCTCGCCGGTCGAAAGTCCCTTCTGGAAGTCGCGAATCGCGAGGTTGCGCACGACCTCGGCGAGCTCGTAGATGTCCCCCGTCTTCATCTTGTCGCGGTTGTGCTTGAAGCGGCGGTTCCAGTTCTTGGGCATCAGGCTGATGTCGTCGCGCAGCACGTTGAGGACGCGCTCCACCGCCTCCTCGTTGATGACGCGGCGCAGGCCCGCGCGGTCTGCGCTTTCGCAGGGCACCATCACCGTCATGTCGTTGTGGAGGATCTTGATCGTGAGGTACTCGCGCATGTCGCCCAGTACCTCCTTCTTTTCCTTCTTGAGCACCTTGCCGGCGCCGTGATGCGGATAAACGACTTTGTCCCCGACCTTGTAGGTCGCGGGAATGCCGCCGTTTACGGAGATTTCGCTCTCGGTCTCCACCGTTGTCGTCTGCGGAATGTTTTCCCCCTCCAATGGCGCGCATGCCGCCGGCCCGCGGGTGCGGGTGGGCGAGCGAGCGCTAGGTTTGCAGGTACCTGTCGACCAGGTTGATCTCCTGAAGCCTCCTCAAGCCCTCCCTGATCTCCTTTGCGCGGACCTCGCCCACGCCGTCAACCGCCTCGAGCTCGCCGGCGGTGGCCGTCATGAGCTCGTCGAGGCGGGCAAAGTCCGTTACAACGTTCTGCACGACCGTCTCCGGGAGCCGCGGAATCTTGCCGAGGATGCGATGCCCTCGGGGCGTCACCGGAAAGTCGAGCGTGTTCAGCTTGCGGTCGTAGCCGAGCAGCTCCCCTAGGCGACCGAAGTCGAGCAGGTCGGGATGCGGCAACCTCGGCAGCGACTCCATCACCATCGCGTAGTTCTCCTCGGACGGGTCGACGAGGTAGTCGTGGACCAGCGAGGATCGGTCGGCTGATACTCCGACCAGCATGTCCTCGAGCTGCGCCTCGATCAGCCGGCCCTCCGCGCCTAGCTCGACGATGTAGCGCTCGATCTCGGCGCCCATTCGCGTCACCATCTCGGCTCGCTGAAGAACCGTGAGCGCGTCGTGAAGAGTGACTCCGCCCTCGAATTCGAGCGCAGTCAGCCGCATCGACACCTGGTCGTGGCGCGTGCGGTACTTGTCGAGCGTCGCCAGAGCCTGGTTGGCCTTGGCGAGCACCGCGGGGATCTCCTGAAGGATGTACTTGGCGCCGTCGGCAAAGAGCGACACGACCTCGCGCCGCTCGGAGATCGAGATCACGAGGCCGCTCGTCTGCTTGGAGACGCGCTCGGCCGTCCTGTGCCGCGTGCCCGTCTCACGCGTGACGATCGTGGGATCGGGCGTCAACTGGACGTTCGCCCAGATGATCTTCGTCGCGTTCTGGGAGAGCGTGATCGCGCCGTCCATCTTCGCGAGCTGGTAGAGGATCGCCGGGCTGTACTCGATGTCGAGCTTGATGCCCCCCGACAGGAGCGGCGCCAGCTCGTCCTCTTCGCCGATCACGATCAGCCCACCGGTGCGGGCCAGGACCACGTTGTCCATGCCTTCCCTCAGCGCAGTGCCCGGGGAGACCATCTCGAGCGCCCTCAGCAGCCGAGGCTCTTGTCGCGATTGGAGCTCTGGTGATTCTTCTCCAACTCGCGCCATCACGGACCATGATAGGAAAATCCCTGCTGAGGCGCGGTCAGCCAGGAAAGCGCCAATTGCTACGAGCGGGACGGCCAGAAAGGCCGGCGGAGGCCTCTACGCCACCCGGCGCACGGGGCGCTCCGCACGAAGCGCGAACGTGAGCGCATCCGAGAGCGTCGCTGCGCCGAAGGCGCCGCGCTGAGCGGCCGAGCGACGGTCGTCCTGCTCGAGGCAGGCGCCCGGAGCGATCACGGTCTGCAATCCGAACCGGCGCGCCTCCTCCAGGCGGCGATCGGCGTGCCCGACGTAGCGAAGCTCGCTCGTCAGGCCGATCTCCCCGAAGCATGCCATCGGCCCTTCGCCCGCGGCAAGGGAGGTCCCCGTCGCCGCGGAGGCGACCGCGAGGGCGACCGCGAGATCGGCGCCCGGCTCGTCGACGCGCACGCCGCCGGCGATACTGACGAAGACGTCGGAGGCGGAGAGCGCCGCGCCGCCGCCCAGCGAACGCTCGACATGGCGGGAGAGCACCGCGAGCACGAGGCTCAACCGGTTGCGGTCGATGCCGTTCGCGAGCCGCCGCGGGGGCACGACCTCCGTCGGCGCGACGAGCGCCTGAACTTCCACGAGCAGCGCCCGCGAGCCCTCCATGGAGCAGAGCACGCATGAGCCGGGAGCGCTGCTCGCCTCGCCGGCAAAGCGCCCCGACGGGTCGCCGACCTCGCGCAGGCCGGTGGGGCCCATCTCGAAGACGCCGACCTCGTTGGTCGAGCCGAAGCGGTTCTTGAGCGCCCGCAGGATGCGGTAGGGCCGCTCCCGCTCACCCTCGAACTGGAGCACGCAGTCAACGGCGTGCTCGACCACGCGAGGGCCCGCGAGCGAGCCCTCCTTGGTCACGTGCCCGACCAGGATCATCGCCGCCCCAGTCTCACGCGCGAAGCGCTCGAGGCGGGAAGCCACCTCACGCACCTGCCCCACGCTCCCGGCTGCGCCTCCGAGGCTCGCGGACTGGAGCGTCTGCATGGAATCGATTACGCAGACGTCCGGCGGCTCGGCCTCGAGCGTCGCGATCACGGTCTCTAGCGACGTCTCGGGCAGCACCGGCACCGAAAGCGCACCGGGGTCGAGCCGCTCGGCGCGAAGCCGCACCTGGGCGGCGGACTCCTCCCCGCTCACGTAAAGGGTCTTGCGGCCGGCGCCCTGGAGGCTCGACAGCGCCGTGCTCATCAGCGTGCTCTTGCCGATCCCCGGCGAGCCGCCGATCAGCACCACGGAGCCGGGCACGAGCCCGCCGCCGAGAACGCGGTCGAGCTCCGAGCTCAGGGTCGACAGGCGCTCGGTCTTCGCCGGCTCGATTTCCGCCAGCAGCACCGGCTGGCGGGGCTTCGCCTGCTGCTGCCCCGACTTGCGCGCCACCGGCGCCGCCGCGACCGGCTCCTCCACGAGCGTGTTCCACTCGCCACAACCGGGGCAGCGGCCCATCCAGCGCGGCGTGTCGCCGCCGCAGGACGTGCAGGCAAATCGTGTCAGTGATCTGGGCATCGGAGGCTTCCGCCGGCTGCGCTCGGCGCGCTGCGGGAGACGCATCACTTTAAGACCGCGGGCCGACGCATCTACCCGCGCGACATGGCACCCTGTTCTGCTTCGGCCGCCGGCCGCTCGACCATGGAGCTGACGCGAAGAAGATTCCTGATCAATTCGGCCCAGGTCGCCGGTGGTGCGATGGCGAGCGGCCTGGCCGGGCCGCTGCCGGCGGCGCTCGGGGCGCCCGCGACACAGGCGAGGCTCACGGACCCTCCGCCGATCCTGCCGGCCCCGCCCCTCGGAGAGGCGGATTACTGGCGATTCGCCGACTGGCTGGCGCCCTACTTCGACCAGCTCTGGGACCCCGACCGCTCCTACTACCGGTCGGGGAACAGCAGCAACGGTCGGATCTACCACAACAGCGCCCTGCTCACCACGCACGCCATCGCGGCCCTGACCGGCCACCGCGGCGCCTGCCGCCAGGACGACCGCGCGCGCAAGCTCGCCCGGCGCCTGTGCGACTCGCCGCCGTGGAGCGAGCAGCAGAGCCCAATCGAGCCCGACCCCCAGTTTCACGTGCCAGGCTGGGTGGAGAGCCTGACCACGAGAGACGCGGCGATGGACAAGTCGATCGACCCCAAGGTGGCGGAGGCGCTGATGTACGCGTGGCGGGCCCGGGATGTCCTGAAGCTGCCGCAGGAGACCACGACGATGATCGAGGACCGCATCGCACGTTGCGCGCTCGGCTCGTTCTACCGCTTCCCGAACGTGCGCCTGAACCAGATCAACTGGCACTGCGAGATGTACGCGCACTTCTCGACGGTCAGCGGCGTCGACGACCTGCTGCGGCTCGACTACGGCCAGCAGGTGAGTCGCTTCATCGCAGGCATCACGCAGCCGCTCACGCCGGGCGGCTCGCCGAACCTCGGACCCGGGTACCGCTTCCACTACCTGCCTCACAAGCCGCCCGGGCATGGGCTGAACATCGACAGCGCGGAGTACGCGAACATGACCTGCCACTTCCTGATCTGGTACGAGCGCGCGCTGCGCGCCGGCATGCCGCCCCACCCACCCGAGCAGATACGTCTCCTGCGGGCGTGGGTCGAGCGCATCGTGTGCGGGTACTGGACGCACGCCGGCTACCTCAACTGGGACACCGGCTTCAGCTTCAAGCGCTGGCACCAGGGCCGCACGTTCGCGCTGGCCCGCCAGGGCCTGCTCGCGATCGCGCTCTCGCCGCGCTTTCAGGCGGATCCGGCGATCGGGCGCTGGGCCAAGTACATGTTCGACCAGGGCTTCCGGCTGTACGCGCGGCTCGCCCGCACGACCGGCGACGGGACCGGGATCGCCCCGGGCGTGCTCTACGACCTCACCAAGAGCCCCGTCGGGCCGAGCGTGCGAGAGCTCTTCGCCTGCCGCGTGCAGGCCGACGCCGCCCGCGCGGTGGCGCTCGGCCTAGCGGCGGTGAGCGCCGAGCCGCCGCCTCCCCTGTACGCGCTCGACTCCGACATCGGCAGGCTCGCCGTCACCACCCCGGAGTACTCGACCGCGATCGTGACCGTCAGCCAGAACGCCCTTCCCTACGGCGGCGTCGAGCTGGCCCGCCTGCACGGCCGCGATGCGGGAGTCGTGGCCAACGTCGGCGGCCGGCCGTGGGCCAGCTTCGGCGTCGTCGTCCGCGACCAGCGCGCTCGCGCAGTGCTGCGCTCGCAGCAGGGCCGGCCGGTTGTGAACCCGCTGCAGCCGCCGCCCCTACAGCTCGTAAGCTCACCGCGCGGATCGCTGCTGCGAGCCACGACGCAATACCCGCCCCGGCCCTATGCCGGAGCGTTCGACAAGCTGGTCGCGAAAGGCATCGCCGAGTCGTCCGAGGCAGCGGTCGAGACGACGCATCGCTTCCTCGCCAAGTCGATCCAGACCCGCTGGAGGATCACACGCCGCAAGCGCGCCCGCTACTCGGTGGACGTCCTGTTCCCGAGCTGGGGCCGCGAGGGCACCATCGAAGCGCTGCTTCGCGACGGCCAGCGCGTCACGCTGGCCGCCCAGTTCCAGCCTCGCCGCCGGGTGCGGATGCGCAACGTCGCCTACTTCTACGTGGCGGGAACGGAAGGCGGCTACGTCGTCGTGCCGACCGGCCACCGGCGCGGGTCGGCGCACTCCTTCAGACCGAAGGCACAGGGCGCCTCACCGAAGCCCGGCCCAACGCTGGCCATCGGGCTCGCCCACCGCGCGCTCTTCAAGAAGCTTCAGCTGACGGTGCACATCGCCCCCGCGAACAGCGCCGCGGAGGCGGAGGGCGTCGCCCGGAGCCTGATCGGCTCCAAGCCGAAGCCTGCCGAGCCGCAGCCACGCCCCCGGCGCAAGCGGCGGCGGCGCAGGCGCTAGCTCGAGCCTCGCGGTTTCGTGGCAGGGCCGTCTGTAAGGTCCTGCCGGGATGCAGGGAAAGATCGTAGTCGTGACCGGCGCGAGCTCCGGGATCGGCAGAGCGGCGGCACTCGAGCTCGCACGCCGTGGGGCCGCCGTCGTCGCGATCGGTCGCGATCGTGGGCGCCTCGAGAAGGTCGGCGGCGAGATTCGCAAGGCGGCGCGCTCGGACCAGCCCGAGCCGCTGGCCGCCACGTTCGCGGTCAACCACCTGGCGCCGTTCTGCTCACTGCTCTGCTGCAGGATCGCCTTCGCTCCTCGGCCCCGTCGCGAGTGATCACTACGAGCTCCGACGCCCACCGCGGCGGGGCGCTCGACATCGACGACCTGCAGGGGGAGCACCGCTGGTCGACCTGGTCGGCTTACAGCAACTCAAAGGTCGCCAACGTGCTCTTCACGCGCGCCCTCGCGCGCCGGCTCGAGGGCTCCGGCGTAACCGCAAATTGCCTGCATCCGGGCGTAATACGGACGCGCCTGGGCCGCAACACCCCACTGCCGATTCATGCCGGATGGCGGCTCGCCGGGCTGTTCTTCAAGAGCCCGGGAACGGGCGCGGCCACGATCGTGCACCTGGCGACGAGCGACGAGGGTGGCAGCGTGTCGGGCGGCTACTTCGCGGATTCGAAGCAGCGAACGCCGAGCCTGCAGGCGCAGGACGACGAGCTCGGCGAGCGGCTGTGGGCGACGAGCGAGCGACTCACCGGGCTCGGATAGCATCCGGCGCGCAGCCGACCGCGACGACGAGGGAGCGACATGGGACAGAGAACCACCTACCCGCCCGGCACCTTCTCGTGGGTGGACCTGTCCACCACCGACGCCGACGACGCGAAGCGCTTCTACTCCGGCATGTTCGGATGGGAGTTCGAAGACCGCTCGACCGGCAACGGCGTCTACTCGATGGCGCGTCTGGACGGCAAGGACGTCGCGGCTCTGTTCGCGCAAGGGGAGGCAGAGCGTGGCCAGGGCATCCCGCCGCACTGGAACAACTACGTCACGGTCGAGACCGCCGGGGCTTCCGCCAAACGGGCGGAGGCCCTGGGCGGACAGGTCCTGATGCCGGCCTTCGACGTGATGGACGTCGGCAGGATGGCGGTGATCGCCGACCCGACCGGAGCCGTCCTATCCGTCTGGGAACCGAAGAGCCACATCGGCGCGGGGGTGGTCAACGAGCGCGGCTCTCTGTGCTGGAACGAGCTGGCGACGGACGACGTCGAGAAGGCGAAGGGCTTCTACGAAGGCCTCTTCGACTGGACTCTGGAGGACATGGGCGACGGCGCCTACACGATCATCCGCGTCGGCGACAAGACGAACGGCGGTATCCGCCCGCAGGGCGACATGGAGAAGGGACTGCCCCCGTTCTGGCTCGCATACTTCGCCGTGGCCAGCGCCGACGAGAGCGCCGCGAAGGCGAAGGAGCTCGGCGGGAACATCCACGTGCCGCCTATGGACGTGCCGGTCGGCGAGAGCAGCCGCATCGCGGTGATCGCGGACCCGCAGGGCGCCGTCTTCGGCATCTTCTCGGGCCCGCTGGACCCGTAGCGACTCGAGGCGCCTTCGCTGATGCGCGCATTGCGAGTGATCACCGAGGACGGCCCCGACGCCGTCACTCTCGCCGACATCCCCGAGCCCGCCGGGGAGCTGGTGGTCGCGGTTCGCGCGGCCGGTGTCTCCTTCCCGGACCTGCTGATGACTCGGGGCGAGTATCAGGTCCGCCAGCCGCTGCCGTTCACGCTTGGCTGGGAGGCAGCCGGCGACGTGGTTCAGGCCCCCGCGGGGAGCGGGTTCGCCACAGGCGATCGCGTGATGGCCCTCAGCTTTGGCGCACACGCCGAGCAGCTCTCGACGACCCCCGAGGCGACCTTTCCCCTGCCGGACGGGCTCAGCTACGAGGAGGGCGCGGCGCTGCCGCTCAACTACCTCACGGCGATCGCGGCAGTCGAGCGTCGAGGAGGGCTGAAATCCGGCGAGAGGGTGCTCGTCCACGGAGCGGCCGGCGGCGTCGGCACCGCATCGGTGCAGGTCGCCAAGGCCCTCGGCGCCGAAGTCGTCGCGGCGGTGTCGACCGAGGCGAAAGCCGAGATCGCACGGCGCGCCGGCGCACAACAGGTCGTGATCGGCGAGGACTTCCGCTCCCAGCTCGCCGACCCCGTCAACCTGATCATCGATCCGGTCGGTGGAAACGAGCGATTCAAGGAGAGCCTGCGCTCGCTCGCGTCCGAAGGCCGCGTCGTCGTCGTCGGCTTCACAGCGGGTGAGATCCCCGAGGTCAAGGTCAACCGCCTGCTGCTACGAAACGTCGATGTCCGCGGCTGCTCCTTCGGCGTGCTGGCCACCGACCCAACCGGCGTCGCAGACGCCGTCGCGAGGCTGAACGGTCTCGTTGACGCGGGCTCGATACGGCCCCTCGTCGGCTCGGCGTACCCGCTCGAGCAGGGCCCGGCCGCTCTGCGCGAGCTCGAAGAGCGCCGCGCGACGGGCAAGGTCGTGCTCACTCTTGACTCTTCGGAGTACGCCTGAGTAAACGCTGCTCATCTTCGCGCAGCCAGGGTGTACGGTCGAAAATCGCCAGTCATGTACATCGAGAAGATCGAAGATATTGCTCGTCCCCCCGAAGAGGTCTGGGCCTTCATCGCTGATGCGAGAAACGATCCTCGGTGGTGCCACAAGGTCGATTCGGTCGAGCAGGTCGCTGGCGAAGGGCCAGGCCCCGGAGCGAAGTACCGAGTCCTACACAGGCCTCGGCCGCGAAAGCCGCCTTTGGAGTTGATCACGGAAGTGGTCGAATATGACCCGCCACGGCGTTTGCTTTGGCGAGAGGAGGACGAGGACGGAGTGTTCAATGTCGCCTACCAACTTGAACCCGTCGCAAGCGGTACGCGACTCAGTCAGATCGATGACATCGAATGGAAGATCTCCAAGTTGGCGTTTCCGATCGCTCGCATGATGGTCAGCCGCGACATGGCCCGACAGCTCGCTTCGCTGAAGCGGACGCTCGAAGGCGTTTAGAGCATCGCAATCAGTCGATACCCTGGCGCAGCCCATGAACGTGTCCGATCCAGTCGGCCTCCTCTTCGGCGGGATGGAAAAGCTCGGCCCAGGCGGCAACACCCATACCCTGCATGTCCTGCGCCTCCTTC
This sequence comes from uncultured Solirubrobacterales bacterium, assembly GCA_963774075.1. Lineage (GTDB taxonomy): Bacteria > Actinomycetota > Thermoleophilia > Solirubrobacterales > JBBDJG01 > JBBQNR01. The sequence continues at coordinate 301,014 of CAVZDP010000001.1, read as the reverse complement.
CAAAACAGCAGTTTCGTCTCGTCGTCGATGCCGGTTGCGGGACGGGTCGTCAAACGCTGGCGCTTGCGAAGGAGCTCGGTACTCGGGTTCACGCCGTTGACTCCTATGAGCCGTTCCTGAACGACCTGGTGAGGCGCGCCAGGGAGGCGAAGGTTGAGCGCCTTGTGCAGGCACATCGCATGGACATGAAGGACATTCCACAGGTCCTTCAAGGCATCGATCTGCTCTGGTCAGAAGGCGCGGCCTACAACATCGGCTTTGCCAACGCGCTTGCGATCTGGGCCCGCGCCCTGACCGCTGACGGCTTCGCGGTGATCAGCGAACTGTCGTGGCTGAAGGAGCAAGCGCCTGATGCGGCAAGGGAGTTCTTCCGATCCGGCTATCCCGAGATGCAATCGGTGCAACGCAACGTAACGGACGCGGAACGGGCGGGGTACAAGCTGCTCACCACCTACACGTTGCCAGGGCAGGCCTGGGTGGATGGCTATTACGACCTTCTTGCGCCCCGTGCAAAAGCCCTCGTTGATCACTCGGACCCCTCAGTTCGAGCTTTTGCCGCCGAGACCGTCAGAGAGATCGAGGTTTTTCAGTGCTCCGAAGACAGTTATGGGTATGTGTTCTATGTTCTTCAGCGCGCCTGACCAACGCCTGACGGCTCGAGCCAGTCGAGCCAGTTCGCGCCTTCCTGTTCCTGATTGAACGGCCTCACTCAATGTCGGGCGTGCCACAAAAGCACCCCAGACAATGCGGGCGCTAGGCGCCTGTCTACGGCTCAGGTCACCGAGGCGACCGCCACATGGGCCACATCGTCGGGCCGTCAGGTAGCGGGATCTCGCCGGTCACTTCGAAGCCGTGCCGAAGGTAGAGCTGTTTGTTGCGCTCGCTCGTGGCCTCGAGATACGCCGGCACGCCGTCGCGATCGCACGTCTCCAGCACCGGCCTCATGAGCGCGGAACCGACCCCTCGTCCCTGACACTCGGGCCTCGTGCCGAGGACGAAGAGGTAGTAATGCGGTTCGACAGGGTGCTTCTCCTCCATCAGGCCCAGGACCTCGAAGACCCGGTCCGCGTACTCGGCAGAGATCTCACCGATCCGGTCCCCGAGCTGCTCGTCGTCCTCGGCGCCGGGTGGCGCCCAGACGGCGGCCGACACGCCCTCGTCGACGTCCCAGATTTCGTCGTAACTCGCGTACGAGTCGGAGAGGGCGCCGAAGAACCGGGGGAGGATCTCCCGTCGGCGCGAGCCGTCGGCGATGCACCACATCAGCACCGGGTCGTCGTAGAACGCCAAGGCCAACGTCTCCGAGAGCGTCGGCAGGCTCTCATGCGTAGCCTTGCGCGGGCGGAGCGCCACCTGGCCTGCGGTTCCACCTAGCGTATCGCTCACTGCATACCCCCTCGATGCGGGACTGATCGCGCGGTCGCGCGTGCTGTCGCCGGCCAGTATCAACGGGTGGCCCTGCCGCGTCAAGCCTCATCTCGTCACGGTCGCTGTCGGCGGCTCAGCCTAGCCTGACTGGGTCTCCCTTGCGGATCGACCCCGCCGATTCCGCGACGGCGTAGACGCCGGCACAGGGGTAGAGCGCATTGTCCCCGACGTCGAGCCGATTGTGCTCGGCGAGAGTCTTGAGTACCTGAGGATCTCTCGGAAGGTCTTCTTGCGCCAAATTCGTCATCACGCAACGAGGGTCTGGCATTGCCACGTTGATCCGAACGCCGTCTCCTATATCGAGCGTGCGGCCGAGCCACCCGTTCTCGACGAAGCCAGGCGCGGAGGTATCGACGATCACGTTCATCCGGAATCGCCGGACGTCGAAACGGCTCCGTGGTTGGAGCTCGCCGAAGCGATCCAGGCTGGACGTCGTTAGTACGCTGAGCGGGAAGAGGTCGAAGAACGAGCCTTCGGGCACAGCGGAGGGCAGCCCCCGCTCGTTGAAGAACGCCGCGCCAAGCTTCTCTTCTGTGACCTCGTCGCGGTGTCCTTCGGGAGTGGCGTTCTTCTGGTCAGGGTGGTACTGGTCGATCGTGTAGTCCTCGGGCGCAGCACGGGCCAGCTCCACGTCGCGGCCGAAAAAGCGCGACAGGACGGCGTCGACGTCGGCCGTATCGCTCATCACCGACGTGCCGTCGGCCAGGTCGATTCGTGCCGGTGGCAGCTTGTCCCCCCGGAGCGGTCGTTCGACGAACGCAGCCCGGCACTCGAGCATGTCGGGCCACAGTTTCGGGTGCTTCGCGCTTACCACCTTGCCCGTCTCCTTGTCGATGAGTGCGTAAGCGCGGTCGCCGACGATCCCGCTCTCGGTGATTTCGACCGCGTCGAGCTCCTCGCCCCGCATCGACTTGACCGGGAACCGCCACAGCGCCCCGATCGTGCCCACAACCTCGCTCGTATTCTCTTGCGACATCATCCGAACAGGCCTACTCGCCTTTGATGTGATCGAGTACCGGGCGGAACTCCTCGGTCGGGGAGAAATCGATGTACTCCGAGTCTTCCAGAGCCTCGGGTGCGTGGCCGGGGGGCCAGTAGACGACGTCGCCCGCCGCGTACTCTTCCTGACCATTCGGCGTGTGCATCCGGATCCGCCCCTTCAGGATGTAGCCCCAGTGCGGACACTGGCACATGTCGCCGGGTAGGCCTTGAAGCGCCGGCCTGAAGTCGGCGCCCTTCGGAACGCGAACGAAGGCGACGGTCATGTCGCCCGCCGTCGCCGCCCGCAGCTCGGCATCTCCGTCCGCAAACTCGACCACTGCGTCCTCGCGTGAGATCGTAGGCATCGGCCCTCCTTCTCGGCTGGGATACTCGGATCGCTGACCCTCTCAGATCGAAAAGGGAGGCGCAAGCCGGCAGTGAAAGCGGGAGCGCAGCCGTATCTCGCGAGTGAGCGCTACGCGACGACTAGGACTCGGCGGCGGGAGCTTCGGGCTCCGCGGGAGGCTCGGACGCGGGCTCGTCGTCGGAGCCACCTTCCTCGTCACCCTCCGGACCACCGACGGGCACAGGCTTCTCCTCCGGGGGCGGCGTCACCGGCGGGAGGATTGTGATCTTCAGCGTCTCCTCAGCCTCGCCGGCCGCGGCCTTCTGCTTTGCGGCCTCGTCGCGCTCAACGAGCACCGTCGAGCCTGCCGGCATCGGCGTCTTGAGCACCTCGTCGGCGAGCGGGTCCTCGATGTAGCGCTGGATGGCGCGCCGCAGCGGCCGCGCTCCCATCGCCGGATCCCAGCCCTTGTCCACCAGGAACTCCTTGGTGTCCTCGCTCAGCTCGATCTGCATCTCCCGCTCCTTCATCGAAGTACGCAGGTGGCGCATGAGGAGGTCGACGATGTTCTTGATCTCGTCGCGCGTGAGCTTGTGGAAGACGATGACCTCGTCGAGGCGGTTGAGGAACTCGGGGCGGAAGACCTTCTTCAGCTCGCCCATGATCTTGTTCTTCATGTCGTCGTAGCTCATGCCCGTCTCGTCCGCGATCGAGAAGCCGAGCGGCGTGTTGCGCGCGATGTCGGTCGCGCCGACGTTCGAGGTCATGATCACGATCGCGTGGCGGAAGTCCACGGTGCGTCCCTGGGCATCCGTCAGCCGCCCGTCCTCCAGGATCTGGAGCAGGATGTTGAAGACATCGGGGTGCGCCTTCTCGATCTCGTCGAGCAGCAGCACGCAGTAGGGCTTGCGCCGAACCGCTTCGGTGAGCTGGCCGCCCTCGTCGTAGCCGATGTAGCCGGGGGGCGAGCCGACGAGTCGCGACACGGAGTGCTTCTCCATGTACTCGGACATGTCGATCCGCACCATCGCGTCCTCGTCGCCGAACAGGAACTCCGCGAGCGTGCGGGCGAGCTCGGTCTTACCCACTCCGGAGGGGCCGAGGAAGATGAACGAGCCGGTCGGGCGCTTGGGGTCCTTCAGGCCGGCGCGAGAGCGCCGGATCGCCTTCGAGACGGCCGCGATTGCCGGCTCCTGGCCGATCACGCGCTTGTGCAGCTCGTCCTCCATGCGCATGAGCTTCTTGGACTCGGTCTCGGTCAGCTTGAAGACGGGTATGCCGGTCCACATCGAGACGATGTCGGCGATCTCGTCCTCGCCGATCTCCGGCCGGTCGCCGCCCTCGCCCGACTGCCACTGGTCCTCGAGCTCACGCTTCTTGTTCGTCAGCCGGCGCTCACGGTCGCGCAGGCCCGCTGCCTTCTCGAACTCCTGCGCCTCGATGGCACCCTCCTTCTCGCGCCGCGTGGTCTCGATCTCCTCCTCGAGGTCGCGGTACACGGGCGGAGCGGTCATCGCCTTGATGCGAGCCCTGGATGCGGCCTCGTCGATCAGGTCGATCGCCTTGTCGGGCAGGAAGCGGTCGGAGATGTAGCGGTCGGCGAGCTCCGCCGATGCGTGCAGCGCCTCGTCGGTGATCGCGACGCGGTGGTGCTGCTCGTAGCGCTCGCGCAGTCCCTTGAGGATCTGCTCGGTCTCCTCCGTCGTAGGCTGGTCGACCTTGATCTGCTGGAAGCGCCGCTCGAGCGCCGAGTCGCGCTCGAGGTACTTGCGGTACTCGTCGAGCGTCGTGGCGCCAATGGTCTGCAGCTCGCCGCGGGCCAGCGCGGGCTTCAGGATCGAGGCGGCGTCGATCGCGCCCTCGGCAGCGCCCGCTCCGACCAGGTTGTGAAGCTCGTCGATGAAAAGGATGATGTCGCCGCGCTGGGTGATCTCCTTCATCACCTTCTTGAGGCGCTCCTCGAACTCGCCGCGGTACTTCGATCCGGCGACCAGCGCGGCCAGGTCGAGCGTGTAGATCTGCTTGTTCTTGAGCAGCTCCGGAACGTCCGCGTTGGAGATCCGCTGCGCGAGCCCCTCGACCACGGCGGTCTTGCCCACCCCGGGCTCGCCCACCAGGACCGGGTTGTTCTTGGTCCGACGCGACAGGATCTGCATCACGCGCTCGATCTCGGTCTGGCGGCCGACGACGGGGTCGAGCTTGCTCTCCGAGGCGAGCTTCGTGAGGTTGCGACCGAACTGGTCGAGCAGCTTCGAGGACTTCTTGCCCTCGCCGGCCGGTTGCCCTTGCTGGCGGCGGCTGCCGGGACCGGACAGCATCCGGATCACCTCGTTGCGGATCTTCTCGGAGTCGGCGTCGAAGTCGAGCAGGATGCGAGCGGCCACGCCCTCGTTCTCGCGCACGAGCCCGAGCAGGATGTGCTCGGTGCCGATGTAGTTGTGGCCGAGACTCAGCGCCTCCCGGAGGGCGAGCTCCAGCACCTTCTTGGCGCGCGGCGTGAACGGGATCTGACCCGAGGTGACCTCCTCGCCGGAGCCGACGATCCTGACCACCTGCGCCCGGACGCGCTCGACGGTGATGTCGAGAGACTCGAGTACACGCGCGGCGAGCCCTTCCTCTTCGCGCAGCAGCCCGAGCAGAATGTGCTCGGTGCCGATGTAGTTGTGCTTGAGCTGCCTGGCCTCTTCCTGCGCGAGGACAACTACCTGGCGGGCTCTCTCTGTGAATCGCTCGAACAAGGTTGAGTTACCGGTCCCCCGTGGAGGTCTTATGCGAAGGGTCTACCTTCTCTTTCGGCAGAACATGCCCGGTATCAACCCCTCCGACGGAGGTTCGATCGCCGGAGACATCAAGTATAACAACGGCCTCCCTGAGCTTTCCTGCCTTTTTTCCGCGCCAGAAGTGGGTTTTTGAGGGTTCTGCAAGCGATTCGAATCTCCTTGCAAACGAGCCTTTTTGACGGGCCAATGCGTCCGCAGTTGCAGCTCACTCGCGCTCCCGCAGGGCCGGGAAGAGGACGACCTCGCGAATCGAGCGCCGCCCCGACAAAATCATGACCAGGCGGTCGATGCCGATCCCCAGGCCCCCGGTCGGCGGCATCCCGTACTCGAGGGCCCGCACGAAGTCCTCGTCGTAGGGCTGCGCCTCTTCGTCGCCGGCGCTCAGCAGCCGTTGCTGCTGCTCGAAGCGCCGGCGCTGCTCGACCGGATCGGTCAGCTCGCTGAAGGCGTTGGCGATCTCGATGCCCCCGACGAAGCTCTCGAAGCGCTCGACGAGCCCGCCCTCGGCGCGGTGCGGCCTGGCAAAGGGCGACAGCTCGACGGGATAGTCGAGGACGAAGGTCGGCTCCACCAGGCGCGGCTCGACGTGCTTCGAGAGCAGCTCGTCGACGAGCTTGCCCCAGCCCTCCTTCTTCTCGCCGCCGACCTCCATGCCGGCTGCGCCCATCGCCGCGAGCAGCGAGTCCCGCTCGCGATGCTCGAGGACGTCAATACCGGTGTGCTCACGGATCACGTCCCGCAGCGTGACCCGGCGCCAGGGTGGCGCGAGGTCGACCTCACGATCTCCGACCTCGACCATGGTGCCGCCGAGCGTCTCGCGCGCGACCTCGGCGACGAGCTCCTCGGTCATCGTGGCCACGTCGAGATAGTCGGCGTAGGCCTCGTACGTCTCGAGCATCGTGAACTCCGGGTTGTGTTTGTGCGAGATGCCCTCGTTGCGGAAGTCCTTGCCGAGCTCGTACACCTTCTCGATGCCGCCTACTATCAGCCGCTTGAGGTAGAGCTCGGTCGCGATCCTCAGGTAGAGGGTTCGGTCGAGCGCGTTGTGGTGGGTCGTGAACGGCCGCGCGAGCGCTCCGCCGTAGAGCGGCTGCAGGACGGGCGTTTCAACCTCGAGGAAGCCGCGGTCGTCGAGGAAGCGGCGGACGGCCGCCACCACGCGCGTGCGAAGCACGAAGAGCCGCCGCGTCTCCTCGTTGGCGATCAGGTCGAGCTCGCGGTGGCGGTAGCGCGTCTCCACGTCAGCGAGCCCGTGGTACTTGTCGGGGGGCGGGCGAAGCGACTTCGCGAGCAGCGTCCAGTGCTCGACGCGCAGCGAGAGCTCTCCTCGCCTGGTCCTGATCGGGGCGCCCTCGATGCCGATCAGGTCGCCCAGGTCGAGCGCCAAAAGCCGGTCGAGGGGCTCCTCGCCCAAGATGTCCTCGCGAGCATGGAGCTGCAGCCTGCCGCTGCGGTCCTCGAGGTCCAGAAAGGCAGCCTTACCGTGCCCACGGCGGGCCATGAGCCTGCCGGCGACGCGCAACGAGTCACCCGACTCCTCGCCGGCCGACAGACCCTCGTAGCGATCGAGCACGTCTGAGACGGCGGTCCGATCCGGGAACGAGACGGGATAAGGGTCGACGCCCTCCTCCCTCAGCCGATCGAGCTTGCGCCGCCGCTCGGCGAGCAGCTCCGGCTCGCCGCCGCTGTCTGCGCTGTCCTCAGCCCGGTCCGGCGGCATGAGGCCGAAGCCTAGTGTGCGGGGCGGAGTCCTAAGGAGCTGCGCCGGCGGACTGGAACTTTCCCTCCCGCCGGGCGCGACGAAGGCCCTGCTTTGCGAGCAATCCGTTCGCCAGCAGGAGCAAGGTCTTGTTGGCCGGAGCGCGGAAGCCATTCTCGGTGTGGGGCGCGTAGAGAGCGTGCCCGTCTCCCGCGCCTCCCTCGAGCCATCCGGTGTACTGGCGGGCGGCGAGCCCGATCAGCTGCGGGCGGTAGCTGTGGCCGAGCAACCCCGCTCGGCGCCCGCCAGGCGGCATCCACGCGGCTGATCCGCTGATGAAGACGCCCTTGTCGCTCCCGCCGTCGATCGACACGGCCAGCACGAAGGGGCGGCCGTCCGCGCCGGCGAAGGCGAGCACGTGATGGTCGAGGCCGCGAAGGCGCTGGGCGGCCCGCTCAGCGTCGACTCTCGGGCCGGTGCCCTTGCGAGGCGGCGCCTGGGGCTCCGGCGGCGTCTCCGGGAGCGTTTCCCCGAACACCCGCGGCTCCCCCTCGCAGCGAGCATCCGGCCACACGGTGACCCTCTCGACGGCCACGGTGACCGGCACCCGGTCGGCGTAGTACTGCTGGAGCCAGCGGTCCCAGAACAGCCGCCCGCTCTTGCGAGCGCCCATGAACCGCTCGGCCTGAGGGCCCAGCACGTTCTCCAGGTAGTCGCGATCGGGCTCGAGCGTCACCGTCGCGCTCCCCTGCACGAGGACGTAGTCGGGCGCTGTCGCGAAACCGTGCTCGCGGCTGTGGTAGGCGAGTGCGATGCGCGGGTCGTGCAGCAGCCGCTCCAGCTTGCGGCCAAGGCCGAGCGATGTCGTGAACGTGATCGTGCCGGCCTCGCGGTCGCGCAGCCCGATCGGGGCGACCGCCGTCACGACGGCGCCTCGCGCCGGCGTCAGGTAGGCGACCGCCGCGGTGAGGTCCCCCGCAAGAATCTCGTCGACGGCGTCGGGCCAGGCGACCACGCGGCCATCTTACGCGGACACCTAGAGGCATGTGCGTCGGCTGCGCTGCCTGCGGCAGCTACGCCGTCTATCGTCAGAAGATCGAAGCCTAGACGGCTTCGATCTCGGAATATCGGGCCGCCTTCGGCGGACACCTAAAGGCCAGTGAGCCGGCTGCGCTGCCTCCGGCAGCTACGCCGTCTATCGTCAGAAGATCGAAGCCTAGACGGCTTCGATCTTCGTAATCTTCAGTTTGCGGCTGGGGCCGCGGGGGACGGCGACGGTCACGAGGTCGCCCCGCTTGCGGCCGAGGAGCGCGCGCCCGACGGGAGACTCGTTCGAAAGCTTGTTCTCGGACGGGTCGGCCTCCGCCGAGCCGACGATCTGGTACGCCAGGGACTTGCCGGACTTCTGGTCCTTGACCCGCACGCGCGACCCCACCGACACGACGTCCGTCTCGATGTTCCTGTTGTCGACGATGGTGGCGCTGCGAAGCTTGTCCTCGAGCTGGGAGATGCGCGCCTCGAGCATCGCCTGCTCGTTCTTGGCGTGGTCGTACTCCGCGTTTTCGCTGATGTCCCCGAACTCGCGCGCCTCCTTGATGCGCTCGGCGACCTCGCGCCGCTTATCGGTGCGCAGGATCTCGATCTCGTGGATGAGCTTGTCGTAGCCTTCGCGAGTGAGGACTACATCTCGTGGCATCTGCCTCTACCTCTTACGGCCCCGAAGCGGCTTGCGCTGGGGCCTCCTCGACAGCAAAAACCCCGCCAAAGAGGGCCAAACGGGTGTTCCACCTCCCTTGCGGGACCGGCAAGTATAGCGGGGGCCAAAGTTGGCTCGCCAGGCTTTTTCGCCGCTAACCCCCCGCATCGGCGGGAGAAATCGGCCCTCTAGCGGTTGCGCTCGTAGATCAGCCGCAGGCCCTTCAGGGTCAGCAGGTCGTCCACCTTGTCGATCGTCTCGGTGAAGTCGACTATCACCCGCGCCAGGCCACCCGTGGCGATCGTCGTGAGCTCCCCGAGCTCACTCCGCAGGCGCCGGCAGATGCCGTCGACCTGTCCGGCGAAGCCGTAGACGATCCCTGACTGAAGCGAGGCGTCTGTCGTCTTGCCGATGAGCGTTCGCGGCTGCTCGATGTCCACCGTCGGGAGCCGCGCGGCCCGGGCCGTCAGCGCCTCGATCGAGATCTCGATTCCCGGGGTGATGATGCCGCCGAGGTACTCCCCGGCACTCGAGACCGCGTCGTAGGTGATGGCCGTCCCGAAGTCGACCACGACGCAGGCGTCGCGGCACTCCGCGTAAGCGGCTACGGCGTTGACGAGCCGGTCGGCGCCCAGCTCGCGCGGGTTGTCGAGGCGGATGGGCATCCCGGTCTTGGTCCCCGGTCCGACGATCAGCGCCTCGCGCTCTAGGTAGCGCTCGAACAGCCGCCTGTACTCCGGCACGAGCCGCGGCACGACCGAAGAGACGGCCTCGGCGTCGATCGAGGCGAAGCCGATCCCCCGTAGAGCCAGCAGGGCGTGCAGGACGATCGCGAGCTCGTCTCCCGTGGCCTCACGGTCGGTGGAGAAGCGCCAGTGCTCGACGAGCTCTTCGCCGTCGAAGGCGCCCACGTGCGTCTGAGTATTCCCGACGTCGATGGCCAGCAGCATCGCGCCCGGATTATCCCCTCCGAGATCGCTTCAACGGTCCAGCGCCCCGACGCGCTTCACCCGCTGGCCCGAAGGCAGCGCCGCGAGCGAGCCGGCCAGGGAGGATCCGTCGGGCAGCGCCAGCTCGGGATCGAGCTCGAGCAGGGGCTCAAGCACGAAGCGCCGTTGCGTCAACTGTGGGTGCGGCAGGATGAGCCGTTCGTCGGCGAAGGTGAGGTCTCCTACCAACAAGACGTCCACGTCGATCGGCCGGGGGCCGCCGCGGACACCGCGCTCCGGACGCCCCAGCTCGCGCTCGACCGCCTTGCACTCGGCGAGCAGCGCCCGCGGCTCGAGCTCGCTCTCGACTTTGACGACCGCATTGTAGAAGTCGCGCTGATCGGTGACCTCGCCGACGGGCTCAGTCTCGTACACCGAGGAGAAGGCCGTCACGCGCAGGCCGGCCCGCCGCAGCAGCTCAACCGCGGAGCGCAGGTTCGCGAGGCGATCACCCTGGTTGGAGCCGAGCCCCAGATAGATGGGACGCGCTGCCGAGCTTTCGCTCAGGCGCTCAACGAGACACCTCTACCGAGACCTCCTCGACGGCCACGGGTAGAGGCGGTTCGGACTTGGTCGCGCGCACCAGAATTCCGCTGGCGCCGAACCGCTCCATCAACGTGTCCGCGATGGCGCTGCAGAGGCGCTCCAGCGTACGGTAGGAGCGCTCGGTGGCCACGAACGTCACGGCGTCGCAGACGGCCCCGTAGTCGATCGTGTCCTCGATCCGATCCGTCACGGTGGCGTCGCAATCCTCGAGGTCGAGGCTGATGTCGAAGACCAGCCGCTGACCGGTCTCCCGCTCCGCCTGCGTGACGCCGTGGTGGGTGAAGACCGAGAGGCTCGTGATCTCGACGGTCACGAAGGAGTCGCCAGGCTCGGCCCGCGACTCTTCCTCGTCGCGCTGCTCCTCGTACTCGCGGCCTTCGAAATCGCCCTGCAAATCGCTCATTTCGCCCTCACAACCCGATTGCCGTCACTTCCGCTCACGGTAGCAGCCGCGACCGCCAGCGCATCCCGGCTCGGCGCCACGTCGTGGACCCGCAGCATCCACGCGCCGCGCTCGTATGCCATCACCGCCGCGGCCAGGCTGCCGGCGAGCCTGTCCGGCTCCCCGCGGCCGGTCAGGGCGCCCACGAAACGCTTGCGAGAAGCGCCCACCACGACGGGGCGCCCGAGGGCCACGATCTCGTCCAGCCGCCGCAGGAGCTCGAGGTTGTGCTCGAGGGTCTTTCCGAAGCCGATGCCCGGATCGAGCCAGATCCGGCCCTCCTCGATCCCCTCGCTGACCGCGTACTCGAGCCGCTCCTCGAGGAAGGCCTTCACCTCTGAAACCACATCGCCGTAGCGCGGATCCTCCTGCATCGTGCGCGGCTCGCCTTTCATGTGCATGAGACAAAGATCGACCCCGGAACCGGCGACCAAAGCGGCCATCGCCGGATCTCCACGAAGAGCCGAGACGTCGTTGACCAGACGAGCCCCCGCCTCGAGCGCCGCCTGCGCGACCGAGGCCTTGGAGGTGTCGATCGAGATCGGGGCGTGGATCGCCTCGGCAAGGCCCTCGATCACCGGGATGGTGCGGCGAAGCTCCTCATCGGCCGGAACCGGGGCGGAGCCTGGCCGCGTCGACTCGCCGCCGACGTCGATCAGGTCGGCGCCCTCGCTCGCAAGGCGCTCCCCATGCGCCACGGCGGCGTCCCAGTCCAGGAAGCGCCCGCCATCGGAGAACGAGTCCGGCGTGACGTTTAGCACGCCCATCACCGCGGGGCGCCTCAGGGCTAGCACGGGCCGATGGACTAGTGACCGGGGCGACGGGGTGACGGGCCGCGCATCTCGGCGGTTCCGCCGGCGAGGCCGGGACGTGGCCTCGGGATCGGTCGCGCCTCGCCGACCGGCCGCCGCTCGGGCTCGGGCTCGGGCTCGGGCTCCGGCTCGGAGGGCGTGGGCGGGCCGAACACCTCTTCCTCGCTCCCGCCGGCCAGGAGCTGCTCGAACTCCTCGCGCTCGATCGTCTCCCTCACGAGCAGCAGCTTCGACAGCCGCGTGAGGTTGTCGCGGTGACTCGTCAAGACCTCCTTGGCGTTCTGGTGAGCCTCCTCGACGATGCGGCGGATCTCGTCGTCGATCTCGCGGGCGATCTCGTCGGAGTAGTCCGGCTCGGCGCTGAACTCGCGACCGAGGAAAGGCTGCGAGTGGTCATGCCCGAACGTGCGCGGCCCGAGCTTCTCGGACATGCCGAACCTCATCACCATCTGCTTGGCCGTACCCGTGACCTTCTCCAAGTCGTTCGCCGCGCCGGTCGTGATCTCGCCGAACACGATCTCCTCGGCCGCCCGCCCGCCGAGCGTCATGGCCAGCGTGTCGTGGAGCTCGGCGCGAGTGGTGAGGAACTTGTCCTCGGTCGGCAGCGAGATCGTGTACCCGAGGGCCTGGCCGCGGGAGATGATCGAGATCTTGTGCACCGGGTCGGTGTGCTCGAGGAAGTGCCCGACCATCGCGTGGCCCATCTCGTGGTAGGCCGTCACGAGGCGCTCTTTCTCGCTCATGACGCGGGTCTTCTTCTCGGGGCCCGCGATCACCCGCATGATGCCCTCTTCGAGCTCGACCTGGGTGATCTCGCGCTTGCCCTCGCGCGCGGCCAGCAGCGCGGCCTCGTTCACGAGGTTGGCGAGATCGGCGCCCGTGAAGCCGGGCGTCTGGCCGGCGAGGTTGTCGATGTCGATGGTCTTCGCGAGCGGCTTGCCACGGGTGTGCACCTCGAGGATCCGAACGCGGCCCTTGCGGTCCGGCCGGTCGACGACGACCTGACGGTCGAACCTGCCCGGCCGCAGCAGGGCGGGGTCGAGGATGTCGGGCCTGTTCGTGGCTGCGATGAGGATGATGTTGTCCTTCATCTCGAACCCGTCCATCTCGACGAGGAGCTGGTTCAGGGTCTGCTCGCGCTCGTCGTGACCACCACCCAGGCCGGCGCCGCGGTGCCGGCCGACCGCGTCGATCTCGTCCATGAAGATGATGCAGGGCGAGTTCTGCTTCGCCTGCTCGAAGAGGTCGCGCACGCGGCTCGCTCCCACGCCGACGAACATCTCGACGAAGTCGGAGCCGGAGATCGAGAAGAAGGGCACGCCCGCCTCGCCCGCGACCGCCCTCGCGAGAAGCGTCTTTCCGGTGCCGGGAGGTCCATAAAGCAGCACGCCCTTGGGGATCCGTGCGCCGAGCGCCTGGAACTTCTTGGGGTTCTCGAGGAACTCCTTGATTTCCTGCAGCTCCTCTACTGCTTCATCAACCCCGGCCACGTCTCGGAACGTCACCTTGGGCGAGTCGACGGATAATCGTTTGGCGCGCGACTTGCCGAAGCTCATCACGCGTGAGCCGCCTCCCTGTACCTGGTTCATCAGGAATATCCAGAAGGCGAAGAAAAGAAGGAAGGGAAGGATATAGGTGAGGATCGACAGCCAGCTCGAGCCGCCCTTGCCCTTGACCTTGATCTCGACCCCGCCCTTCCGCAGCTCCTCGACGAGCTGCTGCTCGGTGTTGTTGGGGTAGCCGGTCTCGTACTTGGTCTTGCCGTCCGACTCGGTGACGTCGAGCGTGTTGTCGCGAGTGTTGACGGTGACGGTCTTGACGTCACCGTTCTCGACCTGCGTGAGGAAGTCGCCGTAGGTCGGCTTCGGCTTCTCCTCCCCGGGGCTGATCAGCCGTTGAGCGAAGAACGCAAGGACGACCACGATCAGGATCGGAAACGCCGCGTTCTTGAAGAATCTGCTCATCTGGCCGGGGAGGGGCTAGCTCGCGCGTGCGAGAAGCGTTTTTTCGCTGGGCAGTGGGAAATCCTGCATCCCTGACTCCCGAAACAGCGTAGCACGGGGGTTGTGCGTGGAATACGGCTCTGGCAAGACGATCGGCTCCTCTCAGCAAGCCGGAACAGCGGCTTTCTCAGGGTCCGATCGGATACCGGTGGCAGACTCTTTAGCCCTGAGCCACCGCGACGTAGGGCAGGTTGCGGTGGCGCTGCTCCAGGTCCAGCCCGTAGCCGATGACGAAGCGGTTCGGAATGTCGAAGCCCACGTAGCGGATTGGGAGGTCCACCTTGCGGCGCTGCGGCTTGACCAGCAGTGCGCAGACCTCGAGCGACGCGGGGTTGCGGTGGTGGAGGCTGCGAAGCAGGTACTTCAGGGTCAGCCCGGAGTCCACGACGTCCTCCACGATCAGCACGTCCTTGCCCTCGATCGGCGCGTCGAGGTCCTTGAGGATCCGGACGACGCCGGAGGAGTCCGTGAGCGAGCCGTAGCTCGACACCGCCATGAAGTCGAGCTCGCAGGGCAGGTCGATCTGGCGCATGAGGTCGGCGACGAAGAAAACGGCGCCTTTCAGCACGCCCATGAGCAGGAGGTCGCGGCCGGCGTAGTCGCGCGTGATCTCCGCGGCGAGCTCGGACACGCGAGCTTGTAGCTCCTCCGGCTCGACTATCACCTCGCCGACCTGGCTCGCGCGCTGGTGGTTGGTGATCACCGCGCGGAGTGTAGACATGACGGGAGATCGCCGTGGGCGGCTCTGGCTAGGCGCGCCCCTGGAGCGCCCGCAGCCGAGCGCTGCGCTCGGTGCGCGGGCCGACCTTGAAGCGCTCGGAGACAGCCACGCCGGCGACCCACGCGATCTCGCCGTCCGACTCTACGACGGGCAGCAGGCGCCGGACGGAGCGCGGCACCTTGCGGTCGGTGAAGAGATCCTGCAGGGACTTTGTGCCCGCGAGGCCGAGCGGGCGCATGCGGTCGCCCTCGCGCCAGGACCTCACCGTCAGGACGCTCGCCAGCCTGTCCGCGTCGAGCACCGGCTCGTCCGAGCTGCCGAGGCCGGCGTCTCCCCGCCCCAGCTCGCACACGAGCTCCCAGTCGCCGAAGTGGCAGTGTCCGGGCACCGCAAGAGCCGCCTCCTGCGGCACCGCAGGCACCGCTTCGCGCTTGAAGCGGAGGACGCCGTACTCGCAGACCGCCCGCACGCCCGCGCCGACGTCGATCGCGGCGCTGCCGCCGCGGGCGGCGAGGCGCTCGATCTCGTCCACCTGCGCGGAGCGCAGCGCCAGCGGCTGCCCCGCGGCCTGCTCGGCGAGGCGGCGCAGCACCAGCCTGCGAAGCGGGGCCGCGAGCTCTCGTAGGCGCGAGGCGTCCACAGCCGGAGTGCGACCGGGCGTGGCAAGTCGCTCCAGGGCATCGTCGACCAAGCCGTCCAGCAGCTCCGACTCCTCCCTGAGCTGGTCCGCCGTCGCCTGCACGTTGCGCTCGGCGGCCGTGTTGATCGAGCGCAGGGCCGGCAGCACGTCGAGCCGCAGGCGGTTTCGCGCCAGGCGGCGGTCGGCGTTGGTCTCGTCCTCGCGCCACTCGAGGCCGAGCTCCCGGCAATAGTCGCGTGTGACGCCGCCCGAGACGGCGAGCAACGGCCTGACCAGGCGACCGTTGCGGGCCGCCATCCCCAAGAGCGCCCGGCGGCCGGGCGAGCATGCGAGGCGGTAGAGGACCGTCTCGGCCTGGTCGCTCGCCGTGTGAGCCGTGGCGATCAGGTCGACCCCCTCCCGCGCCCGCACGCGCTCGGCCGCCTCGTAGCGGGCCTCGCGCGCGGCCGCTTCGACGTTGCCGTCCTCGGGGAGCTCGACCCCCTCGACGGCGAGGGGCACGCCCAGCGCCTCGCAGAGATCGATGCAGAAGCGCTCGTCCTCGGCCGCGGCGGGGCGCAGCCCGTGGTTGACGTGGAGGCCGTGCAGCCGCTCGGGCCCTACGACCTCTCGCAGCGCGTGGGTCAGGCAGACCGAGTCCGCGCCGCCCGAAAGCAGCGCGAGCACTCCCGAAGTTGGCCCGATCAGGCCCGACGCGCGGATCGCGTCCTGCACTCGAGCGGTCACCGACATACGTCCAATAACCGTAGTTGGTGCTGAACGCAGACAGCACGCCTTCCGATGTTTGACCCCATGCACCTGGCGTCCAGGAAGCAGGGATGGCTGGGCGCTGCCCTGTGGGCGATGATCTCGCTCGCCGTGGCAGCGTCACTGGCGGCGATCGCGCCCGCGCGAACCGACGCGCAGACCTCTCAGAGCTCCGCCTCGGTCGCCGACCAGCTCGTGGTCGGTTTTGAGGAGGACACCTCCACCGCCCTGCAACGCAGGACGGTTCAAAAGGCCGGCGGGCGCGTCGAGGACGACGTCGAGTCGATCGACAGCCTCGTTGTCGAGCCTCGAGGGGCCCGGGACGTCGACCAGATCGCCAGTCAGCTCGCGCGCTCGGACGTCGTCGAGTTCGTCGAGCCGAACTACGTCTTGAAGAGCTCTCGGCTCCCCAACGATCCGTCCTTCGGTCAGGTGTGGGGGCTTCGCAACGTCGCTCAGATCGGCGGCAAGGCGGGTTCCGACGTGAACGCGCCCGGCGCCTGGGACGTGCTCACCGGTGGCGACGTCGTCGTCGCCGTGGTGGACACCGGCATCGACTACAACCACGTCGACCTCAACGACAACATGTGGGCGAACCCCGGCGACCCCGCCAACGGCGTGGACGACGACCACAACGGCTGGGTGGATGACGTGCGCGGGATCGACCTGGCAAACGACGACGCGGATCCGATCGACGATTCCAGTCACGGAACCCACGTGGCGGGCATCATCGGCGGCGAGGGCAACAACGCCATCGGGGCCTCCGGGGTCGCTTGGAAGGTTCGGATGATCGGACTGAAGTTCCTCGACGCCAACGGCGAGGGAAACACCGCCGACGCGGCCACCGCCATCGACTACGCGGTCAAGGCTGGGGCGCGGGTGATCAACGCGAGCTGGGGCGGGCCCTCGTACAGCTACGCGCTCTTCAAGGCGATTCGCAACGCGGCCACCAAGGGCGCGCTGGTCGTGGCGGCCGCCGGAAACGAGGGAGAAAACGCCGACGTGAGCCCCGAGTATCCCGCGGCGTACGACCTTCCGAACGTGGTCTCCGTCGCAGCCACCGATACATCCGATCTGCTGCTCGAGTTCTCCAACTACGGCAGCAGCACCGTCGACCTCGGCGCCCCGGGGGACGAGGTCTACTCGACCGTGACCAAGCAGGTGAGCGCCGGCGGCTACGCGTTCTTCAGCGGCACGTCGATGGCCGCTCCCTTCGTGGCCGGGGCCGCTGCGCTCTACTTCTCTCATTCGCCGCAGGCCACCACGCAGCAGGTACGCGACGCGTTGCTCGGATCGGTGGATCCGCTGCCTGCGCTGGCCGGCAAGACCGTCACCGGGGGGCGGCTCAACGTCGCCCGCATGTTCGGCGTCGGGCGACAGGTCGACGCCCCTCAGCCGCAGAGCACCCGGGATTCGACGGCGCCGTCGCCGTTCAGCCTCATCAGGCCGCGCAACCGCTACTCCGCGCGCAAGCGCAAGGTGCGTTTCCGCTGGCAGCGCTCCCACGACACCGGCGGCATCCGACGCTACACGCTCTGGGTCGACGGCAAGAAGCGCAGGACGGTGGACGACCCCGACGGTCGCCCAGGGGGCAAGTCTCCCTCCACACGCATCCGGTTCAGGCTCGGCGGCGGGCGCCACCGCTGGCACGTGCGCGCGTACGACTACGCCGGCAACAGCCGCAAGAGCAGGCGCTCTCGCGCCGGCAAGCGCGCCACCCGGGTGCTCTTCATCGGGCCGCGCGGCTAGAGCTGGATCGGCTCCGGCGCCGCGAGCCTCCGCGCTTTTCGCGCGGGCGCGCGGCGTAGAGCTCTATCGGCTCGGCGAAGCCCTTCAGGCGCACCGCGCCGATCGGCTCGAAGTTCACCTGGGCCCCCTTGGGCATCGCCTCGTAAACCGACTGGGTCACGAGCACCTGTCCCCCGTGCGCCCGGGCGACCACCCGCGCCGCCAGGTTGACCGAGCCGCCGTAGTAGTCGCCGTCGCGGTAGATCGCATCGCCGTAGTGAATTCCGATCCGGGGCGGCGCCGGGCGGGAGGACTCCTGCTGGAACGCGAGCGCCCAGCGGACGAGAGCGGCTGGATCGCTGCCGACGATCATGACGCCGTCGCCTATGTTCTTGACCACGCGCGCGTCGTCGGGAAGCGTCTCCTCCACCGACTCGACGAAGCGCTCGACCAGATCGAGCGCCTCCTCTTCTCCCGCCTCTTCGGTGAACTGCACGTAGCCCGCGAGGTCCGCGAAGCAGATGGCGGCCCGCATGTGTCCGAGAGACTCCCCGCCGATGCTGTCGAGGTCGGCTTCCATGGCGGCGAACATGTCCTGCTCGACCGAGCTTTGGAGGAAGTAACCGTGCAGGTAGATCATCAGAGGGGTTGACAGCGGGAGCAGCTCGGCGATCAGCTCCGCGAGCTCCTCCGCGACCTGGGTCGCCGGCACGCCGTCCTTGATCAGAGGCTCGTGCACGTAGATGCGGAATAGCCGCGCCTCCGCGTTCGCCACCCCCCGCAAGGCGTTGCCGTATACGCGCATGACCTGGAGGAAGGCGACGAGCGGGAAGCCGGCGGTCAGCACCGCGGCCATGTAGCGCAGTGCCTCGAGGTCGGGCGTGTCGAGGCGGTCGAGCATCCAAGGCGGCAGGCCGACGCTCCGCCATATCCGCTCTATTAGAGCCGGCTCCAGCCCGGTCTCGCGCGCGGCCTCCTCCAGCGTGATGTTCCCGGCACGCGCCGGGAACAGCTCGTCCACGAACCCGAAGGCGAGACGGCCATCCTCCCCCGCCTTCTTGATCTCCTCCAGCGAATGACCCTGCTCGCGCAGCCGGGCGACGATGCGGGCGTGCGCGGCCGCCGCGCGCGTCCAGCGACCGCGGTAGGCCGGGATCACTCCCTCCTCGCTCCAGCGCCGCAGCGTGGACGGCGACACGCCCGCCTCGCGCGCCGCCTCGGCGAGCGTCAGCTCCTGATCGTCTGTGTCGTGGGGCCGGTCGGCCAAGAGCAGGCCAAGCTACATGACTGGCGGCGCCGTAGCGGCGCAGCCGCGCAGGCGACGCTCATGCCTTTAGGTGTCCGGCGAAGCCGGCTAGATCCTCCGGACTGGCGGCGCCGTAGCGGCGCAGCGACGCAGGCGACGCTACGCGGGCATACGCGCCTGCACCACGACGTGGTTGCTGGCGGTGTCGACGCGGCCGAGCCGCAGGAACTGGCTCGCCGGGCGAATCTCGCGGCAGAACGGGCACTCGAGCGGCGCCGACACGGGAAGCGCGAACGCCGGCAGCATCGGTAGCTCGCAGCAGGGGCACACCAGGCAGCCGCGACCGAGCGGACGGAGCGACCGCCGCACGACCTTGTGCTCGACCAGCGGCTCGACGCCCTCGGCCGTCTCGAGCGGATCCCAGTCGGATGGGTCGCGCAGCACGCTCATCTCAGAGCAGTTTAGGCGACCTGACGTGACCCTCGAAGGGCGTCCACTACGAAGGTGAGGGGTCTATCAGGACGCCTGGATTGAGTATTCCGGCGGGGTCGAGCGCGGACTTGGCGGCCGTAAGCGCATCCGCGAAGCGGTCGGGTCGCTGGCGGTCATACCAGGGCCGGTGGTCCCTGCCGACGGCGTGATGGTGCGTGATGGTGCCTCCCTCCGACAGCACCGCCTCCGACGCCGCGGCCTTCACCTCGGCCCACTGCTCGAGCTCGGACCCGCGCCGCGCGGGCGCCAGGATCGTGAAGTAGGGCGCCGGGCCGTCCGGATACACGTGCGTGAAGCGGCACGTCAACATCCCACCGCCGCAGACCTCGCGCAGCGCCTCCGCCGCGGCGGCCGACACGTTGGCGTGGAACTCGGGAAAGCGCTCCCACGTGATCGCCGTCTCGAAGGTCTCGCTCAGGATGCCGGCCGCGACGAAGGTGTCGCGCAGGTACGGAGCGCGAAGGAAGGCGTCGCGCCAAGTGCCGACGGCATCGCCATCGGTCTTGGCGCCGGCACCCTTGGCCGTCCGCTCGCGCTCGCGTCCGCCGTGGTCGGCGCAGCACTCGGTGGCGAGCCGCATCCACGCGTCGACGGGATGGTCGGCCGACTCGAAGCCGAGCACGAGCAGCGCCTCGCGCTCGGGAGAGGCCCCCGTCAGGGCGGCCTCATCCGCATCGAGCAGTCGGCAGTTGGCCGGGTGCAGCCCGCTCTGGGACAGAGCGCGCACGGCCTCGGCGCCGGCGAGGAAGTCCCGGAAGCGGATGCCGGTGGAGGCCTTGAAGGTCGGGCGTGCCTGGAGTCGCACCCAAGCCTCGGTGATCACACCGAGGATTCCCTCCGAGCCGATCAGCATCCGGTCGGGGCTCGGTCCGGCGCCCGAGCCGGGCAGCCGCCTGCTCTCGAAAAGGCCGGCAGGGGTCACTGCCCGCACGGACTCGACCAGGTCGTCGATGTGCGTATAGAGGGTGGCGAAGTGACCGCCGGCCCTGGTGGCGATCCAACCGCCGAGCGTCGACAGCTCGAACGATTGGGGGAAGTGCCGCAGCGTGAGCCCGTGCTCGCGCAGCTGCTCCTCGAGCGCGGGGCCGCTTGCGCCGGCCTCGATGCGGGCCGCGCGCGACACCGGATCGACCTCGAGCACGCGATCGAGGTTGCTCAGGTCCATCGAGACAGCGCCCGCGTAGCGCTCCTCCACGTCCGGCTCTATCCCTCCGACCACGCTGGTGCCGCCCCCGTAGGGGACGGCCGCGACGCCCGCGTCCGAGCACCACTCGAGCACCGCTTCGACGTCGGACTCGTCGCGCGGGAACGCGACCAGGTCGCATGGATGGTCGAAGCGGGTCCTGAACGCGCGCACGACGTCGCGGTACGACTTGCCGTACGAGTGCGAGGCCCGCTCGTACGGGTCGGCGCTGAAGATCTCCGACAGGGCGGGCGGCGGAGCGACCCGGGGCTCGGGCAGGTCTATGTCCTCCGGCGAGGGGGGCAACTCCACGTCCTGCGCCCCGAACCCGAGATGCGCGCGGACTCCCTCCGCTGCCGCGCGCAGCTCGTCGGCGCCCGGCTGCTCGTCCTCGTAGCCCCAACCCCAGAACTTGCGGCGCCGCGCCCCTACCAGTGCACGCCCCTCATCAGGTACGCGAAGGCGACGCCCTCGCTGGAGACCTCTTCCTCCTTGGCCTTCTTCTTGCCGAGAGCCGCGGAGCTCTCCGGGAAGAGCTTGTACGCCGTGTTGAGAATGACGTCGACGGACCTCGGCGTCAGAGCGTAGAGCACCTCGCCGAAGTTGCCGAGTCGCGTGGCCACCTTCTTCTGCTTCGTGATCATGGCGCTGGTCACGAGGTCGGCGGCCTCGTCTGGCGTGGCGGTCGGGAACGCGTTGTACATACCGGTGGGCGCGATCATCGGCGTGCGCACGAGCGGCATGTAGATGGTGGTGACGTTGACCCCGTCATCGATGACCTCGGAGGCGATGCAGCGAGAGAAAGCGTCGAGCGCGCTCTTGCTGGCCACGTATGCGGAGAAGCGGGGCGTGTTGGTCTGCGCCCCGATCGAGGAGACGTTGATGATGTGGCCCGACTTGCGCTTGCGCATGCTGGGAAGGAAGCCCATGATCATCTTCAGCGATCCGAAGTAGTTGAGCTGCATGGTGCGCTGGAAGTCGTGGAAGCGGTCGTATGAGTGCTCGATGGAGCGCCTTATCGACCGACCGGCGTTGTTCACCAGCACGTCCACGTGACCATGCGTCTCGAGGATCTCCGCGACCACGCGGTCGCAG
Organism: uncultured Solirubrobacterales bacterium; assembly: GCA_963774075.1. Classification (GTDB taxonomy): domain Bacteria; phylum Actinomycetota; class Thermoleophilia; order Solirubrobacterales; family JBBDJG01; genus JBBQNR01. The sequence continues at coordinate 279,440 of CAVZDP010000001.1, read as the reverse complement.
TCGTCGAGCTCCGAGAGGTCGGCCGGGTGCACGGTTGCCTTGCCCCCCGCCTCCTCGATCTCGACCTTCGCGGCCTGGAGCTTGTCCTCCGAGCGCGCGACCAGGGCACAGATGCCGCCGGCCTCACCGACCTTGAGCGCGGTGGCATGGCCGATGCCGCTCGAGGCTCCCGTTATCACGACCACCTTGCCCTCGATCGCCCCCCTCAGGCTGCGATCCCTGAAGAGGTCGGGATCCATGTTGCGCTCCCAGTAGTCCCACAGCTTGTCGGCGTAGGCCTCCAGCGCGGGCACCGTGATGCCGCTTCCCTCGAGCGCGGCCCTTGCATGGCGGGAGTCGTAGTCGGTCGGGAAGTCGATGTACGAGAGCGTCTCGCGCGGGATGCCGAAGTCCTCAAGGATCTGATCGGTGATGCGGCGCACCGGCGGGAGCTGGGCAATCATCTTGCGCGCCTGCTTCGGCACCATCTTGATGACCTGCCGGTCGATCCGCATGCCGAACTCGGGAGCATGCGCGGCCCGCGCGAAGGTGCTGATCACCTTCCCGGCCGACTTCGGATTCGAGTCGGTGAGGTGGAAGGCTCGCCCGTCGGCGGCTGGCTTGTGCGCGATGTGGTCGAGCGCGGCGGCGACGAAGTCGACCGGCACTATGTTGATCTTCCCGCCCTCGAGGCCTATGACCGGGAGCCACGGCGGCACCACGCCCCTTACCCGCTGGATCACCTTGAAGAAGTAGTAGGGCCCGTCCACCTTGTCCATCTCGCCGCTCTGCGAGTGGCCGACGACTATCCCCGGCCGGTAGACGCGCCACGGCACCTCCAGCTCCTCGCGGACGATCTTCTCCGACTCGAACTTGGTCTCCGAATACGGGTTGTCGAGCACCTGGCCCTCGTCGAACATGTCCTCGGTGAAGATGCCCTCGAACTTGCCGGCGACCGCGATCGAGCTGACGTGGTGGAAGTGCTTGGCCCCCAGCTCGTTCGCGAGCTCGACCGCGTGGCGGGTGCCCTCGACGTTGGAGCGACGGTTGATCTCCTCGTCGGCCGTCATGTCGTAGACGGCGGCGAGGTGGAAGAAGTGCTCGACGCCCGCGAGCTTGCCCTTGTCCTCGTCGGAGACGCCGAGCGCCGGCGAGGTCAGATCGCCGATCACCGGCACGACGCGCTCGGGCGTCGCGCCCCAGCGCGACATCAGCTCTTCGAGCCGCGCCCGCGATCCCTCCCGCACCAGTACGTGGATGGTTCCTTCCCGATCCAGCAGGCGCTCCACGAGGTGCCTGCCGATGAAGCCTGTTGCCCCTGTGACGAAGTAATCGCTCACTGACTCCCCTGCCTCAAAGGTCGATCTCGATCTAGCTCAGGCGTCGTCCACAGCACGCCCTCGGGACGAAAACTTAAAGCCTCTATATAGATAGTGCGCGGCGAGTGCACGAATGCTGTCGCCCGAGGCGACGGCGGCAGCTCTCAAAGAAACGCTGAGCCCCTGCTCACCAGGTTGTCGTAGAGCTTGTCCTGGATGGTGTCGCGAACGCGCTCGGAGAGCTCGAAGACGAGCGTCCGGTTCTCGGCGCCCTCCGGTCCATATGCCGCGACCTCGATTGGCTCACAGAACTCGATCCGCCACTTCGAAGGCAGGGGAACCATTCCCAGCGGCCCAAGCGCCGGGAAGGTCGGCGTAATCGGGAAGTAGGGCGAGCCGATGAGGCGCGCAAGCAGGCGAGAGTCGCCGATCTTCGGGTAGATCTCCTCGGAACCCACGACCGCCACCGGCACTATCGGGGAGCCGGTCCGCAGGGCGATCTCGACGAAGCCTCCTCGGCCGAAGCGCTGGAGGCGGTAGCGCTCGGAGAATGGCTTGCCCGCGCCCTTGGCGCCTTCCGGGAAGGCCATGACCAGATGCTCTTGCTCCAGCAGCCGCATCGCGTTGAACGGGGAGGCGACCACGCCCCCGAACCTGCGCATGAACGAGCTCACCCACGGCAACCGGAACGCCCAGTCGAGGACCATGAAGCGCGGGTACCGCGGCAGCGGGTGGTGCTTGAGGATGGCGACGCTCATCATCGTCGCGTCCCACGGCAGCACGCCGGCGTGGTTTGCGACCAGCAGCGCGCGGCCGTGCGCCGGCACGTTCGCCACGCCGATGGCCTGCACCCGCCACCAGCGCTCATACATATGCTCGAAGAACGGATAGACGAGCTCGCAGAACTCCTCGTCGAAACCCCATTCGTCCTCCGGGTTCTCGCCCCGAAGCCGGTGCGCGGCCCGCTCGGCCATCCGCCGGCCTGTACGCGAGAGAGTCATGGCGGCGCGCTCCAGCGCCTCGGGAAGGTCCAGCCCGGCGTCGAGCGCCCGTCCCAGGCCGCGGACGAACTGAAGCTGTGACGCGACAGGGCCGCCCCCATTCTCGCGTTCCGGCCCCGCGTCCTCCGGCCAGTAGTCGTCCTGGCGCGCGAAACGGCGGCGGGGCGGCTGCTCGACGGTCATCGTTCGCCCGTAGCCGCCGCGGTCACGGAACCGGCCTTGCCGTTCGGCCTGAGGCCGAGGCCGGGCAGGAGGCGATGGCCGTCGGCCTTCTCCACGAAGTCGCGGACCGCCTCGAGTGTCGAGCGGGGGACGAAGCCGACCTCCTCCGCCAGGCGGGTGCAATCGACGGTCAGCCCGTAACGCAGCCACGGGACCGCGTCGGGCGGAAGCTGCGCCGTGCCGAAGCGCCGGCCGGCGCGCAACGTCGCGGCGAACAACGGCGGCAGCACGGGCAGCGGCACCTTGCCCGCAATCCGCAGCAGTCGTGACAGCGACACGCTTCCGCCGCCGGCGACGTTGACCGGGCCGCGGACGGGGTGGCGCACGGCCGCCTCCAGCGCCCCGACCGCGTCATCCGCGTGCACGAACTGGAGCAGAGGATCGAAGCCGAGCTGGGTGGGGGCAACCGGGGCGCGCAGATAGCGGGTGAGCGGGGAGTCGATACGCGACCCGAGCGAAGGCTGGAAGCGGAGCATCGTGACCGTCACCTCGGGGAACCGGCGCGAATACGTCTCGAAGTAGTTCTCGAGCTCGCCGATGTCGCGCTGGAAGCGTGTGCGAAGTGGGAACCGGCGCGCCATCGCCTCGGTGAAGAACGAGGGCGCGTTCGGCTCGGCGCCGTAGATGGCCGCCGACCCTCGAACGATGATCGTGCGCACGCTGTCCGTGCTCTCGCACGCGGCCAGGAGCTGAAGCGAGCCGATCACGTTGATGTCATGCAGCTGCTTGGCGCTCTTGCCCGGCTCCGGGGCGAGCAGGATGTCAGAGTGCACGACCGTGTCCACGCCGGTCTGCGGCAACAGCTTCGTGATCAGCGGGTTACGGATGTCGGCCCGAATGAACTCGGTGCGCTCGAGATCCGCGCCGGGCGGTCGCACGTCGAGCCCGGCGATGTACTCGACCTCGCTCGAGCGCTCGAGCCGGCGCGCGAGCTCCGTCCCCCAATAACCGGAGACACCGGTGATCAGGACGCGTCGCGCCATCAGCGCTGCGAGCGTTGCGGGGGCTTCGCTGCCTTCGCGGCCTTCGCGGATCGAGAGGAGCTCTGCCTGCGCTCGAGCGCTTCGACCCTGCGACGCAGTTTCTCGACCTCCGCCCGCAGCTCGTCGATCTCGCTTGCTCCCGTGCGAAGGTCCGTCAAAGCGTCGCGCAACCGGTCACCCACCTCAACCGCCGCTTCGCGTTGCCGCTGTCCGGCCTCGCGCACTCCGCGGCCCGCTTTAACTGCGCTGCCCTCTGCGCGCCGCAACACTTCGTCCGCGAGCTCTTGTGCGCGCTCGCGCGTCAGCGTCGCGGGACCAAGCGTGCTCTGGATCGTCCGCGCGACCGCGCGCCGGACGGTCTCCGGCACTCCACCGGTGGCCTTTTCTTTGCGAGCCACCGACGCTCGCTTCAGCCTTCGGGCACCACCGCGCGCGCGGCGGCGACCTCGCCGGAGCCCTGCTCTCGCCGCAGCCCCGCGACGTCGGCGCCGAGCTCCTCCAACCTTGCTTCGATCCGCTCCAGGCGCTCCTCGATCTTGTTGGTCCTGCCGGGGGCGGCGAGTTCCTCGACGCGTCGCTCGAGCCTCTCGACGCCGTCCTCGATCTCGTCGATGCGCTGTGACATGGAGCGCAGCCGGCGTGCCAGCTTGTCGATGTTCGAGGCCGACGGGATGTTGAGCGCCTCCATCGCGGACTCCTGCGCCTGGGCCACCTTCTCGCGAGCACCAAAGGCGCGCTGAAGAGCGGAGTTGATGACCGGGTTCTCGAGCAGGTCGTCTGCGAGCTTGCCGATCGTGTCCTCGGCCTGGCTCGATATTCGGCCGCGCAATCCCTGCGGCTCGCCGCCCGTCCCAAATTCGTCTGGAGCCAACTGAGTCCCCCTTCTACGGAAATCCGTCGTGGTGAACCGCCCGGAAGCGCGGCCGCAATGCAAAGTACCGCAATACCCTCGCCGCTGGGAGAGGACGGTCGCGTGCGGTGGAGGGGCGTCGTGGGAACCCTCCATCTCAGCTAGAGGGTTGCTCTTGTGAGGCGTGGCGCGGGCTTGCAAGGCCCATGGCGCCGGAAACATGCCGTTAACCACGCTCTCACGTTACGCCGCTATAAAAGCCTGGAGTTGGCGCTCGGCTGCCCCATACCAGCTGCAGCCGCCCTGCGGGAGGCGAAAAACACCTTGCTTGCCCGTATCAAGATGGCGCCATGGGGTGCCGATCTAACTAAGATGAATCGGACTGCCGGACCGGCCGCAAAGGGAGAGCTAGGGGGAAGCATCGTGCTGGGCATGCCTTCTGCATTGCAAACGCGTTCTTTTGTCGATAGCTTGACGACCTCGCTGGCTACCGGCAGGGCGGCCGGCTCAGGCGGGTGGCCCCGCTCAGAGGGAACTAGAGGACCGGGGAGACCATTTCCAAAGTGACGAGACGGAAGCTCTTCTCGAGCCTTTTGACCGTGGGCCTTTTCGTCGCCGGCTTCTGCCTGGCGGCCTTTCCTGCGCTCGCCGAGCTCCGCGTAATAACCGTCACCCTCAAGGGTGGCCAGAAGGTCACGACGACGGTCGACGTCCCACCCGGCACCCCGCTCGACCAGATCCAGCTGCCCGAGATCACCGCGCCGATCGTCGGCATGACGGAGCAGACGCCGAAGGCCGACAAGAACGGCGCCACAGGCACCACCGGCGCGACGGGCCCGGCGGACGAGGCTCCCGCGGAAGACGAGCCTGAGAAGCAGCAGGAGAAGGACGGCAAGCACGAGGGCATCGGCGAGTCCGAGGCTCAACCGCAGCGTGAGGTCGCGCGGAAGAAGAAGCGGACGAAGGACGGCGCGATCCGGCGCGCGGACGGAGTGCCCACCCGCGACAACCCGTCTCTCTCCCTCAGCCTTCCCGGTCCGGCTCCGCTCGGCGTTCCGAACTTCGTCATCAGCAAGTTCCGCATCCCGCCCTTCCTGCTTCCGATCTACCAGGCGGCGGGAGTTCAGTACGGGATCCGCTGGGAGATCCTGGCCGCGATCAACGAGATCGAGACCGACTACGGCCGCAACCTCAACGTCTCGTCAGCCGGCGCGCTCGGATGGATGCAGTTCATCCCGTCGTCTTGGCGCATGTACGGAGTGGACGCGAACCGCGACGGCGAGAAGGACCCGTACAACCCGGTGGACGCCATCTTCGCCGCGGGTCGTTACCTGAAGGCCGCGGGCGGCGACGCCAACCTGCGCCGCGCGATCTTTGCGTACAACCACGCCGACTGGTACGTCGACTCGGTGCTCATGCGCGCGCGCATGATCGCCGGAATGCCCGCCGACGTGATCGGATCCGTCACCGGCATGACGCAGGGTCACTTCCCGGTGCACGCCGAGGCGCGTTACGCGGACGACCTGCGCGAGCGCGACGCCCGCCGTCTCGGCCGCAAGGTCCGGCGCGCTCACAACGCAGCCAAGATCGTTGAGTCGAACGACAAGCGCCGCTCGATCAACATCTTCAGCCGCCGCGGCGCTCCTGTGATCGCTGTCAACGACGGCGTTGTCAAGAAGATCGGCAAGAACCGACGCTTCGGCCGCTACATCGTGCTCCAGGACGTGTACGGCAACCGCTACACGTACGCGCACCTCGACAAGATTTCGAAGCGCTACCCCGTGCCCCGTAGCAGCGACCGCGAGGAGACGGCCGCGCGCGACGAGTTCCAGCTCGCTCGCCGGTCGAGCAGCGATGAGCGCCGGCCCGCGCTTCCCCGGCCCACGGCTCCGGCCAGTGCCGGCCGTCAGCTCCGCGACGGGGACTCCAGCGGCCGGTCGGCCTACGAGCGCACCCGCGTTGCCTCAAGCGGTCCGACGGTCAAGAAGGAGCGCCTGTTCGCCGACCCGGGCCGCGAGAGCAACAAGCCGATCGCAGAGAGCACCGGTCAGCTCACCGAGGCGCAGCTCGGCGACGACGGCTACAAGGTCTTCCGCGTCTACTTCTCCCGCGTCTTCAGGCTGAGCCCTGCGGACGTCGAGCTGAAGCGGCTCAAGAAGGGCTCGAAGGTGATCGGCGGCACCGTCCTCGGGCGGATCGGCAAGCTCGAGCGGGGCCGCGGCTCCAAGCTGGCCCCCCACCTCAACTTCTCGATCCGGCCAGCCGGCCGCGGAGCCCCGCGGATCGACCCCAAGCCGATCCTCGACGGCTGGAGGCTGCTCGAGGCGACCGCGCTCTACCGCGCCGCCGGCAAGAACCCGTTCCTCGGCCCCGACTCCGAGCGGCCGACCACCGGGCAAATCCTCCTGATGTCCAAGGAGGCGCTCGAGCGGCGGGTGCTGGCCAACCCAGACATCGACGTCTACCCGTGCGGGCGCGACGACATCCGCTCCGGGCAGGTCGACCGGCGCGTGCTCGCGACGCTCGAGTTCCTCGCCGCGTGGGGCCTGAAGCCGACCGTCACGTCGCTCAAGTGCGGCCACGGCTACTACACGGCCTCGGGTAACGTCTCCCACCACTCGTCGGGCAACGCCGTGGACATCTCGAAGATCAACGGCGTTTCCATCCTCGGCCACCAGGGTGAGGGCTCCATCACCGAGTTCACGATACGCCGCCTGCTGACCCTCCAGGGGAACATGCGCGCGACGCAGATCATCTCGCTGATGGACATGGGCGGGCCCACGTACCCGATGGCCGACCACGCGGATCACATCCACCTCGGCTTCGAGCCGCTGTTCGGGACCAACGGCAAGCTCGGCCGGGCGGCGCGCAGGCTGCTCTCCAACAACCAGTGGGACAAGCTCGTCGCGCGCCTCGCGGACATCCAGAACCCGACCGTGCGCACGCGACCTTCGAAGTACTCGATCAAGATCAAGCGCAAACACCGCTCCAGCCGGGCGCACCGGGGCGAGTAGCCGCCAGATCGCGTCCGCACCCGCGACGGCTTCAGCGACTCAGCTCTTCCGTTTTTGCCAGTTCGAGCTGGGCTTCGCGCCCGGGCCCCGCGACGGCCGCTACCTGAATCGCTCCGATCAGGGCGACGAGCTCGACGTCATCGTCTTCAAGACGCTGGCGGCGCCTCGCCGGCGCCTGATCCGGCGGCGGCCGCAGCGCGTCACGGCCGCGGAGGCGGATCCGAAGCCCGTCCTCGTGACGCGAGTGACCGCGATCGCAGCGGAGCCATTCGCGGACCGCGACGAGGCCGAGGGGTGGCTCGAGAGCTGCCGCGCCAATGAGGAAGAGCGCGAGAGCGTCGTGAAGGCGGCGCTCAGTGTGGTGAACCGCGCCATCCACGCACATGCGCTCGCGGCCGCCGACCCGCACGTCCGCGAGATCTCGCGCGGCCATGCCCACTGCACCAGAGTCGGCTTCGGTAACGGCGCGGAGCTCGTAGAGAGCAGGTGGACCTCGGCGCTCGACGTGCCGCCGCCGCACGGGCGCGCTCGCCGGCGGGAGCTGATCGAACCGGAGGTGGAGGTCGCGCGCATGCTCGGCGGCCGTTCGCGGGTCTACCCCAGCGAGGACATGGCGCTGCGCGCGAGAATCGACCTCGACCACGGGCGGCCGGTCCAAGCGGCACTGCAGCTCGACTCCGCTCTCGCCGCGCTTGCGGCCGAGCTCGAGTCCGCGCAGGACACAGGCCGCCTGTCAGAGCCGCTCGCGCGCAGGACCGAGGTGGCCGGGGCTCGCGACGCGGCCCTGAAAAGGTCTCTCAGCGAGGCAGAGCTGGCGACTCTCGCCGACGCGCTCGAGCTGCTCGAGCGTGCGCTTCGCCGCCGGCGCCATGGGCCGAGCAGCGGCGGCCTAGAGCGCCGCTAGCAGCGCGCGCATGTCCTCGACGACGTCGCCGTCCATGCGCACGTGGGCCTGGGAATCGTAGGGCGTGGGCCCCTTGGTCACGATCGCAAGCCGCCCGCCGCGGTCCAGCGTCGTCATCGGCAACGATGCGACCGGGTGCACCTCCAGGGAGGAGCCGACGCACAGCATCAGGTCGGCCGTCGCCGCGAGCGCGTACGCATCATCCATCGCCGCCTCGGGCAGGAGCTCGCCGAACAGGACGACGTCGGGCTTGACGGCGCCGCTGCACTGGTCGCAGCGTGCAACGCCCTCGGCGTCGAAGAGCGCACCCACGTGCTCGAGCGGATATGACTGCGAGCATCCGATGCACGAGCTGGTCTCGATCGTCCCGTGCACCTCGACGACGCGACGCGAGCCGGCCTTGTGGTGCAGGCGGTCGATGTTCTGAGTGATCACGGCGCTCAAGAGGCCCCGCGACTCGAGCTCGGCGAGAGCTTCGTGTGCGGGATTGGGCTGCTTTTCGGCGAGCATTCCGAAGCGCGGCCGGTAGTAAGACCAAAAACGCGCCGGGTCCTCGCGGAAGACGTCGATGTGCGCGACCTCCATCGGGTCGACCTTCTCCCACAGGCCAGTCCCCGGCGAGCGGAAATCGGGGATGCCGCTCGGCACCGACACGCCGGCGCCTGTCAGCGCCACCGTGGAGCGCGACTCACGGAGCAGGCCCGCGAGTAGCTCCGCGCGCCCTGAGCCCTGCTGCGTGGTCAGCGCCTACTTCCCCTGAAAGCCCGGCGTGCGCTTCTGCAGGAACGCGGTGATGCCCTCCCGCGCGTCCTGCGACTGGAAGACCTTGGCGAAGCCCTCCTTCTCGGCGCCGATGCCTTCGTCGAGGTCGCCCTTGTGCGAGACGGTCTTGATCTGCTCGATCGCCAGCGGCGCTTGGCCCGCGAGCTTGCGCGCCCAGTTGAGCGCCGTGTCGAACAACTCGTGGTCCGGCACGACCGAGTTGACCAGGCCGACCCTGTAGGCCTCGGACGCCGAGATCGCGTCCCCCGTCAGGTTCATCTCGAGCGCCTTGCCCTCGCCCACGAGGCGCGGCAGGCGCTGCGTGCCGCCGAAGCCGGGGATGATGCCGAGATTGACCTCCGGCTGGCCGAACGTCGCCGATTCCGCGGCGATCCGGAAGTCGCAAGCCATCGCGAGCTCGCAGCCGCCGCCGAAAGCGATGCTGTTCACCGCCGCGATGGTTGTCGTTCTGGAGCTCTCCATCTCGCGCAGCATCGCGTGTCCGGAGTCGAGCAGCCCGGCACCGCCGGAGGCGTCCATTTTCGTGAACTCCTTGATGTCCGCGCCGGCGGAGAACGTGAAGATGTTCGTCGAGGCGATCACGACCGAGCGGATCTCCTCGCTCGAGTTGCAGTGCTCCCAAAGCTCCATGAACTCCTTGATGAGCGCGGGGCTCATCGGATTCGCGGGCGGGCGGTTGAGCCAGATGATCGCGATCTCGCCGCGCGTCTCGAGCAGCACCGTCTCCTTCTCGAAGCCCGGGTCGGGTTGCGGGTAGAAGAAGAACCCCTGTCCGCTCTTGCGTCCGAGTCGCCCCTGGGCGACGAGCCGGTGGAGGATCGTCGGAGGCGCGAACGAGTCTCCCCATTCGGTCGCGGCGTTCTCGAGCGCGGCGAGCATCTCGTCGAGTCCGCGCTCGTCGGCACGCGCGAACGGCCCCGGCAGGATGCCGGCGCCGGTCATCATGCCCGTCTCGATGTCCTTCGAGGAGGCCACTCCCTCCTCGAGCACGAGGCAGGATTCGACGAACGCCTTCAGCGTGAAGCGATCGACGACGCTCGAGGTCTTCTGTGCGGTTGCCTGCTCCATCGCGCCCACCTACTTTCCGTGCTCGTAGAAGCCCTTGCCGGTCTTCTGCCCGTAGTTGCCCGCTCCCACCAGCTCCTTCATCTCCGGTGAGACGTAGAAGCGGTCGCCGTACGAATCCCGCAGGTGCTCGGCCACGTGCAGCACCGTGTCGAGACCGAGCAGGTCGGACAGGAAGAACGGCCCCATCGGCGTGACCTTCGCGTCGGCGATCTCCTTGTCGATCTCCTCGGCCGAGCGGCCCGACTCGTCCTTGTGGCGCCAGATCTCGCTGGCCGCCGAGTTCAGGATGCGGTTGACGACGAAGCCGGGCACCTCGCCGCAGCGAATCGGCATCTTGCGGATCTTCTGAGCGAAGTTGACCGTCGCCTGCATCGTTTCCTCGGAGGTCTGCTGCCCCTCGATCACCTCGATCAGCCGCATGATGGACGCCGGGTAGAAGAAGTGGAACCCGACCACCTTCTCCGGCCGGCTCGTCGCCTCCCCCATCTCGCTGATCGACAGCGAAGACGTGTTGCTGGCGAGGATGGCGTGCCCGGGTGTGCATGCGTCCAGCTCCGCGAACACCGCGCGCTTGATCTGCATTCGCTCCGGGACCGCCTCGATCACGAAGTCCACGTCGCCGAAGCTCTCGTATTCGGTCGTGCCGGCGATGAGGCCGACGGTGCGCTCGAGCTGCTGGTCCGCCTGCTCCTGGGTGACCTTCTCCTTTGCGACGAGGCCGGCGAGCTGACCCTGGGTCACCTCACGCGCCTTCTGCAGGCCCTGGTCGACGAACTTCTGGTCCACGTCCTTGAGGACCACCGGCAGGTCGGCGGCGGCGAGCACCTGGGCGATCTCGCCGCCCATCGTCCCGGCTCCCACCACGGCGGCTTTGAATACGAACATTCTCAGTGCTCCTTGTCGCGCTCGCTGGCACGGCGCATCCGAAAAGGGGAGCGCCGCAAATGCGGCCGAAGCCTATCCCTTTGGCGTGGCCCTGGTGGTTCGGCTACGGCAGGAAAAAGGCCTACAAGCGCTCAGCGCTTCGAGTAGACCGCGCGCTTTATCAGCGTGATGCCCTCGACGATCGAGTCGAGGAAGGGCTCGATCTCGCGCCGCAGGCGCTCGTACTCCGACTTGCCATCGGCGGTCATGCTGTAGAGGCGGCGGCTTCGCTTCTCAGGGTGCTCCCAGCGACCTTCGACCAGGCCCCTCTCCTCGAGCTCGCGCAGGAGCGGGTAGATCGTGTTCGGGTTCAGGACCACGGCGCCTCGCGTGAGCGACTCGATCTGGTCGATTAGCTGGTTCCCGTACGACGCTGCATCCTCGGAGCGGGGAATCAGATGGAGCACCAGCAGGGCGAAGACGTCACGCCGCCGCGGCCCCGCCTCGGCGGCGTCCGCTGTGCGCAGCGGCAACTCTCCGCCGAACACGTCCGAGGGCCGGCCGGCGGGCTCGAAGGTCTTGGCCGGGGCGCGGCTCTCCGCGGCCAGGGTGGCCTCCTTGGCCGCCTTGCGTGCGGCCGCCGCCCGCCCGCGGGCTCCAGGCGCCTTGTTCGCTTTCGATGTGCTCACCGCTCCCAATCCCCCCGGTAAATTCCGTCACCGAGCATTGGGTCATTATAGGCGAGGTTGTTAGCGCTAATAAACTTTTCCCGGTCGGCGGTGATCCGATCCGCCTCGCCGCCCGTATCGCTCTCCTGAAACCGACTTTCGGCCCGAGCCGCGAAGGCGCGATGCCGGTCTTCGGTAGTAAGTTTCCAGCGGGGAAGGAGCAGCGGTGGATTTCGAATTTCTCTTTCATCCGGTCGAGGAGATCGACGCCTGGCTGACGGGGCTCTTCAGCGGCGCTCCGCTCCTGCTCGCGCTCGGCATCGCGCTCGTGCTGGGCCTGCGTCACGCATCCGATCCGGACCACCTCGTCGCGGTCACCTCGCTCGTCGCCGCGGACGGTGGAGACACGCGTGGCGCAGCCCGGCTCGGCGCGTGGTGGGGCACCGGCCACGCCGCGATACTGATCCTCATCGGGCTACCGCTGATCTTCTTCAAGTCGGAGCTGCCGGCCTGGCTCGAGAGCGGAGCCGAGAAGGCCGTCGGCGTGGTGATCGTCCTGCTCGCGCTGCGCGTGATGCTCAAGTGGCTCCATGGCGATTACACCGCCACGACGCACGCTCACGACTCCGATGACGCGACCGACGTCCCTCACCCGAGTCGCCTGCGCCATCTCCGCCGCCGCGCCGGCTCCTCACACCGTCACCGCCGCGTGCGAACGCCGCAGCAGGCCTTCGGGATCGGCGTGCTGCACGGGCTGGCCGGGACCGGCGCCGTCGTGCTGCTGCTGATCGCCGCCCTGCCGACTCAGCTCGAGGCGGCGGCCGCCCTCGCCCTGTTCGCGCCGATGTCCATCGTGTCGATGGCGCTCTGCACCAGCGCGTTCGCGTGGGTGCTCACGCGACCGGTGGTCGAGCCCGTCTACCGCACGGTTCTGATCCCCGCGCTCGGGCTCTTCGCCCTCGCGTTCGGGACCTGGTACTCCGGTTTGGCTTAACCGATGCGGGCTAGACGGCCGCCGGCGCAGGCTCCTCGACCCGGCGCGGCATCAGCACCTCGCGCGCGATCACGAGCCGCTGGATCTGGGACGTGCCCTCGTAGAGCTGCATGATCTTGGCGTCGCGCATCAGCTTCTCCACCGGGTACTCCTTGATGAAGCCGTAGCCGCCATAGACCTGGACGGCGTCCGTGGCGACCTCCATGGCGGAGTCAGCGGCGAAGCGCTTCGCATGCGAGGCGGCGAGCGTGTTGCGCTTACCCTGGTCGAGCAGTGCCGCGGACTGCCACACGAGCAACCTCCCGGCCTCTACCTTGGTCGCCATGTCGGCGATCATGAACTGGATCGCCTGATGCATCGCGATCGGGACGCCGAACTGCACCCGCTCCTTGGAATAGTCGGCAGCGAACTCGAATGCCGCGCGCGCGATTCCGACGGCCATGGCGGCCACGCCGGGGCGCGTGCGGTCGAGGGTCATCATCGCGAGCCTGAAGCCGTGGTTCTCCTCGCCGAGTAGGTTGCCGGCGGGAATTTCGACGTCCTCGAACTGAATCTGCGCCGTGTCGGAGGCGCGCTGGCCGAGCTTGTCCTCTTTCTTCATGACGGAGACGCCCGGCGCGTCGCGCGGAACGACGAACGCGGAGATGCCCTTGTGGCCGGCCTGGGGGTCGGTCTTGGCGTAGACCGTGTACCAGCTGGCGTAGGAGCCGTTGGTGATGAACACCTTCGAGCCGTTGATGAGGTACTTGTCGCCCTTCCTCTCGGCCCTCGTGCGCATGGAGCCCACGTCGGAGCCCGCCTCGGGCTCGGTGAGACAGAAGGAGGCCAGCTTCGGCTCGTCCGCGAGCATGCCCAGGTACTCCTTCTTGACTTCGTCGGATCCGCCGATCACCACGGGCACCGAAGCGAGCCCGTTGCACATCAGCGACGTCCCGATGCCCGAGCAGCCCCATCCGAACTCCTCCTCGATCAGGCAGCCGTCCAGGCAGTGAAGGCCACCTCCGCCGTACTCCTCCGGGATCTCGACGTTCATGAGGCCCACCTCATGGGCCTTCTCGATGATCGCCTGGGGAAAGGTGCTGTCGCGGTCGTAGTCCCACGCGACCGGGCGGATCTCCTTCTCGGCGAAGTTGTGTGCCAGCTCGCGCAGGTCCTTCTGCTCGTCGGTAAGCGTGAAGTCAACCAAGGCTCGAGGTTCTCCTTCGTGCGAGAGTGGCGGCCGTCGAGTGGCGGCGATCGGCGCGCGTGCCGGCCGCGATTGATCGGTCGATCAATCAGCCCCAGGGTACCGGAAGGAGGGGCCTCCTCGCCTCTTGGACGGAGGCCACGAATAGGCCGGAATTCGCTTACCCGCGAATTCCGGGAGCGCCGTGGGTGCGAGGTCCGGAGTCGGCCTACCGGCCGCCTCTAGTCCGGAATATCTGGCCGGCTTCGCCGGACACGAATAGGCCGGAATTCGCTTACCCGCGAATTCCGGGAGCGCCGTGGGTGCGAGGTCCGGAGTCGGCCTACCGGCCGCCTCTAGTCCGGAATATCTGGCCGGCTTCGCCGGACACGAATAGGCCGGAATTCGCTTACCCGCGAATTCCGGGAGCGCCGTGGGTGCGAGGTCCGGAGTCGGCCTACCGGCCGCCTCTAGTCCGGAATATCTGGCCGGCTTCGCCGGACACCTAAAGTCCTGAGAGTCGGCCTACCGGCCGCCTCTAGTCTTCATTTGTGGACTTCGGCACGGTTCTGCTTCTGGTCGTGCTCCTGGCGCTTCCGATTGCGGCTGTGGCCTTTGCGGGCGCCTTTGGGATCTTGGACGACCTGGGCAAGGGCGGCCTGGCGATCGACGAGGCTCCGGCGCCCGTACCCCTCCCCCAGACGCCGGCCGGCCGCATCGAGCGGGAGGAGGAGATCCGCCAGCTCGTCCAGGCCCGCCACGACCGCGAGCTCGCACGCGGCGAGGCCCCAATCGACGTGGAGAGCGAGGTCGGGCGTCTGCTGGCGCTCGACGCCGAGCGGGGCTCGCCCCACGAGCGCCACGACGCAGCCTTGCGGGACGAGGTGCGCCAGCTCGTGATCGCCCGCAACGAGCGTCGCCACGCCCGCGGTGATCCGCCGCTCGACGTGGACAGCGAAGTCGAGCGCCAGCTCCGCGACCTCGCCCCCTAGACAATCGTCTAGTCGTCTGGTCATCTGGGCCCAGTCGCATCGCTGCATCCGAGCCGCCTGCAAGGCTTCCCGCCCGGCGACGACTCGAAGGAGGAAGCAATGTCCGATGCTCGCGAGGACCGCGCCTGGGTTGAGGCGATCGACCGCTACGTGGCGACCGCGCGCCGCCCGCGCAGACGCCGCTTTCGAACCGGCGGCCAGGGCCGCTGGGTGCTCCTCAGCGCGATCGCCCTCGCGCTGCTCGTGTCTCCGTTCGCTGTCAGCGCGACCGGGAGCGTTCTCCGCGAGGGCAAGCGCAACCCTTCGAGCGGCGCCGCGAGCCGGGAGACCGAGGTGATCGCGAGGACGAAGACCTACGGGACGAGGCAGTCCAACGTGCGCGACGACAACGGTGGAGGCGCCATCTACGGCTGCCGCTCGAAGACCGGGCGCGAGCCCTGCATCCGCTCGAACAACCTGAACACCGGGCGCGCCTTCGAGTTCGAGACGGACGGCGCCGAGGCCGGCCACATCGAGGTCAAGGCCGTCGGCGGTAAGCCGCTCACCACCAATGCGACCGGCGTGGCGACGGGGTTCAACGCCGACCGCGTGGACGGGCTCGAAGCGGCCCGGCTCGACTTCCGCGCGGCCGCAGGCACGGCGACCACCGACATCCTCAACATCGGTGGACTGATCATCAGGTCGAGCTGCGGAACGGGGCCCGATCTCGACGTGCGGGCGGACACGACGATCCTCAACTCGACCATCCACATCGCATGGAACAAGGACCCCGGCAACGCCCCCTTCTACCGCCAGGACAACGACCTCGACCCAGGCGACAACTTCCAGCTCATGACCGAGCCGAACGATGACCAGGCCCAGGGCACGATCGTGTACAGCTCCCCGCAGGGCTCGCACGTGTCCGTGACCTTCCAGTCCGAGGAGGCCAACGCGTTCGGCGGCACGACGGCCTGCCTCTTTGCCGGCACCGCGCTGGCGACGACCGGCTAACACCGGGCGAGGGCAAGACAGTGGGGCGTGGCCGCGGTGGGCGGCCCGCCCCGCCCTGGAACGCGGTCATGCAATCGGGTATACAACGCGGCAATGGCGCGCAGCTACACGTTCGAGGAGATCATCACGACGCCCGGGACGTACTTCAATCCGCAGACCGAGGTCGTAGTCGTGGTGGACGACTCCGCCGAGCTCGATGCGGAGATCTTCAACATGGAGGAGTTCGAGGGCGCTGACTGGGTGCAGATCTCGGAGGACCTGCCGATGGACGAGCAGCGCCGCGACGAGCTTCTCCAGGCCTTCCAGACGCGCTACCACCCCGGCGACGCCCGCAGCATCTCCGCGACGGCCAACGAGCTCGAGGAAGAGGCAGACGACGAGGAGGACGACCAGGAGGTCGGGCGGGAGTAGTTGTTTTGAGGAGGCCGCGTAGACGCCGAAGGCGTCGCAGCGGACTGTCAGGACTCTAGGGCGCCCTTATCGACCAGGGGGACCCGCGCCGCAGTAGCGCAGACTCCCACGAGAGTCCTGCCTCGAACAGAAGCTCCTACGCGAAGCCGAAGGTGAGCGCCAGGATCAGGTAGACCGCGAGGAGCTGGAAGCCCTCGAACCAGTTCGACTCGCCTTCGCTGGTGACGCGATTCGCAATCACCACCGCGAGCACGAGGGCCGCCAGCTCGAAGCCGTTGAAGACCAGCGCCATCGGGCCGGGCCCGACGACGAACGAGGCCAGCACCAACAGCGGGGCGACGAAGAGCGCGATCTGGGCACTCGAGCCGATCGCGATGTTGATCGAGAGGTTCATCTTGTCCTTTATCGCCACGATCACGGCGACCCAGTGCTCGGCGACGTTGCCGACTATCGCCACGACGATGGCGCCGATGAAGAACTCGCTCAGGCCCACCGTGTCCGCAGCTTCGGCGATCGAGCCGACGAGCACCTCGCTCATCACGCCCACGAGCACGCCGGCGACCGCGAGCGCGATCACGCCGCGACGCACGCTCCAGGCGCCCTCCTCGTCCCCGAACTCGTCCTCGGGGTTGAACAGGCTTCGGTGCGTGCGAAGCGAGAACAGCAGGCCGGCGACGTAGGTAGCGATCAGGACAAATGCGACCGCGAGGCTGAGCGTCTCCACCGTCGATCCGAAGTCCACGCGCTCGTCGTTCACCGCGGGCAGGCCGCCGCCGGCGACGAGCTGGAAGACGGCCGGCATGACGAGCGCCGTCATCGCCAGCAGCAGCATGGCCGATTGGGCGCCGGCCGCCGTGCGGTCGAAGCGCTGCTTGTCTCTTCCGAGTCCACCGAAGAACATCGCGGCCCCCATGACGAGCAGGATGTTTCCGATGATCGAGCCGATAATGGAGGCCTTCACGACCTCCTGGAGGCCCTCGAGCAGGGCGAAGAACGCGATCACGAGCTCCGGGAAGTTCCCGAACGTCACATTCAGGAGGCCGCCGATCCCCGGTCCGGACCGGGTGGCCAGTTCCTCCGTTGCACGCCCCATCAGCGCCGCGGGCGGTATCACGCCGAGCGCCGAGGCGGTGAAGATCGCGACGTCGCTGGCGTGAGCCAGCTCCAGCCCGATCGCGGCTGGAATGGCCGGCGTCAGCAGGTAGGGCCAGCCCTCCGGCCCGAAGAGCCAGCGGACGGGCGATCGCGGTTGCCGGTGCCCTTCCGACGCCATGAGCGCGACAGTCTGCCGTATCGCTCAGCGGGGCGTGGAAACATCGGGTGCCGATGACCGGTGACCTCCTCCCAGTCCTCGGCCTGTCCGTCGCCCTGCTCTCGTTGCTGATGGTCGACCTGCGGCTGTTCGCCAGCGGTCGCGAGCCGTCCTTACGCGAGGCCACGCTCTGGTCGCTGGGCTGGCTCGCGGTCGGCCTGCTGGCCACCCTGGGGGTCTGGGCGTTCGCGGCCGGCGGTGACGCCGCCCTCTACACGACGGTCTACCTGATCGAGCGCTCGCTCTCGCTCGACAACCTGTTCGTGTTCGTGCTGCTGTTCACGTACTTCGCAGTGCCGGTCACCGAAAGGGCGCGACTCCTGTTCTGGGGCATCGTGTTCGCGATCGCGATGCGGGGCCTGGCGATCGTCGGCGGCGTCGCGCTGATTGAGCGCTTCCACTTCGTGATCTACGTGCTCGGCGCCACGCTGCTCGTCCTGGCGTTCCGCATCTTTCGCTCCGATCCCGAGGAGATCGACCCCGGCGACAACCCCATGGTGCGCCTCGTGCGCAAGCTCTTCCCGGTCACCGGCGAGCACCATGGCGGGAGCTGGTTCGTCCGCATCGGCGGGCGTCTGCACACGACTCCGATTTTTCTCTGCCTGACGGCGATCGTGTTCACCGACATCGCGTTCGCGGTCGACTCGATCCCGGCCGCCTTCGGGATCACGCGCGACCCGCTTCTGATCTGGATGGGCAACGCGTTCGCCTTGCTGGGCCTGCGAGCGCTGTTCGTGCTCGTGGAGGGGCTCCTGCGCCGCTTTCGCTACCTCGACGAGACGATCGCCATGCTGCTCGCTCTCGTGGCCTTGAAGCTCCTGCTCGAGGACGTATACGAGGTGTCTCCCGGGGCTAGCCTGGCGGTCATCGTCGTCCTGCTCGGCGGCGGCATCCTGGTGTCGATCTGGGCGGAACGGCGCGAGGCAAGGGCCGGGGCGCGGGGCGCCGGGTAGACTGAGGCGCCGTGAGGTACCGGAGCTTCGGCACGACCGACCTGAGCTGCTCTGAGATCGGCTTTGGCACCTGGGCGCTCGGCTCTAACTGGTGGGGGGAGATCACGGGCGACCAGGGCGAGGACCTGCTGCGGCGCGCCCTCGACCTCGGCGTCACGTTCTTCGACACGGGCAACGTCTACGGCCTCGGCGCCAACGAGGAGATTGTCGGGAGGGCGCTGGCTTCCGCCCCACGCGAGAGCGTCCAGATCTCGACCAAGTTCGGCTACGCGCTGGAGGGCGGGCGCCAGGAGCACTCGCAGGGCGAGCGTCCCCAGGACTGGTCGCCCGCGCATGTTCGACGCTCGCTGGAGGACAGCCTGCGCCGGCTGAAGACCGACCACGTCGACCTCTACCAGCTCCACAACCCCCGCATGGACGCGATCGAGCGCGACGACCTGTTCGAGGAGCTGGAGCGGCTTCGCGACGAGGGCAAGATCCGCCACTACGGCGTCGCCCTCGGACCAGCGATCGGCTGGCGCGAGGAGGGCCTGCGCGCGCTGGAGCACCGTTCGATCACGAGCCTGCAGAACGTCTACAACGTGCTCGAGCAGGAGCCGGGGCGCGACTTCCTCGCCGCGGCAGAGCGGGCAGGCGCCGGCGTGATCGCCCGGGTGCCGACCTCGAGCGGCCTGCTCGAGGACAAGTACACGCTCGAGACCACCTTTCCCAAGCACGACCACCGCAGCCATCGCCCGCGCGAGTGGTTGGTGGAAGGGCTTCAGAAGGTGGAGCGCCTGCGCTTCCTGTGCGAGGAGCACGGGATGACAATGTCGCAGGCGGCGCTCAAGTTCATCCTGGCTCAGAGCGCGACGGCGTGTGTCCTGCCGACGATCACGAACGCCGAGGAGCTGGAGGAATGGGCTGCCGCCCCCGACCAGCCGGACCTGACGAGCGATGACCTCGCCCGCATCGACGAGCTCTACGAGCGGAACTTCGACGTAGAGCCGGTCGCCTCAGCCTAGGAGCGGCAGGCAGGCCTGGATCTGCGCGGGGGTGCGCGCCTTCGCGACGCAGTCGAGGTACTTCTGCGCGGGCAGCGGCACGCTGCCTGCGCCGCCGTCGCTCGCCGCTCCGCCCGCGGACCCGCCGCCGGCCGAGCCTGCCGATCCGGCTGAGCCATTCGACCCGGCTGAGCCACCCGCGGAGCCGCCGCTGGGCGAGGAGCCGCTGCCCGCGCCGCCGAGGCCGCCGAACAGGCTCAGCGCGTCGGCCGACCGCAGCTCAGCCAGTGGCCGCGCGCCCGACGGCGCCTCGATCCTCTGAGGCTTCCCGAGGTCGCTGAGCGTCATGTCCAAGGACACGCGCCCGCTTCCCTGCTCCGACGAAAACTCGACGTTCGCGCTCAGCCTGCGCAGCGAGCCGTCGGACTTCGAGGCGTAGACGTCGAGCGTCGCGCTCTTGATCGAGTCCTCGGCCTGCTTCCTGTCGGACTCCGAGACCTGGGGCACGCCGGCGCCGCCTCCGGATCGGGAGGCGACCCGGAACAAGTCGTTGACGAGCTTGTCGGTGTTCACGCTCGCCGAGACGTGGTCGGTCGCGACGCCCGCGACCGTGGCGTCGCCCCTGTCCTGGACGTTCTCGAGCCAGCTTCTCGGGTCGATGCCGAGCGCCGCGAGGGCCGCGCTCTCGTCGTCGTTGCGGGCGGAGAAGGTCTGCTCGAACTGGCTCGCCGGCAGGGCGTAGGTACGGCCGGCGAGCATCAGGAACCCCTTCTCGCCCGTCGAAACGACGCCGAAACGGACCGGAGAACCGGCCCCCTCGGCCACCATGTCGACGTCGAGCTCGGGGGCCTTGCCCTTGGGCGCGCGGTCGAAGGCGCCATTCACGCTGATCTTGAAGTCGCCGCTCTGCGAGGCGGGGCCGCCCTCGATCGAGGCCTGGACCGTCGCCTCGAAGCGGCCGCTCTGGGCGGCGTCGCCGCCGAACGCGCGCTGAATCACCTGATTCGCGTTGTCGCTTTCGCCGCCGCCCCCGAGCCGGCCGGCGGCGATCGCGATGAAGGCGACCACCAGGATGGCCAGCAGCACCACTGGGACGAGGCGTTGGACGGGCAGGGTTGGGCGCATCTGCGACTTTGCGTCGGCAGCCGGCCGGGGAACCTTGAGCCGTCCGAGGCGGTTGGGCGCCTCGTTCCAGCGATGTGGGAAGGGGGTTAAGAGCGCCGGGGAGCGCTCAGCGGATCAGCTCGGCGCACTTGCGGAGCTCCTCGGTGCCCTTCGCGTCCTGAACGCAGCGCAGGTACCGCTGAGCTTCCTCGGGGTCGGGCTGAGCTCCACCACCCGAACCGATGCCAGAGTCGCCTCCTGAGCCCTGCCCCGAGCCGTCGCTGGAGCCGCCGCTGCCGCCCGAGCCTCCGCCAGACGAACCGCCGCCGCCCGAGCCGTCCTGAAGCGCTCCGAGCCCCCCGAGGTTGCCGGTGATCAGGTTCTGCAGCTCCTCGAACGACTGCGCATCCTTCGGCTCCTCTATCTCCTGCGCCTCGCCGAGCTCCGCGATCTCGACCGAGAACTCGATCTTGCCGCTCGTGACGCCGGAAGTTTCGTTGCGGAGATTCTCCGCGACGTCGAAGTCGAGCTTCAGGTCCAGCTTGCGCAGCAGCTTGTCGTCCTTTCCGGTGTAGACGTCCAAACGAGCTTCCTTGACGGACTCCTGGATCTGCTTCTTGACCGACGCAGGGATCTCGCTTGGAAGCTGCTGGCGCTGCTCGCGCGAGAGGCCGATGCCGCCGCGCTGGGCACGCTGGAGAAGCTCGTCGATGTCATCGAGCATGCGGGCGACGTTCACGTCGGAGGAGATGTGGATCGTCTCGGTTCCCCCGACCTCCTCGACGCCCTCCTCCTTCGGGTTCTCGAGCCAGTCACGAGGCTGCACCCCGAGCGCCGAGAGCTGTGGCTGATTGTCGCCTTGGCGCGCCTGCCGCGCGAGCTCGCGCTGGAACCGCCGGAAGATCTCGGGCGGAAGCCTGTAAAAGGTGCCCTGGAAGTTGATGTAGCCGCGATCGCCGGTGGACACGACCCCGGCCGTGAAGTCCCGGCCTCCCGCTCCGACCGAGAAGTCGAGGTCGAGCTTCGGTACCTCGCGCTCCCCCCTGCTCTCGAACGGTCCTCCGACCTTGACCCTGACGGGGTCCTCGAGCTGCGGCGGCCCCTTCAGATCTGCTGTGAGGTTCATGTTGAGCTGGCCGCTCTTGATCTTCTGCTCGCCGTCGAAGGTGTCGTTGAGGACCTTGTCGACGTCCTCCCCACTGCCGTCGTCGCCGCTGCAGGCGGTCGCGCCCGCGCTCGCGAGGGACAGCAGCCCGACTAGCAGAAGCGCGAGCAGGCGCGGAGAACGCTGGCTCAAGAGGGAGTTCAAGATCGAGGTCGCGCGCAACTTGCGCGCGGGGGGATGGTTGTCGTCAACATAGCGAACGGGTGGTCTCGCTGCGACACATCACGGCAGCCGTCCTGGTGACGGCAGGAGCGGCGCTCTTCGGAGCCCCGCAGGCGGGGGCTGCCCGCGTGACCGTGCTGGAGGGTGGAAAGTTGCGCTCCTACGACGATCCGGCGCTCGATGGAGTGAGCTCCTATCCGGCTCCCCGCGCCTGGGCCGCCGGCTGCGGACCGTGCGCGGCGGGCTCGCGCACGGCAGTCGCCGCCGCCAAGCGCCCGGACCCCGTCCGGCGCGCGATCAGGCGCGCACTGGCTGAGGGCAGGATCGACCCCGAAGCCGCCTCCCGCTACCGCTCGATCTACGCGCGCGCCCTCGGCGTGCGGGGGAAGCTCGGGTTTCAGCGTGGCCGCGAGCTCGGCTACGTGATCGGCGTGCTGCAGGGGATCGCCCGCCGAGGCAGCCTCGGTCCGCAGCGCATGCCGGCGCTCTTCCTGACCCTCGACCGCAACCGCGAGTGGTGGGGCTCGAAGGGCGCGCCCGGCTCGGGGGCGCGGGTGCGCTTTGGTTCGACCCGGCTGATCTTCCAGTACTACCCGGGCCACGGGTTGCAGATCCAGCCGCTCGCGAACTTCGGCGCCGCCAACGGCTACTGGTATTCGAGCAAGGACAGCCAGCTTCGCGCGCTCGTGGACGAACTGGTCGCCATCCGGGTGGGCCGCGGCTCGTTCACCACCTGGGAGTACTACTTCCACTTCGGGGGCGGGGCGCCCCCGTGGATGTCAGGGATGGCACAGGCGACGGCGGTGCAGGCGCTCACCCGCGCGGGCACGAAGCTCGGAGACCCTTCGCTACTGGCCGTGGCGCGCGAAGGCCTCGGCGCCTTCGAGAGCAGCACGCCGGTGGGCGCCCGGGTGCCCACCGAGTCGGGCGCGTGGTATGCGCTCTACAGCTTCGACCCGCGGCTCGAGGTGCTCAACGGCATGCTCCAGTCCCTGATCGGCCTGCACACGTACGCGACCCTCACGGGCGACGCTCGCGGGCTGTCGCTCTTCGAGCAGGGCGACCGCGTGGCGAAGGCGCGGATGGGCCTGTTCGACACGGGAGCCTGGTCGCTCTACAACCGCGGCGGCGCGGAGGCGAACCTCAACTACCACACCCTGAACCGCGATTTCGCGCGCCGGCTCTGCAAGCTGACGGCAGCGGATCCGTATTGCACCTCCGCGACCAACTTCACCCGCTACATGCGCGAGGACCCGGGCCTCGAACCGTTCGGGCCGGCGCCCGCACCGGCGCGGGGCGGCCGCCGGGTGCGCTTCTACTTCACGCTCTCGAAGCTCGGTCGCGTGGGGATCACCGTCACGGGCCTCGGCGCCGGCGGCGAGCGTGGCCGCACGTACCTGTCCACGAGCGCCGCGTTCGGCCGGGGCCGCCGCGCGTTTGGCTGGGTCCCGCCGCGCTCGCGTGTGGAGCGCACGTACGAGTACAAGCTGTTCGCGAAGGACCTCGCCGGCAACTCCGCGTCGGAGAGCGGCACCTTGAGAGTTAAGGGGAGTCGGCCTTGAGCCGACTGGCCCCGAGCCACGGAGCTCCCGGTTTTCGCGCCTAAGCGAAAACCGGTCTTTTCGGAGCGCCACCCTCGATAGTTCGAGACAACCTCCTAGAATCGGCCGCGATGCAGGCCCGGACGATCCTCTACACCGGCAAGGGCGGGGTTGGCAAGACCAGCGTCGCCGCGGCGACCGCGCGGGCGATCGCGCGCGACGGCATGCGCACGATCGTGCTGTCGACGGACCCGGCCCACAGTCTGTCCGACTCGCTCGAGTCGGAGCTCGGCCCGGACCCGACGCCCGTCGGCGACGGGCTGTGGGGCCAGGAGGTGCAGGCCGAGGAGGAGATGGAGCGCCACTGGCAAGCCGTGCAGGAGTGGCTCGGGGGGTTGCTCGCGGAACGCGGCGTCGACCGCATCGTCGCCGAGGAGATGACGGTGCCGCCCGGTCTCGACGAGCTCTTCTCGCTACTCCAGATCAAGCGCCTGCGCGAGTCGGGCGACTTCGACGTGATCGTCGTGGACTGCGCGCCGACGGGCGAGACGCTGCGGCTGCTGTCGTTCCCGGACGTGGCTCGCTGGTGGCTGGAGAAGATCTTTCCGTGGGAGAAGCGGATCCTCAGCGCGGCCCGGCCGATCGCCCGCACGCTGCTCGACGTCAAGCTGCCGACCAGCGACGTCTACGCGGATGTCGAGCGCCTCGTGCTGAATCTGATTGCGATGGACGAGATTCTGCGCGATCGCGAGAGTTGCTCCATCCGCCTCGTCATGAACCCGGAGCGGATGGTCGTGAAGGAGGCGCAGCGCACGTTCACGTACCTGAACTTGTACGGCTACCTGACGGACGCCGTCGTGGTGAACCGGGTCTTCCCGGAGGACGTGGCCGGGAGCTACTTCGGGGCCTGGCGGGAGGTGCAGCAGGAGCAGATCGAGCTGGTGGACCAGGCATTTCAGCCGGTGCCCGTGCTGAAGGCGCCCTTCTTCGAGCAGGAGGTGATCGGCGCCCCGATGCTGGATCGGCTCGCCGAGGCGATCTTCGCCGACGCCGACCCAAAGGCGATGCTCTACCGGGATCTGAGCCAGGAGCTCGAGATGCACGGCACGAGCGCGACACTCCGGCTCAAGGTGCCGTTCACGGACAAGACGGACATCGAGCTGAAGAAGGTCGGCCTCGAGCTGGTCGTCCGGGTCGCCGCGCACAAGCGGAACATCATCCTGCCCGCGGCGCTGGCGTCCTACCGCCCGCGGGGGGCGCGGCTGGACGCGGGCACCTTGACGGTCACGTTCGAGCGGCCAACCGACGGCGACGCCGACGGCGGCGGACATAGACGAGCTTCGGCGACAGCGCGAAACGCGGTCTGAGCCGCCCGGCGAGGGCGGGCAGGAACGAGCCGCGCCGCGGCACGGCGTCGTCGAGCACCGCTGCCTGGACTTCTGCCCGATCTGCCGCACGGCGGACCTGCTGCGCGCGACGCTGCCCCCCGAGTTCCAGGATCACTGGCACGCGTGGCAGCGCGAGATGCTGCTGGCAATGCGCTCACTGCTGGACCACTACATCGAGCACGTCGAGGCCGAGCGGCGAAAGGTCGTGCAGGTTGAGGACATCCCGATCGAATGACGGGCACGAGCGCGGCCGGCTGAGCGCGCTCTCGCGCTCGCTCGATCCGGACCTGCGCCTGGCCGCGGCCGCGGCGATCGCGCTCGGCGTGAGCATCTTCCTTCCCTGGTGGCGCGATCCCATCTTCGGGATCTCGTACGCCGGGTTCAGGCGCATTACGTTCCTCGAGATCGGAGTCTTCCTCGTCGCCGCATCCGTGCTCGTGTTGATCGTGCGCCGCGCGGAGGGCAAGGTGTTCCACCTCCCGCTCTCGGACGGGACGCTGATCGCGGCGGCCGGAGCCTGGTCGACCTTCCTGGTCGCCCTCAGGATGCTCGACCCGCCAACGCGCACTCTGGCTGGGAGAACGAGCGACTACGGCATGCGCTGGGGCATCCTCTTTGCGCTCGCATCCGCGGTCACGCTCGCGATCGCCGGCGTGCGCACGCGCCGCAGGCATCACCGCGGCCAGCCGGAGGCGGTTGCAGCCGACCAGGATGCCGAGCCGACACAGCCGCTCCCGACCTGACTCAGCGAGAGAGGGTGAGCGCCAACGGGAGCAGCAGGGTGGCGAGAAACACTATCCCCACGCCCACGCCGACGATCAAGCGCGACCCGTACAGGTGACCGAAGACGCCGACCGCGAAGCCCGCCAGCATCAGAGCGATGAACGGGTTCGGCGAGGTGCGAAACGAGTCGGCGATCAGGAGCGAAAGCGGCACCCGACAAATCTAGCCGGGTACGCCGGGCACGAATAGTCGGAACTCGCTTAGACGCGAGCTCCGTGGCCCGCTGCGGCCGCTTCGCGGCCTACGCGGTCTCCCCCTTATCATCCGTGGATGGCCGCGGACGCCGCCGCGAACTTCGAGCCCGCTTCGATCGACGAGGTGCGAAAGGGCCTGGGCGCGGCCGGCTATCTCTCCTCCGAGGCCGCGTCGCTCGTTTCGTTTCTCGCCTACAAGCTCGGTAAGCCCGTGCTGGTCGAGGGCCCTGCGGGAGTCGGCAAGACCGAGCTGGCAAAAGCGCTTTCCCGTTACTCCGGGCGTCGGCTCGTTCGGCTGCAGTGCTATGAGGGGCTCGACGAGGCGAAGGCGCTCTACGAGTGGAACTACCGCAAGCAGCTCCTTCGCATCCAGACGGAGGCGGCCGGGACGAGCTGGACCGACGTCCAGGAGGACATCTTCTCGAAGGACTTCCTGATGGAGCGGCCGCTGCTCGGAGCGATCGCGGCGAAGGAGCCGGTCGTGCTGCTGATCGACGAGATCGACAAGACCGACCAGGAGTTCGAGGCGATGCTGCTGGAGGTCCTGTCGGACTTCCAGATCTCGATCCCCGAGCTCGGGGTCGTCGAGGCAACCACCCACCCACTCGTGCTGCTGACTTCGAACAACACGCGCGAGCTGACGGAGGCGCTCAAGCGGCGCTGCCTGTACCTGTGGCTCGACTATCCGGACGCCGAGCGCGAGCTCGAGATCGTCTCTCTGCATGTTCCCGAGCTGCCCGACACCGTCTCGCGCAAGCTGATCGAGGTCGTGCACATGGTTCGCAGCCTCGACCTGAAGAAGCCGCCCTCGATCGCCGAGTCGATCGACTGGGCGCGCGCGCTGGTTGTGCTGGGAGCTGCGGACATCGACAAGTCCGTCTTCGACCGCACGCTCAGCATCATCGTCAAGCACCGCACCGACCTCGACGTTGTCGCGGAGCGAGTGGGCGTGCGGCTGGGCAATGGCGTCCTCGGACGGGCCGAGAGCGGCTGACGGCGAGGCCGCCGGGCGGTCTCGCAAGGGCCTCTACGGCGGGCTCCCCGAGCGGGGCAGCGACGGCCTGGCTGCGCAGCTGCTGCGTTTCTGCGACGAGCTCAGGAAGGAGGGGATGGCCGTCGGCACGGCGGAGATCCTCGACGCCTTCCGCGGCCTGGGCGAGGTGTCGTGGTCCGAGAGGGAGGACTTCCGCGAGACGCTCGCGGCTACGCTCGCGAAGTCTCCCGAGGACCGGCATCTGTTCGAGGCGCTGTTCGACCGCTTCTTCTTCAACGCGGTCGAGGCCGAGGTCGTGGACAGAGGACTGCGAGACGAGCGCTTCGAGGGCGGCCAGCGCATCGACCTCGACGACCTGAGGGCGCAGATCCAGGACGCAATCCGCGCCGGGCGTGACGGCGACATGGCGGACCTCGCGCGGCTCGCGGTGGCCGCCTTCGGCAGCCAGGGCGAGAGCTCCGGAGTGATCGGCGTGGACGTGCAGCGGATCAGGCGAGCCCTCGACCTGCGCGGCGCCTCGACCCAGCAGCGTCAGGGCGACCCGGACGCCCTCGACCGCGAGACCCTGCGGCGGTTCGAGCGCATGCTCCGCCGCGAGCTCGAGCGGGCGCTCATCCAGCGCACCGAGAGCCTGCCTCCGTCCAGGCCGCTCGCCGATCTCGACCGCGCGCTGCCGACCGGGCCGCTTCAGGACCTGGCGAACGTGCACCGCGTGGTGGCGCAGCTCAAGCGCCGGCTCGCCACCAGCGGTCACGAGGCGCGCGGGCGCCAGCGCAGCCAGGTCGTGGACATACGACGCACGATGCGCGCGTCGCTCGAAACGGGAGGCGTGCCACTGCGCCTGAAGTACCGTCCCCGCAGGCCCCGCCGGCCGGAGATCTACGTGCTCTGCGATGTCTCGACGTCGGTGACCAGCGCGAGCGTGTTCTTCCTTTCCGTGCTGCACGCGCTCCACGACGCCTTTCGCAAGCTGCGCAGCTTCGCATTCGTCGAGCGGATCGACGAGGTGACGGAGATCTTCGAGCGCGAGCGCACCTTCCGCACCGTCTCGGAGCGCATCGCCCGCGAGGCCGGCGTGTCCGACGTGTCCGGCTACACAGACTACGGCCGCGTGTGGATGGAGTTCCTCGGCCGCGTCGGGGACGACCTCGACCCCCGCTCGACGGTGATCGTGCTCGGGGACGCGCGCACGAACGGTCGCGAGCCACACGCGCCGCTTTTCGGGCGCGTCGCGGAGCGGGCCGGGCGCACCTTCTGGCTCAATCCGGAACCGCGCCTGTACTGGAACTACGGCGACTCCGTGATGGCCGCGTACGAACCCTACTGCGACGGCGTGTTCGAGTGCTGGACGACGAAGCAGCTCGAGCAGTTCGTGAACGTCGTGGCGGGCAGGCCGCAGGTCGCTTCGTAGGCGTTGCCGGAACGGGATGTCCGGCTCCACGCTCGCGCTCCTGCGGCAAGCGTTCGAGGACTTCGAGCGGGGGGACATCGACGCCCTGCTGTCCGCCTGCGTCGAGCAGGTGGAGCTCGAGGAGGAGCCTGAGCTGCCCGACTCCCGCGTCTGGCGCGGCCACGATGGGGCTCGCGACTACTTCGAGGAGACCAGGTCCCGCTGGAGCGAACTTCAGATGGAGCCGCGAGAGTTCGTCGAGGTCGGCGCCTCGACCGTCGTCGTGGTTGGAGTGCAGCGCGGCGTCGGGTCCATCAGCGGCGTCGAGGTGGAGTCGCCGTTCGGCCACGTCTACGACCTCCGTGGAGGGAGGATCGCCCACGTGCGCTTCTACCTCGACCCGCGGAAGGCGCTGGAGGCGGCCGGCGGGCCGGCGCGTGATGGACCTCCCCCGAGCGCGAACATGATCGCCCTGCGTTCGATCTTCGCCGGCTTTGCCCAGGGTGACTTCGCGAGCGCGGTCGCGTCGTACGCGCCTGACGTGGAATGGGAGGAGCGTCGAGGCGTGCCCGGGCGAGGTGCCTTCAAGGGCCTCGAGGGACTCGGGTCGGCGTTCCGGGATTGGCTCAGCGTCTGGGAGGACTACCGCTGCGAGCCGATCGAGATCATCGACTCGGGCGAGCGGGTGTTCGCGGCCGTTCGCGGGCGCGGGCGCGGGAGCCGCAGCGGCATCGAGACCGCCGAGGTCTTCTTCCAGGTCTGGACCTTCAAGGACGGGAAGGTCGCGCGAATCGAGAACCACAGAGAGCGCGAGGACGCGCTCGTCGCGGCGGGGCTTCGACCGCGAGCGCTAGATGGTTGATTCCAAATCCGCACTGTGGGGAGGTTGGAATCGATCGTCTAGACTCGCCAACGTAACTGAATCAGGGGGGCTCGCGGGAAGCGGGCTGAGATAGCGTCTCACGACACCGGCGCTGACCCTTCGAACCTGTGGGGTAATGCCCGCGAAGGGAGCGGACTTGATCGAGACCGGGGCTCCAGCGAAGGAGCCTCAAGCTTTCTCGGCTACCGGCGCCGGCGACTCCGGCGTGGTGTGCTCGCGAGTCGCCAAGCGCTTCGCCACCCGCGCCGGTGAGGTCGCCGCCCTCGCCGGCGTCACCCTCGCCTGCGAGCGCGGAGGGGCGCTCGGGGTCGTCGGGCCCTCGGGCTGCGGGAAGTCCACGTTGCTGGAGCTCGTGTGCGGCCTGGCGCAGCCGAGCGAGGGCGCCGTCGCGGTAGACGGCGAGACGAGCCCCGCGGCGCGGCTGGCCCGCTGCACACTGATGCCCCAGCGCGACCTCCTCATGCCGTGGCGAACGGCGCTCGACAACGCGGGGCTGCCGCTCGAGCTTCAGGGCGCCTCGCGCGCGCGGGCGCGGCACGAGGCGATGGCGATGCTCGAGCGCTTCGGCCTCGCCTCGTTCGCCGGCGCGCGGCCGTACGAGCTGTCGGGCGGGATGCGACAGCGGGTGGCGTTCGCGCGC
Source organism: uncultured Solirubrobacterales bacterium (assembly GCA_963774075.1). Taxonomy (GTDB): domain Bacteria; phylum Actinomycetota; class Thermoleophilia; order Solirubrobacterales; family JBBDJG01; genus JBBQNR01. The sequence goes on along the minus strand of CAVZDP010000001.1, from coordinate 249,741 downwards.
ACGCTGCTGGCCGGAAAGCCGGTGCTCCTGCTCGACGAGCCGTTCGGCTCACTGGACTCGATCACGCGCGCCGCCATGCAGGAGTGGCTGGCCGGCACGCTGGCCGGTGAGCCGCGTACGGTCGTGTTGGTGACCCACGACGTGGAGGAGGCGCTGTACCTGTGCGACCGGCTGGTCGTTCTCTCGCCACGACCCGCGCGGGTCGTGGCCGACTTCCCCGTCTCCCTGGAGCGGCGGCGTCCACGTCGGGAGCTGGTGACCTCGCCCGAGTTCGTGTCGCTGCGCGAACGGGCGCTGGAGGCGCTCGCGTGACGGTTCTCGCACCGCTCATGCTCCTGGCGGTGCTCACCGGCGCCTGGGAGGCCTTCGCTCGCCTGGGCGGCGTGGAGAACTACCTGCTGCCGGCGCCGAGCGAGATAGCCACCGCGCTGGTCGAGGACCGGGAACTGCTGCTCCCCGACGCCTGGGTGACCGCGAAGGAGGTGCTGCTCGGCTTCGCCATCGCGCTCGTGGTCGGAGTGGCGGTCGCCATCGTCCTGCACCTCTCCCCCCTCCTTCGCCGCGCCGTCTACCCGCTCGTGGTCGCCTCGCAGGCCGTGCCCGTGATGGTGATCGCGCCCATCCTCGTGATCTGGTTCGGGTTCGGCATGACGCCGAAGCTGATAGTGATCGCGCTCATCTGCTTCTTCCCGATCGCCGTCAACACCCTCGACGGCCTGCGCTCGGTCGACGCCGACCAGGTCAAGCTGCTGCGAACGCTGGGCGCGTCGCGGGCGGGCGTCCTTCGCCACCTGGAGTTGCCATCCTCCCTCCCGTACTTCTTCTCTGGAGCCAAGATCGCGGTCGCGGTCGCCGTCATCGGCGCGGTGTTCGGAGAGCTGGTCGGCTCGGACGCCGGCCTCGGCCACGCGATCCAGATCGGCACGGCACAGCTTCTGACGGCACGGGTCTTCGCCGCCGTGCTGATCCTGTCCATCATGGCCATCGCCCTGTTCGCCCTGGTTGCCGCGCTCGAGCGCCGAGCGGTGCCCTGGGCGGGCCGGCGAGAGAGGAATTGAGTTGAAGGTGTTCAAGTGCGCGTTTCCGAGGCTCGCAGCGGCGGTCGCCGTACTCGCCCTGGCGGTCGTGGCGGCCGGTTGCGGGGAGAAGTCGGAGAGCTCGACCGACCAGACCGAGCCGGCGCGGTTCGACCTCGCCCTCGACTGGTTCCCCAACGCCGACCACGTCGCGATCTACGAGGGCATGGAAAAGGGCTTCTTCAGCGACGTCGGCCTCGATGTCCATCCACGCGTCCCGTCCGATCCGGCGGCACCCATCAAGCAGGTCGCCGCCGGGCGGGTGGACCTGGCGATCTCCTACGAGCCGGAGGTGCTCCTAGCGCGGGAGCAGGACCTGCCCGTGGTCGCGGTGGCAGCGCTGGTCCAGCGCCCGCTCACGTCGCTGATGGCGATCGAGTCCAAGCGCATCGACTCGCCCTCGGACCTGCGCGGGAAGAGGGTCGGCACGGCCGGCATCCCCTACCAATCCGCCTACCTGCGGACGATCCTCGAGCGCGCCAAGGTGAAGCCGTCCTCGGTGAAGGAGACCAACGTCGGCGCAAGCCTGCTGCCGGCCATGCTCTCCGGCAAGGTCGACGCGACTCTGGGGGCTTTCTGGAACGTCGAGGCAATCGAGCTGCGCCAGCGCGGCAAGCGGCCGACGGTCATCCCCGTCGATCGGCTGGGCGTGCCCAAGTACGACGAGCTGGTCCTGGTGGCGAACGAGGACTCGCTGGAGGACACCAAGGAGGATCTGCGCCTCTTCATCGGCGCGGTGGCGAAAGGAGCACGCGAGGCCAGGCGTGACCCCCGCGGCGCGGCGGAGCTGCTACTCGAGACCAACGACGACCTCAAGCCGCGTCTCACCAGGGCCAGCGTCCGCGAGACGCTGCCGGCGCTGTTCCCGGCGGGCGACGCGCCCTGGGGCTTCATGGACCCCCGTGAGTGGCGCCTCTACGGCGCCTGGATGTTCGCGCACGACCTGCTCGACGAGCGTCCGAACACCTCGAGCGCGCTGACGAACGAGCTGCTGCCGGGTGAAGGGCTTTGACCAGCGATAGAAACGCCCACGCGCACGCATGGAGACGGAGTGGCTGGAGTGACCAGATGCCGCGCGGGGGCGCCGGCCGCCCCTACTTGCCGAGCAGGTGCACGTCGACCAGGAACGAGCGCTTGGCGACCACGCTGCGGGTCAGCACGTCCTTGCCGGCGCGGCGGCGGCGGCGGTGCACGTGGCGGCGAGCGCGCAGCACGCGCAGGGTGGCGAGCGCGACGACGCCGGCGAGGAAACCACCGCCGGCAGCCACGAGCCCGTTGCTCAGCAGCACCGCCGGCAGCAGGCGCCGCTGCGCGGCGAGCACCCGCACGGGGCCGGCGGCCGGCAGCGAGCCCTGCTGGAGCTCGCCATTGGTCCTCGGGTCAGCGGACACCGTCGGCCAGTGTAGGGGGCGAGTCAGATAGCCCCGCTGGCTGCTATCAGGCTCAGAGAGCCTGGCGGTAGATCCGGTAGCGCTTGACGACCTTGCCGCCCATCCCCTCCATCGCGCGGTTCATCGCCTCGTTCGTCTCGAGGATCCAGCCCATCTCTCCCCACCACACGCTCTTGTGCTCCGGATCGGCCTGCTCGAGGTGCTTGACGTAGAAGGCAGCAGCGATGCCGAGGTCCTGGTACTCGGGCTTCACCCCCAGCGCGAAAACCCGGATGCGGTCGATCTTGCGGCGGTGATAGAGGAACTTCGCCCAACCGACGGGCAGGAGCCGGCCGTTCATGTGCTTGAGGCACTGGTTGATGTCTGGAAGCGAGAGCGCAGCGCCCAGCACCTCGCCGTCGCGCTCGGCGATCATCGCCCAGCGCTCGTCGAGGATCGGCTTCAGGTCCGCCGCGTAGTAGCGGACCTCCTTCTCGGTCAGCGGGACGAAGCCCCAGTTGGTCTCCCAGGCCGCGTTGTAGACGTCCATGAAGCGCTGCAGCTCCGCCTCGAAGTCGCGCTTCCGCATGTGCCGGATCGTGACGCCGTGCTCGCTCACGACCTTCTCGGCCGCGGCGTAGATGAAGGGATGGAAGCCGCCCTTGTCCTCGACCTCGTCGAGGCGAAGCTGCCACATGTAGAGGTCCATCATCTTGTCGAGCCCGCATGAGCCCTCCAGGAGCTCCTGGTAGTAGGGCGGGTGCCACGGCTGCAGCACGAGCGGTGGACGGTCGTAGCCCTCCACGAGCAGTCCGCACTCGTCGTTGGTCGTGAAGTCCATGGGGCCGAGCATCTCGCGCCGCCCACGGGCGGCGTTCCACTTGGCGGCAGCCTCGAGCAGCGCCCGCGCCACCTCGGGGTCCCGCTCGGACTCGAAGAATCCGAACAGGCCCCAGTTCTGGCTCTGGAACTCGTTCAGCCTGTCGTCGTGGTGGGCGCTGATGCGCCCCACAGGCTTGCCGTCTCTCCAGGCGAGGAAGTACTCCGCCTCCGCGTGCTCGAAGAAGGGGTTGTTCTCGCGGTCCAGGAATTTCCGCCGCTCCGACACGAGCGGTGGGATCCAGCGCGTCTCGTTACGATAGAGCCGCCACGGGAGCTTTATGAAGCGCGCCAGGTCCCGCCGGGAAGCGACCGGTCTGACCTCTAGCTTCACGGCGCCGCACGCTAGCGAAAATGTCAGACCCTCCCCCGAACTCAGTGACCGGAGCGCCGGCCGACCTGTTCGAGAAGGCGCGCTCCCACGAGCGCCGCGAGTTGCTCGAGCTGGCGCGGGAGCACGACCTCATGCCCTACTTCCGCCAGGTCGAGTCGGAGTCGGGGCCGATCGTGCGCATGGAGGGCTCCGAGCGGCTGATGATGGGCTCCAACAACTACCTCGGCCTCACGGGCGACCCGCGCGTCAAGGAGGCGGCCCGCCGCGCCCTCGAGCGCTACGGGACCGGCCTCACGGGCTCGCGGCTCATGAACGGGACGCTCCCTCTGCACCGCGAGCTCGAGGAGGAGATCGCCGACTGGATGCAGGCCGAGCAGGCGATCGTCTACACGACCGGCTACCAGGCCAATCTCGGCTGCCTGTCGGGCGTCCTCGGGCCCTCGGACACGGTGATCGCCGACTCGTCGGATCACGCCTCCATCCTCGACGGCTGCAAGCTGTCCGGGGCACGCTTGCGGCCCTTCCGCCACGGCCGGCTCGAGCGCCTCGAGCGGATGCTGGAGCGCGCCGCGTCGGACGGCGGCGGCGTGCTGGTCGTGGTCGACGGCGTCTACTCGATGGAGGGCGACGTCTGCGACCTGCCGAGCGTGTCGAGGCTGAGCCAGGCTCACGGAGCGCGGCTGATGGTCGACGAGGCCCACGCCGTGGGAGTGCTTGGCGCCAGGGGCGCCGGCAGCTGCGAGCTGCTCGAGGTCGAGGATGCCGTGGATCTGCGCATGGGGACCTTCTCGAAGTCACTAGCGAGCTGCGGCGGCTTCATCGCGGGGCCGGCGGAGGTGGTCGAGTACCTGCGCGTGTCCTCGCGGCCCTTCCTCTTCACGGCGGCGGCCGTGCCTGCCGCTACCGCTGCGGCTCTCGAGGCGGTGCGGATATGCCGCTCGCCGGAGGGCCCGGAGCTCTTCGCCCGCGTGCTCGACAACGCCGCGTACCTCCACCGGGGCCTACGGGAGCTCGGCTTCGAGGTCGTCGAGCCGATGACCCTCCCCGACGGGCGCGAGCTCGTGACCCCGATCGTGCCGGTCGTCATCGGCGAGGATTGGCAGACAGCCGCTCTCTGGAAGGCGCTCTGGAATGAGGGGGTGTACGTGAACGTCGCCCTCCACCCCGCGGTGCCGCGGGGTCGCTCGCTGATCCGCTCGAGCGTCATGGCCACACACGAGCGCCCTCACCTCGACCGCGCCCTGGAGGCCTTCGCGGTCGCCAGGAAAGCTGTCTCCGAAACGGCGCCAAGCAGTTAGCGGCTCCTGTCGAGGGCGCCGAAGCGCCTGCTTGCGGATAGGATCGGTCAGTGCGCGCCGTAGAGATTGCCCCTGACCGGACGCTGCGGCCCACCGAGATCTCCGAGCCCCCGCTCGAGCCACACCAAGCACGAGTCGGGGTCGCCTTCTGCGGCATCTGCGGCTCGGATCTCCACTTCAGGGCATCCGAGGCGATCCCGGCGGGGACCGTGATGGGACACGAGTTCTCGGGGACGATCACCGAGCTCGGCGACGAGGTCTCCGGGTTCGCCGTCGGCGACCGGGTCGCCGTCTATCCCTTCGTCGCCTGCGGCGAGTGCGCGAACTGCCGGCGCGGAGACCGTCACGTATGCCAGCAGGCGAGCGTGACCGGCATCGGCCTGGGGGCGAACCCCGGGGCCTACGCCGAGTCGGTCGTCGTGGCGGAGCAGATGCTTGTCCCGATCCCGGCGGAGCTCTCCTTCGAGCACGCCGCGCTGGTCGAGCCCCTGGCCGTGGCGCTTCACGGCCTCAACATAGGCGAGGTGAGCCCCGACGACGCCTGTGCCGTGATCGGTGCAGGTCCGATCGGGGTCATGACGGCGCTGGCGCTGAAGGCGAGGGACGTGGAACAGGTGCTCGTCGTGGAGAAGAACGACCGCCGTCAGGAGCGGATGCGCTCGCTCGGCGTCGAGGCGATCGGCCTGGATGGAGTGCACGAGACGGTGATAGAGCGCTTTGGAGGCGACCTGCCAGATGTCGTCCTCGAGTGCGCGGGCAACCCGGCCGCCCCCCAGCTCGCCGTGGAGCTCGTCCGCTCGCGCGGGATCGTGGTGCTCCTGGGCGTGCTCGAGGAGCCGATCGAGCTGTCCCAGCTCGTGTTGTTGATCAAGGAGGCGCAGCTTCGCGCCTCGTTCGCCTACACGCCGGAGGAGTTCGACGAGGCGATCCGGCTGCTCGTCGCCGGCAAGCTGCCCGCGGACCGGTTGATCACCGACACGGTCGAGCTCGAGCGGGCTCAGGAGATGTTCGAGCGGCTCACGAACCCCGCCACCTCGGACATCAAGATCCTTCTTTCGCCGGCGACCTGAGCGCGCCGTCGCTCGACCCCGCAGAGCGCAATTGGTGGCCCTGAGCGGTCTCCGACCTCGTTGCTCACTTGCAGGGGTTTTGTTTGACTTTCGGATTGTCCAAGAATGAACAAACTCCAACGGCCAGAAAAAAGGCCGCATCTAGCGATCGGCTTGTGGGCGCGTTGGTTGACCTACCTCCGCCAACGCGTATTCTTCCGCCAGCCTAGAGCCCCCGCCGAAGCCTCATATGGGCCTCGACTGACAGACAAGAGCTGCTGGGAGTGGAGAGGAAAGCAGCCAGGGACCGCCGACTGGCGGGTCGAGAAGGGCGACTCGGGAGCCAAGATCTGATAAACGCCTGATACCTGGGAGGGTAGATGGACGCTGCCACCGTTGACTCTGGTCCTCAGCACATGCTCGCGCTCGAGCGCGCGAACCACGTTCGTCTGGCACGCGCCGCCTTGAAGCGCAGGGTGGCGGCCGGAGAGACCGACGCGGCCGAGGTCGTTCTGACCTGCCCGTGGGAGACCGAGAGCATGACGATCAGTGAGCTGCTGATGAGCCAGAGGCGGTGGGGACGCACACGCTGCCGCAAGTTCCTCTTCTCGATCTCACTGTCCGAGACCAAGACACTCGCAACCCTCACGGAGCGCCAACGCGTCACGCTCGCCGCGCTGCTCACGACAAAAGCGCAGGCGACCCGCGCGCAGAGTCGACAACACCAGCCCTGAGGAGGTGCATCCCGCACGAGCGCGGCTCCGCCCACCGGTGCTCCCGCGAGGGGTTAGGGCGGGGCCGCGTGTCGCCGGCGAACACCTCCTCGGCCGGTCGCTCGTCAGTTGGCGGTTATCTGCAAGGGCAGCGGCGCCGAGCCGCTGAAGCCGAAGAACCAGACGGCGAACGCCACCAACGCCACCACGGCGCTCGTCACCAGCACGCGCTCGAGCGCGGTCTCCCCGGCGAGGTCGCGGCCTCGCGCCGCTACCACCTCCACGTGCCTGCGGTTCAGCCACGTGAGAAACGCTCCCAGCACTGCGATCGCGCCCAGCATGCCGGTCATCATCGCCAGCATGGCAAGCCCGAGCGAGCCCGTCGCGGCCTGGACCCGCGAGCCGATCCAGAGCAGGCAGATGGGCATCGCGACCCACAGGGCGAGGCTGCCGACGAACATGATCCCGACCAGCAGGGCCGCGCTCTCACCCGCCAGCATCAGCCGCTGAAGCCGCTGAACCACCGCGTCCTCTTGGCTACCGGAAGCCGAGGCCGCCGGACCGCCGCTTGAACGCCTCCCGGAAGAGGTAGAACGTCGCGGCGAACACGACCGCCGCCACGACGAGGCCGAGTCCCTGCGGCCAGCCGCTCGGCAGCAGTATGAAAGCGGCCGCGGCGACGATGACCGTCACCGCCCCCGCCAGGACGGTCGTGTGCGATTTGTAGCCCGTGAAGTGCTCGCGGATCGAGAGCTCGAGCCCGGCGAGCGAGCCGAGCGCCACGCCGGCGGCGATCATCGTCAGGCCGCGCGTGCCCTGGACGAAGAAGCCGACGATCAAGAGGACGAGGGCGAGCAGCACGACCAACTCCACGAGCGGAAACCTGCCCCAGGGAGCCGGCGGTCGCTCTGGAGCACGTCGCCGCCGCGGGCCGGGGCGCCGCTCCTCGCGCTCGGGGGCGGGGCCCGTCGGAGAAGCCCCGGGAGCCCGGTAGCCCTCCCGCCGTTTCCTGCGCCTGCGCGGCTGGGACATATGAACTAAACGGTTGATTCCGAATCCGCGTGCCCCTGGGGGCGCGAAAACCGAGCTGAGCAAGGACGCAGGGCGAAACCCATGCTGGTCTGCATGGGTGAGTCCGAAGACGACGATCCAGCGAAGGTTTGCAGCGTCAGCCAGGGGTGCGGGGGTTTGGAATCAATCGTCCAGTGGCGGGGGAAACGGGGTCGCGCCGGGCCGGGGCGCGCCCCTGGAGTCATGGACAGCCGGACGAGATCCTGACCCGCCACCAGCCCATGAGCATTCCGATCAGCCCCAGCCTCGGGCGCGAATGCCAGAACTTGCAGCCGGGCTCGCCGATGTCCTCGTTCGATACACGGACCCACTTGAACTCGGTCGGGTCGGCGATCATCTCCTCGATCCGGCGCCGGTTGCGGTCCTCCACGTATGTCCGGTCGCGCAGTGTGCGGCGCGCGTCCTCGATCCGGGCGGCGAGCCTGTCGCGCAACAGCTCGAGGTCGCCGACGCCGAGCAGTCGGGGCCCTCCGGGCGCTCCCACCTGCCAGTCGAGTCCGCGCCGCGGATGGGCGGACGCGAACAGGGCGGCGTGCTCCCGCTCGAGCCGCGCAATCTGGTCTCGCAGAGTGCGGCGAGCAGAGGCCTCGTCTACATCGGTTCTGAGCCTGCGGGCGAGCGCCGCCGCCGAGCTCTCGTGCTCTTCGGCACTCTGGAATGCGCTTGGGCCCTGAAGTGTCTCGGGCAAAAAGCCCCCCATGGAAGTGGGCTCCGGAAACGCGGATGATAGCAGCGGCTATCCGCTCTCCGCCGCGGCAGAGAGCACCCCGACGCCGCACCAGATCGCCTCTTCGACGCTGATATCGGGCACTCCCTGGACCTGCAGCGCGCACAGAGCGACGCGCTCGGTGTCCTTGCCGACGGCTGCGGATGGAGCCGTCTCGCCGAATATGAGAGCGACCGAGCGATTGTCGTCGGCGTACACGATCGCGCCCTCTGGAAGCTCCAGCCCGTCCTTCTCACCCCCGAGGCGCTCGCCGGGCTGCGACAACCGCAGCGCGAGGCGGCCGTCGATGCGGTCGGCGTCGAAGGCGCGCATTGCCACGCCGGTCTCAACGGTGGCGATCGTCAAGGCGTCGTCGACGAGGCCGCGGCTCTTGAAGCCGCCCGCGCGCAGACGCTCCAGAACGGCTGCCTCGACGGGGGTTCGGTGCTCGTCGGGGTCGAGCCCGATCTGGCGGAAGAAGATCCTGTACGCCGAGGCGATCGGCTCGCGGCGGAGGTTCAGCGCGCGCTGGCCGTACATGCGGTCGGCGAGGAAGCGGAGCCTCTGGCGCACGCCGGTCGGGCTGCGGCGGTCGCGCGCCTGAGTCAGGCAATAGGGAAGCGCCAGGCCGGGGAACTCGCTTCGCAGCGCCTGGGCCACGCGGCCCGTCTCGAGCGGGGGTTCCGCGGTGACGGGCATCAGTGCTTCCCGCCGTGAGTACGTTCGCGCTCTGCCGCGCGAGAAGCGAAGATTTGCAGCCGGCAGAACGTGGGCGGATTTGCGGTGGGGAGCACTTCAGTCGACGGGCCCGCGCCGGCTCGAGGAGCGCACCAGCCGCTCGACCCTTCGCGTGAGCTCGTCCCGGTCTAGCTCTCCGAACACCGTCCCCATGATGATGCCGCCAGGATAGGCCAAGAACGTCGTCGGGCCCACGCCGACGCCGTACAGCCCGCTGACGGCGCCGTCTCGGTCGAGCGCCATCGGGAAGCGCCATCCGTTCTCGAGCACCACGCTGCGCGCGTTGTCGAGCGAGTCGGCGATATCGAGGCCGATGAAGTGCACCCCTGGAAACTGCCTTCTCACCGCCTCGACGGTGTCGAGCTGGCGCCTGCACGACGAGCAGCCGCGCGTGAACCAGGCGACCAGGACGAGAGGCCGGTCGAAGTAGTCGCAGATCCTGACCACGTCCCGCCTGGGACCGGAGACCTCGCAGGCAGGCGTCTGCCGGTCTCCCGACGCATCGGTGTCGTCCTGGTTGACGTTGGCGTCGCCGTCCAAGCTGCCCGTCGCCTCCGGGGCGGCGAAGCGCGGCAGCGGCTTTCCCTCCGGCAGGCCCTCGACCGCCGCTCCCTCGTTTGAGAGCGAGTTGATGCCCGCCACCAGCAGGACCACCAGGAACAGCACTCCGATGACGACCGAGTAAGGGCGCGCGGCCCGGCGGCGCTCTTCAGGACCCTCCTCCCCATCCTGGTCGTGCCCGTCGCCGAGCTGGTCGAGCTCCTGCTGGAAGCGATCCCGCGCGTGGCCGCCGGCCGGTCTGGGCTCCTCCGTCTCGTCGGGCGGCCTGTCGACGTCAGCGTTCACTCCGGGCTCATGGGCCCTTCGCGCCGGCGCGCTGAGCGAGGCTTTCGGCGCAGGCCCCTCCTGCGTCCGCCGTGCCCGCGCCCGTTCCGCCGCCGAGACTCACGCAGCGAGCGAAGCCGGCGCCGGGCACGCGGCACTACCGCCCGGAGCGCTCCCGGGAGAGCGCGTGCGCCTGCGCGAGCCGCCCCGGGCACCGCTCGCAACCTCTTCGCCAGTCGCCGCGCCAAGGCGATGCGCTCCTCACGAGTGCGCGGCAGGGGCAGTGGGCGGCGCTCCTCGGCCCACACGAGAGAGGCCGGAAGCACGACTCCGATCGCCGGCAGGACGATGGCGAGGTCGATCAGCGACTGAATCCCCGTCTCGCGGAGCATCCGCACGTCGCTGAAGAGGAGCGCCAGGGGCGCCACGAGCGCGACCACCCCGGCGACCACGAGCCTCCCACGGGTAGCCACGAGGGCGGCCCCGATCGCCTCCCTGTGGGCGGCGCCTCGACCACGCTCGGCCCGATACGAGGCCGAAAGCACGACGCTGAGCGCTCCCCCTGTGCCGATCACGATGCCGGCGAGCGCAGCGGACAGCGGGTTGAGCGGGATCTGAAGCGCGAAGAGGACGAGCGCCGACCAGCCCGTGGCGAGCGCCACTGGCAGCAGGGGCACGAGGGCGTCGCGACTCCGCCGGAAGGCGACGAGCAGCAGGACGAGCGCCGCCGCCAGGCCGACCGCGGTGAGCGCCAGCCAGCTCGTTCGCAGCGAGCCGGAGCTGTCGGCGGCTAGCACCGGCGAGCCGGCGAGCCGCGCCTCGACGCCAGCGGGCGGGTCGAGCTGGGCACGCATGTCGTCGAACAGCCGCTGGTGGTCCTCGGCAGAGGCCGAGTTGATCCGGAACGACATGTTGGCGGCGCGGCGATCGCGCGAGATCACCGCCCGGGAGAAGTAGGGCGGCAGGCGCCTCAGCTCGGCCCGCACCTCGGCGGGCCGGCGCGCGGCGCCGAGCAGTCCGACCGGGGAGAGCCCCGGGCAGAGCTCGGCGGCCTGGCAGAAGCGATCCTCGCGATAGCCGTGGCGCGCGAGCACGCGCCGCTGGTAGCGGCTCATCCAGTCGAGCACCCTGCGAGAGGTGAGCCGCTCGGACCTCACGATCACGCTCACCTCGCCGGCCGAGCCGGTCGCTCGCTCGAACGTGGCGGCGTCCTCGACCTGCTGCGCTCCCTTCGACGCCAGCCGCTGTGGGGTGGTGACGACGTCCGTTTGAGTGCTGAGCACCCAGCCCGCGGCGGCGAGCACCGTCGCGACCAGCAGCACGCGCCGGGGCCGCGTACAGGCAATGTCGAGGAGCCGCCGGCCCACCGCGGCGAGCCGGTCCGCGGGCCTGCGAAGAAGCCGGGCGCGGATCGCCGGAGGCCGCTTCAAATCAGGAGCGCTGAGACCCACCGCCCTCCAGAGCGCGAGGGCGGCGACGACGCCGAGCCCGACTATCGCGGCGAAGGTGCGCACCATCGACACGGGCGACAGCAAGAACGTGAGAACCCCGATCAACGCGACGCCGGCAGCCACACCGGCGGCCGGCGGCCGGTGGCGGCCAGCCGGGCCGAGCAGCACCACGGCGGCAGCCGAGAGGGCGATCACGAACGGCAACGCCGCGACCGCCGCGATCGTCAGCGATCCCCCCGCCAGCGAAAGCACGCCGAAGGCGAGCGCCGAGCCGGCGAGCCCCGGCAGCAGCACCACCAGAGCGGACGCGCGCCGCGTCGCCGCCACCAGCGCCAGGCCGGCGAGGCCGAGCGACGCGCCGAACAGCAGCCAGAGCTGGTCGGAGAGGTTCGACGCCACCGCATCCTCGACCACCGGCGCCCCCGAGACGATGTACCTGCCGCGCTCGAGCCGGAACGGCCGGCTCTCGACCGCCTCACGGACCAGATCGACGGCCCTGCGCCTCTCCTCCACGCTCAGCCCTGGGCGCAGGCGGGCCTGGATCAGAGCGGTCTCGCTGGACGGGAACAGGTAGGAGAAGCGCGGTTTGGGCGTGGCGAAGCCGAGCGACGGCTCGAAGACCAGCTTCAGTACGAAGTCGGGGTCGTTGAGCTGGGGCACGCGCGAGAGGCCATAGCGCAGCGCCAGCCCGAGCGCGTCGCTGAACGACTGGGCGAGCGCGAGCTGGCGCGCCTGAGCGGCCAGTCGGTCCTGCTGCTGCTGGCTTCGTCCCTGCGCGGCCGCGAGCTTGCGCGCGGCGCGTGCCGCCTTCTCGGCCTCGGATCGGCCCGTGGCTCGCTCGGCGTTGAAGCGGACCGCGATCTGGCGCGCGGACTCGTTGATGAACGTGCCCGGCCCGTAGACGACCTGCACCGGCCGCTCGCGCGCGAACCGCTCGCAGACCGGCGCCGGCGCCTTTCCCCGCCGGGGACGATTGCCGGACACGCAGCCCTCGAGGCCGAGGATGCGGCGCAGGTCCTCGGTGAGCAGGAGCGCGGGCAGCCGGCCCTGGTCTCGGTTTCCCTTCACGAGAATCTGGATCGGCTCGTCGCCGAACCGCTCGTGCAGCTCGTCCGTCGCCTGCGCGGCGCGCGCGCCGTCGCTCGAGAACGTCCTCTCGTCGGCGCTCGAGTCGAGGCGCGTGGCGACCAGAGCGGCACCCGCGATCGCGAGCACCACGACCAGCGCAACAGCACGCCTCCCGCGGCTCGAGGAGCGCGCGGCCGAGCTTGCCGCCGCCAGCATGGACCGGAGCGCTCTCATCCTCTCGCCGAGGGTACGTCAGGCGACCGCGGAGCGGCGCCGATGGAGGAAAGTCCTGGGATCGCGGCGGCTCTTATTCCATGCCGAGAGGTCCAGCGGACTCCCCGGACAGGAACTGGCGCACGAACTCGTTCTCGGACTGGAATAGCTCGTTCTTCATGCCCGCCTCCACGATCTTCCCTCTCCAGAGGATCGCCATGTACTCGGCGAGGCGACGGGCGGACGCGATGTCATGGGTGATGACGATGTAGGTACCGCCGTTCTCATCGTGCACCTCCCGGATCAGGTCACACAGCAGCGCCGTGCGGACCGGGTCGAGGCCGGAGTCGGGCTCGTCGAAGAGCACGATCTCGGGATCGAGCACGAGCGCCCGGGCGAAGCCGGCTCGCTTCCGCATGCCGCCCGAGAGCTCGTTCGGCATCTTGTCCTCGGCGCCTCCGAGCCCGACCTCGCGCAGCCGGCGCGAGCAGATCTCGCGGATCTCGTCCTCTGACTTCTGCGTGTGTTGCCGCAGGGGGAAGGCGACGTTGTCGTAGAGGTTCATCGAGCCGAAAAGCGCGCCGTCCTGGAACAGGACACCGAACTTCTTGCGCATGTCGAAGAGCTCGTCGTCGGCCATGTCGGGGACCGACTCGCCGTGCACGAGGACGTCGCCCTCGTCTGGATAGAGGAGACCGACGATGTGTTTGATGCAGACCGACTTCCCGGTGCCGGACGGCCCCAGGACCATCGTGATCATCCCGTCCGGGACGCCGAGGTTGAGCCCGTCGAGCACGGTGTTGCGCCCGAACCGCTTGACCACGTCGATGAACTCGACGGTGTCCTTGCGCCCGTGGTCGTGGACCACGCCGTGATACTCGAACTTTTGGTCCGCGGGGGCCCCTTCGGGCACGCCCTCGCGGAGGTTGCCCTCCTCCCGGATCCTCTCCCCAGAGTCTTTCTCCAACTTTTCTGCTCCCTGCTCGTCGTGGTGTGTCATCGTGCCGCCGTTACCCGCCGATCGGCGCTCGCGGGTTCGCCCCCCAGAAGATCTGGCTGCTGATCATCCCGATCAGGTGGATCAGCACCATGTTGAGGATCATCGACTTGGCGGTCGCCTGGCCGACTCCGACCGGCCCGCCGGAGGCGTTGTAGCCGTAGTAGCAGCCGACGACGACGATCGCCGTCGCCATCGCCATCCCCTTGATGACGCTGAACAGCAGATCGGGCGGGTTTTGGAACATCCAGAAGATGAGCGAGTAGCCGCCCGCCGAGACCTCGCCGATCTGCTTCACGACCGCCAGGTAGCTGGCGAAGAAGCCCACTCCCACCGCCGACAGGTAGATGAAGGGCAACACCATCCAGGCCGCCAGCAGGCGGGTGGCGGCGAGGAAGGTGATCGGGCGCACGCCGATCACCTCGAGGGCGTCGATCTCCTCGTTGATGCGCATCGCCCCGAGCTCGGCCACGATCCCGGTCCCGACCTTGGCGGCCATGATGTAGCCGAACATGTAGGGGACCATCTCGCGCAGGTCACACCAGGCGGCAAAGACGCCGGCGTAGGCTGGAGCGCCGACCGAGCGGTTGAAGTAGGCGCCTTCGATGCCGCAGGTGAGCCCGAGGATGAACACCATCCCCCAGATCACCAGCGCCGATCCCAAGATCAAGATCCCGGCCTGGCGAAGCGCCTCGCCGAAGAAGTGAAACACGCGCGTGTTGAAGACCTCGCCGAAGGTCTGGCCGCAGAACTTCAGGATGTCGCCGAGACTCGCGATCCAGTCGCGCGGGACCCCCAGCCAGCCGGTCATCGCGCCATCTCCGGAGACTCCGTAGCCGGCGCAGCCGGCGCAGGAGGCTCACCAGCCTTTAGGTGTCCGAGGAGCCGCGAAAGCGGTGACGAGGCCCGATATTGCGGAGCAAGGAAGCGGTCAGCCTTCATCAGCGTATGACCAAGATCTCAGGATGGGTGGCGAGCAGGGTCTGGGTGAAGACGTAGTTGAAGGCCCAGATGCCCGAGAAGGCGATCACGACCGCTTCGTTTACCGCCCGCCCGACGCCGGCCGCCCCGCCTGAGGCGGTCATGCCCTTGTAGCAGCACACGATCGCGATGATGGCCCCGAACAGGGTCGTCTTGACGATCGAGCCCCAGAGGTCGGTGACGGAGGCGTTGGTGAAGAAGGTGGCCCAAAAGCCGGCCAGGTCCTGGTGGTAGACGAGCTCGGCAACGACGCCGCCGAAGATGCCGAAGATGAGGGCGTAGATGTCGAGCAGGCCGGTGATCAGCATCAGGGCCAAGAACCTCGGCACGACGAGGTTCTTGACCGGGTCAACGCCCAGCACCTGAAGCGCGTCGAGCTCCTCGCGGATCTTTCTGGCGCCGAGGTCGGCGGTGATCGCGGTGCCGGCGACGCCGGCCACGATCATGGCGTCGACCCAGGGCGCGAACTCCCTGATCGAGGCCAGTACGAAGAAGCCCCCGAGCCGGTCGAGCGCTCCGAACAGGGTCAGGAAGTTGGCCGCCTGCACGCCCGGAGCGCCGTAGCCGAAGGCGATCGTAGAGACCAACAGCGGGAACCAGCAGAGGCGCAGCGCGAACAGGAACTGCGACATGAACTCGCCCCCGTAGGGGTAGGGCGGGCGGATCGCCGACACGATCGTCTTGCCGGTGAGGATCATCATGTCCCCCACCTGCTCGAACAGGTTCTTGGCAGGCAGGAAGGCCCGGTCGGCTGCGTTACGAACCATCTGCCCGCTCCCTCAAGACGATCTGTTCTCCTCCCCCGGCCTCGGCCAGTCGCCTACTGGTCGAGCCGGTTCAGCCTCGGCGCTGAATGCTCTGCCCCGGGAAGAATACGTGATGCGGCAAGGGGGTGCTCCCACCTCCGGGGCGTAGCGGCAGGCCGGTCTTTGCAGGTATGTTCTCGCCTATGTCGTCGCGCGCCGCCCGCAAGCTGACAGCCTTCTGGGTTGCCTTGCTGGTCGCGCCGGTCTTCCTGCTGGCAGCGTGCGGCCCCGATGCCCAGGACGACAACGAGCCGGAGGGGACATGGAGGGTCGAGGTTCTGGACGCGTCGTTCCCGGGCCGCCAGCGGCTCGCGGACGAGGTCGCGCTCAAGATTCGGGTCCGTAACGCCGACGACCGGGCGATCCCGAACCTGTCCGTCACCGTGGACGGCCTGGACATGCGCAAGGAGAGCAAGGACCTGGCGGACTCGCGCCGCCCAGTCTGGGTGATAGACGAGGGACCGCTCAACGCCGACTCGGCCTTCACGAACACGTGGGCCGTCGGCGAGGTGCCGGAGGGCGAGACCCGCACGCTCGTCTGGAAGGTGTCGGCGGTGCGGGCGGGGACCTACACGCTGCGCTTCAGGGTCGGCGCGGGGCTTGACGGCAAGGCGAAGGCCGTCTCACCGGACGGCGAGCCCGCCGCCGGCAGCTTCATCGCACGCGTCAGCGAGAAGACGCACCCCGTAAATCTCGACTAGTCGTTGGGCGCGCCGCGCTCATCCGAAGAACAGAGTTCCCGGTTCTCGCGCCTAAGCGAGAACCGGCCTATTCGTGACAGGCGCGTCAACGCCCAGCCGGCACGAGCTCCTCGCGGAGCTGCCTCGCCGCCTCGACCATGTTTCGAAGCGACGGCTCGACCTCCTCGTAGCGGCGCGTCTTGAGCCCGCAGTCGGGGTCGACCCAGATCTGCTCCGGCTGGAGCACCTGGGCGGCGCGGCGCAGGAGGTCCGCCATCTCCTCGATCGAGGGGATGCGCGGTGAGTGGATGTCGTAGAGGCCGGGACCGATCTCGTTCTCGTAGCCCGTCCTCTTCCAGTCCTCGAGCAGCTCCATCTTCGAGCGCGCAGCCTCGATCAGCAGCACGTCGGCGTCCATCTCCTGGATCTGCCGCATGATGTCGCCGAACTCCGAGTAGCACATGTGGGTCTGGATCTGCGTCTCGTCGCGCACCGAGGAGGTGGAGAGCCGGAAGGAAGTCACCGCCCAGTCCAGGTACTCGCCCCAGCGATCGCTGCGCAGCGGCAGGCCCTCGCGGATCGCCGGCTCGTCGACCTGGATGATGTCCACGCCGGCGGCCTCGAGGTCGGACACCTCGTCCCTGATCGCGAGCGCAAGCTGCTTGCACGTCTCCGAGCGCGGCTGGTCGTCGCGCACGAATGACCACATGAGCATCGTCACAGGCCCGGTGAGCATGCCCTTGACGTGCCTGTCGGTGAGCGACTGCGCGTACTTGATCCAGTCGACCGTCATGTCGTTCGGACGTGACACGTCGCCGAACAAGATCGGCGGACGCACGTAACGTGACCCGTACGACTGCACCCACGCGTTCTGCGTGAACACGTAACCGTCCATCTGCTCGGCGAAGTACTGGACCATGTCGTTGCGCTCGGGCTCGCCGTGAACCAGCACGTCGAGGCCGATCTCCTCCTGCAGCCGGACGACGCGCTCGATCTCGCCCCTCATCAACTCGAGGTAGCGCTGCTCGTCGATCTCTCCCTTCCGCAATGCCATGCGTGCGCCGCGGATCTCGGGGGTCTGCGGGAACGACCCGATCGTCGTCGTCGGGAAGAGCGGCAGCCCGAGCCTCTGGTGCTGCGCATCGCGGCGTTCGGCGAACGGGCTCTGGCGGCGGCCATCCGACTCGGAGAGCCCGGCCAGCCGCTCGCGCACCGCCGGGTTGCGGGTGCGCGGCGACGAGCGCCTGTCCTCGAGCGCCTTGCGGTTCGCGTCCAGTACGTCGGCGACCGCCTGCTCACCCTCGTTGAGGGTGACGGTGAGCGCGGCTACCTCGTCGAGCTTCTGCACCGCGAAGGACATCCAGCTCAGCACCTCGTCGTCCAGCGCGGGCTCGTTGCGCTTGTCGATCGGGCAGTGCAGAAGCGAGCACGAGGTCGAGACGACGACGTCGCCCGCCAGGCCCTGGAGCTCCTTCAGCAAGCCGATGCTGCGGTCGAGGTCGTTGATCCACACGTTGCGGCCCGACACGACGCCGGCGAACAGTGTCTTGCCCTCAGGCCAGCCTTGCTTCCTGACGAGCTCGAGGTTGTGCTCACCGCGCACGAAGTCGAGGCCGATACCGGCTACCGGCAGGCGGGCGAGGACCGGAAACGCCGCCCCGACGTGGTCGAAGTAGGTGTTGAGGAGGATCCTCGGAGCGCCACTGACCTCACCGAGGCGGGTGTAGGCGCGCTCGAGCGCATCGAGCTCGGCGGGGCCGAGGTCCTCCACGAGGATCGGCTCGTCGATCTGCACCCACTCCGCGCCCAGCTCTCCGAGCCGGCGGAGCACCTCGGCGTAGACCTCCACCAGTGAGTCGAGCAAGTCGAGACGGTCGAACTCTCCCTCGGTGCACTTGCCGAGCAGCAGGAAGCTGAGCGGGCCGATCAGCACCGGCTTGGTCTCGATCCCGAGCGCCTTCGCCTCCTGGTACTCGTCGAGAGGCTTGGTGGAGGAGAACGTGAACTCCATCCCTTTCGCCAGCTCCGGGACTATGTAGTGGTAGTTGCTGTCGAACCACTTGGTCATCTCCATCGCCGTGACGTCGATGCCGGACCCCTGGCGGCCACGCGCCATCGCGAAGTAGGTGTCCTGATCGACCTCCGAGCCGGGCTTGCAGCCGTAGCGCTCGGGGACCGCCCCCACCATGGCGATCGTGTCGAGGACCTGGTCGTAGAGGGAGAAGTCGTTCGAGGGCACGAGGTCTATGCCGGCCTCGCGCTGAAGCTTCCAGTTGGCCGCGCGGAGGCTCTTGGCGGTGTCGCGCAGTTCCTCGAGCGAGCGCTCACCGCCCCAGAAGGCCTCGGTTGCGACCTTCAGCTCGCGCTGGGGGCCGATGCGCGGGAAACCGGAAACATTGGAGAGAACGGCCAACTTGGATCCTCCTGGCTGCTGGCAGACGAAGGCGGCAAGCGCCCCTGCCGAAGCACCCGCCGCAGGAGCCGAGGATATCAACCGGTTGTCTAGTGGCTAATACTCGGGCGTGAACCGTTCGATAAAGGTATTAGTGAGGACGGAGAGCGGAGAAATCGATGCCCAGGACACCAAGCACAGCTTCTGGGGGACGGTCGGAGCGGCCGTAGCCGGGCTGGCGAAGCGCGCCGGCTGCTCGGCCGACCACTGCCCGCTGCCCGAGGTCCGCGAGGCCGCGCGCGACCTTCGCGAGTGGGATAGCTCGGCGGACGAGCAGCCGCTCGCTGTCTGAGACAGGCTAGATTCGTAAATCCGGGGCTGCCGAGTCCCGCTCCTTGCCCAAGTTCGACGCGCGGATATCGTCGCCGCGATGGACGCGACCGAACAGCCGATCTTCTACTACGACCTCGGGTCGCCGTACTCGTGTCTCGCCGCTTTCGCATCGACAGCGTCCTGCCCGTGAAGGCAACCTGGCAGCCGGTGTGGATCGTGCCGATTGTGGCCGCGTCGGGCCGTGAATGGCGGCGATCGGCGGAGGAACGCCTCCGCCGAGGACATAGAGCGCCGCGCCGCCGAGTACGGGATGCCGCCGTGGCGCTGGCCGGACACGTTCGCGTACGGCGAGGTCGTGGGCGGCGAGGAGTGGGAGCCCGCAAACACTCTGACGCTGATGCGACTGGCGACGTTCGCGCACCAGGCCGGGATCGGGGAAGCTTTCGCGCGGCGGGCGTTTCAGCTCGCGTTCGCGGACGGCCGCGACACCACGACCGTCGGCGACGAGGTCATCGCAGCCGCCGTCGCGTGGGGGTTGGACGAGGGCGGGGCGAGGGCCTCGGCCGCGAACCCCGATCTCAAGCAGGCGCTCCGCTCCGCGACCGATGTAGCCGTGGCGCGGGGAGTCATCGGCATGCCGACGGTTGCGGTCGGCGACCAGCTCTTCTGGGGCGATGACAGGCTCGAAGAAGCGGCGGCCGCGGCGGGCGTAAAGGTCTAGTAGGTCTAACGAATCGACCGAGCCGCGGCGGCAGCGTCGCGTGGCGCGAGCTGCACCGGGGATGCCGCGATGGCGCGCATGCGGACATCGCGCCACGAGAGGCCCTCGCCGATCAGTGCCGGAACGCCGAACGCGACGGCGGTCGCGATCTCCACGGCCTGAAGGATGATCCCGTACCCGAGCGCCGAAGTCGCGGGCACGCCGTACACGCCCGTCAGCACCGTGATTACGGCGAACTGGAACACGCCGACGTTGGACGGCGTGACGGGGAGCACGGCGGTGACGTTGACCGCGAACAAGACCGCCGCCGCGGCGCCGATCCCGACGCGCGCGTCGAGTCCGAGCGCGGCCAGCAGGGCGAACGCGCCGAGCAGCTGGAGCCCCCACGCCGCGAGCTGAGCGCTCGTAGCCCAGGCGGCGAGCCGCGGGCGCCTGAACACGGAAAGTCCCTTTCGCATCCGGACCAGGGTCCCGAGCGCTGCCGACAGCATGCGCGCGAGCGTGCCGCTGCGAGCGGAGAGCCTTCCCTTGCCGTCGAGCACCCAGGGGGCGAGCACCACCGCCGCGACGAGGGCCACCGGAACGGCGCCCACGAACGCGAGCGCGGTCTCGTGGCCGCGGAAGAGGGTGGTCGTGCTGGCCACGAGCACGCCGAGCAGCGCGAGCGCCAGCACGTTCAAGAGCGTCTGCGACACGAGCGTGCCGACGAGCACGGGCAGGGTCTCGCGCATTCGCCCGAGCCGGCGCGCGACGATAAGCGCCCGCGACGGCTCGCCGAGGCGGGCGGGCAGCGTGGCGGACATCAGCACCCCGATCATCGTGCCGCTCACGATCACCCGCCGTTTCACGCGCCGGTGCGGCAGCGCGGCCTTCACGATCGCATGCCACGAAACGGCGCGCAGGACCATCGAAGCGGAGAAGAGCGCCAGCGCCACTAGCACCCAGGCCGGGCTCGAGCGGACGAGCATGGTCAGCACCTGCCGCAGATCCACGTGCTGCAAGGCAAGGTAGGCGAGGCCGACGCCGGCGAGTGCCGAGGCGGCCATGCCGACGCGGCGTGCCATGGTGACGAGCCGCGCGCGCCCCACCCGCTCCGGAGGTGGCTCGAGCGAAGGCAGCCGGCGGGCGGGCTTGCGAGGCGACATGTCGGCAGTCCTGAACCCGAGCTTCACCGCCGCGCGCACGCGCGCCTGCTCGGGAGAGGGTGTCTCCACCGCGCGCTCATATACCTCCGTAACCCGCGAAGCGACCCGCGGCCAGGCGAACTCGGCCGCGCGCTCACGTGCCGCCGACCCCATCTTCATGCGGGCCGCCGGGTCGAGGCTGAGCGCGTGGAGCGACTGGGCCAGCTCGAGCGGATCGCCGGCGGGCACCAGCAGGCCGTCGCGGCGATGGCGCACCACCTGCCGGTAACCGGCGATGTCCGAGGCGACGACCGGCGTACCGGCCGCGAACGCCTCGATGAGGACCATGCCGAAGCTCTCACCACCGAGCGAAGGGGCACACAGAACGTCCGTGGCGTGCAGACGGCCCCACAGCTCGTCGTCACCGACGCTGCCGAGAAACTCGACGTCCTCGGTTCCGCCGTTGAGCTCGGCGACGTAAGGCTCGACCGCCTCGGTGGACGCGCCCACGATCTCGAGCCTCACGGGGACGTGGTCGCGAAGGCCGGCGAAAGCCGCCAGCAGTACGGGCAACCCCTTCCGCTCGTCGTCGCGGCCGACGAAAAGGATGCGGAAGCGATCGCTCGCGGGCTTCGGTCCCGCCGGAGCGGATTCGAGGTCCACCCCGTTGGGGATCACGTCGTAGTGACCGCCGAAGTAGCGCTCGCCGGTCCAGCGCGACGCGTCCGACACTGCGATGCGCGCGTGCAGCTTGTTGAAGATCCTGCGCGCTCCCAGAAGCGTCGCGGTCGCGTTCGGCACCCACTTCGTCGAGTAGGCATGGAACGTCCCGACGACCGGCGCGCCGTCGAAGCAGCACGCGTCCCAGCCGACGAACGGAGCGATCGGCTCGTGCACGTGGACCACGTCGAACCTCCCGGCACGGAGCTCGCGACGAAGGCGCGCCACGCTCTCGACGCCGACGCAAAGGTTCGACACGGAGCCATTGGCGCGCAGCCCGACCGTGCGGCCGAGCGGCACGAGGTGATCCGGGAGCTCGACGCGCTCAGGGCCGCGGCGGTGAACGGTGCGCGTCAGGCGGTCATCGGGGTCCACCGGCGAGAGGATCCGGACGTAGTGTCCCTGGGCGATCAGCTCTCCGGCCAGCTCGTCGATGTGGCGTGTTACGCCACCGGGAAATGTCCACGAGTACGGGGAGACGAGGGCGATTCGCATGGGAGCGCTGGGACGAGGGCGACCGCACGATGCTAGCAGCGCCGGCTACCGCTCCCCCGGCGCCGGGCGCGCCGCTCAGTCGCTATTCGCCAGTGCCTGGAAGTACCCTGCGGCGAGCGCAAGGTAACTGGTGCCGATCAGAAGGATGATCGGGCCCGAGTCGTTTGACAAGGCCCCGACGACGACCGCCACGAGCGCGCCCCACATCGCGGCCCGCAGGCCGGGCGAGCCCTCGAGCGGGGCGAGCAGGCGGCGGCGCGCCCTCACGCCAACGACGATCGCGGCCGTCGCAATTGCAACCAGCAGCCAGATGATGCCCCGCCCCAGCGAGTTGTAGCTGAGCTCGACCCTCCGCTGGGCGACGTCGGCCAGGTCGCCGAGACTGCCGGCACGGAGCACCGAGCGTGTGAGGTGCGCGTCACCACCGGTGACGAGGTCGAGCGCGACGAGAGCGCCGAGCGCCGCCACCGGGGCGAGCAGGACGATCGCGATTCCCCGCCTTCCCGGGCGCTCGCCCAGCGCGGCGACGGCCGCCGCCGCCGTCCCCGCCGCGAGCATCAGGCTCGCACCGACGTCCGCCCCGAGCCGCCCCCAGCTGAGCGCGAACGCGAGCACCGCGCCACCGGAGGCGAGACCCCACGTGAGCGGGCGGGGCGGCGCGTTCGCAAGAGCGGCGCCCAGCCCAAGCAGGCCAATCACCGCGAGCGTCACCTCGAGCTCGTTGCCGACGCCGTAGAAGCGCGCGCCGAGGATCGGGTTCGGCCCGAGCAGCGAGCGAGCGATGAGATCGAGGTCGAGCGCCAGATCCGCGACATGTGCGCCCACCGTCACCCCGGCCGCCACGGCTATCGCGCGGCGCCATGGAAGCAGCGCGTCCGTGGAGAGGGCGAGCAGCGCCGAGCAGGCCGCGATCAAGAGTGCCTCGCCCAGCCGCGAGGGGGCGAGCGCCCCTGTCACCAGCAGCACTGACGGCAACCAGAGCGCCGCCAGGAACGCCGCGCGGGCGACCAGTCGCAGCCGCCCCCGGCCGGGACGCACGGCCGAGAAGGCACCGGCCAGCACGACGGCGCCGATGAGCCCGGCGAGGATGGTCTTCCAGCGCCGCGGACCGATCTCGGCGAGCCGGCCCCGCAGGGCCTCGAGCTCGGCGACCGTCCGCTCGCCGCCGACCTCGATCGGCTCTCCGGAGACGTCGTCAGGAACGGGAACGCCGAAGTGCTCGAGCAGGGTGGGCGCGACGTCGGTCGACACGATCAGGCCTTCGGTCCGGGTGGAGGCGGAGGTCAGCGCGCCGTCGCCCTCGAGCCCCGCGGCTCCCGCAGCGAGCAGCCGGCGGCGAATCCCCGCCGGCTGCTGCACCACGAGCAGAAGGTCCCCGGCCCCACGTTCGCGCAACAGCGTCGCGAGAGCTTCGCGGCCGTCACGGCCCGAAGGCAGCCGCGCCACGAGGAACGGCGTTCGCCGCCAGAGCGCGGCGGCGGTGCGACCCGCCTGGCGGCGCGAGGACAGGACGGCCTGCCCGATGCGCCCAGAGCGGTCGGCGGCGACGATCGCCTCGCGGTTGGAGCGCTCGCGCAGGCCCGCGTAGCCGACGTCGAAGCCCGCGTCGCCGGCCGCCTGCGCGAGCAGGCCCGGAACGACGTCCGCCGGCGCGGTCGCCGCTCGCGTGCGCGCTTCGCTCCAGCCACGCAGCGACCAGTCCCCTTCGTCCTCGGGTTGCAGATACATGGTGGTCTCGAGCTCGCGGTCGTACAGCGACGTCCACGTGCGCGAGCCGGAGCTGATGTCGAGCAGCGTCTGCTCGGGTACGTAAGAGCCCATGACCGCGCTCATGAAGCCGAGATCGAGCTGGTCGAACCTCTCCAGCCGCTCGATCGCCGACGGCTTGGCCCTTGGAGCGGGTCCGGGCAGGAATGCGACCGCCGCTCGGGACTCGCGCTCCGCCGTGGCCGCTGCGACGCTCGCGGGCTCGCCGGCGGTGAGTGCTCCCGCGAGCGCCGCCGCGAGCAGCGCGGCGGCAACGGCTACTCGCACTGAACGACTACTCGCAATGAGAGTCCCCGACAGAAACGCCCGCAGACGAAGGGAGCGAGACGCCCAGGACCTCGACGGCGGCCATCGCGGGCAATGGTAAATCCCGCGCCGCCCGCCGTACGCTTTGCGCTCCTGGCCCGGGCCGGGGGCGGGGTATCCTGGTGCCATCGCCATGGCGCAGCGCAACTTCGTCAAGTTCACGTTCTTGAAGGTCGATCCCGCCTGGCGGCGGCTGCCCGACGAGGAGCGCGAGCGGCACAAGCACGAATTCGCCACGGCGTGCGAGGATTTCGCCGTCGACCGCTTCCTGCGCGCCTACACCCTCGTCGGCACGCGGGGGGACGCCGATCTGCTGCTCTGGTGCGCCAGTCCGGGCCTGCACGACATCCACGACTTCCACGTCGTGCTTGCCCAGAGCGGCCTCATGAGCTGGGCGGAGACGCCCTACTCCTACCTCGCGATGACAAAGGAGTCGGAGTACTCGGAGGAGGAGCGGCTGGAGGTCAGAGCCGGGCACGGCCGCCACCTGTTCGTGTATCCGTTCTGGAAGAAGCGCGAGTGGTACCGGCTGCCGGCCGAGGAGCGCATGCGGATAATGCGCGAGCACATCGAGGTCGGCCGACGCCACCCCTCGGTCTCCATAAACACGACCTATTCGTTCGGGCTCGACGACCAGGAGTTCGTTGTCGCCTTCGAGACCGACGACCCCGGCGACTTCCTCGATCTCGTACAGGAACTGCGAACGAGCGAGTCGAGCTCGTACACCCTGCGCGACACGCCCATCTTCACGTGCATCGCCTCCAGCGTGCGGCGGGCCCTCGACGCGCTCGACGGTGGGACCGCTCGAGCCGAGCTTCCGGAAGCGACCTCCCTGTCTGCTTAGCTTTCGACGGCCTGGTGGCCCCGCCTGGGGACCGCAAGTTTTTGGCCCCTGAATCGTCTATGTAGGTAAGCGGGAGTGGCTCCGCGCGGAGCCGAAGACGGCGGTGGTTTACATAAGGCAAATGAGCTATGGTCGAGTGGCGGCGGGTTCCCCCGATCCTCCTGCTCGCCCATCCCCTCCCCCATTTCTCTCGCTACTCCTCCTCCATTTCTCTCGCTTTGAGGACCAATCATCTGGGCTTGGCCTCCGTACGGCCCGGGTAAGGCGGGAAGACGATGCTGCTCGGTAGGGACAACCCGTCAGTCGTGAAGTCGTCGTACGCCGAGCCGGAAGCACTGCCCGCGCCGGAGTACGC
The DNA here is from genome assembly GCA_963774075.1 of uncultured Solirubrobacterales bacterium. Lineage (GTDB taxonomy): Bacteria > Actinomycetota > Thermoleophilia > Solirubrobacterales > JBBDJG01 > JBBQNR01. The sequence continues at coordinate 224,429 of CAVZDP010000001.1, read as the reverse complement.
GCCGAGAGACCTCTCGGGGCTCGAAGGCGAGTATGTCGGCGGAGCGAGGGTGAGGCACGCCTCGCACCTGGCGGTCGTCTCCCTCGCCAGCGACGTCCTGATGCTCGCCGCGGCGGTGGTGATCTCCCTTACCTCGCCCGCCGCATCGGTCGCGACGGATTCGCCGCTCTGGCCGCTCGCCTTCTCCGGATTGACTCTGCTGCTTCTCGCTGGGCGCGGCGCGTACGCGCCGCGCCTGCGGCTGCGCCTTCTCGACGACCTGCGCGGGATCCTCTCGGCCACCGCGATCGCCGCGATGGCCGTCATCTCCGCTCGGGTCCTGCTCGGCGACGGCAACGCGGTGGCCGCGGACACGGCCTACTACTGGCTCGTCGCCACGGTCCTCGTCGGCGCCGGCAGGACGCTTCTGCTGCGGGGCGAGGCGCACGCGCGCAGGCGCGGCGAAGGCGTGATGCCCACGCTCGTCGTCGGTGCCGGCAAGGTCGGCAGGCTTACCGCCAAGCGGCTGCTCGAGGAGCCGGAACTCGGGCTGGAGCCGGTCGGGTACCTGGACGCCGAACCCCTGGAAGGAGAGGCGGATGACGTGACCCTTCCCGTGCTGGGGGCGATCGGCGACCTCGACCGCGTGGTCGGCGCTTGCGGCATCCAGCACGTGATCGTCACGTTCTCTCGGGCCCCCCACGACGAGCTTCTCGGGGTCGTCCGGCGCTCGCGCGAGCTCGGGCTCTCGGTGTCGATCCTGCCGCGACTTTTCGAAGTCGAAGGCGAGCGCGCGAGCGTCGAGCGGCTCGGCGGCCTGCCGCTCGTCTCCCTCGGTGCGAGCGACCCGAGGGGAGCCCAGTTCAAGCTCAAGTACGCCTTCGAGCGCGTGATCGCCGCCTGCGCGCTGCTACTGGCGGCGCCCCTGCTCGCCGCCGCCGCGAGCGCGGTGAAGCTGACGATGGGCGGTCCCGTCTTCTTCCGTCAGCGCCGCGTCGGCGCTGACGGCCGTGAGTTCGACATGATCAAGCTGCGCACGATGAAAGGCCGTCCGGAGGAGGACGCCGAGGCCGACATCGACTGGGCACTTCAGGAGCTCGTGACCAACGGCGCCGATCCCGCAGCCCTCGGAGATCTTCCACACGCCCCCCCTGCCAGCCGCGACCGCCGCACGCGCCTCGGCCGGCTCCTGCGCCGCTTCTCGCTCGACGAGCTTCCCCAGCTCTGGAACGTCCTGCGCGGCGAGATGTCACTGGTTGGTCCCCGGCCCGAGCGCGTGCGCTACGTCAAGCGTTTCGAGCGCTCGATCTACAGGTATGCGGAGCGCCACCGCGTGAAGTCCGGGATCACCGGCTGGGCCCAGGTCAACGGGCTGCGTGGCAGGACGTCACTCAGCGATCGTGTGGAATGGGACAACTTCTATATCGAGAACTGGTCTCTGTGGCTCGACGTCAAGATCGTGCTCATGACCGCAGCCTGTGTGGTGCGCGGCCAGCACGAGGAGCACCAGTGGGAATGACCCGCACCCGGGCCTGGTTGCTCGCTCTGGCAGCCGCCGCGGCGATGCTGCTGGGGGCGGCGGCCGTGGCGCCCGCCGAGACGGCGGCGCCGTCCCTGACCGACGAGTTCTCCGCCGCCGACCAGTACGTGGAGAGCGTGCCGACCGCACGTGGCCCCAAGGCGCCCGGCGTCGGCAAGCAGCGTCAGAAGAGGGAGAAGCTCCCCCAGCGCGCCCAGGCCGGCCTGGAATCGCAGCCCGAGCAGACGGCCCGCAAGCTGGAGCAGATAGCCACCTCGCCCGAGCTCGGCGCGCCGGTCGTGAATCGGGATCGCAAAGGGGGAAAGCGCCGCTCGCCGTCCTCCTCCGTGCCTCGCGTGCCGGCCGCCACGGTGAGCGCGGTCGGAGAGGGCGAAGAGGACACTCTTCTGTGGCTCGCAGTCGCAATGATCGTCATCGCCGCCGCTGCCGCGGGGACGACAGCCCATCGCCACCACAAGCGCAGAAACACAGCCAGCTGAGCGCGCTGCGCCGGATTTACCTCCGGCGAAGCAGGAACCGGCCCGAGCTCGAGCCGGTTCCCTGAGCACGAGCGCCGCGGCGATCATCCGGCGCCATGGCCTCGCGTTCCTGGTCGCGCTGGCGGTCTTCGGACTCGCGTTCGACAGCGGCGGCTACGCGCTCACGACGCGCAGCGCCGTCGCGATCGGCGTCTGGTGGGCAATCGCGCTGGGGGTCGGCCTGACGCTCCTGCCACTGGGGCGGCCCAATCGCGCGGCGCTCGCATGTGGCGGGCTGTTCGCCGCGTTCGCCGCCTTCACGCTCCTCTCCATGTCGTGGGCCGAAAGCCCGGAGCGCGCCTTCGCCGAGTTCAATCGCGTCGCGCTCTACCTCGGGGTCTTCGTCCTGGCCGTGGCCCTGGGTACGCCCGCTAACGTGCGCCAGTGGCGCGACGGCATCGCGGCGGGGATCGCTGCGATCGGGGTCGTGGCGCTCGCGAGTCGCCTCTTCCCGGACTTCGTCGACGAGCGGTCGCTGTTCCAGTTCCTGCCCGGCGGCGAGACGCGCCTCAGCTATCCGCTCGACTACTGGAACGGACTCGGGATCTTTACGGGCCTGGCCTTCCCGCTCCTGCTTGGCGCGGCCACGGGCGCCCGCTCAGCTCTCGGGCGGGCGGTTGCGCTCGCGCCGCTCCCCGCTCTCGCCGCGACCATCTACCTCACCTCCTCCCGAGGAGGGGCCGCGACGGCAATCGCCGGCGTCGCGGTGTTCCTCGCGCTGACCAGTCGCCGCGGCCGGGCGCTGTGGCTGACACTGTGCGGCAGCGTGGGCTCGGCGCTGGCGATCGCCGTGCTGCTGGACCGCGAGGAGCTCGTGGACGGACCGCTCCAGTCGGCGGCCGCGACGAACCAGGCCGAGAGCGCGGCGATCATGATCGCGCTCGCCTGTATCGCCACGGCAGCGCTTCCCGCCCTGCTCTCCCGCTTCGCACCCCGCCGCTCGGTGACTCTCGGCCGACCCGCGAGGCTCGCCCTCGCCGGCTTCGCGGTGGTCGCCGCGCTGGTCGCGATCGTCGCGATCGACCCGATGGAGCGCGTCAACACGTTCAAGAAGCCGCCCGACGAGTTCCAGGCGATCGAGACCGACTTCACCCGCAGCCACCTGTTGAGCGGAAGCGGGAGCGGGCGCTGGCAGTTCTGGGAGACGGCAGCCGACCAGTTCGCGAGCGAGCCCCTGCGGGGCCACGGCGCCGGTTCGTACGAGTCGTACTGGGCCCAGCACGGCGACCTCTTCCGCTTCATCAGGGACGCACACTCTCTTTACCTGGAGACACTCGGCGAGCTCGGCCTGATCGGCTTCGCCCTGCTCGTCGGAGCGCTTCTGGCCGGCCTCGGCATCGGCGCGCGGCGCCTGTTCGCCGCGGGCGACGACGAACGGGTGCTGATCGCTTCGCTCATGGCCCTCGTCCTCGCCTGGTGCCTCGCCGCCGGGATCGACTGGATGTGGGAGCTCACGGCCACGGCCGTGGTCGCCGTGGCGGCGCTCGGCCTGCTCGCCGGTCCGGCGGCGGCGGCCGTTTCGCGCTCGAGGCCGCGTGAGGGCGCCGCATCGAGCACCGGGGCCAGTGGTGCATTTGTCCGCAGGCGCTACTTGCTGGCGCGTGCGGGGGTTGTATCCGTGGCAATGTTCGTGATCCTGACCCAGGCCGTACCGCTCCTCGCCAATACGAACATCCGCGACAGCCAGGTCGCCGTCGCACGCGGCGACGTCGAGAGGGGCCTCCAGGAGGCGCGTGACGCCCGCGACCTGCAGCCGTGGGCCGCCTCGCCGCATCTGCAGCTCGCGCTCGTGCAGGAGCAGGCCGGCTCACTGCCCGCCGCCCGTGGATCGATTCTGGAAGCGCTCGACAACGACTCCGCCGACTGGCGTCTGTGGCTCGTGCGCGCCCGCGTCGAGACCAAGCTCGGCCAGGGGCGCCAGGCGGCACGGAGCCTGCGCCGCGCGGAGCGACTGAACCCACGCTCGCCTCTCTTCGCCGACGAATGACCCGGCATCGCTTCACCATCGCGCTGCTCGCGGCCGCATGCGCCCTCGCCCTCGGCCTCGTGCTCGCCGGCACCGCCACGGCCGCGCGGCCGCTGCAAACGGCGATCGACCCCGACGGGCCTTTCACGCGCGACGAGTCGACGATCGTCTCCAAGCGCGTGCGAGAGGCAGGGGCGAGCGCGATCAGGCTGCTCATGAACTGGCGAGAGATCGCGCCTGAGAACCCTTCGTCCGGATTCGACGCCACGGACCCGGGTGAGTCGGCGTACGACTGGGCCGCCTTCGAGGCCGCGCTCGGGCCCGCCGTCGCCGAGGGGCTCGAGCCAATCGTGGTCATCCGCAGCGCGCCCGACTGGGCCGAGGGCGCCGGCGCGGGCAGGCAGGGCACCGTGCGGCCCGACGTGACCCACTTCGCGCGCTTCGCGCGGGCGGCGGCCCAGCGCTACAGCGGCCGCTTCGGCGGCCTGCCGGGCGTGCGCTACTGGCAGCCCTGGAACGAGCCCAACCACTTCGGCTTCCTCAACCCGCAGGCCGGGCTGGCCGCCGCCGAGCACTACCGTGCGCTGCTGAACGCGTTCGCAGACGCCGTGCACGCGGTCAACGCGGACAACAAGGTCATCGCCGGCGGCCTCGCTCCCTTCGGCAACGAGGCCCCGCAGTCCCTCGTCTCGTCACCGCTCGCATTCATGCGGGCGTTGTTGTGCATGTCCAGCGACGCACGCGCGAAGCCGACGTGCTCAACCCGCGTCAAGCTCGACATCTGGAGCCACCATCCATACACGTCGGGAAGCCCGACGCACCGGGCGAAAAGCCCCGACGACGTATCGATCTCGGGCATCCCGCGCATGAAGCGGCTGCTCCAGGCGGCCGTGCGTGCCGGTCACGTCGAGTCCTCCAGCCCCAGCGTGCCGCTCTGGGTGACCGAGTTCGCGTGGGACTCCAACCCGCCCGACCCAAAGGGCGTGCCGGAGAAGCTCCGCGCCCGCTGGGTCTCGGAGGCCCTCTACCGGATGTGGCGCTCGGGCGTCTCGCTGGTGACCTGGTTCAAGCTCCGCGACGACGCCACGCTCGGCCGCCCCGACTCCGCGACCTTCCAATCCGGCTTCTATCTGCGCTGCGGGGAGCTCAGCTGCGACAAGCCGAAACTGTCGCTTTACGCCTTCCGGTTCCCCCTGGCCGCCTTTCGGTCCGGTCGACGCGTTTATGTATGGGGTCGCACCCCGTCAGGAAAACGCGCGACCGTGATCGTCCAACAGAAAACAGGCAGGCGCTGGAGGCGGCTCGCGCGGCTGCGCGCCAACCGCTACGGCATCTTCCAACGTAGGATTCGCACCCGCGGGCGCGGCCCGGTCCGCGCCCGCCTTTCGAGGGGACAAGGAACCTCGCTGGCGTTCTCGCTTCAGCGTCCGCGGGATTTCCCGGTCAACCCGTTCGGGTAGCAAGTGGCCCTTCTCGGACCGTTCTACTAGGTGGCGAAGCCGGCCTCCGAGCGGGTCGACGTCAGCATCCTCGTGCCCGTCCTGAACGAGGCGGGCTGCATCCGCGAGACGGCGGCCGCGGCGGCGGCGCAGCGATTCGAGGGTGCTCTCGAGTTGCTGTTCATCGAGGGCCGCTCGCAGGACGGCACGCGAGCGATTCTCGAAGAGCTCGCGGCTTCGGACCCGCGCGTGCGGGTGATCGACAACCCTCGGCGCACGACTCCGAGCGCTCTCAACGTCGGGCTTCGCAGCGCGCGCGGTGAGTTCGTCGTGCGCATGGACGCGCACGCCTTCTACCCCTCGGGCTACGTCGCCGACGGCGTCGAGCGTCTGCGGGCCGGCGACGTGGACTGGGTCAGCGGACCGGCGATCCCGCACCCCGTCGGGAAGTGGTCCCGCCTCGTCGGGCTCGCTCTCGGCACGTGGCTCGGCGTGGGCGGGTCGAGGAAGTGGCGCACCCGGGGCGAGACGGAGATGGACACCGGCGTGTTCGCCGGCGTGTGGCGGCGCTCGACGCTCGAGCGGTTTGGCGGCTGGGATGAGGGCTGGCCCGCCAACCAGGACTCGGAGCTGGCTGCGCGGGTGCTAGCCACCGGCGGGCGCATCGTGTGCCTGCCCGAGATGGGCGCTCGCTACATGCCACGCGATTCCTTGCGGGCGCTCGCTCGTCAGTACTTCCGCTACGGCTATTACCGGGCCAAGACGGGACGCCGTCACCCGCACAGCCTGCGACGCTCGCACCTGCTGCCGCCGGCGCTCGTGCTGAACGTCGCCGCAGCGGCGGTTGCGCCGCCGCCGCTGCGCGCCGTCGCGCGCGCCGCGCTAGCGACCTACGGCTCCTGCGTGGTCGGAACCAGCCTCGCGGCCACCCGGCGTCCCGGCGAAGCGGGCGGGTTGGCGCTCGTCTTCGCCACCATGCACCTCTCGTGGGGCGTCGGGTTCCTCGCCGGCTGCGCGCGCTTCGGAGCGCGGGGGGCGTGAGGAAGGCCGAGAGCCTGCACGTGCCCGAGTCCCTTGCCGGCGGGGCGGCGGTCGCGCTGTGACACCGGCCGGGGACAGCATCTCGCGTAACGCTGCCTTCGCACTGGCGGCACAGCTCACGAGCGCCGCGTTCACGGCGGTCGTCACCGTCTACCTCGTGCGAGAGCTCGGACCCTCGGGCTACGGGGTGTTCGCGCTCGCTGTCGGGATCGGGGCGCTGGTCGCGCTCGTCGCCGACATGGGGATCGCCCAGTCCGTCGAGCGTTTCGTCGCCGAGGAGCGTGGGAACCTCGGCACCGTCCGGTCCCTGCTCGCCGACGCGGTGCGGCTGAAGCTGATCGTGGCCACCGTGGCCTGCGGGGCGCTGGCGTCGCTTGCCGGGCCGATCGCGGACGCCTACGGAGAGCCCGCGCTCGCCTGGACGCTGCGGGCGGTTGCGCTCGCCGTCCTCGGGCAGACGGTGATGTTCCTCTACAGGGGAGCGTTCGTGGCGCTGGGCCGCGTGTCGGTGGCCTGGCGTGTGCTCACTCTCGAGAGCGCCGTCGAGGCGGGAGCGACGATCGTGATCGTCGCGCTCGGAGGCGGCGCCGCCGGCGCCGCCTGGGGACGCGCCGCCGGCTACGTCGTGGGCGCCGTGATCGCGGCGGCTTTCCTGGCGCGGATGCTCGGAGGGCTGCGGCCGGGCCTCGGCGCCGTACGGCAGCGGCGTCGGATCGCCGCCTACGCCGGGGCCCTCTTTCTCGTCAACGCCGCCTTCGTCGGGTTCGAGCAGATCGACGTGATCCTGATTGGGGCGATCCTGAGCGTGGCCTCGGTCGGCGTCTTCGAGGCGCCGCTGCGCCTTGCCGCGTTCCTGTCCTACGGCGGCCAGGCGCTCGCGTTCGGCGTGGCTCCGCGGCTCGTGCGCGAGTCCGGCTCCGAGCCGAACGTGAAGGCTTTCACCGCCGCCCTGCGCTACCTGGTGCTGGTGCAGGCCGCGCTGCTGGCGCCTGCGCTCGTGTGGGCCGAGCCGATGGTCGAGCTCGTGCTCGGAGACGGCTATGGCGAATCGGCCGGCGTCCTGCGCGCGCTCGCGCCGTTCGTGTTCCTGTCCGCGATCGGGACCTTCGTGACGCTGGCGGTGAACTACCTGGGCGCGGCGCGTAGCCGCATCCCGCTCGCGGTGGGAGCACTCGCGGTGAACGCAATCCTCGACGCCGTGCTCGTGCCGACGATCGGCGTCGTCGGCGCCGCCATCGGTACGGACGTTGGCTTCACCCTCTACGTTCTCGGCCACCTCGTTCTGGCACGGCGGTTGCTGGGCTTCGCGGCGTTGCCGCTCGCCATGACACTCGCGCGAGCGCTGGTAGCCGCGGTCGCGATGGGGGGCGTTCTCGCGCTGTTCGGCACGACGGGGCTCTCGGCGCTGGAGGCCGTCGCCGGATCGGTGTGCGGGCTCGCCGCCTTCTGCGCGGCGCTGGTGGTGACCGGCGCGGTCTCGCGACGCGAGCTACTGTCGCTGCCGCGGACGGTCTCCGCCGCTCTCGGCCGACGCGCCTGACCGCCGCGTTCGCCTTCGAGCCGCGCTTCAAGGAGACGTCCCGGGAGCCTGGACGCACGTATGAGCACGGCTTCGTGCAAGTGCGCAGTCGCGCCCGGACATCCGTCCAATGCTTCCGGCGCCCCTTCGCACCCGTGCCGTTAGCCCCGATTCATTTCTTAGACGCCAAGAGGGCGTCACGGAATGTCGAACGGAACGCGACAAAATGGATCTTGGGGCGGTGCGCTGCTGACGCTTGCCGCAGCGTTCACGCTCTCGCTCGGGGCAGGCGCCGCGCCGGCACAGGCCGCCGGCTGCACGAAGGTCGCCGCAACCGGCGGATCCGACTCGGGCGCCGGCACCGCCGCCAGCCCGTACCTGTCCGCCCAGAAGCTGGTCGACTCGTTGAAGCCGGGCGAGACCGGGTGCCTTCGCGCCGGGACCTACTCCGGCAACGTGAAGATCTCCCGCTCCGGCGCAGCCGGCGCTCCCCTCGTCCTCACCAGCTATCCCGGCGAGCGCGCCACCGTGGTGGGCAAGCTGTGGATCCCCGACAGCGCGAACTTCGTGACCGTCGCCTCGCTCGACCTCGACGGGCGGAACGCGGCGAACGCTTCCAGCCCGGCCATCAGCGGTGACGACGTCACCTTCGTCGACAACGACGTCACCAACCACCACACGTCCATCTGCTTCAGCCTCGGCCCCACGACCTACGGACGCGCCTACCGGACCGTGATCGAGCGCAACCGCATCCACGACTGCGGCTCGCTGCCCGCCACCAACCTCGACCACGGCATCTACGTGGAGCACGCCACCGGCGCGCGCATCGTCGACAACCAGGTCTACGACAACGCCGACCGCGCGATCAACCTCTACCCGGACGCCCAGGGCTCGTACGTCGCGCGCAACGTGATGGACGGCAACGGAGAGGGCGTGCTGTTCGGCGGCGGCGCCGAGGAGTACGGCCCGCAGGCCTCCAACGACAACGTCGTGGAACTCAACCTGATCACGAACTCGACGCAGCGCTACAACGTCGAGGCGTATTGGGGCGCGGGGATCGTGGGCCAGCGAAACGTCGTCCGCAAGAACTGCATCTTCGGGGGAGCGCGAGACGTCGACAACCACGGTCTCTCCCGCGACCCCGGATTCGACTCTGCCGCAAACGTCCTCGCGGATCCCGGCTACGCCAACCGCGGCGGCAAGAACTTCACTCTCACCGCCGGCTCGCCCTGCCGCGACCTCGAGCACACCACGGGCAACCCGGCGAGCGCAGTGCACCCGCAGATCGTGCTCACGAGCCCGGCGACGGCGGCCCAGCCCGGGCAGGCGGTCCCGCTCAGGGGCCACGTGACCGCCGATAAGCGCCCGACGCACGTGACGCTTCGGGTCAAGCGCGGCAAACGCTGGAAGAAGGTCGGCAGGGCGCGGGTGCGAAAGGATGGCCGCTTTTCGACCAAGCCGCGGCTGCGCTCGCGGCGCCGAGGCCGTGGCTCACCGAAGAGGCTGCGGCTTCGCCGGGCCACGCTCTCCCGCCGCGTACGCACGATCGAGCTGCGCGCCGACGCACCCGGGACCGGACGCTCCAACACCGTCCGCCTGCGCGTCTCCGGTTAGACCTGATCAGCTCCGCCGAACCCGGTCCAGGATCTCCCACGCCGGCGTGGCTCGCAACCGCCTGACGAGCGGCGAGGCCTTGGCGCGAAATCGCAGCGAGCCGTCACTGTAGTAGACCCCGATGCGCGGCCATTCCAGAGGGCGAGCAGCGCCGAGGCGGCTCGACAGCGCGCCCGCGGCGCTGTAGCCGGCCAGCTCGGCTGCGGCGACCACGCGCTCGTCGACGTCGCCGTACGGATAGGCGAGGGAGCGACAGCGAGCGCCCGTGAGGCGCTCGCACTCACTGCGCGACTCACTCAGCTCCGCCGCCAGCGAAGGGTCGTCCAGCCGAGTGAGGCGGGGGTGAGAGACCGTGTGTGAGCCCACCTCCCATCCCGCGCCGGTCAGGCGCCCGATTCCCTCCTGGTCGAGCGGGACGAGTTCGCGCTCGTGCGGACCGCCCACCCATCGATCGACCCCCGGCCAGCTCATGGGCCGCCCGCTGCCGACGAACCGCGTGACGACGAACACGCTTCCGACGAGCCCGAGACGCTCCAGGACCGGCAACCCCCGGTCGAGCACCGACCGGTAGCCGTCGTCGAAGGTGACGGCGAGCGCCTTGCCCGGCGGCGGCGAGCTGACGGCCTCGGTGAAGGTGACTCCTCTATAGCCACGGCGCACGAGGCGCCCGAGCTGGCTCTCGAGCCGCCGGGGCGTGATCGAGAGATTCGCGTTCCAGTCCTCGCTGACCGCGTGGTAGCAGAGGACGAGCACCTCGTTCATCCCGCGCTCCCTCCATGCTCGCGGAGCAGCCGCTGATAGAGCTCGACGTAGCGGCCGACGATGCGCTCGATCGTATAGTCAGCGAGCTCTTCGTGAGCGGCGTCGGCGATCGCCAGGCGCCGCGCGGGGTCGCGCAGCAACCCGGCTAGCGCGGACCCGAGCGCCCGGCTGTCGCGCGGCGGCACGAGCAACGCGGTGCGCCCGTCCTCGAACGCGTCGGTCAGCCCGCCGACCGCGGTCGCCACGAGCGGAGTCCGGTGAGCCATGCACTCGAACCCGAACAACGGCGATCCCTCGAAGTCCGAGCTCATGGCTGCGACGTCTACGCCGGCGAGCACGACGTCCAGGTCCTCGCGGTTGCCCAGGAAATGGACCCGCTCGCCGAGCCCGGCGGAAGCCGCGTGCCGCTCCAGTCGCGGCCGGCACGGCCCGTCTCCGGCGATCACGAGCCGCGCGTCGGGAACCGAGCGCGCCACGGTCGCAAGCGCGTCGATCAGCACGTCGAGCGCCTTCTGGGGCCGAAGCCGCGCGACGGTTCCGATCATCGGCGTGCCCGGCGGCAGGCCCAGCTCGGAGCGCAGATCGCTCGCGCCCGCGGACGGCGACCGGGGCACGTACGGATTCGGCATCAGCTCCACCCTGTCCTCCGGTACGCGCTCCCATTGCACCATCAGCTCTTTGTTGGCGACCGTCAGGAAGCGGGTCGCGAGGCGGCCGATCACAAAGCCGTCCAGGAAGCGCCGATATGGCTTGCCGCGGTAGGCCCAGGTGTGCTCATGCGCGATGACGACCGGAACGCGGCAGGCCCGACCGAGCACGCTGCCCCACAAGTTCGAGCCCCACATGTGCGAGTGCAGGACGTGCACCCCCTCGCGCCGCAGGAAAGCCGTCAGCCGCCGCCAGGCGAGAACGTCCGCGCGCGTGCGCCGATCGAGGGCGAGATGGCGGATGCCCGCGGCGCGCACGCGCTCGATCAGCTCTCCCTCCACCGCTCTGGTCGTGCAGACGGTGACGTCGAATCGCTCGCGCGGAAGCGACGTGGCGAGCGCCACCACCAGCCGCTCCGCCCCGCCCGGATCGAAGTCGAGCGACTCGATCATCAGCACGAGCCGGATTCGTTCCGGCCCCGCGCCACTCACGTGCGGTCCGGCGGCAGCCTGCGTGAGAGCCCGAGGAGGGCGGGCCCGAGCGCCAGCAGCATCCAGAGCTGCTTGCTGAACTGCTCCGACTGGAAGAAGTCCGCCGCGAGGATGCCGAGCGCGGCCAGCAGGAAGGACCACGTGAGTGCCTCCAGCCAGGCGTCGCCGCGGCGGCGAAAGGCGCGCGCGGCCGCGACCGCGCACCCGAGGCCGAAGCCGATGATCGCCGCGAACAGGAGCAGTCCGGGCAGGCCCAGCTCCGACAGCACCTGCAGATAGATGTTGTGCGTCTGCTTGGGCTGGTCGAGCACGAAGTCGTCGCGCACGATCGCTCCGGGTTGGATCAGGTAGCGCGGGGAGGAGATCTGGTAGTTGCCGGCCCCAACGCCGACGAGCGGCCTGTCCTCGAACATCCGCCAGCCGATCGTCCACAGGTCGACCCGCCCGGTCCCCCCTTCTATGCGGGTGACGCGCTCGCGGGCCTCGGGATCCGCGACGGCGGCGAAATAGGACACTGCGAGCGCGGCGATGAGTAGCGTCGCGACCGCAGCCCTTCCCCGCCAGCGACCCGAGACGAGCACGGCTGCAAGCCCCACGACCAGGAGCGCCACGAGGCCCGCCCGCGAAAGGCTGAAGAAAACGCCGCCGAGGCACAGCACGGCCGCGCAGGCGGCTATCAGCCGCGTCCCCGGCGAGCGCCTGGAGGCGATGGCGAGCCCGGCGGCGATGGCGAAGGCGGCGACGAGCACGGAGGCGAGCTCGTTCGCCTCCCCGATCGCGCCGGCGAGCCTGCCCTCCTGCGTCGGCTGGGGCGACACGACGCCGAACGCTGCCGAGAACAAGGCCCCGGCGACGAACGTCCACGCGAGCCAGCTCACGTGGCGCCGCTCGCGCACGGCCGTGTAGACGATCGGGAACAGCAGGAAGTTGAGGCCGTAGCGGGAGGCGGCGGTGAAAGCCTCGCCGGAGTCCTGCGCCCAGAGCGCACTGATCGCGGCCCAGGCCACAAGCAGGCCGAGCGCGTAGACGGCAATGGGGTGGCGGCCGAAGATGTCGGCCTTTGCGTCCTGGCGCGTCGCGATCGTGGCGAGCCACGACAGGGCGAGCACGAGGCCGATCACCTTGGCGAGGCTGAACGTCGGCCCGCCCGGAACGACGTCGATGAAGCCGATGAAGGTGAAGGCGCACAGGCCCACCGTCAGGTCGGCGGCGATCAGCGCCACCAGGCCGAGCCCGATCGCTGCCACGATGGCCAGCTCGGGCTGCCTTCCCGCCACGAGCCCGAACGCGGCCGCTGAAACGACCAGCAGGACCTGCAGGCCCAGCGTGGGACCGCGGAGCCTCAGTCCGAGCGCCACGTCGTCAGCGGGCCGGCAGGACCGGCTCGGGATCGCGGCTGCGGTCCGGCCTGGCCGTCGCACCGCGCCCGCGGCGGCGCGCCGTCTCGGTTCCCACGACCGCGAGTCCGAGCGGCTTGACGCCATGGTCCGCCAGCAGCTCGCCGAGACGCTCGAGCCTGTCGAGCCGCGTCGTGCCGAGGCGGGCCACGACGATCACGTCGTCGGCGGCCTGAACCAGCGGCAGCGCATCGACCACGGTGTCCAACGGAGGCGCGTCGATCACGACGAAGTCGGCAAGCTGAGTGGCCTCCTCGATCAGCTCCCGCGCCACGGGGAGCGATAGCTGATCCGCCATCCACTCGTCGTCGCTGCGGGCGAGGAGGACGCGGAGGTGCTCGCCATGCGCCTCGGTCGTCACGAGGGCGTCGGTGAGCGCGACGTCGCCGATCAGGACGCTGGCGATGCTGTCCACTACCCGCACGCCCAGCGCCTCAGCCATTCTGGGCTCCCTGGAGTCGGCCTCGATCAGGATCACCCGCCTTCCGGAGAGCGCGAGCGACGCGGCGAGGTTGAGAGCGACGGTCGTCTTTCCCTCGCCGGAAGAGGAGCCACAGATCATCACCGAGCGACCCCCGCCCGGCCCTTCGCCATGCCTCCCGCCAGGACCGCGGCCGGTCAGGGCGGCGCGCAGCGCGCGAAACGCCTCCACGCCGGCGCTCGAAAGGCGTTCCGGACCGATTGGGCGCTTCCGCGGCGCGCCCCCCTCGACGGGCACCCGGGCCAGCACCGGCAGCCGGAAACGCGCTCGAAGCTGGTCCTCGCGGCGCAGGCGAGGATCGAGCATCTGTGCGGCGAAGGCGCCCCCGAGGCCGAGCATGAGGCCCACCACGATGCCGGCGGCGATGCTCAGGCGAGGCCTCGGCCAGGAGGCGTTGTCCGGCTCGTCGGCCCGCGTGTCCAGATGGATCGTCGGGTCGTCGACCACGCGCAGCGTCTCGAACTCGGCGAGTCTGTTCCGCAGCACCTGCTCGTTGCCGCCCCCTGCGCCTCCCGCGAGCCGCTGCCGCAGGCCGGCGATGATCTCGTCGAGCTGGCGGTGCAGCTTGCGCGTGCGGTCCTTCACGACCCCCCTACCGAAGGCGTTCGCGATCCGCTGCGCCTCCTTCGCGCCCGGCGCCGTCGCGGTGACGGCGACGATGTTGCTCTGGGCGACGGGCACCGCCTCGACGTCGCCGAGCAGCGACTCGGCGCTTCGCTCCCGCCCCAGCTCACGGCGCGCCATGCGCGCCACGTCCAGGGTCATCACCAGCTGCGCCGCCGTCTCGACGTCTCGCGTCGGATCGGCCGAGTCGCGGATCAGCCCGAGACCCGTCAGCGTCTCGTTGTCACGCGAGATGGGAGTGACGAGCAGGTTCGCGCGCGCCTCGTAGCGCTCCTCCGCGAGCACGACGTACAGCGCAGCGACGGCGGTCGTGGCGACGACGGTGAGCGCGATCAGCGCAAAGCGCTCCCGAACCGTGCCCAGGTAGCGCCTCAGGCCTTGCTGCTCCCCCTCCGGAACCAGCCACGAGGCCGTGTCTTTGTGGTCGTTCGCCAAAGCGTGGGCTCTTGCCGGGAGCAGCTGCGAAGAATAGCCCGGCGCGCGGCTTCAGTCGCGGTGCACGCCCGCGCACTGGGTGGCGGCTCGCGCCGCTGGGGACCTCAGTCGGTCCGGAACGACTGGCCGCAGCCGCAGGCGGCGACGACGTTCGGGTTGTTCACGGCGAAACCGGCGCCCTGCAGGCCGTCGACGAAGTCCACCTCGGACCCGTCCACGAACGGCACGCTCTCGGAGTCGACCAGGAGTGTGATCGCCTCATGCTCGTAGATCTGGTCGCCGTCGCGCTGCTCGTCGAAGGCGAGCGCGTACTGGAAGCCGGAACAGCCGCCACCGCGCACCGCGACCCGCAGGCCCGGCTTGCTCTCTGTGCCCTGCCCGTTGAGCAGTTCTTTGACCTTTTCAGCGGCCTTGTCGGTGAGGGTGACCATCTGACCTCCGTCTTGCTTTTTGAGACCTTTCGAGTCTGGAGATTCCTTCGGACCGCAGCCCGGCTGCCTTGAGCCCATTTCGCAGCCTAGGCTGAATTCTAGCTACCGCGGCTGGCGGGTTGCCGGGGAAACTGATAGAAGAGCTGCGTGGACGCTCGTTTCAGCCGAGGCGCCGGGCCTGCCGACGCCGGTGGCCCGGCTGGAAACGGCGTCGCCCGGCGGGTCGCGGTGGTCTGCGACACCACGGCGTACCTGCCCACCGAGCTGGTGGAGAGGGAGGGCATCCGGCTCGTCAGCCTGTACGTGAACTGGAGCGACGGTAGCGAGCGCGAGGCAGAGCTCGGCGACTACTCCTCGTTCTACGAGCGCCTGCGAACGGCGGAACAGCTCCCCACTACGTCTCAGCCCTCGATCGGTGACTTCCTGGAGGTCTACGAGCCGCTCGTCTCCAGCGGGCTGGACGTCGTCTCGGTCCACATCTCCGGCGGCATCTCCGGAACGGTCGAGAGCGCGCGCCAGGCAGCCGCGCAGATCGGCGAGGGCGGCGGCCAGGTGACGGTGCTCGACTCCGAGACTGCCTGCGGCGGCCTCGGGCTCGTCGCGATCGCGGCGGCGCGCTCGGCGCGCTCTGGCGCCGGCGCCGAAGAGGTCGTCGAGCATGCGCGAGAAGCGCGCCGGGGTTTCAAGATGTGGTTCTCCGTCGACACGCTCGAGTACCTGCGCCGCGGAGGGCGCATCGGCGCAGCCTCGGCGTGGCTCGGGACGGCGCTCAAGATCAAGCCGATCCTCACACTCGAGCGTGAGATCACTCCGATCGAGAGAGTGCGCACGGCGGCGCGGGCTCGCCAGCGCCTCCTCGACTACCACGCCCAGCGCAAGGACGACGGAGCAGAGGCCTGGGTCGTGCAGCACATCCAGGCGCACGAAGAGGTCGCCCGCCTCGTCGAGGAAGCCGAGGGCATCATGGGTTGCCCCCCGCAGTGGGTGTCGGAGATCGGACCTGTGATCGGGGCGCACACAGGGCCGGGCGTGCTCGGCATCGGCGGCGTCCCTCCGCACGTGCTAGAGCCCACGCCGGCGGCCTCGCTTGCCGGGCGCGCCGCCGAGGCCTGACAGCCGGCATCTAGAGCCCTCAACAGAAACACCGCCACACCTGTGACGGCTGCAAATCTTCGTTGAGGTCTAAGGCGGCTGTGCCTCGGCGATGGGCAGCTGGTCCGCGCCGCGCTCCTCGTTCCTCCACTGCCACCACTCCTTGAGCAGGATCTGAATCGTGGCCGCGGCCGGGATCGCGAGCAGCGCCCCGAGCAGCCCCAGGAGGGTCGAGCCGAAGAGGACCGCGACGAGCACGACGAACGGGTTCAGCTGCACCGTGCGCCGCTGCACCTGCGGCTGGATCAAGCTGTTCTCGACCTGCTGGTAGACGACCGCGTAGATCGTCCAGACGATCGTGTCGGCCGGGAAGTCGTTGAACACGGTCACGATGCCGACCAGCACCGCGCCGATCGTGGCGCCGACGAGCGGGATCAGGGACATCACCCCCATCGTCACGGCCAGAGGCGCCGCGAACGGGACGCCGAGGATCGTCAGCACGACGAAGGCCATCAGGCCGTCGATGAACGAGATGAAAAGAGCCCCCGTCACGTAGCCGCTGACCGCGGACGCCATGTCGTCGAGGACCTTGCGCAATCTCGACGCTCGGTGGGGCGGCTGCAAGGAGAGCGCCTGCTCGACCCAGCCGCGGCCACCGCTCAGCATGAACGCCGTGAGCACGAGGATCGTGATCGCGGCGAAGAGGCTGTTGACGATCCCGAACCCGATGTCACGAAGCGTGCCGGCAGCGCCACCGATCCTGCTCGGCAGCTCGGAAGCCTCGTCCTCGATCTTCTGCGCGATGTCGTAGTCCTGCTCGAGCTCGCGAAGCCGGTCGTTCCTCTCGACGTACTCGCGCACGTCCTGCGCGTACTGCGGGGCGTTGTCCGCGAGGTCGTTCACCTCGTTGACGATCGGCGGGATCAACAACAGCCCCAGCGCGATGATCGCCGCGAGCATTCCGATGTAGACGGCGCCGATCGCAAAGCCGCGCCTCATGAAGCGGTCGAGGTAGTTGACCGGCCGCGAGAGCGCCACGGCCAGGAAGGTCGAGATCACGAGCCAGGTGATGGGCCTCCGGAGCTCGTACAGCAGGTAGAGGACGAGGAGGACCCCGACGACGATCAGCACGATTCGCGCGATCGCCTTTGCCGATAGAGCGGCGGCGCCCATCGGCGAGAACCCTAGAGAGGGCTCAAGACATCACCCGCAACGGGCGGGTGATGCCGGGCGCTCTCGAGCTAGCTCGCTAGCCGCGCCGGCGGAAGAGCCGCCTGCCGACCACGAAACCGACCGCGACGGCCGCGGCGATTGCGATCCCGCGGTGCTCGTTCACCTGCCGGCGCCAGTCCGTCAGGACATCGATCCTGCCACGCAGCTCTTCGACCGACAGCGCCAGCTCCTGCCTCGTCTGAACGATCGAGTTGCGGATCTCGTCGGGCGAGCGGGTCGGCATCGCTGCTACTCCTCGCTGTCGTCGGTGGGAAAACCTCGAAGAAGGCTAGGAGGTGTCTCGGATGGCAGCGGCCGGAGCGCGAGCGCTGAAGCTCACGTGCCGGTCTTGCTCGGCTCGGACATGGCCGCCTGTACCTCTGGGTGCTCGATCGCCTCCTTGATCAGGCGCGCCTCCTCGATCGCCTGGTCGGGCGTGGGCGGCGCGTTTTTCTTGAAGCTGCGTGCTGCGAATGCGGCCCCCGCGCACCCCAGCAGGACGAGAATCGCGCCGGTGATGAGGAAGCCGAGCCAGAAGCTGTCGAGCAGGCTGTTGAGGCCCCATGCGGCCGCCAGCAGAAAATAGATGAGGGAGAACAGCAGGAAGACCGCGGCCACGGCGCCTGTGACCGCGCCGCGCGTGAGCCGCTTCACCTTCTGCTCGACCTCCGCCTTCGCGAGCTCGATCTCCTCCCTTACCAGCAGGGAGGCGTTCTCCGAGACGCGCGTGACGATCTCGCCGAGCGAGGCCTCGTCGGGAGCGGTCTGCGGGGTCTTCACGCTCTTACCTTCCAATCCGGCTCACCAGGCCCCCCAAGAGCAATCCTCCGACCAGCGCCGCCCCGACGAGCAGCTCGGGCCGGTCTTCGAACGAGTCCGCCGGAGTCGCTCCGAAGCCGTCCAGCGAGGAGACGTGCGAGCCCGCGCTCGCAAACGCTTCCTCGCTCGAGGCGCCGTTCGACGAACCGTTCGGCTCCACGGTCACTCCGGCGGGTCCTCCTTGAATGCCCGCCGCCAGATCGTCGCAGCGAACCGGTTGGCCGCGATCGCCGACAGGGCGCCGAGGCCAGCCACGAGTCCGCTCCACATCAGCCTCTTGACGAGAACGCTCTCCTGCACGGGCGACAGGGTACCCCTTTCCGGTCGGGTGGACACTTGATCGAGCTTGCTTCGCCGGTTCGAGGGAACAAGCCTTTCAGTGAGGGAGATAGGCCAGATCGCCAGGGAGGGGCGTGGCTGCGGCGGGCTGCCGTCGGCGAGCCGTATAGCCGCTCCGGTGGCAGTTCTCGCGCTCACGCTCGCCTTCCCACCGGCAGCGCTCGCCAACCACACGGTGACCGACTACGGGCTTTCGGTCGCGTCGACTCAGGCCGGTGCGAGCGCGAACGCGTCGAGCTGGACGTCGCTCTCCTACGGCACCGACCAGATCGAGGACGTCAAGAAGACGGTGGGGCACTTCGCGCCCGGGATGGTCGCCAACCCCGAGGCAGTGCCGCACTGTCCGCAGGCTCAGTATCTCGCCGACGCGTGCCCGGCCGACACGCTGATCGGCAGCGCCGAGGCGATCGTGAACGGCGCCGTCGTCGAGCCGGGGCGCATATACAACCAGGAGCTGCGCGCCGACGAGGCGGGGCGGCTCGGCATCATCGTCGACTCGGCGACCGGCAAGCTCTTCCTCACGGCCCCGTTCTACGTGCGCACGAACGGCGACTACGGGCTCGACGGCCTGCTCGACGACATCCCCCGCCTGACCCCCGCAGCGCAGATCACGAAACTCAGCTTCACTCTCTTCGGCACCGTTCAGGGGCGGAACTTCACGCGCGCGCCGACGTCCTGCTCGCTCAAGGTGTCCACCGGCGAGGCCTATGGCTATGAGCACAAGGAGGCCGTAAGCGGCCCGAGCTCGTCGTACACGCCGACCGGCTGCGACAAGCTGCCGTTCAAGCCTACGTTCGACATGTCCGTCGGGTCACGGGGCACTACGGAGCTGAACGACAACCCCCCGCTGCGCGTGCGGGTCAGCCAGCAGCCGGGCGAGGCCGGCGTGCTCGCCAACGGCGTGACGCTGCCGGTGGACCTGACGCCCGACACAGGCTCGTTCGACGTGATCTGCTCCGATTCCCAGCTCTCAGCGGGGACGTGCCCGGCCGGGTCGCGGGTCGGATCAACGACGGCGACCTCTCCTTTCGTCGCGACGCCGCTGTCGGGGCCGGTCTGGCTCGTGCAGAAGCCGGGCAGCGTGCTGCCGGCGCTCGTCGCCGACCTGCGGGGGCGCGTGCCGGTAAAGGTCACGATCGCGACGGCGATCATCGGCGGCCGCCAGATCAAGTCGACGGTCACCGGCGTGCCGGACCTTCCCATCGGGACGTTCACGCTCTCGCTCGACGGTGGCCCGGAGGGCGTGCTGACGAACAAGACGGACCTGTGCGAGAACGGATCGAAGTTCCGTGAGCTGAAGGCCGGCGTCACATTCGGCGCGCACAGCGGAGCCGCCACGAGCTCCAACCCGAGAATCGAGGTCGAGGGCTGCAAGCCGATCGCGTCGGGATCCCTCCGGCGAGGAGCTCGCGCCCGGCCGCGGCTCTCGGTGAGGGTCCGCCGCCACCCCGACGCCGAGGGGATGAAGCGCGTCGAGCTGGTGCTTCCCAAGGAGCTGCGCGTGGTGCGAGGCAAGGTGCGCCGCAACATCTCGGCGCACGCGCCGGCGAGACTGGCCCGCAGCGCGGTTCAGGTGCGTAGCAGCAGGAAGATCAACGTCTCCGGCCTTCCCTCCGCCGGCGCCGGGCAGCTGGTCGTGAAGCTGAGCCGGGGTGCGGTGCGTGCGAGTCCCAAGCTGCGCCGTGCGCTGCGGCGGGCGAAGCGCAAGACGCTCCGGGTCAAGGTCGTGACCACCGACGTCACCGGAGCTCGCTTTACGAGCAGGGCGTCCGTGAGCGCGCGGCGCTAGAAGAGTCGGCCCGCGCGATCAGCCGGCCGGGTCGGCCGCCGCGGTGCGCTCGGCCTGCAACCCCGCGCAGACCGTCTCGACGACCCATCCCTTCGCCTGCTCGAAGTCGTCGGGGCTCTTGCCGAGCGCGTCGAAGATCCAGGCGCTCAAGAGTTGCTCTATCGCGCCGTAGAAGCACATGCTCGCGAACGTGGCGGAGATGTCGTCGCGCAACACGCCGTCTTCCTGCCCGCGCGCGACGATGCGCGCGATCCCCTCGTACGCCTGCGTGATCTCGGCCAGATGGTGCGAGCCGAACGTGTTGGCAGCGCGCGTGACCTCGACGATGATCACCTTCATCAGGTCCGGGTCGTGGCGGTAGGAGTCGATGATGAAGGAGGCGATCGAGTAGAGCTTGTCCCTCACGGGGGTGTCCTGCCGCTCGACCCCGTCGATCGTCTCGACCAGCAGCGCCCAGCGTTCGGAGAAGAGCGTGTTGAGCACCTCGTCCTTGGACCGGAAGTAGTGGTAGACGAGCCCGTAGGCGACGTTGGCCTCCTTGGCGATGTCCGACACGCGGCAGCGATGGAAGCCCTCGCGCGCGAAGACCCGGATCGCGGCGTCGAGGATCAGCCGCCGCTTGTCGACGGGCTCGGCGCGCTTGGCGCTCACGGCGCGACCGCCTCGGCGAGCTCGGGCCAGCGGTATGCCTCGGGTCTGCGGTTGGCGAGCGAGGGCAGCTTGGTCCGCACCTCCTGCTGGCGCTCCAGGTCGAGGTCGACGACCACGAAGCACTCGCTGTCGGGGGCGACGGCGAGTGTCACGCCCCAGGGGTCCACGATCATCGAGCGCCCGTAGCTCTCGTGGTTAGGCGGGTGCTTGCCCACCTGGCCCGCGGCGACCATGAAGACCTGGTTCTCGATCGCACGCGCCCGCACCAGCACCTCCCAGTGGTCCTTGCCCGTCTGCAACGTGAAGGCCGCGGGCAGCGCCATCACGAGCGCGCCGCGGATCGCGAGGATTCGGAAGACCTCCGGGAAGCGCAGGTCGTAGCAGACCGCCATTCCGAGGGGCACCTCGCCGGCATGAGCGAGCACGACCTCGTCGCCGGGACCTTCGCTGTCCGACTCGCGGTAGCTGATGCCGCCGACCTCGACGTCGAACATGTGGATCTTGCGGTAAGCGGCGTGACGTTCGCCGTCGGGGCCGAAGAGCACGGACGTGTTTCGCAGCTTCTCCTCGCCCTCGACCCGCTCGACGATGCTGCCGGCGACGATCCACGCGCCCAACTCGCGCGCGAGCGTCGCCACGAGGCCGAGCGTCGGTCCATCGAGGGGCTCAGCCCCGGCGCGCAGGTCGTCCGGCGTCCCGAGCACGTTGAACTTCTCCGGCAGGACGATGAGCTGCGCGCCGTCGCGCGCCGCATCGCGCACGAGCCGCTCCGCGGCCTCGAGGTTGCGTTCCTTGTCGTTGGTGGAGTTGAGCTGTACAGCGGCTGCGCGCACGCGTCTGGCGGTGGGAGACCGGCGTAGTGGTTGACTGGCGAGTCAACCGGTGGCGCGATTATAGGGACGGCGCTCGTGACGCCGGGGTGCGACCCTCACCCGCGCTGCCAAGAGGCTTTCGGGAACGAGCCGTCAGCTTCCCTGGGCGGCGCGGCGCGCCCGCAGCTCGGCGATCAGGAGCTTGGCCCGCATGGCGGCAACGAGGTCGCGCATCGGCTCGACGGCTCGCTCGAGCAGCTCGGCCGCCTCGTCGGTGTCCATCTCACCGGCCAGGCGCTCCATCATCACGCCGACCTCCTCGCTCACGAGCCGTTCCAGGTTGCGCTTGTAGATCAGGGTGTCGTAGACGGTGAAGCCGAGCGTCTGCGAGTAGCCGGATGCGCGCATGCGGCTAACCGCCTCGATGATCTGCACGTCGTCGGAGGAGTAGAGCCTGGCGCCGTTTCGCTCGACCGGCGTCAGCACGCCGAGCTGCTCGAGCCGCTCGAGAGCCTCCGCCGGAAGGGCGTAGCGGCGCTTGACGTCGCCCTCGCTCAGCTCGCCGTCGCTGCCCTGCCGCCCGAGCGCGCGCTCGAGCACGCGATCCTCGAGCTCGATGAGCGCGCGCAGGCGCTCCGGGCCCTCGCCCTCCTCGCCGTTCTCGAGCACCTCCTTGATCACCTTCAAAGGCAGGAACCGCTCCTCCTGCAGCTGCTTGATCAACCGCACCCGCTCGACGAACTCGCGCGGATACCACGCCATGTTGCGCGACGTCTTGATCGGCTCGGGCAACAGGCCCTCGCGCAGGTAGTGCTTGATCGTGCCCGTTGAGACGCCGGCGGACTCCGCCAGCTCGCGCATTCGCAGCAGATCCTGATGCCCGCCGGCCCGCTCTGTGGGCGCTGCGCTCAAACCGCGCCTTCCTCGCGCAGCCTGGCGATTGTCTCGTCGTCGTAGCCGATGTCGCGAAGGACGTCGTCGGTCTGCCCGCCGAGCGCCGGCGCCGCGCCGCTCGCGTCCGCCGGCGTCCGGGAGAGCTTGATCGGCGTGCCGACCTGCTTCACGCGCCCGATCCCGGGCTGCTCGAGCTCCACGACCATCCCGCGCGCTGCGAACAGCTTCGATGCGAGCGCCTCGTCGAGGTCCAGAACCGGCTCGAGACAGCAGTCGTGCTCGCCCGCGAACTGCGCCCACTCGTCGCGCGTGCGCTGTTTGAAGACGGCGGCAACCTCGCTTCCCGCCTCGGACTGCGGGTGCTCGAACTGTCTCTCGATCAGGTCCGGGCGGTCCACGCCCTCGCACCAGTTGCGCCAGAACTTCGGCTCCAGCGCCCCGAGCGCCACCCAACCACCGTCCTTCGTCTCGTACGGGAAGTAGCAGAGGATGCCGCCGGCAAGCTCGAGCTCGCCGCGACGGGGCACGCCGCCCTCGCAGAAGTAGCGCGCCACGACCATCGCCAGCCACGACAGCGCGCCGTCGGTCATGGAGACGTCGACGAGCTGTCCCTCGCCCGAGCGCTGGCGCTCGATCAGCGCCGCCAGGATCCCCACCGCGGCCATCAACCCCCCGCCGCCGAGGTCGGCGATCTGGCCCGCCGACTGGATCGGGGGGCCGTCTCGCCTGCCGGTCAGCCCGAGCAGGCCCGAGAGCGCGAGGTAGTTGGTGTCGTGGCCGGAGCGCTCCGTCAGCGGGCCGTCCTGGCCGTATCCGGAGATCGCGCAGTAGACGAGGCGCGGGTTGCGCTCGCGGAGGGTGTCGTAGCCGACGCCCAGGCGCTCCATCACGCCGGGGCGAAAGCTCTCCACGAGCACGTCGTAGTCGCCTGCGAGCCGCAGCAGGACCTCGCGGCCGTCGGGGTGCTTGAGGTTCAGCTTGAGCGAGCGCTTGTTGCGATTCAGCCCCAGGAAGTAGGCCGAGGCCGTGCCGTTCGCGCGCTCTGGCTCGCCGCCGTAGTAGGGCGGCATCCAGCGAATGTAGTCGCCGCCGGCGGTGTCCTCGACCTTGAGCACGTCCGCGCCGAGATCGGCGAGCAGGAGGGTGCAGAAGCCGCCCGGCAGAAGACGAGTGAAGTCGAGCACCTTGACGCCGGCGAGCGGCGCCTCGGCGCGCGCTTGGCGGGCACCTCCGGGCTGCGCCTGCGCGCTTTCCTCGCGCAGCGCCATCAGGCCGCCGCCACCGCTGGCTCGGGCGGCCACTTCATCTTCTGCGTACCTAGGAGCGCCCGCGCCTCGTCGACCGTGGCGGCCCTGCGCCCGATGTCCTCCACCATCTGCCTCGCCTTCGCGATCAGGTCGCCGTTCGAGCGCGCCATCTCGCCGTCGGGCAGATAGAAGTTGTCCTCGAGGCCGACGCGGAAGTTGCCGCCGAGCGTGAGCGCCGTCGCGCCGAGCATCCACTGGTCGCGCGAGATGCCGATCACGCCCCAGTTGTTCGGACCGTCCGCTCCACCCGGAATCTGCTCCGACATGTGGGCGAGGTTGCGCGCCGTGGGCCTGATGCCGCCGGTGACCCCCATCACGCAGGAGACCTGGAGCGGCTCACGCAGCAGGCCCATGTCCAGCAGCGGGTCGAGGTTGGCGACGTGGCCCGAATCGAAGCACTCGTGCTCGGCCTTGATGCCGAGCGTGTTCATCTCTTTGAGAAAGGTGATGATGGTCTCGAACGAGTTCTCGAACACGATCTGGAACACGAAGTCCTTGCGCCGCCGCGAGTACTTCGCGTAGTTCATCGAGCCCATGTTGAGCGCCGCCACCTCCGGACGCAGCGCGCGGAGGTACTCGAGCCGCTTCTCGACCGGGACACCCACCGCCCCCGTCGAGTAGTTGATGACGACGTCACCGACCTCGGCCAGGATCGCATCGGTGATGTTGCGGAAGTCCTCGATCTCGTAGCTCGGCGTGCCGTCGAGCGTGCGGGCGTGGATGTGGATCATCGATCCCCCCTCGTCCACGATCCGCCGCGCCTCGGCCGCGTACTCCTCCGGCGTGTACGGGATCGCCGGGCACTGATCGCGGTTGGCGACGGTGCCCGAGATCGAGCAGGTGATGATCACGGGGTCATCGAAACGGCTCATCGCTTCGCCTCCTCGGGGTTCGGAGTCAGTCCGGCCGCATGGAGCGCCGGCTCTCGCTCTGTGAAGAGCTCTATGCGGATCACCTTGGCGTCGCGGAACGTGTACACGTTGTACGACTCGATCTCGACCTGCACCGCGCTGCCTCTGCCCTTGGCGCGCTGATGCGCCGTCACGAACACGCGGTCACCGGTTTCGAGACAGTCCTTGATCTCGGCCTGCATCCACTCCCACGCCTCGAACCACGTGGCGAGGGCTTGGCGCACTCCGTCTCGACCCCGGTAGGTCTGAGCGCCAGGCGCCGTGGGCCACTCGCTCAGCTCGACCTCGGGGTCGAGGTCGCCGACGACCGCGTCCAGGTCGAGGCGGTTGAAGGCGTCCGAGATTCGACGGACGGCCGCGATGTTCGGAGAGTCTCCGGCGGCGCGCGATCCGGACTCGTCGTCCAGACCCAATGTGCCGCCGGTGCTCATTCGCCCCTTGACGAGCAACCGTCACGGAGGTCGAGGGCCTGCTCATACGGCGTCACGATCTCTGCTTGGGTGGACTCGTGCTTCGCATGCAACTCTCCGTTGATCAGGTAGCTGCCGGGTCCGAGGGAACGGATCTCCAGGGCTACCGGTCTCACTTAGCGCCACGCCTCGAGGATCCGCTCGTGCAGCGCGATCACGCTCTCTCGCCCCCGGTACACGCCCTCCTCAGGCGAGCCGAGGCCGAGGTTGTGCTCCCAGACCACGTCGGGGTGTACGAGCGTCGACAGCGCCTGAAAGTCGCCTCTCCCGACCGCGGCGTGCAGCTCGCGGATGTGACCGACGTCGACGCTCTCGCTCACACCGGCATCACGCCGTGCTTCTTCCACGGCCGCTCGACTCGCTTCGCCGCCGCCATCTCGAGGCCGCGCGCAATCGTTGGCCGTGTCTCGCGCGGGTCGATGATGTCGTCGATCATCGCGTTGCCCGCGGCGATGTACGGGTCGATGATGCGCTTGAAGTTGTCGACCATCTCCTTGCGCGTCGCCTCCGGGTCGTCGGAGGCCTCGATCTGCTTGCGGAAGATGATGTTCACGGCTCCTTCCGCGCCCATCACGGAGATCTCGGCCGACGGCCACGCCACCACCAGGTCGGGCTCGTAGGCCTTGCCGCACATCACGTAGTAGCCGGCGCCGTAAGCCTTGCGCACGACCACCGTCACCTTCGGCACTGTCGCCCGCGAGACCGCGTAGAGCATCTTGGCGCCGTGCCGGATGATGCCCTCCTGCTCGACCTTCGTGCCGACCATGAACCCCGGAACGTCCTGGAGGAACACGAGCGGGACGTTGAAGGCGTCGCAGAGGTTTATGAAGCGCGCAGCCTTGTCCGCCGAGTCGTTCTCGAGGATGCCGGCGAGCTGCTTCGGCTGGTTGGCGATGATTCCGGCCGGGCGACCGCCGAAGCGCGCGAGGCAGGTGATGATCGTCTTCGCCCACTTCGGCTTGATGTCGAAGTACTCACCGTCGTCCACGATCTGCTCGATCACGTCGTACATGTTGTAGGGATGGCGCGGCGACTCGGGGACGATGTCGAGCAGCTCCTCGCTCATGCGATCGACCGGGTCCGCAGTCTCCCGCAGCGGCGGCTGCTGCTCGCAGTTGGACGGGAAGAACGACAGGTACTGCCTGATCGACTCGATGCACTCCCGGTCGTCGGCGACCTCGAGATCGCCGACGCCCGACTTGCGGCAGTGGATCTTCGCCCCGCCGAGCTCCTCCTGAGTGACGTCCTCGCCGGTGACGGCCTTGACGAGGTACGGGCCGGCGAGCGCCATCGAGCCCTGGCCCGACACCATGGGCACGAAGTCGGCCAGCCCCGGGATGTAAGCCGTGCCGGCCGCGCAAGGGCCCATCAGGGCCGCGACCAGTGGCACGCAGCCCGACATCGTGACCTCCTCGCGGAACAGGTGGCCGGAGCCCGCGAACAGCGACCCGACCGCCTCCTGGATGCGGGCGCCCGCCGAGTCGAGCAGCCAGATGAACGGCATCCGCTTCGTCAGCGCCATGTCGCGCAGCCGCCCAACCTTCAGCTCGCCCGTCATCCCCATCGAGCCGGCCATGACGGTGAAGTCGTACGAGGCGATCGCGCACGGGCGGCCGTCGACCGTGCCCCAACCCGTCACGACGCCGTCTGCCGGCGCCTCCCTGCCCTCCATCGAACGCTGCGAGAAGTGCGGGCGCCCGTGCTCCCCGAGCTCCATGAACGTGCCCGGGTCCACGAGCAGGTCGATCCGCTCGCGCGCGGTCAGCTTGCCCCTGCCGTGCTGCTGCTCGATCTTCTCCGTACCGCCGCCGAGCTTGATCTTCTCGCGGCGCTCGTGCAGGTCGTCGACGAGCGACTTCAGCCCACTCTTCTCACCGTGCTCGGTCGTCTCGGCCTTCGCGACCTCGCTCGGGTGCTCGGTGTCGGTCGCGTCCCGCCCTACCTCCTTCACCGTCTCGAGCTGCTTTGCAAGGTTGGGGTCGGGCTTGGCGCCGTCCCCGGGCGAGGCGGCCTGGTTCGTCGTCTCTTGCTCGGTCGCCATATTCGGTCTCAACGTCCTTTCCACTTTGGTTCACGCTTCTCGAAGAACGCCTGCACGCCCTCGACGATGTCCTCGGTGGACATCGCGATCGTCAGCTGGGAGCGCAGGTAGTCGAGCGCATCTGCGAAGGCCATGTCCTGCTGGCGGAACATCGCCTCCTTGCCGAGCCTCATGATCACGGGCGACTTCGACGCTAGCTTGCGGGCCCATTGGTCCACCGCGGCGTCGAACTCGCCCGCCGGGACCACCTTGTTCACGATTCCGATTCGCTCGGCCTCCCGTGCATCGATCCGCTCGCCGAGCAGCAGGAGCTCGTTCGTCTTCTTGCGCGGCACGTTGCGGTAGATCAGCGCCATGATCATGAACGGGAAGGCGCCCACGTCGATCTCAGGCGTGCCGAAGGTTGCGGTGTCCTTGGCGATGATCAGGTCGCACGCGAGCGCTATCCCGAGCGCTCCGGCGAGCACGTGGCCGTTGGCCGCGCAGATCGTCGGCTTGCCCAGCTCGCCGATCAGGCGGAAGAGCTCGGGAAAGCGGGCGGTGCCGAAGTGACGGTGGACGAGCGGCACGTCCGCCGCGAAGCCGGCGAGGTTGGCACCGGAGGAGAAGACCTTCTCGTGCGAGGACGTGAGCACGACGCAGCGCACGGCGTCGTCGTCGCGAGACGCACGGAACGCGCCCACCAGCTCGGCGAGCAGCTCGTTCGAGAGCGCGTTGCGCGTATCGGGCTGGTCGAGCGTGACCGTGGCGACGCCGTCCGCTAATTCGTATTGGAGGGTCTGATAATCGGCCATGCGCGTTCCGCGAGCCGGTCCCGGCGGCGCGGCAGTGGACTAATACCGCAAAGCGCGGCAAACTGGCAAGTAGACAGTCCTACTGTTTACTTTGACGGACCGATCTTGTAGCTTTCGCGCCGCGCCGAGCGGCGCGTCATACCGGCCCCAGCGGAGGTGCATCGCATGGCAACTGCCCCAACCGAGATCAAGCCCGACTTCAGCGGGCCGAGGAGGCATTTCTGCCTCACCGACGAGCACGAGGCCATTCGCGAGTCGATCGAGAGCTTCTGCAAGAAGGAGCTGGCCCCTCACTCGGAGGAGTGGGAGCGCGACGGCTTCCCCGACTGGGTCTTCGAGCGCATGGGCGAGCTGGGCTTCCTCGGCATCTACTTCCCCGAGGAGTACGGCGGCCAGGGCGGCGACTACTTCATGTCGATCGTGCGTGGCGAGGCGATGGCGCAGTCGAACAACGGTGGGCTGGCGATGGGCGTGGCCGTGCACACCGACATGGCGACGCCGCCGATCCTCAAATTCGGCACCGAGTACCTGAAGCAGACCTACCTCGTGCCCGCCATCAAGGGCGAGAAGATCTCGTCGCTCGGCATCACCGAGCCCGGCGCCGGATCGGATGTCGCGGGCATCCGCACCCGCGCCGTGCGCGACGGCGACGACTACGTCATCAACGGCTCGAAGACCTTCATCACGAATGGGGCGCGCGCCGACTTCATCGTGCTGGTCACCAAGACCGACCCGGACGCGGGCTACGACGGCTTTTCGCTGTTCGTCGTCGACAAGCAGACGCCCGGCTTCCACGTCTCCAGGAAGCTCGAGAAGCTCGGGATGCACTCCTCGGACACGGCCGAGCTCTCCTTCGAGGACGTGCGCGTGCCGGCCGAGAACCTGCTGGGCGAGGAGGGCAAGGGCTTCTACCACATCATGTGGGAGCTCCAGGGCGAGCGCCTGATCGGCGCGGCGGGCGCGGTTGCCGGCGCGCAGCGGGTGTTCGATCTAACTCTCGAGTATGCGAGGCAGCGCAACGCGTTCGGCCGCCCGATCGGCCGCTTCCAGGCGATCCGGCACAAGTTCGCCGAGATGGCGACCAAGATCGAGGTGGCGCGCCAGATGGTCTACACAACCGCGTGGCGGGTCCAGAACGGCGAGTACCCGGTGCGCGAGATCTCGATGGCGAAGCTGTTCGCCTCCCGCATCGCCTGCGAGGTCTGCGACGAGGCCATTCAGATCCATGGCGGCTACGGCTACATGAAGGAGTACCACGTCGAGCGCGCCTGGCGCGACATGCGCCTCAACCGGATCGGCGCAGGCACGGACGAGATCATGCTGGAGGTAGTCGGGCGCTCATACGGGCTCTGATGCCCACGGAAATCGTGCAGTTGCCCCCCGGCGACGAGCGGCTGGAGGCCTTCTTTCCCGTCATGCGCGAGCTGCGCAGCGACCTCAGCCCCGACGAGCTCCACGAGCGCTACGCGGCCGGCCACGACGACGGCTACCGCATGGTCGGCCTGTTCGAGGACGGGGAGTGCAGGGCGGCAGCGGGCTACCGCATCTCCACCAACCTGGTCAGCGGCCGCCATCTCTACGTAGACGACCTGGTGACGGCAGAGCGCTGGCGCTCGGAGGGCTACGGCAGGTTGCTGAACGACTATCTGGTCGACCTCGCCCGTGACGAGGGCTGCGGCTCGGTGCAACTCGATTCGGCCACGCACCGCCGCAAGGCGCACCGCTTCTACTTCCGCGAGCGCTACTGGATCGCGAGCTTCCACTTCGTGCGGCTGGTGAGAGGCTGATGGCGGACCTCACCCCGCTCGAGCGCGTGCGGGCCTATTACCGCGACCTCAACACCGGCAACCCGGAGAGGGTCGCCCGCCACTTCCAGCCGAGCGCGAACCACTTCTACACGCGCCTGCAGCCGAACCGCAGCGCGGAGGAGATCGGCGAGCTCACCGAGCAGGGCGTCAAGCACCTCGACGCGAGCTGGCACCTCGAGCACGCGATCGAGCAGGGGGACCAGGTCGTGATCGAGTGGACGATGCTTTGGCGCGACCCCCGCCACGAGAACGTCAAGCGGCTCGACCGTGGCACGGAATGGTTCCGCGTCGAGGGCGGGCTGATCGCGGAGGTTCGGGCCTACCACCACTCGGACGCCGCCAACAGGCAGGGCGACCTGCTCGGCTTCGACCACGACGAGCGCGGCCACACGACGCTCGAGCGCTGGGACGAGGTGCGCGAGCGCGACGGCGCCGGTCCCGACGCCCCCGACCGGGTGCAATGAGCGCCGATCCGGCCGCGGCGCCCGCTCGCCTGATCCCGCCCTTCACGGAGGAGCACGAGGCGCTGCGGGAATCGCTTCGCTCCTTCATCGCGCGGGAGATCCGCCCCCACGTGAACGAGTGGGAGGGCGCGCAAGAGTTCCCTCGCGAGCTTTACACACGCATGGGAGGGCTGGGATTCCTGGGGCTGAAGTACCCGGAGGAGTACGGCGGCCAGGGCGGCGACTACGTCCACGACGCGGTCTTCACCGAGGAGATGGCCCGTTGCGGCTCTGGCGGGGTCGCGGCCGGCATCGGCGCGCAGGTCGCGATCGCCACGCCGCCGATCTTCAAGTTCGGCACGGAGGAGCAAAAGCAGCGCTGGCTCGTGCCCGCGATCCGAGGGGAGAAAATCGCGGCGCTTGCGATCACGGAGCCCGGCACGGGCTCCGACGTCGCCGGCATCCGCACGTTCGCCCGCCGCGAGGACGGCGAGTACGTGGTGAACGGCGCCAAGACGTTCATCACGAACGGCGTGCGGGCGGACATCTACGTGACCGCGGTGAAGACCAACCAGGAGGGCGGCCACCACGGGCTCTCCTTCCTCGTGATCGAGAAGGGCACCGAGGGCTTCGAGGTCTCGCGCAAGCTGGAGAAGCTCGGCTGGCACGCCTCCGACACCGGCGAGCTCTCCTTCCAGGACGCGCGCGTACCGGTCGAGAACCTGCTCGGCGAGGAGAACGGCGGCTTCTACCTGATCATGGCCAACTTCCAGTGGGAGCGGATCTCGATGGCGCTCGGCGCCGTCGGCGGAATGCAGGCGACCTTCGACCGCACGCTCGCCTACGCGAAGGAGCGCCAGGCGTTCGGCCGCCCGATCGGCCGCTTCCAGGCGATCCGCCACAAGCTGGCCGAGATGGCGACCCAGATCGAGGCGGCACGCGACTACACGTACTTCGCTCTGCGCCTGTTCGTGGACGGGCAGGAGTGCCTGAAGGAGGTCTCGATCGCGAAGCTGTTCGCCTGCGACGCCGCCGTCGCGATCGCCGACGAGGCCGTCCAGATCCACGGCGGCTACGGCTACATGCGCGAGTACGACGTGGAGCGCGCACTGCGCGACGCCCGTCTCGGGCCGATCGGCGGCGGCACGCGCGAGATCATGAAGGAGATCGTCTCCAGGCAGCTCGAGTTGTAGCTTGTCGGCAGGGTGCCGCTAGCGGCGCTTGCCCCTGCCCCACATCAGCACCATCAGACGCTCGAACAGCTTCGAGCGCAGAGCCGAGTTGGGGAACATGGTGGGCTCCTTCTTGGGCCCGAAGCGAGTGACGAGGATCGTCTGCGAGGAGCAGTACTTGCGGATCCCCTGCGGACCGTGGCGATGGCCGACCCCGGACTCCCCGGTGCCGCCGAAGGGCGCCTCGTGGGCGAGGTAGTTGATGAGCGCGTCGTTCACGCAGGCGTTGCCGGCGGTGAGACGGCGCGCGACCCGCTCCCCCTTCTCGATGTCCTTCGTGAAGACGCTCGAGTTCAGGCCGTAGCGAGTGTCGTTCGCCAGTCCGACGGCCTCGTCGGCGTCGCGCACCTTCATGATCGGCAGCACCGGCCCGAAGGTCTCCTCCCGCATCACGTCCATGCTGTGGTCGACGTTGGTCAGCACGGTTGGCTCGAAGAAGCGGCCGGTGCCCTGCCGCCGGTTGCCGCCCACGAGCACCCGCGCTCCCTTGTCCACGGCGTCGCGGACGTGCCGCTCGACGAGGTCGATCTGCGGCGGGAACGTGAGGGCGCCGATGTCGACGCTGCCGGCCGCACCGGGCACGCCCTGGCGCAGAGCTGAGACCTTGTCCACGACACGATTCACGAACTCGTCGTACACCGGCTCCTCCACGTAGACCCGCTCCACGGCGATGCAGATCTGACCGCTGTTCGACATCGCCCACTGCACGGCCATATTCGCTGCGCGCTCGAGGTTGGCGTCGCGCAGGACGATCATCGGGTCCTTGCCGCCCAGCTCGAGCGACACCGGCGTCAGGGTCTCGGCGGCGCGCGCCATCACTTTCTTGCCGGTCGCGGTCGAGCCCGTGAACATGATCATGTCGGCCTCGTCGATGAGGGCGGCGCCCGTCTCCCCCGTTCCCGTCGCCACTCCCAGCACCCCGTCGGGGAATCCGACCGCAGCGGCTCCCTCGGCGGCGAGCAAACTCGCGAGCGGCGTCACCTCGCTCGGCTTGAGCACGACGGTGTTGCCGGCCATGAGCGCCGGAATGGCGTCCCCGAAGCAGTTCGTCAGCGGGTAGTTCCACGGACCGATCACGCCCACCACGCCCATCGGCCGGTAGCGCAGGACGACCCTCTTGCCGATCAGGAAGGGCGAGCGGGTCTTGATGCGATCGTCGGCCAGATACTTGCTCGCCGAGCGAGCCCAGAAGCCGAGCGAGTCGCACACGTAGAAGAGCTCCGCCAGCAGCGCGTCCTCTCTCGTCTTGCCGCCCTCGGAGACGAGCGTGTCGAGGACGCGGTTGCGGTTGTCGACCAGCCAGCGGCGAAGGCGGCGCATCAGGGCGCCGCGGCGCTCGAAGCCGAGCTCGTCCCACTGCGGCTGTGCCGCACGGGCGCGCCCGACGGCGTCGCGGACGCCGGCCGGGCCGACATCGTCCACGTACCCGATCACCTCCCCCGTCGCGGGGTTCTCGACGGCGATCCGGCCTCTCGAGCCGTCGCGGGCTCCGTTCTGGTCGGTGGCGAGCTTGGGGTCGACTACGGCTGACATCGGGCCTCCTCTGGCAGTGGCGCGCTGCCCCGGAGTCTACGTGCATTACGCGGTGCGGCGAAGCGGGCTCTGGCTCTAAGCTCCCATCCCTCCGGCCACTCGAGCGCCGCAGAGAAAACGAAGACAAAAGGAGACCCATGGGACTACTCGACGGCAAGACGGCGATCATCACCGGCTCGGCGCGCGGGATCGGCCGGGCGACGGCGGAGCTGTTCGCGCGTGAGGGCGCTCAGGTCACCGTCAACGACATCGACGGCGACGTGGCCGAGCAGGCCTCCGGCGAGATGGACGGTGAGACCGTCGCCGTGTCGGGCGACCTGACCGCGCCTGGCGCCTGCGACGACGTCGTCAAGAAGACGGTCGACGCCTTCGGCAAGGTCGACATCCTGGTCAACAACGCCGGCTACACGTGGGACGGCGCGGTCCACAAGATGAGCGACGAGCAGTTCCAGGCGATGATCGACATCCACACCGTCGTTCCGTTCCGGATGATCCGCGCCGTCGCGCCGCACATGCGCGAGCCGGCGAAGGCCGAGCGCGAGCGAGGCGAGGAGGTCTTCCGCAAGATCGTCAACATCACCTCCATCTCGGGGACGATGGGGAACGCCGGGCAGGCCAACTACTCCTCGGGCAAGGCAGGCGTCACAGGTCTCACCAAGACGATCGCCAAGGAGTGGGGCCAGTTCAAGGTGAACGTGAACGCGGTCGCGTTCGGCTTCGTCGAGACCCGCCTGACGCAATCGAAGGAGAAGGGCGAGACGGTAAAGGCCGGCGAGAGCGGGACCGAGGTCGCGATCGGCATCCCCGAGCAGATGCGCCAGATGGCGAGCATGCTGATACCGATCGGCCGGCCAGCGCAGCCGGAGGAGGCGGCGGCCCCGGTACTCTTCCTCGCCTCGCCGCTCTCGAACTACGTCCACGGCCAGGTGATCAACGTGACCGGAGGCCAGTTCGCCGGCATGTACACCTAGTCGAGACCACCGGCGAGAGATGCTCTCGACCCGCTTCACCGAACTGGTCGGCTGCTCCGCCCCGATCCAGCAGGCCGGCATGGGTGGGGTCGCGACGCCGGAGCTCGCCGGCGCAGTAGCCGAAGCGGGCGGCCTCGGGATGGTGGGGGCCGTGATGGTGCCGCCGCAGGCGCTCGCCGCGGCGCTCGCCGCTCTCCCCCAGTCCGATGGCGCAGTCGGGGTCAACTTCCTGATGCCCTTCCTCGACCGCGACTGCGTGGACGTGGCCGCCGCGAGCGCCCGCGTGGTCGAGTTCTTCTACGCGGATCCGGACGCCCGCCTCGTGGAAGCCGTTCACGAAGGCGGCGCGCTGGCGGCGTGGCAGGTCGGCTCGGAACGCGAAGCGCGCCAAGCGCAGGAGGCCGGCTGCGACCTGATCGTCGCCCAGGGCAGGGAGGCAGGAGGACACGTGAGGGGCGACTCCCCCTTGCTGCCGCTGCTCGACCGGGTGCTCGACGCCGTCGAGGTGCCGGTGGTCGCAGGCGGAGGCCTCGGTACTCCGCGGGCGGTGGCAGCGGTGCTCGCCGCCGGGGCCGACGCTGCGCGGATCGGCACGAGGTTTGTCGCCGCGGCCGAGGCCGACGCTCATCCCACCTACGTCAAGGCTTTGATCGATGCAGATCCGGCCGACACCGTGCTGACCGAGGCGTTCTCGGTCATGTGGCCAAACGCCCCCCACCGCGTCCTTCGCTCGTGCGTGGAGGCCGCGGAAGCGTTTGACGGAGAGATGGTGGGTGAGGCGGCGCTCGCTGGGCAGATCCTTCCGATCCCCCGCCTATCCGTTCCGACCCCGACGCGTGGCACGACCGGGGCGATCGAGGCCATGGCGCTCTACGCGGGCCAGTCGGTGGGAGCGGTAACTGGCGTCGAGCGGGCTGGGGATATCGTTCGTGAGCTCGCCGAGGGCGCCGAGCGGCTCCTGCGTCGCTGGTAGCGCTCGACGGACAGGTTCAGGGTTGGGACGAATAGAGGACAGCCTCTCCGAGCGCGGCCTCCGGTTGCCGGAGGTGTTCGCCCCTCCTCCCGGCGTGGAGTTTCGGTTCGCCCTCGTGCGGGTGAGCGGTGGCCACGCGTACGTGTCCGGCCACGGCCCTCTCGACGGCTCGACGGTCCTGGCGCGGGGCAAGGTCGGCGCCGACGTGAGCCCGGAGCAGGGGTACGAGGCGGCCCGCATGACCGCGCTCTCGGTACTGTCGTCCCTGAAGAGCCAGCTCGGCGAGCTCGACCGCGTGACCGGATGGGTGAAGGTGCTGGGGCTCGTGAACTGCGCGCCGGGCTTCAGCGGCACGCCGGGCGTCGTGAACGGCTTCAGCGACCTGATCCTGGAGCTGTGGGGAGAGCAGGGCGGCAGGCACGCGCGTTCGGCGATCGGCGCCTCGGAGCTGCCGTTCGACATTCCTGTTGAAGTCGAGGCAATCGTGGAGGTGCAATAACCCGATGGCAGAGCAAACGACAACCCCCGACATGATGGCCCGCTATTTCGACGATCTCGAGGTCGGCGATTCGTTCACGACCAAGGGGCGGACGATCACCGAGGCCGACCTCGTGAACTTCGCGGCCCTGACGTGGGACACCTACCCCCTGCACGTCGACGCCGAGTGGGCGTCGAAGACGATGTTCGGCGAGCGGATCGCACACGGAATGCTCGTCCTGTCCTACGCGGCCGGCCTCGTGCCGATGACGCCCGGGCCGATCGTCGCGTTCTACGGGATGGAGAAGGTGCGGTTCTTCCTGCCGACGAAGATCGGCGACACCATCCGCGTCCAGGTCGAGTTGAAGGAGAAGGAGGAGCGCGACCAGAACCTCGGCCTGGCGACCTTCCACAACGCGATCGTGAACCAGCGCGACGAGACGGTGGCGAAGTCGATCAACAAGGTGATCTTGAAGAGGCGAGCTTGAGCGAACTTACAGCGCTCACGGAATTCGCGCCTAAGCGAATTCCGACTATTCGGGTCCGGCGAAGCCGGCTAGATATTTTTAAACGTCGGGCCGACTAGGCGTCGCGTGGCGCTGGGCGAGCCGAGCAGGCTGACCAAGCCGCTGGAGGGCGGGCGCGACGGCGCGACGGTCGGCCTGCGCCCTCTCAAGTCGGCCGACATCGCCTCCCCTTCGGAGCTGATGGCGATGACCGGGGGCAAGGTCAAGGCGCTGCGCAGCATGCGCTCGGCGCGCGAGGAATGGATGCGCATACCGGTGACCGCGTTCCTGCTCGAGCACCCGGGTGTCGGGCCGATCCTCGTCGACACCGGCTTCCACGCATCGGTCGCGACGGACCCGAAGCAGAACCTCGGCTCGATCCTCGGGCGCATGTACCGAATCGACATGGAACCGGAGCAGGCTGTCGCTGCTCAGCTCCGGCGCCTGGGCATCGAGCCGCGCGAGGTCAAGGTCGTGATCATGACCCACATGCACATGGACCACGCTTCGGCGATCTCGGACTTCACCGAGGCGACGTACGTCCTCGGGCAGGGCGAGTGGGGCGCCTTCAGCGCTTCACGCTCGACTTTCAAGGGCTACGTGAAGAAGCACGCCGCGCTGGCGGTCGAGTTTCGCGAGGTGGGCTACGACCGCCCCACGATCGGCTCGTACTCCACGTTCGGCAACTCGTTCGACCTGTTCGGCGACGGCTCGGTGCGGCTCGTCTACACGCCGGGCCACACCGAGGGCCACCAGTCGGTGATCGTCCGCCTGAAGGGCCGCGAGGCGCTGCTCGCGGGCGACGCCATCTACTTCCTCGACACGCTGGATCACGAGCGGCGCGGGTTCTTTCTCGCGGACGAGCACACGTGGCGTCGCTCGCTGCGCGAGGTGCAGCTCTACCGGCGGGAGAACCCGGACGCGCTCGTGATCCCGAGTCACGACGACCAGCTCTGGGCGCGGCTCGAGCCGCGCTACGAGTAACCGCGTCCGAGAGTGTGCATCACCCGCGGCCGGGGCTAACCTGAGGTCGTGGCAGCGTTCGAGATCCTGAGCGTCGCGCTCCCCGAGCAGCCCTCGGCGGGGCTTCTCGACTTCGAGCTGGCAGAGCCGCGAAGCGAAGAGACGAGTGAGCTGCACGCCGTTCAGGTCTCGGGCTGGGTGCTCGGAGACGACCGGAGCCCGACGGTCGTAGAGGTGCGCCACGACGAGCGCGTCGTGCAATCGGCACCGGTGCTCGGTGCCGTCGAGAACGTGGCACGCTGGCATCCGGAGCTGCGCGTGCGCCACCCCGACGTGAGCGGCGAGGTGCGCTGCGGCTTCGAGGCGCTCGTCGGGCTCGTTGGGCTCGCGAGTACGTTCCAGCTGGAGCTCGTCGTCGTGTTCGACGACGGCTCGCGGGTGCGGCTCGCCACGGTCGAAGGCCGCCGCGAGCCGGTTCGCTCGAGCTACGAGCCTCGCCTTCTGCCTCTCATGGTCACCAGCCCCGGGCGCACCGGCACGACCTGGCTGATGAAGATGCTGACCGGGCACCCGCGCATCGTGGTCCACGACGTTTATCCGTACGAGTCGTGGGCGGCGAAGTACTGGGCGCATGCGTTCAAGGTCCTGACCGACCCCGCCAACACCGTCCACTCGGGACGCGTGCACGGCTTCGACATCGACAGCTTCCATGCCGGGAGCAATCCCTTCTTCACGGCCCGCCTGGCCCGCAACCCCGAGCTGGGACCTTGGCTCGGGCGCTCACACGTCGAGCGGCTGGCGGCATTCGTGCAGGAGACGATCGACGACTGGTACCTGACGATCGCGCGCATGCAGGGCAGCGAGGACCCAGCCTTTTTCGCCGAGAAGCAGATGACGCGGCCGTCGTTCACCCCTCCGCTCGTGTGGGAGCTCTATCCCAGGGCGAAGGAGGTGTTCCTGGTACGCGACTTCCGGGACATGGCGTGCTCGAAGATCGCCTTCAACACCGCCGAGCCCGGCCTGGTCAAGGGCCAGCTCGCGGGCAAGACGCAGGAGGAGTACCTGCGGCAGAACCTGCGCTCGGAGGCGCTCGCTTTCCAGCGCGCGTGGCGGGCGCGGCGGGACCGCGGACACCTGATGCGCTACGAGGACCTGGTCTTCCATCCGCTCGAGACCCTGTCCGCGCTGCTCGACTACCTGGGTCTCGAGCGCGACGCGGTCGAGACGATGCTCGCGGCGACGCCCGACATCCAGGTCCACCGCACGGCGCCCGACCTCGAGGCCTCCGTCGGGCGCTGGTGGCGGGAGGGTGACGACGCCTTCCAGGCGCTCTGTCAGGAGGTCTTCGTAGACGTGCTCGAGGAGTTCGGCTACTCCGACCGGGCGGGCGAAGCTCCAGCGCCGGCGCCGCTTTCCTGAGGCGAGGCTTCCACTCTCAAGCCGTTCAGCAGCCGCCGCACGCTCTCGCCGACCTCCGCGCGAGCCACCACGGGATCCTCGGCGCGGGCGATCACCAAGCCCGCCTCGGCGAGCGCGCCGAGCATCAAGTGGGCGAGCGGGTCGAGCGGCTGTTGCTCAATCATCCCCGCCTCCATCACCAGCTGAAGGCCAGCGCGCACGAGCGCGAGCCCGTATGTCGCCTCGATCTCCCGCCAAGCTTGGAGCCCGAGCACGGAAGGAGCGTCGGTGAGGATCACGCGCTGGACCTCCGGCTCGAGGCACGTGTCGAGGAAAGCCTCGAGCGCCGCCTGCTGCTGCTCCCAGGGACCTGCCTCAGCCAGCGCCGCAACGGCGATCCGCTCGGAGACCTCCTGCTCCAGCTGCTCGACGACGGCGCGGAAGAGGTCTTTCTTGTCCGCGAAGTGGTGGTAGAGGGCGCCACGCGTGACGCCAGCCCGGGCGACGACCTCCTCTGCGGGCACGGCGCTGAAGCCGCGCTCGGCGAACAGCGCCCGCGCCGCGGCCACGAGCGCGGAGCGCGTCGCCTCGGACTGCTCGGCTCTGCGTCCCTTGACATTCATGCTGTACGTATGTTAGATACAGACTGTACGTATTTCAAGACGAGATCAGCTTAGCCCCCGCGCCGGCGATCACCGGCCGGGGCGGCGAGGAGGTCGCAGATGTCCATATCGCAGCAGCTCGGCCAGCAGAAAGAGGTCTCTCTGGCAAAGGGAACGATCCGGTATCGCGAGCGCGGCACCGGCGAGCCGATCGTGTTCGTCCACGGGGCGTTCGTCAACGGAGACCTTTGGCGCGAGGTCGTTCCAGCGCTCTCGAAGGACTTTCGCTGCATCACCCCCGACCTGCCCCTCGGCGCTCACGAGCTTCCGATGCCGGCGGACGCCGACCTCTCCCCGCCAGGCCTCGCCGCCCTGATCGCGGACTTCATCGAGGCACTTGGCCTCGAACACGTCACGCTGGTGGGCAACGACACGGGCGGCGCGCTCTGCCAGCTCGTGATCACCAACCATCCGGAGCGGATCGGGCGCCTCGTGCTCACCCCGTGCGATGCGTACGAGAATTTCCTGCCGCCCATGTTCAAGTACCTGCAGCTGACCGCGCGCATGCCGGGCGGGATCATGTTGCTGAGCCAGTCGATGCGGATTCGCGCCTTGCGGCGAACCCCGATCGCGTTCGGCTGGTTGACGAAGCGCGGCATCCCCAGAGAGATCTCGGACTCGTACGTCAAGCCCGGACTGTCGAGTCGCGAGGTGCGGCGTGACGTGACCAAGGTGCTTCGGGGCGTGAAGGCCGACTACACGCTGGCCGCCGCGGAGCGTTTCCCGGACTTCGACCGGCCCGTGCTGATCGCCTGGGCGCCCGAGAAGGACTTCTTCAAGTGGGAGCACGCGGAGAAGCTCGCTTCGACGTTCCCGAACGCTCGCCTCGAGCGAATCGAGGACTCCTACACCTTCGTCTCCGAAGATCAGCCCGCGCGGCTCGCCGAGCTGATCGGCAGCTTCGCGCGCGAGCCGGTCGCGCAGGTCGCTTAGCGCTTGTCGCGCTGACCCTCGGCCACGGCGGCGGCGATCTCGTCGCCGCCGAGCCGGCGGCTGAGTGCCGCGCCGAGGCCGGGAACGGCCGCGAAGACTCTCGCCCCCACGCGCATCGGGATCGGGGCGACGTCGATCTCCGCCTTGTTCTTCTCGATGCCCTGGACGATTGCGTCGGCGACATCCTGGGGTGAGCTCGTGCCCATGCCCGGCCGAAGCTTCGCGCCGCTGTCCACGAACAAGCCCGCCTCCCGCACGAAGCCAGGGAACACGGTGGTGACGCCGACGCCCGTGCCGTGCAGCTCCTGGTGCATGGCCAGGCCGAACCCGCGCAGGCCGAACTTCGTGGCGCAGTAGATGGAGGTGTGCGGCGTCGCGATCTTGCCGTTCAGGGACGAGACCAGGACGATGTGTCCCGAGCCGCGCTCCATCATGCCGTCGAGCAGCGCGCGAGAGAGCCGTATGGGTGCGCGCAGGTTGACGTTG
This sequence comes from uncultured Solirubrobacterales bacterium, assembly GCA_963774075.1. Taxonomy (GTDB): domain Bacteria; phylum Actinomycetota; class Thermoleophilia; order Solirubrobacterales; family JBBDJG01; genus JBBQNR01. The sequence goes on along the minus strand of CAVZDP010000001.1, from coordinate 184,028 downwards.
ATCGCGCGGTCGATCTCGGCCGGTGAGAGCTCCTGGAGCTTGCCGGTGCCCGGATTTGCAGCGTTCGCGACGAGGATGTCGACCGGAGCCGCGCGCTGCGCGAGCCCGTCCAGCGCTCCGTCGGTGGCGAGGTCGGCCGGTATCACCTCCGCGCGGTCGCCGAGCTCTGCCGTGAGCCCCGAGAGCACAGCCTCCCGGCGAGCGCTGAGGATCAGGTGCGCGCCTCGAGCGTGCAGCGTGCGCGCGATCGCGTGACCGATGCCGCCGGTCGCCCCGGTCAGCAGAACTCGGCTCTGTGCGAGGTCAGCGGGCAAAAAGATCGCCGAAGAAATAAATCAGACTCTGATTGAGCACGTCGGCGCGCTCCCACTGCAGGAAGTGGCCCGCGCGCGGGACGTGGAAGGGTCCGACACGTTCCGTGAAGACGACCTCGCAGCGGTCGGAAAAGTCGCGCGGCAGGACGTGGTCATCCGGGCCGTAGAGCACGAGCGTCGGCACCGGGTTGGTCTCGAAGAAGCGCGGCGGCTCCGAAAGCGGGCGCGCTCCAAGTGCCGACTCGTAGTTGGCGAAGCCCGCGCGCAGGCGATCTCCGTCCGCGAACGGCTCGGTCATGAAGTCGACCTCCGCGCTGCGGAAGGCGCCCGGCGAAGCCCAGAATCGCGGGCCGTAGAACTGCGCCACGTAGCGGCGCCGCGTGGCGGGCGAGTCGAGCTCGTCCGCCAGCTCGTCGGCCTCCCGTCCCTGGCGGAGGAAGTAATCGGCGGCCATGCGGGTCTCGCGCAGTACGCCGGGCGCGATGCCGGCTCGCTCGTAGGCCTCGGGGATCAGCGGTAGGACCGTGTTGAACATGCACTGGCGGACGACGAAGCCCTCGAAGCGCAGGCCGAGATCCTGCAAGGCCCCGCCGCCGAGGTCGCCGCCGGCGGCCACGCAGCGCTCGTGCCCGAGCACGTCGTGGACCAGCGCATGGAGGTCGCGCGCATGCGCCGCGAGATCGTAGAAGCCGTCGGGCGCGAGCCCGGAGTCGCCAAAGCCGCGCAGGTCGGGAGCGATGACCTCGAACCCGGCGCGCGCCAGCGGCTCGATGTTCCTCCACCAGATGCGCTTCGTCTCGGGCCACCCGTGCACCAGCAGCAGCGGGTAGCCGCCCTCGCCGGCGTGCACGAAGGCAATCTCGACTCCCGGGCGCACCTCGGCGCGCTCGGTCGCGAAAACCGCGGGGTCGAGCTCCTGGCCGTTACCTTTCGACATCGCCGGCATGGTAAGGCGACCGAGACAGGAGGCGATGGATGGACTACAAGGCGCTCAGCGCGGGCCTGCAGGCGGCGATCCCGTACAACAACCACGTGGGCCTCGAGTACGTGGAGGTCGCAGAGGGACGAGGCGTCGTTCGCCTTCCCGACGCCGACAACCTGAAGAACCACGTCGGATCACAACACGCGGGCGCGCTCTTCTCGGCGGGTGAGGCGGCGTCCGGCGGGGCCTTCGTGGGCGCCTTCGCCGAGCGCCTCGCCGCGATCACGCCGCTTGCCCGCAGCGCGAAGATCGACTACCTCAAGCTCGCGAAGGGAGAGATAACCGCCACCGCGACGCTTTCGGCGACCGCGCCCGAGCTCCTGTCGCAGCTCGACTCGACCGGCAGGGTCGAGTTCCCGGTCACGGTCGAGATGACCGATGCGGACGGCAACGCCGTCGCACGGATGACCGTCGACTGGCACGTGCGCAAGAGCGAGTGAGCCAGCTGGCTCGCAAGCTAGCTCGAGGAGTCTCTGACGCTCCTGGCGCGGGAGCGCATCAACTTCAGCGCCGGGCGCAGCGCGCGGCGGTAGGCGTACCGCGTCGCCTCCGCCGGGCGGCGCGGGTAGCTGCGAAGCGTTCGAGTCTCGCGCTCGCTCGTGGAGAACTTGAGCTTCCACGGCTCGGCGTCGCCGAGCAGTTCGTGAGCCTCGAGGCCGAGCTCGAAGCAGCGCTCGATGATGCCGAGCCTCAGCACCAGCCCCGGTGCCAGCTTTCGATGGCTCTCGTCGTAGGCCGTCTTGATCAGGAACAGGCGGTTGGCGTGCAGGATCGAGAAGTCGAAGGCGGCCGGCTTGCCGTCCAGGTCTATCCGCGAGAGCCGAAGCTCACCCGCCGCATGGAAGGCTTCGGCAACCCCGCGATAGAAGAGCTCGGTCTCGGGAGACGAGAGGATGGCGGTGGCGGCGCGACCCTTCCAGCCGCTCGCCTCCAGCTCGAAGCCCCGGCGCAGCTCCAGCTCGAGGTCGGCCGGCGGCTCGACGAAGACGAAGCTGGCGTCGTAGTCGCGCGTCGCTTTGCGCCGAAAACGGTCGAGGGGTGCCCCGAGGCGGTGCTTGATCTCTTGCCGGTAGGCCTCGTAGTCGCCGCCCGTGTCGACGATCGGTGCGGTGTGCTGGCGCTCTACGAGGGTCAGGCGCCGGGCGGCGCGTGACGACTCGACGAGCAGCTCGAGCGCCGGATCGTCGGCTCCCATCGCCGGCGCCTCGAGCCGAGCCGCCGGGTTCGCCATCACGGGATCGACCAACGCCCGCAGCGACTCGAGGTCCCGCGACGGCGGGTGGAACACCGGGGTGTGCTCGTTCGCCAGCGCGTGGAGGTGACCGTTTCGCTGGCTGAGCGGAAGCAGCGCGGAAAGCTCGTCGCCGTCCCAGTGCGCGTCGATGCTCAGCTCCGTCCCGGCGCCGAACGCAGCCCACCAGGACGAGAACCAGCCGTGGCAGCCGAACGGCGTCGCCTCGGCGAAAGCGAGCCGGTCCCACGGCTCGGCGAGCTCCTCGAGCCGGCTCCGTTCCGTTATCCGCTCGAGCTGCCGTGACACCGGGACGGTTGAGTCTAGCCCGGCAGGAGCCTCGAGGCCTCTCCTAGTTCCTCAGGGGGTGACCACGGGGGGCCGCTCCCTCGTGGAGGGAGCACCCACTGGCCGGCGCGAGCGAAGCGCACGCAGGACGCCTCGCCGTCCGTCCGCCCGCAGCGCGTCGTGCATGTCGCGAATGCGATCAAACACCCGCTGCGATGCCTCCTCTGACTGCTCCCTCGACGGATGCCCGATCCGCTCGAAGGCGAGCGTCTCTCCGTACTGGATGGTCACCTTCGGGAAGCGCAGGTCGCGGACGTGCTCGGAGCCATGGATCGCGACGGGGACCACGGGGGCGCCCGATTCGAGCGCCAGCCGGCCGAGGCCCGGCTTCGGCTTGCCGAGCTTGCCGCTGCGAGATCGGCCCCCCTCTCCATACATCGCGACGAGGCCCCCCTGGCCGAGGATCGCGTGGGCGGTTGTAAAGGCCTCCTCGTCCTTGCGCCCGCGGAAGACCGGGAACGCACCGCCGTGGGAGAGGATGAAGTTGATTGGGAACCTGAAGAGCTGTGACTTCGCCATGAACTGGACCTGGCGCCGCAGGAAGAGGGCGAGGAAGAAGTGGTCCAGGTTCGAGAAGTGATTCGGCGCGAGGATCACAGGCCCGCGCTCCGGCACGTGCTCCGGACCTATCGCACGGGCCCGGTAAAGGAACCAGAGCGGCCCCGTCAGCAGCATGCGCGCAATGGGATACACGGCGTCAGGGCCACGCTCCCGCACCCGCGCGTGGTACTTGTCGAACTCCTCCGGCGGGCGCGGATCGATGTAGACCTGCTCCTTCACTCACCGGCTGCTACCCCGCCCTGCGGACCCGGTTACGCCTTCGCCCAGTTCTTCGCGCACTCCACAGCCCGGCGCCAGGAGGCGATCAGCTCGAGCCGCTGGTCCTCCCCCATGCGCGGCTCGTAGCGGGCGGCCTCCCGCCACAGCGAGCCGGCCTCCGAGAGAGTCCACGACCCCATCGCAAGGCCGGCGAGGCCGGCCGCGCCGAGCGCCGTCGTCTCGGCCACCTCCGGGACGAGCACCGGAGCTCCGAGGACGTCGGCCTGGAACTGCATCAGCCAGGCGTTGGCGACCGCGCCTCCGTCCGCTCTCAGCTCGGCGAACCGCTTCCCGCTCGCACGCTCCATCGCCTCGACGGCGTCCACCGTCTGATACGCGATCGCCTCGAGCGCTGCGCGCGCGAGATGCTCCCGGCGCGTGCCGCGCGTGATGCCCACGATCGTACCCCGCGCGTAAGGGTCCCAGTGCGGTGACCCAAGGCCGGTCAGAGCCGGCACGAAGTAAACGTCCTCGTTCGAGTCGAGAGATGCCGCCATCGCCTCGGTCTCGGCTGCATCGGAGATGATGCCGAGCCCGTCCCGCAGCCACTGGATCGCCGCCCCCGTCACGAACACGCTGGCCTCGAGCGCGTAGTCGGTGCGATCTTCGATCCCCCACGCGACCGTGGTCACCAGCCCCTCGCTCGCCGGCGCCGGGTCAGTCCCGGTGTTGAGCAGCACGAAGCTGCCCGTGCCGTACGTGTTCTTGCCCAAGCCGTGCGAGTGACAGGCCTGACCGAAGAGCGCGGCCTGCTGGTCGCCGGCGATTCCGGCGACGGGGACCTCGGCGCCGAAGAATGCTTCTGGCCGCGTGACTCCGTAGACCTCCGCCGATCTCGCCGTCTCCGGCAGCGCCGCCATCGGGATTCCGAGGACGTCGCACAGCTCCTCGTCCCAGCGCAGCGAGTGGATGTCGAACAGCATCGTGCGAGACGCGTTCGAGTAGTCGGTGACCGTCCGCCCGATGAGCTTGAAGGCAAGCCACGCGTCGACGGTGCCGATGCGCGCGGCCCCGCTGCGGGCGCGCTCTGCCAGGCCGTCGACGTTCGCAAGCAGCCACTCCGCCTTGGTGCCGGAGAAGTACGGGTCGATGACGAGACCCGTGCGCTCGCGCACCAGCGGCTCGAGGCCCTGCTGCCGCAGGTCCTCGCAGCGCTCCGAGGTGCGCCGGTCCTGCCACACGATCGCGCGGTGAAGCGGCTCGCCGCTCGCCTCGTCCCAAGCGACCACCGTCTCACGCTGGTTCGTGATCCCGATCGCCTTCAGGTCGCCGGGCGCCAATCCCGCCCCCTCGAGCGCCTCGCCGGCGACGGCGAGCGAGACATCCCAGATCTCGCGCGCGTCGTGCTCGACCCAGCCGGGCCTGGGGAAGTGCTGCTCGAACTCGCGATAGGCGCGACCGGTGATCCGTGCGCGCTCGTCGAAGACGAGGCACGTCGTGCCGGTGGTGCCCTGATCGATGGCGAGGATCACCGCGGCGGAAGCCTATTTCGGCGGCGCGAGATGTTCCTGGAGGCGACCGTAGGGAGAACTCACGTGACTTTAGGTGTCCGCCGAAGGCGGCGCGAGATATTCCGGGAGGCGACCGTAGGGAGAACTCACGTGACTTTAGGTGTCCGGCGAAGCCGGCGCGAAAGATAAGCGAGAGCGAAGTCCACGAGCTGGCGGCCGCGGTGCAGGAAGCCCGAGACCGTGCGGCCGGTGGCGCGGTGGGCGAGGTCGAGCTCTACCTCCTTGACGCGCGCGCCCGCCCGGGCGGCGTCAATCGTCATGCCGGTCTCGATTCCGAACCCGGGCGCGAAGGGCAGCAGCTCCGGCACCAGCTGCGCGCGCATCGCTCGCTGGCCCGATATCGGCGCCGCCAGCTCGAGCCCGGTCAGGTTGCGGATCGCCCACCTGGCGAACCCCACCGCGACACCGAAGCCACCTCCCTCGCGGCGCGCGAACGAAGCGATCGCCAGATCGCACTCACCCGACTCGACCGCCTGCGCGAGCGGCGCGAGCCGCGCCGCGGAGTCCGCGAGGTCGCCGTCGCAGAGGACGATCGTGCGCCACTCAGCTCCCGCCGCCTCGAGAGCGAACAGCCGGGCGGCCGCGGTCATCGCGCCGCCCTTGCCCCGGCCGCGCTCGCCGGCCGCGCCGGCCGTCGCCTCCGCACCAGCGCGCTCCGCTACCGTTCGCGTCGCGTCGCGCGAGCCGTCGTCCGCCACCACGATGCGCGCGCCGGGGAAGGCTCGCTGCAGCGCGTGCACGGTGGCGCCGATCCGATCGGCCTCGTCGCGGGCGGCGACGATCACCACGCGCTCGAAGGCTTGGGCCTCGCTCGGGGAATCAGGGGACATGCGCCCAAGTTACTCGGGGGGCGACCGGTGGGAGCCTCACAGGACTTTAGGTGTCCCCCGGAGGGGGCTAGGTATCCTGCCGCGCGACGGCGATCCCGAGATTGGGAGGTTGGGTTGGCGCAAATCGAAGCGCACATAACTGGCACGGTCTGGAAGATCGAGGTTTCCCCCGGGGACCCGGTCGACGAGGGAGACACGGTCGTGATCCTCGAGTCGATGAAGATGGAGATGCCGGTCGAGGCCGAGGACGCCGGAGTCGTGAAGGAGGTCCTGGTAAAGGAGGGAGAGTCGGTCAGCGAGGGCGACGCGCTGGTCGTGCTCGAATGAGCGACGACGCGCCGCCGGCGCGGGAGCCCGAGCAGAAGCTCGCCGGCGGCAAGGTGGTCGTGGACCGCCCGGCGGACGCGGTGGCCCGCGTCACCATCACCAACCCGGACAAGCGCAACGCCCTCGACCACGACATCCTCGACGCCCTCGCCGACGTGATGCCGGCGCTAGAGAGCGGCATCGACACTCGCTGCGTGATCTTGACCGGTGAGGGCAAGGTCTTCTCCGCGGGCTACGACATCGGCGGCATCCCGGACGCGGTGTTCGCCGAGGAGGCGGAGCGGCTCGTGGCGCATCCCTTCCACCGCGCGATCGTCGCGGTCGAGTCGTTTCCGTTCCCTACCGTGGCGGCGCTCAACGGGCACGCGCTGGGCGGCGGGCTCGAGCTGGCACTCAGCTGCGACCTTCGCCTCGCCGCCGCCGGGTCCAAGCTCGGCATGCCGCCGGCGAAGCTCGGGCTCATCTACAGCCACACCGGGCTGCAGAAGTTCATCGACACGATCGGCGCCGCGCGCACGCGCGAGCTGTTTCTGGTGGGCCGCAACGTCGACGCCGAGCGCGCCGAGCAGATCGGCCTCGTGAACGAGGTCGTCCCCGCCGAGCACCTCCATTCGGCGGCGGTTGCGCTCGCCAGCGAGATCGCCGCCAACGCTCCGGTGTCGATGAAGGGCAACAAGGAGATCATCCGCCGCCTGATCTCGTTCCCGCGCCTGAGCGAGGACGCCGAGCGCGAGTTGATCGAGTTGCGGTTGTCGTCGTTTCGCACCGAGGACTTCCGCGAGGGCGTGAAGGCCTTCGGCGAGAAGCGCAAGCCGCGCTGGAAGGGACGGTAGTGGCCCTTCCCGAAACGTCTCACCGGATACGGCGGTCTCCAGAACCGACATCCGGCGTCCTCAGTCGCCCACGTACTCACGGAGTACGTGGGCTCCCTGCGTCCTTGGCTGTCGGCCCCGGACCCCGCCGTAGTCCACGCGAACGTTCCGAGAAGGGCCACTAGCCAGCCCGTCTCGACGCGGCAGAGTCGTCCGGGCGCCTACCTAGGCTTCCGCGCAATCGACGATCCGGAGAGGACGACGATGCCGCCGCTGATCGAATTCGAGGAAGCGCTCGAGCTTGGAGAGCTGACGGAGCGCGCCGATATCGAGCGCTTGGTCGAGATCGCCTGGCAGGTTCGCCAGGACGGTTTCGGTGACTCCACCGACATGTGCTCCCTCGTCAACGCCAAGAGCGGGGGCTGTGCCGAGGACTGCGGCTTCTGCGCCCAGTCCCGGTTCGCCGACGCCGCGACTCCGATGCACGCGATGATGGAGCCCGACCAGATCCTCGAGCATGCGAGAGCGGCCGAGGCCGGCGGCGCCCACCGCTTCTGCATGGTCACGCAAGGCCAGGGACTCTCCAAGCGGGACTTCGAGAAGATCCTCGAGGGCGCCCGGCTCGTCGCGGAGCACACGAACCTCAAGCGCTGCGCGTCGATCGGCCACATGTCGGTCGAGCGAGCGCACAAGCTCAAGGACGCCGGCATCCAGCGCGTCCACCACAACGTCGAGACGTCTCGCAGCTACTACGACGAGGTGACCACGACGGTGAAGTACGAGGGTCGCGTGCGCACCATCGAGGCGGTCAAGGACGCGGGCCTCGAGACCTGCGTCGGCGGCATCCTGAATCTCGGCGAGTCGCGCCGGCAGCGGGTCGAGATGGCATTCGAGCTCGCCGAGCTCGACCCGACGAGCGTGCCGATCAACCTCCTCAACCCGCGGACCGGCACCAAGTTCGGCGATCGCGAGCTGATCGACCCCTGGGACGCGGTCAAGTTCATCGCGATCTTCCGCCTGATTCTCCCGGCGGCCCTCTTCCGTCTCTGCGGCGGGCGCGTGGAGAACCTCGGCGAGCTCCAGCCTCTGGCCGTCAAAGCGGGCCTCAATGGCGTGATGATGGGCAACTTCCTCACGACGCTCGGCAGCGAGCCCGAGGAGGATCGGGCGATGTTCGAGGAGCTCGGGCTGAACGTCGCCCGCCAGCCCGACAACGGCTCCCTTCCACGGCCGGACAACCGCTCGGGATGGCTCGAGGGCGAATCGCCGGCCACTCCGATGGAGGAGTTCGTGAACAGCCGCTCCGACGCGAACTTCTGGGACCCCTCGACCCAGCTTCGCCTTCACCGCAAGAAGGCCAAGCCGCCGCCCTATCCGGCCAAGGATCCGGTCGGGGCGCCGAGTTCCGTCGACACCGCCGGCTGGGGCGACTGACCAAGCAAGGTGAGCGAGGCGGGATGAGCGAGATCCAGGATCGCCTCGACGAGTTGAAGGACCGGGGCCTCTACCGCCGCATGCGGATGGTCTCCGGACCGCAGGGTCCACGCGTGCTGCTCGACGGCAAGCGGGTCCTTCTGCTCTGCTCGAACAACTACCTCGGTCTCGCCGACAACCCACAGGTGCGCGAAGCGGCCGCGCGCGCGGCGATGCGCTACGGCGCGGGCACGGGGGCTTCGCGGCTCATCTCCGGCAACATGACGGTTCACCGCCGGCTCGAGGAGCGGCTGGCCGACTTCAAGGGGACCGAGAGCTGCCTGCTGTTCGGCTCCGGCTACCTCGCCAACACCGGCGTCATCGCAGCCCTTGCACGGGAAGGCGATGTGGTGTTCTCAGACGAGCTCAACCACGCGAGCATCGTCGACGGCTGCAGGCTCTCGCGAGCCGACTCCTTCATCTACGACCACCTCGACATGGACCACCTCGCGTGCGGCCTCGAGGAAGCCGGCGGGCGCGGCAGCCTGATCGTCACCGATGGCCTCTTCTCGATGGATGGTGACATCGCGCCGCTCGAGGAGATCGTAGAGCTCGCACAGCGACACGACGCGCGTGTGCTCGTCGACGAGGCGCACGCCACCGGCGTGCTCGGTCCGGGCGGGCGCGGCTCGGTGGCCGCCGCCGGGCTCGGCGACGAGGTGGACGTGATCGTCGGAACGCTGGGCAAGGCACTCGGGAGCTACGGCGCCTATGTGTGCTGCAGCGAGGAGATGGAGCACTACCTCACGAACACCGCCCGCACCCTGATCTTCTCGACGGCGCCGCCGCCCCCCTCGGTGGCCGCGGCGCTTGCGGCGCTCGAGCTGCTCCAGGAGCAGCCGCGCCAGATCGAGCGCCTTCACCTCAACTCCCACACGCTCCGCATCGCGCTGGCCGAAGAGGGCTTTCGCATCGACGCAGGCGAGACGCAGATAGTGCCGCTGCTGATCGGCGACTCGCGCCTTGCGATGGACTTCTGCGAGCGCGCGCTCGCCCGAGGAGTGTTCGCCCAGGCGATCCGGCCGCCCACGGTTCCCGCGGACGGGGCGCGCCTGCGCCTGGCGGCGATGGCGACGCACACTCCCGCAGAGCTTCGCTGGGCGGCTCGCGAGCTGGCGGCAGCCGCGCGTGAGGTCGGGCTCGAACCGGCTGCGGCCGCCATCACCTACTACGAGGATGAGGACATTGACGAACCCACGATTCAGCAGGCTGCCTGACGCTCTTCGGCCCGCGCTAGCGGCCTCGGCGAGCATCGTCCGGGGCCTGTTCGTGACGGCCACGGACACGGAGATAGGAAAGACCGTGGTGGCCTCGACGATCGCCGCCACGCTTGCGGCTCGCGGCGAGCGTGTGGCGGTCTTCAAGCCGGCCGTCACCGGGTTGGACGAGCCTGGCGGCGCTCCTCCCGACCACGAACTGCTTCGGGCCTCGGCCCACTCGCCTCAGGAGCTCCGGGAAGTGTCGCCCTACCGCTTCGGACCGCCGGTCTCACCCCACCTCGCGGCTCGCATGGCCGGCGTCCAGATCGATCCGGCGCAGCTGGTCGCAGCCGCGCTGCGGGCCGCGGCGGGCTCGGACGCCCTGATCGCCGAAGGCGTCGGCGGGCTGAACGTACCGCTGCGCGACGACTACCTCGTCAGGGACCTCGCCTTCGACCTCGGGCTGCCGCTGCTAGTCGTCGCCCGTCCGGGGCTCGGCACGATCAACCACACGCTGATGACGCTCGAGTCGGCCCGCCTGGCGGGCCTCCGCGTCGCGGGAGTCGTCTTCACGAACTGGCCCGACGAGCCGACCGAGGTCGAGCTCTCGAACCGGGACACCGTCGCAGCCCTCGGCGGAACCCGGGTCACCACCCTTGGACCTCTCTACACGGGACCGCCGATCAATCCCGCCGGCGATTTGCCGGTGGACGAGTGGATCGCGCGGCCTCCTTCGCACGCGGGCGCAGCCGCCCAAAAAGCGGTGGCGCCGGCCGCCTGACGCCCCCTCCACCAGGGCGGGGGCCGGCAGATGGATCTAGTCGGCCCCCGCCGCATACTCGACTATCGCCTTGTCTATGAGCCACTCGACCGGCGCCTTGTCGTCGGTGTAGACGCTGCCACCGTCGAGGCGCGGCTCGAGGCGGGCGGCCGCGGCGGCCGCTAATGGCCGCAGGTCGGCCGGCAGCGCACGGGCGGCTCGCTCGAGCCGGGCCGCCGACGCCGGCTCGTGCGTGGCGAGCAGGAGCGTGTTCGTGTCTTGACTGGGATCACGCAGCACCGTCGGGAACACCTCGGCGAGCGTTGCGCCGAGCACCTTCTCGAGCTCGTCCTGGCCCTCCGGGTGGCCGGCGTTCACGACGACGACGCCCCCGTCGCGCAGCCGGTCTCTGGCGAGCTCGAAGAACTCGCGGGTCGCGAGGTAGAACGGGATGTAGGGCTGGCGGTACGCGTCGATCATGATCACGTCGTAGCGGCGGTCGGTGCGGCGCAGATATGGGCGCGCGTCCTCGTGGAAGACCTCCAGGCGGTGGTTGCGAAGGTCGAAGAAACGACGCCCCAGCTCCGTCAGCTCGTCGTCGATCTCGACGCCGTCCACGCTGGTTGCGGGGAAATAGTGTCCGTACGCACGCGCCGTCGTCCCCGCCGCGTTCCCCAGGATCGCCACGCGCTCCGGCGGCCGCGCGAGCGCGGCCAGCGGCAGCACGAGATACTCGTCCCAGACGTCACCGGTCAGGTACGACCACGGCCGGTAGACGGAGTGCACCGCCTGGCCTTCGTTCAGCTCCAGCTTTCTCTCTCCGTCCTCCTCCTCGACGACCCGCGCGTACTGGTACTGCGTCTCGATCTCCTCCAGCACCTTCGCGTCGTCCGACGCCTTGATCGTCCCCACGGGGAGGACGAGCAGCAAGGCCAGGGCCGCCGGCACGAGCGCGCCGCGCCGTCGTGGAACGCCCACCACCGCCACGAGCGCACACACGAGCGCGAAGGTGAGGAACGTTCTCCTGGTGCCGAGAAGCGGTATCAGCAGGAGCGCGGACGCGAAGGTCCCGACCAGGCTGCCGAAGGTCGAGATCGCGTACATGCGCCCGGCGACCGTGCCGCTCTCCTCGACGCTCCGGACCGCGAGCCTGATCGCGTAGGGAGACGCCGCCCCGAGCAGCATCACCGGGGGGGCCACCAGCACGAGCACCGCGGCAAGCGAGCCGATGAACGCCCCGGCGGAGACCTTGTCGAGCGCCTCCACCGAAACGTCCAGGAACGGGTCTGCGACGAACGGAATGAGGCCCACCGCAAGCGACGCGATCAGGACCAGCGTGCAGAGGCCGCGGCGGTGAGGATGGCGGTCGGCGAAGCGCCCTCCCAGCCAGTAGCCGACCGAGAGGGCCACGAGCACGACGCCGATCGTGTTCGCCCACACGATCGTCGAGGCGCCGAAGAAGGGCGCCATCAGGCGGGCCGCGGCGATCTCCGCGCCCAGCGACGCGGCGCCCACCACGAACACCAGGAGCTCCAGTGGCGGGAGCTCGCGCGTCGCTCGGTTCACGGCCATATCGTCGCATCCGCTTCCGACCTGGCGCCGGACTAGCATCGCCGCCCGTGCACGCCCGACCCAGCTTCCTCTGGCATCCGTTCACGCAGATGCGCAGCTGGGAGGGCGAGAGGGCGCCGTCGATCGCGAGCGCCCAGGGCGTCTGGCTGACGGACACGGCAGGGCGGCGCTACATCGACGGCATCTCCTCGCTCTGGTGCAACGTGCACGGCCACCGCCATCCGGCACTCGACGCGGCGGTACGCGCGCAGCTCGACCGGGTCGCGCACACGACGATGCTTGGGTTGACGCACGAGCCCGCTGAGGAGCTGGCGCGCCGCCTGGTTGAGCTGGCGCCGGCGTCCCTTCGCCGCGTCTTCTACTCGGACAGCGGCTCGACAGCGGTCGAGATCGCGCTCAAGATGGCCTTCCAGTACTGGCAGCAGGCGAGCGGCGCACGGCCGTCGCGCACGCGCTTCGTGAGCCTCGAGAACGCTTACCACGGCGACACCGTCGGCTCCGTGTCGGTCGGTGGCATCGACCTCTTCCACTCGCTCTACCGCCCGCTGCTGTTCGACTCCTTCCGCGTTCCCGCGGGCGACGCCGGCGCGCTCGAGCGCACTCTCGCCGCGCACGACGACGAGATCGCGGCGGTCGTGGTCGAGCCGCTGGTCCAGGGCGCGGCCGGCATGCTCGTTCAGCCGCCGGGCTATCTGCGCGCGGTGCGCGAGCTGTGCGATCGCCACGGCGTGCTTCTCATCTGCGACGAGGTGGCGACCGGCCTGGGCCGCACCGGTCGCATGTTCGCTTGCGAGCACGAGGATGTCGTACCCGACCTGCTCTGCCTCGCCAAGGGGCTGACGGGCGGCTACCTGCCGCTGGCGGCGACGCTTGCGAGCGAGCGCGTCCACGACGCGTTCCTCGGCGACCACGAAGAGCTGCGCACGTTCTTCCACGGCCACACGTACACGGGCAACCCCCTCGCCTGCGTGGCGGCGATCGCGACGCTTGACGTCTTCGAGCGTGAGCTCACGCTGGAGCGACTCGTCCCCAAGATCGCTCTGCTGACGCAGCTTCTCGAGCACTTGGTCGAGCCGCTGCCGCACGTGGCGGAGGTACGCCGCGTCGGCTTCATGTGCGGAATCGAGCTGGCCGCCGACCCGTCTCTCCGGAGCGGCTACCCGCCAGAGGCGAGGATGGGCCACCAGGTGACGCTCGAGGCGAGGAGCAGAGGCGCCATCGTACGCCCGCTCGGTGATGTCGTGGTACTGATGCCGCCCCTCGCGATCGAGGCGGACGAGCTCGAAGAGCTTGTCGAGATCACGGCCGATTCGATCGCCGCGGCGACCGCGACGCGGCAACCCCTCGCTGCAGCGGCCTAATCGCTATTCGGCCGTATCCGTTACGCGGAATATCGAGCCGGCTTCGCCGGACACCTAAAGTCCTGTGAGCCCGCTGCGCCGCCTTCGGCGGCTACGCGGTCTCTAGTCCTCATATACCTCAAAATCCCTCTTGCGCGCGCCGCAGACCGGGCAGAACCAGTCGGCGGGGATCTCCTCGAACGCCGTGCCAGGCGGGATGCCGCCGTCGGGGTCGCCCTCGGCCGGGTCGTAGATGAACCCGCAGGACGTGCATATGTACCTCTGGACGGTCGCTTCGACCATGGCCCGGAACCTTAGCGGGCGATAGGTTCCGTGTAGGGATCTACGCCGTGAACGAGCGAATCGAAGACCTGAACCCTGCCGGTCCCACCGCAGCGAGGCCGGCCGCGGCGGTGATCCTGCTCCGGCGCGGCGGAAAGCACGAGTCCAGGGGCCTCCAGGTGCTGATGGGCAAGCGCACCGGGGCCGCCAGGTTCATGGCGAACGTCTGGGTCTTCCCCGGCGGCGCGCTCGACGGCGAGCCGGGAGACGAGCCCGGCGACGAGGAGTTCCGGGTCGCCGGCCTTCGAGAGTTGGAGGAAGAGGTCGCGATCCGGATCGAGGACCCTGGCTCGCTCGTCCCCTTCTCGCGCTGGGTGACTCCGGAGGAGGTGAAGGTGCGCTACGACACGCGCTTTTACCTCGCTCTCGCGCCCCCCCACTCCTCGCCCGAGCCCGACGGCAGCGAGATCGTCGAGGTTTCGTGGCTGGCCCCGCAGGTCGCCCTGGACCGGCACGCCGCCGGCGAGATCGAGCTCGTGTTCCCGACGATCAAGCAGCTCGAGGTGCTGCGCAAGTTCGCGTCCGCGGAGGAGGCGCTCACCGCAAGCCATTGGAATCCGACCGAGCCGGTGCTGCCGCGCATCGTCATCCGCGACAACGAGCCTCGCATCGTCTTGCCGTGGGAGCCCGGCTACGCCGGGGACGACTGAGCGTGAGGCCCGCGCCCAGTCAGGCTGCCGGCATCCGCTCTAGAACCAGCCGGTAGCCGAGCTCGGCCTCGCAGGAGAAGCTGTCGGGCTGAGGATCGTCGCGCGCGTCCACCACGACCTCCGTGCCTTCGAACGAGCGCCCGAGGGTCTCGTCGAGGAACACCGGCAGTCCCTCCACGTCGCTCAGCCTGCGCTCGTTCGGCCCCGCGACGTAGTCGGCGAACAGGTAGGGAGCGGTCGAGTCGCAGCAGCCGTTCCCTATCACGAGCGCGAGCGCGCCAGTCCGCTCCTCGCGCACTCGCTCCAGCACCTCGCGCGCGGCCTCCGTCAGGACGATGGTCGGAAGCGCGCTGCCGGTGGGATCCGTCACGCTTTCAGTATCCCAGCAGGAGCGGTACTTTTCGCTCATGACGCGAAGCCTGCCCGAGGACGTCCAGGGCGTCTTTCAACGATTCATCACCACCGAGTACACGACGATCGACGCTGACGGCCAGCCGATCACGTGGCCGGTCACGCCCTACTACTCGCCCGGCGGGCCTCACATCGACGTCACCACGGCCCTCGGTTACCCCAAGAAGGCCGAGGACGCGCGCCGCAATCCACACGTCTCGCTCCTCTTCTCCGATCCAAAGGGGTCGCGGATGGAGCGGCCGCCCGCTGTGCTCGTCCAGGGCACAGCGGTCGTGGACGACGAGGACCTCGAGGCGAACCGCGAGCGCTACGGCAGGGAGAGCATCGAAAAGCTGCCCGCCACGAAGGGCATGAACCCTCCGAAGCCGATTCAGCGCCTGCTCGACTGGTACTACACCCGCATCTACGTGCACGTGCGGCCGGAACGGGTCTTCGTGTGGCCGGAAGGGGACTTCCTGCGCGAGCCGCAGCTCTACGACTGTCACATGGAGGAGGTGCGCTCGCAGCACGCGCAGGAACCACCCGTTCCTCCGGCCGAGGTGGTGGGCGGCCCCAGCCCTTGGGACGATCGCCTGAACGAGCTTGGCCGGCGCTACCCCACCGCCGTGCTGTCGCTCGCGGCCCCGGACGGCTTCCCGATGTCGGCGCGTGTCGCGATCGAGCCGGACGAGCCAGCGGGCCGGATCAGGATCCCCGAGCAGCCCGTCGGCGTCCCGCTCGCGACGGAACGTGCCTGCCTGACCGCGCACGACCACCACCCCGACTTCGAGTGGCAGATCAACTTCCAGGTGCGCGGCGACCTCGTACCCGACGACGGAGGCTGGGCGCTGGTCCCGAGACAGCTCGTCGGCGGCCTCGAGCTACCGCCCGGCTCGATGCTGTCGCGCTACCGCCTCCACGCGCGCAACATGCGGCGGTTTCGCAAGATCGCAAAGCGCGAGCGCGCCCGCCGGCGCGAGCGCGGCAGAGCCTAGAGCTAGAGCGACCGCCTACTGCGACAGCAGCACGCCTGAGAGCCTCATCTCGCTCGGCGTTCCCAGGTCCCAGTGCACGTGCTTCACCTCGGTGTAGACGTCGAGCCCGTAGCGCCCAAGCTCCCGACCGATTCCCGACTGCTTGAAGCCCCCGAACGGAGCGACGCAGTTGATCAGGTGGAAGTCGTTGATCCACACCGTGCCCGCACGTAGGCGCTTGGCCGTCGTGAGGCAACGGTCGGGGTCCTTCGACCAAACGCCGGCGGCGAGGCCGTACATCGTGTCGTTACCGATCCGGATCGCGTCGTCGTCGTCCTTGTACTTGATAACCGACAGAACGGGGCCGAAGATCTCCTCCTGCGCGATCGTCATCGAGTTGTCGACGTCGGTGAAGATCGTCGGCTCGAACCAGTAGCCGCGGTCGAAGCCGTTCCCTTCGGGACGGTTGCCGCCGAGGACGAGCTTCGCCCCCTCCTCCTTGCCGATCCGCACGTAGTTCTCGACGGTCTCTCGCTGTGCCTCGGACACGAGCGGTCCCATATCCGACTCGTAGTCCATCGGGTCGCCGACCTTGATCTGCCGCGCCCGCTCGACGAGGCGCTCGACGAACTCGTCGTGAATCGACTCGTGGAGCAGCAGCCGCGTCCCGGACTCGCACACCTGGCCCTGGTGGAAGAACGTCGCCCAGAGCGCTCCATCGACAGCCTGCTCCATGTCGGCGTCGTCGAACACTATGTTCGGCGACTTCCCGCCCAGCTCGAGGGTGACCCGCTTGATCGTGCTCGAGGCGAGCTGCATGATGCGGCGCCCCACGACCGTGGAGCCGGTGAAGGCGACCTTGTCGACGCTCGGGTGCGAGGCGAGCTCCTCGCCGACGCCGGCGCCGCTGCCGGTGATGACGTTGACGACGCCCTTCGGCATGTCGGTGTCGTCGATGAGCTCGGCCAGCTTGAGCGCCGTCAGGGGCGTGTTGGAGGCCGGCTTCAGCACGCACGTGTTGCCCATCGCCAGTGCCGGCGCCAGCTTCCAGACCGCCATCACGAGCGGGAAGTTCCAGGGGATGATGCCGGCGCAGACGCCGACCGGCTCGCGCAGGACGAAGTTGTAGGAGTGGGTGGGGTACGTCACCGGCTCCAGCGGCTCCTGAGTCGGGCGCGTCGCCTGGCGGGCGAAGTAGTCCCAGTGGTTGATGCAGTAGCCGATCACCACCGTGCTGGTGGCGCGGATCGTCATCCCCGCCTGCATCGTCTCGAGCGTCGCGAGCTCGTCCTCGGCCTCGGTCAGGCGCTCGAGCAGCGAGAGCATGATGCGCTTGCGCTCCTCCGGATCGATCCCGCTCCACACGCCCGAGTCGAAGGCCTCGCGCGCGGCCGCGATCGCGCGCTGCGCGTCCTCCCGGCCGCCCTTCGGCACGGTGGCGATCGTCTCCTCCGTCGCGGGGTTGATGACCTCGAACGTCTCGCCCGAGGCGGCATCCACCCACTCTCCGCCGATGTAGTTCTTGAAGTGCTTGACCTCGGCGCTTGTCTTGGTGTCGATCGCCATCGAGCCTCCGTTCGTTCGTGCGGTTGGTGGGTTTTGGCTACGCCGCCTCCGCCGCCTTCACCAGATCCTGGCGGCCCTTCTCTTCGAGAATGGCCTTGTAGCGCGGGAAGATCGGCTTTGTCAGGGGCACCAGCTTGAGGATCTTCGCCACCGGCCCCTTCGCCTTCATCTGGCCGCGGGCGAGCGCCATCGTCACGTTCACCTTCCCGAGCCAGAACTTGTGCGCGGTGTCGGCCTCCATCGCCATCACGATCTCCGGATCGAGCTCGGTGGGCCCGAAGTCCACCTGCCCATCCTGGCCGTCCTTCATCTTGACCGTGATTTGCGAGTCGGGATTGGTGTACTTGTACTGGACGATCGTGTCCGCCTTGCGGAAGCGAGGCCCGAGCTCCTCGTCGTCGGCAAGGTCCTTGAAGAGCTTGCCGATGTAGTCGTAGACCTCCTGGTCGTTCTTGAAAACTGGCAACCTTTCCTCCTAACTCTCCCTTAGCGTTGCTTGATTCTAGTCGCGGCCCAGCAGCATCGCGATGCCCTGGCCGCCGCCGATGCAGAGCGTGACCAGCCCGAGCTTGTGGTCCCGGCGCTCCATCTCACTCAGGATCTTCGCCGTGATCACCGCGCCGGTCGCAGCGATCGGGTGTCCGAGGGCGATCGCGCCCCCGTTCGGGTTAACGATCTCGCGGTCGAGGTCCAGATCCTTGATCACGGCCAGCGACTGAGCCGCGAAGGCCTCGTTCAGCTCGATCACGTCGACGTCCTCGAGCGATTTGCCGGCTCGCTCGAGCGCCTTCCTCACGGCCGGCACAGGACCGATTCCCATCACCTTCGGGTCGACGCCGCAGTAGGAGTACGAGAGGATGCGGGCCCTGACGGGCGCTCCCAATTGCTCCGCTCGCTCGGCGGACATCAGCACCACCGCGGCGCTCGCGTCGTTCATCCCCGAGGCGTTTCCGGCGGTCACGGTGCCGTCCTTTTTGAACACCGGCTTCAGCTTCGCCATTCCTTCGATCGAAGCGTCCGGCCGCACGTGCTCGTCGCGCGTGAACTCGCTCGTCCCTTTCTTCGACTTGAGCTCCACCGGGACGATCTCGTCGTCGAACAGACCCTCCTCCTGAGCCCGCAGCGCGCGCATGTGCGACTCGACCGAGAACTCGTCCTGCTCCTCACGCGTTATGCCGTGCGACTCTGCGAGGTTCTCGGCCGTCACACCCATGTGGATGTCGTTGAACGGATCGGTCAGGCCGCCGACCACCGGGTCCACGACCGCGGCGTCCCCCATGCGCGCACCCCAGCGAGCGGCGGGCATCCAGTAGGGGCCGCGGCTCATCGATTCCGCTCCTCCGGCCAGCACCACGTCCCCATCGCCGGTGGCGATGGTCTGCGCCGCGGAGACGATCGCCTGGACGCCGGTGCCGCAGAGTCGGTTCACGGTGAACGCGGGGACCTCCTTCGGAATCCCGGCCTTGATGCCCACCACCCGCGCCATGTACATGTCCTCGGGCGCCGAGTGGATGACGTTTCCGAACACCACCTGATCGACCTGGTCGGGCTCGATGCTCGAGCGCTCCAGCGCCTCTCGGGTGGCGATCGCGCCCAGCTCCGTCGGCGGCACGTCCCTCAGGCTGCCGCCGTAGCGTCCGACGGCGGTGCGAGCGGCCGAGGTGATCACTACTTCCGTCAATTGGTCCTCCTGGCTCGGGATTACGGCTCTGCCCTGCGAGCCGCAGGGCTCGGCAAGCGTACTCCTGCCGGTGCGGGCGGGCGCTCTCCAGGCTTGCCGAATGAGGCTCGCTCGCGCGCAGGACGGCGCTTTCGACCTGAGCAGCGGTTAACTTTGCGCCCGCATGAGACGCTCTGCCCTGACCGCGGCCTGCTGCGCCCTGCTGCTCGTGCCCCCGGCCGCCGAGGCCGCCTCCACCCCGAAGGCCAAGAGCATCTACCGCGACGGGCCGAGCGGGCGCTTTCTGCTGGAGGGAGCCTGGCAGGTCCGCCCGGATCCGGCCGACCAGGGGGTCGCCCTTCGCTTCCAGCGCCAGAAATCCCTCTCAGGCTGGTCGCCCACGTCGGTGCCGCGGGCGGTCAACGCGGGCAACTTCTCGAACGACAGCTACCTCGGCAGCGTCCAGTGGTTCCGCAAGGACTTCAGACTCCCCAAGGGCAGCCGCGACTCGAAATGGATCTTGAGGTTCGAGTCGGTCAACTACCGCGCGAAGGTGTGGCTGAACGACCGCCCGCTCGGCTCCCACGTCGGCGCCTACCTGCCCTTCGAGCTGCGCGCGAAGGGCGCGCGCCGGGGCGTCAACCGTCTCGTCGTGCGGGTGGACGGCCGCCGCCAGAAATTCGACATCCCGCCGCTGTCCGTACGTAGCTCCGGCGCCTTCGAGGGCGGATGGTGGAACTACACCGGCATCCTGCGCGAGGTCTACCTGCGGCGCGTGTCGAATCTCGACGTCCAGAACGTCTACGCGCGCCCATCACTGCGCTGCCGCAGCTGCGCGGCTCGGATCAACGTCGAGGCGGCGATCCACAACCTCTCCAATCACGGGCGCCGCGCGCGCATCGTTGCGACCTTCGGCGGCAAGCGGGTGCGCTTCATCGGCCACCGGGTGCCGGGCCGCGGCTCTCGCCGCTTCAGGGGCCGGGTCCGAATCCGGAACCCGCGGCTGTGGTGGCCCGACAGGCCGCGCCTCTACACCCTCCGGTTGAGGCTCTACGAGGGGAGCCGCGAGGTGCAGCGTTATCGCGTGCACACGGGAATCCGCACTCTGCGCGTGAACCGGCTCGGCCGCGTCGAGCTGAACGGCCGCGAGGTCAACCTGCCCGGCGCGTCCATCCACGAGGACCACCCGCTTCTCGGCGCGGCGATCGGCCCGAAGCAGATGCGTACGGCGATGGGCTGGCTCAAACGGCTGGGCGCGAAGATGACGCGCGCGCACTACCCGCTCCATCCCTATTTCCTCGAGCTGGCCGACCGCAACGGCGTTCTGATCTGGTCCGAGATCCCGGTCTTCCGCATGAGGAGCTCGCTGTTCGCGAACTCCGAGGTGCGCCTGAAGGCTCTGCGGATGCTTCGCACCGAGATCCTGCGAGACCGAAACCACCCATCGGTGATGGTTTGGAGCCTCGGGAACGAGAACGCCTCCCGGCCGGGGACGGGGCTTCGCAAGTACATACGCAAGGCCGAGCGCACCGCGAAGAGCCTCGACCCGACGCGTCTCGTCGGAGTCGCAACCTCCGGCTTTCCCACGGTCGAGAAGCAGCGGATCTACACGGAGCTCGACGTGCTCGGCATCAACGACTACTTCGGCTGGTACAACGGCCCGCGCGGCACGATCGCCGATGCCGGGCAGCTTGGCGGCTACCTGAACAGACTTCACTCCGATTACCCGAATCAGGCGATCTTCATCACCGAGGTCGGGGCCGAGGCCAGCCGCCCCGGCCCGGCGACGGAAAAGGGCACCTATGACTTCCAGCGCCAGTTTCTGGCGTACCACTTCGACGTCTTCGCGCAGCGCCCCTTCATCAACGGGGCGCTGATCTGGAACCTGCGCGACTTCCGTGTAAAGCCGGGCTGGGTGGGCGGAAACCCGTTCCCCAAGCCGCCGCTCAACCAGAAGGGCCTGATCGACGACGGCGGCCGCCCGAAGCCGGGGTTCGCCGACATCCAGGCCATCTTCCAGAAGACCGGGCCTTACCGCTGAGCCCAGCGCTTGGCCCAGGCGTCGAGCCCGGCGAGCGCTCCCAGAAGCTTCCGGCCCTCGGGGCTGAGCGCGTAGGCCGAGTCGGGACCATGCTCGACTATGCCCGCCTCCCGAAGCTCCGAGAGCCGCTGACTCAGCACGCTCGCCGACATGGAGTCGCAGCGCTCCTGTAGTTGCCTGAAGGTCTGAGGCTGCGCCCGCAGCTCCCACAACACCCTCAGCGTCCACCTGCGCCCGAGCAGGTCGAGCAGGGCCATGATCGGGCGACCGGTGCGCGAGCCCCGAACCGGCCCACCGGGAACGGGCGGGCTCACAACCGCGCCGCGTTGTGCTTCGAATTTCGAAGTGATAGCATCGCTTCGATTTCCGAAGCATAGACCAGGGGGTGCCATGACCACGACCGCCACTCGGATCCAGCCGCTCGAGCCGCCTTACGAGCCGGAGCTCGCCAGAACGCTCGAGCGGATGATGCCGCCCGGCGTCGAGCCGCTGAAGCTTTTCAGGACCGTCGCGCACAACCGCCACATCCTGGAGAGGTTCCGCACCACCGGCGCCTACATACTCAACTTCGGCCTGCTGGACCCGCTGGATCGTGAGATCGTCATTCACCGCACCTGCGCGCGCTGTGCCTGCGAGTACGAGTGGGGCGTGCACGCCGCCGTCTTTGCCGGGCCGCTCGGCCTGACGGAGGAGCAGCTCGAGGCGACCGTGACCGGGTCGTCCGACGACGAGGCCTGGTCCGAGCGGCAGTCGCTGCTGGTGCGCCTTGCCGACGAGCTCCACGACACGGCCACGGTCTCGGATGGGCTCTGGCAGAGCCTCGCTGAGCACTTCGACGAGCCTCGGCTCGTAGAGCTGATTGCCGTCGCCGCCTTCTACCACCTGGTCTCGTTCATGGCGAACGCATGCGGCGTCGAGCGCGAGCAGGCGGCGCTGCGCTTCCCGCGATAGCGTTCGCGCGATGAGGCGACTACTGCTCGCGGCGCTGGTGGCCCTTGCGGTGTTGCTGGCGGTCAACACGATCGTCACCAACCGGGAGACGAAGGACGCCGAGGCGGACATCGGCCGCGTGCTCGACCTTTCGGGCGGCAACATCCAGATACGAGAAGACGGCCCGGCCGACGCCCCGACGGTCGTCCTGCTGCACGGGTTCGCGACTTCGATGCACTGGTGGACGGAGGCGACCAAGCGGCTCGCCCGCGACCTGCACGTCGTGCGAGTCGACTCTCTCGGCCACGGAGGCTCGGCCAAGCCCAGAGATGGCTACTCGATGGAGAACCAGGCGCGGCTCGTCCAGCAGGCGCTGGACGAGCTCGGAGTGCGCCGGGCCATCCTTGCCGGGCACTCGATGGGCGGCGGCGTCGCGACCGCCTTGACCGAGATCGACCCGTCCCTCGTGGGCGGCGTCGTGATGGTCGCGAGCCCGCCCGACGGCGAGTCGGGCGAGCTTCCCTTCCTCGCGCGACTCGGGTTCGTGCCGGTGCTCGGGCAGGCCATTCGGCGCGTCGTCCCGGACAGCGTCGTGGAGGACAACCTCAAGGACGCTTTCCACGGCGACCCCGACATCCCGGCCCAGTTCGTCGAGGACTTCCGGCGCATGACCTACAGCTCCTACGACGGCTCGCACGACGGAGCATCGGATTTCCAGGACGAGCGGCCCTCAGTCGATCGTCTCGCCGCGGCCGGCAAGCCCCTGCTCGTGATCTACGGGGCCGAGGACGAGATCGTCGACCCCGACTCGTCCGGCGACTTCAAGCGCGTTGCGGGGGCGACAATCGTCTCGCTACCTGAGACCGGGCACAGCCCGCACGTCGAAGAGCCCGCGCGGACCGCCGCCCTGATCGCGCAGTTCGCCCAGCGCCAGAGTCGCTCGCGCTAGCTGGGGTGTTAGACGGTCCTACGAGGCGGCCGAGAAGCGCTCGGCGACCTTGGGCCAGTTGACGACGTTCCACCAGGCGTCGATGTAGTCCGGGCGCCGGTTCTGGTACTTGAGGTAGTAGGCGTGCTCCCAGACGTCGACGCCGAGCAGCGGCGTCTGGCCGTCGGAGATCGGGTTGTCCTGGTTCGCCGACGACACGACCGCGAGCCCGCTGCCGTCGTGGACGAGCCACGACCAGCCAGAGCCGAAGCGGTTGATTCCCGCGGTCTTGAGCTCCTCCTGGAAGCTCGAGAACGACCCGAAGGCCGACTCGATCGCGGCCGCGAGGTCGCCATCGGGCTCACCGCCGCCGTCGGGGCTCATCCACTCCCAGAACAGCGAGTGGTTGTAGTGGCCCCCGCCGTTGTTCCGCACTGCCGTCGCCTTGTCGCCGAGCTTGTCGAGATTGCGCAGCACGTCCTCCACCGGCTTGTCCACCCACTCGGTTCCCTCCAGCGCCGCATTCGCCTTGTCCACGTAGGCCTGGTGGTGCTTGTCGTGGTGTAGGCGCATCGTTGCGTCGTCGATGTGAGGCTCGAGCGCGTCGTACGCGTAGGGCAGGTCGGGAACCGTGTATGCCATTGAATTGCTCCTCGTGCTCGTTTAGGGAAGGCTCTCGCCGCGGGCGCCTATCCTAGCCTTCAGGGCTCGTCGGCTCTGTCGTGCCGAGCGCGGCGATCTGGTCTTCTGTCAGCTCGATCCAGAGCGCGCGCGAGAGGGCGCAAAGACGACCGTCTGCGGTGTGGATCGCCGAGCCGACCGTGAGCTTTCTCCCATCGCGGCCGACGACCCAACCGATGGCCACGTGGTCATCGCCGGCGTCCACGGGCGCGAGCATGCTCGCCCCCATCCGGGCGAGCACCGCGATGCCGACGTCGCCCACCATCCATGCGGCGTTACCCCCCGGGCAGTCGAGCGCCGACCACACGAACTCGAAGCGCACGCGGCCGTCCTCGCCGGCGAGGGAGCCGTGCGGGCGCCACGGCGCCGCGAAGACCTCGCGGCCTTCGACCGGCCCCGGAAACAGGCGCATGCCGTCGCCTTCGGCGCGCCCGGTGCCGCAGACGAAGCAGGTGTCGAATGGGTGGTGGTCGAGCAGCGGCGAGCGGGCCGTCGCGACCCGAGCCGCCTCGAGCGAGACCGGCTCCGGCACCGCGCCGTCGAGCCCGAGGCCGGATGGGGCCGAGCGCGCACCGGCGACCATCGTCGGCCCTTCGAGAAGGCGCACCTCCTCGCCGTCCCGCTCCACCGCGAGGGGAGTATCGAGCGGCGGCGGGGCGCGCAGCGTGGCCTCGGCCGGCCCCTCCAGGAACTGCGCCGCCATCGCGCACGAATAGCCGCCGTGACCGGTGCTCGGGGGACCGTTGAAGCGCTTTGGGATCAGGACCTGCTCCGCCACCGCGGAAGGATCCTATGGGCAGCTTGCATACCTCCCGGTATTCGCGTACTATCCGGTATCTGATTTGCCCTCGCCGACCCGAGGAGATCCGATGCCGCCAGGCACCCGACAGACGTTCCTGTTCACCGACCTGGTCGGCTTCACCGCCCTCACGGAGGCCAACGGCGACGATCGGGCAGCCGAGGTGGCGCACGACTTCTATCTACGCGTGCGCGGCCTCCTTCCCGCTCACGAGGCCCATGAGGTGAAGACGATCGGCGACGCGATGATGCTGCGCTGCCAGGACCCCACCCTCGCGATCAAGCTCGGGCTGGGCATCGTCAACGAGCTGGACGCCGTGCCGGGGCTGCCGCCCGTCAGGGTCGGCATGCACACGGGCCCCGCGGTCGAGCGCAGTGGGGACTGGTACGGAGCCACCGTCAACGTCGCCGCGCGACTGTGCTCCGCGGCCGCCGGCGGTCAGGTGCTCGTGAGCGAGTCCACGCACAAGGCGGCGGGTCGTCTTCACTCGGTCGAGCTGGCCGATGCGGAGCTCCATTGGCTGAAGAACGTGACCGAGCCGGTCTCGGCTCGCCTCGCCTACGAGCGCGGGTGCAGCTTTGCGGCGGGGCGCCTCCTTTCGCTGCGCTTGTTCGAGAGCTTCTCGGGAGCGCGATCGTGACGGCCGGGCGCGCGGCCGCACTGCCGCCCGGTCCCCCCCAGCCTCGCGCCGTTCAGACCGTGCAGTGGATGACGCGACCGCTGCCCTTGATGGAGCGTTGCCGGGCGCGCTACGGCGACGTCTTCTCACTCCGGATCGCCCATGAGGGCACGTGGGTGTTCCTATGTCATCCGGATGCGGTGAAGCAGGTGTTCACGGGTGATCCGCACGTGTTGCACGCCGGAGAGGCGAACGCGGTGCTGCTGCCGATCGTTGGGCCGAGTTCCGTGCTGCTGCTCGACGACGAGCAGCACATGGCGCAGCGCAAGCTGATGCTGCCCTCGTTTCACGGCGAGCGCATGGAGCGCTACGGCGACCTGATGCGCTCGATCGCCGAGCGAGAGGTGTCGGGCTGGCCGGCCGGCGAGCCCCTGCGACTGTGGCCGCGCATGCAGGCCGTCACGCTCGAGGTGATCATGCGTGCCGTCTTCGGCGTGCGCGAGGCCGACCGGCTCGACCGGCTGCGGGCCTTGATCAAGACCGCCCTGGACTGGACGGCGGATCCGCGCCGGATGCTCACGGTGGCCGTCCTCGGGCCGCAGCGGGTGCGTTCACTGAGGCCGTTTCGACGCGCGCTCGACCCCCTGGACGCGATGCTGCTGGAGGAGATCAGGCGCCGCCGCGACGATCCCACCGTCACCGAGCGCGACGACGTCCTTTCGCTCCTCATACAGGCTCGCCACGAGGACGGCAGCCCGATGAGCGACGGAGAGCTTCGCGACGAGCTGATGACGCTGCTGCTGGCGGGCCACGAGACGACGGCGACCTCGCTCGCCTGGGCGATCGAGCGGCTCGTGCGACACCCGGACAAGCTCGAGCGCCTCACCGAGGAGGCGCGCGAGAGCGAGAGCACGTACGCCGATGCGGTCGTCAAGGAGACGCTGCGCCTGCGGCCCGTGCTGCCCATCGTGCTGCGGCGCCTGACCGAGCCGCTGGAGATCGCCGGCCACCTGCTGCCGGCCGGGGCGCGCGTCGCGCCCTGCATCTACCTGGTCCACCGGCGGCCCGACGTCTACTCGGAGCCGGAGCGCTTCCTTCCCGAGCGCTTTGTGGACTCGACGCCGGGCACCTACACTTGGATCCCCTTTGGAGGCGGTGTGCGCCGCTGCCTCGGTGCGAGCTTCGCCCTGTTCGAGCTGAAGACGGTGCTTTCCGCGGTGGTGAGCGAGGTGAGTCTGCGCGCCGCCCACCCGGCCCCGGAGCGTGTCGTGCGCCGCGCGATCACGCTCACCCCCAGCCGGGGCGCGGAGGTCGTGGTCGTCGAGCGCAGGCGTGGGGTTCCGCGAGCCGCCCCGGCCGCGCACGAAGGCATGGAGGTCGCGGCCTGATGCCGCGCAGGCTGACGCGGAAGGAGCAGCAGGCGCACACCCGCTCCTGCCTGATGAAGTCCGCTGCGAAGATCTTCGCCCGCCGCGGGCTCCAGAACGCCTCGATAGACGAGGTCGCCGAGGACGCGGGCTTCACCAAGGGCGCGTTCTATGCGAACTTCAAGAGCAAGGAGGAGCTCTTCCTGGCGATGCTCGACGAGCGCTTCGCCGCCCGCTTGCGGGAGATCGACAGCGCGGTCGCGAGCGGTGAGTCGCCGGAGGCGCAGGCACGCCAGGCCGGCGAGGACTTCGTTCGCTTCCTTCGCGCCGACTCCGAATGGCAGCGGCTCTTCTTCGAGTTCGCCGCCTATGCAGCCCGCAACGAGGAGTTCCGCGAGGAGCTCGTGACGCGCTATCGCGCGCTTCGTGATCGCATCACGCAGATACTCGAGCGGAGATGCGAGGAGCTGGGGCTCGAGCCGCCTGTGCCCCTGGACCAGGTGGCGCTGATGACGTTCGCGATGGCGAACGGCATCGCGCTGGAGAGCCTGCTCGAGCCGGACGCCGTCAGCGAGGACCTCTACGGGTCGATGCTGGCGGTGTTCTTCACGGGCATGCGCACGATGGCCCAAAGCAGCGCCGAAGTGCCGGCCTGACAGCCGCGAGAGATAGGGTTGGGCCGTGCCCGCCGTGAGCAAGCACGTCGAGGTCGATGGCCTGCGGCTGCACTACCTGGAGCAGGGGTCTGGAGATCCCGTGCTGCTCCTGCACGGATGGCCGACCTCGTCCTTCCTGTGGCGCAACGTGATCGGAGCGGTCGCCGAGCGAAACCGCGTCCTGGCTCTCGACCTGCCGGGATTCGGCCGCTCCGACAAGCCGCTCGACGCCTCTTACAGCTTCCGCTTCTTCACGCGCACGCTCGACGGCTTCCTCGACGCCGTCGGCGTTGATGGAACCGGCCTGGCCGTCCACGACCTCGGCGGCCCGATCGGCCTGTACTGGGCAAGCCAGCACCCCGAGCGGCTGCGCAAGCTGGCGCTGTTGAACACGCTCGTCTACCCGCAGCTCTCCTGGGCCGCATGGCTCTTCGTCATCGCCTGTCGCACGCCCGGCGTCCGGCGGCTGATGGTGAACCCGCGCGGCCTCAGGAGAGCGATGCGGATCGGGGTCGCCGATCCGAGCCGGTTGACGGAGGAGGTCTTTCGCGGCGTCCAGGAGCCCTTCCAGACGGAGGCGGACCGCCGCGCCCTGATCAAGGCCGGCTCGAGGCTCCACCCCGGTGGGTTTCGCGAGATCGGCGCCTGGATGCCCTCGGTTCGCGTACCCGTGCGGATCGTCTACGGGCAGCGCGACCGCATCCTTCCCGACGTCGAGAAGACGATGCGACGGGTGGCCGACGACGTCCGGTCCGCCGAGGTGACCGCGCTTCCCGACTGCGGCCATTTCCTGCAGGAGGAGCGCCCCGACGAGGTGGGCCGGCTGCTGGGCGGATTCTTCGGCGCTTGAGGCGGCCGCCTGTCCGAATATCTAGCCAGCTACGCCGCCTCTGACTGAATATCCAGCCGGCTGACGCCGGGCACCTCAGTCATGTGAGTCGGCTGCGCCGGCTCTGCCGGCTACGCCGCCTCTGACTGAATATCCAGCCGGCTGACGCCGGGCACCTCAGTCATGTGAGTCGGCTGCGCCGGCTCTGCCGGCTACGCCGCCTCTGACTGAATATCCAGCCGGCTGACGCCGGGCACCTCAGTCATGTGAGTCGGCTGCGCCGGCTCTGCCGGCTACGCCGCCTCTGACATATATCGGGGCGCCCGGATTTGAACCGGGGACCTCACCGACCCGAACGGTGCGCGCTACCAGACTGCGCCACGCCCCGACGAATAGCCCGGCAGAGCCGGTCAGACGGGCCGGATTATCGCAGAGCCCCTGGGGTCCGAAGGGAGGCTAGCTGGCGACGGCCTTGTAGTAGCGGACGGCCAGCCCCGTCATCAGGGTCTCGAAGCACTCCTGGGGGCTGAGGCCGTTGGCGTCCGCATAGTCGCGGATGCCCCGCTCCTCGATCGCCACGCTCTGCTCGATCACCTCGTCCACGAGCTCCGGGTGCTCATCGGAGAAGTAGGCCCCCATGCTGTAGAGGCTCGTGTCCATGAGCGACTCGAGGAAGGTGTCGCCGGCGGGGGCCTTCATGGGGCCGGAGCGTACATCGTGCGTAAAAAGTACGTAATTGAGCAGGGCTTTCGGTTGACACGTCTGTCAAAGCCGGTATAAGCCCTGTATACGCTGCGACCAGAAGGGAGATAGGCATTGGCGAACCACCTGACGCCCACTGAGCTGGCACGCGAGGCAGGGATGGGCCGACGCGAGGTGATCTCGAAATGCATGGAGATGGGCGTACCGATCTTCCAGGGTAGGATCGACAAGACGCTGTTCCTGGCCTCCATCAAGCAGGTTCAGGCCCAGCCCCCCGCTCAAGCCGCCAAGGCTTAGCGGCCTGACAGCGAAACGAAGCCGGGGCCGCGGTGCGGCCCCTCCACCGGCGGTTACCGCCGCTCGATGGCCATGCGTTCCGCGGGTACAGGGATACCCCTCGGCTAGAATCCGCCTGCGTCCGTGAGGGCGCCCTACCGAGGAAACAGAGGAGGAGAATCGATGGAGGCTCAGGCCGTCACCGCCGCTGCCGCGGCTACCGGTTCGAGGACGCTGGCGGACCTGATCCCGCTCGCGGTCCAAAAGCACGCCGAGCTCACCGCGCTGCGGTTCAAGGACGCGAGCGGCAACTGGGTGGACCTCTCCTATCCGGAGCTTGGGGCAACGGTCAAGGAGCTGTCGCTCGGGCTGCAGGATCTGGGCATCGAGCGCCACGACAAGGTCGGCATCCTCTCCAACACCCGGCCCGAGTGGACCTACTCGGACTTCGCGATCCTCTGCGCCGGCGGCACGGTCGTGCCGATCTACCAGACGAATTCGCCGGAGGAGTGCGAGTACGTCCTGCACCACTCCGATTCCAAGGCCGTGATCGTCGAGGATCTCGAGCAGCTCGAGAAGGTCCGCAAGGTTCGCGACCGGCTTCCCACGCTCGAGCACGTGATCTCGATCGAGCCGATCGACGGACCCGACGTGATCTCGATGGACTCGGTTCGCCAGCGCGGCCGTGCCCGCTCCGATAGCGACTTTGGCGCCCGCATCGCCACCGTCGAGCCTGCCGACATCGCGACCTACATCTACACCTCCGGCACCACGGGGCCGCCCAAGGGCTGCGTCATCGACCACGCCAACTGGCGTTCGATGCTCGACATGGTCGAGAACGAGGACGTTCTCGTCGAGCGCGAGGTCGGCTACCTCTTCCTCCCGCTGGCGCACGCTTTCGCTCGATTGATCCAGCTCGGTGCGATCGACGTCGGAGCCACCATCGCATACTGGGAGAAGGACCCGCAGAAGATCATCTCCAACCTCGTGGAGGTGAAGCCCACTTACTTCCCGAGCGTGCCGCGTATCTTCGAGAAGATCTACGCGACCGCCATCGGCAGCGTCGACAAGTCGGGAACGGTCAAGAAGGCCATCTTCAACTGGGCGGTACGGGTCGGCCGCAGGGTGCGGGAGCTCGAGCGCCAGGGCAAGGAGCCAGGCTGGCTGCTGAGGAAGCAGTTCGAATGGGCCGACAAGAACGTGCTCTCGAACATCCGCAACCTGTTCGGCGGCAACATCAAGCAGTGCGTGACCGGGGCTGCCCCTATCTCTCAGGAAATCCTCGAGTTCTTCTGGGCCTGCGGCGTCCTGGTGCTCGAGGGTTATGGCATGACGGAGACCTCGACCGCCGCGACGATCAACCGCATCGACGACTTCAAGTTCGGGTCCGTCGGAAAGGCGTTTCCGGACGTGGAGATCAAGATCGCCGCGGATGGCGAGGTCCTGATCAAGGGCCCGAACATCTTCCGCGGCTACTACAAGAACGAGCAGGCCACCAGTGAGACGATCGTCGATGGCTGGCTGCACACCGGCGACCTCGGCCGCCTCGACGAGGATGGGTTCCTCTACATCACCGGCCGCAAGAAGGACATCATCATCACGGCGGGGGGCAAGAACATCACGCCGGCGAACCTCGAGAACGGGCTGAAGCAGAACCAGTACATCTCGCAGGCGGTCGTCTACGGAGACCGCCGCCCATATCTGACCGCGATCGTGACCCTCGACCCCGAGGAGATTGCCGCCTACGCCAAGGACCACAACCTCGGCA
Organism: uncultured Solirubrobacterales bacterium; assembly: GCA_963774075.1. Classification (GTDB taxonomy): domain Bacteria; phylum Actinomycetota; class Thermoleophilia; order Solirubrobacterales; family JBBDJG01; genus JBBQNR01. The sequence continues at coordinate 153,332 of CAVZDP010000001.1, read as the reverse complement.
CGACCGACGTCGCGGAGCTGTCGAAGCATCCGGAGGTCGAGGCGATCGTCCAGAAGGCGCTCGATGACTTGAACGTCAAGTTCGCCAAGGTCGAGCAGGTCAAGAAGTTCACGATCCTCCCGCACGACCTGACCCAGGAGACCGGCGAGCTGACGCCGACCCTCAAGGTGAAGCGGAACATCGTCTACGAGAAGTACGCGCCCGTCTTCGACGCAATGTATTCCGAAAAGGTGCCCTAGGCCGAGCGGTCTGAAGCGGGGTCGGGCTCGGAGCCGGCGGAACGCTCAGACTGGCGCAGCAGCGCGCCGGTGGTCTGCTCGAGGATGCGCCGCCATGCGGTCTGCTTCTCGCGCTGCTCCTCGGCCTGGGTGAGAATCTTCCTCACCCGGCGCGCGGAGATCTCTATCCCGTGCTTCTCGCAGATCCGTTTGTAGCGGTGGTAGTCCTGCGCCAGCTTGATCGTCACGGACTCGAAGCCGTGGCGCGCGATCTCCAGCCGTGAGGAGTAGTTCATGATGCTGGTCCCGAACATCAGCTCGTCGTTCGGGTCGGGCTCGATCAGAATGATGTCGACCCCGGGATAGCGCTCGCTCCACCGCTTGACGTGCTCGTGCAGGCGCGCGTGTGCCAGCAGCTTGAACGCCTGATAGCCGACCTGCGGGTAGCCCATGTCGGACACCCGGCGCACCCGGCTGCCGAAGATCGTCGGGATCCGCTTCTGAAAGTCGTTCACGTAAGGGACGAGCGGGTTGACCACGATGATGAACTTCGCTCCCCGCTCCACCGCGATGTCGACGTTGGTCGTCGACCGGATGCCGCCGTCGACGAGCTGGCGGCCCTTGATGTCGACCGGCCGGTACACCATCGGCAGCGCGGTCGAGGCGGAAACCGCCTTGGATATCGGCACGTCGTCCCAGCCTGCGGCGCCGAACACGACGCGCTCGCACGTATCGAGGTCGGTGGCGGTCAGGTAGAGCTCGGGCTCGAGCATCCGGAAGTCGTTCGTGAGGTCGGCGTCCTCGAGGATCTCCCTGATGTAGCGCTCGACGCCGGAGCCGGTGTAGAGGCCGGGGGGAAGAGCCTCGGCCAGGCCGGTCAGCACGTCCATCAGCGAGACCTCGCGCCAGCGGCCGACGATGCTGCGCGTGAGCCCCGCCAGGCGCAGTGGCATGAGCGCGGCGCGGGCGGCGAAGTCGCCGTAGTTTGGCCGCAGCAGCGTCCCGAGGTCGACGTCACGGAAGGGCGTCGGAACCTGGTTGTTGACGACCCGGGACATCTCCTCGGGGGTGATCCCGCTCGCCACCAGGCTCGCGACGAACGACCCGGCGCTGGTCCCGATGTAGATGTCGAAGTCGTTGACCGTGCGGTTGACGGTCAGGAGGTCGAGCGCGCGCAGCGCGCCAATCTCGTAGACCCCGCCCGTGAAGCCTCCGCCGCCGAGGACCAGGGCCGTCTTGGAGCGGCGCCTGCGGGCCCTGGCGGACTTCTGCGTCGTCTTGAGCCTGGGCCCGGCCCCGTCCTTGGGAGTGGCCTCTAGCTCGACGACCTCGCCCATCCCGGCTAGCTTACCTCACCCTCCAGCGGGGGAACGCACAGTTTGCGCCAATCCGCACGAGAGCGGGTAGACCTTCGTTCGACCTACGGCGGGCGCTCCGGGGCGGTACGCTGACCAGCGGTCGAGAGAGGAGAGGATCGTGAGCACGCCCAGCACGCGGGTCGAGGAGAACCAGTTCTTCCAGGAAACCTCGGACCCTGCCCTTCAGGAGGGAGCGGACCGCGGCGAGATCCAGCTCCTGAGCTACCGGGAGCTCTACGAGCTGTGGGAGCGCCAGCATTGGCGCACGCAGGACCTGGACTTCTCCCAGGACCGCGAGGACTGGTGGGGTTTCCCCGACGACGAGCGCTACCAGCGCATGTACGGCCTGTCGTCGTTCTTCGTCGGCGAGCTCGAGGTCACCGACGAGCTTGGGCCGATGGTAAAGGCGTGCCCGACCGAGGAGATGAAGATCTTCCTCTCCACGCAGATCGCGGACGAGGCCCGCCACGTGCGCTTCTTCGACCGCTTCTACGCGCAGGTCGGCGTGCTCGAGTCCGACTCGCTCCATGCGCGTCTCGCGGAGACGAGCAAGCACCTGAACCCCGCCTTCAACACCCTCTTCCACGACATGCTCGGCTCGCGAACGCGCAAGCTGGGCGAGGACCCGAGCGATCTCGAGACACTCGTGGAGGCCGTGACGCTCTACCACATGGTCATCGAGGGCATGCTCGCCCTCACCGGCCAGCACTTCATCATCGAGTACAACGAGCGCGAGGGAACGCTACCCGGCTTCGTGCAGGGCTTCAGCTTGATCGCACGCGACGAGCATCGCCACGTCGCGTTCGGCGCCAGGTTCCTGCGCGAAATGGTCAGGAACGACTCCAAGTACGCGAAGGCGATCCAGCGCGCGATGGAGGAATCGCTTCCCGTCGCCGACAAGGTGCTGGCCCCGCCGTGGGCGGAGGAACAGGACACCTTCGAGCTCTTCGGCGTCTCCCTGGAGGACACCCGCGCCTTCGCCATGCAGGCGCTCACACGGCGCATGAAGGTCATCGGCCTGACTCCGATCGCCTAACCGGTACGAGCAGGAGGTTCGCCGAGCAGAGGTGTCATCCCGAGATCCCACCCAGATTGGGTGGGGAGGCCTCGTTGCCGGCGTCTGGGGGCGGCACGAGCTCTACGTTCGCGCGCTCGCGGACCTGCTGGCGAGCCGGGGAGCCGACGCGTACGTCCTCGAGGGGTCGGCAATGGCCGCAGCAGCAAGCGACGTCGACATGCTGTTCGTCGAGTCGCCGCTTCCGTCGGAGCTCGATGCGTTCTGCTCGCTCGGCCCGCCGGTGATCGTCTTCATGGAGGTGGTGCGGCCCGAGGACGTCGCCAATGCCACCGCTGTCGGAGCCCGCGGCGTCCTGCGCAAGAACGCGGGGCTCGGAGAGCTCTCGCTCGCCATTCGCCGGGCCGCCGCCGGACCGGTGGGCGACCCGGTCGAGCTGACCCCGCGCCAGCGCCAGGTGCTGCGCCTGCTCGCCGACGGCCTGGACAATGCCGAGATCGCTCGTCGCCTCGGCATCTCCCCACGAACCGCGCGCTCTCACGTCTCGAGCGTGCTCGAGCGGCTTGGGGTTGCAAACCGCACCCAGGCGGCCGTCGCCGCGTTGAAGAGAGGGATGATCGCCTTACTGCTCCTTACCGCGGCGCTCGCGGGCCTACTCGGCGCCTCAGAGCCGGCCTCGGCCGCGACGCCCCCGGAGCAACGGCTGGCCGCTCGGCTGCTGGCGCAGATGCGGGCGGCGGGGCCCGGCTCGGGCGCTTGGGTGGCCGAAGCCGAGAGCGGCAAGAGGCTCTTTTCGCTTCGCTCCAAGACCAGGCGCACCCCGGCGTCCGTGCAGAAGCTCTTCACCACCGCCACGGCCCTCGAACGCATGGGGGCCGAATTTCGGGTCGAAACTGTGGCGAGTACCGACGGGCTACTCACCGAGAGCGGCACGCTTGCCGGCGACCTCTACGTGCAGGGGTTCGGGGACCCCTCCTTCGGGCGCACCGGCCTGACGAGGCTGGCATCGGAGGTGCGTGCCGCCGGAGTGCGCAGCGTGACCGGCCGCGTGTACGGAGACGAGACGTTCTTCGACAGCCGGCGCGGCCTGCCGGCCGGCGGCTTCAGAGTCTCGTCGTACGTCGGGCCGCTCTCCGCGCTTGCCTTCGGGCACGGCAGCGCGCTCGGATACGGGCGCGGCTTTCAGGCCGATCCGCCCAGGTTCGTGGCGGACCGCTTCCGAGCCGCGCTTCGCGCTCGCGGCGTCGAGGTGCCCCACGGAGCTCGCACCGGGCGCGCGCCAGAGACGGCGTCGGAGCTCGCCGCCGTCGAGTCGCCTGAAATGGCGGGGCTCGTACGCCACACGAACCAGGTGTCAGACAACTATTTCGCCGAGATCCTTCTCAAGGGCCTGGGCGCCCGCTTCTCGGGGCGCGGCTCGACTCTCTCCGGCGCGGCGGTCGTTCGTCGCTTCCAGGACGACATGGGTGCGGGCGCCACGGTGCTCGACGGGTCGGGGCTCTCGCGCGGCAACGTCGTCTCGCCGGCGGCCGTTGGACGCCTGTTGACGGAGGCGCCGGCGAAACCGTGGTTCCGCTCCTTCTACCGCTCTCTCCCCCTCGCCGGCAAGAGTGGGACGCTTCGCAAGCGCATGCGCGGCACCACCGCGGACGGTCGCTGCCGGGGGAAGACGGGCACGCTGATCGGCGTCAGCGCGCTCGCCGGCTACTGCTGGTCGCGCGACCGCGAGCGGATCGCGTTCGCCCTGCTGATGAACGGCGTCAACGTGGCACGGGCGCGGTCGGTCCAGGATCGGATCGCGACGACGATCGCCGGCTACTCCGGCGGCCGTGGCGAAGGTGACGAGACTGGACTTTAGGTGTCCGGCGAAGCCGGCTCGATGTAAACCCGTCAGCGATAAGCGAGTATCAGGTCCTGCCAGCCGGGGACGTCGGCGTCACGGCCGCACCAGCGCCCCTAGTGGATCGGCTCCTCGACGGCAAGGCCGAGGTCCTCGTAGAAGTCGAGCACCATCGGCTCGTCGTAGGCGACGACCGCCTCGGGTGACTTTCGGTTGCCGACCCGGTAGCCGCCCAGGTCCTCGTCGAAGCGAGCGTCCTGGGCGTTCCACGCCGGGTCTTTGCGCTTGTCCCGGTCCCCCGCCACTAGCGACAGCGATTCCGAGTTCAGGAGGAAGTAGCTCGCGACGAACCTTCCGCCCGGCTTGAGCACGCGGCGAATCTCGGCCAGGTAGCGCTCGGCGTCGTCGGGAAGCATGTGCGTGAACACCGAGTTTACGAGCGCGAAGTCGAACTGTCCGTCCGGATAAGGGAACTCGAAGTCAGTTCCCGGGCAACTCCTAGTGCGGCTTCATGTGTGCAGAGCCTAGCCGCTCGTGGCGAGCAGTCGCTCGAGCTCGGACTCGTCGATGACCGGCCTGCCGAGCTCCTTCGCCCGCTCGAGCTTCGACCCCGGGCTGTCGCCGGTCACGACGAAGTCGGTGCGATTCGACACCGACCCGGTCACCTTGCCGCCGAGCTGCTCGATCCGCTCGGTGGCCTGCTCTCGCGACATGCCCTCGAACGTGCCGGTGAGCACGAATGTCTTCTTCGCCAGCGGCAGCTCCTCCGGGGCCACGGGTTGCTCCTGCTCCATCTGGAGCCCGAGCTCGCGAAGCTCCGCCACCAAGTCGCGGTTGCGCGGCTCGGCAAGCGTCTCGCCGATGATCGCGGCGAGCACGGGGCCGATTCCCTCCACCTCCTCGATCTCCTCCGGCGTCGCCTCGATCAGCCGCTCCATGGCGCCGAAGTGCGCCGCGAGCGCGCGGGCGTTCACGAAACCGATGCCCGGGATCCCGAGCGCGTAGAGCACGCGGTTGAACGGCTGGCTCCTGGATCTGTCGATGGCGTTGACCAGGTTCTCGGCGGATTTGCGCTGGAATCCCTCGAGCGGCTCTAGGCGCTCGATCGTCAGGCGGTAGATGTCCGGCAGCGAGCGCACGAGGCCGTCTTCGTAGAAGCGGTATACGAGCTTCTCTCCGAAGCCCTCGATGTCCATCGCTCCGCGCGAGGTGAAGTGCTTGAGGGCCTGGACGATCTGGCCGGGGCAGTCGTAGCGGTTCGGGCATCGGGTCCAAATCTCCCCCTCCGGCTTGACGGTGCGCGTGCCGCAGGCCGGGCAGCTCTTGGGCGGCCGGTACTTTCGCTCCTTACCACTGCGGCGCTGGGTCACGGGCGATACGACCTGCGGGATCACCTCGCCTGCGCGCATGATCACCACCTCGTCGCCCTCGCGGATGTCCTTGCGCGCCAGATCCTCCTCGTTGTGGAGCGTCGCCCTGCTGACGGTTACGCCACCCACCTCGACCGGCTCGAGGATCGCGAACGGGATGATGTTGCCCGTGCGCCCGACGTTGACCTCGATCTTGCGCAGCTTCGTGACCGCGGTGGTGGGAGCGAACTTGAAGGCGATCGCCCACCGCGGCTCCCTCCCCACCGTCCCCAGCGCTTCCTGGATCTCGTAGTCGTTGATCTTCACGACGACGCCGTCGATCTCGTAGTCGAGGCCGTCGCGGCGCTGCTCCCACGCCCGGCACGCCTCGGTCACGGACGTGATGTCGGAGTGCAGCTCGACATCGTGATTGACCTTGAAGCCATGCTGGCGCAGCCACTGAATCGACTCGAAGTGACTGCGGTGGCCGAGCCCCTCGGAGGCACCGATGCCATAGACGCGGATCGAGAGCGGGCGCGAGCGCGCCACGGCAGGGTCGAGCTGCCGTATGGAGCCCGCGGCGGAGTTGCGGGGGTTCGCGAACGTCGGCTGCCCCTGAGCGGCACGCTCCTCGTTCAAGCGGGCGAAGTCTGCCAGCGGGAGGAGGACCTCGCCTCGCACCTCTACGAGCGGCGGAACGTCGCCGGCCTTCCCGATCCAAAGGGGGATGGCTCCAATCGTTCGCAGGTTCTGGGTCACGTCCTCACCGATCTCGCCGTCGCCGCGGGTCGCCCCTCGCGCGAGCACTCCGTCCTCGTACACCAGGGAGACGGCGAGGCCGTCGACCTTGGGCTCGGTCACGTATTCGATCTGCGGCTCGCTCACGCCCTGGCGGGCGAGCAAGTTGCGAACGCGCTGCTCCCAGCCCTGCAGCTCGCCCTCGTCGCGAGCGTTGGCAAGCGACAGCATCGGCTGCAGGTGGCGAACCTGGCCGAACTTCGCCAGCGGCGCCCCACCGACCCGCTGGGTCGGCGAGTCGCTCGACTGCAACTCCGGATATGCGCGCTCCAGTTCGACCAGCTCGCGCAGGAGCGCGTCATAGTCGGGATCCGAGATCACCGGATCATCGAGCACGTAGTAGCGGTGGTTGTGTTGTTCGAGCTCCCGCCGCAGCTCGGCTGCGCGGGCCGCCGGAGCCTTACCCCTGGCCCGCCCGCTCCCCTTCGGCTTCGCTTTCGCCTTCGCCTTCGCCATCACTGTGTGACGCTCAGCTCGGCCCCACCTCTTCGGCCATGCGCTCGTCGGCGGGTGGAGCGATCAGCGCCGAGAGATCCCACCCGCGCAGCTCGTCCATCTGACCGACGGCCATCAGGTCGAAGTGGAGCGGAGTCACCGAGACCTTCCCGTCCCCGATCGCCGCGAAGTCGGTGCCCTCCTCGTGGTGATAGGAAGGGTCGTCTCCGTAGATCCGGTACAGGCGCCGGCGCCGTTCCCCGCTCTCATCCTCTTCCTGGAGCTCGAGCCTGTCGCGATAGATCCGCTTGCCCAGCCGCGTCACCTCCGCTCCGACGAGCTCGTCGAAAGGCACCGCGGGAAAGTTGACATTGACGAGCGTCCCCCGCGACAGAGGCTGCTCCTGGAGCAGCTGCACCAACCGCGCGGTGAACGAGGCTGCGAGTCCGAAGTCGAACTCCCGGCCCAGGCGGAAGTCCATCTCGCGCTTCATCGACTGCTGGGAGACGGCGATCGCGGGGATGCCCAGCACCACTCCCTCGAGCGCCGCCGCGACCGTGCCCGAGTACGTGATGTCGTCGCCCAGGTTCGCCCCGTGGTTGATGCCGGACACGATCAAGTCTGGCTGGGATTCGATCAGCCCGAGCGATGCGAAGCGGACGCAGTCCACGGGCGTGCCGTCGGTAGCGAAGCCCGTGCTGCCGTCGGCGAAGTCGACCTCCTCGACCCAGAGCGGAGTGCGGGTGGTGATGCTCCTCGCGCTCGCCGAGCGGTTCGAGCCGGGAGCGATTACCGCCAGGTCGACGCCGTCCACGTCGCGCAGCGCGCGGCGGACCGCGTTCAGGCCCGCAGCCTGGATCCCGTCGTCGTTTGTCAGGAGGACTTTCAGATGATCAAGATGTTAGTCGCGGGCTTCGCATCCAGTCTGACGGCGGTCGGTAGCGGACCGACGCGAGATAGAGGCCATGCGGCGACGCCGTCTGGCCGGCGGCGCTGCGCGGCGCGCCCTCCAGAAGCCGGGTGAAGTCGCTGACGGAGAGGCGGCCCGAAGCCGCAGCGAGCATGGTCCCCACGAGACTCCTGACCATGTGCCGCATGAACGTGTCGGCTTCGATCCAGAACTCCAAGATGTCTCCGGTACGCCGCCACTCCGTCATCATCACGTCGCGCTCGAAGCGCACGTGATCGGTGTCGGTGGGCGTGAAGGCCGTGAAGTCGTGCTTGCCGACGAGGGCCGCGGCGCACTGCGACAGAACGTCCTCCTCCACCGGCGATTGCACCCAGAGCGCCCGGCCGGCCTCGAAGGGGCTTGGAGCGCTGCGGGCGAGCAGGCGGTAGCAGTACGTGCGCGAGAGCGCGTCCGTGCGAGCGTCGAATCCCTCCGGCACGGTCTCGGCTCTCACCGCCGCCACGTCGTGCGGCAGCAACCCGTTCAGCGAGGCAACGAGCCGCGGCGGCCCCGGTGCGTTCGGCGGGAGAGCGAAACTCGCCACCTGGCCCCAGGCATGCACGCCGGCGTCGGTACGTCCGGCGACCGACAGCCGCACCTCGCTCCCGAGAGCGGTGGCGAGCGCCCTGCTCAACTCGCCCTCCACCGTCCGCAGATCCGGCTGCGCCGCCCAGCCGGCGAACGCACGCCCGTCGTATTCAAGGATGAGCTTGCAGGCCGTCACCCCGATGGCTTGGCGGGCAACGAGGAATATCTAGCCGGCTTCGCCGGACACCTAAAGTCTCGTGAGTCCGCTGCGGCGCCTTCGGCGCCTACGCGGCCTCTCAAGGAATATCTAGCCGGCTTCGCCGGACACCTAAAGTCTCGTGAGTCCGCTGCGGCGCCTTCGGCGCCTACGCGGCCTCTCAAGGAATATCTAGCCGGCTTCGCCGGACACCTAAAGTCTCGTGAGTCCGCTGCGGCGCCTTCGGCGCCTACGCGGCCTCTCGTCACACTAGCTCGATGAAGACCATCTCGGTCGCGTCGGAGCGCCGAGGCCCGAGCTTCAGGATGCGCGTGTAGCCGCCGGGGCGCTCCGCATAGCGCGGCGCAATCTCCTCGAACAGCTTGTGGACCGTGAACTTGTTCTGGTTCAGCGCGGCGAGCGCCTGCCGTCGCGCATGCAGGTCGCCCCGCTTGGCGAGCGTGATCAGGCGCTCGACTTCCGGCTTGACGGCCTTCGCCTTCGCCTCAGTCGTCTTCACGCGCTCGTGCTGAACGATCTCCGTGCAGAGGTTCATGAAGAGCGCCTTGCGGTGTCCGCTGTCGCGCGAGAGCTTGTTTCGCTTCTTGCGGTGGCGCATGAGCCGGATCCTACGCACCCGGGTCGCTAGTCGTCGCGCAGGCCGAGCCCGCGCACTCGCAGCGTTTCCTTCACCTCGTCGATGCTCTTGCGGCCGAAGTTGGGGATCGCGCTCAGCTCGCCTTCCGACTTCTGGACAAGATCGCCGATGGTCTGGATGCCGGCGCGCTTGAGGCAGTTGTATGAGCGAACGCCGAGCTCGAGCTCCTCGATCAGGATCTCGTCCATGCCGTCCGCGACCGGGCTGGTCGCGACCGCCGCCAGCTCCGCGGCACCGTCGGCAGGCAGGCTCAGGCTCTCGATGCGGCTGGCATCGGTGAAGATCGAGAGGCTCTTGATCAGCACCTCCGCCCCCTCGCGAAGCGCCGCCTGCGGGTCAACGGATCCGTCGGTCTCGATGTCGAGCGTCAGCTTGTCGAAGTCGGTGCGCTGGCCGACGCGGGCCTGCGCGACCTCGTAGGAGACACGCCGGACGGGCGAGAAGATCGAGTCGATCGGGATCACCCCGATGGGGTGATCGGGCGACTTGTTGCCCTCGGCCGGGCGGTAGCCGCGGCCGCGGCCGATCGTGAGGTACATCTCGAGCTTCGCCTTCTTCTCGAGTGTGGCTATGTGGGCGCCGGGGTTGAGGATCTCGACCCCCGACGGAAGGTCGATGTCCTTCGCCTTCACCTCGCCGGGGCCGGTGATGACGAGCGGAGCCTCGATCTCGTCCGCCTCGCCGTGCATGCGGCAGACGATGTCCTTCAGATTGAGCACGATGTCGGTGACGTCCTCCTTGACGCCGGAGATGGTCGAGAACTCGTGCGCGACGCCCTCGATCCGGATGGACGTCACGGCGGCGCCTGCCAGCGAGGACAGCAACACGCGCCGCAATGAGTTGCCGAACGTGTAGCCGAACCCGCGGTCTAGCGGCTCGACCGTGAACGAGCCGCGGTTGTCCTCGACGTTCTCTGCTGTGATCTTGGGAACCTGGAAATCCAACACTTGCGTAGTTCCTCCGGGGAGCCGGTCGCGGTGGAGGCCGCGATCGGGTTGAGTTAGGACCGAGCGGGTGGAGAGGGTGTCGCGAGCTCACTCACTTGGAGTAGAGCTCCACGATCAGCTGCTCCTGAACCGGAACGCTGATCTCTTCTCGCTCGGGTAGGCGAAGCACCTTCGCAGTCAACGAGTCGTGATCGGCCTGGAGCCATGGCGGCACCGTGGCGATCAGCTCGGTGGCGCCGCGGATCACGCCGGCGCCTTTGGCGCCCTCCCTGACGGAGATGACGTCGCCGGGGCGCACCTGGTAAGAGGGGATGTTGACTCTGCGGCCGTTGACCGCGAACTGCCCGTGGCTCACGAGCTGGCGCGCCTGCCGCCGTGACGCCGCGAAGCCGAGCCGCACGAGCACGTTGTCGAGACGGCGCTCGAGCAGCCTCAGGAGATTCTCTCCGGTGACGCCGGGCTGGCGGCTGGCCTTCTTGTAGTAGTTGCGGAACTGCTTCTCGAGCACCTGGTAATAGCGGCGCGCGCGCTGTTTCTCGCGAAGCTGCTGGCGGTACTCAGACTGGCGCACTCGCCCACGGCCGTGCTGGCCAGGCGGGTATGGCCGTCGCTCTACGGCGCACTTGTCCGTCATGCAGCGCTCGCCTTTGAGGAAGAGCTTCAAGCCTTCCCGGCGGCACTGCTTGCACTGCGGTCCGACGTCTCTGGCCAACTCCCGAACCCCTCAGACGCGACGGCGCTTGCGCGGCCGGCAACCGTTGTGAGCCTGAGGCGTAACGTCCTTGACGCCGGCGATCTCGAGCCCGGTCGCCTGAAGCGACCGGATCGCGGTCTCGCGGCCCGATCCTGGGCCCTTGACGAAAATCTCGACCTTCTGCAGGCCGTGCTCCATGCCCTTGCGCGCGGCGGACTCCGCAGTCACCTGCGCCGCGAACGGGGTCGACTTGCGCGAGCCCTTGAAACCGGCTCCGCCGGCCGACTCCCACGCGATCACGTTCCCCTCCCTATCGGTGAGGGTGACGATCGTGTTGTTGAACGACGTCTTGATGTGGGCCTGGCCGAACGGAACGTTCTTGCGCACCCTTCGCCGGGCACGGCTGCCCTTCTTACCGCGTGCTGGAGGCACCTAGTGCTCCTGCCTATGGGCGCGGTAGCGACTTGCCGAGCGCACTTAGTGCTTACCGACCCTCTTCTTCTGCGCGACCTGGCCCCGCCGCGGACCCTTGCGCCCGCGAGCGTTCGTCTTCGTCCGCTGGCCGCGCACCGGCAGGCCGCGACGATGGCGCATACCGCGGTAGGCGCCAATTTCGGTCAGGCGCTTGACGTCCTGAGAGCGTTCCCGGCGCAGATCGCCCTCGACCATCAGGTCTTCGTCGATCGCCTCGCGCAGACGCACGACCTCGTCCTCGGTGAGGTCCTTCACGTAGGTGTTCGGGTCGACCTTGGTCTTCTCGAGGAGCTTCCTGGCCTGAGAGGGGCCGAGCCCGTACACGTAGGTGAGGCCGACCTCTACTCGCTTGTTGAGTGGGATGTTTACTCCGGCGATACGAGCCATGTTCAGGCGACGGCCATAGGCCGGCGTTCTGGACCGTAGGTGTCAGCGAAGCTGCCCAATATTCAGCCCTGCCTCTGCTTGTGGCGGGGGTTCTTGCAGATCACGAGCACGGATCCGCGGCGGCGGATCACCTTGCACTTCTCACACATTGGCTTCACCGATGCTCTGACCTTCACGTTTCTCCAGTCCTTCTCGCGGCGGCCACGCGGCTGCCGGAATCGCTATCGAGAGATCGCTTCCGCGGTCCCAGGAAACGAACCGCAGAGCCTAACGCAGCCTGCCCGGGCCGTGCGACCCGGCAGACGTCTCGAAAATGCTAGCAGAGGGCTCCAGGGCTCAGGCGGCGGCCTTCTCGGCCTTCAGGTGCCATGGGGTGAGCACTCGGGGGCCGTCCGCGGTGACCGCCACGGTGTGCTCGAAATGGGCCGTCAGAGAGCCGTCCTCTGAGTAGATAGCCCAGTTGTCATCGCCCATCCGGACGCTGTGGCCGCCGACGCAGACCATCGGCTCGATGCAGAAGACCATCCCCTCCTCGATCAGGGGGCCCTTGCCGGGCTCCCCGAAATTGGGGATCTGGGGGTCTTCGTGCATCTGGCGCCCGATGCCGTGGCCGACGAGCGAGCGGATGACCGAAAAGCCGTCCTGCTCCACGCGCTCCTGTACGGCGCTCGAGACATCGCCGAGCCGCTGTCCCGGGCGGCAGTGCTCGACGCCGGCCTCCAGCGCCTGGCGGGTGGCCCGCAGCAGCTTGGTCGCCACGGGGCTGAGGGGGCGCACGGCCACCGTGAGGGCCGCGTCGGCGATCCAGCCGTCGAGCTCCACGCCGACGTCGACCGAGAGGATGTCTCCACGTTCGAGCGTGTAGGGCCCCGGGATGCCGTGCACAACCATCGAGTTGGGCGAGGTACAGATCGAGGCCGGAAAGCCGCGATAGCCCTTGAACGCCGGCTCGCCCCCCTGGCTGCGGATGAACTTCTCGGCGGCGCGGTCGAGCTCCGCTGTCGTGGCGCCGGCGCGGGCGCTCGCACTCAGCATCGTGAGGCAGCGCGCGACGACCTCGCCGGCGGCGGCGATCGCCTCGATCTCCTCCGGCGTCTTGCGGATGATCACTGACGGTCCTTCTCGCAAAACGGGTGGACCACTAGTGGTCTGTCTCGTAACGTTGGCCAGGAAATGGCGAAGTTCGGACGGCGCCAGGCAAGGACGCAGGGAGCCCCGATAGCAGCGCTATCGGGCGACCGAGGACGCCGCATGGCGGCGCTCCGAAGCCGCCATTTCAGGTCGAACGTCATGGGACAGGCCACTAGACCTGTCCCTCCAGGCGGGCCGCGGCGAGGGTGGCGCGGACCTGGTCGCTCACCTCGCTCGCGGGGCGCGTGCCGTCGATGCGGCGCAGGATGCTGCGGTCCTCGTAGTACCCGATCAGAGGCTCGGTCTTGGCGTGGTACTCCTCGAGCCGGTGCCGTACGAGCTCCGGGCGGTCGTCGTCGCGGATGACCAGCCGGCTGCCGTCCAGGTCGCAGCGGTCACGTCGCTTGGGAGGGTCGAAGTCGACGTGGAAGTTGTGCTGGTTCTTTACGCACACGCGGCGCCCGGAGAGGCGGCGCGTGACCTCGTCGTCGCTCACGTCGACGAGCACGGCCGCCGTCAGTGAGCGGCCCAACCTCTCGAGCGCCTCGTCCAGCGCCTCGGCCTGTCCCTGAGTGCGCGGAAACCCGTCCAGGATGAAGCCGTTCGCCGTGTCCGGCTGCGCGAGCCGCCGCATGATCATCTCGATGATGAGATCGTCGGGGACGAGGTCGCCCCGCTCCATGTACGCCTTTGCCTTGCCGCCGAGCTCGGTCTCCTGGCGCACCTCTTCCCGCAGCATGTCCCCGGTCGCGATATAGGGCAGGCCGAAGTCGTCCACGAGGCGCCTCGCCTGAGTGCCCTTGCCTGCGCCTGGCGGGCCGAGCAGGACGAGATTCAACTCCGGCATCTCGAAAGCGTCTCGCCGGGCCCGGATGGGGGCTACTTCAGGAACCCTTCGTAGTTGCGCATCATGAGCTGCGCCTCGAGCTGCTTGACCGTGTCGAGGGCGACCCCGATCACGATCAGCAGGGATGTGCCGCCGAAGAAGAAGTTGGCGCTCGTCTGGCTTATGAGTATCGTCGGCAGCGCAGCCACGCTGGCCAGGAAGAGGGCTCCCGGGAAGGTGAGCCGAGCGAGGATGCGATCGAGATACTCGGCCGTTGGCCGGCCGGGTCTCACCCCCGGGATGAACCCCCCGTACTTCTTGAGGTTGTCGGCCTGGTCCACCGGGTTGAACGTCACCGCCGTATAGAAGTAGGTGAAGATCAGGATGAAGAAGCACTCGCCGGCGACGAACGCCCAGCCGTTCGGGTTGAAGAAGGCCGCGATGTCCTGAGCCCAGTCGGCCTGGCTCAGCTGCCCGATCGTCGGCGGGAAGGCCATCAGCGAGGCGGCGAAGATGACCGGGATCACCCCGGCCATGTTGACCCGCAGCGGCAGGTAGGTCGAGCCGCCCGCCGTCATCCGGCGGCCGATGACGCGCTTCGCGTACTGAACGGGGATCCTGCGCTGCCCTTCCTGGATGAACACGATGCCGATGATCACGGCGAGCGCCATGAACGGCATCATCACGACGAACACCTGGTCCGGGTTCGTCCACCAGGCCGACAGGCCGTTCGGCAGTGACGCCACGATCGAGGCGAAGATCATCAGCGAGATCCCGTTGCCGATGCCTCGCTGCGTAATCAGCTCTCCCATCCACATCAGGAGCGTGGTTCCGGCGGTCAGAGTCACGACGATCAGGAACATCTTGCTGAAGGTGATCTGGCCGATCACGTCCGTGCCGCCGCTGCCGATCGAGCGGAAGAAGTACACGTAGCCGACCGACTGCCCCGCTGCGAGCCCGACGGTCAGGTAGCGGGTGTACTGCGTGATCTTCTGCTGCCCGGCCTCCCCTTCCTTCTGAAGGCGCTCGAGCGTAGGCACGACCACGGTCAGGAGCTGCAGGATGATCGAGGCCGTGATGTAGGGCATGATCCCCAGTGCGAAGATCGCGAGCCGTTGGAGGCCGCCGCCCGAGAAGAGGTTCAGGAAGCCGAGGATGTTCGAGCCGCTGAAGGTGTCCTCGACGTCGTTGATCGCGTCGACGTTGATCGACGGCACCGGGATGTAGGCGCCCATCCTGTAGAGCGCCAGGATAGCGGCGGTGAAGAGCAGCTTGCGTCGGATCTCCGGAACGCTGAAAGCATTTGCGATGGTCGCGATCACGATCCGTCTCCTCGGCTGTCCGGCTTCACCACGGTGCAGGAGCCTCCCGCCGCCTCGATCTTCTCACGCGCAGCGGCGCTGAAGCCCTGGGCGGAGACCGCGAGCCCTTTTCGCTCGAGCTCGCCCCGCGCGAGGATCTTGACCGGTGTGCGCCTGCGCTTGGCGAGGCCCTTCTCCCGCAGGGTCGCCGGCGTCACTTCGGCGTTGTCCTCGAAGCGGTTGAGGTCCGAGAGGTTGACGGGCTGGCTGTGAGTCCGGAAAGGCTCGAACGGCATCGACTTCTTCATGTGCGGCCCGCGCAGCTTCCGCATCCTCATGTGGAGCGGGTTCTGGCCGCCCTCGTAGCCGGCCTTGCGCTTGCTGCCCGAGCGCGCGCCGGCGCCCTTCGAGCCGCGGCCCGAGGTCTTGCCGTAGCCGGACCCCTCGCCTCGGCCGATGCGCTTGCGCGGCTTGCGCGCCCCTCTGGGAGGCGCGATCGAGTGAAGGCCCACGCGCTCAGCCACGCTTGCCTCCGGCGGAGTTCGCATCGACGTCCACCAGATGCTCGACCACGCGGATCATTCCCCGAAGCTGGGGACTGTCCGGGCGCTCGACCGTGCGGCCGATGCGGCCGAGGCCGAGCGAGCGAAGGGTCTCGCGCTGGGCGGGGTTCGTCCCGTTGGCGCTCTTTCGCTGGGTGATGCGGACGCTCTCGGCCGCCACTGCTAGTGGTCCTTCTCGGTTCCGGGAAGGGCCACTAGGCCTCCTGTGCGCCGATCGGAGCAGGCTCCGGCGGCTCAGGGGCTGCCGCCTCCGCCTCGCCGGTGTCCTCCGCAGCCTCCTCGCCGCGCTCGATCCCCAGCACGTGCGAGATGCTCTTGCCTCGTAGCTCCGCCACGCGCTCGGGCCGCTTGAGTGACTGCAGCCCGGCCATCGTCGCCTTCACCAGGTTGATCGGGTTCTGGCTGCCGAGGCTCTTGGAGAGCACGTCGCGAATGCCCGCCAACTCGAGCACGGCGCGCACGGGCCCTCCGGCGATGACGCCGGTACCCTCGGACGCGGGCTTGAGGAGCACCTTGGCGGAGCCGTAGCGGCCAAGGACCTGATGCGTGATCGTCGTCCCGTGCTTCGGCGCGCGGAACAGGCTCTTCTTGGCGCGCTCGACAGCTTTCTGGATGGCGAGCGGAACCTCGTTCGCCTTGCCGTAGCCGATTCCGACGAGCCGATCCTCATCGCCGACAACGACCAGCGCCGTAAACGAGAAGCGACGCCCACCCTTGACGACCTTGGCGACACGGTTGATCGTGACCACGCGCTCCTGGAGGTCGAGACCCTGCGGGTTGATCGAATCTCTGCGTGCCATCTAGCGTCTTAGCCTTTTCGTACCGGCTTTCACGACTCGGATGAGGGTACTAGAAGCGAAGTCCGCCACTTCGCGCTCCCTCGGCCAGCGCCTTGACGCGGCCGTGGTACTTGTACCCGCCCCGGTCGAACACGCAGGTCTCGATGCCGGCGGTGCGAGCTCGCTCGCCCAGTAGCTCCCCCGTGCGCTTCGCCTGCTCCATCGCGGGCAGCGCGCGCAGATCGGGCTCGATCCAGCTCGCCGAGGCGATCGTCACGCCACGTTCGTCGTCGACGAGCTGAGCGAAGATTCCGCGGTTCGATCGGTGCACCGACAGGCGCGGCCGCTCCCTGCTTCCGGCCACCTTGCCGCGGATGCGCCGGCGGCGGCGCGTCTTGCGCCTTTGCTTGTCGAGCAGCGCAGTGGTCACTCCGATGCTCCGCTCACGCCCTCTTGCCGACCTTGCGTGCGACGTGCTCGCCCGCATAGCGAACGCCCTTGCCCTTGTAGGGCTCGGGCGGGCGCATCTTGCGGACGCGTGCGGCAACCTCGCCAACGGCCTGCTTGTCGATGCCCCGCACGACGACCTGCGTCGGCAACGGCACTTCGAACTCGATTCCCTCCGGCGCATCGATCCTCACCGGGTGCGAGTAGCCGAGCGCGAGCTCCA
The DNA here is from genome assembly GCA_963774075.1 of uncultured Solirubrobacterales bacterium. Classification (GTDB taxonomy): domain Bacteria; phylum Actinomycetota; class Thermoleophilia; order Solirubrobacterales; family JBBDJG01; genus JBBQNR01. The sequence goes on along the minus strand of CAVZDP010000001.1, from coordinate 136,216 downwards.
GGGTGTTGCCCTTGAGCTGCGCTCGATAACCGACGCCCTGGATCTCGAGCCGCTTCTCGAACCCCTCTGTGACGCCGACGACCATGTTGTAGACGAGCGTGCGAGTGAGGCCGTGCAGCGCGCGGTGGTCCTTGCGGTCGGTAGGCCGCTTGACGACGAGCTGGGAGTCCTCGCGCTCGAAGCTCATGTCGCGCGAGACGGTCTGCGACAGCGCGCCCTTGGGGCCCTTGACGCGAACGAGCCCAGGCTCGATATCGACGTCGACGCCGCTGGGTACCTGAATGGGAAGTCTGCCGATTCGACTCATTACCACACGTACGCGAGCACTTCGCCGCCCACGTGCTCCCGGCGGGCGGTGGTGGCGGTCATCACGCCCTTGGACGTGGTCACGATTGCCGTACCCATGCCCCCCAGGACGCGGGGAAGCTCGTCGGCCGTCACGTATTCGCGCCGGCCGGGCTTGGAGACCCGCTTCAGTCCGCTGATCACGGGCTCGCGATCCTCGGTGTACTTGAGCTCGACGACGAGCACGTCGAACTCGGAGCGCACCTTGTGCTTGCCGCGGCCGGTCGGGCGACGCCGGTCCGTCGTGAAGCCCACCACGTAGCCCTCCTCGACGAGCAGCCGAGCGAGCTCGCGGTTGAGCCCCGAGGCCGGGATCACGACGTGGTCCTGGTCGGCCGTTACGGCGTTCCGGACACGGGTCAGGAAGTCTGCGACTGGGTCGGTCATATCCGCGTCGGCAAGCTCACCAAGAGGACTTCGTCATGCCGGGGATCATGCCCTCGTGCGCGATCTCGCGCAGGCAGATCCGGCAGAGACCGAACTTGCGGTAGTAGGCGCGGGCGCGTCCGCAGCGGCGGCATCGGTGGTAGTTGCGGGTCTTGTACTTGCTGCCGCGCTGCTGGCGCACGATCTGGGACGTCTTAGCCATCTCTCAGCTCTGCTCCTCCTGTCCTTCCTCTTCGGTTTCGTCTGGTGTGGAATCGGCCTCGGCCGCTGGCTTCTCGTCTGCTGCCTCGGCGGCTGGCTCTTCGGCCGGCTGCTCTTCTGCCGGCGGCTCTTCTGCCGGCGGCTCTTCGGCGGTGGGCTCCTCGGCCGGCGGCTCCTCCACCACGGGCTCCTCGGCTGCGGGCGGCTCCTCAGTATCCTCGGCCTCAGGCTCCTCCGTCGCGGTGCCGGCGCGGCGCTCCGATCCCTCGGCCCGGAAGGGCATGCCGAGCAATTGCAGCAGCTCGAAGGCCTCCTCGTCGGTCTTGGCGGACGTTGTGATCGCGACGTCGAGGCCTCGCACCTGGTCGATCGAGTCGTAGTCGACCTCCGGGAAGATGATTTGCTCGCGAATGCCGAGCGAGTAGTTGCCGCGCCCGTCGAAGGAGCGTGGGCTGAGGCCGCGAAAGTCGCGAATCCGCGGGATGGCGATCGACTGGAGGCGATCGAGCATCTCGTACATCCGCTCTCCTCGCAGCGTCACCCTCACGCCGACCGGCATGCCCTCGCGCAGCTTGAAGTTGGCGATCGACTTGCGCGCCCGGCGCACCTGCGGGCGCTGGCCCGAGATCGTGGCGAGCTGCTCGCTCGCGGCATCGAGCATCGCGGTATTTAGCTTTGCCTCTCCCACACCCATGTTGAGCGTGATCTTCTCCACCCGCGGTATCTGCATCGGGCTCTTGTAGCGGAACCGCTCGAACAGCTGCGGCCGTATTTCCTTCTGATACCTGTCCTTGAGACGCGCTGCCATCACTCGATCCTCGTGCCGGAACGCTTGGTCACGCGCACGCGCTTGCCTCCCGAGCGGTCCACGCCGAGCCTGGTCGGAGTGTTGTCCTTGGGGTCGACGAGCATCACGTTCGAGACGTGGATCGGAGCCTCTTTCTCGACCACCCCTCCGACCTGGCCGCGCTGCTGCGTCTGCTTGAGCGAGCGCGGTCGCTGGTGGCGCTTGACGATGTTGAGGCCCTCGACATAGAGACGGTTCTTCTTCGGGTCGACACGCAGCACCTTGCCGGTCTTGCCCGCGTCCTTGCCGGCCATCACCTGCACGATGTCGTCGCGGCGGATCCTAGTAGCCACTAGTACTAGAGCACCTCGGGAGCGAGGGACACGATCTTCATGTAGTTGCGCTCGCGAAGCTCTCGGGCGACAGGGCCGAAGATGCGCGTGCCGCGAGGGTTGTTCGCATTGTCGATCAGCACGGCCGCGTTCTCGTCGAAGGCGATGTAGGTGCCGTCCTTGCGCCCGAGCTCCTTACGGGTGCGTACGACTACGGCCTGCACGATCTCCCCTTTGCGCACCGAGCCCTGCGGCGCCGCGCTCTTCACCGTGCCGACGATGACGTCGCCGACGCCCGCGTAGCGGCGGTGGGAGCCGCCCTTGACGCGTATGCAAAGGATCTCCCGCGCTCCGGTGTTGTCGGCAACCTTGATGCGACTTTCCGCCTGGATCACCGGGCTCTCTCCACGATCTCGAGCAGCAGCCAGCGCTTGGTACGTGAGAGCGGCCGCGTCTCGACGACCCGCACCACGTCGCCCTCGTTTGCCTGGTTCTTCTCGTCGTGGGCATGAAGCGTGTTGGTGTTTCGGATGACCTTGCCGTAGCGCGGATGCGGGCGAACGGCGTCGGTCCGGACCGTGATGGTTTTGTCGGGCTTGCTGGAGACGACCACTCCGCGCCTGACCTTGGGCGCGCCCTTGGCCGCAGGCTCCTTCTGTGGACGAGGCTGGGACGGCTCGGCGTGGCTGCGCTCGCGTTGCTTGCGCCGCCAGCGGGTGCGTCCCGCGGCCTTGGAGGTGCGCCGCTCGGAGCGCTCGCGGGCGCGCTCGTCCGCCGAGCGCGTCGGCGCAGCGGTTCCATTCGCGCGGGACCGGGCGAGCTTGCGCTGCTGCTTGGGCGTGAGCGGCTCCGCCTCGTCCTCGGCGGGAGCTGCAGCGGGGGGCTTGGCGGGAGCCTCTGCCGCAGGCTCCTCTGCCGCAGGCTCCTCTGCCGCAGGCTCCTCTGCCGCGGGCTCTTCCGCCGCAGACTCCTCTGCCGCGGGCTCTTCGCCGGCGGGCTGTTCCACCGCAGCCTCCTCCGCCGCCGGGGCTTCCGGCGCGGCCTCGTCGGCTGCGGGCTGCTGCTCTTCGGGCTGCTCTTGCTTCTCTTCGTCCTGCATCGCTCTCTCCGGTTCCTAACGCCGCAGGGCGGCGTCGACGTCGATCCCCCGCTCTTTCGCGATCGTGAGCGTGCGAGCGAGCGAGCGCCGAGCCTCGGTCAGGCGCCCTGTGTTCTCGAGCTCACCGGTCGAGTTCTGGAAGCGGAGGTTGAACAGCTCCGCCCTGAACTCGCGCACCTTGTCCACGAGCTGGTCGTTGTCGAGGTTTCTCACTTCTTTGGTCTTCATCTGTTCCGGTAGTCGGCCTCGAGGCCGACTCTCGTGCCTTTAGCTGTCCGTGAAGCGGCCATTACTGTTCCTCGCGCAGCACGATCTTGGTCCGGATAGGCAACTTGTGGCCGGCCAGGCGCATCGCCTCGCGGGCCAGCTGCTCGGGCACACCGGCGAGCTCGAACATCACGCGCCCGGGCTTCACGACCGCCACCCAGGACTCGGGTGATCCCTTGCCCGAGCCCATGCGCGTTTCGGCCGGCTTCTTCGTCACCGGCTTGTCGGGAAAGATGTTGATCCAGACCTTTCCCCCACGCTTGATCTTTCGCGTCATCGCGACACGCGCGGCCTCGATCTGGCGGTTCGTGATCCAGCCGGCGTCGAGGGCCTTCAGGCCGTACTCGCCGAACTGGACGGTCGTGCCGCCCTTCGAGTAGCCGGCTCTGCGGCCCCGATGCTGCTTGCGGTGCTTTACCCGCTTAGGCATCAGCATGGCGCCTACCTACCCCTCTGCCCCCGGCGGCCGCCACGGTCGCCCTGCGGGCGCTGTGGGCGCTGTGGTGGCGGCGGCGGAACTGCCTCGCCGTCTTGGCGCCCGTAGCCGACGGGCATGACCTCGCCCTTGTTGATCCAGCACTTGACGCCAATGCGCCCAAATGTCGTGCGCGCCTCGTGCAGGCCGTAGTCGATGTCCGCACGCAGCGTGTGCAGCGGGACCCGCCCTTCGGAATAGAACTCCGTGCGGGCCATCTCCGAGCCGCCGAGCCGGCCGGAGACCTGCACCCTCACGCCGACCGCGCCGGAGCGCATCGCCGACGTGATCGCGCGCTTCATCGCGCGCCGGAAGGCGACGCGGTTCTGGAGCTGCTCGGCGATCGACTGAGCGACGAGCTTGGCGTCGAGCTCCGGGCGCTTCACCTCGAGGATGTTCACGCGCACCTGCTTGCTGGTCATCTTGTGCAGCTCGCGGCGCAGCGCGTCCACTTCGGCGCCCGACTTGCCGATCACGATCCCCGGGCGAGCGGTGTGGATGTCCACCGTCACCTCGTTCTTGTCCTTGCGGATCGTGATCGAGGACAGTCCGGCGTGGCTGAGCTTGTTCTCGATGTGCTTGCGGATCTCGAGATCCTCGTGCAGGTAGTCGGCGAAGTCCCGCTCGTTGAACCAGTTGGACTTCCAGTCATGGATGTAGCCGACGCGAAGTCCCTCGGGGTGCACCTTTTGGCCCATCAGTGCCCCATCCCGGGGGTCACGCCCGCTTCTGGCCGCGAAAGCCGAGCGGGGCAAGGACGCAGGGAGCCCGAATAGTCATGCACTATTTGAGCGACCGAGGACGCAGCAGCCGCGAAGGATTGCAGCGAGCCAGAACGGGTGTGATCTCCGAGATGGGGCACTAGTCCTCCTTCGGGGTGAGGGTTACAGTCAGATGGCTGGTGCGCTTCCGGATGCGCGTGGCGCGCCCCTGAGCGCGCGGGCGAAAGCGCTTCAAGGTCGGGCCCTCGTCTGCGTAGACCTCCTTGACCCGGAGGTCGTCGCCCACCAGCTCGTGATTGTTCTCGGCGTTGGCGATCGCCGACTTCAGCAGCTTCTCGACGTCGCGGGCAACCGCACGCGGCGTGTGGCGCAACACCGCTTGGGCCTCGACGACGGACTTGCCGCGGATGTGCTCGATTACGAGCCTCGCCTTGCGCGCGGAGGAGCGGACGTACTTGGCCTGCGCTCGCACGACCGGCCTCTCGGGAGCGCGCCGTGGCGTTTCGGCCGCGGGCGTCGCGCGGCGGCGGGGACGAGCTCCGCGCTTGGACGGCTCGGCCCCCTCGCCTGATGGCTGCGTGGCAGTCGCGGGCGCTTTCTTGGCGCTCGCCCGAGGCTTGCGTGCTGCTCGCGGGCGCGCGGGAGTCGCGGCTTCGGACTTCGCCTTGCCGCCAGCCTGCTTGGCCTCGGGCTTTGGCTGGCGTGCCTTGGGCGAGGCCTTGGAGGCCTTTGCGCCCTCCTCGGCCTTCGCGGCCTGGTCCGAGGCCCCGGCCTTGCCCTTCGAGCCGGCCGCCTGCCCGCCGGTCTTTGGCTCGTCGTCCTTCTTGCGCTCCACCGCCATGGCTGCTACCTCCTGTCGCCGCCGGAGTGTCCGCGGAAGGTCCGCGTGGGAGCGAACTCCCCGAGCTTGTGACCGACCATCGACTCGGTGACGAAGACGGGCACGTGGCGGCGCCCGTCGTGAACCCCGATCGTGTGGCCAACCATCTCGGGGAAGACGGTCGAAGCGCGCGACCAGGTGTTGATGATTCGCTTCTCACCGGCTTCGTTCATCCGCTGGATGCGTTGCATCAAGCGCTCCTCGGCCCACGGTCCCTTCTTGGTGGAACGACCCATTCCTTACCTCTTCCCTCTCCGTCGTCCTCGCACGATGAAGCGGCCGGACGGCTTGTTCTTCTTGCGCGTGCGGTAGCCGAGCGTGGGCACTCCCCATGGGGTGACCGGATGGCGGCCGGCTGTCGTCTTGCCCTCGCCTCCACCGTGCGGGTGGTCGACGGGGTTCATCGCGGTACCGCGCGTCTGCGGGCGAATCCCGCGGTGACGATTTCGACCGGCCTTGCCGATCGTGACGTTCTCGTGGTCGGCGTTGCCGATCGCGCCGATCGTCGCGCGCGCTTCGGCCGGGACCATTCGCATCTCCCCGGAGGGCAGCCGCAGGGTCGCGTGCCTTCCCTCCTTTGCGACGAGCTGGATCGACGCACCGGCGGAACGCCCCAGCTGGCCGCCGCGGCCGGGCGTGAGCTCGACGTTGTGCACGACCGTGCCGGTCGGGATGCGTGCCAGGGGCAACGTGTTGCCGACCTGAATCTCGGCCTTCTCGCCCGAGCTCACGACCATCCCGACCTGAAGCCGCTGCGGCGCGAGGATGTAGCGCTTCTCGCCGTCGAGGTAGTGCAGCAGTGCGATGTGAGCGCTGCGGTTGGGGTCGTACTCGATCGCGGCCACCTTGGCCGGCACGCCATCCTTGCGGCGCTTGAAGTCGACGTCGCGATAGCGGCGCTTGGCGCCGCCGCCGCGGTGGCGGCTCGTCACCCGCCCGCGCGAGTTGCGTCCGCCGGACCCGGACTTGCCCTTTACGAGGGACTTCTGCGGCTCGGAGCGGGTCACCTCGGACCGCTCGAGCCAGGTGGCGAAGCGGCGACCGGGAGACGTGGGCTTGTGTTTCTTGACGGGCATTGGATTACTCCGACTCGAGCGCGGCGCCCTCGAAGAGGTCGATGCGATCGCCGGGAGCGAGCTCCACGATCGCCTTCTTCCAGCCGCGCGTGTGGCCCGACGTCCAGCCGCGTCGCTTGGGCTTCGGGCGCAGCTTGATCGTCCTCACGTCGGTGACGGTGACCTCGAAGATCTGCTCCACAGCCTGCCTGATCTGGGTCTTGTGTGCGTCCGGGTGCACGCGAAACGTGTACTTGTTCTGCGCTATCAGCGCGTAGCTCTTCTCGGATACAACCGGGCGGATGACGATTTGATGAGCGTCCATCAGCCCACACCCTCCCCGCGCTTGAGGTCGGCGGTCGCCTGCTCCAGACCGGCGAGCGCCACCTCGGAGGCGACCACGGTCGCCGCAGCCAGCAGGTCCGCCACGCCGGCGTCCTCTGCGGCGAGCACGCTCACCCCTGCGATGTTGCGGAAGGACTTCGCGCAGGCCGCCTCCTCCTCGCCCAGCAGCACGAGCACCGGGAGCTCGGTCTTGCCCTTCTCGAGAGCGTCGGCAGCCTTGGCGGTCGACGGCTCGTCGAAGGACGCGGCGTCGACGATGGAGATGCTCCCGCGCTCCGCGTGCAGGCTGAGCGCCGCGCGCAGCGCGCGGCGACGCGCCTTGCGGTTCACCTTCACCGTGTAGTCGCGCGGGCTCGGCCCGAAGGTCACTCCCCCGCCCGTCCAGTGCGGGGCGCGGTTCGAGCCGATGCGCGCACGGCCCGTGCCCTTCTGGCGCCAGGGCTTGGCGCCGCCGCCCCTGACCTCTCCGCGGCTGCGTGTCGCGGCCGTGCCGCGCCTGCGCGCGAGCTGCTCGGCCCGCGCAGCCTCCCAGACGACGGCTTCGTGGAAGCGCTCGCCGAACACGCGCTCGGGAAGGTCGACCGTTCCCTGGCCGGTGAGCTTTGGCGCCGTGATGCTCATCGAGCGCCCTCGCTTCGCACCTCGACGAGGCCGCCGGTCGGGCCCGGGACGGCTCCCCTCACCAGCAGCAGGTTCTTCTCGCCGTCGATCGCCACGAGCTCGAGGCCGCGTTGCGTGACTTGGCGGTTGCCCATCTGGCCGGGCATCTTTATGCCCTTGAACACGCGGGACGGCGTCGCGCTGGCGCCGATCGAGCCGGGCGCGCGGACGTTGTGCGAGCCGTGGCTGACCGGGCCGCGATGGAAGCGGTGCCGGCGGATCGTTCCCTGGAACCCCTTGCCCTTAGAGCGAGCGGTGACCTTGATGCGTTGACCGGCCTCGAAGGCGCCCACGGTCACCGAGTCGCCAATCTTCGTGTCGTCGCCGCCCTCGCCGCGAAACTCAGCGAGCTTTCGAAGCGGCGGCGCGCCCGCCTTCTTCAGGTGCCCGAGCTTCGGCTTCGATAGGAGCTTCTCGCGCGTGTCGCCGTAGGCGAGCTGGATGGCGCGGTAGCCGTCGCGATCGGGGTCGCGCACCGCCGTGACCGGACAGGGACCGGCCTGGATCACCGTCACCGCGATGCGCTCTCCCTCGTCGGTGAAGATCTGGGTCATGCCGAGCTTTCGTCCGATGATTCCCGCCATTAATGCTCGATCTCGGAGGTCACGCCTACAACCGGATCTCGATGTCGACGCCCGCCGGTAGGTGGTCGAGACGCTGAAGCGAGTCGACGGTCTTGGGCGTCGCCTGGTGGATGTCGATCAGCCGCTTGTGCGTGCGGATCTCGAAGTGCTCGCGTGAGTCCTTGTCCTTGAACGGGCTGCGGATCACGACGTAGACGTTCTTCTCAGTCGGCAGCGGCACGGGACCCGACACCGAGGCACCAGTGCGCTCGGCGGTTTCGACGATTTCGGCCGCGGCGCGATCGATCGCGTCGTGGTCGTACGCCTTCAGTCGGATGCGGATCTTATTTTGGGGGAGTGTTGCCATTTCCTGTGAATCGCCTACGGCGGCCTCTCGTTGTTCCTATCTTTCGCGCCTGAGGGCGAAGCCCAAACCGAGCCCCGCCCCCGTCGTATCTCTTTGCATATCCGTTACCTGTCGAAGCCGCCTCGCGGCGGCCTCGATTTGCTACTCGATGATGTCGGTCACCACCCCCGAGCCGACGGTCCGGCCGCCCTCGCGGATGGCGAAGCGAAGCGCCTCGTCCATCGCGATCGGCTGGATCAGCTCGATCTCCATCTGGGTGTTGTCACCCGGCATGACCATCTCCGTGCCCTCCGGAAGCTGGACCACGCCGGTGACGTCGGTCGTGCGGAAGTAGAACTGCGGCCGGTAGCCGTTGAAGAACGGCGTGTGGCGCCCGCCCTCGTCCTTGGTCAGGCAGTACACCTCGGCCTTGAATTTCGTATGCGGAGTGATGGACCCGGGCTTGGCCAGCACCTGCCCGCGCTCGATGTCCTCGCGCTTCGTGCCTCGGAGCAGGCAGCCGACGTTGTCACCCGCCTGGCCGTAGTCGAGCAGCTTGCGGAACATCTCGACACCGGTGACGACGGTCTTCGACGTCTGCGGGTGGATGCCCACGATCTCGACCTCGTCGCTGACGTTCACCTTGCCCTGCTCGATGCGGCCCGTCGCGACCGTGCCTCGCCCTGTGATCGAGAACACGTCCTCGACCGGCATCTGGAACGGCTTGTCGAGGTCGCGCTCCGGCTCCGGGATGTAGGTGTCGAGCGCGTCGGTCAACTCGTGGATCGCCTGCTTCGCGTCGTCATCGCCTTCGAGCGCCTTCAGCGCCGAGCCCTTGATGACTGGGACGTCGTCGCCGGGGAACTCGTAATTCGAGAGCAGTTCTCGCACCTCGACCTCGACCAGCTCGAGCAGCTCGGGGTCGTCCACCATGTCGACCTTGTTGAGGAACACGACGATGTAGGGGACGTTCACCTGGCGCGCGAGCAGCACGTGCTCGCGGGTCTGCGGCATCGGGCCGTCGGCCGCCGACACGACGAGGATCGCGCCGTCCATCTGTGCGGCGCCGGTGATCATGTTCTTGATGTAGTCGTGGTGCCCCGGACAGTCGACGTGCGCGTAGTGGCGATTGTCGGTCGAGTACTCGACGTGCGCCGTCGCGATCGTGATCCCGCGCGCCTTTTCCTCCGGCGCCTTGTCGATTTCGTCGAACTTGGTCTCCGTCGCCATTCCCTTCTCCGAGAGGACTTTGGTGATGGCGGCGGTAAGCGTCGTCTTGCCATGGTCGATGTGACCGATGGTCCCGACGTTCACATGGGGCTTATCGCGCTCGAATTTCTCCTTCGACAAGTTCCTCGCTCCTCATCGCTCGGTGTTAGGGAAGCTGAATCGGCGGCACCAGGGCCCGGCCGCGACGGGGCTCTCAGCGCAACCGCAGAAATATAGCCGGAACGTGGCCACGGGCCTACGCCGGGACCGGGGCGCCGCTGCGGTGCTCGACAATCTCCTCCGAGACTGACGTCGGCACCTCGGCGTAGCGCTCGAACTGCATGGTATAGGTGGCCCGGCCCTGGGTCTGGGACCGCAGGTCGGTCGCGTAGCCGAACATCTCGGCCAGCGGGACGTAGGCCCTCACCACCTGGGCGTTGCCGCGAGGCTCCATTCCCTCGATCCGGCCGCGACGGCGGTTGAGGTCGCCGATCACGTCGCCCATGAACTCCTCGGGGGTCACGACCTCCACGGACATGATCGGCTCGAGCAGCACGGGCTTGGCTTTGCGCGCCGCGTCCTTGAGCGCCATCGAGCCGGCGACTTTGAAGGCCATCTCGGAAGAGTCCACGTCGTGGTAGGAGCCGTCGACGAGCGTGACCCGAACGTCCACCATCGGGTAGCCGGCCTTGACGCCCGACTCGAGCGCCTCTTCGACGCCCTGCTCGACCGCCGGGATGAACTCTGACGGGATGGAGCCGCCCCTGATCTTGTTGACGAAATCGAAGCCCTCGCCCGGCACAGGCTCGAGGTTGATCACGGCGTGGCCGTACTGGCCACGGCCGCCGGTCTGGCGCACGAAGCGGCCGTGCACCTTCTCCACCGACTGGCGCACGGTCTCGCGGTACGCGACCTGCGGGCGCCCGACGTTGGCGTCCACCTTGAACTCGCGCAGCAGACGATCGACGATCACTTCGAGGTGCAGCTCGCCCATGCCCGAGATCAGCGTCTGGCCGGTCTCCTCGTCGGAGCGGACCTGGAAAGTCGGGTCCTCCTCGGCGAGGCGGGCGAGCGAAGAGCCAAGCTTTTCCTGGTCGGCCTTCGTCTTGGGCTCGATCGAGACCGCGATCACGGGCTCGGGAAACACGATGGTTTCCAGCACGATCGGGTGCTGGGGGTCGCACAGCGTGTCGCCGGTGGAGGTCTGCTTGAGGCCGACGCCTGCAACGATGTCCCCCGACCAGATCTCCTCGCGCTCCTCGCGGTGGTTCGCGTGCATCTCGAGGATGCGACCGATCCGCTCGGTTCTCCCGGAGCTCGCGTTGAGGATCTTCGAGCCGGTCTTCAGGGTCCCCGAGTAGACGCGGAAGTAAGTCAGCTTTCCGACGTAAGGGTCGGCCATCACCTTGAAGGCGAGCGCCGCGAACGGGCCCTTGTCGTCGGCCGGACGCTCTGCGCGCGTGCCCTCTCCGTCCGCAGTCGGCTCGATGCCGGCGACCGGGGGAACGTCGAGTGGGGAGGGCAGATAGTCGATGACCGCGTCGAGTAGCGGCTGCACGCCCTTGTTCTTGAAGCTCGAGCCGCACATCACCGGCGTCACCCTGATATCGAGCGTGGCCTGGCGAAGGGCAGCCTTGATCCGGTCGGGCGAGATGTCCTCGTCGGCCAGGTAGGCCTCCATCAGCTCGTCGTCGTAGTCGGCGCAGGCCTCGATCAGGTGGGTGCGCGCCTCGTGCGCCGCGTCCTCGAGCTCGGCCGGGACCTCGGTCTCCTGCCACTCGGTGCCGAGCTCGTCCTTCCAGATCAGCGCCCGGTTGCAAACCAGGTCGACGACGCCCTGGAAGCCGGACTCCTGCCCGACGGGGAGCTGTATCGGCAGCGGGTGGGCGCCGAGGCGGTCGCGCATCGTCACCACGGCGTTGTCGAAGTCAGCGCCCGTGCGGTCCATCTTGTTGATGTAGGCGATCCGCGGCACCCGGTACTTGTCCGCCTGGCGCCAGACCGTCTCGGACTGCGGCTCGACGCCGGCGACGGAGTCGAAGAGCGCGATCGCGCCGTCGAGGACGCGCAGGGAGCGCTCAACCTCGACCGTGAAGTCCACGTGGCCCGGCGTGTCGATGATGTTGATCCGGTGGCCGTTCCAGACGCACGCGGTGGCGGCGGAGGTGATGGTGATCCCCCGCTCCTGCTCCTGCTCCATCCAGTCCATCACCGCGGCGCCCTCGTGGACCTCACCCATCTTGTGGGTGCGGCCGGTGTAATAGAGGATCCGCTCCGTGGTCGTGGTCTTGCCGGCGTCGATGTGCGCCATGATCCCGATGTTGCGGAGCTTGGAAAGTTCGATCGTGCGTGGCATCAGGTTTGGTCCGAGGTGGTTGGAGGAGTCTTGGGAGGAGTCTTGGTTGAGGGTGAGCGGTCCGAGGCGAGTCAAAAAAAAGAGCCCCACCGGGCTCCCCGCTAAGCGCTCAGTGCCCGATTGGTCCTATCGTGCCTCGGCCTCCATTGTTCGACAGTGCCTTCGAGGGGCCTTCAGCCGCACGCTTTTTCCGCGCCGGCAAGCTGTAAAGCGCCCCTGGAGACGTTCGGCGATGATAGCAGGGGTATGAGCCCTCCCAGGGACGCCCGCACGCCTTCCCCAGAGGGCTGGGAGGCGCTCTGGGAGCGGGCCGGCGCGGCCCTTCGCTCCGGCCTCAGAGGTAGTCGCCGCCTGGTGGCCGGCCGCCGCCTCGAGGTGGCGACTGCGATCGCGCTCCTCGGAGGCGGGCTCTTCATCGTGGCGGAGTTCCTCGACGTCTACCGGGTCGAGCGCGGAGTCGTCGTGATCCAGGAGCAAACCGGCGGCGCCAACCACTCTTATGCCCTGCTGATCGCGGGAGCGGCGGCCATCGCGGCCACGCTCGCCGCCCGCAGCACCGGCGCCTGGCCACCTGCCGCGGCTGCCGCGGTGCTCGGCGTTGCGGGCCTTGCGGTTGCCTTCCTCGGCGATCTGCCCGACGCGACATCCTCGGGCCTGACCACCGACGCCCGCATCGCGGAGGCCAAGCCGGCCGCAGGCTTCTGGGTGGAGGTCGCGGGCGGGGTCCTGACGCTCGTCGGTGGCGGGGCGCTCGCCTTGCTGCTGCGCTTCGGCCGGCAGAGAGCGGAGAGATAGCCACAGAACACCGTCCCGGCATGCTCGAGGCGCTCGACGCAGCGCCGCTGAGTCGCCGCTTCTACCTGCTCGCGATCGCGGTGATGGTGGGCGCGGTCCTGCACCTGTTCGATTTCTTCCTGATCGCTTTCGTGGTGCCGGAGATCGCCGACGAGTGGGACCTGACCTTCGGCGAGACCGCGATCGTGCTCCTGAGCGCCGGCGTCGGCGCGATCTTCGGCAGCGTCGCGTGGGGACGCGCGGGAGACCACCTCGGCCGCAGACGGCCACTGATCGCCGGCATCCTCACCTTCTCCCTCGCGACGGGCGCCCTCGCCGCCGCGCCCGACAATGGCTGGTGGTACCTGGCCGCCCTTCGCTTCGTCGTCGGCGCCGGCGTGGCGGGCGTTGCTGTGATAGCGCTGCCTCTCACGCTCGAGTTCACTCCCACGCGCCTGCGCACACAGGTCGCGGGCTTCGTCACCACGGCCATGGTGCCGATCGGGATCATGGCGGCCGCCATCGCTGCCGCCGTGTTGATCCCGGCGATCGGCTGGCGGCCGCTTTTCGGGGTCGGAGTGCTGCCGGCGCTGCTCGCGATCTTCGTTTGGCGCTACGTGCCGGAATCGCCTCGCTGGCTGGCGGATCAGGGCCGCCTGGAGGAGGCTCGCAGCGTGATCGCGTGGCTCCTCGAGCGCGACGAAGAGGAGCTCTCGCTCGAAGCGCCTCCCAGTCCCGAGGGACAGGGCAGCCGATACAGCGATCCTCGAGCGGATTCTCGACATCGACACCGACGAGGCCGCGCTCCTGTTCGTCTTCGTGACGCTCGGCTCCTTCGGTGGCCGCCTCTTCTTCTCGTTCGCACCCCAGCGCCTGGGCCGCCGCACCTGCGGGCTCGTCATGGGCCTTGGAGCGCCACCGCTCCTGGCCGCCGCCGCGTTCAGCGGCACCTCAAAGGTCGCCGGCATCCCCCTCTTCCTCGTGTGGCTCGTGGCCGCGGCCTTCTTCGTTGACGGCGGCTTCGCGAACCTCGCCCCCTACACGCCGGAGGTGTTTCCGACGCGCCTGCGGACACACGGGATGGGTCTGGCGTGGGCCGTCAGCGGGGTGGGGCGGATCGTGGGACCACTCGGAGTCGCACTGATCGCCGGAACGGGCGACCTCGTGGATCCGGAGGCCACCCTCGCGGCGCAGGAGCCGGCGTTCCTGTTCCTGGCCGGTTTCTCAGTGCTGGTCGCGCTCGGCTTCGCCTTGGTTTCGATCGAGCCGCACGGGCGCGATCTCGAGACGCTGGCCGCTGATCTGGTTATGACGAGAGACGGCGTAGCCCCCGAAGGGGGCGCAGCCGGCTCACGTGACTGAGGTGCCCGGCGGAGCCGGCCTGGTATTCCGAGTCTGTTGGGCCGGCGCCGGCAGTGCCGCCGGTCGAGGGCGCCTAAATCGATCGCCTAGCGTTACGTGCGGAGTCTCGTGCGGATCGACGCGCGCCTCGCGCGCCCGACGGGGTGGTTATGCCCGGATCGAGATAGCGACCGGGGTCGGGCGCTACCAGCGGTAGTGGGCGAAGGCCTTGTTGGCCTGCGCCATGCGGTAGATGTCGTCCTTGCGCTTGTAGGCGTCGCCCTGCTGCTCGGACGCGTCGGCGAGCTCGTTTGCGAGCCGCTCGGACATCGACTTCTCGCGCCGGTTGCGGGCGTACTCGACGAGCCAGCGCACCGCGAGCGTGCGAGCGCGCCTCGCGGGCACCTCGACCGGTACCTGGTAGGTGGCACCTCCGACCCTGCGTGACCGCACCTCGAGCACCGGAGTGAGGACTTTGATCGAGTGCTCGAGCGCCTCGATCGGGTCCTTGCCCGTCTTCCTCGCGAGAATGTCGAGCGCGTCGTAGGTGATCTTCTCGGCCACGGACTTCTTGCCGCCCTGCATCACCTTGTTGATCACCTGCTGGACGAGCCGGCTGTTGTGCACGTGGTCCGGCTCGAGCGGACGCGGTGTTATCCCTCCTCGGCGAGGCATCCTTGGGCGGTCAGCTGGCCTTGACGCCGTACTGCGAGCGGGCCTTCTTGCGGTCCGAGACGCCGGCGGCGTCGAGGGTCCCGCGCACGACCTTGTAGCGCACGCCCGGCAGGTCCTTGACGCGACCCCCGCGGACGAGCACCACCGAGTGCTCCTGCAGGTTGTGTCCTTCGCCCGGGATGTAGGCGGTGACCTCCATCCCGTTCGTCAGGCGTACGCGCGCGACCTTGCGCAACGCAGAGTTGGGCTTCTTCGGCGTCGTCGTATACACCCGCGTGCACACTCCGCGTCGCTGAGGAGCGGCGAGCCGGCGCTTGCCGCCCTGGCTCGACTTCAGCCCGGGCGTGGAAACCTTCTTGCGCGGGCGGTTGCGGCTCTTGCGGACGAGCTGATTGATGCTGGGCACGGGGCGCGATGGTAGCAAGGCTCGGGAATCGTCCTCGAGGAGGACTCCCTGCACAAATTCGCGGCTAAGCAGTCTGGCGCGCTGCGCGAAGCGGCGCCGGCATGAGCGCGGCCGCTGCGATCACGAGGGCGAAGGCTGCGCTGCGGCCGGCGATCGCGAGCGCGTCGCTGCCGAGCGGATCGCCGAAGACGAGCACGCCGCCGAGGATCGCCGAGGCGTTGGCGGCCACGGACGTGAGCGTGATCACCGAGACGCCCTCTCCGACCTGCAGGCCGCGAGCGGAAGCGTAGAACGCGCCCACCGAGGCGATCAGGGCGACGAGGGTCCACGGCCCGAAGAGCGTCATGGGATCGCCCGGCACGGTGCCGGAGAGCGCCTTGATCGCGACGTCGGAGACGCCGAAGAGGATGCCGGCGGCGGCTCCGAGCAGGACGCCGTGGCGGTGACGGACGCGCTCGACCCTGTGAGAGAGCAGCAGCAGCGTCCCGATCACGATCATGCCGCCCTCGAAGGCGATCATGGCCGAGATCGAGTAGCTCGAGTGCGAGCCGTTCATGCCGCTCTGAGCCGTGAGCCCGAGGAAGGCAAGCCCTGCGGCGGTGAGGCCGACGCCCCACCACTGACGGCGGCCGAGCGAGAATCCGAACCAACGCTCGGCGATCACGGCAAGCAGCACGAGCCCGCCCGAGATGACGGCCTGAACGAGGGAGATAGGGGCAAGAGCAAGCGCGCCGACGTGCAGGACCCAAGCGCCCACGGCCACCAAGAAGCCCACGGCGAACCACTTCGACCGGAAGAGACCGGCCGCGCTCTTCACCGGGTGGCGCATGTCGACCTCGGGAGCGGCCACGGCGCCCTTGTGCTTCCACAGGAAGGCCAGGTTGGTGGCCGCCGCACAGAAGAGGGCGAGCAGCAGCCCGAAGTGTGGAGTCATCAAGTTCACGGAAAAGTTAGGAAGGTCAGGCAAGCGGGTTCGACGCCTTGTTCGATCTTTCGGTGGCTTTCCCTACGCGGTTGACGAAACACCCCGGATGCTGGACATACGACCGGTTGGAAACGTCCCCCGACGCCGCTCGTCTTGGACAACATACCCTGATAGGCGTGTCTAAGGAACACCTAAGCCACAAGCCTGTATTGCTGGTCGATGTCGACGGGGTCATAAGTCTGTTCGGATTCGCACAAGACGCGATGCCGGCCGGCGCATTCCACTCGGTCAACGGGGTGCTGCACTACATATCCCGGGATGCCGGCAGGCGGCTGCTGCTTCTCGCTGAGCGCTACGAGCTCGTCTGGGCCACCGGATGGGAGGAAACGGCCAACGAGTACCTACCCGTCCTACTCGGCCTCCCCGGCGAGCTTCCCTGCCTGAGCTTCGACTGCGCCCCCAGCTACGGGAGCTGCCACTGGAAGATAGGCGCGATCGACGCCTTCGTGGGCCAGAGTCGTCCCCTGGCCTGGATAGACGACAACCACGACGAGAGCTGCCGAGGCTGGGCCGCGTCCCGCCCGGGCCCGACGCTACTGGTCAGCACCCCGAGCCACATCGGGATAGAGGACGCCCACGTGGAGGAGCTCCTGGCGTGGGCAGGCCAACTTGCTCGCTGAAGGTTGTGGTGCCATCTAGCACCCGGGACCTTCCGATTAACGGCGGCGAGGGCGGCTGGTCGCCGCCCTCGTCTAGTCCTGGCTAAGACTCTTCTCCGTCCTTGGCGGCCGGCGACGCCTCGCCGCCGTTGGCCATGTCGAAGTCCGCTCCGAAGTCATCCCCGAAGTCCCCGGAGATGTCGGCACCCAGCCCCTCGAGACCGTCGCCGTCGAGTCCCAGTTCGGCGGCCAGCTGCTCCTCGTCGAGCAGGCCGATCTCGTCCACCGTCGGGCGGGAAACGGGCTCGGTAGGTTCGATCTCGAGCGTGCGGTAGCGCCTGAGGCCCGTGGCCGCCGGGATCAGCTTGCCGATGATCACGTTCTCCTTCAGCCCGAGCAGGCGGTCCACCTTGCCCTCGAGCGCGGCGTCCGTGAGCACCTTCGTCGTCTCCTGGAACGAGGCCGCCGAGAGGAACGAGTCCGTGGCAAGCGAGGCCTTGGTGATCCCGAGGATCACCTCTTCGGACGTCGCCGCCTCGCCCTTCTCCTTCTTGAGCGCTTCGTTCCTGCGCTTCAGGGCGTGGCGATCGACGAGCGACCCGGGCAGGCAGTCCGTGCTTCCCTTCTTCTCGATCCGCACCCGCTTCAACATCTGGCGGACGATCAGCTCGATGTGCTTGTCGTTGATGTCGACGCCCTGCGACTTGTAGACCTTCTGCACCTCCTTGACGAGGTAGCGCTCAGTCTCTCCGCGCCCGCTGATCTCGAGCAGCTCCGCGGGATAGATCGACCCCTCGTTGAGCTGCGTTCCCTTCTCGACCGTGTCGCCGTCCTTGACCTCGAGGTGGGTGCGGCGCACGAACGTGTAGGCGTGCTCCTCGCCCTTGGCGTCCATGACGATCACCTTGCGGCTTTTCTCGTCGTCGACGACCGAGACCTTGCCGGCGACCTCCGCCAGCTTCGCGAGCCCCTTCGGCTTGCGCGCCTCGAACAGCTCGACGATGCGCGGAAGGCCGTGCGTGATGTCCGCGCCCGCGACACCTCCCGTGTGGAAGGTGCGCATCGTGAGCTGCGTGCCGGGCTCGCCGATCGACTGGGCGGCGACGATCCCGACCGCGTCACCGAGGTCGCACTTGGCGCCAGACGCCAGTGAGACCCCGTAACAGTGGCGGCAAACGCCTGTCTCGGCCTCGCACTTGAGCACGGAGCGCACGGGGATCACGACGTCCTCCTCGCCGGTGTAGGCCTCGACCAGCTCCACCACCGTCTCGCGCGTGATGTCGTCGTTCTTCTGCAGTAGGACGCGGCCGCGCTTCGTGGCCAGCTTCTGCGCCGCGACGCGCCCGACCAGGTTGTCGTTGACCCTGCCGTCCCTGTGGAGCGGCATCTCGATCATGCCCTTGGTCTTGCAGTCCTCGATCCGGACGATCACGTCCTGGGCCACGTCCACCAGGCGCCGCGTCAGGTAGCCGGAGTCGGCGGTCCTGAGCGCCGTGTCGGCGAGGCCCTTGCGGGCGCCGTGAGTGGAGATGAAGTACTCGAGCACGGTCAGCCCCTCCATGAAGTTGGCCTTGATCGGGCGCTCGATGATCTCCCCCTTCGGGTTTGCCATCAGGCCCCGCATCCCAGCCAGCTGGCGGATCTGCTTGAACGACCCGCGTGCTCCGGAGTTGGCCATCATGTAGATCGGGTTCAGCTTGTGGAGGTTGGCCTCCATCGCCTCGGCGACCCTGTCGGTGGCCTCGTTCCACTTGTCGACGACCTTCTCGTGGCGCTCCTCGAGCGTGATCAGGCCCATGTCGTACTGACCCTGGATCTCCGCCACCTCGTCCTCGTAGCTCGCAAGGATCTCGTCCTTGTTCGGCGGAATCACGACATCGTTCTTGGAGATCGTGATCCCCGCCTGGGTGGCGAAATGGAACCCGACCTCCTTGAAGGCGTCGAGCACCAAGGCGATCGAGGGCGCCCCGTAGCGAACGACGAGGCCGTCCACGAGCCGCCCGATCTCGCGCTTGTTGAGCGTGCGGTTGATGAACTCGTGATCGCCGACCTTGAACTCGTCTCCGAGCGTGCCGGCGAGCGCTCTCTCGATGCGGTCGTTGAAGAGGATGCGGCCGACCGTGGTGAACACGTGGTCGCCGGTCTCGCGCCTGAACATCGTCAGATCGTGAAGACGCACGTTCCGGTTGTCGTACGAGAGCTCAGCCTCCTGCGCGGTCCTGAACACGTGGTAGCGACCGCTGACCTCCTGCGGTGGCATCTTTGCGAGCTTCGCTTCCTCGGCGGCGAGCTCCTCTTCGTTCGGCCCGTACGTCAGGTAGTAGACGCCGAGCACCATGTCCTGGGTCGGCGTCGCCAGCGGCGAGCCGTGCGCCGGGGAGAGGATGTTGTTCGCGGACAGCATCAGCACTCTGGCCTCGGCCTGCGCCTCTGCGCTCAGGGGCACGTGAACGGCCATCTGGTCGCCGTCGAAGTCGGCGTTGAAGGCGTGGCAGACCAGAGGGTGGATCTGGATCGCCTTGCCCTCGACGAGCACCGGCTCGAAGGCCTGGATGCCGAGGCGGTGGAGCGTCGGCGCCCGGTTCAGCAGCACCGGGTGCTCGTGGATTACCTCCTCGAGCACGTCCCAAACCTCAGGGATCATCGATTCGACCATCTTCTTGGCGGCCTTGATGTTCTGGACCGCCTTGCGCTCGACGAGCCGCGCCATGATGAACGGCTTGAACAGCTCGAGCGCCATCAGCTTCGGCAGCCCGCATTGGTGGAGCTTCATGTTCGGGCCGGCGACGATCACCGAGCGACCGGAGTAGTCGACGCGCTTTCCGAGCAGGTTCTGGCGGAAGCGACCCTGCTTGCCCTTGAGCATGTCGCTGAGCGACTTCAGCGCGCGATTCCCGGGGCCGGTGACCGGTCGCCCGCGGCGGCCGTTGTCGAACAGCGCGTCGACGGCCTCCTGGAGCATGCGCTTCTCGTTGTTGACGATGATCTCCGGCGCGCCCAAGTCGAGCAGCCGCTTGAGGCGGTTGTTCCGGTTGATGACGCGGCGGTAGAGGTCGTTCAGGTCGGAGGTCGCGAAACGGCCACCGTCCAGCTGGACCATGGGCCGAAGCTCCGGAGGGATCACCGGTACGGCCTCGAGCACCATCCACTCCGGCCTGTTGCGGGAGTTGCGGAAGGCCGAGACGACCTTCAGGCGTTTGATCGCCTTGTTCTGCTTCTGGCCCTTCGAGGTCTTGATGACCTCCTCGAGATCCGTGGCCTCGGTGTCGAGGTCGACCTGCTCGAGCAGGTCGCGCACAGCCTCCGCTCCCATGCCGCCGCGGAAGTACTCGCCCCAGCCGAACTGCGAGCCGAAGCGGTCCTTGAGCTCGCGGAAGAGCGCCTCGTCCTGGACGACCTCCTTCACCTTCATGTCCTGGAACTTCTCCCACGCCTGGCGGGTGCGCTCCATCGCGTCGTCGATGTAGGCCTCGGTATCGCCGATGTCCTGCTCGAACGCCTTGCGCAGGTCCTTCTCGAGCTTCTCCCTGTCGGCCTTCGAGATGCGCTTGATCGAGCCCAGCCCGTCGGCCCACAGGTGATCCTCGTCGGAGAACCTCGTCTGCGTGCCCCGCTCCATGTACTTGAGGCGGCGGTCGAGCGACTCCTGAAGCTCCTGCATGCGGTCCTGCTTCTCGGCCTCGTAGGCCTTGACGACCTTGTCGACTTCCTTGCCGAGCTTGGTGAGGTCCTTGGAGCGCGCCTCCTCGTCGATCCAGGTCACGATCGAGGCGGCGAAATACAGAACCTTCTCGAGCTCCTTGGGCGCTATGTCCAGGAGGTATCCGATCCGGCTCGGGACGCCCTTGAAGAACCAGATGTGAGAGACGGGCGCCGCCAGGTCGACGTGGCCCATGCGCTCACGGCGAACCTTCGAGCGCGTTACCTCCACGCCGCAGCGCTCGCAGACGATGCCCTTGTAGCGCACGCGCTTGTACTTGCCGCAGTAGCACTCCCAGTCCTTGGTGGGACCGAAGATGCGCTCGCAGAAAAGCCCGTCCTTCTCGGGCTTGAGCGTGCGGTAGTTGATCGTCTCCGGCTTCGTCACCTCTCCGGAGGACCAGCTCCGAATCTGCTTGGACGAAGCGAGGCTGATCTCGATTGCGTCGAAGTTGTTGATGTCGATCAAGTTGCTTCCTCCGGCTCTGGCTGGGGCTCTAACTCATCTTCGGTGACTTCCTGCTCTTCGACCTCGTCGGCCGGGGTATCCGGCGGCTGTTTGCCGTCCTTGCCCGTCGCACGAACCCCGGAGAGATCGATGCCGAGCTCCTCGGCCGCGCGCAGGAGGTCGTCCTCCTCCTCGCGGATCTCGATGTCGGCGCCCTCCTCGGAGATCACGTTCACGTCGAGCGACAGGCTCTGCATCTCCTTCAGCAGCACCTTGAAGGACTCGGGGATCGACGGCTCGGGGATGTTTTCCCCCTTGACGATCGCCTCGTAGGCCTTGACGCGCCCGACCGTGTCGTCGGACTTAACGGTCAGCATCTCCTGCAGCGTGTAGGCGGCGCCGTACGCCTCCAGCGCCCACACCTCCATCTCGCCGAAGCGCTGGCCTCCGAACTGCGCCTTCCCGCCCAACGGCTGCTGAGTGACGAGCGAGTAGGGGCCAGTCGAGCGGGCGTGGATCTTGTCGTCCACGAGGTGGAGCAGCTTCAGGATGTACATGGAACCGACGGTCACCTTCGACTCGAAGGGCTCGCCGCTGCGACCGTTGAACAGCGTCACCTTGCCGCTGCAACGGTTGCCCGGGCGCTGCGATTCGTCGATCTCGAACCGGATCGGCGACTCCGAGTGCTCCTTCTGCCAGCGCACCAGCGCCTCGTCCACCTCTTCGACGGTCGCACCGTCGAAGACCGGTGAAGCCACGAACACCTGCCCGCCGTTGCTCTGAGACTGCTTGTATGCCTCCGAGCCGTCGTCGTACCAGCCGTTGGCGGCGACCCAGCCGAGATGCGCCTCGAGGATCTGGCCAAGGTTCATACGGCTCGGGACGCCGAGCGGGTTCAGGATCACGTCGACGGGAGTGCCGTCCTCGAGGAACGGCATGTCCTCCTCGGGCACGATCTTGGAGATCACGCCCTTGTTGCCGTGCCGGCCCGCGAGCTTGTCGCCCTCGGCGATCTTGCGCTTGCTGGCGACGTAGACGCGCACGAGGTCGTTGACCCCCGGCGCGAGGTCGTCGCCCGAGTCGCGCTTGAACTCCTTGACGTCGATCACCACGCCGCCCTCGCCGTGCGGGACCTTGAGTGAGGTGTCGCGGACCTCGCGAGCCTTCTCCTTGAAGATGGCGCGGATCAGCTTTTCCTCGGCGGTCAACTCAGTCTCACCCTTTGGCGTGACCTTGCCGACGAGCAGGTCGCCTGAGGCGACCTCGGCCCCGATCCGCACGATTCCTCGCTCGTCGAGGTTGCGAAGCGACTCCTCCGAGCGGTTCGGGATGTCGCGGGTGATCTCCTCGTCGCCCAGCTTCGTCGTGCGGGCGTCGATCTCGTACTCCTCGATGTGGATCGAGGTCAGCACGTCGTCCTTGACGAGCCGCTCCGAGATCACGATCGCGTCCTCGAAGTTGTAGCCCTCCCAGGACATCAGCGCCACGAGTACGTTCTTGCCCAGGGCAAGCTCGCCGCCGGACGTCGAGGAGCCGTCGGCCAGGACGGTCCCGCTCTTGAGCTTGTCGCCCTCGGACACGACCGGCCGCTGGTCGATCAGCGTGCCCTGGTTCGAGCGCATGAACTTGTGGAGCTCGTACTCCTCGCGCTTGGAGCCCTGCTCGACGACGACGCGCTGGGCGTCCACGAACGACACCTCGCCGTCCCCGCCGGCGACGACCACGTCGCCGGTGTCGATCGCCGCTCGATGCTCCATGCCGGTCCCGATCAGCGGCGGCTCTGGCCGCAGCAACGGGACGGCCTGGCGCTGCATGTTCGAGCCCATCAGGGCGCGGTTGGCGTCGTCGTGCTCGAGGAACGGGATCAGCGCCGTCGCCACCGACCAGATCTGCGTCGGCGAGACGTCCATCAGATCCACGTCGCGCGGCGGGCGGGCCACCACCTCCCCGTCACGGGCACGGCAATCGACCTCCGGACCGCGGAGCTTGCTGGTCTTGGGGTCGATCGTCGCGTTCGCCTGCGCGATCACGTGCTCTTCCTCCTGCGTGGCGTCGAGCCAGACGATCTCGTTACTGACCACGCCGTCGACGACCTTGCGGTAGGGCGTCTGGACGAAGCCATGCTCTGAGACCGTCGCGTAGGAGGAGAGCGATCCCATCAGGCCGATGTTCGGGCCCTCGGGCGTCTCGATCGGGCACATGCGCCCGTAGTGGGTGGGGTGCACGTCGCGCACCTCGATGGGCGCGCGCTCGCGCGTCAGCCCGCCGGCGCCCAGCGCCGACAGGCGGCGCCTGTGAGTGAGGCCGGAGAGCGAGTTCGTCTGATCCATGAACTGCGAGAGCTGCGAGGAGCCGAAGAACTCCTTCAGCGCCGCGACGACCGGGCGGATGTTGATGATCGTCTGCGGCGTGATCGTGTCGGCGTCCTCGGTCGTGAGCCGCTCGCGCACGACTCGTTCCATGCGATAGAGGCCAATGCGGAACGCCTCCTGGATCAGCTCGCCGACCGTGCGTAGGCGGCGGTTGCCGAAGTGCTCGTACTCGTCGAGGTGGTCGTTGACGGGCTCACGCGGCAGGGTCTGAGCCTCGGCCGCGTAGTCCTTGATCTCCTCGTCCTCGGGCAGCGCGAGCAACTTGGGAAGCGAGACGAGCTCCTTCACCAAGGCGACGATGTCCCCCTGCGTGAGGACGCGGGTGTCGAGGTCGATGTCGAGCCCGAGCCGCGAGTTGAGCTTGTAGCGGCCGACGCGCGTGAGGTCGTAGCGCTTCGGGTCGAAGAAGAGCGTGTTGAGCAGCGAGCGAGCGGC
Organism: uncultured Solirubrobacterales bacterium; assembly: GCA_963774075.1. Lineage (GTDB taxonomy): Bacteria > Actinomycetota > Thermoleophilia > Solirubrobacterales > JBBDJG01 > JBBQNR01. Next base: position 112,453 of record CAVZDP010000001.1, on the reverse strand, counting down.
GTCGACCGACGGCGGCTCGCCCGGCCGCTGCTTCTTGAACAGCTCGATCAGCGCGCCTTCCTCGGTCTTGATGTGCTCGGGATCGGAGTCGAGGGTGTTCTTGATGTAGACCGACTTGTCGAAGTAGGCGAGGATGTCCTCGTCGTTGACGAGCTTCTTGCCGTCCTTCTCGATCCCCATCGCGCGCAGCAGCACGGTCACCGGAAGCTTGCGCTTGCGGTCGACCCGGACGTAGACACGCCCCTTCTTGTCGATCTCGAGCTCGAGCCACGAGCCGCGAGCCGGCATCAGGTTCGCAATGAAGACCTGCTTCTCCCGGTCCTTGGGCTCCATCACGTAGGCGCCGGGGGATCGCACGAGCTGGGTCACGACGACCCGCTCGGTGCCGTTGATGATGAACGTGCCCCAGTCGGTCATCCACGGGAAGTCCCCCATGAAGACCGTCTGCTCACGGATCTCGCCGGTGTCGCGGTTCTGGAACGCGACCTTCACGTTCAGCGGCCGCGCATAGATCATGTCCTTCTCGCGGCATTCCTCGATCGAGGCCGGCGGGTCCTCGAAGCGAAACTCACCGAACACGACGGCGAGATTGCCCGTGTAATCCTCGATCGGCGAGATGTCGTCGATCGTCTCTCTCAGGCCGCCTCCCTTCGTGTCGGTCAACCACTCGAAGGACCGGCGCTGGATGTCGATTAAGTTTGGAAGCTCAAGTGCGTTCTCGAGGGAAGCGAAACTACGACGCTGGCGGGGAGCATCGACAAGTGCCAAAGGGGCGACTCCTTATAAAGTCGGCTGGGACGACGGCTGACGAATGGGCTTGGCGAAAAAGGGCAGGCCAAAAGGCGCAACCGGCTAGGTTACCACACCCCCGGATGGCCTCGGACGGGATCGGGCTTCTTCCCAAATCTATCTGATCCGGCCCTGAACGGGCGGGGCGCCTACTTCAACTCTACGGAAGCTCCGGCCTCCTCGAGCTCGCCCTTCAACTTGTCGGCCTCGTCCTTCTCCAGGCCCTCCTTCACGGCCTTGGGGTGCTCATCGACGAGAGCCTTGGCCTCCTTCAGGCCCAGGCCGGTCGCCGCCCGGACGACCTTGATGACCTGGATCTTCTTGTCGCCGGCGCCGGTGAGGACGACGTCGAACGTCGACTTCTCCTCCTCCGCGCCCGCACCATCGCCCGACGGGGCGGCGGTAGCCGGAGCCGCAGCGGCGACCGCCGTGGCAGAGACGCCGAATTCCTCCTCGAGCGCCTTGATGCGCTCGGACAGCTCGATCACCGAGATGCTCTTCAGCTCCTCGATCCAATCCTCGGTACTGACCTTGGTTGCCACTGCTACTCAGCCTCCTTCTCGTCAGAATCCTCAGGTTTTTCTTCCTCGGCCTGCTGCTCTTCCGCGGCAGGTCCATCGCTCGAATCCTCCGCCGAAGCCTCCTCCGCGGGAGCTTCGGCCGCCGGCTCCTCTGCTGGCGGCTCCTCGGCCGCCGGAGCCTCCTGCTTGGGCGGTGGGCTCTCCTCCGCCGGCATCTGGTCCCGTACCTGCCCCAGCGCGATCGCCAGGCCCGACAAGAGCGAGCCGAGGCCCCGAACGAGGCCCGTCACGGGCGACGCCACAACGCCCGCGAGCTGCGCGATGAGCTGCTCGCGCGCCGGCAGGCGGGCGAGCAGCCTGAAATCGTCGGCCGACAGGAGCTTGCCCTCGATCACGCCGCCGCGGACCTCCATCACGCGCTCCTGGCGGGCGAAGACGTCGATCGCCTTGGCGGCCATCGCCGGGTCGCCCTTCACGAACGCGAAGGCCGTCGGGCCGTCGACGAGCTCCTTGACGGTCTCGGCGCCCGCCTCGTCGGCCGCGCGCAGCGTGAGGGTGTTCTTCACGATGCGGAAGCTCGTGTCGACATCGCGCAGGCGCGCCCGCAGGGTGGCGGCCTGCGAAACGGTCAGACCTCGGTAGTCCGCCGCGTAGATCGCCTCCGACCCGCTGATCTGGGCCGCGATCTCGTGCACGACCTGCGACTTCTGCTCTTTCTTCAACTGTCTCCTGTCTTCAGCTCTTCGGCGGGGCCGGCCACGAAAAAGCCCGCTCGCAGGCGGGCACAGGGATCACTTCGGTCCTCTCTCCCCGCCTGGGCTGGACTTCCGCCTCTCGGCCGCCAACCGTCTTCGGCGCTCGGAAAATGTCGTCGTCGCGTCAGCGCGCCATGGTACTAGGCTCCGGGACCATGCGCTCTGGCCGCTAGCGCTGCCGTCGACGCAGGCCCAGGATGCCCCGGCCCTTGTCGGTCCCTCCCTGGCCATCGCCGTAGATGGCGTCGACGAGACTCATGTACGACTCCCCCTGGTTGAACCGCATCAGGAAGCGCTCGGCCTCGGCCCGAGACCTTCCGCTGCGATACATCCTCATTATCTGCTCGCGGATCATGCCGCGAATCTCGGCGCTCTCGGCACCCTGCTCGCGAGGCGCCGGGGCGGCCTCGTCCGAAGACGCGTGCTCGAGTCTCGGGGGGTCCGCCTGGCCATCTGCCTCCGGGACCTGCTCGTCGGGCTCCTCGTTGTTGACGTCGGGCGCCTCGTCGGGCTCGTCAGGCTCCTCGTCGGGCTCGTCGGTCTCGCCAAGCTCCTCGTCGGGCTCGCCGGGCTCCTCGCCCTGCCTCTCCGGCTCCTCGCCCTGCTCGGCCGAGGCATCGCCTTCAGCGGCCGGCTCCTCGCTTTTCGCGTTCAGGTCCGGGACCTGCTCGTCCGACACTTCTGCGGTCTCTTCGGCGGTCTCTTCGGCGAGTGGCTCCGACGGAGGCTCCTCCTCGCTCCGCGCAGACGGAATGGCCCCGTCCTCGATCTGGGAGACCTGGAGCCTCGCTTGCTCCAACTCCGAAGCGAGCGCCTGGCTCTCCGATCTCAGCGCTGAGATCGTGCTGCCGAGCTTCTCGTCGGCGGCATCGATCGCGCCGAGCATCCTGGAGGCTCGGTCGAGCGCAGCGCGGAGGACCTCCTCCGCCCTTCCCTCGGACGCCCGCCTGATCTCATCGGCCTTGCGAGCGGCCGATTCCTCGATCTCCGCTGCGCGCGCCTGCGCCGCAGCCTCGATCTCCGCCGCACGTGCTTGTGCTCCCTCCACGATTTCCCGCAACGTGCGCTCGACCGATGAGGTGAGCTCGTCGGCTGCGTTCTCGAGAGCGGCGGCGGGGCTGTCGGCCCCCGTTTCCTGTCGCTCGAATCGACCCACTTCAACACTCCTCGCTTGTCAGAATCGGCTCACACTGCCGCCCGCCAGTACTCCAGCACTAGGCTAGCCGGGCGGGGAACTTCGTGCCCGCTGATCCACCGGTCGCGTCTCGATTTAGGTTTTGCCTGGACCCCGACCGCTTTCGCGATAGCCGTACAAAAAGCTTTCGCCGAGACCCTTGCAATTGTCGACGGGTGATCTAGTCTTCCGCGTTCGCGTGGGTGGAGGCGAGGCCTCATTGGGTTCGTTTTGTTGAGGTCATTTGGGAACGGAGCTCCGAAAGGATGAAGGTGAAAGGCGAACGGCACGGAAACGCTCCCGCTCCCCCCGGCCGTTTCGCGCGTCCGGCGGCGAGCCGGGACCCTCTACTGGGGCGGGCGATCGCCCGCGCAAAGGAGGGCGACACCAGCGCACTGCACTTCCTCTACGTGCGCTACGCCGACGACGTGTACCGCTACGTCAACAGCATCGTGCGCGACTTCCACGAGGCCGAGGACATAACCCAGAACGTGTTCGCGAAGCTGACCAGCGCGATCGTCAAGTACGAGGAGCGCGACGTGCCCTTCGCCGCCTGGATCCTGCGGGTGGCCCGCAACGCGGCGCTCGACCACCTGCGAGGGCGTCGCCTCGTGCCCTGCGAGGAGATCCGCACGAGTGACGAAGGTCACGAGCAGATGGACTTCGAGCGCTGGGAGTCGCTGCGGACGGCACTGGAGAGCCTCACCGCCGAGCAACGCCAGGTGCTGGTCCTGCGTCACGTGGCCGGATTCTCGCCCGGCGAGATCGCGGAGCAGCTAGGCAGGACCGAGGGCTCCATCCACGGCCTTCACCATCGGGCTCGCAAGTCACTGCGCGAGGCGCTCGTCGAGCTCGAGGCGGGGCCTGTGACCGCGAGCGGGCGATGAATCCGGCCGGGCGAGGCCGTTCGGGCGGGCCCGCAGCCTGACCTCAGGTCAGCCTTCGTCCTCGGCTTCCTCGGCTTCCTCGATCGACTTGAGGATCCGGAGCGTGACGCGTCCAGCGTCTATGTCGGCGATGAAGTAGAGGACCGCGTGCTCGAGCAGCCGCTCGAGCCTCACCCGCTGACGTGCCGCTTCCTCCTCCAGCGACCGCCAGGCGGATATCTCCAGCTCGAGCGCCAGGGTAAGCCCGCCCTCCTGCTCGGGGCCGCGGCGGAAAGACGGAACGCGCGTGGCAGCTCGCTCCGACTCGAGGTCGGTGAGGAAGTGGAGCGTGGCGAGGCGAAGGAAATCGTCGCGGGAGAGTTCGAAGCGCCGGCTCTGCTCTTCGAGGGCCCGGTGGCCAAAGTCGTCGAAGTCCAGCGTGACGCTTCGCTCTTCGACGTCCCTCCCGCCCACGGCTGGCAACTGCTCCCTTTCGTTCGGATCCTCTCCCGCGCCGACCGGGGCCCGGTGCCGCACACGGGAGCTTGCTCACCCAACAACGGACATCGCGGCTCAGCCCTGACGGCGACGCTCCATCGAGCCCTTGCCATCTCCCAAGATCCGTGGAACTGCACCGCGAATTCTCGTGGGCATCCCGGACGCTGCGACGGGAGCACGCGTCACGCCCTGACGAAACGCTGAACGGGCTCCTTGTTCGCCGGCACCGGCGACCGGGCCGGCTCGACCGGCATCCGCTCCCACACCTGCTCCATGAGCTCGACGTTCGCGCGGCCGTCCTCCCCGGTGAAGGGCGGAGGTCGCCTCTCCCCCAAGGCGCAGTAAAGCTCGCGAACGGTGTTGTGGAGGCCGGGCACGCTTCGCATCCTTCGCGCGAGCACCCTGGCCGTGTTCGCCACGGTTCCACCCGCCAGCTGCCCAGCCTCCTCGAGATTGAACAACGCCTTCGTGGCCATGCGAGGTACGCGCCGGTCCCTGTGAATGGTGGTCACCTCGCTTGCGAGGTCGGCGTGGAGGATCCCTTTGGTTCCGAAGACGCGCACGTACTTGGCGTAAGGCCGAACCCGTGCCGAGATCTCGATCACCCCCGTCGCGGCGGCGCCCTGAAGCAGCACGGTCAGCTCCGATCGCTCCGATGCGTTTCGCGCCTCGGCCACCAGGGCCACGCCGGCCACGGATTCGACCGATCCCAGGAACTCGGTCTGTAGGTAGAGAAGGTGCGGAAGGAAGTTCGTGAAGATTCCTCCCGGGAGCCGGTGGGACCAGTGGGCGGCGCCAACCTCCGTGAATGCGGGCTCCGCCGACAGCCCGTAGTAGCCGTCCACGAAGACCACGTCTCCGATCGCCCCTGCCCTGAGGAGCCTGCGCGCCTTCAGTACCGACGGTTTCAGCAGATAGCTGTGGTTCGGCACCAGCGCGACGCGGCTCTCGCGCGCGGCCGCGAGCATCACGTCGGCTTCGCTCACGCTGAGCGCGAACGGCTTCTCCACCAGCACGTTGCAACCCGCACGGGCGGCTCTGGCGGCTATCGGCGCGTGGCTCGCAGGAGGCGTGAGGACGTGAACGACATCGGGCCGCTCCTCCTCGATCAACGCGTCGAGGTTCGTGTGAGCCCGGCAACCCGGCGCGCTCGCTGCCACCGCAGCCGCCCTACGTGGATCGCTGTCGCAGACCGCCACGAGCTCGGCTCCGGGGACGTCGGCGAGGGCGTTGACGTGGTGCGGGGCGATCTGGCCGCAACCGATGAGCGCTGCTCGCATGCGCTCAGTCACTCCTCGTCCACCGGCGCGAAGCGAATGCCGTAGCGCCCGAAGAAGCTCTCGACCTCCGCGCTCACGGGATCGGGCAAACCACCCTTACGTTTGTCCCGAAGGGAGAACCAGCTGGCGGTACGGCCTGGGTTCGCTCCGTTCCAATCGAGCGCGATGACGATCTGATCGCTGGTCGAAGCATCCGAGCTGCGGGCCACCAGCGCGACCTTTCGAGCACTGCCGTTGTACGAGAGAGTCGCGTCTGCCCGGCCATCGCTTTCTGATCGCTGCGCCGAAACCCCGTTGTCCTCGAAGTGGTCGACGAGCTCGGAGAAGATCGAGCGTGCGAGGGACCACTGTTCCTGCCCGCTGATCGGACGGGGCCACTCGTTCTCGGTCTTGAGCACTCTCGCCGGGACACCGGCAGCAAAGGTGCCTGCGGGCACCGACCGATTGATCAACGACCCCGCTCCTATCGTGGCGTTGTCGCCAATCTCGACTCCGGGCAGGATGAAGACGTGCCATGGAAGCCAGACGTTGCGTCCGATGGTCACGGGCTGGAACGTCACGGGATAGCCATCGACGGCCGACTGCCACGAGCCATGCGTGAAGATCGACGATCGCCCGCCCACACCCGTGTCGTCGCCAATCCGAAGTGGCCGGGACGGGTTGAGAAAACAAGTTTGAAAGACGCGCACTCGCTTGCCGATCTCGAGGAACGAGTCCCGTGAGAGCGGTCCTCCAACGTAGACCTGCTCCCTGATCACGGTGTCGTCGCCGATCACGATGTCGCGTCCGTCGAAGATCGAGAACGCTCCGATTTCCACGCGACGGCCGATTCGCACGGATTTGCCCCGGATCACCGTGGCGAAGCCCAAGGACGAGCCGGGCCCGATCTCGACCTCATCGGCTTCTATGACGACGCCCGGCGCAAAATGGACGTCGGGCGCAATGCGATAGCCGCGCTTCCGGTAGAGACGCCGCTGCAAGCCGGAGGGCAACGCCCCCTCGGTGAGGATGCTCCTCAGCGGGATCCTGGGCCTGCTGAACATGCTTCCTTCAGGCTGCGGTCGGGGAAGCAAGGGCGAAGGTCTCGGTCATCCGCCCCTCTAACGAGCCGTACCTGACGAACCTTCCGTCGAGCAGACGCCAAAAGGCCCGCAGCCGGGCCCTTTCCGGCGTTAGACGAAACGGTCAGCCACTCATACGTGCGTCGATGGGGCCGCACCCCATGCGTCGATCGGCCCACGCCCCATGCGTCGAAACCCGGCGAGCGGCAAAGGGGGGCTGACGATCAAGGCCCGATGGCGACCGAACGTTGGATAGGGCTGCAACGAACCTTTGCGAGGGGGCTCGTGAGCGCTGGCGTCGTTGCCGTTCTCGCGCTACCGACCCTGGCATCCGCCCGTGAGAGTGATCGTGGGGGGGTCGACGGAAGCGACCGTCCGAACCGAGTCGTGACATACACGTTCAAGGGACAAGTCGCCCGCGTGAACGTGAGCCGGGAGATTCTTCTCGTGTCGGTCGAGCACGCGAATCGCCACGGCCGTCGCTTCAACGGCCGCGAGACGCGCTTCGACCTGAGCGATGCGCAGCTCATTGGCGCCGACTTCAATGGCGATGGAAGGCATGACCTGGCGGACGTGGTGGCCGGTGACGGCATCGCGATTCAGGTACGGATGCGGCGCAAGCGAATGCAGCGCAGGCTGGGTAAGGCCAAGCTTGGGACGCTCACCGCCAGGCGTGCCGTCGTCACACGCGAGCCAGGCCAGAATGGCGCCCAAGAGAACGGCTCCGGCGACAGCGATCCGGGTGAGGATTCCACACCTGGGCAGATTCCCCCTTCGCCAAGTCCACGGGGGCCGTTGTCCTTGTTGTTCGACGGGCGCTTCGAGAGCGTGGGTCTGAATTCATGGCCGGGAGTCGTCAATCTCAAATCCGGCCACGCAAACATGCTCACCTACCAGACGGCGATCCGCCGGCGCAATACGGGTTACGCAGCGAAGCTTGAAGTTGGGGGGTTGAGCGGATTGGGCGAGCGAATCGAATTCGGGCCGTTGAACCTTTGGGACAACGACATGGAGGGACGCGAGCTGTGGATCGCCTTCTCTCATCAGACTCCGGCGGGTCAGGTGCTCCCCGATCGCATCGTTTACTCGCAGCGCAACTCCAAGCACCAAGCGCAAAACTGTGAGTCCTCCGGTAGCGGATTCGCCGATGGCATTCAGATGTATCACCCCACCGATGGGTATCCGGCCGATCGCTGGCAGTTCAATACGAGCGGTGGCCGCGACGGTTGTACGCAAAAGACGTGGCAGATACCGAGCCTGGGCGATGTAAGGGATGTGTGGATCGACTGGCTCGTTCACTACCGGTTTCATTCGCTCTCGTCGGACGGCCCGATCACGGAGCTGTTCTATCGTGTGGGCAATGGCACTTGGGTGAATCCTGTTTCGGACACGACGCAGCCGAATCTCGTGCGGGCACTTGACTATGAGGGAAGCTTCCGCTGGGAGGGAGGGCTCTACAAAGGCGAGGGCTACACCCCCTACACGACTGCCTACTTCGGCGGGATGGTGATCGCTCCAACGCGCGCCGACGCTGAAGCGGCCATGTTCGATTGAGCACCTTGGTGGCGATGGCACGCCACGTGGCGGAGTGGCCGCGAATCTCGGCCTACTCTTAGGCGGACCTTCAGAGACGTACGGCCGTTCCGGTCGCCTGGGACAGCGGCCGTTGGAAGCTGGGGTTCGCCCAAAACGTTGCGTAGGGCGATGGTCAGCGAGGCGTTACATCCGCTCGAACGACTACTCGCTCCAGTGGATGCTTCCGTCCCAATCGCCGATGGACCCGACGCTGCCTGGGACCAGAATGGCCCTCGAATCGAATCCATGCAAGGTGACGGAGAACCCGAGTGGATCTCGAGCAACGGGTGGCGCTTGTTCGTACGTGTCAATCGTGGTCCCAGTCGGTCTCGCGGTGAAGAGATCGCCCACTTCACGAGCCAATCGGGCGAACACATGCCCGCAACCTGGGATCCGGACAGCGGCGTGGTCGCCGTGCCCTTCAGCCTGGCAGAGGCGCTTCGCAACTACGTCTCAGAGACGTGGACCGGCGGAGCCTCCATGAGGGGGCTGTCAGCGACGCAGCTGGCGCTCTTCTACCGCATCAAGCGACTCATTCCGCGCAGGGCGCAGATCCTGGCGCGTCGACAGCTGATCAGATGGCAGGGCAAGCCGGAGTTTCCTGCATGGCCCTACGACGACAGCGTTTCACGGCTGCTTCGGTTCTACGCCCACTGTGCTCTTCTCGCCAGCCGTGCGGACAACTTGCGCTTCAGGTGGTTCTGGCCGCGCCCCTACCGGGCGGCGCTGACCCTCACACACGATGTGGAAAGCGCCTCCGGCCTGAAAGGCGCAGTCGAGGTTGCGGATCTCGAGGAAGAGCGAGGACTTCGATCCTCCTTCAACATCGGATGCTGGTACCCGATCGACTGGGGGATCGTCCGTGAGCTCAAGAACCGTGGCTTCGAGATCGGTTTTCATGGCGTCTCCCACGACCGCTCCATGTTCTCCTCTCGCGCGTCGTTCGAGGCTCAGAAGCCCACCCTGGCGGCCACCATGGATCAGTTCGAAGCGGAAGGCTTTCGCTCGCCGGCCACCCACCGGGTGCAGGAATGGCTGGGCGAACTTCCGATCAACTACGACTGCTCGGTGCCGCTATCCGATCCCTACGAGCCTCAACCGGGAGGCTGCTGCTCCATCTGGCCATTCTTCATCGGTCCCGTGGTCGAACTGCCATACACGCTGCCACAGGACCACACGCTGTTTACTCTTCTGGGCCAGAGATCAGCTGACCTCTGGCTGCAACAGCTGGAGACGATCGAGCGATCGTACGGCCTGGTGCAGTGCCTTTCCCATCCCGACCCCGGCTACCTCGGCGACACACGCAAGCGCGCGTTGTACACCCAATTTCTGGAAGCCGCCGCCGACCGAGCCGGGTTGTGGAAAGCGCTCCCAAGAGACGTGGCGGCTTGGTGGCGAGTCCGCGACGCAGGGATCGAGCACCCCGACTGGCAGGTCGACACCGGCCGTGCATGGTCGAGCGGCGAGAGTGACTCCCGAGGAGAGATTCGGCTCGAACCCCCGGCCAACGAGGGGGAGTACGCCGCATAGATTCGGCGAGACTGGAACGCGAACGCTTGGGTCGTCCAACGTCGTGGCTCAGACAACGCCTCACTATTAGGAGGCTCGTCCTCGTGGGCGCATTGCTCGGCGCGTCGGTGGCGGCATGCCTTCTCGTCATCTCCCCCCCCTCTGCCACACCCCCCTCTTCTTCCTCATCCCTGCTGTTCGACGGACGTTTCCAGACTGCGGGGCTGAACTCATGGCCTGGTGTCCTCAATTTCGAGAGACCCACCAACTCGAACCGGCTCAGCTACGTCACCTCGCCCAGACGGCGAAGCACGGGCTACGCTGCCAAGCTCGAGGTCGGCGGCAAGGACATGAGGGGCGAGCGGATCGAGTTCGGTCCGCTCAACCTCTGGGACAACGACCTGGAGGGGCGCGAGGTCTGGATCGCGCTCTCCCACCGCATCCCCTCGGGGCAGACGCTTCCCGACCGCGTGGTCCTCTTCCAGCGCAACTCCAAGCTTCAGCACCTGGCCTGCGCGTCGTCCGGGTTCGGCTTCAGTGACGCGATCCAGATTCAAAACCAGACCGCCGGACAACCGGCCGACCGTTGGCAGTTCCACACCAACGGCGGCGTCGACAGCTGCACGACAAAGGTGTGGCCGATTCCCAACCTGGCGGTCGTTCGAGACGCATGGATCGATTGGCTCGTCCACTACCGCCTCCACTCCACGAAGGAAGCCGGCCCGATCACGGAGGTCTTCTATCGGGTCGACAACGGCGCGTGGGTGAACCCTGTCTCGGACCGAGCGCAGCCGAATATCGTGCGGACGTCCGCTTCTCAAGGGAATTTCCGCTGGGGCGGTGGGCTCTACAAGGATGAGAGCTACACGCCGTACACGACTGTCTACTTCGGCGGACTCGTGATCGCCCCCACGCGCGCCGATGCAGAAGCGGCGATGTTCGAATGAGCGACTGCGGGCGACACCGCAGACGCGCCCCCGGCTGACACCTAATTCGAGGTAACGGGGTGCGCGTACCTCAGGGAAACCGATGACGGCTCAGGCTCGGGAGCCTCATGTACCTCCGCTTGATCCTCATGCCGGAATGCCCCTTCCAATGCCGCCGTCATCGCGAAGAGCCCGTACAGGACCACGGTCGCGTCGAACGAGTCATCGGTGCCGACCCCGACGAGCAGGAACAACAACCATAGGACTGCGACCAGCTTCGCCACCGGCTGAAGGGACCATCGGATACGAGTGAGCCGTCGAAGCGACCGTACAACGTAGGCAATGAACACGAGATAGGCGGCCAGCAGGACGACTCCGCCCTCGACGAGGATCCGTACGACAGCATTGTGCGCTTCGTAGCCGCCGTCAGCCCGGTTCTGGCCATCGAACGTGCGGCGCTGATTGACGAAGATCGTGGTCGTGGTCCCGTGTCCCACCACCGGCTGCTCTACAGCCTTGGAGAGGAGACCGCGCCAATTCTGGATTCGCCAGTCATAAGACTCATAGGTGGCGGCGCTATCCGAGCCGGACTCGCTGGAAGGCAGCACGCGTTGCTGCACCGCGGGCACGAGAGCGATCACCACCGCAACGCTCAGGATCGCGGCGAGTACTAGGCGCGTGTGCTGGCGCCACCCCAATAGCAGTAGGCCGACGAGGAAGATGAACCATCCGGCGCGGCTGTATGTCGCCACGAGGGCGACGAGGATCGGCGCCAGGGCAACGATCCGCACCCACCCCGCCAACCACTTCCGCGGAATGAAAATCAATACGAGTGCCGTGAACGCGCAGTACATCCCGAGGGGGTTGGGACCCACGAAGGGTCCCGAAATGCGGGCCAGGTCGAGCGAGTTCTCGGCCTCGACGCCGGTAAAGAGCTGGCTCACCCCGAACACCGCCGGGGCGACGCCGCTCAAACCGACGACGACGAACAGCCGCCGCAAGCGGTCTGCACTGGTGAGGTAGTTCGCGGCCAGGAGGCCCACCGCGCCTATTGCAACCAGGCGACTGACTTCGCTGATGGGCGATGTGCCGATCGCGCCGCCGAAGTCCACCATGGCTATCGCGGCGCCGCCGGCACTGACCAACACCACTAGCCCGAAGGCCACGGCGAAGGGCGGATGCACCGCCCGGCGTCGAGTGGCCAAGAGCCCCACGGCAACGCAGATCACGATTAGGCCCAGCCCTCCGGCTGGGTTTGTGGACAGCGCTCCGAAAGAGTCGCGAGTGAACTCGTCCAACAGCGGCCGAATGAGTATTACCAGCGTCAGGAACAACGCCGGCCGAAGAAGCCCGAGAGCGAACATCGCCGCGGCGCCGAGCACAGCAATGCTGACGCTCCAAGATCCGGTGGCCGCCGCTGTGTAGCTGAGGACGGCGCAGCCGACGAGCGCGCAGAGAACTTCTACCTTCGCTGTGAAGGGCCGAGGAACCGGCGAAAGGGGAGCTGCCCGACTGCTCACAAGGACGCGTAGGCCTCCAAAAGAGCGGCTTCGGAGCGCTCCCAGGTCAGGTCCCGAGCGCGCTCCAGGCCGAGGCTTCCCAGCCTCTTTCGCAGCTCTGGGTCGGCGGCCAGGAGCGCGATCTGGGCGGCCAGCTCATGTGGATCGCCACAGCGAGCGTAGAGGGCCGCCTGTCCAGCGGTGCGCTCGGTCTCGAGGAGTCGGTGAGCGACCACCGGCTTCGCCGCGGCCATGTACTCCGCGATCTTGACCATTGTGGAGCGGTGGTTGAGGCTGTTTCCGTCCGCTGGATCCAGGCAGATGTCGGCCTTTGCCAAGAAGGCGGGCACGTCGTCCGGCTCGACGCGCCCCGTGAAGACGACCATGTTCGAGAGGCCGGCTCGTGCAAATGCGTTGGCTACTTCGTCTTGGCACGAGCCCTCGCCGATCAACGTCAGTCGCGTCCCGGTCAAGCCGTGTCTCGTCACGAGCTCACCGAGAACGGTCGGCAGAGCGTCAACTCCGTCCTGGCTCTCCATCGAGCCGAGGAACAGGAGGCGTGGATCCTGGAGGCGACCCCGCCGGCCGTTGGCCGACGCCGCCAGCGTCGCTACGGGTGGCCCGTTACGCACGACGAACACCCGTTCCGCGGCAACGTGCCCACGCCCTAGCGCGATGTCGCGATGAGACTCGTTGGGCACCAGAACGAGGCTCGCGAAACGGAACGTCATCCGCTCCATGAACGTCAGCAGCCGCACGAGCGTTGAGTGGCCGAACTTTACCTGCACGAGCTCCGGGGCCAGGTCGTGCTGGTCGTATACGACGCGGCGCCCGAGCGCTCGTGCCAGCGATGCGAGGGGAAACAGGGTGTCGGGCGGGTTGTGCAGGTGGAGCACGTCTGCGCCCTTGATCAGCTGTCGAATCCCACGCAGGTGCAGCTGTATGTTCGCGACCGCATACTCGACGAGAAAGCTGACCATGGAGGCGGACCCCTGCGGTTGGGTGTAGCGCTCCACGTGAACGCCCCTCACAGTCTCCTTGCGCGCCTGCCCGCGGGCACGGGGAGCCACCACATAAACCTTGTACCCGGCGTTGGCGAGAGATTCCGCCTCGCGCCGAGGCCGCGTATCCTCCGGGTAGCGGTTGTTCTCGAGCAGCATCACGACGCGTTCGCGTCCGCCGCGCGTCACAACTGCCGTGCTAGTTCGCCCCTCGGCGCGTCAAGACCGCCGGCAGGGTGTGGACGATCAGCCGGATGTCGGTCCATAGCGACCAGTTGGTCACGTAGAGATAGTCCAGTTTGATCATCTCGGCGAATGGAATGTTGGTTCGCCCCAGTACCTGCCAGAGGCCGGTCACGCCGGGGGTGAGGTCGACACGAGTTCGCCGCCAACCGTTCAGCTGCCGAGCCTCGGACTCGACCAGCGGGCGCGGGCCCACCAGGCTCATCTCGCCCTTCAGCACGTTCCACAATTGAGGCAGCTCGTCGAGGCTGCTGCGACGGAGGAAGCGGCCAACGCGGGTGATCCGCGGGTCGTCGTCGAGCAGCAGCCAGTGTGGGTCGCGGCTGAGCCGGGTCAGCTCCTCCTGGCGCTGCTCAGCGCCGAGCTCCATGGTGCGGAACTTCAACACCCTGAACTTCCTGCCAAGCCTGCCCACGCGCTCCTGGGTGAAGAAGACCGGGCCACGGGAGTCGAGCTTCACTGCCAGTGCTAGCGCCAGCAGCAGCGGTGCAAACAGCACGACCGCGGTCGTTGCGCCCACGAGGTCCATCGAGCGCTTGAGGAAGCGAGAGGAAGCGGAGAGCACCGGGGGCGCGATGCCCAGGACCGTCACTCCCTCGACATCGTCGACCACGACCGACGACCCCATCGCGTCGAAGAGCTGGGGCAGCACGCTGACCTTGATCGAGAGCTCGCGGCAGCGGCGCACGAGGTCGAGCATTTGCTCCTCCGCGACATCGACGTGCGAGACCACGATCCTGTCGATCCGGTTCTCGACCAGGACCCCGGTCAGATCCCGCGAGCGGAAGCTGCCCAGGATGGGGAGGCCCGCCTCCCTGCCCACGCCGGAGCTCGAAAGCATCCCGACCGGCTCCAGTCCGTAGGCCGGGTGCATACGCATCTTCCTGGCGATCACCTCGATACGAGGCCCCTCGCCGATGAGCAGCACCCGCTCCGCCCCGAGGGCGCGCGCCGCAGCCCGCCGGGTGAGCGAGCGAAAGAGGGGAACCAGGACCATCGACAGCCCAGCCAGGGCGAGGAGCTCCCGCGCGTTGACGTCGCGCGTGGGGAGCACGCGGAAGTAAAGCCACAGCAGAAGGCTCCCAACGAGCATCGAGTGGAAGAGCCAGGGGAGGTCGTCGAGCGTCGTGTGGCTGATCCGCTTGGTGTCGCGGTCATAGAGGCCGTAGCTCTTGAACACCACCACCCAGAGCGGCAAGAAGAGCGCGGCGAAGGCGAGCTGCTCCAGATCCGCCGCCCGACCCTTGAGGCCGAGCACCAGGCCGTGGGCGATCGCGAGCGCCAGGACGTCGCTTGCGCCGAGGAGCCGGCGCACTGCGTTGTCACGTGGGCGGTGGCGCGCGGCCACGACCTGGCTGAGCGCGCCGTCGCCTCTCGGGCGAAGAGCTGGCACCCGCTGAAGCTGAGCAGTCCCGACTCTCAGGCGATCCCCCTCGCGGGCGTAAAGCGACGAGTCTCGATCGGCACCTCGTCGCCGCCGGTCTGGAGGGACAGGTCAGCGGCCTCGGCCATGCGAACGACGTTCTTGCCGAGGCGCGCGCTCCACTCGAGCGAGGCGCCCGAGCGGACGGCGCCGACGAAGTCCTCCAGCTCGGCGGCCAGGGGCTCGTAGCCCTCGACCTTCGGCGAGAGGATGTTTCCGGTGCGGTAGGAGAGCTGGTACTGGCCGAATGTCTCGGGATCCTCGTAGACGACGCCGTGGTCGAAGACGCGCAGCGGCTCCGGGCTCCCGTCGTCGTAGACGACCATCTTCTCGCTTCCCACGACCACCGTTCGCCGCAGCTTGCTGGGAGCCAGCCAGCTCAGCTCGACGTTGGCCACGATCCCGGATGGGAACTTGAGCGTCACGAACGCCACGTCGGGGATCCCCGACAGGATCGAGTCGCGGCCGACCGCGCGCACGGCACTCGGAACCTCGTCGAGCCAGTACAGGAGGATCGAGAAGTCGTGCGGGCCCAGGTCCCACACCACGCTCACGTCGGACTGGTGCAGGCCGAGGTTCACCCGGCTCGAGGACACGAAGAACACCGTGCCGAGCTCGTCGCGCTCCAGCATGCGCTTCATCGCCCTCACGGAAGGGCTGTAGATGAACGTGTGGCCGCACATCAGCCGCAGGTCGTGATCGTCCGCCATGTCGATCAACCGGTCCGCGAGGTCGGTGGACGGCGCCAGCGGCTTCTCGACAAATGTGTGCTTGCCCGCCTGCAGGGATCGAGCGGCGAGGTCGAAGTGGGTGAAGACAGGCGTCGCGATGAAGATCGCGTCGAGTTGCGGGTCTTCGAGCAGGTCGTCGATCCGGGTTGTGCTCTTCACGCCCCGGTGGCGGTGCGCGTAGCGGTCGAGGTGACCCTGG
Source organism: uncultured Solirubrobacterales bacterium (assembly GCA_963774075.1). Taxonomy (GTDB): domain Bacteria; phylum Actinomycetota; class Thermoleophilia; order Solirubrobacterales; family JBBDJG01; genus JBBQNR01. The sequence goes on along the minus strand of CAVZDP010000001.1, from coordinate 96,403 downwards.
TCGAGATCGCAGACCCAGCTGACCTCGACGTCGACCATGTCGGCGAGTACTCGCAGCAGGTTGGGACCCCAGTAGCCGAGCCCGACCACGGCGACCTTCGTGGGTGGAGTCGTCATGGGCGACCGCCCCCGGCGGCGGCGAGCGACAGGTCAGGTTCTGTCGCCCAATGCGCCCCGACGACCTCGTGCAACGCCGACACCACGCGCGAGACGTCCTCCTCGCGCATGCCGGGATGCACTGGCAGAGAGCAGACGGTTCGCGCGAGGCCCTCCGCCGCGGGCAGATCTCCGAGCTTTCCGCCGAGCGCGGCATACGCCGGGCTCAGGTGGATCGGCACCGGGTAGTGCACGCCGGCTTGAATCCCCCGTTCCCGCAGGTGCTCGCACAGAGTGTCGCGTCTCTCGCTGCGGACGACGTACTGGTGGAATACGTGATCACCGTCCGGCGCAGGCCGCGGTGGGAGCTGGAGCGCGGTTTCGACGAGACCCTCGCTCAGCCAGGCTGCCGCCCGGCGGCGGCGCTCGTTCCAGGCGTCGAGGCGGCGGAGCTTCACCCGCAGCACCGCTGCCTGGAGCGTGTCGAGCCGGGCCGTGGTGCCAACGATCTGGTGATGGTGCCGGGGCCGCTCGCCATGGGCACGCAGGAGGCGGGCACGATCCGCGATCTCCGGGTCGGAGGTGACCAGCGCACCGCCATCGCCCCAGCCGCCCAGGTTCTTCGCCGGGTAGAAGCTGAAGCAGCCGCAGGCGCCGAGCGACCCTACGCGCCGGCCCCGGTAGCGGGCGCCGTGCGCCTGCGCGGCGTCCTCGACCACCCCGGCCCCGGCCTCGCGCGCCAGCGCCAAGATGGGGTCGAGATCGACCGTGCGGCCATAGAGGTGCACCGGGATGACGCAGCGGGTCCGAGCGCTCATGGCCCGCTCCACCTGGGCGGCGGTGATCACGGCCGTCTCGGGGTCGACGTCAGCGAACCGCGGCGTGGCTCCGACGAGGCTCACCGCCTCAGCCGTCGCGAAGAACGAGTTGGCCGGCACGACGACCTCGTCGCCGGGGCCGACCTCGAGCGCGCGAAGCGCGAGCACCAGGGCCTCCGTGCCGGAGGACAGTCCCACCGCGTGCGTGGTGCCACAAAAGTCCGCAAACTCGGCCTCGAAGCGCTCGACCTCCTCGCCAAGGGTGAAGTCCCCCCGGGAGGCGACCGCCTCCACCGCGGCCATCAGCTCAGCGAAGAGCGCGGGATCATCGTGATCCGGGCAAATGGGCAGCAAACGCTGCGAATGCTCCTCCGTACGAGCCAACACCCTGCTCGACTAACGGGTGTCCGACTGGATTCTTTTGGGCCTCCCGGGTCGGGTCCCGTCGGCGGAAGCCACTCGCCGGCTAGGCGTCGGGTGACCTTCGCAGCCTTCTTGCGGGACCTCGGTTCGCTCGGCACCCGGGCGGCTACTTTCGCCTGCAAGGTTCCCCACTCTGCGGCCGTTATGTGAGAGATGCCTGCGATGGAACCTGCGACGCTGCGATCAAGCTTTCTCCGCTCCGCACGCGATTTCCCCGACCGCCCGGCGCTCGAGGTCGCCGGCGAGACTCTGAGCTACGCCGCGCTCCATGCGCGGGCGACGGCCATCGCGGCCACGCTCGACCGACACGACCACGAAAGCGAGGAGCCGCTCACGGCCGTGTACGGCGCCCGCAGCTCGACCCTTTTCGCCGGCGTGCTCGGCGCGCTGCTGCGGGGGCATGGCTACGTGCCGCTCAACCCGAGCTTCCCCGTCGATCGCACCGCCGCCATGCTCAACCGCTCGGGCTGCAAGGCGCTGGTCGTGGACGCCGGGGCGGCGCCGCTGCTGGATGCCCTGCTCGAGAGCGTGGAACGACCGCTCGTCATGGTCATGCCGGATGAGGAGCGCCCCGAGGAGGTACGACGGCGCTGGCCTCGACACACGATCGTGGGCGTGGGGGAGCTGGAAACGGGACGGGGTTTCCAGCCTCCGCCCGTGGATCCCGACGCGACGGCATACCTTCTCTTCACCTCGGGCAGCACGGGAATCCCGAAGGGCGTCGGCGTCACCCATCGCAACGTCACGCCGTTCGTCGAGCTGATGGTCGCGCGTTACGAGGTTTCCCCGGAGGACCGCCTCTCGCAGACCTTCGACACGACGTTCGACCTGTCGGTTTTCGACATGTTCGTGGCCTGGGAGAGCGGCGCCTGCCTCTGCTGCCCGAGCGCGAGTCAGCTGCTCGGCCCCGGGCAGTTCATTCGCAACGCCCGGCTGACGATCTGGTTCTCGGTGCCCTCCGTGGCGGTGTTCATGAAGCAGCTCGGCATGCTGAAGCCGGGCTCCTATCCTCTGCTTCGCTGGGCCCTCTTCTGCGGCGAGGCCCTCCCGCTGCAGGTGGCGGAGGCGTTCGCCGCGGCGGCGCCGTGGGCGACTCTGGAGAACCTCTACGGCCCGACTGAAGCGACGATCGCCTGCACCGCATATCGCTGGGAGCAGGACCGTTCGCCGAGCGAAAGCGCTCTCGGCGTCGTGCCAATCGGCGCCCCCCTGCCGGAAATGGCGGCGCTGGTGGTCAACGGCGACCTTGCCGAGGTTGCCCCAGGCGCCGAGGGCGAGCTGCTCGTGTCCGGACCTCAGGTCACCCCCGGCTACTGGAAGGATCCAGAGCGCACAGCGTCGGCTTTTGTCGTGCCGCCGGGATGTAACGAGGTCCACTACCGCACCGGCGACCTCGTCCGTCGCCCCCGCACCTCCGATGAGCCGATCACCTACCTTGGGCGAATCGATCACCAGGTCAAGATTCGGGGAGTGCGCATCGAGCTCGGCGAGGTTGAGGCTGCGGTCAGAGACGCCACCGGGGTCGACGCGGTCATCGCGGTCGGCTGGCCGAAGACGGAGACCGGCTACGACGGGATCGTTGCGTTCGTGGGTGCCACCGACGTCGACGTGGGAGAAGCTCGGGGGCTCGTCAAGCAGCGACTTCCGAAGCACATGATCCCCCGTCGCTTCGAGCTCCTGGAAGAACTGCCGGTCAATACCAACGGCAAGTTCGACCGCAACGAGCTCGCGCGACAGCTGGAGCGGGAGGTCTTGCGGTGAGGCTGACGCCGCAGCAGGTCAGCGCCTTCGCCCTCACGCAGCTTCAGGAGCCGCTCGACGTAGCCGGAGTCGACCCGACTGAGGTCGGAGATGACTTCGACCTCGTCGGGAGCGGGGTGCTGGACTCCCTCGGCATGATGGAGCTCATCATGGCGGTGAACGAGCACTTCCAGCTCGACGTGGACTATGAGGGTCTGGACCCCGCGCAGATAACCGTGCTGGGCTCGTTCTCGCGCCACGTCGCATCCGCTGCCGGCTACTCGAGCGCCCCAACGACACTGAGCGCGTGATGTCCGCGGTCATGGTGCGGCCCGCGCGCATCGGCGACGTGGAGGCGGTCGCGTCGATTCACGTTGCGGGTTACGACGAGGCCTACCGCGGCCTGATGCCCGATGAGGTGATCGACGTTCGCACGGTGGAGCTGCGACGGCGTGTCTGGCGCGAACGACTGGCGACGCGGGGCCGAGATCGCGATCTGGTCCTCGTGGCGGAGATTGGCGGGAAGGTTGCGGGCTTCGCCAGTGCTCGCCCCGCTCAGTCCCTCGAGGGGACCCCGCCTGAGCGCGTGGCCTGCCTGGAGAACATCTACGTCGAGCCGCCCTACATTCGCTCGGGTCTTCGCGTTGGCGCGACGCTTCTCGACGCCACGCTCCGCGCCCTCCGCGAGCTGGGTTTTTCGGAGGTCGTGGCCTTCGTCGTGGAAGGGAATGCGCGCGCGTTGGGGTTCTACGAGGCCCTGGGTTGGCGACGCGACGGTGCGGTGCGACAGAGCGAGGGTGGACCGCAGGACCGCATCCGCCGCAGCCTCGAGCCCGTTCCGACAGCCGCGGCTTGATCGAACGGCACCACCTGACGGCGGAGCTCGCCGCGATGGGCGTGCGGGCAACCGACGTGCTCTGGGTGCACGCCGGCCTTCAGACCGCGCTGCAAATGGCGGGAGACAGCCCGGCCGCGAAGGTGGACACGATTCTCGACGCCCTCGACGATGCCGTCCCGGAAGGCATCCTCGTGGTGCCAACGTTCACCTACAGCTTCACGCGGGAGGAGAGTTACGACGTCGAGGCCTCGCCCTCGACGGTAGGTGTGCTGGGCGAGCGCTTCCGTCACCGCGACGGGGTTCGCCGCACCACGGACCCCGTGTTCTCGGCCGCCCTACGCGGAACGCTGCCGCCGGCGTGGGAGCGCCGGCTGTTCGAGGTGCACGATGTCGAGTGCTTCGGTGAGCGGAGCATATTTTCGTACCTGCGAGAGGTCGACGCAAAGCTGCTGTTCATCGGCGTGGGATTCGAATACTGCACCCAGGTCCATTACCTCGAACAGCGTATGCGTGTGCCGTACCGCTACCTCAAGGACTTCACCGGAACCGTCCGGATGGGAGGTCGCACCGCGCCGGTGAACGCCCGTTACTACGCGCGGGACCTGGAAGGCGACGTCGTGAACCACTTCGGGCCGCTCGGTGAGGCGCTTCTCGCCTCGGGCGGGATGATCAGCGCCACCCTTCCGCGCGGGCCGTCGCTCCTTCTGACGTCGGCCGCGGCCGTGGAGGACGAGGCGACCCGCCGCTTGCGTGCCAACCCCGATTTCCTCCTCCGCAAGGGGCATACCGTGACGGCCGGCCCCTGAACTCGCAGGCCCGCCGAGAGCGGCTGACTAGGACCGCCGGAGAAGGCCATGCGCCAACAGGGCGTCGGCGGCCTCGCGCAGCTCCCACAGGGGGCGCCCGGAGCGCTCCGCCACATCGAGCAGATCGCGCTTTCCGTCACACCAGTTGAGCACGAGCAACGTGTTTTCGATCTGTCGCTCGGCCCTCAGCCCGCCTCCGGTGGTCGGATACAGGCCTCGCTTGCTGAGCTGCGGCTCGCAGTGCGGCTGGGTATTGATGAGGAGCTCGTTGGCTTCCAGGGCGTCGACGATGCGTGCGTACATCTGCAGGGAGCCGTCGAGCGCCTCGGGCGTGACGAGCTCGAGGTCGTCGAGCGACGTGTGGTACTCGGCATAACAGCCGTGCATCGTTCGCATGAGCGACCCGACGGGAAGGTCGAAACCGGGTGAGCAGTACTGGCGCTCGTCGCTGCCCCAGGGCACGAATGGGAGGACCGAGTGGCGCTCCTCGCTGTGGCGGAGCACGTGTTCGGTGATCCGGTCGGGGAGCGAGTCCCCACGTCGAGAGCGCTTGTACGTGAAAGCTCCCGGGTCCCCCACGCAGGTCACTACCCAGCCGGCGACGAGTCGATCGCGCAGCCGATCGCCGAAGTGGGCCAGGTACGCGATCGTGCCGATCGTCTCGGGCACGAACAGGAAGCGGTAGGTGTGGCGTGGCGGCTCTGCACGTGTGCGAAGAAGCGCTGCCAGATGGGCGCACACGACCGGACCCGAGAGCTCGTTGTTCGCCATCGAGGGGTGGCAGCAGTAGGTGGAGAAGAGCACCTCGGAATCGGTCAGGCCCGGCACGGTGACTTCGCCGAGCTCCAGGTGGCCGGGCGCAAGGTCCGCATCGATGAGCACTTCATAGGTGCCCGGCACGAGCTCGGCCCGCCGGCGATCGGTGAGGCAAAAGCCCCAGCTCTCGCGGTAGTAGGTCGTGCGATATGGAATGGCGTCGGGTTGCTCGGGGAGAGAGTGGAGATGCTTCTCCAGCTCCTCGAGGGGCACGTGCGCATGGACGGGGGCGCTGTACGAGACGAGATGGAGGTTGTGATCGCTCAGCGAGCACACGAGGTCTCCCCCGGGCCCTTTGATCCACGCTTCGCGGACCGTCCACTCCTTCGGGACCTCCCAGTCGAAGACCCGCTGTCCCGTCGGATAGCGATGCCGGTCCATCGGTCCGGTCACGCGTTCCAGCACATCCAGCGTCTCTCGGAAGCCGGGGCCCGTGATGCTGCGGGTGAGCGGCCAGAGCCCGGAGGCCAGCTCGTGCAGGGAGGCGCCCCGCTCCGTGGAGATGTCCGCTGCCGTGGTCACGAACCGAAAGGTCGCGCGAGAGCATCCGTTGGTCAAACGAAGGATGAACGCACGTACCCGAGCAATGCGAATCTATCCCACCTCGTCCTCAGCCGCCCCGGCTCATCTGAATCCGGGCGAGGACCTGGTGCTGCGACTGGAGGAGGCGCACGCGCTCGACGTGCCGTTCGGAGCCGCCGCCGACGACCATCTCGACGCGGCGGCGAGGGAGCGGCTGGACGAGACGGCTCTCGCCGCGCTCGGTAGCTGGCGAGAGGCTTTCGACGGGCCGCTAACCGTCGAAGGGATCTGCCTGCCCTTCGTTTGCGAGCTGCCGCTGATGCGCATCCTGCTCGCGGCGCTGCGCGCCGGCGCCGGACTCGCGGCGGCAGTCGATCGCTACGGGCCACAGGGGCTCGAGCTCGTGGGAGGCAGCGAGCTCGAACGCGGCCTCGTCGCGGCCGTGGCCGCAAAGTCCGGAGTTCCGTCTTCGAGTGTGCCGGCGCCTCACGCGGAGAGCTCGACGGTGGTCGGCCGGCCCTCCACGCACGCGGCTCGCAGCCCGCGGCAAAGGTTGGCGCGCGCGGCGCTGCGGATGGGCGCACCCACGCTTCTGCGCCGGGGCGGTGTGCTCGCTCTGAGCTATTGGCCGCTCATCCCCCTTCTCGACCGCTTGCTCGACGATCCGGATCTCTCCGTCGCGATCCCGCTCGAGCTGCGTCCCTCGGGTCCGCGACGGATCCTGCGCGCCATGGGGGACGGTGGCTGGATGGGGCACGCAGGGCCGGTGGCGCGCCGGCGCGCCGGGCGACGGCTCGCACCGGCGATCCGCAGAGGGCGCGCGCTCCCCGCTCCATCGATGGTCGGCCCCGGCGCCGGATTCGAGAAGGCCGTGCACTCGGCCCTGCTCGATCACGTAGCGCAGGCGGGGGCAGAGCACCTGGCAACCGCGTCGGTCGTGCGCCGCGCGTACCGGCGACGGCCTCCCCGGCTCATCCTGGCCACCTTCGACACGGAGCCGTTCGCCCGCCTGGTCGTCTCGCTGGCGCGAGAGGCCGGCATCCGATCGTTCTTGCTCTCCCACAGCGCATACCTGATGCCGCAGACGCTCAAGGACATGGAGCTCGGCGACGAGGCTGCGATCTACTCCGAGGCGGTCGGGTTTCCCGGGATGCGGCGCGACCGGCCCGTGCACGTCGTGGGATATCCGCTGCAGTGCGGGCCCTCCTCCACCCCCACCCTCAGTCCTCGCGAGCGCGCCCGGATCGTCGTCCTCGGCCAGAACGGCCACCCCTACACGTCGCGGTTCGACGAGCGCATCGCGCAGCGCCACTTCATCGCCGCCCTCGGCGCACTCGAGGCCGCGACCCCGGAAGCACAGGTGGTCCTGCGACCCCACCCCTCACAGGATCCAGGACCCATCCGGGCGATGCTGGAACGCCTCCCCAAGCGAGAAGTGGCCATCGACGCGGCCACCCCGCTCGACGAGCTCGTTCGATCGGCAGACCTCTGCGTCGGGAGCCTCAGCGCGGGCACACTGCAGGCGGCATGTGCGGGAACGCCGGTGGCGGTGCTCAACGTCAGCGGCTTCGAGTGGAGGTGGCCGCTTGGAGGCGACACCGCCGTGCCCGTGGCGCACGGCGAGGAGCAGCTCGCCGAAACATTGCGGGAGTGGAGCCGCGACGGTTCACTGCCGGGCGGGGAAGCGTTGGTGTCGGCGCTCGGCGCGGATCGCCCCGGCGCGGTGGAGCGCCTGTTCGAGTTGGTCGTCGCGGCCGCCCGGCGGCGCTCAGGGGTCGGAGCCGTCGTTGTCCGCGGTCACGAGCAGCGAGAAGCCGCCGAGCAGCCTCGCGGCCAGCGCGCGCGGCAGCAGCCTTCTGGGCAGCCGCGCGACCCTGGCCTTTCGTGATTGCACCGGTAGGTCCAGCGTGAACGCTGTCAACGAGGTCCCGACCACGCGGTAGCCGGCATCCTCGATCGTCGCGACGGCTGTTTCGGGCGTGAAGAAGTGAAGATGCCCCAGTTGCTCTCGGGCCCGCATGAGCCGGCCCGGACGAAGGACGCTCTGGGCGGAAAGGTCCAGCGGCACATGGAGGATCGTGCGGTCCGACTTGAACCGAAGCGCTCGCAGGAAGCCGATCGGGTCCTCGACGTGCTCGACCACGTCCATGAGCAGCATCAGGTCGAAGCGCTCGGGGCACTCGGCTGCATCCTGCAGGCGGAACTCGAGCCTGTCGGTCGCGCGTTCACGGGCGAGCTCGAGCGCCGCGGGGGCCACCTCGTATCCCACGAGCCGCTCCGGCGAGAGTTGGTCGTGGAGCCGGCGCAGGATCTCGCCAGCTCCGCAGCCCACCTCGCAGACCGTTTCAGGGCGCCATGCGCCCAGCGCCCCGATCACCTGCTGGGCCTTCCAGTCGGAGTCCTTGGCGTGCCAGCCTGGATTGCGCTGCCCGTAATCGCCGCCGGTGTAGCGGGTGAGCGTGTCCGTGGCATTCATCCGCGGCTCCGCCGCAGCTTGATGCCGCCCCTGGCCAGGACGACGCGCATCCTGCTTATCGCCCCGAGGCGCCTCTCGGCCAGCACGAACAAAGGCGTCATGAGCACGAGGAAGGCGGCGAGCTTCGCGCAGGCGAGCGCGGCGTCCACCGCAAGACCCGCATCCGGTGCGCCGATGAGCCACTCGACCAGCCGCAGACCGCCGTACACGTATGCGAACACGAGGAGGATCTCGCCGACGTGGAGCAGCACAGACCAGGGGTCGAGCCACCTCGAGAGGCTGTAGCCGCTCGTCATCAGGAAAGTGACGAGATAGCTGATGGCGGTGGCACCCGCAGCGCCCTCGATCCCCAAGTCGAGCGGTACGAGCGCCCCGTAGTTGAGGACCACGTTCAGCGCAAGGCAGGTAAGCAGGATCCCTGTGAGGCTCCACCGATAGCCGGCAGCGAGAAGCACCTTGATCGGCATGTTCATGAGCGCCATGAAGAAGCTGGCGGCGACCATGATCTGGATGACCGGGATGGCGGGGTCGAACGCGGGCAGTGCCTGCCGGATCAGCACCGGCACCAAGAAGAAGCCGGCGCCGATCGACGCGGGGATGAGCGTATACGCGAGCACGCCCTGGACGTCGGTCGCGTAATGGCGGATGGACTCGATCTCGCCGGTGCGCGCGAAGTCCTCGGTCATGCGCGGGAAGAGCACGGCGCCGATGCTCCGCGGCAGGTACAGCACGTAGTGCGTCATCGAAACCGCGACTGCGTAGTAGCCGAGGCGCTTGACGTCGAGCGCGCCCGCGACGATCAGCGAGTCGACCGCTACGAAGAGCAGCCAGATTTGGGACCAAACCATGAGCGGGGCGCCAAAGCGGATGACCTCGCGCAAACGCGCTCGATCGATTCCCCACCTGAACGCGGGCTGGCGCCGGCTGATCGCCCCCAGCCGCAGCCAGAGCGCGAACACGCCCACCTGGATGGCCACGAGGCCAAGAAACAGCCCGTAAAACCCGAACAGGTAAACGGCTAGCGTTTGCACCGTGAGCGCAAGGACCCCTCTCGCGATCACTGCCATCGAGGCGACGTCGAACCGCTTGACCGCCTGAAGGATCACCTCGTGAACGTCGGTCATGTAGCGCAGCGGCGCCGTAACCCCTAGTAGAACGAGCCCGAAGCGCAGCTCGGGAGCCCAGCCCCCGCCGAAAAGGATCGCCACGATGGCGACGACCGCTCCTACGCCCGAGATGGCGCAGAAGGAGAACGATGCCGCAGTGCCCGCCGCCGACCCGGCCGCCTCGAAGTCACCGCGTCCTCTGTGGATCGGGACCTGCCGGGTGGCCCCGTGCTGGGCGCCGAGAGGGGCGATGGAGAAGAAAGTCCAGAAGGACTGCATCAGCGACCAGTAGCCGACCGCGACCGGGCCCAGAATCGCCTTCTGGACGAGCCCCGCCGCGAACAGCAGCCCCTGCGCCACGTATGTCCCGACCGTGAACATCGCGGCGTCGGTTGTCGCCGCCCTCGAGCGGATCGAGGGCTCACCCGCGAGCGACGGACCTAGGTTCTCATGGGCCGCCACGTGCGGCGTCCGCCGAACCGGGAGCTGTGAGGTACTGGTGCTCATGCGCCAGTGATGAACGCGTGGCGGGTTGGGAAACTGTCAAAAGATCCCCGCTGCGAGCGACGTTTACTGATGGAGCATGCCCATGCCAGCAGAGTCCGACGACCAGTACGACGTAGAGAATTGAGCCGGACGGTAGCCTCGCCAGCGCACCGGGTCGAGGCCGAGGAGCCTACGCTCTCCTCGCCCCTCATTCGCCGGGTCTTGGTGATGGCAAATGCCTACCCGGACGCTCTCCGGCCCTACTACGGGGCGTACGTACGTTCTGAGGTCGAAGCGCTGCGCCGGGCGGGAGTGGGAGTGGACGTGCTGGCGGTACGCGGCTACGCAGGCAAGCGCCACTACATGAGAGGCGCTGGGAGCGGGTTGGCTCTCAACCGTCGCGGCGGTTCCTACGACGTCGTGCATGCCTACTACGGCCTGATGGGAATCATCGGACGCCTCCAGCTGCGGGCCCCGCTGGTGATCTCCTTCACCGGCGGCGACATTCAAGGCGACCGGGACTCCTCCGGTCGAATGTCTCGCTCGAGCGCGGTTCAGGCAAGGGTGAATCGCGCGGCGGCTCGGCTCGCCGACGCCACTACCACGCAGAATGCTGCGATGGAGGAGCTTCTCCCCGCGCAGTGTCGCGCTCGCAATCATGTGATCCCCACCGGGGTGGACCTGGACCGGTTCAATCGCCTGTCTCGTGACGAGGCCCGCAGCGCCCTCGGCTGGGATCCGGATCAGCCGACCGTCATCTTCATGGCCGACCCCGCCCGCCGCGTCAAGAACTTTCCGCTCGCCCGCGCCAGCGTGGAACGCCTCCGGAAGAAGATCCCCGGCTTGCGCCTGCGCGTGGCTGGAAAGGTGGCGCCCGCCGACGTCCCGACGTGGATGGCAGCAGCCGATGCGCTCGTGTTCACGTCTGTGTCCGAGGGCTCCCCAAACGTCATCAAGGAGGCGATGGCAGCCGCGTTGCCGACGGTATCGACCCCGGTGGGCGACGTGCCGGAGCACTTCCGCAACGTGTCCGGCTGCTACCTGTGCGCACGCGACCCGGCGGCCCTGGCCGAGGGACTCGAGCGGGCCATTGCACACGGGCGGGCGCCTCAGGCTCGCGAGGCCATTGCGCGCCTCGATGTGCGCCAGAACGTACGGCGCATCATTGGTGTCTACGAGTCCGTCGTTGGCCCGCGGCTCCAAGAAGTCGCCTACCCGATCCGTTAGTTACGCAGCATGAGCGGTGTTCCGCTACCCGCGTCAGCACTCGAGCTGCCCCATGTTCGACAAGAGGCGAAGCGGGTCGCGGTTGTGGTGCCGATCCACAACGCGGCGACCTTCCTCGGCAAGACGCTCGACTCGCTTCTCGCCCAGACCCGGGGCGGATGGGGCGCGATACTCGTCGACGACGCCTCCAGCGACGGCTCGGAACGGATTGCGGCCGCATACGCCGATCGATACCCCGACCGCTTTCGCCTGATCCGTCTCGATCGAAACCTCGGTGTCGTGGCGGCTCGAAACCGCGGCGTCGCCGAGGCGCCCGATACGGAGCTCGTGCTGCTGCTGGACCACGACGACTGGCTGCGTGAGGACTACTTACAGCGCATGCTTGCCCTGTATGACGAGGAGCAGGCGAAGGGGAGCCGCGTTGGAATCGTCGGGTGCGACGCGATGCTCTACGGCCCCGGCGGGTTCGAGCCCGACACGTGGGCGGATCGCCACGGTTGGGAGGAGGACGTCTCCCTCGACACACTGGTGCGCGACAACACGGTCTTCGCGCGCGCACTTTTCCGTCGCTGCGCGTTCGACGAGGTCGGTGGCCTCGACCCAGACGCCGCTGGCGTGGACGAGTGGGATCTCTGGATCCGGATCGTGCAGGCCGGCTACGACGTCGTCGTCACGCGGGAACCTCTCGCGGTCTACCGCTTGCATTCTGCTTCGATGTCGCGAAACCGCTTGCTGATGACCGAGGCCAAGGTCGCAAACTATTGCCGGCTCTCTTCCCACGGCACGCTGACGGCCGACCAGCAAGGGGTCGCGCGCAGGCGCCTTCGCCACTTCCGAGCGGTCCTGGCCGCAGCGCGCCTGCGGCAGGCACTCGAAGGGGGACGACATCTCGAGGCTCTGCGACTCACGCTGATTGCTCTTCCTCAGGTGCTTGTCGCAACGCTCCAGGATCCCGCCCGGGCGCTTCGGGCTATCGGGCGGATATGCCGCCGACCCTTCGATTCGGCGCGCTCGGCTGAAAGAACCTGACCTCCCGGACGTTCTTTCAAGGATGCGAGCAGCACTGATCGGCTGCGGCCGTATCGCCGGGATGCACATCAGTGCGTTGTCCCGAGCGGGCGTGCAGATCGTCGCGGTCTGCGACCGGGACGAGCAGAAGGCAACCCGTACGGCGGCTCTGACGCGCGCTGCCCGTGTATACACCGACGTCGGCGAGTTGCTCGAGGCCGAGCGTCCCGACGCCGTCCACGTCCTCACCCCGCCGGCGAGCCACGCGACGCTCGCGGTGCAGGCCGCAGAGGCTGGCTGCCACGTGCTGGTGGAGAAGCCGATCGCCTTGAGCGTGGCCGATGCGGACGACGCAATCGTTGCGGCCCGCCGCCACGATGTCACCCTCGCGGCGAACCACAACTACCTCTGCAAGCCGTCCGTGGTCAAGGCTCGTGAGCTCGTGGCCGCCGGAAGGATCGGCGAGGTCCTGCACGTCGACTCCTACTACGGGCTTTCCGAGGAGGCTGACTCATGGACCGGAGCGGCAGGTGCGCACTGGGCCCACCGGCTGCCCGGGGGCGCGTTCACGAACTACCTTCCGCACCTGATCTACCTACAGGCGGCGTTCATGGGCGAGATCGATTGCGTCGCCGGGGCGATCATGGGCGGATCGAGAGAGTCCAGCGAGTCTCCGACCGAGCTCACGGTGCTCCTTCAGGGGGCATCGAGCGCCGGCGTCATGACTGTCTCTCTCCGTGCTCGCCCGTACGCGAAGTTCCTACGCGTGTACGGCACCCGGGGAATGCTGCATGCGGACCTCGTGGGTGAGGTGACCACCGTGCACCGCAACAGGCGCCTGCCACGGCTTCTATCCAAAGCGCTCTTCAACCTCGAGATCGTGCCCCAGCTCGTGATCGGGACCGTCGTCAACAGCGCCAAGGTGGCGACGGGCGCGATGCGCGACATGCCCGACCTGCACGTGCACGTCGGACAGCTCTACGCCGCCTTGGAGCAGGGCGTGCCGCCGCCCGCGACGGGCGAGGACGGACGGATGGTCGTCCGCGTGATGGAAGACGTGTGGGATCGGCTGCCCGCCCAGTCCGCCCCGACGACAGCAGCCCTCGCATTTTCTTGAGCGATCCGCTCCCCGATTCCGAGAAGACCATCTGCTTCGACCTCGACGGGACCCTCTGCTCGAACACCTTCGGCGACTACGAGTCGGCCGAGCCGTTCCCGTGGGCGATCGACCGCTTGAACGGGCTCGCCCGGGCGGGGCACCGGATCATCATCCTCACCGCGAGGGGGACCGCCACCGGCATCGACTGGGAGCCCGTCACGAAGCGTCAGCTCGAGGAGTGGGGAGTCTCCTACGACGAGCTCTGCTTCGGAAAGCCCAGCGCCGACGTATACGTCGACGATCGAGCCGTGCACACGACGGCCTGGCGCTGCGCCGACGTCTCGGAGGTGCCGGGCTTCGGGCTCGGCAGCGGCGAGCTTCCGGCCGTGATACCGGGACACCTCGCCACCACGACGGAAATCGGACGCACGTTCGCCGGCCGCCCCCTGCGTCTCGAGCGGCACGCGCGGCGCGCCCGCGAGCTGGCCGAGCGCGCCGCCATCCGCCCGCTCCCCTCGCCGGGCGAGCTCGAGGCCACGGTGAGAGCCGCACTGGAACGGTCAGCGGAGGATGGTGATGAGCAGGTCTTCACGATCTCTATCTCGGCCCCAGGGCATGCGGCGTTCGCCGACGTGGTGGATGGGCAGCTCGGCCATCACGTCTCGTGCCGTCCGCTCCGCCACGTGGCCGCCGCACTCGGTGAGCTCCTGGCGCCCACGAGGGACGGCGGCGTGGCCCTCGCGGCAACAACCGCGCGCAAGCGCTGGAGCGGCTGGCCGCTCGCGGAGGAAGACGGCCGCGCGCTACACGATCTCTGGGGAGGTCAGCTCTGCGCCGCCAAGGGCGATGCCCTGCTGCTCGAACAGTCGGGCGCCGCGCCGAGCGTCGCCGAGGAGTGGCTGCGCGAGCTGGCGCGGGACGAAGGCCTGCGCCTGGTCGAGCAGGCGATCGACCGCTCACAGCTTGAGGAGAGCGCGGAGGCGTTCATCGTCGGGTTGCCGTTCTGCATCCTGCCGTTGGCGTCCCTCGACGGCGAGCGGACCTGGGAGGACGCGCCGGGACCGGTCACCCGGCGCCTGCTCGACGCCTGGAGCAGCAGCGCGGGGGTGGACGTCGGAGCTCAGCTCGCCGCGCCCGCCAGTTCCCTGACGCGCTCGGAGTAGTAGCCCAGCACGTCGAAAGGCGCGCCGCGGTTTCCGTACACGGCCTGGCGCATCAGCGCCTCGCGAGTGGCGTCGTCCATACGGTGCGGTGATCCGCCCGCGTGCGCGGCGAGGTAGTCGACCACCTCGCCGGGGTTGCGTGCCACGACGCTCGACCCCGGGATCGCCTCGAACAGCGACGAGAGCTCCTGGGTGTAGACGGGGTTCAGGAGGACCTTGTCCTGCATGACCGCTTCGAGCGCGATCGACGAGCCGACGGTCATGAGGACGTCGCAGGCCCGGATCACCGATACCGAGGGCTCACCATCGAGGTCATGGACCCGCGACCAGTCGATCCCCGCGGCCGAGCGCAGCGGATCGCTGCCGTTGGCGCCGGCGAGCCGGGGATGTCCCATGATCGCCAGCGAGACGAAGTCGAGCACGTGCAGGCGTCTCACCAGCTCCACGACCTCGTCGGCGTGGACCCGGTTCCGCCACTTGGGCAGCATGTACACGACTTTCACGCGCCCGTCCTCGCCGTCGGGCCACTCGAACGGTGGAGCCAGGCGCATGTTGAGCTCGAACCACTGGGGCGCCCAGCGCAGCGACCCCCACGTCTGCATCACATGCGGGTCTACCTTCGCATGCTCGACGTACCACTGCCTGTGGTGCTCGGTGTTGAAGACGAACGCGTCGAACTGGTTGCGGTTGCTCCAGTCCAGCTCATCGCGCTCGAGCAGTCCCAGCAACTGCTCGTTTGGAGCCTCGTAGGTGACCGTGACTCCATGCGGAAGGGAGACGGTCGCCAACCCGAGCAACCTGGCCGCGACGAGGTAGTTGCTTCGTACCTGTGTCGGCTCGCGCGCCTTGACCAACGATCGTGCCAGGCTGCGAGCCGCCGCGATTGCGCCGGAGAGCGACCGTGGTCGTTCATACGCCGCCCGCAGGCCGTAGCCCCACTCGACGGCGACGAGGCGCGCCCCACTCCGCTTCAACAACACGAGGGCGTAGGGAAGGGTGCTGCGCAGGTATCCCTTCAGCGCGCTACCGGATGCCGGCCAGGTCTCGTGCAGGCGGAACTTCGGGTAGCGCCCCAGCAGCTCCAGCCGGTGGTCGCCGCGCGGGTCGTAGCCGCGAGAGAGCACCACGTGCACCTCCTCGCCATCCTCGAGGAGCCGCCAGGCGAGGGGCGCCATGTGATCGATGTCCGGCGAGGCCCGGAAGACGAACAGGTAGCTCAAGTGACCACGCGCTCTCTGGCCGAGTGCACCGCCAGGCACTCGCTCAGAAAGTGCTCGACGCGGGCGAGGGGAAGCATGATCGGCCCGTCGCTCGGCGCCTCGTCCGGCCGCGGATGTGTCTCCAGGAACAGGGCGTCCACCCCGAACGCGACCGCCGCGCGCGCGAGCCGTCCGGCGTACTCGCGGTCCCCTCCGGACTTTCCGCCCGCACCGCCGGGCGACTGCACGGTGTGGGTGGCGTCGAAGACCACCGGCGCGAAGCGCCGCATCACCGCCAGCCCTCGGAAGTCCACCACGAGGTCGTGGTACCCGAACGTCGTACCGCGCTCGGTGAGAAGCACGCCGGCCCCACCGCCGGAGCGGACCTTCTCCACGGCGTAGCCCATGTCGGCCGGAGCCATGAACTGCCCCTTCTTGACGTTCACCGCCCGCCCCGAGGCGCCGGCGGCGGCGAGCAGGTCGGTCTGGCGGCAGAGAAACGCCGGAATTTGCAGCACGTCGGCGACGCGAGCCACAGGCTCCACCTGCCAGCTCTCGTGGACGTCGGTCATCACCGGGACGCCCACCCGCTCGCGCACCTCGGCGAGGATGGCCAGCCCGGCCTCGAAACCGATCGAGCGAAAAGAGCCGACGGAGGTGCGGTTGGCCTTGTCGAAGCTCGCCTTGAACACGAACGGCACCCCGAGGCGGGCGCAGGTCCCCGCGAGCTCGCTCGCGACCTCGAGCGCGATCTCCCTGCTCTCGAGCACGCACGGCCCCGAGAGGAGGGCCAGCCCTCCGTCCCCGATGACGACGTCGGAGCCGATCTCGACGCGCGCAGGCTCGCCGCCGCGGTCCACTCGCTACCTCACCCGGGGAGGTGCGCCCGCACGACCTCGTGCAGCCTCACGAGCCCGACGCAGCGCCCGTCCTCGTCGACGACGGGCGCCTGCAGGAACCCCTGCCTCGGGCCCTGCTCGAGGACCAGGAGGGCCTGCGAGAGCGGGAGCTCGGGACGCACGGTCAGTGGCGAGCGGTTCATGATCTCGGTCACCTCGATGCCGGCGAGGTCGCTCGTCTTCAGCACCTGACGGCGGACGTCGCCGTCCGTCACGAAGCCGGCGAGCCGCTCGTCGCCATCGAGTATGCACACCGCCCCCGAGCGCGTGCGCGTGATCTCGAGGACAGCCTCCAAGAGCGTGGCATCGGTGCCCACCGCCGAGAGGTCGTCGTTCCGGCGCATGACGTCGCTCACGCTCAGGGAAAGCTGGGCGCCGAGCGCGCCGGCCGGGTGGAGTCGCGCGAAGTCCTCCGACGTGAAGCCCCTGGCCTGCGTCACGGCCGCGGCAAGTGCGTCGCCCAGCGCCAGCGCCACGATGATGCTGGCCATCGGGGCCACGCCCATCGGGCATCCCTCGCGCTCGACGGAGGCGTCGAGGACGATGTCGCACCGACGAGCGGCCGGAGAGTCGGCGTTCCCCACGACCGCGATCAGGCGCACGCCGCGGCTGCGCAGGTGCGGGATCAGCACCAGGAGCTCCTGCGTCGTGCCGCTCTTGGAGAAGAGCATGGCCACGTCGCCGGCTTCCACCACGCCCAGATCGCCGTGCAGAGAGTCCGAGGCGTTCAGGAAAAGAGCCGGCAACCCGACCGAGCGCAGCGTGCCGGCCACTTTCTGTGCGGCGTGGCCCGACTTCCCGACGCCGAGAGTGAGCACCTTCCCACGCAGCCCGACCAGGGCGGTGGCCGCTTCATCGAAAGAGGGGCCCAGGTTCTCGTGCAGCCGGCTGAGCGCGGCCGCCTCCTCGGCGATCGTGCTCCTGCCGACCTCGCGCAGATCGACGTCGACCCCCGCCGCCACGGCCGCCGCCGGATTCATCGCAGGCCGCCCTGGGCGAAGATCTCGCGCACCCGCTCGAGCTGGTCCAGGGTGTTGACGGATGGTCCGGGCATGGGATCGCTCTCGAAGCTGTGAATCCGGACCCCCGCCTCCAGCCATTGGAGCTGCTCGAGCCGCTCGACGCGCGCAAGCTCGCTCTCCGGCAGTGCGGGAAAGGTCCTCAGGAAGTCACGCTGGTATGCGTATAACCCGACGGGAGCCCAAAAATTTACGGTCGAGGCCCAATCCTCGGGGGCCACTTCCCGCACATGGGGGACCGGGCTGCGCGAGCAGTAGAGCACCCGGCCGTCATGGCCGCGGAGGATCTTCGTCACGGCGTCGTCGTGCACGTCCCCGGGCCGGGTGATCCGGTACACGGCGATCGTCACCGGGGCGCCAGTCTGCGCCGCTTCGCGGGCGCTGCGCGCGATCACCTCCGGGTCCGCCAGCGGAGCGTCGCCCTGCAGGTTGATCACGACGTCCGTCGTGAGGTCGTCCACGACGGACGCGATCCGGGCCGTTCCCGAGGGCAGGTCGGGATCGGTCATGCGCGCGTCCCCGCCGAAAGACTCGACCTCCGCCAAGACCTCCTCGGAGTCGGTGAGGACCATCACCGGACCGCATTCGGCGGCCAGCGCCACCTCGTAGGTGCGCCGCAGCATCGTCTTGCCGCAAATATCGGCCAGGACCTTACGTTCAAGACGGTAGGACCTGAGGCGAGCCGGAATCGCCACGGTCGCATCTGATGGGGCGGCGGTCACGGGGTTACCCTACGGCGTCGCCGGAGAGTGATCACAGGAGGGTTGGGCACTTGTCGGTAGCGCTCATTCTGAGTGAGGTCCAGCACGCGACGCTCGTTAAGGCCTGCGACACGCTGGTCCCGCAGATTCACGATCAGGACGACCCGCACGGGTTCTGGGCGCGCGCCGCCTCCGACCTCGGGGTGCCCGGCGCCATCGAGGAGAGGCTCGCCGGCAATGTCCGGGAGGACCAGGCCGGGGCGCTTCGGGAGCTGCTCGACGGGCTCGCCGAAGAGGGCTTCAACGAGGCAACGCAGGAGGAGCGCGAGCGCATGCTCCACGCCGTCGCGGACTCCTCACCCTCAGGCCTCGCGCGGGTCGATGCGCTGACCCGGCGCACGATGATGCTCTTCTACGCGATGACGGACGCCGACAACGGTCGCAATCCCAACTGGGAGGCGATCGGGTATCCGGGCCCACGCGCGGAGCCGCCGGACGAGCCAAAGGCCTTCGCGCCGATTCGCCCGCGGGGCGACATCACGCTCGAGGCGGACGTCTGCGTCGTGGGGTCCGGCTGCGGCGGCGGCGTCATCGCCGGCAAGCTGGCGACGGAGGGTCGCGAGCAGGTGGTCGTGCTCGAGATGGGCGGCTACTACAACGAGGCCGATTTCAACCAGCGCGAGCTGTGGGCCTACGAGCACCTGTACCTGGGGCACGGGCCATTTCCGACCAACGACGGGCAGGTCTCGATCCAGGCCGGCTCGACGTTCGGCGGCGGCAGCACCGTGAACTGGATGAACTGCCTGCGCACCCCCCGGTGGGTGCGAGAGGAGTGGGAGGCGGAGCACGGACTCGAAGGGCTGGGCGGCGCCGACTACGAGCGTCACCTGGACGCGGTGTGGGAGCGGATCGGCGTGACCGACCGCTGCAGCGACCTCAACGGCCCGCACCAGAGGCTGAAGGACGCGTGCGAGAAGCTGGGCT
This sequence comes from uncultured Solirubrobacterales bacterium, assembly GCA_963774075.1. GTDB lineage: Bacteria > Actinomycetota > Thermoleophilia > Solirubrobacterales > JBBDJG01 > JBBQNR01. The sequence goes on along the minus strand of CAVZDP010000001.1, from coordinate 76,978 downwards.
ACGACTTCCGCCGGGTCAACCGCAACGTGGACCCCTCCACGTACGACCCCGAAGTCTCGGGCTACCTCGGCTTCGGCGACCAGTCCGGATCGAAGCAGAGCACCCCGAAGACCTACCTCGCCGACGCCCGGACGGGGGGCGCCGAGTTCGTGGTCGACTGCTTCGCCGAGCGCATCCTGGTCGAGGACGGCCGCGCAGCCGGCGTCGAGGCGACCTATCGCGACCCTGAGTGCGGCACCGCCCGCGTCGTCGTGCGGGCGCCCCGGGTCGTGGTCGCCGCCGGGTCGATGGAATCCCCAGCGCTGCTGTTGCGCTCCGGGATCGGCGGGCCGGCGGTCGGCCAGTACCTTCGCCTGCAGCCGGCGACGGTGATGTACGGCGTCTACGAGGAGCCCCAGGACTGGTGGTGGGGCCCGCCCCAGGCCGGCCTGTCGCTCGAGTTCGCGAACGTCGAGGACGGCCACGGCTTCCTTCTCGAGAGCCCCCACTCCACCACCGGCACCACTGCTTCGCGACTGCCGTGGCGCTCCGGGCTCCACCACAAGACGCTGATGGCGAACTTCGACCGCCTCGCTCCATTCGTGTGCCTGATCCGCGACCGCGGACATGGACAGGTGTCGACCGATCGCTTCGGGAACGCCGTCCACCAGTACCGGATGACCGACGAGCTCGACGTGCGCAACTTCCGGCGCGGCCTCGGCAAGCTCGTAAAGCTGCACGAGGCCGCGGGGGCACGCGAGATCGTCGCCCTGGGGCGCAAGGTCAAGCCATGGCAGCGGGGCGACAGCGTGGACGCCTTCATCGACGAGCTCCGGAGGACCTCGCTCGAGCCGAACGAGTTCGCCGTCCTGTCGGGCCACCAGATGGGGTCCTGTCGAATGGGGAGCGACCCTCGAACGAGCGTGGCGAACCCGTGGGGCGAGCTCCACGACGCCCAAGGGGTTTGGATCGGCGACGCGAGCGCCTTCCCGAGTGCTCCCGGCACCAACCCGATGATCACCACCATGGCCCTCGCCCACCGGACCGCCGAGGCGATGGCCGCCGCCTAGGCGGTCAGCGCTGCCGCGTCGGGAACATCAGGATCTCGTGGATGTTGACCCGTGGCGGCTTGCCGACCGCGTCCACGATCGCCGCCGCGACGTCCTCCGGTTGCAGCACCTCCCCGATCTGCCGCCGGACCTCCTCCTGCGCGGCCTGCACGCCGGCGCTGCTGTGCTCGCGGAGCTCGGAGTCGACGAACGCGGGCTCGACGACGGTGACGCGTATGTTGGCCGCGGTTCCCTCCTGGCGAAGGGCCTCCGAGAACGCTGTTACGCCGGACTTCGTGAGGTTGTAGACGGCGACTCCGGCCGCCGCCCTCCGTCCGGCCACGGACGAGACGTTGACGATGTGCCCACCGCCCTGCGCGCGCATGATCGGAAACGCGACGTGCGTGCAATAGAGGACGCCGAAGACGTTCACCGCGACCATGCGCTCCCATTCGCTGATGTCCGCGCCCTCGATGGGACCGAGGAACATCACTCCCGCGTTGTTGACGAGGACGTCCAGCCGGCCCAGGCCCTCGGTCGCTCCTCGTACGAACTCCTCGGCCTGCTCCTTGATCGACACGTCGGCAGGGATCGCAAGCGCCGTGCCGCCGGCCTTCTCGATCGCCGACGCCACGGAGTCGAGCCGCTCGGCTCGGCGCGCGCCTAGCGCGACCGCCGCCCCGGCCTGCGCGAGGGCGATCGCCGTGGCTTCTCCGATGCCGGAGGACGCGCCCGTCACGGCCGCCACTCGGCCCTCGAGGGGGCGGGACATGGCGCGGAAGTCTATGTGGCGAGGGATAAGGAGCAGGGGTCCACGAGAAGCGGTCGACCTAGTTGCCGGACCTCGAAATTTTCGCCCGGGCCCCCGCGTTGGTAGCGGGAGTCACGAGAGCGACCCGTAAACGGAGGAAGTCGATGGAATCCGTACTGGCACGTGCCACGAAGAGCGACGTCGTAGCGGAGCCTTATCCGCACCTCGTCGTCCCCGACGCGATCGACGCGGATCTATGCGAGCGGCTCATGGCCGAGTTCCCTCCCTTCGAGCTCGTTTCCGGCGGAGCGGCGATGGGAAGCAACCGGCGCTTCTCCCTACCCGCGGCCCAGGCGCTCATCAACCCTGAGATCAGCGATGCCTGGCGGAACTTCGTGACCCTGCACAGCTCGCCGGGCTTCCTGTCTGAGCTGATCGAGCTCTTCGGCGACCACATCCTCACTGCCTATCCGAGCTTCGAGGCGGACTACGCGCCACTGGACTCCCTGCGCGCGGGAGTTCACAGCGTCCACTCATTCGACGACGTCGACGTGCTGATGAACGCCCAGATCTCGATCAACACCCCGGTGGTGGCGAAGCCCAATTCGGTCCGCAGCTCGCACATCGACAGCCCCCGGAAGCTTTTCGCAGGGCTCTTCTATCTGCGGCACCCCGACGACGACTCCACGGGTGGTGACCTGGAGATCACCCGGTTCAAGAGCAGGCCGCGGGGATTCCGAGGAGTTTCCCCCTACGACACGTTTCTCGAAGTCGTCGAGACCGTGCCTTACCGGCGGAACATGCTCGTGGTCTTCCTGAACACGCCGAAGTCGGTGCATGGCGTGACCGTTCGATCGCAAACCGAGGTGGCGCGCTACTTCATGAATCTGGTGGCGGAGGTCGAGAAACCACTCTTCGATCTCGGCTCGCTTCAGGCCACTTTGCTGGACCGCACCATCGCCGGTCCCGAGATCCTCTCGAGGCGAGTCAGGAAGCTCGCGGCGGCGCGCTGAGAGGTCGCGTGGCACGCGATCACTCCCTGCTCGCGATCGTTCCCGCCCGTGGCGGGAGCAAAGGCGTGCCGCACAAGAACATGCGGTTCCTCGGCGATCGCCCGCTTTTCGCGCACACGACCGAGGCGATCGCGCAGTCCGGAGTCGCCACGAGGCTGCTCGTGTCGAGCGACTCGGAGGAGATCCTGATCTGGGCGGACCTGCACGGGATGGAGGGACACGCCCGCCCGCCCGAGCTGGCGACCGACGAGGCCACCATCTCCGACGTCGCCGCCCACCTCGCCGACGAGCTCGACTGGGGCGGCGACGTCGGGGTGTTCCAGCCCACCTCGCCCTTTCGCTCGCCGGAGTCGATTCGTGAGGCGGCGAGAGAATTTCGCGAGTCCGGCGCCGACTCGCTCTCCTCCTGCGTCCGCGAGCAGCACATCTTCTGGCTCGACGAGGACGGGGATCTCGGAAGAGCCCGCCCGCTGTTCCAGGAGCGTGTAAACCGCCAGTTCGGCCGGCACCCGGTGCTCCGCGAGACCGGCTCGATCCAGCTCGTACGGGCGGTCACCCTGCGGGCCACGCGTCAGATGGTCAGCGAGCGCCACCTGCTGTTCGAGACGCCGCCCGGAGAGGCGCTCGACATCGACACGAACGACGACCTGGTCGTTGCGCGCCGCCGCCACGAGCAGGGAACGGTGATCTTCCGTCTGCGAGCCAATCGCCAGGTGGGAGCCGGGCACGTCTACAACTGCCTGCAGCTCGCGGACGAGCTGGCGGACCAGCGCCTGGTGTTCCTCCTGAAGGAGTGCGACCCGTTCGTGGAGGGATTGGTTGCCGAGCACGGGTATCCGTCGCGGCGCGAGATCGACCTCGGGAAGGACCTCCAGGAGCTCGCCGGAGCGGGCCGGAACGTCGTCGTCAACGACGTGCTGGACACGACGGAGGAGGAGGTACTCGCCGAGCGCGCCGCGGGCTTCCGCGTCGTCAACATCGAGGACCTGGGGCCGGGGGCCAAGCTCGCGGACTGGGTCGTGAACGCGCTCTACCCGATGGCGAACGGCTCGAACGGCGCGGCGCCCGGCCGGGTCGCCCACGGGGCGGCGTACACGACCCTGCGGGGAGAGTTCTTCCATCTCCCGCCCAAGGAGATCAGGAAGACGCCCAAGCGCATCCTGCTCACGTTCGGCGGGACCGATCCGGGGCAGCTCGGGGTACGTTGCGCCAGGCTTCTCCAGAACAACGTGGACACCGAGATACGGGCGGTGATCGGGTCCGGTGCCAGCGGGGACGGGTTTCCGGAGCAGGTGGAGGTCCGGCGCCACGTGCGCAGCATGGCCGCGGAGATGATGGAGGCCGACCTGGTTCTCACCTCCGCCGGCCGGACCGTCTACGAGGCGGCGGCGGTGGGCACGCCCGTTGCCGTTCTGGCCCAGGGCGCGCGCGACGCCACCCACGCCCACCTCACCTACGACACGGGCGTGGTCTTTCTTGGCATTGGCCCGCTCGTCGATGACGACCACGTGCTCGCCGTGGTCGAGAGGCTGCTCGCCGACCACGGCCTGCGGACGGAGCTGAGCGAGCGCCTGCGACGGTCGGTCGATCCCTGGGGCGCGGCGCGCATAGGTCACCGAATCCGCGCCATGCTGAGGGGTCTGTGAGGGCGCCGTGACAACCGCCGTACGACCCAGACGGATCGCTCGCAAGCTCTACCGCAGCTCGCCGGAGCAACTGGTCGAAGTAGCGAGCAGGCGGTCTCGCGCTTTGGCTCGCCGCCGCCGCAAAGCCCCCCCGGTCACGCTGGAGTTTCTCCGGTCGGAGGAATACCGCGAGCTCATGAACCGCCACGTCCCCTACAACGGAGACCATGGCCTGTACGAGGCCGAGACCGCCACGAAGAGCTTTCTCTTCCGTGCCTTCGCGGTCGACGATCGACTGCGCGCGTTTCGTTGGCGCGGCATCCAGGAGAACCTCGACCTCATCCTCGATCTGATCGCAGATCCGGCGCGGCTGGTGGTTGATCTGGGGGGCGCCGCCTCGCCGTTCGGCCTGGGCTCGGTGGTGGTCGATCCGCTGCCTTACGACCTCGACAACAACACGGTTCCGTACCGGTCGCTGAACGAACTTCCCAGCGAGGCAGGCGTGGTCATCTCCTCGCACACGCTCGAGCACATTCCCGACTTGGAGGAAGAGCTGGAGCGAATTCGCGATGCGCTTCGGCCCGGCGGCACGTTCCTCGCGCACCTTCCATCGTTCTCCTGCGTGCGCTGGCGCGCCGGGACGCATTCGCATGCCGTCTTCGGCGACCACGTATGGACGTTCGGGCTGAGCAACACGCCAAACGTCCCCGAAGGGCTGGTCAACTACGTAGAGATCGATCAGCTGCTCGGGCGGTACTTCACGGTCGAATCGGCCGCTTATTGTGGAGACGACAGCATCTTCGTCGTGTGCCACCGCAACGGTGGTGAGCCCGAGCGATGAGCATGGAGGTCCGCGTCGACGGGCACGGGTCGCTGAGCGACGGTGCCTGCCGTGTGATCGCCGAAGCCGGCGCCAACCACAACAACTCGGTCGAACGCGCGATCGAGATGTCCCGGCAGGCCGCCGATGCCGGAGCCTGGGCCATCAAGTTCCAGCTCTACAAGGCGGACACGATCAGCGTGCCGGACTCCCCCAAGTACTGGAACGACCCGTTCGGAACCGAGACCCAGTACGAGGCGTTCAAGCTCTCCGATCGCCTCGACTACGGGACCTACGCGGAGATCGCGGCCGCGTGCAGGGACCTCGGCATCGTCTTCTTCGCCACGCCGTTCGACCTGCCGGCGGTCGAGGCGCTCGAGGCGATGGGGACGCCTCTCTACAAGATCGCCAGCGCGGACATCACGCACCGTCGCCTGATTGAGGCGGTCGGGGCGACGGGCAAGCCACTGCTGCTCTCGACGGGCGCAGCGACAGCCGACGAGGTACACCGCGCGATCGCCTGGAGTGGATTGGGACCAGACCGCCTCGTGCTGCTCGTTTGCACGCTCACCTACCCGACGCCCGATCAAGACGCCCACTTCTCGCGCCTGAACACCTTCCGCCGCGAGTTCGACCCCTACCTGATCGGCGCATCGGACCACACGCTCGGGACAGCGGGTGGATGGATGACGGCCGCGCTCGGGGGCGTCTGCATCGAGAAGCACTACACGATCGACAAGCGGCTGCCGGACGTCCCCGACCATGCGATGAGCCTCGAGCCGCAGGAGCTGGCGGAGATGGTGGCCGCGTGCGATCGCGCCGTCACGCTTCGCGGCGAGGAGTGGATCGGCCTGCGCCCGTCCGAGGAGCCCGCGCGCGCAAACGCGCGCCGCTCGATCGTGCTCGAGCGCAACGTCGACGCCGGCGCCGTGCTGACGCGTGAGGACCTCGGGTTCAAGCGACCCGGGACGGGCATCTCTCCGTTCGAGGAAGAACGCGTCATCGGGATGCGGCTCCGCCACGACCGACCCCGCGGCGCCGTGCTCGCAGACGAGGACCTCGTCGAGGCTCCGTCATGACGCGCCGCTCGGCCGCACAGATGGTCTCCAAGGCGATCGTCCTGGTTCGCGACCCGCAGAAGGGTTGGTTCGGCCGCGAGCTGCTCGACCTCACTCGCTTTTCCCCGACCGCGATACCCGATGCGCTCGTGCCGCTGGCGAACCGGCCGTTCCTGCTTCACGTGCTCGACTCCCTCCAGGACGCCGGCATCGAGGAGGTCGCCCTGGTCGTTCATCCCGACGCCGAGGCTGAGGTGCGAAGAGCGGTGACGCCCGAAAGCACCTCCATGGCGATCGAGTTCATCCGGCACGAGCCGCCAGGGGGCCTCGGCCCCGCGCTCTCGGCGGTCGACGGCTTCCTGGACGAAGAGCCGTTCGTGCTTCACCTCGGAGACAGCCTGGGGAGGCCGCCTCTCCGGCCCATGTTCGACGTCAACGGTTTCGGCCGGCTCGACGCCTTGCTGCACGTGGAGGAGGCCTCCGAGCAGCCGCGCCGCGTGCTGATCGACCTCGCGGGCGAGCGGGCGGCGGGAGTTGCAAGAAACGGAACCACGGGCATAACGGGTGGCCTGGCGGGCGTCGCCGTGTTCGGCGCCGGGATGCTCGACGCGGCTCGCGAGCTCGAGTCACTCGCGAGCCCCGAGCTCGAGATGCTGGCAGCGGTGGACCGGCTAGCCGCGCAGGGTGGGCAGGTCGAGATGCGGGTCGTGGGCGATTGGTGGCGATGCCGCGGTCAGCGCGGGGAGCTACTCGAGGCGAACCGATTCGTGCTCGATGGCGTCTGCAGCGGCGCGACCGCCGCCTGGCTCAGCGACACCGACATCCAGGGGAGGGTTGCCATAGCGGACTCCGCCACGCTCAAGTCCTCGACCGTACGGGGCCCCACGATCATCGGCCCCGGCGCGTGCCTCACGGACGCCTACATCGGGCCCTATACCTCCATCGGCGCGGACGTCGTCGTGGAAGGCGCCGAGATCGAGCACTCCATCGTGCTGCCGGAGGCGACCATCGCCCACCTCGGCGCTCGCCTCGAGGCGAGCGTCATAGGTCGAAAGGCCAGAGTGGGCCGCGACTTCAAGCTTCCCAGGGCCCTACGGCTGCACGTGGGCGAGGGAGCGGACGTCTCGCTTGGCTGAAGTGCTCAGTCCGTATCCAGGACGGGGCACTGAACCGGCAGGGCACTTCCGGGCGTAAGACACCGATCGGTGCGGAATGGCGGCCTGCGCTTCCTGACCCTGAACCGGGTGTACTTGCCGATTGCGCCCGGCTTGGTGACGAACACCCTGACGATGACCCCGGTGCGAAGCAGGCGCCGCTCCAGAGGCCGCACGCGAACCAGCCTCATCGACGTCGGCAGCTGTGCCGTCGCGGGTGGCCCGTCTGCGATCCGCGTGTGACGCCGGAAGGGGCAGCCACCTCCAGCGCAGCGGATCGCAACCGTCGCTCCAATCGGGGCGCTGACCGTGAAGGTGCCTAAGCGTATTCCCCGCTTCCTGATCGAGCCGGCGACTCGAATGATCGGGAAGGGGCTCAAGAGGCGCGCGAGGCGCGCAGACGCCGCCGTCGGCGCTCCGACGAGCAAGGTCTCGTGCGCCACCGCCGAGGACCCCTGTCCGTCGGCGACCTCGAGCCCGATCCTGTAGCTCCCCGGCAAGGGGAAGGTCAACGACGCGGTCGACCCGGTCGCGTCATCGAAGGAGCCATCGCCGTCGAGATCCCAGGAATGGCTCTCGATCTGCGAGTCGGGATCTGTCGACGTCGCGAACAGGCTCACGGCGTTTCCCGCCAGGGGCTGAGCCGGCGCGTAGACGAACGACGCCGTCGGTGGTTGGTTCCCGATCACGACCACCTGGCTCGCGACCGCCTCTTGCAGGTGGTCGTCCTCGACCCTCAGCCTCACCGTGATGGGCCCTGGGCTGCCGAAAGACCTCTTGACGGTCGGCCCGATGCCGTCATCGAACCTGCCGTCGTTGTCCAGGTCCCAGGTCTCGGTCGTGATCACGTGGCCGGCCCCGGGCGCCGATGCCGACGTGAAGGTGATGACGTCGCCCGGCAGCGGTGAGGCGGGCGCATAGGCGAAGAAGGCCGTCGGACCCGGAGGGTCTGCAGCCGCGACGTCAGGGAGCAGAAACAGCGCACTCGACGCTGAAGCCGCCAAGAAAAACACCGAAAGGCGTCTCAGGGTCGTGGGAAATTGGCGCATGGTGCAGCGCGGTACCGGCGCAGTATAGGTTCGGATTTGGGCGTCCCGGCCCGCTCGGCGCTCGTTTGCCGCGGCGCGACGGACGGCTGCTCGGAAATTGGGAGAAAAAAGAGCCGGAGGACCTTTGCGACAGCCGCAGGCCCGGTCAGGCCGGGCGCTGAGTGCCCATCAGCGCGTAGTCGCCGGGGTCGTGGCTGCCGTCCCGGTGGTTGGTGAAGTTGGCGACCACTCCGACGGTCGGCGCGTTGACCTTCCGAAGCTGCTCGTCGAGGTCATCGGCCTCTTCGCTCGTGATCCTCCCGATCCGCCCGACGACCACGACGGCGCTCACCTCGCTCATCAACGGGATCGCGTCGAGGACGAGCCCGGCGGGCGGCGTATCGATCACCACGAGCGAGTAGTTGCGCCTGGCCTCCCGGATCATGTCGCGCATCCGCTCGGATGCGATCAGCTCGCTTGCGTTGGCGAGAATCTCACCCGCGGGCACGACGTCCAACGTGGGCGGTGCGCTCAGGCCGTCGGCGCTGGGCCCCAGAAGCACTTCGTGGGTTACGTCCGCGAGTTGATCGCGCTTGCCGCTGAGCACTGCCGTGAGACCGTCACCGGAAGGTAGGCCGAGCGATGCGGCGAGGCTCGGCCTGCGCACGTCCGCTTCGACCAGGAGGACCTGGAGATCCGCCACCGCCGCCGCGGTTGCGAGGTTCAACGCCACCGTGGTCTTGCCGTCCTCGACCGAGGGCGAGGTGATCAGCACCGAGTCGATCTGCCGATCGGCCGGGAGATGGCGCAGGTTGGTCCGCAGCATGCGAAAGGCCTCGGCCTCGACAGCCGGGAGATCGCTCGTGATGCTGTACCCGTTGCGCAGGGTCTTGCTCTCCGGCAGCCTCGCTAGGACCGGGACGCCAAAGGCATCCTCCAGAGCCCTCGAATCGCGCAGGCGGCGGTCCAGCTGCTCGCGTCCGAGCGCCAACCCCAATCCCAGCAGCAGGCCGGCGAAGCCACCTATGATCGTGTTCCGCAACAGCCGCGGTGATGTGGGGGAACCAGGTGGGGTGGCACGGTCGACGATCGCCGCGTTCCCGGTCTGCAACGACGAGAAGATCCTCAGGTCTCCGGATCTCTCTTCGAGTGGTCGTATGCGCCGGCTGAGCGCCTGGGCACGCTGAGAGGTCCCAGACCCGGTGAAGGATTGGGCCGCGCGGCTCCTCGCCGCGGTCAACCTGTTCAGCTCCCTTCTCACGACCCTCTGCGCCTTGCGGATCTGAGCGCGGTCCGCCTCGCGGCGGAACGACACGTACTCGCTCGCGAAGGCATTGGCCGCCAGCGCGGCGTCCTCTGGCCTCGAGGCGACCGCCTTGACCTCGATCAGGTCCGACTGACCCTCAGAGGAGACCTCGACGTCACCCACGGCGTCCGCGGCACCGCTAAGTCCCTGCCGGTCGAGTCGCCTCGCGGCGCGGCGGGAGATGACGTCCTGCGTCGCCAGCGCGAGGTTCGTCGCGGCGTCGCGCTCGGGCGTGGACTCGCGAGATTGAAGCGACGAGCCGAACAGCTGGTCGAGGTTCGGGCTCTGGGCCAGGAGCGAGGCCGAAGCGGAGTACTCCTCGTCCTGGAGCAGCGAGAACCCGAGCGCTCCTCCTGCCGTCAGCAGGAACACCGCACCGATCAAGCCGATCCTGCGGCGGAACACATCCAACCAGGCGCGGAGGGCGAAGCCTTCGTCGTCATGCCTTTCGCTCATCTTGCCCTGCGGCTCCTTTTGCGATTCCCCGATAACGCCTGGAGCGCTGTTGCTCTAGGCCGAGCTCTCGGTGCTTTCGATGCGTCGATGAGGTAGGCCCCCGGTCGCGGGCAGCTGCCATCCCTTCTCCTGGCAGTCCGGGCAGAGGCCGGCCTTGCCGGCCATGACCCAACCGCCGTCGGCGAACGCGTCCGAGCCGGCGGCGGTGGGCACCTTCCCGCACACCGCGCAGTTCGCGGGTTGCTGACCCGACCGCCTGCGCCTGCGCCTGCGGCCGCTTCGAGAACGGCTCTTTGCGGGCGCCGCTGGCTGTGCCGGCTGCTCCGCAGAGCGGGCGACTTCCCTCGCTTCTGCGCTTCGGGACTCGGCCGCGCCAAGTGTCTCCAGTACCGGGGGAACCTTGGCGCTCGCTGCCCCGGATCCGTCCGGCCCGACCAGATCCCTGAGCTGCTGCTCCATCACGAGAAGTCGCGCGCGCTCTCGCTCCGCTGCGCCGCGAGCTTCGCCCTCGGACCGCGTCACCGACTCGATCTGCGCTTGGAGCCTTACCCGCTCGGTCCGCTCCTGCTCAGCCTCGGCCTTCGCCTCTACCAGCGCCTGCCTGGCGGTCTCCAGCTCGCGCTCCAGGTGGGCGATTCTTCGCGCCGCCCTGGGCTTCGTCTCCCGGCGGGCCTCCTCCGTTCGGCGCTCAGCTCGGACCAGCTCGCCCGCCATGAGCTCCGCTTTCGCCAGCGCATCTCCGACGGCGTCCTCCAGCTCGAGGTGCCTGGCCTCGGAGTCGCGCAGCCGCTGCTTGACGGCGTGCGCCTCCGCGACGAGCGCTCTGAGGTGCTGCTCTAGATCCGGGGCTTCCTGCCCGGTCCCGGGCGCCTGGCCTGTCTGCGCAGGCGTTCGTTTAGAAGCAAATCTCATTCAGGAGGATGTGGCGATTCTAATTCAGGCCGCGCGTCGGGGCGACCTCAGGACGTGACGTACAACGAGTGTTGCCGCGAGAAACTCGCGCGGTGCCGCTAGGCGGCCACTAGGCGGCGACCTCATCGGTCAGATCCTTCGTCCTCGTCGGATCGACTCGAATGCCGGGACCCATCGTCGTTGCGAGCGTCACGGAGCGGATGTAGCGGCCCTTGGCGGCAGCCGGCTTGGCGCGAACGATCTCCTCGATCAGCGCCGCATAGTTCTCGAGCAACCGCTGGTCGTCGAAGTCCGCGCGGCCGATCACGAGGTGCACGATGCCCGAGCGGTCCGTGCGGTATTCGATCCGCCCCGCCTTCGCCTGCTCGACTGCCCGGCCGACGTCCTCGGTCACGGTCCCAACTTTCGGGTTCGGCATCTTGCCCTGCGGCCCGAGGATGCGGCCGAGGCGCGCCACCACGGGCATCATCTCCGGCGTGGCGATGGCCACGTCGAAATCGGTCCAACCGCCGCTGACGCGCTCTGCGAGGTCCTCGCCGCCGACCGCATCGGCCCCCGCGGCCTCGGCGTCGCGTGCCTTGTCGCCCTGGGCGAAAACCGCCACGGTGACCTCCTTGCCTAGGCCGTGAGGAAGCACCATGGTGCCGCGCACCTGCTGGTCGGCGTGGCGCACGTTGACGCCCAGGCGGATGTGGCACTCGACCGCCTCGTTGAACTTCGTCGACTGGAGCGACCTGACCGTCGAGATCGCTTCGTTCGGCTCGTACTCGCGCATGCGGTCGATCCGCTCGCGTAGGGCTCGATATCGCTTGCCGCGCTTCATTCGTTCACGCCCTACTTGACGTCCACTCCCATCGACCGGGCCGTGCCCTCGATGATCCTCATCGCGTGGTCGACGTCGTTGGCGTTCAGGTCGGGCATCTTGGTCTCGGCGATCTGGCGCACCTGGTCGCGCGTGATCGTTCCCACCTTCTCACGGTTGGGCTCGCCGGAGCCCTTCGGGATCCCGATCGCCTGCTTGATCAGCACGGCGGCAGGCGGAGTCTTCGTGATGAAGGTGAACGAACGGTCCTCGAAGACCGTGATCTCCACCGGGATGATCGTGCCGGCGTCCTGCTGGGTCTGCGCGTTGAAGGCCTTGCAGAACTCCATGATGTTGACGCCGTGCTGGCCGAGCGCGGGACCGACCGGTGGCGCCGGGTTCGCGGCAGCCGCCGGGATCTGAAGCTTTATGAGTGTGAGGACCTTGCGGGCCACGGCTAAATCAACATATCGGGCCGGCTTCGCCGGACACCTAAAGTCCAGAGAGTCGCCTGCGGCGGCTGCCGCCGCCTACGGCGCCTCATATCTTTTTCACCTGGTCATAGCCGACTTCCACAGGAGTCTCGCGGCCGAAGATCGAGACCAGCACCTTGAGCTTCGCCGCGTCCTCGTTGATCTCGGCGATCTCGCCCGAGAAGTCGGAGAGCGGGCCTGAGATCACCTTCACGGACTCGCCGATGGAGAACTGCGCCCGGGTGCGCGGGCGCTCGGCCGTCTCGCGGTGGAGCAGGCGATCGACCTCGGGCTTGCTGAGCGGCACCGGCTTGTCGCCGCGGCCGGGGCCCACGAAGCCGGTGACCCCGGGGGTGTTCTTAACGAGCGACCAGGCGTCATCGGTCATCTCCATGTTGACCAGCACGTAGCCGGGCATCGTGCGCTTCTCGGTCTGCACCTTCTGCCCGTTCTTCATCTCGGAGACCTGCTCCGTGGGCACGACGACCTGGCGAACGTTCGCCTGCTGCTCCATCGTCGAGACGCGGTGCTCGATGTTGTGCTTGACCTTGTTCTCGTGGCCCGAATAGGTGTTGATCACATACCAGCGAAACATCTAGTTCTCCAGCTAGGTGCCAGGGGGGAAGAAAGCGCTCAGAGGATAGAGGGAGAGCGCGTGCTCAGAGGATCAGCTTGATCAGCTTGCTGAACAGGAAGTCAAGTATGCCGAGGTAAGCGCCGGCGAGCAGGCAGAAGACTATGACGACCGTGGTCGCCTGCGTGACCTGGTTGCGATTCGGCCACTGAACCCTCCGCAGCTCCGCCCAGACCTGTATGAGGAAGTTGACGACGCGGCCGCGCTTGCGAGGCTCCTTCTTCTCGGCCCGCGGCTGACGAGCGGGCTTTTTCTCGGGCTCGCGACGGGCGGGCTTGGTCTCGGTTCGGCGCTCTCGCCGCGTTGGCTTGGCCGGCTGCTCGGGCGCGGGCGGCGGTGCGACCTCGCCGGTGCTCATCGCCTCCGCGGCGGTCGCGGCTTCGAGGGCCGCGGCCGACCTCGCCGCCTCTGTACCGGCGCCGACCTCGTCGCTCTGCGCCTCGGAGAGCTCGCGGGCAGCGTCGAGCTGAGCCTGCTCCACCTCGGCCAGAGCCTCGCGGCTCGCAGATCCGCCGTCGCCCCCGCCCTGGGCGCGCTCGGCCTGCTTGCGCTCCTGCTCGAGGCGCTTTTGCTTCCGCAGCTTGGCTTGTTGGCGGGTTCTTGCCATCCCCGAAGGACGCGGCTAGCGCGTTTCCTTGTGGGGAGTGTGACGACCGCACCAGCGGCAGAATTTGCGCATCTCGATCCGCTCCGGATCGTTTCGCCGGTTCTTGTTGGTCTGGTAGTTGCGCCGCTTGCACTCCTCGCAAGCCAGCGTCACCGCGATTCGAACGTCTCCGCGAGCCATTTCGGTTGAGTCTGAGGGTGGCCGCCAGCGGCCGGGGGAAACCAGAAAAAGACCGCGCCCGCAAGCGCGGCGGAGGCAAAGGATAGCGCCTGGGCGGAGGCCCCGGAGGGGCCTGTGGCCGTCCGGACGACCTTTGGGGCCTGATTACCTGCGGCGGAGGCCGCGGCGGCGGCGCCGGCCTCCCGTGAGCTTTGGCTGCTCGACCCTGGTATAGACCTCATCGAGGAGGTCGACGTAGTTCTCGCCCTGCTTGAACCGCATCAGGAAGCGCTCAGCTTCGGCCCGGGGCTTGCCGCTGTGGAACATGGAGACGATCTGCGTACGGACCATCTCTCGCACCTCGAAGCCCGGCGGTGCCTCGGACTTCTCCCGGGTGGGAGGTTGTTCCTTCAGTTCGGGCGGCTCGACCTTGAGCGTGGGCTCGGGCGACGGGGGCATTGCGTCCGCCGGTGCCCCCGGCTCTCGACGCGAAGCGTTTGCCCGCCGAGCCTTCGCTGCCGGCTCTTGCTGCTGCTGTTCCCTCAGCTCAGGCGGCTCGACCCTGAGCGCAGGCTCGCTTGGCCCAACCTTTTCCCGCGCGGCCTTCAGCTCGGAAGCGAGCTTCTGCGTTTCGGAGCGGAGGAGGTGGGTGGCGCCGCCCCAGTTCCTCTCCGCCGCCTCGATCACGTTCAGCATCTGGGTCGTCTGTTCGATGGCGGATTGGAGCAGCTGCTCGTATCTCCGCTCGGACGCGGCCTCGAGCGCCGCGACCTTGCGGCGAGCCTCTTCCTCGATCTCCGCGGCGCGGGCCTCCGCACCCTCGACGATCTCGCGCACCTGGCTCTTGACCGATTCCTTCAGCTGATCGGCCGCGCTCACGAGCGAATCAGAAACGCCGACGTCCTCTCGATTGAATCGACTGACGGTGGACTCCGTGGCTGTGGTTTAGTCCGTCGCGCGGGCCCCGAGCCCGCCGGCCGCATGACGGCCCGGGCCAACTCTACCGCCCCTTCGGCGCTGACGACTTCCTAAGCGAGACGTGCTGCGCAGGTACCGTTACCACGTGTCCGCGCGCGACGCATATGCATCCCCCGCTCCACGCCGCACCCGCAGGCTTCTGCCACGGGCGGCCGTGATCGTCGTGGCAGCCCTGTTCCTCGCACTCCTCGCCTACGGCCTGAGCGCCAAGGCTCCCGACGACACGATCGACCGCCGCCTGGACGAGGGACGCACCGCGCCGGCGCCGGGCTTCTCGCTGGAGTTCATCGAGCGGGTGCCGCTTCCGCCGCCGCTCGTGAACGCGGTCTCGGCCGCAGGCGCCGACGGACGGCTGTCGCTCGAGGAGGTGCGCGGAACGCCCGTCGTCATCAACTTCTGGGCCTCTTGGTGCTCCCCCTGCAAGGACGAGGCGCCCGCCCTCGAGCAGACTTGGAAGCGCTGGGGGCCGCGCGGCGTGCTCTTTGTCGGAATCGACATGCAGGACCTGCGCGACGACGCCCGCAGATTCGTCCGCGACCAGAACGTCACCTATCCGATGGTCCGCGACCCCGACAGGGAAGTCGCCACCGACTACGGCGCGACCGGGATCCCCGAGACCTACTTCGTGACCGGGAGCGGTCGCGTCGTAGGACACGTGGTGGGCGTCGTATCCGAAGAGCAGCTCGAAAGCGGGGTGGCGGCCGCCCGCGCCGGCCGGGTCGCCGGCAAGACGCGCGGCGGCGCCATCCGCAAACCGCGCTAGCCGTAGCCAACCGGCGAAGCCGACCTCGCGCTCGTCCAGAATCTAGGCCGAATGTGGTCGAAGGCTCATCTAGGCCGAATGTGGTCGAAGGTCCGCACGGCGCTCAGCCGCAGGCAGGTCCAGATCGGAGCAGCGGTCGTCGTGGCCGCCGCGGCCGCAGGCGTGGCGGCGTGGCTCCTGCTCGACGACGAGAAGGACGGCGAGCGAACCGAACCCGTCCCCGCATCGGTGTCCGAGCTGCGGACGCTCGCACGCTCGGTCGGCCACTCCGTCTATTGGGTGGGCCCGCGCCGCGGCTACACGTACGAGCTGACGAAGACCCCCGAAGGAAAAGTGTTCATCCGCTACCTGCCCCCGGGCGTCCGGCTGGGAGACAGACGGGCGATCTTCCTCTCGATCGGCACGTACCCCTACGAGAACCCGCTGCGAAAGCTCAGGCGCGACGCCCGCCTGAAGAACCGGGTGATCACCCGCGAGATCCCGCGCGGCGGCCTCGCGGTCGCATACAAGGCGAGGCCCGAAAGCGTCTACCTGGCGTACGGGCGTGGCCGCGGCATCTCCGACCTCTTGCTCGAGGTCTACGACCGGTCGGCCGCCAGGGCACGCCGCCTCGCCACGTCCGGGCGCGTGGTGCCCGTTCGCTGAGGTGCCGCTGAGGGAAGCAGGGAACGCCCGGGGAAGCGGGCGGTAGCGATGGACCTCGTCTGGTGCTGGCTCGGGCTCCCCGCCGCGCTCGGCCTGCTCTCGCTCGGTTGCGGCGTGCTGCTCGAGAGCGCGACCGGCCGGCGCCTTCCCGGCACGCTGCTGGCACCGGCGGGCCTCGCCGTGGTGGTAGTCGCGGCGCAGGCGGCGACGGTGAGCGACGTCACCGCTCCACTGGCCGTCCCACTCGTCCTGGCGCTGGCGGCGGGAGGCCTCGTACTCCTCGGCATGAGAGGCGTGCCCCGCCCGGATCTGTGGCCGCTTGCCGCCGCCGCCGCGGCCTACGCGGCCTTCGCGCTGCCCACCGTCGCCTCGGGCGAGCCGACATTCGCCGGCTACGTGAAGCTCGACGACACGGCGACGTGGCTCGCCATCTCCGACCGTGTGCTCGAGCACGGGCGCGACCTGGACGGGCTCGGCCCCTCTACATATGAGGCGACCCTCGAGAGCTACATCGGCGACGGCTATCCGGTGGGCGCCTTCCTTCCGCTCGCACTCGCGAGCGCCCTGATCGACCAGGACACCGCGTGGCTCTTCCAGCCCCTGCTCGCATTCCTCGCCGCGCTTCTTGCACTGTGTCTCTACGAGCTACTCGCCGGCGTCGTCGCATCGCGTGCGTGGCGGGCGCTCGCCGCCTTCGTCGCCGCACAGCCGGCGCAGCTCTTCGCGTACTCCCTGTGGGGCGGGTTGAAGGAGCTGGCGGGCGCGTGGCTCGTGGCGTTGGTAGCGGTTCTCCTCGTGCCAACAGTCGGGAACGGGATCGCCACGGCTCGAGGCAGGCCGCTCGGGACCGCCCGCCCGACCTGGGTCGGGACCGCTCGCGTGCTGCTGCCCCCGGCCGTGGCGGGAGCCACGGTGCTCGCCGTCGGCAGCATCGCCGCCGCCGTGTGGCTCGCCGCGCCGCTCGTTGTGGTCACGGTCCTGTGGTCACGGCTGGTCGGCGCCGGCGCCGCGATCCTGCGCGCCGGCCTGCTCTCTGCTCTGACCCTCGCGCTCTCCGTCCCCTCGCTTCTCACCGCCAAGACGTTCCTCTCCCCGGGAGGGCGCGAGACCCTGACGAGCGAGCGCGAGCTCGGCAACCTGCTCGAGCCGCTCAGCCTGCTCCAGGTGCTCGGCATCTGGCCGACGGGAGACTTCCGCTTCGAGCCAAATCAGCTCACGGCCACGCACCTGCTCCTCGCCGCGCTAGCTGCCGCGACGCTCGGCGGCCTCGTGATCGCGGTGCGACGCCGCGCGCTCGGGCCCCTGATCCTGTTCGCCGGCGCGGCCGTCGGGTTCGCGGCCGTCGCGAGCTTCGGCTCGCCTTGGGTCGACGGCAAGGCGATGGCGATCGCCGCCCCGGCGGTGCTCCTGCTCGGCATGCTCGCCGCGGCGAGCCTGTGGGACGCACGCCGGCGCGTGGCGGCCGCGGTGATCGGCGCCGCGATCGCGGGCGGAGTGCTGTGGTCCAACGCGCTCGCCTACCACGACGCGAGCCTCGCGCCGCGCGACCGGCTCGCCGAGCTCGAGCGGATCGGCGAGCTCGTCGCGGGCGAGGGGCCGACGCTGATGACCGACTACGAGCCGTACGGCGTGCGGCACTTCCTGCGCGATGCCGAGCCCGAGGGGGCCTCGGAGTTCCGCCGCCGCGAGGTGACCCTGAGAAAGGGTGGCGGCCTCGGCAAGCTCGAGTACGCGGACATCGACGACTTCGAGCTGCAGGCGATCCTCACCTACCGCACGCTGGTGCTTCGCCGCTCCCCGCTCGGGAGCCGCCCACCTTCCATCTACTCCCCCGTGCATCGGACCCGCCACTACGAGGTCTGGCAGCGACCCGATGTCGCCGGGGAGGCGGGCGCCGACGGAGGGCTGCCGATCGAAGCGCAGACCCCGGGCGGCGGGATAGTCGAGCATCTGCCGCTCGGGGGCGGGCGCGACCCCGCCGGCGTACCGCGCTGCCGCGAAGTGGTGCGCCTCGCGCAAACCGCGGGCGAGGACGGCACGCTCGCGACGGTCGAGCGGCCGCCGGTGCAGGTCATCGACCTCGAAGAGACGATCCACCCGCAGAGCTGGCGCAGCTACGCGAACGACCCGCGCGTGCTCGCTCCCACGACCGCCGGCAAGCTCGAGACCACCATCGACGTCCCCGAGCCGGGCCGCTACGGCATCTGGGTCGGCGGCGCGTTCAGGCGCACCCTCGACGTGATCCTCGACGGCCGGAGAGTCTCCTCGAGCCGCCACCTGCTGAGCCACGCCGAGCAGCTCGAGCCACTCGTGGACGTGCGGCTGTCTCGCGGGTCACACCGCCTGGAGCTGCACTACGGCGAGGCAAACCTGCACCCGGGCAGCGACGGCGAGCCGCTTCCCCTCGGCCCGCTCGTCGTGAGCCCCGTGACCGCGGAGCTCGCGATCACCTACGTGCAGCCTCGGCGAGCCCCGTCGCTCTGCGGCAGGCGGCTCGACTGGATCGAGGCGCTTCGCTAGACGGTTGTGCATCCGGTGGGCGCCCCTTTACGACCCATCCGATTCACGTCCCGCGTTAGGCTCACCCGATGCCTGAGCGGGTCCTGAAACCCCCGACCGGATGACGATGGTCGTCGCCTGGGTGCTGCTTCCGCTGCTGCTCGGGCTGCTCGCCCTCGGCTGCGGCCTGCTGCTCGAGCGGGCCGCCGATGCAAGGCTTCCCGGCGCCCTGCTTGCGCCGGCCGGCCTCGCGGTCGTAGTGCTCGCCGCCCAGTTCGCCGTCCTCACCGACGCCACCGCGGAGCTCGCGACCCCGCTCGTGATCGTGCTCGCGCTCGCCGGGCTCGTGCTCGGTCGCGAGCGGCTCGTCGTCGCCTGGCGAGAGCAACGCGCGCCGGCTACATGGGCACTAGGCGTCGCGCTCGCCGTCTTCACAGTCTTTGCGCTACCGGTCGTGCTCTCCGGAAGCGCCACCTTCGCCGGCTACATCAAGCTCGACGACACCGGTTCGTGGCTCGGCCTCACCGACCGCGTGATCGAACGCGGACGAAACCTCGACGGCCTCATCCCTTCGAGCTACGAGAAATCGCTCTTCATATACCTCGGCCAGGGATACCCGCTCGGGTCGTTCCTGCCGCTCTCGATCGCGTCGGTGCTGCTGCCGGAGAACACGGCCTGGCTCTTCCAGCCCTACCTGGCCTTCCTCGCCGCAATGCTTGCGCTCACGCTCTACGCGCTCGCCGCTCCGATCGTCGAGTCGCGCGCGCTGCGCGCTGTGATCGCATTCACCGCCGCGCAGTCGGCGATCCTCTTCGGCTACTCCCTCTGGGGGGGCGTGAAGGAGCTTGCGGGCGCCTGGCTGCTGGCGCTCGTCGCCGCTCTCGTCGTGCCGCTCTTTCGCGAGGGACCGAAACCGCGGCTCATGCTGCTGCCCGCGGTGGCGTGCGCGGCGACGTTCGCGACGCTCAGCCTCGCGAGCGGCGTCTGGCTCGTGCCGGCGCTCTACGCGGTGGTGGTGGTGCTGATCATGTCCTCGGGATCGAGCGACTGGCTGCGCGCGGGTGTCGCGTTCGCCGGCTTGACGCTCGTGCTCTCGATCCCGCCGATCCTGGCGGCCGAGGACTTCATCTCGATCGGCAGGCACGTGCTGACGAGCGAATCGGAGATCGGAAACCTCGTGAACGGACCCCTGAGCGGAGTGCAGGTACTCGGCATCTGGCCCGCCGGGGACTTCCGCCGCGATCCCTCGAACGAGGGGGTTACGTACCTGATGCTCGTGCTGCTGGCGATCGGGATTCTCGCCGGCATCGCCTACGCGTGGACGAGGCGAAGCTGGGGTCCGCCGCTCTACTTCGCATGCACCGCAGTCGGCGTGCTGGTGCTGACGCGCATCGGCTCGCCGTGGGCCGACGGCAAGGCGATCACGATGGCGTCGCCGGCCTTTCTCTTTCTCGGCCTGCTCGGCGCCGCCGCGCTCTACCAGCGGGTGCATCGGATCGCGGGCGTGGCGCTCGTCGCGGTGCTCGCGGGCGGAGTGCTGTGGTCGAACGTGCTCGCCTACTCGGAGGTGAACCTTGCCCCACGCGACCGGCTGTCCGAGCTCGAGGAGGTCGAGGAGCGCATAGCCGGCGAGGGCCCGACGCTCATTACCTCTTACGAGGTCTACGCGACGAGGCACTTCCTTGCCGACGGCGATCCAGAGGGCGCGTCGGACCTGCGGCGCCGGCGCATCCTGCTTCGAAACGGCCAGCAGGTGGCCAAGCTCCAGACCGCCGACATCGACCAGTTCCAGCTCGCGGTCGTCCTGAAATACCGGACGCTCGTACTGCGGCGCTCGCCGTCCGCGAGCCGGCCTCCGTCGGTCTACGAGCTCACCTGGCAGGGTCGCTTCTACGAGATCTGGCAGCGAAAAGCCGGCCCACCCCCGAACACGATCCGTACGCACCTGCCGCTCGGGGACGAGGTGAGCCCGCTCGGCATACCGCGCTGTCGCGACGTCCTGGGGCTCGCTCGCGTGGCCGGCCGCAACGGCACGCTCGTGACGGTCCGGCGTCCCGCACCCGCCGTGGCAGCGCTCTCGCAGACGGCGGACCCGAACGTCGCCGAGGGCTTGGTCAGCGTGCCAGAGACCGGCCCGTACGAGATCTGGATCGGCGGCGGCTTCAGGCGCGAGCTCGAGGTGCTCGTCGACGGGGCCAGTGTGGAAGCACAGCGGCACAAGCTGAGCCACGGTGAGTATCTGCCGATGGGGACGGTCGAGCTTTCCCAGGGGACGCACGAGGTCACCCTGCGGGTCGACGACCCGGGGATCCGTCCCGGCACGAGAGGAGAGAGCTATCCGCTCGGGCCGCTCGTTTTCAGCAGAGGAACGGCCGCCTCGCCGCTCACGCGCGTGCAGCCGAGCCGGGCGAGGTCGCTCTGCAGGGAGCGGCTCGACTGGGTCGAAGCGGTTGGTGGCTAGTGGCCTAGCCGTGCGCCGACGGCGCGAGCGTCAGGCCGATCAGGAAGAAGATCGCCACGGCGAGCAGCACGACGGCCGCGGCCAGCACCAAGGGGCTGTGGACCCGTCCCCCGCCCTTCCACGTTGCCTGGCTCATCTGGACCTCCTCACTGGGTCGTCGCGAGCGTAGCAACCGCGGCTGTCGCGGTAAAGACGTATAGGCGAGTCTCCGCAGTCAGGCGAGCTTCGGGCAGGGCGGCCACGCTCACCCCGATGGCATTTTGCCATGGACACCCCGACCGCCGGCGGGAATGTGTCCAGATTTCCAAATGTTCACGCCTGAGCGAATAGCCCCTGCCAAACTTGGCTTGCGCGAAGCGCCCTGGCCGAAGCATCATGACTCGGTGAGGGCCGCGCGTCTCTTCTTCAGCCTGCTCGTTGGGCTGCTCGCCATGCCTGGATCGGCCATGGCCGAGGTCGGCAATCCGGCGAACGTCAAGCTGACCAGCCCGGTGTCCGCCTGGAACAGCGACGCCGTCACTTTCGGGGCCTCCACCGCGCCCGACGAGGGCACCAGAGTCAGCTACCTCAAGTTCTTCGTCAACCTCCCGGCGACGGAGCGCACGAGCCTCGATCCGAACCCCTACTACCGGTGCGGCGAGCCGCCCGGGGACCCGTCGTGCGAGTTCGTCGCCTTCGACGCCGAGCCACCCTACTTCCGGGGTGGCGTCGTCACGGGCGGGTTCGGGTTTCGCATCGCCACGGTTCAAGCATGGAGATACGAGTGGGGCGACGCACGGCCCGTCTTCCTGGGTCAAAGCTCGAGCACCTTCCAGAGGACGCCGCCCGGCCCCGCAACCCCGACCCGGGCAGCCTTCTACCAGGCGCAGTTCCCCGAGAGCTGGACGAGGCCCGGCGCCCAGACCCCAGCAACTCCCTTTACCAAGTGGACGCCGGCTCACGGCCAGTACGACTCCGGCGATCCGGATCTCGTGCGGGCGCACACCGACGACATGAGGTACGCGAAGATCGGCGCGGCGATCACCTCCTGGTGGGGCTGCTCGAGGGGTCCCGGCGACGACGGCTCCCAGTGCCCGGCCGGCGCGACAACCGACGCGTCACACGGCGAGGCGTCCAGGCTGCCCGTCCTTCTCGACGGCTCCGTCACCGAGGAGGGAACGGCCGACTTCCACTGGGCCCTCTACTACGAGCCCGAGCGCACTCGAGACCCAACCGTCGAGCAGCTCAAGGCGGACCTCAGGTACATCGCCGAGACCTATGCCAGTCACCCCTCCTACTGGCGGGAGGTCGATCACCGCCCGGTCGTCTTCGTTCGCAACGGCGACGACTTGACCACCGGCAAGGGTTGCAACACCGTGAGCCGGTGGGTGCAGGCGACGGACCAGCTCGTCGCGGAAGGCTACCCGGACTTCTGGATCGTGCTGAAGACCTTTTCCGGCTTCAACTCGTGCGCTCCTCAGCGGCTTCAGATGCCGGAGGCGTGGCACCAGTACGAGCCCACGATCGCCTACCAAGCCAGCGCCGTCTCGCCGACCACGCCGGGCGTGTTCGGATCGGTCAGCATCTCACCCGGGTTCGACCGCGCCGACGACGTGAGCCCGACGCGCGTGTTCCGCCGCCGTGACCTTCACCGCTGGAAGAAGAGCGTCCGGGACATGATTGCCGCCAAGACCCGCTATCAGCTGATCACGACCTTCAACGGCTGGAGCGACGGGACGGCCGTCGAGCCGGCGCATGAATGGACCAGCTCCATCCGGCCGGGACAGACCCGCAGCTTCGGGCAATTCCTCGACGTGCTCCGCGACGGCGGCGGGATCGCGGCGGACCCCGTGATCGCCGCTGCGGGCGACATCTCCCCCGCGAACGTGACGTGCAGCCCGACGGCGTCGTCCTGTCACGACGGGCCCGTCTCGGACACGATCATCGACGCGATCCGCCCCGACCTCGTGCTGACGCTCGGCGACAACCAGTACGAGACCGGCCAGCTCGACGCGTTCAACGCCGGCTACCAGGCCTCGTGGGGGCGCTTCCGGAGCTACACGCTTCCGACCGCCGGCAACCACGAGCGCAACGACGCGAACGGCCCCTACGAGGGCCACTTCGACTACTTCAACAACGGCGGCTTCGTGACTCCCCAGGTCGCCACCGGAATGGCCGGCGAGCGCGGCAAGGGCTACTACTCCTACGACGTGGGAGCGTGGCACCTGCTGGCGCTGAACTCGGACGTCGGGGGTGCCGCCTTCACGAGCCAGATGGCGTGGCTTCGAGCCGACCTGGCGGCACAGCCCGAGAGCAAGTGCATGATGGCCTTCTTCCACCAGCCCCTTTTCACGGATGGCCCGCACGCCCCGAACGAGGGCGGTCGAACGGACGACCTGTGGAACGTGCTCTACCCCGAGGGCGTGGACGTGGTGCTGAACGGCCACGACCACAACTACCAGCGCTTTGCGCATAAGAACCCAGCAGGAGTGGACGACCCGACGGGCATCCATCCGTTCGTCGTCGGCACCGGCGGCAAGGGGTTGACTTCGCCGATCAGCCGTAACGATGCGCTCATCAAGTCCGGGGACACGCACGGAGTCCTGAAGATGACGCTGCACTCGGGCAGTTACGACTACGAGTTCGTGCGCGACACCTATTCGAACAACGGCACGTTCGCGGATGCAGCCGGCGCCGTCGACTGCGCGAACGACGGGCACGCGGCCGCCGTCACCACCACCAGCTCCCTCACCGCGACGCCCACTGCGCCGCGCAAGGCCAAGACGGCCGGCGCGACGTCCCGCGCGGCGCACCACTAAGCCGGACCCAGACCCGGCCCGGCCCGGCCTCCTGGCCGCCCACCGACCTGCCCGGATGGGGTAGGGTCGGGCCATCGTCTAAGGAGAGGTCTTGGCCCTGATCCTGATCCTGGTGGCGCTCGCGTCCTTGCTGATGCCCGCCACTGCTCACGCCGTGCCTGGCAATCCGGCGAACGCCGAGCTGCGAAGCCCGCTGTCGGCCTGGGACAGCCCGTGGGTCACGTTCGCCGCCTCCACGCAGCCCGATCCCGGCGCGACGGTCAGCTACGTCAAGTTCATCGTCGACCTGCCGACGAGCCAGCGCACGAGCTCGAATCCCAACCCGTACTACTCCTGCGGCCCGGCCCCTGCCGACCCCGCTTGCCAGTTCGTCGGGTTCGACGACACGGCGCCTTACCTCTTGGGCAGCCAGGTCGCGGCGTCGTCCGGCACCCATACGGCGACGGTGCAGGCCTGGAGGTACGTGTGGGGGGACTCCCAGCCCGTTTTCATGGGTCAAAGCTCGAAGACCTTCCAAAGGACGCCGGCGAGCCCCTCCGTGCCGACGCGTGCCGCCTTCTACTCCACGTCGTTCCCGGAGGGCTGGACGCGACCCGGCGGACAGAACCCCCCCACTCCCTACAGCAAGTTCACGCCCACTAACGGCCAGTACGACTCGGGCAGCGCCTCGGCCGTCTCGATCCACATCCAGGAGATGAAGTACGCGAACGCTCACGCCGCGATCGCCTCTTGGTGGGGATGCTCGAAGGGGCCGGGAGACGACGCCACCCAGTGCCCCGCCGGCACTACGACCGACACCCTGCACAAGGAGGCATCACGGGTACCGACACTGCTCGACAGCCCGGAGACCGGGAGCCCGCTCGGGTCGCAGTTCCACTGGGCGCTCCATTACGAGCCCGAGAGCAGCCAGGACCCGACCGTAGCCCGAATCAAGGCTGACCTCGCCTACATCGGCGGCACCTACGGGAGCCACCCCTCGTACTGGCGCGAGATCTCCCACCGCCCGGTCGTCTTCGTGCGCAACGCGGACGACTCGACGACCGCGGACGGTTGCGACACGGTGAGCCGCTGGGTGCAGGCGACCGACCAGCTCGCCGACGAAGGCCAGCCGCAGTTCTGGATCGTGCTCGAGACGTTTCCGGGCTTCGACACCTGTGCCGCCGGTCGCTTGCAGATGCCCGAGGCCTGGCACCAGAACGAGCGGGCCCTGCCCTACCAGGCCGGCGCCGAGACACCGGCGACTCCGGGCGTGTATGGGTCGGTCACCATCACACCCGGGTTCGACCAGGCCGACGACACGAGCCCCACTCGTCCGCTCCTGCGCCGGGACCTCTACCGATGGAAGCAGAACGTCCGCGACATGGTGGCCTCCGAGTCGCGCTACGAGCTGATCTCGACCTACAACGGCTGGAGCGAGGGGACGGCTGTCGAGCGCGCGCAGGAATGGACG
The DNA here is from genome assembly GCA_963774075.1 of uncultured Solirubrobacterales bacterium. GTDB lineage: Bacteria > Actinomycetota > Thermoleophilia > Solirubrobacterales > JBBDJG01 > JBBQNR01. The sequence goes on along the minus strand of CAVZDP010000001.1, from coordinate 51,558 downwards.
AGCCCGATCCGCGCGGGCCAGACGCGCAGCTTCGGCCAGTTCCTCGACGTGCTTCGGGACGGGGGCCAGCCGGCGGGCGATCCGGTGATCGCCGCCGGCGGCGACATCTCACGCGAGGAGTTCGGGTGCCTGCCGGGGAGCACGACGTGTCACATGGGACTGGTCGCCGACGCGGTGATCGACACCGTCAAACCGGACCTGGCGCTCACGCTTGGCGACAACCAGTACGAGACAGGCCAGCTCGTCCACTTCGCGACCAACTACCAGCCTTCCTGGGGCCGCTTCCGCGGCTACACGCTGCCGACGATCGGCAACCACGAGCGCGGCGATCCGGCGGGGGCGTACGAGGGCCACTTCGACTACTTCAACAACGGCCGCTTCGTCAACCCCGACGTTCCGGTCGGCATAGCCGGGGACAGAGGCAAGGGCTACTACTCCTACGACGTGGGCGACTGGCATCTGATCGCCCTCAACGCGGATCTCTTCACGGTGGACCAGCCCGCCCAGATCGCCTGGCTTCAGAGCGACCTCGCCGCCCAGCCCGCTGACAAGTGCATGCTCGCCTTCTGGCATCACCCGATGTTCACCGACGGCCCGCACTCCGAGAACGAGAACGGCAAGATCGACGAGTTCTGGAACGTGCTCTACCCCGAGGGAGTGGACGTCGTCCTCAGCGGCCACGACCACAGCTACCAGCGCTTCGTACCGAGGAACCCCGCGGGTACGGCGGACGCGACGGGCATCCGGCAATGGGTGGTCGGCACGGGCGGCAAGAACCTGACCTCGCCGACGAACCGCAACAACGCGCTCGTGAAATCGGGGACCACCTTCGGAGTCCTGAAGATGACGCTCCACTCGGGAAGCTACGATTTCCAGTTCGTGCGCGACACGCACGCATCTAACGGGACGTTCACGGATTCGGGCGCCGGGCTCGACTGCGCGAACGACGGTCACGCGAGCCTCGCGGCGGCCGGAGCGGGCGCCAGCCGGGATACGACTCCCCGTCGCGCTCGGTCGCGCTCGGCGCACTTGCGCCACTCGGGCTAATAGGCCGAGACTCCCGGTGCCCTCCAGGTGTTCTAGGTGGTGGATGCGCTCCGTCCTCCTTCACTCCGCCCTCGCCTTCGTCGTCCTGGCGATCGGCGGCTCGATGGCGGCGGGCACCTCGGGCGCGATCGCCGCGGAGCCGAGCCAGTACATCCGCATCGACGGGGCGACGGGAGCTCCGAGCGCCAACGAGGTCGGTGGGCTCGCCGGCCTTTCGGTCGCCGGGGCGGGCGACGTGAACGGCGACGGTCGACCCGACGTTGTCATCGGCGCCCCTCAGGAAGACAACAACGCGCGGACGAACTCCGGCTCCGCCTACGTCGTGTTTGGACAGGCTGGGCCCGCCACGATCGACCTCGCGAGCCTCGGTGCTCAGGGCTTCCGCATCGACGGAGCAAGCGCCGGCGAGTTCGCGGGCAGGTCGGTCAGCGGCGCCGGCGACGTGAACCGCGACGGGCGACCAGACCTGATCGTCGGGGCGCCGGGCACCTTCTCCGCCAGCGAGGCGGAGCCCAGAACGCCGCGCGGCAGAGCGTACGTCGTCTTCGGGAAGGGCTCGACGACCGCGGTCGACCTGGCGCAGCTCGGAAGCGGCGGCTTTCCGATCACGGGCCGGCGGTTCAGGTACCAGGATGCCTTCGGCTTCAACGTGAGCGGGGCCGGCGACGTCAACCGCGACGGCCGCGCGGACCTGATCGTTTCGGCGCCCGGCAATCCCGGTTTCGAGGAACGGTTCACCCGGGCCGCCGCGTACGTGATCTACGGGAAGCGCTCCTCCACTGAGCTCCGCATCGACCGCCTCGGCCGGCGAGGCTTCAAACTGGCCGGGCTTCGCGGGATAGACGTGTCCGTCTCGAGTGCCGGGGACGTGAACCGCGACCGCAGGGCCGACGTGATCGTCGGCGCCGCTGGCGCAAGGGTTCGCGGCCAGTCGAGAGGGGCCGCCTACGTCGTCTTCGGCGCCAGGCGCAGGGGGACGATCAACCTTTCGCGGCCGGGGCGCTGGGGCTTCCAGATCGGCGGTGCGAACCGGGGCGATCTCGCTGGCCAGGCCGTCGGCGGCGCGGGTGACGTCAACCGTGACCGGCTCGCCGATGTGATCCTCGGCGCGCCGGGGTACCAAGGCTCGGGCGCCGCCTACGTCGTCTTCGGAAAGAGGTCGGTCGGGGCGGTCAGCCTCGTGACGCGAGGGCGCCCCGGGTTGAGGAGCCTCGGCAGACGTGGATTCAGGATCACCGGCGAGCCCGGGAGCCTTGCTGGCTTCCAAGTCGCCGGCGTGCGAGACGTCAATGCCGATCGCCGGCCCGACGTGGCGCTCACCGCCGGCGGCTCGGTCCATGCCGTGTTCGGGAAGAGCTCCGCCTCGGGGCTAAGCCTCGGGGCGCTCGGCGCGGGCGGCTTCAAGATCGACGGCACGGTCTACGAGCCGACGGTGGGCGAGCTGTTCCCGCGACCCGGCGGCTTCGGCGCCGTGGCGGGAGCCGGCGACATGAACGGCGACGGACGAGGCGAGATCGTCGTCGGCGCACACAATGCAGGCCACAACCGCCGCCCATTCTCGGGCTCGGCCTACGTCTTCTTCACTCGCTGAGGCTTCACGGCACCGAGAAAGTCGGCGATCGCCGCATGCGCCTCGCGGGGGCACTCGAACTGCGGGACGTGGCCGCACTCCAACTCCACGTGGCGGGCCTCGGGGAGAGCGCGCTCCACGTGCTGCATGAAGGTGCTCGGCACCAGGCGGTCGTGCCGGCCCCATATGAAGAGGGACTGCGGGGCGAGGGTGCGCAGCCGAGTCCAGAACCCCTTGTCGCCGTGCGGCTCGTCGAGATAGAGATGCCGCCCGGCCGCATACAACGCGGCGCGGCCGCGAGCGCTCGTGTAGGTGCGGACGAACTCGTCGACCGCGGGCGCCGCCCACGAGCTGTCGGCTCCGGGAATCAACCGGCGCATCAGCAACTCCACCACCGGTCGCGGGGCTATCTGCAGCAGCCCGAGCTCCGGCCGGACCCAGCGTAGGTACGAGGCCCATCGGCGCTCGCCGAGCCATGCCATGGCGGGCGTCATCAGAACGAGACCCGAGGCCCGATCCGGGTGTCTGAGCCCGAACTCGACCGCGACCCGGCCGCCCATGCTGTGGCCGAGCAGGTGTGAGCGCGCGATTCCGAGCTCGTCCAGGAGCTGCGCGACACCGCGGGCCTGGAACTCTGGGCTGTAGGAGGCCGCGATCGGCTTGTCCGAGTCCCCGAATCCCAGCAGGTCGACGGCGATCGTGCGAAACGACGGGGCGAGAGCCGCGATCGTCGGCAGGAACTCACTCTTGTTGGCTCCCAGTCCGTGCAGCATCAGAATCGGCTCGCCCGTGCCGGCCTCGATCGTGGAGAAGTTGCCCTTGCTCGTTCTCACGCGAGCGAAACGCAGGCGCCCGGGACCCGCGGGCGAGGTGGCCGCAAGGAACCCCACGCCCAGGTGCATGTTGCGCCGCACGCTCAGGCGGCCGGAGCGAAAGGCGCGCATGCCGGTCGCGACGTCGCGCGCGATGGACTCCCAAGTTGCCGGGTCGGCGGTGAGCAGAGCATCCGGCTGGCCCTGACGGCCGGGGCGAAGCTGCACACGCTCGTGATCCACGATCACGTCCCAGCTCTCCTCGCCTTTCACGGAGAGCCGGATGACGGCTTGCCCGTCGGGAAGGTCGAAGGCTTCGTGGTCGAAACGCTCCACGAGCGTATGTAGGCTCGCTGGAGGCGCGGTCGTGTCCGTGGTCACCGCCATCTCAGGAGGGTCAGACGATGCCGGCTGCGTGCGCGGCCGTGACCGTCTGCTCGAGCGTCTCGTGGGCGTCGTGCCGGGGGCGCCAGCGTAGCTCTCGCCGGGCCTTGGCCATGTCCATCAGAACTGGCTTGCGAAGGGCGTCTATCCAGCCCGCCTCGGCTGGAACGAACGGTGCCCTGGAAACCACCTCGCCGGCTGCCGCCACGGCGGGACCCGGCACGGGAAACGTGCGCCATCCGAGCGCGCGCGCCACATCGCTCACCGTGATGCTGTCCTCGCCGGCGAGGTTGTACGTACCCGGCGCGCCTCGCCCGACCACGGCGGCACGAACGGCGGTGGCCACGTCGTCGTGGTGCACGAGCTGGAATGGAACCCCGCTGTCGGGTAGCACCGGCTTGACCAACGGCAGCGCGTCGACCAGTCGCCAGAGGTGTCGCACCCGCTCGCCAAGGAGCTTCTGCCCGGTGAAGCCCTCGACCAGCGTGGGCGCGTCCGGGCCGGCCACGATGCAGGGGCGAAACACGTACACGTCGGTGCTCGATCCGTTCGCCACCTGATCGAGCAGGCGCTCCAGCTCGGCCTTCTGGGCGGAGTAGTAGAAGTCGGGCGTTCCGCGCGTCGGGACATCCTCGCTGAGGACGTCGGGGTTGTCGCGGTGAAACCCGTATGCGGCGACCGAAGACGTGTACACCAGACGCTTGGCGCCCGCGGCGACCGCCGCCTCGAAGACGTTGCGCGAGCCGCGTAGGTTCACGTCGCGGGTCTCGTCGTGGCCTCCGAAGATCAGGAAGGCGAGGTGCACGACGACGTCGGCGCCGGCGACGAGCTGGTGGACCGAGTTTTTGTCCAGCACGTCGCCGCGCCGGTACTCGGTGCGCTTCCATCCGTGCGCGGCTGGATCGAAGGGGCGCCGCGCCATCCCGATGATCCGGTCGACCTGAGGCGTCCGCTCGAGCGCGCGGACGACGGAACGTCCGATGTCCCCGGTCGGGCCGGTGATCGCGACGGTCAGGCGCTGGGCTCGATTGCCGGCGGCCACCCCGGCAGCCTAGAGGTCGTGGGACCGAGAACGCGTAGCGGAAGTTACGAGCCGCCGCTCGGCTGCACCGTCCCGCCGTACATCGGCAGGTGGATGTTGGGGCCGTCGCGCTCGATCTGGTCCCACATGCGCGACACGCCCGCCGTGCCGAAGCGGCGGACACGCGTCACGGCATCGAGGTCGAGCACGTCGGTGAGGAGCTCCTCCGAGTCGCCGGCCTGCATCCGCACCAGGCCCTCGGGATCGATGATCGCGCTTCGGCCGAGTCCCGCCGGGGCGGCGGCGTTCAGCGAGACGAAGTAGAGCTGGTTGAAGATGGCGTTCGCCCGCGCCATCACTATCTCCTGGTTTCGATCGCTCGTCGTCGTGAGACTCGGCTGGAGCACCACCTCCGCGCCCATCCACGCGAGCTGGCGGCACGTCTCCGGGAAGCTGCCGTCGTAACAGATGGAAAGGCCGATCGTGCCGACACCGGGGATCTCGAACGTCACGAAGCTGTCGCCGCGCGCGCAGCCCTCGTGCGGGTGCCACGGGAAGACCTTGCGGTAGCGGGCGACGAGGTCGCCCTCCGGAGACAGGGCGACGCACGTGTTGTGGATCAGGCCGCCGTCGCCACGCTCGAAGACCGTCCCCGGCACGAGCCACAACCCCGAGGCCCGGGCGATCTTCCCGAGGCTGTCGGTGAGCTGGCCGGGGATCTCGACCGCCACCTCGGCGGCGTATCCGTCTCGCTCCTGGAGCGGCGGCGGAGGGCTCGACAGGTGTAGCTCCGGCAGGAGCAGCAGCTGCGTCTCCGGCACCATGGCGGCGATGCGCGACGCGCGGTCGGCGACCAGCTCCAACGTCGCGGCCGGGTCGCGGAAAATCGGAGCCGTCTGAAGGGCGGCGATGGCGAGCGTGCGCACTGGCTACGCCTCGGGGCCGGCGCGGGTCAGTTCCCGATCGCCCTCTCGAACGCCTCCGTCACCTCTTGGCCCTGCTCGCCTCCGAGCACCGGCTCGAACGTGCAGTTCTTCGTGAACTCGGTGCTTGGGAAGATCAGCTGGTTCTCGGCCAGCTTCGGGTCGCGCTTGCGCAGGATCTCCTTCACGCCCTTCACCGGGGTCACGTAGTTGATGTACTCCGCGATGTCGGCCTGGACGTCGGGGTCGTAGACGTAGTTGATGAATGCTTGCGCGGCCTGCGGGTTTGGCGCACCGACGGGGATCTCCAGGCTCGTGGACCACAGCATGCAGCCCTCCTTCGGCATCACGAACTTGATGTTCGGGTTGTCTCGCTGGAGCTGCACCGCGTCGCCGGCCCAGCCGAGCGAAATGTACGCGTCGCCCTTCGGCAGGTCGCGGATGTAGTCGTTGCCCGTGAAGCGCCGGATCTGCCCCGAGTCGGCCGCCTTCTTCACCTTGTCGACAGCCGCGAGCCACTGCTCGGTGGTCGCCTCGTCGGGGTCGATGCCCATGCTCTTCAATGTCATGGGGGCCGTGTCGCGAAGCTCCGACAGCAAGGTCACCTTGCCCTTGTACTTCGGGTCGAAGAGATCCTTGATCTCGTCCACGTCGGGTGCCTTGTCGGTGCGCACGATGAGCCCCGTGATCCCGCTCTGCCATGGAACCGTGAACTTGCGCTCCGGGTCGGCCACGGGGTTGCGGAGGTTCGGGATCAGGTTCTTCTCGACGTTCGGGAGCTGGGAATAGTCGAACCGCTGGAGATAGCCGAGGGCGTACATGCGCGCGGCGAGCCAGTCGCTGACCGTGATGAGACTGCGGTTGCCCGAGTCCCCGCGCTCGAGCTGCGGGCGGAGCTTCCCGAAGAACTCGACGTTGTCGTTGATGTCCTCGACGTACTTGACCTTCACTCCAGTGTCGCGCTCGAAGTCGGCGAGCGTCCCCTTCTTGCCGGGGTCGATGTAGTAGGGCCAGTTCGAGAATGTGAAACTGCCGTTCACGTCCCCCTTCGGGACCACCGGTCCCTCATTGCCGGATGCTCCGTCGTCGTCACCTCCACATCCCGCGGCGAGCGCGGCCAGGGCCAGCGCGATGACGGCGGGGACCAGCTTTCTGAGACGCATCTCCACTCCTCCCTATTGCCGAACGGAGTTCGAAGATATCGCGCTTCGCCGGTACTGGCAAGGCACTGGCGATCCGGTTATTCATCGAATAGCCTTCAAACATGAGGCGCAAAGATCAGGCCTCCAGGCGCGAGCAGCTCGCCCGCGCCAGCCGCCACGTGCTGCTCGAGCGTGGCGCGATCGGGATGCGCGTGAAGGACATCGCCGAGCGCGCCGGGATTGCTCCCAGCTCGGTCCTCTACTACTACCCGCGCATCGACGAGCTGATGATGGAGGTCTCGCGCGACGCCATCGAGCGCTACACGGAGCGTCGCTCAAAACGGGTGAGGCAGCTCGGGGACCCGGCCCGCCAGCTTCGCCTCGCGATCCACCTCGGCGTTCCGACGGGCCCGGACGACGAGGAGAGCCGCCTGCTCTACGAGCTCGACGCCTTCACGAGCTCGAGCCCGGCCTTCGCGGTCATGAGCTCGTCCTTCTTCGACCGCCAGGCGCTGCTCTACCAATACGTGCTCGAGTCCGGAGTCGCGCAGGGCAGCTTCGAGCTGGGCGGCTCCGCGGAGACGCTCGCCCGCGGGCTCGTCGCGCTCGAGGACGGGCTCGGGTTGCAGGTGGTGATTCAGCACCCCGGCCTCGACAGCGCGGCGGCAGAGAGCATCCTCCTCCGCTACGCGAGCGTCGCGACGGGGACCGAGCTCGAGAAGGTGCCGCTCGCCGAAGCCTGAGCTTCAGTCGCGCGCGCCGGTGGCGGCTTTGCCCACCAGGGCACGGAACCGCTGCTGTTCCTTCTTCGTGAGGTTGCCGGGCCGCCCCTTCGACTTTCGCATCAGAGTCATCAGCTCCCGCCGCTCGCTCTCATCGAGATTCCTGCGAAGCCGGTCCCGGCCCTGTCTCGCCAGCCAGACGCCAACTGCCCAGACCCTCACCCAGGGAACGCGACTCCAGAGCATGCGGCTACCGGCAAGCATCGGCAGGATCGTAGCTGTCGACAAGGCTCCGGAGATCCAGGAGTATGCGTATCACTCGATGCTTCAAGTGGGAATCATCTCGCTCGTCGGGCTGTTGCTCGGCTGCGCACCGGCGTTCGCCGCCAACCAGACCGTCTCGGCGACATCGACTCCATCTCCGTCGTTCGTTGACAAGCAGGTCACGATCGTGCAGGGCGAGAGCGTCACTTGGAACAACGCCGGCGGCAACCACAACGTGCATTTCGACGACGGCTCGTTCGACATGCCGATGATGCCGTCGTCCATGATGTGGTCGGTCTCGCGCACGTTCCAGCAGACGGGCACGTACGGCTACCGCTGCGAGCTCCACGGTGGGAGCGGCATGTCGGGCACTGTGGTCGTCAACGCGAGCGGCGGCGGCTCTCCGCCCTCGTCTCCGCCCGGGGCGGGCGGTCCCCCGTCGGCGAATCCAGGGAATGCCGAGCCGGTCTCCTCGCTGAGCGGCCCGTCCACCCAGGACGTGGACAAGCTCTACGTGAGGGCCTCGATGAACGAAGCTGGCGCGCTGACCGCCACGGGGAGCGTCAACGTGCCCGGGGCGGCGAAGGTCCACAGGTTCAAGCGGGTGACTCGCGCGGTGTCACCGAACGCCGCCGTGAAGCTTCGGCTGAAGCTTGCGACGAAGTCGCTGCGGGCGGTGAAGCGAGGACTGAGGCGCAAGCGGCTGCGGGCGAAGGTCACGGTCACCGCTCAGGACAGCGCGGGAAAGCGGACGACCCGGAAGCGAACGATCCGCCTGACGAACTAGTTCAGTTCGTGCACTCGACCACGACCTCGGGCTTCAGCACCCACTTCGCGTAGATGCCGATGCCCTCCTGCTTGAGGACGGTCTTGGTCACGAGCCGGCAGCCCGGCGGGGCAGCGGCAGGCGGAGCTCCCTTGACCGGCGCCCCGCACCTGCGCTTCATCTTTCTGAGCGCGCGTTTCCGCTGAGCACGGAGGCGCGCGAGCCGCCTCTGAGCCGAACGGCTGCCCTTCGCCGCCTGCCTGGCGGCGGCGCGGATCTTGCGCTGGATGCGGTTGACCTTGGCGGTCGCCCGCTCACAGGAGGGCCCAGCGTCAGGCGTTCCCGGCGCTCCCGGGATGCGGATCGTGCCCGGGCCGGCCGTGTCGGAGTAGTTCAGGAGAACGCCGAGCCCGTTGTAGGACTTGTAGAGAGACACGGCCCAAACCCGCACCGCCGCGGGCGTCGGTATCCCGAGGTCCGCAAGCCGCAGGCTCCAGCGCACACCGCCGGCGTCCTCGGCCGCGGACGGCTTCGCGCCGGCGGAGAACTTCCCGTTCGCCGTATCCCAGTGGCTGCTCTCCCAGAAGGTCTGGCCCCTGCTCGGAACCGCGGTCACCTTCGCGTCGGCGCCGTCATCGACGACGCTTCCCGCGCTGCTGTCGAAGTCGAAGTACCAGGTGACGTTCATGTTGGCCGGCACGCAGGTCTCGTAGGGGAAGAAGCCCACCTTGTAGGCGCAGCCGCCCCAGTAGGCGGGCGGCCGCGGCACGATGCGCGTATCGAGGGCGACCGTCTGATCGTCGCCGACCGTCACGGTCGTGGCGCCCAGGTCGGGCGCGTAGTAGGTCGTGTCCCCGATCGGATCGTCGAACGAGGCGCTCGACGATGCGCCGGCGGTCGTGGGCAGGGTCAGCAGGATCGCCGTGCTGACGAGTGCCACCGCTGCGCGGACCGAAGACTTCTTTCCGCACTTCATTGTCGAATGCGCCTCGGGAATTCGGCTGCGGCTAAGGAGCGAAAACGCCCTGGCGCAGGAAGACCTTCTCGTCGCCGCTCCCACAGGTGGGTGGGCAACCCTGGCCGAGCGGGTCGACAGCCGGCGTGAGGATGCCATCCGTGCCCGCGTCGAGCACCTCGATCGAGAGCATCGAGATCACCGCGCGCGACCTCTCCTTCGCGAAACCCGGCACGAGCGAGTCGGTGGTCGACTGGAGGTTGCAGTTCGATCCTCTGTCGACGCTCGCCGTTGCCACGCAGTTCGTCGGCAACCCGAAGTCGATGTCCTCGACCGTCGCCGGCTGATCCGCGTTGGGGCCACTGGAGCGATCCGTGATCCGCAGCGCGGTGGCCAGGACCACACTGCCGGTGTAGTCGGCCCCGTCGCTGGCACGCTTCACGTCCGCGATCGAGAGCTGGACCTCGACGTTGGCTTCGTCGGCCGCGGTCGACAGGTCGCCCGGGATCACGTTGAAGCGCGCCGATGCCTGGCCGCGGCCGACGGCCGAGATCGTGAGCGCCGAGTCATGAACGGCCGGCGTGCAGGCGGGGGCGTCGAGCGGCCCGATGTGGGTGGTGTTCTGGTTCTCCGGCGTGCAGGCGGCAAATTCGGGCACGAGCGGAACGCTCAGCGGGCTTCCGCCGCCGGGGCGCGGATAGGAGGGCGCCGCCGGATTCACTGTCGTGGTCTCGGAGTCGCTGTTGTCGACCGAGTTGGGATCGTGGTCCGCGCCGCTCACCGATGCAGTGTTGGTGACCTGTCCCGGGTTGTTGCGGCGGACGAAGATCTGCACCTGTGCCGAGGCGGAGTTGGCGAGAGTGCCGAGGCCGCAGGTGACCGTTCCGGCAGCCTGCGAGCAGCTTCCCTGTGACGGCGTCGCGCCGAGGTAGGTCAGGCCGGCCGGCAGCGAGTCGGTCACGGTTACTCCCGACGCACTCGAGGGCCCGGCGTTCGCCACGGCGAGCGTGTATGTGAAGTCGGAGCCGGCGCTCACGGGGTCGGGCGAGTCGGACTTGACGATCGACAGGTCCGCGACCGGGCTCACCGTCGTCGCTGCGGGATCGGAGTTGTTCGCCGTGTTCCCCTCCGGCTCTGAAGCGGCCACCGACGCGGTGTTGGTGATCTCGCCCGCGCTCTCTGCATGCGCGACGATCTGGACCTGTGCCGAGGCGGAGCTGGCGACCGTGCCGAGGCCGCAGGTGACCGTTCCGGTCGCCTCCGAGCAGCTTCCCTGTGACGGCGTGGCGGAGACATGGGACAGACCGGCAGGCAGGATGTCGGTGACGGTCACCGAGGTGGCGCTCGAAGGCCCGCCGTTGGCGACGTCGATCGTGTAGGTGACGTCCTCGCCCACCCTGACGGTGTCGGCCGAGCCGACTTTGGTCAGCGAGAGCTCGGCTGGCGAGTAGAGGGTGTCGGTGCCCATGTCCTGGATCGGCCCGCCGAGGTTGCCGCTGAAGTCGTTGCCGCTCACAACGGTCCGGTTGCACAGGGGGCTCGCGATGAACAGGCCGTAGGTCTGCGTCTTGGGCGTTTGGTTGTCCGTGGCCGTGTTGCCGGTCACGACGTTGTCGTCGCAGGGGATCGAGTCGGCCATCATGATCCTGATTCCCGAGCGGCCCGACGAGTCGTCGGAGCTGTTCAGGACCGTGTTCTCGAGGATCTCGTTGCGGTCGCCGCTGATGATCGCGATCCCGTCCCAACCCGAGTTGTCGATGTAGTTCTGGATCAGCACGTTGTCGTTCGACTTCTTGTGCGGCTGGCCGGCGATGGTCGACGCCTTGTTGAGCTGGATCCCATACCCGGCGACGTTGGTGATCGTGCATCCCTCGATGCGGTTCTCGTTCGCCGCCAGCAGCTCGATGCCGTGGCTCGGCACTCCCGTGATCACGCAGTCGCGGACGATGTTGCGATCTGAGGTTCGAACCACGCTGTTGACGATGTCCTTGCCGTCGAAGACGATTCCACGGGCGCGCGAACCGGTGATCTTGACGCGCTCGATCAGGGCGTCGTTGCCGCCGTCGAGGTCGATCGCATCGCTCGTGGACCGCAGGGTCCCGCCCGCGAAGATCTGCAGGTCACGGATGGTCAGGAAGTGGGTGGTGCTGCCGTCGAAGGGCTCCGTGTCGGAGGCGAGGCCGGAGGCGTTCTGGATCACGGTCGCGTCCATCCCCTGACCCTGGAAGGTCACGTTTCGGATGTCCCGAAGCTCGAGCCAGGTGTTGCCGAGGTCGAAGATGCCGGCGCCGAAAGTGATCGTGCCGCCGCCCGAGCCATCGAGGTCGTGCATCGCGTTCTCGACCGCGAACTTCATCGTCCCGGTGAAGGTCGAGCCCTCGCTCTGCGGGGTGGCGGTGTAGGTGTCCCCGTCCCTGGTGATCACGTACTCGGTGACAGCGGGCGGAGCGGGAGCGAGCAGCTGCGGGGAATTGGGGCCCTCCTTGCTGCTGTAGTTGGTGGAGCTCGAGCTCAGGCTGGTGAGCGCGAAGCCGACCACGCCTTCGTCCGACACGAGCGAGGAGACGTCGATGCTGTACCAGCTATTGGCCGCGACCGGGCCCGAGGAAGAAACGACTGGGCCGAGGGCGGGGGCGTTGTTGTAGTTGAGACCCGACTCGGTCCAGCTGGTATCCGCGACGGAGTGGACCTGGAATCCGGTCGTGTTCTCCGTCTCGACGAAGACCCGCAGTCGCGCCGAGCTCACGGGACCGGTGCCCTGGACGTTGAATTTCATGTAGGTGGTCCTGATCGGATCGCCGTCCGTCTCGAGGCTCACGCGAGTGCCGTAGTTGGTCGTGGGATGACCCGAGTGGACGTGAGAGTCGGCCACGGGGGTGAACGTGGCGGCCTCGGAGCGTGCGGCCATCACCAACATCACGCAAGTCGCCATTGCCGCAAACACAGCCGCGACGAGTGCATTCCTCGCCACGCGCGAATCCCTTCGCCACGCTACAGGCATTCCTTTGCTCCCCTGCTAGCCGTTTCCCTGGCCGGCACGCCGCCATGGGCGTGAATCCAGCTATCCGTGCTTCGAGGCCACGGAGCATCCGGCTCCCTGCCTCGACGCCAGACTAGTCAGGAAACGGATAGGCCGTCAAGAAAGATTTCGCCCGTTGCCTGGGCCGCGGGATACCCGCGGTACGCGCAGCTTGGGCGAATTCCCCAGGGAGGTCGGCATCCTAATCCGGACCCCCAGAGATGCCGATAGCTGGCATAGCCGCGTGAACGTCCTCCCTTGGCCGTCGTCGCGGTTCGCGCGCGTGTACCAAGCAGAGAGCACAGGTGAGCTGCTCAGAGGCCGCTGGTCGCTGAGGCGAGGCAGGCGCTGGCCGCGGGTCAGCCGGAACGTCGTGCTGCTCGGCCTCGTGAGTCTCTTTACCGACCTCTCGAGCGAGATGGTCGCGGCAATCCTGCCGCTCTACCTGGTGTTCGGGCTGGGCCTCTCGCCGCTTCAGTTCGGCGTGGTCGACGGGCTCTATCAAGGGGTGACCGCGCTCGTACGGGTCGGCGGCGGGTTTGTTGGAGACCGCTGGCGCCGGCACAAGGAGGTGGCCGGCATCGGCTACGGCATCTCGGCGTTCTGCAAGCTCGGCTTTGTCGCCGTGGGCAACACGCTCGGCTCGATCAGCGGCATCGTGGTCGCGGATCGAATCGGCAAGGGATTGCGAACCGCGCCCCGTGACGCGCTCATCTCGCTGAGCAGCAGCGCGTCGGACCTCGCGACCGCCTTCGGCGTCCACCGCGCGCTCGACACAGCGGGCGCGATGCTGGGTCCGCTGGCTGCATTTGGGGTGCTCGCGCTGGCGCCGCGCTCGTTCGACGCGGTGTTCGTGGTGAGCTTCTGCGTTGCGCTCGTCGGTCTCAGCATCCTTGTTCTGTTCGTGGAGAACCGGCCTACGGCGGGTCGGGAGGACGAGGTTGCTCGCGCTGCGGCGCCCCCCGCTGCCGCGACCTTCGAAGATGCTTCTCCCGAGCATCCCGAAGACGCTCGGCCGTCGCTTCGCGACGCATTTGGACTGCTGCGCGCTCGGCAGTTCCAGGTGCTCATCCTTATCGGCGCCGCGCTCGCGCTCTTCACGGTCAGCGACGGGTTCCTGTACCTGGCGCTCCAGCGGCACCTCGACTTCGACGAGCGCTTCCTGCCGCTGCTGTTCATGGGGAGTGCACTCGCATACATGGTGCTGGCCGTTCCCGTCGGTCGCCTGGCCGATCGTCTTGGGCGCGGGCGGGTGTTCGTCGGCGGGTACGCGATTCTCCTGCCGCTCTACGCGTCGCTGCTCGTCCCATCGGCAGGCATCGCGACGCTCCCGGTCTACCTGTTGCTGCTCGGCTGCTACTACGCGGCCACCGACGGCGTGCTCATGGCGCTGGCCAGCGCCCTCCTGCCGAGGAGGCTCATAGGGAGCGGCCTAGCTCTTCTCGTGACGGTCACGAGCCTCATGCGGCTGCTGGCGTCGGTGATCCTGGGCGCGCTCTGGACCCTGTTCGGTCTCGAGACGGCGGTGCTCTGTTTTGGAATCGGCCTTCTACTGTCGATGGCACTCGCCGCGTTCCTGTTCACGAGAATGCGAGAGAGGGCTCCCGCATATGCGTAGGCCCGCGCGCTCGCGTGGACTGATCTTCGCCGCAATCGTCGCCGCCATGCTGGTGGCTGCCGGCGGCTACGTAGCCTGGGCTGCCCTGCGAGACGACTCGATAGCCGCTGACACGGGCGCGGTCAGCGTCCTGAGCCGCAAGCCGCACCTCGTGTTCCAGAACGTGAGCGGCCGTGTCGGCGACGGCACGTACGCCCATGCGGCGCTGGCTCCACTCGACGACCCCGGGAAGCGGGTCAACACCGGCCTCGTGTGCGAGAGGGTTTACTTCGCCGCCGAGCAGGGACTGTGCCTCGTCAACCAGCAGAACGTCGTCGGTGGAAACTCCTACAAGGTCACGATCACGGACTCCGATTTCAAGCCGACCGACGAGCTGAAGGTCGCGGGAATCCCGATTCGAGCGCGGATCTCACCGGACGGGCAGCTCGGAGCGACCACAGGTTTCGTCACGGGCCACTCGTACGCTGACGACAGCTTCTCGACCAAAACCGTCCTGATCGACATGGAGAAGCGCACCGTGCTCGCTGACCTGGAGAAGGACTTCAGCGTCACGCGCAACGGCAAGCGGTTCAAGGAGGTCGACTTCAACTTCTGGGGCGTGACGTTCGCGAAGAAGCCCGGGCGGTTCTACGCGACGCTCGGTACCGGCGGAGAGAGATATCTGATCGAAGGAGACGAGCCGACGCGCACCGCGCGGGTGATCGCGAGCGGCGTCGAGTGTCCGTCGCTCTCTCCCGACAACAAGCGCGTCGCCTACAAGAAGAAGATCGGGAACACGTGGCGCTTCCACGTCCTGGACCTGACGACGATGGACGATACCCCCCTCGCGGAGAAAAGAGGCATCGACGACCAGGTCGAGTGGCTGGACGACGACCACGTCCTGTACGGCCTGTCAGCGGACGTCTGGGTCGTTTCTGCGGACGGCAGCGGCTCCCCCCGCAAGCTTCTGTCCAAGGCGCTGTCGCCTGCCGTCGTCCGGGACTGACCAAAGCCGGGCCCTCCCTGGTCCTCTCCGCCTAGCGGCCCTCATCAAGAGTCATCTATAGAGAGAAGAAGGGTTTAGGCAACCGCGGCCAGGCTCGGCTGCTGCTCCGCGACGAGCAGCTCGACGACCTCGTGAAGCCGGCGGCGCAGGTCCTCGTCGACGAGCCGGCCGTCCTCATGGAAGCGCTCCTGCGCATGTGCGACCGGGATCTCGGCATCGATCACCCGTGCGCCGGTCGCGGCCAGCACCTTGCGAAGGTCCGCCTGTGCCCACACCGCCCCAAACGCGCTCGTGCTCGCGCCGACGACACCGACAGGCTTGTTCCGGAGCACGTTCGTCGCGATCGGGCGCGACGCCCAGTCGAGGGCGTTCTTGAGCTGGCCGGGAATCGACGAGTTGTATTCGGGCGTCGATATGAGCAGGGCATCGGCGCCGGCGATCGCCGCGCGCAGTCGCGCGACCGCCGCCGGCGCCGGCTCCTTGTCGTCGTCTTCGTCGTAGGGCGGCACTTCCCTGAGGCCGTCCCAGAGCGCGAAGTCGACGTCATCGGGCAGCAGCTCCGCGGCTGCACGCAGCAGCTTGCTGTTGTGCGAGTCGCGACGGAGGCTGCCGGAAATGCCCAGGATCCTCATGTGCCTACGCTTTCACCAGATAGAGCTCGGCGGTCAGCGTGACCTCGTTGGCCAGCGCCGACTCACCGTTCGGGAGCGGGTTGTTCCAATCGATGCCGAACTTCGTTCGGTCGACGATCGTCTCGAGCTTCAGCCCAAAGCGCACGCCGCCGTGGGCGTCCTCGGCGGGGTCGGTGATCGTTCCCTTCGCCTCGACCGGCTGGGTCACGCCCTTGATCGTCAGGTCTCCCTTGACCGCGATCTCGTCTCCGGAGCGCTCGATCTCGCTCGACCTGAACGTGATCTCCGGCGTCCGCTCGACGTCGAAGAACTCCGGGGATTGAAGGTGCGCGGTCAGGTTTTCGTCCTGAACCCTGATGCCCGCGACCGGCGCCGATCCGCTCACAGTCGCGGTTCCGTCCTCGCCGACTTCGAGCTTCGTCTCGACCGGAGAGAAGCTACCTCTGAATGGGCCGACGACGTATTGGACTTCGAACCCGACGTGCGAGTGGACGGGGTCGAGGTTCCAGGTCCCGGTCGGGAGGGCCTGCCTTGTCTTTAGGATCGTGCTCATGAGTCTTGCTACCTCCTCTTCTGCCCGAAAGGTGGGCTATACTTGAGTACGCAAGCAACTTTAGCAGATAAAGCATGAGCACTCAACTATTGACCACTCAAGAGTCCCGGGCGATCGACGCCTGGGTGCGCCTGCTGCGTGGCCACGCCGCCGCCCGCCGGAAGCTCAGCGCAGAGCTCCATAGCGTCCACCGGTTGACGGTCAACGACTACGAGACGCTGCTCCTGCTCTCGCGCTCAGAGGAGAACGCCCTGCGGCGCGTCGACCTCGCCGAGGCCCTGCAGCTCACCGCCTCGGGCGTGACCAGGCTGCTTGACGGGCTCGAGGAGCACGGGCTCGTCGAGAAGGCGACCTGTTCGAGCGACGCGCGCGTAACGTACGCAAAGCTCACCAAGGCCGGACGGGAGAAGCTCAGGAGGGCCTCCTCGTCCCACATCGCCGGAGTCCAGGCGCTGTTCGAGGAGCGCTACACGAGCAAGGAGCTCGTCACGCTCGCCGAGCTGCTCGGGCGGCTTCCCGGCGCCGGCGGCGACGCAGACGACTGTAAGGCGTAAGCCGAGAGCCGGCCGGGACGGGGCTCCAAACGGTGTCTCTCTGGCTGGGTCCTTGACTCCTCAAGCTTTTTCAGTATAATTGAGCACTCAAGAACATGAGAAGGGAACAGATGGCACAGAACAAGACCACGCGGGCCGCAGCCCGGCCTCGCGGAGAACACGGCGGGAGCGCGGCCGAGACTCGGGCGCGCCGCCGAAACGCGCCTCGAAGCGACGCGCGGGCCAGCCGGCGTGCCGGCGCTCATGACGCCGACACCGACTCGCTCCAGCACTTCTTCAAGCAGGCGGCCCGCTACCCGCTGCTCACCGCCGCTGAGGAGGTCGAGCTCGCCCAGCGGATCGAGCGCGGTGACCTCGAGGCCAAGGAGCGGATGATCAACTCGAACCTGCGCCTGGTCGTGTCCAACGCGCGGCGCTACCAAGGCCAGGGGCTGACGCTAGGCGACCTTATCCAGGAAGGGGTCACGGGGCTGATCCGCGCGAGCGAGAAGTTCGACCACCGGCGGGGGTTCAAGTTCTCGACCTACGCGACGAGCTGGATCCGCCAGGCGATGCAGCGATCGCTTTCCAATACCTCGAAGACGATTCGGATCCCGGTCCACATCGAGCAGCGCCAGCGGAAGCTGGGCAAGGCCGAGCGCGAGCTGAGGGTGAAGCTCGGTCGGGAGCCGACCGAGGACGAACTGGCGCGCGAGACCGAGCTGCAAGTGGACGAGGTGGTCCGGCTCCGCGACGTGACGCAGGCGGTGACCAGTCTCGACCAGCCGCTAGGCGACGACGATTCGGAGACGTCTCTCGGCGACATGTTCGCGAGCGAGCGGCCGGGCCCGGTCGAGGAGCTGGCGGACGCCGAGCAGGTGGATGCCGTATCGGGTGCGCTGGACGAGCTCCCGCAGGCACAGCGCGAGGTGATCGAGCTGCGCTTCGGTCTCACCGACGGTGAGGAGAAGAGCCTCGCGGCGATCGGAAAGCAGCTCGGCATGCCCGGTGAGCGGGTCTACCGCCTCGAGCAGGACGCCCTGCGGCGGCTGCGACACGGGCGCCGCCTCGACGCGCACCGCGAAGCGGCCTAGCTTCGTTCGTACCAGACGTCGCCGATCACCATGTCGTCGACCCCTCGCGACTCGCAATAGTGCGCGAGGCCCGATGTGCGATTGATGAAGCCGAGGCCTTTGAAGTTCAAAGAGGTGTTGCAGAGAACGCCGATGCCAGACCGCTTGGCGAAAGCCGAGAGCAGCTCGTGGAGAGGCTTGTTGTCGCTCTCGCTCACGGTCTGCGCCGATGTTGAACAGCGGGGAATCCCGGAATCTGGCCTTCGGGCCAAGAGCCCTGGGTGCGGTGGTCAAGATGTCGTCGACCGTGGCGGCCACGGCATCGGTTGCTTCGCCCGGGTCGCCGAAAGCCGCAAGCGCCATCAGCTTTCCGGCGTCCTCGTGACGGGGCCAATTTCCCGTCTCGGCAAAATTCGGATCGGCAAATCGAGAACAGGAGCCCATAGGAGGGCACGACCGTGGATACCACGATCGCGCGCTACGTTCCGCCCCTGCGTGAGGCGATAGCACGACGAGAGGGCGGAGAAGGCTGAAGCAGCGGGTGCGCGAGCGCCCTGATCCCGGTGCGCGTTCAAGCTGCTCCGCAGGGGCGAGGGTGGAATGCGCGTGGCGAAGGGCATGATCTCGGAAGCAACGGTTCCCTAGCTTCGCCGGGTTGGCAGGGGTCTACGGCAGCTCGCGTCCGAGCCAGCCGCCGTAGAACCCCTCGATGTCGGGGAGGAAGTCGTGGACAACCGGGTATCCCGTTGTCACCGCTTCGACCTCGAGCAGTCGGCCGGACTTCGGGCAGTAGAACTCGCGCAGCTCCATCCACTCGGGATCGCAGTGGGCCATCTTCGGGTAGACCTCGCCGAGCAACTCGTCGCTGTCGCGCACGAAGACGGCGGCGTGCATCTTCCAGTTCTCGTCGAAGCGGCAGAAATCGTGGCCTGCCTCGCTCCGGATCACCAACTCCCCATCCTCCAGGCGGCGGATCACGTACAACGCCTCTCCCAGTGGCAGTACGATCGGGTCGTTCCAAGCCACCCGATCCTGCAGGATCGAGAGCCACTTGTCGAACCGATCCGGGTCCTTGTAGCCCGACTGGATCTCTTTCACCTCGCGCCGCGAGAGCTTCTCGTCGAGCAGCGCCTCGAGCGTCCCGCGCTCGAGCGTCTTTCCCACCGCCTTCGGAGGTTCGACGCTCGCGACGTCGGACGAGGCCAGGAACTCTGCCGCCGACTCAGCGGGCGTCACCTTCCCCGGCTTCACCGCCAGGTCGGCCGGCAACGTCGGCGTCGCCACTCCGAAGCTGAAATCCTCGGGCAGATCCCAGAAGCCGCGGAACTCCGCCGCCCATCGCGGTGAGAGCTTGATCGACTCCTCATAGCCGACCTTGATCGGCTCGATCAACTCGCCGGCGAGCACCCGCTCGCGCTCGGAGGCCCACCATTCGCTCGCCGGCCGGGCGCGTTCGAGCCGCCGCGCGCGAGCAGCGTCGCGGTCGGAGACCGCGTAGGCGGAATCGGCGAACTCGGCCTCGATGTGGCCCTCGGCGACGTCGTGCTGGACCGCCTCTACCGGTCGCTCGAGCGGGTCCCCCAGGCCGGCGGCCCCCTTCATCACCGAGTGGTAGAGGTCACCGACCGCGAACGGCTGGAGCAGGGTGAAGTTGTCGTGCTTCAGCTCGCGCTCGCCGTCGATGGCCTTCAGCGCAAGCTCGGAGAACGATCCGTCGGCGACCGGATATGCCTCTCCCGCCTCGGCAAGCTCGCGCAGGTTGTTGTTGCGGATGTTGTGGATGTATGCGACCGAGCCGGGGTAGCCGCCGAAGATCCCCTGCGAGGTGAACAGGCGCGAGGTGCCGAGGTTCTGGAGCTCCCAGAAGGGCGTGTTCCAGATCATGTGCAGCGACTCGAACGAGGAGCCGCCGCGATGGCGTCCGGGGCCGGCCGTGTTCGGCTTGATCCGCCGCGAGAGGTAGATCATCGGACAGATCAGCTCCCACATCTCGATGTCGCCGGCATCCCCCTCCGGGTTGAACATCGCCGCGCAGGTGTCGGTGCCGTCGAGGACGTACTTGGCCCCCATGCCCTGCGCCGCGACCTCGAAGTTCATGATCGCCGACGAGTTCCCGTACTGGTCGACCCCGCCGCCCTGGATCACGTTGCCGGACACCGAGTAGGCGCCGATCACCTCCTCGATGAAGCCACGTGCCTGGAGCGCGCGCGAGAGCGTCCGCGGGTAGCCGGTGAAGGCCGGCTGGAGGAACGCCCAGGCGATCCCGGTCGAGCCCTCGGCGTCGCCGAGGTTGGCGATCGAGCCCTCGGGGAAGTTGGTCTCGACCGCGAAGTAGGCGCCGTCGTTGACCTTGTCGTTACAGATCAGCGTCTGGGTGAACATGACCCAGATCGCGCCCTGCATCCCCGACGGAGTGCAGTTCATCGAGTGCCAACCCCAGGCTGAGGCGCCGTCGAGGTCGAGCGCGTAGTCGCCGTCGCCGCCGATTCGGACCTCGAACGGCGCGTGCATGACGAAGTCGCGTCGCGCTCGCGCCGGCAGCTGCACCTTGTCGGCGTAGGTGTTGTCCATGAAGGAGGCGGTGCGGTAGCGCCCGGGCACGGTCATCTCGACGATCCGGCTCTTGAACGAGCGCCGGCCTTCCTCGATCACCTCACGGCTGAACTGCTTGAAGCGCTCGATTCCCTCCTCGAGGATCACCCGCTCGACCGCCTCGCGGATCATGTGGCAGCCGGCCAGCCGGGTGCGCTCGTCGAGCAGGTAGTACATCGGCGCCCGAGTCTGCTTCTGGCAGCGGATCAGGTGCCACTCGGCGAGCTCGTCGTCCTCGCCGATCTTCATGCACGGCAGGTCGATTCCGTCGTCGAGCCGGTTCGTCGGCCCGACCGGGACCCCGCCCGGGGTCGAGGCGCCGATGTCGAGCACGTGGGTGACCCCTCCGGCCCAGGCGACCAGCTCGCCCTCCCAGAAGATCGGGACGAAGGTCTGCACGTCGGCGTTGTGGACGTCGCCGATCACCGGGTCGTTGTTGGCGAAGATGTCGCCGGGACGGATCTTCGGGTTGTCCTCCCACCTGTTTCGGACCATGTACTTGATCGCGTCCGACATCGTGTGGACGTGGACGATGATTCCGGTCGAGAGGGCAATCGAGTCGCCCTCGGGCGTGTAGAGCGCAAAGCAGAGCTCACCGAGCTCGCGAACGATCGGCGAGGCGGAGATGTTGAGCGCGGTCTCGCGCGCCGAGACGAGGCCGCCGCGCAGGCGGCTGAAGAGCTTCTCGTACTCGATCGGCTCCGAGTCCTTGAGCGCGAGCTCGCCGGCGAGGCCGTAGTAGGAGCCGGTCTCGCCGAACAGCCGCTCGGAGGTAGCGAGCATCTCGTCCAGGCGCTTGCCATCCCAGCCGATCCCGGCCGCTTCGCGCGGCTCGAGCTCGCGTGTCGCGTCGACGATTGCCATTCAGCCTCCTCCGCTGCTTGTCAGGTGGAATATGGCGTGGGCGTCGAGCCTCGCCGCCTGCCCCGGCGGGATCGCGAAAGTCGTTGCCGAGTGCTCGACGATCGCCGGGCCCGAGAGCCGGTGTCCGGCGGCGACGTCCTCGAGTCGGATGATCGAGGTCTCGGCCTCGCCGTCGCGCCAGCGGACGGGGCGGGTCGAGGACACGGGCGGCTGCCCCGAAGACTCTTCGAGCTCGGGCAGAGCCGGCTTCTCGACCGCGACCGAGCCGTGGACGATCGCCTGGGTGATCAGGTAGCCGAGCTCCGGTGAGCGGGCCGACCGGGCATAGACCTTCGAGTACGCCTCCTCGAAGGCGTCGATGAGCGCGTCGACGTGCGCGCCCTCCTCCATCTCCATGTGCGGAGAGACGATCTCGATGTCGTTGAGCTGGCCGTAGTACTGCATCCGCGCCGCGTGGGCGAAGGTGATCTGGTCGCGCTCGATCCCCGACTTCACGAACTCGGCAGCGACCCGCTCCTCGAGTCCCTGCCACGCGCCGGTGACCATGACCCCGATCCCCGCTTTCTGCATCTCGTCGGCGGTCGGCAGGATCGGCATGTCGATCGTCTGGTCGTAGCGGTACTCGAAGTCGGCACAGGCGCAGCCGTAGGCGGAGAAGCCGGCAGCCCACGCGGGGACGAGGACGTCGCGGTAGGCGACCCCCTCGGTGTATCCGGCGACGTGGAGCGGCCCGCCGCCGCCGTAGCAGAGCAGGGCGTAGTCCGCGGGCGAGTAGCCCTTGCCGAGGATGCGCCCGATGGCCTCGTTTCGGAGGGTCTGCTCGAAGAGCTCGATCACCCCGGCGGCGGCGTCGGCGACCTCGAGCCCGAGCGGTTGAGCGACCTGGCGCTCGACCTCGGCGTGCGCGCGCTCGGGGTCCAACTGGATGTCGCCGCCGAGGAAGTAGTCAGGATTGACGCGCCCGAGGACGACGTTGAGGTCGGTGATCGAGACCGTCTCGAGGCCGCCCTCGGGCCAGCAGACGCCGATCCGCGCACCGGCGGAGTCGGGGCCGAGCTCGGGCCGGTTCGAGTTCGGGTTGACGCGGACGAACGAGCCGGTCCCGGCGCCGATCGAGTCGATCCGGACGAGCGGCATGTTGAGCATGAAGCGGGCGATGTCCGGGGTCGGAGTGATGTCGAAGCGCCCGTCTGTGATCAACGCGATGTCGAACGAGGTGCCGCCGATGTCGGTGCAGAGGACGTTGGGGAGCTTCATGCGCTCCGCCAGCGCCTGGCCGCCGACGACACCGCCGATCGGACCGGAGGCGAGCGTCGTGGCCAGCTCTTTCGCCTCGATCGAGATCGTGCCCCCGTGTGAAGCCATGACCCGGAGCTCGAACGCGGCGCCCGCCTTTTTCGTCTCCTCGCGGACCTTCTGCATCGCCCCGCGCGAAGGCTCGGCGGCATAGGCCTCGATCAAGGTCGAGTTGAGCCGCGGGAGGTCGCGGCGAAGCGGGTAGAGCTCCGAGGCCAGGTAGACGGGCACCTCGCCGTCCACGCCCCGTTCGGCCTTGACCTCGGCGACGATCTCCGCCGCTCGCAGCTCGTGCTCGGCATTGCGGTAACCGAACAGGAGGCAGATGCAGATTCCCTCGACGCCGGCGTCGAGAAGCTCGACCGCAGCGTCGCGGACGTCCTGCTCGCGAAGCGGCAGGACCTCGGTGCCCATCACGTCGATCCGCCCCCGGACCCCCTTCATCTGCTCGCGCGGGACGATCGGCTCGTTGTGGTAATGGGTCGCGATGTGGAGGCGGTCGGAATAGGAGAAGCCGAGGTAGGTCTGAATCCCGCGTTCGATCCGCAAGTAGTCCTCGTTGCCCGCCGTAACGATCGCGCCGATGTTGCGTCCGGTCCGCGAGAGCAGCCGGTTCAGCATCGCCGTGCCCGAGTAGATCCCCGAGGCGATCCGCGGGAACGATTCCTCGGGGCTCGAGTCCCACTGCTCGAGCGCGTCGCGCGCCGACTCCATGAAGCCGATCGACTCGTCCTCGGGCGTCGTCTGCGCCTTGCCGACGACGAAGCTGCCGGCCCCGTCGACGATGAACGTGTCCGTCATCGTCCCGCCGGCGTCGATCGCCAGCACGCGCGGGTCTCGCTCAGCCATTCATCGCCTACTCAGCCTCGAGCCTATTGGGTCGTACCCGCCGGATTCTTCGCGAGTTTCGCCGGAGACGCCGGCCCGACTTGGCGGATTCGGACAAACCGCCGCTTAGAGCCGCTCGCTCAGCTCCATGAGCCGCAGCGCAGTCTCGAGCTCGGCGCGGCGGGCCGTCACCGGGCGGCCGAGGCGTTCCTCGATCGTGCGTAGGCGATAGGCGACGGTGTGCTCGTGGACGCCGAGCAGCGCCGCCGCGGCCGAGCTGTTCTGGGCGCTGGCGAAGTAGGCGCGGAGCGTCTGCCGCAGCCGCTGCGAGCGAGGATCGTCGCCGTCGATCCCACGCAGCTCGCGGGAGACGAACGCGCGCGAACGCGCTTCGTCGCCGGCGACGAGCGACTCGAGTGCGACATCGTCGTAGCGGATCACCGCCTCCTCGCGGCCGCGGACCGCCACCCGGTGTGCGTCCCGCGCCTGACGGTGCGAGCTGCGAAAGCCCTCGGTGCCGGATGCCGGATCGCCGATCGACAATGTGATCCCCTCGGGAACCGAGATCCGCTCCGGGACCCTGAACGGGCGCACCCGCCCGATCCACGCCCAGCTCGTCTCGCTGGTGAGCGAGACCACCAGCTGGTGGGCGGCGTCGAGCTCGCGGGCCAGCGCCCGCACCGCGATCTCTGCGTCCGGGCCGGAGACGACGCACCCGAGATGCTCGAGGCGCAGGTCGTAATCGAGCTCACCGAGCGCAGTCCCCGGCTGCGGATCGGCGCCGTCGAGGATGTCGCGAACCAGCTGCGTCCGCCGCTGCTCGCGCGAGCGCATGAACCGGTCGCGCTCCGCCGTGTACTCGTCGGTGAGAAATGTCGCCAGCCGGTCGACGTACTCGAACAGGTAGTCGGAGGCGGCAGCGAGCGTCTCGCGGCGAACCTCAGCCTCGCGATCCTCGCGCTCGACCTCGTCGAGCCAGAGCCGCCAGGCCATCGCGTGCGCAACGCGGTAGCTCCTCAACAGGGCCGCGAGGGGCAGGTCGAGACGCGCCGTCAGCAGCGCCAGGTCCCGAGCGTCGGCCGGGATCGCCTCCGGCAGCGCAAGGTCGTGGGCCAACGACGCCAGTCCGGCCTCGAGGTTTGCGAGACACGAGACCCGCACCGCCTCCCACAGCTCGGGGCCGTCGAAGCCGGCGAACTCGGCGACCCCGGCGCGGATCCGCTCCGTCATCTCCTCCGCGAGCTCCTCGCGGCGGGCGAGGAATCGGTTCGCGATCGTCTCCAGCAGCGTGGTCCGCGACGCCATCGTGATGTGATTATTACGTCGACGAAGTGAGGCGTGGGGTCACGTTCATCGGCGAAACTGCTCGGCGGGCTTGAAGTGCGCCGGCTATGGGCTCGCTCGGCCTGACTCAGACTTCTCCGTATTCTTCAGGCCCTCACGAGCCAAAGCGAGGAGCGCATGAGCCAAGTCCCGAACGTCACCCTCCACGACGGCGTCGAGATCCCACAGCTCGGCTTCGGTGTCTTCCAGGTCCCTCCGGACGACACTGAGAAGGTAGTCGAGCAGGCACTCGAGGTCGGCTATCGCCACATCGACACTGCCGCCGCCTATCGCAACGAGAAGGGTGTCGGAAGAGCGGTGGCGAGCTCGGGAATCCCGCGCGAGGACATCTTCGTGACCACGAAGCTCTGGAACTCGAGCCAGGGCTTCGACTCGGCGCTGGAGACCTTCGGCAAGAGCCTCGGGCGACTCGGCATGGGCTACGTCGACCTCTACCTAATCCACTGGCCGGTTCCTTCGGAGGACCGCTTCGTAGAGACGTGGCGCGCGTTCGAGCGCATCCACGGCGAGGGACGGGCGAGGACGATCGGCGTTTCGAACTTCCGGATCGACGATCTCCGGCGGCTCGAAGCCGAGACCGAGGTGCGCCCGACGGTTAACCAGGTCGAGCTCCATCCGCAGATGCAGCAACGCGAGCTGCGCGCCTGGCACAAGCAGCACGGAATCGCAACCGAGGCCTGGAGCCCACTCGCACAGGGTGCCGTGCTCGACGATGACACGATCGCCGGGATCGCACGAGCCCACGGAAAGACCACGGCGCAGACGATCCTCCGCTGGCATCTTCAGCTCGGCAACGTTGTGATCCCAAAGTCGGTTACGCCGGAGCGAATCCGAGCTAACTTCGACCTGTTCGACTTCGCTCTCTCCGAGCAGGAGATGGACATGATCGGCGCGCTCGATCGCGGTGAGCGGATCGGACCGGACCCCGCCACCTTCGCGCTCGCGTAGCCGGATCGCTAATCGACGAGCGCGCCGCAGCTTACGTTGACGATCGCCGCCGTCAGCGGTGGCCGATCATTCTCGGTGGAACCACGTCGCCGCCGGGCGCTCGTCGGGGGGAGCCGAAGCGGTGATGCGGCGCACGATAGCGGCTGTCAGGTCGGGGCGGCTGACCATCCCGTCCTCGACTATCTCGACGTGCGCCTCGGGGACCATCCGGGCAGCCATGTCCTGCATCTCGGGCAATGGCGGGAACATGGGACCGGCGGGATCCGGGCGCCAAACGAGCCAGAGCCGATCTCCGACCCGTCGGGACAACTCCAGCGGGTCGTCGTCAAGCCACGCCCGCAGCTGGGCGACGGCGGTTTCTGCCGCGCAGTACGAAGCCTGAATGTCGACGCGAGCCCGAATTTCATCCTCGCTCATCTGAGGGTTCGGTAGTACGACCGTCGCCCGCAGCGCACCACGATAGTCGTGCTGGAGCTGTTCGATGATCAGCTCTACAACCGAGTCGGAGGTCATCATGGCGTCCGCGTGCCGCTGCAGGTCCTTGAACCCCACCGGGGAGACCATGCCCACACCGAGTAATGCGCTGATGAGGTCGGGGCGTTGGGCGGCGACCCTGAGCGCGCGGTTGAGCCCGTCTCCCACGGTGATGACGACGGCCGGGGGGCCGGCCCTCTCGATCACAGCCGCGAGGTCGGCAGCGCTGGTCTCGATGTCGTGGGGGCCGACGCGAGTCGACTCGCCGGTGCCGCGCGCGTCGTAGCGCGCCACTCGATGGTCGCGCGTGAGATCGGCGATCAGGTGGGCAAACACGCTCGGGTGGTGGTTGAAGAACGGCGCCAACACGACCAGCGGCCCCTCGCCCCACTCCTCCCAGTGGAGGTCTATGCCGTCAGGCCGGTTCAGGTTGGGCATCGAACTCGATTCAAGCGGTGCCGGCGCTGGACGGCGGTGACCCTCGTCGCTGCCGCGCACGAGCTCCTGTCCTCGGACGACATGGCCTGCTCAGTATCTCCGCTTCTCCCCGTTAGCGGTCCTGGACACATCCCGACCATTGGGACAACTTGCCGACGTAGTCGTTCGAGCCGCTCCCAGGGGTCCTCCGTCCTCTGGCGCAACAGGGGCGTATTGGGTAGCGTGCGGCAATGTCCACCGACTGGCAGCCGACGCTGCCCTACGAGTCGTGGAGTGCGACGTGCGACACGCTTCACGCGCACACGCAGGTCTTGGGCAAGCTGGCGGTGGTGATGGCGCCGCCCGAACCGCAGCTCCAGCATGCGGCGCTGCGCCTCAGCGCGCGCGGCTGGGAGACGCTCCCGCTGCCAGTCCAGGACGGCTCGGGAGCGCTCGTCGTGGCGCTCGACCTGCGGACGCACGAGGCGGCTGCGGAGCACAGCGACGGGCGGGTGCGACGCGTCCAGCTCATGCCCGACAGACCGGTCGGCGAGGTCACCGCTGATGTATTGGACGTGGTCCGGGAGCTGGGAAGCCCCACCCTCGAGATCGACACGACGCCGCAGGAGGTGCCCTGGAGCGTGGCGCTCGACGAGGACCATGAGCACGCCACCTACGACCCTGATCAGGTTTCTTCCTATTTCGCCGCCGCGACCCGCGCGGCGCTCGTGCTGGGCGCCTTCCGCGCACCGTATCGTGGCCGCTCGACGCCGGTCAACGCGTGGTGGGGCACGTTCGACCTCGCGGTTGGCCTGTATTCAGGGTCCCCGACCGACCCTCCCTCCAAGGACTTCATCCCGCGTAATTCGGGCGACGCGGAGCAGTTCGAGGTGGGCTGGTGGCCCGGCGATGCTCGCTTCGGCGATGCGGCTTTCTTCGCCTTCGCCTACCCGGCCAGGGAGGGGTTCGCGGGGGCTGCACTGTCGCCCGAGATCGCCCGCTGGGACGAGTCGCTCGGGGAGTATCTACTCGAATGGAACGACCTCAGCTCCAGGCCTGATCCGCATGCGCTCGCGGTGGAGTTCGCCCGCTCCGCGTTCCGCCATGCATGCACGGTGTGCAACTGGGATCCGGCGCTTCCTGCCAGCGCGGACGGAACGCCGCCGCCCGTTGTGTGACCTCACTGACCGGCGTGCCGTTGAGAGAGCTCAGCGGCTTCCAGAGGCAAATCCGTTCCCAGGTAGACGCGCTGCGCGGTGATCCAGCCGCGACGCACAGTGAACATGATCGCTCCGGACTGCTGGGTTGTGACGCCGCTGAGCTCTCCACGTCCAACGAATCGACCTCGAACAAGGAGCCGGTCGCCGAAATCCACCATCTCGCTTGGCTCGAGCGCCCAATCGCTCCAAGCCTCGCTCCACGATCGCAAGCTCTGAATCAACCCTTCGCGGTCCTTGTATTCGGTCTCGAGGTCACCAACCGTTTCGCCTGGCGCCGTCAGGTAGGTGGTTTCGACGTCGGGGTGGCAAACCGCGGCCATCGCCTCGTATTCGCCGCGGCGCAGCGCGTCAAAACCGTGGCGACAGGCTGTCGAGAACACTTCTCGGCGGAGACGGGAGCCAACTGGCAGGTGAAAGGCCACCGAACGCACAACGGAAGCCAGCCGTGGGAACTGCAGGAGTAGTCGTTCTTCGAGGCGGCGGCGCTTGAAGCGCCGTCGCCTAAGTGGAGCAACTGGATAGGTCGCTACGCTCCGTCTCGACATCGCCCGGCCGCAGTATCGCGCGTCCGGAGACGTATCGGGCGCCGAAGCGTCGAGGAAGTGTCGAAGGATCCGCGACGCCGCTATCTATCCACCTGTCAGCCGAGCCGGCCGAGGAGATCATCGAAGAGGTCGAGGACGCCCCGGCCCGAGGCCCGCTCCAGCACGTCGATCACCACCCCGATCGGCAGCCGCTCGATCGCTGCTCGAATGATCGAAGCCTCCAGATCCGAGAGCGCGTCGACTCGGCGTGCATCCTCCACGGCGCGCACGAGGCCGGCTCGCAGAGCCTGCTCGAAAGCCTCGTCCGTAACACGATGCTCACGCAGGAAGCGGTTCCGCGAATTCCGATTGGAGAGCGCCAGGGTGAGGTCCTCGCGCGAGACGCCGAGCTCGCAGGCAGCACCGTCCAGCGCCGAGAGAGCAACCTGCTGGAGCACCTCGCCGCCGCCCTGCGGTTTTGCGATCGGTCGCGGCTTGCAGGGATCGGCCACCCCGACCGGTTTGTAGGAGGCGCCGCCGAGAGCGAGGTACGTACCGATGAGCGCCAAGGAAACGGAGATTGCCACGGCGAGCGTGGCGGAGCCAAATGAAAGCCGCGTGATGCTGTGTTCGCCCGGCTGCATCAGCGCCGCCACCGCACTCCGATCGGGATCAGAGACAGCAGCGCCAGCGCACCCGCCAAGAGAAACGACTCGCTGAAGGCGTGCGTGGCGGCCTTGTCGATCTCCTCATCCAGCTCTGTCTGCAAACGCCGGAACTCGGGTCGCGCCTCCGCAGGTGGTTCCACGTCGCGGAATGCCGGCGATAGATCCGGAAGCCTCCCGTCTGCTCGCTCGATCTGCTCGCCGATCGCCCTTGCCAGCTCGAGTTTGGTCTTCGCGGGAAGTGGAGCGTCGAGCAGGAAGGCGGTGCCTGATTGCTGCGCCGCGCGGTGCTGCTCGGTGAGCTGAGCGCTGAAGATCGGGGTGAGCAGCAGGATGCCGAGCACGATGCCGGCATGGCGCGCGGCGATCGTTGCCGCCGCTCGCCCGCCGTCCGGGTCGTGGACGCGGAGAGCCCACTCCGTCAGGCCCGGCAACGCGAGCGCGATCCCGGCACCGATCAGGAGCTGGGGAGCGAACGTCCAGCCGGCGGCTGCCCCGGGCAGGAGGCCCAACGCCGCCAGGCCGCCCGCCACCAGGATCGCCCCGCTTGCGACGACCATGACGCTTTGTCCGGAACCGCGTGCGAGGACACGCGCACCGAGCGTCGCCACCGGTACCACCGAGACGATCGCCGCCGCCTCGAGCGGTGAGTTCCTCCATCCCTCGATCAGCATGATGACGAGCAGGAAGAGGGCTCCGGTGAGCCCTGCCGAGAGCAGGCCCAGCGCCAGCTCCGGTGCCGGGTCGAGCCGCCCCGTCGGGCCCGGCTCGACGGCGCGCGAGAACCGCCCAATCCCCGCAGGCACGGCCAGGATGACCGGGAGCTGAATGAGGAAGATGGCCTCCCAGCTGAAGAGCTCGGTGAGCAACCCACCGGCAGCGGGGCCGACCGCCAGCCCCACTATTCCCGCCGTTCCCCACGCGGGCGCCGCTCGGCGGTGGGAGCCCCGCGTGCCCGCGAGGAGCTCGATCGCGGCGGCGATCACCGCCGCGCCGCCGAGCGCCTGCACGCAGCGCGCGGCGACGAGAACGCCGATCGAGGGCGCCACGGCGCAGGCGAACGATGCGCTCGCAAACACCAAGATCCCCGTAGCCCAGACCGGTGGAGCCATGCGCCGCGCGAGCCGCGAGGCGGGCACAATCGCGACGGCCAGCACCAGGTTGAACGCCGTCAGGACCCACGAGACCCCGAACACGGTCGTATCGAACGCCCGCAGAACGTCGGGCAGCGCCAGCGTCACGATCGACGAGTCGGCGAGCACGAGCCCGACCATCACCGCCCACACCCGCTCCCGTACGCGCTCGGTCCTCATCGCGGCCCCTCGGCTCGTCTACACGCCCTTCCGGCGCTCGAGCGGAAGCAGTCCGCGGCGACAGCCGCCTAAGCGCAGCCTCACTTGACGGAGCCCGCCAGCAGGCCTTCCACGAAGTAGCGCTGGAATGCAAAGAACAGGGCGAGCGGGATCACGAGTGAGATGAAAGCGGCGGGTGCGATCAGCTCCAGGTTCGCGCCGAACTGACGGAACTCGGAGAAGATGGCGACGGTGATCACCTGTGTGTCCCGCCCGAAGGTGAGCGCCACGAGGAAGTCGTTCCAAGTCCACAGGAACTGGAAAATCGCGAGTGAGGCAATGGCCGGCAGGCCGAGCGGGAGGATCAACCGGAAAAAAATCGTGAGCTCCGAGGCGCCGTCGATGCGCGCCGACTCCAGGATGTCCTTCGGGATGCCCACGAAGAAGTTGCGCAGCAGAAAGATCGCGAACGGCAGCCCGAAGGCGCTGTGGAAGAGGATCAGCGCCAGCGCGGTGTCGAACAGTCCCAGGTTGTTGTAGAGCGAGAACATCGGTATCAGCGCCATCTGGAGCGGGACCACGAGCAGCGCGACGACGCCCAGGAAGAGCCAATCCCGCCCGGGAAACTCGATCCAGGCGAACGCATACGCGGCAAGCGCTCCCGCGAAGATCGGGATCGCGGTACCGAAGATCGCGACGATCAGGGTGGTGCCGAGCGCTCCCGTGATGGAGTCGTTGTCGAACACGTTGCCGTAGTTCTCGAACGTGGCCAGGCTCGGCTCCGTGAAGATCTTCCACCAGCCCGTCGTGCCGATCACGTCCGGAGCGAGCAGCGAGTCGAGAAACAACCCGAGCGTCGGTACGAGCCACAGCACGCCGATGAACAGGAGCAGCAGGTTGAGCGGCGCCTTGGCGAGCCCCCTGGAGATCGCCGCGGCCATCAGGCCTCCCTCCTGAAGTTGCGGATGTTGAGCAGCAGGATCGGGATCACGAGCAGGAACAGGAAGACGGCGATAGCCGATCCGAGGCCGAAGTCGTTCACGCCGCCGAACGAGGTGCGCCACATCGCGAGCGCGATCACGTTCGCCTCGTCCTGGCTCGACGCCGGCGCCACCGAAAGCACGATGTCGAAGATCTTCAGCACGTTGATCAACATCGTCACGAAGACGACGACGAGCACCGGGCGCAGAAGCGGCACCGTCACG
The DNA here is from genome assembly GCA_963774075.1 of uncultured Solirubrobacterales bacterium. GTDB lineage: Bacteria > Actinomycetota > Thermoleophilia > Solirubrobacterales > JBBDJG01 > JBBQNR01. The sequence goes on along the minus strand of CAVZDP010000001.1, from coordinate 19,870 downwards.
CGGCGAAAGACCTGTCCTTCGGAGGCGCCGTCGGTGCGCGCCGCTTCGAGCAGGTCGCGCGGGATCGCGGCCAGCCCGGCGCCGATCACGACCATCGCGAAGCCCGCCCAGACCCAGATGTAGGCGAGCATGATCGCGGGCGTGATCAGGCTCGAGCCGAGCCACGACACGCCCGAGAACGGCTCCTCGAACGTCTCCGCACCGATCGCGAGCCGCGCGTCCGTGGCCTCGACCCCCTCGAAGGCAAAGCTCCCGTCGTCGCGTGTCTTCGTCTTGGCGATGTTCCCGCCGCCGGCCTCGCGCAGCTCAACCGTCACGCCGGGCAGTCCGAGCTCTCCCGGCTCCACGACGCCGGGCCTGCCGCCGCCGGGCTTGAAGTCGCGCCAAACAGCGCCGGTGATCGCGCCCGCGGCGGCCGGCGGGGCCCGTGCCTGCACCGCGCCTTCGGGAACCTCCTTCGGCGGGATCCCAGTGAGGCCCAGCAGCCCGGTGCCGCCCGCCCGGACGGGCCGCTCGAGCACAAAGCCGCGGCTGGGGCTGCCGGTGAGGTCGTCGCCGGATGGTTGCGCCTCGGGCAGCGCGCCCGGGGGGTCGACGGCGTCGGCGACCACGCCGATCGAGGCGTTGACGGCGCCAATGCTCGGATCCTTCTCGTCCATCACACGCCAGATGACTCCCGCGGCGAACAGCGAGATCGCCATCGGCATGAAGACGACCGTCTTGAAAGCCACCGACCAGCGCACGCGCTCCAGCAGCACAGCGAACACGAGACCGATGGCCGTCACGAGCGCGGGCACGATCGCAAGCCACAGGACGTTGTTCTTGATCGCCGTGGTCAGGGTGTCCTGTGAGAACAGCTCCTGGTAGTTGTCGAACCAGATGAAGTTCGAGCCCCCACGGTCGAAGAAGCTGCGCACGATCGTGTAGACCGTCGGGTAGACGATCCAGACGCCGAGCAGGATTGCGGCAGGGGCCAGGAACGCGATCGTGCCGCGGTGCGTGCGCCAGCGGCCGGGCTCCGCCTCCGGCGGCGGAGCCGCGACGGTTCTGGCTGTCGCGGCTCCTCCACTCATCGCACTGGGGTCACTGGGGTCACTGTTGGAACGCTCTCGCCGCCGACCGCTCCATCGCCTGCGCGGCGCCATCCACGTCGTCGGGGTTGCTCAGGAAGTCCTGGAACTCCTTCCAGAGACCCTGCCCCACCGTCGCGCCGAAGGATGCCGGCTGGAGGTCGGAGAGGTCGAAGCGGAACGTCTCCGCGTCGGCGAGCGCGGTCGCTGTCGTCCGCAGCAGCGGGTCCTCGTACGCGTCGTCGGGCACGTTCTTGTTGGCGCTCGAGTATCCACCGCGCTTGGCCCAGATCTCTGCCGCCGCGGGGGTTGCGAGGTACTCGATCAGTGCCTGCGCTGCGGGCGAGTCGTTGAACATGATGATCGTGTCACCACCAGCGACAACAGACGGCCCAGAGCCGTCGATGGACGGGAAGTCGAAGACGTTGAAGCCCGTCTCCGGCTTGGCCGGCGTGGAATTGGTGATCTCGCTCTCCACGAAGTCGCCCTCGATCACCATCGCGCCATCGGGGTTGTCCTTGAAGGCGTTGGTGACAGACGTCGGGAAGTCCGTCTCGAGCGCGCCCGACGTGCCGCCCACGATGTTGCCCGAGTCGCCCACGATCCGCCCCATCGTCTCGAGGGCGTCCTTCACCGACTGGTCGGTCCACGGGATGTCGTGCGTGGCCAACTGGTCGTACTTCTCGGCACCGGCCTGACGCAGGTAGATGTTCTCGAACATGTCCGTGAGCGTCCAGCCGTCCGACGCGCCGATCGAGTAGGCGCGCGTTCCGGATGACCTCAGCGTCTTGGCCCCCTCGAGGAAGGCGTCGAAGTCCTCCGGCGGCTGCACTCCCGCCTGCTCGAAGAGCGGGACGTTGTACCAGACGGTCGACTTGTTGGCCGCCTTGAACAGCAGCCCGTAGAGCTTGTTGTCGACCGTGCCGGCTTCGCGGGCTCCCTCGGAGAAGTTGTCGCTGATCGTGCTCTCGGCGAAGTCGAGCGGCTTGACGGCCTTGCGGTCGACGAAGTCGCTCACGAGGCCCGGCTGCGCAACCGCTGCGAGGTCGGGCGGGTTGCCGCCCTGGACCGCCGTCGAGAGCACGGTCGGGATCTGATCGCCCACCGGGTTGTACTTGACGGTTACGTCCGGGTTCTCCTTCGTGAACCCGTCCAGGACGGCCTGGAACGACCTCGACTCCTGGCCGGTCCAGACGCCGCTGATCGAGAGATTCCCGGAGACGTTTGCCCCGCCTCCGCCGCCGCCGTCGTCGTCGCCGCCGCAGCCCGCGGTCCCGAGGCCGAAAGCGGCCACGATCGTCGCGAGCACGCACAGGGTGAATTTGCTCCTCATCGGTACCTCTCCTCTCAGCGGCCCTCAGCCGCGTCGTAGATTCCCAAGCTCGTCTCCGGATCGAAGAAGTGCAAACCTCTGGTGTCGACCACCATCTCGACAGGACTTCCCTCCTGCGCCGCAGAACGAGGGTCGAAACGCGCGGTGATCACGGCCTCGTCCGTCCCGGTGGCTAGCTTCGCCCCGCGGCCGGGCTCCGTCCCCAGGGCCCCGGCCAGCTCGCGCACGTCCTCGGTCTCCGCCTGACGCGCATCGATGCTCACGTGCGCGACGATCTCCGAACCCAGCGCCTCGCGCAGCTCGAGCCGCCCTTTCAGCCGCCGGTCCGCCGGCGCGTCCTCGGCTGTCTCCACGTCCTCCAGGGCCTCAGGACGGATGCCCAGGATCACCTCGCGCCCCTCGAACGAGCGCAGCGTCGGCCGGTTCGAAAGCACCTCCGGATCGAGCGCGATCCGCTGCTTGCCGAGCACGGCTTCGTGCCCGCCATCGCGTCGCTCGAGCCGAGCATCGAGCAGGTTCATCGCGGGGCTGCCGATGAAGCCGGCCACGAACACGTTCCTGGGCCGCTCGTAGAGCTCCTCCGGGCCGGCCACCTGCTGGAGCTCCCCCTTGCGCATGACCGCGACGCGATCGCCCATCGTCATGGCCTCGACCTGGTCGTGCGTGACGTAGACCGTCGTCGTGCCGAGGTTGCGCTGGAGTGCGCTGATCTCGGCTCGCACCTGTACGCGCAGCTTCGCGTCGAGGTTCGACAGCGGCTCGTCCATCAGGAACGCCTGGGGCTCGCGGACGATCGCCCTGCCCATCGCGACGCGCTGGCGCTGCCCGCCGGACAGCGCACGCGGTTTCTTGTCGAGCAGCTGCTCGAGACCCAGGATCTGGGCAGCGTTCTCGACCCGCCGGTCGATCTCCCGCTTGTCGATCTTTCTGAGCTTCAGCCCAAACGCGATGTTCTGCCTGACGGATAGGTGCGGATAGAGCGCGTAGCTCTGGAAGACCATGGCGATGTCGCGATCGCGCGCGGGTACGTGATTCACGACGCGGTCGCCGATTCGAATCTCGCCTTCGGTGATGTCCTCCAGCCCCGCCACCATCCGCAGGGCCGTCGTCTTCCCGCAGCCGGACGGCCCCACGAGCACGATGAACTCCCCGTCCTCGCTTGCGAGGTCCATCCCCGAGACGGCACGCGTCCCGTCGGGATAGACCTTACTCACGTCGCTGAAGGTGACTGCAGCCACGAGACCCACAGAGGGTTTACCCTCGCGCAAGGAATCGAAGCAACAGCTTCCGCTTCCCGCACGCGGGGTTGCGCTTCCCCGAAACTCTTCAGCGCACATCCACAGGCGACTTTCAAGTCCCGTTCGCTCAGAGACGAAGCCTTCAGGACGAGAGTAAAACCAACTCGAGAAACTCAGGCCGACGCGCGGTGGCTCAAGTGCCGGCAGGCTGGAAGAGCTCGATCGGGTTGCCGGCGGGGTCTTCGAGCAGGATCTGGCGGCCACCCGGCCCGCTCACCATGTCGTTGCGGAACGTTACGCCAGCGGCCTGCAGCCGCTGTACCTCGGCGGCGATGTCCTCGACCATGAAGTGGATGCGGTTCCAGCCACCCGGCCGCGGTGTCTGCCCGTCGGGCATCGGCCGCCCGGCCGAACTCGTCGGGCCACTGAGCAAGAGCCGCAGGTTGCCGCCCACGACATCGGCAAACGCGGGCGGGTGGCAGGAACGCATCGTGAACCCGAAGTGGGTGGTGTAGAAGTCGACGGCCTCCTCGACGTCGTCGACCATGTAGCGCACGTTCACGAGCTCGTCAGGCACGTTCGATCACCCTCCTGTCTGGTTGCCTTGTCGCGCTCAGTTCGCCGAGAACTCCTCATTCACCTGGGTCAGGCGGAGCGAGTTGCCCGAGGGGTCGCGGAAGCCCGCGTCGACCCCGTAGGGGCGCTCCTCGGGCGCCTCGGTGAACTCCACACCGCGGCCCTTGAGCTCCTCGTAGGTCGCGCGGCAGTCGTCGGTCCGGAGGAAGACGCTCCCCAACCAGCCCTTGGCCATGAGGGTCTCGATCTGCTCCGCGCTCTCCTCGTCCATCACTGGCGGACCTGGGATGGCGTTCAGCACTACGGCCACATCCTGCTGACCTGGCGGCCCCACCGTCAGCCAGCGGTAGGACCCGAGCTCGGGGAGGGTCACATCGGCACGAACTTCCCAGCCGAGCTTGTCCGTGTAGAACGCAAGCGCCTCGTCCTGATCGTGCACCCATGTGTTCACGTTGGCGATCTTCATTACTGCCTCCTGTGGTCGTATGAAACATTCGCAGGCCAACCTACTTGGGGGCCGAGCCGTTGTCTTCTCGAAACGTGCGGCGTTGGGGACGCCCGTATAGCCGAAGGACGCAGGCCGGGATCAGGGCCTGCTGGGCTGCAGGCGGGTACTTGGCGCGATAGGCGGTCGGCGACATGCCGTACGTGCGGCTGAAGCTTGTAGTGAAGGAACCCACGCTTTGGAGCCCCACCGAGAAGCAGACCTCGGCGACCGAGCGGTCAGTGTTACGCAACAGTGCCGCGGCGCGCTCAAGGCGGCGAGTGAGCAGGTACGCGTGAGGGGAAGCGCCGAAAGCGCGTCGGAACTCGCGGCTGAAATGAGCGCGGGAGAGTCCCGCGGCTCGAGCCATGTCGTCCACGTCGATCTGCTCCGCATAGCGCGCGTCGGCAAGGTCCTTCCCACGCAGCAGGTGCCGCGCGGGCGGGACGAAGGACACCGGTGGCCAGCGGGGCTGTGGCGTGCTCATGTGTCCTGAAGCCTAGTGCGGCTCCCGCACTCGTCAGTTCGTGATTTCCCGCGCTCGTCTGACCGATGAGTTTTGCCGCCCCGGCCGGTCGATATTGCGAAACCTATAGAAAGGACACTTCATGGCCGAGTCGGACACCGAGACCGCGGACGTAAAGACCGAGACCCTTGACGTGCCGGGCGCCAACCTGACCTACGACATCCGAGAGGCCGAGGGCGAAAGCGCCGAGCCGACGCTCCTGATGATCGGCCAGCCGATGGACGCGAGAGGGTTCAACTCCCTCGCGAAGCATTTCCGGGACCGAAGGGTGGTGACGTACGACCCGCGCGGCGTGACCCGCAGTGAGCTGGCGGACGACTCCGAGAAGCCCAAGGTGGAGCACCGCGCGGACGACCTGCACCGCTTGATCTCAGAGCTCGGTGGTGGACCCGTGGACATCTTCGGCAGCAGTGGTGGCGCGGTCGACGGGCTGGCGCTGGTGGCGAAGCATCCGGAGCAGGTGCGCACGCTCGTGGCGCACGAGCCGCCGGCGGCGCAGGTGCTGCCGGATCGCGAGGAGGCTCTTGCCGCCGCCGCCGACATCCAGGACATCTACATGCGCGACGGCCTCGGGCCGGCGATGGCGAAGTTCATCGCGCTCACCAGCTTGAAGGGGCCGATTCCGGCCGATTGGACCGAGCAACCAGCTCCAAACCCCGCCGACTTCGGGCTGCCGACCGAGGACGACGGTAGCCGCGACGATCCGCTGCTCGGCAACATGATCCCGGGCACGCATTACCAGTTCGACTTCGACGCCTTGCGTGCGGCGCCGACCCGCATCGTGGTTGCGGCCGGGGTCGAATCCAAGGGCGAATTCACCTACCGCGCCGCGCTTGCCGTGGCGGAGCAGCTTGGGATGGAGGCCGCGATCTTCCCGAGCCACCACGCCGGGTTCCTTGGCGGGGAGTTCGGCCAGCGGGGCGACCCGGACGCGTTCGCAGTCACCCTGCGCCGGGTCCTCAGCGAGGACGGCTGACGTCGACCGGCCGGTGGCAGCCAGTTTCTCGCCGGGCAGCGGTCATATCGTTAAACGAAAGGAGATCCCATGAGAATCCTTGCTGTCAACTCGTTCATTTCGCTCGATGGAGTCATGCAGTCGCCCGGCGGTCCGGACGAGGACCCGACGGGCGGGTTCACACACGGCGGCTGGGGCGTCAACTACTTCGACGACGAGATGATGGAGCAGGTGTCCGAGTCCGGCCCTTACGAGCTTCTGCTCGGCCGCGGGACCTACGAGATCTTCGCGGCGCACTGGCCGTACGACGAGGGCCCTATCGCCGACCAGCTCAACAGCACCCGCAAGCACGTCGCCTCGACAACGCTCGAACGGGTGGACGAATACCGGCTATGGATCTTCCCCGTGGTACTCGGCACCGGCAAGCGCTTTTTCGGTGACGGCACGATCCCCGCCGGACTGAAGCTGGTCGACAGCAAGGCCTCGAAAACCGGCGTCACGATCAACACCTACGAATTGGCAGGCGACATCAACCCCGGGTCGTTCGAGTTCGACGAGCCCACCGACGCGGAGTCGAGCGGCGCCGGCGCCTCGCGGCACAACCCGAAGGGGGCCGCAAGTGAGCGGTGACCGCCTCCAGGCCGTCCGCGACGTCTACACCGCTTACGAAACCGGCGATCGCGCTGTCGTCGAGCAGAACCTTGCCGACGACTTCACCTTCTCCGCCCCGCCTGATGTGGGCATCGACCGTAAGACGTACTTCGAGCGCTGCTGGCCGAACTCCGAGACGACCGAGTCCTTCGAGTATCAGCGACTCTTCGAGGCGAACGACGAGGTGATCGTGACCTACGAAGCCACGAAGACCGACGGACGCCGGTTTCGCAACACCGAGATCTTCGGATTCGATGGCGACAAGATCAGCCGGGTGGAGGTCTATTTCGGCTGGGATGTCGATTGAGCCCAGCGTAGTCAACGGGTCGCCCACGCCAGCATCAAGCGCTCCGGGAATCAAAAGCACGGTCAGGTTGTCGATCATCTCCATGATCGTGATCGAGACCGTGTCCGCCGCCAGCGCCGTCGACACGACCACACCAGCTGCCAAGCCCGCGATCAAGCAGTCCGTGGTCGCAGTGATGGCAAGCCGGTTAAGGTCGATCCGGGTGCCGTCGCTTGTTTCACTACCTGCTCGCCCGGCTGCTAAGCCGAACCGGTCGTCAAGTCCTCATCGCTCCATCCTGCCGTCGCCTTTCGATTTCATAGCGGATCCGTCTTCCCCCTTGTCCGCCCCGTCCATAGCCGAGCCGGATTTCTCATCCCCCATACTGGGATTCGTAGGTTCACTTTCCCGCGTTTTCCCATCCATCTTTTCCATCGTTCCGCCCGAGCCGCTATCCGACTCCATGCCCATCCGATCCATGGCTCGCATCGCTTCGGGGGAGCCGGGAACGGTAAGGCCGGGTACGTCCTCGGGGACAAGAGCAACGCCGAGCCCCAAGACCAATAGCAACACAGCAATCCCGCGGTTCGCAATCGCCTTCCAGGGAAGGAGCTTCTCCGTCGCGATTAGAGCGGCGATGAACACCATCCAGCCGACACTCATCACGCCGAGCGCGATCAGCGCCGCCATCAATGCCCAGCAGCAGCCCACGCAATATGCGCCATGCGAAATGCCCGTGCGGAGCGCACCGATCCGGCCCGGCCGGCCGTGATCCATCAGGAACACGAACGGGCTGCGGCAGTGACGTAGGCACACGTTCTTGAGCGGCGTCAGCTGGTACGCGGCAGCGAGAGCGATGACGCCTCCCGCAACGTATGGCCCCGCCTCGTCCCATTCCAGGACGGCGAAGTTCAGCGCCTGGCCCGTCTGGATCACGGCGTAGGCGACGAGACCGACTGCGGTCCAGGCCACCAGATAACCGCCAACGAAGAGGGTAGTCGCGCCGGTCGGCGCCGCTTCGCCGCGCCGCCGCTTCCCCCGCTGGATGGCGGCGAACATCAGGACCATGGGGGCGATCGAGGGGAACATCATCGCCGCCATCATCACGGCCCATGCGCTCACCCAGAATCCAAGTGAACCTGGATCGGTTGCCGGCCCGGCGTCCATGCCGCCCATCCGCTCGTCCGTTACGGTCCAGCCAACCGCTGCCAGAAGGAGCAGGGTGCCGATGAGTCCCAGCTGAACCGCGGCCGACAGGCTGATCGGTCGTGGAAGGCGTGCCGACTCCATACCTACAGAAGGATCGACCCGCAGCGTTTCAGGTTCAGCCCCCGCCATGCTCCGTCAGGTCCGGACCAGTCGAAGGGGAAGTGCTTGCTGAACCGGCCGGGGCCAGCTCCACTTGAAGCCGAACGCCTCCACCTCGTCTTCCTATGCGGTGGCCCCGGTGGCGACCTGTCCAAGGCCGACTCGGCACCGGGGGCATTGTGGGCCCGAACGGGAGCACCCTCGGGATTGGTCGGCCCGGTCAGCACTCTGCACCTGCAAACGTCGAACCAGTCGCCACTGAGTCGCCAGTGCGGAACCTCGGCCATCGCCACCTCCTCGGATCGGTTCGGTCGGGACACCATCCTCGCACCCCTCCGAGGGGATCACGGGACCGATGAGTTTGGTGTGGCGTGTCAGTCTTACCCACACGCCTCGACGGCCGACCGCCGAGGATCGACGAGCCACTACGCTGAGATGACGAACAGCCAAAGGAGGCGATCGATGCCTGACCACAAGATCGGAACCCGCGAGGAATGGCAAGCGGCTCGCGATGAGCTTGCGAAGCTCGAGGCCCAGCACGCCGAGCTCGGCCAGAAGGTGACCGAGCAGCGGCGTCAGCTTCCCTGGGTTCCGGTGGAGAAGGAGTACCAGTTCGACACCGAGCACGGGAAGAAGACGTTCGAGGAACTCTTCGACGGGCGCTCGCAGCTACTCGCCTACAACATAATGTTCGGACCTGACTACGAGGTCGGCGCCTGTCCCGGGTGCTCGAACCTTGGGGACGAGCTCGACGCCACGCGCGTGCATCTGAACCACCGGGACGTGACGCTCATCTGCTTCTCGCGCGCGCCGATCGACCGGCTCATCGCCTACAAGGAGCGGATGGGTTGGCAGTTCCCCTACGTCTCGACTCATGGGACGGAGTTTCCGTTCGACTTCGGGCTCGCCCTCACGCCCGAGCAGGCGAAAGAAATCCCAGAGGTTCAGGAAATGCTCGCCAACCCCCCCGAGTGGCTCCAGGACTGGAGCCGGACGGTCGGAGCCAAGCTCGAGGACGGCCTGCGCGAAAACCCAAGCTTCATCGCCTTCGCCCGCGACAACGGAAGCGTGTACCACACGTACATGGTGTCGGCACCCGATCCATTTGTCGCGCCGTACAACTCGTTCCTGCTCGACCGAACGCCGAAGCCTGGGCCCGAGGAGCCGCGCGCCTGGCGCAAGGACGAGTATCCGGACTGATCGCCGTTTGCGGGCACGCTGGCGAAGCAACCTACTACGACCTGGCGTGCTCGTATTCGTCGTGGCGCCGGAGCCAGAACTCCGGCTCGCCTTCCTCGTGGCGCCCCAGGGGCGTGCGGTCGAGTAGGCCGTAGTACGCCATCGCAGGCTCGAGGCCGCGCGCGGTGGTCACGTAGGTGCAATAGACCACACCGTCCGAGAGCTTGTACGCGCTCAAGCCGGGACTCTCGGCCACGTATCCGGCCGGGTCCGTTCCGGACGCCTCCGCCATCTGCTTGACGGTTGGGGGGATCTCGCCCTCGAGGAAAGACTTGAGCTCCTCCTCGGTGTGGGTGAAGCCGAGGTCGCGGTTGAAGTCGCTGCCCGCCGTCGAGACCCACCCGATGCCCCATCCCATTCGCCGCCTGTACGCCTGCAGCTTCTCGAGCGGCGCCCGCGAGACGAGCAGCAGGGTGACGTCTCGCGCCTGCAGATGGACGACCTGGGGAGCGAGCGTGTCCGCGATCGAGGAGCAGGCGGTGCAGCCCGCCTCGTACACCGAGCCGAACATGAAGTGGTAGATGAGCAGCTGCGAGCGCCCGTCGAAGAGTTCCGAGAGTGACTTGGTGCCTTCGACGGTCTCGAAGCTGTACTCCTTCTCGATCGGCACCCAGGGGAGCTCACGTCGCAGTCGCGCGAGCTCGTCATTGCGACGGGTGAGCTCTTTTTCCCTCACGAGCAGCTCGTCGCGGGCGGCTTGCCACTCCTCTCGGGTTCCGACTCTGTGCTCCGTCATCACTTACCTCCTCTTTGGAATTCGCGCTTTTTGCGACCGCTCGACAATACGTTGGTGGCCGCCATAGCGGCCGCCGCGTGACGACCAGCGGCACCGCGTCTCAGCGCCGCCGGGCTTGCCAGCGCGTAGCCCCAACGCGAAGCCGCGTTCAAGGAAATCCTGGTGACGATCGAGTCGGCCGCTCAACAACACGGTTGATCAAACCCCAAATCTGTGTTGCCCAATCCTTTGCCCACCAGAACAAGCGTGAGCCGCGAGCGGGCTCATCCTCTACCTGCTGCGCTGGGTGACCCTCACGCCGAGCACAGACGCGCTGACGATGAGCAGGATGCCCAAGAGCACGAGGCCAGGTGCGTCATCGGCCTCCCCGAACATAGCCGCGGCGAAGCCGACGGCGGCGATGCCGAGCGCGGTCGCAAGATTCCCCGCCTTCCGCACTGCCAGCTCGACCGCAACACCGATTACCGCCAAGAGGACGCCCGCGGCAACGAAGTCCGCCAGACTCCAGGCCACCTCGTCGGTGATCAGCGTCGCCACCAACGGCAACGACAAGACGAACGCCACGCCGACGGCAACGCGAACAGCGGATCGATAAGGGGTATTGCTTGTCTTCATCGCCTAAGGAGATGACCTTCCTCGTTGAGCACATCCATCGCGCGCGCAGGGCGGCCATTTCATTGTTCCGTCGGCACAGGCTAAATCGAAAGCCCGGAGTCGGACTCGAACCGACGACCCCTTCCTTACCATCGACCAGAGGAGGGGTCTGGTGGTGCTCTTGAGGACATAGAAGACCGCACGTTGCGGACTTCTGAGGACGTCGACGACCCGGCGGTTTCGAGCTCATACGGCCCAAAAGCGGCCCAGGAAGTCAGTGGAGCGCTTATGGTCCACCAGCTCGGGGAGCTTCTGAGGCGCCGGCGAGAGGATCTCGGCCTCTCACAGCGCGAGGTGGCCGAGCGAGCCGGCGTGAGTCATACGGCGATCGCGCGGGTCGAAGCCGGCCGACGTCGGATCAGCCTGGAGCTGTTTCAGCGTGTGGCGGAGGCTCTGGACCTTCAGCTCACGATTCGTCTCGAATGACCGCGATCGACGCGAGACTGCTGCAACCACGCTATGGCGCAAGCGCGTTACGGCGCGGATTGCGTGCAAGAGGTCGTGGGTCATGATTTCGTCTCCACTACTAGGACGCCGCGGCCGTCGCGCGACTGCCCCAACGCCTCAGTCGTCCTGATCGCTCACAGGGCCAAGGCGCCACGAACGGTACGGTTTTGGCGTGCCTCCGCAAGCGATTCGGACACGCCACTATCGGTGGCCGCGGTTCTGGACGACCCCTGGCGAGAACATCGACGACGGGTTCTTCCCCGACAGGTCATCCTTCTTCGCGCGCGCCACAGACGCCCCTCAACTGAGCGAGCTCATCGACGAGCCTTGCCTCATCCTGCTCGGAGAGCCCGGTCTGGGCAAGTCCTACGCGATCGCCGACGCGGTTGCCGAGCTTCGGTACGCCGGTCGCGCAGTGCACCTCGTCGACCTCGGCGCCTATGAGGAAGGCGAGTCGCTCGTGGGCGCCATCGTCGACAGTCCCGCGTGGCGCCAGTGGCGTGAGTCCGGGGACCCGCTGTACCTATTCCTCGACGGTCTTGATGAGGCCCTACTGCACGTGAAGGGGATCCACAAGAGGCTTATCGCCGAGCTGAAAAAGCTCGACGGGGACATCGCTCGCCTGCGCCTCCGCATCTCTTGCCGGTCCGCGGAGTGGCTGCCTGACTTCGACGGTCAGCTCGCCGATATCTTCGGAGCGGACGACGTCCCGCGGCGGCTAGCGCTGGCGCCGCTTCGCGCAGTCGATGCGGCGGAGGCCGCACTTGCCGAAGGGCTCGATGAGGAGGCGTTCCTCGCGGAGGTCTTTGAGCGTGACCTGGACGGACTGGCCGCGTTCCCGCTGACGCTGCGGATGATGATCGACATCGCTTCGTCGGGTGAGGGCGCTCTTCCCGCAACACAGGCAGAGCTGTTCGACCGCGCCACTCTCCGGTTGGCTGAGGAGCACGATGTTGGTCGGCGTCGCGAGCTCACCGGACAGGCGCTACACGTCGGTCGACGGATTGCGGTCGCCGAGCGGATCGCAGCTGCGATGGTGCTCGGAGGCAAAGCTGCGATCGAGTCCGACCTGACCGCCAAGTGGGGCGCAGACCTGACGATCCGCGAGCTGGAGGGATTCTCCGAGCAGGACGCGGAGGCCGCTGGGGGCGCGAGTTTCCGGTCCGGGTCGAGCAGATCCAGGAGGTATTGGCAACTGCCCTGTTCGTCGACCTGGGCGGCGGCCGACTGACACTCGTCCACCGCAGCCTCGCCGAGTACCTCGCTGCACGCTACTTGGCGCACCACCACATGGATGCCGAGCAGATCATGTCACTGCTCGCTTCTGCCGACGATCCCGACGGTCGGCTGATCCCGCAGCTCCGGGAGGTGGCCGCTTGGACCGCAACGTTGGACGAGGACGCTCTGGACGAGGTGATGACCCGGGAGCCCGAGGTTCTTCTTCGCGTCGATCGCCTGACCTTCACTAAGGAGGCGCGCGCGCGGCTGGTCTCGTCACTGCTGACAGAAGACACCGCCATGCGCGTCGAGCGCTACGATCGGCGCATTCGGAGGGCCTTCGTGGGACTGGTGCACCCGGGTCTGCCCGACCAAATCCGCGAGGCACTACGGCCTGGGCACTCGATCCGCGTCCGCCAGATGGCGTTCACGCTCGCTCAGGCCGCAGCGCTGCCCGAACTGCAGCACGACCTCGTCGCCTTCGCTTTCAACACCACCGAGCCGGAGTTCTTGCGCGACGACGCCGTCTGGGCGCTCAAGGACTACGCAGATGACGAGACCCGCTCCGCGCTCGTACCGCTGGCTACCGAGCGCATCGAGGACGACGAGGACGACGAGATCAAGGGCCAGGCGCTCGCGGCGACGTTTCCGTCCCAGCTCGGTGTCGCCGAGGTGCTGAAGATCCTCACGCCGGCTCGCAACGAGCACTTGCTCGGCGCTTACAAGATGTTCGTATCGCAGACGTTCCCGAAAGCCCTTCGGCCGGAGAAACTGCCAGAGGCCCTTGCATGGGCGCAGACGGTCCCCCGGGATTACGGCGCAACCGACCTGCTCTCCTCGCTCACCGACGACATTCTCGCCGTGGCGTGGCCGCACCTCGATGACGACCAGATTCGGGCGGCCGTCGTCGCCGTAGTCAAGCCGCGGCTGATCGAGCATCAGGAGTTGCTAGGCCCGCTACACGACTCGAACGACACACTCACGTTCCGGGAGCAACATGGGCGCCGGCTTCTCGTTAGAGATCTGATGCAATCAGCCATCGCCGGGGAGATCGAGCCCCACTGCCTGACTTTGTCTGAGCCCGCGCTGGTCTTTACTGAGGACTACCCGTGGATCGTCGCTCGACTCCGTCAGGAGATCGGCGGCCCGGCGGAAGCCGCGTGGGCGGCGCTGGCGGCGTGGCTGTTTACACCGGAGACCTGCGACATCGAGGAGATGTTCGAGCTTGCCGATCGGAGCGATGGGTTCGGCGAAAAGACCGCGGCTTGGCGAACCCCTGTCGCTCTCGACGACGAGGTCGCGCAGATGTGGAGGCGCCGGGCGGAACGTCGCCGCGCGGTGCCGCCTCCCGAGGACGCCCCAGATATGGACCGCATCATCCTTGAGCACCTCGATCACATCGACGCGGGGCAGGTCGATGCCTGGTGGCGGCTCAATGTCGATTTGATCTACGACAAGAACGGGCGCGGCGACCTCGGCCAAGAGATCGAAGCGGACCTCACTCGGCTCGACGGCTGGTCCCGCGCCGACGAACGCACACGCGAGCGGATCATTGCGGCGGCTCACCGCTATTTGGACCTCGCTCCGCCGGACCCGAACGACTGGCTCGGCAAGTCCACCATCAACCGCCCAGCCTTCGCCGGCTACCGTGCACTGCTCCTGCTGGCCATGCACCGTCCCGCCCAGCTCGAGGCGCTCGATGCGGATACGTGGATCCGGTGGATGCCGATCATCGTCAGCTACCCACGCTCCAGCGGCACCGATGACGAGCGCTTCGACGACGTCCTGCTCGCCCTCGCTGCCGACCGTGCGCCGGAGGCGCTCGCTCAGTGGACCTTGCGGATGGTCGATCTTCAGAACGGCAAGGCGAAGGCCACCTGTTCGTAATTGGCGGCTGCGCCACGTGACCGCCACGGAAGCTCGTTGAAGCGCTCGGCCACAAGTTCGGTGATCCGGAGCTCAAGCCGCAGGCCCGCGGTGATCTCGCGGAGTACGGCATGCGGGCAGACCCCCAGGCGTTCCTGCCGTTCGTCTCCGCCCAGTTGACGCCGGAGGCGATCGAGCGCGACCGCGATGCAGCATTGATGGTCTCCGCCGCAGCGCTCAGCAGAGCGCCGGGAGCTTCCTGGCCGCTGATCGATGAGGTCTTTACATCGGATCCGGAGTTCGGCAAGGCGATCTTCGAGAAAGTCGCCTACGGCGAGCGTGCCGACCTGGCCAGCGAGCTTGACGACGGGTCCCTGCAGCGGCTGCTCGACTGGGCTGCTGGAGAACTTCCCGCCCGCCGAGGATCCGGAACATCGGGCAGGCGCCGGCTTCGTGACGCCACGCGATCAGGCCGGACAGGTGCGCGACCGGCTGCTCGCCGTGCTCGCGCAGCGCGGCACCGACGACGCGATCGCGGCGATCGACGCACTTGCTTCTAAGTTCCCCAGCTACGGCATGACACGCCGGAAGGCCGAGGCCCGCGAGGCCCGGCTGGCCCGGTGGACGGCTCCCGAGCCGCGCCACGTGATCCTGCTCGCGCAGAGCAACGACGCGCGCATCGTCCTGTCCGACGCGCACCTCCAACAGGCGCTCATGGCCTCGCTGCGCCGCATCGAGAAACGCCTTCAGGAGAGCTCACCGCCGGCCGCGCGGGAGCTCTGGAACACCAAGGGGCAAGCCCACGCCGAAGTATGAGGAGGAGCTCTCAACCTGGCTGAAGGGCCGCCTGGAGGACGACCTCGGCCCCTGGAGGCCGCGTCATCGGGCGCGAGCTCGAGATCCGGCCGAACATCACCGGCCGCGGACGAGGCGAGAGCGTCGACATCACCGTCTTCGCCCCGTCGGCACCCAGGTCGAGGGGGCCGCAACCGCGCCTCGGTGACAATCGAAGTCAAGGGGTGCTGGCACGCCGACGTCAAGACGGCGATGAAGGCCCAGCTCGTCGACCGCTATCTGACGGGCACGGGCACCACGCACGGCATCTACCTAGTCTTCTGGTTCGCCGCCGACGACTGGGACCCCAAGGACAGCCGTCGTCAGCCGCTGCACCGGCGACCCGCAGACACTCCACGACACGCTCTTCGCGCAGGCGGGGACGCTCACCGCCAACACGCACGCCACCGTGCGCTCCTTCGTCATCGACGGCTCGCTCCCGCCAGCCGCAGGAAGAGCGCGCCGCATCCGCCGCTTGTTGCGGCGAGTGCTTCGCACGGACGCTTAGCCTGACGGCCTCTCGCTGGTCGAGAACCAACGTCCGGACGAGAACCTCCCGAGCAGTGGCCCGGCGATCCAACAGACCCCACGCGACCGAACCGGAAAGTTCGAGGTTCCTGTCCTCCCACGAGGCCCCGCGCCGCTTCTTGCCGAAGCCGGTCGAAGTCATCGCACCACTGCCTGTGCGCCTGGATTTCCTGAGCGCTTCGCGCTTCATGACCGAACCGGCGGTCGCCGGGGCGCCGGCCGAAAGTGTCCATCGCCTCTGCGCCACCGCCAGCGTAGCCAATGATGATCTCGGCGCCCGGGTGCAACGACCGCGGGTCTGGCATGAGCAGGTGCTGGTCGCCTACGGCACGCCAGCTCGACTTGACCTTGCGCTTGGATAGAGCCATTCCTCACGACCGGCTGCGATGTAACGGTATGCCCGGCGCTTGATGATGAAGTTGATTTTGCACACCTCCTGCTCCGAGAGTGGCCGGTGTGTTTGGGATCTCAAGGAAGTTGAACATGGCCCCTCGGAACAGATCTGGGTTCGCGCGAGGCTCCTATAGGCGGCCGGCGCGGATTTGTTCGGTTACGAGATCGGTTGGTCAGGATCAGCAGGGTTCGGCTCGAGAGAGGGAAGAGTGTGCGGGGCTGGCCCTAGCCGCGATGTCCGGGATCCTCCGCGGCCTCGCAGTAGAGCTGTGGATTCCCCGGGCGCACACGACCGGTTGTGTACCCGCTACGGCGGTCGGAGACGATGAGTTCGTCTCCGATCATGTGACTTGGCAATCTGCCATACGCACTCTGCCCCTGACCCCGCCGTACAGCGATCGAAGTGAGGTAAGTTGATGGAGCACGTCTCCGAGCGTCGGACACCAGCTTGGGCCGCGAGCCAGTCCAAGCCCTTGGGCGTGCGCAGCTTCTGGGTGCTCATGTAGAGCATCAGGTTCTCCAGCGCCTTCCCGCTGACGTGATCGTGATCGAACTGGGCAAAGAACTGACGGCCTGCTTGCCGAGGGCGTCGACCGCACCGAAGAAAGACCCCTCTCCAGCTCATGTGAGACTGATGCCCTTGAAGCGTGTGGTGTAGAGGTCGTCCATTGCGAAGCACGACGTGTTCCTGTACGGCGCAGCGGCTCGCGCTGTTGCTGGACACCTTTGCCGTCGCGGAAGAAGTCGGGCTTGAGGTCGAGCAGATACAGCTCGCGGTCGGCCTGGTCAGCCGGTATGAACCGGCGCTGGTACCACTGAGGTACGTAGTGGTTGTTGGTGTATTCGGCCGACATCGCTTTCGCCAAATTAGCGCCGTTCCGCATCGTCGGCTGGACCCAGGCGACTCGCATGTCTCTAGAACGACCATCGAGGCAGAAGTGTCGTGGGACTCAGTGCGACGCACGCGTATAGGTGCGTATGAAGCGGCCTCTTAGGAACATCTTCTTCTGCCGATCTGAAGCAAATTTGAGGCACAAGAGCACCAGTGCCGCCTGCGCGACGAATTATGGCGTGTACATGAACTACTCGGATTGCTCCGGTGGCTTCTCGGTCGCATGCAGGCCAGGGATGAGCGCCGCGGGGTCGAGGTCCACGCTCTCGCCAGATTTGACCGACGCCTCCCAGCCGATGAGCAGCTGGTTACCCGGTAGCTCCTCGACGGCGTAGCCGACGTACTCAGCCGCCTCGTCTCGTTTTCCGTCCTCCATAAAGAGCCGACGGGCTGCTGCCACTGTAGGGCCGCATCGAGCACGGGCGGCCATGTTCGATCGGCCCGAGTCGGTCTCCGATTGCGTCGTTCCAGCGCGAGGGTTCTCCATTGATCCACGGACCAGTCGGACACCGCGCCTGCCAGCAAGTCGGTAGTGAACGAGATCGCGCTGGCGCGTCTCCGAGGTGGTGTCCGGCGCGCTCGGCGAAATGAAGCGCTCAGCATCGTCGCGGTGGCGTTCTGGCGCGAGCGTGTGATGCCACAGCACGTACATGCGCGCTCGATCATGCCGTCTTGGCATCGCTCTGCCGCGGTCCCCGGCGCCAGCTCCTCGATGCGCGCCAAGACGTCTTCCATATCCGGCACGCCTTGCTCGTCGCCGGCGGCACGGCGAGTACGTGCTCGGTGAAGCCCACGAAGTATCGCTGCGCCGAACTGTGCGTGAACCCGGCCCCTTGATGGATCCAATACTTCGACGCCAGGGGTACCTGGACGATGCCGGGCAGCGCAGCCCGCCAGTCAAACGCGGAATCCACCCCGGCTCGGCGCCCGGTCGATGTAGGCTCGAAGGACGTGCCGAGACAGCCGGGCGAGACCTTCGAGGCTGAGCATGGTGCCAGATCGCGGGCTCAACCGTATCGGCTCGATCTCCGAGAACCCAGGCTTCGGGCGGCAGGTCCCGGAGTGAGTGGACGTTTTGGGATCGGACGTTGTAAGCGCGACCGAGGGCAGCTTCGATGATCCCGACCGGATATGGACGGACAGCGTCCGCTGCCTCGGCCCGGGAAGAACCTTCCGATACGTGGCCCTTGACGAAGTGCACGAACCGCTCTTTGCTCCCAGTCGTTCGGCTTGCATCACCGCTTGGCGAACGCGTTCCCGGCGAGTTCGCGCTCGGCGTCTCCGCAGTGCGCTGGTCCAACAGGTTCCGTTTGGGAACCGTCGAGCTGCGCTCCCACGTCCGGGGCAGGCGCGTCGTCGTCCGAGGCCAGCGATTCCAGCGCCGCCACGAAGTCCGGTACCCGACCATTGGTCATTGACTGCGCGGGTCGTCGCCCGGACGACGCGCCTGATCGCCCGCATTGCCGCTTCGTAGTTCGGGCGGTTGAGCGCGAGCAGTTTCGTCATGAAGTCACGAGATCGTCAAGCTCTTCGTCCTTGAGGGGCCGCGCCTGGTCGAAGGTGCCGCGGAAAAGCGTGGCGGCCGATCCGCCGCGCCGCTCCGGCGAGCTCGGCACGAGCCTTGTGACAAGGTCACGGTCGCGGCTGAAGATGCTGTTCAGGCCGAACGAGAGGACGGTCGCCAGATCGTCGATCAGCTCGTCGCCACTGGTAGCGACCAGGACCGATGCGCTGCCGTCTGTATTTTCGGCCTCCAGATGCTCCGTCACGGCGATGGTCACGCTGCCGGGCGCGCGGTTGGTTGTCGATGGAAGCAACTCGCCGACGGGGAGGACGATGGGGTCGCGGCCAGGGAACCACAGGTTCGCGTAGAGCACATCGCGCTTGACCCTGGTGTGCAACGGCACCCCGGTCTGGAAGTAATATCTTCGCTGACGATTTGAAGCAATGCGCCGCTTTCGTGCTGCGACGCGCCAGGCGCTTTGTGCGGCCGGCGCGTAGCTGTGCGTGTTCCTCGTACTTCGTGTACCAGCCACGAATAGTCGGAAAAGTCTCGGCGTGGCCGCTCGCGCACGTCGCACCAGCAGATGTTCTTCGGGGTGACGTCCGCTCTTGTCGCACGTTTACCGGGTGGCCGAACGCGCTGGTCGACGTGGCTCAGGGTGTTCGGCGCTGCTCAACGCCGCAACAGTGACCTGGAGCCGGAGGCCTCATGGACCGGGCCGCTTCCGCTTCCGGGCTAGACCCTCCTAGCCCAACCTTCATGCTGCGCTCTTGAACTCCGCGAATCGACAGAAGCCGCTGCGGATCCGGGCGATCGAGCGGCCGGGCTGGCTGGTTGATCTGAGCCCCATGGAAGCCCTGTAGGCCGGTTCGAAGCATCGGGCCGTCGACACCACGCAGGAGCCGGTTCGAGATGTGGACGAGTCCGGTCGGGTCGATCCCCATGAGGTTTCGGTCGTACGCGACGTGATGATCGCGCATAGGGCGATGCCATTGACGACGGTCGGGAGGCCCTCTGGATCGGGGTCTCTGATGATGTGGGAAGCCTCGATCAGGGCGGTTTCTCTGAGTGCGCAGACGGCGCAACGCTCGCGATACGCGTGCAAGACGTCGCGGCGGAATCGTGCCTGGTG